>JAGB01000001.1 GCA_000526435.1 Caldicoprobacter oshimai DSM 21659
GAAAAATGAAGAGGGAAAGAGAGATTCCGGTGACAATAGCGAAGGGGAAACACCTGTATCCATTCCGAACACAGAAGTTAAGCCCTTCAGCGCCGATGGTACTAGAGGGGAGACCCTCTGGGAGAGTAGGTCGTCGCCGGAGTTCAATTTAAAAAAGCCTGGCAAATCAAGCCGGGCTTTTTACTTATGATATATTTATGATAATATGTTTATGATATTGAAGATAAAGAAGCGTTGGATGAGATTTTATCATGGTCATTTTACCGGGTTGTTGCAAGGTAAAATAAAGACAAATAATTTCTTTGCCTTTTTCAAGGTGAGATTACTTTACGCTTGCTTTGAGAGTTTGTCGAATTTTTTGTAATGCCCTTCGGTGTTTTGATTTTACCGTATTGTAATTGGACTTCATTATTTGAGCTGTATTTTTTAGTGATAAACCTGACCCGTAGACAAGATTGATGATGCTTCTGTATTCTGTGGGTAATGTTTTAATTGCTTCTGCGATAGCTATATGTGTCATTATATCGGGACTATCTTCAAATATGGCTGTTTTAATAAGGTTTTGATATTGTGCAGGTGTCATTAAAATCTCTCGAATAGTCTTTTTTCTCATATTCATGGCTTCTCTTTTGGCAATTGTAAAACACCAGGTTTTAAACTTTGCTTTATCCTTTGATGTATGAAAGTTTTTATAAGCTATTATAGTGGTTTCTTGTAATATATCTTCTGCAAGATACTCGTCCCGGATAATGCTAAGAATAAATCTATAAAGATCAGTATATATTGGGATGAGTAATTTTTCGAAAAGTTGTAATTCGTCAGTATCTATTTTATTCTTTGTTTTAAAATCTGACGACAAGGATAATACACTCCTTGTATTTGCCTTTCATTTTAGTTTCTCATCTTACGAATTTTTGTTAGATTCAAAGTTGGGCTATTCGATAACTGAAGTGCTGCAATTACTTTCTAATCTTCTTTATCTATAGTTTAGCAATATTTAATAAAAATAGCAATAAAACACAATGAAAAAATTTTTAATTATTGCACCATTCTTGAGTAAAATTTTCTCTAATATATTGTGAAAGGGAAATATTCTTCTCAAGCAAGAAAAATAACAAGAAAGAAGGGATTCCATTGGGCTAGATCAATGATGAATTGTGAATCTCAAAAGAAAAATGGCGTTAAGGGGGTTAACAAAATGTTATGTAAGTCCACAATAAAAAGAATGTCATTAATGCTATTTATAGTTGCTTTGGTTATTTCTTTTATGTATAAAGTAGATTTTTGTACACCTACTGAGAGTTGGTGGGATTCCCAAGGATATGGTATGTTTAACCCTGTAGCTGTTACATATATATATGATACAAATGGTACTCTGATAAATAGTACTACTAAAGCCGATAACTCAACTAAATTGATAAGTTATGCGCAAATATATATAAATCCATAATGCAAAAACTTATAGATACAATAAATTTCAGTTACCCGCAAACTCATGATAAGAATGATATTGCATCTAAATATTAATAAAAAATTTAAATTGAGAAAGGGGCATCTAGACATGAATAAAAGACTAAAAGTCAGCCTGTTGGTTATTGCAGTAATGCTGGTAGCAGGTACTTTTTATGGTATATATGTGGCTCGAAATAATTATATTGAGAAACTGTTAGCTCAATACCCAACGTATGGAGATCCGCCCTATATGGAACGCGGAATGATCCCGGATGTACAAGTTCTAGTTCAGTATTCTGATGTGGTAATTGTTGGACAAGTAAATAAAAGTGTAGATAAATACACCGTTACTTTTGAAGGCAATAAAGCGACTCCGGAAGGTGCGCTCGAGGAGAAATCGCGAAGTATGGGTAATGAGCCAAATAGGACTGAATTTATCACAACACAAATAAAGGTGCTTGATGTGTTAGCGGGCAGTTTGGAAGGAGAAGAGATACTAATTACCCGCAGCTGTGAATTTGATGGCTATCAACCCGAGTTAATCCCCGGGGAAAAGATGGTATTCTTTTTAAGAAAAGGCTCTGGAGTACACGAGGGAAAGTACCTTCCAATTGATAATCTATGTGGCTATATTTATATTACCAGTGATGATAAAATTGTACCTGTTGTCAAGGAAGATAAGTATAGGAAATATGTTGGTATAAGCCTGAATAGCTTTAAAAAACAGATTGGCAGTTTTAAAAAATAAATAATTTCGTGAAATCCAAATTGTAGACTTATAGACCCAGCTAAATGCCGGGTTTTTATTTTGTGCGTCCGAGCATGGCCAGTAACTTGTAATGAAGCATGAAAATTTGTAAATGTTACGCGAATTTTTATATTTTTTGTATCTGTGTTATTTTTGTGTTTATATTGACATGAAGTTAAAATCTGTTTATAATAAAAACAAAAGGTAAACGGTTTCCTAAATTACAATTTAATAGAAAGATTTAACGAGCATTGTTACCAAAATTTGGGAGACTATCCCCTTTTTGAGGTGAAATATACATGAAAAGGTTGGGGGCAGCCATCATAGGCTGCGGCAGTATACACGGGGTGCATGCAGATGCAATTGAGGCAAGCGAGCTAGGACGCTTGGTATGCGTGGTTGATATAGACAAACAACGAGCCCAGGCATCTGCAGCAAAGTATGATTGCCGATGGTATGTTGATTATCTGGAAGCTATTAATGATGATGAAGTAGATGTGGTACATATATGTACACCTCATTACTTGCACGCCTCTATGGCCATTGAAGCTGTAAGAGCTGGTAGACACGTCTTGGTTGAGAAGCCGGTTGCCATATCTGTGAGCCAGGCACAGGAAATGGCGCAAGAGAGCAAAAAGCATGGACGCTATATAGGGGTATGCTTTCAAAACCGTTTTAATCCAGAGTCTCAAAAGGCCAAGGAGATCATCGACAGTGGCAAGATCGGGGCTGTTAGGGGAATTAAAGGTGTTGTAACCTGGTTTAGAACCAAGGAGTACTACACTCAAAGCGGGTGGCGAGGAAGGTTTGCCACAGAGGGCGGCGGCGTGCTTATAAACCAGGCTATTCATACCCTTGATCTCATGCAGTGGTTGGGTGGGGGAGTAAAGGCTGTAAAAGGAAATGTCTCTACTTATCTTTTGGGAGATGTGATCGAGGTAGAGGACACTGCTGATGCCGTTCTATTTTTCAAAAACGGAGCACGGGGTATCTTTTATGCCACCAACTGCTATACTACCAATTCCCCAGTGGAAATCGAAATAGACTGTGAGAAGGCCACTCTGAGGATTTACGATGGTACGCTGGTTATGGAACAAGGCAAAAGCCGTGAGCTTTTAGTTACTGGAAAGGCCAGCGAGACGGCATACAAGTCTTATTGGGGCAGAAGCCACGCGGTTTTGATAGACGAGTTTTATCGAGCCGTTTTAAGCGATGATCCCAGGCACATCATCTCTGTTGAAGAGGGTATGGAATCTTTGAAGATAATCGATGGCATTTATAAGTCCTCTTCTACAGGGAATGTAATAAACATTAATTAAAATTGGGGGGATTTTTTATGAGTAAGCCCAGAGTAGGAGCCCAGCTGTATACCATCAGGCAATTCACCAAGACGCTTGAGGACATCGCGGCCAGCATGAAAAAGATAAAGGAAATAGGATATAATGCCGTTCAAGTGTCAGCGTTCGGACCTGTGGACCCGCATAGGGTAAAGGAGATAATGGATGCAGAAGGGTTGACGATTTGTGCTACCCATATTGCATACGATAGATTGAAGAATGATTTGCAGGGAGTCATTGAACAGCATAAGCTTTGGAACTGCAAATATGTGGGTCTTGGTGCCATGCCGCAAGAATACGCTAAAAGTGCGGAAGGATATGTGAAATTTGCCAAAGAAGCGTCGGACATTGCGCGGGTATTAGCGGATAATGGATTGAGATTTATCTATCATAACCATAACTTCGAATTTATGAAATTTGACGGGGTAACGGGTTTGGAAATCCTACTCAATGAAACCGATCCTGAAGTATTTGACTTTGAAATCGATACATACTGGGTGCAGGCAGGAGGGGCCAATCCCGTTGACTGGATCAAGAAGGTCAAGGGCAGGATGAAGGTAGTTCATTTCAAGGACATGGGCGTGGACAGCAACAGGCAGCAGATGATGACCGAGGTGGGCGAGGGCAATCTCAACTGGCCAGACATCATCAATGCCTGCGTTGAGATCGGTGTAGAGTGGGCGCTGGTGGAACAGGACATCTGTCAGAGGGATCCTTTTGAGAGCCTGGCAATAAGCCTGAATAATTTGAAGAAACTGGGCCTTAATCCTTAAATCCGAAAATACGATTGATGTGGGGAGGAGAGAAGGGTGAGCAAGTTCATACTTTCTGCTTTTGCAGATGAAATCGACCCTGATTTGAAAGTACAAATGGATGTGCTGGAACAGCATGATATAAGATACATAGAAATGAGAGGAGTATACGGCAAAAACCTCGTTCAGTATTCTTTGGAAGAGGTAAAGGAGATAAAGAAACGGCTGGATGACAGGGGATTTAAGATTTCTGCCATAGGTTCACCTATAGGCAAGATAGGAATACTGGATGATTTTGAACCCCACCTTGAGCTGTTTAAACACACCATTGAAATCGCAAAGATACTGGAAACCAGCTATATCAGGATGTTCAGCTTTTATATTCCCAAAGGAGATGACCCTGCAAAATATAGGGATGAGGTTATTCGCAGGTGGGAGGAGTTTATAAAAGCCGCTGAGGGGACCGGACTCACTCTTCTTCATGAGAACGAAAAGGGCATTTATGGGGATACTGCTGAGCGCTGCCTTGACCTTTTAACAACGCTCAACTGCGATTACGTAAAATTTACATTTGATCCGGCCAATTTTGTCCAATGCGATGTGGAAACTTACCCCCATGCTTTCAATCTCCTAAAAAGTTATATAGCTTATATGCATATCAAGGATGCACTGTACAGCAACCACAGCGTGGTGCCTGCGGGATATGGAGACGGCAAGGTAAAGGAAATACTTACTGAGCTTTATCAAAGGGGGTATGAGGGCTTCTTATCCATAGAGCCCCATCTGGGCAACTTTGTAGGCTTTAGCGAACTGGAGCAGGGGATTGTGGATCCTAACCTGCCGGAAGGTGGTCCTAAGCAGTTTGGCATTGCTGCAAATGCTTTGAAGAAGATATTGTCACAAATTGAGAGGAGGGAATGACCTGTGGATAAGGTGAGAATAGGCGTAGTGGGCATAGGGAACATGGGTTCGGCTCATGCCAAGTATCTGGCAGCTGGAGATGTTCCCAATGCAGAGCTCACTGCAGTTTGCGATATAAATCCCAAGAGGCTGGAATGGGCCAGAGACAATCTGGGCGAGCATATTAAGCTATTCGAAAATGCTGAGGCCATGTTTGAGTCCAAGGCTGTGGATGCCGTCATCATTGCCACGCCCCACTATGATCATCCGCCCTTGGCCATCAGCGCTTTTAAACGGGGACTGCACGTGCTCATTGAGAAGCCTGCGGGAGTTTATACAAAGCAGGTAAGGGAAATGAACGAGGTGGCCGAGAAGAGCGGCAAGGTTTTTGGCATTATGTACAACCAGCGTACCAATCCCGTCTACCAAAAGCTCAGGGATCTGGTAAAATCGGGTGAACTGGGTGAGATAAAGCGCATCAATTGGATTATCACAAACTGGTATCGTTCGCAGAGCTACTATGATTCGGGTGGCTGGAGGGCCACGTGGGCCGGTGAAGGCGGCGGTGTACTCATAAACCAGTGTCCCCATAATCTTGACCTGTGGCAATGGATTTGCGGCATGCCGCGTCGCGTACGGGCATTTTGCCACTACGGCAAATATCACGATATTGAAGTTGAAGACGACGTCACGGCTTATATGGAATATGAGAATGGCGCCACGGGCGTGTTTATAACCACTACCGGCGAAGCGCCGGGTACCAACCGCTTTGAGATTGCCGGTGATAGAGGAAAGATAGTGGTCGAGGAAGGCAAATTGACCTTCTGGCGCCTGCGGGTTTCAGAGAGGCAGTTTAATAGAGAGTACAAAGGTGGATTTGGCTCGCCTGAATGCTGGAAATGTGAAATCCCTGTGCATGGCGTTGAAACGGCGCACAGGGGGATTACCACCAACTGGGTAAACGCCATATTGAAAGGTACGCCGCTTTTGGCGCCCGGCGTAGAAGGGATATATGGCCTGACCATATCAAATGCCATGCATCTGTCTTCGTGGCTGGATGATTGGGTAGAGATCCCCTTTGACGAAGACCTGTTCTATCAAAAGCTCAAAGAAAGGATAGACAGTTCCAAGTTCAAAAAGGATAAAAAAGAAGATAAAGTCTTAGACGTAGAAGGAACGTATTGAGATGGCAGACGCGATTGACCCTCTCACATCAAAGTGGGAGGGTCTGCCATTAAAAAGTATATACTCGTAATCATGGCCAAGTCATAAGCAAAGGCGCAACATATGATGGAAGCTATCCAACGTTATGCTTGTGTATGGCCCAGAAGATTTGCAAGGCTAGTAAAGTGAGAGGAAAGTCTGCAATTTTGGTCCTGAGAGGTTTAAAAGGCCTAAAAATTATAAAATTATTATATGAGGTGAATAAGGGTGAAAATTGGTATATGTACAGGCGTGGAGAATATAAAAAAGATGGAGGATATAGGCTTTGATTATATAGAGCCTTCGGTGGTGAGCATTGCAAAGATGAGCGATGAGGAATTTAATGCCGTAATGAATCTGGTTGATAGCAGCAGGATAAAATGCGAAGCATTCAATGTGTTATTTCCAGGAAATATGAGGCTGACAGGGCCTGAAGTGGATGAGAAAAGCATTGAGGATTATCTGAAAAAGGCATTTCCAAGGGTAAGCCGTCTGGGCGCAAAAGTGGTTGTATTTGGAAGCGGTGGAGCGCGCAAAGTACCTGATGGTTGGAGCGGGGAAGAAGCGTGGAATCAGCTTGTAAGGATTGCGAGGGTAGCAGGCGATGTGGCTGCTGAATATGGTTTGACCATTGCTATGGAACCGTTGAACACTTCGGAGACCAACATTCTCAATTCTGTAGAGGAAGGCATAAAGTTTGTAACAGACGTTGGTCATACCTATGTAAAGCTATTGGCCGATTTTTATCACATGCGGCGGGAGAATGAAAACATGGATGTATTGGTTAAGGCGGGTTCTACGATTGCACATCTGCATATAGCCAACAGTAGTGGACGGGTGTATCCTCTGGATAGGTCTGAGGATGTGTACGATTGTTTCTTTCAAAGGCTAAAAGAAATTGGATATGAGGGACGCATAAGTATCGAGGCCAGTACTAAGGACGTTGATAGAGATGCGCCGATTAGTTTAAATCTATTGAAGGAACTGATTAAATAAGTTTTACGGTATGGTTTTCAAGAGAGTATAGAGCCTTTTTAAAATAGTTGAATATCGATGTAAAAATATTTGTTTTTTAGCTCAAAAAAAGATAAAGGGTGAGAAAAGGATGAATTCTAAAGAGATAGTATTGAGAACTCTAAATTACGAGGAGCCTGAAAGGGTTGCCAGGTCTTTCTGGGATTCTGATCTGGTGTGGTGTAGCAATACGGTAAAGACACACGCCACTGAATGGAAAAAGGTGGGAGATAATCGCTGGGAAAGAATAGATGAATGGGGGAATGTGTGGGCAAGGCTGGATTCAACTTCAAAAGGAGAAGTGATTAAGGGTGTGCTGGAAGACATAGAAGATTACACGGCTTATGAGTTTCCTGATTTTTCAAATCCTGATGACTATCAGATTGTGAAGAAGTGTAAAGCAGAACACCCTGACAAGTGGATAATAGGGAGTATGCCCGGATTTACCTTTAATATAGCTAGAAAGCTCTTTAAACTAGAAAATTATTTTGTTAAGCTGATGCTGGAGACTGAGAAAATGCACCAGCTTCATGATAAAATCGATGAGATGCTGGTGGACATGATCACAAATTATGCCAGGGCGGGCGTTGATAGCATCATGTTTCCTGAGGACTGGGGGACGCAAACACAGCTTTTTATAAATCCCAAACTCTGGTATGAGGAGTTTTATCCCCGCTTCCAAAAACTGTGCGCAGTTGCGCATGAATGCGGTATAAAAGTTTTTATGCATTCGTGTGGAGCTATAGGTGCAATCATTCCCGGTCTCATTGAAGCAGGGGTTGACCTGTTGCAGTTTGACCAGCCCACGCTGCACGGGATTGACACTTTGGCATCCTATCAGGAAAAAGCAAAGATCACGTTCTGGTGTCCCGTGGATATTCAAAGAACGCTTCAAACAAGGAATGAAGAAAAAATAAGGGCTGAGGCGCGTGAGCTGCTTGATAAGCTTTGGAGAGGCAGGGGTGGATTTATTGCGGGTTATTATTCTGATAATGCGTCTATTGGTTTAGATCCCAAATGGCAGGAGTGCGCCTGTGACGAGTTCGTCAAGCGAGGGCGCAGGGAGAATTATATTTCACTTGATAAAATTCAATCGGACAGGGATCTGGCATGACGGGCCTGAGTTGTTTGCTATAAGAATTCTTTCTCGGGAAGAAGATACATCGACAACGCCAAACCTGTCACATTAAAAATTATAAAGAAGGCAATGTTATATAAGAAGAAAGTGCAGGATACTCTATCTTTTGGAGTATCCTGCATTTGCGTAGTAATAAGATGAAAAATAGAGGATCCGTTAGAAATACAGAGAAAATGAAAGTAATTATTAGATATATGCATTTAAATGCTTTAGAACCATCATTTATAGTTAAAAAGTATGTTGAATTATTAAAAGTTGTTGATTATAATAAATCACGTCTGATGAGAAGATGGGCCATTAGCTCAGTTGGTAGAGCACCTGACTCTTAATCAGGGTGTCCGGGGTTCGAGTCCCTGATGGCTCACCAGAGGTACCAAGGCCATAAAAGGTCTTGGTACTTTTTTATTCTTTCTTTTATAATAGCTACATATGCCATAGGTGAAATATAGCATACCAAAAGGAGTGTTAACAATGGACAAGTTTGAACTTAAATGTGAACAAAGCGTTTTAATGATAATTGACATCCAAGAGCGCTTGGTGTCTGTGATGGATCAGCGTGATCAGGTGATACACAATGCTAAAATTCTGGTATCCGTTGCCCAAAAGTTAGGAATTCCTGTGGTTGTGACTGAACAATATCCTAAGGGCCTGGGGAAAACCGTCAAAGAGATAAGCGACGCTCTTGGCGCATTTCAAGCTTTTGAAAAATTATCTTTTTCAGCTTATACCCCGGAGATTATGTCAGAGCTTGCTAAACTGGGACGAAAAAAGGTAATTGTGTCCGGAATGGAGACTCATGTGTGTGTTTTTCAGACAGTAAGGGATTTGCTTCGTGATGGTTATCAAGTTTTTGTGGTCAAAGATGCGGTGTGCTCTAGAACTCTGGAAAATTATCAAAATGGGTTATATCTAATGGCGGAGATGGGAGCCGTTATCACTAATACAGAGACGGTATTGTTTGACCTTTTGAAAAAAGCAGGCACTCCGTTATTCAAAGAGCTTTCAAAGCTTGTAAAATAAAGAAATTAAAAATTTTCCCTACATTTGAGAAGTTTTAGAATCAGTTTAAAAAGAAGGCATTTAAGTATACTTCTAAATGGAAGTTGACGAGGTTACAATTGTAACATGGAGGTTTAGTTTTAACATATGATGAAAGTGATGAAAGGAACATTTGGATTAGTTGTTTTTATTGCGATAGCGATATGTTTTATGTCAAGTTGTGTTGAAAATGCTGTACATGAGCTTGACTTTAACATGAATGTAAGAAAATATGGCAATGAGGGGAACGGATATGCTGTTGCCGCGATAGGGGGGGTGGAGATAGAAGAAAAGTCTAACTTAAACTATTTGTCTAATGATGAGAACGAGCGTAGTAGGGTTACAGGAGAAGTAAGGAAGTTAGAGACAAAAACTGTAAGTTATTTTGGTAAAGGTGAGGCAAATGAAAATGTTATTGTAGTAAGACCTTCGATAGTGATAGCAACCGTTGTGGAGGACACTGTTGTAAATAAAGCGGTAAGCAAAAACTCTGAAATAATAGGGAGATTGAAAAAAGGTGATAATGTGGAAATAATAAGAGACAAGTTGGAAAAGAGGTACTTGATCAAGAAGGACGAATTAGAAGGATGGGTTGATGCAGCTGTATTAGAATTTTCAGAAGAGCCTGAAACAAATTTGGCAAAGTTAACAGAAGAACAAATTGAAGAATTTATTGAATACAAAGGGTTGGATAGTAAAACTGATTACCTGATATGGGTAGATATAGAAAGGCAATTAGTTAACGTGCTGAAAAAGGAGAATGACAAGTGGAATCTTATAAAGACAATGATATGTGCAACGGGTAAGAACAGGAGTCCGACGATAAGAGGTGTTTATACGATACAAGATCGAGGAGAGTGGTTTTATAATGATTATCTACAAAGTGGAGCTAAGTACTGGGTAAGGTTTTACGAATCTTATCTGTTTCATTCAATTCCATTTGATAAAAATGGTAAAATAGTGGATGATACTTTAGGGAAAAGAGTCTCGTCTGGGTGCATAAGGCTATCAGTGGAAGATGCAAAATGGATATATGACAATATACCCAACGGTACAACGGTATTTATACATTGAGTTAAAATTTTGATATTTCATATATGCTAGTTGCTAGTAGTAGTGACATAAAATATTATTATAGTGGATTTCCATCATTGGGGGGCTTTCTGCCTTGGCTGGTCTATTTGCTTACATCGTGGGAGCTATACCCGGTATAATAACGCTAATTTTGGGGATAAAGTTGACAAATGCCATGGGACATGCGCTCAACATTTCACTCACACTCGAAAAAAGTGCCGATTCCAACATGATCAACATGGTAAGGGAGCTAGCAGTTTATTTTAAGATTCAAGGGATTATGCAGTTAATAGGAATAGCTGTAGCTGTCCTTGTGTTGTTTTTCATGCTTATAGCTACTGTGACTATGGGTATA
Source organism: Caldicoprobacter oshimai DSM 21659 (assembly GCA_000526435.1). Lineage (GTDB taxonomy): Bacteria > Bacillota > Clostridia > Caldicoprobacterales > Caldicoprobacteraceae > Caldicoprobacter > Caldicoprobacter oshimai. The sequence goes on from JAGB01000001.1 coordinate 11,012, forward strand.
TCTTTCTTATATATTTAAAAAATTAAGGCAACTGGAAAAAAGCCATAGTAAAAGAGGTTATGACAATTTGGATTATGAGAATTTGCAAATTAGCAAAAATGTAATGGCGTCAAATTTGGTATCAGATGAAAACAAAGGGGTTTAGCTTTAATCGCTAAACCCCTCGATTTTATTACTGGTGCCGAAGGTGGGAGTCGAACCCACACGGGGTGTAAGCCCCACCGGATTTTGAGTCCGGCGCGTCTGCCAGTTCCACCACTTCGGCATGTCATTGACTTTTGACAACAAATATAATAGCATATTAGCTGTGAGAATGCAATAGTGATTTTGAACATTATTTCTTAAAGGTGATGATATTGTGAGAGCAAAAGAAAACGAAGTTCTGGAAAAAGCTGTTCTAGTAGGGATTATTGAGTCTAGTCATGATCAGGAAAGCATGGAAGAGCTAAAGGACCTTGCCGAAACGGCAGGTGCACAGGTAGTAGGAGTTATCACGCAAAAGCGCAAGGGTACTGATAGCGCTTACTATATTGGAAAGGGCAAGCTGGAGGAATTGAAGTCATTTATTCAGGGTAACGAGGTTGATGTTGTAATAGTAAATGATGAGCTGAGCGGTTCTCAGATCAAAAATATAGAGGACTTTTTGGGCATAAAGATAGTTGATCGAACTTGTCTTATTCTTGATATCTTTGCCAGTAGAGCCAGGACGAAGGAAAGCAAGCTCCAGGTAGAGCTGGCCCAGCTAAAATACAGGTTACCGCGTCTCACTGGCATGGGAGGCCAGCTTTCTAGGCTAGGAGGTGGCATAGGCACCAGGGGACCTGGCGAGACCAAGCTTGAAACCGATAGGAGGCATATACAGAACAGAATAAAGTCAATAGAAAAAAAGCTGGCTAAGTTTGAACGGCATAGGAACTTGTACCGACAAAGGCGAGCCAAAAACAGGATACCCGTCGTGTCCATAGTGGGGTATACCAATGCCGGTAAGTCCACGCTGTTCAATGCTCTTGCCAAAGCCCAGAGTTATGTGGAGGATAAATTATTTGCTACTCTTGACACCTCTGCACGCAAGCTTATTCTGCCTTCGGGGATGCAGGTGGTGCTGGTCGATACCGTCGGTTTTATCAGGGACCTCCCGCACGACTTGGTTGAGGGCTTTAAATCCACGCTGGAGGAGGTTAGGTATTCGGATCTGCTGCTCCATGTGATTGATATAACATCGTCCGACGTTGATGAAAAGATACAGGTGGTGGAGAGAATATTGTCCGATCTGAACGCTATAGATATTCCACGGTTAGATGTATTTAACAAAATCGACCTTATAGACACACAGCCAGTTGCTAATAACAAGCGGACTATTTTTGTTTCGGCAAAGAAAGGAATTGGACTGGACGCCTTAAAGGAGGCTATTGAGAATGAGTTGGCAGTAAAGCGCTAGCAGGATGCTAGCGCTTTGATTGATGTAAGCGAGATGAGGAGGAGAATTGCTGTGGTGTTTAGATATATTTAGATATATAAGGACTTTGAAGTCCAAGATTCTATTTTACTCTTTCAGCATTACGGTTGTTATTTTATCACTGGTTATAGCAATTTGTTTGACAAATTTTAATGTTCTTGTCAAGCTAAACAAGATTCAAACTGTCAACCACAATCTGCGCATTTCTATGGACCATATCGAATCCAGCGTAAGTTCCGTTATGAATATTGCATATTGGAGCTCGATAAACAGTTACATTTCTGCATTTATAACTGCCAGTGATGTATATCCGAACGATTTGAGGTATAAGAAGATTACTGCCTATAATGCTCTTAAAAACCACGTCTATGGGCTTGGAGTGGACAGGTATATAAACAAAATAATAATATATTCTATAAAAGGTAATTATATACAGTTTGGTTTGGTGTACGGTGATCCGTCGGATATACAGGTGTGCACGTCTTTCCCATATTTTGATTTGCTGAGGCAACAGAGGGTGATAAAATGGGTTGGTATAGTTGAAGAAGGGTTCACCGGTTACAGGAAAAAGGCAATCCCGATTGTTCAAAACATCTATACAAGTTACCAGCAGGCACCTATGGGATGGGTTTATATTTCTATGAGTACTGACATGAATATTGCAAAATACAGCAGTACAGATATGGCGGACTTTTTGATATCAGCTATCATTTCGAAGACTCCTCGTTAAAAGAATGCAAGATTGTAAAATTTACCTTACAACCCATTGTAGAGAATTCAATATTTCACGGGATTGAGCCTAAAGGTACAAAGGGAAATATAGAAATACGTGTGACAAAATCTTCTGAAGAAACATTAACAATATCTGTAAAAGACGATGGCGTGGGTATGAGCCAGGAACAGATAAAGAAGTTAATGGAAGGGGGCTACACCGGGAAAAAACGGTTTAATAGTATCGGTATAAAAAATGTGGATGAGCGTATAAAGCTGATATTTGGCGAGTCTTATGGTGTAAAAATTAGCAGTATATTAGGGGAATATACTGAGGTACTTGTAACTTTGCCATTAATGCGTTAATGTTGTGTCGTTATATTTTCATGAATGTACATCATGATTATAGATGTGGCGAGTTAATTACCAGTAAATAACTGGTAAAATAAATGGCCTAAAGGCTAATTGATTTGTTGTTTACAAGTACCAGTATACGAGGTAGGAGGATATGTGCAGATATGAGAACAAAAACTCACGAAACATCGCAAAGGCAGATTAGAAAAATCATTATGTATATTTTGTTAATTGCTCTGTCTGCATTAATGGTACTTCCATTAAAGTACAAAGGCAAAAGCTAATAAAACTATGAAACGCTGATATGGCGATTGCGTATTATGTTTGATGATTAGCGGTTTGTTAAATGTGACAAACCGCTATTTTGTTGCATTAAAAAATTTTTTATTAAACTATCACCTCTTTTCATTATATCTCATAGTATATACTAGAATCAATAATACTACTCTGGTTTGCCGGTAAAATTTATAGAAACCATAATTTTACCGGTAGCCAATAAAAAAGAGTAGTATTAATAATAAAATTAATGAAAGAGGAATGCTGCATGCATGATATAGATTTCAATGAATTGAAAGCTCAGTTAAAGGCTGAACTGGAAGCTGAATTGAAAGCGGAACTGAAAGCCGCAATAAAATCTGAGATTGAGGGAGAACAGGATGTTGAAATGGAAGAGGAAGAGCGCAACGACCAGAAGCAATACAACAAACAAATTAACTACAACATCCTGACACAAAAACAGTACCAGGGACAAAAAGCTGAGAGCGAGACAGAAGCCGACGTGGAATCCGAAAGTGAAGCCGAAGCTGGAGCAAAAAGTAAGAATAAAGCCAAAGCTGAGAGTGAATCAAAATCGGAAAGTGAAGCAAAAGTCGAGGCCGATAAAAAAGGAAAATATTTTGGTTAAAATTTAAAATACGGTGGGGGATTTTCCCCCACTGTACATAAGTTTTTGTTCTGCAGCCAGCCCCACAGAACCTTATCGACAGTCAGCGTAATTTCTCCGCTGTATATAAATATTTGGACATGTAATCATAGTGATAATTGCTTACGGTTGTTATTTATAATTCCACAATAACAGGAGGTTATAAATATGGATTTGCAGGAAAAATTGCTTGAAGAAAAAGCGGAAAAGGCTAAAACAAGAGACAGAAAAATATTAGAAAGTGACAGCATTCAGTATAATTGCCAGGACCTTGATCAAGAGCAGAGAGTTGACGTGAACCCAACACAATCGAATACGCAAAACATTCACATTTATATAGGCAGTGATAAGATCAATCTTGCTGCCAGGATAACCGGTGTTGCCTATATTGAGAAGAGCAAGGAGGCTGCTCCAAATGTAAAAATACGCCTGTTTTTTGGACATGAAAGTGTGATGCCGGTATATGAAACCTATTCTGATAATAATGGTAATTTCGTTATAGAAGATTTACCACCTGGATACTATATGCTGTCTGCTGAACTTGGCAATCTAAAATACCATTCCCACTATATTAAAGTCCTTCCCGGTCAAAGTATATATGAATCAGTGCTGTTGAGGTAATGTATTAATTGAAGCAATAGATGACGTATTTTTCCTTGAGGTAGTGATAGCTATAGTATATAATATTAAACTCGATAAACTGCTTGATGCCATGTGAACGTTTGCCATTGATATGGCAAAACAACATACCGGCCATATAAAGCTATTTGAGGTGAGAAATATGAGTACTAAAGAAGTGAATATTATTAACTTTGGTTGTTCTGCTGTTGTTTTGGTTGGTTGGGTGTATCCCCGGGGATGGAACGCATACGTCAGACAAGCCTGCGGAGTTTTTCTGGGGAATCTAGCACGGCTGGCTTGCTCCGTTATCCTTGATAATAGGCTTTTTTGACAGAAGCATTAGGATTTATGAGGTGAACAACAGCGGCTGATTTTACGATTTAGGGTTTTATCAACAAATATGCAAGAAGACCCCATCTTCTGCAAGATGGAGATGAATTGCTAAAAATGTGATAAAATATCCTCAGAGTGATGGCTAATGTACAAAACCCAGAAAAATCATATAAGATGCGATAAGCAAACATATAAGCTATTGAGGGAGTTGTGTCATCTTTCTCAAAATCTGTATAACTACAGCCTCTACCTTGTTAGAAGATACTTTTTCGAGAATGGTAAACGACTAAGATATGAGAGGGTATATCATCTCGTAAAGGAAAACGAGAACTACAAATTGCTCCCATCACAGGTTGCACAGCAGACGGTACAAGCTGTAGATGAAGCATTTAAATCCTTTCTTGGATTGCTGGCCGCAAAGAAGGGAGGAAACTCTGTTAACAAAGTTTCAATACCCCCGGTATTTGCCCAAGGATGGAATGTTCCTTCTCATATTTCCAAAGGACCAGTTCAAGATAACAGGGGATAAAGTGAGGTTAAGCCTTGGTAGAGGTTTTTGCAAAAAGTATGGAGTAAGATACCTGTACTTTGGCCTTCCTGCCACAGTAGAGAGTTGTCAAGAATTTTGTGTCTGATTAAGGTAACGTAACTGGAAAATTTGTTGTATTTCATAAATGTGAGCATTTATCATTGGTACCGCTTTTTTCCATTTTGTTCGCCTTAACTTCTCCCTCTGTAAATATATGTTGATTTCCAATACTTCAACAGAGTTAAAGTAACCACCCGACTTTATGCGAATTTTTTCAATCAGGCTATTGATACTCTCTACACTGTATGAAGGGGGAAGAGTATGAAAACACCAAGAAATATAAGTTTTACGAATAGCAAAAAGGTTCTGGTTTTGATTATTGTTTTAGCTGGTATAGGGGCATTTCTATATTTTGAAAACAACTTTATAACAATTACAAGAATTCTGCAGAAAGCCTCGTCCTTGTAGGGCGGGGATGAATGCAAGGGTTGAAACTGAGAACCAAGTATGATATAATTAAACCAAATCTTGGAATTAAGAAGGTTGGTTTAGAATGAATACCTACAAATCCACACGACATGCTAAATTCCTAATCAACTACCACTTTGTTTGGATACCAAAGTACAGAAAAGACTTTTTAAAAGGCCCTGAAGTAAAAAATACAGTTGAAGAAACAATCAGGGAACTATCCAAGACATACAAGTTTGATATTTTAGCACTTGAAATAATGCCTGACCATATTCATCTATTTATTTCTGCACTTCCAAGGTATTCTCCAAGCGAACTTATTAATGTTATAAAGGGCGCTACTGGCAGGAAGATAGGGCAAAAGTTTCCCCAGTACAAACAAAGAGATTCTGTCTGGACAAGAGCATACTTTGTGGCAACTGCAGGTAATGTATCTGCCGAAACCATCAAGAAGTATATAGAGAGCCAATGGAAGAAGGTAGAAAAGGATGGATAAGACATATATTTTGTCAGTTCCAGAAGAATATCAAGGTTTAGCGAGAGAAATTTCAATGGTATCTGGTAAAATCTACTCTAAAGCAGTAAATTTTTTTAAAAGGATACAAACAAAAGGGATAAATGTTTCGAGAAAGACATTTGACCAGTATATGGAATGGTGGCTGCATCAAAAGAGTTTTAAACTTCACAGTCAAAGCAAACAGGCAGCATACCAGCAGTTTTGGACTGCATATCAGGCATATCTGAAAAGATTACAAAAGGCAAAGGAGAAAGGCCAAGATACATCCAAGATAAGACCACCATTCAGGAACAAGAAGTATAATAAAGTGGTTTTTAAGAAAAGCGCAATTCATTTTAAAGATGGAGACTTGATTTTGTCAAATGGGAAGGAACAAGCACCAATGGTTATAAAAGGGTGTTGTTTAAAAGGTGCTCCCAAGTATGCAGAGCTGATTTTCCATCAAGACAAGAAGAAATATTATCTTCACATTGTGGTTGAAGTAGAAGAAGGAAAAATTGAGAATACCGCAGGAGTGATGGCAATAGATCTTGGAGTAATACATCCGATGGTTTGTTTTGATGGCAGAGAAGTTTTAATCTATAATGGTGGTATTCTGAACTCAAAGATAAGATACCGCAATAAAAAACTTGGAGAATTTCAGCAAAAACTATCTAAGTGTCAGAAAGATTCAAGAAAATTCAAAGAGCTTTTGAGAGCAAAGAGGGAAGTATTGAGAAGAGTTAACAATCAAATTAGAGATGTGTTGGAAAAATACACATCTTATTTGGTGGGGTATTGTATTAAAAATGGTATAGGGACAATTGTATTAGGTGATTTGAAGGGTATAAGGAATGGGGCAAGACATGGGAAAGTACCGAATCAAAAAATCCATCAATGGATGTTTAGAAGAGTAGCAAGAAGGATAGAAGAGAAAGCCGAGTTTGTGGGGATAGAAGTCAAATTTATAAAAGAAAATGGGACATCACAGAGTTGTCCTGTGTGTGGTAGCAAAAACAAGCCAGAAAACAGGAACTATGAATGCAAAAGCTGTGGTTTTAGATATCACAGGGATGGAGTGGGAGCGATAAACATATACAGAAAGTATACAGGCTCTTTAAGCCTGGTAGTAGGGCTATTGGCTTGCCCCACAGGTGTGAGGTACACACCACACCTGTGTTGCCCTATTGAGTGGAATATCCACCCAGTAGGGAAGACGGCCTGAAATTCGGAGCTGTCAAGAATCCTCGCCCCTTCCAGGGCGGGGAGAAGTCAAAGGTGATTTGGTGGATAGCAGGTATTATGATGTCGAGCCAGGGTTGGAATTGATGAAACAGAGCGTGAAAATTGCTCCAACGTATTTCGTGACTGGCAACCATGAATGGTGGTCAGGTGAGTTTAATGCTCTGGAAAAAGCGTTAAACGAAAACGGTATCCATGTTTTGCGAAATACATATGCCAGAATAACGAAGGGTGGAGATGAGATCTATATTATAGGGATAGATGACCCTGCATCACAGGCAATATATGGAGAAGCAATGACGACCGAGAAAAAAATTATACAGGCATTAAAAAGAATTAAAAAATTTGATGCGTTTAAAATTCTCTTAGCCCATAGGCCTGAGCTGTTTCCTCTATACAGCAGCTATGGATTTGATTTGGTTCTATCCGGACATGCTCACGGCGGACAGGTGAGGCTTCCCTTTATAGGAGGATTGGTTGCCCCCAATCAAGGGTTGTTTCCAGAATATACATCTGGAGAATATAAAAGAGGAAACAGCACTATGATTGTCAGCCGGGGACTTGGAAATAGTATTATTCCCCAAAGGCTTTTCAACCGTCCGGAAGTTATTGTTTTGACGCTATTGAGGAAGAAATGATCCAAATACTGCAAGTATCTGCTCTTATTTGGTCAAAATATTTATAAAGAAGCAGCGGGAAGCTAAATCGTATATGGCGGCTTAGAGCTTTGCAAGGTTGAAAGTGTTATCTAAAATGAGCACTTGACAAAAGCTGTAATGTATCTATATAATAAGAGTCGATTGTAAATGGGGTGATAAAATTGGTTATCGACGTATCGGATATTCTGAAGGAAAAAGGCTCCTCAAAAGAATTTAGCGGGAGCCAACCCCTGGAAGATATCATATATCAGGGAGAAAGGATAGGCTTGTTGGGGCCGGTTAGCGTATCAGGCCACATAACGAATACCGGCAAGTTGCTGGTGCTCGATGCCGACGCCGTGGCTAAGTTGTCGCTGCAGTGTGCCAGGTGCACCAAACGCTACGACAAAGAATTGGAGTTTAGTTTTACTGCCAGGTTGAGCAAGGTGGGTGACCCAGAGGACCCGGATATTTTTCTTTATGAGGGCGAGGTAGTGGACTTGAAGGATATAATCCTTGAATTCTTGCTGCTTGAATTGCCCATGCGCAGGCAATGCAGTGAGGAATGCAAGGGATTATGTCCATATTGTGGTCGTGATTTAAATATAGAGCAGTGTCAGTGTGAAGAGAATGTAGAGCATCAAGAAGAACGCGTGGTAGATCCGCGCCTTCTGGCTCTGAAAAAAGCACTATTTGCCAATGGTGAGGAGGTGTAAGGATGGCTGTACCTAAGAGAAAGACCTCGAGAGCAAGAAGGGACAAGAGGAGGGCTCACTGGAAAGTTACATTGCCCAGCATTGTGACGTGTCCACAGTGCGGAGAAGCTAAGCTCTCGCATAGGGCCTGCAGGCATTGTGGGTATTACAAGCGCAGACAGGTTATTGACGTCGAAGAAGGATCTGCCCAGCAGTAAGGGCAGTTCTTCTGTTTTTGGCGCTAAAAATTGCTTACTTAGAAACGCCTTCTATTATTTGTTGCCAATATTTCTGGTGTTGTTTGGTTCTAGTGATGTTTTTTGTTTGGGAGTAATATTTTTCTGCTCCTAGTTGTAATATTTCCTTTGGACAGCTGTTGTTCTTTGGTACTGATGCCATCTGAGCAGCTGCTGTTTTTCTAGCATAGTATAGCCATTGTATGCTATAATATCCTCAGGTGTTAAAAAATAGACTAAGATGGAGGGGTATATAGGTGGAGACCTTGAGAAACAGAAACGAGATCGATGAGAAGTATAAATGGAGGCTGGAGGACATATATGAGAACGAGGAGCTGTGGGAGGAAGATTATAAGAGCACAAAGCAGCTGCTTGAGGAGATTGCCGGTTTTAAAGGCAAGATAAATACCGCTGAGAATCTGCTTAAAGTGCTGAAGTTGAACGACCAGATAGGCATGAAAATTGAAAAGATATTTGCATATGCCCGGATGCGAAGGGATGAGGATAACACCAATCCCAGGTATCAGGCTTTGACCGACAGGGCAATGCAGCTTAGCATCGAAGCTTCCAGCGCCACATCCTTTATAGCACCCGAGATTTTGTCCATAGATGAGGGCAAACTGAGGGCTATGATTGAAAAGCTGGAGGAGCTAAAGGTTTATCGGCAGTACTTGGATAACCTGCTGAGATATAAGTCCCATGTCCTTTCACCGGAAGAGGAAAGGATACTGGCCGAGACCCAAACGATGGCCCAATCAATTTCCAACATATACACCATGTTAAACAACGCCGATTTGAGGTTCCCATCTATCAAGGATGAGCAGGGCAATGAGGTGGAGCTCACCCACGGCAACTTCATAAGCTTTATGCAGAGCGGCAACAGGGATGTGAGAAGATCAGCATTCAACGCCATGTACGATACTTACAAAAAATACATAAACACTTTTGCCGCCACCATGGCAGGCAACGTCAAAAAGGATGTCTTTTATGCCAGCATCAGGAAATACAATTCGTCGCTGGAGGCTTCCCTGTTTGACGACAACGTGGATGTCAGCGTGTATGATAACCTCATAGACACGGTGCACAAGAGGCTGGAAGCGCTGCACAGGTATGTCGGCATAAAGAAGCGGCTTTTGGGGCTGGACGAGATGCACATGTACGACCTCTATGTTCCACTGATACAGGAGTATGACAGGAGGTTTACTTACGAGGAAGCGGTGGACCTGGTGCTGGAAGGTTTAAAACCATTGGGGGATGAGTACATAAGCCTGCTCAAAGAGGGCTTCTCTTCTCGTTGGATTGATGTTTATGAAAACAGAGGAAAGACGTCGGGGGCTTATTCATGGGGAGCATATGGAGTACATCCTTATGTGCTACTGAATTTCCAGGGCAATCTCAATGACGTATTCACCATTGCCCACGAGATGGGGCACGCCCTTCACACTTACTATTCAAATTCGGCACAGCCTTATGTGTACGCGGATTATAGGATTATCCTGGCCGAGGTTGCTTCCACCTGCAATGAGGCCATACTCATAGACTATCTTTTGAAGAATACCAGCGATGAGAAGGAGAAGCTATACCTGTTGAATCACTTCCTTGAAGAATTCAGGACCACTGTGTTCAGACAGGTGATGTTTGCCGAATTCGAAAAGATAATCCATGAGATGGCCGAAAGAGGGGAAGCACTCACGGCTGAGGCGCTCAGCAAAAAGTATTATGAGCTGAATAAGCTGTATTACGGCGATGAAATCGTAGTGGATGAGGGCATAAGCTACGAATGGGCCAGGATTCCTCATTTCTACAGGAACTTTTACGTATATAAGTACGCGACCGGTTTTTCGGCCGCGATAGCCATTTCGCAGATGATAATGAATGAAGGCGAGGCGGCCGTAGAGAGGTACAAGGAGTTCCTAAAGAGCGGAAGTTCTGATTATCCTCTGAACATCTTGAAAAAAGCCGGTGTGGACCTCACGGTTCCAAAGCCTATTGACGACGCGCTGGATGTATTTGAAAAGCTGCTTGACGAGTTTGAAAAATGAGGTAAGGAATCGATAAGTTGAAAAAGGGTGATAACTAACTTGGTAGTAATAGTCTGAATGAATTGGGGGTATGCTGAGCAATACGTACGGTGGTGTTAGTGATGATATTATTGGGTCCACCGCTGAGGCTTGTCCGTATTGACCTGATGGTAGGCATCATTGTCAGTCAGGGATCTCTTACTATAAACGTTATAAACAGTATCAACACTTACATTATATTTACGATTTGTGCGTCAGTTTAGAAAATGGGGGGAGTGCGAGGGGGCAGTAATCCCCCTCAATTTATTGAGGGGATACACGGACTCCCTCGCCCTGTTGTTTACATCATCTTACCTATGTGATACCATAATGGTATGAAGAGAGAAACGTGGAAATCCACTGGAACAGCGGTACATCGAAGCCCAGAAAACAAGAGAAAGAGGAGAATGAGTGCCTCTAATTACTCTCAAGGCGCAAATCCATGCAGATTCTCAGACTGAAGCTATCCTCAAAGACGCCATGTGGTGTGCCGCTAAGGTATACAACGGCCTTCTGTGGCATCTACGAAAAGAATACGAAGAAACAGGGAAGGTAAATATTTCTCGGAAGAACCTCAACCGCATCTTAAAAGAGCTTCCCAGGGCTAAGGGCTATTATTCAATGTCCGTGCAGCTTACGAGAGATGAAGTGCGAGAAGCATATAAGTCTTTCTTCACACTAAAGAAAAAGGGGCTTGTACAGCATAAGGCTCCCGGTTTCCGCCGTAAGGGCTATCTTTCACCGCTCAAGTACGTGCAGAGCGGCTTCAAAGTAGAAGGGGACAAAGTCACATTGAGTCTGGGCACCAGCCGGGGAGACGGCGTGAAACAGGTCTCTTTTCGCATATCTCACCGTCCTGATATTGAATATGAGCGGGTGCGGGAACTTTCCATCGCCTACGATAAGTTTTCCGGGCGAGTAGAAGCCCGTCTGGTGGTGGAAGTTAAGGCTTGTGAGAACAGTGGGGCGGGGAAAGCGGCGGTAGACCTTGGCGAAACTATACTCATGGCCTGTGCCTTTGATGATGGTAGTGTAATACTCTATTCTGGCAGGTTTATCAAATGTATAAGGCGGTACTGGCAGAAGGTGCGAGCCAACCTCAAACAGAATTCCCGTAGATGGAAACAGATAGCACACCGTGAGAAGAAACAGATAGAACACTTGTTACACATAACTACATCTCACTTTATAGAGGAGTGTGTGAGGCGTGGTGTGAAAGAAATAGTAATAGGGAATCTTAATGGAATCCGAGAGAACATTGACTATGGAGAACAGTTAAACCAGCGTCTGCACGTTTGGCCATATCGTAAGTTGATTAATATGCTCAAGTATAAGGGTGAGCTTGCGGGGATTCTGGTACTTGATAATGTAGATGAAGGAAGTACGTCTATTACCTGTCACGCCTGTGGGGAAATTATGGCTTCCAACAGGAGACACCGAGGGTTGTATGTATGTTCTTGCGGTTGGAAGGCACAGGCGGATGTAAATGGTGCCCTGAATATTTACGAGAGAGCGTATAAGGTATCTCCCGTGAAGGGGAGTAGTGGCCGAGTGGCGCGGCCCGTGGCTGTGTCGTTCTTATTGGGGTGGCACGGTGTCACTGAACCGAAGCGCAAGGATAAACTTTTGCGTACATCCGCTTGAGGATGCCCCTCAATTTATTGAGGGGAGGACGTCACAAATTTAAAATTCTAATAACTTAAAGCTAAATCTGACACTATCATCTGAAGCGGGATGAAGAGTTATAAATAATGCTTTATAGGTTAAAGAATAGGATAAATTTAATCTAGATGAAGTATCGTCTGCATATGATACACATATTCTTTTATCAGGAGTGGGTGTTGTTGGTTTTGCATTAAAATATGCATGTCCTTTTACGAAAGCTTTTCTGGCATAATATTTTGTTGTTTCCCATCCATATCCATCATAATAGTATTTTGGTATGTTCCATCCATATCCATACAAAGTTGCAGTAGAAGGTCTTGATAAATCTTCTGTCATCTCCCAAGCATCACCTGGACTAACTTTATACCACATTCTTAAATTGTATTTGCTTGGCACTAAATACCATCCTTCAGGTAATACAAAAGCAAAAGTATCGTTAGCTACCTTGTTTGGAACTTTCCATTCGAATGTTGGATATATATGATATACTCCACTACTATCTTTGAATGATGTAACCGTCAAGGATAATTCAGAATGTGGTATAGCATTTGGACTTATATCACCGTCATCTGTATTCGGGAAAGTAATTGTTTCCTCATTATATCCGCTAAAAATTAAATTTTTCGTAGTATCAATGGTTTCGTATATATAAGTTTTAAGCTGCTCATCTAAGGCTTTAACCATATCTAATGGCATGCCTGTTTCGAGCAAGAATTCATCAATTTCATTTATATTATAACTAGCAGGTTGTGTGCCATAATCAGGGTTTTTCTCTTTTACTGTTTTACATCCTGAGCCTAAAGTAGATATAATTAAGAGGCTTATTAATAAACATTTTACTAATTTTTTCATAGACCTTCTTCCCTCTCTTTATGCTGTAAAAGTTATGGAAATAAGTTCATTAAAGGCATCCTATTTATCCATTATATTTATTTTACAAGAATTCTGCAGAAAGCCTCGTCCTTGTAGGGCGGGGATGAATGCAAGGGTTGAAACTGAGAACCAAGTATGATATAATTAAACCAAATCTTGGAATTAAGAAGGTTGGTTTAGAATGAATACCTACAAATCCACACGACATGCTAAATTCCTAATCAACTACCACTTTGTTTGGATACCAAAGTACAGAAAAGACTTTTTAAAAGACCCTGAAGTAAAAAATACAGTTGAAGAAACAATCAGGGAACTATCCAAGACATACAAGTTTGATATTTTAGCACTTGAAATAATGCCTGACCATATTCATCTATTTATTTCTGCACTTCCAAGGTATTCTCCAAGCGAACTTATTAATGTTATAAAGGGCGCTACTGGCAGGAAGATAGGACAAAAGTTTCCTCAGTACAAACAAAGAGATTCTGTCTGGACAAGAGCATACTTTGTGGCAACTGCAGGTAATGTATCTGCCGAAACCATCAAGAAGTATATAGAGAGCCAATGGAAGAAGGTAGAAAAGGATGGATAAGACATATATTTTGTCAGTTCCAGAAGAATATCAAGGTTTAGCGAGAGAAATTTCAATGGTATCTGGTAAAATCTACTCTAAAGCAGTAAATTTTTTTAAAAGGATACAAACAAAAGGGATAAATGTTTCGAGAAAGACATTTGACCAGTATATGGAATGGTGGCTGCATCAAAAGAGTTTTAAACTTCACAGTCAAAGCAAACAGGCAGCATACCAGCAGTTTTGGACTGCATATCAGGCATATCTGAAAAGATTACAAAAGGCAAAGGAGAAAGGCCAAGATACATCCAAGATAAGACCACCATTCAGGAACAAGAAGTATAATAAAGTGGTTTTTAAGAAAAGCGCAATTCATTTTAAAGATGGAGACTTGATTTTGTCAAATGGGAAGGAACAAGCACCAATGGTTATAAAAGGGTGTTGTTTAAAAGGTGCTCCCAAGTATGCAGAGCTGATTTTCCATCAAGACAAGAAGAAATATTATCTTCACATTGTGGTTGAAGTAGAAGAAGGAAAAATTGAGAATACCGCAGGAGTGATGGCAATAGATCTTGGAGTAATACATCCGATGGTTTGTTTTGATGGCAGAGAAGTTTTAATCTATAATGGTGGTATTCTGAACTCAAAGATAAGATACCGCAATAAAAAACTTGGAGAATTTCAGCAAAAACTATCTAAGTGTCAGAAAGATTCAAGAAAATTCAAAGAGCTTTTGAGAGCAAAGAGGGAAGTATTGAGAAGAGTTAACAATCAAATTAGAGATGTGTTGGAAAAATACACATCTTATTTGGTGGGGTATTGTATTAAAAATGGTATAGGGACAATTGTATTAGGTGATTTGAAGGGTATAAGGAATGGGGCAAGACATGGGAAAGTACCGAATCAAAAAATCCATCAATGGATGTTTAGAAGAGTAGCAAGAAGGATAGAAGAGAAAGCCGAGTTTGTGGGGATAGAAGTCAAATTTATAAAAGAAAATGGGACATCACAGAGTTGTCCTGTGTGTGGTAGCAAAAACAAGCCAGAAAACAGGAACTATGAATGCAAAAGCTGTGGTTTTAGATATCACAGGGATGGAGTGGGAGCGATAAACATATACAGAAAGTATACAGGCTCTTTAAGCCTGGTAGTAGGGCTATTGGCTTGCCCCACAGGTGTGAGGTACACACCACACCTGTGTTGCCCTATTGAGTGGAATATCCACCCAATAGGGAAGACGGCCTGAAATTCGGAGCTGTCAAGAATCCTCGCCCCTTCCAGGGCGGGGAGAAGTCAAAAGGGCGAAGCATATTTTGTCCATCCTTACTCATCGTGGGAAAGAACAAGCAATGAAAGGCAAAACGGGATTATAAGGCGTTTTATTCCCAAAGGCAAAGCGATAAAAGATGTACCGTTATCAGAGGTGAAGGAGATAGAAAGATGGATGAACCAATATCCCAGGAAGGTACTGAACTATAGTACAGCAGAGGAATGTTTTTACAAGGAGCTATTGAAGATATGCGAGGGAAAAGGCAAAGTGCTAGAGGAACAGTATGTCCAGGCAAGCTAATACAGCAGATATTTAAAGAGAAGAATGTAAATGATAGTGTATAGTTAAGGCCTTTTGGCCAGGCATGCCAAAAGGCCTAGGGACAATTATATTATTTGCGTAGGTTGTCAAGGTCGGGTAGTATTTTCTCGCTTACACTCGAAAATCTCCACCGTTCCCTTGACAATGTAAGGTTTTATAGTTCGTATAAGAGTAAAAATTTGGATATCTATATCATACTTTTTCTTAAAAAGTGTTGCATTTAATATTGCAATTTAGAAAATAACACTCGTATCAAAAAACTATTGCATTCTACCAAAAATTTTTGTATACTACTTTTAGTACCTGGTATTAATATTAGCTAATGAACCCAAAATATACTTTGAGGTGATTTATAGATGGCGCGGTTGAACCTCCCTAAAAAGGCCAGGCAAAGGGCGCTGATGGAGCGCCTTAAGGCTGATCCCTTTTTAACTGACGAGGAGCTTAGCGATATCTTTCACGTAAGCGTACAGACCATTCGTCTAGATAGGCTTGAGTTGGGGATTCCCGAGCTTCGTGAGAGGATCAAAAGCGTTGCAGAGCGGAATTACGAAAAGATTCGCGCCATCGGCGGTCAGGAGATCGTGGGAGAGCTGATTGAACTGGAGCTGGGCAAAAGCGGCATTTCAATATTAACCCCGACTGAGGATATGGTATTTCAAAAGACCAAGATAGTGCGAGGGCATTACATCTATGCCCAGGCTGAGTCCCTGGCCATTGCGGTGATTGATGCCAAAGTGGCTTTGATAGGCGTAGCCAACATAAAGTATAAGACGCCGGTTTACCTGGGCGATAAGCTGGTTGCCAAAGCGGAAGTGGTAAGGCGCAGAGGTAACAAGTATTTCGTGTGGGTAAAGACAAAGGTAAACCATCAAGAAGCCTTCAGAGGGAAATTTATACTGGTTTCAATAGATGATGATCAATAGGAGTTTACAGGAGGGTTTATATTATGAACATAATCGTGGATGCCATGGGGGGAGACAACGCTCCGGGCGAGATTGTACAGGGGTGTATCGATGCGGCGCGTGAATACGGTATTTCTCTCACCCTTGTGGGAAAAGAGGATGTCGTATGGGGGGAATTAAAAAAGCGGAATGCGCCGGAAGGCAAATTTACAGTGGTTCATGCCCCGGAAGTCGTCGAGGCCGATGATGCTCCGGTGGCCGCTATAAGGGCGAAGAAGGATTCGTCAATGGTAAAGGGACTTGAGCTGCTCAAACAGGACCCCAAAGCCGTGTTTGTGTCGGCCGGGAACACGGGGGCTTTGATGGCCGGTGGGCTCCTTAAAGTTGGCAGGATAAAAGGGATTGATCGGCCTGCCCTTGCGCCAATGATACCCAATTTGAAGGGAAGCACACTGCTCATAGATGCGGGGGCCAATGCCGAGTGCAAGCCTCAAAACCTCGTACAGTTCGCCGTGATGGGTTCCATATATATGGAAAAGGTGATGGGCTATAAAAATCCCACGGTAGGGCTGGTCAACATAGGGCAGGAGGAAACCAAGGGCAATGAGCTGACCAAAGAGGCTTATAGGCTGCTTAAGGCCGAGAAGTCAATCAATTTTGTTGGCAATGTCGAACCGAGGGATATGCTGGAAGGCGTGGTGGATGTCCTGGTATGCGACGGGTTTGTGGGCAACGTCATATTGAAGCTTACCGAAGGCGTGGCCTTGGGCCTGTTTCAAATGCTGAAGGAAGAGCTCACAAAAAACGCCGTGACAAAGATGGGGGCTCTGCTGCTCAAACCCGGGTTTAAGAGGATCAAAAAAAGGATGGATTATGCCGAGCATGGCGGTGCTCCTCTTCTGGGTGTAAAAGGCGGGATTATAAAGGCTCATGGCAGCTCGGATGCAAGGGCAATTAAGAATGCGGTGCGCCAGGCCATGCTGTTCATTCAAAACAACGTGCTGGAGACCATTACCGATTACGTGAGATCGTCTGAGGAGGTCTAGTATGGCAAAGTTATTTCATGGCGGCATAATCGCCACTGGAAGTTATGTGCCAGAAAAGGTCATAACTAATCATGACCTGGAAAAGATAGTTGACACCTCTGATGAATGGATTGTAACCAGGACCGGTATTCGGGAGAGGCGCATTGCCGATAAGGATACTGCCACATCTGACCTGGCTACCATAGCTGCGCAGAGGGCGCTCGAGAGCGCACGCCTCACAGCGCAGGATATCGACATGATCATAGTTGCAACCGTCACCCCTGACATGCATTTCCCATCAACTGCCTGCCTGGTTCAAAAAAATATAGGCGCAGTGAATGCTTCGGCTTTTGACCTGGAAGCTGCATGTTCGGGCTTTTTATACGGAATAGTTGTGGCCAACCAGTTCATAGCCACCGGGCTTTGCCGCAATGTGATGGTGATCGGCGCCGAATGCTTGAGCAAGTTCGTCAACTGGAAGGACCGCAACACCTGCGTCCTTTTCGGCGATGGTGCAGGAGCGGTTATAGTAAGCCGAGTGGAGGAGGGCTATGGCTTTCTCTCACAGATTCTGGGGGCCGATGGTACCGGTGCCAGCCTTCTCATGCTGGAGGCGGGAGGTTCAAGGCGGCCGGCTTCTTTTGAGACTGTCGAAAAGCAGCTGCATTATATCCACATGGAAGGGAGCGAGGTTTTCAAGTTTGCCGTGCGCATCATGGCCTCCATGGCTGAAGAGGCTGTAAAGAGAGCCGGCCTCACCAAAGAAGAAGTGGATTTCTTGATTCCCCATCAGGCCAATATAAGGATTATAGAGGCGGCGAGAAAGCGGCTCGAGCTTCCTGAGGATAAGGTATACGTCAACCTGGACCGTTACGGCAACATGTCGGCGGCTTCCATACCTGTGGCGCTGGATGAGGCGGTACGATCGGGGCTTATTAAAAAGGGTGACAACATAGTCATGGTAGGTTTTGGCGGCGGCCTTACCTGGGCTGCGTGTGCCATGAGATGGGCGGTCTAAAGCCCCGAGGAATTGTTCTGAATTGAGTTGGCCAAGTTGCCGTGTTTTTTTAACAGGCCTATAGCGGTGAAAGCTACGGCAAAGGATGCAAAGCAGTTGATAAAAATGGTTGAGAAAATCTGTAGTTGAGATTTTAATGGGCGTTAATACATAAATAGTTAACATGAAGATTGCGGCATATAAGAAAGAGGAGGTTTCATATGAAAAATAAAATTGCCTTTGTATTCCCAGGTCAGGGAGCCCAGTATGTGGGCATGGGCAGGGAGCTGTATGACAACTACCATGAGGTCAAGGAACTGTTTGAAAAGGCCGATGAGATACTGGGCAGGAATATTACCAGCATATGCTTCGAAGGCCCCGAAGACGAGCTCAAGAAGACAGAGAATACCCAGCCGGCAATACTCCTGGTGAGCGTGGCTGCCATGATGGTACTTGAAAAACACGGCATTTATCCTGATATGGTTGCCGGGCTGAGCCTGGGCGAATACGCAGCTTTGGTGGCGGCAAATTCGATATCCTTTGAAGACGCGCTCCCATTGGTCATGAAGAGAGGACAGTTCATGCAGCAGGCGGTTCCCTTGGGTCAAGGAATGATGGCTGCCGTGCTGGGCCTTGAGCGTGAAAAGGTGGAGGAGTGTTGCAGGCTTGCTTCGGATGCGGGGGTTGTGGAGCCGGCAAACTATAATTGCCCTGGCCAGATCGTGATATCAGGACACGTAGCTGCCGTGGAGAAGGCCTGTGCCATAGCCAAGGAGATGGGCGCAAAGCGAACGGTACCGTTAGCGGTCAGCGCGCCATTCCATTGCTCACTGCTCAAGCCGGCAGGGGAAGCCCTAGAAAAAGAGCTTGACAAGATACACATCAAAGACCCAGAGATTCCGGTGGTGTCCAATGTAGAGGCCCTTCCTGTGCGGGATGCGGCGCATATACGGAAGCTACTGGTGCAGCAGGTCAGCAGCCCTGTACGGTGGGAGGACAGCATCCGGTACATGATAAAGCAAGGGATTGAGGTGTTCGTTGAGGTAGGGCCAGGTAAAGTTCTCACCGGCTTTTTGAAAAAGATATCCAGCGAGGTAAAGGTAAAGGGATACAATGTGGAGGACTTAAAGTCGCTTGAGAGCACCTTAAAAGAACTGGGAGGGACGATGTGATGGAGCTAGAAGGCAGAACGGCCCTTGTAACCGGAGCTTCACGGGGCATAGGCAGGGCGATTGCCGTATACCTGGCTGAGCTGGGGGCACAGGTGGCTGTCAACTATTCAAGCTCCGAGCAGCGCGCAATTGAAGTGGTTGAGGCTATAAAAGAGAAAGGTGGCAGGGCTATTGCGGTGAAGGCCGATGTGTCAAATCTACAGGAAGTAGAGGCTATGTTTGAGAAGGTGCTGAATGAGTTCGGGGATTTGCATATACTGGTCAACAATGCCGGGATCACCCGCGATGCGCTGCTCATCAGGATGAAACAGGAGGACTGGGATGCCGTGCTGGATACCAACCTGAAAGGGGTGTACAATTGCTCCAAAGCCGCGGCCAAGATTATGATAAAAAAGCGAAGGGGCAAGATAATAAACATATCCTCTGTGGTGGGCGTGGCGGGTAATGCAGGGCAGTCCAATTATGCTGCGGCCAAAGCAGGAGTTATAGGCTTTTCAAAGGCAATAGCGCGGGAGCTGGCGCCGCGCAACATACAGGTAAACGTCGTGGCACCAGGGTTTATAGAAACCGATATGACCGCCGCGCTGCCGGAGTCTATAAGGCAGGAGATGCTCAAGCAAATACCTTTGGGAAGATACGGCGATCCCATGGATGTGGCCTATGTGGTAGGGTTTTTGGCATCCGATAAGAGTCAGTATATTACGGGGCAGGTAATACATGTTGACGGTGGAATGATAATGTAATATGATTGGTATTAAAAGCAATCATAGCATGAATGGTTCGAGTGATGTCATTGCCTGCAGTAAACAATTGGTAAAAGCACAGATTGAACTGCCAGTGGTTATAGCTGTGGATGCTGTAAAAGTGGTACAAAGTTCAAGCATTGAAGGGAGGTGAAAAGGATGATTTTTGAAAAGGTAAGGGACATAATTGTAGAGCAGCTGGGAGTTGATGCTGAGGAGGTCACTTTGGACTCCAAGTTTATCGATGACCTCGGGGCCGATTCTCTGGACATCGTAGAGCTCATCATGGCTCTGGAAGAAGAGTTTGATATGGAGATTCCTGACGAGGATGCCGAAAAGATCTCCACGGTGGGGGATGTGGTGGAGTACATCAAGGCTCATTCAAAAGAGTAACAATTAAGAGGGTTCCCCTCTTTGTGGGGAACCCCAATTTAATATCTGAAGCCTCATCTGGACTCATTATTTTTATAATAAACATCCTTGGAATTATGTGATGGGTTATCGAAAGCATTCAAGTTTGGAGCCAACTTAATTTCTTGTAAAGGGATATGAGCCAAAGCTTTTAATTAATAGACCAATTTGACTTTTGCGAGATTTCAGGAGGTGTGTGTGTGAACAGGGTTGTAGTAACCGGTTTGGGAGTTATTTCCCCGGTTGGCAATACGGTTGAGGATTTCTGGACGGCTCTTTGCAATGGACAGAGCGGCGTTGACAGAATCACGGAATTTGATGTGAGCGAGTTTCCGACGCAGATAGCTGCCACTGTAAAGGGCTTTAAGCCGGAAGATTATATGGATAAAAAAGAAGCTAAGCGTATGGATAGATTTACCCAGTTTGCGGTGGCGGCCGCTTTTATGGCCATCCAGGATGCTCAGCTCAATTTAGATAAAATCGATAAGGAGCGGTTTGGGATTATACTGGGTACCGGCATTGGGGGCATTCAGACCCTGGAAGAACAGTTCGGGGTGCTGATGCAAAAAGGGCCGGGTAGAATAAGCCCGTTCCTGGTGCCTATGATGATAGCCAATATGGCGGCTGGCCAGCTGGCAATCATGGTGGGAGCCAAGGGCATTAACTGCACGGTGGTAACCGCATGTGCTTCGGGGACACATGCCATTGGCGAAGCCTTTAATGCCATACGCCATGGTCAGGCCGATGTTGTGATCACAGGAGGAAGCGAAGCTCCTATTACCAAAATTGCTTTGGCTGGTTTCTGTTCGATGAAGGCGCTGTCCACCAGAAATGACGATCCAAAGGCTGCCTGTCGTCCCTTTGACAGGGATAGAGACGGGTTTGTGATGGGCGAGGGCGCAGGTATACTGATTTTGGAGAGCCTGGAGCACGCATTGAAAAGGGGAGCCAAGGTTTTGGCTGAGGTGGTGGGATACGGCTCTACCGATGATGCATACCATATAACGGCACCGGCGCCGGAAGGCGAAGGAGCTGCCAGGGCTATGAAGCTGGCGCTGGATAGTGCCGGTGTATCACCGGAAGAAGTGAGCTATATAAACGCCCATGGTACTTCAACGCCTTACAACGACAAGTTTGAGACCATGGCCATAAAGCGGGTGTTTGGCCGGCATGCTTACAGGCTGGCGGTAAGCTCCACCAAATCCAT
This sequence comes from Caldicoprobacter oshimai DSM 21659, assembly GCA_000526435.1. GTDB lineage: Bacteria > Bacillota > Clostridia > Caldicoprobacterales > Caldicoprobacteraceae > Caldicoprobacter > Caldicoprobacter oshimai. Next base: position 32,933 of record JAGB01000001.1, read on the forward strand.
GACCGGCCATCTTCTGGGAGCAGCGGGCGGTGTGGAAGCCGTGGCACTGGTAAAATCTATCGTAGAGCAGTTTGTTCCGCCAACCATCAACTATACCAATCCTGATCCCGATTGCGATTTGGACTATGTTCCAAACCATGGACGGCCCTGGGAGATCGAGTACGCCATGTCCAATTCATTTGGCTTTGGCGGGCACAACGCCTGCATCTTGATGAAGAGATATCGAGGATAGCTCAAGCTAAAATAGATTTCCATTCACCCATAGAATAGAGCCTTCTGGCTCTATTTTTTTGCTTGACAAACTCTGCACTGACAATATAATCTAGCATAGGAACCGGCTGGTTTTTATTTGACATTGAGAGGAGAAGGGTATGTTATCCGAGAACAGGGAACGCCAGTTGCGGGAGTTTGAGAGTGTCCTGGGATATAGATTTGAAAATATAGAGCTGCTCAATACTGCATTGACCCACAGCTCGTATGCCAATGAGCGAGGAGGGGGAATGCAGCATAACGAAAGGCTCGAGTTCCTAGGCGATTCGGTATTGAGCTTGGTGATAAGCGAGTATCTGTACAAGAATTTTCCTGATCTTCCAGAAGGCAGCCTGACAAAGATAAAGGCATTTGTGGTGTCGGAGGTGTGCTTGGCTGAAGCCGCCAGGCGCATTGGTTTGGGGCAGCAACTGCTGCTTGGAAGGGGAGAAGAGCACACAGGAGGACGAGACAGGGCTTCCATACTGGCAGACGCTTTTGAGTCCACCATAGCCGCGATTTTTTTGGACGGAGGATTGGAGCGCGCCAGGGAATTTGTGCTGAAAAGCCTATCAGGGTTTGTTTCAGATGTCTTAAGCGGTAAGGGGCTCAGGGACTACAAGACCGACCTGCAGGAGATTCTGCAGAGTCAATCCGATGAGGCCATCGAGTACAGGATTGTGGGAGATTTAGGTCCTGACCACCAGAAGATATTCATTGCGAGGGTGTATCATGGCGATAAGCTGCTGGGAGAAGGTATAGGCAGGAGCAAGAAGGAAGCCGAGCAGCACGCTGCCCAAAAAGCCTTGGAAGACATGGGAAAGTAAAGAGGTGTGAGGTTTTGTACCTGAAACGTTTAGAAATATATGGGTTTAAATCCTTTGCCGACAGGGTGTGCATAGAATTTGATAAAGGCATAACTGCCATCGTGGGTCCAAATGGCAGCGGGAAGAGCAACATAGCCGATGCCATACGCTGGGTTCTAGGCGAGCAAAGCGCCAAATCCTTGCGCGGTGGCAAGATGGAGGACGTCATATTTTCGGGGTCCCAGACCAGAAAGCCCCTGGGGTTTGCGGAGGTGACTCTTGTACTGGACAATTCGGATGGCGCGTTGCCCACCGAGTACTCTGAGGTGTCGATAACCCGCCGGGTTTTCCGTTCGGGCGAAAGCGAGTATTATATAAATCGCACGCCATGCCGTTTAAAAGATATAGTTGAACTGTTTGTGGATACCGGCATAGGCAAAGAGGGATATTCCATAATAGGCCAGGGCAGGGTTGAGGAGATCCTCAGCATGCACGCCGAAAACCGGCGCGGCATTTTCGAAGAAGCTGCCGGCATAATGAAGTACAAGCTGCGCAAGGAAGAGGCACAAAGGAAGCTTGAGAAGACGGAGGAAAACATAGTTCGCATAGAAGACATACTTGCCGAGCTGCGCCAGCAGTTGGAGCCTCTGGAAGCCCAGAGCCGGGTGGCGCAACAGTATTTGAAACTGCGGGAACGGCTCAAGTTTCTGGAGATCAACAGGTTCATCCACCAATATGACAGGTATATGGCCAGGATAAACGAAGTTGATACCCAGATTCAGCTGCTGGATAACGACATGGCCTCTCACAGGCAGCGGCTGGAGCAGGCGGAGAAGGAAAGGCTGATGCTGCAGCAAGAAATGGAAAGGGCGCAAAAAGAGATAGAGCAGCTGGTGGACCAGCGGTATGCCCTTATTCAGGAGGTTGAAAAGGTCAAAAGCCATATTCGGTTGCTGGAGGAGAGGATAGGCCAGCATGAGAAGGACAACGAGAGGCTTCAGGCCGAGATAGAGCAACAAAGCCTCTATATAACCCACAGCGCTTGCGAGAAGGATGCCTGCATTAAGCAGCTTGCAGATCTGGAAAGGTCGGTTGAGGAGAAAAAGCGCTATCTTGAGAGGTTGACTTCAGAGTTGACGCATCTTCAGGAAGAGCTGCTCTCAAAACAGCAGCAGCTGGATGCTCGACGCGGCGATGTTGCGCAAGTGCTGGACAGGCTGGCAGAGTGCAAGAACAGCGTCACCAGGTACCGCACCCTGAAGGAAAATCTGGAGGAGAGGTATAACAGCGCGGAGCAACTGATACGTTTCAAACTGCAGCAGAAAGACGCGCTGATGGAAAACCAAAGGCGGATTAGGGAAAGGCTTGACGCCATCATATCAAAGAGCCATGATGTGCTGCAGCGCAGGGAAGAAGCGAAAGGGCTCATAAATGAGATGAAGGCCGATATTGCTGAACAACGTAACCTTCTTCAGATACGAAAGCAAAATCTGGAAGGTATGAAATCCAGATTTCACCTGCTGAAGGACATGGACCAGGCCCATGAAGGATTCAGCAGGAGCGTACGAAAGATCTTTGAGGCATGCAGGCAGGATAAGGCTCTGGCTGAACGGCTGTGCGGGGTAGTGGCCGACCTTATAGAAGTACCCGAGGAGTATGAGCTGGCCATTGAAACGGCGCTGGGAAGCAGCCTTCAGCACATAGTGACCGAGACCGAAGAGGATGCCCGGTACATAATAGAGTTTTTGCGAAGAAATGGCTATGGCCGCGCCACATTCCTGCCGCTGACCTCTATTCAGCCCAGAAGTTTGAACGAGCATGAAAGGGCAGCCCTTGAGCTTGATGGATGCATAGGCATAGCCTCACAGCTGGTGAAGTTTGACCCCAAATACTCGAGGGTGGTTGAGAATCTCCTGGGCAGGGTGGTGGTCACCGAAACGCTGGCTCAGGCCATCTCCATGGCCAGAAAGTATTCCTATTCCTTCAGGATAGTGACGCTCGAGGGGGATATAATACATCCCGGCGGATCCATAACCGGGGGAAGCAGCGGTACCAGGAGTACCGGCTTATTGAGCCGAAAGAGGGAGATCGCCGAGCTCAAGGAGGCGATTGAGCGGGAAGAAGCCAGCATAGTTGATGGGCAAAGCAGGCTGGGTATGCTCGAGCAGCAGTATGCTGAGCTGGAGAAGCAGCTGGGCCAGCTGGATAAAGAGGTTCATCGGCTGGAGCTGGCAAAAACCGCGGAAAAAGAGAGGCTACAGCATGCAACCGCCGAGGCCTTGAAGCTGGAGCAGGAGATATCGCATCTGCAAGAGGAGCGCAAGGGGCTGGAGGAGGAGTTAAAGCGTGTTCAGGCCTTCATTGAGGACAGGCTGAAAGAGATTGAGCGGCTGGAAAGTCAGAGCGCTGATGTTCGCACCGTCATCGAGGCTATGGAATCCAGCCTGAAGGGGCTTATGAAGGATAAGGAGGACCTTGAAAAGCGCATTGCCGATACGCGGCTTGATTTAACCGCGCTTGAACTTAATGCGGAAAACTTAAGGCAGCGTATAAAGCAGCTTGAAGCCGATGTATCCCACAGGAAAGAGAGCATTGCAAAAAAGCGGGAGTTGATGGAGAACAACCGGCAGCAGATGGTGCGATGCCAGGAAGAAATGCAGGGGCATTCGGCAGCGCTTGTGCGCCTCAAAGAGGACATAGAACGGTTAAGCGATGTGTTGAAGCAGAGAGAAAGCGAAAAGGAAGAGCGCTCCAAGCGAATGGAAGGCCTGCAGGGCGATATAAAACAGCTTTCTGGCGTTGTTGAGGAAATAGTGGATAAAAAGCACCGGTTTGAGGTGCAGCGGTCCAGGCTGGAGGCAGAGCTGGAAAACCTTCAAAACAACATATGGGATGAATACGGCATCACTTATAGCGGTGCCCTTGCCTATCTGGATAAAGACCTTAAACTGAATAATATAAACCAGGAGATTCAAAATATTAAGGAAAATATACAGTCCCTTGGCCAGGTAAATGTAAGTGCTATCGATGAATACAAGCGCATAAAAGAGAGGTATGAGTTTCTGGAATCGCAGAAGTGCGATTTGGTCGAGGCAAAGCGCAACCTGAACAATATCATACAGGACGTAACCAGGGTGATGGAACAGAAGTTCCGTGAAGAGTTTGAGCTGATCAATCAGCAATTCCAGCAGGTGTTTTCACAGCTGTTTGGAGGAGGGGTGGCCGAGCTGGTACTGGAGGACCAGGCGGATGTCCTCGGGTGCGGTATAGACATCATAGCTCAGCCTCCCGGCAAAAAGCTGCAGAGCCTGTCGCTGCTGTCGGGTGGAGAAAAGGCATTGACGGCCATTGCCATACTTTTTGCCATATTGAAGCGAAAGCCCACACCGTTTTGCGTGCTGGATGAGATTGAAACCGCTTTGGATGAAGCCAATCTGGTCAACCTGGGGCGGTTTATAAAGGAGTTTTCCCGCGATACCCAGTTCATCATAATCACTCACAGGAGGCCTACCATGGAAGTGGCCGATGCCCTGTATGGCATAGCCATGGAGGAAAAAGGGGTGTCCAAGCTGGTTTCTGTGCGGCTTGATAAAGCCAGTTGATGCTTTACTGCACAAGATATCAAAAGGGGAGTTGGCGTTATGGAGAGGAAAGGTTTTTTTAGCAGGTTAAAAGATGGGCTGAGCAAGACTCGAAAGAACATAACCGAGAAGATGGACCAGCTGTTTAAATACCACAACGAGGTGGACGATGAGCTGTTTGATGAACTGGAAGAGCTGCTCATACTGGCGGACGTGGGCGTGAGCACCACCACAAAGCTGATGGAGAAGATTCGAGAGCGCGTCAAAGCCGAAAGGATAAGGGAGGCCCAGAGAGTACGGGATATCTTAAAGGAGGAAATTATAGCAATACTGGGCGATCAGGAGGAGTTCGATCCGAGCTATCCCGCGGTTTTCCTGGTAGTGGGCGTCAATGGGGTGGGTAAGACCACTACCATTGGCAAGCTGGCTCATATGTATCAAAAACAGGGCAAGAGGGTGCTCATGGCAGCGGGAGATACCTTCCGTGCTGCTGCCATCGAGCAGCTTGAAATCTGGGCAAACCGTGTGGGCTGCCAGCTCGTGCGCCATACCGAAGGTTCCGACGCTGCTGCCGTGGTATTTGACGCCGTACAGGCTGCAAAATCCAGGGGCATTGACGTGCTGATATGCGATACTGCAGGAAGGCTGCACACCAAGAAGAACCTCATGAACGAGCTTGAGAAGATAAACAGGATCATTGACCGGGAGTACCCCGAGGCCCACAAGGAGGTATTTCTGGTGTTGGATGCCACCACCGGCCAAAACGCCGTCTCCCAGGCCAAGATGTTCAAAGAGAAGGTGGACGTGACGGGGATCATACTCACCAAGCTGGATGGGACGGCAAAGGGCGGCATCATAATAGCCATCAAGTCTGAACTGGGTATCCCCATAAGGTTCATAGGCGTGGGTGAAGGGCTGGACGACCTGCAGCGCTTTGATGCTCAAGCCTTTGTGGAGGCTCTATTTGACGAGGCATAGACAGGGTCTCCTGTGCTTTTAATGCTTTCTTAGAAACATGTAATTCACCTTTATCAGCGTATGGTGAGCTGGCGGTACATCCGGCATTTTCATCCAAGCAGGTGTTGTATATATACCGTTATACCACCATACTACTTAGAATTTAACATGATCATGCTAAAAAGTACTTGTTTTACGAAGTAAATTAGGGTATAATATTTCGCTGTAAAGCAAAAATACTTTACAGCGGGTGGATATATGGAAAAACTAGCCGAAGTAGCCCTGCTTCTGGATATTTACGGAGGGCTGTTGACTCCCAGGCAGAGGGATGTGCTTGACCTCTATTACAATTATGACCTCTCTCTGGCCGAGATTGCTGAAATGCATAATATAAGCAGGCAGGGCGTCTATGACCTGATTAAAAGAGGAGAGCAGGCGCTGTACGCGCTCGATAAAAAATTAAACTATTACAGGCGATGGACGGCGTTTGAGGACGGGATAAATGGCGTTATACAGGAGCTGGAGCGCATATGCAAGCTGCCGGATGAGAGCTTTGCAGAGTCGCCTGGCGAGATAAAGCAAAGGCTGATGAACATCAGGCAAAGGCTGATGGATCTGGGTGATACATGGATTGGGAGGTTAGAACATGGCGTTTGAGGGGCTGACGGGAAAGCTGCAGGCGGCGTTAAAGAAGCTGACAGGCAAGGGGAAGTTGAGCGAAAAAGACGTTAAGGAGGCCATGCGCGAGGTAAGGTTGGCGCTTCTTGAGGCCGATGTAAACTTTGTTGTGGTAAAGGACCTTGTGAAGAAGATTACCGAAAGGGCTGTTGGCCAGGAGATAATGCAAAGCTTAACTCCGGGGCAGCAGGTCATAAAGATAGTAAACGAAGAGCTGACTGCATTGATGGGTGGCACCCAAAGCAAGGTCAATATGGCACCCAATCCTCCCACCGTGATAATGATGGTGGGACTGCAGGGATCGGGCAAGACCACAACGGCCGGCAAGCTGGCGGGTTATTTCAAAAAACAGGGGAAAAATCCCCTGCTGGTGGCCTGCGATATATATCGGCCTGCGGCCATCAAGCAGCTGCAAGTAGTGGGCCAAAAGGTTGGTGTGCCGGTATTTGAGCGTGGCCAGAAGGACCCGGTACAGATTGCCAGTGAGGCACTGGAGTTTGCCAAAAAGGAACAGAGGGACATCGTAATAATAGACACTGCAGGAAGGCTTCACATAAATGAAGAGCTCATGGAGGAGCTCTCAAGGCTCAAGTCTCAGGTTAAGCCCCATGAAATACTCCTTGTGGCCGATGCCATGACGGGACAGGATGCTGTAAATGTGGCCAAAAGCTTTGATGAGAGGCTGGGTCTGGATGGGGTCATACTGACCAAGCTGGATGGAGATACCCGTGGCGGTGCCGCTCTGTCCATAAAGGCCGTTACAGGCAAGCCCATCAAATTCATCGGAACCGGTGAAAAGCTGGAGGACCTGGAGCCTTTCCATCCTGATCGTATGGCGTCGCGCATTCTCGGAATGGGGGATATACTCACCCTGATAGAGAAGGCCCAAGCATCCATCGATGAGAAAAAGGCTCAAGAGCTTGAGCGAAAGCTCAGGGAGCAGCAGTTCACCCTTGAGGACTTTCTGGATCAGCTTCAACAGCTTAAAAAGATGGGGTCTCTGAGCGATATCATAGGGATGCTGCCAGGGGTTGACGTGCAAAAGCTGTCAGCTGCCGGTGCGCTGAACGAAAAGGAGCTGGTCAAGGCCGAAGCCATAATCCAGTCCATGACCCCTGAAGAGAGGCGTAATCCGTCTATCATTAACGCCAGCCGCAAGAGGCGTATTGCCATGGGCAGCGGTACCACCATCCAGGATGTGAACAGGTTGCTCAAATCCTTCGAACAGTTCAGGAAGATGATGAAGCAGGTGTCCAGCATAGAGAAGGCCGTGAAGCGAGGAAGGTTCAGGTTCCCGTTTCTATGATATGGTAAGCTGCGTGTGTGCTTTTGCGTGTGAACTGTTATGGGAGATCTTGAGCATTTGAAGGAGTTTTCCGTTATAATCGAGAGCATTCAGCTGCCTGCAAGACAGGGTGGCTGGTGACAAAATAGAACTCTAGGTTGCAGGAAATGGAGGTGAGATCGTGGCAGTAAAGATAAGGCTCAAGAGAATGGGTGCCAAGAAAACGCCCCATTATCGCGTGGTGGTGGCCGATTCCAGATCGCCGCGGGATGGCAAGTTCATAGAAGAGATTGGATATTACAACCCGCTCTCTGACCCGGAAGAGGTCAAGATCGATGTGGAAAAAGCGCAGGCCTGGTTGAAGAAAGGTGCCCAGCCCACCGATACAGTAAGAGCACTTCTAAAGAAATGTGGTGTACTATAAGCTACGCCATAGGCTATAACAAGAGCCCATTGGACATAACACATAACAATATATGAAAATATTATGGAGGTGCTTGCAAGATGGGAGAACTGGTAAAGTTTATCGCTCAATCTCTGGTGGATAATCCTGATCAGGTGAGCGTAAACGAGGTGCGCGGTGAGCAATCGATAATCATCGAGCTGAAGGTTGCTCCTGAGGATATGGGCAAGGTGATTGGCAAGCAGGGGCGTATTGCCAAAGCCATTCGCACGATTGTGAAGGCCGCTGCTGTGAAAGAGGGAAAGAAAGTCATAGTTGAGATCATATAATTGCCCGCTTTGGGCAGGAGGTTTTTTTAAATAATGTCTTTGCGCAGGTACCTTTCCGTCGGGTATGTGACAAAGCCCCAGGGCATCAAAGGCGAGGTAAAGGTGGAGCCGCTCACTGACGACGTGTACAGGTTCGATGACCTGGACGAGGTGTTTTTGAAGAGAGGAGACAGGTATATACCTGTCAAAGTCCTGGGCAGGAAATATATAAAAAACTTTGTGATACTGAAGCTTGAAGGGTTTGACGATAGGAACCAGGCCGAAACCCTTCGTGGTGAGTATCTGTGGGTCTCCAGGGAGCAGGCACGGCCTCTGCCAGAGGATACTTACTACATTGCCGACATCGTTGGGTGCTGCGTTGAGACCAGTGATGGGCGCTTTTTGGGGCGCATCACCGGAGTTTTGCATACCGGCAGCAATGATGTCTATGTGGTAAGGGACAGGGAAGAGGTGTTAATTCCCGCTCTAAAGAAAGTTGTGACCCATGTGGATATTGAAAATAGGAAGATAGTGGTAAATGCCGACGAGCTAGAGGGGCTGTTGCCCGATGAAGATTGATGTCCTCACCCTTTTCCCTGACATGTTTATCCCCATGTTATCCAGCAGCATTATAGGAAGGGCTGTTGAAAATGGCCTGCTTAAGGTAAATCTGTACAACATAAGGGATTTTGCAAAAAATAAGCACAAGCAGGTGGATGACTATCCCTATGGTGGAGGACACGGGATGATACTTGCGCCCCAACCTTTATTTGATGCCCTGTATCACGTTTTGGAAAGCTGTCAGGATAGCAAGCCAAAGGTAATACTGATGTCACCGCAGGGAAAGGTACTCAATCAAGAGCTGGCCAAGCAGCTGGCACAGGAACAGCATATGGTGGTCATATGCGGCCATTATGAAGGGGTGGACCAAAGGGTCATCGACAAGTTTGTAGACCTGGAGGTCTCGATAGGGGATTATGTCCTTACAGGCGGAGAACTTCCTGCCATGGTGCTTATCGACTGCGTGGCACGGCTGATACCCGGCGTGGTTGGCAACCCGGAATCTACTAAGGACGAGTCCTTTGCCCGGGGGCTGCTGGAGTATCCCCAGTATACAAGGCCTTACAACTACGAGGGCTATACCGTGCCGGATGTCCTGCTGTCGGGCAACCACCAGGAGATAAGCCGTTGGAGACTGAAGGAGAGCCTGAGGAACACCCTGAAAAAGCGGCCTGATCTGCTGGAAAGGGCTGAGTTATCGCCGTATGAGATTGAGCTGCTTAAAGAGGTAAAGCAGGAGATGGAAGGCTCCTGAAGATATGAAAAGTAGGTATTGCAAAGTAGAGCATGTGTGCTATATAATGAATTTCATGGCTTTGCGAGGTCAGCGTATTGGCTGTGCACATAAAGTTATGCCTAGCGGAAAGGAGGTAGGAAAGGGCCATGGATATCATAAAGGCTATAGAGAGCGAACAGATGAGAAAGGATATTCCAGAGTTCAATGTAGGGGATACGGTCAGGGTGTACGTAAAGGTAGTCGAGGGAAATCGCCAGAGGCTTCAGGCTTTTGAAGGAGTTGTTATACAGAAGAAGAATGGCGGAATCCGGGAGACCTTCACCGTGCGAAGGGTTTCGTATGGCGTGGGCGTTGAGCGAACGTTCCCGCTGCATTCTCCCATGATCGACCACATAGAGGTCATCAGGAAGGGTAAGGTGCGCAGGGCCAAGCTGTTCTATTTGAGGAACAGGGTGGGCAAGGCCACCAAAATCAGAGAAAAGGGCTTCTGATTCGACGACAATATGGGACTGCCAGCAGTCCCATATTGCTTTGTATGGACTTTGGAAAGCTTGAGGGGATCAGTAACCTGAGGCACAGCGATAAACCCTCGTCTATTTCACAAAGATGTTTTCAATGGTATTGAACAATGGCTTCACGGAGGAAATTTTATTCTGTGATGGATTGCGAAGATAGGCCTGGAAAGCCACTTCTTTTAAGAGACGGATGAAAGGTGCTTTAAGAGCTTGGCCTGAACCATGATCAGGCCATAGGGCTGGACCGGCCCGAACTGAAGTCTCTGGAGATGGATAGATCGGCAGTAGGGAGCAATCCCTATATCTAAGTCTCTCTCGATAAAGGAGGAGGCCTACTTTTTTAGAAGTGGGAGGAGGCCACATTGAATAATGTGGGGATTAAAATTAAATAATGCGAAAATTAATAAAAAAGACAGGTGAAACGAATGGGGGAAGCTAAAAAAAGCGAATGGATGGAGTGGCTGGAGTCCATCGTTACTGCCTTGCTACTCGCATTCCTATTGCGCTTGTTTGTGTTTGACGTGGTGCTGGTGGAAGGGTCGTCGATGCACCCCACACTGGAATCAGGCGATCGGCTTATTGTAACCAAGCTGAGCTATAAATTCAAACAGCCTCAGCGGGGAGATATTGTGGTGTTTAAAAATCCTGACAATCCCAGGGTAAACTATATAAAGAGGGTAATAGGAGTGGAAGGGGATACTGTAGAGATAAAGGATGGCAATGTGTATGTAAATGGCAAGGCGCTGATAGAGCCGTATATTGCGGAACCGACTATGGGCGATTATCCCAGGACTGTTGTGCCAGAGGGTACCATCTTCGTAATGGGGGACAACCGGAACTTCAGCCGCGACAGCAGAAATTCTCATGTGGGTTTTATCCCTATGCAAAACATTATTGGCAAGGCAAAGATAAGGATATGGCCTGTGTGGGCCGTCACAATATTTAAATAAAGGGGAGACGAAATGGGTCCGCATATTCACTGGTATCCCGGCCATATGAACAAGGCCAAGAGGGTCATCCAGGAGAGCATAAAGCTGGTAGATTTGGTCATTGAGGTGCGCGATGCTCGTGTTCCAAGAAGCAGCACCAATCCGGAATTCGTGACGCTTTGTAAGAATAAGCAGCGCCTGATACTTCTCAACAAGGAGGATTTGGCCGACCCTGCTATGACCCAGCGCTGGGTCGATTTTTTTAAGAGCCAGGGCATGTGGGTAGAGGCCATCAACTGCCTCGATATGAACGATATAAACCAGCTCAGAAAAAGCATAATACAGTTTGCTGAGGAAAGGCGAAGGATTGTGTATCAGCAGAAAGGGATCTACAAGCCCACCAGGGCGATGGTGGTGGGGATACCCAACGTAGGCAAATCCACTGTTATCAACGGCCTGGCCAAAAGCGCCAAGGCCAGGGTAGGCGACAGACCCGGCGTGACTCGAGGGAAACAGTGGATAAGGGTCCATCCTTACGTGGAGTTTCTCGACACGCCCGGGCTTTTGTGGCCCAGAGCGGAGGATCAGACAGCTATGCTGCACCTGGCATATATAGGGTCCATCAGCGACGACGTCATAGATATGGTAGAGGTGGCTGTGAGCTTTATTGATACGCTCAGAGGCCTGTATCCTCAAGCAATCAAGAAGAGATACGGCATTGAGGATATAGAAGGCATGGACGGTTATAGTATGCTAGAAGCTATATGCCTGAACCAGAAATGGATTCGTGCCGGAGGCAACCCCGATGTGGATAGGGGGGCCAGGCAGCTGCTTCAGGATTACCGCTCTGGCAGGCTGGGAGCGCTTACGCTTGAAACCCCGTAATTTTTACAGCCACAGCCGGCGGTCCAGCTTTCTGTACTGTATGGCCTCTGCCAGGTGGTGATCCTCTATATGCTGGCGCCCTTCCAGGTCGGCTATGGTTCGGGCCACTTTTAGTATTCTGTCATATGCCCGTGCGCTTAAGTTAAGCGATGTAAAAGCTTTACGCAGCATCTTTTTCTGGCTGCTGCTTAAGGTGCAGTATTTCTCCACCAACCTCGAATTCAGCTGGGCATTGTAAAATATTCCTTCGCTTCTATAGCGCTCAAGTTGGATTTGCCGCGCCCTGTTTACCCTGTCTCTTATCGTTTTAGAGGTTTCAGGAGGCCGATGGCTGGTGAGCTCATCAAATGAAATGGGCGGGACCTCTATTTGAATGTCAAAACGATCCATCAATGGCCCCGATATCCTGCTTAAGTATCGATTTATTTGCAAGGGGGTGCACGTGCATTCCTTTGAGCTGTCGCCCAAAAATCCACAGGGACAGGGATTGGCCGCGCCGATGAGGGTAAATGAGGCCGGAAACACTGCGGTGCCGTTGGAGCGGGATATGGTCACCCTGCCGTCTTCCAGCGGTTGTCGCAATGCCTCCAGTACCTCCCTTTTAAATTCCGGCAGCTCGTCCAAAAACAATACGCCATGGTGGGCTAAACTGATTTCGCCCGGCTTGGGGATCTTGCCACCGCCTATCAGTGCAGCGGCCGAGATGGTATGGTGCGGTGCACGGAATGGCCGCACCCTTATGAGCCCGTCGGAGGCTTCAAGCATGCCCGCAGCGCTGTATATCTTTGTGATCTCTAAGGACTCCTCGTATGTGAGTTCGGGCAGTATCGATGGCATCCTCCTAGCCAGCATAGTTTTACCCGAGCCAGGTGACCCCACCATGAGCACGTTGTGGCCACCTGCTGCCGCAATTTCAAGGGCGCGCTTGGCGCCCTCTTGCCCTTTTACATCGGCAAAGTCTTCCATTGGCTGTTGCTCAAGGTTTGTGTCAAAGTTGAAAGGGCCTTTATAGGGAATGGCGCTCTTTTCTTCTCTGAATATGGAAACCAGCTCGGCAAGCGAGCTTATGGCATACACCTCTATATCTCTTACATGGCTGGCCTCAGGGGCATTTTGTGGCGACAGAATGACGCTGTGGATGTGATTTTTTACCGATAGAAGAGCGGGCAGCACGCCGTGAATAGGTTTGATGCTTCCGTCCAGCGAAAGCTCGCCCAAAAAAACGCTGCCCGCAAGGCGGTGATAGGGGATTTGGCCGGTGGCTAGGAGTATCGATACCGCGATGGCCAGGTCGTAGGCCGGCCCCTCTTTTTTGGTATCTGCCGGCGCGAGGTTTACGGTGATGCGCTTCATGGGAAATTCAAGCCCGCTGTTCTTTATTGCTGCCCTTACGCGCTCCTTGGACTCCTTTACTGCAGTATCGGGCAGGCCCACAATGTCGAATGCCGGCAGGCCGTTGGATATATCCACCTCGACTTCTACGATATACCCGTCTATCCCAAACAGGCCCGCACTTTTTACCTTTGCCAGCAAGGCAGCTCCTCCTTTGCTCAAAATGCGTTGATGATGTGGTTGAACTGACATGAACCATCTGAGTTTACCATCACTTCTACCACGTCGAAGCGACAATTGACGTCTTTAATGCCTTTTTCTTTCATGTAACATTGGGCTATTTTGAAGTATTTTTTCTGCTTTTTGGATGTCACTGATTCGGCCGGCAGTCCAAAGCTCAAGCTGCGACGAGTTTTTATTTCAACGAATACTAAAGTGTTACCATGATATGCTATGAGGTCCATCTCGCCTATAGAGCAGCGGTAGTTGTGCTCAATGATGTTTAGCCCTTTCTTATGCAGGTACTCAGCTGCCCTTTCTTCGCCCCACCTGCCAAGCTCTTTGCGGTTCACCTGTGGGTCCTCCCTCTTAAATAGTGGCAACGGCTTTTCAAAGCTTTGTACTAATGATTTTATGGTCGGCGGTTTTAGGATGGTGTTGGGGTTGTTCGCATTTATAACGCTGGTTCCACAAGCTCGTAGTTTTGCTTGGACACCTTTTACAGACACAAGGTTATTTTAAGCCAACAGGTTCTGGCATTTCATCGTATGAATTTTGTGCAAAAGGTCTTGCGGTGTATGGGAGACAGCCCAAACTTCTTTATGCTCTCTATGTGCTGTTTTGTGCCGTAGCCTTTGTGGTTTTCAAAACCATATTGGGGATAGATATGTGCCCATTTTATCATCTCGCGGTCTCTGGTGACCTTGGCGATTATGGAGGCGGCGGCAATTGCCTGCGAACGCACATCGCCCTTTATGAGGGGAAACTGTGGGATTGTACAGTTTTTGAGCTCAAGGGCATCTATCAGGAGGCAATCGGGGTTAGGATGACAGCTGGCTATTGCCTGCTCCATGGCCTTGCGCGCAGCGTTGAGTATGTTGATCCTGTCTATCTCTTCTGGCTCCACGCGACCTATACCCACCGCGATAGCCTTTGACATTATTATGTCATATAGCTTTTCACGTTTGGCGGGTGAAAGCCGCTTTGAATCCCTGATGGCGAAGGAAGAATCCACTATGCCTTCGATGAGCATTCCTTTTGGTAGAATCACGCAGGCGGCCACTACAGGGCCGGCCAGCGGCCCCCGGCCCACCTCGTCGACGCCTCCTATTAAGCTGTACCCCATATTCCAAAACTTGATATCTTCAAACGATATGCCTGTCTTTGCGCTTATTTCTACTGCCATCTCTTTCTACTCCTTATCGAAAATTGTATCACAATGTACCAGCATTTGACAAGCAATTTCACCTGCATATGTGGTTTTGGCAACTCTTGCTTGACGCAGTGCTGTGTCAAATGTATCATAAGAGATGAAAAAGTCGATTGGTATGGGGGAGAATTACGGTGGGGGAGATTTCAGACAAGGTGTACTGGGTATGGTTGTCCAGCATACCTGGTATAGGCGCAAAGCGGTTTTACTATCTGGTAAAGAGGTTTGGCAGCCCCAAAGCGGTTTGGGAGTGCACCACCGATGATATTTTGGATGCATGCAGGTTGATTGGCGATAAAGTGGTGCAAAATGTCATAACTCACAAAAGTGCAGTACACCTTAAAAGGGCCCAAAAAATTGCTGAGGACCCTGCTATTAAAGTAATAACTTTGATAGATGATGAATATCCTAAACTTTTGAAGACCATATATGATCCTCCACCGGTGCTTTATTGCAAGGGACAACCTCTGAAGGAGACGCCCTTCATGGTTTCAATCGTGGGTTCAAGGAGGACTTCGGAATACGGCAGGCAAATGGCTGAAAAGTTGGCTTATGAGCTGGCGTGTGCCGGAGTTACAATAGTGAGCGGCCTTGCACGCGGAATAGACACCATGGCGCACAGAGGTGCCATACGTGCCGGTGGCTATACCATCGGAGTTCTGGGATGTGGAGTGGATGTGATATATCCTAGAGAAAATAAGAAATTGTTTATGCAGATGGAGCAGTATGGTACCTTGATAAGCGAGTACCCTCCGGGCACGCAGCCTGCTGCCAGCAATTTCCCAGCAAGGAATAGGATCATAAGCGGACTCTCACAAGCTGTGCTGGTAGTGGAAGCTGGCAGTACCAGTGGGGCGCTTATCACCGTTGATTTCGCTTTAGAGCAGGGCAGGGACGTGTATGCCCTGCCGGGCAACGTCACCAGCCCTTACAGCAGCGGTACAAACCAGCTGATAAAGGAAGGGGCAAGGCCCGTGACGTGTGCCGACGATATCCTGGAAGACCTGGGTATAACCGTCAACAAAAAGGCCAAACAGCCCTCTATGACGTCCTATCAGCTGGATATTTTTGAGATGGAGGTGTATAATGCCCTTGAAGATGGTGAAAAGCAGTTAGAAGAATTGGCTGCCATCACAGGGTTTGATATAGGTAGGCTCAATGCTATTTTGACCCTTCTTGAGATGAAGGGCATAATAAAGCAATTACCTGGCGGAAAATTTGTCAGGCAGTGGATGATTTGAATGGAGGGATAAAGTGGCACAGGATTTGGTTATTGTAGAGTCTCCTGCTAAGGCTCGAACCATAAAAAAATTTTTGGGCAGTAAATATAAAGTTGAGGCTTCCATGGGTCATGTGAGAGACCTGCCCAAGAGTGAGCTGGGAGTGGATATCGAAAACGATTTTGAACCCAGATATATAACCATAAGAGGGAAGGGGGAGATAATAAGCAGGCTCAAGAAGGAAGCGCAGAATGCAGAGAAAATCTATCTGGCTACAGACCCTGACAGGGAAGGAGAAGCTATATCGTGGCATCTGGCACACCTGCTGGATATAGACCCCAACAGTACTTGCAGGATAGAATTCCATGAGATTACACAGCAGGCCATAAAAAATGCCATAAAGCATCCAAGAGCCATCAATATGTGTCTGGTGGATGCTCAGCAGGCGAGGAGAGTTTTGGATAGGGTAGTTGGGTACATGATAAGCCCTCTGCTGTGGCGGAAGATCAAAGGGGGGTTGAGCGCCGGCAGGGTGCAGTCGGTGGCCACCAGAATGGTATGCGAGAGGGAACGGGAGATTCAAGAGTTTGTTCCAGAGGAATACTGGACGATAACTGGAAAGTTTATAAAACGGGACGGCAAAGCTTTTGAAGCCGATTTTTACGGCACGGCAGATAATAAAATTACCCCTAAAAATGAAGAAGAAATAAAAAGCCTTATTGAAAAACTTAAGGCGGCGGAATATGTCGTTCGGAGAGTTAAAAAGGGCCTTAAAAAGCGCGGCGCTCCACCGCCGTTTACTACCAGCACTCTTCAGCAGGAGGCTTACCGGAAGCTGGGCTTTACCACACAAAAAACCATGATGGTTGCCCAGCAGCTTTATGAAGGCGTTGAGATTAAGGGCGAAGGTGCAGTAGGATTGGTGACGTATATCCGCACCGATTCGACGCGGATAGCTGAGCAAGCCCAAAAGGAAGCTCTGGAGTATATAAGGGAAAAGTACGGACAGCAGTATGTTCCCGAGGAGCCCAACCAGTATAAGACCAAAAAAGGCGCCCAGGATGCCCACGAGGCCATACGGCCTACCTCCATATTGAGGGAACCGGAATCCATAAAGGATTCCTTGACCCACGACCAGTACAGGCTTTATCGCTTGATATATGAGCGGTTTTTGGCCAGCCAGATGGCTCCGGCGCTGTATGAAACCATGACAGTAGAGATCGCCGGAGACAATGGATACATGTTCAGGGCAGCCGGATCGCGCAAGACCTTTGCCGGTTATACCGTTATCTATATGGAAGGCAGCGATAACGAACCGGCCGAAAAGGAAAAGGAGGATGTAGAGCTTCCAGAGGTGAGCGAAGGCGAAAGGCTTACGCTGGAGAAGCTGTTGCCTGAGCAGCACTTTACCCAACCGCCGCCGCGATATACCGAGGCATCGCTGGTCCGTGCCCTGGAGGAGATGGGGATCGGCAGGCCTAGCACCTATGCTCCCACCATTGCAACCATCATTGCGAGGGGCTATGTGGTGAGGGAGAAGAAGAGCCTGGTGCCAACCGAACTGGGATTCATAGTAAACGACCTTATGATGACGTATTTCCCGGACATAGTGGATTATAAATTCACGGCCGAGATGGAAAAGCAGCTGGACGAGGTTGAAGAGGGCAAGAAGGACTGGCGGGAGATAGTCAGAGAATTTTACATTCCTTTCCAAGAATTGCTCAAAAAAGCGGATGAAGCCATATCTAAGATAGAGATCAAAGATGAGGTATCGGATGTCAAATGCGAGAAATGCGGGGCAAATATGGTCATCAAGACGGGACGGTATGGCAAATTTTTGGCCTGTCCAAACTTTCCAGAGTGCCGCAATACAAAGCCTTATGTAGAGGAGATTTCGGCTCGGTGCCCTAAGTGCAACAGCGCTATCGTTGTAAAGTATACCAAAAAGGGCAAAAAATTTTATGGCTGCGAAAACTATCCCGAATGCGATTTTATATCATGGGACATGCCGGCTGATGAGAGGTGCCCGAAATGTGGGGCTTTTATGGTGGTCAGGCAGAGGAAAAACGGGGAAGAGTCTCTGGTGTGCACAAACAAGGAGTGTAGATATCGTCAGGAAAGAAGTGAGGCAAGCCATGGATAAGGTGGTTGTAATAGGTGGCGGGTTGGCCGGGTGTGAAGCGGCATGGCAGCTTGCACGGGCGGGTATCCACGTTGAGCTGTATGAGATGCGGCCTCACAACATGACGCCGGCACATCATACCGAATATCTTGGAGAGCTGGTGTGCAGCAATTCGCTGGGCTCTTTCAGGTTGGAGAACGCCTCCGGCCTTTTGAAAGAGGAGATGCGGCTTCTTGGCTCCCTGATAATAGAAGCGGCCGATGCCACCAAGGTACCGGCCGGTGGAGCGCTGGCGGTTGACAGGCAGCTGTTTGCACAATACATCACCGATAAGATTCAAAGTCACCCCTGCATCTCCTTAATCCGTGAGGAGGTAAAGTCGATACCCCAGGATTGTTATGTGGTTATAGCAACAGGGCCGCTGTCCTCGCCAGCTATTTCAGAAGCCATAAAACGACTGGTCAACCACGAATATCTTTATTTTTTTGATGCCGCAGCTCCCATTGTGGTGAGAGATTCGCTGGATTTTAACAAGATATTTAAGGCATCAAGGTATGGGCGAGGTGAAGACTACCTCAACTGCCCCATGACGAAGGAGGAATACGAGAGGTTCTGGCATGAACTGGTAAACGCAAAGACGGTGGCATTGAAGGAATTTGAGGATGAAAAGGTGTTTGAGGGATGTATGCCCATTGAAGTTATGGCCAAAAGAGGCATAGACACTCTGCGATTTGGTCCCCTAAAGCCTGTAGGGCTTCGTGATCCAAGGACGGGGCAGGAACCATATGCCGTTGTACAGCTCAGGCAGGACAACCGCAGGGCTACCCTATATAACATGGTAGGTTTTCAGACCAACCTGCTGTTTGGCGAACAAAAGCGGGTTTTTTCGATGATTCCAGGTCTGGAGAATGCCGAGTTTGTGCGCTACGGGGTGATGCACCGCAACACTTACATCAATTCGCCCAAGCTACTCAACTCGTATTACGGCTTAAGGAACAATCCCTATATATATTTTGCGGGGCAAATCACCGGCGTAGAGGGGTACGTGGAGTCGGCTTCCAGCGGGCTGGTGGTAGGGCTTAACCTGGCGCTGATGCTCCATGGCAAGCAGCCCATCGATTTTCCGGATACCACCGCCATCGGAGCGCTGGCCCATTATATATCCGATCCGCGTATAGAGAACTTCCAGCCTATGAACAGCAATTTTGGCATCATCGCGCCACTCGACAAAAAAGTGCGTTCAAGGCGCGATAGAAATTTGATGATTTCTGAACGGGCGTTACAGACAATTAAGCAGATCATAGAAAGCAGCGGGCTGGATTCTGTCAGAATACATTGAAATTTTTGAAAAATTGTGATAATATTTGTATGTTTAGTAAAGAGGGAAGGGGAAGCTACTGTTATGCTTAGAGGGACTACTATCATTGCAGTGCGAAGAGGCGACAAGGGCGCTATTGGCGGCGACGGCCAGGTGACGCTGGGACAGAGCACCATCATGAAGCAGAGTGCGCGCAAGATACGAAGATTGTACCACAACAGGGTAGTGGTGGGATTTGCCGGGTCGGTGGCCGACGCTTTTACCTTGAGCGAGAAGTTCGAAACCAAGTTGGAGGAGTATTCGGGCAACCTGCAGAGGGCGGCCGTCGAGCTGGCCAAAGAGTGGCGTGCCGATAAAGTGCTGAGGAAGCTCGATGCAATGCTGATTGCCATAGATTCAAAGGATTTGCTCATCATTTCAGGCACCGGCGAGGTCATTGAGCCGGACGATCAGATTGCTGCCATAGGGTCGGGGGGCAATTATGCTTTGGCAGCTGCCAGAGCGCTTGTCAACAATACCCAACTTGAGCCGGTGGAGATAGTCAGGAAATCATTAGAAATAGCTTCTTCGATTTGCGTTTATACCAACGACAATATCTATGTAGAAGAGGTATAGGAGGGGGAGACCGTTGGCTGAATATTACACTCCAAGAGAGATAGTCGAGCAGCTTGACAAGTACATAATCGGGCAGGATAAGGCCAAAAGGGCTGTTGCCATAGCTTTGAGGAACCGGTACCGCCGGAGCAAGCTCGACCCGAAATTGAGGGATGAGATCACGCCAAAGAACATAATACTGATGGGGCCTACCGGTGTAGGCAAGACGGAGATTGCGCGACGTTTGGCCAAGCTTGTAAATGCGCCTTTCATAAAGGTAGAAGCCACCAAGTACACCGAGGTAGGCTATGTGGGTCGAGACGTGGAATCGATGGTTAGGGACCTGGTTGAAGAGGCCATCCGCATGGTTAAAAACCAGAAAATGGAAATGGTGAAGGAAAGGGCGGCTCGGGCCGCCGAGAATCGCATACTGGACATACTCCTTCCTCCTAAAAGGAAGAGGGCCCAGAATCCACTGGGCATGCTGTTTCCAATGGATCAGCCAACGGCTGAGGAACAGGAAGAGCCTGATGACTCCATGGCGCATACCAGGGAGAGGTTGAGGGAAAAATTGCGCAGCGGCGCTCTGGAGGATAGCCCTATAGAGATCGAGGTGGAGGACTCCAAATTCGCCAGTTTCGGATTCATCCCCGGTATGGGCAATGAAGAGGTGCTCATACAGATACAGGACGTATTTGGTAATCTATTTCCTAAGAGGCGAAAGAAGAAGAAAACCACCGTTCGAGAGGCACGGCGTATATTTGAACAGGAAGAGGCCCAGAAGCTAATTGACATGGATGAGGTGGTGGAGGAGGCCATTCAGGCTGTAGAACAGCACGGTATAATATTTATCGATGAGATTGATAAGATTGCCGGGCGGGAGACCGGGGCAGGGCCCGATGTCTCCCGTGAAGGGGTACAGAGGGACATACTCCCCATTGTAGAAGGTACTACGGTGATGACCAAGTACGGCCCTGTAAAGACTGACCATATACTGTTTATTGCGGCTGGAGCCTTCCATGTGTCCAAGGTGTCCGACCTCATACCTGAGCTTCAGGGCCGATTCCCCATAAGGGTGGAGCTAGAAGCCTTGACAAAAGAGGATTTCAAGCGTATACTCACTCAGACCGAGAATGCCATAATCAAACAGCAGATCGCGCTGCTGAAGGTAGAAGGTGTAGACCTTGAATTTACCGAGGATGCCATCGACGAGATAGCCGATATCGCTTATATAATGAATCAGACCAGCGAGAACATAGGCGCACGGCGTCTGTATACCGTGGTAGAAAAGCTGATGGAGGATATATCCTTTAACGCAGATAGCCTGGCGGGACAAAAGGTTGTGATAGACAGGGAATACGTGAGAAACAGACTCCAGGATATAGTAAAGCAGAATGACCTTCACAAGTTCATCCTGTAAGTATGGTGTTGCCATGGTAGAGCGTTATTAGGTAAAAGGATTTTCTGAGGCGGTATTTACGTATTCAGCAGAAAGTGGGGCTAGGTATGTCGGACAATTTATTGGAGCGAATAAGAAAATTCAATCAGATATTCCAGAGTAGTGAAGCCTGCGGAATAGATTTGGCGCACCTGTGTGAGATATTGAGCAGGCTGCTTGAAAGCAGCGTGCTGCTGCTGGATGACAGTGGCTGTGTTATAGGTTGTGCGCCGGCGCGGTCAGGTGAGAACACTGCCCAGAAGGTGCATGTTTCGGCTGATTATAATAACATCTTGCTGCGGATTCGCAGCACCATGGCAAACGTTGTGGAGCATACCCAGGAAGGCAAGCGAAAGCTCACCATTGTTCCGATATACTCTGGAGGGAAGAGGTTAGGGACTCTTATTTTCGAGCGCTCCGACCTAAAGGAATTTGTGGATGATGACCTGGTGCTGGCCGAGTATGGCGCCACCGTGGTCGGGTTGGAGATAATGCGCTTGAAGATGGAGCATATGGCGGAAGAGGTGCGAAAGAGGTCGATGGCCGAAATGGCCATAGGGACCCTTTCCTACTCTGAACGTGAAGCAGTGGAGCAGGTGTTTAGGGAGCTGGATGGTAGTGAGGGCCTGGTGGTGACCAGCAGGATAGCTGACCGAGCGGGGATTACGCGCTCTGTTATAGTAAACGCCTTAAGGAAACTTGAAAGCGCCGGGATAATCGAATCCCGGTCGCTTGGGATGAAGGGTACTTATATCAAGGTACTAAACGACAAGTTCTTATCGCAGCTACATAAGGCATAAATAACTTTTAAGAAAGAAGTGAATTTATGTCCAACGACGATATGAACAGGATCAAAGAAATTCTTAAAGAAAAAGGATATAAATTGACTCCGCAACGCAGGGCTACCCTTGAGGTGATCATGAATAACAAGGGCAAGCACATGAGCACAGAGGAGATTTACTTTCATGTGAAGAAGATATGCCCTGAAATCGGTTTGGCTACCGTATACCGTACCATGCTCTTGTTCGAGGAGTTGGGAATACTCTATAAGCACAACTTTGATGACGGCAAGAATCGCTATGAGCTGAGTACCATGAACGACGATCACCACCATCATCACCTTGTGTGTTTAAGCTGTGGTCAGGTGATAGAGGTGGAAGAAGACCTGCTGGATTCCCTGGAGGAAAAAATCGAGGAAAAGCATAGATTTAAGATTGTCAATCACAACGTGAAATTTTTTGGTTACTGTTCAAAATGCAGGCATAATGATGAAGGCTCCGTTTAAATGGAGCCTTTGCTATTTTTGGGTTATAGCTGGAGTCCAGCCAGATGTTGTAAAGGTGATTTTCCAGTTTAAGGGTTTGAATAAGCCGTTTAGTTAATACACATACTAAAAATACGCTTCTACGCAGCACTATTTGACAATAGCTAGAAAGGATGATACGGTGAAAGGGATTATTATGGCTGGAGGCTCTGGCTCTCGCCTGCGACCTCTCACCTGTGATTTGCCCAAACCGATGGTGCCTGTGATGGTCAAGCCTGTTATGACATACAGCATAGAACTTCTGAAAAAATATGGCATTAAGGACATAGGCATAACCCTCCAGTATCTTCCACAGGTAATAGAGGATTATTTTGAAGACGGCTCGAAGTTTGGGGTCAAGCTCCATTATTTTGTGGAAGAGACTCCGCTGGGGACAGCGGGTAGCGTGAAAAATGCCGAAAAATTTTTGGATGAAACCTTTGTCGTTATCAGCGGAGATGCTCTGACAGATATTAACATAAGCAAGGCAATAAACTTCCATAAGGAGAAAAAAGCTATAGCCACTCTTGTCCTCAAGAGGGTGCAAATGCCTTTGGAATACGGTGTGGTGATCACCGACGAGAGCGGTGCAGTAACCCGCTTTCTAGAGAAACCCAACTGGAGTGAGGTCTTCAGCGATACAGTAAATACTGGTATATACATTTTGGAGCCTGAGGTCCTTACTTACTTCAAAGCGGGACAAAAGTTTGACTTCAGCCAGGACCTGTTCCCATTGCTCCTTGAAAAAGGCAAGCCCGTGTACGGATATATAACCGACGAGTATTGGTGCGATATAGGAAATCTTCAAACCTATCTTCAGGCCCATTACGATATGCTGTCTGGCAAGGTTAGATTCCCTATGCCCGGCCAAAAGATAGGTGAGAATATATGGGTGGGTGAAAATGTTGATATAGATCCTGGGGCCAGGCTGGAAGGGCCCTGCTATATCGGAGATCACACACGTATCAGAGAAGGGGCTTACATTGGGCCGTTTACTGTGGTTGGGCGCTACAACGACATCGGACCTCACACCAGCATAAAGAGGAGCGTGCTGTGGGATTACAATACCTTAAGCAGGTGCGTTGAGATACGCGGAGCTGCTGTGTGCAACAAGGTGGACATAAGGGAAAGGGTGTCAATATACGAAGGCGCAGTAGTTGGCAATGGTTGTACCTTAAAGCCCAGGGTCAGCGTCAAGCCCGATGTGAAAATATGGCCAGAGAAAGTAATCGAGCACGGAACCACGGTACAGTCCAATGTGATATGGGGTACGCGATTCAGCAAGACCTTGTTTGGTAAAAACGGTATAACGGGAAAGCTCAACGTAGATTTGGATCCGCGCTTTGCTGTACGCCTGGGCGCGGCTTTGGGGGCCGAGCTTAAACCCAACAAGCGAGTTGCAGTAAGCTGCGATGATAATACCGGTAGCGCCATGTTAAAATACGGCATGATATCGGGACTGTTGTCCTCGGGAGTAGAGGTGCTGGATTTAGGGATACTCACAACCCCTATCCTGCGGTATATGGTACCATATTTCGGCTTGGACGGAGGGATACACGTCTTTGAGGACAAGAAGGTGGACGGCAATGTGGGCATCCATTTCGTCGATAAGAACGGGGGTAATTTTTCGCCAGCTTTTGAGCGCCAGATTGAGAACGCATTTGTAAGGGAAGACTTCCAGAGGGTTGCGGCAGATAAGATACCCAAGGTGCAGCACTTTTTCAATATTCCCTTATTTTACGCCAAGACCCTCGAAAAATTGGTGAATGCGGATGTCATAAGAAATTACGGCTTCAAGGTGCTGCTTTCCACCCCCAGCAAGTTGGTTGCCTCAATTGCCGAGACCATATTCAGCGATGTGGGTTGTGAAGCCCACATAGTCGAGGATGATATACCTCTTGAACTTGAAAGAGCAGAGCGTGAGCAGTATAGCCTGGCATGCCATGTGGACAGCAACGGGGAAGAGCTGGAACTGTATGATGAGAGGGGCAAGCGGATTTCCAAAGAAATGTCTGAGGCTGTAAGGAGCTTTTTGTGTTTGAATACCACCGATAAAAAAGAGGTGGTAGTGCCTTACACAGCTCCCACTGCTATTGAAACAATGGCACAGTCCTTCAAAGGAAAAGTCATACGCACCAAGACCAGCCGTTATGCCCTAATGAATGAGGTGATAAAGCGGGAAGGGAATGGCAGCGAAATATTTTTGCTATACTCCGATGCTTTGGCCATGCTGCTCAAACTTTTGGAGGCTTTGGCTAAGGAGCGCAAGACTCTGTCAGAGCTTATCAGTGCCATACCGAGATTTTACATGACAGAAAAGGTCATAGAATGTCCCTGGGAGGATAAGGGCAAGGTGATGCGCTGGCTTATACAGGAGGAAACCAGAGGAAACAATGTGGTCGAACTCTTTGAAGGCGTAAAGGTGTATCACAAGAACGGCTGGGCTCTGGTGCTACCAGATTCAGAGGAAGCAGTGTGTAGGATTTACAGCGAAGGGGTGTCGGAAGAATACGCCGAAGAATTGACAAAGTTTTATGAGGACAAGATCAACTGGGCGAAAAAGCAGTGATGGACAACTTGGGTTCAATAAAGAGGAAGCTGACTCATCCCGGGAGTTGGCTTCCTCTTTTTTGAGTTGCACAGCCAGTGTAAATACTGTATAATTGAAATTATGATAGCAATGTTCGGTAAAAAATATAAGATTTGAAGGAGGATAATGGGTATTTGTGGCGTCAAAGAATGTACTGAAGATTATACCACTGGGTGGAGTAAATGAGATCGGCAAGAATATGACAGTTTTTGAGTACGGTAATGATATCATCGTGGTGGACTGCGGGGTCAGTTTCCCTGAAGACGATATGCTGGGCGTTGACCTTGTCATACCCGATATATCTTATCTATTGAAAAATAGGGAGAAAGTAAGAGGATTTATTCTGACGCATGGGCATGAGGACCACATTGGTGCATTGCCGTATGTTCTTAGAGAGATGAACGTCCCAGTTTACGGTACCCGTTTAACTCTTGGGCTGGTTGATATTAAGCTAAAGGAGCACGGCATCAATAAGGCTATTTTTAATACAGTAAAGGCAAATGATGTGTTAAAACTGGGCGCATTCACTGTGGAGTTTATTAAGACCAGCCATAGCATAGCTGATTCGGTGGCTTTAGCTATACATACACCTGTAGGAGTAGTTGTACATACCAGCGACTTTAAGATAGACTATACCCCGATAGACGGTCAAGTCATAGATTTAGCAAAATTTGCCTTATTGGGCAAAAAAGGTGTACTTGCTCTCCTGGCTGACAGCACCAATGTAGAAAGGCCAGGCTATACCATGTCCGAAAAGACGGTGGGGCAGACCTTTGAGTCCATTTTTGCCGACGCGCCGGGCAGGATCATAGTGGCTACTTTTGCGTCCAACATACACAGGATTCAGCAGATCGTCAATGCGGCCATCAAGTACGGGCGAAAGGTGTGTATATCCGGCCGTAGCATGGCCAACGTGGTAGCAGTTGCTATGGAGCTGGGTTACCTCAATATACCTAAAAAGACGCTTATAGAAGTGGATAAGGTCGATAGCTATCCGAACGATAAGGTCGTGATAATTACCACCGGTACCCAAGGAGAACCCATGTCTGCGTTGACGCGTATGGCTGCTGCCGAGCATAAAAAGCTGGAAATCATACCTGGGGACCTGGTCATAATATCGGCAACGCCCATACCCGGAAATGAAAAGCTGGTGTATAAGGTGATAAACCAGCTGTTTCAGAGGGGAGCCAACGTTATATATGAGTCTCTAGCAGATGTTCACGTTTCGGGCCATGCTTGTCAAGAGGAGCTTAAGCTGATACATACACTGGTGAAGCCCAAGTTCTTTGTGCCGGTGCACGGTGAATTCCGACACCTGAAGCAGCATGCCCTGCTGGCAGAATCCCTGGGCATGCCAAAAGAAAACATATTCCTGGTGGATATCGGTACAGTGCTTGAGTTTACACACAATTCCTGCAGGGTGGCTGGAACAGTTACTGCGGGACGGATATTGGTGGATGGACTGGGCGTTGGAGATGTAGGCAATATCGTTTTGCGCGACAGAAAACACCTCTCACAGGATGGCCTTATCGTTGTGGTGGTCACCATTTCAAGGGAGACAGGCGGCGTCATTGCTGGGCCTGACATCATATCCAGAGGTTTTGTCTACGTGAGGGAATCTGAAGGGCTCATAGAGCAGGCACGGCAGGTGGTGAAAGAGACGCTGGACAAATGCGAGCAGCAGAACATCACCGATTGGGCTACTTTGAAAACCAATATCAGGGATGAGCTGAGAAATTTCCTTTATGAGAAGACCAAGAGAAATCCGATGATATTGCCTATCATCATGGAGATATGAATGCTTTATATAATCCATGAGGATGGGAGGTTGCGGGTATGAACGTATACGATAAGGCTCATGAATTGGCCAGGGCGCTTTCGGCAAGCAAGGAGTACAGGGATTACAAGGCGGCAAAGGAAAAGATCTATCAGGATGAAGCCAACAAAAGGATGCTGAAGGACTTCAAAAAGCGGCAGTTTCAGCTGCAGGCCGCATTTCTGAGCGGCAAACAGCCTAATGAGGAGGAACTGGACAAGTTCAGAAAACTTTCGGAGCTTATACAGCACTCACCCGCTATAAGCAATTTTTTGCAGGCGGAATATCGTTTGAATACTCTTATATCGGATATATACAAGATATTGAGCGAAGCTGTGGATATGGACCTGGATTTTATGCAGGAAGATGAGAAAGAAGGGGATAAAGAGAAGTGAAGGGGTTTAAAATTTCTACCCGTTTTATTGCACGGGCGGCCGTCATTGCCGCCGTATACACGGTATTGACCATGGCCCTTCAATCGATATCTTTCGGTCCCATTCAATTCAGGATAGCCGAGGCGTTGACGGTACTTCCATTTGCAGATGCGGCTGCCATCCCGGGGGTTGCGCTGGGGTGCCTGTTTGCTAATCTGGGCAGCCCATTGGGATTGGTGGATATCCTGGGTGGTAGCTCTATTACGTTGATATCGGCATACCTTACGTATAAGGCGCCCAACCGTTATGTGGCTTTGCTGCCCCCTATAGTTTTGAATGCCATTGGTGTACCCATTTATCTGGCACCAGCTGTTGGACAGCCTTACTGGTTGGTTGCCGTGCAGGTGGGAATGGGGCAGCTTGTCGTGATCGCTGTACTAGGCCTTCCCATATTGTCACTCTACGAAAGGATAATAAGTAGATTTCCTATCAAAGATTAACACAATTTTAATATTTTATTAACCTCCTCCACCTTGTCAAAAGATATATAAACCTATATAATTAAGATGACAATACAGGTGGAGGTTGGAAAATGTCTCAAATTACGGTTGCTGGGAAACAGAAGAATAAAAAGGAAATACATCCTTTTGTAAAATATTTACTAAGAAGGCTGTTAATATATTTCATCAGCCTGGGAATAGTGCTGGGTACTGTTTTGTGGGCAGTACGTCAAGTTCAGATATTGTTGTTTGAACCGGTGGATGCCAACGATAAAACCGCTATAACAGTAGAGATACCGATGGGGACTTCTGTCCGGGGTATTGCTGAAATACTCTATGAGAAAGGCCTGATTCGCAATGCTGGAGTTTTTAGATTTTTTGTTGAGCTTACTGATAAAGCCTCAAAGCTCAAAGCAGGACGGTACATGCTTTCCAGGAGCATGACCCCGCAGCAAATTTTGGATGAGTTGATAACCGGCGAGGCGGCGGTGGATACAGTCAGGATTACCATTCCTGAAGGTTTCAGCATACGCGATATAGCAAATTATCTGCAGAATTTTGAAAAGGATGGCCAAAAGGTATTTAAATTTACAGCTGAGCAGTTCATTGATGCCGCTAAGCAGTTTGATAAGTTTGCAGAAGACTATACCTTCTTGTATGAGATACCCGAAGCCAGAAGAAGCGGGGAATATCCTCTGGAGGGTTACTTGTTTCCCGACACCTATATAGTCTATGTTGACTCTACCCCCGACGATATCATAAGAAAAATGCTGTCGACCTTTGAAAGGAAAGTGTATTTTGCGGAATTTCAGAACGTCCCTCTTCTTACAAAGATAGAGGAATTGGGGATGACTCTGGATCAGGTCATCACTCTGGCTTCTATAGTACAGGAAGAGGCTGCCGTGAAGGATGAGTTTTATAAAATCTCTGCGGTGTTCCATAACAGGTTGAACATCGACATGCCTCTTCAGTCCTGCGCGACAGTGCAGTATGCTCTGGGGAGTTCTGAAAGGAAACCTTTTCTGACCAATGAGGAGATATCAATAGACTCGCCATATAATACGTACAAGCACAAGGGGTTGCCTGTGGGGCCAATCGCCTCGCCAGGGCAGCTGGCTGTAGAAGCGGTGCTTTATCCAGAGAAAGAGTTTATGAATCCCGAAAAGCCTGTACTTTTCTTTGTGTACGCCGGAGATAACCGGCATGAGTTTAATTACACCGCGGAGGAGCATGCTAAAGCTAAACAGAAGTACGAAAGGCTGTGGAAGGAAAGCCAGAATCAAAATCAGGAATAGCGCGAGCATCTGGAGCTCACTCTAATGAGTGGGCTCTGTTAATTTGGGGTATTAATTTATGGAAAGTCCAATTCGTATGTGCTCTTGTTTGAGAAGCTGTGCATCAAGATGGGATTTTTGTTTTCTGTAGAGCAGGAGCCGATTGAGATTGTGCATAAGAATTTGTCATTTCACGAAAGGATGGGAGCCAAGATGAAGATACCCGAGCTTTTGGCACCGGCTGGTGACCTGGAAAGGTTAAAGATTGCGGTGGCGTATGGTGCCGATGCCGTGTATATAGGCGGTAAAAAGTTCAGCCTGAGAGCATTTGCTGACAATTTTGAATGGGATGAAATAAGGGAAGGCGTGGAATACGCCCATAGATATGGTCGCAGGGTATATGTCACATTGAACATATTTGCCCACAACGAAGATTTAAACGGAGTTGATGATTATATTCGCTTCCTTGCAGATGTTGGGGTGGATGCGGTTATAGTCTCGGATCCGGGGATCTTGTCCATAGTAAAGGACGTAGCGCCCGACATGGAGATACACCTGAGCACGCAGGCAAATGCTACCAACTGGCGGAGCGCCGTTTTCTGGCATAGGCAGGGGGTAAAAAGAATAATAATGGCAAGGGAGCTCAGTTTGGATGAAATAAAGGAGATAAGGGACAAAACTCCCGATACCCTTGAGCTGGAGGTATTCGTTCACGGTGCCATGTGCATCTCCTACTCCGGCAGGTGTCTGCTCAGCAACTACCTTGCCGGGAGGGATTCCAACAGGGGAGCGTGTGCCCACCCGTGCCGTTGGAAGTATTACCTTGTGGAGGAGAAAAGGCCGGGGGAGTATCTGCCGGTTATGGAAGATGAAAGAGGAACGTATATACTCAACTCTAAGGACCTGTGCATGCTGGGACATATCCGAGAACTGATAGATATAGGGGTTGATGGCTTTAAGATTGAGGGCAGGATGAAGAGCAGCTATTATGTCGCCGTTACTGTAAAGGCTTATCGCCAAGAACTGGATGAATACAAGAGAGACCCGGAAGGTTATCGCTTTGATCCGCGGGCTCTTGAAGAGGTTAAAAAGGCCAGCCATCGTCCATTTACTACGGGGTTTTATTTTGGCAACCCCCAATCCGATGCGCAAGAGTATTCAAGCAGCCAGTACATCAGGGAATACGACTTTATAGGGCTGGTGCTGGATTATGATGAACAGAGGAGCATGGCCCTGGTTGAACAGCGTAACCCCTTCAAGAAGGGGGATAAGGCTGAAATACTCCGCCCCCACGGAGATTTGTTAAATTATACCATTGATCAAATATTCGATATTGACGGGCAGCTTATAGATAGCGCTCCGCACCCTCAGCAAAAGGTGTATATCCCCATGCCGTATCGACTTGAGAGATATTCCATGTTGAGGAGAAAAAGGGAACATAAAGAGGCGTAAAGTGCTGTCATCCTGTATAAATGCAGGCGAAACAATAAAAAATTGCTGGGTGGTAAAAAGAAACAAGCACATTCCCCGGTGCAGTTACATATTATATAAGGTGACCTGTTTTTTCTGGACGGTGTAACTGCATTTGAGGGGGTGTTATATGGTGTTATCCCTCATTGGGAGTCTACTTTATCTGTTACGTTATGCCTATCTGCTTGTATCCCACATATCGGGT
Source organism: Caldicoprobacter oshimai DSM 21659 (assembly GCA_000526435.1). GTDB lineage: Bacteria > Bacillota > Clostridia > Caldicoprobacterales > Caldicoprobacteraceae > Caldicoprobacter > Caldicoprobacter oshimai. Next base: position 63,811 of record JAGB01000001.1, read on the forward strand.
GGCGGTTCTTTCCCCAGGCCATTAAGCCCTGAGGAAGAAGAATACTACATTAAAAAAGTGATGGAAGAGGGAGATGAAGAGGCCAGAAATATTCTCATAGAACACAATCTCAGATTGGTAGCGCATATTGTAAAGAAATACAGCAATTTTGGCAAAGATGTGGATGACCTAATCTCAATAGGAACCATTGGCCTTATAAAAGCCATATCCACTTTCGATTCAAGCAAGAAGACCAGGCTTGCGACCTATGCGGCCCGTTGCATTGAGAATGAAATCCTTATGGCCATCCGTGCAGATAAAAAGGCAAAGGGAGAGGTGTCTCTCCAGGAACCTATAGGCATGGACAAAGAAGGAAACGAAATATCGCTTATGGATATCCTGGGTACTGATCCGGATGCTGTGATAGACGAGGTTGAGTTAAAAATGCAGATTAGAAATTTATACAAAAAGATGAACGCAGTGTTAAAAAAGAGAGAAAGAATGGTTCTAGAAATGAGGTACGGCCTATTCAACGGTAAACACAGGACGCAGAGGGAAGTAGCTCAGATGCTTGGTATTTCAAGGTCGTATGTATCCAGAATTGAGAAAAGGGCCATATCAAAGCTGAGCAAGGAATTTGGCGTTGGGGGCTGTCATTCAAGTTGACAGCCTTTTAATTTTTTGTTAAATATTACATATAATAAAGTACGGTTTTGCTATCGGATATATGTGCCATGATACTAGAAGGGATTGGGATGTTTAGAAGGCTTAAACCTGATCAGATGGTAGAGTGTGTTTGCAATGTAAGGCTGGAGGAGTTAATGGAGCGAGGTATTTGCAATATAATTATAGATCTGGATAATACCTTGGCTCCATGGGGCGAAGACCAGATCATTCCTGAGGTTTATCAGTGGGTCAAGGCCGGCCATGAGATGGGTTTTAAATTTTGCATTGTATCCAACAGTAGCCCCAAAAGGGTACGTTATTTTGCCTCAAGATTGGGAATGCTTGCTGCTTTTAAGAGATGGAAGCCTTTCTCCCGAGCCTTTAAAAGTGCTTTGACGCAGTTAAATGGCAATCAACGCAACACCGCAGTGATAGGGGACCAGATTTTTACCGATATCTTTGGAGGCAACAGGCTCAACCTCTATACCATTCTGGTTGAGCCCATATCAAAGAAGGAGTTTATAGGAACCAGAGTCATGAGGTTTTTAGAAAAAACTATTATCAAGAGGAGGAAGCCATGAACATATCTCCGCGCACAAAGCTGGTGGGGCTCATCGGCCATCCGGTAGAGCATTCGCTGTCGCCCAAACTGCACAATGCCCTGTACGAAAAATATGGGCTTGATTATGTGTACTTGGCCTTCGATATTGCCCCTGATGATATTGCCGGGGCGGTAGAGGCGCTTAAGACGCTGTCGTTTAGAGGGTTTAATGTGACCATACCGTACAAAGAAAAAATCATCTGGTTTTTGGATTCGCTGGATACTGAGGCTGCAATTATCGGAGCGGTAAACACTGTGAAAGTAGAAAATGGAAAGCTTATAGGCTACAATACCGACGGGATGGGATTTGTGGATTCCCTCAAGCGCCGTGGGATAGTGCTTAAGGATAAAGTTGTACTGGTGCTGGGGGCAGGTGGCTCGGCAAGGGCAATATGCGTATATCTGCTCAAAGAAGGCGTAAGGAAGCTTTATATTCACAATCGGACTAGGGAAAGGGCTTTTGAGCTTATCAAGCACCTGGAGCGATTTTTCCCAGGCGTTTGTTTGAATTATCTTGCTAAAGAAAATATAAGGGATGTACAACCCGACCTGGTGGTCAACACCACGCCGTTGGGCATGTGGCCTCACACCCACGTCATGCCCATAGAAGATTATGATTTTTTACCCAGCATGACCGTTGTGGACATCATCTACAACCCTGTTGAAACCGCTTTTTTGAGAAAGGCCAGGCAGGCCGGGTGCATCGCGATAAACGGCCTTGATATGCTGGTGGGCCAGGCGATAAAGGCAATCGAGATTTGGACCGGTGTGATGATGGATTATGAAGATGCCATCAGCATTTTGAGAAACGATAAAAATAAATTATTGTTGTAAAATGACAATTTGCGGTATATAATTTAAGTACAAATATATAGGAAAGATTTACTATATTTTGAGACTCATTTACTATTAATATTTAGGTGGAACGGTTTATGGGGGTTTACAGAAAAAGGCTGGGCGAGTTGTTGATTGAAAAAGGCATAATAACGCAGGAGCAGCTCAAAGATGCGCTTGCTATGCAAAAGTCCACCGGTAAAAAGCTGGGTGAAATACTCATCTCTCAAAATTTGATTTCAGAGGCCAAGATGGCCGAAGTTTTGCAGGAACAGCTTGGCATTCCATTTGTCGATTTGAACAAAGTAGCGTTGGACCCAAAGCTTACCGAATATGTCCCCTTCATTCTTGCAAAAAGGCATTCCCTTATTCCTATAAAGCTGGAAGATGGAAAGCTGTACATAGCCATGGAGGATCCGCTGGATTTTGCGGCCATTGATGATGTAAAGCGCGTATCCAGGATGGATGTGGTGCCGGTCATTTCATTTGGCGAAGCCATCAAGAATGCCGTGCACAGGCTATACAGCATGGAGTATGCCGAGCGAGCTGTTCAGGATTACACAAAGGAGGTAAAGCTGGAGCAGCTTGCTCAGGAAGTGCAAAACAGCCCGCTGGATGACGATGTCAGTAATGCTCCGGTGGTAAGGCTAGTAAATTCCATTATCCAGCAGGCAGTCAACATGGAGGCCAGCGATATCCACGTCGAACCGCTGGATAACGAGACGCGGATCAGATTTCGAATTGACGGGATGCTGCAGAAGATACTCACCATACCCAAATATGTCCATCCGGCTTTGGTTACCCGCATAAAGATCATGGGCAATATGGATATCGCCGAAAGAAGGCTCCCGCAGGATGGTCGCGTGGATATGCGCATCTCCGAAAGGGACATAGATGTGCGGATCTCCACCATGCCTACTATTCACGGCGAAAAGGTAGTTTTGAGGATTTTGGATCAAACCAATTTCCTTCTTCCTAGGGAAAAGTTAGGATTTACAGAGGAGAATCTGGAGAAGTTTGACCAGCTGCTCAAAAATCCACACGGCATCATACTTGTTACCGGCCCAACCGGCAGCGGTAAGTCAACCACCCTTTATGCCATGCTAAATGAGCTTAACGATGAATCGGTAAACATCATAACTATAGAGGACCCGGTGGAATACCGTATGGAGGGGATAAACCAGATTCAGGTTAACCCAAAAGCGGGTTTGACCTTTGCCACAGGCCTTCGCTCTATAGTTCGCCAGGACCCTGATATAATCATGGTTGGAGAGATTCGCGACAGTGAAACCGCCGAGATTGCCATCCGTTCGGCCATTACAGGGCATCTGGTGCTGAGCACGCTGCATACCAATGATGCCGTCAGCGCAATTTCTAGGTTAATGGACATGGGCATAGAGCCCTATCTTATATCCGCTTCTCTTGTGGGGGTTATATCCCAGAGGCTTTTGAGGAGGGTGTGCGGCAACTGTAGGGTTCCTCATGAGATTGAACCCCATCAGCTGGCTGCATTGGGGCTTGACAGCTTGTCCGGGGTGACGCTGTACAAAGGGGAAGGGTGCAGTGCTTGCAACTATACTGGGTACAAAGGACGGATACCCGTTCATGAGATTCTCGTGGTGTCAAAAGCACATCGCCAGCTGATAACACAAAAGGCCTCAATTGACGAAATCAGGGATCTGTCCATAAAAATGGGAATGAGCACTTTGAAGGATGAGTGCATAAAGTTGATGCTTAAAGGCCTGACGACGGTTGATGAGGTCATACGCGTATCGTATACCCAGGATAGCTGACGCAATGGTTTTTGGCATCGCATCATCTGTACCATTAGCTTCTATAAACGCCACGGAAGGGGTACATGGACTTATGGATATATACGACATACTCAGGAAAGCAGTTGAACTCAAGTGCTCCGATGTGCACATATCCGTCGGCATGCCTCCTGCCGTTCGACTCAACGGAAGCCTTATGCGGATATCTGATGAGCCTTTAACTTCCGATCAAACCCAGCAGTTTGCAAGAGCGCTTTTGAATGACGAGCAGTGGGAGGTTTTTCAGGAAAGGGGCGAGATAGATTTTTCGCTTTCCATAGCAGGAGTGCACAGGTTTCGCGTAAACGCGTATAAACAGAGGGGCAGTTGCAGCCTGGCCATAAGGTTGGTCAACTTAAGAATTCCCTGCTTTGAGGAATTGGGGCTGCCACCGGTGGTACAGGAGTTTGCATACAAGAAAAGTGGGCTGGTATTGGTAACCGGACCTACAGGCAGCGGTAAATCCACTACTTTGGCAGCGATAGTTAACAAGATAAACATGGAAAGGGCTGTCCATATCATTACTCTGGAGGAACCCATAGAGTATCTGCATCGACACCAAAAAAGCATAGTCAATCAGAGGGAGGTGGGCAGCGACACCAAGAGCTTTGCTGCGGGTTTGAGAGCGGCATTGCGTCAGGACCCCGATGTTATCTTGATAGGCGAGATGAGGGATTTGGAGACTATTTCTATAGCCCTTACAGCTGCCGAGACTGGTCATCTGGTGCTGTCCACACTGCACACCATCGGAGCGGCCAAGACCATAGACAGGATCATCGACGTCTTCCCGCCGCATCAGCAACAGCAGGTCAGGTTTCAGCTGTCGACGGTGCTGGAAGGGGTCATCAGCCAGCAGCTTATTCCGCGGAAAGATGGTACTGGGCGAGTGGCAGCTGTGGAAGTTATGGTGGTCACGCCCGCCATACGCAATCTGATTCGCGAAGGCAAAACCTATCAGATAACCAACGTCATTCAGACGGGTGCCAGGCTGGGCATGAAAACTATGGATCAGGCACTGCTGGAGCTGTACAGCAAAGGGGTTATATCAAGGGAGGATGCGCTGGTTTATTCAGTGGATATGGAACACATGAAGGCTTTGATAAACGGTTAATGCTGTTGCTGTAACTAAGGGTTCCTATGAGGAAGGGGTGATATAGTATTGCCAGGTATAAATACATAGCCAAAAACATGCAAGGGGCTACAGCCAGCGGGACGCTTGAGGCTTCTACCAGAAGGGATGTCTACCGCTTGCTTAGGGAAAGGGATTACTATCCGATTAAGATAGAAAAGGTGCTTCAAGTCAAGGATATAAAGGACTTGAGCCTCAGAACGAAAATAGCCTCAAAGGATATTGCCGTGCTGTGCAAGCAGTTTTCTACCATGCTTGAGGCTGGGATCCCTATAGTGAGGTGCCTGGACATACTCTCGAAACAGCTATCCAACAGGGTTTTGCGCAGGCTATTTACCGAGATGTATGCCGAGGTGCGCACCGGCAGGACGCTTACCGAGGCGCTTGCACGTCGAAGCCAGTACTTCCCATCGCTGTTTATAAGCATGATTGAAGCCGGCGAAACCAGCGGAACGCTGGATGTGGTTTTAAACAACCTGGCACAGCACTATGAGAAGGATTACAAGCTAAGGCAAAAGGTAAAAAATGCAATGACATATCCTGTCATAGTGCTCATAGTAGCGGTAGCGGTGGTATATTTCCTGCTCACCGTTGTTGTTCCCACTTTTATAAGCATTTTTAACCGTGGAGATATGGTACTTCCTCTGCCGACGCGTATGCTTCTGTCGCTGAGCAACTTTGCGACCAGATACGGCATGATTGTATTGCTGTGCATCGTATTAATGGTTTTTATCCTTTATATAGTTCTTTCAAGAGGCAAGGGACGCCTCAAGTGGCATGAATTTTTGCTAAAAATGCCTGTAATGGGTACTGTGATAACCTATATGATTTCAAGTCGGTTTTCTGCAACGCTGGGTATACTGCTCAGGACTGGGATCCCGCTTGTCCAGGCGTTGGACATAGTCAAGAAAGTTGTGGGAAACGAGGTAGCGCAGAAAGGGCTGCAGCAGGTGCAGGACATGGCCAGAATGGGAGGAGGCATATCAACACCTCTTGAACAGCTCAAACTGTTTCCTCCCATGCTGATACAGATGCTGAAAATTGGTGAGGAGTCGGGAACGCTGGATGAAATGCTTCTCAAGACGGCAGAGTTTTACGAGGGCGAGCTGGAGGCCAGCTTAGTCAGGTTGACCACTCTACTTGAACCAATGCTTATAGTGTTGCTGGGCGGCGTGGTTGCATTCATAGTGCTGTCCATAGCCTTGCCCATGTTTGAGATGACCAATATTTTGGGTTAAATAAACTTAAATAATGAAAGGAGAGGAGAAATATGTTTAAGAAGTTTAGGAAAAACAAGAAAGGCTTTACCCTTATTGAGTTGGTTGTGGTGATAGGCATACTGGGCGTTCTGGCATTGCTTGTGGTGCCGAATGTGGTGAATAGGATTGATGAGGCTGAAAAGAATGTAGACATGGCAAACGTTAAGCTACTTCAAAAAGCTCTTGATATGTACGTAATAGATAATCCAAATGCAACACTTAAGAATAGCTATAATTTAGAAGATTTGACAGATTTATTAGTACCCGAATATTTAGATGAAATTCCTGAATTTAAAACTATAACTGTAACTGTTAAAAAAGAAGGTAATAGGCTTGTTGTTGAAACCCAGTAAAGTGATACTTAATAATGAAACATTACGGTATTCTTGTAATAAATTGAAGCAGAATTCAAATATTAAAAAGGTTGTGTTGTTTGAATGGTAATAAATCTCAATTAATTTAGATGAAGATATATTAGACTAAAATGAGGAAACAAAATGGATTTACTGATCATAACACTTGGCCTTTTGGTAGGCAGCTTCCTCAATGTGTGCATATACAGAATACCGCGCGGCGAATCAATAGCCTTGCCGGGTTCCCGGTGTCCCCACTGCGGGATTCGGCTTAAGCCTTTAGACCTTGTACCGGTTTTAAGCTTTGTATTTTTAAAGGGCAGGTGCAGGTACTGCAGCCAGCCCATATCCTGGCGCTATCCTGTGGTTGAGCTGCTTACAGCCTTGCTTCTTTGGTTAACATATGAGGTGTACGACATAACCCCCACCGCAGTTTATTATGCTGTTATTGCCTGTATCCTCATAGTTGTTGCTTTTATTGACCTTAAGTACCAGGTTATTCCGAATGGTTTGGTGTTAAGCCTGATGGGCACAGGCTTAGGATTTAAGCTGCTGGACGGAAGAGCAGGTTTTATAGATGGCTTATACGGGATTGTGGCAGGTGGGGGGCCTCTCCTCCTTATCGCCGTCATTTCCCCCTTGTTATTTCATAAAGAAGGAATGGGCGGAGGGGATATAAAGCTTATGGCGTCTATAGGATGGTGTCTGGGTTGGCGCCTTGTTCTCCTTTCATTTGTTATTTCTATATATATCGGTGGCCTTATAAGCCTATTGTTGCTGGCTTTTAAAGTTAAGAAAAGGGGAGATTACATTCCGTATGGTCCTTTTATAGTTATGGCTACTGTGGTGTCTATGCTGTGGGGGGATGGTGTCATTAGTTGGTATATAAATAACTTCTGGTGATAAAACATGGAGGATTGTCGTGGTTTAACCCTTATCGAACTTGTGATAACGCTGGCTATAATTGGAATTTTGCTCGGGATTGCTTTGATAAATCCTAGGCCAGCCGTTGACGACGCTGTCCTTGAAGCTACGGCCCACCGTATAGCGCAGGATATCCGTTTGACCCAGCAGCTGGCTTTGACGAATAAAAGAGATTATTGTTTTGAAATATACATCAGGGAAAAATACTATATAATAAGGCCGTCAGATCCTACAAAGGGAGCATTTAAAAGGGAATATATAGACCCTCATATCACGCTATCTGTTATAGGTTTTGATAAATCATATGACGATTCTTACTTAAGAAAGCTCGTATATAATCCGGCGGGCACTCCTTTTACAACCGGTACAATTATCCTAACTAACAGCAGCGGCAAGAAAAAGGAGATTACCGTAATGGTGGGCACGGGAAGGGTGAGGATCTATTGAAACTGAATACCACGAAAGGCCTGACTTTTGTAGAAATCCTGGTAGCCACAGCCATAATAGCGCTCGTGGCAGAAATGTTGCTCACCGTTTTCGGCTTTTCATTTAAACACAACCGTGAAGCTGAGGCGACGCTGGAAGCGACATTCATTGCGCAGAGAAAAATGGAGATGCTGCAAGGGATGGATGCGCTTTCAGCGTACAATGAGGGGAGAAAGGGTATAAGACAAAAGTTTATGGAGAAGTATGTAGAGGTTACATGCAGGCCATACTTGCCTGACGATTGCCATGTATTTGACGTAGTGGTTAAAAATGAAGAGGGAAGGGATGGCATTCTGTACGCTGCCCCTCCTGACAATGCGGATGTCTTCTTGATAGAGGGTTGGACCGATGACATATTTTTAGAGATTTCAATATTTGGAAATAGATATGAGATAATTTCTCCAGATAGTCCAGATAAAAAAGCGGTTACAGGATGGCTGCCTGGTGATACAGAAAAAGTGGTTGTTATGATAAATGGTGTAGAATATTCTCTTGATAAGGGTATACTCATTGACATTTCTTCTGCCGGACGAGATGTGGAGGCAAGGGTTTACGACACAAATAATAATTCATCACTCATTAACGTAGAAGGTACAGGGGTGATCGTGAAACGGTATACAAATTATTCTTACAGGGACTATTCTACCGTCCGGGCTCAGGTTAAGGTTTTCGATACTCAGGACGATGCACGGCCCAAGGCTGTTTTTGAGAGCATACTTCAACTAAAAAATTGATTGGCCTGTATGTTTTTTATTCCTAAATGGAGAGGGGACCTAAAATAGATGCATGGTGACAAGGGTTATTCCCTCGTTGAGCTATTAGCAGCACTTGCCATATTGACAGTGGTTATAGGGGTAGGGTATTCGATATATCTAATGAGCGTAAAGGGGTATACGCTGGAAGTTAGCAGGGTAGAGGTACAGCAAAACGTGAGGTCAGCTGCTTCATACATTCAAAGGAAGCTTTTGACGGCATCGGAAGGCGAGGTATCCATAGAGAAGAGAGACGGTTTAGAAACCCTGAGGGTTAAAGATGAGTGTTTCAATCTTAAAGATAAAACGTTGCGGGTAAATTTGGACTGTGGGTCATCGAAGTCGCCTTTTAGTCCTTTGGCTGAAGGGATTGAGGAGTTTACCTTTAAAAAGGATGGCAAAAAAGTCGAAGTGACCATAGCAGGAGGGAATCAAGAAAGAGGAGATTACTTTGCTATTACCTTTGAGGTTCTCCTGAGGCGATAAAGGAGAGGTTAATATGGGATTTGGAAATTCCAAAAATGAACTATTTAAAAGATTTTGTTGTATGGTAAATTCTGACGGTTCGGCATTAATCGTGGCGGTATTGACTTTGATGGTGACTTTTACGCTGGGCACAGCGCTTTTATCGGTCACCGCCTCGAATTTTTATATGGATCAGGCTGAGCATGACTATCAGGCAGCCTATTATATAGCAGAGGGTGCACTGCGCCATCAACTGGAGTACATGAAGTTGCAGATGGAAGATTTATATGAAGCTAAAGTTTATAATAGTTCTGCTCAATTTTTTAGTGATTTTGAGCAAAAACTTTCTTCGAAAAGATATGCATTAGATTTTGGAATGGTTAATAACAAACCTGCCAAAGCTCTAGTGATTATAGAGACTGTTACAAGAGGAGAAGATTCATGGGAATTTAAGGTAAGCGTTACTGGAAGCGTGGGGAGAATAAGCAGGACACTGGAAAGTACGGTAAGGATAAAATACGTTCCTCAAAGTTCTGGGAGTTTGGCTGCTTTGTTTGATCATGCCTTGTTTGCAAATGGAGATATTATCCTGAAGGGAAATGCCAGTGTGCAAGGTGATGTGGGTATAAATCAAGGTAAAATCACTACTAGCGGTAATTCTAAAATTGAGGGGGCTCAAAAAAACAATTGTGGACTTAATTTACCACAGATTGAATTTCCTTCAGACCCGGAGTATGCTGATGAACCTGAGATTAAGAATAAAGATGGGATTATAGATGGAGGGAAAAAGTATTCTAAAATAGAAATTAATGGAAACAAAAAGCTGGTTATCCAGCTGAATGGCGATACAGTTATTTACACGGATGAGCTTATATTAAGCGGTGGAAGCGCCAAAATTGAGCTAAAGGGAGAAGGAAGATTGCTGTTTTATGTAGGCAAAAATCTTAAACTTGACGGTCTAATAAACATTAAGGAGCTTGACAAAAAAAATATTGAGGGAGGAGATCCTAAAAAGTTAATTTTGATTTATGGTGGAGGAAATTCAGAATTTGGTGATGACCAAGGAAATGGTAAAAATCAAATAAAAGCCGAATTTTATGGAGCTATATATGCTCCTAACGCTAATTTCAAGCTAAATGGCAACTGTCACATAGAAGGAAGTTTAGTAGCCTCAACAATAGAAATGAACAGTGGTACTGTAATATTCCGTAAAGTTTATGACGAAAAACACCCTCTTCCTATAATGGATTATGAAGATATAATTTTGGGAGAAGAGGTGTTTTCAATAGTATCTTATACAGAAAAATAGTGAAATAGTATGTTTTCTCATATAGGTATGGCAAGCTAAAAATTTAGAAAACGAGGGAATTTACAATGCTAAAACAAAACAACAGCATCTTGGGCGTAGATATCGGTTCCAGATTTATCAAAATGGTACAAGTTATGCAAAATGAAAATTCCAGTGAACATATAAAGCTTTTAAAATGGGGCTGCATTGAAGTTTCGGATATAGATGACGAGTTGGCTGGAAACAGGGAGAGTGAGTCTTATCTTGCACAGGCCATCAAGGATTGCTATAAGCAATATGGGTTTAGTACCAAAAAAGTGAGCCTGTGCCTGTCGGATTCGTCTATCATTTTCAGAGATATAGGGCTTCCGGAGATGAAGGATGAAGAGATAAAGGAAAATATAAAGTATGAGATGGCTGAGTACTTTTCAATAGATCCCGATAAATATGCCATCGCCTACAGGATACTGAAAAGGGATGGAAACGAGGGCAGGACGGTGCTGCGAGTGTTGGGCGTGGCGGCTCCTTTGGATCTGGTGGCAAGGTATGTGCGAATTCTTAAAAAGGCTGGATTAAAGCCCGAATACGTCGATATCAATATAAATGCCTATTTGAAGGCAACAAAGCTTTTGAATGAGATAGATAATATATCATCGAGCCGTGGAGTGTGTATCATGGATTACGGGTACAGTACACTGACCATATCCGTATTTGAGGGCGGAGCGCCTTTTGTCACCAGGACGGTGGATAAAAGCTGGGAAGCGGAAAATTTTGATGCAGTTGCGGCAGCTTTAAATCAAGTACTCGATTATTATTACAGCAGAAACTATACTTCGCGTATTGAGAAGGTGTGGGTTGTGGGAGGTGGCAGCCTTATAAAGGATCTGTGTCAATATCTATCATTCCAGACCGGTACGGATGTAAGGAGGGTAACTCCTCAGATGCTCAAGATAGAGTATGATAACGGCCAAGATTTTCCGGTGGGCATTTATTTTAAATCCATAGGTACCGCCATAAGAGAGGGCTGAGAGCATGAACGATATAAATTTGCTCAAGGATTTCTATCGCCCCAGGAAAACCATTAGAATTACATTGTTCATATTTGTTGCAGCCGCGGTTGCCGCTTTATTCTCATACTTTGGCATCGTCGTACCCTTGAGAGAAAAGCATGAGCTGGCTCTTATGGCATCGAATTTTTCGCAGATGAACGGCGAGTATGAAGCAATTGAAAAGGAATATACCGAACTTTCTAAACGCATGGAGGAGCTAAAAGAAAAAGCCAGCGGTATCAATCCCTTGATAGCCGGGCGGCAGTGGAGTGAGGTCTTCACACTTCTTGAACAGGCAATACCGCAGGGTGCGGCTTTGCGCAGCCTTTCATATGATGGAGATGCTGTGGTGCTGGAAGGTATCGCAACCGACGATGTCGAAATTGCTCGATTTATAGTAAACCTTAAAAAAACCGGTCTGTTTTCAACCGTCAGCCTCAAGAGGATTGATGGTGATGAAGGCGGACAGCTATTTCTCATGAACTGTAAATTCAATCCTTTGGACCACAAGTGACGGTAAATACGGCAGAAGGGTGATCGAAAATTGATACAGCTTACGAAACGGGAAAAGGTGTTCATTGCGATATTCATTGTGGTATTGGTTGTGGCAGTGTATTACGTATATTTCTACCAACCGCTGGTAAGGGATATAGAAGCCATGTCGGCCGAGATAGAGGCGGTCCAGGACATACCTGTGCTGAGCAAGTCAAAGCAGGAGCAGCTGGCAAGCCTTAAGCATGAGCATGAAGAGCTTTCAAAGCGGGTATCAGAAACGCTGGAGAGCTTGCGATCGCCCGACGACCAAGCCGGTCTGGTGGTGCATCTGTATCGGATTTTTTCGACCCGCTCGATCAGGGAACACATAGAGTTTGGGGATCTGGAGCAGCATACCGATTTTTCAGTGATGCCCGTCAGCGTGACTTTGAGTGCCAGTTACAGCGATTTTAAGTATATATTGAGGCAGCTTGAACAATCTCCTTATAAAAACCATATTCAGGCTTTGACGGTACAGGCACTGGATGGAGGCAGTACTGTCACCGTTAATATGTCCATCAAGTTCTATTTCAAGCCTATGCCGGCTGGACAAGAGCTGAACTATCCCTTTATGGATGGTTTATACGGTAGGCCCAATCCATTTCAATTGCCCGGGCAATAACTCTACTTTGAAGAAATGGCAAGGACATATGGCTCCGATTTCTATATGGCCAATTCAGATGAATGTGTGGTATAATTGTGGCAGCAAACTGTTTTTGAGGGGATTGGAGCGGTATGGCGGAGAATTCAAATGAGCTGACAAGGCCTAAAAATTATATGGAAGACGTGGTGTTTAAATATCTGGATAGCATCATCGCCAGCACAGACTGCTGCAGATGCCAGCGTTGTCGCATGGACATCGCTGCTTATGCACTAAATCAGCTTCCCAGCAAATATGTGGTTACCCGCAAAGGAGAGGTATATTCCAAGATGCTTGAGCTTCAGCAGCAGTTTGAGGCCGATGTCATCATTGCCATTGTCAAGGCCATTGAGGTGGTAAAGAAAAACCCGCGGCATGACGATGAGGTGCTTGTCGAGAAAAATGAAAGCAAGAGTGAGCAAGTGCGATAACATCATATTAATTGGCTTTATGGGCACCGGCAAGACCACGGTAGGGAAGCTGCTGGCGCAGCGGATCGGATACTGCTTTGTCGATACTGATCAGGTAATCGAGCAAGAAGTAGGGCTTTCAATACCCGAGATATTCTTAAAGTATGGGGAACAGCACTTTCGCCAGCTGGAGAAGCAGGCCATCCGGCGAATTCTTACTCGCTCTGGCATGGTGCTTGCAACCGGTGGCGGGGCGGTGATGGATCCCGCCAATTTTTCGTTTTTAATGGAAAATGGGTGCGTTATCGCGCTGGATGCGAGTGAAAATACCCTGTGGGAAAGGCTTAAAGCTGCGAAAGACCGACCAATGCTTTTTTCTGATAATCCACGGGAGAAAATGAAAAGCCTACTTGAAATGCGCCGTCCCGTCTATTATAAAGCCCATTTTGTCTTGCCTGTGGACGGGAAATCACCACAGGAGGTGGTGGACGACATCATCGCCATAATAAAACCAGAGGGAGGGGATGACCATACTGAATGATGTTATAAGATTTGGGCCGGCTGGGAATTCTGATTCATTCTATGAGCAGGGGTACAAATCCAGCGTGGACATGCCCAAATGGCTTCACGACATGGGCCTTACCGCCTACGAATATACCTGTACCCACGGGGTGAACATTGGTGAGGACACTGCCAGGGCTATCGGACAAGAGGCCCGAAAATGGAATATAGCGCTGAGCGTCCATGCGCCTTACTACATAAATCTGGTGGCGAAGGATAAGGATAAAAGGGCTAGAACTAAGCGGCACATGATGGATTCGCTTAGAGTGGCGCGCTGGATGGGCGCAAAGCGTGTGGTCTTTCACCCAGGTTCATGCTCAAAGATGGACAGGAGGACAGCGCTTGACATAGCGATTGATTTTCTGAAGGAGATTATCGACGAAGCCAGAGAGTTTATCGAAGAGGGGATACATCTTTGTCCCGAGACCATGGGTAAGGTAAACCAGCTGGGAACGGTTGATGAGGTGCTTGAGATGTGTTTGCTCCATGAGTCGCTCATACCTACGCTGGATTTTGGCCATATAAATGCCATGGGGCGCGGAAGCATCAGGTCGCGAGAGGATTACCTGAATATCATAAACAGGGTAAGAGAGGTTTTGGGGGAGGACAGGGCCAGATACTTCCACTGCCACTTCAGCAGGATAGAGTATTCAAATGGCGGGGAGAAAAGGCATTGGACCTTGAAGGATACGGAATATGGACCCGAATTTGAGCCGCTGGCCGAAGTGCTGGTGTCACTTGATTTGAAGCCCATAATAATATGTGAGTCCAGGGGAACCATGGCGGAAGACGCTGCACAGCTTAAAAAGATTGCCGACCAAAAAATCCATCTATTCAATGCTGGCATTTTGTGATAATATATTGGAGTGGAATTTTTGGTTTGGGCAGGGGTGCGCACAAGATGAGGGTGTTAGTGATAAATGGGCCCAATTTAAATCTTCTGGGCCAGCGTGAGCCTTCAGTGTATGGGAGTACCAGCCTGGATCATCTGGTAAGCATGTTAAAGGATCATGGCAAGGACCTGGGGATACAGGTGGATCACGTCCAATCCAACAGCGAAGGGGACATCATAGATGCTCTTCACAATGCCAGAGGCAGGTATGATGGCGCCATTCTCAACGCAGGTGCGTATACCCATTACAGCTATGCCATACGCGATGCGGTGGCTGCTGTGAAGCTGCCGGTCATAGAGGTACATATATCCAACGTATATGCCAGGGAAGAATTTCGCTCACGATCGGTGATAGCCCCGGTGTGCATAGGCCAGATCAGCGGTTTGGGTGTGGAAGGATACCTGTTGGCTTTGGATTATTTTGGTAAATATTTTAAACAGGTTGGACAAACTGATGGAGATGATAACACATGAAGACGCCGGTGAGCAGGTTGCTGGACCAAATGGAGAACCATGATGGAGGTATCAATGCAGCCCTGATCACCAACCCTGAAGATGTGGAATACTATTCCGGCTTTAGGGGAAATGGTGCTGTGCTTTTCGTGCATTCGCTGGTGCGCTACCTTATCGTTATCGATTCTGACGATAACCAGCAGTGTACGACAGAGTGTTCGGGCTTTAAGGTTCTCAGTGCATCCTGGGACGAAGCCGTCAGTTTTCTTTCCGAATTGTGCAGCAAATTAGGAGTCCATAGCATATGGTTTGAAGAAAAGCATATTAATAAAGAAGAATACAGATTGCTAAAAGAGTCGTTAAATGGTGTGGAGCTCATACCGGGTGATGATTTTATCGAAAAAACTATTCTTAGGAAGGGAAGTGGTGATTATGGAGATGATTGCAGCAGGCGATTTCAGAAAAGGCGTAACCATTGAATTGGACGGGCAGGTATATACAATTGTCGATTTTCAGCACGTAAAGCCTGGAAAGGGCGCTGCATTTGTGCGTACCAAAATTAAGAACATAGTGACAGGTAACGTACTTGAGCGCACATTTAACCCTACCGAGAGAGTGCCCAGAGCTCATATAGAGACCAAAGAGATGCAGTATCTGTACAACGATGGCAACCTGTACTATTTTATGGATACCGAAACCTATGAACAGATACCTTTAAACAGGGATCAAGTGGAAGACGCCATGAAGTATATAAAGGAAAACATGATCGTCACCATCAAGTTTTATAAAGGAGTGCCTTTTACGGTGGAGCCGCCCAACTTTGTGGAGCTTAAAGTTATCGATACCGAGCCGGGCGTAAGGGGAGATACGGTGACAGGTGGTAGCAAACCGGCGACTTTGGAAACAGGGGCTGTCATTCAGGTTCCGCTGTTTGTCAATACTGGGGACGTGATCAGGATCGATACCAGAAACGACGAGTATATAGAAAGGGTTTAAGGGGAATAGTATAAAGTGAAATCATGCGTTTCAAGCCGGGATAGTTATACTATTTTAAAGGGAGGAAATTAAATGAACAACAATTTAGGAGAAAAGATGTCCTACATCAAAGGGTTGGCAGAAGGATTGGGGCTGCAAAAAGAAGATACAAAGGAAGCCAGGATACTTATAAATATCATCGAACTGCTGGAGGACGTGGTTGATGCCATCGATGCGCTTGAAGCTTCTCAGGCAGAGCAGGATGACTATCTTGATGCACTCAATGAAGATTTGACGGATATACAAAACGACATATACGGTGAAGATGAGGACGAGGATATGGATGAAGAGACCAACTATGTGGAAGTGACCTGTCCTCACTGCCATGAAACCGTATACTTTGATGAGGAGATGTTTGAAGAAGAGGATGACATTATCTGTCCCAACTGCAAAAAGCCAATATATGAAGAAGGGGAAGAGGAGTACGCCGAAGACGAAAGTGAGGAATGAACTGTTAAACAGAAGCTGGTGCAAAACGCACCGGCTTTTTTATTTTTGGTGATATTCTTTCCCTGCCTGACATAGATATTTATTAAAAGGGAGGACGAGTTGTATATGGAATACAGCAGATGGCCTTCCGGCGTTGCGTGGAAACGGGTAATACTCGATGCGCTGCCCGAAAACATTCAGAGGGTAATAGATGGAATTCCACAGGATATTGCCGAAAGCCTGGAGGAGATTCGGATACGGGAAGGACGGCCGATTGTCATACATGGCCGGGGCAAGAGCTATTATTTGGGGGCCGATGGGGGGCTGTGGCCTTCACCTGAAAAGGCCTATTATGTAACCCACAGGGATGTCCAAAGCATACTGCAGCGCATATCCAACTATTCCATATACGCGGTGGAGGAGGAATTGCGCAACGGATACATAACTTTGAGGGGTGGATACCGGGTGGGTCTGGCCGGCAAAGCCGTATTGGAAGGAGGCAAAATAAAGACATTAAAATACATAAATTCTTTTAACATACGCATATCCAGGGAAATAATAGGGGTTGCCGACAAAGTCATCCGCTACATCGTTTCAGGGGCAGAGGTGTACCATACCCTTGTGCTGTCTCCACCCCAAATGGGCAAGACCACTCTGATCCGCGATATTGCCAGGCAGCTAAGCGATGGTTTTCCAGGCTTTAGAGGCATAAAAGTTGGGATCGTGGACGAGCGTTCTGAAATAGCAGGGTGCTTCCAGGGCGTTCCACAGAACAACGTGGGACTTCAAACCGATGTACTGGATGCCTGCCCGAAGGCCGAGGGCATTATGATGCTCATTCGCTCCATGTCTCCTGCCGTTATAATAACCGACGAAATTGGCAAGGCGGAAGATGTGGAAGCCATTGAAGAGGCCCTTAATGCAGGTATAAAGATAATTACAACGGCCCACAGCAGCGATATAGGGGACGCACAGCGCCGGCCCATTCTCTCAAAGATTCTGGATAAGAAGATATTCCAAAGAATTATTGTACTGGGGAGTTCTCTGGGGGTGGGCACGGTTGAAAAGATATATGACGGTCACACTTTAAATAATCTGCTGGATAGGCCGATTCGTTGAGAGGGGGTAGCTGGGATGGTTTTTATCAAGATATTATCCAGCCTGGTGATAGTGGTGTGCTGTTCGTTTCTGGGGCTGCAGGCCGCAAATGCATATGCACTGAGGCTCAAGGAGCTCAGGATGCTGCGGATGGCATTTGCGCACCTGGAGAGCGAGGTTATAAACTACGCTACCTTTTTGCCCGAAGCAGTGGAGAGGGTGGCCGCTCTTTTGCACGGGGGAGTAAAGGAGTTTTTTTGTGACTTTAGCCGCAGGTTACAAAAAAGGAGCGGTGACACCGCTGCCGAGGCATGGGAGAAGGCCTTGAAGGGCTGGAAAAAACATCTGCATATAACGATGGAGGATACTCAAATTCTCCTGACCTTTGGGAAGGTGCTGGGAGTAAGCGATAGGGAGAGCCAGCAGAGGTATTTTCAAATCATTCAGAGCCAACTGAGAAACCAGGAGCAGAAGGCCGAGGAGGCCTGCTTGAAATACCAGACCATGTACAGGAATTTAGGGGTGTTAGGCGGGTTGGCCCTAGCCATCATACTGCTGTAACGGGGGGTGTGCATCACGATGAGCGTCGATATAATCTTTAAAATAGCTGCCATAGGCATATTGATCTCGGTACTGAACCATGTGCTCAACAGGGCGGGACGGGAGGAGATATCCATGATGGTCACTTTAGCGGGTATAGTGGTGGTTCTGCTAATGGTGATAGACATGATCAGCAAGCTGTTCAACAATGTCAAGAGCATATTCCAGCTTTACTGAGGAGTGCAGACAATGGATGTAGAGGTTTTTCAGCTGGTGGGATTGGGGATAGTGGCAGCCATTCTGGCCCTGGTATTGAAGCAGCACAAGCCTGAACTTGGCTTATTTATAGCAATTGCTGCAGGGGCCATAATACTGCTCATGGTGACGGGAAGGCTTGTGGCCATAGTTACCGTGCTGGATGACATGGCCCGGCGGGCCAACCTGGATCAGTCGCACCTGTCTGTGGTGCTGAAGGCCATAGGCATTGCTTATATTACCGAATTTGGTGCCCAGGTATGCAAGGATGCGGGGGAAAACTCCATAGCTTCTAAGATAGAGCTGGGCGGTAAGATTATAATACTTAGTTTGACCCTTCCCATCCTTGTGGGATTGATTGAAGTGATATTGCAAGTTCTCACTTGAGGGGAATAAAGACATGAAAGCCTGCTGTATCTTTTTGCTGTTTTTGATGTGCCTGCCGGTGACGGCATTTGCGCAACCTGATACTTATGGCGGTCCGGAGGATATAAGAGAACAAATGCAGTTAGCCATAGACCGACAGCTGGAAGGGCTAAACGTTGAAAGATGGGATGAGTTCATAGAAGAGATTCAGCAGCAGGGCAACCCGGCCTTCCAGGAGGGCAATGCCCGTGACCTGATAAAGAAAATAGTAACAGGCGAATTCAGCTTGAACCTCAGAGACTTCTGGATTCATATAACCCGCATCTTTTACAGAGAGGTTATGGCAAATTTAGGCTTGATGGCAAAGATAATCGCTCTGGCCGTGGTCTGCGGCGTACTTAAAAACATGCAGGATTCATTTCAGAGCGTTTCGGCGGCTGAAGTAGCTTATTTTGTATGCTACATGGTGGTGATGCTCATGGTCATACACAGCATCATGTCGGCGATGGAGATTGGGAGGAGAGCCGTCGACGCCATGGCTTCATTTACCCAGAGCTTTTTTCCTGTCCTGCTGGCACTGCTGGTCTCGGTAGGCGGAATTACCTCTTCTGCGCTTTTGAACCCCACCATCGGCTTATTGGTAGGTTTCATGGGCATGGTGCTCGAGTATGTCATGTTTCCTTTGATACTTGCTTCGGTAGTCATCATTATGATAAACCACATCAGCGACAAGGTTCAGCTCAATCGCTTGAGCTCGCTGCTAAAAAACGTTTGCGAATGGGCCCTGGGTCTCATATTTACCGTGTTTGTAGGTGCCCTGACCGTTCAAGGGGTGATGGCGGCGTCGATTGATGGGATATCCATCAGGACGGCCAAATTCGCGGTCGATACCTTTGTGCCCGTCGTAGGTAAAATGTTTGCACAGGCCGTCGACATGGTTGTGAATTGTTCGTTGCTGATAAAAAACGCGGTGGGCCTCATGGGTTTGCTGGTCATAGCGTCCATATGCCTGTATCCGGTGCTCAAGATACTGTGCGTCATGGCGATATACAAGCTTGCCAGCGCAGTCCTGGAGCCGGTGACCGACAAGCGCATTGCAGACTGCCTGAATGACATTGGCAACATGATGATAATAATCGCGATAACAGTAGCCGGGATGGCCATGGTATTTTTCTTGGCGATAACATTGGTCATAGGGGTTGGGAACGCTGCTACCATGATGAGATAGCTTTGTGGTGACGCCTTGGTACAACATGGCGACTGATGCTGATGGAAGTTTCTGTTATTGTGAGGAAAATAAAAGCTTGAATATGGTACATCTGCAAGGAGGTGGTAAAAGGTGTGAACCCTTCAATTGGCAGGTGGATTATCAATTTGGCCGTGATAAGCATGCTGGGCGTAGCGGTAGACCTGTTGCTTCCAAGCGGCAGCATGAAGAGGTATGTCAGGTTTTTGATAGGCATAACAATCTTGACTGCAATGTTAAAGCCAATCTTTCAAGCGTTTGACCAGTTGCCGAATTTAGAGAGATATACTGCTCAGGCTTTTGCAACCATGGATTTTGCCGATGTGAGCTACCAGGTAAAATGGCTGGAAGGCCAGCAACAGCGTGAAATAATGGATTATTTTGTAGAGAGTATGGAATCGCATATGGAACAGCAAATCAAACAGTTCAAAGGCTATGAGCACGTAAAGGTAAACGTACAAATGAATGAGAAGTTCCATCATGATAACCGATTGTCGGATATTCTGAAGGTGTATGTGGACATCGGCGTTTCTGCAGGCAGCCATATCGAACCGGTACGCATCAAGGTAGACACAAAGGATGTCGATATTCCGCATTCTGATAAGCCTATCAAAGAGTCAAAGGACGAGCAGGAGATAAAGGCGCTTCTATCCAGCATATACGGTGTTGATCAAAATAGGATAGAGGTGCGCTTTCAATCCACTGCACACAAGAGTCCAAGCGATAATAAACAAAGGGTTCAGGAGGGAGAATTGCCGTGAAGCAGGTTGGCTTTTTGAAGGCCATAACAGAAAAGCTTAAGAATTTAAAAAACGTGGAAATAGTAATAGCTGTATTGTTTGTGGCGGTGGTGCTCAGCGTATATGCATCGAGCTTTAACCGGGCGTCTCCTTCCGTACCCAACCCTGATGACGGAGCCAATAGAGGCGTACAATGGGTGGAGCAGGATACATATGAAGACCAGCAGGAGCTCAAGCTGCAAAAAAAGCTGTCGGCCATCAAAGGAGTGGGAAGGGTAGAGGTCATGATCACGTATAAGTCAAGCAAGGAAATCGTCCCCGCTATGAATACTACCCAATCGGAGACGGTGACCGAGGAACAGGATAGCGATGGGGGGACGCGAAGGGTATCCCAACGGGATGTAAACAGCCAGACCGTTACGATCGGTGAAACCGGTAACGCCAAACCGCTGGTGATCAAAGAGATGGAGCCCGAGATCAAGGGCGTAATAGTCATTGCCGAGGGCGCAAAGGACATACGCGTAAAGCTTGACCTTATAAGGGCGGTTCAAACAGCCCTGGGGGTCAGCCCCCAGCAGGTTGAAGTGTTTGAAATGGAAACAAATAAAATGAAGGAGTGATGGAGATGTTGGTGATAAAGAGAAAGAGCGTGGTTATGGGAATTCTTATCGTATTGCTGATCATCACGGGTTATCTAAACCTTGTTTACAATCAAAGCGTGCTGAATGGGCAGGATGCACAGGAAGCGGTGAGTCAACAGGGTAAAGAGGATGGGATAGCTGTCAAGGACAAAGAAGGTTCATCTGAAGAAGAGGACGATACGGCCGAAGTGGCAGCCGTCAGTTCAGCGAATTTCTTTGCAAGCTACAGGCAGGAGCGGGAGAACACTCGTAAGGAGGAGATTGAGTACATACGCGAAATCCTGGATAACCCGGCATCGGATCCCGAGATGAAGAAGGAAGCGCAGGCACAGCTGCTTGAAATAACCAAAAACATGGAGAAAGAGCTGGCCATAGAGGCTCTGATTAAAGCCAAAGGTTTTAAGGATGTGGTGGTGATTCTACACAAAGATTCGGTGAACGTCATTGTGGATAAACCAGAACTGAAGCAGGAGGAGGTTGCACAGATTTTGGATATAGTGCGGCGAGAATCCGGACATAAACCTGAAAATATAAAAATTATACCCAAAATATGAAGGAAGAAGTTTGTAAAACAGCGCCTATTCTGCTATAATAACATTGTGTAAAATGTTGTGTAGGAGGTGAGCGACGTGTCAGAGGTTACGCAGAACAAAACTGAAGAATACGGGAAAGTGACGTTTGCGGATGAAGTGGTGGCTATCATCGCGGGGCTGGCTGCTACCGAGGTAAAAGGCGTTGCAGCCATGAGCGGTAGCGTGGCAGGAGGCATAGCCGAGAAGCTAGGGCGCAAGAATTTGACCAAAGGAGTAAAGGTGGAGGTAGGCGAGAAAGAGGCCGCTATTGACCTGTATATCATCGTCGATTACGGCGTTAGGATACCCGAGGTGGCCTGGAATATTCAAGAAAACGTGAAAAAAGCAGTGGAGACCATGACGGGATTGTCGGTAGTAGAGGTTAACGTTCACGTTCAGGGCGTCAATTTTGATAGGGAAGTCAAGGAAGAGGATGTGAGCAAGAAACAATAGAATACATAAATCCTGACCCTCTGATCCTGTCAGAGGGTTAATTTTAGCAAAACTTTGGTAAATAAAATAGAGCATTTGGTGGTTAAAGAGTTTTTACAAAGGAGTCTGAAAAACAGGCTTGTGAATGGGGAGGAAAACATATGAAGATAAGCTGGCTCGAGAGGGCCCTGTTGGTGGTGTATACCTTTGTCGTTGCGCTGGTTTCGCTGGTACTGATGGCCATAGCAGTGGGGGTTATACCGTTTGCTCGTGCAGTCGAATACATAAACAATATTCAATATGATTGGGATTTTAGACTTGCGCTCTTCATCGTCTCTTTTGTTTTTTTGTTGACAAGCTTGAAGCTCCTGTTTTTGAAGCGAAAGCGTACAACCTTTGCTGGTACACTCATTAAGAACACAGAACTGGGCATGATAAGAGTATCGATAAATACATTGGATACGCTGGTACAAAAAGCCGTAAGGGGATTTGGTGAGGTCAAAGACGTCAGAAGCTTGGTGGTTGCCGAACCTGACGGCGTAAGGGTGCGCCTTAACATGCAGCTTATGCCGGATGTCAATATACCCGAGATAAGCCAGACCATACAGAAAAAGGTTAAGGAGTACGTCGAGTCTACCGCAGGCATTATAGTAAAAGAGGTATATGTTTATATAGATAACCTTGCTGCCCTTCAACGTTCGAGGGTAGAATAAGGAGGGAGCCCCCTGTGGAACGAGAGGACATGCATGCCTTTTTTAAATCTCACAAGGGAAAAATAGTAGGGGTGTTGGCCGGGCTGCTTTTCGGAATACTTGTACTGGCGGTAGGGTTCTGGCGGTCGGTCTTTTTGGCCATATGCGTAACTGTGGGGTATGTGATAGGAAGCGTGTACGACGGGGGCAGCAAGCTCCGCATGTTTTTAAGAAAGATGTTTTTCAACGATTTGACATAGAAACCGTATTGCGCTTTAAATTATAGCGGCGTTTGGGAGGAAAAACATGGCTAGAAAAGACGCAAGGGAAGTGGCCATGAAGTTTTTATACCAGAAAGAGCTGGCGGGAGAAGCAGACCTTGATTCCTTGCTTAAGATGGAGCCACACTACTCTATACACGAAAAGGACAGAGAATATATATTAAATTTGGTAAATTTGTTTGAAAGGTATGCACAGGAAATCGACGGACATATAAAGTCTTTTTCTAAAGGATGGGAATTTAACAGGATTGCCAAGGTGGACCTGGCTATATTGCGGTTGGCGCTGTGTGAAATCTTATATCGCCCTGATATTCCTGTAAGCGTTTCCATAAACGAGGCTGTGGAACTGGCCAAAAAATTCAGCGGGGATAAATCCGGCAAGTTTGTCAATGGAGTGCTGGGCGGTTTCATTCGCTCTAATCAGATTGCAACAGATGAGCAAACTGCATCAGAAGAGAAGATTACAACAGAGGAGCAAATTGCATCAGAGGAAAAGGTTGAAGCGGAGGAGAAGCCACAGTGAAATACATCCTTGGCATGGATACCAGCTGCTATACCACGTCTGTGGCGCTGGTGGATTTGGATGGGAATGTCCTGTTAAACAGGCAGATCCCACTGGAGGTGGAGCTGGGACAGAGGGGCCTGCAGCAATCAAAGGCGTTGTTTCAGCACCTTCATCGTTTACCTTACATTGCTAGTGAGATTGTCAGGGTTATCGATCCTAAAAATGAACTGGCAGCCGTGTGTGCCACCTGCAGACCACGTCCGGTTGAAGGCTCCTACATGCCGGTGTTTATGGTATCCCACCTTACAGGACAGGCTTTTGCAAGCATGCTTGGCATTCCCTATTACTCTGTCAGCCACCAGGAAAGCCATATCCAGGCGGGAATCTTTTCGGCTGGAGGACCATACAGCCAACGCTTTTTGGCCATACATCTGTCTGGCGGCACGTCAGAGCTGCTTAAGGTGACCGATAGAGGTACAGCTTTTGAAATTGAAATAATTGGTGCAACTCAGGACCTCCATGCCGGCCAGTTTGTCGACAGGGTGGGAGTGGCAATGGGGCTTCCGTTTCCGGCGGGAGCCTATCTGGAAGAGCTGGCACGAAAAGGAAAGGATGGATATGTCACCATCCCTTTTTCTGTTAAAGGGTTGACAATAAGCTTTTCGGGGCCGGAGGCGCATGCTCACAGGCTGCTTGCTCAGGGTATCGACAAGGAAGATGTGGCCATGGCGGTGTATAACTGCCTCGTGAATACCCTTGAGAGGTGGATTCTGAATGCAATGGATAACCTGGACATGGATACAAAAGATGTGCTTCTGGTTGGAGGCGTGGCATCAAGCGCCATACTTCGTCAAAAGCTAGTTGATAGGCTAAAAAAGCGGGATGAAGCCATACGCCTTTACTTCGCGGATCCATTGCTGTCAAGGGATAACGCGGTGGGCACCGCGCTTTTGGGATTGAAGCTTTACAAGGGCGTACCGCCGATGTTAAAGTAGGCCGGGTATGCAATTTAAACTCTGCTATTTGGCTTATAGATAGTAGGATCGATTACTTATCGAAACTTTTGAGAAGTCGTTCATTTAAATATATTCCAGGTGTCTTTTGAAATAAACATCAAATATAGAAAGGCATTAGTAAGGTATCGAATGATGGAATATCCAAGCAGACACAGAAGAGGTCGGTTTGCGGGAGGAGGATAATATTGGAAGCCAGGATAATTGATGGAAAAGATTTGTCAAATCGATTGAGAGAAGATATAAAGTCAAGAGTAGAGAAGTTAAAGCAAAATGGGATTATCCCGGGGTTGGCCGTTATTCTCGTGGGGAATGACCCTGCATCTGCTGTATATGTCCGTAACAAGGAAAGGGCCTGCAATGGGGTGGGAATATACTCGCGGGTGATCAAGCTGGATGAGAATACGTCCCAGGAGGCCTTGCTGGAATACATATACAGGCTAAACGTTGACGAAACGATACACGGCATACTTGTACAGCTGCCCTTGCCGCCACAGATAGATCCCAATGCAGTCATAAACGCCATTGATCCTGCCAAGGATGTTGATGGTTTTCACCCGGTCAACATGGGGCGGCTGGTGATAGGGGAAGAGTGTTTTGAACCCTGTACTCCAAAAGGCATCATTCGGCTTATACAGGAGACCGGGCAGCCCATAGCTGGCAAGCACGCCGTGGTAATAGGGAGGAGCAATATAGTCGGAAAGCCAGTGGCCTTGATGCTACTTCGACATAACGCCACCGTTACGCTTTGCCATTCAAAAACCGCCAATCTGAGGGAAATAGCCCGTCAAGCGGATATACTGGTGGTTGCGGTGGGAAGGCCCAACCTGGTGGACAGCAGCTTTATAAAACAAGGGGCTATAGTAATAGACGTGGGGATAAACAGGGTGGACGATAAGCTGGTGGGTGATGTCAATTTCCAGGATGCCTGCCATGTGGCGGGGTGGATCACGCCTGTACCGGGTGGAGTTGGGCCAATGACCATTACCATGCTTTTGGAAAACACGGTTTTGGCAGCGGAGAGAAAATGGGTAGGGTGATCTTTTCAGTCCATCAAATAAACGAATATGTACGCGGTTTGCTGGGGCGAGACCCCATACTGCAGGATGTGTGGGTGCGTGGGGAGATTTCCAATCTGAAGATTCACTCCTCAGGGCATATATATTTTACTCTGAAGGACGAACAGGACAGGATACGCTGCGTGCTGTTTAAGCAAAATCAAAGGGATATGGCCTTTATACCATCTGATGGCATGAGAGTGCTGGTAAGGGGCCAGGTATCGCTTTACTGCAAGGATGGACAGTACCAGATATACGTGATGGGCATCGAAAAGGACGGCATAGGTGAGCTGTATCTAGCTTTCGAAGCCCTAAAGCAGCGGTTGAAAGCTGAAGGGCTTTTTGATGCGCAACATAAAAAGCCCATTCCTCCTTTCCCCAGAAAAATAGCGGTTATCACCTCGCCTACGGGGGCGGCGGTTCGAGATATAATAAAGGTGGTGCGGCGCAGATGTCCATGTGTGGACATACTGGTGGTTCCCGTGCTGGTGCAGGGTTCTGCGGCTCCCGCCCAGATAGAGGCCGCCCTGGACTATGTCAATACGAGAGACGATATCGATACCATCATTTTGGGCAGAGGGGGAGGCTCGCTGGAGGAGCTGTGGGCTTTCAACGAAGAGGTTGTGGCCCGGGCAATCTGGCGCTCGAGGATTCCGGTGATATCGGCTGTGGGGCACGAGACCGACTTCACCATAGCCGATTTTGTGGCAGACCTGAGGGCACCCACCCCTTCGGCCGCTGCCGAGATGGCGGTACCGATGCTCCAGCATCTGCAGGAGATGCTGGCCGGGCTAAACGTTCGGCTGATGGAAGCCATGCGCAACATGCTGCTGCACAAGAGAAAAGGCCTGGAGCATCTCCAGTCGAGCTACGTGTTTCGATATCCCGACAGGATTATGCAGCAGCGCAAACAGCAGCTGGATCAGGCGTATACAAGGCTTTGTGCTGCCTTCAACGATATATTATCCAACAAAAGGGAGAGGCTTTCGCGGTT
Source organism: Caldicoprobacter oshimai DSM 21659 (assembly GCA_000526435.1). Taxonomy (GTDB): domain Bacteria; phylum Bacillota; class Clostridia; order Caldicoprobacterales; family Caldicoprobacteraceae; genus Caldicoprobacter; species Caldicoprobacter oshimai. Next base: position 90,794 of record JAGB01000001.1, read on the forward strand.
GGCGGCAGCGCTGGATGCGTTGAGCCCTCTGGCCGTTTTGGGACGTGGCTATGCCGTTGTGACTTTGAGGCCGTCTGAGAGGGTGGTGTATTCCGTAACGTCGCTGAAACAGGGCGATGGCATTACGGTACATTTTAAGGATGGGCGTGCCGATTGCAGAGTAGAGAAAATAGAGGGTGGGGTGTATGGGGTAAGATGAGTCGGGAACGTGATAGGGCTGTATCGGAGTTGACGTTTGAAGAAGCGCTGAGGGAGCTGGAAATCATAGTATCGCGCCTTGAATCAAGCGATTTATCGCTGGATGAGGCCATTGAGCTGTTTAAACGAGGGATCAGCCTTTCTGCTCACTGCAACGCAAAGCTGGAGAGGGCTGAAGGGATGGTAAAACTGCTTATACAAAATCAGGGGAAAATCGAAGAGGTCCCTTTTATGCCTGTAGAGGGAGATGAGGTATGAATTTTGATGAGATATACAGCAATAAACTGGCGCTGGTGGAAGATGCTTTAAAGAAATTGATGGAGCGGCACAAGGAGTGCCCGCCGACCTTGTTTAAGGCCATGAATTACAGCTTGTTTGCCGGCGGAAAGCGCATTCGCCCTATACTGCTGCTTTCGGCCCATGAATTGGTCGGGGGAAACATCGAGGAATCCATGGCACTGGCCTGCGGCCTGGAGATGATTCACACTTATTCTCTGATACACGACGACCTGCCGGCCATGGACGACGATGACCTGCGCAGGGGTATGCCAACCAATCATAAGGTTTTCGGAGAGGGAATGGCCATACTGGCAGGCGATGCCCTGCTCAATCTGGCTTATGAGGTTTTCCTGGAAAACGCCATGAAATATCCCTACAAGCTGGAGCGGCATGTAAGGGCGGCTTTTGTGATAGCTAGGGCTGCCGGGCTTCACGGCATGATTGGGGGACAAGTAGCTGACCTTGAACAGGAGGGAAAAGATGTCCAGCCCGATATGCTTTACTATATCCACACCCACAAGACCGGGGCGCTGATTGAAGCCGCCGTCAGGGCGGGGGCGATACTTGAGCCCATCGAAGGGGATGTTGAGGATGCCGTTGCAAAGTACGGACAAAAGCTTGGGCTGGCATTTCAAATAGTAGATGATATCTTGGATGTTACAGGGGATGCAGCCAGTATGGGGAAAAATCCGAGCAGGGACGAAGCGCGCAAAAAAGCCACTTTTCCAGCTTTGTATGGCCTGGAGGAATCGCGGCGCATGGCACGGGACTTGATTGAAGAAGCGGTAAGCCATCTGGAACGTTTTGGTAAAGATGCTTATTTTCTAAAAGAGATTGCCTATTATGTACTGAAACGCCAGAAATAGGAGGTACTGGATGGAACAGCTTAAGCAACTTGCCGCTAACTCCGTTTTATGGGTGAGCTTTCTGGCGTGGTTTATTGCCCAGGCGTCCAAGGTGGTTTTGACGGTATTGACCCATAAAAAATTGGACCTGCGCAGGTTTGTGGGTTCAGGCGGCATGCCCAGCTCTCATACGGCTCTTGTAGTTTCGCTGGCCACTGCACTTGGAGAAATAAACGGCTATGACTCCTATATATTTGCGTTATCCCTGGTATTCGCTTTCGTGGTCATGTACGATGCGGCGGGGGTAAGAAGGGCGGCTGGGAAACAGGCTGCCGTGCTCAATGAAATAGTAGAAAGGTTACAGGAAGGTAAGGATGTTCCGCAGGAGAAGTTGAAGGAGTTCATCGGCCATACGCCCATAGAAGTCATTGTGGGCGCCGTTTTAGGCTTTGTGATAGCTAAACTGTTGGTCTAAAATTTGAATTTGTGAGGGTGTTATGATATAATACTATTCCAGAAAACAATCTCATGCGTGGTGGTGCAGTATTCTAGTCAGCCCGGCCAATTTTGAAGACGGGCCTAAAAATCCGTCAAGGGCACATCGATGAAGTTCCTGGTGCTGGCTCTCGACGCCCAGTCGGGGGTTGGTGCTGGGAGTTAAGGAAGGTGGGCGATCCGCAAAGGCATGCGGGCGTTGACCCACTTTCCGCGGAGACCCAAGCTGGTGGTAACCATCGGTTGCTACTACTTGGGCGTGAACCTGTATCGCGGCGAAAAGCTGTGTACAGTGTAGCCCGCCTTGAGTGGTATGGGTGGATTACAGGTCAGGTTCCTGCGCAATAGGGCCCATTGTGCGGGGACTATTGCTGTATGAAACCCATGCTGCAAAAGAGGCTAGAAATTGGCTGCGGCTGTCGGGGAAAGCCCCTAGACTGCTACATGGTGCGTTGGGGATTACAGTGTGGTCTAAGTGGTGATCCAGTTTTACCGTTGGCGACACGGTAAGGCGGGGTTTAAAGGGAAACCGCTTCTTCGGCGACGGGAAGTACCCTGCCGGGAAATCCTACTGGACCTTAAGCCGCAAAGTCTACCCAACGCATCACCACCACGATACATATTAAGATTTTAAGGTATAGGAGCGTGTATGGCGTTTGTCAAAGGATGATGGTGGCCCTTATAAGAGTAGTAACGGCAAAGGTAAAGCGAAAAAAGACAGCAAAATAAAAAATAAGGGCAAGAAGAATAATGGTAAAAATGGCAAAAACGGTAAAAAGCGCAATAACGGATGGCCAGTTAAGGTTTTCATCTTGACCTTTGTTATTGCGTGTGCTTTCAGCTTTTTTTCTGAAGTTACAATTCGAAGGATAGACGATTTGATACTGGCCATACTCATATTGTTGTTCATTGTATCCATAGGCGTAGTTTTTGATATAATAGGCATTGCAGTGGCATCAGCATCTGAGGTACCGTTTGTATCAATGGCATCCAAAAAAGTGCGCGGTGCCAGAGAGGCTATACGCCTTATAAGGAATGCGGATCAGGTCAGCAGCTTTTGTAACGATGTGGTGGGCGATATATGCGGAATTATCAGCGGTGCCGCAGGAAGCGTTTTGATCATGAAAATCGCATGGACAAACTCGGTATCATTGGAAGAGAGCCTGTTGAGCATAATAATAAGTAGTTTGATTGCTGCTATCACGGTGGCGGGCAAGGCGCTGGGCAAAAGCTTTGCCATCGCCAATTCCAACAAGGTGGTATACTATACGGCATACTTCTTGTCGTTATTCACCAGAGACGAAAGGCTGAGCGGCAAGAGAAGCTCTCAAAGCAATGCATTCATGAAAGCGAGAGAGAATTAGATGGATAGATACCCTCTGCTGAAGCGCATTGATTCACCGAAAGATTTAAAATGTTTAAATATAGATGAATTAAAGCAATTGGCGGAAGAGATAAGGCAATTCCTGCTGGAGAAGGTGTCCAGGACGGGGGGACACCTGGCTTCAAATCTCGGCGTGGTGGAGCTGACCATAGCGCTTCACTACGTGTTTAACAGCCCCTTTGACAAGATCATCTGGGATGTGGGACATCAGGCATATGTGCACAAGATACTGACGGGGAGAAGAGAGCAGTTCGATTCATTGCGCCAGTTTGGGGGCTTGAGCGGTTTCCCAAAGCGCAGCGAAAGCGTGCATGATGTGTTTGATACAGGGCACAGCAGTACCTCTATATCGGCTGCACTGGGCATAGCACGTGCCAGAGATTTAAAGAATGAAAAGTACAGCGTGGTAGCTGTGATTGGTGACGGTGCGCTGACGGGCGGCATGGCCTTTGAGGCCCTAAACGACGCCGGCCATTCCAAGACCAACCTTATAGTTGTGTTGAACGACAACGAGATGTCCATATCTGAAAATGTAGGCGCTTTGGCTGCTTATCTATCGAAGCTCAGGTCAAATCCCAGGTACACCAGGGTTAAAAAGGGGATAGATTCGCTGGTTCGCAAAATTCCATGGGTGGGGCAGTATTCTGCCAATTTGATTGAAAGATTTAAGAACAGCTTTAAGTATCTCGTGATCTCGGGGATGTTCTTCGAGCAGATGGGATTTACCTATATAGGCCCTATTGACGGTCACAACCTGGCAGCGCTAATTGATGTAATGAAGAGGGCTACCATGGTGGAGGGACCTGTATTCATCCATGTGGTCACCAAAAAGGGCAAGGGGTATGCTTTTGCTGAGAAAAACCCCGAGCTGTTTCATGGGGTTCCTCCTTTTGATGTGCAAAGCGGCGAAATAAGTGCAAAAGGTGAGGTTACCTTTTCTCAGGCTTTTGGCCAGCATTTAGTGGAGATGGCGCAGCGGGACCCAAGGATTGTGGCCATTACGGCGGCCATGCCGGAAGGTACGGGCCTGGTTGAGTTTAAGAAGCGATTTCCAAATCGCTTTTTTGATGTGGGCATCGCTGAGCAGCACGCCGTCACAATGGCTGCTGGACTGGCGGCCAACGGCTTTAGGCCATATGTGGCCATCTACTCTACTTTTTTGCAGCGCGCATATGACCAGATACTACACGATGTATGCCTCCAGAATCTTCCGGTGGTGCTGGCGGTGGATAGAGCCGGCATAGTGGGGGAAGACGGGGAAACCCATCAAGGGGTGTTTGATATAAGCTACCTGCGGCATATACCCAACATCACTGTGATGGCTCCCAAGAATATAGATGAGCTTAAAGAGATGCTGGACTATTCCTTGACGATGGAAGGGCCTGTGGCCATTCGCTATCCCAAAGGCAACACAGGGATAGACAATATTTTTCCTGTAAAGCCGCTTGAGGGATTAAAATGGGAAACTATGGTAAACGGAAGCGATTGTTGCATATTTAGCTTTGGCAGGATGCTAAAGGTGGCTTTGGAAGTTGCCAGCATCCTCAGAAGGGACGGTATAAGCGCTCGCGTGATAAACGCCAGGATTATCAAGCCGCTGGATGAGCAGCTGCTTATGGATATCTCAAATCGCATAAACAAATGGATCACGCTGGAGGATACCGTCATTCAGGGAGGGTTTGGGAGCAGCATAAATGAGTTCGTTGCGGCCCATCAGCTCCCTGTATCTGTAATGAATCTGGGCGTAGGCGATCGATTTGTCCCACATGGTTCGGTGGAGCGTTTGCTCAGACAGCTGGGACTTGATTCCAACAGCGTGGCGTTTAAAGTGAAAAAATTCTTGAGCGGATATAGAAAGAGGGCGTATGTCAACTTCTAAAGAGCGATTGGATGTGCTGCTTGTCAGGAAAAATTTGATAGAAAGTCGAGAGAAAGCAAAGGCCGCTATAATGGCTGGGCTGGTGTATGTTGGGGGTAAAAAGGTAGACAAGCCTGGAACCCTGGTAAGGGTTGACGAAGAGGTCACCATCAAAGGAGACCCAATTCCATATGTAAGCCGCGGTGGCCTTAAGCTGGAAAGGGCGCTCAAAGTCTTTAATGTATCCGTTGAGGGAAGAGTGTTTATTGACGTTGGGGCCTCAACAGGAGGTTTTACGCATTGCCTCCTTCTAAACGGCGCTAAAAAGGTCTATGCAATAGATGTGGGGTATGGGCAGCTGGCTTGGCAATTGAGGCAAGACCAGCGCGTGGTGGTGATGGAGCGAACCAACATCCGGTATGTCACTCCTGACATGTTTGATGACCCAATACAGGGTGCCACAATAGATGTATCGTTTATATCTTTGAAGCTGGTGCTTCCCGTGGTTAAAGAATTAGTCTCCGAGGGCAGCGATATCATAGCTCTCATCAAGCCGCAGTTTGAAGCAGGAAGGGAAAAGGTGGGCAAAAAGGGGGTAGTGAAGGACCCACGCGTTCACGCTGAGGTCCTTTTGGGGTTTATAGAGATGTGCCGGCAGCTCGGGGTTACACTTTATGATATTACCTATTCCCCCATTACCGGGCCGGAAGGCAACATCGAGTTTCTGGCCCATGTATGCAAAGACGCTGCCTCCCCGGTCATATATGTGACTCCACAAAGAGCGGAGCAGGTGGTCGAAGAGGCTCACTGGGAACTCTTGCATGGTCAGTGAGGAGGTGCCGCGTGAAAAACATTGGTGTCATACCCAATTTTTCTAAAGACCCAGGAGGGGTTCAAACCAGTTCCATCGTATCAAAGATAGAGCAAAAGGGAATGCAACCCATCGTCCTGCCGGAAGTTTATCAGGTTATAAAGGCCGGGAAGGTTGTCGAAAAAGAAGATTTCTACAGCATGTCGGATTTTATATTTGTGTTGGGCGGGGACGGTACCCTGCTGAGAGCAGCCAGGCAGGCTTGCAAGTATGGCCTGCCTATTTTGGGTATAAATATGGGACGGCTGGGTTTTCTCACCGAGGTGGAGGTTTCGGATATAGACGGGGCGCTTGACTCTCTTCTGTCTGGCGACTATTATATTGAACGGCGTATGATGCTCAAGGCAAAGCTGGTGCGGCAGGGGATGGAGGCGTATGAGCTGGTAGCTTTAAATGATATAGCCATTGCTAAAGCCTCTTTTGCGCGGATCATACACCTTAAGGTCTTCATCAACGGCGAGTTTGTGGGGTATTATCCCGCAGATGGAATTCTGGTATCCAGCCCTACCGGCTCAACGGCTTATTCCTTGTCTGCCGGCGGCCCCATAATCAATCCAGGCATGGAGTGCCTCCTGCTCACGCCTATATGTCCCCATGCCTTGAGCGCCAGAGCCATCGTCACCGACAGCAAAGACGAGATCAATATAGTGGTGGCTGATAAAAGCCGCGATGTCTTGCTGACGGTTGATGGACAGGAAGGAGTGCCGGTATACAAGGGGGACAATATAGTCATAACTAAAGCCGAGGTGGAGACCAGGCTTGTACGTATACGGCGGCGTAGCTTTTTTAACCTGCTCAGGGACAAGATGGCAGAGAGGTTGTCCGATTTGCCAGAGGCAGGAGGAGGTGGGAGAGAGGAATGAAGCTGCAGCGCCATGCCAAGATATTGGAACTTATACAGCAAAAGGATATTGAGACACAGGAGGAACTGGCAGAAGAGCTTCGGAACCACGGGTTTGATGTCACTCAGGCTACCGTATCCCGGGATATCAAGGAATTGCGGCTCATTAAGGTTCTCACTCCTGCGGGGACTTACAAGTACGCCACCATGAGCAAAATAGATTCCCAAAACTGGGAAAAGTTGATACGCGTCTTTGCTGAGTCGGTTACCTCCATAGACTATGCCAATAATCTGATTGTGGTGAAGACGCTTTCGGGCAATGCACAAGCAGCAGCGGCGGCCATTGATGCACTTAACTGGCCAGAGATTTTGGGGTGTGTAGCCGGGGATGACACCATCCTTGTGGTGGTGAGAGATGCCGATAAGGCAAAGGATGTGATGGAGCGTTTCAAAAAGTTGAGCCGCTATACGAGTTGAGGGGATGGCTGCGTGTTGTTTCGATGACAGGTGTGGGGGTGCCTTCATGCTTAGCCACTTGTCCATACGAAACGTGGCTCTGATTGACAACCTTACAATTGAATTCTGTGATGGGTTCAACGTCCTCACCGGAGAGACCGGTACTGGGAAGTCCATCATCGTCGATGCCATAGGGTTGATACTGGGCGAGAGGGCTGACAGAGAGCTGATCCAGAGTGGAAAGGATTATGCCCAGGTAGAAGGCTTGTTTTATTTAAAACGCCCCGAAAAGGTAGCACCTATCCTTGAACAGTATGGTGTTCCAATTGAAGATGACGGCACTTTGCTGCTAATGCGCCAGCTTTCGCGCAGCGGTCGAAATATATGCCGCATAAACGGACAGATGGTGACCCTCTCCGTCTTAAAAGAGGTAGGACAACACCTGGTGGACATACATGGCCAGCATCAGCATCAATCGCTGCTTAATGTTGAATACCACATCGAGATTCTGGATCGCCTGGGCGGGGATGTCATAGCTCTGCTTAAGCAGCAGGTGGGGCAGCTGTATTCTCAATGGAAGGCTGTAAGGCGTGAGATGGAGGAACTGATAAACCTCGAAAGAGATGGGGAACGCATGAAGGACCTTTTAAGCTACCAGATAAACGAAATTGAAGCAGCCAATCTGAAAGTGGGTGAGGATGTCGAGCTCGTCAATGAACGCTCTTTGTTGCAGAATGCCGAAAAGATTATGAGTGTGGTTCAGGAGGCCTATGACGTGTTATATAGGGGCAGTACTACAGGGACGGCGGTGTTTGACCAGCTGGCCAGCGTGAGGGACCGGTTTGCTCAGATAGCCCAGTTCAACGAGGTCTTTGCGCGTATATCGCATGACATTGAAAACATATATTACCAGTTAGAGGACATCATAGACAGGATAAGGAATTACAGGGACAGCTTTGACTATGACCCTGACAGGCTCAATGAAATCGAGTCCCGCCTGTCCTTGATCCATTCTTTGAAGAGGAAATATGGCCCTACTATCGAAGAAATCCTGGCGCTTAAAGAGAAACTTCAGCAGCAGCTGCTTACCATTGAAAGTAGCCAGGAAAAGCTGGAGCAGCTGAGGCTGCAAGAACGCAAAATCTATGGTAAGCTGGTAGAGGCCTGCATTGAGCTTTCACGTAAGAGAAGGGAACTGGCTGAGGTGTTCGAGCAGCAGCTGGTGTGTCAACTGAAAGAATTGGGGATGGAGAAGACCAGGTTCAAAGTGGAGATATCGAGTCCCGACTTGGGCAGCCTTGCTGAAGGCTGGCTTGAAGCATCGGCTTCAAACTACATTACCTCCCAGGGATTTGACAGGGTCGAATTTTTGATATCGCCCAACCCTGGAGAGCCGCTTAAGCCGCTGGCAAAAATCATATCAGGCGGTGAGATGTCCAGGGTGATGCTGGCTTTCAAGACGGTACTGGCTGAAAAGGACGACATACCGACCCTGATCTTTGATGAGATAGATACAGGGATAAGCGGGCGGATAGCCAGCGTGGTGGCCGAAAAGATAAATGAGCTGTCGCGCTCTCATCAGGTGATATGCATAACACACCTGCCTCAGATTGCCGTCATGGCAGATAAGCACTACAGGATTGAGAAAAAGGTTTGTGATGGGCGCACTGTAACGCATGTGCACCTATTGGACGATCAGGAACGCCAGATAGAGATAGCCAAATTGATAGGGGGAACGGAGGTCAGCCAGATAGGGCTGGAACACGCACAGGAACTAATTGATACAGCTCGCAAGATCAAACAAGCGGTAAATTGACATAAAAGGGCTAAATGCCCTTTTATTTTTTTGCCTTTTTTTGCACTGCAACGCTCTGAATAATTCGTTTTTTTTGAGGTTAACTTAAGTTTATGAATCTCAATTCAACAAATAGGACAGGAGAATGTGGCAGCTATGGAGAGATGTAGAACTAAGAAACTGGTAGGAATATTTCTGGCATTGATATTTTTATTTATAAACTATTCTCCCTGGATTCAGAACCTGAGGAATATACCTTCTGAGCTTCAAATTTTTGAGGGCGATGCCCACATCCTCAATATCGGGTTACCGCTTACTGTAAAGATTGAAACCGACAACGTCAATGTTCTAAAATTTAACGGCAATTCCCTGAAGGACCAGCCCAATTACAACATGGCACGGCCTTTAGCTATACAAACGGTAAACGAAGGCAGCGCTGAACTCATATTTAAACTCTTTGGCGTTATCCCCATCAAGCAGATGAAGGTGAAAGTGGAGCCGGCCAAAAGGGTATTTCCCGGCGGTAACTCTATAGGCGTTTCCATGTATACCCAGGGAGCCCTGGTAGTTGGCATATCCGAGGTCATGGACCCTGAGGGGTTCACCCATTATCCGGCTAGCGAAGCCGGTTTGAGGCCAGGCGATGTAATTGAAAAGGTCAACGGCATCACGGTAGAAAATGCAGATCACCTTTCAAGGCTGGTAAATCAGGTAAAGGAAAAGGGACTTGAGTTGGAAGTGAGAAGGGGTAACACCATATTCAAAACCCATATAGTGCCTGTTAGGGATATGCACGACTCAAAGTACAGGCTGGGTATCTGGGTGCGCGACAGCACTGCCGGGGTTGGTACACTTACATTTTACGACCCTGATACCGGATGCTTTGGCGCTCTGGGCCATGCTATTACAGATATCGACACCGGCGTTTTGCTGTCGGTAAAAAATGGCGAAATAGTGCAGTCCACCATAATAGATGTCAAACAGGGCAGGCGCGGTGAACCGGGGGAGCTCAAAGGCGTCTTTTCAAGTAAGCAAAGAGCTATAGGCAATATCCTACGTAATACCCAGTACGGGATATACGGAAAGATGTACCGTCCTTTGCCAGAGTTTTACTATGACAGGCCGCTGCCGGTATGTTCCCAGTACGATGTAAAGGTAGGTAAGGCAAGCATACTGACCACGGTGGACGAAGAGGGTGTAAAAGAGTTTGAAATTCGAATAGTCAAGGTAAACGTTCAACAGCATCCCAGCTCCAAGGGGATGGTCATAGAGATTACAGACCCCGAACTGCTTGCGCGAACCGGGGGGATTGTGCAGGGGATGAGCGGCAGTCCAATTATTCAGGATGGAAAGATTGTAGGTGCCATTACGCACGTATTTGTAAATAACCCTAAAAGGGGATACGGGATATTCATAGAGTGGATGCTGAAGGAATGCCAGAAAATCCTCGATTAATGCGGAAGTTTGGTGTTTCTCCACGGCGGCAGATCTGGCAAAAAAAGTGGTAAACCGACAATTGTTTTTTTAAGGCACAGGCAGGAAATTTTATGCATCTGTCGAATAAAGATTAGATAAAAGATGGTCGGAGTTTGTATGTTTTGATTGATGGGGGGTATATTTACAATGAAAAATAATATAAAAGTGTTGTTAGCGGATGATAACAGGGAATTCTGTGATATTATCAGTGAGTATTTGGAGAAACAGGATGATATGGAAGTTGTGGGAATAGCAAACGATGGAATAGAGGTTCTTGAGATGGTTCCCAAAATAAAGCCGGATGTAATCGTTCTGGATATCATAATGCCCCATCTCGATGGGTTGGGTGTCTTGGAACGGTTGAATAGCCACGATTTAGAGCAACCACCAAAAATTATAGTATTATCGGCGGTTGGGCAAGACAAGATTACCCAGCGCGCCATCGCACTGGGGGCAGACTATTATATGGTTAAGCCCTTTGATATGGAAGTGTTTGTGAGAAGGATCCGCGAGGTGGTACTGGGGCTCTCGCCCGATGTGGGAACACATGTATTTTCTGTCAGCCAGTCGGCCCAGAGCTACCAGGCTTCAATTCCTACATTGAACAGGCGTGTCTATGAGAGGCAGTCTTCAATTGAGGCCGATGTCACCAACATCATCCATGAGATAGGGGTACCTGCTCACATTAAAGGGTATCATTACTTGAGAGAGGCTATACTGCTGGTGATAAACAACATGGACCTTCTAGGAGGAATTACCAAGGAGCTTTATCCCATGATTGCCGAGAAATTCAATACCACCCCCAGCAGAGTGGAAAGGGCTATACGCCATGCTATCGAGGTGGCATGGAACAGGGGCCGCATAGAGACCATAAACAAGATATTTGGATATACCGTCCATGATGAAAAGGGCAAGCCCACCAATGGTGAGTTCATCGCCATGATAGCTGACAGGCTGAGGCTGCAGATGAAATTTTCGGCTCACTAGTATTGGTTCACTAGAGTAGTGTTAAAAGAGATCTGATGGGTGCCGTGGATGAATTGTGAGTTTAATCACCGAACTTTTTATAATGCCACCGCTATAAATGGTGATTAGTTCAATGTAAATGGCGTAAACTCTAGCGCCTCATACTGGGATATGTCAAGGGCAGCGAAAAATTCGCTGCCTTATTTTTTATGCATATTTAATGTGGTAATGCAAACCATATATGTATGGATATTGATTTACAACCAATGGAAGCCGAGGGTGTTGGATTTTATGATTAAAGGTCGAGCAAAGAAGGACAGGCGCACCAAAAACCTCATTGGACGGCTTATGCCGGGCGATATAGCGGTGATATACCATCAAGACCTGGATGAGGTTGCGGCCTTACATCTGGTGGAAAAAAGGGTAAAGGCCGTCATAAATGGAGCTTTGTCCATAAGTGGACGATATCCCAACCAGGGGCCAAAAATCCTTTCAGAGGCAGGTATACCCATTATCGACAATATTGGCCAGGAAGCCTTTGATCATATACAGGACGAGGATTATCTAGAGATAGATGAGAAAGGCCTGTGGGTAAACCACAGGTATTTGTGCGATGTCAAGTTCCTGGATAAGGATGAAGTGGAGAAGAAGATGAAGGAGGCCAGCGAAAACATATGGAGAGTACTCCGCGAGTTCATAGATAACACTTTGGACTATGCTGAAAAGGAAAAGGAGATGGTGATTGGCCCTGTAAAGGTGCCACCCATCAAGACCAGGATGGAAAAGCGCCATGTGCTCATAGTGGCAAGGGGTAGAAACTATATTGAGGATTTAAAGGCCATACGCTCATATATCGATGAGGTACGCCCCGTGATGATTGGCGTGGATGGCGGAGGAGATGCATTGTTGGAGTTTGGCTACAAGCCCGACATAATAATAGGCGATATGGACAGCGTCAGCGATCGCTGTTTAAAAAGCTGTGGCGAAATCGTTGTGCATGCCTATCCCGATGGGCGTTGCCCTGGCATGGAACGAATCCGGGCCCTGGGGCTGGAAGCAGTCGCATTTCCATTTCCGGGTACAAGCGAGGACGTAGCCATGATACTGGCTTATGAGAATAAAGCCGAGTTGATAGTCATGGTGGGCAGCCATAATAGCATGATTGACTTTCTGGAAAAGGGGAGAAAGGGAATGGCCAGCACTCTGCTGGTGAGGATGAAGGTGGGATACAAGGTGGTTGATGCCAAAGGCGTGAGCGAGCTCTATAAAAATCGCATTCAGCCCGGATATATAGCTGCTATATTTGCCGCAGCCATGTTTCCCATTCTGCTCATAGCGCGCATGTCACCGCAGATTCAGGACTTATATCAGCTGATAGCGCTTCGTATAAAGCTATTACTCGGTCTGTAGGTGGAGGAACCATGTTGCATCTTAAATACTACATCATCCTGCTAATCGGAATATTTCTTGCGCTGGGACTTGGAATTTTGATTGGCGTAACGCTTGAGAACAACAACGTGCTGGAAAATCAACAGGAACTCATCATTCGTCAAATAGAAAGGGAATTTGAGGCTTTAAGAAACGAGGCTGACATGCTCAAAAAAACTCTGGCTGCGTTAGAAGAACAGAAAGCCCAGGCAGACTCTACCTGTGAATATTTATTCTCTCGGCTTATAGAGGACAGGTTGCACGGCCTTAAGGTTTCAATTATAAGGCTGGGTCAGGGCGATATTGCTCCTGACTTGATACAGCTCTTGAAGCTGGCCGGAGCGTCGGTTGAGTCCAGCATAACCGTTCAGACCGATTTATATGCAAGGCAGGATTTGAGCGCAGCGTTGGAAGCTTTTTTGCCGAATGGCCAGGACGGTATGGAGAGAAACGGCTTTCACCGTATAGTTGCCGGCGAGTTGGTCTCAAGCCTTATTGAGGGGGCATTTACGCCGCTATCCGTTCGATTAAAGGAGATGAATCTAATTCAAGCTTCCAGCAACCTCAAGCAAAGCAGCGATGTGGTCATATTGAGCGGCAATGGAAAGAATAAAGAGGCACAATCTTTGGAAGAAGGCAGTTTTGATATTGTGCTCATTCAAACTGCGCTCAATATGGGACTGCCCGTTGTGGCGGTAGAGCCATCCTCGGTGGAGAAGAGCGCTATTTCAGAATACGAGGAGTTGGGGGTTTCAACCGTGAGAGATATCGACACGATTTACGGCAAGCTGGCGTTGATATCGATACTGGAAGCCAATAAGCCCGAGTAAGATAGCAGAGCCTGTCTTGTCATCTGAAGGAGGGCATATCAAATGGATAATCGGGATGTGGGGATCGTCATTCCGGCGTATAACGAGGAACAGCGCATTGGCACCACTTTAAGGGCGCTGAAGAGCCTCCCATGGGTTCGCGAGGTTGTGGTGGTGGATGACGGATCAACCGATAATACAGCCCAGGTGGCGCTGAGGGAAGGTGCAAGCCTCATAAAGCTGGCGCGAAACCATGGCAAGGGATATGCTTTACGTCAGGGATTAAAAGCTGTATCCAGCCCCATTGTGCTGGTTTTGGATGCCGACCTGGGGCAGAGCGCCATTGAGGCGGCAAAGCTGATACAGCCCATCAGGGAAGGCATGGCTGATGTGGCAATTGCGCGATTTGCGGCTCTACCCGACAGACACGGCTTTGGCCTGGTAAAGGGGCTGTCCAGAATAGGGGTACGGCTTTTGACGGGAAAGGATTTGAATGCCGTGCTTTCGGGCCAGCGCGCTTTCAGAAGAGAGGCCATAAACCCGGAGTTTTTTAAATATAAGAGGTTTGGCATAGAATTTGGGATGACGGTGGATTTGCTCAATCATGGTCTCAGGATATGCGAGGTGGACGTTGAGATGTCCCATCGCGTCACAGGGTTGGACCTTGCAGGGATACTGCACAGGGCAAAGCAGTTTAAGGACATATTTGCCGTTCTGATGGTCAAGCTGTGGGAAAAGGCGGGGGCGAAAAAGGTCTATGAGGTTGATTGATCAAATTGCGTTGCTGGTGCTGGCTTGCTTTGGTGCGCGTTTTTTTATGCTTCGTATCTTTAAAATGCTGAAAGCCAGGGGAATGATTGTAAAAAATTATAGGGGGCAGCCTGTTGTCACATCCATGGGCTTGACCTTCATCTTTCCATGCGCCTTGAGCATCATCCCCTTTATGGTTGCAGGAATTGAGCCGGAACATATGGCTTTTTTAATAGTTGTCACCTCGCTGGTATTGGTCGGCTTTATAGACGATGTGCTGGGGGATGCAACCATAAAGGGCATAAAGGGTCATGTGGCTGAACTCATTAAGGGCAGGATATCTACAGGGGGAGTCAAGCTCATAATAACGGTATTGGTGGGGATGTTTGTATCCTGCTGTTATCACAAAAGCCTGATAGCCTGGGGAGTTTATGCGCTGTTATTTTCGCTGCTTGTCAATTTCATAAATCTTATGGATTTAAGGCCGGGGCGCGCCATTAAAGCATTTCTGCTGGCCGTTATTTTCTTCATGATGTTAGGGGGATTTTCAAATGTTTGGATAGTAATGCCGGTTTTGGCTGCTCTACCCTTTTATATGAAAGGTGAGATGGAGGAGAAGTACATGCTGGGAGATACAGGGGCCAATCTTTTAGGGGGAATAGCCGGTTTTTACGCCGTCAAAGCTGTACCATTGGCGCCGGCAGCTGTGATGGCGGCGGTGCTGCTGTCAATTCATGTGATAGCCGAGTACTACTCTCTATCCAGATTTATAGAGTCGATTCCCGTGCTGCGGTTTATCGATCAATTGTGGAGGTTGAAAACAGATGGGGATACAGGCATGGATAGAGCTTAAAAGAGGAGTGGTAAAGGAAATAGTGGAGCGAAATGAAAACGGTACAACCGTTGTCAAGCTTGAGGTTGATCATCCATCCAAGCTAGCAATAGTATACGTGCCATTAACTGGAGCGGTTGACATAGGAGATGAGGTACTGGTCAACACCACCGCATGCAGCCTGGGCCTGGGCACAGGGGGTTATCACTTTGTGGTGTGCAACCTCAATGTGAAGGATAACGCTTTTGTCAGTAGAGGTCACGGCATGAAGCTAAAATATACTCCTCTTCAGATGCAGCTTCTGTTGTCCGAGGAGGAGGAAAGCCCACATCATGCCTATTACAACCAGCCGGTTGATTTTCGTGGCAAGCTGGTGTATGTTGGGGAACTTCACAGCATGTTGTCCCCGCTGTGCGCATACCTGAAGTACTTTTCTGGTGGTAGCATATCTATTGCGTATATAATGACAGATCACGGGGCGCTGCCCATAAGCTTCAGCCGAAACGTCGACCTGCTCAAAAAGAAAGGGTTACTGGATGTTAGCGTCACCTCGGGCAATGCCTTTGGCGGGGACTATGAGTGCGTAAACATATACACTGCTTTGAAGGCTGCCCTCAACGTGGCCAACTGCGACGTGGCTGTTGTGGCCATGGGGCCTGGCATACTGGGGACTGGCACCACATTTGGGTTCAGCGGTCTGGAGCTGGGGCTATATGTCAACCTGGTGGCGGCCTTGGGAGGGCATGTGGTGTACATACCGCGGGTGGGGTTTGGCGATGCTAGAGAAAGGCATGTTGGAATAAGCCACCATTCTCTGACGGTGCTCAGGGACATTATCCAATACCCTCTTCCCCTTGTGTTGCCTTTGATGGATAAATCAAGGCAAAGAAGAGTTGTAAAGCAGCTTAAAAGCAACGGGCTGCTCGCCAAGTACAGAACGATTTTTCTAAGCGGCAGGGATATAAGAAGAGCTTTGGAGCATTATGGCCTTGTTCCCACCACTATGGGTAGGGGCATCGATGAGGAGCCCTATTTTTTTTATACCCTGGGAGCAGCGGCGCGCTATGGTTTGGTGGAGGTTCTAAAAAGATGACAATCATAGTAAGTAAAGGACAGGTTATAAATTCCCCTTGAGGTTCATAGTTATCAAGTAGGACAAATATTATAAAAAGCCTTGGGGGGATACCTCCATTGAACGCTTTGAAGATAAAAACAAATGTAATGCTTCATATAAGGGAAAACATAGCCCTTTACCTGCTTGTGGTGTTTGTCTTTATCACTGGAGTGGCTGCCGGAGGATTTACGGTCAGTTCCATCAGCGCTGAGCAGCGGCTGTACCTGGCCGATTACCTGCAGGGGTATTCGTACATTCTTGGCAATCAGCCTCATGTGGATAGGTCGACGATATTCATAAAGGCTGTATTGCACAACCTCCAGACTGCTTTTTTCATTTGGTTGTTTGGGCTGACTTATTTAAGCGCCCCTTTAGTGCTGATAACGGTGGGGGCCAGAGGGTTTTTTCTGGGCTTTACTGTGGCTTTTTTGATTGACTATTATGCCCTAAACGGATTGTTCATGGTGCTGACGTGCATTTTGCCACAGTCGTTTATCCATATACCTTGCCTTATGGTTATGGGCGTATTGGCACTGCAATTTGGAATAGAGAGGTTCAGAATAAGGAAGTTGCCCCACTTAAAGCACATGAGGTTGCGGAGAATAGCGCCTTACACCTTCAAGTTTGTGCTTATCATCATTGCTTTTTTTGTGAGCAGCATGTTTGAGGCTTTTGTGGTGCCCCTGGTCTTCAAATTTTTGTTTGCCAATATGTTGAAAGTGAAGGATTTTATAACCTTTTTACCGAAATAGATAAAATAGTACTCAACCAGCCGACATAAGAAGCATTGATGGGTATCATAATATTCGACATGGCAGCATTGGAACCAAATAGATGATATTGAGAGGTGAGATGTGTGTACAAAAACGCCGCCGAGTTCATTCAAAAGAGGATTGGTGTACGGCCTACGGTGGGGTTGATACTGGGGTCGGGTCTGGGAGATGTGGTCGATACCATAGAGGATCCTATCTTTATCGATTATAAGGACATACCCGGCTTTCCAAAGACGACTGTGCCGGGTCACAAAGGCCGATTTGCGGTTGGACGATGTCAGGGAAAAGAGATAATAGCGGCCCAAGGGCGGTTTCATTATTACGAGGGCTATGATATGGAACAGGTGGTTTTGCCGGTCCGCACCATGAAGATTCTGGGGGTACAGACGCTTATTATTACCAATTCCGCAGGAGGAATAAACCCCGATTTTTCGCCCGGCGATCTGATGGTCATAAGGGACCACATAAACATGTCGGGCGTCAATCCATTGAGGGGGAGAAATATGGATGACCTTGGCCCGCGATTTCCGGATATGACCTATGCTTATGACCCGGACTTGAGGCGCCTTGTTATGGATACTGCAAAGGAGATGGGGCTGAAAGTCAGGGAAGGGGTTTATGCCATGATGCCAGGCCCTAGCTATGAGACCCCGGCTGAGATACGCATGCTGCAGAGGCTGGGCGCCGATGCGGTTGGTATGTCCACTGTACCCGAGGTCATAGCCGCTGTCCATGCCGGCGTAAAGGTGGTGGGCATCTCATGCATCACCAACATGGCTGCAGGGCTATTGGACAAGCCTTTAACCCATGAAGAGGTCATTGAGACGGCCGGGCAGGCGGCCAGGGATTTTGCCAGGCTCTTGCTGGGTTTTATTGCGAAAATGTGACTGCTGTAATCTATTAATGCATGTTAATGCAACAGTTTCGCTGAAACAGATATAAGCCGATTTGACGGGCGCTTTTTGATGTGCATAACCCTTCTATTCGATGGAAAACCTAATCCTAGATGATGATTATAGGAGGGATCACATTGAGCACATTAAAAAGCGCTATTCTTTGCTGGTTGTTAACAATACTTTTTGTTATAATGCCATTCGGGGTGGCTGCAGCTGCACAACCGGTGACTGAGCTCCCCTTTGCTATACAGTCCAAAGCGGCACTACTTATGGATTATGAGACGGGTACCGTGCTGTATGAAAAAAACGCCCACGAGAAGCGTCCCATGGCCAGCATAACCAAAATTATGACCCTTCTGTTGGCCATGGAAGCCATTGAGGACGGCAGGCTAAAGCTGGATGATCCCGTACATGTCAGCGAATATGCAGCCAGCATGGGCGGATCTACCGTATTTTTGGCTCCGGGCGAGACATTTCCGGTATCCACCATCCTGGAAAGCATAATAGTAGCATCGGCCAACGATGGTAGCGTTGCTCTGGCTGAAAAGATATATGGCAGCCACGAGCTGTTCGTACAGAAGATGAACGAACGGGCCCAGCAATTGGGAATGAAAAACACCCATTTTGTCAACTGTACCGGCCTGCCTGCAGAAAACCATTATACCACCGCATATGACGTTGCTCTGATGAGCAGGGAACTGTTGAAGCACCCCCTGTTTTTCAAGTGGAGTACAATCTGGCTGGATTACATGAGGGACGGCCAGACCATGCTGGTCAACACCAACAAGCTGATCAGGTTTTATGAAGGCTGTGACGGCGTGAAGACGGGCTATACTGAAGAGGCCGGGCACTGCATTTCGGCCACTGCAAAGCGTGGGAACTTGAGGCTTATAGCTGTTATACTGGGGGCACCCACATCTCAGGTCAGGTTCAGTGAAGCCAGCAAGCTTTTAGATTACGGCTTTGCGAATTACGAGTCGGTCCGAGTCGTAAAGAAAGGCCAGATAGTTCAAAATGAGGTGCCTGTAACAGGAGGGAAAACCAGCAAGATAATGGGGCTGGCAGCCGATAACCTGTCGCTGTTGCTCAGCAAGGGCGATTCAAAGGAGTTTACGAAGGACGTACAGATTTCGGCTCCCTTAAGGGCTCCCATCAATCAGGGACAAAAGATAGGGGTACTGACGGTGAAGAGGGACGGCAAAGAGGTTGGAAAAGTGGACATCGTGGCAGGAGAATCGGTGGAGGTTGCCGGCGTGTTTGATTATTTCAGCAGGATATTTAACAACTGGCTTAAGAGATCGACAAACGGAAAAAACAGGTGATGCCCCAGCTGGCCTATTGACAGTTAGATTTTACTTGAAAATTGCTGGCATAATGCCGCTGGTAGATTGAAATGGATCGGCAAAGATATATAAACGCCGGTCCATTTTTTATTTGATTTAAAAAGAAAAAATCCAGCTGAAAGGGTTTCATAATGGCGCCTAATAATGTACAATAAAGTCATGAAATATTTGTCCATATGCTTTTTTGACTGCGGGACAACCATTATGTGAGGGAACGGAGGGTTGTCTGAATTGTACATGAACTGGATTGACGTACTTTTAAGCCTGCCGGCTGTGTTTTTGGCCATATCCTTCCATGAGTTTGCCCATGCCCTTACAGCCTATTGGCTGGGGGACCCCACTCCTAAAAATCAGGGGAGGCTTACCCTCTATCCTCTAGCCCATGTGGATTGGCTGGGTCTAATATTATTTGCTCTATTCAGGTTTGGCTGGGCCAAGCCGGTACAGGTCAATCCTGCAAACTTCAAAGACCGAAAGTGGGGCAGCATCATCGTGTCTTTTTCGGGGCCGCTGGCCAATATGCTGCTGTCTCTTGTCGCCCTGGTAATTTTGGTGGCAGCAAAGCTGTCTATTTCCTCCTACAGAGGCATTCTGTTGGGAATTATTGACCGTGTAGTGCAGCTGAATATAATATTTGCCATTTTGAATTTAATACCCATACCCCCTTTTGACGGGTATCACATTATAAAAGGGCTATTTTATCGCAGGAATGTCAGGTTTTTCTGGAATTATGAGTACTACGGCATGTTCATACTGTTTGCTTTTGTATTGCTGGGGGGGTTTAATCTAATTGTGCGCATTCCTGCCCAATACATTTACCAGCAATTGATGTATCTGCAAAGCTTTTTGCTTTCTTTATTGCAATAAACGGTAAGGAAAGGGGTAATAAGGGTTTGGGTTATCAGGTAAAGCTTGAGGTTTTTGAAGGGCCGCTAGATCTTTTGCTGCACCTTATCTCCAAGGCCAAAATCAACATAGAGGACATATCGATATCCGAGATAACCGCACAGTACATGGATTACCTCAACCAGATGCAGGCACTGGATATCGACATTGCAAGCGAATTCATGGTTATGGCTGCTACTTTGCTTCATATTAAGTCCTGCAAGCTGCTTCCCAAGCCTGCGCAGCAGTCAGAGGAGCAGGAGCCTGACCCACAGCAACAGTTGATTCAAAGGCTTAAGGAATACAAGAAGTACAAAGACGCCGGTGAATGGCTGCGTGAAAGGTATATGGTGTATTCCAACATGTACAGCAAGCTGCCAGAAGAGGTGGTAGATACAGGCGAGGATATAAAGTTCTCAAATGTAACCAAGCAGGACATTGCACAGGCCATGATGGACCTGCTGAAGAGGAAGAATGCGTCTCAGCAGGCCCAACCTGTTGTCCGTAACATTAAGCCTGAGACCATATCGCTTCAGGACAGAATAAGGCAGCTGACGGCCGTACTGGTAAGGCGTGGAAAGGTGCTGTTTTCCCAGCTGGTCAGCAAGAAGTTTTCCAGGCTGTATATTATCGTGACCTTTTTGGCGCTGCTGGAGATGATAAACAGGGGATGGATCAAGGTACAACAATCCAGGCCATTTTCTGATATACTCATTCAAAGGAAGGGATTGGGATGGAAGAACAACAGATGATGGCTGTGGCAGAAGCAATTCTGTTCATTGCAGGGGATCCCGTACCTGTAAGGAGCATTGCCGAGGTACTGGACATAGACGTCGATACCGCCGAGCGGCTGATGGAGAAGATGGCGGAAGCCTACGCTTCGCAGCATCGGGGATTGCAGCTCATAAGGATCAACGATGCATATCAACTGGTTACCCGACCTGAGTACGGTGAGTATATTCGCAGGTTTACCGGTGCGACCAAGGAGCAGTCGCTTTCCAGGGCATGCCTTGAAACGCTGGCCATCATCGCCTACAACCAGCCTGTGACAAAAGCGGATATCGAACAGTTGAGGGGGGTAAAGTGCGACCATGCCATTGCGGTGCTGCTGGAGAAAAATCTGATCCGCGAGGTGGGGAGGCTTGACGCACCGGGGAAACCCAAGCTGTACGGGACCACAGAGCTGTTTTTGAAAAGCTTTGGGCTGTCGAGCATCGATGACTTACCGCCTCTCAAGCCGCAGCAGGCCACATGACCTTATTCCTTGCCCCGTGTATTTTTTTTATGAAGCGTGAAAAACTAGAAAAAAGTGCATGGGGTGCAGGTGGCTGTGGCTTTATACGTTTGGATAATTTTGGCTGTATTGGCTCTGTTTATTTTGGTCAGCATGGTCACGGTACATATAGAGATAAGTGTAAGGGTAAAAAACGGGCGGAGCAGATCGTTTATAGTTGTACGAGCTTTAGGTGGTCTTGTACGCAGGAAGCTGGCCTTTGCGATGAAAGCCGATGCTGAGCATCCGCTTTTTTTGGATATACGGAAACTATCTACTCATGATGAAACAGACATATCTCCCCAGGAAATCATAGACCTCATAAAAAAAGGCTTGAGGGCTGTACAGCAAAACGCCAAGTACCTTAAACATATTAAGGATAAGGTGCGGGTGGAGGATTTTGGGGTGACGGCCAGGCTGGGTACCGGCGATGCCGCCCATACGGCGCTGCTGTGCGGCAGCCTTCTCTCGCTCCTGCACATAGCGCTTTTTCATCTGCAAAACAAATATTATCTCGAAAAAAAGAGAGTCAATGTCACACCGGTGTTTGACAGGGAGGATTTTGAGCTGCACTTCGATTGCATAATAGCCCTTAAATTGAGATATATTATAATTGCTGGAATGCAAAAAACAGCTGAAAAAATAAAGGGCGGTGAAAAAATTGTCAGGGCATCCAATTGAAAACATCATGAAGACCACCATGGAAAACATCAAGGAGATGATAGATGTAAATACCATTGTGGGTGATGCTGTAGAGACGGCAGATGGCAATGTCATCATACCGATATCCAAGGTTTCCTTCGGCTTTGTGGCAGGCGGTGGAGAATACAAGGATGGAGGCAAAGAACAAAAGCAGGGCAGGGGTGGTGGAGAGGGCGAGCCTTCGGCATCCATTCCTTTTGCAGGTGGTACTGGAGCGGGCGTGTCGGTCAACCCGGTGGCGTTTTTGGTGGTGGGAGGCGGTAAAGTCAAACTGTTACCAGTCCGTTTCCGTACTTCCGCTGACCGCATTATTGAGATGATCCCCCAGCTGCTGGAAGACATACAAAACCTGGTTGGTCCAAAAAAAGAAAACGCGCAGAATACCCCTACACAGCAAAATGTGCAATAGGCGGCCAAAAGCCGCCTTTATTTTATGCCCCCTTTGGTGTATACTATAACTTGTATTTCAAATAAGGAGAGGTAAACCGCGTCTTGATATACGTGCCTGTATTGAAAGGAGATGTCCTGTGCGCCTGCAAAAGTACATGGCTCACTGTGGAGTGGCTTCGCGCAGAAAATGCGAGGAAATGATAAAGCAGGGCCGGGTTACCGTTAATGGTCAAGTGGTGACTCAGCTTGGAGTAAAGGTGGACCCGCAAAAGGATGAAGTAAGGGTGGACGGCAAGGCCATTTCCCTGGAACAAAAACAGGTATACATCCTTCTCTACAAACCGCGGGGGTATGTGACCACGGTGAAAGATACCCACGAAAGGCCCACCGTTGTGTCGCTGGTGGGGAATCAGCCCGCCAGGGTGTATCCGGTAGGGAGGTTGGATTTTGACACCGAGGGGGTGCTACTTCTTACCAACGACGGGGAGCTGGCCAACAAGCTTATGCACCCGCGGTACGGCGTGGAAAAGGAGTATTATGCGGTGGTGGACGGCCGTCCTTCCAAATCACAAATTCAAGCGTTTATAGATGGGATTGACATAGGCGATGCTATCGCGCATGCCCATAAGGTAAGGTTGCTCTGGCAGAAGGGCAACAGTTCGGCATTCAAGGTGGTATTGAAGGAGGGGAGAAACAGGCAGATAAGGCGGATGTTTGAAGCCATCGGCTGCCCGGTTAAATTTTTAAGGAGGGAGCGACTGGGCAATCTGGTGCTGGGCGATTTAAAGCCCGGGCAATGGCGATACCTTGATGAGGGCGAGGTAATGCAACTTAAAAAGCTGACGGAGGCGGAAACATGATAACCTTTAGGAAGATTGAGCCTCAAGACCTGGACAAGATATACTTAAATGAGGTTTTGCGGCCTTTGATTACCGTATCGAGCCAGGGCGAGAGGTTTGCTGTCGTGATTGAAGAAGATGGGGCCATAAAGGGAGGCGTAAGCGGCTACAGGCAGGGTGAAGACGCCTTTATGCAGCAAGTTGCGGTGCTGCCCGGCCTGGAGGAAGATTCTTTGCTTGACGGCCTGATCCGTTCGCTTGTGTACATACTCGAGAGGGATGGCGTTCAGAGGCTTTTTGCCATGGGCGACGAAAACTGGCACTTCTACGAGAGGATAGGGTTTAAGCGCTTTGACAGCCCGGATTCGGATTACTGCCTAGTTTTGGATATCCCGTCTTTTTTTGAGCAAAAGACCTGCAGGTGAAATGGTTTGCAGCAATTTTTTCTATACAAAAGGGCGAGTTTTTGATATAATTCTATATCAAATTTATCAATATTAGAAAATCTGGGAGGCTGAAAGGATGGAACTGTGGTACACTGAAAAGCAAACCCCCAATGTTGGAATTACATGTAAAACTATAAGCACGCTGGTGGTAGAAAAGACCAACTATCAAGAACTGGCCATCATAGATACAGTACAGTACGGGCGAATGCTGGTGCTGAACGGCATGGTTCAGACGACAGTGAAGGATGAGTTTGTGTACCATGAGATGATCACCCACATACCCCTGTTCACTCACCCCAATCCCAAGACGGTGGCTGTCATCGGAGGAGGAGACGGTGGAACGGTACGCGAGGCGCTCAAGCACCCTTCGGTTGAAAAAGTATACCTGGTTGAAATCGATGAGAGGGTGGTTGAAAACAGCAAAAGGTACCTCCCGGAGATCAGCTGTGGTCTATCTGATCCAAGGTGCGAGGTGCTGTTCCAAGACGGAATTGAGTTTATAGCACAGCACGAAAATTCCTTTGACGTTGTGCTGGTGGATTCGACTGAACCCATTGGGCCAGCTACTGGATTGTTTTCTAAAGATTTTTATTCATCGATATACAGGGCCTTGAAGGAAGATGGACTTTTTGTGGCCCAAACCGAGTCCCCATTTTTCAACGCCGAACTTATTCGCAGCGTGTATGCCAGCATAAAGCAGATCTTCCCAGTAACACGTCTTTACCTGGCTTCCATTCCCACTTATCCCAGCGGGCTGTGGAGCTTTACCCTTGGCTCAAAACGGTATGACCCCTTAGAGGTGGATGAAGAGAAAATTTTGGAAATTGACACCAAGTATTATTCTCCTGAAATCCATAAATCGGTCTTCAAGCTACCGCGCTTTGTCAAAAATCTGTTAGAAAGCTGTGAATGATTTTTCCAGGATTGACATAAGCGTTTATCATCGTTATCATTTTAAGAGGCATTGACTTCGTTTGCGTTATGGAAAGGAAATGGTACAGATGCTAAAGGAGTACAGGTCGAGCAATCGGTTCATGGGCAGCAGAGAATGCTATGATGAGAGCGATGTGATAATGGTGGGGGCACCCATGGACTATAGCGTCAGCTATAGGCCGGGTGCCCGGTTTGCCCCCCAGAAGATCAGAGAGGTCTCATATGCCATTGAAGAGTACAGCCCGTACGTGGACAGGGACCTCTCGGAAGTAAGATTTTTTGATGTAGGGGACCTGGAGCTTCCCATGGGAAATATCGTATCCAGCCTGGAAATTATCCAGCAAGCTGCCCGTGAGGTACTGGAAGATGGTAAAAAGCCCATATTTCTGGGTGGCGACCACCTCATCACTTATCCGGTGGTCAAGGAGGTTTACGAAAAATATGGAGACCAGCTCAGGCTTCTGCATTTCGATGCTCATGCCGATTTGAGGGAAGAGTATCTGGGTGAGAGAAACTCTCACGCCTCGGTGATCAGGCTGTGCAGCCAATTCCTTCCATCAAAGAACATATTTCAATTTGGCATTCGCTCTGGAACGCGCGAAGAATTCAAGTGGGCAGGGGAAAACCTCAATTTTTATCCATTTGAGGTTTTGCAACCCTTGAAAGAGGTTATAGATGTATTAAAGCCTTATCCCGTATATATTACGCTGGACATAGATGTTGTGGACCCTGCGTATGCCTGTGGTACAGGTACCCCCGAACCCGGGGGATGTATGCCCCATGAAATCTTTCAGGCGTTTAGAGCGATGAAGGGCTTAAACATCGTTGGTATGGATCTGGTGGAGGTAAATCCGGTATACGACACAGCAGGTGTAACCTCCATATTGGCTGCAAAGATAATACGAGAGGCTATGCTGATAATTTAAAAATTTAAATAAAAAATTTTTTAGAAAAAAGAAGGAAAAAGGATATTGATGTAGAATTAAAAGAAGTTGGGTCAGGAGTTTTATTTTTTAAAATTTTAAAACGATCTGGAGGGTGTTGGATGAGTACATACGACAAAATAAGGCTTATGCAGGAACGAAAGCTGGCCATCCGTCAGGGCGGTGGCCCAGAGAGGATTCAAAAGCAGCACGAGAGCGGCAAACTGACTGCTCGCGAGAGGATTGAACGGCTGGTAGATCCAGGTAGTTTTGTCGAGATCGATGCGTTTGTGGAGCATCGCTCGGTGGAGTTTGGCCTGGATAAGATGAAGATGCCTGCCGATGGAGTGGTGACAGGCTATGCCACCATCGATGGTAGGCCCGTATATTTGTATTCTCAGGACTTTACCGTGATGGGCGGTTCGCTGGGCGAGATGCACGCCAAGAAGATCACCAAGATAATGGACATGGCCATGAAAACGGGCTGTCCCATCATATGCATCAACGATTCGGGTGGGGCAAGGATCCAGGAAGGCATAGACGCCTTAAGCGGCTATGGCGAGATCTTTTTCCGCAATACCATGGCCTCTGGCGTCGTTCCGCAGATCTCGGTGATAGTTGGGCCGTGTGCCGGTGGGGCGGTCTATTCTCCAGCGCTTACTGACTTTGTGTTCATGGTGGATAAGATAAGCAAGATGTTTATAACGGGTCCGCAGGTGGTTGAGGCGGCAACGGGCGAAAAGGTGACGGCAGAGGACTTGGGCGGTGCTTTGACCCATAACAAGATGAGCGGCGTTGCCCACTTCATAAGCGCTACCGAGGATGAGTGCTTTGCCGCGGTGAGGAAGCTTTTGAGCTATCTGCCCCTCAATAACATGGAGGACCCGCCGCTTTACGAGTGCCAGGACGATCCTAACAGGCTGGCACCAGAGCTTAACAACATCATTCCTGACAATCCCAACAAGGCTTATGATGTAAAGGATGTTATAAGGCAGGTTGTGGACTACGGCGATTTCTTTGAGGTTCAACCGCTTTATGCTCCCAACATCGTGGTTGGGTTTGCGCGGCTTAATGGCAGATCGGTGGGAATCGTGGCCAATCAACCCAATCAATTGGCCGGATGCTTGGATGTCAATGCATCCGATAAAGCCGCCCGATTCGTACGCTTCTGTGATGCCTTCAACATTCCAATCATAACCTTCACTGATGTTCCGGGGTATTTGCCCGGGGTGGAGCAGGAGCACGGCGGCATCATACGCCACGGCGCAAAGCTGCTGTACGCATATTCGGAGGCAACCGTTCCAAAGATCAATGTGATCTTGCGCAAGGCATATGGTGGCGCGTATATAGCCATGAGCAGTAAGCATCTAGGGGCCGACATCGTAATGGCATGGCCTACGGCCGAGATTGCCGTAATGGGACCTGAAGGTGCTGCCAACATCATATTCAAGAAAGAAATCGAGAATTCAGCTGATCCCATTGAGATGAGGCAACAAAAGATCGAAGAGTATCGCAACCGCTTTGCTAATCCTTACGTGGCTGCTGCTCGCGGCTATGTCGATGACATTATCGAGCCCGAGGCTACAAGGCCAAGGCTAATTAGCGCTCTCCAGATGTTGGAAGGCAAGCGCGAAAATAGGCCACCTAAGAAGCATGGCAATATGCCCGTGTGATTAGAGGGAAATGAGGTGGATAAAATTGTTGGGTATCATTTGGGATAGTCTAAAGGTAATGGTTCTCGGCATGGGGACCGTATTCGTAGCTTTAATCGGTTTGGTGTTCATATTGAAAGGGATGCACAGGCTTACCGATAGGAGCGCGAAAGCGCAAAGGACAGCTGAAGCTGACCAAACTTTAAAAGCTGTCGAGAAGAGCGATGCGGTTGATAGCGTTGTTCAATTTCAAGGTCAGGATGAAGAGGATGAGGAGCTGGTGGCAGTTATAGCTGCTGCCGTTGCAGCTTCCCTTCATCGTTCAACCCATGACATCGTTGTTAGGTCCATAAGGCGAGTTCCTGCCATAACGCCCGTATGGAACAGGATCGGCCGTCAAGAACAAATAGCAAGCAGGTTATAAAAAAATAATCATTTTAAGGAGGAAGTAGGTATGAGGAAATTCATCATAACTGTTAACGGAAAATCCTATGAGGTTGAAGTGGAAGAGTTGTCAACTCAAACGGCAAGTGCTGTTACGCAGCCCACGCCTGTAGTAATGGCTGCACAGACATCTCAACCCGCTGCTCAGCCGGCGTCTCAAGCTGCTGCAGCACCTAAGCAAGAAAAGGCTGCCGAGCAAAAGCAAGCTTCGCAGCCCATACCCAGCGGGGCTGAGCTGGTAAAGGCGCCCATGCCCGGCACAATACTAGATGTAAAGGTGAATGTTGGAGACGAGGTAAAGAGGGGACAGGTATTGTTGATACTTGAAGCTATGAAGATGGAGAACGAGATCATGGCGCCCAGAGATGGCAAGGTTGTTTCCATCCAGGTGAGCAAGGGAGCATCGGTAAATACGGATGACGTGTTGGTAGCTTTGCAGTAATATACGTAGTAGGAGGTGAAGTAATGGGGAAACCATTGGGAGATGTAATACTGGATTTCCTTCGAGAGTCGGGCTTTGCTGCCATAACATGGCAGCAAGCCTTGATGTTAGGCATATCTTGGTTGCTGATTTTCCTGGCTATAAAGAAAAAATATGAGCCTTTATTGCTCTTGCCAATAGCCTTTGGTATGATGCTTGCCAATTTGCCGTTGGCGGGGTTGACTGCAGAACCCAAATATGAAATGGTAAACGGCGAAATGAAGCTAAAAGAGGTTGGAGGGCTCCTGCACTATCTTTATCAGGGTGTTAAATTGGGCGTATATCCTCCACTCATATTCTTAGGCATTGGGGCTATGACCGATTTTGGCCCGCTCATCGCCAACCCCAGCAGCTTGCTGTTGGGAGCTGCTGCCCAGCTGGGAATATTTGCAGCTTTTTTCCTGGCCAGGCTACTGGGATTTGACCCCAAAGCTGCTGCTTCAATCGGCATAATTGGCGGGGCAGATGGCCCTACCGCCATATACCTTACTACCAAGTTAAAGCCTGAGCTTTTAGGGCCGGTTGCTATTGCTGCCTATTCCTATATGGCCTTGATACCTATGATTCAGCCGCCCATTATGCGGGCGCTTACCACAAGGAAGGAGCGCCAGGTGGTGATGAAGCAGCTGAGGCCAGTATCCAAGCTGGAGAAGATTCTGTTCCCTATCGTGGTTACGGTGGTAGGGTCGCTGTTGGTCCCCTCCTCGGCTTCTCTGCTGGGAATGCTCATGCTGGGCAACCTATTCAGGGAAAGCCTTGTGGTGGATCGCCTCAGTAAGACGGCGCAGAACGAGCTCATCAACATAATTACCATATTCATTGGCGTTACGGTGGGATCCACGGCAACGGCAGAAAGGTTTATATCTCCCGATACCCTCAAGATTATTGCCCTGGGGCTTGTAGCCTTTGCTTTTAGCACTGTAGGAGGCGTATTGTTTGGAAAGATTATGTACTGGGCAACTGGTGGTAAGGTCAATCCTTTGATAGGGTCTGCGGGGGTATCGGCGGTGCCCATGGCAGCCCGCGTTTCACAAATAGAAGGTCAGAGGGAGAATCCATCCAACTTCCTTTTGATGCATGCCATGGGGCCCAACGTGGCCGGCGTTATAGGTTCGGCCATTGCGGCAGGAGTGCTTCTTAACCTGTTTGGTTAATAGTATAAACTTTTGAATAGGAGGCTATTCATATGGCAAAAGTTAGGATAACCGAAACTGCTTTGAGGGATGCGCATCAGTCTTTAATTGCAACCCGAATGAGTACTGACGAAATGTTGCCTATAGTAGAGCTGATGGATGAAGTAGGATATTACTCTTTGGAGATGTGGGGCGGAGCCACCTTTGATGCCTGCTTGAGGTTTTTAAACGAAGACCCATGGGAGAGGCTACGCAGGATACGAAAGATAGTGAAGAAGACCAAGCTGCAGATGTTGCTTAGAGGACAGAACCTGCTGGGATACAAGCATTATCCCGACGATGTAGTTAAGGAATTTGTCAAAAGAGCGGTGGGCAACGGTATCGATATCATTCGAATATTCGACGCATTGAACGACGTTAGGAACCTTGAAACGGCAATTCGTGCTACAATCGATGAGGGTGCCCACGCACAAGCTACCGTCGTCTATACCATAAGCCCTATACACGATATACAGCACTATATCGATACCGCCAAGACGCTGGAGCAGATGGGTGCCCATTCCCTGTGCATAAAGGATATGGCAGGGCTTCTGACGCCTTACACAGCATATGAACTGGTTAAAGAGCTTAAAAAGGTCATAAAGATACCCATTCAGGTCCACTCCCATTACACCAGCGGTTTGGCGTCCATGACTTACCTAAAAGCCATAGAGGCCGGGGCCGACGTGGTGGACTGTGCCATTTCTCCCATGGCCCTTGGCACTTCTCAGCCTGCTACTGAGCCTTTGGTGGCAGCCCTTAAGGATACGCCGTACGATACCGGGCTGGACCTTGAACTGCTCAGCAAGATAGCCGACTACTTTAGGCCTTTGCGCGAGAAATACCTGAGCAGTGGTTTGCTCAATCCAAAGGTATTGTCGGTAGACGTAAATACCTTGCGCTATCAGGTGCCCGGCGGGATGCTTTCCAACCTGGTATCTCAGCTCAAACAACAAAACAGGCTGGATAAGTATGAAGAGGTGCTCAAAGAGGTACCAAGGGTACGTGAGGATTTGGGCTATCCGCCGCTGGTAACTCCGACCAGCCAGATGGTGGGAACACAGGCGGTGCTCAACGTTATAACGGGTGAGCGTTATAAGATGGTGCCTGCCGAGGTAAGAGCATATGTAAGAGGCGAATATGGCAGGCCTCCAGGGGAGATCAAAGAAGAGGTTCGCAAGAAGATCATAGGGGACGAAAAGCCCATCACCTATCGTCCAGCAGAGGCTCTTGAGCCGGCGCTTGACAAGTATCGTGAAGAGATAAAGGCCTATATGGAGCAGGAAGAAGACGTTCTAACTTACGCTCTGTTCCCGCAGGTGGCCATGAACTTCTTTAAGTACCGCCAGGCTCAGAAGTATAACATTGACAGCACGTTGCTGGACGAGGAAAATAAAGTGCATCCCGTTTAATTGAAGTGAACCTAGAACGAAGGTGGGTTGGAGAGGGTGGTGAGCAGGCGAGGCAAAGGCCTGTGGCTTGCTCATCACCTTTTCGTTTTACTTCCCGTGCTTTGCTTCTTAAATTTGTAAAACCAGTTTTGTTTATGGTATTCCATGTGTGGTTTGTATTTAGCATTTGTGATGAAGATATATGACGTTAGGGCAGTTGCTGGTATACCTTAATACTTTCACACGGCTGCCGGGTTTTATCCTTTTTCCGCATTTGAGGCATGTGTAATTTCGTTTATAAAGGATGTCTTCGCTTATCTCCACATTGAGGTGGCCATATTTTTTCCAGCTTTTCCAGCCGGTCTTACACAGCAGGTGGCGTCTGTCGTAATCGGCGTACACCCAACGCAGTATCCTGTGAAAGTGCAGGGGATACCGGGTGTACTTTACGTACTGGACGGGCAGGCCAAGGCTTAAGGCGTATTCCTGAAAGGTGTTTTCTATTGCGCTCTGCAGAGGATCTTTGATCTTTGTGCTGTTTATGTTAAATCCCTCCTGCTTCAGCTTATGCCTTACCGTTTCAAACATGTATCCCTGGCAGATCTGTATCTCCTCGCGCTTGCTCACGTTTAGCTTTGATATGAGCGAATATACTATCTCCTCGCATTTGTCTATGTATGCCTTTTTTTCAAAGGCGCCTTCATAATAAGATTCAACGGGAATGAAGTCAAAGACGAATTCCTTGGTCTCTACCCGCATGGCGCCAATGCAGGTACCTCCTATCAGGCTTCCGCTCCCAGCGTCGTCGATTTGTACCAAACACATCCACTCCTTGGCGTTTTATATTTAACAATATTGAAATTTTCCCTCTGCCTACTTTCCTTAAAATTGTTCTGAGTTTTGTACGTTGGCCATCACCTGAAGATATTTTACTCTATTTTTAGCAATTCATCTCCATTTTATAGTAGAAGATGGAGTCTTTTTGCGCATGCTCCGATAAAATCGTGTAAATGCTCGGGGATGATAGTAAAATACTAAGGGGAAGCTCAGAAACAAAGCGTGTTGAGCGGTGCCTGCATTTGGTGGTATAATAGTGTAGACAAAACAGGATGTAGAAGGAGATGAGATATGAGGATACTGGTGTGCAACGATGACGGTATTTCTTCGAAAGGGATTATTCAGCTGGCACAAAGCATGAGCAGGATTGGGGAAGTGGTGGTAGCCGCTCCCGATGAAGAGAGGAGTGCGACAGGCCATGCTATAACGCTACATAAGCCCCTCAGGATAGAGCCGGTAAAGCTTCCTGATGTGGATGTTGAGGCTTATTCTGTCAACGGTACCCCGGCTGACTGCGTAAAAATCGGGGTGGATGTCATTATGAAGCGAAAAGTAGACTTGGTCATATCTGGCATCAACAGAGGACCCAACCTGGGTACCGACGTCATCTATTCGGGTACTGTGTCGGCAGCCATTGAAGGATGTATCCTTGGCATCCCGTCGGTTGCCATATCGCTGGTATCGTACGAATCCAACGACTTTTCGTATGCCGGTGAGGTAGCGGTTGAGGTAACCCAAAAGCTGCTTCAACACGGATTGCCCAGGGGGGCTTTGCTCAACGTAAACGTGCCGGCGGTGCCAAAAGAGGAGATAAAGGGGATAAAGGTTGTGCGGCTGGGCATACGGCGATATGCGGAGACATATATCAAGCGACTGGATCCGCGAGGCAAGCCGTATTACTGGCTTACGGGCGAGGCTATAGAAACTTCTCAGGAAGATATGCAGCTGGATACCGATATAGCTGCTGTAAGTCAGAATTATATTGCGATTACGCCAATTCACCTGGATTTGACGCTGTATCCTTTTATGGACGCAGTGGCAAGCTGGTTTAAAGGGCAATGATTGAAGAATTTAAAAGGAAGGTGGGACGTTTGATGGAAAATGAGAGCATGCCATCCCATGCCGTAAGGGCGGTTTTGGACATAAAGAATTTTCCTGACCTCTATAAGATAGTGGATTTTTTAAACAAAAATCTAAAGGACAGGGGCCTTATTTTCGGGCTCAGCCAAAAGGATGAGGAAACCATGCGCATATCTATATATGAAGTTGGCAATATGAATAAATAAAGTCTTAAACTTGCAAATTGAAGATAATGTGTTAAAATATCTTTATAGGCATCCAAGGAACCATGTTTGAGGAGGATATTAATGGTAGATAATGAAGATTTGCTCCAGAGGATTAGCGAGCGGTACAAAAAGATGAGCAAGGGCCAAAAGCTTATTGCCGATTACATCCTGAACAATTACGATAAGGCCGCTTTCATGACGGCGTCCAAGATAGGCCAGAAGGTGGGGGTAAGCGAGTCCACCGTGGTAAGATTTGCTAATATGCTGGGCTATGAGGGGTATCCGCAGCTTCAAAAGGCGCTGCAGGAGGTGATTCGCAATAAACTAACTACGGTGCAGCGAATAGAGATGACCTCCGAGCTCGACGAATCTACTCTATTGAAGACTGTGTCAAAGATGGACATAAACAATATACGCCTCACCGTTGAAGAGATAGACAAAGAGGTTTTCAATAGAGTGGTTGAGAGGATTTTTTCAGCAAGAAGCATATATGTGCTGGGGTTGAGGAGCGCTGCGCCTCTGGCTCAATTTATGGGATATTATCTGAGCTTCATATTTGAAAAAGTAAGAGTGGTGACCTCCGGGGTTAACGATATATTGGAGCAGCTCATTCACATTCAGCCGCAGGACCTGCTGATTGGCATAAGCTTTCCCAGGTATGCAAGGCGAACGGTAGAGGCCATGGCATTTGCTAAAAACAAAGGGGCCGAGACGGTGGCCATAACCGATTCGCTGCTGTCGCCTCTTACATCTTATGCAGACCACATATTGTTGGCAAGAAGCGATATGGCCTCCTTTGTCGATTCGCTGGTGGCGCCCTTGAGCCTTATCAATGCCCTGATTGTGGCTGTGGGCATTCGCAAGAAGACCGATATCTCATCCGATTTTCAAGAGCTTGAGAGGATATGGGACGAATACCAGGTGTATATTGGTAAGGATCGTTCTTAAGGGGAAATATGGCGTGTTTGTCTACATTGTAAGGCACGGGGAAACCGAATGGAACGTTGAGGGCAGAACGCAGGGGGCCTGCGACATAGGGTTGACCGATGAAGGGCGCAGACAGGCATTGCGGCTGGCCAGGCGCCTCAAAGGTGTGCCGATTAGGAAAATATACTGCAGCGACTTGAAAAGGGCTTTTGAGACCGCTTCAATCATAGGGAACGAGATTGGTCGGCAGTGGGTGGCCACTCCGCTTCTAAGGGAGGCCTGTTTTGGAAAGTGGGAAGGCCACACCATAGGCGAGATCGAATGCATCTTCCCGGGACAGCTATCCCGGTGGTATCGTGACCACACCTTTTGTGCTCCAGGCGGGGAAAGCTTAAGTTGCGTCAGGGAGAGGATAATCAAGTTTATAGACCAAATCAAGTCTTTAGAAATAGCACAGGATGAGGGTATCCTGGTGGTCTCCCACGCTTTGACCTGCAAAGTGCTTATATTGGAGCTTATGGATCTGCCATTATCTTATATCAGGAGAATCAAACAGGACAATACAGGCTTGACTGTGATAAAGGTGTTGCCTGAAGGTAATGTGCTCGTTTCGCTCAATGAGACGTACCATGTTGCTGATTGAATGTTACTTGTACTGTATGGCTTGTCAGGTTATAATGATGGGTGAAGGGTTTGTGATGGCGAGATAAAAATATAAAGCCGGTGATGGAGGACATGGGATGAATCTGGTGGGAAGCAAAGAGGTTGCCCGGGCGGCCATAGAGATGTCGTTGACCCGGACCAGGGAAGAAGAAAAGGCGTTAAAGGAGCAGCTGCATCGCGAAGGCATAAGCGCTGCAGCGGTTGATTACGGCGGGGAGTTCATAACATCGGTCAACAAGATTGTAGAGAGGGCCGTTGTGGCTGCAAAAAGGGAAGGGGTAATAAGCGAGACGCATCCAGAAGAAGGGGCAGTGGCGGGAGCAACTAGGGAAGCCATCTCGCAGATCATGAACAAGGCCATTGGCCTTAACGTAGGTGGTAAGATAGGAATTGCCAGGTGCGGTGACCACATAAGCGTGGCTTTGTTCTTTGGCATAGGAATGATCCATTTAAACGAGGTGGCCATTGGCCTGGGACATAGGGTGGTATAGTTGAGGTGTTTTTTATATGCACATTAAAGCCATAAGGGGAGCTATAACCGTCGAAGAAAATACGCGCCAAGAGATTCTGGACAAGACAAAAACGCTGTTGCGTGCTATAATAGAGAAGAATAGTTTGCGCCGTGAAGACATAATCAGCATTATCTTTACAGCGACAAGGGATCTGGACGCGGTATATCCTGCGGTTGCTGCCAGGGAGATGGGCATGACCCAGGTACCGCTTTTGTGCTGCCAGGAGATGTATGTGGAGGGTAGCCTGGAAAAGTGCATACGGGTGCTCATCCACGTCCATTGGGATGATGATAAAGTTCCCCACCATGTGTATCTTGAAAAAGCTGTAAATTTAAGGCCGGATATTGCACAAACTTGAGCTTCAGAGGAGTGTCTTGATGAAGACGATTACCATTGCTATAGACGGCCCTGCAGGGGCGGGTAAAAGCACCATAGCTAAAATAGTCGCTCAGAGGCTGGACATACATTATTTGGATACGGGAGCCATGTATCGGGCGGTAGCTTTAAAGGTGCTGCAGGAAGGTTTGGACCCCTCAAATCATGAACAGGTCATATCAATTCTCCCGTCAACTCACATCGGAGTTACATACCAGCACAAGCTTCAACGCGTATATCTGGATGGAGAAGATGTCACCCATCTGCTCAGGCAGCCAGAGGTGGCAAAGGCCGCTTCAGAGATAGCGGTCATTCCCGAGGTGCGCATAAAGCTGGTGGAGCTGCAGCGGAGCATAGCACAGAATTATTCGGTGGTAGTAGACGGAAGGGATATAGGGACCTTTGTATTGCCCAATGCGGATAAAAAGTTTTACTTGACGGCTACGCTGGAGGAGAGGGCAAAGCGCCGATGGCTAGAAATGCGTGAGAAGGGCTATAATCAAAGCCTGGAGGATGTCAAAAAAGAGCTTGAAGCCCGTGACAGGAATGATATGAATAGAGCCTTTGCGCCTTTACGCAAAGCGGAGGATGCCATACTCATAGATACCACTGGAAAATCGATTGAGCAGGTGGCTGACGAGGTATGCCGATATTTGACGGATATATCTGCTGATGGCTGGTAAAAGAAAAGCGGGGTGATACCTTTGTTCTACAAATTTGCACGTGCTATAGTGCGCCCCATAGTGTTTTTGCTCTTCAGGCCTCGAGTTGAAGGGCTTGAGAATTTTCCGATGGAAGGCAAGACCATCGTGTATTCAAATCATATCTCGCTGCTAGACCCCATACTGATCGGCTGTGTGCTACCGAGGCAGGTATTTTTTATGGCAAAAGTGGAATTGTTTAAAATTCCGGTGCTGCGAACCATAATCAGGCATCTTGGAGCTTTCCCCGTAAAGCGAGGTTCGGCAGACCTGTCGGCTATTAAGCATTCCCTTCAGGTGCTCAGTGAAGGAAAGGTGTTTGGTATCTTTCCTGAGGGCACAAGAAGCAAAACCGGTTTTCTTCAAAGCTTTTCCCATGGTATAGCTTCCATCGCTCATAAATCCAGGGCCAAGGTTTTACCCATTGCCATTGTGGGGCAATATAGATTGTTCAGGCCGATAACGGTCAGGATCGGCAAACCATTGAATTTTGATAATTACTTTGACCAGAAATCCAATACCGAGCTTCTCGAGAAGATGGCTGATGAAATGGAGCAGGCGCTTAGAAGTTTGCTCAGCGCTTAAAATCAGGAGGAGGCTTTTTAGGTTGAACATCATAGTGGCAAAAAATGCGGGTTTTTGTTTTGGTGTCAGGCGCGCTGTGGAGGCGGTATATAAGCAGCTTGAAAGGCCAGGCAAGGTTTATACTTACGGGCCGATTATTCATAACCCCCAGGTGGTGGAGGAGCTGAAGGCAAAAGGAGTCGTCATTGCAGAGGATTTGGAACATATAGAGGAAGGTACCATTATAATTCGTTCCCATGGCGTGCCACCGCACGTTTACCGGTTGATGAAGGATAAAGGGCTACAGGTAGTCGATGCCACATGTCCTTATGTGAAGCGGGTTCACAATCTGGTGAGCAAATACCACAGCAAGGGTTATCAGATTGTCATAGTCGGAGAAAAGGAACATCCCGAAGTAATAGGTATAAACGGCTGGTGCGACAATTCTGCATTTGTGATTAATGACCCTGAACAGGTGGAGTCCCTGCCTCATATGGCCAAGGCTTGCGTGGTAGCCCAGACCACAACGTCACACCAGAAATGGGATGCAATAGTAGAGCGGCTTCATAGCAAAGTTGATCAGCTTGAAGTCTTCAATACCATATGCAATACGACGGCTGTGAGACAGGCTGAAGCTGAAGCCATAGCCAAGATGGTGGATGTGATGCTGGTCATCGGAGGCAAAAACAGCTCCAATACCCGAAAGCTCTACTCCATATGTAAAGCCCATTGTAAAAAAACCTTTGCCATTGAAACGGCGAAGGATATTGAGGTTAATGCAATAGATCCAGGGGATAAGGTAGGCATTACCGCTGGTGCCTCTACTCCTGACTGGATCATCAAGGAGGTAATTGATATGGTGAGTCAATTGAATGATGAGAAAACGGGTTCGACCTTAAATGGGCAGCGACAGGATGATACCCGGATTTCGCGGGGACAAGCTGTCCAGCAGGAAATGCAAAATGAAGCCCTTGAGAGCAGCAATTATGACCTGAAAGGCGGCGCAGATAAATCGGCGCCTGCAATGGAGAATGCGGTACAGCAGGAACAACCAGAGCCGGAGATGCCAGCTATGGAGGATTTTGAAAAGACGGTGGTATCCTTGAGACCCGGTCAGGTTGTTCGGGGCACGATACTAAAAATAACGCCCGAAGAGGTCATAGTAAATCTGGGCTACAAGTCAGATGGCGTGCTGCCCATCAGTGAATTGACGTTGATTGACCACCATACGGGGGAAGTTAAATGGCACGAAGGCGACCCCATAGACGTCCAGGTCGTGAAGATCGATGATGGCGAGGGTAACGTTCTCCTTGCACGTAAGTCCCTTGAAAGAAGGCTGGCATGGAAGGAGCTTGAAGAGGGTTTCAAGAGTGGCAGAGAGTTTAAAGGCATCTGCACCGAGGTGGTAAAGGGTGGCGTGCTGGCCGATGTGAACGGTATTCAGGCCTTTGTGCCCGCTTCGCACCTATCTACGCGGTATATAGAAGATTTAAATTCCCTTGTGGGGACGACCTTGCGGCTTAAGATCCTGGAGCTGGACCGGCGCAGGAATAGGGTAGTGGCTTCCCAGAAAGTCATCCTGCAGGAGGAGGAAGAAGCCAGAAGGAAAGCGCTGTGGGATTCCATACAGGAGGGGCAGGTAATTACAGGAACGGTTAAAAGGCTTACAGATTTTGGCGCTTTTGTAGATATAGGCGGGGTAGATGGGCTGGTTCACATATCTGACCTGTCGTGGGGGCATATAGGTCATCCCCGGGAGGTTGTACAGGAAAACCAGACCATAACCGTAAGGGTGCTTTCGGTGGATAGAGAAAGGGGAAGGATTGCCCTTGGGTATAAGCAAACCCTTCCACAGCCCTGGGATAACGTGGGGGAGAAATACCACATAGGGGATGTTGTGACTGGCAAGGTGGTAAGGCTCACCCATTTTGGGGCTTTTGTGGAGCTTGAACCGGGCGTTGATGGGCTGGTGCACATATCAGAGGTGGCTGACAGGCATGTCAACAGGGTGGCCGACGTGCTGCAGGTAGGGCAAATGGTAAGCGTTAAAATACTGGATGTAAAACCAGAGCAGCGAAGGATAAGCCTCAGCATAAGAGAAGCGCTTCGCGAGCAGGAGGAAAAAGAAGCTAGCGAGGTGGAACAGCTATATCAGGACGATGAGAGCTTATCGGTCAGCTTGGCAGAGCTCTTTCCGGATAAATTGAGGCCCAAGAAACTTAAATAAAGGCAGCGTAAGCTGCTTTTATTGGTTTTGGA
Source organism: Caldicoprobacter oshimai DSM 21659 (assembly GCA_000526435.1). Lineage (GTDB taxonomy): Bacteria > Bacillota > Clostridia > Caldicoprobacterales > Caldicoprobacteraceae > Caldicoprobacter > Caldicoprobacter oshimai. Next base: position 129,858 of record JAGB01000001.1, read on the forward strand.
TGTATAAAATTTTCGGTTATGGTAAGACTAAATACTGAACCTCACAAACACATTGAGACCCCCCTTTACAATTTTTGAGCCGCGAAAAACAGCCTTTCGCGGCTTTCTTTTTGTCAAATTGTGTGATAAACTCTATTTAGTCAAGGAACCAGATGGGGTAGGGGGATGGTGCATGAAGTGGACATATGAAGAATTTAAAAGAGCGGTGCTAGAGCTAACCGGCATCGATTTATCCAATTACAAGGAAAAGCAGATGAAAAGGCGTATCGATTCATTGATAAGCCGTAACGGCTATGATGGGTACCAGGCATATTACCGGGCACTTGTTGAAGATAAAGAGAGGCTAGCCCGGTTTTTGAGCTATATAACCATAAACGTTTCTGAGTTTTTTCGAAATCCCAATCAATGGGCCGTCCTTGAAAAGGAGATACTTCCCGATTTGCTGAAAAAGTACAGCAGTATCAACATTTGGAGTGCAGCCTGTTCTACCGGCGAGGAGCCCTATTCGCTGGTGATGCTCTTGACCAAGTTTCTCCCGCTGGAGCGCATACGCATCCTGGCCACCGATATAGACCAGGAGGCGCTAAACAAAGCCAGGGAGGGCATATACGATGCCAGGAGCTTACAGTCGGTGCCGCGGGGATTGGTCGATAGATATTTTAAACCTCTCAATGGCCTTTTTGCCATTGATCCTCGAATTAAAGCATGCGTCGACTTTAAACGCCATGACTTGTTAAAGGACCCTTTTCCAGAAAATTGCCATCTCATACTGTGCAGGAACGTCATGATATATTTTACAGAGGAAGCCAAAGTAAAGGTTTATGAGAAGCTCCACGATGCGCTTCATCCGGACGGAGTATTGTTTGTGGGCAGCACCGAACAAATCATAATCCCCCAGAGATATAAACTCCAGCCCCTCAAACCCTTTTTTTATAAGAGGATATGAGGTTTAGCCAGAGCAGAGGGCGTTTATCCTGCATGCTATGTTGTTCAAATCAACTATTTCGTCGTAAAGCCCATGCTGTATGATGGCTTTCGGCATCCCAAATATGGTACAGGTAGAAGCCGACTGTGCTATGACGTAACTGCCGGCTTTTTTAGCCTTTTGTATCCCCGCCAGACCATCATTCCCCATGCCAGTCATTATGACGCACAGGGCCTCACGGCCGTACGTCTTGCCGGCCGTTTCCATGAGCAGGTCCACCGAAGGAGCGTGTATATAGCCAAACATGTCCTTGGGATAGAGAGAAACCACGTCCCTTTTTTCTATGGCTATGTTCATTCCACCGGGGCATATGTAAACGTGGCCTGGCTGCAATACCTGATTGTGCTGGGCTTCAATCACAGGCACTGTGGAGATGGAATCAAGGCGCTGTGCCAGGCTTTTCGTAAATATGGGCGGCATGTGCTGCGCTATGACTATTGGGGCGGCGATGTTGGGCTTGATGTTGGGTATGACCTCGGCCAGGGCTTTGGGCCCTCCGGTTGATATCCCTATACAAACTATGGCATACTTGCTATTTAGTGGTAAAGCGTTATTTACAGCCTTATGCTCATTTTGTTGTCTGTTTTGAGCGGCGCCGTATGCGTTGCTTTCAATGGCCATGTATATTTTTTTCAGCAGTGTATCTTCGCTTAATTGTTCTTTTGATACATAGTCAATAGCACCGTTTTCCAATGCTCTGAGGGTAAGTTCGACCTCTTCGCTTGTCAGGGAGCTTACCAGTATTACAGGGATAGGACAGGTTGCCATGATCCTCTCTACCGCTTCTATGCCGGACATACGGGGCATCACGATATCCATAGTGACTATATCAGGGCGCAGGGCCTGAACCTTTTCCACGGCCTCGATGCCATCTCTGGCCACACCCACCACCTTTATATTGGGGTCTGATTCAATGAGCGAGCGAATTCGCATCCGCATAAAAGCTGAATCGTCTGCTATCAATACTTTAATCAAAAAGATCATCTCCTATTGCGTTGTTTTAATGCATATATATTATAACAAAAAAAGAGGGTCATGGTTGAGAGCAAATGGCAGTGGCTATTCTGTCCCTTTCGGATTGACCTGTCCACTTCTTCGGGTTATAATGATTATACGAACAGCAGCTGTTCTTTTATTCGATAGGGTGGGAGAGGGTATAATCCCTTTTTTGAAATGTTTTGCCTGATGAATATAGCATGGCTAGCAATATGCCAGGCGGCAAGCTTAAGAATTATAACCCATTTGGATGGCGTTTTTCAGATGGGCCGTGCTGTATTCAAATAAAGATATGGGATGAAGGAGGTAACAACGGTTGAAAATATCAATACAAAATGATATAATTTTAATTGGATGATTATCGATGTTGTTGAGTATACAAAAAGTTAAAGAAACATACAACATCAGCAGAAGTACATTAATAAATTGGGAAAAGGAAGGGTTAATAACTCCAATTAGGACGCCAAAAGGGAGAAGAAGATACAAAAAAGAAGGGGAAGACATGATAACAATGCAGGCTAAACTTACTTTCCCAAGCAAGGAAGATGAGCAAAGAGTGCTGGATTTAATGAGAAGATGGTCATCCTGCATGAGATATGCATATAACAGGCTTTTAGAAGGCTCGAGCAGAAACACACTAAAAAGAGAGGGTTTTTAATTTAAATTCGAGGTATGTAGATGATGCGATAATGAAGGCAAAGAGCGTTTTAGAGTCTTGCAGAGAAAGGGATGAAAACCCCAGTAAGGTTATCTTTGGTGGCAGGAGTTTGTTTGATAAGCTCAAGAAACGGCACATAAACGGTAAGGCATACGAGAGGTTAAGACAAGAGTGGCAAGAGAGAAGGAAAGGCAATCTTTATTCAAGAGGTGACAGGAGCAAGAAAGGGAATCTCAACACAAGGATTGAGATATATGAAAATGGTGCTAGACTAAGAATCAACGTAGGAGAAAGAAAGTATGCGTATGCAAGGATACAAGCGGGATGGAAAAAAGGGAAGAGCCGGGAGGGATTGCTGCAAGCAGTAGGCAGTTGTGGAGAGGCTTATTCGGTTGAGCTAAAGCTTAAGAACGGCAAGGTATATGCCTATTTTACGATTGAAGAAGACTTTCCAGAAGTTGTGGTAACAAAGGAAAATGGGGTCATAGGCATAGACATTAACGCATATCCGAATCACATAGCGTGGGCGGAAGCGGATGTGAATGGGCAGCTTGTAAGTTACGGCAAGATTCCGATGCCGCATCTTGCGAGCGGTAATTCAAACAAGAGGGAATATTTTAGATGGAAGTATGCCCACGAGGTAGTAAGGCTAGCGGAAGAAAAGAAAAAAGCAATAGTAATCGAGAGGTTGGATATAAGGGACAAAGGGAAGAGAAGAGACTATTCGGGGAGGGAATCGAGGAGGATAAGGCATAATTTCAGCTACAGGTCGCTTTTGGAGAAGGTCAAGATTTTAGCACAGCGGAAGGGTATACAGGTTATAGAGGTTAATCCCGTATATACATCAGTGATAGGGCTTTTAAAGTATACGCCGCAGTATATGATAAGCAAGGACGTAGCGGCGTCGTATGTGATAGCGAGGAGAGGGCTTGGACTAAAAGAGCAGATTCCGGATGGGTATATGGCAATTGTAGAGCATTTAGATGTTGGGGAATTAGAGGGATTGAAAGAGCATGTAAAGAAAACGGTTAAGAATAAACAGTTGAGGAAGAAACGTTTGAGAGAAATAGACAGGGTTAAAAAGTTTATACAAAGCCTTGGGAGTGAGCCAGGGGAGGAATCAAGACCTCTGTATGGAACAAGTCTTGGTGCCTGTAGCGGAAGCTACAGACTCTGGCGAGTTCTCAAGGTAGCGGTGGTAACGCCACTCTCTCCTGAGAGGGTATTAAGAGATGTCTCTGCCCTGAGGAGGGTGATGTACTCAGGGCAAGTGGGGAGACCCGGATAAGGGCGTGAGTTCCTGCTTCTTGGGGCAGGGGCTATGGTTGTCCCAAATACCGCCAGCTGGGGGTGGGACAACTTGAAAGGCGGTAAGAAATACCCCAGCCGTCTAAACCTGTACAGTGTTGTACAGTTTAGATGACCAGGGCTCTTATGGCTAATATTATGATCAACTTGGGGCTGGCCATCCAGGAAAAGGACCTGAGGCGATTGAGGGAAAGCCTGCAGAAGATGTCGCCCAACGATGAAATTACCATAAGGTTAGAATCCGCATACAGCTATGAGGAGGATATAATCATAAACGAACTGGAAAGGCTGGGAATGGACTACCGTTCCTATGGCGGCAAGGGTAATGACTTCTACGTCATTGTGAGGCGTAGGCTGCACTAAGAGGGCGTGATTCTATATCACGTCCTTGTTGTATTATTTTGTAAATGGGATACCATCCTATCCCCGATACAAAGTAGTCTAAAGTTCCAAGGTAGTTGAATATAATAAGCTTAGCAGGAGGGGTTAGGATGGTATTAAATAAGCTGGGTAAGGATATAATGGCGCTTTTGTATGTGGTGATCTTTTTCCTTTTATATGTGGCCATGGAAGACTACAGCTTGAAGTTTGACTCTGAGCCTGAGGTGCCGGTTGCCAGCCAGGCTGCGAGCAAGATGAAGGGTAATGACGCCGAACAATATGAAGGAGAGTATAACATTTTCATCGACTTGACCGAATCCATGCTGTACCTGTTTAAAGGGAATAAGCTGGTCAAGAAGTATCCCATAGCCCAGGGCAAGCCTTCCACACCGTCTCCCATTGGGGTTTGGGAGATTGTGAGCAAGGCCAGGAACTGGGGTTCAGGGTTTGGTACTCGGTGGATGGGTTTAAACGTGCCCTGGGGGACATACGGCATTCACGGGACCAACAGGCCGGAGTCTATAGGGCGCAGGGCATCCGCTGGATGCTTCCGCATGAGGAACAGGGACGTTGAGGAGCTATATGACCTGGTGCCCTACCGCACAAAGGTGGTGGTGTACGGTGGCCCCTTTGGCAACCTTGGCAGCCAGCTTGTAAGGCTGGAGCCGGGGGACCGAAACTCCCATGTGCTGGAAGTACAGAAAAGGCTAAAGCGTTTGGGCTACTACCAGGGAAGTCTGGACGGCATATACGGCGAGGGCATGAAGTACGCCCTTCTAAAGTTTAAAAAGGAACATGGATTGCCTGTAAACCACTATGTGGACTGGGCTACCTACAAAGCGCTGGGGATTATCCCATTTGAATGAGAGGAATTGGAGGAAATTGAAGCTGGAAGATGTGCTGGAGGTACAAAAGATATGTTGACCAAAGTGATTGTAACCGAAACCGTTGATCCGTGGTGGAATTTGGCAGTAGAAGAGCATCTGCTTGGAAATGTGCAGCCAAACGAATGCATACTGTATCTATGGCAAAACCAAAATACCGTGGTAATTGGCAAGAACCAGAACCCGTGGAAAGAATGCCGAGTTGACCTGCTGGAAAAAGAAGGGGGTAAATTGGCAAGGCGCATCTCTGGCGGAGGAGCTGTGTTCCACGATTTGGGTAATCTCAACTTTTCCTTTCTGGTGGACAGGGAAAAGTTTCATATTCCCTCTCAGCTGGAGGTCATTTTATCGGCTGTTCGAAAGCTGGGCGTAAATGCCCAGTTCAGCGGGCGCAACGATTTGGTGGTGGATGGCAAGAAATTTTCGGGTAACGCCTTTTGTTACCGCAAGCATTCGGCCCTGCATCACGGGACAATCCTGGTATCGCTGGATTACGATAAGATGGTGAGGTACCTGCAGGTGCCCCAGCAGAAGATTCAGAGCAAGGGCATTGAATCGGTGCGCTCCAGGGTGATCAACCTGGCCGATATAAATCCCAGCATAGCGGTAGAAGACGTCAAGAAGTCGGTGGTGGAGTGCTTCAAGAAGCTTTACGGGGACGGAGGTCCTGTCCTGTATGCTGATGAGGTCATTGACAGACAGCAGGTTGAAAGGCTGTACCGCAAGTATTCATCGTGGGAATGGCGATACGGCGAAACACCCCAGTTTAATATGACTATAGATACCCGTTTCAGCTGGGGTGGCATAGAATTATGCTTTTTGCTTGAAAAGGGCACTATACAAAACGTCACAGTATATTCCGATGCGATGGACGAAGCGTTTATTGAGATGATACCTCAAGCCCTTAAAGGGTGCGCCTTTAATTCTCAAGCTATGGCTCAGGCGCTGTCGGATATAAATGCAAATGAAGGCCAGAGAAAGCAAATGCTAGACGATATCGTTCAATGGATACTAGGCAATGGTTTTTAGGCAGGTGATTTTTTATGGGTTTGATAGGTAACATATACGGCCTTTTGGGATACTATTGCCATGTAAGGGACAAGCTGGATAAAGCCATGCGCTTTTATGAAAAGGGTATGGTGCATGATATGACCAAGCCATCCTACAAGCTGGCTTACGGGGTCCTGCTTTTAAAAAGCGGCCAGTTTCAGAAAGCCAGAGACATCTTCAGCAGCGTACTCATCGATCCCCGTTACAAGGACTCGGTGAGAAACATGGCAAAGCTGAACTTAAGCCTGGCGTATTGGAAGCTGGGGGATATCGATACGGCCATCGAGATGCTCAGGGAGCTTCACAGAAAACAGAGAACCTCCAGGATATATGAGGCTTTGGGGTATCTGCTCATTGAAAAAGGGAACTTGGATGAAGCGCTCAAGTACAATTTGGAAGCCGTAAAGTACGATGCCGAGGACCCCGTTATACTGGATAACCTGGCTCAGACCTACTACATGATGGGCAAGCTAAAGGAGGCCAAGAGGTATTTCGAAAAAGCCGAGTCGCTTAAGGAGGACCAGGTCTCTACGCTTTATTATCTAGGGTGTATCTATCAACAGGAAGGCAACCTTCAGGCTGCCAAAGAAAAACTTGAAAAGGCATTGGGATGCAATATCAACCCTTTGAGCACCATAAGCAGGGAAGCGATACAGCAAAAGCTGGAGGAGATAAACCACGCCCTTCAATCCAGCAGTCTCAAGTAAACGGTTTTCCTTCTGCTCTGCTGCGGGGTGACATCCGCCCTATCGATATTTTCAGATGTGCTCTCTGCTTGTGGCGCGCCATCGGATTCAGCCGATAACGGTACCACAACCGAAAGGTGGGCGGTGGGAGTGCCCTGCAGCGGTTGGCCGTCTGTTTCGACTTCAGGGTGTATGGGTACTATAAAGTAGGTGTATTTTTTGCCGCGGTCTACAAAGGTATCGGTCCACTCTACCTTATCCAGGGTTTCCCTTTTGATTTGGTGGATGAGCAACGGAGTATTTCTATCCTCTTCTAATCTATAAATGTTGTAAGCAGCAAAGGTATCTTGCGGCTTAAAGGAGATGACCGGCAAGCCAGCATCATTCAAGGTTACTTTGAAATCGGAAGGTGCCTGTGGGGGCACCCAATAGTCTGATTGTTGGGTGGGTGCGGTTTCGGGGGTAAAGTATTCGGTTATGACATAAGCAGGCGGCGTAAGGGGAGATGCCAGAAACGCCTTTCTTTGTTCTTTTAGCGCCTTGGCATCCAGCTTGACCTCTATGATGTTGGCAGGTTTTTTAAATGCAGGGGCCTTTTCATCCTGATATATGTATCTAAAGATGGCTTTTGCGACCTCGGCAGGATATTTCCCGCCCACCGCATCTGGAGGCAGATAGTGCTGCCTGTCCACGTTGTCGTATCCCATCCAGACGGTGACGACGTACTGCGGGTTATACGCGACAATCCAGGCGTCCTTTACCCCGTCTATTCCTGCAAATTCTGCGGTATCGGGAAGCTCCACTGTACCAGTCTTGGCTGCCAGTGGTATATTTAGGTCTTTAAGCCTGGTGGCTGTCCCGTTTTCAACCGCTGAGCGCAATATATCGTTTAAGATGAAGGCACCTTCTTCGCTCATTATCTGTTTTTTCACGGGTTTTGATTGATATACCGTGATGCCGTAAGAGTTTTCTATACGGCGTATTGTGGTGTAATCCTTGTATCTTCCGTTGTCAGCAAGTGCAGCATATGCTCTGGCAAGCTGTATAGGCGTTACGCCTTTATAAAATCCCCCCAGGGCAATGGGAAGGCTGTATCTGTCCTGCTCTGCAAAAGGTATTCCAAACTTCTCGGCAAAAGAAATTCCGTTTTGAATCCCTATATCTTTGAGTATGCGCACGGCAGGGACGTTTATCGAATCGGCCAGGGCCTCTCTGACCGTTACCCATCCGCGGTATCTGCCATCGAAATTTGAGGGCTTGTAATTGCCAAACTGCGCTTGGGCATCCAGTACAAAGGTGACAGGGGTGTAGCCAAAATATTCAATGGCAGGGCCGTATACCAGCAATGGCTTTATGGCTGAACCGGGCTGTTTTGGCATTTGAATCGCTCTGTTTAACCCTTTTTGTATGACGGTGCTTCCATCGAGGTATTCCCTGCCGCCGATTATGGCACGAATTTCCCCCGATGGCACATCCAGCACCACCAAAGCGCTCTCACAGGGGATGCCGCTTGCAGGGCATCGGGGGAACAGTTCATCTTTGGAATACAGTTCCTCCACGTATTTTTGTAGCTGCCTGTCAAGAGTGGTGTATATCCTATATCCCTGTGTCAGCAAGGCTTCTTCAGATACCCCGAGTATATCAGCTGCTTCCTCCAGAACCATGTCCATAAAAAAGCGGTGGGGATAGCTTCTGGGCGACGGTTTGGCAAATATCAGCTTTTCTGCCTTGGCTTTTTCGCCTTCCTCACGAGAGAGGTATCCATACTTGACCATGAGGTCTATTACCAGGTCCTTTCGCTTCAGGGATTCTTCCATGTTGTTAAACGGAGAATACGTTGACGGGCTTTTGGGAATGCCTGCCAGTAAGGCTGCTTCGGCCACTGTTAAGTCCTTGGCCGACTTGCCAAAATACAGCCTTGAAGCTGCTTCTATCCCATAAGTCCCCTTGCCGAAATATATCAGGTTGAGGTACATTTGGAGTATCTGATCCTTGGAATACAACTTTTCCAGCCTGTAGGCTAGGTATATCTCCTGGAGCTTTCTGTGGATGGTCTTTTTTTGCGTGAGAAAGGCGTTGCGCACTACCTGCTGGGTGATGGTGCTTGCGCCTTCTGCATATCTGCCCTGCTTTATGTTTTGAATCAGGGCTCCGAATAAGCGCTTTATATCAAAGCCGTGATGCCGATAGAAGCGTATATCCTCTACGGCGATAAATGCGTTTTTGACGTGGTCCGGGAGTTCTGATAATGAGACCTTTATCCTGTTTTCTACACCATATATGCTGGTTATAAAGTTATCGTTTACATCGTATATGAATGATGATTGCTCTATGTTTTCGATTTGAGTTAAATCGACATCTCTCCATTTGTTTATAATGATGCTTAAATATACAGCTGTTAACATGAGTCCTCCTGTGACAAAGCTCAACATACCTATAGCTATAGAACGATAAAGGGAACGGCGATTCTTTTTTCTCTTTCTGCTCATCCGTGAAGGTATCGGTTCGTGCTGGTTCATAGGGAATAACCTCCTGCGATAATGTCGATTTCATCTTAAATTATTCCCTATAAACCGGAAAATTAAACTAAATTAAAAAGGCTCCTTATCGGAGCCCTTGTTAACTGTTAAAATCTTCTACAATATGCATTTCACCCAGTCCGCGCTCTACGTTCATCTCGTAAATTCGGTTGGCCTCTAGTTTTTGGGCGATGATGGAAGCAGCTTTTTTAGGGTCAATGCGTTTGCCGCAGGTGAAAACGTCGATGCTGGCATACCCGTGCTCGGGAAAGGTGTGGATGGCCAAATGGGACTCGGAAACTATTACCACCCCTGACACGCCCTGAGGTGCAAACTGGTGAAATGTTACTTCCCTTACTTCAGCACCCGCTTGCAGCGCAGCGTCAGTCATCATCTTCTCGACGAACTTGATGTCGTTCAATAGTTCCCGGTTGCATTCCCAAAGTTCTAAAATGCAGTGCCTCGAATAGGTATCCATCAGCAAAACCCCCTTTACTTAAAATTTTTAAGTATCCACTTACGGGGGTAGGTTAGTACAACTGATGTCCTAGTCCCCGTAATAAAGGACAGGCTCAGCAGATGTCCCAACCCTTTGATAAGTGGATACTTTCTTTAGCAAAATCTTTGCATGCTGCACTATACTTTAGCATAAATCGAAAAAAAAATCAATTACTATTCTCCAAATTTTTGAGTAAATTTAATAGGTTTTTTGAACTTGCAATGATATATATAATGATATATACTCTTATATATAAGAGGTCTGGCATTCCTACAAAGTGTACAACCTCTATATATGAGACGAACGGGGGTGAGAAGGGTGCACAGTGGGAAAAAGAGAATGTGGATACTGGCGTCCATATTGTTGCTGGCAGTCATCGGGTATTATATATACCTCTATTTTGAGCCAGATCCCCAGCGAATTTCGTACAACGAATTCATAAGGGCGGTGGATCGGGAAAAGGTAGCCAAAGTCTACCTTGATGATAGAGACCTGCTCAAGGGTGAGTTCAAGGACGGTACCGAATTTATAACCGACAATCCACGAAAAGAAGGGTTCAAGGAGGAACTGCTCAAAAAAGGTATCGCCGTGGACGAGATGGCCCGTCAATCTCAAATAAGAGATACAGGGAGTTTCCTCATCACCATGGGTGTGTTTGGAGGCTTTTTGTATTTTCTGTCGACCAAAACGGTGAAGCAGGCGCAGGGGGGTATGGGAAAGATATCATCGATCTCGGTATACCCCGAGGACGACAAGAAGGTTACTTTTGATGATGTGGCTGGAATCGATGAAGCCAGAGAGAGCATGAAGGATGTGATAGATTTTATAAGAAATCCTGAGAAGTATGCGCGGTACGGGGCAAGGTTACCGAGGGGTATTATACTCTACGGTCCGCCTGGAACGGGTAAAACCTTGCTTGCGAAGGCCGTAGCCGGTGAAGCCGGGGTACCCTTCTATGCCGTATCAGGTTCCGATTTTGTGCAGGTGTACGTAGGCGTAGGGGCGGGAAGGATCCGTGACCTGTTTAAGAAAGCGAGGGAGAGCGGCAAGTGCGTGATATTTATAGATGAGATTGATGCCCTGGGCAAAAAGAGGGATAGGGGTATCGATGGAGGAGGCAATGATGAACGCGATCAGACTTTAAACGCTCTTTTGGCCGAAATGTCGGGCTTTAAGGATAACGAAGGTATTGTGGTCATAGGTGCCACCAATCGCCTGGATGTATTGGATCCAGCATTGCTTCGACCGGGGAGATTTGACAGGCATATTGAGGTTGGGCTACCCGATGTAAAAGGACGGTATGAGATCCTGAAGCTTCACAGCAGAGGCAAGCCTCTTTCAAGCGACGTCGACCTTTATAAAGTGGCGCAGCAAACGGTATATTTCAGCGGAGCAAAGCTGGAGAGCTTGATGAATGAGGCAGCTATACTGGCAGCAAAGAGGGACAGCGGGTACATCGAGCAGTCGGATATAGACAAGGCGTTTTACATTGTCATGGCTGGTCTGGAGAAGAAAGATAGAAGTACGATACACAGGTTCGACCGCGAGATTACTGCCTTCCATGAAGCAGGACATGCGCTGGTGACCAAGTTGATAGCCCCAGAACACAGCGTCTCAAGGGTTACCATAATACCCAGCACTAAAGGGATGGGGGGATTCAGCATGAACATACCACCTGATAGGATGTATTACAGGAAGAGGGATATGGAAAACAGCATAAAAATAGCCTTGGCAGGGCGAGCCGCTGAAGAGATAGTATTTGGCCAGGATAACGTCACTACCGGCGCTTCAAATGATTTAGAAAGGGCTACAGAGGTGCTGCTCGATATGGTAAGGCGCTTTGGCATGGGCAAAAGCTCAGGGCTTCTCAACTACGACGTTCTCTACAGCAACGGCATACGGCAGGGTTCAGACGAGGTGCTCAGGCAATGCAGAGAGACCATGGACCTTTTCTATGAAGAAGTAAAAGGTTTGCTCATAAGGCATAGGTATACCCTGGAGGCTATAGCGAAAGCCCTTCTGGAGAAGGAAACCCTTGATGAACACGAACTGGACCAGGTCATAAAGGAGTGTAACAAAGGTCGAGAGACGGCATAAAGTTAGAAACCATTTGACAGCCTCCTTCATATATTATATAGCAAAAAAGAATATATTTTTATAAATATGGGGGAGGCGGTACCTTGAACTACAACGATCGCTTGTGGATACCTGACTGCAGATACCCGATAGAATACCACCACAGGTACGGGTATATGGTTCCTTGGATGGAGCCCGAAGTTTATGACGGCATGGTCTATCCCGTCATGTATCCTGAGATATACTATAAAATATATCCTTATGTGTGCAGGATATGTGACGAGATGGATGACCCGTATGTTCTCTATCCCAGCCAGACCCAGGTAGAGGACATGATAAACAGGTGTTATGATCTATGCGTAAAAGAGATGCCAGAACTGGAGGAGTATGCGGGGGTTAAAATGCAGGAGAAATTGGATGCCGAAAACCTGCAGTTTGAGCGTCGACGGATGCCCATATTGAGGGATTTGATCGCCATCATACTCCTGTCTGAACTCTTCCGCAGGCGGAGAAGGTTTTTCCCTAGGAGATCTGGTTGGCACGATGGCTACGGTTATTATTAAATTTTAAACGCTTAAAGCGGCAGGAATTCCTGCTGCTTTTTTTGTTTTATATACGAATGTTTAAATATAGCTTAAATGGATATAATATGAAAAACGTCATTATGAAGAAAGGGTGATTGGGTGAACAACAGGGTATTGAAGGTGTTTCCCAGGGAAGAAGGCAAAAGCGCCAAGCAGTTGAGGCGGCAGGGATTTATACCTGCTATCTACTATGGCGGCAATCAGATGCCGCAGCAGCTTGTAGCCAGCAAGAAAGAATTGAACTCTTTGATACGGCAGCTTGGCGAATCTGCTCTTTTTGAGATAGCGATGGAAGAGGACGTAAAAACAGTAATATTAAAAGAAGTTCAAAGAGATCCAGTGACCCGGGAGGTCATTCATATAGACCTGCAGGATTTGCCGTCCAATGAAAAGGTGAACATGAGCATACCCATAAGGTTTATGGGTGCTGAAGAACTGGAAAGCAAGGGAAGGGTTTTGCAGCGTCAGGCTGAAATCATCAATGTGGAAGGCTATGCGCACTTGCTGCCGTCTCACATCGATGTATATGTTGGCGATATGGCGCCGGGGGAGGTCATAAAGGTATGCGATTTGAAAGTGGATGGCGATGTAGAGATAGTGGACCCGCTGGACAAAATCGTTGCAGTCGTGCTAATGCCCGAATAAACGTTGAAGTTATTGAATTTTATGTCTTTTTGTTGTAAACTGGTAAAGGGAAAATACATAAGGGAGAGGGTTTGGAGGAAGCTATGAAGTACGTATACGCTATTCTAACCGTTGTTGAAAACAATCCCATAATGCAAACCTATGTAAGCGACAAGCCTATGACTGGCAGGCAGCTGTTGGATGAGGTTATACTCACCGAAGAAGAGAAGAAAAAATACAAGGACTGGACCGATGCAAGAAAGATAATCGAGGATATGAACAAGACGCAGTCAATCAGGGTGGAAATACAGGAGGTAGAGGTCCCGTAACGCAAAAATCCCTTCGACAAATATCGAAGGGATTTTTGTATGTTTTTAATATAACATACAAAAATAGCCAATATTCGTTGAAGGAGAATTGAAGCGAATGAAGAATATATAAGTGTACTTATGCCTGTAAGCTGGAGGAGGGATTTTCTTGCAGATCTCGAGTCATAAAAGCAAACACACGCTTATAGTCAAATTAGAGGGAGAACTGGACCATCATACTGCCGATACGGTGCGCGAACGGTTGGATAGCATACTGGAGGACCCCAGCATAAAGCATATGGTATTTGACCTGAGCCAGCTGAAGTTCATGGATAGTTCGGGCGTCGGTGTTTTTATAGGAAGGTACAAGGTGGTTTCGCAGCGAGGCGGTACGGTATCTGTGGTCCATGTCACACCCCAGATTCATAAGGTGTTGGAGGTATCGGGTCTTTATAGGATAATAAAGAAGTACAGCAGTTTCGAGGAAGCGCTGGCTGGTATAGGGGAGTGTGATGAATAGTGGAGGTCATAAACGAAATGCGCCTGGAGTTTCCCAGCAAGTCGCAGAATGAATCCTTTGCCAGGGTTACTGTCGCTGCCTTTGCAGCCCAGCTTGACCCTACGCTGGAGGAGATTGCCGATATAAAGACCGCTGTGTCGGAGGCCGTGACCAATGCCATCATTCATGGCTACGAGAACACTATAGGTATTGTAACCATCATAGCAAAGCTTTATGAGGGAAAGATTGAGATCGAAGTCATAGACAACGGTAAAGGAATAGAGGACATAGAGAAGGCAAGGCAGCCGCTTTATACCTCAAAGCCTGAGTTGGAACGCTCTGGAATGGGATTTACCGTTATGGAAACTTTTATGGATGAAGTAGAGGTGATTTCCGCTCCTGGCCAGGGTACACGGGTCAAACTGGTAAAATACTTGAAGAGTACTGGTGGAGAGCTGAGGAGAGAATGATGGATACGTTTGAAGCCTTTGACCGCGGAAAAGGAAAGGAAACGCTTTTGCAAAATGAAATATTGGACTTGATAGTCAAAGCTCAAGATGGGGATGAGAAGGCAAAAGAGGAGCTGGTAAGAAGGAATATCGCCCTTGTGAAGAGCATTGTAAAGCGGTTTTTGAACAGAGGCTATGAATACGAGGACCTGTTTCAGATAGGGGTCATCGGGCTTATCAAGGCCATAAATAACTATGACCTTAAGTTCAATGTGCAATTTTCCACTTATGCCGTTCCCATGATAATGGGTGAGATTAAGCGCTTCCTGCGGGATGATGGCCCCATAAAGGTGAGCAGGTCGTTAAAAGAGCTGGCAAGCAAGGCACAAACCGTCAAGGAACAGCTTAAGAATAAGCTGGACCGTGAACCCACCATCAATGAGATCGCGGGCGAAATGGGCGTTTCGCCAGAAGAAATAGTCCACGCCCTGGAAGCAAACCGTATCCCTTCGTCCATATACGATATCATATATGAAGATGACGACAATCCTATATTGCTGATCGATAAAATCCATCAGGACACCAGTCAAATGGGGAAGCTGATAGACCGCATTATGCTGAAGGAAATGCTGGCAAAGCTGGACAGAAGAGAAAGGGCTATCATCATAATGCGGTATTTTCAGGATAGAACCCAGAGCGATATTGCCAACGAATTGGGCATATCCCAGGTGCAGGTTTCAAGGATTGAAAAAAAGGTGCTTTTGAAAATGAGGGAGATGCTGTAAAAATGTCCGGTTGACCGGACGTTTATTTTTTTTGGATAAAAAGGCAGGTTGAGCACATAATAAAGATAAAGTGGAATTCAAGATAATTGTTAGGAGGGATGGCGAATGAGAGCCAGGGTTAAGGGAGTGGCTGTGGCTATGGTCTCTCTCCTGCTGCTAGCAGCCGTTGCAGTTTCTATATGGCTGTTGTTCTATAAAGGCATAAAGCAGGATAAAACTTATTCTGGGGCTCGATTCGTCTATGAGGCAGTGGAGAATAGATCACGTGCTTGAGGCCAAAGAATAAAGGAAGAAGCGGCTATGGTACAGGAATATCAAAATAACGCTGCTGTTTTCTTTCAATTTAAACCAAATATCATAAAGAGGGCTGGACGGCCTGTATACCTTACAGATGTGATAGATGTCTTTTGCCCTCAGCAAGTGGAAGAGGCTATAAGGAATATCGTTATATTGCCGGCCCATCAAGACAGAAATCATGTTGTGACTGCTATTGAAGTCATAAGGCTTATCAATGAAAGCACGGGGATCTCCAACATACACGTGATTGGCGAGGGAAAAGCCCTCATAGAATACAAGGAGCAGAAGCCTTCGAATGCCTTAATTGAGTGGCTCAGGCTGGTGGCGACGGCTTTACTGCTGATGATTGGCTCAGGGCTGGCCATAATGTATTTTCATGCCGATGTTAACATGCATCAGGTGCACAGCGTCCTGCATTACATCATTACCGGGGAAAAGAGCGTGCGGCCGCTTCTTATAAGTATCCCGTATTCCATAGGTATAGGTATAGGCATAGCTGTGTTCTTTGACGTTTTTTCTATTGGCAAAAAGAAGAAAAAACCGGGGCCTCTGGAGTTGGAAGTATATACTTACGAAAAGGAGATCTCTTCCTATAAAAAGGACGAGGAGGAGAACGAGGGAGATTGAAGTGGGAATCAATGTTGCTTGAAGTGCTTATTGGTTTGGCCGGTGGATTGGTGGTGGGCGGAGGGTTATCGACGCTTTTTATAGCCCTGGGTATTGCACCCAGGCTTGTCTCTCTAAGCGGTAAAAAGAAGCATATGTTTCTCGTCAAACTGTCAATTTTGGCGGGGGCGTTTTTGTCTTCGCTGGTATATGTGATGGACCTGAGATTTTCTATAGGGAAATTTGCGCTCCCTGTTATAGCCCTATTTATGGGCATATTTGTTGGGATGCTGGCTTCGGCGCTGGCAGAGGTACTGGACGTTCTATATATAGTTGCAAGCTATGCCGGGATAATAAAATTTATATATATTCTGGTTTTTGCCATAATAATAGGCAAAATAGCGGGTTCGCTTATTTACTGGCTGTTACCTGGATTTTACTGAAACAGGTAAAATGGATAAATACAGCATGGATGTATAAAGTTCGAGGGTGTGAAAGAGATGAAGTATTATCATCAAATAAAGAGATTGGGACCGGAAATGAAAAATATTGAAGAGAAAGAGGAAAGGCACGACCTGATAAGGAAGCTGTCGAACGACAGGGATGCGAAAAACAAAAAGAATAATTCAACGCTGACGGTGGAATAAATTAAATTAGCGGCCTGAAAAAACAGGTGGAAAGGGGGTTTGAAAAAGTGGACGTCAAACAGCAAAAGCTAAACAAGGAGTACCAGATATATGTGCAACGGAAGATGCCCAAGTCAAACCTTTTGAGGGATTGCATATTGGCGTTTTTGGTAGGAGGAATCATATGTACTATAGGCCAGGCTGTAAACAATTTGGGGAAGAGCTATTTCAATTTGAATACTGAAGAGGCCTCAGCTTTTACTGCAATAGTGATGATCTTTATAGGAGCGCTGCTGACGGGACTGGGAGTCTATGACGATATAGGAAAGTATGGGGGAGCAGGGTCGGTGGTACCCATTACAGGGTTTGCCAACTCAATAGTATCCCCCGCTATGGAATTCAAAAAGGAAGGATACGTGTTTGGAGTTGGATCCAAGCTGTTTTCCATAGCGGGCCCTGTGTTGGTGTATGGCATCAGCGCATCAGTACTAGTTGGATTGATATACTTCTTTTTAAAGTGAGGGAGTTGTATGGCAAAGCATCGATTGGGTGGTCAAACCGTAAAGCTTGAAAATCCTCCTTGTATCCTTTCCAGGGCTACCATAGTAGGGAAAAAAGAGGGACAGGGACCCCTGGGTGAGTATTTCGATGTGGTCCTGGAGGACGATCTATGGGGCGAAAAAACCTGGGAAAAGGCAGAATGCCGCATGTATCAGGAAGCGGCCAAAATGGCAATTACCAGAGCTGGAAAGCAGCCACAGGACATAAATTACTTATTTGGTGGAGATCTGCTCAATCAAATAATAACGGCAAACTTTGCGGCCAGAACTTTAGGAATACCATTTTTCGGGCTGTATGGAGCCTGTTCGACTCTTACTGAGTCCATGTCGTTGGGAGCCATGCTCATCAGCGCGGGATACGCTGACCTTGTGTTGTGCGTGACTTCCAGCCATTTCTGCACCGCTGAAAGGCAGTATCGATTCCCGCTGGAGATGGGAACCCAGCGTCCACCCACTGCACAGTGGACTGTGACAGGGGCGGGTGCCTTTTTGCTGTCCAACGATATGAAACCCCCTTATATCACCCATATAACCACCGGCAAAGTTATAGATTATGGCATAACCGATACCAATAACATGGGGGCCGCGATGGCTCCAGCAGCGGCAGCCACTATAAAAGCGCACTTCGAAGATACCCAACAGGGGCCCGATGCATATGACCTAATCGTGACGGGTGACCTGGGCTGGTTTGGACGGGAGCTGACTATTGACCTTTTAAAGAAAGAGGGCTATGACATAAGCGATCGATTTATCGATTGCGGCTGCGAGATATACAGCAAGGATCAGGATGTGCATGCGGGAGGCAGTGGTTGTGGATGCTCTGCGGTGGTCTTTGGCGCTTATATTCTGAGGAAAATGGAAGAAGGCGTATACAAGCGGATTTTGCTCTTGTCAACAGGTGCTCTTCTCAGCACCACCAGTTGCCAGCAGGGTGAATCCATACCCGGCATTGCACACGCCATAACCATCGATATGGATAGGGGATGAAAGATGGAGTATTTGAAGGCTTTTCTAGTTGGCGGTTTAATATGCGTCATCGGACAGATACTCATCGATAAGACCAGATTGACGCCGGCAAGGATCCTGGTCTGCTTCGTAACGGCAGGCGTCATACTAACGGCTATAGGTGTGTATGAGCCCATCGTGAAATTTGGCGGAGCAGGAGCAACCGTTCCGCTCCCCGGATTTGGCTATGCTCTCGCTAAAGGGGCTATGAAAGGAGTAGACGAGATGGGAGCGCTGGGCGCTTTTGTAGGAGGAGTGAGGGCGGCTGCTGGAGGAATTACTGCGGCAGTGGTATTCGGCTATCTGGCGGCTGTGTTGTTCAATCCGAGGATGAAGAGATAGCAAAGAGGGGCACTTCAATCCTGTGCCCCTTTTTTATTGTTTGGTCCGCGCTTGTTCCTGTTGTTGTCGGTGTTGTGGCTGGGAAAGTTGTTTTGTGGGAAGGGCATTTGCTGGTTTTGGTTTGCGTTTTCCTCTTGAATCTGGTTTTCCTCTTGAATCTGTCTATCTATTGAATCGAAGATCGTCCTCGAAAGCTCGGTCAGGTAAGCCATATTCTGTTCTATCGGCTTTGGGTCAAACAGCGGCAGCTGCGTCAGCGGTTTTTCACCTTCTGCCGGAGGTTCAACCGGTGTCTGATTAAGGCTCTTGAGCAATGCTTCAATGGCCTTTTCCAAGGCATTACGCGCCTCATCGTTCAACCTGTCTTTGTACCTTGGATCAGATATTTTGGACCGCACAGAATTTATGAGGTCTTGGGCTCGCTTGTACAGGTCTTCTCTTACTTGCTGAGAATTGTACCATTCCTGTGTATGCAGCGGGCAGAAATATTGCCTGTCTTCGGGATTGTTGTAATCAAGTGCTGAAAAGTCCGTCATATCCCTGAATGCACCAGGCAAATATTTTTGTAGCTGTTCATTGCTCAACTGCCTGAGAGGCGAGTCTTTCGGTAGTACGATGACTGATTTTTTGACCACATGTTCTCTTGGACAGTACGGAGAGGCGAGTTTATTCGAATATTTGCATATCTCAACCTCCTGATGCACATCGCACTTCTCTTTTGGAACTGCCTCTACAGGAAACCACTCGGTTATAAGTTTACGTCCACTTGCATCGTTTTCGCACAGTGTGCCATTGGGCAGCTTGCCCGATACTCCGCAGACCGTGACGCGCACTACCCCTTCCGGTGGTTTATCATAAAATGGTTTGTTTTCCAGATCCTTGTGGATAGGCTCCATCACCGCTTTCCATAGAGGAGCGGCAAATCTGCCTCCCTGGGCATCATCTTTTAAGGGTTTGTAATCGTCGTGTCCGATCCATACGGTCGCGGTATAGTATGGGGTAAATCCGGCAAAATATACTCCCATAAAATTATTTAATGTACCTGTTTTGCCAGCAATGTGCATCGGCTTGGAAAACTTGGCTCTAGTGCCGGTGCCGCTGTTTACTACCGTCTCCATCCAGTCCGTCAGGATAAAAGCGGTGCTCTCCTTAAATACTGCTCTTTTTACCTGTATGTTGTCTTTATTCAGGATCTCATTTCCGTCTCTGTCTAGAACCTTTGTAAATGATACAGGAGTTTGATATATTCCTCTATTGGCTATGGCGGCATATGCTGCTGCCATTTCAACCATGTTTATGCCATCCTGCCCGAGTGCGAGGTCGGTCACTATTTTTTCTTTTACATACAGAGGACTGGTTATACCCAATTCCAGCAGTTTTTCAGCTGAATAATCAGGACCTACGCGTTCCTGCACTATTCTGGAGGCTGCTACGTTTATGGAGTTTTTTATAGCTGTACGCACGTCCACAAGCCCTTTAAATCCGCCGTCGTAATTGCGTGGATAACCCCTGCCATTCCACTCGCCTTCCAATCCTTTTATGGGGACAGGAACGTCCTCCAGTATGATTCCCCCGGGATATCCGGCTTCGATAAAAGGCCCATATACAGACAAGGGTTTTATTGCTGAACCCACAGCCAATGCCTGTGTGACACGGTTGGTCCAGAAACGGCCTTGAGGGGGAGTCCGCCCGCCCACAATGGCACGTATCTCGCCTGTGGTGTGGTCTATGACAATAGCCGCTGCCTGAGGCTGCGGTATCTCGTGTCCTTGGGGATCCGTATAAACTCTATCTTTAGAATTGGCCAGAGGAGGAAGATTTTTGTAGTTATACACCGCTTCCTCGGCAATTTTTTGGATTTCAGGGTCAACTGTGGTGTATATCCTGAGTCCGCCTTCCTGGATCAGTTTCATAGCCTTCTGGCGGCCCTCGTCGCCAGTCCAACCGAAATGTTCCATCAGCCTGTCCCGCACATCCAATATCACATATTCCACAAAATGCGGCATGGGATAGAGGGAGTCGCGATTGGACTTTTCTATAACTTTAAAGCCCTGTTCTTCAGGGGTCTTGTTTGGGTCAAGCTTGGCTTCCTCGTATTGCTCCTTGGTGATAAAGCCGTTTTCGTACATGAGGCGCAGCACTAAATTGGTGCGGTTGTAGGTTATCTCGGGCTTTCTATTGGGGTCATACAGATTTTTCCTGGGGTCATAATAATATGGGTTCCTAAGTATTCCCGCTAGAACGGCGCACTCCCTCAACGTCAAGTCTTTAAGTTCCTTCCCAAAATAATCCTGTGCTGCTGTCTTTACCCCGTAGTTTCCGCTACCGAAATAGCTAGTATTGAGGTAAGCCTCAAGTATCTGTTGCTTGGTGTATTTCTGTTCCAGCTGAATGGCCAGGTAAGCCTCCTGGATCTTGCGTTTGTAGGAGCGTTCTGGCGTCAGCAGGGTGTTCTTTATGAGCTGCTGGGTGATGGTGCTGGCACCCTGTATCGATTCATTGCGGAGGTTGTTTATGATGGCACCTACAAGGCGTTTGAAGTCAATGCCGCGATGCGAGTAGAAGCGCACGTCCTCAACGGCGATGACGGCATCCTGGAGCATCTTTGGGATTTCGTCCAGCGATGCCCACACGCGGTTCTCAAGGCCGTAGTAGGGCGTGATCAGGTTGCCGTATCTGTCGTATATGAATGAGGTTTCGCTTTGGTTTTCAATGCGTTCCAGGTCAAGAGCTGGAGTGGCATCAAGGTATCCTTTTGCTATGCCCAAGAGCGCGCCAAATCCTGCAAAGCCTAAAAGTATAAACAGCACCACAAACATCTTTAAAGTTGTTACAAACACCGACAATATGAAATTGGGCGGATTGGTCCTCTCTTGGAAATATCCTTTTATTTTATGAATGCCCTTTTTTGGCTTCCTGTTTTCCTTATTGATGTTTTCTCTCTTCATGTCAACCTCCAATACAAGGCAATGTATTTATGCGGCCCGGCTTTTTATATATTATAGCATAATTTTTCTTAAAATCCTATTAAAATTCTATGTATGCATTTCTAACGCTTTATTACCGGCCTTTTTATTAGCTGTTGTGATTTTAGCGTATCGAAAAAATCCAACATACACATAGATTTGAGTAACAATTTATTAATACAATTCATAAACTGTAGGGGAGGTGTGTACCTTCATGAGGCGCAGAAGAGGGACATATAAAATTTTCATTATTATGTTTACACTGCTGGCAGCGTTATTGATCACATTTTTAATCATAGATAGAGGGATAAAGCCTACGGTTATAGCTATGTCGGAAGCCCAGGTAAGATATATAGCCATCAAGGCCATGAACAACGCGGTTAAGAAGGTGTTGAACACTGATATAAAGTATACCGACCTCATAAATGTGATGACCGATAGAAACGGCAAGATATCGTTGATACAGGCCAATACCATCAGGATGAATGCCTTGGCTAGCGAAACATCAAGCGTTGCACAAGAGGAGATTCGCTCAATGGGGGCGGAGGGTATATACATACCTCTTGGCTCGATATTCAACAGCAAAATTCTGGCCGGCTTAGGTCCAAGGATCAAAGTCACTATCATACCCATAGGGTCGGTGGCCATAGACTTTGCTACAGAGTTTGAAAATGCGGGAATAAATCAGACGCGCCACAAGATTTATATGGAGATGGAGGCCAACGTCCGCATAGTCGTTCCGCTGGGCAGCGATACGGCCAGCGTAAAGACAAGAATTCCCATTACCGAAACCATTATCGTGGGAGATGTGCCCGATTACTATATAAACGTAGATGGACAAAAGGAAGATATTATGAACTTGGTGCCGGGGCCATAAATAATTGTAACTTCTTATTTTAAAATTTATGCGAACATCTGGTGAGTGTAAAGTTTATGCTTGTTTGAAGGAATTTATGGTTAAAAGTAATTGACATATCATAGAGTTTGTTGTAAAATTAACAATAAAATTTAAATAGAGCAAAGACGATGAAGAGGAGTAGTAGATAGGGAGTTAGCCTATCCAGAGAGGTAGCGGTTGGTGCGAGCTGCCAAGGCGGCCCTATTGAATCCACCTCGGAGTTGGTTGGGAAATAACCAATACCGGCGAAAACCGTTATCTGCAAATGAGGCCCGGATGTTCCCGGGTAAAACAAGGTGGCACCACGTGAAGATATTCCCGTCCTTGGCTTGCAAGGACGGGTTTTTAAATTTTTATAAAGTTTTGAAATGAGGAGGTAATGTCAAGATGAGAAAAGACAAGTTACTCATGACTCCCGGGCCTACCATGATTCCGCATAAGGTCAGAGAGACCATGGCAAGGCAGATTATTCACCACCGTACAAAGGAGTTTGAGCGTTACTTTGTCAAGATGAACGAGGGGCTCAAAAAAGTGTTTCAGACCCAAAATCCCGTGCTCACACTGGTATCGTCTGGGACCGGCGGTATGGAAGCTGCGGTAGCCAATGCATTTTCCCCTGGGGATAAGGTATTGGTAGTCAGCACAGGGGTGTTTGGCGATCGATTTGTCAAGATAACCACCCGTTTCGGGTTGGACGTGAAAGTAATAAATGTTCCATGGGGATGCGGAGCTGATCCGGAAGAGATAAAAAAATTCCTGGACAGCCCAGAAGGCGACGGCGTAAAGGGCGTTTTTGTGACCCACAACGAGACGTCTACCGGTGTGGCAAACGATATCAAGGGCATTGGAGAGGTACTCAAAGGCCGTGATTGCCTGTATATCGTGGATGCCATAAGCTCTTTGGGCGGGATGGAGGTCAAGACCGATGAGTGGGGAATCGACATGGTGATTGCCGGTTCGCAAAAAGCCCTGATGTTACCTCCTGGATTGGCGTTTGTAAGCGTGAGCGAGAAGGCATGGAAGGCCATTGAAAAATCGAAATTGCCCAAATTCTATTTTGACTTCCTGGCCTATAGAAAGTCGTTGAACGACAATACTACCCCTTATACCACTGCAGTGTCGCTGGTCATTGCGGCTAGTGAGGCGCTGGACATGATACTGGAGGAAGGGCTGGAGAACATCTTCGCACGGCATAGGAATCTGGCTGAGGCCTGCCGGGCTGCAGTTAAGGCTTTAGGACTGGAGCTGTTTGCCGATGAGAGGTACGCTTCTGACCTCATCACATCCATCAAGGCTCCCGAAGGTATAGATATAGACCAGGTAAGGAAGATCATGAATCTGCAGTACGACATAATGGTGACGGGTGGACAGCAGCACCTTAAAGGGAAGATCATGCGCATCGGCCACATGGGCTATGTGGATGGGTTTGACCTTTTGAAAACCATTACCGCTTTAGAATTGTCATTGCTCAAGGTAGGCTATAAGCTGGAGCTGGGCACTGGCGTGACGGCTGCCCTTAAGACACTGAAGATGTGAGGTGGTGGTTTCTATGAAGATACTGGTAACCGAAAAGATAGCAAAATGCGGCATTGAGCTTTTGCGAAAGGATTTTGAAGTTGATGAGCGCACAGACCTTACTCCCGAAGCCCTCCTTGAGTGCATAGGGGAGTATGATGCACTTATTGTGAGGAGCGCTACAAAGGTAACCGCCGAGGTCATAGAAAAAGGGGTTAACCTCAAGGTGATCGGCCGTGCCGGTACCGGTGTAGACAATATAGACGTTGAAACGGCCACGCGAAAGGGAATCATAGTTGTAAACACTCCAGAGAGCAACAACATATCCACCGCCGAGCATACCATCGCCTTGATGCTGGCTTTAGCGCGGAACATCCCCCAGGCATACACCGCTTTAAAGAGCGGTAAGTGGATCCGCAGCAAGTTCAAGGGAGTAGAGCTTTATAACAAGACGGTTGTGATACTAGGCCTTGGCAGGATCGGTTCCAACGTGGCGACCCGGCTGAAAGCCCTGGGCATGAACGTTATGGGTTATGACCCCTATATAACCGATGAGAGGTTTGAGAAGTTGGGCGTTAAGCGGTTGAACTCCATCGAGGAAGTCATGAGAGTGGCCGATTTTATAACCATACACCTTCCCAAGACCGACGAGACGGTAGGCATGATCGGCGAGAAAGAGCTGGCTATGGCAAAGCCCAACTTGAGGATCATCAACTGCGCCCGCGGCGGGCTGGTGGACGAAGAGGCCCTGTACAACGCATTGAAGAGCGGCAGGATCGCCGGCGCGGCCATTGACGTGTTTGAGAAGGAACCCAAGGAGGTGCCCGGCGGCGCCGATTTCTCCCACAAGCTATTGGAGCTTGAAAACGTGATATTTACGCCACATCTTGGAGCTTCCACCGAGGAAGCACAGGAAAACGTAGGATTGGAGATCGCAAAGCAGGTATCCGAAGCGCTAAAAGGCAACATCGTCAATGCCGTAAACCTGCACGGGCTCCACGTTCGCAATATACACGCCCTGTCGCCTTTCCTGAAGCTGGCTGAAATCATGGGCAGGCTGTACTACCGTGCAGAGAAACTCCCGGTACAAAAGGTCGAAATCATATACAGCGGTGATATAGCAAAGCAGGAGACCAAGATAATAACGCTTTCCTACCTTTCGGGGTTGCTGGAGCCCGTTATAGAGGAGCGAATCAACTTTGTCAACGTGGAAATGCTGATAAAGGACAGAGGCATCGAGGTGATCGAGAGCATCAGGAGCGAGGTAGACCATTACACCAATTTGATAACAGTAAAAGTTACCAACAGCAAGAAGCAGGTTACCTTTGCCGGTACCGTATTTGGAAAGGATGAGATAAGGATAGTCAATTTCGGTGGATACGAGGTGGATTTCGAACCCACTCCGTATATGCTGGTTATACAGAATTACGACAGGCCGGGGGTTATAGGCAAGATAGGCACCATACTTGGCAATGAGAACGTCAACATCGAGACCATGAGGGTCAGCCAGAACCGCAAAGAAGGCAGGGCTTTAATGGTGCTCAACGTGGACCAGGAAGTCAGTCCTCAAGCTTTGAAGCAAATTGAGATGTTGGATAACGTTTTGAGGGTAAGCTTCATAAAATTATAATTTGAGATTGCATATATTGTTGTTAAATGCCGGCTCAATGCCGGCTTATTTTTTTACCAAAAATTATAATTATCGCCCGTGTCATCTTTTTTTAAACATTGAGGGATAATAAGAATGCATAGCAAATGAAAAATGGGGTTGATGCCAATGGGGATGCTTGGAAAATGCTGCGCGGAATGAAAAGAGGGTCGCTTTTGGGCTTACCCGTCATATCTGCAAGGACGGGTAAAAAGATGGGGGTGGTGGCAGATATAATATTTAAACCCGGGCATCAAAAGATAGAAGGGTTAGTGGTATCAAGAGAGGGGTTGGTTGAAAGGAAAAAGCATGTTCCTCTTGAATGGGTGCGAACCATAGGCAGGCACGCTGTTATCGTAGATGAGCCCCTGCAAAATGATAGCCGGACCCAAGGTTTGTCAATGGGGGGAAACGAAGAGTATGGCAAGAGGATTCTAGGCCGTCAGCTTTTAAGGGGTGACGGGCAGGAATTAGGGCTTATCAGCGATATAATACTCGACCCAAACGATGGCAGCATAGAAGGGTTTGAAATATCCAGGGGCGTTATCGACGACCTCTTGGAAGGGCGGTATATCCTGCCGTATGACGCATCCAACAGCATAAGCGAAGATGCGGTGATTGTATCAATGGAACAGACTCAACAGATAAAGGCATACAACAGAGGAATTAAGACTTTGCTTGACCTCAAATAAATCACGAGAAAGGAGTGGGATACTGGTGAACAAGTATTTAAGGGGTTTTATAGCCGGAAGCATGGTGGGCATTGCAGCAAGCATGCTTTTCATGCCGGGTAAAGACAACGAGATGAGGCGAAAATTTTGGAATGGCAAGAATATTATGGACAATGCTTCTCAGATAATGGCGAACATGTTGTCTGAAATGAAGGAAAGGAGATAATCAATAGGCCCGGAAACGGGCCTATTTTAAATATTTAAAAAACAGGGTGGAGGCTGACAGGTGAAGGCGTACAAGAGGTATATCGTATTTGGACTTGTATTTTTACTTTTTTTCATTTTATTGCTTATCGTCATCTCACATTGGGGAAAATTATCTAGCGTATTTCGCGTCGTCTTCTTTGCAATCATAATCTCCTATATTCTGGTGCCGATAAGCGAATGGCTGGAAAGGTTTATGCCCAGGAATGTTGCGATAATAGTGTTATTTGGAGGATTGTTCCTATTGCTGGTCGCTATTGGATTTCTGGTTGTGCCACCCTTTATAAGGCAGGTGGTTTCCCTGAGCCAGTATATCCCAGAATATGCCTACCAGTTGAAGCAGTTGGCCGCCGGGTTTCAATCGCGGCTAAAAAGCATGGGACTACCCTATGGTGTACAACAGACCATGGAAGAAACCATAGAGAGCATACAGAGGCGCCTGATTGAAATTACGCGGAATACTCTCGAAAGGTTTATGGACGGTGCATCCGGCATACCTGAACTGTTCATGATTCCGGTGTTGAGCTTTTATTTTTTAAAGGACAGGAAATACTTCAAAAGGCTCATGGTCAGCATCATCCCCATTCGATACAGAAAAGGCATAATGTGCACCTTCTCTGAAGTCCATTACATACTCAACCGCTTTATAAGAAGCCAGATTATCATATCGCTTGTAATTGGGGTGTTTACCACGCTGGGATTCCTTGTTGTCGGAATTCCTTATGCCCTGATTCTGGGAATTGTGGCTGGCATATTTGAGATAATCCCTTATTTTGGACCATGGCTGGGGGCAGTGCCGGCTGTGGTGATTACCGCGCTGAATGCCCCATCGAAAATCGTTTGGGCCATAGTGGTCATGGTAGCGGTTCAGCAGCTGGAAGGCAGCTTTATCACTCCCAAAATCATGGGCGATCACGTGGGGCTCCATCCCGTCTATATAATACTATCCTTATGGATTGGCGGAATGTTCTTCGGAATAACGGGCATGCTTTTGGCCGTGCCGGTGGTGCTTATAATACGGGTTATAGTGAAAAACATATATTTGAGCATAGTGACAGTATCACACTAGGGCTTAAAAAGTCGAATGAACAACGAATTTGAAAGCAGGATTTGATATAATTGACAAAACATCTGGGGTTCTATATAATCATGAGTAAATAGCAGGATTAGGACGGAATTAGCCGAATTTTCAAGCTTTTTAGTAGGATAGAGGACCTGAAGCTGCGTCCCGCTCCTGCCGTAGGGGGGAGACGCTTATTTAATTGTCTTACGAGGAGGAATACATAAATGGAGAAACTGGGCCTTAACGAGATAAGGACAAGATTTTTAGAGTTTTTCAGGGGAAAGGATCACCTGATACTGCCGAGCTTTCCGCTGATTCCACAGAAGGACAAGAGCCTTTTGCTGATAAATGCCGGCATGGCTCCGCTTAAACCCTACTTTACTGGGCAGGAGACGCCTCCCAAAAAGAGGATTGCCACGTGCCAGAAGTGCATACGCACCCCCGACATCGAAAGGGTGGGCAAGACCGCCAGACATGGCACATTCTTCGAGATGCTGGGCAACTTCTCGTTTGGCGATTATTTCAAAAGAGAGGCTATCGAGTGGGCATGGGAATTTGTCACTCAGGACTTGAAGCTGCCTGAAGATCGACTGTGGGTCAGCATATATGAGCAGGATGATGAGGCATTTGAAATCTGGCACAGGGGCGTTGGGCTTCCCGAGCATAAAATCGTGAGGATGGGAAAGGAAGACAACTTTTGGGAGATAGGTACAGGGCCCTGTGGTCCGTGTTCGGAGATATACTTCGATAGAGGGCCGGACAAAGGGTGCGGCAGACCCGATTGCAGCCCTGGTTGTGATTGCGACCGGTTTGTGGAGTTCTGGAATCTGGTATTTACCCAATTCAACAAAGATGAAGAAGGGAATTATCATCCCCTTCCGCATCCCAATATAGACACCGGTATGGGCCTTGAAAGGATTGCTGCCATAATGCAGGGGGTGGACTCCCTTTTTGAAGTCGATACCATAAAGGATATACTCGAACATGTGAGCCAAATCGCGGGGGTTGAATACGGGGAGTCATACAAAACCGATGTGTCTTTGCGGGTGATCACCGATCACATACGAAGCACCACGTTCATGGTAGGCGATGGAATACTGCCTTCCAACGAAGGGCGCGGGTACGTGCTTCGCAGGATTTTGAGGAGAGCGGCGCGCCACGGCAGGCTGCTGGGAATAGAGGAGCCTTTCTTGAGCCAGCTGGCCAAAACGGTCATAAAGCAATCCTGCCAGGCCTATCCAGAGCTCAAGCAGAGAGAGGATTATATTTTAAGGATAATACAGATAGAGGAGGAGCGCTTCAGGGAGACCATCGACCAGGGATTGGCCTATTTGAAAGAGTATATAGATGATTTGAAGCAGCGGGGTCAGAAGGTACTGGACGGTTTGAAGGCCTTTAAGCTGTATGACACTTACGGTTTTCCCCTTGACCTGACCAGGGAGATCTTGCAGGAAGAAGGCCTAGAGGTTGACGAGCAGGGCTTTCAGCAGGAGATGGAGGTTCAGCGGGAACGGGCCAGGGCAGCTCATCGCGTAACCGACTATATGGGCATGGACAGCAATATATATAAGTTGATTGATGCGGATGCCTCAACCAATTTTGTGGGGTATCACGCTCTTGAAAGCCAGAGCCGCGTGTTGGCCATCATCAAAGACGAGGCCAGGGTTGAAAGCGCTGCCCAAGGCCATGAGGTAGCGGTGGTATTGGATCAAACTCCTTTTTATGCCGAAGGCGGCGGACAGGTGGCCGACCAAGGAGTGCTCTTGTGGGACAATGGAAGGATGGAGATACGCGACGTAAAGAAGCTGTTTGGCAACAAGGTGGTACATTACGGTAAGGTGCTCTTTGGAACCTTAAAGCAGGGTGACGTTGTACAGGCTGTAGTGGATAAGGAGGCGAGATTGGCGGCCGCCCGTAACCATACGGCTACCCATTTGCTGCACAGCGCGCTCAGGGAGGTTTTGGGACCGCACGTGGAGCAGGCAGGTTCTCTGGTGACCCCTCAGAGATTGCGCTTTGACTTTTCGCATTTTTCGGCCCTATCTAGCGAAGAGATACTCAGGGTAGAGAGGCTGGTCAACCAGAAAATCATGGAGGTCATCCCCGTTGAGGTGATTGAGACCACATTTGACAAGGCCAAGGAGATGGGAGCCATAGCGCTGTTTGGAGAGAAGTACGGGGATATAGTGCGCGTTGTCAGAATAGGGGATTTCAGCATTGAGCTGTGCGGAGGAACGCATCTTACCAATACCGGTCAGGCAGGGATGTTCAAGATACTCAGCGAATCGGGGGTTGCGGCCGGCGTAAGGAGAATTGAAGCCATAACTGGCTTTGAGGTGTATAACCATATTTTGAACCAGGAGAGGCTTATAGGCGATATTTGCAGAGAGCTTAAGACCAATCCCTCTGACCTTGAAGGTAGAATACAAGGGTTGGTTGCCCAGATTAAGGAGCAGGAGAGGGAGATTGTGCAGCTGCGCGCCAAACTGGCCTCAGGCCTTGTGGACTCGCTGGTTGAGTCGGGCAGGGATGTAGGCGGCATAAAATGTATCGTTGCCAGCATAGAAGGTCAGGATATGGAAGGTTTGCGGGATATGGTCGACGCCGTCAAAGATAGAGTAAAGCTGGGCGTTGTGGTGCTAGCCACCGTAAAGGATGGCAAGGTGCACTTTGCTGCCGGGGCCACCAAGGATGCTGTGGCCAGGGGAGTCCATGTGGGAAATTTGCTGCGTGAAGTGGCTAAAATAGCAGGCGGCGGCGGTGGCGGGCGCCCGGATATGGCCCAGGCTGGGGGCAAGGATGCCGGCAAGGTGCAGGAAGCTTTAGATCAGGTATGCGTTTTGCTGGCAAAGCAGCTGGGTATAAATTAAATAAAAGATGGCCATTTTATGTTTGAAAAAATATACAAAATAGAGTATGATAGACTTTGAAGAATTCCTCTTAAAAGGCAGGTATATATTGTATGAATGGCGATCCTCAGGAAACCATGATGTTTAAGCTCAAGAAAGAGGTGTCCGACACCCCTAGGGATATCCTCCTCGGCGTTTATCAAGCGCTGGAGGAAAAGGGCTATAACCCCATAAATCAATTGGTGGGATATTTTATATCGGGTGACCCCACCTATATAACCAGCCACAGAAATGCTCGCTCCATCATAAGGAAGCTCGAGAGGGACGAGCTGCTTGAGGAGCTGCTCCGATTCTATATAGAACATAACCGCAATAGATAAATGGGGAGCGTTCATGCAGTACAACAGGCTGGGCAATACGCCGATTGTGGTGTCCAAGCTGTGCTTTGGAAGCCTGACCATAGGTCCCTTGCAGAGGAACCTTCCTTTGGATGAAGGAGCAGCTGTCATACGCAAGGCTGTGGAGCTGGGGGTCAATTTCATCGATACGGCGGACCTGTACGGCACATATCCTTATATACGCGAGGTTTTAAAGTCGCACAGGGACCTTGTAATAGCATCCAAATCGTATGCCTATGATTCTCGGACCGCCCGTGAGACTTTGGAGAGGGCTTTGAGGGGGATAGGGCGTGATTATATAGACATATTTCTGCTCCATGAACAGGAAGGCCCTCTTACCCTAAAGGGTCACAGGGAGGCGTTGGAATATTTTATCGCTAAAAAGCAGCAAGGGGTCATACGGGCGGTGGGGATATCCACCCATTACGTGGCGGCAGTCAAAGCAGCAGCTGTCATGGAGGAGATCGATGTGATACACCCCATACTCAACTACCGCGGGGTGGGCATAGTGGATGGCGCTCTTGAAGACATGACGGCTGCAATAGAGCTGGCATACAAAAATGGCAAAGGCATATACGCCATGAAGCCTTTGGGAGGAGGACACCTGATTTCTGAGTTTAAGCGGGCTTTGAGGTATGTCCTGGATTTCCCATACGTCCATTCCATTGCCATAGGGATGCAGAGGTTGGAAGAGGTATACGCCAACGTCAGCTTTTTTAATAGCGGAGAGATACCGTATAATCTGGAAATGGTTTTGAAATCCTATAAGAGGAAGCTGTTTGTACAGGACTGGTGCGCTGGATGCGGCAGGTGTGTGGCTCGCTGTCCGCAGGGCGCTTTGACCATTGGAGAAGAAGGGAAAGCGCAGGTTAACCACAGCAGATGCGTGCTTTGCGGCTACTGCGGAAGCGTTTGCCCGGAGCTGGCAATAAAGGTAATATAAAATGCGGGAAAGGGATTGGCCTGTGAGAATACTGGCATTGGATGTGGGTGACAAGCGCATAGGAGTGGCTGTCAGCGATGCGATGGGGTGGACCGCGCAAGGGCTTCAGACCCTTGAAAAATCCAGCAAGGACAAGCTGTTTTCAAGCCTGCGCAGCATATTGGAGCAATACAACCCTGAGAAGGTAGTGATTGGCCTGCCTGTAAACATGAACGGTACGTTGGGCCCCCAGGCTGAAAAGGTGAAACAATTTGCCCAGGAGCTCAAAGATATATACTCAGGGGAAATCGTCTACTGGGACGAAAGGCTTACGACGGTCTCAGCTCACCGGTTGATGATCGATGGAGGGGTTCGACGTACCAGGAGGAAGCAAAAGGCTGACAAGGTAGCAGCCGTGCTCATTCTTCAAAGCTATCTGGATTTTTTAAATAACAAAAAGAAAGAAGGTTGATTTTATGGAAATGGAATCCAACGTAATTGAGCTCATCGATGAGAACAACGAGGTTGTGCAGTTTGAACACCTGCTTACCCTGGATTTCGGTGACAGGGAGTACATGGTGTTGCTGCCTATGGAAGAGGAGGATAAGCCCGATTCCGACGAGGACGGAGTTGTCATTCTGAGGGTAGAACAGGATGATGAGGGGAATGACGTATATGTGTCCATCGAGGATGAAGAAGAGCTAGAGGAGGTATTTCAAGCATTCCTTGAGGTTATCGGTCAAGAAGGAGTATTTGATGACGACGAGGAAGGGTTTCTTGAGGATAAAGAAGAAGAGGAATAGAAGCTGAGCAGAGCAAAAACTTATTGCATAAAAAAAGCGCATTTTATAAATGCGCTTTTTTTATTGAAAAATTTTTGTTTTCGACAAGGATTTTGTGATTTTTTATCGAATATAGTTGATAAATAATTATTGGATAATTGTGGTTAGGCAGGTGGTGAGATTTGTTAAATAAGCTTTTTTCGCATACGGGCATTTTAGAGAAGGCTCTGGATGCTGCATGGTTGCGAAATGAAGTGATAGCTCATAATATCGCCAACGCTGATACCCCCGGCTATAAAAAATACAGGGTTGAATTCGAGGAGGAGCTGAAATCCGCCATTGAGGCCAGCACATTAAAGGGCAAAAGGACCAGGGCCAAGCACCTTGAGATAGGTGCAAGTTCTATTGACGAAGTGAGGCCGCGAGTTGTGCGCACCGGTGGCACACAGATGAGGGAAGACGGCAACAACGTCGATATGGATGAGGAGATGACCAGCTTGGCTAAGAATGTCATCATGTACAATGCGCTGGTGCAAAAGATATCTGGCGAGTTTCGCAAGTTAAAGACAGTCATAAACGAGGGAAGGAGGTAGAGGATGTTTAGGGCATTTGACATAAGCGCTTCAGCCCTTACGCTACAGAAGCTGCGCATGGATGTGATCGCTCAGAACATCGCAAACGCTCAGACCACAAGGACCGAAACCGGTGAGCCCTACCGCCGAAAAGTGGTGGTGGTAAGAGAGGAGCAGTATGTCAAGCCGTTTGAGCAGTATCTGCAGGAAAGCATAAGGGGTTTTTCAGGTGGTGGGGTTAAAGCCGTCAGGATTCAGGGTGACCCTACATCTTTCAAGAGGGTTTATGACCCGGGCCATCCCGATGCCGATGAAGATGGGTATGTGCTGATGCCAAATGTAGAGATACTCAGAGAGATGGTGGATATGATTTCGGCCACGCGTTCCTACGAGGCCAACGTCACTGCGTTTAATGCCTCCAAGAATATGGCCATGAAAGCACTGGAGATCGGCAGATAGGGAGGGTGATTGTTTATGCAGATTGGTTCCATCGCACCTTCTAAACATATTTCCGGGATATCCAGCGGTATAAGGAAGCAGGAGCAGGGGTTGTCTTTTGGCGATGTGCTGAAGCAGGCCATTTCGGATTTACAGCAGCTGCAGAGGACCAGTGCATACAACAATTATCTTCTGGCCACCGGTCAAGTAGAAAACCTCCACAAGGTCATGATAGACGCTGAAAAAGCCGATATCGCACTGCAGTTTACTCTTCAAATCAGGAATAAGTTGCTGGAAGCATATCAGGAAATCATGCGCATGCAAATATGATTTCATTCTCAATCTGTAAAGCACCACAGGCGACAAAGTTCGATGGTACAGATGAAAAAATAGGTCGAAAGACCGATTTATTTGCCTGGTAATTTTATGTAATATGGAGATAAATGTTGTCAAATGATGACGAATTTCAAAGCAGCTGATCAGCAGGGAACAGTCACATGTTACCTGCTGAAATTATAATAGGCACTAGGAAAGCGGGGATCAAATGGCGTTGGCACTGGACACCATTAAGCAACAATTGAATCAGTACTGGGAAAGGTTGAGCAGCGCTCAAAAGAAGGCTTTTATTATCATTACATCTGTGGTGCTGTTAATCATCGTCATTGCCGCTTTGCTTTTGTCTAGGCAGGAGTACGTGGTGCTTTATAGCGGTTTGGACAGTCAAGAAACGGCGGAGATATACTCCAAGTTAAAGGAGCTCAACGTTGAACCTAATGTTGAGGGCACATCCACCATATTGGTTCCCAAGGATAAGGAAGTAGAGGTGAGGATGCAGCTTACAAGCGAAGGATATCCCAGGACGGGGTTCAATTATGACCTATTTCTCCAAAACAGCAATTTTGGTCAAACAGATGAAGAAAAAAGGGCATTGCTCATTATGCAGCTGCAGGAGCGTTTAAGCCAGGCCATCAAGTTTTTGGATGGGGTGGAGGATGCCGTTGTGACCATTGCAATGCCCGAGAACGATGTTTTTGTGCTGAAGAGCCAGCAGGTGCCTGTGACGGCCTCGGTAATCATTAAGACCAAGCCAGGCTATACCATCACCCCTTCTCAGGCCAACAACATAGTTCGCCTGGTGGCAAAGAGCGTGCCCGGCCTAAAAGAGGAGAACGTTACCGTTATAGATACAAATATGAACGTTTTGACGGGAAATCAGGCAGAAGGGGAAGAGATGGTGGGTACTCAGTTTGACCTGGAACACCGACTGGAGGATCGCATACGGGATCAAATCATCAACCTGCTGGAGCCGGTGTTTGGCTACAAGAAGGTTGTCGCTACCGTGAACGTTAAGCTGAATTTTGATAAGAAGACTACCGAGTCGGTAAGGTTTGAACCGGTGGTTGACGAGGATGGGATAATCGCGAGCCGCGAGGTTTTGAGGGAAAAGGTAAGAAATGCGGTCCCTGAAGGTGTTGTGGGTGAGACGTCCAACACCACTCAGTATCCGGAACTTGAAGGCGCTGAAAACGGTTCGTACGACAAGACACATGAGATAGTCAATTATGAAGTGAATGAAATAAAGGAAATCCTAGAAGAGCAGCAGGGAAAGGTGGAGGACCTCTCCATCTCAGTTATCATAGACAATGAATCCTTGGATCCGCAAATCCTTGGACAGGTCAAGGAACTGGTGGCAGCAGCTGTGGGAACGGATGTATCAAGGGTGGTGGTGCAAAACATGAAGTTTGATACTTCGTTGCAGGAACAGCTGCTTGAAGGCTTTGAGCGGCGACAAGCTGAAAGGATGGGCTGGCAGTACTGGGCCGTTCCCGTGGCAGTAGGTGTGGGGATCGCTATAGCTGCTGTGCTTCTGATGCGCATGCGTTCACGCCGCGTACAGCTGGAAGCTGCCACCGCCGAAGAGATTTTGACTCAAGAGGCACAGCAACCAGCACCGCAGGAGCTGGAAATACAGCAACCCACTGTAGAAGAGCTGGAAATAACGGATAAGCACAACGAGATTAAAAAGCAGATTGAAAAGCTTGTATCGCAGCAACCTGAGGCTGTGGCGCAGCTGTTACGCAACTGGCTCAGCGAGGAGTAGGGGGAATTTGTATGCCAACAGGTAAAGGAATATTGACAGGCCGTAAAAAGGCTGCAATTTTGCTTATTGCCTTGGGTAAAGAAAAAGCCTCCGAAATATACAAACACCTAAACGAGGATGAAATTGAACAGCTGACGCTGGAGATAGCCAATCTATCCAAGGTGGACGCCGAGGTCAAGAACCAGGTGATGGAGGAGTTTTATCAGCTGTGCCTAGCCCAGAATTATATATCTGAGGGTGGTATCGAGTATGCCAGGGAGATTTTGGAGCGCGCCATGGGCAGCCAGAAGGCCTTGGAGATAATAAACAAGCTCACCTCGTCTTTGCAGGTCAGGCCTTTTGATTTCATACGGAAGGCTGAGCCTACCCAGATCTTGAATTTTATACAGAACGAACATCCCCAGACCATAGCACTGGTTTTGGCCTACCTGCGCCCACAGCAAGCGGCCGCCATAATCTCTGCGCTGCCGCAGGAAAAGCAGGTGGAAGTGGCCACCAGGATAGCTCTCATGGACCGCACTTCTCCCGACGTCATAAAAGAGGTAGAGAGGGTGTTAGAGAAGAAGCTGTCCTCAATGGTGACGGCCGATTTTACAAATGCCGGTGGTATACAGGCTCTAGTGGATATACTGCTGTCGGTTGACCGAGGTACCGAAAAGTACATAATGGAAAATCTGGAGCTCAAGGATAGGGAACTGGCTGAAGAGATAAGAAAAAGGATGTTTGTATTTGAGGATATCGTCACGCTTGATAATCGTTCCATACAGAGGTTCCTCCGTGAGGTCGATAACAGCGACCTGGCGCTGGCACTCAAGGGAGCCAGCGAAGAGGTCAAGAAGGTCATATTCGCCAATATGTCCAAGCGTCTGCAGGAGATGATAAAGGAAGACATGGAGTATATGGGGCCGGTAAGGCTCAGGGATGTGGAAAACGCCCAGCAAAAGATTGTAAACATCATCAGGCAGCTTGAAGAGGCCGGTGAGATAGTAATATCACGGGGAGGCGGTGATGAGATAATTGTCTAACGTGTTGAAATCCCACAGCATCTGCCTGAATCCCGAAAGCCGGTTTACGTTGCAAAAGAAGATGCAGTTTGCGGTTCGCAGGGATACTCCTGAAACTGGTACACAGGCGGTAAAACCTGTTGAACATCTCATTGAAGTGGTAAAGAGAGACGCTGAAGCCATTCGAAGCAAGGTCCAGGAAGAAGCAAAGGCAATAATGGCAGAAGCGGCCAGGGAGGCTCAAAAGATAAAGGAGGAGGCTAAAGAGGCAGGATTCCAAGCAGGATTCCAGGCAGGCTTTCAAAAAGGGCTGGAGGACGCAAAGGAACAGTTTTTATCCGAAATCGAGCAGGCACAGCGCATAAAGGAGGAAATTATAAAGGAAAGGGAAGCCCTGTATGACCAGTTTGAAAAGGACCTAGTAAGTCTAGCCCTGGACATTGCCAAACGGGTCATATACGACCGTTTGGCGACAGATGATGAGGCTTTGGCCCATGTGGTTGAATCAACGCTTAAGAAACTTCAGGGCAAGGCAAAGGTGCAACTTAAGATAAGTAAGCATGACTACGGCAGGATATCCAGCCTCAAGGAGCGTTTTATGTCCAAGCTGCATCATATAGAAGATATGGATATCATCCAGGATGACTTTTTAAGCCCTGGAAGCTGCGTGGTGGATACGGGAAGTGGCATTATCGATGGCAGCGTGGATACCCGTTTAAAAGAAATTGAAAGGACTTTGGTGGGACGCTGATATGCACGGCTGCATTTCACTAGAAAAATACAGGGAAATCGTAAACGGGGTTGAGGTGATCAAGTGCACAGGTCAGGTGGTTCAGGTCATTGGGCTGACTATAGAAGCCGAGGCGCCCGTTGGAGAAGTGGGGGAAATATGCCATATATACAACACCAGGGAAGCCGCATACATTCCTGCTGAGATAGTAGGTTTTCGCAAGGACAGGATACTGCTCATGCCCTATGGCGAGTTGAACGGCATAGGGCCAGGTAGCAAAGTGGTATTTACCAATAAGCCATTTATGGTTGCTGTGGGTAGCCAGCTGATCGGACGGATATTGGACGGGCTGGGCAACCCTATGGATGATAAGGGTCCTGTGGAGCTAGAAAAGTGGGTCAGCATTCAGAATGTCCCTCCGCATCCTCTAAATCGGCAGAGGATCTCAACCCCGCTGGTGCTAGGGGTAAGAGCCATAGACGGATTGCTGACATGTGGACGAGGACAAAGGCTGGGGATATTTGCGGGAAGCGGTGTGGGGAAAAGCACCCTTCTGGGCATGATAGCGCGCAATACCCTGGCAGATGTTAACGTCATTGCCCTGATAGGCGAACGGGGTAGGGAGGTCAGGGAGTTCATTGAAAAGGATCTGAAAAAGGATGGGCTGGAGCGTTCTGTGATAGTGGTTGCTACCTCTGATCAGCCGCCGCTGGTGCGGTTGAAGGCAGCCTTTGTTGCCACCACTATAGCTGAGTTTTTCAGAGATAAGGGAAAAAACGTACTTCTGATGATGGACTCCCTCACACGGTTTGCCATGGCACAGCGGGAAGTGGGGCTGGCCATTGGCGAGCCGCCGGTGTCTAGGGGATATACCCCATCGGTGTTCTCAATTCTGCCCAAATTGCTAGAAAGGGTGGGTAACGGAGAGAAGGGCTCTATAACGGGTTTATACACCGTATTGGTGGATGGCGATGACTTCAATGAGCCTATCAGCGATGCGGCAAGGGGGATACTGGACGGACATATAATTCTGTCGCGAAGGCTGGCCAATCGCAATCATTATCCAGCCATTGATGTGCTGGGCAGTGTAAGCAGGGTAATGCCTGACATTGTGGACAAAAGCCATATGAATGTGGCGGCTAAGATAAAAACCTTAATGGCGGCTTATGAAGAGGCCAGGGACCTCATCAACATAGGGGCCTATCGCCGCGGCAGCAATCCTGAAGTGGATGAGGCCATCCAAAAGATGCCCCAGATAACAGAATTTTTGCAGCAGGCCATAGATGAGAAGGCCGAGTTTGAGGATACCTATCGCTGGATGCAAAGAATAGTAAGCTCGTGATGCTATCCTTTATGGGATTCTTATGTGGGGAGACATAAAAAGCGTATGGCCAAGTTTAAGTTTTCGTTGGATATTTTGCTTAAAGTCAACAAGCTGAAAAAAAGGCAGGTC
This sequence comes from Caldicoprobacter oshimai DSM 21659, assembly GCA_000526435.1. Taxonomy (GTDB): domain Bacteria; phylum Bacillota; class Clostridia; order Caldicoprobacterales; family Caldicoprobacteraceae; genus Caldicoprobacter; species Caldicoprobacter oshimai. Next base: position 168,859 of record JAGB01000001.1, read on the forward strand.
GAAGCGGAATATGCCAAAGCGCAAAAAGAGCTGGACAAGCAGCTGTCGATATTATCGGGGCTGCTTGATGAATACCAAGAGCTCACTGCCAATATGGGACATCTAGCGGCAAAGGGCACGACTGTAAACGACATCAGGCTGTACTCCTCTTATTTCCATATGCTTCAAAGGCGCATAAAATACCAGGAACAGGTTGTTGCACAGGCCACAAAGTATTTGGATGATATCAAAGCGAGGCTTACTGGCCTTATCAGGGAGGTCAACGTATTGAGCGAGATGAAAGAGAGGCAGTATTACGCATACCGCGTGGAGATGGAAAGAAGACATCAAAAGGTGGTGGATGAATACGCCGGCTATAAAATATACAGACAGGGTGGACTGCTAAATGGCGGGATATGACAGGGGTATCAAACAAAATGTGGGCAATGGAACAATGATGGATACACGGGGTGCTTCATGGCTTATAATCCTCGTGTTGCTGCTGTTTGTCGTTATAGCTGCAGGATTGCTGGTTTTCTTCAATGTAGGTGGCATAAGGGATGCCGTGATGGGATTTTTGTTCTCTTCTAAAGCAGGCAGCAATCAGCAGTCGGAGGAAAGCCTCAAGTTACAGCAGGAGCTAAAAGCCCTTGAGGATGAAAAAAACAGGCTGAAGGATTTCGAGAATCAGCTTAATACCCTCAAGAGCCAGCTGGAGTCAAGGCAGCAAGAATTGGAGCAGCGGGAGCTGAAGTTGCAAGAGAGGGAAAAGGAGATCGAGGAATTGCAGCAGAAGCTCTCTGCTCAGTTCGAGAATATAAAGGATATCGCCAAGCTTTATGAGAATATGGAAGGCGAACAGGCCGCTTCGATTTTATCTGAGATGTCAGATAACCAGCTGGTTATCCAAATACTCAAAAATATGTCAGAAGAGAAAAGCGCTGAAATATTGGGGTTGATGGATGCCAAAAAGGCGGCGGATTTGACCAGGCAGATGGCTGGGCAATAGGCCTCAGCTTTGCATGAAAAATTTAATTGAAAGGAGGTGAGAAGGTTGTGGAAATGGTTTTGGTACAGGAGGTCCCGGTAAGCGGTGTCGGAACCAAAGAAGAGCGCTCTCGTGTTGCCACGGCTGAAGGATGTGCTGATGTGTTTAGCCTTGTGCTGCAGAGCCTTATGCCTCTTCAAAATCTTATACCGCTTCAAAGTATTTGCGCTGGAGGATCAAGTCGTACCGATGATGGCGGTGTATACTTATCGGAGGGGCGGTTATCCACATTGGAAGCCGCATCAAACCAACTCCCTTTAAAGGCAGCTGTGGAAGGTTTAAAAACGCCAGCGGATGTGCCGTATCAAACCTTGAAAGCCGCGGTTTCTGGCCGGCGCGAGATAATACCTCAAATGACCAACTTGAGAGGCATCAACGAAAGTGACGCGTTTTCTCTGGAGCACTGGCATCCCATAAGCCGGGATGTTTCAGTGCAGAGGTATATGCCTTATATGCCTGGACAGGATGTATTCAAGCCTTTGCATTCAGTGAATGACATCGAACAGCTTAAGGGCTTTTGTGGCGTTGAAGCGGATGCGCAGGGCCCAAATGTTGTACCCGGCATATGTCTTGATGATGCAAAAGCAGCCGTGAGGGATGTGCAACAGGCTTCAGGCATATTCATGGATGATGGCTCTTCGTACCATGCGGATGCGGTAACAGCCGGCAAGGAGGGGATTGTTTTTGAAAATGGTAATGTGGCTTCCCGACATCAAAGCTCTACACACATGAGGCAATCCGTTGGTCACGAAAGTGCTACACCATTTGCATCATCGGCAGAGGCTGTACAGGAAGGCTTATCCGATGATGTGGCTGCTTTGGATGATGCTCAAGACGGTTCAACCTACGACTATTCCGGCAGGCAAGAAGGGCATATCCATGATCGATTGTACGCTGCAGGACAGCCGCACCGGCTGTTTAACGAAGAGATGAGTTCTGTATCCGGTGGACGAGCCTTCAACCTTCACGAGACATTGGCGATGCTTGCCGACAGAGTGAGGGTTTTGATGTCAACCAATCGCTCGGAGATGGAGGTGCGTTTGAATCCCCAGGAGCTGGGCAAGATTGTTGTAAAGGTGGCGATGGAGAATGGGGCGCTGTCGGTTAGGATCACGGTGGAGTCTCAGATGGTAAAGGATTTCCTTCAGGCGCATGCCGAGGAGCTTAAAGCAATGCTTACTGATGAGGGCTATAATCTCGCAGAGCTTGATGTAAGTATCGGCCAGGGTTATCAGCAGCCACAACGGGATGATATGGGAAGCGGCAGATGGCTTGAAAGCCCAGTCTTCAAAAAGTCGAGGATTGGCATGACTGCGGTGCAGCGCAGCTTGACTAGAGTGCCCGGCATGTATTATGACGGCGCGCACCGGTTTGATTGCTTTGCATAATCAAAAAAAGGAGGGATGAAGGTGTATGTAAGCGGAGTAAACAATCAATCGTATGCCGCAGCTACTCAAAAAGGGCCTGTCAACCAATTGGGCAAAGATGCGTTTTTAAAGCTCCTTATAACACAGCTGAGGTATCAGGACCCTTTGCGCCCAATGGAAGACAGAGAGTTTATCGCTCAGCTGGCCCAGTTTAGCACGTTAGAGCTTATGCAAAATTTAAGCAGCGATTTTACTTCTATTAAAGCAGTAAGCCTGATAGGGAAGACGGTTTATGCTGAAAAAAGGGCGGAAGATTCTGCTGGCGTTCTTCCCATACGCGGCAAGGTTGAAAGCGTCTCATTGGTTAATGGGAAAGTAAGCCTGCGCGTTAACGGATACGATATTGCTTTAGAGGATGTAAAGGAAATTTATTCTGACGAAAAAGCCACAGAGGGGGATGAATAGCATGGACAGCGGTAAAGTCGAGTATACCCGTATTATCTATTCTGGGAAGGTATCAGGGATTCCTTACGTTCATTCCCCTCAAAAGGTTGATAAAACTGGCGGCGATGTCGGGTTTGATGAGATATTGAAGGAAGCTATACAGAAGGAACAATCGCTCAAGTTCAGCAAACACGCTCAAACCAGGATGAAGCAGAGAAACATTTGGCTATCCCATGCTGAGATAGACAAGATTAGCAAGGCTGTTGAAAAAGCCCAGGAAAAGGGCGTGCGGGATTCGCTGGTGCTTATGGGTAATCTGGCTTTTATAGTTAACGTTCCAACAAGGACCGTTGTTACAGCGGTCGACGGTGAAAGCATAAAGGAGAATATATTTACCAATATCGATGGCGCAGTGGTGCTGTAGCCGGACCCCTTTGGGGAGGCTGCATCATTCCTGAACGACAGAGGGAATGAGCTGCGCCAATAAACCAAAGGAGGTTGTTGTGTTATGATGAGGGCATTGTATTCCGGTATCTCAGGTTTGAGGGTCCATCAAGTTCAGATGGACGTTATTGGAAACAACATCGCCAATGTAAACACCGTTGCTTTTAAAGCCAGCCGCGTTACCTTCCAGGAAATTTTGAACCAGACTCTCAGGAGCGCTTCTGCACCGTCACAGGTAGGCGGACGTGGCGGTACCAACCCACAGCAGATCGGATTGGGTGTATCCGTGGGCTCTATAGATGTGCTGCATACTCGTACTGGTGTCCAGAGGACGGACAAAGCGACTGACCTTGCTATAGATGGTGAGGGATTCTTTATAGTTACGGATGGAACGAACGAGTATTACACCCGTGCCGGGAACTTTGATATAGACCTTTTGGGCAATTTAGTTTATCCGGGAGGATTAAGGGTACTGGGATGGAACACCCTTATAACAGATCCGGATACGGGAGTCCAGTATGTGGATACTACAGGCGCACCTGGGCCCATTAATTTATCGAATCTCTCGATGCCGGCAAGGGCTACCGACATGATAAGGTTTGAAGGCAACCTGGATGCCAACGTTGCCGTCGGGAAAGAGGTACAGTACAGCTTCAGCGTGTTTGATTCCCTTGGCAACGAACATAAGCTTAACTACATATTTACAAAGCAAGCTCCCAACGTATGGTCGTGGAAGATAGTGCCAGCACCGCAAGCTGGAGCTGAGACTTATACCGTTGAACAGCCTGCAGGGGGTACATTGGCACGTAACCCTGTTACTATTGGTGGAGCAAACAGGCCTATTTTGTATGCGCATGATATCAAGTCATTATCGGTTGAGACGCCAAGTGGCGTAAACCAGTATCAATTTACTGTTGTAAATGATCAAAATGAGTTTAATGCGCGTCTTTCAACCTTAGGTTCGGGTCAGGCCGTAATTTTAGTGAATGGTACCGATTCGGTACAGGTGGCATTTGGTGATGATTTACCGGTTAATAGCAGAATTCGTATTGAATACAACAATTTTGCTGTAAGCCATGTCGTTCCCATGGTGGATGTAGATGCAAGCGTGCCTGGCAGAGCTGCCGGGTATGACTGGAACAATGATGGGATCGAAGATATACCAGCCGGTCAGGCCCACGGTGTTCTGATATTCGGCGAAGACGGTAGGCTGGTTCAATCTTTAATGAATTCCGATCTCACCATCGTAATGAATCCCGAGGTCTCTGGCGCGGCTGACATCTTTTTGAGGAGAGAAAACGTTCAATTTGACCCGATTAAGTTTACCCAGTATGCGGATGCTACCACTGTCAAGGCTATGAAGACGGGATATGCTGCCGGTATATTGAATTCAATAAGCATTGATTCAGAAGGCCGGGTGATAGGGTATTACACCAATGGTCAGTCCAGGGAAGATGCCGTGCTGGCCATTGCCATTTTCAATAATCCGGGCGGATTGAACAAAGTGGGTAACAATCTGTATCAGCCTTCCACTAATTCCGGTTATCCAGTATATGGAAGAGCAGGTGTTGGTGGCAGGGGTACCATCATAGCGGGCGCGCTGGAGATGTCCAATGTAGACCTTGCCAAGGAATTTACCGATATGATCGTTGCGCAGAGGGGATTTCAGGCCAACTCCAGAATCATTACAGTAGCCGATGAGATGCTCCAGGAGCTAGTCAATTTGAAGAGGTAAAACAGTTTAGGTTCACAGCCAGGTATCAGCTCCTGGCTGTGAACCCGAGACTTTCAATGGGGGTGTGCTCTTGATAAGGGTAACGCGTTTAAACGGGGAGGAATTCTATATCAATCCCGATTTGATACAGTATATTGAAAAAACCCCTGATACGGTAATAACTCTAACCAACGACAGAAAAGTGGTGGTCAGGGAAGAAATTGAAGAGATCATTGAACGCATTATAGCATTTAAGCAGAGAATTTATGGTTTCACACAAGGGAATGAAAGATTGGCAGGTGAATGAGAAAAATGGATATAGCTACTCTAGCAGGGATTATTGCCGGGGTATCGTTTATTGTAGCGGGGATATTGATGTCAGGAGATCTTGCTAGTTATTATGATGTCCCGTCAATTATGATTACGCTGGGGGGGACATTTGCTGCAACGCTCATATCCTATCCCCTTGATAGCCTTATCGGTATTTTAAAGGTTACCAAACATTTATTTTTTACAAAGACCAAGGACCCCAATGATATAATACGCCAGATTATAGAACTGGCGAATATTGCCAGAAAAGAAGGATTGTTGGCTCTTGAGGAGGCTGCATACCGGCTGGATGAGCCGTTCATGCAAAAGGGAATCCTGCTTATTGTGGATGGTACAGACCCCGAACTGGTTAAAAACATAATGGAGACCGAGCTTACCTTTATGGAAGAACGACACAGCCAGGGACAGGCCATTTTTGAAACTATGGCGTCACTGGCACCAGCGTATGGAATGATTGGAACGCTCATAGGCCTTATTAATATGCTGAAGACTCTAGATGATCCTTCTACGGTAGGGCCAAATATGGCTGTGGCGCTGGTTACTACCTTTTATGGTTCGATACTGGCAAATTTATTGTTTACGCCTATAGCTAATAAACTTAAGTACAGGAGTGCACAGGAGATGCTCTATAAGGAGATCATACTGGAAGGGATACTTTCCATACAGGCGGGGGAAAATCCCAGAATCATTGAAGAAAAGCTTAAAGCATTTCTGGCGCCTAAAGATAGGAAATCTCTGGACAACAATTCGTCTGCGGGTGAGGAATGAAATGAGAGAAAGACGCAGAGCAAAAAAATCAACGGGTGGGTTTCCTGAATGGTTTGTTACATACTCTGATATGGTAACCCTTTTATTGACGTTTTTTGTAGCGATTTATTCTTTTTCTGTAATCGATATGCAAAAATGGCAGTCCTTGATTGAATCTTTAAGTGGTAATATAGGGGTTCTGGATGGTGGGACAAGCCTTGAGGGCCTGCCTAGGGTTGGTAGTCAAAACTCCCGGATAGATTTAGAACAGTTAAGTGGGGATAAGAACAAAGGAAAGAAAGAAGAACAGAAAAGTGCGGGGCGGGTTGACCCATTTCTAAAACTATATGAAGAGATGGGTGAGTACATAGTACAAAATGAAATTCCTGCACAGCTGGAGCTGTCACCAACCCAAACAGAGATTCTTATTCGCTTTAAGGATTATGTACTGTTTGATGTGGGAAAGGCTGAACTTAAACCTGAGGCCAAGGAAATACTTGATAAGATTGCAAAAATACTGCTCAATTACATTGATCAGATTGATAGAGTGCGTGTTGAAGGACATACCGATACTCAACCAATAAATACGATTTTTTATCCGACCAACTGGGAGCTTTCGGCTGATCGGGCGATAAAGGTGGTAAGATATTTTCAGGAAAAGCATGGTATACCGGGCAATAAGCTGTCGGGTGAAGGCTACGGTGAGTATTATCCCATAGCCCCAAATCAGACTGAAGAGGGCAGGGCCAAAAACAGGAGAGTGGATGTACAGATTGTAAAAGCTATCAAAGCAGACAATATACAAACTATAGAGTAAAGGGGTTAAGTAGCGATATGAATATGAAGAGGTTGTTGGCAATCATTATACCGATGTTTGTGGTTTTGTTCATTGGTATGGGTGTTATATTGTATTTGATACTAAACCAATCGAGCCCAGCAAACGGTGCTCAAAGGGATGACAGGAGCGATTTAAAAAAGGAAGTCGTTGTATTTCATGATGACCAAGCCTTTATAACCAATTTAAAAGATAGTGATTCATACTTAAAGGCCGATATATCTATCGAGGTTGAGAGTGAAAAGGACGCGGAGGTTTTAAATAAGAATTTGCACAAGGTAAGGGACAGGATCATATCGATATTGCGAGACATTTCAGAAGACGACATGAAGCGCAGCGATATTCAGGAGATTTTGAAGAATCGTATAAAGCAGGATTTGCAGGAAACCCTGAAGATTGATACAATTATTGGTATATATTTTAATGAGCTTGTGGTGCAGTAAGGGGCAAGGAGGTACGATTTGGTGGCAGAAGTACTATCACAGCGAGAGATTGACGAGCTTTTAAAGGCTTTCATGTCAGGAGAGGTAAACATAAACGATATCAAGGAGCAGACTGAGGAACGAAAGATAAGCGTATACGACTTCAGAAGGCCCAAAAAGTTTGCCAAGGATCAGCTTCGCACCCTGCAGATAATACACGACAACTTTGCGCGGCTTATGGGTTCGTATTTCTCGGGGATTCTGCGTACATACTGCCAGATAGACCTTGTATCGGTAGAACCGCAGACATATGGCGAATTTATCAATTCGCTCCCTGAACCCGTTGTTCTGGGCATCATCGAGTTCAGGCCGCTGAAAGGCTCTATAATACTGGAGTTTTCGCCCAATGTTGTGTACGCCATCATCGACCGTATGCTGGGTGGGCTGGGGGTGGCGCCCGAAAAGGTCAGGGACTTCACCGAGATCGAGATTGTGCTGATCGAGAGAATAATAAAGCAGCTTTTACCCCTAATGAACAACTCCTGGGCTAACATTGTCAATGCCGAGTTTGTGTTGGAGCACATTGAGACAAACGCCCAGTTTGCACAGCTGGTTTCGCCAAACGAGACCATTGCCATAATCACCATCGATGCGCACATTGGAGACGTCGAGGGAATGATGAATATATGTATCCCTTACCTGGTGATTGAACCCATCATACAGCAGCTGAGTTCTAAATACTGGTTTTCTACAAAGTTTACTGAAGAGAATGAGCGAAAATCGTATGAGTTACTAGTTTCTCAAATAGAGACAACCGAGGTTGAATTAAGAGCAGTACTCGGGGAAACCAGCATCACTGTCAGAGACCTCATAGAGCTCCAAAAAGGGGATGTGATCAAGCTCGATAAGAAGGTCGATGAGGATATCGCTGTTTATGTTGGCGATGTGAAAAAGTTCTGTGGGATTGTCGGGCTAAGAAAGCACAACTTGGCTGTTCAAATTACCAGTATATGCGAAGAAGGAGGAAATGTTTGAACCATGGACATGAACGATATGCTGTCTCAGGAAGAAATAGACGCTTTGTTGAGGGACCAAGCTATTGTGATGCAACCGTCGCAGCAGCTTACCTCGGCTGAGATTGATGCTTTGGGGGAAATAGGCAACATCAGCATGGGCACAGCTGCAACTACCCTTTCAACCTTAATTGGCAAAAAAGTAGTAATCACCACCCCCGAAGTGACCATAACCACTATCCAGGAGCTTGCTAAGCAATACCCCATTCCTTTCGTAGCCGCAGAAGTGCAGTATACCGAGGGGCTGGAGGGAACAAATATCCTGATAATACAGGAGAAGGATGTCAAAGTCATCACTGATCTGATGATGGGTGGAGACGGTACCAATGTTGAGGGCGAGATTACTGAGTTGCATTTAAGCGCTATAGGTGAAGTGATGAATCAGATGATGGGCTCTGCTTGTACCTCACTGTCAACCATGTTCAATAAGAGCATTTTGATATCGCCGCCCAATACATTTATTATGGACTTCAGTACCGATTTTCCATATACCCTTTTTAAATCTGACCAGCCCATAGTCCGAATCAACTTTAAGATGGTGGTTGAGGGGCTTATTGATAGCTACATAATGCAGCTGTTGCCAATCGACTTTGCAAAGGAGTTGCTGAACAACTTGCTGGGGAGTTATGAGCAGCAATCCGACAATCAGCAATCAAACGATAGTTCTCCCTTGCAGGGCACATCGCAAATCGTACAAGGCCCGACCAGGGCACAGGACGATACGGGCTTTTCCAATACCCCCAAAGCTAAGCCTATTAATGTACAGCCTGTTTCCTTCCAGCCTTTGGAGGAAAAGCCGTCAAGCGAGGGCAAGAACAACCTCGATTTGATACTGGATGTGCCGCTTCAGGTCTCTGTGGAGCTGGGAAGGACGCGTAAGCTGATCAAGGAAATTCTTGAGCTCAGTGCAGGTTCGGTGATTGAGCTGGACAAGATGGCTGGCGAACCGGTTGATGTGCTGGTAAACGGAAAGGTGATCGCAAAAGGCGAAGTGGTTGTAATCGATGACAGCTTTGGTGTCAGGATAACCGATATCATTAACCCTGCCAAAAGGATATCTAGCCTTAAATAAGATAATATTCATAATAAAAAAGGGAGGATGGTTATGGGAAAAAGGATTTTGGTGGTCGATGACGCCGCATTCATGCGCATGATGCTCAAGGATATACTGACCAAAAATGGGTACGAGATAGCAGGGGAGGCTGAAAATGGTTTGAAGGCTGTTGAAAAGTACAAAGAGCTTCAGCCCGATCTGGTAATTATGGATATTACCATGCCCGAGATGGACGGCATCCAGGCGGTTCGGGAGATCAGAAAGATAAATCCAGATGCAAAGATAATGATGTGTTCTGCTATGGGACAGCAGGCCATGGTGATCGAATCAATACAGGCAGGGGCACGGGACTTTGTGGTCAAGCCTTTTCAGGCCGAGAGAGTCATTGAGGCCGTTAAAAAGATCATTGGATGAGTGAAAGATGAATGAGGTACTGCATGCAATAGCTATTTTAATGGCGTTTATAGGCGTGTTGATCCTCGCCTATTTGACAGCGCGGTTTGTCGGTACAAAGTTTGCCGGTTATACAAGCAGCAAATACATAAGGGTGATTGACCGAATCTTTTTGGGAAGGGATAAGTGGGTGTGCATCATACAGGTGGGGAGTAAATACTACGTAGTAGGCATTACTGGACAAAATATGGAATTTTTAGGACAAATATCCGAGCAAGAATTGGTACCGCTTCATCCCGAACAAGGAACCAGTTCTTTTACCAATGTTTTGGGAGATTATCTGAAGAAAAGGTTTAAAGGTGAGGCGAATGGGGATGGCTAAAAAGTGGTTTTTTAGGTTTGTGCTATTTGCCGTACTGATATCTTTATCATCTATTACATATGCCCAAAGGGTTTTTGCTCAGCCCTCTATCCCCATTCCCCGTTTAGAGGTGGAGGCAGCACAATCCCCCCAGGATGTGGTGGATAGTTTAGAGATATTGGGTATACTGACAGTATTGGCATTGGCGCCTTCTATTCTCATCATGATGACGGCGTTTACACGCATAATAATTGTGCTGGCGTTTGTGAGAAATGCCTTGGGAACCCAGCAGACGCCGCCCAACCAAGTTTTGATAGGACTAGCCCTTTTCCTCACTTTTTTTGTGATGGCACCCATTGCCTCCCAGATAAATGACCAGGCCCTTCAACCCTATTTGGAGGGGAGCATAGACCAGCAAACTGCCGCTCAGCGGGCCATGAAGCCTATAAGGGAGTTTATGCTAAGGCAGACGCGGGAGAAGACCCTGCTGTTGTTTTTGGAGCTTTCAGGCCAGGAGCAGCCTGAGACCTACGACGATATTCCCACCCATGTGCTCATACCCGCGTTTATAACCAGCGAGCTTAAGACGGCTTTCCAAATCGGGTTTTTGATATACATACCCTTCATCATCGTGGATATGGTGGTTGCTAGCACGCTTATGTCGATGGGCATGATGATGTTGCCTCCCGTCATGATTTCTTTACCGCTCAAGATCCTGCTGTTCGTAATGGTGGATGGGTGGGACCTGGTCATTAAAAATCTGGTGACGGGGTTCAGATAAGGAGTGGTGGTGCTATGAGCCAGAGGGAGATAATAACGCTGGCACAACAGGCGATATACACGGGTATACTGCTGTCGGCGCCCATGCTGGGGCTGGGCCTGGTGGTGGGGCTTGTTGTGGCCATCTTTCAGGCCATCACGCAAATAAACGAGCATACCCTAGTTTTCATCCCCAAGATTTTGGCGGTGGCTGTGGCCCTCATCATCTTTGGTCCGTGGCTTCTGGAGACCATAGTAAATTTCACGCTGAAGCTTTATAACAGCATAAATACCATATTGGGGTTGTGAACTGGAAATGCTGGGTGTGCTGAGGCAGATCCTTTTGAACTTTGATGCCGTGCTTCTGGTGTTGGCGAGGATATCCGGTATGTTTTTCATGTCGCCAGTGTTTGGGCGGAGGAACGTTCCTGCGATCTTTACTATAGGCTTGATACTGGCGCTAACCTATACTGCAGTTGTTTGCTACCCTGTACATGAGCAGCCGATTGATATAAGCTCGTATACTGAGCTGGCGTTTTATATCATGAAAGAGCTGCTCATAGGCCTCATCATGGGTTACCTGGTGTTGCTGGCCTTTTCTGCCTTTTTGCTGGCAGGACAGCTCATAGATACCCAGATCGGCTTTGGGATTGTGCATGTGTTGGATCCGCACACCAATATTCAGATTCCCCTGGTGGGCAATTTCAACAACGTGCTTGCCATGGTGCTGTTCTTTGCCATGGATGGACACCACACCCTTATTAGATTGTTGGTGTACAGCTTTGAAGCATTGCCTCCGGGGAAGGTAGTGCTGACGGGGGATATAGCAGTCCCGCTGTTCAAAATGTTTGGGGAGTACTTTGTGTTGGGGCTTAAGATGGCAGTGCCAGTTATAGCTTCGGCTTTGCTGGTCGAGGCGGTATTCGGCATTCTGGTAAGGGTGATACCGCAGATGAACATATTCGTAATCGGTTTGCCCTTTAAAATACTGGTGGGATTATTGATACTGTTTTTGATGATACCGGCATGCATAAGGGTGATGGATGGTGCATTCAACTCCATGTTTAAAGGGATAAGGAGTATAATACAGGGGCTGAGCCTGCAATGATGCGTATAGATTTGCAGCTTTTTGCCGAGGAAAGGACCGAAAAGGCCACCCCCAAAAAGAGGAGGGAGGCCAGAGAAAGAGGGCAGGTTTTCAAAAGCGTCGAGCTCAATTCGGCTGTAGTCCTCATAGTGGGGATGTTGGCCTTGAAATTTGCTTCTTCGTTTATGCTGGATAAGCTCTATTCGGCGTATAATCGATATCTTCATGCCGATACCGCTCTTGAGCAGCTCTATACATATACCGGCGTTATGGCAATGGCAAGGGAAATCATGGTTACCGTGGCACTGGCGGTGCTCCCTTTGTGCGGTTTGGTCATGCTTGCCGGGCTGGCCATCAACTACTGGCAGGTGGGATTCATATTTACCACCAGGCCAGTGATGCCCAATTTGAGCCGTATAAACCCGCTGGAAGGGCTGAAGAGGATATTTTCAAAGAGGACACTGGTTGAGCTTTTGAAGTCACTGCTGAAGTTGGCCCTAGTGATATTTATTTCCTACAAAGAGTTCATGGCCGATATGGAGTTTCTGGCCCAGCTGGCCAAATGGGACATCAAAAATAGCTTTATCGTTGTGGGTGATATGGTCTTCAATATTGGTATAAAGATGGCCGTGGTATTCCTTGTACTTGCGGTGTTCGATTACTTTTATCAATGGTGGGAGTATGAAAAAAGCCTCAGGATGACAAAACAGGAGCTGAAGGATGAATACAAGGAAGTAGAAGGGCACCCGCTCATCCGCTCGCGGATACGCGAGCGGCAAAGGCAGATTGGGCTGCGCAGAATGATGCAGGAGATACCCAAGGCAGATGTGGTTGTAACCAACCCTGTGCATTTTGCGGTAGCCCTGCGCTATGACCCAAAAGAGCACGACGCCCCTGTGGTGGTGGCCAAAGGACAGGATTATCTTGCATTGAAGATCAAAGAGATTGCTAAAAAGCACGGCGTGTATATCGTTGAAAACAAACCCCTGGCACAGATGCTATATAAATCCACCGAGATAGGACAGGCCATACCACCCGAGCTGTTTCGGGCGGTAGCAGAAGTTCTGGCTTTTGTGTACAGCATGAAAGGGAAACGGATTTGAGGGGGAGGTTTGGGGTTGAAGTTTGCCGACGTCTTCATCGCTTTTATAATCGTAGCCGTCGTTCTTCTCATCATCCTTCCACTGAATGAGGTTATGATGGACATACTCCTCACCATAAACCTTTCGTTGTCGCTGGTTATATTGTTTGTCACCCTTTACATAAAGGAACCGCTGGATTTCGCAGTCTTTCCTTCGGTGCTGCTGATTACCACGCTTTTCCGACTAGCGCTCAATATATCATCGACCAAGCTCATCCTTGGTAAAGGCTCGGCAGGAAGGGTGATCGAAACCTTTGGTAATTTTGTAGTGCAGGGCAACCTGGTAATGGGGGCTATTGTGTTTTTGATCATCATAATCGTACAGTTTATCGTCATCACAAAAGGGGCCGAGAGGGTAGCAGAAGTTGCGGCGCGCTTCACCCTAGACGCCATGCCTGGGAAGCAGATGGCCATCGACGCTGATTTAAATTCGGGACTGATCGACGAAAACGAGGCTAAAAGGCGCAGGCAGAGGATACAGCAGGAAGCGGATTTTTATGGCGCCATGGACGGTGCCAGCAAGTTTGTCAAAGGTGATGCCATAGTTGGAATTCTCATAACGATTATCAACATAGTCGGTGGTATAATAATTGGTTTGACCAAGATGAGAATGCCTATTGAACAGGTGCTTGAGCGCTACACCATCTTGACAATAGGCGATGGCCTGGTGAGCCAAATTCCCGCTCTGCTCATTTCCACTGCCACTGGTATCATCGTTACCAGGGCTGCTTCTGAATCCAATCTGGGGCGGGACCTGTTCAAACAGATAACCGGTCAGCCCCTCGTGCTTATACTGGCGTCGGTTCTTCTGTTTGTGATGGGATTTTTACCAGGCTTTCCGCGCTGGATACTGTTTATAATGGCGGCCGGCATGGCCTACCTCGGTTATACCCTGCTTCAAGCTTCCAGGGTATCCCTGGCGGCTGCTGGGCAAGAGGCCAGTTCTGAAAGCGTGCTGGAGGAGATGCGAAAGCCCGAAAACGTGATACAGCTTTTAGAAGTCGATCCGCTGGAAGTGGAGTTTGGGTATGGCCTCATACCGCTGGCAGATGTGAACCAGGGTGGGGATTTGCTCGACAGGATCGTCATGATACGAAGGCAGATGGCCCTTGACCTGGGACTCATCGTTCCGGTCATAAGGCTGAGGGACAACATACAGCTTGAACCAAATGAATACGTCATAAAGGTGAAGGGAGTGGAGGTGGCCAGGGGGCATGTATTGCCTGACCACCTGCTTGCCATGGACCCTGGTACCGTCGAGCAGCCCATAGAAGGCATAGACACCGTGGAGCCCGCCTTTGGCCTGCCAGCTAAGTGGATTAAGGAGCACCAAAGGGAAAAGGCAGAGATGCTGGGTTACACGGTGGTTGACCCGCCCTCCGTCATATCGACCCACCTTACAGAGGTCATTAAAAGGCATGGCCATGAGCTGATCAATCGGCAGGATGTTCAGATCCTGCTGGACAACTTAAAGGAGAAGTATCCAGCGCTGGTCGAAGAAGTGGTACCCAAGACTCTAACGCTGGGCGAGGTTCAAAAGGTGCTGGCAAACCTGATAAAGGAGAACGTTCCCATACGGGACATGGTTACCATTTTGGAGACGCTAGCTGATTACGGCAACATCACTAAGGACCCTGATATGCTGACCGAATATGTGCGCCAGGCGCTGTCCCGTACCATAACATTGAGGTTTATACCGGAAAAGAAGGCAAAGGTGCTGACGCTTGCTCCCGAGCTGGAGAAGGCCATAATGGATAGCGTGCAGCAAACCGAGCATGGATCTTATTTGGCTCTAGAGCCCAATAAGACACATGCAATATTTCAAAACCTCACCAAGGAGCTGGAGAAGTTTACTTCCCTGGGGTTGCAGCCCATAGTGCTGACCGCACCGGTTGTGAGGATGTATTTTAAGAAGCTGACCGAGCAGATAGCGCCCGACCTAGTGGTTCTGTCATATAACGAGCTGGACAGCTCGGTCGAGATACAGTCAGTCGGGGTGGTGAGAGCTTAAGTATATGAAGGTGAAGAGGTACATCGGTCATACCACTCAGGAAGCCATGCAGAAAGTTAAGGAGGAAATGGGCAAGGACGCCCTTATACTCAGCACCCGCAAGATACGGCAAAAGGGGATAACTGGCTGGTTTAAAAGGCCACTTATTGAAGTGGTAGCGGCCGTAGATGAGCCAAATAAAGGCAATTTCAACTCTCAAAGGATGATGCCTGCCAGTGTGATCAATTACGCTTCACCGACAAAAGAGGATGATGCTACCAAGGTTTTGGAAAAGCTAGAGGCTCAGATCTCGAATATGGGGGAACTTTTAAATAAATTGGCCAATGGTTTTAAGGCAATAGAGAACAACGTTGGCCCGGGCATAAAGCGGGAATATGTACCTTATTATGAGATGCTGGTGAATAATGAGGTAAGCGAGGACATCGCAAAGGGCATCATCGAAAAGGCTGCTTTGCTTCATGAGAGAAGCTCTGTTGACTTTGAGCGGTGCTTGAGGCAGGTGCTGTTGGAATACATTGGCCCGTCACGGCCGCTGGAGGTATCCCCTGGCAGGCGTAAAGTCGTTATTTTCGTTGGCCCTACGGGAGTCGGCAAGACCACCTCACTGGCAAAGCTGGCGGCTATATTTTCCATACAGAAGCAGATGAAGGTGGGGCTTATAACCGCTGATACCTACAGGATTGCAGCGGTGGACCAGCTGAAGATATACGCTGAAATCATGGAGATTCCCTTAAGCATCCTCTATTCGCCCAGGGAAATGGTGGCGGCTCTCGAAGAGCACCGGGATAAGGACGTCATATTTGTCGATACGGCCGGCAAGAGCATCAGGGACAGGGCGCAGGAGAAGGAGATACTGGAGCTCATTTCTCTGAGCAAGGCAGATGAGGTTTATCTGGTGTTGAGCTGTAACACCAGCTATTCTGGGTGTTTAAATATAATCAAGAGCTACAGCTTTCTGCCAGATTATAAGCTGCTCTTTACCAAAATGGATGAGGCCTCTAACTATGGGATCATATTAAACTGCCGGTACATCACCGGCAAGCCGCTGTCGTACGTTGCTACCGGCCAGAGCGTGCCCGATGATATCGAAGTGGCAGATCCAAACAAGCTGTTATCCTGCATTATGAAAAGGGTGGAAGTTTGATGGATCAGGCCGAAAGGTTAAGGCAGATTGTGAAGGGCTTAAAAGAAAAGCAGCGTGCCTATGCTCAAAAGGCGCGTATCATAACTGTAACCAGCGGTAAGGGCGGGGTGGGCAAGACCAATTTCACCCTCAACTGCGCTATTGCTTTAAACAGCATGGGATATAGGACCTTGATCATAGATGCTGACTTCGGACTGTCAAACATAGACGTAATGCTGGGGATGATCCCTAAATACAACTTGTTCCACGTAATCACCCATAAAAAGAAGATTGAAGAGGTTATAACCGAGGGCCCCTGTGGTATTAAATTTATAGCAGGGGGGTCGGGCATATGGGAGCTCATCAACCTTTCCGCCCAGGATATGGAAGTCTTGATGAAGCAGCTTGAGCGGTTGGATGAGCTGGCAGATATAATAATGATCGATACCGGAGCCGGGGTTTCCGAAAGGGTCATTCAGATGATTCTGGCAGCCAACGAAGCTATTGTAATCACCACGCCCGAACCCACATCGGTAACCGATGCATATGCTCTGGTAAAGTCGGTGGTAAACATAAAGAAGGATATGAGCTTGAGGCTGGTGGTCAACAGGGCCGAAAGCGCCCGGGAGGCAAGGGACGTGATGGACAAGCTTATCAGGGTAGCTCAAAGGTTCTTGGATGTAAAGCTGGAACCCCTGGGGTATATACTGTATGACGATGCGGTGGTGAGGTCCACCAAGCGGCAAAAGCCGTTTGTGCTGGAATATCCCAGAAGCCATGCATCCAGGCAGGTGTATAGCATGGCCCAGGCCATAGCGGCAGGAGGATTACAGGCTGATGACAGGGCGCAGGGGCTTAAAGGGTATGTAAACCAGCTTCTTAAGCTGTTCAATTCTAAACGAAAGGCGCTTTAGGAGGATGGTAAAGACGTCATGCTTGTAAAGGAGATCATAAACATCGGCGAGAAGATCGAGGTGGTGGTACAGGACGGGTTGAATGCCGATGAAAAAGCCTGCTTCAGCATGGTGCAGGATATTCCCCAGGAGGATGAAATCGTGATCACTATGCCAATGCTAAAAGGGGAACCAGTTGTGCTGAGTATGGGACAAAGGGTGAGGGTAAACTTCTTCCGCGAGCGGGGTCAGTTCTATTTTGATGCGGAGGTGGTCGATCGTCAACGGACCGATACAGTGCACCTTATACGTCTCAAGCAAACCTCACCGATACACAGGCTTCAGAGGCGCAGCTTTTACAGGTTGAAGATAAATCTGTCTGTGCTCTTTCGGGTGGTTGAGCAGGATTTCACATATGATAAGCCGTGTTATATTAAAGCCCATACCATAGATATAAGCGGCGGTGGAATACGGCTTTTGACTGATGAGAAGCTTGAGCCCGGTCAGCAGGTGGAATGCCAAATCCCCATTGGGGAGAGAGACAACCTGGAGTTAAAAGGCGTGGTGGTGAGGGTTGTTCCCTGTGTGGAGGGTAACTACAAATTTGAAGTGGGGATTAAATTTGTCGATATTTTGGAAGCCGAGCGAGACAGGCTGATTCAATTCATATTTCAGCAGCAGCGCAAGTTAAGGGCTAAAGGGCTCATATAGTCTTATTGAAGGTATTGCCGTAAAAGTGTGCACTCAGTGGTAAGGCCTTGTGCAAAGCAAAGGAATTGGGGGTGTAAATTCAATGGATAACGCGCAGTATATGGAGTTATTCATAGAGGAGAGCAAGGAGCATCTTCAAAACCTGAATAACAACCTTCTTGTGCTGGAGCAGCAGCCAGATAATACGGAAGTGATAAACGAGATATTTCGATCGGCCCATACATTGAAGGGCATGGCTGGCAGCATGGGTTTTAAGACCATGGCAGACCTGGCCCACGGCATGGAAAACGTGCTGGACAGAATTAGAAAGGGTAATATGAGCGTCAATGGGGATATCATGGATGCGCTGTTTGAGGCTTTGGATATCCTTGAAGGACTGCTTCAGGACATTGTACAGAGGGGCATGGAAAACCCGCTGGACATAAGTGATATAAAGGCAAAACTTCAAGGCTTTGTAGATGGTACAGATAGCAAGGATTCAGGCCAAAGCGCACGCAAACCCGATAAAGAAGGCTTGTCCCTCGACGAGCATCATTTTCATGTGATAGACGAGGCTGTGAAAAACGGGTTTACGCCTTATTACATAGAGGTAAAGCTCAAAGAGTCCTGCCTCATGAAGGCAGCCCGGGCGTACATAGTCTTTAAAGCCATCGAAAACTTTGGCCATATAATTCATTCCCATCCGTCGGCTCAGGACATCGAGGAGGAAAAGTTTGGTCTATCTTTCTCTGTGGTGGCGGTATGCAAAGCCGAGCTTGATACCATAAAGAAAGAGTTGGACAGCATTTCAGAGATAGAAAGCATCGACATAAGGGAGATTCAGCCAGATGACATAAAAAGCCGTAACCAGAGCGAGAACCGGAAACCTCAACCGCAGGGTACAGACAGGGCGGCTACACTAGAAATAAAGGACAGGCTATCCAAAGCGACCGGCAGGAGCATAAGGGTTGACATCGAAAGGCTGGACAGGCTTATGAACCTGGTCAGCGAGCTGATCATCATTAAAAACCGCATCCAGGACATGCAACAGTATGACAATACAGCGGCAATGGCTGAGTCGGTTGAGTATCTGGGCCGGGTGACCAGCGAGCTTCATGATGCTGTTATGAAGGTAAGGATGATTCCCATACAGACCGTGTTTGAGCGTTTCCCCAGAACGGTTCGTGACCTGTCCAGGAGTACGGGTAAGGAAGTTAAGCTCAACATATTGGGAGCCGAAACCGAGGTTGACCGGACCATCATCGATGAAATCGGGGAACCGCTTATACACCTTATCAGAAATGCCATTGACCACGGTATAGAGCCTCCTCAAGAGCGCGCAGCTCTTGGCAAGCCTCCTGTTGGGACTGTCGAGCTGAAAGCCTATCATGATGGAGATAACGTGGTGATAGAGGTCAGCGACGACGGGAGAGGTATAGATATAGATAAGGTTTTAAAGCATGCTATACAGCAAAATCTAGTATCCCGCGAGGAAGCTGAAAGCTTAAGCCAGCAGGAGATATTGCAGTTTATATTTGAACCCGGGTTCAGCACGGCAGAAAAGGTGACCGATATCTCGGGGCGGGGCGTTGGAATGGATGTGGTCAAAACCAAAATCGAGTCCATGGGCGGTGTGATTGACATAGACAGCCGGCCGCGGCAGGGAACAAGGTTTATAATACGTTTGCCGCTTACCCTGTCCATCATCCAGGCTTTGCTTGTCTCTATGGGGCAGGAGGTTTATGCAATACCCATAGGTTCCATCAAAGAGATATTGAAAGTGCCGGCCGGGGCTATAAAGCTGGTGCGCCAAAAAGAATTCATCGATTATCGTGGTTTGCTGACACCCTTCATTCGACTGGCAAAGGTACTTGAATGCCCTGATGAGCAGGTTGAATCGGGAGAGTTGGTCACCGTGGTGATAGTGAAGAAAGGAGAGAGGCTGGCCGCGCTGTCTGTGGGTGAGCTGATAGGTCAACAGGAAATAGTGATTAAACCGCTGGGCAAAGCGCTGTCCAAAATAAAGATTGTGTCAGGGGCCACCATCTTGGGGGATGGACGGGTGGCGCTCATCCTGGATGTAAACCATCTGATTTGAAGAGGGGGTTATGAAGTTGCCTAAAAGCAGCGAGCTTAAGCAATACATAGTTTTTGAGATAGATGAGGAGATATATGCCGTAGATGTGCTGTTTGTGGAGTCGATAGAGAGGATGGCCCAGATAACCAGGGTTCCACACAGCCCCTATGAGGTGTTGGGGGTTATCAACTTGAGGGGCGATGTGATACCGGTGATGAGCGCAAGGCGAGTGCTGGGCTATGAAGAAATACCTCTTACCGACGCGACGCGGGTGGCAATAGTTCGGCACAACGAGTACCGGATAGGGATGATAGTTGACCGGGTAACCGAAATCTTGAACGTACCCAATGATAAGGTACAATGGGGTGTGGAAGCTCTAGATGGAAAAAGAAAAGGGGTCATCTCTGGGCTTATAAACCTTGGAGATAAGCCTGTTATGGTGATGGATATACCCCGTACATTGGAATTGCTGTTAAACTGAAAGGAGAGCAGGGGTGCAATATCAATGTCATTTTCTTTTGATAACTTGAGTTCTCTACATCTGGACATATTGAAGGAAATAGGCACAATCGGTGCAGGTAATGCCGCTACCTCCCTTTCAAAAATGCTCGACAGGCGAATCGACATGAACGTTCCCGAGGTAAAGATAGCCGAATTTAAAGATGTGGAAGACATAATGGGCGGGGCAGAAACTCCGGTGGTGGGCATATATCTGGAGTTCAGCGGCGATATATGCGGCACTGTTCTATTGGTGCTGGATGTTATCTCGGCCAAACATATTACTGCCTTGTTGCTGGGAAATGCTTGCAGTGATGGCTTAAAAAGGGATTTTTCGGAGATTGAAATATCGGCTCTGGAGGAGCTTGGAAACATACTCACGGCTGCCTATCTGGGAGCCATATCGTCGTTTACTGGGCTTACTATAAAGCCGTCCGTTCCGTATTTCGCGTGCGATATGCTGGGGGCCATACTCAGTGTTCCCATGATTAAATTTGGTCAGACCAGCGATAAGGCTATGTTTATCGAGACCGACCTTATAAACGGAACTGAACGGTTCAGAAGCCATTTTATAGTTATACCTGATATGGAATCTTTTCCCCTTATTCTAAAGGCTTTAGGGGTTGTGTAAATGGACAGGATAGTCAAGGTTGGCATGGCTGATTTAAAGGTTATTGTAGGGGACGGTATTCTCATTACTCTGGGTTTGGGCTCGTGCGTGGGAATTGCGCTATATGACAAGACCACCAAGACGGCCGGGCTTGCTCATATAATGCTGCCTTCAAGCAAGCTCATAAAGAACAATCAAAACAAGGCCAAGTTTGTCGATACAGCGGTTGAGTACCTTCTTGAACTAATGATGAAGATGGATGCTCAAAGGAAGTGTATAACCGCAAAAATCGCGGGAGGGGCTCAGATGTTTTCGTTTAAAGGAAATGCCAGCGAGATTTTGAATATCGGTGAGAGGAACGTGCAAGCCACCATTGATGTGTTACGGCAGCACAATATACCCATTATTGCCCAGGATACCGGTGGCAACTACGGTAGGACCATCGAGCTTCACGCAAAAAACGGCATTTTGGTGGTCAAAACTATCGGTCACGGCGTAAAGATATTATAAAGATGAGGAGAGGGATATGTCTAAAAGGGCGACTGCGACCGATCTCCAAAATCTGTGGACCGACTATAAAAAGCACAACAAAATAGAATCGAGGAATGAACTCATACTCAAATACAGCTATCTGGTAAAGCGTGTGGTCTCCAGGCTGATCCATACAAATCTCTCTAATCCTTCCTTGGATATGGAAGATCTGTTGAGCTACGGAATCCTTGGGCTGATCGATGCGATTGAAAAGTATGATCCGACAAGAAACGTTAAGTTTGAGACCTATGCGACATTTAGAATAAAGGGTGCTATCATAGATCAGCTGCGCAAACAGGATTGGGTGCCTCGTTCGCTACGCACAAAGACCAAGCAGCTCAGCGAGGCAATTCATGCGGTTGAAAAAGAGTTGGGTAGGTCCGCAAGCGATCAGGAGATAGCCCAGACCCTAGGGGTCTCGGTTGAGGAGCTTAGAAGGACGATGGTAGAGGTGCACTCTTTTGCTGTGGTGTCGCTGGAAGAACAGCTCTATGAGGTTGCCAATTCTCTGACAGTTTCCAGCCAATATGGCGATCCCGAGCATGCGGTGCAGGTAAATGAACTCAAGCGCTATCTGGCAAAAGCCATCGATGAACTGCCTGAAAGGGAAAGAATGGTCATAAGCCTGTATTATTTCGAAGAGCTAACGCTGAAGGAGATTGGTATGGTCCTTGGCATTTCAGAGTCAAGGGTTTCGCAGCTTCATACCAGGGCGTTGCTTAAGCTTAAAAATAAGCTCAGCAGGCTCAAGAACGATTTATTGGAAGGAGAATTGGCATGAGACGGGAGGTCATAGTGGAGGGGAGCACCTATAACGCTGCCCTAGAAAGAGGCCTCAAGGCTCTTGGTACAGAACCGGGAAAGGCAAAGGTTGAGGTCATTCAGGAAGGCAAAACCATGATGGGGATAGTGGTCAAGCCGTACAAGCTGCTGCTTTATGTAGAGGAGGAAAGCCAGCAGGCGGAGGAGAGTCAGGGCAAACGTCCCCCTCAAAGCTTTGCTTTGGAATACAAAGAAGACGGGGTATACCTTACGGTGTTCATTCCCCCTTCAAAGTTTACAAAATCGGACGAAGAGACCATTATGCATCATTTGAGGAGAAAAAGGATCGAGGGGTTAAAGGCCGATGCCGTGGCCCAGGCCATGTATATAAATCCCGGCCGCCCTGTTAAGATTGCAGAACTACAGCCCGAGTTACCGGTGGACGAAGAGGTGTTTGTGTATATATCGCAGGATGGGATGCAGGCCACCATCATGCTGTTGCCGCCCGAGGGCGGAAGGTTGCTGACGTATCAGGATGTGGTGCAGGCTTTGAAGGATAAGGGGGTGGTGTACGGCATCGACGAGGATGCCATACGCCAGGCACTGAACAGCCGCAGGTACGGTCAAGAGGTAATCGTTGCTCGGGGGCAGCCGCCTCAGGATGGAGAGGATGCCAGGCTTACGTATCATTTTAATCCGGAAAAGAAATCAAAGCCTGAAATCAGGGAAGATGGGACAGTCAATTATCATTCGTTGGACAATATCGAAAATGTGGCCAAGGGCCAGGTACTGGTGACGCTGACTCCTCCCACGCCGGGTGTTGACGGAAAGACGGTGCGGGGAACTACAGTGCCCGCAAAACCCGGGAAACCTTTAGCTTTACCTGCAGGCAAGAATGTCGTGGTCTCGGACGACGGGTTAAAGCTTCTGGCAGCCATCGATGGAAAGGTGGAGATGATAGGCGGCAGAGTGCATGTGTACAGCGTGCACGAGGTTAAAAACAATGTGGACAACTCCACAGGTAATATAAATTTTGTGGGTAGCGTCATCATACACGGGAACGTTCTGTCGGGGTTTGAGGTGAGAGCCGGGGGCAGTATAGAAGTAAGAGGTGTGGTGGAAGGGGCAACGCTGATTGCAGAAGGAAATGTTGTGTTGAGGAAGGGTTTGCAGGGAATGAAGAAGGGGGTAATTCGGGCAGGAGGCAGTGTGACGGCGCGCTTTATAGAAAACGGTAACGTGTATGCCAAAGGAGATGTTACCGCTGGGGTAATAATGCACAGCAATGTCGTCAGCGGGCAGTATGTCAGGCTGATAGGCAAACGTGCGTTGATAGTAGGTGGCAGGGTGCACGCGGTTTTGGGTATATCAGCTTCTACGATAGGTTCGCCCATGGCCACCGCTACTATTCTGGAGGTGGGAGTAAGTCCCGAAATCAGGCAGGAATATGAAGAACTCAAGGGAGAGCTGCAGAGGTTGGAAAAAGAGCAGCAGAAGGTCGAACAGGTGCTGGCGGTCTTAAGCAAAATGGAATCAAGCGGTAGATTGCCTCCGGATAAGCTGATCATCAAGCAAAAAGCGCTGAGGGTGAGAAATGAGTACAGCGTAAAGATCCCGACTATTAAGGCGCGGCTTTTTGAGCTGGAAGAGGCGTTTTTAAGGGGTGCACAGGGCAAGGTTCATGTGAAAAAAGTAGTGTACCCCGGCGTGTCTATAACCATCGGCCAGTCAACCCTTAACATAAAGGACCCCATTAAATACGTGACCTTTTTGCGGGATGAAGGGGAAATACGCTTTGTTACATATGAAGGGTGAGAGGAGAGAGGCCCGTGTCGGTGCGACCGATAGACATTCAAATGAGCATACAAAGGGCAAACGAATACACAAAAGAGGCCGACTTTCAAAACCAGAAGGTCAACATACATCAGTTTACCAATACCCGAGAGTTTCAACAGGTCATCGATAGCGCCCAGCGGCAGGTGGTACCAACTGGACATGTATATCATAAAAGGATTGACAAGGAACATGACAGACGTCAGCGCCATTCCAGGTACACCAGATCTGATCCGGTTAAAGATAAAAAATGCAATGGAACTGCTTCAAGCAATAAGGTTGAGATAAAGGAGAGCGATAAAGGGCTCAGTATCGACATCAGAATCTAAAGGGGGAATAGTATGAGCGAGGGTTTGATGTTCCTTCTCGCGGGCATACTGTTCTTGTTTGTAATATTCTGGCAAACGAGAAAGGACAGGTTATACCTTTTTGAGCTGGAAAAGCGGTTGGAAGAGAAGGAGAAAAGGCTGTATGAATTGTATCAGGCTGTGGAGGACATACTTCACAGTGCCTTTCCTGAAGTGGTAAGTTCGCTGCCTGGCAACGAGGGTTTAAAATCTGTGGGTCAGCCACGAAATTCAAACGAAAGTTTAAGACAAAATATTGGTGGAGGTTATAACGACAAGCGCAAGGCTGTCATACTCATGCACAAGAGCGGTAGCACGGAGGAGGAAATAGCCAGGAAGCTAGGTATTGGGAAAGGAGAGGTAAAGCTGATTTTGGGGCTTAAGGAGAATTGAGATTCCACGAAATTTGTTGTTGAATTGAAAAACGGCTTATGCTATACTACTAAAGGTGGTGAAATACACACTCTTCCTGATCAATTGGCTGGTGCCAGGAAGCTGGTTGTCAATTGAGATGAGGGAGGGGGAGGCATAACTTTGAGGAGGTGAAAGTCATGGCAGTTATCAATATGAAGCAGCTCTTGGAAGCAGGTGTTCACTTTGGGCATCAAACCCGGCGTTGGAATCCCAAGATGGCTCCATACATCTTCACCGAGAGGAATGGCATATATATCCTGGACCTGCAGAAGACCGTCAAGATGCTGGAGCAGGCCTATAACTTCGTTCGTGAGGTGGCTGCTGAAGGCAAAGGCGTGTTGTTTGTGGGCACCAAAAAGCAGGCCCAGGAGTCTATTGAGACCGAAGCCAAAAGGTGTGGCATGTTCTACGTAAACCACAGGTGGCTGGGCGGTATGTTGACCAATTTCACAACCATCAGCCAGAGGATAAGGCGCCTTAAAGAGCTTGAGGAGATGGAAGCCAACGGGATGTTTGATGTGCTGCCCAAAAAAGAGGTTATAAAGCTTCGTGCAGAAAAGGAGAAGCTGGAGAAGAATTTGGGCGGCATCAAAGAAATGAGGGAGCTGCCGGGTGCTGTATTCATCGTGGACCCTAAAAAGGAACACATTGCGGTGAGAGAGGCCAGGATTTTGGGCATTCCTATTGTGGCTATAGTGGACACCAACTGTGACCCTGACGAGATAGACTATGTAATTCCTGGCAACGATGATGCCATAAGGGCCATCAAATTGATAACATCTAAGATAGCCGATGCCGTTCTTGAAGGACGTCAGGGCGAACAATTTACTGCTCAGGAGGAATAAAAGGGGAAGAGAAGGGTTGACCGTTATCTTTCCCTTTCTTTTCGATGGCTTACATAGAAGTTTGGGGGTTTGAGTAAAGAAGCGTTTTGCTCCTATGGAGAGACAGGGCAAAGCTACACTACATAAGAAATGGAGGAGTTAGTATGGCTATAACTGCTTCGATGGTAAAAGAGTTGAGAGAACGAACCGGATGTGGAATGATGGACTGCAAGAAGGCATTGCAGGACGCAAACGGCGATATGGAGAAGGCTATTGAGCTGCTCCGTGAAAGGGGCCTTGCGGCAGCTGCTAAAAAGACGGGGCGTATTGCTGCTGAAGGCTTGGTGGATGCGTATATACATTTTGGAGGAAGGATCGGCGTACTGGTCGAGGTAAATTGCGAGACCGATTTTGTGGCAAAGACTGACGAGTTTAAAACTTTTGTGCGCGACGTTGCAATGCATATAGCAGCGTCCAATCCACAATACCTGTCGAGGGAAGAAGTGCCACAGGAAGTAATAGAGAAGGAAAAGGAGATATTGAGAGCTCAGGCTTTAAATGAGGGTAAGCCAGAAAAGGTTATCGATAAAATAGTAGAGGGCAGGATCAGCAAATTCTACAAAGAGGTATGCCTTTTGGAGCAGCCTTTTGTGAAAGATCCTGATAAGACCGTTCAGGACCTGGTTATGGAGATGATATCCAAGCTGGGCGAGAATATCAGGATTCGACGGTTTGTAAGGTTTGAATTAGGCGAAGGCCTTCAAAAGCGGGAAGACAATTTCGCAGAAGAGGTCGCAAAACAGATGAAGGGCGATTAAAAAAGAGAACACATACGTGTTCTCTTTTTTTGGGAAAAATTAATTTAAATTTTGTTATGCCGAAAAAGAGGATATGTCGCTTGAGTGTAGAATTATATTAAAAGATGGAGGTACTCTTTAATGGAAAAGCCGATATTCAAAAGGATCGTTCTAAAGATAAGCGGAGAGGCATTGGCCGGTAAAAAAGGGTTTGGAATTGACCGGGAAGTTTTGAATCTGATCGCTGATCAGGTAATAGAGGTACAAAAGATGGGGGTAGAGGTGGCTATCGTGGTCGGTGGAGGCAACATATGGAGAGGCAGAGACGGCGTAGGCATGGACAGGACAACAGCCGACCACATGGGGATGTTGGCAACAGTAATAAACGCACTGGCGCTTCAAGACGTGCTGGAGAGCAAGAATGTACAGACCAGGGTGCAGACCGCCATTGAGATGAGGCAGATAGCTGAGCCATATATACGTCGGAGGGCAATAAGGCATTTGGAAAAGGGCAGGATAGTGATATTTGCCTGCGGTACTGGCAACCCTTACTTTTCTACCGATACTACCGCCGCTCTCAGGGCAGCTGAGATAGAAGCCGAAGTCATACTGCTGGCCAAGAACGTCGATGGAGTGTACGATGACGACCCCAAAAAGAATCCAAATGCAAAGAAGATCGACGAGATCTGCTACATCGATGTGCTGAATCAAGGGCTGGGCGTTATGGATACCACAGCTATCTCGCTTTGTATGGACAATAAAATCCCTATTATAGTATTCGGACTGGAAAACCAGGAAAACATAAAAGCTGCCGTTTTGGGCAAGAAAGTAGGTACAATAATAGGTGAGTTGAGGAGGTAGATGGTATGAATCCCAGTATTAAAGATGTACATGACCAAGCCAGCTCTAAGATGGCCAAATCGGTGGAAGTATTGAAAAAGGAGCTAGTAGGGATACGGGCAGGTCGAGCCAATCCAAAGATTCTCGAGCGCATAGTGGTGGACTACTATGGCGTACCTACTCCCATCAATCAGCTTGGAAATATCACGGCACCCGAACCTCGAATGCTGGTCATATCGCTGTGGGATACCAAGATGATACCTGCTGTGGAAAAAGAGATATTGAAGTCGGATTTGGGGGTCACGCCTAGCAACGACGGCAAGGTTATACGCCTTATATTTCCCGAGTTGACTGAAGAGCGCAGGAAGGAACTGGTTAAACTCGTTAGAAAGTACGGCGAAGAGGCTAAAATAGCTGTGCGCTCGATAAGGCGCGAGGCAAATGAACAGCTCAAGAAAATGAAGAAGAACGCTGAGATAAGCGAGGACGACTTAAAGAGCGGCGAGGACATGATTCAGAAGCTGACTGATCAATACGTAAAGAAGATCGACGAGATAGTCAAGGAAAAGGAACAGGAGATCATGGAGGTATAGATGGGCGTACCTGATTTGGTAGGGTTAAATCTTCAGGATGCACTTCAGATTCTGGAGGAAAGCGGTCTGTGTGCTACTCCCAGGATAGTGAGGTATTTCCCACCAGCATCGAAAGGCCTTGAACAGGGCTGCAATGTGGAGGAGAGGGTTATTCGCCAAAGGATTGTGGAAAATGGGCAGATTGAGCTGGTTGTTTCCTCTTTTAAGGACTGCCCTCGTGATTTTTAATCATTACAGCTTGTGTAAGAGGAGGAAGGATAAGGCATTAAATGTTTACAAGTAAAAGGAATACCAATGAAGCGGATCTATCTGCCTTGATGGAGCAGGTAAAGAGCAAGCCGCTCCCGCAGCATGTGGCCATAATCATGGATGGGAACGGCAGATGGGCCACCAAGCGGGGACTCCCTCGGGTGGCGGGTCACAGGCAGGGTGTGGAAGCTCTCAGAGAGGTAATAAAGACCAGCGACGAGCTGGGGATAAAGTATCTGACGCTGTATGCCTTTTCGACTGAAAACTGGAAAAGGCCTGCCTCGGAAATTGATGCTTTAATGTCGTTGCTGGTGGAGTATTTGAGAAGGGAAATCAGGGAACTTAATTCAAACAATGTCAAAATCTCCGTATTGGGACAGGTTGAGGCGTTTCCCACTGTTGCTCAGAGGGAAATCGCCAAGGCGGTAGAGCTTACAAAGAACAATACCGGATTGAACGTGAATATAGCCCTGAACTACGGCGGAAGGGCCGAGATCGTGCGAGCGGCTAAAGCCATAGCAAGGGATGTGTTGGACAAGAAGATCTCAATAGATGACATCGACGAACGGCTTTTCAGCAGCTACCTGTACACAGCAAATATCCCTGATCCCGACCTTTTGATCCGGACCAGCGGAGAATTCAGGTTGAGCAATTTTTTGCTGTATCAGGTTGCATATACCGAATTGGTGTTCACAGCGCCCGATGTTCTCTGGCCAGATTTTGATAAGAAGGCCTACCTAGAAGCGATTATGGAGTATCAGGGGCGTCAACGGCGGTATGGCGGCCTTGATGTATGAGAGGGCGGATTGTAAATGCTGATCTTAAGAATAGCCAGCGCAGCAATAGGCATTGCGTATTTGATATTGGCCTTTTACGTAGGAGGCTGGTTTTTAGACCTGTCGGTCTTGGTCATATCATTGATCGGGATGCACGAGTTCTATACCGCTGTGCGCCACCGAGGATACAATCCCCTTTCCTGGGTAGGCTATTTGTTTATTTCGCTGCTGTTTTGGTTTATCACCCTGTATTCAAATGACTCTCATACTATTTTGTTAGGTGCCCTTCTGGCTGCTTTTTTTTGTCTATTCCTTACAGTGGTATTTCCGCGCTTGAATTTCTTGGATGCTTGTTTGACGGTTTTTGGATGTATATACCCTGGCATGGCCTTTATGTATTTGATCTTATTATATGATGCTGATACGTATGGTAAATATTTGCTGATATTTACTCTGTTTGCCACATGGGCTACAGATACGTTTGCATATTTCACCGGGCTTGCGCTGGGGAAGAATAAGCTGTGTCCAAGGATCAGCCCTAAAAAAACTGTTGAAGGTAGCATAGGTGGCATTTTAGGGAGCCTGATAATAGGCATTTTAGTAGGGATGGTTTTCACTCATTTTTATAAGGTTGAGATAGGATACCTTCATTATGCCATCATCAGCCTGCTGTGTGGTATAACATCGCAGATGGGGGATTTATCGGCCTCTAGCATCAAGAGGTTTTGCAATATAAAGGATTTTGGGCGTATTATGCCAGGGCATGGCGGAATACTGGATCGATTTGACAGCATTATATTTACTGTGCCGATTGTGTACTTATATTATCTTCTATTCTTAAATTAAATCGTCTACATTTACATAATGTATGCATTTATGGTAAACCTTAAGAGTACAGAAGGGATAGATGGAGGTCAAAGATGAAGAAGAGAATCGCAATACTGGGTTCGACCGGATCTATAGGCCAGCAAGCGCTGAATGTAATATATCAATATGCCGAGAATTTCGAAGTTGTTGCGTTGACCACCAACCGAAACGTTGAGTTGTTGGCACAGCAGGTGAAGGCATTCCATCCTTCTTATGTTGGGATAGTGGATACTGAGAGCGCTAGGGAGTTTGGAAATTACGGTTTGAGCGATACAGAGGTTATATCTGGGAAAGACTGCCTGGTTAAACTTGCCACCTTGCCGGAGGTGGACTTGGTCCTGGTGGCGGTAGTGGGGATTGCGGGATTGGAGCCAACTATAGCAGCTCTAGAGGCTGGCAAAAACGTTGCGCTGGCAAACAAGGAGTCACTGGTGGCCGGTGGCCATCTTGTAATGGAGGCCGCTCGAAAGTCGGGGAGTAGAATCATACCGGTGGACAGCGAGCATTCAGCCATATTTCAGTGCATGGCCGGCTGCGATGACCCAAGAAGGATAAACAGGGTATACCTTACAGCTTCGGGAGGGCCGTTTAGAAATTACACAAAGGAAGACCTGCGGCACGTTACAGTTAATGAAGCGTTGAATCATCCTAACTGGAAGATGGGCAAAAAGGTTACCATAGACAGCGCTACGCTGATGAACAAGGGGCTTGAGGTGATAGAGGCTCATTGGTTGTTTGGCCTATCCATAGAGCAGATTAAGGTGGTCATCCATCCTCAGAGCATTGTACACTCGATGGTGGAGTATATCGATGGCAGCATAATAGCTCAGATGGGCAAGACCGACATGCGCCTGCCCATACTGTATGCCTTATCCTGGCCCGAGCGGCTCGAGTCTACCATTGGGGGGTTAGACCTTGCCGCTATGGAACCTCTTACCTTTGAGATGCCCGATTTTGATAGGTTCCCCTGCCTTGCACTGGCCTATAAAGCGCTGGAAATAGGGGGTACCATGCCTGCTGTATTGAACGCTGCCGATGAGGTAGCTGTCGAGAAATTCCTCAAGGGTGAAATCTCCTTCATGGAAATCCCTGTAATGATAGAACAGGCCATGAAGTCCCATAAGGCCATTCAAAACCCTGACCTCAATACCATTTTGAGGGTGGACCACAGCATACGCAGACAATTGATGTAAAAAAAGAGGTAGGTGGAGTATGTTAACATTAGTGGTTGCTCTAATCTTCTTTGGAATTCTCATCATGGTCCACGAGCTGGGCCATTTTTTGGCTGGACGCCTGGTGGGCATACATGCTGAGGAATTCTCCATTGGGATGGGACCTAAACTGTTTGGCTTTTCCAGGAAAGGCACGCAATTTTCGGTAAGGGCCCTGCCAATAGGTGGGTATGTGAAATTTCTCGGCGAAGATGAAAAGTCGGACGATCCGCGGGCCTTCAACAATGCCAGCCTGTGGAAGCGTATGGCGGTCATAGTCTCAGGGCCCGCCATGAATATACTGCTGGCCGTGGTGCTCCTGACCGTGTTTTATATGAGCTACGGTATATATGAGGTGGTACCCGAGATTTTAGAAGTGGTAGAAGACAGCCCGGCCGACAGGGCAGGGCTCATGCCGGGCGACAGGATCATCCAGGTAGACGGCGTATCGGTGGAGGGCCTTCAAGCACAGGAAGCAGTTGAAGCTATACGTAATGCCATAAGGCAAAAAGGTGGTAATGAGCTAGAAATAGTCGTGCGCAGAGATGGGGAAAATATAAGCGTGAAGCTGGTACCAGAGTACAGCGAGCAAAGCGATTCGTATGTGATAGGGATAGTTTTTGGGCGGATTAGGCGTTACGGCCTGATGCCATCCATAGGCCTGGCTTTTAATCAGGCAGGAAGGATAATGTTCTTAATGGTGGATATGCTGAGGGCTCTCATATTCAGGGGCCAGGGGCTAAATGAGGTCATGGGTCCTGTAGGCATTGTAGGCGAGATAGGCAAGGCTGTTCAAGCCGGGATGCAGCAGCTTTTGAGCCTGGCGGTAATCATAACCTTGAACCTGGGGATTATAAACCTGATTCCCTTCCCTGCGCTGGACGGCGGGCGACTTGCGCTGCTTTTGATTGAAGGGGTAAGAGGTAAACCCCTTGAGCCCGAGAAGGAAGGGTTCATCCACTTCATAGGATTTGTGGTGCTCATACTCCTTATGGTATTGGTGACCTATCAGGACATAATGAGATGAGCCAGGGATTGCGCGTGTATTATATCCAACTATTGTTTTGGCGGTGAAAGATCATGGAAAGGCGTAAGACCAGAAAAGTGAAGGTAGGAAGGATTGAGATAGGGGGAGATGCCCCCATTTCGGTGCAGTCCATGACCAATACTGATACCAGGGATGTGGATGCCACCATAAAACAGGTGCTTGAGCTGGAAGCGGCCGGGTGTGACATAGTGAGGCTGGCCGTGTTTGATGAGGCGTGTGCCCATACCATCGAGGAGATCAAGAAGGTCACCGACATCCCCCTGGTTGCCGACATACACTTCGACTACCGCTTAGCGCTTGCTGCCATCGAAAAGGGCGTCGATAAGCTGAGGATCAATCCGGGCAATATAGGTGGTTACAGCGAGGTGCAGAAAGTGGTTTCGGCCGCCAGGGAAAGAGGCATACCCATACGGATTGGCGTAAACTCTGGGTCCTTGAGCAGAGAGATACTGGACAGATACGGCAATACGCCGCAAGCCATGGTGGAAAGCGCTCTGGAACACGTTGCCATACTGGAAAAACTGGGATACGAGAATATCGTGATCTCGCTCAAGGCTTCCAGCGTTATGAAGACCATAGAGGCTTACCGCCTGATGAGCCAGCGGGTGGATTATCCGCTACACCTTGGAGTTACAGAGGCAGGGACCACCTTTTCGGGAACCATAAAGTCGGCCATCGGGATTGGCACCTTGCTGGCCGAGGGCATCGGCGATACCTTGAGGGTCTCACTTACAGCCTCGCCGATTGAAGAGGTAAGGGTGGGGCGCGAGATATTGAAGGCCCTTGGGCTGAGGGCATACGGCATCGAGATAATATCGTGCCCCACCTGTGGGCGGTGCAATATCGACTTGATACGCCTGGCTGAAAGGCTGCAGGAGGAACTTGAAGGGATCGATTATCCCCTGAAGGTGGCGGTAATGGGGTGCGTGGTCAACGGCCCGGGTGAAGCACGGGAGGCCGATATAGGGATTGCTGGAGGCAAGGGGAAAGTGGCCCTGTTCAAGAAAGGCAAGGTGGTGAGCACCGTTCCCGAGGATAAGGCTTTGGAGGTGCTCATATCGGAAATACGCAATATGATAGGCGATAAGGAGAAAAGTTCGCAATGAGCGTATCGGTCATAATACCGGCATATAACGAGGAAAAGCACATAGGAGAGGTCCTTGCCGCCGTCAAAGCCGTCAAAGATGTCGGCGAGGTTGTCGATATAATAGTGGTAAACGATGATTCCACCGACAGGACGGCTGAGGTAGCTTACAGCTTTGGGGTAAAGGTGATCGAGCTGCCCCGAAATATGGGCAAGGGGTGTGCCATGAAGGTGGGGCTCGATAACACCTCTGCTTCGGTGGTGCTGTTTTTGGATGCTGACCTGGTAGGGATACAGCCCCATCATGTACGGGCGCTTCTGGCGCCGGTGTACCATGGAGCTGCTGACATGGCTCTGGGAGTGTTTTGCTCGGGCAGAGGTGTGACCGACCTTGCACAGAGGCTGACGCCATTTTTGACAGGGCAACGGGCCGTTAAAAGATGGGTGCTGGATATGTTAAATGAGGACGTATGGAACACGGGCTACGGCATAGAGATGGTACTGACGCGCTATGCGCGTAAATATAACTTAAAGGTTATAGAGGTTCCGCTATATGGCGTAACCCATGCTATGAAGGAGGAAAAGATGGGCGTCATGCGCGGCATGGCGGCGCGCGTGAAGATGTACTGGGAGATTGCAAGACAGTTCAAGATGTAGCCCCTGCCGAATAATATGAAAGATGTAATGGGCACTTTAAAGGGGGGAAATCGTATGGCTAACGAGAGCGCAAAAGCGTTCCCTCTAGTAAAGATAGTTGACGATAAGTATTCCAAGTGGCTGGACAACCTCAGCCTGGTTAAGACGATAGTATATAGAAATCAAAGAAAATGGGATATATATGTAAATGCCGACTCTTTTGTTGACCCTGAGAGGATACACATGCTCGAACAGCACATCAAAGAAAAGTTTCCCGAGCTGGAACAGGTGAGATTGAAGGTACTGTACAGGGATAACGGCATGGAAATATTAAACCGCCATTTTTCTCATTTTTGGAAGGCCATTGTTGAATCGATGAAGGATGACCTTCCCTCTTTGAACGGATGGATAGACCATTGCACCCCCCATCTATCGCCTAATGGGCTCAGGCTTTTGATCAATCATCCCATAGCCTTTGAGCTGTTCAGGATAAAGAAGATAGACCAGTACATAAGGAAATGGATGCTGGAGACGTTTAACCAGCACATAAAAGTTAGCATTGAGCTGGTAGATGATGAGCAGGATTGGCTGGATGAGGAGTATTTTGTTGAAAGGGAGAAAGAGGACTTCCTTTTGGTTCAGGAAGCGGTACGGGTAAATGAGTCGTGTTCCAAATCCTCAGAGCAGCAGGATGAGGAGAATGAGGCAAAAGATAAGGAAGCTGTTATCCTGGGCAAAGCCATAAAGGATTCCCCAGTGCCAATATCACAAATCCAGGATGGCGTTGAGGCAGTCACCATCGAGGGCGAGGTGTTTGACCTTGAAAAAAGGGAGCTTAAAGGGGAGAGGGTGCTCTTCTGCCTGGACGTCACCGATTATACCGATTCGATTACTGTGAAGGTGTTCTGTCCAAAAAATAAGGTTTCTGATGTGGAAGGCAGCATACAGAGCGGATGCTGGGTACGGATAAAGGGCAACTGCCGGTATGATCCGTTTCAGAGGGAGGATATACTTCAGGCCAGCGATATCATGCTGGTTTCTCCCAAGCAAAGGCAGGATACTTCTCTGGAAAAGAGGGTTGAACTTCATCTGCATACCCAGATGAGCGCCATGGACGCCGTTTCCCCAGTGACGGCGCTGGTACAGCGCGCTGCACAGTGGGGGCATCCGGCCATTGCCATCACCGACCATGGCGTGGTACAGGCATTTCCAGAGGCCCACGAGGCCGGGCAACAATACGGTATAAAGGTCATATACGGTGTAGAGGCCTATCTCATTAACGATTGCAAACCCATAGTCATAAACGCCAATGACAGGGATTTTAACCAACCATTTGTGGTTGTGGACATAGAGACCACCGGGCTTAATCCCAGAAAAGATGAGATTACCGAGATCGGGGCCGTCAAGATAGTGGGCAGGGAGATCGTGGATACTTTTAGCTGTTTTATAAATCCCGGAAAGCCAATACCTCATGAAATAGTAGAGCTTACCGGCATTACCGACGATATGGTAAGGGATGCGCCTACCATTGAGGAGGTTTTGCCAAGGCTGCTTGAATTCTTCGGCGACGCAGTGCTTGTGGCTCACAACGCTCCGTTCGACTTCGGATTTATTAAAGAGAAATGCAGGCGCATAGGTGCAAGGATAGCCAATCCCATTCTGGATACCCTGTCGCTATGCCGGGAAGTATTTAAGGACCTCAAGCGCTACAGCCTGGACGCGGTCGCCCAGCACCTCAACATACCCCAGCAGCGACACCATCGGGCGCTAGACGACGCCAGAACGGCAGCGGCCATACTGATACATATGCTGAGCATTCTGGAGGAAAAGGGAGCGGGCAAGCTGTGCCACATCAACACGCTGTTCAGCCATGCTAGCAATTTAAACAGCCTTGAAAGCTACCACGCTGTCATACTGGCCCAGACGCAGGAAGGATTGATCAACCTTTACAAGCTTATTACCAAGTCTCATCTGGATTATTTCTATCGTAAGCCGCGCATTCCAAAAAGCGTGCTCATGAGTCACCGCGAAGGGCTCATAGTAGGTTCGGGATGCGAGGCCGGAGAGCTTTATCAGGCAATATTGAATGGTGCTCCTGATGAAGAGCTCAGGGATATAGCGCTTTTCTATGATTATCTTGAGATACAGCCGCTGGGCAACAATGAACATTTAATCCGCGAGGGAAAGGTGAAGGATATCGATGCCTTGAAGGAGATCAACAGGAAGATAATAGAGCTGGGGGAAAAGCTCAACAAGCCAGTGGTCGCTACAGGGGATGTGCACTTCCTTGACCCGCACGATGAGTACTACAGGCGTATACTGATGAGCTGCCAGGGCTATGAGGATGCTGAGCAGCAGGCACCGCTGTACTTTAAGACCACCGACGAGATGCTGGAGGAGTTTGGGTATCTGGGCCAGGACAAGGCAAAGGAGGTCGTGATATACGCGCCGCGGGCCATTGCCGACAGCATCGAGGACATAAAGCCCATACCCGATGAGCTCTACACGCCAGAGATTCCAGGCGCTGAGGAAGACATCCGGAATATGGCTATAAACAATGCCAAAGCTATATACGGCGATCCTCTTCCTCCCATTGTGGAGGAACGCCTGAACAAAGAGTTAAACGCCATAATAAAAAATGGCTATGCGGTGCTGTACTGGATTGCGCACAAGCTGGTCAAAAAGTCGCTGGAAGATGGTTACCTGGTAGGCTCCCGTGGTTCGGTAGGGTCCTCCTTTGTGGCTACCATGACTGGCATTACAGAGGTAAATCCCCTGCCGCCACACTATGTGTGCCCAGCCTGCAAGCATTCAGATTTCGACGTGGATACCTCTAAATATGG
The DNA here is from genome assembly GCA_000526435.1 of Caldicoprobacter oshimai DSM 21659. GTDB lineage: Bacteria > Bacillota > Clostridia > Caldicoprobacterales > Caldicoprobacteraceae > Caldicoprobacter > Caldicoprobacter oshimai. Next base: position 205,614 of record JAGB01000001.1, read on the forward strand.
GTGCGGCGTTGACCTTCCTGATAAAAACTGTCCCGTGTGCGGTACCCCCTATAGAAAAGAAGGTTTTGACATTCCTTTCGAGGTGTTCTTGGGCTTTGACGGTGATAAGGTGCCCGATATCGACCTCAACTTTTCAGGCGAGTACCAGTCCACGGCGCACAAGTACGCTGAAGAGCTGTTGGGGCGGGGAAATGTTTTCAGGGCGGGTACCATAGCCACCGTCGCTGAAAAGACGGCGTTTGGGTTCGTCAAGAAATACCTTGAGGAGCACAACAAGGTAGCAAGGAGTGCAGAGATAAAGCGCCTGGTTAGAGGATGTACCGGCGTAAAGCGCACCACAGGCCAGCATCCCGGTGGGGTTATGGTAGTGCCCAACAAGTACGATGTCCATCAGTTCACGCCGCTTCAGTATCCAGCCGATGACAGGGAATCAGGGGTCATTACTACCCATTTTGATTACAACTCCATAAGCAGCAGGCTGGTCAAACTGGACATACTAGGCCACGATGACCCAACCGTCATACGCATGCTGGAGGATATAACCGGTATAAACGCAAAAAGTATTCCCATTGGCGAGGAGAGGACCATGAGGATATTCTCCAGCACTGAACCGCTGGGGCTCTCGCCCGAAGATATAAACTGTGAGGTGGGTACCTTCGGCATACCCGAGTTCGGTACGCGGTTTGTCAGGCAGATGCTCACTGAGACCAGGCCCAAGACCTTTTCTGAGCTGGTAAGAATAAGCGGGCTTTCCCACGGCACCGATGTGTGGCTTAACAACGCTCAGGATTTAATAAGGAACGGAATAGCCCAACTTTCGGAGGTCATCTCGGCCAGGGACGACATAATGGTGTACCTCATGTACAAAGGGGTTGAACCTATACTGTCGTTTAAGATAATGGAGAACGTGCGCAAAGGTAAGGGGTTAACCCCCGAGCAGGAGCAGAAGATGAGGGAGAACAACGTACCAGAATGGTATATTGAGTCGTGCAAGAAGATAAAATACATGTTTCCAAAGGCGCACGCGGTGGCCTATGTGATCATGGCATTCAGGATTGCTTACTTCAAGGTGTACTACCCCGAGGCTTTTTATGCCACATACTTTACAGTCAGGGCCGATGACTTTGACGTCGATACCATATTAAAAGGAAGAGAGGCCATTGCACGCAAGATCAAGGAAATGGACTCAAAGGGCAATGCCCTGAGCGTAAAGGAGAAGAACTCTCTTTCAGTGCTTGAGGTGGCACTTGAAATGTACGCCAGAGGGATAAAGCTGCTCCCAGTTGACCTGTATAAATCCGATGCGGTAAAGTTTCTTGTGACGCCCGAGGGCATAAGGATGCCGTTTAATGCCTTGCCAGGCGTGGGAGTAAGCGCTGCAACCAGCATTGCCGAGGCCAGAAAAGCCGGCAAATTCGTGTCGGTAGAGGATTTCCGTGAAAGGACCAAGGTCTCCAAAGCAGTCATTGAAATACTAAAAAATTACGGCTGTCTCAATGACCTGCCTGAGACCAGTCAAATTTCGTTTTTTTAAGTTGCATTTGTTAGAGCGTGGTGATATAATAAATTTGGTTTACCATAGCTTGTTTGTGTGGTAGAGTGGGGAAACCCACTCTTTCGTTGTTATTGATTAAAATGTGCGATTAGGAAAGATTAATAATATGAAAATTTCATTTTGGAGGTTATAATATGGCACATAACAAGGTTGAGCAAGTGGTGGAGGAGCTTGCGCGTCCCATCCTCGAAGAGCTCAATTATGAGCTCGTGGACATCGAGTACAAAAAAGAGGGTGGGAGCTGGTTTTTGAGGTTTTACCTTGATAAGCCCGGCGGGATCACGCTGGATGACTGTCAGATATTCAGCGAACGGATCAGCGAACTGCTGGACCAGGTTGATCCCATTCCGCACCGCTATTACTTAGAGGTGTCTTCGCCCGGGCTTGACAGGCCGCTCAAAAGGGATGAGGATTTTAAGCGCTATAAGGGACACAGGGTTCATGTGAAGCTGTACAAATCTGTCAATGGCGAGAAGAACTATTATGGCGAACTGGTAGGGCTTGAAAACGGCAACATAGTCATCCAGGATGGGGAATGTACCTACTCGTTCCCGCGTGAGAATGTTGCCATGGTGCGGCTGGTTGTAAATATCTAGTGAAGGAGGAGTATTTATGAATGCCGAATTTTTGGAGGCCATTGAACAGATAGGCAAGGAAAAAGGTATTGATGCCGATGTATTGTTCGAGGCCATCAATGCCGCTTTGGTATCAGCCTACAAGAAAAACTTCGGAACAGCGCAAAATGTGCGCATTGATATAGATAGGGCAAGCGGCCAGGTCAAGGTCTTTGCACTTAAAAAGGTGGTGGAAAAGGCCACCAACAAAAACCTCGAAATTGACCTGGAAGAGGCCAAGAAGATCAATCCTAATTACCAGCTCAATGACGTCGTTGAAGTAGAGGTGACCCCCAAAAACTTTGGCAGAATTGCCGCACAAAACGCCAAGCAGGTGGTCATACAGCGGATTCGTGAAGCTGAGAGAGCGGTACTGTATCAAAAGTTCCTTGAAAAGGAAAACGAGATAGTGGCGGGGATTGTGCAGAGAATAGAGAAAAAGACGGTGTTTGTAGACCTTGACCGTGCCGAAGGCATACTCCCTCCGAACGAGCAGATGCCCAATGAGGAGTATCACGTCAACGACAGAATACGGGTGTACATCCTTGAAGTTAAGAAGACCACCAAGGGGCCACAGATCATCGTATCGCGCACCCATCCCGGCCTGATCAAGAGGTTGTTTGAGCGCGAGGTGCCCGAGATCGTACGTGGTGAGGTGATCATAAAGGCTATAGCAAGGGAGGCCGGTTCCAGGACCAAGATTGCGGTGCATTCCACTGTGCCGGGGGTTGACCCTGTAGGTGCTTGCGTTGGGCAGAGGGGGATGCGGGTTCAGCACGTGCTGGACGAGCTCAAGGGCGAAAAGATAGATATCGTGAAATGGAGCAGCGATCCTGCGGAGTTCATTGCAAATGCCTTGAGTCCTGCCAAGGTACAAAGCGTAACCATAGATGAAAAAGAGAAGGCGGCCAGGGTTGTGGTTCCTGACCACCAGCTTTCTTTGGCTATAGGCAAGGAAGGCCAGAACGCCAGGCTTGCTGCCAAGTTGACTGGCTGGAAGATCGATATAAAGAGTGAGTCACAGGTAGATAAGCTTTAGGGCTTGCCAGTTTGAAAGGGGGATAGCCGGTGAGGAAGAAAAAGATACCCATGAGGATGTGCGTGGGATGCAGGGAATCAAAGCCAAAGCAGGAGCTTATACGGGTGGTCAGGAGCCCTGAAGGGGAGATCCACATAGATCTGAAGGGCAAGGCTCCAGGTAGAGGCGCTTACCTCTGCTATAACATCGAGTGCCTGGAAAAGGCTATAAAACACAAATCGCTGGAGCGCGCTCTTGATGAAAAAATCGGTGAAGAAGTGTATCAATCTTTGAGAGGTGAGCTGAGCAAAGCCCATGAATCAAAATCTTAAAAATTTTTACCAGCTACTGGGATTATCCTTGAGGGCGGGTAAGCTAGTGGTAGGCGAGACATTATGCCAAAAAGCGATAAGAATGCGAAAGGCGAAGCTGGTGATAATAAGCGAGGAGGCTTCGCCCAACACTTTAAAAAAATTTGTAAACATGTGTAAGTATTACAAAACGGATTACGTAGTAGTGGGAAGCAAAGAAATGCTGGGCAGGGCTGTGGGAAAAGGGAGTAGAACGGTTCTGGCAGTCACTGATGAAGGACTGAAAGAGGCGTTGCTTAAGCAGTTACAAAATTCAGAAATGCCGGTGCGGGGGTGATATATGAATGTCAGATATAAACGTGTACGTTACAACCAAAAAGGTAAGAAAAAACGCTGAGTCCCTGCTTGACAAGATAAAAGCGCTCAACAAGGATATCGACGATTATTTAAATAAGATAAAGGATATGGAGAACGCTTTGCAGCAGCAGGCAAAGGAAATGGAGGAAAGAAAGAAGGCTGAGGCATTGAAAGCCGAGAAGTCCAGGCAGAGCCAGCAGGAGGGCGACAGCAGAAAGTCCAGGCGCAGACAAGAAGAAAATCAGGCTGTTCATGAAGGCAAATCATCCAGAAAGCGACGTCCGAAGCCAAAGGACAAGCCAGCAAAGAACGTGATAGACGAATTCTTCTCTCAATCGGCAGTTGCTCAAAGCAAAGACAAAAAGGCAGATGTTGTCAAAGGTAAAGAAGAAGGTTTTTCCAAGCCCTTTACCGATGGAGGGAAGGCCAAGGCGCAAAAAACCAAGAAGGACTACTGGGAAGAGGAGCATCCTTCGGTTTACAATAAGCTTTTGAGAGAGAAGGAGAAAAAGAGTAAGAATGCGCAGCAGGCTGCTCAGCAGAAAGCTCCTGCCACTGCCGAGAGGAAGAAGGCTATTACCATAGGGGATAGGATAACGGTAAAGGAGCTTTCCGAGACCATCGGCATCCAGGTTGCCGAGATTATAAAACACCTTATGAAGTTGGGCGTCTTGGCTACAATAAATCAGGAGCTGGATTACGATACAGCTGCGCTGGTGGCCAGTGAGTTTGGCATCGAGCTGGAGAAAAAGCCCACTGTATCCTTTGAGGAAATGCTGGTGCAGGAAGACGTGGAGGACGACCCTGCAAGCTTACAGGAACGGCCACCGGTGGTTACAGTCATGGGCCACGTTGACCACGGCAAGACATCGCTCCTGGATGCCATACGCAACTCCCGCGTGACCGAACAGGAGGCCGGTGGGATTACGCAGCATATCGGCGCCTACATGGTGGAGGTCAACGGGAAATACATTACATTTATAGATACGCCCGGTCACGAAGCCTTTACCTCTATGAGAGCACGGGGCGCCAAGGTTACCGATATAGCCGTATTGGTGGTAGCGGCCGATGATGGCGTTATGCCTCAGACCATAGAGGCCATCAACCACGCCAGAGAAGCCAACGTGCCTATAATAGTGGCCATTAATAAAATCGATCTGCCAACTGCCAATCCTGAGCGCGTAAAGCGCGAGTTGGCAGAACAAGGGCTGCTGGTTGAGGAGTGGGGCGGTGATACCATAGCAGTGCCCGTATCTGCCCTCAAGAAACAGGGGATTGACAGCTTGCTGGAGATGATCCTGCTTGTGGCCGAGATGCAGGAACTCAAAGCCAATCCCAACAGGCTTGCAAAGGGTACCATCATTGAGGCAAAGCTGGATAAAGGGCGCGGGCCGGTTGCCACGGTGCTGGTTCAAAACGGAACCCTCCACGTCGGGGATGCAATCGTAGCAGGGACGACGTACGGCCGTGTGAGAGCCATGATGGACCACAATGGCAGAAGGCTGGAAAGCGCGGGGCCATCTGTGCCGGTTGAGGTGCTCGGGTTCTCCGATGTGCCCGAAGCCGGAGATATAATGTATGCAGTGGAGGACGACAAGCTGGCAAGACAGGTGGCCGAGGAACGCAAGGAGAAGCTGAAGGAGGCAAGCGCCCGTTCTACTCTCAAAGCGTCATTGGATGACCTATTTAACCAGATTGAACAGGGTGAGCTGAAAGAGCTAAAGCTCATTATCAAAGCCGATGTTCAGGGGACGACTGAAGCCGTTAAACAGGCGCTTGAACGCCTTTCAACTGAGAAGGTGCGCATAAGGACCATACACAGCGGTGTGGGCGCCATCACCGAGTCGGACGTGATGCTGGCATCGGCGTCTAACGCGATAATCATCGGATTTAATGTGCGGCCGCCAAGCAGCGTAATGGAGCTGGCCGAAAAGGAGAAGATCGATATAAGGCTGTATCGAGTGATATATGACGCCATTGAAGACGTGAAGGCTGCCATAAAAGGTATGCTTGAGCCGACTTACAAGGAAGTGGTGCTTGGGCATGCGGAGGTGCGAACCACCTTCAGGATATCCGGGGTTGGCACAGTTGCTGGTTGCTATGTGACAGACGGAAAAATAATGAGAAATGCACAGGTGCGCATTATAAGGGATGGCATAGTAATCCACGAGGGGCAGATAGCCTCGCTCAAGCGGTTCAAGGATGACGTCAGGGAAGTGGCAGCCGGTTACGAATGCGGGGTAGGTATAAGCAACTTCAACGATATAAAGGAAGGCGATATCATTGAAGCCTTTACTCAGGAAGAAGTCCAAAATGAATGAAATAAGCGGGTGATTGATATGTCTTATCAGAGAGCAGAAAGAATAGCTGAGGAGATTAAGAGAGAGCTTAGCGATATATTGCGCAGCCATGTAAGGGACCCTCGTATTACCGAAATGGTGTCCGTCGTAAAGGTTGAAGTATCCAAAGATTTGCGCCACGCTAAAATATACGTGAGCGTGTTGGGAGACAAGGAAGAAAAGCAGAAAACCATGGAAGGGCTTGATCGCGCAACCGGATTTATACGCAAGGAGCTGGGACAGAGGTTGGGATTGCGTTATGTGCCCGAAATACGCTTTATACTGGATGAATCGATAGAGTACAGCATTCACATAGCTCAAAAGATTGAGGAACTAAAGAAAAAAGAACAGGATGAGAATCAATGAGAGCCATTAAGCTTATGCCGGTTGTTGAAGCTTTAAAACGGGGCAAACATTTTGCCATCATTGCACATATAGCTCCTGATGGTGATACTATCGGGTCGTGCCTTGCACTGGCAAATTTTTTGATGGACCACGGAAAAACGGTTGAGCTGTATTGCCATGATGCACCACCCGAGAGCCTGGCCTTTTTGCAGGGTATCCGGAATTTTGTGAGGCCAGGTGAGAGTGGCGGAAGTCAAGCGCATTCCGCTTATTATGATGCGGTTGTGTGCCTAGATTGCAGCGACGAGGGAAGGCTGGGAGATGCGGCTTTCCTTCTCAAGCGGACATCTTGTACCATAAACATTGACCACCACGCCACCAATACCCTGTATGCCGGCATCAACGTGGTGGAACCAGGGGTTTCTTCAACTGCTGAGCTGGTCTTTGACCTGATACAGGAGATGGACGGGGATTATTTTTCTTTGCCTGTCTATGAGGCGATATACACCGGTATTGCCACCGACACGGGTGGCTTTGGGTTTAGCAATACCACCCCTGCAGCCCATCGAATAGCTGCACAGGTCATCGAATATGGTCTTGATGTGGACAGGTTGACCAGGTTGTTGTTTAGAAATACCACGCTGGCCAGGGTGAGGTTGCTGGCAAAGGTGCTGGATTCCCTGGAAATGCATTGCGATGACAAGGTGGCTTTTTTGATGGTAAGCAAGGTTATGCTGGAAGAGGCTGGGCTTGACGAAAACAATACCGAGGGAATAGTCAATTATGGCATAGACATCGTGGGGGTAGAGTGTGCAGCACTGTTTAAAGAGGTGGAGAAGGACAAGACCAAGGTGAGCCTGCGCACCAAAGGTGCCGTTGATGCAAGCGCTTTGGCCGTAAAGTTTGGCGGAGGCGGTCATGCACGAGCAGCTGGGTGTTTGATAAATGCAGGCATTGAAGAAGCAAAAGGGCAGGTTTTGGAAGCGCTGAAAGGTATGCTGGAATGAAAAGGAGTTGATGCACCATCGGTTTGGACGGGGTTATCAATGTCTTGAAACCGCCGGGGATGACCTCCAGCGATGTGGTGGTATATCTTCGTAGGTTGCTCAAAGTTAAGAAGGTAGGGCATACCGGTACTTTAGACCCGGGTGCTGCGGGTGTCCTACCCGTTTGCATCGGCAAAGCCACCAGGTTGGCCAGCCTCATCATTGATGAGGACAAGGTCTATCGCTGTGAAATGATCTTAGGGGTTGAGACTGATACTCTGGATTCGTATGGACGGGTCATTTCGACTTCGAATGATTATCCAACTTTTGAAGACATAAAGAGAGTCTTCGAAGAGTTTCGGGGGCGCGTCAAGCAGTCACCGCCTATGCATTCCGCTATAAAATACAAGGGTAAAAAGCTATATGAATATGCACGGCAGGGCCAGGAGCTGGATATCTCGGGGCTGGGGAGGGAAGTGACCATCTACCGAAATACCATATTGCAATACCTGCCGCCCAACAAGGTTCTGTTTGAGGTTGAGTGCTCCAAGGGTACATATATACGATCTCTATGCCGGGATATAGGGCGCAGATTGGGCTGTGGTGCCTACATGGGCTTTTTGCTGAGGTGCCGCACAGGAAGGTACACCATCGATGATTCCTATACGCTATACGAAATCGAGGAACATCTTTTAAAGGGAGAACTGGATAAGGTCATTATACCCATGGATAAAGCGGTCGAGGGGTTTGAAAGGGTCGATGTCCCATCCATGCACTATCAAAAGCTGATCAACGGTAATCCCGTTAAATTGGCTGCTCGGGCCTTAAAGCTTGAGAAATTGGACCACCAGGCCCCTATAAGGGTATACTGCAGGGGGCAGTTCATAGGAATAGGCATGGTCAAATTGGAGGAGGATTACATCCATATAAAAATGGACAAAGTACTGGTGTAAGGGGGCGGCTATGCAGGTAATATTTAATGAGAAAGGTGACCATTCGCTGGGGCATCCTGTAGCCATCGCGCTGGGAATGTTTGATGGAATTCACAAGGGGCATCAGGCTTTAATTGGGCGTTTAAAAGAGATAAAGCGCCGCTATGGATATACTACAATGGTATATACATTCAAGCAGCACCCTTTAAGCTGCTTGCCACCGCGGAAGGCTCCGCCGCAGATCATGAACCTGAACAAGAAGATACTGGAGTTTCATCGCATGGGAATGGACATCCTTGTCCTCAACAATTTCGATGAGGGATTTGCGCGCACAGCGCCCCGGGAATTCATACAGCGGTTCTTGCTTGAAAAATACGACGTGCGCTACATCGTGGTGGGATACAACTACCGTTTTGGCTATAAGGGAAGCGGTGATGCACACCTTCTGATTCGAATGGGCAAAGAAAAGGGTTTTGAAGTTGTGGTCGTGCCACCTGTCAAGGTTGGCGGGGAAGTGGTCAGCAGCAGCTTGATCCGCAAAACCATACAGCAGGGGCATGTGGCAAGGGCATGGCAGTATCTAGGGAGTCCTTATTCCATCAACGGCGAAATAGTACGCGGTGCCGGGCGGGGAAAAACGCTGGGGTATCCTACGGCCAACTTGGACATTGGTTCAAAAAACATGGTGATTCCCAAGTTTGGTGTGTACCTGACGTGCTGCAATCTGGATGGGCAGTGGCTTTGGGGAGTTACCAACATAGGACAAAACCCCACGTTTGATCAGTCTGGCCTGCATATAGAGACATTTTTCTTAGGCTACCAAGGTGGAGAGCTGTACGGCAAACGCACCAGGCTATATTTCTTGAGGTATATAAGGGAGGAAAGGCGGTTTCCCTCAAAGCAGGAACTGGTACAGCAGATGGACCGCGATATAGCGGTAGCCAAAAATCTCATTTACAAAATGTTCAATGTGTGATAAAATAACACTCGAGCAATTAACCACTTCCTTGGTTTTACGTGCCTCCGGCGTAATACTAAGGTTGTGGCGGTTATATTAGAATGCAATGGAGGTGACGAAGGAATGGACAAGGAACTGAAGAGGCAGATCATCGATGCCTATAAGCTCCATGAGAATGATACCGGTTCTCCCGAAGTGCAGATCGCGTTGCTCACCGAGAGGATCAATCATTTGACCGAACATCTGAAAGTACACAAAAAGGACCATCATTCTCGTAGAGGGCTTCTCATGATGGTTGGCAGGAGACGTGCTTTGCTTAATTACCTCATGAAGAAGGATATTGAGCGTTATCGTGCTATTGTGTCAAAGCTGAATTTGAGAAAATAGAAGGTGGAGCGGGGATGCCCGCTCCATTGCTTATTATGCATCTGTTTAAAAATAGTGCTGGCTGGTCTGCGGCGTATACCGCCATCCCATGCTATTGTGAGTAGAATGTTGCAGATAATCGACAGAATTTATCTTCAATTAAGAAGGCAAATAATAATAGAAGAAAAATCTGGTGAATGAGGTAAACTAAATGTGTTTAAGTTTTATTTAAACCTTATGATAACAAGAATTAAGCATGAAAGGAGATGAATGCTTGGTAATGGAACACAGGATATACACCACAGAGGTTGCAGGTGCCAAAATCACGGTCGAGGTAGGAAAGCTGGCTGAACAAGCCAATGGCGCTTGTACTGTACAGTGCGGCGATACCGTGGTGTTTGTGTCGGCTACAGCTTCCGACGAACCCAGGGAAGGGATAGATTTCTTCCCGCTTACCGTGGATTTCGAGGAAAAGCTGTACGCTGTAGGGCGCATCCCTGGAGGATTTATAAAGAGGGAAGGTAAACCCACCGATAAGGCCATATTGACCGCCAGGCTGATCGACAGGCCTTTAAGGCCTCTGTTCCCCAAAGGGTACCGTAACGATGTGCACATAGTGGCCATGGCTTTATCGGTAGACCCCGACTATCCACCTGATGTGTTTGCCATGCTGGGTTCCTCCATCGCATTGAGCATTTCAGATATCCCCTTCCTTGGGCCCACGGGTTCGGTGGCTGTGGGGATGATCGATGATCAATTTATCATAAATCCAACCAATCAGCAGAGGGAGAAGAGCAAGCTACACCTGATCGTTTCGGGCACAAAAGATGCAATACTCATGGTAGAGGCAGGAGCAAATGAAGTGACCGAGGCTGAGATGCTGGATGCAATAATGTTTGCCCACCAGTATATCAAGGAGCTGGTGGAATTCCAGGAAAAGATCATTGAAGAGGTTGGGAAGCCCAAACGCCAGGTTGAGCTGTATGCACCCGACCCCGAGGTGGAAGCTCAGGTAAGGGAATATGCCACCGAAAAGATAAGGGAAGCCGTCAGAACGCCCGATAAACGGGAACGCGAACAGAAGATGAGCGCAATAGAGAAGGAAGTCGTGGAACATTTTGCTGAGACCTTCCCTGAAAAAGAGGCCGATATCAAAGAAGTGCTCAACATAATAACCAAAGAAGTTGTTCGCACCATGATACTCAAGGAAGGCATAAGGCCCGACGGGAGGACACCCAAGGAGATCCGGCCCATACACTGCGAAGTGGGGTTGCTCCCGCGTACCCACGGTTCAGCATTGTTCCAGCGCGGGCAAACTCAGGTGCTTACCACCTGTACTCTGGGAGCGCTGGGCGATGTTCAGATACTCGATGGGCTGTGGGAAGAGGATTTCAAGCGCTATATGCACCACTACAACTTCCCGCCCTATAGCGTCGGTGAGGCACGGCCAATGAGGGGTCCCGGTAGGCGCGAGATAGGTCACGGCGCGTTGGCTGAGCGGGCGCTGGAACCCATGATTCCCAGCGAAGAAGAATTCCCCTATACCATTCGCTTGGTGTCTGAAGTGATGAGCTCCAACGGTTCTACTTCTCAGGCCAGCGTATGTGGAAGCACATTGGCTCTTATGGATGCGGGTGTACCCATAAAAGCGCCGGTGGCGGGGATAGCCATGGGCTTGATCAAAGACGACGAAACCGGACAAGTGGTAATACTATCCGATATCCAAGGATTAGAGGATGCTACAGGTGATATGGACTTTAAAGTGGCCGGTACCGCAAAAGGCATTACCGCAATACAGATGGACATCAAGATAATGGGCATTGACCGAAACATACTGGAAATGGCTTTGGAGCAGGCACGAGAAGGGCGCTTATTTATACTGGATAAAATGATGCAGGCCATATCCGAGCCGAGAAAAGAGGTATCGCCTTTTGCTCCAAAGATTGTTTCCACCACCATCAGCCCTGAGAAGATCCGAGAGGTGATCGGCCCTGGCGGTAGAACCATTAACAGGATAATAAGCGAAACGGGTGTAAAGATCGATATACGAGAGGACGGAAGAGTGTATATATACTCTCCCAATATAGAGGATGCCAAGAGAGCACTAACCATGATAGAGAACATAACCAGGGATGTGGAAGTGGGCCAGATCTACTCCGGAAAAGTGCTGCGCATTACCGATTTCGGCGCGTTTGTTGAAATACTGCCGGGGAAGGAAGGCCTGGTTCACATCTCCAAGCTGGCCCACGAAAGGGTCAGACGAGTTGAAGATGTAGTAAAGGTAGGTGATGAGATTACCGTTAAGGTAACCGACATCGACGAACTGGGACGCATCAACCTCTCCAGAAAGGATGTGTTACCACCTCCTCCAAAAAGCGAGGTGAACAAGCGAATGCCTCAACATCATCAACGCAGAACAGGTAGCTATCCTTTAAGAAGACAACACAAATAAAACATAAACTGTTTTACAGTTTATGTTTTATTTTATTTTTATCACATATCTTTTCACCCGCTGAATACCTATTTTAATGGGATATTTTATTCAGGGGTGAAAAGATTTTATGGTCATTGTCTTGAGAAAAAGGACCTTAATCCTGTGCTTTGCGGTGGCCGCACTGGTGGCCTTTATTCTATCTTCAGGGCGTGGCGAAACGCTGTACGCGCTCAACTACCTGTCATCAGGAAACCCGATATACAAGGGAGATGGATCACGGCCCCGGGTTGCCTTTGAGTGCAACGTGGTATGGGGTACCGAATATGTGCCCGCAATGCTGGATATATTCAAACAACACGGCATAAAGATCACCTTTTTTATAGGGGGAGAATGGGCCGAGCAAAATCCCGAGCTGCTGAAGAGGATGGTACAGGAGGGGCATGAGCTGGGCAACCACGGATACAGCCATAAGTACCACAGCAAGCTTAACTTTGAACAAAACCGAGAGGAGATAATGAAAGCTGAGAAGGCGATAGAAAGGATAACGGGAGTTAAGACCCGCCTTTTTGCACCGCCTTATGGGGATTTCAACAAGACCACCCTGCAAGCTGCTCAGTCCCTGGGGTACAAGACCATCATGTGGAGCATCGATACCATTGACTGGAGAGGCGACGGGGTCGACAGCATCATCAAGAGGGTGTTTAAAAATCCCCACAACGGCGCTTTTATCTTAATGCATCCAACGGAAGACACCATAGAGGCGCTACCTGTAATCATAAACGGACTTCGCCAGAGAGGGTATGAAATTGGGCGCATATCCGATTTGTTGAATGAATGAAAATCCAACGCATATCTGGGCATAACCTAAATTTCTAAAATATTATAGAAGAATCCATGATATTTTGATAAAATACTCTCTGAAACTAAAAAGTCAAATAAGAAAGGTGAAATGAATGTATAAGAGGTACCAACTTGAAAATGGGATACGAATCGTAACAGAGAAAATTCCTTATTTTCGGTCGGTGTCGATAGGTGTATGGTTTGCGGCGGGGTCTCTTTACGAGGATTTCGAGAGCAGCGGTATACCGCATTTTATCGAGCATATGCTCTTTAAAGGTACTAAAAATCGTACTGCTAAGCAGATTGCTCAGGCCATGGACGCTGTGGGAGGTCAGCTGAACGCCTTTACGGCAAAGGAATGTACCTGCTATTACAGCAATGTGATCGATGAACACCTGCCACGGGCTATAGACGTCCTGTCGGATATGATTACCAATTCCTTGTTGGACCCCGTTGAGATGGAAAAGGAAAAGGGCGTCGTGCTGGAAGAGATACTGATGTATGAGGATTCGCCAGAGGACCTGGTGCATGACCTATTGGCTGAAGCCTTGGTGGGTAAGCACCCCCTGGCAAATTCCATACTGGGCAGCCAAAGGTTCATACTTGACCTCAACCGTGAGATGCTGGTTTCTTTTTTGGATGAGAAATATTTGCCACAAAATACGGTGATATCGGTAGCCGGCAACTTCGATGAACAGCAGTTGATCGATTTGTTAGAAAAATTTTTCGGGAATTGGAAGAAAGAGTCGGGTAGTGCCGTGGGACAATGCAGCGTCCCGGTGCCCCTTTATCAGTCGAGAAACCTCTTTAAATGGAAGGATATAGAGCAGGTACACATGTGTATTGGGTATCCAGGGATACCGCTGGGACAGGATGATGTGTATCCTCTCATGATATTCAACAACCTCTTGGGCGGGGGTATGAGCTCACGGCTTTTTCAGAACATAAGGGAGGACAAAGGTCTGGTGTATTCCATCATGTCCTATCCCTCTTTTTACACCTGCGGTGGTCTGTTTACCATCTATGCGAGCATGAAGCCTTCGCAGGCCAAGAAAGTGGCGGATTTGATCATGGAGGAGATACAGAAAATCAAGACAGAGGGTATTTCACGCGATGAGTTCAATACTGCCAAAGAGCAGCTGAAGGGCAATTACATTTTGGGGCTGGAAAGCAGCAGTAGTAGGATGAACGCCATAGGAAAGTCCGAACTGCTTTTAGGAGTGGTTAGGACCCCAGAAGAGATACTTACCAAGATTGGAAACGCCACAATGGACGACGTGATGAGGGTGGTAGATCAGGTTTTGTCTCCTGATACCATGGCCATTGCGGTGGTGGGTCGTGAAAACGTGCTGGAAGGCACCAGCTGTACCGCGTCTTGAGTTGCGGGTTGCATAAAGCTGTGCGCGAGGATATAATAATCAATGAAATGCAAAAAGAAAATACAAAGGAGGCTACAATGGCAATAAAGGAAGAACAAGTGGATTACATCGAAGCTGTAAGGCAGCTGATAGATGATAAGAACCTTAAATACCATATAGTGACATATGGCTGTCAGATGAACGTCCATGATTCCGAAAAACTGGCCGGCATGCTGCTTGAAATGGGCTACCAGGAAACGCCCAACATTGAAGAAGCCGACCTCATACTTTTCAATACCTGCTGCGTACGCGAGCATGCCGAGCAGAGGGTCTATGGAAATGTGGGAGCACTGCAGCCATATAAGCGCAAAAAGCCAAACCTCATCATTGGTGTTTGTGGGTGCATGATGCAGCAAAAGGGAGCGGCCGAGGAGCTCATAAAGAAGTTCCCGTTTGTGGATCTGGTGTTTGGCACGCACAACTTGCACCATTTTCCCAAGCTGCTGTATGAAGCGTTGTCATCTGAACATTCGGTTGTGGAAGTGCTGGACGAAGAAGGAGGAATCATAGAAGGGTTAAGGCCGCACAGAGCCACAGGCGTGTCGGCTTATATTACCATAATGTACGGATGCAATAACTTCTGCACCTATTGTATAGTACCCTATGTCCGCGGTCGCGAGAGGAGTCGGAACCCCCAGGATATATTAGACGAAGCCAGAGAGCTGGCACGGCAGGGCTACAAGGAGGTTACTTTGCTGGGGCAAAACGTGAATTCCTATGGCAAGGACCTGGGCGGTGAGTACCTGTTTCCGGACCTGCTGAGGGATGTGAATAAAATCGAGGGCATTGAAAGGATCAGGTTTGTTACCTCCCATCCGAAGGACCTATCCCAGGACCTCATAGACGTGATGGCAGAGTGTGAAAAGGTGTGCGAACACATTCACTTGCCGCTCCAGGCGGGAAGCGATCGCATACTTCGCAAGATGAACAGGCATTATACCAGAGAGGATTATCTGAAGCTGGTGGACAGGCTTCGCGAGAGGATTCCCGGTATAGCCATTACTACAGATATAATAGTCGGTTTCCCGGGAGAGACCGAAGAGGACTTTCAAGATACACTGGACATGGTGAGAAGGGTGCAGTATGATTCGGCGTTTATGTTTATGTACTCTCCGCGAAGGGGTACACCGGCTGCTAGCATGCCTGATCAGGTAGATGAGGAGGTCAAGAAGGATAGGCTAAACAGGCTGATAGAGCTTCAGACCGAGATAAGCAAGGCTAAAAATCAGCAGTACCTGGACAGGGTTGTTGAGGTGCTGGTGGAAGGCGTGAGCAAGAACAACCCCGAGAAGCTATCGGGCAGAACCCGTACCAATAAGCTTGTCCATTTCCCGGGAGATGAGAGCTTGACAGGACAGCTTGTGAAAGTGAAGATTACGCTCCCCAAAGCCTGGACGCTGGATGGGATTTTGGTGTGATAATTATCAATGCTTGCAGCTAACAGTACTTGCAGCTAACAGTAATGGTAGAGAGATAGAGGTATTGATGATGGGGAGGTTTTTATATGGCTGGTCTTACTCCCATGATGCAGCAATACATGAAAATCAAAGAGCAATATAAAGATGCTCTTCTTTTTTTTAGGCTGGGGGACTTTTACGAGCTGTTCTTTGACGATGCTGTAATAGCGTCGAGAGAGCTGGAGATAGCGCTGACCGGCCGGGATTGCGGCTTGGAAGAGCGTGCTCCCATGTGCGGCGTTCCCTATCACTCGGTTGAAGGGTACATTGCCAGATTGATCGAAAAGGGCTACAAAATTGCCATATGCGAACAGGTGCAGGACCCGGAAGAGGCCAAGGGCCTGGTGGAGCGGCAGGTGGTAAGGGTTATAACGCCCGGCACGGTGCTGGAAGACTCCATGCTCGAAGAAAAGAGCAACAACTACCTTGTTTCCATATTCAAGGATGGATCCAATTTCGGTTTTTCAATAGTAGACGTATCCACTGGCGAATTCTACGTCAGCCAAATTACAGGAGAAAACGCTGAAGCCAAGCTGATGGACGAGCTGTCCAGGGTTAGTCCGCGGGAGATATTGATAAACCAGAGCGCCGAGCTTGATCAGCACCTGCTGGGTACATTGAAAGAGCGGTGTTCGCCCTTTATCACCCTTTATCACGAGTGGGCCTACAGCTACAATTCCGCCTACCAGAAGCTCATACAGCATTTTTCGGTGCATTCTCTGGAAGGATTTGGCTGTCAGCACATGGATTACGGCATCTGCGCAGCCGGCGCGCTGATGGAGTACCTGACTGAGACGCAAAAAAACGCTCTGCGCCATATAACCCGCATTAAGCCCTATTACCTTGAGTCCTACATGGTGCTTGACGCCGCCACCAGGAGAAACCTCGAACTTACCGAGACCATACGGGGGAAGGACAAAAGGGGTTCGCTGCTGTGGTTGCTCGATAAGACCAGCACTGCCATGGGTGGCCGACTCATAAGGAAGTGGATACAGCAACCACTCATAAAAAAGGAAGAAATAGAGTACCGGCTGGATGGGGTTGAGGAGCTTTGCAGCGACAGGATTTTGCTGGATGACCTGTGCGCCATGCTGAAGCGTGTCTACGACCTTGAGAGGCTGATGGCACGCATATCTTACGGCACTGCCAACGCACGGGACCTGCTCTCCCTCAAGCAGTCGGTGAAGAATTTACCCGATATAAAAAAGCTGCTGGAACATTGCAAGTCCGCCATACTCAAAGATGCATACGTTAACCTGGATACATTGGATGACATATACAACCTGATTGAGGAGTCCATTGCCGAAGACCCTCCGCCCACCATCAAGGAGGGCAATATCATAAAGGACGGATACGACGCCCAGCTTGACCAGTACCGAAGAGCCATGCGGGAGGGCAAAGAGTGGATTGCTTCTCTTGAACAGAAGGAAAGGGAGAAGACCGGCATAAAGAACTTGAGGGTGGGCTTCAACAAAGTGTTCGGCTACTATATCGAGGTCACCAAGTCCTATTACGATATGGTGCCCGAATACTATATACGCAAGCAAACTTTGGCCAATGCCGAACGATATATCACTCCCGAGCTTAAGGAGATGGAGGATGCCATTTTGGGCGCAGAGGAAAAGAGCGTTCAGCTGGAATACCAGCTCTTTTTGAAAATTAGGGAGGAGATTGCCAGGCACGTTGATAGAATACAGGCCACAGCTCAAATAATCTCGACGCTGGATGTTTTATGCTCCCTGGCAAGGGTGGCCATAGAGAACGATTATGTGCGCCCCGAGATTACTACTGACGGCATTATTTCCATAAAAGAGGGGCGACACCCTGTAGTGGAAAAAACCCTGCCCAGCGGTATGTTTGTGCCCAACAACACATACCTCGACAAGTCGGACCATCGCTTGATGATAATCACCGGCCCCAATATGGCCGGGAAAAGCACTTACATGAGGCAGGTGGCTCTCATAGTTCTCATGGCCCAGATAGGCAGCTTTGTTCCTGCCCGTGAGGCCAAAATCGGCATAGTAGATAGAATATTTACGCGTATCGGTGCATCGGATGATCTGTCTGCCGGTCAAAGCACCTTTATGGTTGAGATGAACGAGGTGGCCAACATACTGCACAATGCCACTCCAGACAGCCTGCTTATACTAGATGAGATCGGCCGCGGGACAAGCACCTTTGATGGACTGAGCATCGCATGGGCCGTGATAGAATATATCTGCACGCAAAAGTCTCTGGGCTGCAAGACCCTGTTCGCCACCCATTATCACGAGCTCACCGAGCTGGAGGGCAAGCTGCCGGGCGTCAAAAACTACTGCGTATCAGTCAAGGAGCAGGGGGACAATATCATATTTTTGAGGAAGATTGTAAGAGGTGGTTCTGACAAGAGCTTCGGGATACAGGTGGCCAAGCTGGCCGGTCTTCCCGAACCAGTCATTGAGAGGGCCAAGGCCATACTGTCCCAGCTTGAAGAGTCTGACATCGCCAATAAAAGCTCTGTTGCCACCTCCTCTGTAACCGAGAAAAAGCCCACGGGTGAGCAGCTTTCATTTTTTATCCCGAAGCCTTCAGAGATTGAAGAGGAGCTAAAGAGCATCGATGTGTTGAATATCACTCCCATGGAGGCTATGAATATTCTGTACCGTTTGGTTGAGAAGGCAAAAAAACAATAGGAGGGGATCCTTTGCCCAAGATCAATATACTAGACGAGTTTACCATAAATCAAATAGCGGCGGGCGAGGTGGTTGAAAGGCCGGCATCGGTGGTAAAAGAGCTGGTGGAGAATTCCATAGATGCCAGCAGCTCTGCCATTACGATAGAGATAAAAGATGGCGGCATACCCTTCATCAGGGTTACCGACAATGGAGAAGGTATGGACCAGCAGGATGCCCGGCTTTGCTTTGAACGCCATGCCACCAGCAAGATCAGGTCCAGCGACGACCTTTATGAGATCCGTTCTCTGGGCTTCAGGGGTGAGGCGCTGGCCAGCATAGCGGCTATCTCGCAGGTGGAGATATTCACACGGCCGCGTAACTCCCTGGCGGGCACTCACGTCATCAATCACGGCGGCAATGTCATATCGGTACAGGAGGTGGGGTGCCCTGAGGGCACCACTGTGATTGTTAGAAACATATTTTACAATACGCCGGCGCGGCTTAAATTCCTCAAGGCTCCCAGGACAGAGGCGGCGTACATCAGCGATTTGGTCGCCAAGCTCATACTTGCCCACCCAGAGATTTCCTTTCGTTATATAAATAACGGCAAGGCTGTATACCATTCCTCGGGAAATGGCGATTTGTTGTCGGCCATAATATCGGTATACGGAAGGGATGTAAGAGAACAGGTTATCAAGATAGATAGAAGCGACGATAAAAGCGGTCTATCACTTTATGGGTATTTAGGCAGGCCATCGCTTGCCAGGATGAACCGCAACCACCAGTCGTTTTTTGTCAACGGGCGCTACGTAAAAAGCTCGCTGCTGTCAAGGAGCCTGGAGGACGCCCATCGCTCTTATCTGCCTCTCCATCACTTTCCGTGGGCTGTTCTGCATATAAGCATACCGACCAGCCAAGTTGACGTAAACGTGCACCCTGCAAAGACTGAGGTAAGGTTCAGGAAGGAAGAAGAGGTGTACTCGCTCATATTCCAGTGGATCAGGGAGACGCTTGAGGCGCACCCATATATCCCAGATATAAAACATGAGGTCATTCAAGGAGTAAACCGTCTTGATGCTCCAAATCAAGATGAGGGGGGAGATGATGATAAGGTTGATGCGGGCTCTCAGCAACTAAAACTTAAGCAGGAACAGGTATCATTTTTAACAAGGCCCGCAAAACAGCAGGTCAAACATGTTTATATAGATGCCGACAGTTTTGAACGACAGGAGAAAAAATATGCCAATGAGGGTTTAGATCAAGAAATTTATGTGCATAATATAAATGAGCTGGTAAATTTTAAGATTGTTGGGAGAATCTTTTCAACTTATGTTATAGTAGAAGGGGAGGACAGCGTATTCTTCATAGACCAACATGCGGCCCATGAACGGTTGATATACGAGGAGCTACAGGCAAGCCTGGCGCAGCGCAAGGTTGCTAGCCAGCAGCTGGTGCCCCCGGTGATACTCCAGCTTTCACACGATGAGTATATGTTGATCGAAGAGGCCATGGATATTTTCAAGTCACTGGGGTTTGAGCTGGAACCGTTTGGAGGAAACGCATGGGCCGTAAGGGGTATACCGGCTGTACTGAGCGGGGCGAGTATCAAGGAGCTGTTTTACAATGTTTTGGACCAGTGGAAGGGGGAGCGAGATGCACATCTCTCGATCGCATTCAAACCACATGATATCATGAAAATAGCCTGCAAGCACGCCGTAAAGGCGCGGGATCCCCTATCAGAGAGGGAAATTCTGTCCCTGCTTAACGACATCCAGGACAAAAAGATCCCTTTGACCTGTCCGCATGGAAGGCCAATCGTAGTAACCATTACCAAGCACGAGCTGGAGAAGAAGTTCAAAAGGATACAGTAGGGGGAATTGAAAGATGGAGAAAAAGCCTTTGGTGGTGATCGTAGGGCCAACTGCTGTAGGAAAGACCAGGCTGTCCATTGAGCTTGCCAAGGCTTTGAACGGAGAGATCGTCTCGGCCGACTCCATGCAGATATACAGGTATATGGATATAGGCACTGCGAAGCCTACAGCGGAAGAGCGACAGGGGATACCCCATCACATGATGGACATCATCGATCCGGGTCAGGAGTTCAGCGTGGCGGAATACCAGAGACTGGCGACTCAGGCAATTGATGATATACACAGTAGAAATAAGCTTCCCATAGTGGTGGGGGGTACGGGCCTGTACATAAAATCCTTGCTGTATCCCATGAATTTTACCGATGCTTCCTATGACCAGGAGTTCAGGAAAGAACTCCAGCGCCAGGCTGAGACCATGGGGAAAGAATACCTTCATAAGAAGCTTCAGGCTGTGGATCCCAAAACGGCTGCGCGGCTTCACCCCAACGATGTGCGCAGGGTGATCAGGGCTCTGGAGGTATATCATCTGACCGGGAAGCCCATGTCGGAATACAATCAGGAACTGGAAAAGATGGACTATAAATATAACGTGGCCATGATAGGGCTTACCATGGACAGGGCAAAGCTGTACGAGAGGATTAACCAGCGAGTGGATGAAATGATAGAAAAGGGATTGCTGGATGAGGTAAAGCAGCTGCTTGACAGGGGTTATACCAGGGATATGATATCTATGCAGGGCCTAGGTTATAAAGAGCTGATCGATTACCTTCAGGGCAGGGTATCGCTTGAAGAAGCGATATACATCTTGAAGCGGGAGACGCGCCGGTATGCAAAACGCCAGCTCACCTGGTTCAGGGCCCAAAAGGATATCGCATGGGTGGATGTGGATCAGTTTGAATCGCATGAAGCCCTGGCCGAGTGGTGCCTGGCTTATATAAAAGAAAAGTTAAACATAAATCCTTAAAATCATCTTTTAAACAAAGGTATAAATTTTACATATTATTTTTGAAGGGTGGTTAATTGAAATGGCGAACAAGGTGACGATTCTTTTGCAAGATGCCTATCTCAATCAGCTGCGCAAGGAACGGATACCTGTTACTATTCACCTGATCAACGGGTTTCAGCTCAAAGGGCTGATCAAGGGTTTTGACAATTTCATCATCCTGTTTGAGAGCGAAGGCAAACAGATGATGATATATAAGCATGCTGTTTCTACCGTAACCCCAGCCCGACAGGTTACCTTCGCCAGCGCTAATAACAACAATGCGTCCAATAATAACGCCAATGCCAACAAGGAAAAGGCAAATTCGCCTGAGGCTACCGGTCAAAGTTAAAATTAAATGGTTTTGATAGGCTTTACTCAATTTTGGAGCGAGATCCTTTGGCTTTATAAGCTGGTACAGCGTTACAGCTTGGCCAAAGGGTTTCGCATTTAAGGGGGAGAATTTTTGCGTTGAGGTCAAAGTTGATGCAACGACTGTACAACGATTTGGCCATACCGCAAAAGGTCGCTGAATTCGTCCAAGATGCCCATGATGAGGTAAGGGGGGCATTTGAAAGGATAGATGCGCTGCGGGAATACCATCAGGCCAGAGTGCTGAAATTTATGAATGAGTGCCAGGTCAGCCAGAGGCACTTCTATCCTTCTACGGGTTATGGCTATGGGGATGAAGGTCGTGACACCCTGGATAGGTTATACGCTGCCGTGTTTGGAGGGCAGGACGCTTTAGTGCGCCCCCAGTGGGCTTCTGGAACCCATGTCATAAGCGACTGCCTGTTTGCCCTGACAAGGCCGGGCGACATCATTCTGTCGATTACCGGAAAGCCATATGATACTCTGGAGCAGGTCATTGGCCTGGGGAAGCAGCCATCTGACGGTTCACTGGCTGAGTGGGGAGTGGGCTACAAGCAGGTTGATTTGACTCCCGAAGGGAATATCGACATGCCGGCTGTGCTGTCATTGTTGGAGGACCAGAGGGTAAAGCTGGTTTTGATACAGCGCTCAAGGGGATACAGCCTGCGGCCATCGCTGTCTGTGCTGCACATCAAAAAGGCTATACAGGGTATCAAGAACAAGAGGAGCGACGTGTTGGTGCTGGTTGACAACTGCTACGGCGAGTTTACTGAGGAACTGGAACCGTGCCATGTAGGTGCAGATGTAGCTGTGGGGTCGCTTATAAAGAATCCCGGGGGTGGATTGGCTCCGACGGGAGGATATGCTGTTGGTACCAGCAAAGCCATTGAGAAACTGTCATATCGCCTGACCTGCCCAGGGGTGGGGAGGGAAGTGGGGTCATATGCTGCCCAGTATACGCCGTTTTATCAGGGCTTATTTCTTGCTCCCCATGTGGTGGGAGAAGCGCTAAAAGGTGCTGTGCTGACAGCAAAGGTGTTTCAGCAACTAGGCTATGCAGCATCGCCCAGCTGGGATGAACCGCGATTCGACATAATACAGTCAATACAGCTAAAGAGCGCAGAAGAGCTCATTGCTTTCTGTCAGGCCATACAATCGGCTTCGCCGGTGGACAGCCATGTGCTCCCTCATCCCTGGGATATGCCTGGCTATCAACATCAGGTAATCATGGCTGCTGGCACGTTTGTCCAGGGAGCGTCGATTGAACTGAGCGCAGATGCGCCACTCGTACCGCCGTATGTGGTGTACCTGCAGGGCGGCTTGACTTATGAGCACGTGAAGCTTGCCTTGATGAAAGTGCTAGCTCAAATGTGCCATAAAGGATTTATCAACCTCACATGATATCGTTTTAATATTTAATATAAATTGGTGGGGTATCTCAATATATTGATGATATCATCTGAGAAATCGTATTACACCTATTACTTTGCCTAAGATTGTAACTTCACGCACTATAATGGGGTCCATATAATGGTTCTCGGGTTGGAGCCTTATATGGTCCTTTTCTTTATAAAACCTCTTAACGGTGGCTTCGTCTCCTATCAAGGCAACCACGATGTCCCCGTTTTCGGCATGCGGCTGCTGTTTGACTATCACGTAATCGCCGTCCCAAATCCCCGCCTCAATCATGCTCTCGCCTTTAACCCTCAGCATAAAGACATGGCTGTTTGGCAGCATTTCTGCTGGAATGGGGAAGGTATCCTCGATGTTTTCAACCGCCAGTATGGGCCTGCCCGCGGTTACCTGGCCTACAATTGGAACATTGACCACCTCTTTTTTGGATAAAAAGGTGGTGTCCTCCAGGATCTCTATAGCTCTGGGCTTTGTGGGATCCCTTCGTATAAAACCGTTCTTTTCAAGCCTTTCAAGATATCCATGCACAGTGGATGTCGACCTTATGCCCAGGCCTTCGCATATCTCGCGTACCGAAGGCGGGTATCCCTTGGTTTTGAGCTCTTTCTTTATAAACTCCAGTACCTTTCGCTGTTTGTCGGTGATGTTCTGGTACATGACTGCTGCTAAACCCCTTTCTGTATTTTGCTGGATGTCATTATTATAGCACTCCAGAGGCATAAAATCAAACACATGTTCGCAAATTTGCGTTTTACCTCCTTGACAACGAACATAAGTTCGTGTAAAATATGATCAAAAGCACGAACATAAGTTCGGATTTACGGGTATGAGGAGGTAAACGCCGTGCCAAGGCAAATCAGGATCAAATCCAAAACCAGGTTTTGCATATTCCTGACGGTATTTATAGCCCTGTTTATTTCGCTCATAGCGGCTGTATGGAATGGAGGAAAAGCTGCCAGCGATGTGGATTGGATAGAGGTGGAGGTGGTAGAAGGGGAGACCCTCTGGCACATTGCCCAGCGCACCTTACCGCCGCGCACCGATATCCGGGAGTACATACGCCAGATAAGGGAAGCCAACCGACTGGAGAGCTGCAATATAAGAGTGGGGCAAAAGCTGTTTATACCTATTAAGGGAGGATTTTAATCCTCCCTTAATTTTATCACCCGCGCGGCCATGCGGCGCTTTTCATCGCTGATAGCGGCGTAATGCTTGCGCGTTGTGTTGACGTCTTTGTGGCCCAGCACGTCGGCCACCAGGTATATGTCGCCGGTTTCGCGGTAGAGGGTGGTGCCATAGGTGCTTCTAAGCTTGTGCGGAGATATGTTTTTAAGCGGGGATACCAATTTTGCGTACTTTTTAACTAGATTCTGTACCGCACGGTTGCTTATCCTGCGCCTCTGAAGGGATAAAAACAGCGCATCCTCGTGTCCGGGCAGGGCTTCAATTTTTTTTCGCTCCTCCAGGTACTCCAGCAGCGCTTTTCTGACTTCATCTCCGAAGTAAAGGATTACCTGGTTACCTCCCTTGCGGGTAACCCTGAAGCCGTTTACGCTGAAATCCAAATCGGATATGTTGAGGCCCACGCACTCGCTTATGCGTATGCCTGTACCCAGGAATACTGTCAAAATGGTTATATCCCTGAGCCTGGTGTACTGGTGATAGCGTTTCTGCCTTTCGGTCAGCCCTTCTCCGGTTTCAACGGTATCCAACAACCGGGCCACTTCGTCAGGTTCAAGGCGAATGATGGGCTTTTCGTGAATCTTGGGGAGGTCGACCAGCGCGGCCACGTTTTTGTCCAGCTTTTCGTTCTTAAAGTAATAGGCAAAAAACGAGCGCAGGGCAGACAGCTTGCGGGCTTTGCCGGGCTCGTGGTTTTGATGCTCGACATCCGGAGCAGAAGGCCTGCTGTAATAGGTGAGGTATTCGAGGAACATCTCGATATGGACGGCTTTGACGCGGTTTAAGTCTTCCAGGGTAAATCGCGAAAAAGGGGTTATGTGGCTAAATTCCTCTACTTGAGACGTTAGAAACTCGAAAAATAGCCTCAAGTCGTAAGCATAGTTTATTCGTGTGAGTATGGAAGTGTTGGGCTCAATGGCACGGAAGAAATCCCTGCAAAATTCGGGAAGTTCCTGCAGAACAGCCCTCAGCTTTAATATGTTTTGCTGGTTCTGTTGTGCACTGAATGGTTTTTGCTCAGACACAGGGAAAGACCTCCCTTACGGTTTAATTTAACAATACTCTTCGTAAAACTTGTATTTTGCGCATAGTTATTTATCCCTCACATTGGCTTTTCCCTTCTTCAGTCTGAGAAGCATTTTGAGCCTTTTTGGAAGTGGCCTGTTTGATGGCCAATCTGGCCAGTTCATCGCAGCGATTGTTCTTTTCATCATCGCTGTGTCCCTTTACTTTAATCCACTGTACTTTGTGGATGGAGCTAAGCTCGATAAGCCGCTTCCACAAATCCTGATTGGCCACCGGCTGCTTGTTGGAGGTTTTCCAATTTTGTTGCTGCCATTTATTTATCCAGCCCTTATCAAACGCATCAAACAGATACGCGCTGTCGGTATAGATCTTAACCATGCACGGCTCTTTCAGCATTTCAAGGGCTTTTATGGGCGCCATCAGCTCCATGCGGTTGTTGGTGGTGTTTTCCTCGTAGCCATATATTTCCTTTTCAATGCCCTTGTATGACAGTATGGCCGCCCAGCCACCCGGGCCGGGGTTACCGCTACAGGCTCCATCAGTGTAGATTATAACCTCTTTCATCTTGTTTTTTCATCCTTCACATGGTTTATGGTTTTTCCCAGTGCTTGTGACTTGAGGGCGCACGCGTTCACCGCTTCGATGACGGCCCCGCGGAATCCTTGTTTTTCCAGATGGCGTACTGCCTCTATGGTTGTGCCTCCAGGTGAAGACACCATATCCTTGACCTCGCCGGGGTGTTTCTCCCATTCTGACAGCAGCCTGGCGGTCCCAATGACGGTCTGAATGGCCATCCTATATGCCAGATCTCTGGGCAGGCCGGCCAGCACTCCTCCATCTGCCATGGCCTCTATAAACATGGCCACATATGCCGGGCCACTCCCGCTCACAGCGGTGACAGCATCCATGAGGTTTTCCGGCACCTCCTCAACTTTACCGAGAGAATGCAGTATCTCCTTTACTGCCTCCAATTCTTTCGGTGAAAGGTCATGGTTTGTGCACAGCGCCGTCATGCCCTCCCCTACCAAAGCCGGGGTGTTTGGCATGGTACGTACCACTTTACACCTGCCACCTATAAGCTGCTTTATGAAATCAACGCTGATCCCAGCGGCTATTGAGATGAGTATGTGCCTTTCCTCAAGGCAATCCTTTATCTCAAGCAGCACTTTGCTGTATGTATTGGGTTTAACAGCCAGGATGACGATGTCACTGTTTGATACCACCTGGCAATTGTCCTTTGCCGTGCGTATCCCCAGTTCGGCCGACAACCTGTTCAGCTTATCCAGGTCTACATCGAAAGCACATATGTTATTTGGATGTACGATGCCACAAGTTATGACCCCTCTCATGATGGCGCTTGCCATATTGCCGGCACCTATAAAGCCCAAACTGTAACTCTTCCTTTCTTCGGGCATCGCTATTCTTCTTTCCTCCTCCCAGATAAACAAGCCTTTTTAGAGATTATATCATAAAAAACGGTACAAGTGTCAAATTAAAAGAAATTTTTGCTCAAAAATGGGCAAAAATAAGATTGATAGGGTTCTTGACTTAGGAAAACAAATATCATATAATAATAGACGTCACGGGGGTGATATAGGGGAGTAGCTCAATTGGTAGAGTAGCGGTCTCCAAAACCGTTGGTTGCGGGTTCGAGTCCTGCCTCCCCTGCCAAAAAAGGAAAGGAGTGAGAAACCACTCCTTTCCTTTTTTATTTTTTATTTCTTTTTTAGCGGGAATCGACACTAAATTTCTCGCCTTAATACGGCTTTGCGACCATATGGGCTGGGATTGCTCAACTGCCGGACTAATATACTGCAAAATATAAAATTACTTCTCAAGTACAAGGCTACACATCAAGTTCTATCTTGCCGCCAATCAATTCCCTGTTGCGCTCCAGTATGGGCTTTATATGTTGTGATATAAACTCCTCTACCTGTTGTGGCGCTCTTCCCACGAAATTGCGGGGATCCATTATACGGTTTATCTCTTCCCGATCCAGCTTGAAGGCAGGGTCGTTGGCGATGAGCTCCAAGAGGTTGTTGTCCTCTCCTAGAGCTTTAACCATCTTTGCCGCCTCCATGGAGTACTGCCTAATCCTTTCGTGCAGCTCCTGGCGATCTCCGCCTCTTTTTACAGCTTCCATTAGGATGTATTCGGTGGCCATAAACGGCAGCTCCTCCCTGATCCTCCGCTCAATAACCTTTGGATACACCACCAGGCCGCTGGCTATGTTGATATAGATGTTCAAGATTGCGTCCACAGCCAGGAAGCATTCGGCTATGACTATACGCCTGTTGGCCGAGTCATCCAACGTCCTCTCAAGCCACTGGGTGGAAGCGGTGATGGCCGGATTTAATGCATTGACCACCACATACCTTGCCAGAGAGCACATCCTCTCTGCCTTCATCGGATTTCGCTTGTACGCCATCGCCGATGAGCCTATCTGTTTTTCACCAAACGGCTCTTCAAGCTCTTTCAGGCTCTGCAGCAAGCGCAGGTCGTTTCCAAATTTATACGCGCTTTGGGCTATCGAGCTCAGCAGGTTCAATATTCTGCTATCGAGTTTCCTTGGATAGGTTTGGCCGGTAACAGGGTAAGCGCGATCAAATCCCAGTTTTTCAAGAACTTTTCTCTCGAGAAGCTTTACCTTTTCATGGTCGCCGTCAAACAGTGTAAGAAAGCTTGCCTGTGTACCTGTGGTGCCTTTAACTCCGCGAAGCCGTATGCTGCTCCACACCTGTTCCCACTCTTCCAGGTCAAGCATGAGGTCCTGAAGCCACAGACATGCCCTCTTCCCCACCGTCGTCAGCTGCGCCGGCTGAAAATGCGTGAATCCCAGGGTTGGCATATCCTTGTACTTTAGGGCAAACTCGGATAAGTAGTGCATGCAGGTTAAAAGCTTGCTCTTTATGATGTTGAGCCCATCCATCATTATGAGGATATCGGTATTATCGGTCACATAACAGCTTGTGGCACCAAGGTGTATGATGGGCCTTGCTTTGGGACACTGCTCACCGTAAGCGTGAACGTGGGCCATGACGTCGTGGCGCACCTCTTTTTCCTTGCGCTGTGCCACGTCGTAGTTAATGCAGTCCTGATGAGCTTTCATCTCGTCTATCTGTTCTTGCGTGATGTTGAGCCCCAGTTCTTTCTGGGCTTCGGCCAGCGCTATCCACAGCCTGCGCCATGTCCTGAATTTCTTGTCATCCGAAAAATTCTCCAGCATCTCTTTTGAAGCGTATCTGGTTATGAGCGGATTCTGATATATCTGGTGCGACTCCATATCCATTACCCCTTTGATGTAAGTTAGTGGTGGCTTTAAAGGGACTGGACATCAGCCTTCCAGTTCCTTGATGAAGGCCTCTATTCTACCCAGTCCCTTCTTTATATTATCCAAAGATACGGCGTATGACAACCTGACAAAATTGTCTGCTCCAAACGCTACGCCGGGCACCACTGCCACCATCTGCGCATCCAGCAACGCATCAGCAAAGGAGAGAGAACCATCTATGCGCCTACCCTTATAGGTCTTGCCTATTACCTGGCTGATGTTCATCATCACGTAGAACGCGCCTTTTGGCATTCTGCAGGATAAGCCGGGTATGGAATTGATCCTTTCAACCATGAACTTCCTTCTTGTGTCAAACTCAGCCACCATGGCTTTGACCTCGTCCTTGGGCCCGGTTAAGGCAGCCAGGCTGGCGTATTGCGCTATGGAATTGGGATTGGAAGTGGTATGGCTCTGCACATTGGACATTACCTTCACCACGTCTTCATGGGCGGCCGCATATCCTACCCTCCATCCCGTCATGGCGTAAGTTTTTGACACCCCGTTTACCACGATGGTCAAATCCTTTATCTCAGGGCCCAGAGAGGCAATGCTTGTGTGCTGCAGGCCATCGTATACCATGGCCTCATATACCTCATCTGATACCACAAACAGCTGATTTTCTACGGCTATTTCGGCTATGGCTTGAAGTTCAGCGCGCTCATATACGCAGCCACACGGATTGTTCGGGCTGTTTATGACCAAAGCCTTGGTTTTGGGGGTAATGGCCTTTTTTAGATCTTCGGGCTTTAGCTTGAAATCGTCCTCTTCCCTGGTCTCTACAAAAACCGGAACGCCGTCGGCAAGCCTCACCAGCTCAGGATAGCTGAGCCAATAGGGCGATGGTATTATGACCTCATCTCCGGGATTCAGTATGGCCTGAAAGGCGTTATAGAGCGAGTGCTTTGCACCATTGGATACGATTATCTGGCTTGGCTTATAGTCCAGGCCATTATCCTCTTTGAACTTGCGGCATATGGCCTCCTTAAGCTCGGCAATCCCCGCCACGGGTGTATATCGAGTCATGCCTCGATCGAGAGCCTCTTTTGCCGCTTCTTTGATGAAGGACGGAGTATCAAAATCTGGCTCACCTGCTCCAAAACCTACAACATCCATTCCCTCAGATTTCATTTTTTTTGCCTTAGCATCAATCGCAAGCGTCAGAGAATCCGAAATAGACGAGCTTTTCACTGATAACCTCAATTTATATTCCTCCTTAAATGAAGGATTAAATAATTAATCTATCATTTTGCAATGTATTATACCATGAATTTGCATTATCGTCTATGCTTCTATTCATATTTTGTTTTCATCACAGGGTTGTACAGGTATGTGTTTCTGTGCCAAGCTTTTAAGCTCTTCTATCACGCTGCAGGGAATCTTTATATCGCCCAGCTGGGGCATATCC
Source organism: Caldicoprobacter oshimai DSM 21659 (assembly GCA_000526435.1). GTDB lineage: Bacteria > Bacillota > Clostridia > Caldicoprobacterales > Caldicoprobacteraceae > Caldicoprobacter > Caldicoprobacter oshimai. The sequence continues at coordinate 235,780 of JAGB01000001.1, forward strand.
TCGCCCTTTTCGCCATGATAATCGCTGCCACCCGTCACAATAAGGCCATGCTTACGGGCCAGAATCTTATAATGCTCACACTGCTCAGCGGTATGTTTACTGTGAATGGCTTCGATGCCCTGAACGCCAAGTTCTATGGCCAGCATTGTATGCTTTTGGTCCTTGAGCAAGCCAGGATGTGCCAGCACCGGCACTCCACCTGCATCTTTGATGGTCTTGATGCCTTCTTCAAGAGTCAGGCGGTATCTTGGTTCATAAGCCGGGCAGTCAGTTCCAATGTACTTCTCAAAAGCCTCGGCAACATCCTTTACTATACCTTTTTTAACCAGTACACGGGCAATATGCGGCCTCCCAACGGCACCCTCGGTAACTTCCTGTTCAACCTCTTCAAAGGATATATCGAAATTGTATATCCTCCTTAGGTTTTCCACCATCTTTTTGGCTCGTGCCCATCTGGCATGGCGTATGGTTGCAAGCATATCCTGAAACCAGGGCAGGTCATAATTGATATAATAGCCAAGTATGTGGATTTCATCTTCATCGACTTGGGTATTGAGCTCCACGCCAGGGATAACCTGTATTCCCATCTGCTGGCCGGCTGCCATGGCTTCTTTCAAACCGTCGGTGGAATCGTGGTCGGTAACGCCAATTGCCCTAAGGCCTGCCTGCAGGGCTTGCCTGACCAGCTGCGATGGAGTCAACAGCCCATCGGAAGCTGTGGTGTGGGTATGTAGGTCGGCAAAACATCTGTTTTTCTCCTTTGTATCAAAGTTGTAAACCATGTGCGGCACTCCTTTGTCTATTTTTGATATAATATTGGCTATTTTAATATCTTCTCCATTACGCGCAAAAAGTTGTTATGGCATATCTTGTGCACATCTTCTTCGCTGTAGTTTAATTTAAGTAGTTCTTCTACTATAATAGGAAAGCTCTGTGGGCCTTCTATCCCTTGTGGGAGGGTTTCAATGCCGTCGAAGTCCGAACCAAAGGCTATGCAGTCTGTTCCAACCAGGCTAGCAATGTATTCTATATGCTTTATTATATCGACGATTCCCGCATCTTCCGTTTTGCTCAAAAAAAGCGGGTAAAAATTTATGCCAATGACTCCGCCTTTTGAGGCAATGGCCTTGATCTGCTCATCATCCAAATTTCGGGGGTGCGGACATACCGCTTTGGCATTTGAGTGCGAGGCTATGACTGGCTGCTTGGAGATCTCCATTACGTCCCAAAAAGCCTCTTCGGATGCGTGCGATACATCTACAATCATTCCCAGATCGTTCATCGTTTTTACCACTTCCGTGCCAAAAGGGGTGAGGCCATACCTGCTATGGGCATCCATAGCAGCGCCTGCTATCTGGTTGCTGTGATTCCAGGTAAGGGTCAAAAGCCTGACTCCTGCCTTGTACAGCACCTCTAAATTGGATAGGCTGCCTTCTAGCACATCTCCACCTTCCACCGTCAACAGGGCACCGATTTTGCCTGCTTCCAGCGCGTCCTTTGCATCGGCCAGGCGCAGGATAGGGTGAAAATGAGCAGCGTATGTATCGAGCATCCGTTTGTACCTGTCAATAAGCTGTAATCCGCTGTGTAAGCATTTATCGGTGGACAATGGGTCTATCCATACGGCAAAGAACTGGATGCCCACTCTGCCTTCATAAAGCCTTGAGAGGGAAACATGGTTATTATTCGGACATTCCAGGGCGTTTACGTCATCCAGCTTGCTTATAGTGTCGCAATGGCCGTCTATCACAAAAAATTGGCTGTACATGTCCCTTGCTAAACCTCCGGATAATCGATATAATATAAAAAACGGGCCCTCTACTTTCAGCATATGTGGATATGGCGCCCGTTGTAAGCTTCAAACAAAAATAAAACCTACCTTGCGGTAGGTTTTATCGAGGTTCAACAATCAATTTTATGGCCGTTCTTTCTTCTCCGTCGATTATGACATCGGTAAAGGCGGGGATGCATATCAGGTCTATGCCGCCAGGTGCTACAAATCCTCTCGCGATAGCTACTGCCTTTACTGCTTGGTTGATTGCCCCGGCTCCTATTGCTTGAAGTTCGGCCGACCCTCGCTCACGTAAAACCCCTGCTAATGCACCTGCGACAGCGTTAGGATTGGATTTGGCTGATACCTTTAATACTTCCATGGTTTGACCCCCTATTGCTTATTTTTTGTTTTGAATGATTCTCTATTTTGTATTATTCTACATTTATTAAAAAAATCCTTCTTTTTAGCAGTAAATTTCTTGTGCAAAAAACATACAATAATAATGGACCACAAAAAATTTAAAAAGGTGTGACGTATGTCACACCTTATTTTGCGTATTCAATGGCTCTAGTCTCTCTAATAACATTTACCTTTATTTGCCCTGGATATTCAAGCTCTTTTTCTATGCGCTTTACTATCTCTCTAGCCATTAAGAGCGCCTGGTCATCGCTTACCTTATCAGGCTTTACTATAATCCTGATTTCACGCCCTGCCTGGATTGCAAAGGATTTTTCTACTCCTGCGAAAGAATTGGCAATCTCTTCAAGCTTCTCTAACCGCTTGATATAGGCCTCTAGCGTTTCCCTTCTGGCTCCCGGCCTTGCTGCAGAAATGGCATCGGCCGCCTGTACCAGTATAGCTTCAACGGTATTGGGCTCTATATCGCCGTGGTGAGCCATTATAGCATGCACCACGTCGGAGCTTTCGCGATACCTCTTAGCCAGTTCGGCTCCAATTTGAGTATGAGAACCTTCCATCTCATGGTCCACTGCTTTTCCAATATCATGTAGCAGACCGGCCCGTTTGGCAAGCTTTTGATCGGCACCCAGCTCGGCAGCCATGATACCCGCCAGGTGAGCTACTTCAATGGAGTGCTTCAAGACATTTTGGCCATAGCTGGTCCTGTATTTCAACTTACCCAGCAACCTGACCAGTTCGGGATGAATCCCGTGCACCCCAACCTCAAATATGGCCTGCTCACCCGCTTCGCGTATTTGATTCTCAACCTCTTTTTTGGCCTTTTCTACCATTTCCTCTATGCGAGCTGGGTGTATCCTTCCATCCAGTATGAGCTTTTCAAGGGCAATCCGGGCAATTTCCCTCCTTATCGGGTCAAAGCCTGATAATATAACAGCCTCCGGCGTATCGTCGATTATCAAATCGATACCCGTCAGCGTCTCTAAAGTACGGATATTACGCCCTTCTCGCCCAATAATCCTCCCCTTCATCTCGTCATTGGGGAGTTCCACAACTGAAACGGTGGATTCTGCTACATGATCAGCGGCGAACTTTTGAATAGCCAGCGATATTATATCACGGGCTTTCTTATCGACCTCCTCCTTCAGCCTGTTCTCATACTCCCGAATCTTCATGGCTATTTCATGGGTGAGCTCTTTCTCCACATTGCTCAGCAGTATCTCTCGAGCCTGATCCTGGCTTAACTGTGCGATGCGTTCCAACTCGCTTACCTGACGCTTATACAGCTCTTCAACCTCTTCACGCATCCTCTGAATTTCTTTTTGCATATTGTTCAGGCTTTCTTCCTTCTGCTCCAGAACCTCGGCTCTTTTATCAAGGCTTTCCTCCTTTTGCTGGAGTCTGCGCTCTATCCTTTGAATTTCATTTCGCCTTTCGCGACTTTCCCTTTCAAATTCACTTCGCAGTTTGTGAATCTCTTCTTTTGCCTCAAGTAAAGTCTCTTTTTTTAAAGCCTCAGCCTGCTTCTTCGCCTCCTCGACGATCTTTCTGGCGGCCTCTTCGGCATTGCCTATCTTCTCCTCTACAATCCGCTTTCGATAGTTGTATCCCAGGACGCCCGCTCCAATGGCTACTACTACCAGGGCAAATCCCATTAGTAGTATTTCTGGCACGGATAAACGGACACCTCCTCGCTACTTCAATGGAGCACTGCTAGAACAAAAAAACGTCCTCCGTTCCCTCGTTCGTCCAGCGGGCATTGGGGTGGACACATGAATATACACGTGTTTACACCAAAAATTGAGTGTAAACCACTTACCTCTAATTGTATATCTTTTACTGACACATGTCAACAACCGAGGCTGTGAAACTCCTTAAATTGCCAGTCGTCACTGTATTACGTCTTCGCTGGAAGCAGGAGCTCCTGTCACCCGCCCCAGTTTAAACTCCTCACGTATCTTCTGTTCGATCTCAGCCGCTATCTGGGGATTCTCCTTTAGGAATTGTCTGGCGTTCTCTTTCCCCTGTCCAAGCCTTATATCGCCATACGAATACCATGCCCCGCTCTTGTTTACAATATTGATAGAACAAGCCAAATCCAATATGCTGCCTTCCCGGGAAATGCCTTCACCGTAGATGATATCGAACTCTGCTTCTTTAAATGGTGGGGCCACCTTGTTCTTTACCACCTTTACCCGAGTACGGCTGCCTATTGTTTCGGAACCCTGCTTTATGGTGTCTACGCGCCGTACATCCAGGCGCACAGAAGCATAAAATTTGAGTGCTCTGCCCCCCGGTGTGGTTTCAGGGTTACCGAATGTCACACCCACCTTTTCTCTCAATTGATTTATAAAAATAGCCACTGTGCGGGATTTATTTATTGCACCCGACAGCTTACGCAGCGCCTGCGACATCAACCTTGCCTGCAGGCCAACATATGAATCGCCCATTTCACCCTCCAGTTCGGCCCGCGGCACCAGGGCAGCCACCGAGTCAACTACGATCACGTCGACAGCCCCGCTGCGTACAAGGGCTTCGGTGATCTCCAGCGCCTGTTCCCCGGTATCGGGTTGCGAAACCAGCAGATTATCTATGTCAACGCCCAGATTTTTGGCGTACTGGGGGTCCAGCGCGTTTTCAGCATCGACAAACGCAGCTATGCCACCGGCCTTTTGTGCCTCAGCGATGACGTGCAGCGCCACCGTGGTTTTACCGGAGGATTCGGGGCCGAAGATCTCCACAACCCTTCCTCTTGGTAGCCCTCCTACTCCTAGAGCAATATCCAAATCCAGCACGCCTGTCGATATCACCTCTACGTTCAAATGGCTAGATTGGCCCAGCTTCATGATCGAACCCTTGCCAAACTGCCTCTCAATCTGGCTAATGGCCATCTCAAGCGCTTTTGCTTTGTCCATAACCTCAAACCCGGCTTTTGAGCCAGGCACTCACCTGCCTCTCCCTATTTTTCTCGAACACACGTTCTAACTCAATTATAATGCAATCTATAAAGAGGGTCAAGCATTAAAAGCTTATTGCATCTTACAAATCCAGTAGCTTTTGGCGCAATAGGTCCAGGGCTGTATTTGCAGTGGAGAGCTTAATGCGCTTTCTGTCCCCCTGATTGTGGAAACGTTTTACCTCCACATCACCACTCATCGCAATAGCAATATATACCAACCCAACTGGCTTTTCAGGGGTTCCACCGCCGGGACCAGCTATGCCCGTCACAGCAAGGCCTATGTCAGCTCCAGTCGTTTTGACGATCCCTTCTGCCATCTCCCGCGCTGTCTGCGGGCTTACAGCGCCGTAAGCCTCGAGGGTCTCAGGTTTTACCCCCAGCCGATTTATCTTGGCCTGATTGCTATAAGTAACGCACGCTTCGAGAAGATTTTCAGAGATTCCTGGCACGTCGGTGAGCAGGTTGCTTATTAGACCGCCGGTGCAAGATTCGGCCACCGCCAGGGTTAAACCCTTCTCTTTAAGCAGCCTGGCCACTACCGTTTCCAGGCGGTCATCATCCACACCGTATACAGCCCGTCCCAGACGCCTGCGTATTTCATCCTCAACGGGTTTTATCAGTTCAAGTGGGTCCTGGGCTCGATGGCACTTGACTGTCAATCTCAGGGTTACTTCGCCGTACGCCGCCAAAGGCGCAATGGTCGGGTTAGTCTGATTTTCGAGCAAGTCCTTTATCGCTTCTTCTACGGCCGATTCCCCAATGCCGTATATTCTGAGAACCCTTGAAAAGATCTTTTCGTTTCCTTTTTGGGCCAGATAGGGAATTACGTGGTTTTCGAACATGGGCTGCATCTCGTAGGGAGGGCCGGGCAGCATGATGAAGGTCCTGCCGTCCTTCTCGATAATGGCTCCCGGGGCTGTCCCAACCTCATTGGGAAGAATGATGGCCTCCCTGGGAAACATGGCCTGCTTTAAATTATTGTCACTCATGGTTCTGCCCCTTCTTGTGAAATATTCGCGTATTGCCTGAGCGCTGGGCTGATGAAGAACAAGCTCCAGCCCTAAAAATTCGGCAACTGTTTCCTTTGTAAGGTCATCCATAGTGGGCCCCAATCCGCCGGTGGTAATTATGATATCTGCTCGCTTACATGCGATCTCAAGCGCTTCCAGCAGGCGCTTCCGGTTATCCCCCACCACGGTGTGGTAATACACGTTTATGCCCACCGACGAAAGGCGATGAGAGATATACTGGGCGTTGGTGTTTGCAATCTGGCCCAGGAGCAGTTCGCTGCCCACCACAATGATTTCCGCATCCATGATATTCCCATCTCCCTCTATTCATTGAGTATATGGATGTTCTTGTAGATATAATCGATGCCCGATACTATGGTGATCACGACGGCCAGCGCCAGGGCTATTCTGTCGAAGGGGAACCCTATCCATTTGAAAGGGACGTTATCCAGCATAATAGCGACTATGGCGATTATCTGAGTGATGGTTTTGGCCTTGCCCCACCAGCTGGCCGCTATGACTATGCCCTCCGAAGCGGCCAGTACCCTAAAACCCGTGATTATGAATTCCCTTGTTATTATTATAATGGCCACCACAGAAGATATTTTGCCCATTTCTACCAGAATGACCAGCGCCGCCGTTACCAGGATCTTATCTGCCAGAGGGTCGATAAACTTGCCGAAGTTTGTGACCTCATTCCTCTTTCGGGCTATATACCCGTCCACTGTATCGGTGCTGGCTGCCACAATGAATATGAGGGCTGCAATAAAGTTGCTGTAAGGAAAGTCTGAAAGCAACAGCGCCATAAATATGGGCACCAGCATTATTCTTACAATGGTTATCTTATTTGCCAGATTCATAATCTTCCCCCAACAAATCATATTCATATGCCTTGGTTATCTTAACGTCCACAAAATCGCCGGCCTTAAGCGGCCTCTCGCTTATTACAAATACCTGGCCGTCTATCTCAGGCGCTTCTCCGTACGACCTGCCGAAGTAAACGCCTTTGGAGCTTGTCCCTTCTATCAAAACCTTGCAGACCTGTCCTATCCTCTGACGGTTCAGCCTCTTGGATATCCTCTGCTGTATGCTCATCAAAACATCCCTTCGGGCTTCTTTCGTTTCATCGTCCACCTGCTCGGGAAAGCGGGCAGCCGGCGTCCCCTCCTCTCTGGAATAGGGGAACACCCCTACCCTGTTGAACTGGGATCCCTTGACAAATTCGACCAGTTCTTGAAATTCCTCCTTTCCCTCTCCTGGGAAACCTACAATGAGGGAGGTGCGGATTATTATGTCGGGTATCCTTTTTCTCAATTTTAAGAGGAGGTCTTTAATCCGTTCCGGATTGGCTGGCCGGTTCATTTTCCTGAGTATTTCAGGATGGATGTGCTGTATAGGTATGTCGATGTAATTGCACACTTTTTCTTCCTGGGCTATAGTATCGATGAGCTCATCAGTCACCCGGTCAGGATAGCAGTAAAGCAGGCGGACCCAGACAAGCCCGGGGATTTTCACCAGCTCCTTGATCAGCCTCACCAGCGATATATCCCCTTTGAGGTCCTGGCCGTACCTGGTCAAATCCTGGCCCACCAGTATTATCTCCTTTACGCCGCTATCCACTAGGTGCTGGGTTTCGTCAAGCACCTCGTCCAAGGGGCGGCTGACATGAGGCCCTCTGAGCTGTGGTATGACGCAATAGGTACAGCAGTTGCTGCATCCTTCCGATATCTTCAAGTAAGCCGTATACGATGGGGTGGTCAGCACTCTGGGTATGCCTTTGATGTCCGGAAACTTGGGTTCATCCACAGCCGCCAGGCGTTCATGCTTTGACTCACACTCGTTGATTACATCCAAAATCTCGGTGAAACGGCCGGTACCTATCACGGCATCCACTTCGGGTATCTCATCCATAATCTCCTTTGAATATCGCTGGGCCAGACAGCCGGTTACGATGAGGAGCCTGCACTGGCCTGCCTTCTTGTACTGTGCCTGCTCCAGTATGGTTTCCACCGACTCCTCCTTTGCCGGGTCAATGAAGCCACAGGTATTCACTATTATGACCTCTGCTTCTTCGGGCCTGTTGACAATGTTGTGACCGGCCCGGGAGAGCAATCCCAGCATGACTTCCGAATCCACCCTGTTTTTGTCGCATCCTAGGGAAACCATTCCTATTTTCATGGATAAGATCTGCAGCCTCCTATTTTACATCCTTGTACAGCCTTTCAAACTCCTCGCGGGTTATGAGCACGTTTCGGGGCTTGCTGCCCTCAAAGCCGCTCACTATCCCCCTGGCTTCCATCTCATCTATAAGCCGTGCGGCACGGGCATAACCTATGCGTAGGCGCCTCTGCAGCATGGAAATGGAGGCCTGGCCGGCGTCTATGACGATTTCTATGGCCTCCGGTAACAGCTCGTCGTGCTCGCCCAGGCCGTGCGATTCCTCATCGCCTTCGATTCTTTCCATGGCTTCGGCATTGTAAGAAGGAGCGGCATTTTGATTCTTAATGTAATCGACAACTGCTTTTACCTCTTTCTCGGATATGAAGCACCCCTGAACCCTTATTGGTTTGTTGACGCCAACAGGATAAAACAGCATGTCGCCACGCCCCAGCAGCTTTTCAGCGCCGCTCATGTCCAGGATGGTTCTTGAGTCAACCTGGGAAGAAACCGCAAAGGCAATTCGCGACGGAATATTGGCCTTTATAAGCCCGGTGATTACGTCCACTGAAGGCCTTTGCGTGGCAATCACCAGATGGATCCCCGCCGCCCGTGCCATTTGCGCAAGGCGGCATACGGCGTCTTCAACCTCAGAAGGTGAGACCATCATGAGGTCAGCAAGCTCGTCTATAATCACCACTATCTGGGGTAGGCGTTCATCCTCGTTTTCAACCATGCTATTGTACCCTTCTATATCCTTCACTCCGGCGTCGGCAAACAGGTTGTAGCGCGAGGTCATCTCCTGCACCGCCCAGTTGAGGGCTCCTGCCGCCTTTTTGGGATTGGTCACAACGGGTATGAGCAGGTGTGGTATCCCATTGTAGTGGCTGAGTTCGACCACTTTTGGATCCACCATGATGAACTTTACTTCTCGAGGGGATGCTTTGTAGAGTATGCTTACGATCATCGTGTTGATGCATACGCTTTTGCCGGAACCTGTGGCTCCGGCTATGAGCAGGTGCGGCATCCTGGCAATGTCGGCAATGACGTTTTTACCGGCTATGTCTTTGCCCAAGGCCACTGCCAGCTTTGACGGGTGGAAAATGAACTCCTCCGACTCCAGCACCTCTCTCAATAAAACGGGTGATACGTCCCGGTTTGGTACCTCAATACCAACAGCTGCTTTGCCGGGGATAGGGGCTTCTATGCGCACTGACGGAGCCGCAAGGTTTAACGCTATATCGTCCGCCAAGCTGACAATCCTGCTCACCTTCACTCCCGGAGCAGGTTGGAGCTCGTATCGGGTGATGACCGGTCCCCGGCTTATCTGGGTAACCTTGGCGCTGACACCGAAACTGTTTAAGGTCTCTTCAAGCAGCCTAGCATTGTTCTCGGCTATTCTATCCTGTTCCCTGTCGTTGGCGCTTGCAGGCGGCAGCTTCAGCAGGTCCAGAGGTGGGATTATATACCCTTCTTTCTGCAGGTTTTCCAGTCTAACATTTTGAGCCTGTACATCTTGGTGCTGATCGCCCCGCTTATCTTCCTGTTTCCTTGCTTTCCGCCGCGAAGGCAGCAATGTATCCTTCTTTTCTGCAAAGGCCTCATCAAGGGAACGCAGGTCTTCCCCATTCTTTTTTTTGAACTCCTCCACAGAGATGATCTCCCCAACAAAGGGCTTGTCTTCTTTTTTCTTTGTGCATTGTTTGTGCAGCACGGGCTTTATGGAGCTGTATATATTCTGTCCTACATCTTTAAGCGAGAGGTTGGTCAGCAGGAGCAGATTGACGACCACAAAAGCGCCCAGAAGCACATAACTGCCCGCCAGGCCAAACAGCTTATACACAGCGAATACAAAGGGTGCCAGCAGTGCCCCGCTACCTTTAACCTCTTGCCCTTTGGTGTAGGACGAATGCACAAAAGCCAGAATGCTGGCCGAATCAAAGTGTTGAAAATACGATATATGGATGATCGACATAATAAAGGCAACGGTGAGAACGATAAGCAGAAGTTTGAGCTTGTTCACCCTCTTGCGATAGGCGACTATGGTCAGTACGCCCGATATAACCAGCAGCACGGGGATGGTGTAACCGACAAGGCCGAACAACCCCATCACCAGCTCTTTGAGGTATCTACCCACCATGCCGGCCTGATTGGTGTATATGCTTATAAGGGCAAAAAGGCCCACTCCAATTAGCAGTACCCCTGTCGCTTCATGGTATATTCGCTTGTCGCTTTTTGTGCTCCTTCCTTTCTTCTTCGACATGTGAAATCACCCTTGTATTGATATTCTACACCATCCCTTTAAATCCCTGCTATAGATTCGCCTGAGATTCCCTGCTTTTGAGCCAAGTCTGAAGTACAGTAGCTGATAGAGACAAAAGGAACGGGCCGATTTATGCTATAAACCATGTATACAGTATGGTTAAGATACCCAGTGCCCAGCAATAATAAGAGAAATAGATGAGCTTTTTGTTCTGCAGCGCCGAAATCAGAAGGTGAATGGCTAGATATCCTGAGACGGCCGCAGCGGCAAATCCTGCCATCACCGGCATAACCTCATGTATGGACGATGCACTCTCAAAAGCGTCCTTGCCTTCCAGTACCACCGCCCCCAGTATTGCAGGAATGGAGAGCAAAAATGAGAAGCGCGTGACCAGCTCGCGATTCAGGCCTCTGATGAGCCCTGCGAAGATGGTGGAACCCGAGCGCGATATACCGGGAGTGATGGCCAGCCCCTGCATGAGGCCAACGGTCACCGCATCCCACGCGGTCATGCTCTTCAGGTCTTTCCTGCCGCTTACTATGCCATTGGCTATCCACAGGAATATACCGTTTACGATGAGGTCATAGCCCACAAAATCTGCAGTTTCAAACAGCTGAGAAAACAGGTCTTTGAAAACCAATCCAATAACAGCGGTGGGTATGGTCGCTATAATTATCATTATCATGAGAACCCTATAAGGCCTGGAGTAATCCAACAGCTTGGGCTTTTTGCCCCTTATATAATCTCCTATCAGTATAAAAAACTCGCTGATGAGATTTAAAACATCCCGCCAGTAGTATATGAGCACTGCTACAAGGGTGCCCAGATGGAGTATTACGTCAAAAGCCAGATCCGCCTCTTCGATGTTGAAGACCTCCTGTGCAATAACCAGATGCCCTGAGCTGCTGATGGGTAAAAACTCTGTAAGGCCCTGCAGTATCCCAAGAAGAATTGCATATAAAAGATTCAAGCAATCCGCCTCCCCTACCCAAATAATGAACGTTATCATTATATCACTCTTTACTCGAGAATGCCATATGGGATTTAATAAACCAATGAGCCCAGGCAAATTCGGTTTACCTGGGCTCATAAGAAAGCGTGCTCTACATTTTTGGTTCAAGCTGTATAATGGTCCCCGGCTGCAGCCTTGGGTTTAAATAGTCAAACGGGTTGGTGCTCAAAATCCGGTTGATTTGATATCTGTGTTCCCCTGCAGGCAGAACCTCAAGCTTTACATTATTCCATTCTATAATGCGGAAGTTTGGCCTGGTTTGACCCGTGAAATCACCCAAGACGAACTGGAGCGGGACAATGGTGTGCAGTATCAATGTACTTCTCCCCCTTTGCCTTGAGAGATCAGCTCTCTGAGCTTCAGCATGGCCTCCCTCACGCCTCCGACGTAGTCTATTATGCCGTAGCGTACAGCCTCTTCTCCTATGAGCACGGTTCCCACATCGCTTGACAATCCCCCGGTCCCTATGAGCAGCTCATTCAGCTTCTCCTTGGAGATCTTTGAGTGCCGTACGATGAAGTCCACCACCCTGTCCTGCATCCTGTTTAAGTATTCGTAAGTTTGCGGTATTCCAACCACCAGGCCGGTCATGCGAATGGGATGAATGGTCATTGTGGCGCTGGGGGCAATAAAGGAGCAATCGGCGCTGACAGCCAAGGGGACGCCTATGCTGTGCCCGCCGCCCAGTACCAGGGATACCGTGGGCTTGGACATGGTGCTTATCATCTCGGCTATTGCCAGCCCGGCCTCCACATCACCGCCCACCGTGTTTAGGATGAGCAATAATCCCTTGATGTTTTTGCTTTCCTCTATAGCCACCAGCTGAGGGATAACGTGTTCATATTTGGTGGTCTTGTTTTGAGGCGGCAGCATTATGTGGCCTTCTATCTGGCCTATTATCGTCAGGCAGTGAATATCGCTGTCCAGCACCGGCGGTACAGATACTGCCCCAAATTCCTTTATATTGCCGGCCTGAGGATATGGGAAATAGCCTCTTTCATCCGCTTGTTCGGGTTTCTGGGGTTGTGTCGTCGGATTTTCGATCTCGCTCAACATACCATCCTCCGTAACATTCAGGATTTTTGTTTAAAATTTATTGTTATCTCTTATGGCAAATGTTAGCAAGTCAGATTGCCTTTCTCTTAAGGCTAGTATTTCCCAAGTAAAAAGAAAAAATGAGCCTAAAAATAAGGCTCAACGCGTATACAGTTTAAATTCCTCATGAAGCGCCATCATGGCTTTTGCTGTATCTTCTCCCTTTATAAGGCAGGAAATGGTGGTGTGGGAGTCGGCGGTCTGAAGTATCTGTATCTGGTTTTTCAACAGGGCTTTTATGATTCTTGACATGACTCCCGGAACGCCTTTCATCTTAGTGCCGATAGCGGATATCTTGCTGCAATTGTATATCATGGAGTATGAGCAGCCGAGCTGATCAAGAATTGTCCTGGTTTTATCTGAGTCATTATCGTCTATTGTGAATATCATCTTATCGGGGAATATATTGATGAGGTCGATGCTTATGCCGTTTTCGGCCAGCCGGCTCAAGGCCATATTTTGTAGCTCAGGATCCAGGTTCTTGATTATAACCTGGGTCCTGTTGAGCATATGAGAGATGCTTGTAATTACCTGGTTGGGGTCATGCTCTGCAGTTTGTGCGTAGTCGCTTTCATAATATGAAGAGACTACGGTGCCGGGGCCATTGCCGTTGATGTTTTTGATGATGAGCGGTATGTTACAGCTCATGGCTATTTCAACGGCCTTGGGGTGAATGACCTTGGCCCCTTGATCAGCCATCTGAAATACCTCGGAGTAAGTCAGGTGCTTGAGCACGCTGGCGTTGGGGACCATCCTAGGATCCGCTGTCATGATGCCATCCACATCGGTATATATCTCTATGAAGGAAGCGGAAAGGGCTTTAGCCAGCGCTGCAGCTGTGGTATCGCTGCCGCCCCTGCCAAGGGTGGTTATGTTGCCGTCTTCTGTAACCCCTTGGAAGCCGGCTACAACGGGTATTTTCCCCATCTCCAGGTACATGCGTATTCTATCGGGCTGAATCTTCAATATGTTGGCATTGCCGTAATTGTTATCGGTGATGATGCCCGCCTGCCCGCCTGTTAAAGCTACAGCCTCATACCCCTTTGCCCTTAGAGCATTTACCATGATGACGCTGGATATGATTTCACCGCACGACATGAGTAGGTCCATTTCTCTGGGATGGGTGTCCACGCACTCATTTTTTGCAAGGGCTATCAAAGTATCGGTGGCATAGGGCGCTCCGTTTCGCCCCATGGCCGATACCACCACCACGGGATGATAACCGCTCTTTTTGGCGTTTATGACCTTTTGAACGGCTTTGGCTCGCACCTCGGGGGTAGCCACAGAAGTGCCTCCGAATTTTTGTACCACTATCTTCATGTTTAATTCCTCCATCTCACGTATGGCTTATTCCTTTTTCTCTATGAGCACCGGTTGTATCTGTTTCCCCTCAAGCGCAAACAATACGGTGTCTATTATCTTATCCATATCAGCAATTAAGGAATTGGGTTTGTTTACCGGGTCATCCTGGTAAAACGGTACCAGGTATATATTCTTTACATTCATGATTTGACCCAAATTTTTGGCGTTGTTGCCCAGCGCATCATTGGTGGATATGGCTATTACCACCGGCCTTTGATTGCGAAGGTGTGCCTTGGCAGCCATAATGACGGGAGTATCGGTTATGCCATTGGCCAGCTTTGCCAGCGTATTCCCTGTGCAGGGTGCTATGACCACCACATCCAGCAGCTTTTTGGGGCCGATGGGTTCGGCACCTGCTATATCAGCGATGACTTTACGTCCGGTAATGCTTTCCACCTTTTCTCTGAAATCAGCGGCTGTGGTAAACCGCGTATCGGTTGATGCAACGGCATAGGAGAATATGGGAAATACTTCAGCGCCTTCATCCACCATTCTTTGTAGCTGTATAAGTACCTTATCAAATGTGCAGAAGGACCCAGTAATGCAGAAACCTATTTTTAAGCCTTTCAGCCTCATGCCTTCAACCCCCTTATCATACCATATCTTTGAGCCCTTTCGAGCAACTCCTTTATTACGTAATACACGATTCTTCCGGCAGTTTTGGGCGCAACTATGCCTGGAAGGCTAAGCTCCAGATAAGCCCTGATGCCAAATTCCTTTGCGGCTTCAAAATCGGTTCCCCCCGGAGCAGAGGCAAGGTCGATGATTACGGCTTCCTTATCCACCTTTTTGAGCCTCTCCCGGGTGAGCACGAGATGTGGAATGGTATTGAATATCACCTGCTGTGAACCCAAGACGGAATCCAGGTCGTCGAGATGGACGCCGTTGTAACCATTTTCGTATATCCACGCCAGGTCCGCTGGCTTCCGCGCTTCCACCGTTACCCTGGCACCGATGCCCTTGAGCATCCTGGCCAGGCACTTGCCAATCCTTCCGTAACCCAATACAAGCACGTTTGCCCCGTGAAGGGTTATATCGGTCTTCTCCATGGCCCGCTGTATGGCACCTTCGGCGGTTGGGATGGCATTGAGTATGGCAAAGGACTCCTCCTCCAGGATGTCAAAAAAGCGTATGTTCTTTTCCTCGGCCTGTTGCCTTATGTCCTGATCAGCTTTGCCCAAAATGATGATGGTTGACTGGTCAACCTTTTTCATGACCTGTTCGAGGGTTATGGACTGTGGATCAGATGGTATGTTTATATAGCCATACCTGTTCTTATACGGGATAGGAAGTATAAGGGCATGGCAGATAAAGCACTCATCTTCCAAACCTTTATATATCTTTATGCTATCATTGGGTATATCCTGAAAACCCACTGCTTTGACGATGAAACCTTCTTTGGCGGCCATGTTCATGGCTTCAATCTGCCTTGCGTCGCCGCCTATGAACGTCAGTATGATTTGATTGCTGACCATTCAATCGCCTCCTTCCCGGTAATACATTGTATGAATAAATGCGGAATATAGTGCAGGATAACCGCATAAAAAAATTTCCGCGTATATACTTCTGTATACCTTTAAACAACATTAAAACAAAAATAAAAGGAGGCTATTTAGCCCCCCATTCATAGCCGCTTTTTTCAGATTTGCCTTCTTGTCGGTCGAAGTTTTCCTTATTTTTTGCCAGATATGCCTGGTACAGGTCTTCGGCCGTCATGCCCACTTTTATGCACATGCTGATGAGAAAATGTAGTATATCTACCAGCTCTTCCTTTATGGCATCATAGTCTATTTCCTTCGGTTTTTTCCACCACTTGAAATTGACCTCGTTGAGCAGCTCACCCAGCTCTGAAACCATGGCCAGTACTTCTTTTTGTATCCATTCCTCTGGTTTGATATGTCCCAGGTTGCGCTTTTCAATCAAAGCCTGATCAAACCTGGCTTGAAGTTCAAATATGCGTTCCAGCTTGTCCATAATTTATTACCCCTTTACGATAAAATTTTAATTTAACACCCTTTCCTCGATAAATTGAAGGACATCGGTTATGTCCGAAGAGCATCAAGCGCTCTGGCAACACTATGGGATGACCCTGCCACGTCTACGTAAGAGTGAAGTAACTGCCAGCATCTCCTCCAGCTTGATTAAATTATACCATATAACAAGTGTATCTTGACATAAATATTACAACTACTTACAATAAAGGATAGATGGGGTAAACAGCTTAGCTTGTTCTTGAAGAACGGTAAGACGGTAGGCCGTTTTGCTCAATGGAGGTTAGCGTTTAACTTGTCACCAAAAAGTAGGATGGAAGAATGGGGGTTTTTATTTTTATGCCTATCACGGATATGCTTTCCCTGAATGCTCAGATCTATCCCGATGAAATCAGCCTGATAGAACGGGATCCGGCGGCGGGTACTCGCCGTCAAATCACATGGAAGGAATTTGACGACAATGCTAGCAGGTTTGCCAATTTCCTGCTGTCCCGTGGGATCAAAAAAGGAGATAAGGTAGCCATATTGCTGATGAACTGTCTAGAATGGCTTCCCGTCTATTTTGGAATTTTAAAGTCGGGTGCCTGGGCAGTGCCGCTGAATTTCAGGTTTACGGCCGAGGAGATAAAGAAGTGCCTCGAGACCGCCGAGGTCAAGGTACTGGTTTACGGGCCCGAGTTTAAAGACAGAATCGATTCCATACGCGTCAGGACAGCTTATTTGCAGGACCTCGTGTTTATAGGCGCCAACCAAACAGCCACAGCGGCAGACCACAATTATTATGATATCCTGGATAGTTTCCCGTGTGATGCACCTGGCGTACCCTTGTCAGACGAAGAGGAAGCGGCGTTGTATTTTACTTCGGGCACTACCGGTATCCCAAAGCCCATAGTTTTAACCCATGGCAACCTTGTATCGGCGTGTATAACCGAGAACCACCACCATTTCCAGACACACGCGGATAATTTCCTGTGCATTCCCCCTCTCTACCACACAGGAGCCAAGATGCACTGGTTTGGTAACCTCATGGTGGGTGCAAAGGCCGTCATATTGCGCGGAGTAAGCCCGCGGTGGATACTGGAGGCAGTGTCAGAAGAGCAGGTAACCATAGTTTGGCTGCTGGTGCCATGGGCTCAGGATATCCTTGACGCCATTGAAAGAGGGGAAATAAACTTAAGCGATTACAGGCTGGACCAGTGGAGGCTCATGCACATGGGTGCTCAACCTGTGCCACCCAGCCTCATCAGAAGATGGAAAAAATATTTCCCAAACCACCAGTATGATACTAACTACGGCCTCAGCGAAGCCACCGGCCCGGGATGTGTACACTTAGGGATTGAGAACATCGATAAGGTGGGTGCCATTGGCCTGCCGGGTTATGGCTGGCAGGCAATGATTGTGGATGAAAACGGCAATCCCGTACCACACGGGCAAGTCGGCGAGCTCATCGTTAAAGGCCCGGGCGTCATGAAAGGATACTATAAAAACCTTGAAGCCACCCGCAAGGTTTTAAAAGATGGTTGGCTGTATACCGGCGATATGGCGCGCCAGGATGAGGATGGGTTTATCTATCTGGTGGATCGCAAGAAGGATATCGTCATATGCGGCGGTGAAAACATATTTCCTGTGGAAATAGAAGACTACTTGAGGTCCCATGAGGATATAAAGGATGCAGCAGTAATAGGCCTGCCCGACAGGCGACTGGGCGAAATCCCGGTGGCCGTGGTGGAGCTGAAGCCAGGAAGGAAGCTATCAGAAGCGGATATTATAGAGTTTTGTCAGGTTTTGCCAAGATACAAACGGCCGCGAAGGGTGTTTTTCGATAAGATACCCCGCAATCCCACCGGTAAGATTGAGAAGCCAAAGCTGAGAGAAAAATGGTGTGGTCAAAGCGCAAGCCTCTTTGTATAGGATTTTATTTTTGATAGCAATGGCCGCGACTGGTTAAGTCTGCGGCCATCTTATTTTTTTGAATTGGAGGCAAGGATATTTTGTACAAAAAATGGGCAATATTAAAAAGAGGTTGTTTAAACTGTTAAGGCGAGGGGAGAATAGTATGAGGCTGTTTTCGATATTGCGCATTTTCATCACGCCTCATTTCTCGTTTTTGACTATTTTGTGTAGCCTGATCCTTTATATAATTTATAAATCTGATGTACCTGGTAAATTTCCCACTGAAAAAAAGATTGCAAAATGGGGCAGCATTGCATATTTACTAATTGGATTGCTTTCCTTCGTATTTTCCAGGCTGGTAGACTGACAAGCGCTATTTGATTACTCCCACTCTCCTTAGTTTTACATCCACCTCCATTTCAAGATCTGTATTGGCAAAATACTCCTTCCAGTTGTCTTTGTTTTTTTCCCAGAAATCAGGATAGTAATTTTGCACCCTTCGTCCGAACTCTATGCAATCGGTTTTGTATTGATCCACTAGCTTGCTGAACACTTCGCTACAGGATTGCATGATTTTTTGTTTTACCAAATCTTCGACCTGCTGGATAAAGCCAAGATCATACGTGTTAAACCTTTCATTCTGGATCTCAGCTATATCTCCTTCCACCTCCATTTTGGCCTTCAAGATAAACCTGTTACCGTCTAGAACGGGTTTTATGGATACTTTGTTGTCCGTGATGTTAAATACAAAATTTCCCGCTTTAACTTTATCGTTAGAAATATCAATGATACCCTTGGCCGGTTCACCGTGAAGCCATTTAAGGCTCATGACCTGGGAACCAGTAAGCCATGCGACCAGTTTATCACCACTGAATATGGCAGCTCCCTGAAGAGTCAAAGTATTTTTCTTTACCGTAATGCCGGGCAAACATACGTCCAGCCTCCGTATAAAGTGCCTCTGCATTATCCCAAAGTCCATGGGCATGAGCAATATTAGGCTTCGTTTTTCGTTTTCGTCAAGAAGGTCGCTGATATATTGCGACGTGCTTTTAACAGTTTTAGGCTGTATTTTAAATACCTCGCTGGCTTTACCCCTGCTTACTGCCACCTTGGTACGTTGCCTCATCCTTGGATCTCTGAAAAAAAAGTCGACATATTTGCCTATCCCCTTTTTGGCCAGCTCCTCTCCAAAGACCACCAACTGCAGGTGGTCGTAATTGGGTAGCTGATTGAGAGTGGCCATCAGCGTCTGTTCTGCCATCATTAGATTTTTTGCTTCTATAGTGACGTTTAACGTTGAAGGCTGCTCCTGTCCCCCTCCTCCTTCCCCCTGACCGCCTGGCCCCAACATGGCAGCCGGCAACGCTATTTGGTATGTTACTATAATTCTTTCATCGTTTCCACTCTTGCTCTCTGAAGGATCCAGGCCTATTCCCAGTATAAAAGCATTTCTTTCTATTTCTACCATATCCCAACAGCCCGTCAGGGTAAATATGATGATAATGGCGATAAGCGCTACCACAAAATATTTATTGTTTATCCTCATTTTTCGATGATTCCCCCTTTTTAAGTATAACGGCCAGTATGTAAAGAATTATCGTTACAGCCAGCAAAGCCAGTCCAAAATAGCTCACATACTGTGAAAACATGCCTATCTCCTTTATATTCTGTGGAAACAATGTCAGCGTATATATTATAGGTACAATCAAGAGTATAAAAGGCTTATAATTTCTAAGCCCCAGCAGTCTTGTTATTGAAATTGATGAAAGATAAAGATAGGAGGACGTAGTGGTATAGGCACCCAGTATCCAGAAAATCATAAAGAAGATATCGAATCGCTCCGCAAAACCTCCAGGGAATTTAATGTACCTGGCCAGCTGAATGGTGGGATACAGCGATCGCGCAACCGGTTCCACTCCCACTATACCCACTGTGACGGCCACAAATAAAGAATAGATAAAAATCGAAGGCAATATGCCCAAAAATCCGTATTTCACAACTTTGCTGGTATCCTGGACATAGGGCGTGATGAAGAGGAGCACCTCAAACCCGAGATAGGAGATCGCCAAAGGAGGAACAGCGCGGATCCACTCAAAAACATCCTGTTTGAATGCAGGCAGCAACTCTTCGAAATTGAAATTTTTTAAGGACAATACAATTACCAGCAGCATTGTGCCAATTACAAGGGGTTCAAATAGTTCACATATCTTAGCGATGGAGCTGATGCCGTTGAGACACAAATAGACCGCTGCCAGCATGAAGGTGATTATCAATACTTCCAGCGGCGTATTTTCAAGCAACAGCACTTTTATGGCATCGCAAAATAACCTCAGAACAGAGGTTACCACGCTTACGAAATAAAAAAAGAACACAAAACCCAATATCTTGGCTGGGACAAGGCCTATTATCTCTCTGCTATATTCCATTACAGTGCTGTTTGGAAATCTTCTGGCCAGCAATGCGGTTATAATCAACACCAAAGCCATCAATATCCCGGTGACAAAGGTAGCAATGAACCCCCCTGCCTTGGCCAATTCAGTGGCTGTACGGGGTAGAGTTAACACCGTTACCCCTATGATGGTGGAGGATACCACAAACAGAATTTGTATATTGCTCAATCTATCGCTTCTTTCTTTCATTGGGCCTCCTCCTTGACAGGGTCCTGATTCCTCCGGTCGATGTCTACGGCATATGTGCTGGTGGGCCTTCGCATCATGATCTGGCTGGACATACGTATAAGAAAATCTTTCCAGTCTTGGTGCCTCATAGGCGCCTGGGGGGTCATATAGCTTACCCCAAAGCTCTTTATGGTGACCAAATGCACGTTCAAAATGATGAAACCCAGTATGACGCCGTATATGCCCAGCAAAGCGGCTAAAATTATAAAAGGAAAGCGAAGTAGCCTTATGGCCATGGCGACGCTATACGAGGGAATGAGAAATGAAGCTATGGCAGTGATGGCCACCACAATGACCATAATGGGGCTGGTAATACCCGCTCTGACGGCCGCATCCCCTATAATCAAACCGCCTACTATACCTATGGTTTGGCCGATGGCCCGCGGCAGTCTTGCACCTGCTTCTCTGAGAAGCTCGAAGGTAATCTCCATAAGCAGGGCTTCAACAAATGCTGGAAATGGTACCGTTGCGCGGGTGGCAGCAATGGATATTGCCAGGTTGGTGGGAATAAAGCCTGGATGAAACGATACGATAGCTACATACAGCGCCGGAGTTAGCGATGCCAAAATGGCTCCGCTCCAGCGCAAGAGCCGGATGACGGAAGACAGTACCCAGCGTTCGTAGTAATCTTCGGCGCTTTGAAAAAACTGATAGAATGTGGCAGGCACTATAAGGGCATAAGGACTGTTATCCATCAAGATGGCCACTCTGCCTTCTACCAGGCTGGCTACCGTCTTATCAGGACGTTCGGTAACCTCGATTTGAGGGAAGGAAGTAAGGTAGCTATCCTGAATATAATGTTCTAGCTGGCTGCTGTCCATAAAGATATCGACGTCTATCTGGCTAAGCCGCCGCTCTACCTCTTCCACCAGCTCCTGGTTGGCTATCCCTTTGATATACGCATAGGCCACGTCAGTTTTGCCACGCCGGCCAACCTGAACGGTCTTAATCACCAAGTTTGGATCCTTGATCCTTCTTCTGAGCAGGGCGGTGTTTACCCTCAGCGTTTCGGTAAAGCCCTCCCGGGGTCCCCGAATTACGATTTCCGAGGGAGGCTCCTGTATGCCGCGCTGGGGCCAACCCCTGGCATTTGCTATGAGGATTTTGTCAAAACCCTCTACCATAACGGCCACTTCGCCTGACAAAACGCGCAAGAAAGCATCATCCAAAGTTTTCACTTCTTTGACTTCACCTATCGCCAATGCATGCAGCTTGACGACTTCAAATATCTTATCCGGCTGTATCGTCCGGTTCAGGCTGGTTTCCAGAAGGGCAATCTGATACATCATGGGTTTTAAAATCTGTTCGTTGATTATCGCCGTGTTCACCAGCCCATCGACATATACCAGAGCACACGGGATGCTCTGCGTCCCCAGGCTGAACTCGCGGAACACCACGTCGCTGCTGTCCTTCAAAAAAGCCTTGAACTTTTCTAAGTTTTTACTGACTTCCTTATCAAGCGTCAAATCAACCTGCTCTTCGCTCTTTAGCCTAGGCGGATTGTTTTCCTCCATCTTCTCTCTGTTTTTTGGATTCGGTTGACTGTCTATGTACTTCATAACGGTTATCCTCTCGCTTTAAATTGTTTGTTTCTCAGCATTTGCTGAGTACAATACAAGCTTTTTTAAAGTCACTATCATTCTAAGTAATAGAATACACAAATGAGGATTATTTATTCAGCACAATAAAAAACAGCAGGACCTTTGTAATCCTGCTGTTTTTAAAATCACTATGAATTAAAACTTGTTTATTACTAACCCGGTCAATAGCTTGGGATAAAAATAAGTGGATTTTTGCGGCATCTTCTCCCCTGCCAGCGAAACTTCTTTGACTTGCTTGACAGATGTGGGGTTGACGAAAAAGGCCATTTGGCAATTGCCCTCTTCTACCCACGTTACTCCTTCTGTCAAGTCATGGGTATAAGTGATAAACTCTTGGTTTGCTATCTGCTCCTTCCCTATTCCCAAAAGGGGTTCAAGAAGCAAGGTATGAAGTATGGTCACGTCCAAACTCCTATATGACATATCGTGCTCGGGCAGACGCTCACTGATTATTTCAATGTCTTTGAGCGCCAGTACATGGCAGCTCTTCAAATTGCCATCGTAAAACACGAAGGTATGGCTACCTTTTTTGGTAAGTAAGCTGTCCATCTCCTCTGCCCGCTGCTTCAAGGTGCGGCCGGAGAATAGGTGTTCCTCAATGACAAAATCCCTGGATGCATTCTGCAGAAATTCTTCTTTGGAAAAATTCTTAATACCGTTTATCACTCGATGGGTAGGAAGTATTATCAGCCCAGGATCTTCCATCTCTACCATCATCATCATTACGAAGTTATAAAGCTCATCGCCGGTATGGTGTGGGTTTTGTTTCATGCGCTCGTTGCGGTACGTGAGGGCGGTCTCGTACCGGTGGTGGCCATCTGCAATGTAAAGCTTCTTGTCTGCCATGCTCTCTTGAATTTGAGCTATTATCGAGGCATCCGACACAACCCAAAGCCTTTCAATAATCCCCTGGATAGCTTCCACTTCAATGTCAGGCGAATTTGCATCCGTATACTGTTTAAGCAACATCGGGATTGTCTTTTCAGGGTCGTCATAAAGCGCAAATATCTGGCTGAAATTGGCTTCACAGGCTCGCATAAGCTGTAACCTATCGGCCTTGGGTTTAGAAAGGGTATTCTCATGCGGCAGTATGACGCCCCTTGAGAACTCCTCCAGCCTTACCAATCCTACAAATCCTGTCCGGGTATACGTATTGCCGTTTGGAAGGCTGAACTGCTGCTGATAAATGTAGAATGAAGGCTGCTTTTCTTGAACCAATATTTGATTCTCGAGCCACTCCTTTAAATATCGAGCAGCCCTGGTGTATTTATTGTTGTATTCATCATCCCCCGGCTCTTCCTTCCCCAGCTCTAAGCGAATGATATTATATTCGCTCATTTGGTAGAACCGGTCCTGTTCTGCTGGCGATATTACATCGTAAGGAGGAGTCATGACTTTCGACAAGTCGCTTATTTTGCTGGTATTATAACGTAAGCCTTTGAAAGGTATAACCTGTGCCATATTTCGTACACCCCTATATATTTTTTTAATAAGCTCATTTTATATTATCTTAGGGGTGTCGTCAAGAAGATGAAACAGGCTATACTCGATACCCACGGCTTATTCCCTGTCCCTCAAGCTATTGAGGTAGTCAATGAGGTCTGAGGCCTCCTGTTTGGTCAGCGCTTTGCTTTCGGTCTTGTGATACCGCTGCTGCAGTATTTCTTTCATCTGGGCTTCAGAGTATCCAAGTGCATTGTATATGGCATATATTGCTCTTTTCTGTGCCTCGGTGATCGGTTCCTCACGGGGAGGAGCTTTTGCTTCCCTTGCCTTGGCCTCCACTGGGCTATCCACTATATTCTCCCCTTCTTCCAGTTCGGGCGCAAACTGTGTACCGTATCCCAAAGCCGCCAATGCACGCCCATAGGCCTTGGTATATGCCTTTTCTATATAATCTTCAAAATCATCTCCGGTCTCAGACCCTACGCCTATCTCCACATTTCCTTTGCTATCGGTCACCTCAAGCTCATAATAGGCAAACTTGTTGTGAGGGTCTATGATCTTATCGCGTATGACAGTCTTGGTGCCCTGTTTGTTTTCATCGCGAAACCATACCATCCGCCACTTGACCTCCAGATAATCGGCATAGTCGGTCTCCCAGCTGTTGGCCTTGGGGTTCCAGCGACGGATGGGTAGTTTGGTTAAGTGCTCTTCTGGATTGAATGTTCCGCTGTCCATTTCGCATCGATGCTCCTTTACTTTTTTGTATTTATTATGTGAAGATATATATGAAAAAACACTGATATATTTATGGAAACGATGGAACAATCAATCCAGCACAATGACAGCGAGTAACTCCAGCGGTTCATCGCCGCAGTTTTCAACCGAATGACCTTTTCCACCACCTGTAAACATTGCATCCCCTGCTTGTACATAATGTGTAGTACCATTGTCGTCAACCTTGCCCCTGCCTTTCAAGAAATAGAACATCTCGGTCTCATTGGCGTGTTGATGGAATCCTATGGAGCACCCTTTTTCCAGAGTTATTTTTGCAAAAAGCCGGGTCTTGGCGGGCAGCTGCTCTTTCCCTATATGCGTGATCTTGACAGTACCATTTCCTCCCCTCATCCGCTCTCTAAGCTCGACTTCCATCTCATGGGCTTTAATTATCATATACATCCTCCCTTTCCCTATTTTTGAAAATATTTAAACTAAATCCTGTTAGACAGCAGGCTGGCCAGCTGCTTCATTCATTAGTTATACAGATTTTTGGAAAGACGGCACAGTACCCTCAACAGCTTATATGTTTGCCTATCGCACCTGGTATGGTTTTCTGGGTTTCTTACATTAGCCATCACCTTAAAAAATATTTTATCACATTTTTAGCAATTCATCTCCGTCTTGTAGAAGTTTAAGTATTTTTTACCGTAAAGCGAGTAAAGACAGCTGTTCTGATTATAAAAAAATCGATCAGGTTTGTTATAAAAAATTTTAAAGGACAGCGTATAAACCGTTTCGAACTGGTTAACATAAATAGCGAAGGGTACGTAACGGTTGAGCCCAGACTCATATACGCTCGGACGGGGCGTATATGGGTCGGCCAAAGATTGCATACAGGTCGCGTCAGGCCTGTATGCAGTCGGCGGGCAGATCCCGTGTGGCGGGGAAAAGTTTTATTGCAGTCGTATCTTTTATGATTGCAATAAGATTCCAACCTGTCACACGGGGTCGAGCGAAGATCATACAGGGTGCCGAAGGTCATTGTTGTACTAACGGTTCTGTGCAGCCGAGAGGTTGTACAGGGCTGTACAGGCATCCTGTATGGTCGAACGAACCATCACGACAGGTGATGACCTGTTTGGCCATGGTCTGAAGGTTACGGCTGGTTCGTGCTGTAGGATCATGGCTGGATAGTAAGTTACCTGTCGTGGTGCAAGGTAGATCGTTACGTGCTCTTTTGTTTTTGTGGCTCCTCGCATATAGTCATCGTCGGCCTTATTATTGTATCGGAATTTACCCCTGAACCATTTAGGAATAAAAAAGTAGTATCTGAAAAATATTATTTTTACAGCCTTAGCGCTGCCAAACAAGAATATAATGAGGTGGAAGGATGCGCAAATTAGCTCCTTTATTCCTGGTTGTCATTTTATTGTTAACAACTTCCATTTATCCCGTCAACGCTGATGATTGGTATCAAAGTGAACCGGATCATTTTACCGTATATCTTCCAGATGGAACCGTTCTCTTCAAAATTGGAATGAGGGTATATGTAGACGACGAATACATCAGCCAAGATAATAAAAAATACAGGATTATAAAAGTTGACGTTTCAGATAAAACCGCCATAGCTGAGTTTGTAGAAGATGTTGAACTACCGGATGTTTCGGATATATCCTTTAATTCATATATACCGACTTTGGCGCAGAATGAAAACAGGACCATAGGGATCTATTGTACACACTCCGATGAATCATATCTACCATCAGATGGATCAGCCAGCATAAGAGCAAATGGAGGTATATTGGATGTTGCCAAAAAATTGGGAGAAGAATTTGAAAATAGGGGGGTAAAAACCGTGGTTAATACAACCCCCCACGACCCTCATGATGCAGGAGCATACAGGCGTTCCAGACGGACAGCTTTTAAAATAATAAAAGACCACAGCCCGGCTGCCCTTTTTGACGTACACAGGGATTCAGTCCCGAAGGAAGAATATATAACGAGATTGAACGGAAAGGAAATTACCAGAATACGCATTGTGGTGGGGAGGAGTAACCAAAACCGCGAAGTAAATGAATCATTCGCATATCGCATAAAAGCGGTCGCTGACAAACGGTATCCAGGCCTTATAAAAGACATCTTTATGGGCAAAGGAAATTATAATCAAGAGCTTCATCCTCGCTCCCTACTTTTGGAATTTGGGACATACAACCATATGAAAGAGAGAGCATTAAGAGCAACTTCATTTTTTGCTGAAGTTGCAGATATAGCGCTCTTTGGTGGTACCGTCCGAAATGAAGAGACACGACAGAAAGAAAAAGTTCCCCAACTTGCAAAGGAAAACACCGGCGCTGGAAAAGGAATACTGTTTTTGTTCCTTTTTGTCATCTTCGGAGGAGGTGCTTTCTTTTTCTTGAGCTACGGGAAAGAAGAGGCATGGGAAAAGATTCAAGCTGCGAAAAACCTTGTTTTAGCTATAAAGGAGAGCATTGCAAGCCTTTTCCGCAAGTGAACCCTGCCGTTAAAAGTTTGAGCAGTGCATGGTGAAACGGTATTATTAAATTTGAAACAAATATAGCAACTCTCAAAGCGGTAGCATATCATAGATTAATGTAATGTCTTTGTTTGCTAATACGCTGGGAGGAGGATCAAACTGTGGTATGTAGAAGGAGGATTTTGCGCATAGGCAACTGGGGTGATGATGTCGCCATTTTGCAGAATACACTTGCCAGCCTGGATTATTACACCGGACCCATCGACGGAATTTTTGGCCCCCTCACACGCCAAGCGGTTATGAGGCTTCAGGCCGATAATGGGCTGGTACCCGATGGAATAGTAGGCCCCCTCACCTATAACGTCATTGATCAATTGGTGCCTTAAGTGAGCTAAATATTTCATTCCCGGTGCTTTGCTTTCTGCATGTCCAAGTACAATAAGTGCTTTCTGTTTTCCTTGTTGTATAGAATCCCTTATGTACTCGGGCATTTCCCATTCTGGTACTTCCCCGTAGATTATAACTTCCGGGTTCTCCTTTTGAATAACTTTTATTGCCACATCGCCTTGGCCTCTATAGCCTGCCAGTAAAACTATACGATTGTTGAATTTACAATTTTATGGTAAAATATAGACAAGGTAATCGGATACAGCAGGGTGCGGTTGCCACTTCCCCACAGAAGGGAGGTGGTGCTTATGATGAGCGTTTTCGAGGCGTTGTCCTTGATGATAACCTTCGGATTGCTTATCATAGCACTTTTGGAGTTCCTCTCCAAAAAGAAAATAACCACCCTCCTGGCCCAGGGTGGTTATAAATTCTTTAAATAGCCATCTCAGGGTAACCGCACTTTGCGGTGCCGATTACCTTGCTTATATTATTATATCATAAAACAATCAAAAGTAAACAATAATTTTACCAGAAGTTTCGCAACTTAAATTTTCCAATTGTATGGAATAGGCCCAACCATTCGGTGAGGTACATATGGCTCTTCCAAATAGGCAACTTCCTCTGGACTCAAAGAAACCGACAAAGCCGCCACTGCTTCTTCTACATGGGAAATCTTCGTTGCACCTACAATAGGAGCAACAACCGTTTCTTTTTGTAATAACCAGGCCAATGCAATCTGCGCCTGAGATACTCCGTGTTTTTGGGCCACTTCCTTTACCCGATCCACTATAACCTTATCCACTTCATATGTCGAGTCATATTTGGACCTTGCTATTTGGTCAGTTTCATAACGTTTAGTTGGCGCTGACCAATCTCGGCATAACCTCCCTGCTGCCAATGGGCTATAGGGTGTAACGGCTATTCTTTCGGCTTTGCACAACGGTAACATCTCCCTTTCCTCTTCACGGTAAATGAGATTAAGGTGATTCTGCATACTTACAAAACGAGTCCAGCCGTTCTTCTCTGCTGTGTAAAGCGCTTTTTGGAATTGCCACGCATACATAGAAGATGCACCTATGTACCTGGCTTTCCCAGCTTTTACAACATCGTGTAACGCTTCCATCGATTCTTCAATTGGAGTATCGTAATCCCAGCGATGAATAATATACAGATCAACATAATCCATCCCTAAACGTTTTAAGCTATTATCAATCTCTCTCATAATTACTTTCCTTGAAAGGCCTCCTCCATTAGGTCCATCAAACATTTTACCCCATACCTTTGTAGCAATAACAACCTCATCGCGGTTTGCAAAATCCTTTATTGCCCGACCGAGAATTTCTTCACTCCTTCCATAAGAATATATATTCGCTGTATCAAAAAAGTTAATTCCAAGCTCAAGAGCCCTTTTAATAATGGCACGACTTTCTTCTTCATTAAGTACCCATTTATGCACCCACCTCTCAGGGTCTCCAAAACTCATGCAACCAAGACAAATTCGAGACACCTCAAGACCTGTATTACCTAATTTTACATATTCCATTATTCAACCCTCCTCAATATTCTATAACTTTTATAAAATACCATATGATCATTTGAATCTAACGAAAGTTCGAAATAGCTTCAGATAACTTTTTCATAATTACGGGTACGTCAATCTCTTGAGGACATAGCTTCTTACATTCACCACAAGCAATACAGTTAGAAGGCGTCTCTTCATCCGTTAGCGCATCAATCGTAAATCTAAGTCCAGGAGAAGGTTCAAAGGAGAATTCATTATACAGGGAGATTAACATGGGAATATCCAGATTGTTAGGACAACCCTCGCAACAATATCGACAGGAGGTGCAAGGTACAAGGTCTACTAACCTGGATACAACCTTTCGTAAAAGCTCTATTTCTTCCTCTGTAATAGGAGTGGGATCAGAAAATGTCTTGATGTTATCCTTTAATTGGTCAATATGCGTCATTC
Organism: Caldicoprobacter oshimai DSM 21659; assembly: GCA_000526435.1. Taxonomy (GTDB): domain Bacteria; phylum Bacillota; class Clostridia; order Caldicoprobacterales; family Caldicoprobacteraceae; genus Caldicoprobacter; species Caldicoprobacter oshimai. Next base: position 265,008 of record JAGB01000001.1, read on the forward strand.
CACTGAGTACAACTTGTACACCCGGTAAAGACTTTACAAATCGAAATGCCCACGATGCAATGGAATCGTTAGGACGAGCTTTTTTCAACATTGCATTCGTCTCCTCATCCAAAGATGCCAGCCGACCTCCACGACAGGGCTCCATAACCATCACTGGAATATCCCGTTCAACAAGAATCTCGTATTTTCGTTTTGCATTCTGTAGCGTCCAGTCTAAGTAGTTGAGCTGAATCTGTACAAAGTCAAAACAATCTCTCCAGTTGAGAAATTTCTCGATAGTCTCAGCCCTACCGTGAGCAGAAAAACCCAAGTAACGAATACGGCCTGCCTTCTTTTGCTCAAGTAGAAAGTCCACAATACCTAAAACCTCATTCGTATACAAATCATATGAGGTTTCGCAAACATTATGCAGTAGATAAAAATCAAAATAATCTACCCTACATTTTTCTAACTGTTCCTCAAATATCTCTGCTGGTGAAGTTTTCTTCAATCCAGTTAGATACCCTACAAATTCCAAATTTCCTTCATTGTAACGCATCATGTGCCCCGGCATCTTAGTTGCCAAATACCAGCTTTCACGAGGATATTGATTCAATATTTTCCCCAAAAATACTTCCGATTCACCATTATGATACCTATAAGCAGTATCAAAGTAATTAATACCATGTTCATAAGCATACTCAATAAGTTCTCGTGCTTTTCTTTCATCAATCGGCCCACCTTTCCCAGTGGTGGGTAAACGCATGCAACCCATACCAAGTTGTGAAATATTTAGATTGTGAAATGGTTTGTAAATCATAAAAAGCACCATCCTCTCTGTAATTTATGAAGTTTTCAACTGATTTCTAATGCTGCAGCCGAGTTTTATTGATTGTTTTGGGTTGTACTTTTGATATGCCTACTTCATGGCAATTACTAATTTATCATTTGGAGTTAACTCCAAGTCAAGTGTTATTAATGCGCAACCAATACTAGACAACAAAATTAGGCAGCATCTGAAAAGCCGGGGGCATTCCGGTAAGCATGGAAAACAACTTTGTTTGATTGAATATTGATTCAGATAACCTGGAAATTCTTCCACATTTTCCGAATCATTTCTCCGTTCCAGGAGAAAATTTCAGAGAAACGGATGAAAACCTCATTCTTCCTATTGAGAGATCAGATTCATGATAATGGAAACATTCATCGGAAACATTCATCGTGATGTGGGATTTCTCCATGGAACGGAACAATGCGGCACAGGAATTATAGATTCCAAAAAACGGATAGGATAATCCGGATATGACAAAATAGGTAATGGCAGCTGCCATAACATCATCTTCGACACTGCCAAAGAGAATCCGTAACGTTGGTTTATGAAAGAGAATGACGAACAGCATAATTCCCGAGGAAATAATTGTAGTGACAGTAATTAACTGACTGGCAGCATTACAGGCTTGGTCTTTTTCTTTGCGTCCAATATATTGGGAAACAACGACAGCCCCACCCGTAGCAAGCGCAGTTAGCACAAAATTGAGCAGATAATTAATCATATCCACCAAGGAAACGCCTGACTAGGAGTAAGCAAGACAATCGTTCGGTGCCACATCCGGAAACTTAAGGACATGAATATACCTAAGCTTATAGTTTTCGTCTTTTACTTTTAGCAGGCTGGATGATATCTTTTTATCTTTTTAGTTTGTTTTGTGCAGGGACAACCTTGGTTTCGTATTGCTCAATTTTATAATTAAGCCTCTCCAGTGCTTTTTGCATCTCCTCGATACGAGCGATGAGTTGCTCACGCTGCTCGATTAAGATCTGTTTTCTGGCCTCTACGGTTGCATCTCCTTGCTGAAACAGCGCGACATACTCGATCAGTGCTTCAATTTGAACTCCCGCATCACGCATACATTTGATGAATTCAATCCACCTGCAGTCTTCCTCTGTATAATCCCGGATTCCGCTTTCGTTGCGATGCACCCTAGGAATCAGCCCAATACGCTCATAGTAGCGGAGTGTATCCGGTGAAAGGCCAAATTTTTTGCTTACTTCTGTAATTGTCATGTGTTTTTACCTCCGATGTTCGATATTATAATAACTAATAATAGCTAATGCTTGGAGCTAAATCCAAGTCAAGCGTTAGAATAGTAGTCATATTTTTATTGCTATACTCCTAATTACTTGCCATTTCCTATCTTCCTTTCAAATCAATATTCTTTATTAATATCCTAAACTAATTTAATATCATAAGGCATAGAGTTAACTCCAAGTCAACTCCCTTTTTGAATTAGTGTTGGAGAATTCCTCCTACATTTGAGCGAGTGACTTATCAAATGGTCATTGGACTTACATTGGAAACAAAGTAGCTAAAAATCTCCGCTGTAAAAAATGAAGGGTTCCAGGATTTTCAAAACCCTGGAACCCTTGATTTTTGGTGCCGGAGGCCGGACTCGAACCGGCACGGTTTTATTCAAACCCCAGGATTTTAAGTCCTGTGCGTCTGCCAGTTCCGCCACTCCGGCAAAAATGGAGGCGCCGCCCAGATTCGAACTGGGGAATCGAGGTTTTGCAGACCTCTGCCTTACCACTTGGCTACGGCGCCATACTGGAGCGGGAAACGGGACTCGAACCCGCGACTTTCACCTTGGCAAGGTGACGCTCTACCACTGAGCTATTCCCGCGCACTATTCCTTTTGTATTTTTCCTCCTTTATTAAAACCTTCTTCTTTCTGGGTTTTCTACCGTCCTTTTAAGGGCGCTACTTGTTTTTCAAAATTTTTTTCACGCACAAGCTTACTTCTGCCTTTCGCGTTTTAATCTGTTGGACCGAGACAATCATGGTGCCTCGGGGCGGAATCGAACCACCGACACGCGGATTTTCAGTCCGCTGCTCTACCAACTGAGCTACCGAGGCCTGTTACCTTCCTCAAGCAGCCTACCCACCTCTTACTATCAACACAAACAGCACAAAGTATTTTATCTGCCCCTTTCAACCGTCATTCGGCTGCAACGTCCCGCTGACTATTATTAGTATATAGTACCCACGATTATAAGTCAAAAACAACCGCAGTGGATTTATCACGATTATTTTTATATTTCTCTCAAAATCTTGCATTATCTTTATCAATATCCTGCATTCTATCTGCGTCTCTTCAATTCATCATATACCTCTTCAATGGATATGCCCTGCTCAACCAGCACAACTAGCAGGTGATACAGAAGGTCACTTACTTCATATATGACCTCAGACTTTACCCTGTTTTTTGCTGCAATGATCACCTCAGCTGATTCCTCTCCTACCTTTTTTAAAATCTTATCGATGCCCTTTTCAAACAGATAGCATGTATAAGACCCTTCCCTGGGATGCAGTTTTCTGTCCACTATGACGTCATACAGCTCCTGCAGCACCGATGTCTTTCCGTTTGCACGGTTTTGCTCTTCAGATGATTCCTCCTGCATTTCCGAAGAAGGCCGCTCGGCTGTGCCATCCATTTTATGTTCGTCATCTCTTTTCACATCAGCGTATACCTCTTCAGGGATAAATACCCTCTCTCCCTTTATGACCCATGTGCCATTGGCTTTATCGGCAGCACGGTAAAAACAGGACTTATAACCGGTATGGCAGGCAGCCTTAACCTGTTGCACCTTAAACAGCAAAGCGTCTCCGTCGCAGTCAATGAATACCTCTTTTATCTTCTGAACGTGACCCGAGGTTTCACCCTTCATCCATATCTTTCTACGGGTTCTGCTCCAGAAATGGGTTATTCCGGTCTCAAGGCTTTTTTCCAAGGCCTGGCGGTTCATATAGCCCAGCATCAGCACTTCTCCCGTCTCCTCATCCTGAATTATGGCGGGTATCAACCCATCGCTGTTAAATTTCACTTCGCCCATCAACATGATCAAAAACTCCTCCTTCAGGTTTATTGTGCTTTTAATCAACTGCTGAATTGCCTATTCAGCGGCGTTTTTATTCATATTTCCCTTTACTGGTACCCCTCTTTTAGCCAGATAATCTTTGACTTCCTGTATGCTTACCTCCTTAAAATGAAATACCGACGCAGCCAGCACTCCTTTGGCCCCACCCTGTACCACCGCTTGATAGAAGTGTTCCAGCGTTCCTGCTCCTCCGGAGGCGATTACCGGTATGCTCACAGCCTGGGATACTGCTTTAGTAAGTGGTATGTCGTACCCATCCTTGGTCCCATCCCTATCCATACTCGTTAAAAGTATCTCCCCGGCTCCCAGCTTTTCAACTTCAACTGCCCACCCGATGGCGTCTTTGCCAGTGTTTTCTTTTCCGCCCCTTATATACACGTCCCAGCCATTGCCCCCGCGCATTTTGGCATCTATGGCGACGATGATGCGCTGAGGTCCAAAAATCCCGGCAGCTTCGGCTATTAAATCAGGATTTTTATAGGCCGCTGTGCCTACCGAAACCTTACTGGCACCCGATTCCAGTACGTCCCGTATGTCCGACAGCTCAGCTATTCCACCGCCTACAGTAAGCGGGATAGATATTCGGCTGACCACCTTTTCAACGACGTTAAGCATGTTCTTTCTACCTTCAACGGTAGCCGATATATCCAAAAATACCAGCTCATCGGCTCCTTCATCCTCATAGGCCTTTGCTATTTCGACGGGATCGCCCGCATCGCGCAAGTTGGCGAAATGTACCCCTTTTACCACTCTGCCACCGTATACATCCAAACAAGGTATGATTCTTATCGTTTCCATCGTCTATCTCTCCTCCAATTTTAAGGCTTGCTTTAGATCTATCTTACCGCTGTATAGCGCCTTGCCTATAATGACGCCATCTACCCCCACAGACTTAAGCTGGGCTATATGCTCAAGAGAGCTTACTCCACCCGAAGCTATCACGTTAAGACCCGTCTTTTCAACCATCTCCCTGGTCGATGGTATGTTTGGCCCCTCCAGCATGCCGTCGCGCAGTATATCGGTGTAAATCGCCGTCTCCACTCCCATCTCCTTCACCCTTTTACCCAGCTCAACCGGCGTTATATCGCATTCCTCTACCCAACCTCTGATGGCTACCCTGTTGTTTCTGGCATCTATCCCGACAGCTATTGATGTTCCAAAACGCCTTATGGCCCGTTCAAGCAATACAGGGTCCTCCACCGCCGCTGTACCCAGTATAACCCTGGCCACCCCCACCTCCTCCAAAAGGTAGGCTATCCTTTCCATAGAGCGTATTCCGCCGCCTACCTGAACCGGTATATTCACTCTTTCTATGATTTCCTTTATAATGCTTTCATTCTGCGAATGCCCTTGAAAAGCCCCGTCTAAATCCACTACATGGAGGAAGCGGGCGCCTTGGGCCTTCCATTGCAGCGCAACTTCCACCGGGTTGTCGCTGTAAACCGTCTGGTGTTCGGCTCTGCCCTGTATAAGGCGAACACATTTTCCACCCTTTATATCTATTGCCGGATAAATTGTCATATTCTAAATTACCCCCAATTTTTAAAATTTACAGATATTCGCTCCAACAGCGTGTTTAAGACACCGATCAGTCAATAATCCCTTTGGTGGAAGGAATTTTATCCACGTCTTTTTCCAGAGCCACCGCCTGTCGCAAAGCCCGTGCAAAAGCCTTAAAAGCGGCCTCCAGCATGTGATGAGCGTTTGAGCCGTATAAAATCCTTACATGCAGTGTGATTCCGCATTGATTGCAGAAGGCCCTGAAAAACTCTTCGGCAAGCTGTGTATCAAAACTTCCTACCATGAGAGCAAGCTGCGGTGTCTCATAATGTAGGTATGGCCGCCCGCTTATGTCCAAGCTTACCATGGCCAGTGACTCGTCCATAGGCACAAACGACGTCCCGTAACGGGATATTCCCTTTTTATCTCCCAGCGCCTGTGCAAAAGCCCTACCCAAGACGATACCCACATCCTCCACTGTGTGATGGCCGTCCACATTTAAGTCACCACGGCATTCCACCAACAGGTCGAAGCCGCTGTGCCCTGCTAGGATGGTGAGCATGTGGTCAAAAAATCCGATACCTGTATCTATCCTGGCCAACCCCTGCCCTTCCAGATTTATCTCCACCTTTACGCTTGTTTCACTGGAACGCCTTTCTGCCTTACCTATCCTCTGGTTCATACTTTACCCCTCCAGTATTCGTTTTAGCGTTTCTACAAAAGCGTCGTTGTCCTGTCTTGTACCTACCGTGATGCGCAGATAATTCTTGAGCCTGGGGTCATTGGGGAAATTGCGAACCAGTATACCTTCCCCTATTAGCTTTTTATAGACCATTTCGGCATCGGGAACCTTTATGAGCAAAAAATTGGCCTTCGAAGGATAAACCTCGATTCCTTTGACACCACGTAATTTATCGTACAGTCGTTCCCTTTCGTGTATTATGGAGGCAATCCTGCTACGAAAAAGGTCAATGTTTTCAAGTACCAGCTGTGCCGCCTTCTGTGAGAAGCTGTTTAGGTTGTAAGGTGGCTTTACCGCGTATACCTGTTCAACCAGCTTTCTGTTTCCTATCAGATATCCAACGCGAAGGCCGGCCAGCCCGAAAGCCTTTGAAAAGGTCTTGAGGACCAGTGCATTGGGGTAATTTACGATTTGGTCCGCAATCGAATCCCCGCAAAACTCGCCGTAAGCCTCATCCACCACTACCACGCCGTTAAAAGCCTTGATCAGCTTCATAAGTTCATCTTTATCGATGACGTTGCCTGTAGGGTTATTAGGAGAACATATGAACACAACCCTGGGCTTGTATTGTTCTATTGCCTTATAAAATGCGCTCACATCATAGTCAAAGTTGTCATCTAGCGGCACCTCTACAGGTATGCCCCCGGCTATATGGGTAAATATGCCGTACATTGTAAACGATGGGCTGGGGCACAGCACCCCGTCTCCTTTTCCCACGAAAGCGCTTATTATCACCCTTATCAGCTCATCTGAACCAGCCCCTACCATAACCTCATCGGGCGATACGCCGCAGTATCGAGAAATAGCCTGCCTTAAGGCGGTTGCATCGGAATCAGGGTATCTGTTAAATTGACACCCCTCCATCAATTCTTTTACTAGCTGTTGCCTGATAGCCTCCGGTAAGTCATAAGGGCTTTCATTGGCATCCAATTTTATTTTATAAGGCACGCTACGAACCTTATAGGGCTTTAAAGCTTTAAGGTCATTACGCAGGAATTCAGCCATTCTCTTTAAACCTCACTTCTATGGAATTTGCATGGGCAGTTAACCCTTCCCTGTTTGCAAACTCTATAACATCGAGAGATACGGCTTTTAGCGCTTTTTCGGTATAGAATATTATGTTGGATTTCTTTACAAAATCGTATACTCCCAGAGGTGAGAAGAAACGCGCCGTACCGCCGGTAGGAAGCACGTGGTTGGGCCCGGCCATATAATCCCCCACCGGCTCGGGAGTATAGTGCCCCAGGAATATGGAACCCGCATGTTTGACGGCCCCCAAAATCTCAAAGGGGTTTTGTACGGCCAGCTCCAGGTGTTCTGGTGCAATGGAGTTTGCGATTTCTACAGCCTGTTCAAGCGAATCAACCACGATCAGGGCCCCAAAATCCCTTAAAGAAGCCTGTATGATGTCCTTTGATGATAAGCCCTCAACTTGCCTTTGCAGTTCCTCAACTACACGGCTGGCTAACTCGAAAGAGGTAGTTACAAGAATGGCTGAAGCCATGGGGTCGTGTTCGGCCTGCGACATGAGGTCGGCCGCCACAAAGGCTGGCTCAGCCGAGGAATCGGCTAGTACCATCACCTCGCTGGGGCCGGCTATCATATCGATGTCTACGTAGCCGTATACCTCCTTCTTAGCCAGCGCCACATAAATGTTCCCCGGCCCTACTATCTTGTCCACCTTGGGTATGGTGTGGGTACCAAAGGCCAGTGCGGCTATAGCCTGCGCTCCCCCTATTTTAAATATCCTTTTGCACCCCGCCTCGCACGCCGCCACCAGGGTATGCGGGTTTACCTTTTTGTCCTTCCCGGGCGGTGTGGCCATGATAATATCAGATACACCTGCCACCCTCGCGGGAATGACATTCATAAGCACCGAAGAAGGATATGCCGCTCGCCCACCCGGTACGTAGACTCCAACTCGCTCCATGGGCACTACACGTTGTCCCAAGATTATGCCGTTTTCTTCGCATATTGCCCAGGAATTTTCAAGCTGTTTGCTGTGAAATTTCCATATATTGTCTCGAGCTTGCCTGAGTATATCAATATAACGGCCATCAACCTTTGAATAGGCCTCCTGGATTTCCTCTTGGGATACCAGCATCTCCTGTGCGTTGGCGTAATGTACTCCATCGAATCGAGCAGTATATTCAATAACCGCTTCATCCCCTCTTTGCCGAACAGCTAAAAGTATTTCCAAGACAGCGTTTCTTTCTCTTTCAAACGATACCTGCGAGCGGCGGTCGAGCCTGTTCAATATCCATGCGGTATCCTTACCCCTTCCATCAATTAACTTCACCATCTTTTCGCTCCTCCAATACCATTTGAATGTTATCGATAAGCGCTTTTATCTCCCTGTTCTTCATCTTTAAGCTGACGCGATTGACCACCAGCCTGGCACTTATACTGCATATCTCTTCCAGTATCACAAGCCCGTTCTCTTTAAGGGTCCTGCCGCTCTCCACTATATCCACAATTACATCGGACAATCCCGTTAAGGGAGCCAGCTCCACAGAGCCGTTCAGCTTTATAATCTCCACTGCCTTGCCTTTCCGCGAAAAATAGTTACGCGCTATATTGGGGTATTTTGTAGCCACACGGGTATGAGAGCGCGTGATCCAGCTATCCTGCTTTTCAGGAAAACCGGCTACTACCAATCTGCACTGGCCGAACTTTAAATCCAGCATCTCATACAGAAGACGCCCCTCTTCCAGCAGCGTGTCCTTGCCTACAATTCCTACATCAGCTATGCCGTATTCCACATACGTTGGAACATCGCTGGGCTTGACCAGTATTATGCGAATTTGCTGGTCGGGCGTAAAAAATATCAGCTTCCTTGAGGGCTCTTTAAGTTGGCCACAGTCAACCCCTGCAGCCTCCAGAACATCTATGGCCTCCTCCATCAGCCTTCCCTTGGCAAGAGCTATGGTTACCAACGAAATGTTCCCCTTTCTATGAATAGTAAAGCATATCCTTTTTTGGCACTTGAAAATTCGTACAATGGTGTTAAACTGCTTAAAACAATGGAGTTAACTTGCATAAAAAACAGATGAACAAATAACTACAAGTAACTAAAAAATAACCACAAAACGCTTCCATCGCTCAACGTAAATGTCAGCTTATATCTCTATTAGAAATCGATCTCGTGCTCAACAATATCCTCTTTTTCTCTGACCTCTACTACCCTTGGAATGCGCTTCTTTCTGGCATAATCCAAAGGATTTTTGCTCTCCTCTGTAGATAGGAACATCTCTACCCTTTTGTTCTGCTTTTTGAGCTGCTGCATAAATTCATATGCCCTACCCCTCTGGCTGCCTTCTGCCACTACCAGCACATCGACGGGCGGTATCTCTTCCAATTTCCCTTGACGTTCCAGAGCGATAAGCAGGCGCTTGATGCCTATCGCGAACCCTGTAGCCGGCAGGTCGCGCCCAAACTCGGATACCAGCCTGTCATATCGACCGCCGCCACACACAGGATAACCCAGCTCTTTTGTTATTCCCCTGAATATTATGCCAGTATAAAAGTTGAAGCTTTGAACCATTCCCAGGTCAAAAGTGATGTAGCGGCCAAATCCGTAATCCTTTAAAATTCCGTATACCTGATATATGTTTTCGAGAGCGGCCCTGCATTTGGGGCTGCGAGAAATTTTCATGGCTTCTGTCAGGATTTCGCTATCTCCATAGAGCTGTGGCAACCTGTACATCGTTTCCTTAATATGCACCGAAATGGGCAGTTTCTTGAGAAGCATCTCAAGGGCCAGCATGTTTTTTTGGTCAATCAAGGTTCGGATTTCTTCCGCCTCCTGCTCGGATATCCCCGCTTCTTCAATCAAGCCCTTAAAAAATTCCACCTGACCTATATCAATCTGAAACTCTGCAAGCCTCAGATCCAGAAACAGCTGTATGGCCATCGCGATGACCTCTGCATCGGCTTCAGGCCCATCTACGCCCAAAAGCTCTACCCCTGCCTGTGCCACTTCACGCTGTTTGCAGGCCTGAAATTCGCCGTATCGGTATACATTCCCTAGATAGAATAATCGGAGTGGAAGAGGGTGGTCACCCATCTTCGTGCCAACAACCCTGGCAATAGGCATGGTGATATCGGGGCGCAACACAAGTACTCTTCCTTCGGGATCGATCAGTTTAAACATGTGTTCCTGTTCGATAGAAGGCTTAACCCCCGCAAATACATCAAAAAATTCGAGTATCGGCGTTTCTATTTCATTATAGCCGCTCAAATAAAAAAACTTTCTTATTTTATCTTCTATCTTGCGCTTGTTATAGCATTCATCAGGCAAGTAGTCCTGCACGCCGTCGGGCAGGCTCAATTTTAGCTTACCAATCATCTAAAACCCCCATTTATTTAACACTTTAATTGATTAAATTGATAAAGCGTTAAACTAATGTATATTATATTATAAACTTTAGAGCAATGTCAATTATGAATTTACTTTTGTCTTTAAGATAAACTTTTAGCGGTTAATTGTGGCTTGAATTGCTCTCGATATAACACTGAATAAAGCCCGTTGTTGTTGCGTTTTATTGACTGCCGGCAACAACGACTGTAAAATAATATAGAAATCCAATATAAAGGCAGGGATAGAAATTGTTGGACTACCACCTTCACAGCACGTATTCGCTGGATAGCCGTATGTCTATGGAGGCGGCATGCCTGCGTGCCATTGAAGCAGGGCTCAAAGAAATCGCATTCACTGATCATATAGATATCGATTGGCCGGATGACAGCATTCCACCTTTTGACATCAGGACGCTGGACAGGTATTTTGAAGACATAGAAAAAATGCAGGACATGTTTAAAGGACAGCTAGTAATAAAGAAGGGAATCGAAATTGGCTTGCAGCCACACATCCTCGAGAAATGTACCGATATCATAAAAGCATATCCCTTTGATTTTGTAATAGCATCGGTTCATATAGTAGGAGGGGTTGACCCTTACTGGGGCACCTTTTATCAAGGAAAGACAAAAGAGGAAAGCTACCGGCAATACTATGAGGAGATACTTATGCTCATCAAATCCTTTGATGCTTTTAATGTTTTAGGTCATTTGGACTACATAAAGCGGTATTCCCCCTTCCCCATTGAAGAGACGGATCATCTTCTATGTGCCACGCTGGTGGATGAAATATTGAAAACCCTCATCAGCAAAGACAAGGGACTGGAAGTCAACACATCTGGCTACCGCCATGCATCCAAATCCCCTATGCCCCATCCCGATATAATTGCAAGATACAAACAGCTGGGCGGCAGTATTCTTACGCTGGGCTCAGATGCCCATGCCCCTGAACACGTGGCATTCGAGTTTGAGGCTGCGCTCAATGAAATAAAAAGGTCAGGGTTTGATACGCTCACTGTTTTTACCAGCATGCAGCCAGAATTTGTGGCTATACCCTGACCTGGATCCAATCAATTAGCCTAATCGATGTTATAACGTTTCTTTACTTTGAGCCTCGCCATAGCGCGGGCCATGGCTGCTTTGGACTGGTAATACTCCTTCATGCTCCTGCGCTGGCGTGCCCTTTCCTGTGCCCGCTCCAAAGCAGCCTGTGCGCGCTTTACGTCTATCTCTTCCGGCCATTCTACCGAATGGGATAGGATGATGGTCTTATCGGGACGCACTTCCATAAACCCTTCGTTTATGGCCGCCTCACGCCACTTGCCATTTTGCTTGATCTTCAGCGTTCCAATTGCGACCAGCGCCACCATTGGGACATGCCCTTTTATGATGCCCAGTTCTCCATCCGAGCTGTTTACTATCACCATTTCAACGTTTCCCCGGAAAAAAGTCCTCTCAGGGGTTATGACCTCGAGGTAGAACTCGCTTGCCATGCTATCAACCCGCTTTCTTCATCCTCTCGGCTTTTTCAAACACCTCATCCAGGTTTCCCACCATGAAAAATGCGGCTTCAGGTATATCGTCTACTTCTCCGTCTACGATGGCACGGAAGCCCTCGATAGTTTCCTTGATTGGAACAAATTTGCCTTCGATGCCTGTATAAGTGGCAGCCACATGGAAGGGCTGCGACAGGAACCGCTGAATCTTTCGGGCCCTGTAAACCGCCATCCTATCTTCCTCGTTGAGCTCTTCCATGCCAAGTATCGCGATTATATCCTGCAGCTCTTTGTACCTCTGCAAAATCTCCTGGACTTTGCGCGCCACCCGATAATGCTCCTTGCCCACTATCCTCGGATCGAGTATCCTCGAGCTGGAATCCAAGGGGTCAATTGCAGGGTATATGCCCATCTCAGCAATCTGCCTGGACAGAACGGTGGTGGCATCCAGGTGAGCAAATATGGTGGCGGGCGCCGGATCAGTCAGGTCATCGGCTGGAACATACACCGCCTGGACCGACGTGATGGAGCCGTTTTTGGTGGATGTTATGCGCTCCTGCAGCGCCCCGACCTCCACCGCCAGGGTGGGCTGATACCCAACAGCCGAAGGCATCCTGCCCAGCAAGGCAGACACCTCAGCCCCTGCCTGAATGAAGCGGAAGATGTTGTCGATAAACAGCAGGACATCCTGCCTTTCTTTGTCCCTGAAGTACTCCGCAATGGTAAGCCCCGTCAGCGCTACCCGCATCCTGGCGCCCGGCGGCTCATCCATTTGGCCGAACACCAGCGCTGTTCTTTCCAGCACGCCCGACTGCGTCATCTCGCTTACCAGTTCATGCCCCTCGCGAGTACGCTCGCCTACTCCTGTAAACACCGAAACGCCGCCGTGCTGGGTAACGATGTTGTGTATGAGCTCCATGATAAGCACCGTCTTTCCCACGCCAGCTCCACCGAACAGGCCAATCTTGCCCCCTTTGGGATAGGGAGCCAGCAGGTCTATGACCTTGATTCCAGTTTCCAATATATCGGTAGCTGGCCGTTGCTGCTCAAGTGGCGGTGCCGGGCGATGAATGGGGACCCTTTCCTGCGCATTTACGGGCCCCTTGCCATCGATTGGTTCCCCCAGGACATTGAAAACCCGACCCAACACTTCTTTACCCACGGGCACCGAAATAGGAGCTCCCGTATCATAGGCTTCAAGTCCCCTTTTTAATCCATCTGTGGCCTCAAGGGCAATACAGCGCACCTTGCGGTTCCCAAGATGCTGAGACACTTCAGCCCATACCACCCTGGAACCGTCTATTATCTTGACGGCATTGAGTATGGCTGGTACTTCTTCGGACTCAAACTGTATATCAATTACTGGACCGACGATTTGCACAACCTTTCCCTTATTTTTGTATTCCATCTATGTCTCATCTCCTTTTACCGAAGCCGCTTTCATTCAAGAGCGGCCACACCACCCATTATTTCGGAAATTTCATTGGTGATAACAGCCTGCCTAGCTTGATTATACTTGATCTGCAGCTCTGCTATCATGTCATCGGCATTCTTTGTAGCGGTATCCATCGCCATCATCCTGGCCTGCTGCTCGCTGGCAAACGACTGTATCAACGCCCCATATATGAATCCCAGCAGATACTTGGGGATCAGCAGGTCCAGCACAGCCTTGGGCGAAGGGTGATAAAGTATATCGGCGCGATACTCCACGTCAAGGCTCACATCGCGAAAAGCCGACAGTTCGACTGGCAGCAGCTTGATGACTTTTGGAGTCTGCTTTACCGTCGACTCCATATGGGTGTAAACGATGTAAAGCTCATCCATCTCATTTTGGCTATAGGCATCTATCAGCTGCTCGGCCATATCTCTTGAATAATGAAAATTCGGGTTTTCTGCTGCGTACAAAAAATCATCATTGACGTTATAGCCTTTTCTTTTGAAGAAATCGCGGGCTACCTGGCCCACCACGAATATATTAACGGAGCCCCTGTGCTGTTGTATGTGTGATAGGGCTGTCTGAAGCACGTTGTGGTTGTAAGCTCCGCACAGCCCTTTGTTTCCCGCGATGACGAGATAGGAGGCTCTTTCATTTCCCCTTGGCACAAAAAAAGGATGGTCGATTTCAGGGCTATGGACTATGATATCCTTCACAGTAGAGCGTATCTTTTCAAAGTATACGTGATTAGCCCTGTACTTTTCCATGGCCCTGCTGAGCTTGGACGAAGCGATGAGGTACATGGCCTTGGTTATTTGGCGCGTTTGACGTATGGTCCTGATCCTGCGCTTGATCTCAACCGTGCTGTACATAAGATATCACCTGCACATCTCTTACTTCAAAAATGTCTGTTTAAAGTCATTTACGGCAGCCTCTATCTCGGCCATATCCTCTTCAGTTATATCGCCGGTCTTGCGTATATTTTCAACCACGTTTCGGTGATAGCAATCCATATACTCGATAAATTGTTGTTTGAATTCCTGTATTCTGTTTACAGGTACATCCAACAGCATCTTCTTGGTGACCACGTACAGGAGGATGACCTGGTGCGCTACGTCCATTGGATGGTACTGCTCCTGCTTGAGTATCTCGGTGATCCTCTCTCCCTGTGCCAGCAACTCCCGCGTGGATGGATCCAGCTCTGAGCTAAACTGGGAGAACACCTGCAATTCGCGGTACTGAGCAAGCTCCAATCGCAGTGTACCTGAAACCTTGGCCATGGCTTTAATCTGGGCCGCCTTTCCTACCCTCGAAACTGACAGCCCAACATTTACAGCAGGACGAATGCCAGCAAAGAACAGTTCGTCTTCCAAAAAAATCTGGCCATCGGTTATCGATATTACGTTTGTAGGAATATATCCCGATATATCGCCAGCCTGAGTTTCTATTATGGGCAACGCCGTCAACGACCCGCCACCCTTTTCCTTGCTCAGCTTGGCTGAACGCTCCAGAAGGCGGGAATGCAGATAAAAGATATCTCCCGGGTAAGCCTCTCGCCCCGGAGGACGGCGCAGTAGTAGTGATAACGTTCTGTATGCTATGGCATGTTTGGTCAAATCGTCGTAGACGATGAGTACGTCCTTTCCCTTGTACATGAAGTATTCCGCCATAGCACAGCCTGCATAAGGGGCAATGTACTGCATTGGAGCTGAATCGCTGGCAGTAGCCGAAACCACAATGGTATAATCCATGGCCCCCATTTCCTTCAAGGTATTGATGACCTGGGATACCGTGGATGCCTTTTGGCCGATGGCTACATACACGCATATTACATCCTTATCCCTTTGGTTGACTATTGTATCCAGGGCAATAGCGGTTTTTCCCGTCTGGCGATCGCCGATAATCAGCTGCCTCTGTCCTCTACCGATGGGTATCATAGAATCTATCGCCAGCAGGCCGGTCTGCAAAGGCTGGTTCACCACATCCCTTTCATATATACCTGGAGCCTTCTGCTCAATCTCCCTGTAGGCCTCGGCGTGGATGGCGCCTTTTCCATCTAGCGGCTGTCCCAGAGGATTGACCACCCTGCCCAGTAAGCCCTCGCCTACTGGCACTTCAACAACGCGGCCGGTACTGTAAACAGTTGTCCCCTCCATCACCGAATTCTGGTTGTTGAGCAATATAGCACCCACTGTATCTTCTTCAAGATTAAAGGCGATGCCGAATACGTTGCCTTCAAACCTCAATAGCTCGCCATATCTACAATCGCTCAACCCGCTGATTAATACCACACCATCCCCTGAACGTATTACACGGCCGACATTTTCAACATCAAATTCCTGCTGATATTCTTGAATCCTGTTTCGAATGAACTCGCTAACAGACTCCATACTGATGAGTTGACCTGAGGACTTTAAGTCAATCCCCAAGTCAACCATATCCCCCTTTTGAAGCCCCAGCAGGTGTTCCCTCATCCTATTAAGCTGGCCTTTCACGCTTCCATCGTATATTTTGTCGCCAACCACTACTATGATTCCGCCTATTATTTCAGGATCAGCCTTTAAAGTCAGTTTTATCTTTTTGCCCAAAAAAGCCGAGAATCTTTCTTCTATCTGCGCTACGCTTGCCTCATCCAGTGGAAAAGCAGACCATAAGGTCCCTCTTTCAACGTTTGCTGCCATCATGTTTCCACCTTCTCCAGAAATTTCTCAATTATTGCCTTGTTCTGTTCAGGAGTTATATGGCTCTGTAGGACCTTTGAAGCCAGCTCGACAGCCAGATTAACTGCCTGCGCTTTAACGGCCTCAACCGCCTGTTCTCGCTCCTGTTCTATCTGGCGCCTGGCCTGCTCCAGTATGGCCTCTGCCTGGCGCTGCGCCTCTTGCTGTGCCTCCTGTATGCGCTCCTGCGCAATGCGCTCAGCCTGTTCCATGATGGTCTTCACCTGTTGGCGCACCTTTTCCAGCTCTTCTCTGGACAGACGCTTGTTTTCCTCAATTTCGCTTTCGCGTTTTTTCAACTCCTCTATCTTTGCCTCAAATCTCTGGGTACGCCTATCCAGAAAGTTCTTTATCGGCTTAAACAGCAGCCATTTCAGGAATATAAACAGTATAATGGTGTTGACTATATTAAAGATAAAGGTCCAAACATATTCTTTCATGATGAATTCACCGTTTCTTTAAATTTTTTGTTTTTTATCCGTCAAAAAAGAACATTTCGTGAGAAAGCCGGCAACCAATCTGCCTTCTTCTCACGATAAGGATTTTTATCCGTTGCTGAACATCTTACGAATACAGGTTTACTGTTTTTATTCAAATATTCAATGGCTTCCCGCCATGTGAAAAACAAGCAATGCCAGATAAAAAGCGAAATCCCTTATTTAACCGTTTGATAAGAGCTCGCAAAGCTGGCCCTTACTGCATAAAGATGATAAGCAGAGCGATTACAAAGCCATATATGGCTACAGATTCAGTGAGAGCCAGGCCCAAAAGCAGGATCCTGTTGATCTGGTTTACGGCCTCCGGCTGCCTTCCCGTAGCCTCGGCGGCTTTACCGGTGGCAATGCCCATACCGATACCCGCACCTAAACCTGTTAAGACTGCCAGAGCAGCTCCAATGGCGGTCAATCCCATTTTAGGTTCACCTCCTGATAAGTATCTGTACTACATTAACCTCACTGTTTACTGTTTTTTTATATCGAGATGTCTGTTTAACATTATTCTATAGCCTCTCCTATAAACGTTAACGACAAAGTGATAAATATAAAGGTCTGTATAAGCCCATCAAACAGGGTAAAGTATATCGACAAAAATGAGGGTATGACAAGAGGCACCACCTTATATATGAGTTCCATCACCACCAGGCCCCCCAGGATGTTTCCAAACATTCGGGAAGCCAGGGACACCGGCACCGCCAAATCGGTCAAGGCTTTGATGGGGGCGATAAACGGTACAGGCTTGGTATAATCCTTCAATCTGCCCCACAACCCCTTCTTCCTGATGCCATAAAAGTTGATCAGGAAAAAGGTGATGATTGACAGTGCGAATGTGGAGGCAATGTAAGTGGTGGGAGGCCTCAATCCCCACAGCTCAACGGTGTTTGCAAATCCAAGGTAAAGCGCCAGCGTACCGATATAAGGTGCCAACTCTTTGCTGAATTCGTGTACTGTGTCACGCGAAAAGCTGTACACCCATTCCACAAACAGCTCAAGGATGTTTTGAAAACCTCTGGGGATTTCCTGGAACCGGGGTAAAAGGTAAAATCTTACCACAAAGGCAAAGATTGCCAACCCGGCACTGACAATCCAAGATATACACACGGCATCGGTTACAGGTATTCCGCCCAGTATGGGTATGGTAAACCACACCTTAGGATTTATATCTATTATTCTTTCCATGAGCCATCGCTTCCCTTCTGTTTATAGTCTTCCCCATATGGCGGTTTTTCTTGACCACATAGAAAAAGGTATACAAAACGATACCAGCGCTCAATGACAACAGCAGCGTCAACGACCAAGCGGCTGCTAATGTTAAAATTAGTAAAACAATAACGTTTTTTACAACAATCTGTCCAAAAAATTTTTTATCTACCCGGCCCGACCGAAGGACCCTTGCCACAAGGGCTTCGTTCAGGCGCATCACTTCTCGCTCAATAAAAAAGCCGCCTGTCAAGCCGGCTAAAATCATAACAACCTTCAAGTTCCTAATACCACCCTGTAAACTTGTACATAAATGTCCTGCATAGCAATCGATTTGGTTTATCGTATAAGCTTAAGTATAAAAAGTCCCTCGAAAGTTGTCAATATGGAATTTTGGCTCCTATCTGGCCAAAAAGAAAAAACAATAGTCAAAAAATGTATATAGCGCTTCGTTGCTGTGACATATGTTGAAATTCTAAAGGGATCTAGTAATCCTCTATTATATAATTGACAGTGGATGTGAATATGCTCTTTAAAGAATCAATTGCACTGTTATCCAACACCTCAAGCCTGCCCTGTTTTTGGGCCTGGATTGGGGTTATGTATCCCCATAGCAGCTGAGCAAGCGTAGTAATCGGCATTACGACTTGTGGCAAAGCGTTACACGAAACCACTTCCAGACCCCCGTCGCCATTGCGGAGACGGAAGACTCCTTCATTCCACCTCAGTACAGGATCGATAACCTGAATCTTCAAATCAACTTCCCCTGAGGTCCTCAACACCTTTAAGGCCTTCTCCACATCCACAATACGCCCCATCACATAAGGTTGTCTATACATTACCCCCCGTGGGTTAGGCATATCCATGTAGGTGATATCATCGGGCGGCGCATTCCAAACAATGGTATCAACCTGGGAATAATGGTTGGCAATGAGCCTCATAAGCGTATTTTTAGCTTCGGGAGTAATATATATGAGCTCACGTACTTTGCATTGACGGTTTGAAATCTCAAAGAGCACATAACCTGTCGCCTCAGAATCCTTGATGACTATATATCCAGTGCCACCGGCTATATGAAGGTCATCCAGCAACCGTTCCCAGTCATCCTCATTCCTTATCACATATCCATTATATGCCTCCATAAATTTTTGGTAACATTTGCTCATGAGATTTATTTGTCCTTTTGTGGCAGGAATTATGTCATCCAGGATTTTGCCTGCCGGACCCAATATCTCCCGGTCCCCGGTATACACCAAGTGGTGGTAACATATCTCCCATCCGTATTTCCTATAGAAATCATAGCGAAAGGGCAACAAAATGGACACCCACTCGTGACGCATGCGCATAACCTCAAAGGCATACCGGATGAGTGCCCTTGCATCGCCCCTTCCCCTGTACTGCGGCCAGGTTGAAAGGCCCACCAGGTATGACGTCTTCACAGGCTGTCCCCTCAGCATAATTTGATAGGGCAAAAGCTGAAGGGCACAGCGGACGTTTTTTCCCTCGTAAACTGCCAGAGTGTTTTCACTTCTGTATCTCCTGCTAAAAAACCAGCTGACAAACTCAGGCGGGTCGTCAAAGCAGTATTCCCACAAGCTCTTTATCTGTGTCATATCATCGGGGCCAGCAAACCTTATCTCCATGGCTACTCCTCCACCAGATACCCGGTGTACTTCTCCACCATCTTAACGGGGTGGTATGACCTCTTTGCCTGTCGTAAGCCGGGTATGCCCATGTCCTCCTCGCGGTTTATATAGGGCACATCTTTCCAGCAATGCTCAGCAAACTGTTGGTTGATCATGGCATAGCATCCATGATACTGCGTATTGGCTTTTTCTATGTGAATGACAGCCATTTCGGGGTTAAGGAGTTCTCCCAAAGAAAATGCCTGGATCTTGCCGTCAATCCTCAATGCACCGCCCTTGAGCTTTAAAGCGTCGAAATTCCGCAATGCCTCAAGCACAGCCACCTTTTCATATTCCAATCCAGGGACTGGATCCTTTCTTTCCATCCACTCCAGCTCGGCCTGTATGCATTCTTCTATGTTGCTGTCGTCTACCGGTTCATATGTATACTGATAGCTTCTCAAAAATTTATTGATGTGATTCCTCTTTTGATGGTATTTCTTGCCCCTCAAGTGAATGAGGTCCTGGGTACGATATACGTAGTCATCGTTGTTGGGATCCCGCTCGAACCTAAACAGCCCGGGCACTGCCTCATCAATTATCCTTCGGGTGATATCGGTAACTCCCTTCATCACAATGGGATATCCTTGTTTTTTGAAATATTGAATCAGCTTGTGGATTGCGCTATCGACGTTGCTGCCTTCTCCATCTAAAGGTGGGAAAAAGAAGTAGAAATCTTTTCCAAACCTGCCTATGGTACAAAGACAGCCGTCGATTATTGAAAACCTCAAATTAAAAGCATGCCGCCATATGAACATGTTTGTGAATGTAAACTCTGAATTTTCATAATGCCTCAATGAAAAATAGTGGTCAAATACAGGTTTATCTTCTAACTCTATTTCCTTAAAATGTATATCCATGATTACTACCCCTTTCCTTCCTTCCTAATTTATATAATATCATTTGCTGTTGTTTAAACGCAAATTTTTGTTGGTATCCGGGGTAGTAATCCGAACTTTGGCGTTTCTATTGCAGCCTGGTAAGTTCCACCATGGCGCTGTCCCTATCGCTATTTGTCCCTCCTTCAATATTTGACAGTGCCTCTTTTATCGTGGCCATCACAGGCTCCAGCTTCTCATAGAAGATCACGATCAGGTCTCCAGGTTTTGCCCCCCTCATAGCGGTTTTAAGCGCCTCAACCTCTGAAAGTATTATCTCGACATTGCCAGGGTCCATCCCGGCTGACAAGATCCCTTCCTCCAATAGCTTGGCCACCTCACCCCTGCGCCTGCCTCTCAGGTCAACGTCTTCCTTGATTATGACGCTGTCAAAGCCTTTTCCAGCTATAAAACCTATGCGCCTGATGCTGCTGTCCTGCCTGTCGCCGGGAACCCCTATGATTCCAACCGTTCGCGATGCTCCCATCTTTTTGATGGCTTCTATGACTTGGGTGTAACCGCTGATATTGTGCGCATAGTCCACCACCACCCTGAAATCCTTTATATTGAACACGTTAAAGCGGCCAGGATTATGGAACTCATCGGCATAGAAGGAACCCAATGCTTTTTGTATGGTTTCTATGGGAATTTTCATGGCATAGGCAACGCTTACGGCCGCCAGGCTGTTCTCGATATTATACGTCAACTTTCCCCCATATGTAGCCGGGATCCTGGAAACATCCATGCACTGTATAAATCCATCTCCCGTAGCAATGGTGATATGCTGTCCTTTCAGGAATACAGCAATTCCCCCTTCCATGAGGTGCCTGTGTACGGTGATGTTGTCCTCCTGCCTTGAAAAGTATATTATGTTGCTTTTCACCCGCTTGGCAGCTTCCGCCACCATGGGGTCATCGGCATTCAGCACTACATAACCGTTTGTCTTTACAGCCTCTAACACCAGTGATTTTACATGCAGCAAATCCTCAAGCGTATAGATCTCATCTATCCCCAGATGGTCTTCGCTGATGTTGGTCAAGACAGCGATATCGCTGAGATCATAGCCCAGGCCTGATCTAATGATGCCGCCGCGGGCGGTTTCCAGCACTGCAACCTCTACGCTTTTGTCGGTCAGGACTATCTTTGCACTGGCAGGTCCTGTGGTATCCCCTTTCATGACACAGCGGTCATTTATAAAAACCCCACCGGTTGTCGTCATTCCAACGGTATAACCGTGTGTCCTAAGAATGTGTGCAATCATGCGAACAGTGGTAGTCTTACCGTTTGTCCCTGTAACTGATATGATAGGGATTGAGTGTCTGCTTCCCGGCGGGAAGAGCATGTCGACGATATGTTGGGCCACGTTCCTCGGCTTGCCCTTGGATGGATACAGGTGCATGCGTATACCGGGTGCGGCGTTTACCTCTATTACCGCGCCTGTACCTTCTTCTATTGGCTTGGAAATATCGGGGCAGGCAATGTCAATTCCTGCAATATCAAGTCCTATTATCTGTGCCGCCCTTACCGCAATCTCACAATTTATGGGGTGTATCTTGTTGGTACAATCGATGGCTTCTCCGCCCGAGCTTAAGTTGCCGTTGACTTTTAAATACACCCGTTTGCCGGCGGGAGGAATGCTATCTGGAGTGTACCCCTGCTTTTTCAGCACTGCCAGCGAAATCTCGTCAATCTTAATTTTGGTGAGCGGCTTTTCGTGGTCTTCGCCTCGCCTTTCGTCTTTATTTATTATATCCACCAGCTGAGAGATGGTGTGCTTACCGTCTCCCACCACATGGGCAGGAATTCTCTGCGCAACGGCCACTACCCTATCCCCCACCACCAGCACACGATAATCATTCCCCTTGATATACTTCTCCACTATGACGTTTTCATCCACCTGTTTGGCAATGTTGAAAGCCTGGGCCACCTCCTCTGGAGTGGTGAGATTGAGGGACACTCCTCTGCCCTGGTTTCCCCTTTCAGGTTTTACAACCACGGGGTACCCCAACTCCTGGGCTATCTCCAGTGCATCTTCAAGCGAAGTACATACGCTGCCTTCAGGAACGGGTATTCCCGCTTCCCTCAATATCTCTTTGGTTAAGGTCTTATCGCAGGCTATATCAACCGAAATACAGCTGGTATTCTCAGTGATGGTAGCCTCTATCCTTTTTTGATACTTTCCGTACCCTAGCTGCAATATGCTGCCATTCCCGATTCTCATAACGGGAATCCCTCTTTCCAGTGCGGTCTCAACAATGGCTTTGGTACTGGGGCCCAACTCGCTTTTCATTGCCTTTTCTTTTATCCTATTAAGATGCCAATCAATGTCAAAAGCCTGGCCACGACACAAGGCCTCCACCAATTGAACGCTACACTTGCCGGCTTCCAAGCCTGCCACCTCATTTCTGTAGGCGTACACAATGGTGTATCTGGTTGAATCCTTGATTTGCCTTGCTCTGCCGAAGCTGACGTCATACCCCAAAACATGCTGTATCTCCAGGGCACAGTGTTCAATGACGTGCGCCAGATATGTTCCCTCCATGAGTCTCGTAATGAAGCCACCGGGACAGCCCAGGGAGCAGTGGTGCTGGTACAGGCCGGGAAGCAGCTTCAACAGCGCACCGTTGAATCCACTTATATCCTTTGTAGGTATATCCGCCAGCTCTTCCAAGTCCACGACCATTTTAACGACCTTTTGATGGCTGTAAATGTTCCTTCCTTTAAATGCCTTAAGCTCGCAAATCTTCAAAGCAATTACCTCCTGATCACCGGTCTTCGCGATTTGATATCGTACCTGTAACCCGCTGGAAGTACATGCATTACGACGTTGGTCAGCGCCAGTATTTCATCAGGCTTCAACTCCGAGACATTGGTAAAATCCAGGTTTTTGCCGTCGAGTATTGTCACAGCATGGGACCCTATCACTTCAAATACCGCATCTCCATCTATTATGATTGCGGTATCCTCGTCAATTCCCACCCCTAACATGTGCGGGTTTTGAGCTATAGCGGTAAGCAAGCGGCCAATTCGGCCACGCTGGGCAAAGTGCTGGTCTATTACGACGTCTTTTAAAAGCCCTAATCCCGGTGCCATCTTTAGTGTACATTTTTTGGGCGCGTCATCATCATTGCCCGACGTGATCATGGTTTCGCTCATGACCGAAGCGCCTGCGCTGGTTCCGGCAATTACCACACCGCGATGATATGCCTCTTTCAGCTTCTCTTCAGCCTTTGTACCTCCCAGAAGAGAGGTGATACGCAGCTGGTCGCCGCCGGTGAAAAATATGCAGGTGGCAACGTCCATTTTGTCTATAAATCCGTCGTTGTTAGCATGATGCCTGGAATCTATATGTATCACGCTTATATCGCGTACACCAAAGCGATCAAATATTTGGGTGTATTCCTCACCTATGCTTTGGGGATACTCGGTGGCTACTGTCAGGATCACAATGTGCCCCTCTTGTCCCCCTGCCAGTTCGACAAGCTTTCTTAAGATTACGCATTCACCCTCTTTGTCTTCTGCACCGCCAATTATCATGAGCTTACCCTTTACCTTTTCCTCCATACACAGCTCCTCCAACAATATTGGTACAATACCTTTATTTTTCCAAAAATATAGGAGATTATTCCATAAAAATAAAAATAAAAATACACCCACTTTTTGCGGGTGTATACCTGTTTAAAGGAAGATATGACAGACAGACAACTGGCTTGTAATATGAGGAATTATCATGCAAATAACTTATGTCGTCATCTCAAAAGCTTATATTCACCTTTGACTTCTCGGCCCTCATTGCCTCGGCCTTTTCTATGGCCTCCAAAATCTTCTTTCTCTTGCGAAGCCCATCTATATAGCTAATTCCCGATAATAAGGGAAGCAAAACAATTGGTATTATGGCTATATCAGGCATCATCTTCTCAAACGTAACAAATATCTTGGTATATGGTACCAGCCAAATCCGCAAAACTGTGTTAAACCAATTGATACTGTCTGCAGAAGACTTCATACTAATAGCCAGCAGGTATAAAATCACGCCTGGAATAGAAGCTATAAGGCCGGCTATAAAGCCTTTATACGGGGCAAAAGCCTCCTTTTTGGCGTCATCCAGTCCTTTACTGCTCATGTCAGCGTATATTATCAACCAGAATATTGCTATATAAACAAGCCCTATAAGCCACTGGTATACCTGATTTTTTTCAAGAATACCGAATAACGCTGGCATAAATATAAACTGAACCAGCGACATGACAGCATGGGTCCCCAGCAGCTTCAAACCCTGTTTTATGGGTCCCACTTTATCCCCTCCCCTCTTGTGTTATTATACTATAAAACAAGCATCATTTCTAGGCAATTTTGAAGAGGAGGGGAGAGGCCGTAAATCTTATTTTAAATGATTTTTGAACACATAGATGGCAGCCTGTGTACGATCGCTTACATCCAGCTTTTTAAATATGTTTGACACATGGTTTTTAACCGTCTTCTCACTTATGTACAGCTCATTGGCAATTTCCTTGTTGTTTTTGCCGTCGGCTATAAGCAGCAAGACCTCAATCTCCCGCGGAGTTAAGTTGTGCTGTTCAAACTGCTTTCTTACCGAATGATAGCTCATCTTGTCAAAATCCTTTATAAGCTTGCCGGAGAGGTTGGGCTGTATGTAAGTTTCACCTCTGTAAACGTCCCTGATGGCCTTCAAAAGATGATCAACGTCAGCATCCTTCATGATATACCCTGACGCACCTATTCTTACCGCTTCCAGGAGGTATTCCCGATCGTCATGCACCGTGAGCACTATTACCTTGGCCTGGCATCCCCTCTCTTTAAGCTCTTTGATAGCGTATATGCCATTTTGTACCGGCATGTTTATGTCCATCAAAATCACATCGGGATTGAGCTGCAAGGTTTTTTCCACCACCTCTTTACCGTTGGAAGCCTCACCTACTACTTCTATATCCTCTTCTAATTCAAGCAACTGCTCAAGGCCTTTCCTGAAAAGCGAGTGGTCATCAGCAATAAGCACCTTTATCTTTTCCTTCTCCATAAATTTAATTAACCCTCCTTTTCCGTAGTATTAATAGGTATTTGCAATAAAACCGTGGTACCCCTTCCTTCCTGAGATTGAACAGTCAATTTGCCTTTAAGCAGCTCGGCACGCTGCTTCATGCCATATATGCCGAACCCTCCTTCATAGATATTGGTCCTTTTCTGCTCTTCAACTTTTTCTTTATCAAAGCCTACGCCATTGTCGGCAATCCTGGCAATTAAAAAACCATCTTTTATGTACATCTTGATATAGGCCTTTGTTGCCTTTGAATGCTTTTTTATGTTGTTTAGCGCTTCCTGCACGATTCTGAATACGGCCACCTCAACCACTTTATCCAGAGCGTTTTCATCCAGGTCATAGACTTCCAACGCTACATCTATGCCAGTCTCTTCGATGAACTTTGACACGTAACGCTGGAGTGTGGGCACTAGGCCTAAATCGTCTAGAGACATGGGACGCAGGTCGAATATGATTCTCCGTATCTCCTGGAGGCTTAGTTTTACCAGCTGTTTTAGCTCGCCTATTTGTTGCCTGGCCTTCTCTACATCCCTGTACAGTAGTTTTTCGCAGAGCTCGCACTTGAGCACGATATTTGATAACGATTGAGCGGGACCGTCGTGGATGTCTCTGGCCAACCTCTGGCGTTCCTGTTCCTGGGCAGTGATTATCCTTATACCCATCATCTCTTTTTTTTGTAATTCATATAGGGTACTACTTATATTAGTCAGTGCATCGATAAGGTAGTTCATGGCCACAGCCACATGAGTGACCAGATATTCGGCTCTTTCTACGATTTCCCTTGCACGCCTAATCCTCATCTCAAGTTCGGTCCTCTGGGCTATCAAGTGCTGTTCATTTTCTTTTTTAAGGGCCAGCTTGATTTGCAGTTCTCTGGCGGTATCGTAGGCCATTTTGATGTCATCTTCGTTGTAGAGCTTAAAGTTTTTACTCACTATCATAAGCCTGTATCGGCTTTTCTTTTCTAAGAGAGACAGCCTTTCTACCTCTTCTACCGCTTCTTTTACTTTAACTTGCAGCTCTTCAAGCTTGGCCTCCAACTCTTTCCATTCCTGCCTGGCACTCTCTGAAATTTCAAATATCTGCTTTTTCCCGTTTTCAAGAGCTTCAATAGCCTTTTTTACTATTTCATCCAGCTGTTGGGGACTAATATTCTCAACCAAATCGACTCCCTCACATATGAGAAATTTTATACAACCATTTATTCGACAGATATTTATTCGACAAAATAATTAAAATTCCTCTTTAAACTGACAACAAAAATAATGATTAAGCTCATAAAAATCAAAGGCATGGGGCTTTTAGCTCCATGCCTTTTTTTGCATCATCCCTGCTGTATTGCGCTTAAAACTCACATTACCTTTTTAATACCGCTTTCGGTTATAATCAAGTCCATCGGGACATCAAAATGACAAACGGGTACGCTGGGCATAACTTGAAAATCGAAGGCTAGTCCAACCTTTTTTGCAAAAGGCGGGACCTTCATCAAAAAGCGGTCGTAGTACCCTTTACCGTGGCCTATCCGATTGCCGTGTATATCAAATGCAAGGCCGGGCACTATTATCACTTCTAAAATGCTGGGGTCAACAGGCCTTATATACTCCTTTTTGGGCTCGAGTATTCCGTAATGTCCGGCTACAAGCTCGTCCAGCCCTTTGATTTGCGACGCCAACAGGTCAACCGTTTGAGTGATACAAACCGGCACCACCACAGTCTTACCGGCTTTCAGCAAATCTTCAATTATTTTCTCAGTTCTTACCTCTCCCGGCATGTTTACGTAGGCCATGATGGTTTGACTATTTTTAATAAAGTCCAAAGAGAGTAAAAACTCAGCTATCCGCACGCTTTTCTCATCGATTTCCTGCTGGCCCATCTCCTTTCTGCGCCTGGCCATCATCCGCCTTATGTCTTCCTTTGTCACAGCCTTTGCCTTGTCTATCAACGTATATCAGCTCCTCCCATGCCTTCATCAGATGTAGATTCTGGGTATTCTGCGCCCTATACCCGTCAAAATTTCATACGAAATGGTGCCACACAGCCGTGCGATGTCTTCGGCCGAGATGGTCTCCCCTCCCTGGGTTCCAATGAGCACCGCAGTATCACCAGGTTTTACCCCTGGGATATGGGTTACATCCACCATGACCTGGTCCATGCACACCAGGCCAACGATGGGAGCCCTCTGGCCGTTTATCAAAACCCATCCCCTATTGCTGAGCAGGCGGCTGTATCCGTCCGCATAGCCCACCGGAAGGGTTGCGATACGCATGGGCCCCTCGGCGATAAAAGTTCTACCGTAGCTGACGCTATCGCCTTTATCTATATCCTTTACGTGCACCACCTTCGTTTCCCACTGGAGTATTGGTTCAAGGTGTACAACTGAACGCTTGACGGCTGCAGAAGGATAGTACCCATACATGGCAATTCCTGCCCGTACCAGGTTAAAATGGGTATCAGGGCAATCGATAATGGCAGCGCTGTTGGCGGCATGAACCCACTTGAAATCTATGCCGTCGCCGCGAAGGATATCGAGGATGTTTAAAAACCGCCTCATCTGTTGATTAGTAAAGGACTTGTCTTCCTCGTCAGCTGCAGCAAAATGGGTAAATATCCCTTCCAATCTCAAATGGCTGCATGCCTTTATCTCGGCACAGAACTTCCTTATGCTTTCAATATCAACCAGCCCAATACGTCCCATGCCGGTATCGACCTTGAGGTGAACGCCTATCCGCTTATTCAGCCGCCGGGCTTCCTGATTCAACAGCCTTGCCACCTCTAGTGAAAACACGCACTGGGTTAAATCGTATTCAACTACCGTCTTCACCTGAGTCTCATCTATGCCTCCAAGCACCAGTATGGGTGCGGTAATGCCGGCCTCCCTGAGCTCTGCCCCCTCCTCTGGTATGGCAACTCCCAGCCATGAAGCTCCGGATACCAAAGCCTGATGTGCCACACCGATAGCACCATGCCCGTAAGCATCCGCCTTTACAACCGCCATCAGCTGAGTAGCGGGCTTTAATATGCGCTTTATGCTTTTTATATTCCTATCCAGCTTGGCAAGGTCAATTATTACTTTACTGGGCCGCATTTCAAATCACCTGAATCCTGATCATTTTGTTCCCAAGCCATTTACATCATCCGCCGTCAGCACGCTGACGTTTTCCTTTTTTAACATTTCTTTGGCTGCTTTGAGGTCATCTACTTTAAATAATATGAGGGCTCGTTCGGCAGGCCGCCGCACAAAAGAATACAGGTACTCTACACTTATATCCCCTTTGCTCAATATGTCAAGTACCTGGTGCAGACCTCCAGGTTTATCGGGGACTTCAACTGCCAATACCTCTGTGGTATTCACAGTATATCCAGCTTCACGCAATACCCTCAGCGCCTTCTCAGAGTTATCAACTATGATTCGCAATATGCCAAAATTGGTTGTGTCAGCTATCGATATAGCACACATGTCAATGTTATGTTCGGCCAACACCTTTGTGACTTCGGCCAGCTTACCCTTTTTATTCTCTAAAAATACCGAGATCTGAGTCATAGGCTTTTCCTCCCTTCTCAAAGCTTTCGCCGGTCAATTACGCGCCTGGCTTTGCTTTCTGAACGCTCAATCGTCTTAGGCTCGACCAGCTTGACTTTGACTGACAAGCCAAGTGCGCTCTGTATCTCGTTGGTTATTCTGCGGTTGAGTTCCTCCAGCTTGCGCACCTCATCGGAGAATAACTTGTTGGATACTTCCACCCATATCTCCAGCACATCCAGATTGTTTATCCTGTCGACCACCAGCAAATAGTGCGGCTCTGTCTGTCCGATCTCCATAAGTATGCTCTCAATCTGCGAAGGAAATACATTTACTCCCCGCACTATGATCATGTCGTCGGTCCTGCCCAACACCTTTTTCATTCGAACATGGGTACGCCCACATTTGCAGGGTTCATAATTCAAAGCCGATATATCTCTGGTGCGGTACCGTATCAGGGGCAGGCCTTCTTTTGTAATGGTGGTGATTACCAGCTCACCCTCCTCACCTTCTGGTAGCACTTCTCCGGTTTCAGGGTCAACTATCTCGGGTATAAAGTGGTCCTCAAATATATGAAGCCCGCACTTGTACTGACATTCGCTGGCAACCCCGGGTCCTATAACCTCGCTCAGTCCGTATATGTCTATAGCAGATATCTGAAGCTTGGATTCTATTTCCCTGCGCATACCCTCGCTCCAAGGCTCAGCACCAAAGATCCCGTACTGGAGCTTGAGCTCTTCCCTTTTTATTCCCATTTCTTCCATGGTCTCGGCGATGTGCAGTGCATACGACGGGGTGCACGCCAGTACAGTAGTGCCGAAATCCTTCATGATCATGATCTGCCTTTTTGTGTTGCCGCCCGAGATTGGGATGACCGAAGCGCCGATTCGCTCGGCCCCGTAGTGTACCCCCAGGCCCCCTGTAAAAAGGCCATAGCCATAGGCTATCTGAATCACTGAATCCTTGGTGGTACCTCCGCATACTAGGGTTCTGGCCATGAGCTCCGACCAGGTGATAATATCCTTTCGGGTGTACCCCACAACAGTAGGCTTACCCGTTGTACCGGAAGAGGCATGTATCCTAACGATTTCGCTTAGCGGAACAGCAAAGGTGCCGTAAGGATAATTGTCTCGAAGGTCCTGTTTGGTGGTGAAAGGAAGCTTATGCAGGTCTTCGACGCCGTTTATGTCCTCGGGTACCAATCCCATCTCTTGCATACGTTGACGGTAATAGGGCACGTTGTGATATACCCTACGGACCGTTTCAACCAAACGGCGCGACTGCAATTCCCTCAGCTGCTCCCGCTCCATACATTCATGTGCTTTATCCCAGTACATTTCTGCTACACCTTCCTTAATTTCATACATGACCTATTTCTTGAACTTCTTTTTATTTTTTAATCAACCTTACAATGCTTTTGCCGTCAAAGATGACTTATGATAACTCCGAATTATATCCCCTGTGAAATGCCTTTAAATTGACTTCAATTGTCTTGGGAGGTACTGCCGTCTTTATGGCCTTCTCCCACATTAGAGGTTCAACGTTCAAAAATCGAGCCAGCACGCCGATGAGAACAGTATTAGCCACTTTTATGTTCCCCAGCTCCTTTGCAACGGCCAGAGCATCAAAGAATACAGCGCCGGGGCAAACATTTCGTATTCTGTCTTCCAAATCTTTAGGATACTCATAAGCTCCCATTATCATCGACATGGGCTCTATCTCCTGAGAGTTTATTATAGCCCTTCCCTGCTCTTTCAAAAAATGAATCCACCGCAGCGCCTCCATCTTCTCAAACGCTAGCAGTATATCGGCAGTACCTGGCTCAACCAGCGGCGAAAACACCTTTGTGCCGTATCTTACATGGGTGACTACGCTGCCGCCTCTCTGTGCCATTCCATGAACCTCGGATATTTTGACGTCATACCCCAAATCTACAAACAGGCTCCCCAATATCCTGCTGGCAAGCAGGGTGCCCTGTCCGCCTACGCCCACTATGAGTATACTCCTAGTGTCCATATTATTCACCTGCCCTTCTTATTGCACCGAATTTGCATACCTTAATGCACAGCCCGCAGCCATTGCACAGGGCCTGGTTGATGTGCATGCCGTCGGACTTTTTCTCGATGGCAGGACAACCCAAGCGCAGGCAAACGCCACAAAGCCGGCAGGTATCCCTATCGATTGACAGAGGTGCCTTCATCTCCTTTGATAGCAGCGCGCACGGACGCTGTGCAATAACTACAGACGGCTCTTCCCTCTGCGTTTCCTCCTTGAGAACCTTCTCTACCTCTTCAAGGTCAAAAGGATCAACTACCCTGACGTGCTCTATACCTATGGCTTTTATAAGGTTTACCAGGTTGAGCGGCGTGATAGCCTCCCCCTTGATGGTGCGCCCCGTTCCTGGATGGTCTTGATGCCCCGTCATACCCGTGGTGTAGTTGTCCAGTATGACCACGGTGGAAGTCCCCTGGTTATACACTATATCTATAAGCCCTGTGATCCCCGAATGTATAAAGGTGGAGTCGCCGATGACGGCCACCAGCCTGCGCGAGAAATCCCTTCCTCGCGCTTTTTCCATTCCATGGGCCATCCCAACGCTGGCTCCCATGCATACGCAGGTATCGATGGCCTCAAGCGGGGGCAGAGCCCCTAAAGTATAGCATCCTATATCCCCGGTGGCATGAAACCTGAGCTTTTTCATGACATAATATATACCCCGATGAGGGCAACCAGGACACATGACAGGTGGCCGTGGCGGAAGGTCCTGCGCTGGCCTTACGTCAGGCGCCCTGCCCGCGATTTTCTCCACTATCATGTTTGCGCTCAATTCGCCCTGCACAGGGAATATCTCTTTCCCAATGACAGGAATTCCCCAGCTCTTGATTTGCTCTTCCAGCACCGGTTCGAGCTCCTCTATGACATACAGCTTGCGCACCTTACTGGCAAACGACTCGATAAGCCTTCGCGGCAGGGGATTGACCATGCCCAGCTTTAAAAAGGAAGCGTTGGGCAGTGCCTCCTTGGCGTATTGATATACTATGCCGCTCGCTATGATGCCAATTGACGTATCACCCATTTCGATGCGGTTTATCCACAAATCGTTGGCAGCGTCGGCCAAAGCCTTCATACGCCTTTCCACTTCTACATGGCGCTTTCTGGCCATGGCCGGCATCATAACGTTTTTATCGGGTAGCTTTTTGTAATCTTTGAGCTTTATATCCATCCTTTCGCCCAGGGTCACAATGCTCTGTGAATGAGCGATGCGCGTAGTAAGCCTAATTAGCACAGGGGTATCGTATTCCTCGCTAAGCTCAAAGGCAAGTTTAACAAAGTCCAAAGCCTCCTGGCTGTCAGCCGGCTCCAGCATAGGTACCTGGGATGCGCGAGCGTAATAGCGGCTGTCCTGTTCATTTTGAGAGCTGTGCATACCTGGGTCGTCCGCCACTATAATGACCAGACCGGCATTGACCCCTGTGTACGAAACGGTAAATAAAGGATCTGCCGCCACGTTGAGCCCCACATGTTTCATGGCCACCATGGCCCTTGCCCCGGCAAATGAAGCGCCAATTGCTACCTCCAGCGCAACCTTTTCATTGGGCGACCACTCAGCATAGATTTCATCATATTTCGCTGCAAATTCGGTGATTTCGGTACTGGGCGTGCCGGGATATGCTGTTGCCACCCTTACCCCCGCCTCATAGGCTCCCCTTGCAATCGCCTCATTCCCCAACATTAATCTCTTCACGTTATCCCTCCAAAGCATTTACTGTTTTTTCAAATAACATCCCACTCACTCGCTGCTCAGCTGGCAGTTTTTGTGATCCATGCTCGTATTTGAATTTTGCTTTCATAGTTGTTGTAACACAGAATATACTTTAAAATTATAAATCAATTT
Source organism: Caldicoprobacter oshimai DSM 21659 (assembly GCA_000526435.1). Taxonomy (GTDB): domain Bacteria; phylum Bacillota; class Clostridia; order Caldicoprobacterales; family Caldicoprobacteraceae; genus Caldicoprobacter; species Caldicoprobacter oshimai. The sequence continues at coordinate 297,906 of JAGB01000001.1, forward strand.
ATAAAAAAAAGAAAGGGTTGAAGAGCCAATTTTTAAAACAAGAGGGGTATGCCCATTAGGACATACCCCTCTTTTAAAGTTTTTGCACAATAGGCCCTTACTTGTGAACAAAGGTGGCACAATCGGTTTCCTGAGTGGTTCGAGCGTTTCGCGGTTGGATCTCGATTTTTGCGGCCCCGCAATAGTCACCTTCCATATAGTAATGGCAGGTGTTTACAACGCACTTGACCCCGGAAAGAGGCTGATTCTTTTTCTCTACTCGGCCTTCCATTTTGCATATCCCTCCCATAAAGTCTATAAAATCAAGGTTGTCTATTTTAGCTTTTACTTTATAGGAGGATTTTATTCAGTTGGTTTATTTTGTAAAAACTGAATGGATTGCTCTCTTCGGATGAGCAGAGTCCAGTCTTATGAATCATTTTTGGGAATAATTCCCCAAATACGAGCAGCTTCCTCTTTAACTCTCGCATCAGCGTCATTTTTAGCAACATATCTCGGGCGTTCAATAGTATTTGAACTTCCTAATTTTACCTAAAAAGATGACCGCATTTAACCTCACCTCTGGAGCCGGGTCTCTTAACGCTATAATCAAGGGGGAGACATTTAGCTCTCCCCCCTCACTCGCCACATAGAAAGCCACATACCTAGCGATTTGCGAGTTTATTCGTCAAAATATATAGCCTTTCCTGTCCTAGCAGACTGGTATATCGCCTCAAGGATCTCGGTTACAACCAGCGCTTCTTCTGGTTTGACCACCGGCTCAGTATCGTTTATTATGCACTTGATCCACATCCTAGCTTCCTTGTCGCCAGGCGACTCAGCTTTACTGGCATCGTAGAAATCTACTCCAGAAGCATCAAGCCCTGGTTTCGTTATGTATAGCTTGCCGTATTTTTCACCGTTTATACGCAGGCCATCCCACATATCGGCTCCTGCTTCGGTTCCGCACAGGGTGGTCTTGGCTTCGCCCACCATCAAGGTGTTCAATGCCCAGCTGGCTTCCAAGATGATGGTTGCCCCGTTTTGCATGACTATGAAGCCAAAGGCAGAATCCTCCACGGTAAACTTCTTGGGATCCCATGGCCCCCACGCATTGGCAGCATTTTCACGCTGAGAAAGCTTGTGATACACAGTGCCCATAACGCTCTTCACTTTATAATTGTTCATCATCCAGAGGGTCAAATCCAGAGCATGGGTACCTATATCGATAAGCGGCCCTCCACCCTGTTCCTCTTCATCCAAGAACACGCCCCAGGTGGGAACTGCGCGGCGCCTCACGGCATGAGCCTTTGCAAAATATATCTCGCCCAACTCCCCGTTCCTGCACAGGGTATACAGGTATTCCGAATCTGGCCTGAAACGATTTTGGTAACCAATGGTCAGCTTTTTGCCTGTACGTCTGGCAGTCTCAACCATCTTTCGGGCATCGGCCGCAGTCTTAGCCATTGGCTTTTCGCACATTACGTGTTTGCCTGCTTCAAGGGCATCAACAGTTATGTAGCCGTGAGACTTATTTGGAGTGCAGACGTGTACCACATCAATGGATTTGTCTTCCAAAAGTTTTCTGTAGTCGGTGTACACCTTGGCATCTTTTGACCCGTATTGTGCGGCTGCCTTTTCAGCCCTTTCCTCTATGATATCGCAAAATGCCACCATCTCCACGCAATCCAGCTTAGCCAACCCCGGCATGTGCTTGCCGTTGGCTATCCCCCCGCATCCTATAATTCCCACTCTAACCTTATCTTTGCAGCCCATTATTAACCCTCCCTAACTTTTTTGGCAAAATTATGTTTTTCATGATAAGATATTACCATATTGAAAATCTTTTTTCAACAGCTTAAATTTTTACCAATTTGCCAGACTCACACTGTTTAAGCTCCATTCCCAGTTTTATAAACCTGAACATTCGATCAGCGGCATCCTTCAAAAGCTCTTCAGCTCTGGCTATAGCCTCGTCTAGCGACATGGGAGCGTTCACGGTGGGCATAATGCCAGATATCCCGCATTCATACACCCTCTGTGCCCCTGGCCCCATACCTCCTACTATGGCAACCACCTTGACTCCCTTTGGCTTGCAGCGCCTGGCTATCCCTACGGGCACCTTGCCGTACACCGACTGCCCATCAATCCTGCCCTCGCCAGTTATCACAAGGTCAGCTCCCTCGATCAGCTCATCAAATCTTACATAATCAAGGACAGTGTCAATCCCCGGCTTTAACACGGCTCCAAAAAAGGCCACCAATGCAGCCCCAAGCCCCCCTGCCGCGCCCGAGCCGGGAACCATGCTCATATCCATACCGGTTGTTTCCTTGATGAGCCGTTCATAGTTTTTCATCCCGGACTCCAAAATACCAAAGGTCTCTTCAGTTACCCCTTTTTGCGGGCCATACACGGCTGTAGCCCCGTCAGGCCCTGTAAGGGGATTGCTCACATCGCATATAACGGTAATGGTACTCTCTTTAATCCGTGGATCTATATCATCCAAGATAATCCTATCGATAAACTGCAGCTGCTTGCCCCCAAATCCCACTTCTTTGCCCGACCTGTCCAGGAATTTAACTCCCAGCGCTTGAGCGGCACCAATTCCACCGTCGTTGGTGGCACTACCGCCAATCCCTATGATGAAGTCCCGGATACCTTCATCGAGCGCCTCCTTTATGATTTCACCCGTACCATAGGTAGTAGCATTCAATGGATCCCTTTTTCCAGCCGGGATAAGGGGCAGCCCAGATGCCTGTGCCATTTCGATTACTGCCGTTTTGCCATAAATTATGCCGTATTTGGCTTTAACGCGCATCCCTGGCAGCGGGCCCATTACCTCAACTGTCCTGTACTCACCTTTAGCGGCTGTAACAAGCGCGTCCACCGTTCCCTCGCCGCCATCGGCAATGGGCACCTTTACCACCTCCAAAGGCGAAAAGTGCCGCCTTGCCACCTCTTCCAGATGCTCAATGACTTCCAGGGAAGAAAAAGTCCCTTTAAACGAATCGGGCGCTAAGACGATTTTCAAGCTTCACACCCCACTTTTTACAGGCTTTTGTCACTATACCTAATCGTTAAAATGGCACACAAAGAGCGCAGTCAAACCCTAATTATCAAGCGCTTTCAAGGGAAAGCGCCACCTCCATCATAAGTGCACATTCTATCCTCTTGCGCTGCATAGCACACGCCAGCTCGTTTGGGATGTCAATGCTTCCGTTTGTAAAATACGCGTTGGCATGACACCCGCCAGAACAAAAATATTTGGCCCAGCAATCCTTGCACTTTCCCTTTGTCAGAATATTGCACCTTTTAAACTGGTCGGACAATCCCCCGGGGTCATCTATACCCCTGAATACATCTCCCATTATAAACTGCGGCTGTCCAACAAATTGATGGCAGGGATAGAAATGCCCTTCAGGCGATACCGCCAGGTATTCAAAGCCTGCACCGCAGGCTACAACCCTCCTTTGAACGCAGGGCCCGCCATAAAGGTTTATGTTAAAATGGTAAAACCTGAGCTTGTTCCCGACCTTTATATAGTCCAGTATTCTTTTGGCCAACCTTTCATACTCGTCAAGGATTACAGGTATATGCTCATCCGTGATGTGAAATGGCTGACCGCTACCCACCACGGGTTCAATCGATATCTCTTCAAAGCCCAATCCTGCTATATGGAAAACATCTTCGGCGAAGTCCAGGTTTCTATTTGTAAACGTCCCGCGGATGTAATAGCTCTTACCGCCTCTGCTGCTTACCAATTTCCTGGCGGCATCCACAATCTCGTCATAGCTCCCCTCCCCATTTCTGTAGTATCTCATGGCATCGTGGATGCTCTTCCTTCCGTCCAGGCTTATAACCACGTTGTCCATGTTTTCGTTGATATAGCTAATCTTTTCCCTGTCGAGCAGAGTGCCATTGGTAGTTATGGTAAAATAGAACTTCTTGTTGTACCGCTTCTCCAGCTCTTTACCGTAATCAACAGCCTTTTTTATCACTTCAAAGTTGATCAGCGGTTCCCCACCAAAAAAATCTACCTCTATATTTTTTCTGTTTCCAGAATTTTGGGCAAGGTATTCCATGGCCTTAAATGCCACTTCTTCAGGCATCAGCCTTCTCTCGGAGCAGTAACTCCCTTTAGAGGCAAAGCAATACTCACAGCTTAGATTGCAGTCGTGAGCCACGTGAAGGCACAGCGCCTTTAAGCCGCTATTATTTTCAAGCTGTCGGAGGAGAACGGCTTCATCTAATTCAGGGCTGTATAGCATTCCCTGTTCCGTTAGCTGCTCAATTTCCCGGCAAGCCTCTTTAACGCTGTCCACACCGAATTTATCCCCAAACTTCTGAATGGCCCTGTCTGCCGAAAAATTATCCGGAAAAGCCTTTAAGATTTCGTATGTTATCCTATCAAGGCTGTGTACACTTCCACTATTGACATCTACTGCTATGTAAAGTCCATTCATCTCAAAAGCATGTACCACTCTTAAGCTTCCCCCCACTTACACAAAACATTATCAATCAATATTCTTACCTATATTAGCTAAAAGGCAGTTATGCGCTAGTTGTTGGACATCAAATTGTAACACCAGTTATAATAATACCATCAAACATCGAGCCGTGTCTATTCCTATAAAAAATAAGAAACAGAGGGGAACATTTTACTCTAATAAAATATTCTCCTCCGAGTTTTTACAAAACAGTCAGCATTTCGCATCTAAATTCTAACCGCTGTACAACTTCAAAACATTTTTCCTAGCATTGCTGCACCCACTATGCCTGCATCGTTGCCCAGCTGTGCAGCAACTATCCTGGTCTGAGGCACCCCCTCAACAGTATAGATCCTTTCGCTCACTAACTTTCTGAGCGGTGCCAACAGATATTCTCCTTCTTTCGAGATTCCGCCGCCTATGGCTATAATTTCTGGCTGGAATATGTTTATCACGTTTGCCAGACCCTCGGCAAGGTATTTTATATATTCTTCAACAATCTGCAGCCCAACCCTGTCTCCCTGTCTTGCGGCGTCAAAAGGAACTTTAGCATTTATCTTTGACAGATCCCCATCAACAAGCTTATTTATTAAAGAATCGGGATTGGCAACGGCTGCTTTTTTTGTTTGACGTATCAAAGCAGTGGCAGAAGCATAAGCCTCCCAGCATCCCTTTCTTCCGCATGTGCACTGCTCGCCGTCTACCACAATCACCATGTGCCCCATTTCGGCAGCAGCATTGTTAAAACCGCTGTAAACCTTGCCATCTATCACAACTCCAGTGCCTACACCCGTACCCAGTGTAATTGTAACCGAATGCTTTGCTCCCTTGCAGGCCCCCGCCACGCTTTCAGCAAGAGCAGCCACATTGGCGTCATTGTCAAGATAGACAGGAAGGTCTACGTATTTCTGCATTTCAGCCCGCATAGGAACATTTCTGAATTTAAGATTGTTTGCATAAACGAGAATACCTTCTTCACTGTTGGGCGTTCCCGGACTTCCTATCCCTATAGATTTTACGTCTTTCAAAGAAACGCCAGAGTCCTCAATCACTTTCAGCGAAAGCATGGCCATATCTTTTATGATTTCAGGATATTCCCTTTCATTTAAAGTGGGAACGCTATCCTTATGGATGATTTTTCCTTCTTCATCGACAAGCCCTACAGCTATATTGGTTCCTCCCAGATCAATTCCTATGTAATACATATTCATTATACCTCCTCAAGCGTAGTTTCTACACTAAATAATACAATACATTTTGTTCAAAAACAATACAAAAACCATCAACCCTGGAACAATTCATGATTAATGACCTCTAATGTTTAATGATTACCGGCGCTATTGGATAGTTAATATTTTGATGTTCACCAGGGTTAATGGCCACAGAACCGGTTCATAGCTACAAAAACAGTGACATTTATATTCCAGGATCAACTATAGCTCCCACAAACAGTATAACGCCCGTCAAATTATCCCGTATTATGAACATGAAAGGCCGATCCATGACCATCCTGAATCTATCCAAAGACATGCCTTTTGTCCTTAGCTTTTTGCTCCTTGAAACTTACGCATGCATTCCCAATGGGCAGGTTATACTACAAGAAGGGTGATGTGGATATGTTTAGAAAAATAAAGAAGCGTTTGAGGCTGGGAAATCAGCAAGACAACATCGATACAATATATACGGGCATAGATGAGCCTCTGCCGCGGAATATCGAAAGAGTGAAAGAGAGGCTTAATGAGATTTTTTCGGAATGCAGCGATTATATTCAAAGGGAGATAGTATGCGGAGAGGATGGCTGTATTCGAATACTGGTCTCATATATTGAAGGACTTGTGGACAGGAGTATATTAAATCAGGATGTGGTTCGTCCCATACTCGACTATTTCTCGAGTGTAGAGGCGCAGGACAAAGCAAAGCGTGTATATCAACTTATAAAAGAACGCGTTATAAGCAATAATGAAGTTGAAGAAGTTCAAAGCATGCAGCAGGTGGTATACAAAATCGTATCGGGTGATGCGGTGCTTTTTGTGGATGGAAGCAAAAGTGCGCTGGTTGTGGGGGTTAAAGCCCCACAGGGCAGGCAGGTTGAGGAACCCGACACGGAGGTTTCCATAAGGGGCCCAAGGGAAGGTTTTGTTGAAAATCTTGCTACAAATATGGTCCTCATTCGCAAAAGGATTAAAACCCCCAACCTGAAATTCGAGATGATGCAGCTAGGCATTCAGACCAAAACCGATATCTGCATATGCTACATCAAGGGAATTGCAAATGAAGAAATCGTCAAGGAAGTACGAAAGAGGGTTAAAAAGATTAGAGGTGACGCCATCCTCGATACGGGGTATATAGAACAGTACATAACCGACAACCGGCTAACCCTTTTCCCCATTGTGGGAAACAGCGAAAAATGCGACAAGCTGGTAGCAAAGCTGCTTGAAGGCAGGGTGGCAATACTGTGCGATGGCACTCCCTATGTCATTACAGTACCTCATCTTTTTATAGAATCTATCCAGACGTCAGATGATTACTACGACCATGCTTTTTTTGCGTCATTCATGAGAGTGCTGCGGTTCCTTGCACTGCTTATATCCAATTTACTGCCAGCGATGTACGTAGCACTGGTCAGCTTCCATCACACAGTAATACCCTTTAAACTTATAATTACGCTGGCTGCTTCACGGCAGGGAATTCCTTTTTCGCCTTTTGTAGAGGCCTTATTAATGTTAGCGGCTTTCGAGCTCCTGCGCGAGGCCGGAGTGCGCATGCCCAGGACGATAGGGCAAGCGCTCAGCATAGTAGGGGCTATCGTGCTGGGCGAGGCATCGGTTAGGGCAGGGATTGCCAGCAACCTTATGGTGATCATTATTGCCATAACCGCCATATGCAGCTTCGTTGTTCCACCGCTCATTAGAGCCACCATGCTGTTGCGCTTCGTTTTTTTAATAGCCGCCAATTTTTTAGGTTTCCTGGGAATATCCTTTGTGGCTGTAGCTGTCATTATACACCTGTGCAGGCTGCGCTCCTTCGGCATCCCATATATGGCGCCCTTTTCCCCGCTTACAGCTACCGATCTTAAGGATTCGATTATTATGGTGCCAATATGGGCGATGATTACCCGGCCAAAGATACTGTTTCAGGAGGATACAAGAGGTACTGTAGGTATAAAGCGTCGGGAGGTGAACAAAATAGGTGAGGGTTAAAAAACTGGCGATTGTACTCATGCTGCCCGTCCTGCTGACCGGATGCTGGGACAACGTGGATTTAGCAGACATCAACATAGTAACTGCTCTGGGAATAGACAAAGCCGAAGACGGAAAGATCATTGTAACCGTGCAGGTGATAGAACCGGCCGCTTTACAATCACCATCTTCAGGCCTAGGGGGAGGAGGATCAGCGCAGCCCAAACCGGTATTTGTTGAGTCTTATAAAGGTGAAACCATTTCCGATGCCTTAATAAGCATGAAGTCAATAGTAGATAAAAGGCTGTTTTTAAGCACAACCCAGGTTTTGATTCTCGGAGAGAGGTTTTGCAAAGACGGTATCAATGAAGCACTGGACTTTCTCCACAGGGATTATCAATCAGAGTATCTAACAGATGTACTGGTGGCAAAGGATGTAACTCCTGAACAAATTTTGAAAGTACAGCCTGACATGGAGGCTATTCCAGCAATGTACATAAAGGGGACAATAGAAAACACGGCCATAAGGGCAAAGGTAAAACGAACAATGTTAATAAATTTGTTTAAGGACATAGAGAACAAATGCAGGCAGGTTACCATTGGTCAAATAACAAAGGAGAACGAAAAAACAGTTAAAACAGAAGGCACAGCCGTCTTCAAGGATGGGAAACTGGTTGGATGGCTGGACCAATACCAAACAAGGGGATATTTGTTTGCAACAGATAAAGTAAAAAGCACTGTTATCAATATTCCGGTAACCAATGGCAAGATGTCCATAGAGGTATCAAATTCGAGCGGAAAAATAGACGTAGAATTCAAAAATGGTGAACCAGCTAGACTGTCTGTTCAAGTTCGCCTTGAAGGAATCATAGGGGAATACACAGGGAAAAAACCGCTTAATTCTCCTGACGATATATACAAATTAGAAAAAATTTTAAGCCAAGAGGTTAAAAAGGAAATCGTTATGGCGCTGAATAAAGCACAAAAGGATTATTCCAGTGACATATTTGGATTTGGCACAGTGGTGCATAAATATTATCCACATTACTGGAAAAAGGTAATGGACGAGTGGAACGATGTCTTCAGCAAACTGCCAGCTGACATCAAGGTGGAGGCAAAAATAATGCGTGCGGGACTCATAAAAAGTCCAATGATGAAAGATGAATAGCAACATCCTAATAATATTAATAATTTTTACTATTCTGGGATTGTATGACTTTCGGCGATTTATAAGAAAAAAAGAACCAGCAAAAGTGTTTATTGTTAATATTATCATTATGGCATCAAGCCTTGCCATAGGATTGCTTTTGGCGATAGGGAAAAGGCCTATCAGCCCTTCACAATGGATAGAGCGGATGTTAAAAATGACGGGAGTGATAAAGTGATGGAGAAAGCCAGAATATCCAGCTTACAATTATTTCTGCTTATAACAGGTTTTCTATTTGGAAGCACGCTGATTTTAAATCCAGCAACGGGCGCAAAAAACGATGGGTGGCTGGCCATACTTATAAGTGGAGCAGGTGGTACACTGCTGCTCGCAGTATATGCCTCAATCGCGTTATTAAATCCCTCGAAGACACTAGTGGAAATCTTGAGACATCGATTTGGAAGGGTTATAGGGAATATAATCGCCGTACTCTATATATGGTACTTTATACACCTGGCTTCCCTGGCGCTTAGAAACTTTGGTTCGTTCATAGTAACAACCACATATCCCAAAACACCCCTGGAAGTCATTGTCGGTATTTTTGTCCTTGTAGTTATGTACGCTGTAAACAGCGGCGTAGAGGTCATAGGAAGGGCAAGCGAAATCTTGGTGCCGTTTGTGCCAGTTATAGCCGTTATTATCAGCTTGGGGATTCTAACCGTCCACGATTTTACCGCATTTCTTCCTGTGTTAGAAAACGGGATAAGCCCTGTAATAAAAGCAAGTTTAAACTTGCTTACCTTTCCATTTGGGGAGACCATCGTATTTCTGATGATATTTCCACATTTAAACAAGAGAGAGAATCTGAAAAAAGTTTCGACTTTATCGGCATTATCGGCCACTGGGCTGTTTCTCTTTATTTTTTTCAGGGATATAACTGTACTTGGAAGCCACCTTATATATCAAGCGACCTTTGTACCTCACCTGACTTCTGTGCTCATTCCAGGTATAAACCTAGAGCCGCTTTTTAATGTAAACCTGATAATAGGTGGAAGTATAAAGGTTGTGATTTGCATGTACGCTGCTGTAAACGGTTTGGATCAGCTCATTGGAGCCAACGACTACAGGAAATTCACCACAGCGGTGGCCACGTTTTGCGTTGTGCTTTCTATATGGGTGTATGAAAATATATTCGAAATGTTTGATTGGGCTGAAAATATATGGCTCTACTATTCCATACCGTTCCAGATAGTCATCCCTTTGATGCTGTTGTTTTTATCTTTAATCAAAAAAGGCAACCCGGCTCACGAGAAATCAATTGAATAGTGAATCCATCATCCTCTTTATTCTGCTTTTTCTTGCTTCGGTTTCAGCGTAATCTACTTTAATGTCATCTTCTTTATCTCCCATGATTATGAGTACAGTCCCTTCCTTTGCATCCTTGGGCAGCCTCGATTTTTCTATATTAATGATTTTCCTGTCTTCGTCTTCACAAACCGCAAAATCGCCTTCAAATCTGTCAATTATAACTTTCTTCATTGCCAAGAGCCCTCCTTATGGATTGAGCATTTCAATTGCCTTTCCATCGCTGGTTGCGATTATGGTGCCCGATTCATCGGTCCTGTATATTTCAGCACCTGCCTGCCTGAGCCTCTGTAGCGTTTCAGGTGCCGGATGCCCGTAATCATTATCCTCTCCAACTGATATCACCGCTATTTTAGGTTGTACGGCTTCCAAAAATTCCATTGACGTAGAATACCTGCTTCCATGATGGGCAACCTTTAGCAAATCTGCCCTTAAGTCATACCCCTTCTCAAGCATTTCCTCTTCTGATTCAAAGCCTGCATCCCCTGTAAACAAGAATGATGTGGCGCCGTACTGCAACTTTATAACCACCGAATAATCATTGGTGTCTTCATAAGCTTCGCTGTTAGGGGCAAGTATGGTAAATTCGGCTTCTCCAAGTGGATATTTGGTGCCGGGTACTGGAGGAGTAACCTTCAGCCCCTTGTTTGAAATGGCCTCCAGCACATCCTCAAAGGTTTTTGTGGTGCTCTCCACCCTGGGCATTATTATGCTTTTCACCTCAAAGGCGTTTATAACGGCATCCATCCCGCCGATGTGGTCTTCATGGGGATGGGTTGCAACAACATAGTCCAGCGTTGTTATTCCTCTGTCCTTTATGTAATCAACAACCAGCTGGCTGTCTGCGTTGTTTCCGGCGTCTATCAGCATCGCGGCATCCTTCATCGTAATCAAAATGCTGTCGGCCTGCCCTACATCGATAAAATGTACTGTTAAACCATCATTTATTATACCGTCTTTTTCAAACGACGTTATGTCTTTTTTACCTGGAACATCTCCAGATGATTTAAAATTATTTTCGCCGGATATCTTAAATATAACCAAAATAATGAATACCACAAGTATTATTAGTGTTTTTATGTCCCGTGCTGTTATTTTAGCTCCTTTTTTCAAGGTAATATCATTCCCTTCCCTTTAGCCATTTAATGCATTTTTTCAACCTAAAAACCAATAATATTATGCAACATAAGATATTATATAACATAAGCTGGTAATATGGAAATAATAATTTTTTTGTCATTAATAGTGCTGTTCTCGTGTATGACAAATTATCAAAATAGCCAACCAGAAGAAACATCTTCTAGTTGGCTATTCATTTTTGATATATTTTTGTCTTTGAAATGTTTTTAATAGCCGCAAATAGTGATTTGCTTCGCGCAGCGTATGATCGGCCAGTAACGGTATAATTATGGACCTGATCTTGCATTCAAGCAATCCCCGGGTCCCCTGCGCCTTGAAATCCCGAATTGCCTGCGTTGCTCTGAGGCTTTCCTCCGTAACCTTTGCCGGCGGTATCGTCTTTTCCATTGCAGCCTTGGCTTCTTTCGTCAATTGATCAAATTCATTCCCAAAATCATTGGCCTTCTTGAATAATTCCTCTTCCGTGGGATCAAGCAGCCCCCGGATAAATTTTGCATGCTCAGCCATAATTCTGTTCCAGAATAGCTCCTGCTCAAGGGCTTCCCTCTCGATATTGATGCTCTCTCCGTTTTGAATTCTCTGAATCATTCGTAAATAAAGTTTTGCTTCCCTTAAAATATGCTCAATCAGCAAAGGATAGTTAACCGTAAACATTTTACAGGATAAAACATTGGATAAAATAGCAGTTTTAAACTGTATTAGTGCAGCAACTAAATTCATTGCCCTTTGATTAAGCATAAACACTCTCTGTTCAAGTATCGGATTGGCTCCTGTAAAACCCCCGCCTGACAATCCTGCTTCCGCTTCAGTTAATTCAGTTGGTATCCGAACCCCTGTTAAATATGAAGAAGCCATTTCAGCTTCAAGCGTATATTGCGTTATTACTTCTCCCGATTTGAGCACCTCGGGACTGACAACGCCATTGGAAAGTGAGATGGTTTCCCCTAAAAGCTTATCAAAAGCCCTCCTAAATCCATCTGCTTCATGGATAAAATCAGTATCTCTGGGCGTAAATCCTACTTGAAGAAAAAATGAGTGTTCCTTCATGATCCTCGCAAAAAAAGATGTATATCCAGCGATTGACGAACGAAATCCTTATTTGGAAGCATTGTTCATCTCTCCTCAAATAAATTCTCATGCTGTGTTGTTATTTTATGCTTGCGTTATACAAAACGTTACTATACAAACAAATAAAAACGCTGGATCGCTTTCTTGATTTTGCAATATTGATATGCTATTATAATTAGCAAGTAGTATGGTAGTACGGTAGGGAAAAGCATAAGCTGTCTATTTCCCTCCGTCAATAAAAAAAGGGGGAATTTTTTTATGTTAAAAAAAGTATTTATCCTTATTTTATCAACAGCACTCTTATCAACTACTTTTATTGCATGCAGCCAAACAGCATCTTCAAACAAGGTAATTAAAATAGGCATATCACAGTTAGTAGAGCATCCGGCTCTGGATAGTGCCCGTGAAGGCTTTATTGAAGCACTCAAGGAAGCCGGTTATGAAGATGGCAAGAACATCAAGATCGATTTTCAGAATGCGCAGAATGATATAACCAATGCGCAGACCATAGCCCGTAAATTCGTTGATGAAAAAGTGGATATGATACTTGCCATAGCTACGTCGGCAGCTCAAGCGGCGGCTAACGTAACCAAGGATATACCCATATTGATTACGGCAGTGACTGATCCAGTGTCAGCGGGCTTGGCTGAAAGCCTTGAAAAACCCGGTGGCAATGTAACCGGAACAACCGATATGAATCCCGTAGCCGAACAGATTAAATTGATCAAGGACCTCGTACCAAATGCCAAAAAGGTCGGTATATTATATAATGCCGGTGAGATAAATTCAAAGGTTCAGGTGGATATAGCAAAGCAGGCTGCTGCAGAGTACGGATTAACTATAATAGAAGCCACAGTAAGCAACAGCAACGAAGTCAGCCAGGCTACTCAATCGCTGATGGGAAGGGTGGATGCCATTTACGTTCCCACTGACAACACCATAGTCTCCTCCATAGGAGCGGTTATAAAGGTTGCAAATGATCACAAAATACCGGTCATAGGCTCTGAACGAGGCCAGGTAGAGGCAGGAGCTATAGCGACCAAAGGTATAGATTATAAAGAGTTGGGCAAACAAACCGGCCGAATAGCCGTAGAGATTATAAAGGGCAAAAAACCTCAGGATATACCGATAGAAGGTGCTAAAGTTGTCACTCTAATAATTAACCAAAAAGCAGCTGAGACCATTGGTCTGACCATACCGAAAGATATACTGGATAATGCCGACGAGGTTATAAAATGATGATGAGGTGGTTTGATTGTTTGGTCTGATGGTTACATCCCTGGAACAGGGGCTGGTTTTTGGCATAATGGCGCTGGGAGTCTATATTACGTTTAAAGTACTTGACTTCCCTGATTTAACAGTAGATGGGAGCTTTCCGCTTGGCGCAGCGGTGGCTTCCATCATGATTTTTAACGGCGGCAATCCCTTTTTAGCGCTGTGTTTGGCTACAGCAGCTGGCATAGCTGCTGGCTGCATTACAGGCTTCCTCAACACACGGGGAAAGATAACAGGACTGCTTTCTGGTATACTGACCATGACAGCGCTTTATTCCATAAACCTGCGCATCATGGGCCGGGCAAATGTCACGCTCCTGAACTCCAGGACCATATTTACGTATATCGAAGAATGGGGAGTGCCACACAGATGGGTATTTCTGGCGTTGTTTATAATTACGGCATTTCTGATAAAGGTTTTGCTGGATTGCTTTTTGAAAACCCAAATCGGTTTTGCGCTGAGGGCAACGGGCGATAACCCTGAAATGGCTCGAGCCAACGGAATAAACACCGATACCATGAAAATACTCGGCTTATCCCTATCAAACGGGTTGGTAGCGCTGTCAGGTGCGCTTGTAGCGCAGTATCAGGGGTTTGCCGATATAGGTATGGGTATAGGCACCATTGTTGCCGGTTTGGCTTCGGTAATCATAGGTGAGATGATGCTAGGGGAAAGAACCATTTGTATGGCGACTTTTGCGACCTTGATGGGATCTTTTATCTACAGATTGAGCATTGGTATTGCATTGAGGCTAGGCTTCGCAGCCACCGATTTAAAGCTGCTCACCACAGTACTGGTGATAATAGCCCTCAGCACGCCAAAGATCAGGAATTTGCTCCGAAGCACCTCATCCACTGTCTCCAATTGAAGCTGGAACCGTGATGTTTTGCTTTGTACGGGTTTTAATGGGAAGGAGGTTATCATGCTAGAGCTTAAAGGGGTAACGAAAATCTTCAACGCAGGTACTGTTAACGAGAATGTAGTGCTGCGCGATATTAACCTCAAAGTTGATGAAGGCGATTTTATTTCTATAATCGGCAGCAACGGCGCAGGAAAATCCACCCTTTTGAACGTCATAGCGGGCGTATATCCGGTTGACAGGGGAACCATATTGCTGGATGGCAGGGATATTACCAGGGTACCCGAACATGAAAGAGCCAGGTTTATCGGTAGAGTTTTCCAAGACCCCATGAAGGGTACTGCTCCGTCCATGACGATAGAGGAGAATCTGGCCATTGCCTACTGTCGAAATGCGCGCCGCACGCTCAAATGGGGCCTTAACAATAAACTCAGGGAAGAATTCAGGCAGAAATTGGCCGAAACCGGCTTGGGTTTAGAAAACCGTTTGAATTATAAGGTAAAATTGCTTTCAGGAGGGCAGCGGCAGGCCCTGACCTTAATTATTGCCACCATGGTCAAGCCCAAGCTGCTTCTTTTGGATGAGCATACTGCTGCACTGGATCCGTCCACTGCCCGCCTGATAAACAACCTGACCGAAAAAGTCGTCCTCCAGAAAGGTATAACCACGCTCATGATCACACATAACATGGAGCATGCCATTAAAATGGGTAATCGACTTATAATGATGGACAAAGGGCAGATTATACTGGATATAAAGGGTTCGGATAAAACATCGCTCACCGTGAATGAATTGGTGGGTATGTTTGAACAGGCTGCCCAGAGGAAATTCGACGAAGACAGGATCATGCTGGGGGCGAGAAGCTAATTTAAAAAATAAATAAGTTTTTCTAATATTATCCCCTACAAATATATGCCGCATATATGTGAAATAAGCAGCAAAGGGCGTGCATAAATTTTGTAGCAGCTTCTGCGATACTTTCCCCGTTTTTCAGGCTATTTACTTTTATTAAATTTCTAAAACTTTATTCGTAACCAACATAATACCCGTTAACTAATACGTGTCAAAATACCTCCATCCATTTCATAAACGGTATCGCACAGCGCCTCTATGTCCTCGGCATAATGTGATGACAATATAATGGTAGCTCCTTCCCTGTTTAATTCCTTGAGCACCTCGCGAATCTCCAAAACGCCCTGCTTATCAAGGCCGTTCATCGGCTCATCAAGTATAAGCAGCGCAGTATCGTTTTAAGATCAGTCATTTTGTATCCTCCTCCGTATCTGTCCCACCGTTCCATATCCCATCAGCAGGCATAAAATTAAAACGATTACCAGCTTTAGCAGCAGCGATGTATGCGGAGAGCCTGTGGGATACATACCTTCTACCAGTACAACTATCCTCAGATATTGAGGAATACTTCGTCCGGTGGTAGCACGGTGAGCCACAAAGTACAATACAAGCGGTGCTGCCACTGCTGTAAATTTGTTGGGGATAAAAGTTGATACCCATACTGCCGCCACCGCAAACAGTACTGCAGAAAGAGAATAGTGGGTAATATAATAACACAGGTACTGTACCGGCTTACCTGCAAGCAATAAAGGTTCATAAGGGTCACCGGTAGTGCTTTCAACAAAGAGCGGCAGCCTGGTTCGCAAAGCAAGCACGAACATAAGCATACCGACGGCCGTAGTCAAAAAGCCGGATATAGCGCTCACCAGAACTTTGGACATCGAATAGTTCCGTATACCCGTCCGCACAATCCAGAATCTGACAGCACGTTCCTGCCATTCTGTGGCAAAGGTTGTCGCAAAGGGGAACAGCGGTAAAATACCTGCTATCAGAAACAGGCTTGCGGTTCCACTTATACCCAGTCCAAGAAGGTATAACACATCACGGGCAAATTTTATCTGACCCCAGGAAGCTATAAACAACACCAATGCAACACCGCAGGCGCTGAGAAGAAATCGTATTGAAAGTATTGCCCGGCGTAAATCAGCGGCTAAAAGATAGAAAAACTGTTTCATCATATCTCCCCGCCTTTGCTACTCTATTCTATCGCCAGTAATGGCGTTTACCACATAGTAGGTGTATAAATCGTATGAATTCTCCGTGCCATCCACCGGATCTTTAACTTTAATAGCTTCAGCAATACAGAAGATCCACGCAGGAATCAGTTCATATCCGTCTTGTGCCATCACTCCCACATAACAGAGCTCCATGGCTATCACCCTGGTTTGGTTTTCCAGAAAAACTTCTGAGTAATCATCAATCACCTTTTTCAGAGCGGCAGCCGCGCTGATCAGTGGTTTATCCTCTCCGTCCTCAATGATATCGTACAGACCTCCAGCGGAAATACGTCTTACGCCGTCCCTGGTATAATAGACTTTAACAGTGGGTACTGGTGCTATTTTCCTACTGATAGTTATTTTTTGCCACCTAACGTTTGCTAAGGGGATACCATCGATTACCTGCCGGAAGAAGAACACATAACACTCGTCATCCTTAGAGAAAGTGATTTCTTTTTTTCCGCCTGCTGCTTTGTAAAGCTCATAATGCTTTAGCATGGTTTCCAAATCCATCGAATAGGCTTCCGCAACCTCAAGCTCGGGAAATCCCAGGGTATCGTATAGAAGCTCCTCTACTGCTGCAAGGGCATCCTTGTAGCTCATAAAAGAAAGGTCTGCAAAGGATGCATAGTCGCTTTTTAAGTTATAACCCCATTTCTGTGCGATGCTATCCGGCGGTCCCGGGTCACCTGCTATAACCATCCCCTGCTTACTGTCTAGCCACTCCCCATTTATAATCACGGAATAATTAAGACCACCTACAACTCCGGAATCAACTCCCGCGCTTTTGCCTCCGTCAAAAACGGTAAGATATTCCTTCAATTCATTATCGCTGGTTTCAAATTGCGGTCCCTCGGCATATACCTTGGTCGATACAATTTCTCTCTTCAGCAGTTTTTTAGCGACTTCGTCAGCATCAAGCTCCAGGGGCACTGCTTTATATATTTTGGCAGAATCTACGGATTTGACATCTGCTGCGTTAAATCCAATGGAGAAATTATCCGGCAAATCCACCGTTTGCAGGAAGGTTCCCAAATCCATAATTTCCAGCAGTTCCTCAAGACGTTCTTCATTCACCTGAAGTTTTCCGCAGGCCGGAGCTGATGTCAATAGCACAAGACAAAGCAGCAGTATAAGGGTTTTCTTCATTGCAAATCTCCTTTCTTCCCTATTTGTTTAGGTAATAACAAATTTTTTCCTGGAATTTTATTACTAAATCCTCCTACCCTTCTTTTTTGTCGACACATATGTCACACCGTTAACAGCAAGAACGGCTATCCGGCTCAGGTCAAGTTTCTATCCTCTCTTTTTGGATTCAAGCAAAACAGCTTAATATCAATATGTACCTCATTTACATATATTTTTCTATTATAATAGAATGCCTACAATAGTATTCTATCGCAATAGAAGACAGTTGTCAATAAAGGTTTAATTCAACTGTATTAACTATATGTTGCTGCTTAAGTCGGTGAATTTGTCTGAATATGATTCGTTAGATAAAAAACGCCGAATTTAAAAAATGCAGGTGGCGAGTACACCTGCATTTTTTAATCGGTGATAACTACCCTTATCAGACTTATGGAGACCATTTCCCGCTTATGGTATATGTGTCAAAGTCAGTATATGTCGGATAGCCAGCCAGACGATACGCTTCATCATACCCACCGTAATTAGGAAGATAAGTAAAATAACGTTTCCCTGCTGTATATATCTCCTTAAGAGTATTTGTTGCTGGTGTAGTAACACTATGTTCTGTAACTAGGACATAATTTGTAGGTGTTGTTGAATAATTGGGCCACACATAAGGCGTATCTCCTACTCTTCTTATCCTTGGCTCTGTATATCTTAAGCTACCGACAAAAGGTGGATTGAATGTAAAACTATAGCTATACTCTGCAGCAAGCGCAGTGCCAGATACGGCAAACAGGCAAAGGACGGCAATCAGAATGATAATACGTTTTCTCATCCGAAGATACCCCCTTTTTTAATTATAGAGACTCCCTTCCAACTTGCCAGGAACTCGCATGAAACAAGTTGAATTGGAGAACAGCTTACATGCGTCATTTTAAGATTGCCCAAATACCACGTAATTTATTTTCACACTAAACGTCCACTTGCGACCCTTGCGGTTAAATTTTAACTATGGTTATTAAAGCATTGCACTCTTGAGATGTCATCTGCATAATATATTACATAATATATAACGAGAGAAATAAAAGAGGTGATATTCTATGTCATATGACTTGAATGATAATGAATATTACGAATACAAAGTTGATCCATCGGACCCGAATTCAAATTCCCAAGTTTGTTGACGAACTGCCGATTCCCGAGGTACTGCAGCCTACAAAAAGACTAAAAGACGGAGCATACTATGAAGTGAAAATGTTGCAGGTAAAACAAAAGCTGCACAAATATTTTCCTGAAACTACGGTCTGGGGGTATAACGGCACATACCCCGGTCCTACTATTGAAACACTAAAGGATCGTACCGTCATGGTCAAATGGATTAACTGCCTGCCAAAAAAGCATTTATTACCGGTAGACCGTACCTTGCATGGGGCTGTTGACACACCCGAAGTACGCACCGTTGTCCACCTTCACGGCGCACGGGTCTCGCCTGAGAGCGATGGACATCCTGAAGCCTGGTTCACAAAAGGCTATAAAGAGACGGGCCCATTTTTTGCCACTGAAGTATACAAGTATACCAATCACCAGCAAGCTGCAACCTTATGGTATCATGACCATGCAATGGGAATAACCAGGTTGAACGTATATGCAGGCCTTGCAGGTTTTTATATTATACGCGATCACCTGGAGCAGAGGCTCAATTTGCCATCAGGCGAGTATGAAATCCCTCTGCTGATCCAGGACAGGTCGTTTAATAAAGACGGTTCCCTGTTTTACCCCGCTGAACCGCCTCAACCAGTGCCGGGAGTTTTTCCATCAGTGGTACCGATATTCTTGGGAAATACAATCCTAGTTAACGGCAAGGTATGGCCTTACCTCAATGTAGAGCCGAGGAAGTACCGTTTCAGAATTTTGAATGGATCAAATTCCCGGACATATACACTGAGGCTATCAAATGGCCAGAAATTCTATCAAATAGGAACCGACGGAGGGCTTTTAGAAAGTCCTGTAGAGCTCGATGCACTGACAATTATGCCTGCAGAGAGGGCAGATGTCATCATTGATTTTTCGGGCTCGAAAGGCGAATATATTATACTGACAAATGATGATACGGATGAAAATACAAGTAATGTCATGCAGTTTAGGGTAGTGCTTACGCTTAAGGGTAAAGACACCAGCACAATACCCGAAATACTGTATCCTTTCGAGCGACTAAATGAAAATATGGCTACCAAGGTCAGAAATCTGACCCTTGATACGGTACCAGACAGATATGGTCGTCCATCGTTCCAGCTTGATGGAAAGATGTGGCGTGATCCTGTTACCGAGATGCCCGAACTGGGCAGCATCGAAATATGGAATTTGTTGAACCTGATAGCTTTCCCGCACCCCATCCATGTGCATCTGGTGCAGTTTCAAATTTTGGACCGCAGGCCGTTTGACGTACAGCGATACAGAAGCACAGGCGAAATCAAATATACGGGAGACCCCATCCCACCTGACGCAAACGAAATGGGCTGGAAGGATACCGTAAGGGTTACGCCTGGGCAGGTTACAAGGATTATCGCAAAATTTGATGGCTATACAGGTGACTATGTGTGGCATTGCCACATTCTGGAACATGAAGACCATGACATGATGCGTCCGTTTAGGGTAATTAAGAGTTACTTCTCATAAAAAACAGCAACGAGCCTCCGGAATGTATCCGGAGGTTTGTTATCTGTTGGTTCATTCTTCGTATGGGGGCTTGTGAAGGTTATTTTGTATTCTACAAATATTATTGTTTCTATGACACTATCTAAAACCTTATATAACTTCAATAAAACTATCTTATCAACGGTTATTCATCTTTTAAATAGAAACAATAATCCAGAACTACTTTACCTTTTTCATCGGGTGTTGTGAAACGCGGACAATTATAGCGTTCAGAAAACCAGGAATCTTCAGCAATTTGCCAGCCCGCCTCCTTATATTACAGCTTTTATTTTTAACCTTTTTCCCCCAAATAGTTTCATATTCACTAATTCTATTTCGTTTGGGGATTTTTACACGTTATGTAACGTATGTTCATACTAATTACGTCTAGCTAACTTTTCTAGTTCTTGAGTTTGCTTTTCTTTCAACTTTCTAAATTGAAGGATTGTATCTTCGTAGTTATTTAAATATTCTAATGTTTCTGACCTGTAAGAAAGTGCCACTTCATATGCATTTTTTAATACATCATAAACTAGTTTGGTCTTTTGTATCGTTAGTAAATGATAATTTGTTAACCTTGATGGAGGCTCTATTTTTTCTATTTTATCTGCAATGATAGACCACTCATCCATATATGATTCTATTTTCTCTATAAATATCGCTTTCGTTTCTTTATCTATCGCTAAACGTATATTTTGATCAATATCGTTAACCATCAGATCAAGTTCATTATTTATTTCAATGATATTCCTTACATATGTATCTGCTGCTTTTTCTTTTTTTACTCTTATTACTACTAAACCTATTATAACTACCAAACCTATAATCGCATTTATTATAAACATTAGCATTTGATATTTGTTGTTTTTTGTTTTCTGCTGTTCCATTTTATAAACCTCCTATCAGAGTTAGGTGCTCATCACCAACATTAAATAGGCTTGTCATGCACAAGCCACTGTCCCTACCCTTCAGGACTGTTTAAACCTGTACGACAGAGCCTGGAGCTTGAGGAGCAACACTCTAGAGTATCATAGCCTACCTAACGAAACTCCGTCAGCTTTGTGCTGGCAACTGAGGCTAGTCAACCAAGGCTTTTTACGAGCCCCCGCTTCTTTAGGCGTTGGGGAGTTGACTTGGTAATGGACAGCTCATTTTACCCCTCCAATAAACCGTACCAGTTGTTATAAACTTTGGGCAAAAAAAGTCAAATAACTCAGGATTTGTGAGCATTTATTAAGTCCTCCCATCACCCACGTCAAACATCGCAGGAAAAACAATAATACCGGGCTTTATCATGCCCGTTTCAACTTTTTTACAATAACTTGCAATAGGACTCATATGATCGAGAATCTTTATCATAAAAGCTTTATGTGCAGTTTGTTCATCAAATATTTTAAAATAACCAGCATTATTAAGTGAAATTTGTAAACTATTCCTTAGCGATATCTTTATTGTTCATATATACATTCCCCTTCATGTACAATTTTATACTCTATAGTTGAATTCAATTTCGACCTTGCATCAAATTCATCTTTAAAGTAAACCAATATATCAATTGGTACGTCTGCTACATTTACTATGGATTTCCTTATAAGTTTCATTAAATCTCTTTTCCTTATAGGATTTTCTTTAACAATTACACATAAATCTATATCACTATCTTCTGTTGGTTTTCCATAAGCATAAGAACCGAATAAATATATTTTTTCTACTGGAGCAACTTTATTTATATCAGCAATTATTTTATCTATTTGTTGTCTCACATTAGCCAACATAAAAATTAATCACCATCCTCGATCTAAATCTTCTCATTTCTTACGTGCTGCTATCAGCAGCATCATCGGTCGGCGGAGTTCATCCTTCATTCCAGGCTCATTCATAAGGTAATCAGCTGGTTTGGGCTCTACAAGCTTAATGATCTCAAAGCCACACTGAATAAGTGTATTTACATAGGTGGTAAGGGTTCTATGATACTTCGTGACTTCCTCTCCCAGAAAGACCGCTTTTCGAATTCCTTCTTCGAAGTACCGGTCCACAGGCCAGTGAAGGGGTTTCCCATTTGCATCACAACACCACTGCTGACTGCCCTGTGCAGTAAAAATCGGGTGTTCGACGGAAAAAACAAAGTCACCACCCTGTATCAGCCATCGGCTTATCTTCTTGCAAATATCTTCAAACGATTCAATATAGTGAAATACCAATGAACTGATAACAACATCAAAAGAGTTTTCCGGATAATCGATATCTTCTATGGGCATGCGTACATATTTAATAAGTGGCGAGGTTGTTCTTTCTCTTGCCACTTGCAGCATCCTTTCCGAAATATCCACTCCAACCACCAACTTTGCTCCGTGTTCAACAACATAGCGGCAGTGCCAGCCAAAGCCGCACCCCAGATCCAGAACTCGTTTGCCTTGAAAATCGGGCATCATTTTCTGGAATTCATGCCATTCACCGGCCGCCTCAAGGCCACCGATAGAACGTGCCATCTGCTTGTATTTATTAAAAAATTGTATGTCATCATATTTGTTTTCTTTCATGTTTCCTTCACCTCTTTGTGGAAAGCATTATACATCATTCTACTACATATTTTTTATACATGTCCAGAGTATACCGTGTTATGTTTTACCTGTTACATTCCAAAATTCAATGCAACAATCATCATACTCCCGCATAGTCGGTTTTTTTACATGGTAATCAATATCAGTCGGAACAATGTCCTGAAAGTATTAGATTTATCATTTCTTGTTCAGTTTTTATATAGTCTTCCCAAAGACAAATTTTATCGAAGTTTATATTCCCTGATAAGTATATTTTATGTCAATATCTGCCCCATATCAATACTGGTTTACTCCTCTTCCCACCTTTTTCACATCTACAAATAACTATACCAATACCTCTTAAGCCTGCCCACTCGGCTCTCGTATCCATCCAGTTAATATCAACCAAATAATAGATAGCATAGTTGCTCTTCTATACTCCCATGAAAAAAGCCGGATTATGCAAAGCTCGGAGTGGTTTGGTAACTCAATGCAGGGTTCGAATCCCTAAGATGTCCTGTTTTTAAAGGAAAGTAAGCACATCGGGAAATACTATCGTAATAAAAGTATCCGATGATGATTTAAAGCTTGAGAAAAGCGACTTTACTCAAATTTAGTTTACCAATTATGTAAATAAATCCTCATAACAACCATTTATATTGCGAGTGATAACGCTTTTATAAAAAATCGGTAATACTATACGTATTACCGATTAAACCTATTTTAAATCCTCTTAAATTCTAAATTGCATATTATACAGATGTGCATAGGTGCCATTCAATGCCATTAATTCTTCATGAGTTCCCTGTTCAGCAATACCATTGTCTGTTAATACGACGATCCTTTTTGCATTCCTGATTGTTGATAAACGATGAGCTATGACAAATGTTGTACGATTTTTAGCTAGAAGCTCCAATGAATCCTGAATAACTTTTTCACTTTCACTGTCCAGTGCACTAGTTGCCTCATCAAAAATTAAAATAGGTGGATTTTTCAAGAAAACCCGTGCAATACTCAATCTTTGTCTTTGACCTCCAGATAATTTAACACCCCGTGGTCCAATATATGTTTCATAACCATCCGGTAATTCCATGATAAAATCATGGGCATTGGCCTTTTTAGCTGCTTCAATGACTTCATCTTTACTTGCATTAGGCTTCCCATATCGGATATTATCCAATACTGTCCCAGAAAACAAATAAACATCTTGTTGTACAATACCAATATTCTCCCTTAAAGAATTCAGCTTAATATCCCTGATATTTATGCCATCTATTAATATTTCTCCCTCGCTTACTTCATAAAAACGAGGAATTAGTGAACATAATGTTGTTTTGCCAACACCAGAATATCCTACTAATGCAATATATTCTCCAGCCTTTACATTGAGGGATATATTTTTCAAGACATAATCAGTGCTCCCAGTATATTTAAACCACACATTTTTAAACTTTACATTTCCTTGTACGTCTTTCAATTCAATAGCATTTTCCGAATCTTCTATATCTGGTTCTATTTCCTATATTTCCATAAATTGCTCAAAAGCAGCAATCCCTTGCTGGAATTGTGTAGTAATATGATTTAATTTTTAAATGGGTTCAATAAAGTAGCCAATATATAATAAAAATGTTATCAAATCAGCCAGATCTAAAGTAGCATTAACAATACTGGCACCACCAAAAACAATAACAGTAATTGTGATAAGTTGTATAAAAGTATTTACTCCATTATACAAGTATGCTTCATTTCTGTAAATATTTTTCCTGCTACCAAGAAACCGACTTTTTTCTTTTTCAATTTCTTCATTTGCAAATGATTTTACAACCCTTATACCTGAAAGGGTATCTTCAACTTGTGCATTGATATCTCCAATTCTATCATAATTTCTTTTTAACTCAGCTTTTAATTTTTTATATAAATAGCCATTATTGGTAAAAAGATAAAAACTGCTAAAGTTAATTTAGCGTTTATATTGATTAAGATAACAAATGCACCAATAAATCTTATTAAATATATTATATAATCTTCAGGACCATGATGGTATAATTCTGCTAATGATAATAAATCATTGGTAATTCCAGACATTAGTTGTCCATTTTTTCGCTCATCATAGAAACTAAAGAATAATTTTAGATAATATTCAAATAATTCGCTGCGCATATCACTTTCCACCATAGCCCCCATTGCATGACCTTGATAATCGACAAAAAAATTACAAGCAGTTTGCACAGCAACTAATCCAAGCATTATAACACCAACTTTAATGAAAGAATCATTTAACATGATCAACCAACAACTGAAAAACAACAAGGTAGCTGTTGCATCCTCAAAGTACAGAACTTCCGTATTATCACCTTATGAACTAAATTAATTCCGGTTTATAATCATCAGGCAGTTCTTCTTCACTTAGAAATTTAAAACTGTCATCACTTAATATTGGTATAAAAAATTCGTACGGAATCCTGGAAAACTCACAGCCATAATTGCTGGCCCCAAACGCCATACCCGCTTTGCTGCCCCAGTTTAACCCCCTGGCAAACTTCGTATAATTGGAACAATCATGGACCACCAAATCCCATTTTTCCTCATCGGCTATTTTCATGAGCTTCAGGGTCAGTTCGCGGCTCCAAATGGGTGAAATATAGCCAAACCTGGAAATATACATATTTTCACCATAATAGTTGTATATATTGTTCTCATTTAAATGCAGTTCTGCACAGTTGATGAAATCCAGCTTTGTTTCCAGGATCATCTGCTTTTTCTTCAAAAACGCTTCAAAGAATTCTGGCGTCATCGGACTTTCGATGCCTACGCTCTTAATATATTTTTTGGCTATAGCAATATTTTCAATAACCTTATCCGAACAGTTAGAAGCCGCCAGGTTGAAGCGTATTTCGTCAAGACCTGCTTCCCCCAGTGCTTTCAATGTCTCTTCGGTAGCCAAAGTGCCATTTGTGTATAGATGCTGGTAAATTCCAGCATCGCTAAATTTCTTTATAACCGAATAATACTTTTCTATTTCCATAAATGGCTCTAAATAAACATACGAGACGCCGGTGGGCTTTTGGTAGATGGAAAGTAGCAAGTCGATATCCTTCTCATAAAATTTAGTGCCCCCTATTTCCCACACATCTTCACCTACCGGTGGGATATCATCCAGCTGCCCATAATCGTAGCAGAACTTGCAGTTTAAATTGCATTTATTGGTCTTTCGAATCGCATTAAGGCCGGTGCCAAACAAGCAGGAAATACATCCTTTTGGAAATTTATCGTCGTTTCCCACAAAATAAGTCCTGTTTTTTAAAGTCTTTAAACCTTTAATTTGAGACATCAATAAACTATTCCTGTGTTCGACTGCAGCCTCAATCTGTGCAAAAGTAGAATTGATTATTTCTTGATGTTTTGCGCTTATCTCCTCATCTTCCGGCAGCTGCGCAAAAAACTCAAACCACATCAACGCATCTTTCTTTGAAATCTTCATGATTGTCCCCCTCTAGTGCATCTTGCTTTCATGAATTTAAATTGTATCATCTAAATACATGAAACGCAACGGTTTTTGAACCGTATTTGCCTTATTCGTATTATTCTCCCAATTGTGCATTTCATTAGAGCGAATATGCAATGAATCTCCTGGGTATAAATCGTACTTCTCTGATTTTTATAGTAAGTCAATATACCTTCCAAAAAAGTTTTCTATGAATACCTGCTATATTTTATAATTTATGCTAAGCTAGAATAGCTTAGTGGTATAATATCAGAAGAAGTCAGTGAAATGCTGGAGCAACTGAATATCATTGAAAAGCCTTCTTCCAGCAAATCTGAAAGCGGCAAAAGCACTATATATCGGACTCAGCTGTAATAGCGGCATTTTTCCGAATCCGATACCGTGCATAAAGGAAGATACCTACCTGGCCAAGCCCTGCCAATCCCCAGGTAACCGGATAACAGGCAAAAAGCATAACCACCGTGGGATACCAGGCAAAGACAGTTTTCAGC
This sequence comes from Caldicoprobacter oshimai DSM 21659, assembly GCA_000526435.1. Classification (GTDB taxonomy): domain Bacteria; phylum Bacillota; class Clostridia; order Caldicoprobacterales; family Caldicoprobacteraceae; genus Caldicoprobacter; species Caldicoprobacter oshimai. The sequence goes on from JAGB01000001.1 coordinate 324,835, forward strand.
CAAACGATACGTAGCAGACAGGCTCCTAACAGCGTGCAAATCATAGGCGATACAGAATAGCCCATGCCACGGGTCAGACCCGGAAATACGTTCATAATGCCACAGGTAAAGTATGCAACCATTAAAACTTTCATACGCAACATGCCAAGCTCGATGACCTCAGGATCGGACGTGAACATGCCAAGCAGCCACCTACCGAAAAGCAATATGGAGCCACTCAGGAGAATCCATGTAGCAAAGATTAGAACCGTACATATCTTTGCAATGGTATCAATTCTATCATATTTCTTGGCACCCATGTTTTGTCCGGTAAAAGTAATGGCAGCATTATAATAGGCATTCATTGTGGTGCCAACAAACCCTTCTACATTACCTGCAGCAGAGCTGGCTGCCACCATAATGGAGCCGAAGGAATTGACTGCTGACTGGATCATTACATTGGAAATGGAGAACAATAGGCTCTGTAACCCCGCGGGCAATCCAATTCTCACAATTTCCTTCAATTTATGCCTTTCAATACGCATTTGGCGCGGTATAAAGCGTATGCCCCTATTGCTCCGCAGCAGGCAGATCATAACTAGCGCCATCGAGAGGAACTGGGATATGACCGTAGCCCAAGCTACTCCATCGACAGTCATGTGCAGCACAATTACAAAGAACAGATTGAGTATTACGTTCACCATTCCCGAAATGGTAAGGTAGTACATCGGTCGTCGGCTGTCCCCCACAGCTCGCAATATGGCAGCACCAAAGTTATATACCATCATGGCAGGAACTCCTAGAAAGTAGATTTTCATATACAGTACCGCCAAATCCAATATATCCTCCGGAGTGCCCATTAGGATTAGCATCGGCTTGCAGAAAACTAATCCTATTACCATAACAAGCAAGCCACTTATTATGCTGATAGCTATGGAGGTATGAACAGAGTCTCTCAATCGCGACATTCGGCCAGCCCCATAGTCCTGCGCCACAACGACAACTGTACCTACCGATAATCCCATAAACGTGTTAACTATAAGGTTTATAAGAGCACCCGTAGCACCTACCGCAGCCAGTGCTTCTCTGCCCGAGAAGCGCCCGACAACTATCATGTCTGCAGCATTAAACAGCAGCTGCAATATATTCATTGCCATGATGGGCAATGCGAAAATCAATATCTTGCTGAACAGCGGTCCGCTGCACATGTCCATTCGTGTTTCTTGGATAACATAACAGCATTCTCTTCCTTTTACTTATTATATTCATTATTTTGACTTAAGCTGTATTTCCCCTCGCCTATTCTTCTACTTCTTTAAATGGCACCAATCTTCACTTATTCAATCATATGGCCCCAATACAAGCAGGGTCTATCTTGCATCCAATAGTAAGTATTATAGCACAATCAAACAACAAAGCAACCGTTATTAGTGGTTGCCTTGTCGAAAATAAACTGAAATTTATGAATTTACTATCTTTATTGCCCCATCCTACGCGTAATCATATGAATCGTTGAAATGACAAAGCAAGTCTAACGTAAAAAGGCTAATCTAACCATCTACACAGCATCAACATAGGGTTCAATACATCTATCATAAACGGCATCCGAAACCATATTCTGTGCCCAACGCCCGTCTTTAACAACGATTATCCCGATTATGCACTTTATAACGTCAGCCAAACAGCAAATCGGATAAAGCACCGAAATGGTCAGTCTTGTAAAATGTGTAAGTACATAGGTGAATGGAACTAAGACAGTCCATGTATAGACGCTGTCAAAGAGGAACGTTAAGAATGTTTTACCCCCTGATCGTATGGTAAAGTACGCGCAGTGACTCACCGCATTAACTGCCATATACATGGCACTTGTTTGCATGAAACGGGTAGCCAGCCTGCGCACATCATCGGTAGTATTGTATATATACGGAATGACCGGCGACAAAACAGCAAGCAGGCTGCCAACAACAATACAAACACAAACGTTGAAAAATATAAGCCTCCATGCGGTTTGCTTTGCGCGCGGAATATCGTTGGCCCCAAGAGCCTGGCCAACCATAACAGCAACGGCAGTGCCCATAGAAAAAACGACCACATTGAACAAATTCGTTATGGTGCTAGTTATATTGAGGGCAGCAACTACATTTAGTCCCCGAGTTGAGAATATCTGCATCAAAGTGGTCATGCCCAATGACCACAACAGCTCATTTATAAAGAGTGGCATCCCCTTCTTGATTATATTAAAAGCAAGGCCTTTAGGAATCTTTACCGTTCGATACAAATCTTCAACAAATTGAAATCTTTCAAGATGCCTATGCGTGTATACTATGATAATAGCAACTTCCACAAAGCGTGAAATAACCGTTGCTATGGCTGCCCCGTCAACGCCTAAAGCCGGGAATCCAAGCTTTCCATAGATCAGCATGTAATTCAGGAAGAGATTGGTAATTATGCCAGCCATGCTGGCCTTCATCGGAAGCATTGTTTCTCCCATCTCGCGGAGCGTTCCGCCATATACCTGAGATAGGGCAAACGGTAGTAGTCCCCATAGCATTATGTGAAGGTAACTCCTGCTGTACTCGAGGGTAGCTGCTCTTTCGATGGCATCCCCTTCACCAGTCAGATACAGGGCAATCAATTGATCTCCACAGGTCAAAAATACAGCTATTGAAACCACCAAAGTAATAGCAACAGTCCACAATTTGAAGCGCACCGTATGACGCAAGCCCTCATTATCTCCTGCACCAAAAAACTGGGCACCGAATATACCTGGCCCAGAAAGGACGCCAAAAATAGCCAGATTAAATACAAATATAAGCTGGTTGGCAATGGCGATTCCCGACATTTGAGGCGTACCTAGCCGGCCTATCATTAGGTTGTCCAGAAGGTTTACGAAATTTGAGATGGCATTCTGTACAATAAGCGGTAACACTAACGCAAATACTGTAATGTAAAACTCACGATCCCCTATAAATGTGTTGCGAAACTTGTTAAAAGCGCTTGATGATGCACGTTGCTTCATATATAACCCCCAACCCTGCTTTTTTCAACAAGTATCATTCTACCATAAAGGCAAAACGTAGTCTAGGCTTGCATACACAGACAATCCAGCAGTCGTGAATTTATTTTTCACGTGTGAATTGCTGCATGCCTTTATATAAAGCTTGAATTTGTGGAAGGATTTTCTGGCTATGGTAGTAAAAATCCCGTCCATGCTTGGTACCTTTGGACGGGGTTTTGTCTACACAAACTCTAGTTTTGTCAAAATAAAGCCGGCCAAAAGGCGGCAATTACAGCAAGCACAATTGCAGGGAGCATATTCGCAACTTTGATCCTTTTACTCCATACAAGGTTTATCCCCACACAGAAAATAAGAATGGAGCCAACAAGTGAAAGGTAATTCATAGCTAAATCCGTCATTACCGGTTTTAATAACGATGCAAGGACCGTTATCAGCCCTTCGAATATTAAAACCGGAATGGCAGAAAAGATACACCCTTTCCCAAGGGAACAGGTCATCACCATGATGATGACGAAGTCGAGTATTGCTTTAGTTGCAAGTATGGACCAGTCGCCGGTTAGTCCATCCTCAATAGCACCGACAATGGCCATAGCCCCGATACAAACGGTCAATGATGCCGTTACAAAGGCGTTCACGAACTTGCTGTCTCTTGAATTCCCGGTCTTAAACTTCAACCATTCGCCAAACTTTTCAAAAAAATGTTCAATATCGATGATTTCGCCTATCAGCGCACCAAGTGCAAGGCAAAGAGTCACCATCATAGCCTGACCGCTATTGATAGCTCCATCAGTTATGGTTAACATCCCTTCCATAGCTCCGGCAATCCCTATAAATATAACGCTGATTCCACAGGCTATTTTTAAAGACTCCTGATGGCGATCCTTTAACAGCTTACCGAAAAGCATCCCCGATAAGCCGCCACCGATTATTCCTAACGTATTGACTATGGTTCCTAACCCGATCATCTTCCACCCCCGTGAAATTCTTTATCTCACTTAACGTCTTTTCCACACATTCAACAAAAGGCATTTGCAAGCTTTGGCTTCTTTAAACGATGGGTAGCTAGCTACAGCTCAACCTGCGCTATCATGCTTGCTAATTTATTGGATGATTCCGTATTCATCTTCATAGCGTTATCTATATCCCGTACTGCACTTACCATTTCGCTATTCTGCTCGGCAATGTTAGCTATAGCTGCTGTTGCCTGTTGCATTGTTGAAGACACATCATTTATTGCCGTTGCCACAGAGTTTACGGTTGCCTTAAGTTGCTCTACCGTACTTGACAATTCCCCTAAAACTCCACTTAAGACGGCCCCGTCATTTCTATAATTTTCTATTGCATTTAACATCGAGTTATAATCCTTTAAAACATTTTCATCAAGGAACTTTAATAGGTTGTTTGTAGCTGAAATCAGCCTATTTACCGATGTATCTATGTCCTCCGCAAACTGCTTTATTCTTCCCGCCGATCTATTAGAATCTTCTGCTAATCTCCTTATTTCCTCTGCTACAACTGCAAACCCTCTACCTCCCTCACCTGCTCTAGCTGCTTCTATAGAAGCATTTAAGGACAATATATTCGTTTTTGCCGCTATGCTTAAAATTGTCTCCGCTAACATTCTAACCTGTTCCGCACTCTTCGCAGACTCTACGGCAGACTCAACTTCATTTTTAGCCACACCCAAAATATTCATCGTATTATCTTTAGACTCTTTAAACTGTTCATCCAACTCTGCTGCCTTTCTGGCTATTTCATTGGCAGTCTTTGCTCCTTCTTCCGCTTTGCTGGCAAACATGGACATTGCTCTATTTAAGTCAGTGGCTGACTGAGATATAGATTCAGCCGTCGCACTGGTCTCTTGCATACCGGCTGATAGCTCTTGCGTAGTAGCTGATACTTCTTCCGAAAGGCTTAATAGCGTAGTTATCTTCTCCAAGGTAGTGTTATAAATTTTATTATTTATAGTCGATAGCTCTTTTAGATTAGCCGTAAAGTCCCTTAACTTCTCTATGATCACCTTAAAAGCTCTAAATATCTCGCCTACTTCATCTTTTCTATTTAAATATTTATCGTCTACATCTATGTTCAATTTTAAATTGGATATATTATCTGCCATCGTCCTGGTCATCATAATCGGTCTAGCTATACCATTTGCTATAACGAAAGAAACTCCTATGCATGCGCACAAGAATATTATGGATATAAATAAGGTAATCTTTTCAAACTTATCTTTTGCCTCAAGTATTGCGCCTTTATCGACTGCTATCCCTATAGCCCAACCCGTTTCATCTACTTTATCAAAGAAAAAGGCCCTTTCTTTCCCGTCGTAATCCTTTATTATTCTTTGATATAATGATACACTTGATAACTTTATTAAGTTATCAAGTTTCCCTTCTAATATCTCTGCTGCTCTGGTTATTTTATTGGGTTTGGCTGAAAAATCCGGATTTGGATGGCTGATTATATTGCCTCGTCTATCTATTAAAAATATGTAATACGATTCTTTAGCCTTATCCAATGTGCTTTCATAGCTCGCATTGCTCAGAGTAGCCGAAGATTCAGCATCCACTGTATATTTTCCAATAGAATTTATATATTGGTCTATATGCGATATTTGCATGTCTACTCCCAACACCGCTTTTCTGCCATCGTTTAGCGTAATTTCTTTAGACAACGTTAAGACCAGATTCTTTGTCTTGGCATCTACATATGGGTCACACACATAAATCTGCCCACTATTCTCTCTTGCCTTGACATACCACTCCCTAGTTAAAGGATTATAATCATCCGGCACCCGCCCGGATGCGTCAATAAATGTTCCATCCTCAAATGCTAGGTAATATAGGTTTTCAAAGCCCATCTTACCCGTTTCTTCTAAGACTTTATACAATGTATCTTTTTCATAATTTTTGGCCAGTATTACCCTTTCAGCTACGATTTCCAAGTTTTGCTTTTCTTTGAATATCCATGCATCTATATCGCCGGCTTTTAGTTTTACCTCAGCTATCACCTTATCTTGTATAGTGTTTTCTAAATACTTCAGCGATATAAAATTATTCAATCCCCACATTGTTCCAACGCATACTACGCACATTATTATAGCAACTAAACTTATCTTATGTTTAATCTTCACCGTTACACCTCCTATTAGCTCAATTTTTGTCATTATAGGGCTATTATTGTTGCCTACCTTATTGGCCCAATCTTTGATTTCATGCTTGTACATTTTAACTACCTAGATTTATATGCCATGCACTATAATGTAACGTCGTCTATATCGTGTTACAGCACAAATTATACCGCTGCGTTTGCAATTTATAACTTCCTCATACCCATCCTCCTTGAATTTATAGCCTCATATAAGTTATTTACCTGTAATCAAGGTCGATATATCAAAAAAATGGCTTAAATTGACTTATTTTATCATAAGATCAAAGCCTTGTTTGCGGATAACGTTCAGTATTTCCTGGCGTTTGGGATTATACTGTTTAAGCCTGACAACCACCTGGTTACTGAAACTATCAACCGGCCTGCCGGGCTCCCTTAGATCGTAGTAGGTACGCATTTCTTCATCGTATTCTTTGATCTCATCTAGATAGTTTTCAAAAACTGTATAGGTATTTTCAAAAACCCTAAGCCGCATTTCCATTCTAGGTTTAAGCTGCGGATTTTGATTTGGATATCCCAAACCAAGGCCTATAACCGGGAATGTCAACTCTGGCAGTTTTAAAAGCTCACAGATTTTCTCAGAATCGTTGAGAATGCTCCCTAAATATACCGTCCCCAGCCCCATGGATTCTGCAGCTATTACAACATTTTGAGCCATTATACACGCATCGGTGAACGCTGCAAAAAAGCGATCCATATCCCTGGCGGTTTCTACGAAGCAGCCCTTCTCTTTTGCTATTTGATCGTTTCTGTATTGATCCACGATAAAAATGAGGAGTTCAGGGACTCTTGCCACATACTCCTGCTTGCAAACTTCGGCAATCCTGCTTTTGATTTCCGGATCCGTGACGTGGATAATGGAACAGGCTTGCATGCCGGTAGATGTCGCCGTGCGCCTTGCGACTTCCATTAACAGTTCAAAAATCTCTCGGGGAATCTTCTGATCCTTAAACTCCCTGATAGTACGATGCGCAAGTTGCGTTCGAATGGTTTCATTTATGTCCATCTCATAATCCTCCTCTTCTTTTTGTCTGTTGCTATATATATATAATATAATCCTCTTTTCGCAGGTAAAAACTCTTGTTTTTTAGCAACACAATGCGCTCAATGTCAACATGTTGGATCTACACACCATGCAATCCGATATTATGCTCGCGCTACCAAATGTATCTCGTAATTGTAATAGCATTGTTGGCATAATCTCCCCTGTATAAAATGCGTGTTAGGATTTTTCCCAATAATTTTTATAAAACAGGAAAATAAAACTACATTTTGTAAATTCATTGTGATATAATTTAAGCAAGTGCAGTATACACAAATACCAAATAAAGGGGAATTTTGTCATGAAATATTATGTAGACGTAAATGCCGAGAGAGACGGTGACGGTTCCAAGGAAAGGCCATTTAAACGCATCAACGATGCTGCAAAGGTGGCGCTTCCCGGAGATGAAATATTGGTAGCTCCTGGGATTTACCGGGAGTATGTAGACCCGGTTCATTCCGGCACCGAAGATGCCCGTATCACTTATACTAGTATTGTACCTCTCGGTGCTGTGATTACCGGAGCCGAACAGGTAAAAACTTGGAAGCATTACGAAGGAAATGTCTGGGTATGCCGCATCCCAAACAGCTTCTTCGGCGATTACAATCCCTATACTACCTTTGTATTTGGAGACTGGTATTTCGCTAGGCCACTTAAACATACTGGCTGCGTTTTCTTAAATGACAAAGCGATGTATGAAGCCTCCACTTTGGAAGAATGTCTCAAAGGCGAAGTTTATGAGTACAGCTGGGTACCGGAAGAATCCATTTATAAGTGGTATACAGAACAGGACCCAGAAACCGATGAGACAATCATTTATGCCAATTTCCAAGGGCTGAATCCAAATGAGGAAAATGTAGAGATCACAGTACGCCGCAGGTGCTTTATGCCATCTAAGCCAGGCGTCAGCTATATCACCGTCAGAGGATTCAAGATCGATAAAGCAGCTACCACCTGGGCACCGCCAGCAGCTTTTCAGGACGGCATGATCGGCCCTCACTGGAGCAAGGGCTGGATCATAGAAGACTGCGAAATTTCAAACAGCAGGTGTGCGGGCATTTCCCTGGGTAAATACTATGATCCTGACAACGACCATTATTTCACAAAGAAACACGTAAAAAGTCCTACACAGATGGAACGCGACGCGGTTTGCCGCGGCCAATATCACGGTTGGCTGAAAGAAAAAGTCGGCAGCCATATAATTCGCCGCTGCAACATCCACCACTGTGAACAGGGCGGCATCATTGGCAGGATGGGCGGTGCATTCAGCATCATTGAGGACAACCATATCCACCATATAAATAATATGCAAGAGCTGGGCGGTGCAGAAATTGCCGGGATAAAATTGCATGCGGCCATCGATGTGATCATACGCCGCAACCATATCCACCATTGCACAATGGGGATCTGGTGCGACTGGGAAGCACAGGGCACGCGCATTACACAGAACCTGCTCCATGATAACCAGCGGCCGCCGCATATCAAAAAGCTTGAAGGAAATATGGAGTGCCAAGATATATTTGTTGAAGTCAGCCATGGTCCAACGCTGATCGATAACAATATACTGCTTTCAGAGGTCAGCCTTCGCTTTGCAACCCAAGGCGTGGCTTTGGTTCACAATCTCATCTGTGGTGCATTTACCTCAGTTGGCAGGGGAACCGGTTGGCGTTACACGCCATACCACATACCACACCGTACGGAAGTGATGGGCTGGATGACCATCCTTCACGGCGACAACCGTTTCTACAACAACATATTTGTCCAGAAGTGGCCAGCTGAAGACCATAGGGACCATAACGATCATGACTCACAACAGACCATCCGGGAAAACAGGCAGGTCGGCACCCACGTTTTCGACGAGTACCCCACCTATGATGAATGGATTGCGCAGTTCGACTTTTCTAAGCCTCCAGACATGAGAGCTTTAGAACCTGTACACTTTGGTCATTTGCCGATCTGGAGTGAAGGAAATGCATACTTGAATGGTGCCCAACCATGGAAAAAGGAAAAGAATTACCTGCTGGTTGAAAAAGGCGATGGGGAGATTAAGGTCGAACTGGTGGAAAGGGACGGCCACTATTATCTGGTCACAAATATATTCGATTACATAAAAGATTTCAACGTACGGATGATCAACACTCAGGTGCTCGGCAAAGCGTTCGAACCGGAACAATATTTTGAAAACCCTGATGGAACGCCGATACGCTTTGATACAGACTACTTTGGAAATCATCGTGGCCTGCAAGTCATCCCGGGTCCCTTTGCATCGCCTTCTAACGAGATTAAAGTATTATAATCATCGATACAAGCGTTATATGTAATAAATAAGTGGACGTCTCATCTCCGGGATATTAACGAAAAAGCTTTATCAATGCCGGAGGGAGACGTCCTTTTTTATCATCGTCCTTAACACCACTTACTCCACGTACAAAAGCTCTTAAGTAATTCGGTTGTAGAAATATTTCGTATCACAAACGCGAGCGCAAGCACCAAAAAAGCAATACGACCACATTTGTGCCGCTTGGATTTGCCTGCCGGAAGCCAAATAACTATCGCTGTTACAGTTAACACGATACTCGCTCCATATTTATTTACAGAAAAAAGAATTACCACACACATTCTGATTTAGTAAGGATACCACTATTTTTAATGCGATAAGTAGGGCTTTGGTATTCATTTAATCACTCCCCTTGCTTGTTGCACGAAACGTATCAAAGCTACAGCAAACTCAATTTTCACTTATTACTCTTATTTGCAAAATGAAGGTATGACAGTATGCATATCGGCAGGAAGTAGCAACACCACACTTCTAAAATCAACGTTCCAATCCAATCAACGCCACTCTGTTTCGAATTAAACACCCCAAGCATGGGTGTAAGAAAACAACCTATAAAAAAGGCTCCATGAACCATTAACAGCCCTTTTAGCCACTTATCCGACCTGGATTTGGCGTTAATCGTGAGACCAATGAAAAAAGTTGCTAAAGACATAACTCCATACCCTAACAGATCATAGCTGAAGAATAATCCCAATCGTTTATAATCAATGATTCTTAATGCCTCATCCCCTAATGAATCAAGTCTGACTGCCGTTGCCTGTGCAAAATACACCAACAGAATCAAAACAGCATAAACCCCGGATAATACCATAGCAGTATTCGCAGCAACTTTATGTTCTTCATCGCTTTCAGCATGAAATCCGGCTAACATCATCACAAAGCCAAATGCTAGAAACATGCATACTAAGTAACTTCCAAATTGCCGATTTTTGCCTTACACTCGTCTAAATTCTCGTTTAATACGGGGTTTCTATATTCTTTTCCAGTATGGCCTGAAAAGAGTTTCTTCTGCGCTGACAACTATTTTATGGCTTCTACAATCTTCTCTTTTAGAGTATATTCTAGTGTAAGAATGCTTACATAGAATGTACATCCATTCTGTCTCTTCAACCTATACATATATAATCGTTTATCTACCCTGTCAACTCAACCCTGCCTAATTTTGAATTAAAATTTCACACAAAAATATACCCTCGATATGTTCCCATGTACGCATTTAGGCGCTATAGTTCGAGTAGATAAGTTGAATGTAATCCAGCAAATCCAGTAAAATCAAGACTTACACCCTTGACATCAACGTCACGCACTCCACATGCGTCGTATGCGGGAACATGTCCACCGGCTGCACCTCAATCACCCGATATTCCTGCTCAGTTAAAAGCTTCAAATCCCTTGCAAGGGTTGCTGGATTGCATGAAACATACACAATTCTCTGCGGTGCCATACGGATTAATGCTTCCAATACCCCTGCCTCACATCCTTTTCTGGGTGGGTCGAGCACCACCACATCGGCACGCAAACCAGAATCCACCAGCTTCGGGATGACTTCTTCAGCCTTTCCGGTTATAAACTCAACGTTTGCAATACCGTTTATTCTGGCATTTTCCCATGCATCCTGTACCGCCTGGGGCACTTCCTCTATACCATACACCTTTGCAGCACTGCGCGCCAGAAAGAGCGAAATGGTCCCTATTCCGCTGTACAGGTCTATAACAGTCTCCCTACCCGTTAAACCGGCGTATTCCAGTGCTTTGCTGTACAAAATCTCTGTTTGTGCCGGATTTACCTGAAAAAATGAAAGCGGCGATATCTTAAAGGTTAACCCGGCCAATATATCAACTATATATCCTTGTCCCCACAGAGTAATATTCTCATCGCCCAATATTACATTGGTCTTCTTAGAATTTATATTCTGTACAATGCCGGTTATACCTGGTATATTGTTCCTTAAAAGCTCAACCAGCTTGTCCTTGTAGGGCAGGTATCTCCCGTTTGTTACAATAATCACCATAAGCTGTCCGGTTTTAAATCCCACCTTAGTTACAACATGGCGGATAATTCCATGGTGAGCATTTTCATCATATACAGGGACATTATACTTTTCTATGAATTTTCTTGTAATCTCGATAACCTTATCGTTAACTTGATGATTAATGATGCACCTATCTATATCAACAATATCATGGCTTCTAGGTACAAAGAAACCAATAGATAGTGAACCGCCAGTCATTCCTACAGGAAACTGGGCCTTATTGCGGTATCTCCAGGGTTGCTGCATGCCTATAGTGTCATGTATTTTTACGCCTGTAATTTTCCCTATGCGCTCCAAAGCATCACGCACCCTACGGGTTTTAAACTCAAGCTGGCGATTGTATGAAAGGTGCTGAAGAGAACACCCACCGCATCTTTTTGCATAAGGGCATGGTGGAAGCATCCTATCCGGAGAGGGAATGATTATCTTCAATAGCTCACCATATCCATAGTTCCTGCCTGCTTTCACAGCTCTGATCCTGACTCTCTCACCAGGCAGCGCGCCTTCTACAAACATGGTAAATCCATCTATGCGTCCTATGCCCTCTCCATCGACGCTTATATCGTCAACATTCATTTCATATTCCTGGTTTTCTTTAACTGGAATCCTTTTTTGTTTCATCTATTACTTTCACCCTACTTCTATAATTGAGTACTTAGTTATTGTTATGTTGCTGCAATAGTAATGCAAGAAAAATACCAAAGAAAACTGGCATCAACCTTAACTTATTTTAGCACATCCTATCGTATAAATTCATCCTTTATCACAAAATTTTAGCACAAGATAGAGCTTACCGTGCTAAAAACATAGAATTCCTTAAACGCCAAAAATAAGATACAAAAAGGGGCCTAACATAAACATGCTGGCCCCTTTTATCAACATTTAAAATGTTCATACAGGTATGCAGATCCTTTGACCTATCTGCAGCCTGTTGGGATTTACACCCGGATTGGCCGCCATAATGGCCTCTACCGTGGTGTTAAACCTCCTGGCAAGGTTGAAAAATGTGTCACCTGCCCTTATTATATACGGCATAGTGCCAGCAGGGCATCCGGACGGTGCATCTATCGGTATACATATCCTTTGACCTATCTGCAGCCTGTTGGGATCCACACCCGGATTGGCTGCCATGATGGCTTCTACAGTAGTATTAAACCTCCTGGCAAGGTTGAAGAAGGTATCACCTGCTCTTATTATATATGGCGTGGTACCGGCTGGGCATACAGGTGATACAGCGGTCGGTATGCATATCCTCTGACCAATCAGCAGGCCTTGTGGATCTACACCCGGATTGGCTGCCATCAAAGCTTCAACAGTGGTATTGAATCTCCTTGCAAGAGAGAAAAATGTGTCTCCAGCCCTGACGGTATACACAAACGTCCCAGGTGGACATACGGGCTGGGGAACAGCCAACGGTATACAGATAACCTGCCCTACCCTCAAATTCTGAGGATCAATACCCGGGTTGGCTTCAATGAGATCGTCTACCGAAACATTGAAACGGCGTGCAATCGCAAACAGGGTATCACCCGGCCTGATGGTGTAGAAATTCCCTTCGGGACAGGGCGGGAATTGCGGCTGCATAGGTATGCATATTCTCTGGCCAATCTGCAAACGGTTAGGGTCAACCCCGGGATTTGCAGAAATAATCGCAGCCACCGTTGTATTAAACCTTCTCGCAAGAGAAAAGAAAGTATCTCCCGGCCTAATGATATAAGGCATAGTACCAGGAGGACATTGCTGCAAAGCATAATAGTCCATAGGGTATTCCATCGTTCCATTACCTCCCCCTTTTGCGTTACTACTTTACTACAATATATTCAGGGAAGTAAGGAACTGTTACCCATCAGGCTTACTTTTGCAATCATTTATGCTCTCATTATATTTTCAACATAACGCTTCAGATTTTCCGCTCCTATTGCAATGCCGGTAATGGGGTCTTCAATACCCTCAAATTCAATGGACAAAAATCCATTATACCCTGCATTTTTCAATAGATTCAGGCACTGAACAACCGGCACATCCCCATGCCCTATGATAGCACCGCGAAGATAATTGCCACCTCTGGATTTAAACCATCCTTTCCCTGGATTTGGAAGCATGCCTGACTTTACATGGAAGTCCTTCACATGTACGTGAAAGACGTAGGGAAGCAGCCTTCCAACTGCTTTCACCGGATCCTCATCTGCACACAGGAAATTCCCGATATCCAATAGCACCCCAAAGTTAGGGTGATTGACGGCATTTATCAACTTCTCAACTCGATCGCTGTCCTGGCAGAAAAATCCGTGGTTTTCCACCGTAGTCTTAATCCCGAGCTCCTGGGCAAACTCCGTAACCGCTCGACAACCCTCTGCCAACCTGGGCAAAGCATCGTCAAATCCTCTGGCACCACGGTATTCTTTTGGAAATCCCCAGGTGGCATCATGGCGCATGCATGGCACTCCCAGCGCCTTTGCAACCCTGACCTCTTCCTTTACCCTTTCTATTTCCTTCTCGAGGTCACCGTTTGAACCGTTGATAAAATCGGCGGACACGGCATAGTTAATAATTTTGATACCGAGCTTTTCAGCCTCCTCTTTTACCCTCGCGGCATATGTAAGCAAAGTCTCGCCTTCCGGTGGAGCAGATAAGCCGGCAAACTCTACCGCCTCGAACCCCATTTCCTTCGCTTTTTTTAACACCTCTAGCGAATCTAACTTACAGCGGCTGTAGCTGTAGGAACTGACCCCCAGCTTCATGTTATTTACCCCCCATCTTTAATTAAAAATGATTTTGTTCATTTCCTCCAAACAGCCCCACGTGAACTACCAACCACCATATGATAAAATTATGGAGCTGTTTAAAGCCATCTTCATATAATCTTTAGCCGCCTGAAGCCATACTATTTATCCCAGTCGAAATTTCACCTTGCGAGTCCCAACTATCCTGCAGTTATCATTTTTGATCTCGTCGGGGAAGGCTTCCCTTAGCCTCTGAATGGTATCCTTGTTGTCATAGCCGATTTGCTCAAGTATGGCTGCAATGATGATACCCCACTCGTCAGAAGAGCCATCCTCAATTTTAAGCACAAAGCCCAGCCTCTCTTTCTTAAGGCCAAAACAATAAACCCCCATGGCTCCCCCTTTGGCCACTATGTTGTCGTCCTGCAGCAGCAGAGAACAAACGCGATTGGTACCGGCTATCATTTCGGGATAAGCATTCATAAGCCTGGTTATCTTTTCCACAGCGGATCTAATCTGCGCATCCCTAATAAGGTCAGGACAGGCCAGTCTGAGATATGCATTGGCAATGAAAATAAGGGGCATAGCAAACACCGGAACGCCGCAACCATCGACTCCAATCTGGATATCCTCTTCAGGATAACCGGAGATTATAGCGATGTGCTCCCTAATGAGCTGCTGAACGGGGTGATCGATGCTCCAGTAATCCTCCATTTTATATCCCAGCTCTTTGCACAGCATTAATATCCCCAAATGCTTGCCCGCGCAGTTGTGATATATTCTCCTGGGCTCGGCGCTGCATATCAACAGGTCCTCCGGAATGCCTGTCTTATTCATTATGGATTCAAGCACCTCTATATGGAAGGGTTCAGCCATATGAGATGCGCAGAGTATTGCAGCTTCCCTGCCCTCCAGCCCGTACTTTTCAATCAAACCCAGCTTAAATACCGGAATGGCCTGAATGGGTTTAGCAGTAGAGCGCATAAATGTTACCCGCTCAGGTTCCCCTACTGAATAGACCACCTCGCCGCTATCCGAAATGCCGCATATAAACCCCCTGTGCACGTTTTCCACTATTTCCCCTCTGTATTCTTCAACCAATACCTCGCTCAAATCATTCACCTCTCCAAACATTCCATAAAAAATCTATACAGCTCAGGGTCTGCTTTCTTTATATTAACAGGCTTGAGATTGCTGTCAGTGATGGCGTGCACCGTATAGCCTTTTGCCAGTAATGCCCCATCCTCTTCCCTTATCACTTCATATTCCATCTTCAGCCTTACACCTTTAAATTCAGCCATGCGTGTGCGTACGATAACGGTATCGTCATACTTGGCCGGTTGCTTGTAAAAACATCGGGTTTCTATAACCGGCAACATCCACCCTTTTTCTTCCATGCTGCGGTAGGTCATGCCTCTCGCACGCATGTATTCGCCTCTCCCAATCTCAAACCAGGTGTAATAATTTGAATGATGAACCACACCCATTCTATCAGTCTCTTTATACCGAACTCTAATCTTTGTATCAACTGCAGGCATCGTATCATCTCCAAAAAACGCAGATAACATTATAAATTAGTGCAAATTAAATGGACAATATCTTTGCCAGCTCATACATCTCATGATCAAACTCTTTTTTCATCGACAGCGCTTCATCGATGTCATAGTCCACTATCTGAGAGCCGCGTATCGCAACCACCCTGTTGCTCTTACCGCTGAGCAACAACTTTACGGCATGTGCACCCATTCGGCTGGCAAGTATTCGGTCTGCAGCCGTAGGACTGCCTCCGCGCTGGATATGCCCAAGTACGGTAACTCTTACCTCAAGACCTGTCTTCTCTTCTACCTCCTTGGCCAGCTGGAATGAATTCTTTGTGCCCTCGGCCACAATCAAGATATAGGATACCTTCCCTCTGTTTTTCCCTTCGATGAGAATCCTGCATACATTATCAACGTTAAAAGGTATCTCGGGCACGATTATATCATCCGCTCCGCCAGATAGCCCCGCATATAACGCTATGTCGCCAGCATTACGCCCCATGACCTCAATGATATTGACCCTCTCGTGGGACGTTACGGTATCGCGAATCTTGTTTAGGGCATCGAGAACAGTATTCACGGCCGTATCGAATCCAATGGTAAAATCTGTGCAGGCTATATCGTTGTCGATGGTGCCGGGAATGCCTACCACAGGCACGCCAAACTTGCTTAAATCCCTTGCACCTCTAAAGGAACCGTCACCACCTATGACTATTATCCCATCGATGCCAAAGATTTTAATAATGTTGTATGCCTTTTTCAAGCCTTCCTCCGTTTTAAACTCTTCGCATCGAGCGGTATGCAATATGGTCCCACCGCGGTGTATGATCTCGCCCACCGATGCCACATCCATCTCTTCGATTTCACCGCGAATCAATCCATTAAAACCCCTCTTTATTCCCAAAACGCGTACTTTGTTATAAATTGCCGTTCTCACAACCGCACGGATGGCAGCGTTCATCCCTGGAGCATCTCCACCGCTGGTCAAAACGCCTATCGTTTTCATGTATCTTATTCCCCCTATTCATGGAATGGAAGAAATATACAATTTCTTTCGCAGGTCTCTATATGCAACACACCTTATAAATACTTATTTTCCATCAATACCTTATGAGCTTCGCTTGCTTCAGATTTCGGAACCATTATCTTATAATAATTGTCCTCGGGCGCAACATTTTTGTATATGGGTTTTATCTTAATCAAAAACCCTTCTTTTGTCAAGAGATCCCCTATCTTTTTGTTGTTATTCTGTGATAATGTCATATTGAAATTATTCTGATATAATGTCATACATGAGAGAGGAGATATTCAACATGACACAAAAAGAAATGACCCGTTTAAGAGTCATAAATCAAACAATTGATAAAGTTATAACCATCAGAGAAGCTGCTGAGCTTCTAAACCTCAGTGAACGCCAAGTAATAAGGTTGAAAAAGGGGGTTTTGAAAGAAGGACCTGCGTTCATCATCCACAAAAACAGAGGTCGAAAGCCCCAGCATGCTCTCTCTGATGAACTTAAAAACACCATCATTAACCTTAAAAAAAGCGAAAAATACTGTGACGTAAACTTCAACCATTTCGTCGACTTACTTATGGAAAATGAAAACATTAAAGTAAGTTATTCCTCTGTATACAGAATTCTAACAAAAGAAGGTATTAGCAGCCCTAGAAAACACCGTAAACGTAAAGCCCACCACAGAAGAAAAAGGATGCCCCAGAAAGGTATGCTCGTCCAAATAGATGCTTCTAAACACGATTGGATAGATGGACTCCCACCTTTTACCCTCCACGGGGCTATTGATGATGCCACAGGCGAAATACTCGCTCTATTCTTCACTCAACAAGAGTGTATGGAAGGATACTTTGAAATCATACGTCAAATAATCACTAATCATGGCGTTCCCTTAAGCCTGTACTCTGACCGCCATACCATCTTCGTCTCTCCCAATGATGGTAAACTTTCTATCGAAGAACAACTTGCAGGAAAAACAGTTAGCCTTACACAGTTCGGCAGAGCTATGGAAGAACTCGGCATCAATATAATCAAAGCCAGATCCCCTCAGGCTAAAGGGCGTGTCGAAAAACTCTGGGATACTCTTCAGGATAGGTTGAAAGCCGAACTTAAAATCTATGGTATCAATTCAATTGAGGCTGCTAATGCTTTTTTACCCAGATTTATTCAATCCTACAACAAAAGATTCGGGGTTGAGCCTGAAAACCCACAGCCTGCGTTCAGGCCTCTTGACCCTGCTATCAACCTCGACTATATCTTGTGCATCAAGGAACGTCGCACCATCATCGAAGGCTCTGCCTTCTCATACAAGGGGAAATATTATCAACTGGTCAAGGACGGCAAAAAAGTCCCTGCTATGCCCAAAGCTAAACTTACCGTCCTATTCAGCCCTAAAATAGGCGTAAAAGCTTTCTATGCCGGTACGATATATGATACCCTAATACTCGAAGAACGACCTAAAAAACAAGCTTTACAGCAGTCTGAGCATAAATCAGAGAAGAAGCATAATCCCGTAAAACCGGCTCCTGACCACCCATGGAAACAACAGGCTCAAAAAAGGCCTAGAATCTCTTACGAAGAAACTGATCGCGAGATCCTTGAGATGCTAGACCAGCTGTTTAATTCCACACGAGCTTGGGCATAGCATTTTTATCTATCGCTTCTCCTATAGATTATCATACAAGCTTTGATAATATTTATCAAGGCCTAGTTTCTTATTGCCTTTTTTGCCCCCATAATATAGTATTAAAAAGCCCTAGACTCAGAGTGCATGTCAAGTGGACCGTGGAATAAGTTGGAGTGACCCTAGAGCTTTGCTGCTTATGCCGCGAAAGCCACTTGACATGCACCCCCTTGGGTAAGCTTTTGCCTATGCCGGTGGGTGTATTACACCCACCGGCCTGCCTAGCGGCGAGCGTCAAAATTTCTAATAGCTTTGCTATAAATTATCTCTGTAATATTTTTTAAAACCCATAGTTGACATTTTTACTGAATAAAATTATCCTTTTTGAGGTGACATTTTCACAGACTATTGACAGAGATCCCCTATCTTTTCGGACATCTCCTTACCCTGGGCCATATACACTACCACCCACATTGCAAGGTCCTCCTTCTTGGGGAGACAGTCAATCCTGGTCCCTGCCGGATATCAGTTCTCCGTATTTTGTCAAAATTCTCGCTTTGCCCCTTATCTTAATAGCCGAGGTGTTCTCGGTAAACTGTGCTATCATCACCTCGCCTTTATCCAGCTTCTCGGTGTGATGGAACTTGGTATCTTTGCCTCTGGTCATTCCAATGATGCTCACCCCGTCTTCCTGCGCCAAAACGCATATATAGTCGCCCAGAACAGCCTGGTCATCCATAGCTATCCCTCCTTAAGCTCGATGGTTTTAAACATTATCCTATTAATTTTACGCAGTTTTGCCCCAAAACATCCGATAAAACTTTTAACAGTTCAGGGTGCCCTTCGACCCATAGGTCCCTGTTTGCCAGAAATTTTTTCCCCGTCGCCTCTATAAAGAGGTAGACAGGAATATTCCCGCGATATCGACGCAAAATGGGGCATATCTGCCGGTTTATGTCTATTTTGCTTCCTTTTTCAATCTTCAAATACAGCCTCTTATTCTTTGAGGTACTGACAAGGGGCTGTACTTCATTCAATATAATTTTGGGCTCTTCATCTTCCCTGATGCTGAGCCTACCATTTATTATCACCGCACTGTCCTCTTCAAGCAACGGTCGGTATTTTTCATATGCACTCGGGAAAACTATGACCTCCACGCTGCCATATAAATCCTCCAGCGTGATAAACGCCATTATCTCATCGTTGCGGGTGGTTTTCAACTTTCTGCTCACGATAATTCCGCCTATTGTGAACGGCGAACCATCGGTAAGTTCGCTGTTCATCACAACAGACTCGTGTTCGGATTCGCCTTCTGACACCTTCAGCCCTCGCAATTCCAGGGTGGTATTCATGTTATCCAGTATATCCTTAAACTCGCTTAAGGGATGTCCGCTTATATATACGCCCGTCACCTCTTTTTCCATATTGAGGCGGACCTTTAAAGGAAATTCCTCTATCTGCGGCAATGGGTCCTGGTTCAACTTTTCAATTTCAGCCTCATAACTGGTTTCAAACAGTGAAAGCTGTCCCTCGACGTTTTTCCTGCGCTCCTGGTTTATGCTGTCCAGTATCTTTTCATAAACCGCCATCAACTGCGAGCGGTAGACATTCAAAGAGTCAAACGCACCGCATTTTATAAGGCTCTCTATCATCTTCTTGTTGATTGCGCTGCCGTCTACCTTCCTGCAGAAGTCGGTAAAGCTCTTGAACTTGCCTTTCTTTTCCCTTGCCTCTATAATGGCATCGATGGCCGACAGGCCCACGTTTTTTACAGCCGCCAGTCCAAACCTTATCTTGTTTCCCACCACTGTGAATTTGGCATGGCTTTCGTTTACGTCGGGTGGCAGCACCTCAATGCCCTTTTTCCTACAATATTGAATATATGCAGCCACCTTGTCGGTATTGTTCATCACGCTGGTCATCAGGGCAGCCATGTACTCAACCGGATAATGGTATTTAAGCCACGCCGTCCTGTAAGCAACCAGCGCATAGGCAGCCGCATGCGACTTGTTGAAGGCATATTTTGCAAACTCGGCCATGGTATCAAAAATGCGGTTGGCCTTGTCTTCAGGGATACCTCTTCTGACAGCCCCAGGTATTATCACATTGCCATTTTCATCCTCAAGGCCGTATATAAAGTTGCGCCTTTCTTCTTCCATGATCTCGGCTTTCTTTTTGGCCATAGCCCGCCTGACCAGGTCGGAACGCCCCAGCGAATACCCAGCCAGGTCCCTTACGATCTGCATAACCTGCTCCTGATATACTATGCAACCATAGGTGACGCCAAGCACGGAAGCCAGCGATTCGTGTATATACTCTATGGCCTCTGGATGGTTTTTGTTATAGATATACTGTGGTATCTGATCCATGGGGCCAGGACGATAAAGCGATATGCCTGCGATTATATCTTCAAAAGTGCTGGGCTTTAGCTCTTTAAGAAACTGCCTCATCCCGGCGCTTTCCAGCTGGAACACGCCGTCGGTATCCCCTTCCGACAGCATATCATAAACCCCCTTGTCATCCAGGGGGATGTTCTCGATGTCCACTTCTTTCCCCGTATTGGCCTTGATAAGCTCCAGAGTATCCCTTATAACCGTCAGGGTGCGCAGGCCAAGGAAGTCCATCTTTAAAAGCCCCAGCTGCTCCAGCGTACCCATGGCAAACTGCGTGGTTATACAATCGTCGTTCTTTTGTAAGGGAACGTATTTCGTCAAAGGCTCCTTGGATATCACCACGCCTGCCGCATGGGTTGAAGCGTGCCGCGGCAGGCCTTCAAGCTTTCTCGAAGTGTCAATGAGTTTTTTAACGCGCGAGTCCTGTTCGTAAAGCCTCCTCAGTTCGGGGTTGATCTCTAAAGCCCGCTGGATTGTCATGCCCAGCTCAAAAGGCACCATCTTCGCGATCCTGTCCACTTCCGCATAGGAAAAATTGAGTGCCCTGCCCACATCCCTTATTGCAGCCCGCGCTGCCATGGTACCAAAGGTGATGATTTGCGCCACCTTATCCTTGCCGTATTTCTCGGTTACGTAGTCTATTACCTCTTGGCGCCTTTCAAAGCAAAAATCCACGTCTATGTCAGGCATGGTAACCCGTTCGGGATTTAAAAAGCGCTCAAAAAGCAGGTTGTAGCGCAGGGGATCGATCTGCGTGATGTCCAAAACATAGGCCACAATGCTGCCGGCCGCGCTCCCACGACCGGGCCCTACTATAATTCCCCTCTCCCGCGCAAATTTTATGAAGTCCCATACTATCAAAAAATAATCCACATAGCCCATCTGCTCGATAACGCTAAGCTCATACTCAAGGCGCTCCTTGGCTTCCTGAGTTACCGGCGAATACTTTCTCTTCAACCCCTCATAGCAGAGATGCCTCAAATACTCGGCCGCCGTATACCCTTCTGGCACGTCGTACTTTGGCAAATGTATGGTATTGAAATCGAAATCCACTTTACAGCGCTGTGCTATGGCAACCGTGTTGGCGATGCCCTCCGGACAATCCTTAAACAGATTCATCATCTCGTCGGGGGATTTAAGATAAAATTGATCAGTCTCAAACCTCATGCGATTCGGTTCATCGACGGTGCTGCCCGTCTGTATGCACAGCAGTATATCGTGAACCTCAGCGTCTTCTCTGTCAATATAATGGACATCGTTGGTAACCACAACGGGAATCCCGGTGTCCCTGCTTAAGGCCAAAAGGCCTTCGTTGACAATGCGCTGCTGCTCTATCCCGTGATTTTGCAGCTCCAAATAAAAATTTCCTTTTCCGAAAATTCCTTCAAGGCGCACAGCCAGCTCTTTTGCCTGATTATACTGGCCACCGAGCAATAACCTTGGGATATCACCGGCCATACAGCTGCTGAGGCCAATCAGTCCCTCGCTGTACTGCTCCAGCACATCATAGTCGATTCGCGGCTTGTAATAAAACCCCTCCAAAAATCCCATTGAAACCAGTTTGACCAGGTTTTGGTAGCCTCTCTGATTCTCGGCCAGCAGTACCAGATGGGCATAATTGCTATCGGTATGGGCTTCTTTGTAATACATGGAACGGGGCGCTATATAGACCTCACACCCTATTACCGGATGTATGCCGCGATCTTTTGCCTCCCTGTAAAAATCTACCACACCGTACATCGCACCGTGGTCGGTTATGGCGATGCTGGACATTCCCAGCTCTTTGCACCTGTCAAGCAATTGAGGTATTCGCGCCGCTCCGTCCAGCAGGCTGTATTCGGTATGGACGTGCAGATGCACGAAATCGCCCATCTTGCCAGCCTCCTCATCTTTTCATGCTCTTGGCAGACAACAACGCTTTGCCCACCAGTTCCTTATCATGGCAGCAGGTGACTTCAACTTTATTGAAATGCCTGCTTTCCTCAATCACCCTGGCCGTGACCTCCAGCTCGTCATCCAGCTGTACCGGCTTTACAAAGTATACAGTAAAGCTATCCAGTATTATATCCAGCTGCTTGTACTTTCTCAAGGCAACGTTACCCACCGTGGCCATGAGCATGGTCATGGCGCTCCAGCTGGCGGTGCCTATCTGGCTCAACAGCATCGGAGACACCGAACCGTAAAACACCATGCCGTCCTCTATCTTTTTATTTTGAAACCCTTTCAGCACCATATCCTCCAGCGTTTCGCTCACCTGCGGCTGGCTGCTCATATACTGAAGCGCCTTTATTACATCCTGGTTGGTGACTATACCCACCAACTTTTTGTTCTCCACCACCGGCAGCAGCTCTATGCCTTCCCAGATCATTATGTGCGCGGCATAGGCTATCGTGGTCTTGGGCCCTACCGTAATTGGGTTGGGAGTCATAAGTTCCTGTATGGACTTCCCCTCGGCATCGGCTATGTCTTTGGAAGTGACAATCCCTACTACATGGTGGTTCTGGTCAACCACCGGGAATCTGCTGTGGCCAGTGGTGTAAAAGAGCATTCTCCACTTTTCAATGGTATCGTTTACACTGAGGTAGTGAGGATTGGGCACCATGATGTCCTCTACCAGCAAAATATCCTTCTTTATCATCCGCTCGGATATGGCCTTATTGATCATTGTAGCGATGGTGAAGGTATCATATGTCGACGTTATGACCGGAAGTTCCTTGGCATCAGCCAGATCACGTATTTCCTGGCTGCACGAAAAACCACCGGTGATGAGAACGGCACAATCATTCTCCAGTGCAAGGCGATGCGCTTCTTCCCTGTTCCCGACGATCAGCAGGCTTCCTGATGAAAGATATTTTTTCATGGCATCGATGGTCATAGCCCCTATGACAAAGCGCGACAACGTCTTGTCCAGCCCTTTCCGACCGCCCAGCACCATGCCATCCACTATGGACACAACCTCTGCATACGTCAGCCGCTCGATGTCCCTTTTTTCCACCTTTTCTATACGAACTGTACCTACCCGTGGAAGGGTCTTTACGTATTCCAGGCTCTCGGCTTCCTTTATGGCGCGGTATGCGGTACCTTCACTGACCCCCATCTGCTGGGCGATCTTGCGAACCGAAATGCGCGTCCCAACTTCCAGCTGTTTAATATACTCTATTATAAGGTTGTGCTTGGTGCTCATGCCCTCACCCTTCTACAAATTTACATGGCTCGACACTATTGTAACACTTTCTCTCACTATATACAATATGCTCCCATTTTCGCCGAAAGTGCACTATACATTAAAATCACGATGAGGCATTGTTGTGCGGTACCTCCGAAAAGTTGGAGGCAATCAAACGCTGTATGGCTGACATGGCCTTGCTTTCATCCTCGCCCTCGATGATGATGGTGACCTCATCTCCCTGCCGTACGCCCAGCGACATAACCCCCATGATGCTCTTGGCGTTTACCTTTTTAAGCCCTTTGGCAATCCATATGCGGGACACAAACCTGCTGGCAACCTGCACAAACAAAGCCGCCGGGCGCGCTTGCAGTCCAGCCTGGTGTTCTATAGTGAACTTAGCCTCCAGCACCTACATCTCCCCCTTTTTCTTTTCTCTCAGTGCATCGGCAATTTCGTCCAGCTTTCGCAAACGATGATTGACCCCCGACTTCCCGATGGGAGGAACCAGCATGCTGCCCAATTCCTTCAAACTAGCATCCCTGTACTTAAGCCGTAGCTCCGCAATTTCACGAAGCTGCGGTGAAAGCCTGTGCAGACCAATACTCTGGCGTATATATTCTATGTTCTCTATCTGTCTGATAGCAGCATTCACCGTTTTGTCCAGATTTGCCGTTTCACAGTTCACAATCCGGTTGATGTTGTTGCGCATATCCTTGCAAGCCCTTATATTCTCCAACTCAAGCAGCGCCTGGTGAGCACCTATAATATTGAGAAAATGAGAAATATTTTCTCCCTCCTTGAAGTACAGCACATGGTTGCCCTTTCTTTCAACGATTTTGGCGTGTAAACCGAAGCGTGCTATTAAGCTGCTCAAGGCCTGTGCATACTCCAAATCATGCGTTACTACTTCCAAGTGGTAGTTTTTTTCTGGGTCGCTTATATAACCGCCCCCCAGGAAAGTGGCACGCAGGTAAGCCCTCCTGCAACATTCATTCTCAATGAGAGCCGAATGAATTCCTATAAAAATATTGGTGTTGTCCATCTCGTCTTTGTAAAGCACATGGGCGTCCTCTAAAAGCGTCCTGGCTTCTGAGGGGCACAAAACCGCCACTATATAGACGTTGTTCTTCTTCAACCTGTTATTTTTGCGTATGAGTATTTCTGGCTGCACTTTATACCTGACTTTGATCAGTTTGAATATACGGCGAGCCACTGAAGCGCTTTCGGTGCTGAAATACACTCCTACTTCATTATTGCCCAAGAATAACATGGTACCATTTATATGAAGGAAAGCAGCCAACTCGGCCATTATGCAACAGCTCTGGCCCAGCGGAATGCTGCAAAGTTCGCTCTTTACGGTTGATGAAAAGAACATGGAAGCTCACTCCATCTTTAACCTTTCAATTTTTTACAGCAGCTTCGGCAATCTTGATGATTTCATAAGCCAACTTCTGGGGATGATGTCTAATAAGCCCACTTGAAAAATCAGACAGGTCGGCCTGCACATATTCAATTCCCATCTCTTTTAGCTTGTGTATATCAGAGCAGTCGACCGGCGATGCACCTTCCTGCCTGTATTTTTTTAGCAGCTCATCCGGGAAGTCAGAACGGTTTACCAATACAACATCAATTATATTCCCTCCGCCGTGCTTTATAAGTGCTTTGACGTGATCCACGACCGAGTAGCCTGTGGTCTCTCCAGGCTGGGTCATCACGTTGCATACGTATATCTTCACAGCCCGGCTCCGCCGTATAGCCTCAGCCACTTCTTTTACTATAAGATTTGAAATAATGCTGGTATACAAGCTGCCCGGCCCCAATACTACCACATCGGCGTCTTCAATGGCCTCTATTACCTCGGGCAGCGCCCTGCACTCGGGATTGTCCATGGAGACCTCCTTTATAGGGCTGTTCTTCTTTACCTGCTCCTCGGGAATCCTGGATTCTCCATGGATAACAGTGCCATCCTCCAGCTTGGCCACCAGGTGAACGTTTTCAAGTGACACCGGCAGCACGCGACCGGTAACCGCCAGTACGCTGCTCACCTCTTTTATAGCGTTTACAAAGCCATCGGCGATATCTACCATGGCAGCTATGAGGAGGTTGCCCAGATTTTGACCCTTAAGAGACCCTTCCTTGAAGCGGTACTGAAGCAGCTGTTCCATAATGGGCTCTACATCTGCAAGCGCTAGAATGCAGTTCCTTATATCCCCTGGCGGCAATATCCCCAAATCCTGCCGCAGCATCCCGGAGCTGCCGCCATCATCGGCCACCGTCACAACAGCCGTTATATTCGAAGTATACAGCTTGAGCCCTCTGAGCAGGGTTGAAAGGCCGGTACCCCCGCCTATGGCAACCACTTTTGGCCCCTTAGATAATCCATTTTTATGGCGCAACCGCTGTTCAAACTTTTCATTCCCCGATTGCACGGGCTTCAATCGCTTAGCCATATGCAAAAGGCCAACGCCCAACGCCATTCCTACAGCTACACCTGTCACAAATCCCATACCCTCATCACTCTTCCTTATTATGAATATCACGATGCGAGACATCGACACGATGCCCTTTACTTCTAAGCATTTCGTAGATGAAATCAGCTATAGCCACTGAACGGTGCTTTCCACCTGTACACCCTATACCTATCACCAGCTGAGATTTGCCTTCTTTAATATAATAAGGAATCAAAAAATCCAGCATGTCTTCCAGCTTATTTAAAAATATTTGCGTTTCGGGAAACGAAAAAACATACTTTCTGACATCCGGGTCTTTACCCGTTTGGTTTTTGAGCTCATCTATATAAAACGGGTTTGGAAGAAACCTCACGTCAAACACCAAGTCAGCATCCACCAAAATGCCGTTTTTGTATCCAAATGAGACCACCGAAATGACCATGCTCTGGGAAGCTTGACTGTCACCAAACAGATTGAGAAGGGTTTCTTTTAGCTGTTTGGGCTGCATATAACTGGTATCTATGACGTAGGTGGCCTTCTCCTTAACGCTCTTTAAGCGTTCGCGCTCCATATTTATCCCCTGAATTATTCTTCCCTCTTTTACCAGGGGATGCATGCGCCTGCTTTCCTTATAGCGCTTTATCAAAACGTTATCGGCAGCATCAAGGAATAGAATTTCATAGTCATATCCCAATTCCTTCAGATTATACAGGCACTCAAACAGATCGTCAAAAAACCCTCCTCCACGGATATCCACCACAATAGCAATCTTGTCGATTTTGCCCGATGACTGGTAGCACAGCTCGGCAAATTTAGGAATAAGCTTTGGCGGCAGATTGTCAACGCAAAAGAAGCCCATATCCTCCATATACCGAATAGCGAGGGTTTTGCCCGCACCCGACAGGCCGGTGACTATCACAAAGCGCATGCCCTACTACCTACCTTCCTTTGTATGCGTTATACTGTCTGTATCAAAACTTCTACTATTACATTATAACACATTTAATACAAAAAATCTTGTGAATTTAAAATCCTGTCAGGAGGAACCCCGGCCCTTTGGGCAATCATAAGACCCCTCGCCATATTTCCTACATTCTCAGGGGTATGCGCATCGCTATTTATGACAAAGAGGGCGCCCTCTTCCATTGCGATCCTGACATACTCCTCCGTCATAAATCCATGGCTGCTGTTTATTTCCAAAAAAACCTTGTACTTAACGGCATGTTTTGCAAGAAGGCGGGTATCTATATCTATCTTGGCTCCCGGGTGAGTTATGGTGTGAATGGGATAGCGCTCCATTGCCCGTATCATAGCCATGGTGTTGTCATAGCGGAGCCTATCACGGTCACAAAGGGGCACCGCCGAGCACAGGGCATTTTTTAACAACAGCCTCCATCCATCCTTAAACGAGAACGGCATCACCGCTTTGTGAAACCCCATCAAAATGATGTCAAAGACTCCTATATATTCCTGCGGTATATCTATATCCCCTTCCATGCTTATCAGGTTGGCCTCTATGCCAAACAATATCTCTATGTCATCATACTTTTTTCTCAAACCGTCAATTTCTCGCCTCATCCTATCTATATCCTTAAGCCGCATGCCAATGCCGATGTGGTTAAACCCGTGATCGGTTATGGCTATTCTCTTAAGCCCCCGCTTTCGTGCTGCGATGACGTTCTGTTCAATTGTGCCTTTCCCGTGGCTGTAACGCGTATGCGTATGATAGTCAGCTGTCAAGCGATATTCCATAATAATTACTCCTTCATTCTTCGCCTACTATCCTGATTTCCGGTTTCAGCTCTACCCCATATTTTTCTTTAACTCTTTGCTGGATAACTTCGATAAGCGACAATACATCATTAGCAGTGGCGTTCCCCAGGTTGACTATAAACCCCGCGTGCTTTTCAGACACCTGGGCATCGCCTATCCTAAATCCTTTGAGCCCGGCATCCTCTATGAGTTTGCCCGCAAAATAACCCGGCGGACGCATGAAAACGCTGCCTGCGCTGGGCAGGGACAAAGGCTGTTTCTCCTGCCTTTTGCGCGTCAAATCGGCCATGACCGCCTTTATCTCTTCATACTTTCCCGGACTTAAAGCCAGGTTTGCCTCCAACACAATAAGCCCTCTTTTTTGAACATAGCTGGTACGATAGCCAAACTCAAGCTCAGCGTTGTCCAAGCAAAACTCGCTTCCATGGGCATCCATGACCTTAACCCAATCCACCACGTCCTTCATCTCGCCGCCATAAGCCCCTGCGTTCATGACGATAGCGCCGCCCAACGTTCCGGGTATGCCGCTTGCAAACTCTAATCCCTTGAGTTCGGTTTGAAGAGCTTTTTTGGAAAGGGTAGAAAGAAGCGCCCCTGCTTGGGCCTTTATACAGCAACCTTCAACCCATATGCGGTTGAAGGTGTTGGCAATCTTTATAACCACGCCCCTTATGCCTTTGTCCCTCACCAGCAGATTAGAGCCATTGCCCATGATTATAAAAGGCACATTCCATTTTTGACATACTTCTAAAGTACTGCGAATATGTTCAATTTCAGAGGGGAGGACCATCAAGTCAGCGGGGCCACCGATGCGAAATGAAGTATGGTTCTTCATGGGCTCATCTATAAGAAGTTGTTCCTTTGGGATAAAATGCGTCAATTCATTGTACACTTCATGAATATTCATAGCACAACTCCTATTGTTTTATAGTTTATAGTTTAAAAGTTTCAATCATCTTTCATACAACAACATTAAGTTTAAACCATTTTCATTTTATTGACAAGCGTTAATGGTCTATGGCTTCAGTTCCCAATTCCTGTTTTAGTTTGTTGTATTCGTTTTCCAAAAGCCGTACAGTTTTCTCATCACCTGGCCCGTACACATAATTTTTAAGAGAGATTTCCAGCTGATGCATTTGCGGGTCATCGGCGTATATGTCGCCTACAGTAGTGATTACAGGAAACATGCCTATGCTTTTGAGCTCCTGCTGTGCTTCATCCTCAAGCAATCCCTTTAAAAAAGATACGCACAGCTCAAGCTTTATGTGGTTATCGGTCCTGAGTATCCCAAAAGCCGCTATTTGGTCTAAAAACAGGCCTTTTTTGTCGGCTGGTAAACCTTTTACGGCTATCTCAAACCCATTGCCCGATTGCTGCAAAGCTCGCATCTGATATATAGCCCTGGTATTTGTAAGCATTATGCCAACCCTGCCCTGACCTGCGAAAAGGTCCCAGGCCTTGTTGTAGGAAAAGCCCAACATGCCTTGAGGTAAAGCTCCGGCTTGGTGCCATCGCATTAAATAGCTGTAAACCTGTTCATCTACTATTTTTCCCTGGCTACCATGAATAATACTCAACAAAGGGCGGCTATAGGGCGTGGAGTATGTACAAAAGCCGTAATATCGTTTTTCAGCCTTGCCCTCTTTCTCTGTAAAAGTCATGGTCCTCACCGCTGAATCCAAAAATGCATAGTCCAGCTGGCCTTCGGGGATGATGACCTCCTTTTCGTGTGCCAACTGAGCGTTGAACACAAGGGCATAGGCCCCCATCATATACGGCACCCCTATCATCTTGCCGTCCCTCACAACATGCTTATAGGCAACGGGATTTAGCTTTCTTAAATCTTCTTGGCTGAAGAATTCGTCCAAGTCCACCAAAAGGTCATGGGGTATTATATCCTCGTATACCGGCAAAGCAATGATATCGGGCAGAACATTATCCCCTGCATTTCCCTGGAAATACATCTTCATCCTGTCGGGGGTAATGTTCCTGACATCAATGAAGACGCCGGGATTCTGCTTTTCGAACTTTTCAACCTGAAGGTTTAGCCATCTGGTATTGCTCCCCGTTCCACAGTCTATGAAGTTCACATTCCACAGTGTTATCAAGCCTGTCCATTCAGGTTTTTTTCTAAAAAGGGGGTCCACAGGATCGGGAAGGCTCCTTAAATTCTTGGACAACGCCGGCCACCCTACAAAAAGAATAACCAATAATACCGCATATAAAAAAAGAGTAAATGGTTTTACCTTTAGCTTCATATTGCCCCTCCCGTCGAGTTCTTTCCGCCCTGCAAGGGACGAGGCTTTTTTCAGAATTGCTGTAAAACCCTTTACTCCATTTATATTTGTATAACCTACACAGTATTCCTTTGCTTTAATACATCGATCCCTCTAAAACGCGGACAGACCGGCGCCATTTCAAAGCACCCAAAAACCTCAGGAACCCCGGACATACGTCAAAGGTCAGCGTTCCTTGTTCATCTGTATCAAAGCGTTAAGCCTGTTATCCAGTTCGCGGGCAGCATGATAACCCATATTTTTGAGCCGGAAATTGCGGGCGGCGACCTCAACTATGATGGCTAAGTTTCTCCCCGGCCGAACTGGCAACACGATTTTGGGCAGCTTAACGCCCAAAATCTCGATGTACTCCTCATCCAGCCCCAGTCGGTCATACTCCTTATTGTCATCCCACAGTTCCATCTGTATCACCAAATCCAGAGGCTTGTTGTTTATAACCGCCCCTACCCCATACATGGCTTTAATGTCTATTATGCCTATCCCTCTTATCTCCATAAAATGCCTTATAAGCTCGGGGGCCTCACCTATCAGGCGATTGTCGGCCACCTTTTTTATCTCAACCGCGTCATCTGCCACAAGGCGATGCCCTCTCTTGATTAGCTCCAGCGCCGTCTCGCTTTTACCTATACCGCTTTCGCCCATCAAGAAAACTCCTACACCATACACATCCACCAATACTCCATGGCGAGTTATTCTGGGCGCCAGCGCAGAGGACAGATAGCTGGTAAGCTTGCTGATTAGATTTGTGGTAACCAGCTGTGAGCGAAAAACCGGGCGGTCGTATTTCTTTGCCGCTTCAACCAGATAATCAGGTACCTCCATGCCACGGGATACTATAAGGCATGGGATGTCGTATTTAAAGAACTGGCATAGCCGTTCAAAGCGGGTTTGAGGATCCAACCCATTAAGATATGTCATCTCGGTCTTCCCTACTACCTGGACCCTTTCGCTGGCGAAATAATCAAAGAATCCGGCAAACTGAAGCCCTGGCCTGTTGATATCGCTGGTGGTGATACCAATCTTTGGGTTATCGCCCATATATATAACTTCAAGCTCAAAGGCCTTAACGATGTCTTCTATTGGCACAGAGTTCAAAGGGCATTCCTCCCCCTAAGACGAATTTCTCCAGCACATGGGCAACGCCATTGTCATTGTTTGAATAGGTTACATAATCAGCATGAGATTTTACGATTTCAGGTGCATTGCCCATGGCCACGCCCAACCCGGCATAGGTAAGCATGGGTATATCATTGAAACTGTCACCAATTGCGATGACCTCTTCGCGCTTAATGCCGTACATATCTGCGAGATACCTTACCGCATTTCCTTTGGTAGCCTCTATGTTGGTAAACTCCAAGTAATGAGCTTTTGAGATAGTAACCTGCAATTTTCCTTTATATTTTTCCTTATAGTGCTCCATCCATTTCAAAATGTTTTCTGGCTCGTCAATCATTATCAACTTAGTAGGTTCTTTTACCAGGAAATCTTCCAGGGAGCCTACAGCTTTTCCTGGAATGCCGCTCACCTTAAAATACAGGTCTGAATACTTGTTATGCTGTTCGAAATAATATTCATCATCTATATAAACCTGCAGGTGTATATTGTTTTTCTTGCTCTCTCGAATGATTTCCCTGGAAAGGTCCAGCGGCACCGGACAATGCAAAAGCACATTACGGGATAGGGCGTTTACTACCAGTGCCCCTTGATATGTGATAACAGGAGCATCGATTCCCAGCTGTTGCACATATGGAAGTGCCGATTTGAACATCCGGCCTGTGGCTATGGTCACAATAACCCCTTCCTCGATTGCACGGCGCACTGCTTGCTTGTTTTCCTGGCTAATTGTGAGGTTATCGTCCAGCAGTGAGTCGTCCAGGTCGATTGCAATCATTCTGTACTTCAAATCCTGTCACCCCGTAATATTTCAATGATAGGACCTACGAACTGGTCAAAATGCTATAATTTGGCCCTAGCTTACTTCAAATTACATTATTCGCTGGCGCGGTGGAATAATCGCCCATGCAATCAGATAAGCGATAACTCCTCCAATAAAAGCGGTGAGAAAAATCGACGCAAGCACCCACGCCAACCTGACGAGAGTAGAATCAATGCCGAAGTATTCAGCGATCCCGCCACATACGCCGGCGATCTTTTTATCGGTCTCCGAAAGATAAAGCTTTTTCAATGCAAACACCCCCTCGCTAATAAGTATATAATGCCAGTCAAATCGATGTCCAGCCTTTTTTAAGCTTCTTCATGTCCGCGTAAATACTCAATGACGTTTTGAGCAGCCTGCCTGTTCATACCCTCCACGCTGGCTAGCTCCTCTACCGTAGCGTTTCTTATGGCCTCTAGCGTACCAAAGCGCTTGAGCAAAGCCGCCCTGCGTTTGGGCCCAATTCCGGGGATATCCTCCAACACGGAATGCAGCCTGCTCTTCTCCCTCAGGCTACGGTGATAGCTTATAGCAAATCGATGTGCCTCATCCCGCACCCGCTGCAAGAGATGGAGGGCATCCGAATTCTTGGGAATGTTGACCGGATCGCTTTTTCCCTCTACATATACCTCTTCCAACCTTTTGGCCAGGCTGATCACCGGTATATCTTCCAGTCCAAGCTTCCGCAGGGCTTCAATAGCAGCATTTAACTGCCCTTTCCCTCCGTCAATGAGCACCAAATCCGGCATTCTCGAAAACTTTCCATCCTCTGGAGATTTCCCCTGCTGTCTTAGCTCTGCAATCTCTTCCATACCGCGCCTGAAGCGCCTCTCTATCACCTCGGCCATGCTGGCAAAGTCGTTGGGTCCCTCAACCGTTTTTATCCTGAACCTGCGGTAGTCGCTGTTTTTAGGTTTTCCTCCTTCGAACACAACCATGGATGCCACCGTTTCAGTTCCCTGGATGTTGGATATGTCAAACGCCTCTATGCGGTAGGGCGGCCTGTCTAGCCCAAGATACTCGGCCAATTGGTTAACAGCCCCCGCAGTTCTGGCCTCCTCCCTTTTCAGCTTAT
Source organism: Caldicoprobacter oshimai DSM 21659 (assembly GCA_000526435.1). Classification (GTDB taxonomy): domain Bacteria; phylum Bacillota; class Clostridia; order Caldicoprobacterales; family Caldicoprobacteraceae; genus Caldicoprobacter; species Caldicoprobacter oshimai. Next base: position 358,406 of record JAGB01000001.1, read on the forward strand.
CCTCCAGGTTACGCAAAGCATCCTCGGCATTGCGCAGGGCCATATCCACCAGCTCTTTTTTATCGCCCTTCTTGGGAGCATGGATATAGACCCGGTTGCCCCTTTTCTCAGACAGCCACTTCATTATGACCTCGGCATCCTCTATATCTTCCTGCACCAAAATGACCTTGGGGATGTACAACGACATAATATAAAACTGCTTGATGAACGACGATATTACCTCTTTAAGTTCGGTGTCTCGCGTATCATCCAGGACAAACTGCTCGGTGCCGATCAGCTTGCCATTTCGTACGAAAAACACCTGGGCCACAGTATTGGTATCCCCCTGGGCAAAAGCGATTACGTCCATATCCTCCACCGAAGAGGTGTACACCACCTTTTGGTTTTCCCTTATGCGTTCAATCGCGGCAATCCTATCCCTGTACCGCGCCGCCTTTTCAAATTCCAGGTTGTTGGCTGCCTCTGCCATCTTGGTCCTCAAATCCTGCAGCAAATCGTCGTGCTTGCCGTCAAGAAATTTACATATCTCCTTGATCATTGCCTGATACTCTTCTTTGCTGATGTTACCCTGGCAGGGACCCTGGCACTGGTTTATGTGAAAATACAGACAAGGCCGTCCTTCCCTGACACCCTCCTTCACGTTTTTGTTGCACGACCTTACAGGGAATATCCTGCGCAGCAGCTCGATGGTCTCCCGCACCGCCTTTGCACTTGTATAAGGGCCAAAGTATTTGTTTTTGTCTTTTTTTACCCTGCGAGTCATGATTACCCTGGGATATTCCTCTTCAGTGGTAACCATTATATAAGGATAGGTTTTATCATCCTTGAGCAGAACGTTATACTTTGGCCTGTGCTTCTTTATCAAGTTGCATTCCAGTATGAGGGCTTCCAGCTCCGAGTCGGTCAATATATATTCAAAGTCCCGTATTTGGCTCACCATCACCCTGATTTTGGGCGAATGGTTACGGGAAGACTGAAAATACTGTTTCACCCTGTTTTTGAGCGATACGGCCTTGCCTACGTAAATGATGTCGCCGGCCTCATCCTTCATCAGATATACTCCCGGATGATCAGGAAGGTTCTTCAGCTTTTCCATCAGGTACTCCATACTCCTTGCACTGCCTTTCTGAGTCTGAGTCTCCTAACTATTTTAGCACATTTCACATTACAATTCACCTTTCAATTAAAACTTTAAACGCTCTTCGAGTTTGTGCTATAAAAAAAGAAGCCACACCTTGTATGGCTCCTTTCCCTATGCTGAACCTTGTATAGGCTCATTAAAACCAGAGGCGTATACTTACAAAAATTGCCCTGGTTACCCTATTAAAATAAGCTGCAGGTTCATCTCAGATGATGGGACACCTTTACAAGCGACAGCCGCGTAAGCGCGTTGTATACCACCAAGGTTATGGCTGAATCCACCAGGTGGTGAAGCACAGTTCCTATTCCTACGGCAACAAATGCCTGGTTCAAGCTGAATCCAAAGGGCAGCACCACCAATGCCTCCAGCAATCCGTGAAGAGGCGCCGTCATCAAAAGTATCATATAAAATGGCATACCCCTTTTGTACGCATACGCCCCCACCCCACCAAATATGGCATGCATCAGGGCCCTAGCGCCAATGACCGGTGATGTCTTAAGCACAAAACCTAACCCCGATACAACACCTGTAAATACTGCAACTGCCGGGCTTATGGTAATTGACAATAAAATGGGAACATGGGAAGCAATGGTAGCAGAAAAAGGGGGAATATGCACCATAAGAGGCGTATTTGCAAACAACAGGGGAATTAAAATTGCAACGGCGGCCAGCAACCCTCCCACAACAATGTCTCTGGTTTTCACCATGGATCCTCTCCCTCCCACTCTTTTAAGATGATGCCACTTGCTCAGCGGCTTGGACTTACGAGCACTAGCAACGTCAATTTGTTAACATATTATACTCCTTAAACTGTTGTCTTGTCAATAGTAAAGTCTGTTGTCTTGTCAAGTTTGTAGGTTGCCTTCGCGTAAGTTGGGGAGGGAAAGAGAATCAATACCCCAATTCAACGGCCTTTTCAAGAACCTTCCTGGCCAGGGGCGCTGCCTGCGTTCCCCCAGTTTCGCCTTGGCCTACATCTTCCAGCAAAACGGCAATGGCCAGCGTTGGATTGTCAACAGGAGCAAATCCGACAAACCAAGCAATGTTCTTGTTTGATTCATCCTTTGAGCCTTCTTCAGCCGTACCCGTCTTCCCTGCAATTGTTATTTTGTTTGATTGTGCTTGCTTGCCTGTACCCTCCAGGACCACCTTGACCATCATATTTTTCAGTGCTTCAGCATTTTCTTTATCCAAAACTTTCCTGTATACATCGGGTTCCAGCTGTTTTTGGATATCACCATTGCGCCCCACTACCTTGTACAGGAGTTTCGGCTCCATCATAATCCCGTCATTGGCTATGGTGGCTGCTATCATGGCCATATGAAGGGGGGTTACCAGGACTTTGCCCTGGCCTATAGCTGTCCAGGCCATCTCCTGCTTGCTGGTTCTGTAGCCAATGGGAAGGCTGCTCGGTTTCACCTTTATATCCGAAAACAAAAAATCGTCGTTGAATCCAAATCTTTTGCCTGTTTTCAATAAATCCTTCCATTCGATCTCGATTCCCAGGCTTGCAAATGTCGTATTGCACGAAACCACCAGCGCCTGCGTTAAATCCAACTCGCCATGTGCTTCTCCCTTATAACACTGTATCCTTTCACCATCAAACTCAACGGCTCCAGTGCAGTTGAACTTCCTTTGGCGTATATCTTCTATGTTTTCCAGAGCAGAAGCTGCTGTAATCAGTTTAAATATAGAGCCAGGCGGATACAACCCCTGTGTGGCTCGATTCACCAGGCTATCATCGTCAACCCTTTCCATATCATTGGGATTGAAGGTGGGATGGCTTACCATAGTAAGTATTTCACCGGTTTTGGGATTTATCAATACCACGCTTCCTTTCTTACCCTGCTTTCTCATAAGCCCGCTGACATAATCCTGAAGCCTGAAGTCCACCGTCAGAACCACGTCGTTTCCCCGTTCCTGAGGCAAAAAGGCTTTCTGGTATATCTTCTCTATGAGGCTGTTGTTGTATCCCATAAGATAATAGATGTAGAATGCCTCCACACCCATTCGCCCATATTTGCTGTGATTGACCCCGACAACGTGGGCTACGCTGGCAGCCTCATTGTGATAAACCCTGAAATAGTATTTTTCGTCTTTGCCGGTTGTGGGATTTTTTACGAGTTCGTCTTTGGTTTCCGCAAGCACTACGCCGTTTCTATCCATGATACTACCGGGTATAATCCGAGGATTTGTTTCATCCATCTTCACACGGGTATTATAGGAATCTGCAAACCACCTGCTTCCGTAGAACAACACGGCATAACAAAAGTAAGCAATCAATGACAGATAAAGCGCAGTAAGGACCAGGAGCACGCCGATGGTGTTTCTTTTAATCTTCCTCTTGCTCATCGTAACGTTCATCCTCCTCACCGTGCTGCTGCGCGTCCTTGTCCTGCTTTTTCTGGTTGTTTTTAATGGCTATCCCCTGCATTATACCCAGCAGTCCGAAGCTCACCAGCATGGAACTACCTCCATAGCTCACAAAAGGCATGGTAACCCCCGTCAGAGGGATCAACTTGACAACCCCACCTATGATAGTGAAGCTTTGGATGGCAAGGGATATGGTGGCTCCCATGGCCAGCAGCGTGTCTCCCGGTTTTTTTGCTCTCAGAGCAATAACAGCCCCTCTCACCATTATCAACAGATAAAGCCCTATTATTGATACACCGGTTAGTATCCCCATCTCTTCGCAAATTGCGGCAAATATAAAATCTGTCTTGGAAGCCGGGATTACATATGGCGAACCCAAGCCCAAGCCCAAACCTACCCAGCCGCCGCTGGCAATGGCTATAAGCGATTGAGCAATTTGATACCCTTTGTTCTCCACATCTGCCCAGGGATTGCGCCATGCTGCTATACGGGTACGCACATGCCCAAATAGATGATAGCTTATAAAGGCGCCCAGAGAAGCCAGGAAAGAAGCGCCAGCGGCTATCAACCAATCGGAAGTGGCTATATAATAAAGAAATACGAAAAGGCAAAAATAAAGAAATGCTGCTCCAAGGTCCTTTTGCAGCACCACAAGCAGTATCACGGACGCCGTAAACAGCAATACCGGTAAGCGCCTTAACCTGTTCTTGTTTGTTTTCAGATCTGCGCTCAAAACGAACACCAGGATAATCTTTACAAACTCTGAGGGCTGCACGTTGTACTTCCAAATTTGTATCCAGTTTTTTGCCCCGCCTATCTCCTTCCCTATGGCCAGGGTCAATATCAAAACTCCGAGGCCAATAATCATCAAAGGATAGTTCAGCTTATCCCAGTGCTTGAAGAATTTTACATATAGGATGGTGAGCAATAAAAAAATGCTGCCCAGCCCAAACCATTCCACCTGGCGAAATGCAAGAGCGGGCTGCAGCCTCTGAAGCATAATGAAACCAACTATACACAGTGTATCAACCATCAGCAGCAAATATCTGTCTATCCCGCCAAACAGGTAACACAATAACAAATATTGAAACAAAAAAGTAGAGCACACCAGTATGCCCATCAATAAAGTCAAAACATCCAATTTGCCATTTAGCGACAAAAGGACAAAAGCCGTCAAGGCAAACAGCACCAGCACAAACGGGATGTTGCCGGTTGATTCCTCTGCTGTTGCCTTGACGTTGCTCAAATACCGCACCGTGGAAACCAAGCTGCGCACAAATATATATAAAATGAGCAGCACAAACCAGTATCTCATGGTAAGGGCAAGTATCTCGTACTCTTTAGCAGGCATCTCCCCACTGCCTTTCCGTTCGATATAGTTTCTTCTTCATATTTTAATCTTCTTTAACGGAAAAGTAAAGCTTACAAAGATAGGAGGCCTGCTACCATAAAGCCCAAAGGAGATCAGCCCAACATTATGGTGGCTGACCCTATGCCAAAAGGAAGCACTGTATACCTTTCTGTAAAGTTAGCGAAATCCACAAAGGTGTGCGGTCCCACAAACAAAGCATCCTCAATTCCTGCAACACGATTGGGGCCCATGAGGTTAAAAAGCGTAGTAGCTGCCACCAGCTTTATCTCATTCTGCCCCGCCCTTATAAATTCCGTCACATCGAATACATAAGGACGCCAGTATTTTACCCCACAATATTCCCCATTGACATAGAGCTCAATGCAGGCAGCCTCCACATCGTTTATCTTCAAGTATATCCTCTTTCCTTCTTCAATGACATCGGCCTTGAGGTCCACACACGACTTGAACTCGGCTTTACCGGCATAGAACGGATATCCGGAAACAGTAAGGTTGCCACAGTTGGACACGCTGATGCATCCGTCTATCGCAAACTTCACCTTATCATCATCCACCACCGCAAAGTCTCCCACGATGTACACCGCTTCTACCTCGGTGGGTGCATGGCTTTTAAAATCTTCAACCCGCAAATGCGTCCCCGGCCCGGTTATGTTGTTGGACTTCTTGCCTTCAAGCACCAGTTTGTTTTTGCCCTTCACCAAAGTCCCGGTCAGCGGTACCTTGGTGAAATTCACATCTTTCCAGCTCTTTTGCGGATCAAAGGCTCCCATCTCTCCCCTGCGTTTGAGCGGCTTTACCTCTACCCCGTTGCAGGTAATCCTATCCAGGTTTTCGGCCACCTCTATGGCTGCAAATACTTCACCCTCTGGAAGGTTCAGTACCTCAAAGATGTATTCGGCTCTGAACGGCGTCCCCTCAGGCGCTTTGTAAAACCACTGATGCAGCACCTTGGTAACAGGTTCATCCTGCGCCACCAATTTGCCATCCAGATACAGGGTAACGTCGTTAATGGGCATTACGTTTTGTTCAAGAACCGATACCTCCCAATCACGTACAAACTGCAATGCAAGGGGTTGCTCAACCAGCTGCACTCCGCTGTCCAGATAGGCGGGTGCTGGTTTAGCTGGAATTTCGGCATTGGGCAGCAGAATGAGAAGGCTTCCAGCAGGATAGAACCTGACCTTGAATTCAATTCGGCCATCGCGCCAAACCGCCGGCAGGCGGAATACCTCCCCTGACATCAAATCCAAAATGAGAGGCGTACCCTGACCAGGCACAGAAACTTTGGCCCAAACCTCTCGCTTCTCATCGGTGTTGGCCAAAAACAGCAGCCTGCCCTGGCTCAAGCTACGTTGATGGCATAAAACCTTATGGGCATTGGAACCGGTTGCCTCGTCTATGATTTTAATTCTATCTTTGTAATAACCATCAAGTATGAAAATCACGTCGCTTACGGTCTTCACCCTGTGTATGCCCTCTGGCCAATCGATGGCAGCTACCTTTCCATCGATCCTTTCGGGCATCGGATACATGAATATCAGCCTGTCTGGGCCGGCTGCCTGTGCGAACTCCTTCAAAAGCCTGACGGTGGATGAGCGCAGTGTCAGAGCCGGCGGAACTACCACCGTAGAATATGAATGCTGCCCTATTACAAGCTTGCCATCTACGACCTTAGCATATTTCTCCATTATCATCTCATCGCCATAATGGAAATCCAGCTTATTAGCCATGAGCGTTTTGGAAAGGTTTGTAAATGGCTCATCGTATACTCCCTTTTCTATCGCATAGTTGTTATACCTGTGCAATGGCGAATATTCGCTCCATACGCTGGCGATGGGATGCAAAACCAGTATATCAACATCCCTCTTGCCCTGGGACACGGCGTAGCACAGGCGGCCTATATAATCGCCGAACTGCCTTTCATTTTCCCACCACGGCTGCTGGTAGTAGAAGTTGGGTGGATAGTCCCTCTTCCTTTCACCCCGCATCGAATAAAGCGACAGATGGTGGTTTACAAAGCTTATGCCCAGCGCAGCCTGCCAGTCAGCTATCCACTTCCTGTGGTAAAAGCTGGATTGCTGGCCTATGCAGCCAAACACCTCGCAAAAGGCCCTTTCCTTGCCCAGCTGATCGACAACAGATGTGACCTGTTTTACCGTGACCAGCTGGTCAACATGCCTTCCCAGCTTGTCGATCCCAGGCCAGTGCATAAACTCGTAATGCGGCATAGCAGCGCCGATCCACTGAAGCTGGGAAACCAGCGTATCCTCAGCCATGAAGTGGCCGGTCATCTTCAGGTTGTTATTTTCGCACCATGTATAATACTCTTTGGTAAAACTTTCAAGGAATAAGCGGGTTGCGGCATCAAAAAAGTCAAAACGAACTTTGCGGTAATCATCTACATCAAAGAACAGCTCATGCAGGTGCTCCTCAATATCGTAGCCTTTCAGGTCTTTGAAGAACGGCGGAAGGCATTCTGACCAGGGCAATGCTGGAACGTTGTAGTGTCCTGCCATAAGGTAGCATGGTTCATCCGTGAATATACCTGGGATTTCTTTTCCAAAGTATTCCCCGCAAGCTTCCTTGTATCGTTCATGTGTGCAGTCAATGAAGGCTTTAACCGCTTCAGGGTTCATCAAGTCCACATAGCACGTACCGTTGAACCAAGCGTTCCCCAGCGTTGACACCCTCTTGCATATGTAATAGGTATCGCCTTCATGGACGTATTCTGCAAGCACCGTATCGTTCTCGGTCAACTCCTCCTTTTTGAGCAGCACCAGTGTGCGGCTCCTGTACTCTTCACTGGCGGTAGGCACTTCGCCGCCTGCAAAGCCCGAAGGCCATTTGTCTTCGTCGTACAGCCATGCAAAGGTTTGGGTGGCCCTCGCATGCTGCGCACACGTGCGAACCATTTCCATCCACTGCTGTGAGAGGTATCCAGTCACAAGGCCCACGCGGGAGTGCATGAAATACCCTCCCCAGCCTTTTTGAGCCATCTCGCTTATCTGCCTTTTCAGCTCTTCTTTGTCCAGCTTATCGTTCCAGCTCCAAAAAGGCGCAGGCCGATAAATAGGTGCCGGATTTTTAAATTCCTGTAAATCCATATAAATCCCCCCAAAGCTATAATTTAAGAACGCCAATCTAATCTGCTTGAAGATGTAAAAATCGAATGTGCTTGCTTACATCATCAGAGGAAACTCTATTTTGACGTTTGCTGCCATGGCCTTAAAGAAAGAGAAGAACAGTCTTTGTCTTAATTATAGCTTAATTGGAAAAATATTCAACAACTCCACACCGTTTAAGTCAAATATTGATTTGCCGTTGTTTGTATGCTATAATTATCCTTGACGGGCGCCTGTAGCTCAGGGGATAGAGTGTTCGACTCCGAATCGAAAGGTCGCGGGTTCGAGTCCCGCCAGGCGCACCAAAACCCTGTAACAAAGCGGTTACAGGGCTTTTCATTTTCTGGAAATTGGTTTTCCCCACCCTTTTCCCACAGTAAAAAATGTAATTTTTTCGTTTTGCTTATGGAAGAATCAACTTCATATTTGTTACGTCTATATATGGTGATATATCCTCATCGTACTCTTTTATTGATACCCCCTCATTGAGAGCAGTTATCTCTCCCACATAATCTTCTGCTTTGTATACCTTTTTGCTTGACTGCAAATCAATTATATACCCTTCATACTGCACAACTACGTGATAAATGTACAGCTCCTCGGATTTATTGTCCGGCGTTCTAAAAAACGCCAGCCGGTGCCCCTCTTTCGGCGCAATAAACGTTATCTTTTTCTTTTCCCCAGGCAATTTATCCAGTAATTTCATCACCTTTTCCGCTATCTCGGAGCAGTCCTCATTTTCATGCATCTGTATGTTAGCTTCACTTATCAGCCCTTTTAGTTCATCATAATCCACTTTTGCTTCCCCCAAAAATCGCTAATACAATAGTTTAATGCCATATTTTTCTAAAGTGTCTATATAGTAATAATCCCTGTTAAAATACGTAACGAGCGTCAAACGTTCTCCCTTGATCCCAGTGGCGGATTCTCTGTCCACTATGGCTATTCCTTCAGAATTATCCGGCTTTTTCAATGCTATTGAATAGTCCTCTTCACTGTACAGCGCCAGTTTCCTGTTTACCTTGATAAACGTTGTTTCGTCCATGTTTACATACATCTCAAATACTGCTAATCTCTGCTTCTGCACAAGCAGGCAGTAATATCCCTTCACAGGGATGTTTATAAAAAATCCATCCTGGATCGACTGCCCCTCTACCTGGTTTGTAACCTTTATTCGTGTAATTATATCCTGTATTTCTTCAGGCATTACCCTATCCTCTTTTAACGACCCGTCTATCACCTGTCGGGTACCAATAATTCGCTTCGATATCTTGTTTATCACTTTATTTAAAGCGTTTTTCTTTTCCTCTTTCAGCACTTTTATGTCTGCTTCGGCAAGGTTGTTAAAAATTAATGATCGCGCCTCAAAATACTCTTCCATTGCCAGTTTTGGATACGAATACTTTATAATGAGTTCTACTTCCCTATCAATCATAGTTTTTCCTGGTCATCTAAACTGTTCAAAACTCCACCAAGTTTAGACGGCTGGGGTATTTCTTACCGCCTTTCAAGTTGTCCCATCCCCAGCAGGCGGTATTTGGGACAACCATAGCCCCTGCCCCAAGAAGCAGGAACTTGCGCCCTTATCCGGGTCCCCCCACTTGCCCTGAGTACATCACCCTCCTCAGGACAGAGACATCTCTTAATACCTTCTCGAGAAAGAGAGTGGCATCACCACCGCTACCTTGAGAACTCGCCACAGCCTGTAGCTTCCGCTACTGGCACCAAGACTTGTTCCATCCAGTGGCCTCGGTACCTCACTCGGCTCACTCCCAAGGCTTTGTATAAACGCCCTTTGCCTTGTTCAGTTGACATATTTTTATAGCCAATATGATACCATTAAACCACATTAAAAGCAATAAATCCGGCATTAATCTACTTATACCTTTTCAAACTGAACCAAAATGTGCTACCCTCATCGACCTCTGAAACTACTCCGTATTTGGTACCGTGCATTTCCATAATGGATTTTACAATCGACAATCCTATGCCTGTCCCTGTTACTGCCCGCTTGTGATTTTTATCGACTTTATAATATCTATCCCATACATATGGTAAATCCTCAGGCGCTATTCCCTCTCCAGTATCTGTTACCTCCACTTTTACCTCATCTCGGCTTATTGTTTGTTTTACCACTACTTTTTTATCTTCCCCTGTATAGTTTATTGCATTTATAAGTGTCACCGCCGGTGTATAATTGACCCAGGAGCAACGAAAAGGAATTGACCCACCCCCTGGCGAATTATCCCTCTGATTAATCCTACAAAGAATCGGAGGGAAATAAATGCTAGGGAGTGGATCTATTATCATGTTACACGAATTAAAAGCAAAGGGCAAGAGCATTCGTGCAATCGCTAAAGAGACTGGCCTTTCAAGAAATACTGTAAGAAAATACCTGAGAGCAAACGATATTCCTCAAAGGAAACCGCATCCTAAAAGGGGTTCAAAGCTTGATCCTTACAAGGATACTATTCAACAGATGATAAATTCAGGTATATTCAACTGCGAGGTCATTTATGAAAGGATTAAAGAGGAAGGTTATACTGGTGGCCGTACTATTCTAAGGGATTATGTAAGGCCGTTTAGGCCTCCTAAACAGATTCCTGCTGTGTGCCGCTATGAGACTAACCCCGGCCAGCAAACTCAGGTTGACTGGGGTGAATATACTTACATTGACGAGGAAACTGGCGAGGTGCGTAAACTTTATATCTTTGTTATGGTGTTAGGGTATTCGAGGGCTATATACGTGGAATTTACAAACCGCTGCAATGTCCATACTTTCATTTGCTGCCTCATTCACGGATTTGAATATTTTGGTGGAGTAACTGATATAGTGCTCACAGACAGGATGAAAACCGTAATACTTGGTGTTGATGAGAACAACAGGCCGATATGGAATGCTACTTTTAAGGATTTTGCTGCGACTCTTGGTTTTGTGCCGAGGGTATGCAGGGCACGGCGTCCACAGACCAAAGGCAAGGTGGAGAGTGGTATAGGATTTGTTAAAGATAATTTCTTGCCGGGCAGGAGGTTTACAGACTATGGAGACCTAAACCGTCAGGCGATAGAATGGTGTGACAGGAAAAACAAGAGGATACACGGTACAACTGGAGAAAGACCTATTGACCGTTTAAAGGAAGAAAACCTTAAACCCCTACCCGCCCCTGATAAATACCAGAGATTCATGGAAGAGGTGAGGAAAGTTCACAAGGATGGCCTGCTGAGCTTTGGTGGTGTGAGGTATGGTGTACCATGGCAATACAGTGGGAAAGAGGTGGTTGTAAGGGAGAGAAATGGCAAAATAGAAATTCTTTACGAAGGGAAGGTGATAGCAACTCACGAAAAGCGATATCGCTCAAGGGGAGTCGTTTTTCTTAAAGACCAGTACAAGGGGCTTAAAGAAGCGGAGGGCATGATATATCCAAAGCCGATAGCGATTAAGGTGTCTTCTCTAGAAGTGGAGAAGCGTTCTCTGGGGGTTTATCAGAGTCTTTTGGAGGTAGATAGGATATGATAGAGTTTGAGAAAGCACGAGTGCGTCTTGAAGAGTTAGGCCTTTCAAATGCTGCAATTTATCTTGATGCCCTCCTTGAGAAGGCCCAGCGTGAAAATAGTACGTACATTGACTTTCTAAATGGCCTTCTTGAAGCAGAAGTTGTTGAAAGGCAGAGACGTAATATGGAGGTAAGGACGAAGCTTGCCCGGCTGCCGTATAGGAAGACTTTAGAGGAATTCGACTTTACCTTTCAACCCAGTATTGACGAGAAACTGATAAAGGAACTTGCAACAATGGCTTTTATTTGCCGGGCAGAGAACGTAATATTTCTTGGTCCGCCTGGAGTGGGGAAAACACACCTGGCTATAGGGCTTGCCATAGAAGCTCTGTCGCAGGGGATATCGGTTTATTTTAGCAGCCTTACAAGGCTTATTGAGGACCTCAAGAAGGCTTATGAAGAGAATCGATTGGAGAAGCGCTTGAGGATATATACGAGGCCAAAACTTCTCGTAATTGACGAAGTGGGATATCTTCCCTTAGATGGTCTGGGTGCGAATCTCTTTTTCCAGCTAGTAAGTGCCCGTTACGAGAAAGGGAGCATAATTCTGACGAGCAATAAAGGGTTTGGGGAATGGGGAGAACTTATGGGCGATCCTGTACTTGCAACTGCGGTATTGGACAGATTATTACATCATGCCCATATAATCAACATAAGGGGCAACAGCTACCGCCTAAAGGACAGGCTAAAAACCGGGCTATATGCTAGCCCGCGTAATAGCGTCTAGTTTTTAAAAAAGCCAGGGTGGGTCAAATTTTATCTGTTAAAAATGGGTCAATTTAAATCCGCTATTGACATCAGGCTCAAAATATTCTTTAATGCGCTCAAGCAACGATATGTATTTATCTCGGCTCAGCAGGTATTTCTTTTCGGCGCGTTTGAAAACATAATTCACCGAATTTCTATCATTCATCCCCTTGTTAAACCTCCCTTCTACCCCTTTCAATGGGTATTATATTCTTCAAAGCTGAACAACACTTAATGGTACTTTGAAAAATATGTGAACAAATCAACATCTATTATCTTTGTGATGCAAAGAAGCAGGACAAAAGTCCTGCTTCTTATCTATAAAGAAATTATAAAACTGGATTTTCAACTCGATATATAAATGCTATAATTGGACTGGCATGGTTACTACTAAACGACAGAAAGGATGAAGGCTATGGTGTTGCGCGTTATGATGGTGGACAGCAGTTATGAAGCACGAAGGGATATCGACAGCAAAATCAAATGGGTAGAGAACGATTTTGAACTGGTGGGCGAAGCCAATAATGGCGAAGAGGCATTGGCCTTATTGCCACATGTATCGCCTCATGTTATCTTTACTGAAATACGCATGCCTAAAATGGATGGCATAACCTTTATAGAAACCGCTAAAAAAAGATGGCCCGACATCAAATACGTAATCGTTAGCAATTACGACAATTTTGAGTATCTCCGTCAGGCCATGAGGGTAGGCGCATATGATTACATCCTCAAGCCGGTCAAGGCAGAGGAAATAAACCAGGTGCTGTTGCGTGCCAAGTTCGAAATTGAAACAGGGATACGCAAATTCTTTTAACAAAAGCCACCTGCAGGAAGGTGGCTTTATTTCACATTAACCGTCACCTCAGCAGGCTTGATCTCTATCAATTCAGTCCCTGGAGGTATATCCGCCATGATTTTTAACCTGTGTTCTCCTCGAGAGATATTGGCAAGGTCTACATATGCTTTTATACTATTTTCGTCCACGCTATTTATTATGGTCGCTGGCCCGCCAAGGACTATTTCAGCGCTGGTGGGTTCCAGTTCAACCTCGCTATCCTCTGGCACGTTGATCACTTCAATGTTATTAATGGTTAAGCTTCGCTGTATGTTTTTCTCCCTGATTCTCACCACAACCTCCACTTCGTTTGGACTGGAAGGTGCTATAGTGACACCTTCGTATTTTTGAAGCTTTAAAGTCTGCTTCACATCAGCAGTAGCACCTTCTATATCCATCACCTGAGTTCCTATAGAATCCATCTTGTCCAGAATAGATTTATCCCCGCTGACAGTTACCTCTTGTGGATAAACTTCTATGCCCTCAATCTCATAATTCTCGTTGGGTACACCAGCGATATTCGGCTTTACTGGCAAGACTTTTAAGGGATAAACCGGCACCGTAATTATTACATACCGTGGATTGATATTAATGTATTTTGATTCGATCATTCGCCCATCCTCATCCAGCAACAAAACCGGCAACGAGTATTCGACAGTAGAAGATACATCGGAAATCTCTAAGGACACCGTAGCCCTATATATCCGTTTGATAAGATTCTCAGGCCCTGATACTCTTACAGTATTAGAAGGCTTCAACCTGTAAGGAAACGCTAGATATCCTTTAGCTTCTTTTACAATGACATCGGGCGTTACAACAACATCTTTGTGTACCAAATAATCAGTTTTAACGATGATTTCGGGCTTGCGCCTCAAAGTAACCCCCGAAGGCAACCCCTTAATATCCACAAACAGCCTGTATTCCCCTGGCTCGTTAATCTCAGAAAGGTCAATCGCGCCTTCCAACTGTTCGATATCTATTTTTTCCAGATCCCGCGTACGCCCTTTCACCGAAATGCTCACTTCACTGGGTATATCATACACCAATGTAAGCCCTTTTTCCTTGAATTTATCCTCATTGACTATTTTTACTGGAACGTTATCGTAGCTTCTGGAAATTTCAGGATTTTGCTCCCTTATCGCTATAAGCCATAGTATGATGGCGATGATGACCGAAATGAACTTCAAAGCAAAGTTCTTACCTAGTTTGCTATGCATCCTTTGACCTCCGCTTTATCAAACTAAAGGGTTTTAATTCTTTTTCCTTTACATATATTTTTTCTAAAATGCCGCGCAATCCTTCAGCGTCCAGATACCGGGTCAGCTTTCCATCGCTGGCAATTGAAACAATACCCGTTTCTTCTGAGACGATTATAGCCAATGCATCGGATGCTTCAGAAATGCCCAACGCCGCCCTATGGCGCGTACCCAGCTGTTTGCTCAAATTTGGGTTTTCGGTAAGCGGCAAAAAACAGCCCGCAGCTACTATACGCGATTCCCTTACTATAACGGCACCGTCGTGCAGGGGTGTGTTGGGCACAAAGATATTTTCCAGCAGTTCCCTCGTCAGCCTGGCATCCAAACGCACTCCCGTCTCCACCACATCATTTAGGCCTGTCTTCCTTTCGATAACGATCAACGCACCAGTACGGCTAGATGATAGATTTTGAACAGCTCCCACTATATTCTCTATGACCTCGGTGACATCCTCATCGTTTTGGGTAAACATCACCTTGTCAAATATCCTTCCTCTACCTATCTGCTCCAAAGCCCTTCTCAATTCAGGTTGAAAGACGATCAGCAAAGCGATTACGCCCAACTGCGCAGTGTTGCGGAGGATCATATGGACAGTACTTAGATTCAGAATATTGCTCATCCAGGTAGCAAACAATAATATTGCTAGTCCCTTTAAAACCTGCTCTGCTCGCGTCTCACGTATAAGCAGCATTAACTTATATAGAGCATATGCTACAATGGCTACATCCACGATGTGACGTATGATATCGGGAAATTGAAAGTACGGTTTCATATAGGAGATGATGTTTGAAAGCCAGGCCCACATATTTCCACCCCTTGCAACTTATGCCGTTTCCATACAACAATACCCACTCTAACCTCCAAAACAGACGCACCATTCCAGCTAATATTATTATATACCAACCGCTATGGCTTTTAAAAGAACCATCAACAATCTTTATGACGTTCTCCGTAAAGCAGCATTCACATGACAATCGGAATGGCTATTCCACAATTGATGCATCTTTTGTCCTTCAATCCCATTACCCTTATCACGTATCCACGGTCGACTATCTTCTGCCCACATTCAGGACAATAGGTGTTGTTATCTGCTCCTATCACATTACCTATATAGACAAAGTTGAGATATTCTCTGGCCACATCTCTCAGCTCATAAAGAGTAGTGACAGGGGTAGGTGGAAGCTGCATACGATAGTTAGGATAATACCGGGAAAGGTGCAGCGGAATGTTTTTATCAATCCCACTGAGCCAGCGCGCCAGCTCTCTTATTTCCTCTTTGTCGTCATTGAGCCCCCCGATGATCAGGGTGGTTATTTCAACGTGGGCCTTCCCGGCAGCCTGCTCCACCACTCTTTTAACTGCAGACAGGTTACCCCCGCAGATTTTCCTGTAAAACTGTTCGTTAAACGCCTTGACATCTATATTAAAAGCATCGACATACAGCAGTAAATCCTTTAGAGGCTCAACTTGGACGAAGCCATTGGTAACCAATACTACCTTCAAATCCTTCTGTTTGCAAAGCTGCGCCGTATCCAGGATGTATTCGTACCAGATAATTGGTTCGTTATAAGTAAAAGCGATACCTATGCTATTATGTTCAATTGCCATTTCAACCAATTTATCAGGAGCTACAAATACGGTAGGTTGCTCCCTATGGGCAATATGCCAGTTTTGACAGAAGGAACAGCGAAGATTGCACCACAATCCACCTACTGAAAGTATGAAGCTGCCCGGATAAAAATGATATAAAGGTTTCTTCTCTATAGGATCCATGGCTATTGAAGAGACCATTGCATACCCTTCCGCTATCAGCGTGCCGTTTACATGCTTCCTTTGCCTGCAAAGGCCGCTTTTCCCTTCCGGAATCAGGCATTCATGGGGGCAAAGATTGCATCTTATCTTGTCCCCTTCCATGGTATAAAACAGCGCTTCCCTCATATTCCTTACACCTTCTAAGGCTTTTAGTGACAGCCGCGTCGTTACATCTTATTTGTGGCGTTCCACCTCAAAACGCTCTATAGTGTAGCTTTCGTCGGGACGTATTCCTGCCTTCCGCAGCGCAATTTCAATCTGCTGCTGAGGCGTATCAACCCCTTCTAGGTCAGGCAATAGCAACCCCGATCTATGTCTGCTCCTAACTATTACTCCATATCTCTTTGCATCAAGCTCATCTATGGAGTTGACGGGCTCTGGTTTCTTTAAGACGTCAACCGAATACACCAAATCCTCCAGCTCACTCTCATCCACAGGGATGAACCGCGGATCGTGTACCCCAGCGCTTATAGCATTATAGATGATCTCCTCTGCGATATTCCTTCGGGTAGCCTCGATGGTGCCAATACATCCGCGCAGCTGTCCATCCTTTTTTATGGAAACAAAAACTCCAGCTCTATTGTCCAACATTTCTCTGGGAAGGTCATCATCCGGTTCGATTACCTTGCCGGTACGTATATATGATTCAAGTGAACGCCTGGCCAGACGGACATAAGGGTCTTCGTTTTGACGCACCTTTTGCATCCGCTGATGCTTTTTCTCAAATAGCCTGTTCACAAGAAGCCGTGCGGAATTCAATTCGCCCTTTTCCAATATGGCCACACCGTATCCCACTCCAAAGGGCCCCTCATAGGATAAAACCCTGGGATACAACTCATAGCCATCCAGCGTTCCTAAGGCTATAATGATGGAACGAAGGCCACACTCGCCACCTTCTTCAATCATCACGGGATCTAAATTGAAGAACCCCTCAACATCGCCGTTCTCAATAAGCGATATTATCTGCTTATCCAGCTTAGGTCCCATTGGATTAAAGCCATAAGGCCCGTCCTGGCTCAACCGATGGGATAGGTCGCCGCTGGCAATCACGCTCACATCCCTTTGGCAGGCATGTACAACTTCTTGAATAACTTTCCCAAAGGCATACAACTTCTCATACGATAAGGGCGCATATGTGATATGCACCAGCTTAAAGTCGCTATACTGCTTAATCACGAAATATAAGGGCACCAGGGCGCCCCAGTCCATGGCCGTCGATATGCCGTATTCGGATGCCATATTGCCGTCAATCCCTATACAGGGTATATTTGAACGCTCAGCGCTATCCATGATGGCCCTGGCTAGCTCAACATCGTTTTCAAAAGACATCCTCACGCCTGCAGCGCCAAACCTTGCGAAATTCCCTGTCAGACGCGGTACAGCCATGACAGCTATGGCATCGCGAAACATCGGTCCGTGAGGAGTGATGAGTATTATGGTATGGGGCTTCTTTTCCTCTATATGCTTGGCGCATGCTTCCATGGCCTCTAGCGTGCTTTGCGCCTTTCTCTCTTCACCTTTGCCAACCTCCGGAATAATAATGGGAGGATGAGGCATCAGGTAAACCGAAAGGATCTCACCCACTTGATGACACCTCCTTCTCCACCTATTAAGTTTATCACAAAATGGGATAAAGATACAGTAACATCAAAATTTATCATATACTCCTTTTGCATATAAACGCCCTTTTCTGCAACATGCTTCCCTGATTTTGGCATAAAAATCATTTGGACCTAACTTAATAAGTTATTTTCAGCAAAGCTCTGTATCCAATAATACAAGTAGGCCTTTATTGTCACAATAATTGTGATATAAAGGCCTACCTCTTCAACCTATCATCTAAAAAAAGAATCATTCATGCAAGCCATAGGTCTTGTTCACGCTTTGTACAAAAATTATGCCTTTACCGGGCTGATCTATCTCGAGATGTTCTCTTATGGACGAGACAACCGCTTCGGCAATATCGCTCTTTACCAGGATAAGCACCATTTCCTTTTCTGGCTCGATTTCCATGGCAAAGACCTTGCTGGTCTCGTGAATGCCCGCACCCCTTGCGTTCACTATAGTGGCGCCCTTGGCTCCAGCCTTTCTGGAAGCCTCCACCACCTCCTCTCCTTTACCCCTATCTACAATCGTAACCACTAGATTGTAAGACACCTTGTCTTCGCTCCCCTCCATGTGAATTTCATCATGCTTATAGACAGTTGACCCTATTATATCACAAACCGGCATAGTAAAGGCTATGCCATGGTGCGGCTTTTCAAAATGAAAATGCTCATTTAGAAATTCTGCCACTTCATCCGCAGTTTTTCTATCAGCAGCCATTACTACTATCTCTTTACGCTCATCGGTTATGCCCAAAAGTTCCAGTACATGGCTTTTAACGGTACCTCTTCCTAAAAATACCGTCCCTCCTGTCATACCATGTTTTTTTGCTGTTTGCAACACCTTGCTGCCCACGCCGAAATTCACTATGACGCATATCAATCCAAAACCCGTGGCATTGGAACAAACTGTCATGAATGTTTATGCCTCCTTCCGGGATTTCACTTTATATACAAGTCCTAATATCTGCAAAGCAATAAGCGGCATGGATGCCACCATCGCAATCATTCCAAATCCATCCACCAGTACATTAGCGCCTTCTACCGCTTCGGCAGCCCCCTGTATAAAGGCCAACATAAAGGTGGCGGTCATGGGTCCTGAAGCTACGCTGCCCGAATCGAAAGCAATACCGATAAAAAGTTCCGGAACGAAATACATAAGTGCTATTGCTATTATATAAGAAGGCAATAAATAATGCCAGAGTTGAATGCCAGGAACCAGTATCCTCAACACCGATAAGGCCACCGCAACTCCGATTCCTAATGAAAGGGCAACCATTACTAGACTTCTCTTAATGTAGCCGCTGGTAGCATCTTCAATCTGGTGCATCAAAACGTGTACGGCCGGCTCGGCCAGTACAGTAACAAATCCCAGTATGAAACCGATTATCAGGATATACGCTTTGTTATCCAGCATGGCAACCCTATATCCCACAATACTTCCTACGTCCATAAAACCGGCATTGACGCCGTCCATAAACAGCACCAGCCCTACAAAGGCGAATAAAAGCCCCATCAATACCTTCCTAAAGGCTCTCCTTGAAAAGCCGGATGAAAATATTTGAAATATGAACAGGGTAAGCAATATAGGCAACAATGCCAAAAACACATCACGGGTAACTTTGGGTAGCTCCTCAATAAAGGGATCTATAATAGACTCAGACGCCAGGGCATTAGCCTCTAGTGCACCCGTTATCTCGCCTGCATTCGAAGCTATATCCATAATTAAAACTCCCAATATAGCGCCTATGGACGCAATACACACCAATCCAAAACTGTCCCGTTCGGAGGCTTTGCTGTCCTTTTTTGGCATCGAAACGCCCATTGCAAGCGCCAAGATGAAAGGAACGGCTAAAGCGCCGGTGGCAGCACCGCAGGCGTCAAACGATATGGCCAAAAATGCAGGAGATGAAAATAAAGCCAATATAAAGACTATCCCATACATCACAGTAAATACAGTTCGCAGGGAAACGTTATATACTATTCTTGCAAAGCCAAGAGCAATCATGATCCCAAAGCCAATCGAAACGGCCACAACTATCCCCATCTTTGAAACTTGACCGGATGTAACCATATCCACCTGCCTTGCTAGTATATGCAGATCAGGTTCGGCAGCAGAAATGAAAAAACCAAGCACGAAACCTACACTAATTACCACCAATATTTTGTTCGTCTTTATAATGGCCGACCCTATGGCAGTGCCAATGGGAGTAATTCCTACATCAACTCCAAGTAGAAATACCGATAAGCCTATGATGATGAGTAATGTACCAACGAGAAACTTTAAAATCAGATGCGTTTCCAGCGGCGTCAATGTAAAATGCAATATGAGAACTATTGCTGTAATGGGTAGAACAGTGTGTAGTACCTCCTTTAACTTGTCCAGAATTACGTTCAACTATGTATCACCCCTTCTTTGAAATTATACTTTAACTTATGGCATTCAGAATTATTTTACCATACTTTTTTTGTTAAATCACCTCAAAATTTGCTCAAAACCTAAGATATTTATTTATGGTTCGTTGTAAAATTAAATGCAACACCAAAAAAATAATAAGACCATAGTAAAAAATCCTCCTGTATGATATAGATATCCAAAACAAACTAATCATACAGGAAGTTCACTATGACTAATTACAATTGTACCACAAAACGTTGCTCTTTTAAACACCTAAATGCTTATGAAAGAGGAAAAATTGCTGCTCTGCTTAAAGAAGGCAAAAGCATCCGTTACATAGCGAAACAGTTGGCTAGGGCTCCTAGTACTATCAGTAGGGAAATTAAGCGTGGAACCGTTACCCAGCTTAAGTCTGATTTATCTACTTACCACGCATATTTCCCCGAAGCAGGACAGGCAATATACGAAAAAAGGCGAAAACATTGTGGTGCTAAACTAAAACTACCCTTGGTTATAGCCTTTATCAAATTTGCTGAAGAAAAGATGCTCCAGGAGAAGCCCTGGGCTCCAGACGCTATAGTGGGATATTGCAAAAGAAACCCTGAGTGGAAAGACAAACCTATTGTTTGTACTAAAACTCTGTATAACTATATAGACAGAGGACTACTTAAAGTGCGCAATATCGACTTGCTGATTAAACCGAGACTAAAGCCAACGAAAAAGGCAAAGAAGAGGGTTCCTAAACGGATCAAGGGGAAAAGCATAGATTTAAGGCCAAAGGAAGTAGAGACACGGGAAGAATTTGGGCACTGGGAAATAGATACTGTAGTAGGCAAACGCTCTGGTGATGTGGTACTTTTGACACTGACAGAAAGGAAGACCAGGTACGAGCATATATTTCTTTTAGGATCGAAGGAGAGTCGGGCAGTAAAGAGAGTGTTTATGGGGCTTAAAGCTTACTATGGGGAGATATTTGAAGAGGTATTCAAGAGCATAACAGCTGATAACGGTTCAGAGTTTAGTGAGCTGTCAGCCCTTTTAGAGAGCTTGAAAAGCGAAGCATATTTTAGCCATCCTTACTCGTCATGGGAAAGGGGAAGCAATGAGAGGCAAAGACGAATGTTTCTACAGGGAACTGTTAGAAATCTGTAAGAGAAAAGGCAAAACATTAGAAGGACTATTTGTTGAAGTAAGCTCACGTAGAGATCGAAAGAGTTAGGATGATAGAATACAATTAAGGCCAATTGGGCAGGTATGCCAACTGGCTTGGAAACAATTATATCATCTGTTAAATGGTGTCAAGGTCGGGTAGTATTTTCTCGCTTACGCTCGAAAATCTCCACCCTTTCCTTGACACCATAAGGTTTTACAAATGAAAAAGTAAAAATTTGGATATCTATATCATACTTTTTTCAAAAAGTGTTGCATTTAATATTGCAATTTAGAGTCTAGAAGTGTTTTAGATTTCGTATCAGAGGTCAGGGAATGATTGTATATCTTGATACAAGCGCATTAGTTAAACTGTATATCAACCGATAAGGAAACTCCTCTGGTCCGAGAAACCCTGCAAAACTCTTTAATTAGTTGCCACCTTTAAAGTTGCCTATGCTGAAGCCCGGTCTGCCTTCGCTCGTGCCTACCGCGAAAAAATCATCTACAGCAGCAAACACGATGAAATTGTTGCTGCTTTAAAACAGAATTGGAAAAACTATTTAAAAAATCGAGGTAATCGATGAATTATGAGAAAACGATAAAGAAAAACTCTTACTTTGTACAGTGTTGCTCATTCGCCCAATTTTCTTGCAAAAATTAAATAACCGGTGTGGCCTACCATTAGATCTTTGGGCCTTAGCCTTTCAGGCACTAGTTTATATTTTCTCATCATGATCTCCACAACTTCCGAAATATAGAAGCTGTTCTTTTCTAAAGAGATTAAAGTTTGGGAAACCTGGTTTGTAGTAGGAACGATAATCCCAAGGTGTCCTGCCGGCTTTAGCGCTTCCCGTACTATTTGTATAACTTCCCACGGTTCTCGTACATCTAGAAAAAAGGCATCTAAATCTCTTTCCTGAATACCTTCCTCAATAGACTTATTATACATTATTACGTTATCGAATTCCAAAAAGTCTTTTAAATTTTTTTCTGCAAGCTTGTAAAAATCCTCTCGCTGTTCGTAGGTATACACTTGGCCCTGAGGTCCCACAGCCCTAGAAAGGCATAGCGTAAAAGCTCCAGAGCCTGTCCCCGCCTCGCCTACGCGCTTTCCAGGGAAGACATCAAGACGCATGAGAATATAAGCACCTTCCTTGGGATAGACAACCTGCGTCTTGCGCTTTAAGTAATGCATCACGTAATCGTAAGTATCGCAGTTTAAAACGTAATAAACCGTGTCCTTTATTTCAAAGCTATTCCCAGGCTTTATTTCGGCAAGCTCAGTTGAATCTATTTGTCCATTGGGAAGCCCTACTTTATTTGGCGATGCAATGTCCACGACCTTTTTAAAACCATCCGGCCCGATTATCACCCTTTTTGTAGAAAATCCCGATTGCATTCTCACCCTCCTTATTTCAATAATTGTCTATTTCTCCGGTTAATTCTCCTTCCTTTCTGCAATTTTTCGCAATCGACAGAATGAACAAACCTCTGCAGTGGTCACTTGACCACAGAGGCTACATTCTTTGAGCTGAACAGTGCCTGACTCTTTCTCAAAATAGTTTCTCCCTTTCTTGTAGAAGTTAATGAGAAAACGTTGTTTAGTACCAGGACTTTCTTCTTCTAGCCTGTTCAAAACTTCTTTATAAAGTATCGAACTTGCTCCTACAGCAAGTGGACATTTACCTTGGAAAAATTCAATACCGTTGTATGTTACATAAGCCAAATTTTCCTTTTCAGTTAGAGTATAAAGCGGCTTTACCTTTTTGACTAGTTTCGGATGAGTACTGGGAAGTACAGGTGACTGCTTGGCAAGATAGCCCTCCTGCCAACTCAATACGTTACCCAAAAGAGTTGCCGCTTCATCATCCAGATTATGTCCCGTGGCAACAACATCAAACCCTTCATCGAGGGCCACCTTGTTAAAAAGGTACCTTTTTATCGCACCGCATATGGAACATGTACTCCGTTTTAGTTGTCGCGCAAGGTCAAGTATGTTAAAATTAAATTCCTTTTCGGTATTTTTAATTATAACGGGAGCATTATGTTTTTGTGAAAAATGTTCTACTACTTCCTGCGATCTAGCCGAATATTCTCCTATACCCACGTTGATATGCATTCCTGTTACATTATATCCCATTTTTAATAAAATATACCATAAGGCCATACTGTCTTTTCCGCCAGATACAACCACCAAAATCCGATCGTCGGTATTAAACATCTTTTCTCGTTTTATGTTTCGGAGCACTTGATTTGAATAGTAAACTTGAAAACAATTAATACAAAATATTGCATTATGTCTCTTTAAAGATATCTCTGCTTTTTCACCACAACGACGACAACGCAATTGTATCCCCCTTCTTCTGTAGATATTGATTACAGTACCTCAATTTTATTTTCTCTTAACAGTCAAAATTGACACCTTTCTTTTCTCCTCTTTTTTACCGTTTATCCCTGTAATGAGGTTGGTCATACCACATACTCTTGCTTTTGGGGTCTTCCACACAAGACGAAATACCAGGGCGGAAGGGTTTTGCCCTTACTTACCCTGGTTCCCGGGTATGGCCTTAGCTTTACAATACAGCACTATAGGGTTACTACGGATTCGGCACGCACCTTGTGGTTTATATTGCCCCCCACAAGAGCTACAGCACCCCCTGGGTAGGTGTCCGAATCAAGATGTAACCCAGTGGGTTGTCAAAAATTCTGTCGGTATGACCACCCCCTGCTGAATTATACCAAAGTAATACAAGAATTTTCAACAACATTTGGATAAACGTCCGTGTCAAGATGTAGTAGATAAGTCCAAAAGAATTTTCCCTGATGAGCCCCCACCGTTCAATAATATAGCCTTACCACATATGTCACGGCAGTTACCTTATTACATGCAAACCTGTAAGAGAAAGCAATAAGGCATCATTTGGCGAATATCTATTATGAGACCTCATGCTTCTTTTAGCTTGGTTTTGTTTGTTTCCCCGATGATGTCTCTTCTTCTCTTATATCTATCCCTATTTCCCTGCTATTATCTACTGAAATTTTACATCACCGGTTGTGTTTTCTCTTAATACCACATCCCTCGTTTGACTACCTTTGCAAACCCTTGCTTTAAAAACCGCCTTACTTTGCCGTACCTTTCAGTTGACATTAGCGGTTTTCCTGCTTTTGAGATTACATATATCATATCCAGTAAGCCTCGTTGTGGAATCAGGTGTTCATCGCCAATGTTAGACAGGCTTGTCATGCATAGGTTACTGTCCCTACCCCCTCTCACTGGCTGATTTTGATTATAGAAAAATCCCAACAATTCACATTTCAGAAGAGACATCATACCAAGTGTGTCCAGAAAAAACGTCTCTCCTCGTAATTTCCTTTTACGAGATAGATGAGCGTATTTTTAAAGTAAACAACGCCAAAGTGTTACCGAGATCATAAACTTCATGCCTTAAAATCCGCATCCTGCAAAACCGTCCTGAGGAACTTCCGAATGTAATCAGGGTCGTCGTAAATAAAAAGTATGTTTGTTAACATGTCCCATATTATGAATAAATAACTTCCTTTGAATGTAATATTCAAAGGGACTAAATGCTATCATGCCCTTGATGTCCGGTATTTCCCCTTTAAAACCATCCCTGTCCACAGGCAATTCACCATATTCCTCGGTACATATCCTGAGGATGTTACCCTCTTGCATTTCGGGAGTCATCACCGGTACCATTCTCCCAATAGATGCCTCCACAAAACCTACCAATTCATCCACATAGCGCTTTTCCCCATCCCCCAGTTCATCTTTAACAAGCCCCTTCCTTTTGTAGGATGAAATCATATCGATCCATAAAGTAAATTTAGTCATATTCACCCATGAACTCTACAATTTCTTTCATGTTTTTAATCCTAGTTGATACGCCTATAGCCATTATACAGTGTCAGGCAACAGCATTTGCAAACTTACCACCTCTATATAAACCCAAATACCATGAGTAAGCGCAAAAAGAAACCAAAAGCGTTGCATTTATTGCATTTATTAAATTGCCGGGATCTTTTGTTCTTACTTTTCATTCTGCCCTATCCACTAAAAACCAATCAAAATCGGCAAAGCCCTTGCTGTTTTCAAAATGATAGTTATTGGCAAAAATCCCTACTTTGGCTCCGATCCAGTGGCCTTTCTTGGCTATAAATTCATCGCCTATGGAGATGAAATTCTCTCCCTCCAGGCTATAACTAAAAGTACACCTAGCTTTTTTCCTTACGGTCACCCTCAAATAGATGAGGTTCGATGAGCCAATATCGTGGCTTTCTATCTGCCGTTCCTCCTGCTGGGGCCCGTTTCCCTTGATAAGACAAATCTGGATATGGCCAGCCACCTTTTTTGCCACAACAGCCGCATATTCCATCCCCATTATAACCAATCCAGCCTGATCTCCATCGATCTGGGGGCTGAATTCCAGCTTGGTTGTCACCTCAAACTCAGGAGCCGGAAACTTCTGCAAAAGGAGGTTGGGCACATTCCATAATACTTTCCTTATCCCCCTCAATTCGTTTGTCATATATAGCCTTATATGGTGCTCCCTCTCTACAAGGGAATACCATCCGTCCCTTGGGTTGGCATGCCACTGCCATTGCAAGCCCAAAACATTGCCGTCAAAATCATCGCTTGTATCGGGCACTTCAATATCATATGCTCGCCCCACGTTCGGCTTTGTATATCTCATGACCGGCTCGCCTATCCCATCGCCGTTGACGTCAATTCCCATCAATGGCCAGTCATCCACCCATTTCACCGGCTGCAGGTGAACGATGCGGCCGTAAGCGTCGTCATCTTGAAAATGTACAAACCACGTCTCTCCGTTCTCCAATTCCACCCATCCGCCTTGATGGGGGCCATTGATAGGAGTGTTTCCCTGATGGAGCACGATCTTCTCCTCATAAGGCCCATAGGGATGTTTTGCCCTCAACACAACCTGATAGCCCATTGAAACTCCCCCGGCGGGAGCTGAGATATAATAATATCCGTTTCTCTTGTACATTTTAGGTCCCTCAATGGTGGGATGATTGACATTCCCATCGATCACAATTCGAAACTCATCAAGAAGAGCAGTACCATCTGGCTTCATCTTGTTTATGGCAAGAACGCTTTTAAATCCAATCCTGCTCCTGGCAAATGCGTTGACCAGATAGGCGTTTCCGTCATCATCCCAGAATGGGCAGGGATCAATCCATCCCTTGACTTCTTTAACGCACACCAGAGGCTCCCATTTACCCCATGGGTCTTTGGTCTTGCTCATGAAGATGCCTTCATCGGGCATTGCAAAATATACCCAAAAATACCCATCATGGTATCTAATGCTAGGAGCCCACACTCCCCTGCCGTGCTGGGGCTTGTCATACTCTGGAAAAGGTAGCCTGTCGATTACATAATTGATTATTTTCCAATTCACCAGATCCTTTGAATGCAATACGGGTAACCCTGGTATACAGTTAAAGCTGGAAGCTACCATAAAAAAGTCATCTTTTACCCTTATGATGTCTGGGTCGGAATAATCCAAATAAAGTATAGGGTTTATGTAAGTACCATCACCCTGATCAGATATCCATACTCTAGGAAAGCCATTTTTTCTATACAGAGCTATTTTATCTTCTATGTGCATGAAAAGTTCCTCCATCCCATATCCTTAAAAGCTACACCTTTAAAAAATTTTTTAAAGGCAAATCTATATCGTTTTTAATGCCATCGACGATAAGCTTGGCTATTTCAATGGCACCTTGCCTGGAAAAATGAGTATTATCCTGTTTCCCCTCCGGATAGGCCGGATATTGACCGGGTTCAACCCACAGGAAAATCTCCTTGGTCTTTTCTTCGCCCAATTCTTCAAATAGCTTTCTGCTCTTTTCACACACGTCGATAAGCGGTACATTCAACTCCAAAGCTAGCTCCTTCATGGCTTTACAATATTCCCTGTGGGTGTTAATAATCCTGCCATTCTCAAACAGCCTTCTGTTAACAGGGGTTAAAAGAACCGGATAAGCTCCCTTGCTGCGGGCTCCCTCGATGAACAACCTCAAATAATATTTATAGGTGGTTTGTGGCTCGGTATACCGCGAAGGATCATGTTCCTTTTCATCATTATGGCCAAACTGGATAAATAGATAATCGCCTGCTTTTATCTCTTTCAAAATGGCCTCTAATCTGCCCTCTTCCACAAAGCTCTTTGAACTACGGCCGTTTACCGCGTGGTTATTTATTTTTACGTTTTCATTAAAAAAATCCCCGATTACCTGTCCCCATCCCGTTTCAGGAAACACATCAGGGGTTTCATTAGCTGCTGTAGAATCGCCAGCAATATAAATCGCAATCTCTTTTCGACCGCTTGTAGACAATTTTTATGCCCCCCATCCTTTACTGGTTTAATTTTATATCATTGCCATCTGAATCCACTACATTTACCATTTCTATCCTCTTGCAATTGTCAAACACCAGTTCGGGCTTTTTCTCAATCTTAAGCTTAACATTTCTAAAAAACAAATCCGTTGCGTTTACGCACTCCACGCCCTTTTCTGAAGTTACAATCACATCATCAAAATAAATGCTATTTATGGGCAACTCGGGTAAGCCGCTAACCTGAATCGCTCTCCCCGCCCCCATGCAAACTACATTTTTAATCATAATATTTCTGAACTCAGGAGTTTCTTCGGTAGGTCGTAAATATTTCGCATCGTCTGCATTCTGTGCCTTATGGCCGTACCACATGGTAAGGATAATGGCTTCATCCACTATGTCTTTCATATAGATGTTCTCTATGTAGATGTTCTCCACGACCCCACCTCTGCCCCTTCTACTCTTGAACCTTATCCCTACATCGGTCCCAATAAAAGTACAGTTGGACACGTGGATATTCCTTACTCCTCCGGACATCTCGCTTCCCACTACGAAACCGCCATGACCGTGATAGACGGTACAATTATATATCCTCACATTTTCACACGGCTTTCCCCTTCTTCTACCTTCCTCGTCTTTGCCCGATTTCATGCATATGGCATCATCGCCTACGTCAAATGTTGAATTATATATTTCGACATTTTTGCATGACTCTAGATCCAGGCCATCCCCATTTTGGGCATACCAGGGGTTTCTTACGGTCACATTTCGAATAGTCACATGTTCGCACATTACAGGATGGAGATTCCATGCCGGAGAATTTTGAAAAGTTAGGCCATCCAACAATACCTTTTTACAGTTAACCAAGCTCAACAGATTAGGCCTCAAAAAATCCCTGTATCTTTTTGCATCTTCAAGCGATGTTATTTTACCATTATGGTTTTTAAAATATTGAGCTCCTTCCATTGCCTCCTTTGAGGGCCACCAAACCATAGCGTTTTCATCCACAAATCCGCCCGCATTGATGAGTTCATTCCATTGGTTATCGGTCATCTTATATTTCTTGACCGGCCTCCAAGCCTGGCCCTGGCCATCAAAAATTCCTTGGCCGGTTATGGCAATATTCTCCAAATTTTCACCGTTTATTGGAGACATACATCTAAATGTCTGCTGCCCTTCAAAATGGGACATCACAACGGGATAATCATTAAAATCCGAGCTGAATACCACTACTGCTCCTCTTTGAAGATGGAGATTCACATTGCTTTTTAAGGTAATAGGGCCTGTTAACCACACCCCTGGGGGTATTACCACCCTTCCTCCTCCGCTAGAACTGCACTCCTCGATCGCCTTAGCAATAGCCTGCGTGTTTAGGTGTATACCATCTCCCACCGCACCGTAACTGGTTATTACAAAATCCCTATCCGGAAAAGTTGGAATTTGTACACAGGGCATCTCGAAGTATTTCATTCGTCTCACCTTCCTTCATTTTTTCATCGAACTTTCCATCGACTTTTGTCATCCCTCGGCATAATTGTCCACCTTTCGGTCAATTCTCTATCGACAAAAGAATCGAAGGCAAGTAAACGAAGGAATCAGCGCTCATGCCATCGTCACCGCTTTACAAAGGCTTTTTGGAAGTACCGCATACGGGACACCTTTGAAGGGAAAGGGGCATCTCCAGTCCACAGCTTTCAAGCAACTTCTTGTCGCGCAAGATCTCCTCGGCCATACCATCCGCCGCTATTTCCCCTTCATTCAGCACAATCACCCTCCTACATGTCTCAAGCACCATATCCAAATCATGGCTGGCGATTATCTTAGTGTGGTCAAAGCCTTTAAGCAAATTTATGACCATCCGCCTCGACTTGGGGTCAAGGGCAGATGTTGGCTCATCCATTATCAGTATGTCAGGCTGCATCGATAAAACAGATGCGATTGCAACTACCCGTTTTTCTCCTCCTGATAATCTGAAGGGTACCCTGTCGCGCAGATGAGGTATCCCTACCATTTCCAAAGCTCTTTCCACTCTGAGCTTTACTTCATCTTCATCAAGCCCATAATTCCGGGGTCCAAAGGCCACATCATCATACACGGTAGGCATAAACAGCTGATCATCGGGATTCTGGAAGACAAAGCCCACCCTCTGGCGTATAGCAGATAACGTCTTTTTTGTTAGTCTGACATCTCCAACCAGCACTTCTCCTTGATCGGGAAGTAAAAGGCCTACCAGCAGCATCAACAGCGTAGACTTTCCAGCCCCGTTGGCACCGATTAAACCTACAGATTCTCCGTGATAAATTGTAAAAGACACATTTTTCACAGCTTCATGCCCATCCGGATATGAAAAATATAAATTTCTAACTTCAAGTTTATGATAGCTCATCTATCTACCTACTCCTGTAAACAATGCTCCTATCAACGCGGCAATATTATAGATTCGAGCAATAACGAAGAATAAGCTCCATGCCACAAAGTATAACACATCCCTAAACCTTACCTTTAACACATCGCCAGCATTATACTCCCCCGTAAAACCTCTCAAGTTCATGGCCTGGTATACCCTTTGTGCCCTGTCAAAAGCTCTTAGCAACATCTGCCCCAAGAAGGAGCCCAGATCATTCATCTTTATCCCCTTTTGGCCCGGCGCCCGCAAGGAATAGGCCTGGGCCATCCGGAAACCCTCTTCAATCAGCAACCATATATATCTATACATCAATAGAAGCTGCAGGACAAAAACCTTTGGAATTTTTAGCATCCGTAATGCAACTGCCACTCTGTCCATACCCGTAGTTGCTACCAATAAAATGCTAACCATCACCACTAAGCTGGATTTTATAAGGATGGATAGAAAAGTAAGCCATCCCCTTGAAATGGCGATATTCCCCAGCATAACGATATAAGTGTCAAATAAAGGATTTAATATACCAATCCCTATGATCAAAGGCTGGACAAGCAATACCCTCTTTAAGACGGGTACTACTGGTATCTCGGCAAAAGAAATAATGAAAACCGGATAAAAGACAAAAGGCAAAACAGCGCTAACCTCATGTTTTTCAAACGAGGTAAGCACAACTATATAAACGATGGTGGTAAGCAGCTTCATCACCGGATGGATGCGGTGGATGAAGGTCTTTTTTCTGGCCAGGTCATCCAGCAATCCTATATCATATAACGAATTTGTAATATTTGACATACGGGCCTTCTCCAAATGAAAAATATTAAAGCAGCTTCATTAAGCAACAGCTTTAGTGGCTTTACTCTTCCTTTTCCTCGATACGTTTATAATCCATCCCAAAATTACGGCCAGCACAAGCGTAATAGCTCCTCCCACTATGCCGGATACGCTAGTTCCGGCATCAACCGAAGGCCAGGAGCTTTCATCCTCCTCAACCGGTTGCCCTGCAGTGTCATCCTCAACTGTCTTAAACCCATAATCGGGAAGAAACGCGACCCTGTTTTGAATTTCAGAAAATATACGGTGAATGCCACTTGCGGATTCCAGTTCAGCTGTGCCGGCTACTCTTTCGATAGACCATTCCAAGCCATCGGGATTGGCAGAAGCAAACCATGAAAGCAACCCGCCAACTATAACCGTTACAACCGCCAACCCTACCATGACCTTCTTGATGGGCACTCCTCTTAGAGTTTCGCCGACAACCGCTCGCTCCAGTATTTCGGGCCTGGCTTTCCATATAAAGGTAACTATTGCCGCGGTAGCCAGCCCTTCAATTACCCCAATGGCAAGGTGTATGGGTAACATGAACAACAGG
Source organism: Caldicoprobacter oshimai DSM 21659 (assembly GCA_000526435.1). Classification (GTDB taxonomy): domain Bacteria; phylum Bacillota; class Clostridia; order Caldicoprobacterales; family Caldicoprobacteraceae; genus Caldicoprobacter; species Caldicoprobacter oshimai. Next base: position 389,921 of record JAGB01000001.1, read on the forward strand.
AACTGACCAAAGGGCAGTTCGGTCTTCCCGGATAAAAGCGTCTCAACCACAACGCTAAAAGCCCCGAGCTGCAGCCCAACCACCGAAGAAACCATAGATCCTGCAAAAATGTTCCTCGGATTGATGCCTTTGCGCACAAATTTTTTATAAATAAATGGATAAGCTACAAAGCAGGTATAAAAGCCAAGATTAAAGACGTTGCAGCCATAAGCCAGCAATCCACCATCGCCGAAGAACAGAGCCTGTATAAGTAAAATGGAAGCCATGGTAAGAAATCCCGCATAAGGCCCCAAAAGTATGGCCAGCAGCATTCCTCCTCCAAGATGTCCGCTGGAGCCAGTACCAGGTATCGAGAAATTGATCATCTGTGCCGTAAAGACAAAGGCACCCATAACTCCCATAAGAGGAATTTTACTTTCATCCATATCATTTTGAACCTTTTTAGCAGAATAGGCTGTAACCCCGGCGGTAACCGCCAGCATGGTTCCACCAACGGCCGGTGAAATCAAGGCATCAGCCATGTGCATAACATCAGCTCCTCTAAAAGAAAATAACCCATAAAAGGCAAGACTTGGCATCTCTATACCCCTTCATGGGTTATCAAACAAAATTTTTGATATACCCTTTCAGAAACCTTCATGGTTTCAATTTAAATAAAACTTATCACAACTCATCATGTATTGTCAAGGCCTTACTTTAATCATTTCAATCCAGATCTAATCTAGTCCTCAATCGTCCAAAGGCTTTTTGCCATCGCAACGCCAAAATGGAAGGCCTAAGATTCTCGCCGGCTTTATACCCATAATTTTTCTTGTCTCTATCGTTCCTACTATTTCCTCTGCTGTTTCTATTATCCCTATTATTCTCATTCCTCTCCTTGTTGCCTTCGCTGGCTTTATTGCTCCAACTTCCTCTGCCGCCACCGTTGTCCTTATTGTTCCAGCCCTCTTTACCGTTCCTACTGCCCTTGTTATACTCGTTCTCCTTTTCCTCCCACTTACTATCCTTTTTATTGTCCTTCTCTTTGTCGTTCCCATTACGCTTTTTTTGCTGTGGGTGTTAAAATAAAATTGTGTCTGGTGTATAATAAAATCACAAAGGAGGCTGGTAATTATGGATAAAAATACCTATTATGAAACAGTCAAAAATATGGCGGTTGAAAAAGTATTAAACCAGTATTGCTCTGATTCAGATCCATCACGCCCTGCCCTCAAAAAGTTGCTGGAGGATTTGCTCGACTGGTTTATGTTGTCTGAACGCCAAATCTATCTCTTGAAAAACGAGAACGACAAAGGCAACGGCTTTTATGATAGAAAACTTGGTACACCTATGGGTAACCTGGACATCTCTGTCCCAAGAACTCGCACTGGCGATTTCAGACCCCACATCCTACCTGAACCGTATAAAAGGGTGGATGAATCCTATACAGACCTTCTTATGTCCCTTGTTGTCAACGGTTATTCAGAATCTTCTCTCTTAAATACCCTCAAAAGCCTCAACCTTCCTTACTCTGATGATGAACTCAACAAAATCAAAGATGACCTAAAAAGCGAGTTAGACCTTTTCAAACAACGGGAATTACCCGAATCGGTGTTTGCTTTATTAATCGATGCCTATCACTGTGAGATAAAAGACGGCTCAAAAGTGAGGAAAGCCGCATGCTACATAGTCCTTGGCATCGATATGGAAGGCAAGAAAGACATCTTTGGCCTTTACACTTTCTTCGGCAAAGAAAACAGAGCCGATTGGAACAAGGTCTTTGAAGACTTGATAAACCGCGGTCTTAAACGAGTTTTAGTGGTTGTAAGTGATGATTTCCCAGGTATTATCGAGACCGTCAAAGCTGTATATCCATATGCTGATCATCAGCTCTGTTTTGTACACCTTCAGAGAAATATCCGCAAATACATGACCAAAGCTGATGCCGCAGAATTCAATAAAGAACTCGATAAAATAAAATTTGCTTCTTCCTTTGATGAAGCTGTTCAAAAGTTTTATGACCTTTGCAGTAAATTTAAGAGTAAATATAGCCGATATATGAACATTCTCATGGAGAAAGCAGAACATTATATGGCTTTCATTAAATACCCCGAATCCTTGAGGAAGCATGTTTATACTACCAACAGTGTAGAGAGTATCAACAGTCTAGTTGAAAAAATTCGGATAAGATCGGGTGGTTACTTTAACTCTGTCGAAGTATTGGAAATTAACATATATTTACAGAGGGAGAACTTGAGGCGGACAAAATGGAAAAAAAGCGGTACCAATGATAAATGCTCACATTTATGAAATACAACAAATTTTCCAGTTACGTTACTTTAATCAGACACAAAATTCTTGACAACTCTCATCAACTGAAAAGCGTTATCCTCACAACAGGTTTCCGCTATCTCTAGCACATATCCGCTTTGCCCCTTCGTACCCTTCTTTCGGTATGTCGCATCTTCATCATATGCGGACTGCAGCGAGTCTGTCGGTATATCCTTGCTGTCCTTTGCTTTTACCCGCCCAGACTTATTATCTATATATGCTTGCTCCGATAGAAAACGCTTGACTATCCTTAGTTCCTCACTGCTTTCCATACCAGGTATACCCTCTAATATGTTCATAGCCTCATAGCACATATTGAGAAGAGTTTCTAGCCGACTGTCACTCTCAGAAGGTTTCGATTTGTATAGCATTTCCTTCTTAAATCCTTCTTCAAGTACCTTCGATAGTTCATCTGTATGTTTATCCTCTGGAATCGCCTTAACTGCCCTCTGTAAAACATCAAAGGCTAACGCTAAACGCCCTGCCTTCTTTATATTCGACATAAACATTGTAGTATCCATACGTTGTTCAGAAAAACTTATGCCCGCTTTCTCTGCAAACTTCTTCGTAAGGTTTAAAAACTGACCAAAGATAAGATCCTCTTCATCAGGATGTTCTACAAGATATCGATAAATTCTACTCCTGAAATTATACAACGTCTTCTCTGCCAGGTTGACCTCTCCTAAAACCCTTATACCAACAGCATAGTTTACCAGGTAGTTAAAATAGAAAGCCTCTATCAGTTCATCATCGGAGAGGTTCTTCATGTGTTTGATAAATTCAAGGGAGAGCAAAATATTGACTGGAAAGTTTGGACACCCAACATCACTGTAAAGTACTGAAAATGGCTTTTCATCAATGTTACAAAATACCTCTTCATAAAAGATGGGTGCCCATGACTTCTCAAGCTTTTGACGTATACCTGGGTTCATCCAGTAGATGCTCTCCATTATTGATGTTTGCAGATGTTTATTATTCTCCCTGAACAACGTTTACACCCCGTTTGCCTTAATTTATTGAATTTATCTTCTGTTATGTTTTTCTTACGGAATATTATACCATATATCGTATTCTGATGTTAGTATTTACGAAGTTTTCGTTTGCTAAAGACGGGGTTTTTACACTAAAATCAAATTTTATATTACCGTTATTCACAATAACTTTCTTATGAGCACTTTTTTGCTCCAGCAATATTCCATCCAACAACCATCTTAGCTCCCTTATGTTTATCTCTGCTGTGCCAGTGCCTTCCTTGGGCCAATCAAAAATTCCTTTCTCCAGCCTTTTGTAGTAAAGCCAGAATCCATTGTGGTCCCACTGTAGTATCTTTATCTTGTCTCTGCTCTTGTTACAGAACACAAACAAAGCACTTGAAAAAGGATCCAATTCAAAGTTTTGCTGTACGATAGCCGCTAGGGAATCTATTGATTTCCGCATGTCGGTACTCCCACACGCAAGATAAACCTTTAAGTACTGGCCAGTCCTAACATAGAGCGCTCAACACCTTTACTACATGAAGCAGTAGTCCCTCATTAAAACCTTCTCTTACCTCAATTACAGCAGGACCCACTTTTACGGTTAAAAAGTCGCTTAAAGCTATGTCTTCTTTGCTGCTTAAACTAACAGGTAACCATTGCACCGTATTACCAGTCTGTTCTTTTAAAGTTTCTTTTCTTAGCCAGTAGTACAGCTGTCTTGTGGTTATGCTGTGTTGCCTGCAAAATTCCCTTGCAGACAAGCAGCTGGCTTTGTAGGCTTCAATTCTGGCTTTCCATTGCTGCCTGCGTTCCGTATGTGTCATTAGATAATCCCTCCCCATCATTTTTTACTGAGAGATTATCTCACATTTGTTTGCAAATTTTCAATTTTCGCTCTATTGGCTGCTATATAAAGCCTTTATATCTTTAATACTATCTTTTCTTACTAATCCAAAATTCCTTATTGTCAATCTGATTGTGTACTTTTTATTATTCATTTCAAATGGGACCACATCATACAAGGTTTCATTTGGCTGAATTAATTTTTTCGTGTTATTGTATTCCACTTCAGCAACGCCGTTCCCCAAAGATTTGACCGTGATATATTTTCTATGGATGGAACTTCTTGAAATAATACTTCGTTGTCTATTAACAAATAACCTGTTTTTATTACCAAAGTATTTTCACAGCTTTTCTTAATAACACTCGATGGGTATTTCTCTACCCCACACAATATTTTGTCATCAATATTAGGGAGAAGACTCTCATGCTCAACGTAGAAGTTACCAGCCGAATCAATATAATAATCAACACGAGGTTTTATATCAACGGCCCATAATTCTTCTGGAGGGATATTAAGGCTATCAATTTTTATCGTCAATAATAGAATCTCGTCTTCTGAAATCGTATAGGATTCTGTGCGTAGTCCCGTGTATGGTTCGGATGTAGGGATTGTAGAAACAGTTAAATCTTGAGGCTCTTTGACATCATCTATACTTTCTGTTTTGGAATAGCACATGAGCACTAAACACATTAATAAAACAATACCCAACAGAATACTTAAACTTTTCATTTTATCAACTCCTTTATCAGCAATATTATTTCATTAGGAGCCGGAAACTGAGTTTCCAGCTCCTATTTAAAACAATACTTTAAGTTATTGTATATTTGCTGAATATGAATATGTCGCGCTACCAGATCTTTCAAGGTTTGCGGGGATTAAACATATTTCTTTGTAAGTTTTCCCAAACATATACAGAAATACTTCTGCTCTGTTCCCACTTTTGTATCCAATTATGACCATATTATATCCCAAAATTATTATCGTGCATTATTTTTACCAGATTACTTATAAACATGATTTTCTAAAATACTCCTATTGCCTACCAATGATCTTTTCATAAACAGAATCTTTAAGAATAGCTAATTTTCTTTAAAGAATTGTGAATTATATAAAAAAGAGCTAGGAGCTATTCCTAGCCAATAGTTTATTCTTTAATACATTTGGCCTCAAGAAGGATTGAACGCATGTTAATGTTATTAAGAACATCTGGAGCACCAAAATGTATAAGGTGAATACTATATTCGTTACCGGCTTGCTGAATATTGACAGCCACATTGTCCGGAATTTGGTCTGGTAAAAACTCAATAAGCTTAATGGCGTTATTACCATAGTACAGTAGATGCCATTCTGTCTCAAAGGTTTTATTCCCATTAATATAATACCATTTTACACCAGCAGGTTTCATCCAACCGATGCAAACAGGCTGTGTTTCCTGTGATTCCTCGTCAGGATATTGATATGGCGACCAGTAGCCAACAGACCAGAAGCCCATCTTATTTTTCACCATATATACTAGCACTATTTCTTGTCTGTTAGAGCTAGTCTTTATTATTTTAATCTCATTTCCATTTGCATCAAAGTCTGACTCTAAGGGTATAATGTCATGGGGATTGAAGCCAGCTTTCTTAATTGCAAGCGAAAAGCTGTTTATCCTAAATATATTGAACACGATTATACCGGTGACTAAAATAAATATTACTATAATATAGACTTTCTTCATAAAAATGCTCCTTTCTATTCGAAATTAAGTGGCAATTGGGGATGGTATGGATAAATATACTGGATAGTCTTGCTTTCTGGACCAGAGATTTGGATGCGTTGTACTCCTTCCTGTACAGGTACACTTGAACCAGAATTATACGCGATAATGGCATTTAAAGTGCTATTATAACCGCTCGGTTCAATGTTGATAGGTTTGTTTCCTTGAATTACCTTAGCTGTAGGTACTTTGGTCCATCCATCACTGCTATATTTATACTCTACTGTTGGCATTTGGTATCCTATCTCTCCCTTTGTTTTTGTTGAAACGTGGGACAGCCATTGATAATCATCTGTTTGATTCTCTAGACGTACGTAGGCAAAAACTGCTGTAGTAATCATTGACCAGCTATAAACAATGTGCGGTGCTCTAACCTCTGTTGTCGTTTTAATGCCATCCCAGAACGACATAATTGCATCATAGAAAGTAATTGCAATTGACGGATTAGGTGTTACTTTATCAATTACTGCCCAAGCGATCAAGTCCAATTTTTTGTGTAAAATCCCCTCTAGCTAGAGTTAGATAACAATAGTTCAACTTATCGATATTACCTTTTCCTTTTTTCTTTTCAAACTTCTTTTTGCCACTCTAAGTATTCACTCTAAGTATTCAACCATATCCAAGTATTTCTTTCCAGATAACCATTTTTCATCCTGTTCCATGAGCAGTGCCCCAATTAGACGTATGGCTGACTCTCGATTAGGAAATATCCTGATTACCCTTTCCCGTCGGCATATTTCTTCGTTAAACCGCACGTAAGGGTGCCGACACGAGTAACAAGATTTCTCAAGTAGTAACCGTTGTGGTAGTCCTTTCTTTCATCGGTTCTTTTATAAGGTTCTGCGTTAATTTGCTCGGTGGCCTGGACTTGAAGTATTTGGTTGAGTATAGACTCCAGTAATTTAGCCATTCCCTCATCTTTAGCTCCTTTCAAAAGTAGATGGTGCAAAATTTCAGAATCAATGGTAATATTATATTGAGCCACTTGCTATCCCTCCAGTTGAGTTTTGGTTTGGTAATTTAATTCTAACTAGAATTCTAACTAGAGGGATAGGGGTGGCTCAACCCCTTTTTACACAATTATATAGACTTAACTTCCTGTTAAAAGAGTATTATTGTTTTTATAATATTTTAGATATTCTAGAATTTTGTTCATATTTCTCCTCCTGTCGACTGGTATTTTTTCAGCCCTTGGTAAAGGATAATTTTTAAAACCAAATAATATAATAAGGGAGATGAATAACACCATATACTCTCGTATACATTGCTCTTACCAAGGGCAATCCTTGCAGGAATTGCACTTAATAAGAAAATAGGAATTGCATATATGAGAAGATTACGGAGGATTTTTGGCAAAACCGTATCAGGCTTTTCTGCCATTGTTAAAAGCTGCAGGACTATCGCTGAAATTGCTTCGGACCTTAAACCAAAAAGAGTAAAACTGTATACTATGAAAAATAAAAGTCCCATTAAAATAGAAGCACTGAAAATTGAAATGATATAAGCTATTGTCAATTTAATTCCACATATTTTAATGCACCATATATTTAGAAATATTAACAAGGGGGTTGAAAAAGCTGCAGGAAAATTTAGGTTTTTTAGTACGATGTATTTTATGAGAGGCTGTGGTTTTAGTAAATCAAAATCAAAATACCCTGTTACAACTGATTGTCCAAACTTGGAAACAGCTTCTGCAAAGAAAATTGCATATAAGTTGTTTACTAAAAAGAAGCAGGTTATATAAAAAAGAATTTCTTGTCTATTATAATCACCAAAAATGTCAATTCTTTGAGTAAGCAGGTAATAGCCTAAAAATGTCGCAGTATATAAAGATAAGTCTGCCAAAAACCAGCTTAACAAATTAGCTCTATATTGAATTGCTTTTTTAATTGAAAATCTTATAGATTCTATTAACATGTTTTCACGCCCCATGAGAGGTGTATTTTTTTAATCCATTTTTCATAAGTAAAAAACAATGAAACCAAGTATTAGCACCCAGACTAGTGAAATAAGCAATCCTTTATTTACTATTTCAATGTCAAAATTAGCATCACATATAAGCTTTGACGGGATATATGTTATATAAGGGAAAGGAGTCATTAGCATAATTGATTCAATTTTGCTAGGCAAAAGGTCTAAAGGGAAAATGGCACCTGAAAGAAGACCTGTCAGTAAGTTTCTGATGGCAGCTATGCCCCATATTTCTGTCAGCCAAAAAGATAACAATCCTATTATAAAGGAAAATAAAGCATTGAGTAAAAAACCCAAAATTAACGCTAAAGGTAGGTATAACAGCCGGTTTGCTGGTATTTCAATTTTTGCCCAAATTGAGAGCACAATAATTATTGGCATATATAAAATTGCAAACCTTGCAAGGCTTGAAGATATGTGACTGTATGAAATACTGGTCAGATAATCTACTGGAAGTAAAAGCTTTTGCCCAAATCTGTAAGTTTTTATATCCTTTTCAATGTCATGTTCAGCATGAATTTCTGTAAATAGAAGTATTACATTAGAAATGACAATGTAAATCATCATTTCTTTCAGAGTGTAATTTAAGGGGTTTCCTTCAATTAAAGACCTCCAGAGAAAGAAGTTTATTAGGATTGGTACAATTAGGGAGCTTAAAAGCTCTCCTATAAGGTAAATTCTATACATTAAGAGTCTTTTTATTGAGTAGTCAAAATATCCCATAAAAATATACAATGTCCTCATTTTTCTGCACCCTTATACAATGACTCTATGATAATATCGAGATTATCATCGTGAAAATTTATATTTGAAATTTCAGCCTCATTTGACAAAACTCTCATTACATTTATCGTTTCTTCCGGACTAAATCTGATGAAATATTCTTGTTCTTCACTTGCTTCTTCTACTTTATAATATTTACTGATTATTTCAACTGCACAATTGCTTGCGTTAAATCTAACCTTTCTGATGTTGGGAATCATACTTTTCAGTTTCTCAATTGTTCCATAATATAGCTCTTGACCTTTATGGAGTATATAGATGTTGTCGCACAAATCTTCAATATCAGTTATGTAATGGCTTGTTAGTATTATAGAGGCATTATATTTATTTTTATAATTTTTTAAGTAGTTTCTAATTGCCCTTTGGGTGATAAAATCCAAGCCAATTGTAGGCTCATCAAGAAAGATAACTACCGGCAGGTGAAGGAATGATAATATTAATTCACCTTTCATCCTCTGTCCTAAAGAAAGGGTTCTGACCTGTTTTTGCAAGTCCATTTCTGACAAGCCCAATTCTTCTGCCATTGATTTTGCCCTTGAAATTGCTTCTTTTTTGTCAATAGAGTAAATGGAGGCAAAAAGTTTTACAGAATCAATAATAGTTAAGTCTGGATCTAACTGACCTCTCTGTCCCATTACTAATGAGACTTTTCTTCTGTAATCTTTGCTTCGTAAAAAAGGGTCTTCTCCCAATACTCTTATAATACCCTCATCCGCTTTAATAATGCCGGATACTAATTTAATAGTAGTAGTTTTCCCCGCACCGTTTAAACCAATCAGTCCAAGTATTTCTCCTTGATTCACAGTAAAAGAAATGTCCTTTACTGCTTGTATGTACTTGTACCTTCGCTTAAAAAAGCTTTTAACTGCATTTATTACGCCATTTTCTTTTATGTATACTTTGTAAGTTTTACTGACATTTTTAACAATTACCTGAGGTTGCATTGTTTTTCCTCCTACAACGAGGGTCAACCTCTTGTAATGTACCATATCTATTCGTTAATTGCAAGTTAAAATGAAGCTCTTTTTCTCTGTTAAAATTAATTGCCCCTTTATGCTCTTTGCCCATTTTTAGCTTTTGTGTTTGTGAATTTAGCTTAAATAATAGTGTTTCTCGACTCTTCCTCTCTACTAACACTAATAAACATGCTCTCCCTTTTCCCCTCCCAGACTCTATACAGTCCATCTCCCAATGTCCATATTCGCTACGTCCTCTTGCTCCCTCAGGTCGTTCATCTATCCGCTTTGCTTCAACATATCTTATCCGTCTGGTTACACGCCTATACTTCCTCTTTCGACTTCTCCCCTTCCTTGGATTGTATTGCCCAGCAGATCTTTCAATGCTCCCTGTAAATCCTTTGCTGTTTTAATGTTGTACTCTGCAATGAGTCTACTAATAAGTTCTTTCTTTTCCGGTGTTATAATTCTTTTTCTTGCCATACAAAAACTCCTCCTATGCTTTTATATTCTAACATAGAAGGAGTCCATATCGTCAATAGCGGATTTAAATTGACCCATTTTTAACAGATAAAATTTGACCCACCCTGGCTTTTTTTAAAAACTAGACGCTATTACGCGGGCTAGCATATAGCCCGGTTTTTAGCCTGTCCTTTAGGCGGTAGCTGTTGCCCCTTATGTTGATTATATGGGCATGATGTAATAATCTGTCCAATACCGCAGTTGCAAGTACAGGATCGCCCATAAGTTCTCCCCATTCCCCAAACCCTTTATTGCTCGTCAGAATTATGCTCCCTTTCTCGTAACGGGCACTTACTAGCTGGAAAAAGAGATTCGCACCCAGACCATCTAAGGGAAGATATCCCACTTCGTCAATTACGAGAAGTTTTGGCCTCGTATATATCCTCATGCGCTTCTCCAATCGATTCTCTTCATAAGCCTTCTTGAGGTCCTCAATAAGCCTTGTAAGGCTGCTGAAATAAACCGATATCCCTTGCGACAGAGCTTCTATGGCAAGCCCTATAGCCAGGTGTGTTTTCCCCACTCCAGGCGGACCAAGAAATATTACGTTCTCTGCCCGGCAAATAAAAGCCATTGTTGCAAGTTCCTTTATCAGTTTCTCGTCAATACTGGGTTGAAAGGTAAAGTCGAATTCCTCTAAAGTCTTCCTATACGGCAGCCGGGCAAGCTTCGTCCTTACCTCCATATTACGTCTCTGCCTTTCAACAACTTCTGCTTCAAGAAGGCCATTTAGAAAGTCAATGTACGTACTATTTTCACGCTGGGCCTTCTCAAGGAGGGCATCAAGATAAATTGCAGCATTTGAAAGGCCTAACTCTTCAAGACGCACTCGTGCTTTCTCAAACTCTATCATATCCTATCTACCTCCAAAAGACTCTGATAAACCCCCAGAGAACGCTTCTCCACTTCTAGAGAAGACACCTTAATCGCTATCGGCTTTGGATATATCATGCCCTCCGCTTCTTTAAGCCCCTTGTACTGGTCTTTAAGAAAAACGACTCCCCTTGAGCGATATCGCTTTTCGTGAGTTGCTATCACCTTCCCTTCGTAAAGAATTTCTATTTTGCCATTTCTCTCCCTTACAACCACCTCTTTCCCACTGTATTGCCATGGTACACCATACCTCACACCACCAAAGCTCAGCAGGCCATCCTTGTGAACTTTCCTCACCTCTTCCATGAATCTCTGGTATTTATCAGGGGCGGGTAGGGGTTTAAGGTTTTCTTCCTTTAAACGGTCAATAGGTCTTTCTCCAGTTGTACCGTGTATCCTCTTGTTTTTCCTGTCACACCATTCTATCGCCTGACGGTTTAGGTCTCCATAGTCTGTAAATCTCCTGCCCGGCAAGAAATTATCTTTAACAAATCCTATACCACTCTCCACCTTGCCTTTGGTCTGTGGACGCCGTGCCCTGCATACCCTCGGCACAAAGCCAAGAGTTGCAGCAAAATCCTTAAAAGTAGCATTCCATATCGGCCTGTTGTTCTCATCAACGCCAAGTATTACGGTTTTCATCCTGTCTGTGAGCACTATATCAGTTACTCCACCAAAATATTCAAATCCGTGAATGAGGCAGCAAATGAAAGTATGGACATTGCAGCGGTTTGTAAATTCCACGTATATAGCCCTCGAATACCCTAACACCATAACAAAGATATAAAGTTTACGCACCTCGCCAGTTTCCTCGTCAATGTAAGTATATTCACCCCAGTCAACCTGAGTTTGCTGGCCGGGGTTAGTCTCATAGCGGCACACAGCAGGAATCTGTTTAGGAGGCCTAAACGGCCTTACATAATCCCTTAGAATAGTACGGCCACCAGTATAACCTTCCTCTTTAATCCTTTCATAAATGACCTCGCAGTTGAATATACCTGAATTTATCATCTGTTGAATAGTATCCTTGTAAGGATCAAGCTTTGAACCCCTTTTAGGATGCGGTTTCCTTTGAGGAATACCGTTTGCTCTCAGGTATTTTCTTACAGTATTTCTTGAAAGGCCAGTCTCTTTAGCGATTGCACGAAAGCTCTTGCCCTTTGCTTTTAATTCGTCTAACATGATAATAGATCCACTCCCTAGCATTTATTTCCCTCCGATTCTTTGTAGGATTAATCAGAGGGATAATTCGCCAGGGGGTGGGTCAATTCCTTTTCGTTGCTCCTGGGTCAATTATACACCGGCGGTGACAAAATGTGAGCATTTATCATTGGTACCGCTTTTTTCCATTTTGTCCGCCTCAAGTTCTCCCTCTGTAAATATATGTTAATTTCCAATACTTCGACAGAGTTAAAGTAACCACCCGATCTTATCCGAATTTTTTCAACTAGACTGTTGATACTCTCTACACTGTTGGTAGTATAAACATGCTTCCTCAAGGATTCGGGGTATTTAATGAAAGCCATATAATGTTCTGCTTTCTCCATGAGAATGTTCATATATCGGCTATATTTACTCTTAAATTTACTGCAAAGGTCATAAAACTTTTGAACAGCTTCATCAAAGGAAGAAGCAAATTTTATTTTATCGAGTTCTTTATTGAATTCTGCGGCATCAGCTTTGGTCATGTATTTGCGGATATTTCTCTGAAGGTGTACAAAACAGAGCTGATGATCAGCATATGGATATACAGCTTTGGCGGTCTCGATAATACCTGGGAAATCATCACTTACAACCACTAAAACTCGTTTAAGACCGCGGGTTATCAAGTCTTCAAAGACCTTGTTCCAATCGGCTCTGTTTTCTTTGCCGAAGAAGGTGTAAAGGCCAAAGATGTCTTTCTTACCTTCCATATCAACGCCAAGGATTATGTAGCATGCGGCTTTCTTCACTTTTGAGCCGTCTTTTATCTCACAATGATAAGCATCGATTAATAAAGCAAACACCGATTCGGGTAATTCCCGTTGTTTGAAAAGGTCTAATTCACTTTTTAGGTCATCTTTGATTTTGTTGAGTTCATCATCAGAGTAAGGAAGGTTGAGGCTTTTGAGGGTATTTAAGAGAGAAGATTCTGAATAACCGTTGACAACAAGGGACATAAGAAGGTCTGTATAGGATTCATCCACCCTTTTATACGGTTCAGGTAGGATGTGGGGTCTGAAATCGCCAGTGCGAGTTCTTGGGACAGAGATGTCCAGGTTACCCATAGGTGTACCAAGTTTTCTATCATAAAAGCCGTTGCCTTTGTCGTTCTCGTTTTTCAAGAGATAGATTTGGCGTTCAGACAACATAAACCAGTCGAGCAAATCCTCCAGTAACTTTTTGAGGGCAGGGCGTGATGGATCTGAATCAGAGCAATACTGGTTTAATACTTTTTCAACCGCCATATTTTTGACTGTTTCATAATAGGTATTTTTATCCATAATTACCAGCCTCCTTTGTGATTTTATTATACACCAGACACAATTTTATTTTAACACCCAAGCATATCGGTTGAGCTTGTTGCGAGTGAAGATGGGGACAGAAGAGTACAGAAGAATAGCGAGTCAAAGAGCCGGGATAGAGGGTATACCATCAGTACTGAGGAGGAAATACAAAGTGGACTTTATGCCGGTAAGGGGATTATTGCGTTCAAAATTGTGGTTTGGGTTTAAGATAGCAGCCATGAATTTCAAGAGTTTACTGAAATGGATAAAGAAGGATCCGAAGAACAGATTAACTCCTTCTTTTTTACATTCATTTTTATATTTGTGTTCATCGGTTTGGTTGTTTTTCGACAATAGGTTTAAGAAATTTTATTTAGAACCGATACTTTTTGTGGGATAATCATCTAATAATATTTTCTTTAATTCCTCTCTATCTGGTATTTCTAGTTTCTTGTTTTTATACTTGAGATCCATTATATGAATGGATTTAGTTACAGGACTATTTATATCTCCTTTATTTAAAATATTAGATTCAGTTGTTGATGAAATAAGAACATCATTCTGGGAAGCAAATGCTGTAGTACTAAACAGAACAAGGATTAAAACGGTTAAAACCAACACTCTTTTTGTTTTTACTTGCATTACCCCTCTAAAATTTCATATACTCTCGTTTAAAGACAACTTAATCGCATGATAAATAACGATATATGTTAGACAAGATCATTACTATCACCCCTTTCTAAACTTGATAAAATGTACTTTTAGGTTTTCTGTCAAGGATGTCATCTTTGAGATAATAATTAGCAAATCTATATTTGGTAAAAACAGGATTTTATTATAAATTTTTGTTAATATCAGTAATATTAAATTAGTTACTGTTTTTTTATTTTATCAAATAAACTATTCCAAGCTATTATGGCAGGCGTACATATTATAACGCCTAATACAACTATTGAAATATGAAAAGCTTTTAACATCCAAACAAAGTGCTCCATTAGATATGAGCCACCTCCATCTGATATGAAAAAATCTGATGTTATGAAGTAGGAAAGCTTGGGTGCATTAAATATTAATACAAGGCCAATAGCAAATTGAAATAGTATGAATACTTTCTTTGTTGGCATTTTAGATCCTCCTTACTATTTTGTAATTATAGCTAGAGAAACAAAATATATGGGTGTCAGCATAGAAAAAGCCATTTATAAAAATTGGTTTATTCAATAGACAATAGCTCTTAAATATAATATTAACGGATATTCATTGTCTGAATTGTAAGATAATTATTCTCCCTTAATTACTTCTTGAAAGACATCTTTCATCATAAAAAATCCGAATCATCTAGCCTTATTATAATACTATTTGGCTGCTTTGACCATCATCATGATACTAGCAATAGCACCTGCAACCATTGCTATAATAGCAGCCAATGCTACCCAAAATACAGCCATTAATCTCCAACTCCTTGCCTTGTCTAAAACTTAAATAAATTACACCACGATAGAGAGAAAAAAGACGCTACATGGAAATTCATTTAGTTCTATCTCTGTTTCTTGTTCGATTACCACATCGGCTACAATTGCCTTTATTGGTTGTATCCCTTCATTCAACGTATTTGTATATTTTATTTCCCATTGTATATGAACTTTAATAGGACTTCTTTTACTCGATTCTCTATTACTTCATAGGTTCAATAATCACCCACATATTGGTTTTCATTTTTCTTTAGGAGAACATCCAAATATTAGTAATAATATAGTTAAAAACAAACTACCCATGAACAATAATTTTTTCTCATCCTTTGTTCTTTCCCCTTTTTGTGTATTAGAATTTTTTGATTATTGCATAATATGCTACTTAAATACAAAAAATAACCAGAAGAAGCACAATCTTTTTTAAGTTTTTATTTTTTTAATATTCTATTATCATTAAGTATTGCCCATATATAAGCAGGTCCTCTTACTAAATTATTAATTTCACCAGGACCTTTAATAGGCATTTTATCATAAGCCTTTTTAATATCACTTTTAGATAATATATGATTAGTTCTACTCGTTAAGATCCCATTATTTACCACCCTATATGTAAACTCTATCCCTGTCTTCGTTTTAAAAATTTGTCCTTCATTAGAAACAATTCGATTCCATATTTAATCAAATGAAATGATTTCCATTGTTACCCTCCTAACAATTTATCTTTTTTTAATTAGTTCTTTAAGTAGTTAATAATCTCTTTAAGCTTTCCTTCTTTATCTTCTGAAGTTTGAGAAAAACTTTTAATTTTAATATGCAATTTGCTTATGTAAATACTTGGTCGCTTTACCTCATAAAAACAAATCTACAATAATTTCCTTTTTAATTAAATCATAATATACATTTGCATATATGTCAACAAAATCTACCTACAAAATATAAGTTCGGTTCGTTGTAAAATTAAATGCAACACCAAAAAAATAATAAGGCCATAGTAAAAAATCCTCCTGTATGATATAGATATCCAAAACAAACTAATCATACAGGAGGTTCACTATGACTAATTACAATTGTACCACAAAACGTTGCTCTTTTAAACACCTAAATGCTTATGAAAGAGGAAAAATTGCTGCTCTGCTTAAAGAAGGCAAAAGCATCCGTTACATAGCAAAACAGTTGGCTAGGGCTCCTAGTACTATCAGTAGGGAAATTAAGCGTGGAACCGTTACCCAACTTAAGTCTGACTTATCTACTTACCACGCATATTTCCCCGAAGCAGGACAGGCAATATACGAAAAAAGGCGAAAACATTGTGGTGCTAAACTAAAACTACCCTTGGTTATAGCCTTTATCAAATTTGCTGAAGAAAAGATGCTCCAGGAGAAGCCCTGGGCTCCAGACGCTATAGTGGGATATTGCAAAATAAACCCTGAGTGGAAAGACAAACCTATTGTTTGTACTAAAACTCTGTATAACTATATAGACAGAGGACTACTTAAAGTGCGCAATATCGACTTGCTGATTAAACCGAGACTAAAGCCAACGAAAAAGGCAAAGAAGAGGGTTCCTAAACGGATCAAGGGGAAAAGCATAGATTTAAGGCCAAAGGAAGTAGAGACACGGGAAGAATTTGGGCACTGGGAAATAGATACTGTAGTAGGCAAACGCTCTGGTGATGTGGTACTTTTGACACTGACAGAAAGGAAGACCAGGTACGAGCATATATTTCTTTTAGAATCGAAGGAGAGTCGGGCAGTAAAGAGAGTGTTTATGGGGCTTAAAGCTTACTATGGGGAGATATTTGAAGAGGTATTCAAGAGCATAACGGCTGATAACGGTTCAGAGTTTAGTGAGCTGTCAGCCCTTTTAGAGAGCTTGAAAAGCGAAGCATATTTTAGCCATCCTTACTCGTCATGGGAAAGGGGAAGCAATGAGAGGCAAAATGGGATTATAAGGAGATTTATTCCCAAAGGGAAAGCGATAAAAGACATACCGTTAGTAGAGGTTAAAGAGATAGAAAGATGGATGAATCAATATCCGAGAAAGATACTGGGTTACAATACACCAGACGAATGTTTCTACAGGGAACTGTTAGAAATCTGTAAGAGAAAAGGCAAAACATTAGAAGGACTATTTGTTGAAGTAAGCTGACGTAGAGATCGAAAGAGTCAGGATGATAGAATACAATTAAGGCCAATTGGGCAGGTATGCCAACTGGCTTGGAAACAATTATATCATCTGTTAAATGGTGTCAAGGTCGGGTAGTATTTTCTCGCTTACGCTCGAAAATCTCCACCCTTCCCTTGACACCATAAGGTTTTACAAATGAAAAAGTAAAAATTTGGATATCTATATCATACTTTTTTCAAAAAGTGTTGCATTTAATATTGCAATTTAGAGTTTAAAATCCGATATATTGGTGTATCATTTAATTAATAATTAAAATATTTTTGAAATTTGAAAGGAGAATCATAAATGGAAAAGGTAAAATTAGCCGTTATATTTTATAGTATGACGGGTATCAATTATCAGATGGCCAAATGGGCGGCTCAAGCCGGTCAAGAAGCCGGTGCAGAGGTACGCCTTCTGAAGGTTCGTGAATTGGCTCCACCGGAAGTCATAGCAAAAAACAAGGCATGGCAAGAAACTGTAGAAGCGACGAAAGATATAAAGGAGGCCACATCCGAAGACATTGAGTGGGCAGATGCTATTATATTTAGCGCGCCAACCAGGTTTGGCACCATTCCTGCTCAATTAAAGCAGTTCATCGATATGCAGGGTGGTCTATGGGCTCAAGGAAAGCTCACAAACAAAGTCGTAAGCGCCATGTCATCGGCTCAAAACCCGCATGGCGGTCAGGAAGGCACTGTAAAGGATATATATACCTGCATGATGCACTGGGGCGCTATCATAGTTCCACCTGGATACACTGATGATTCCGTGTTTACCGCAGGAGGGAATCCATACGGAACAACGGTTACTCAGGGAGAAGACGGCAAAATGGTAGAAGATGTAAAACAAGCTGTATTTCATCAGGCCCGCCGCACCGTACAAGTTGCGGAATGGATAAAAAAGGGTAAAAATAGTTGAAAGGACGGGATAAAACCATGAAGACAAAAGACTATGTTTTCTGGTTTGTAACGGGAAGCCAACATTTGTATGGCAATGAAGTATTGGAGAAAGTAAAAGAACATTCAAGGATTATTGCAGAATGGCTTGATAAGAACACCTTTCCCCACTGCAAAGTCATCTTCAAGGCGGTTCTTACAACGCCTGAAGCCATTCAAAATCTCTTTAGAGAAGCGAATGCAGACCCAACGTGTGCAGGTTTAATTACTTGGATGCATACTTTCTCCCCTGCTAAAATGTGGATTGTGGGTCTTAGCGAATTGAAAAAACCTCTGTTGCACCTGCATACGCAGTTCAACCGTGACATTCCATGGGATTACATTGATATGGATTTTATGAACCTAAACCAATCTGCCCATGGCGATCGAGAATACGGCTTTATAGTGACGCGCATGCAAATAGCACGCAAAGTTGTTGTAGGACATTGGGAAGATCCCGAAGTCTGTCGCGAAATTCAAGTCTGGATGAACGCTGCCACCGCTTTTATTGAAGGCAAAAACCTCAAAATTGCCCGTTTTGGCGATAATATGCGTCAAGTTGCAGTAACAGAAGGAGATAAGGTAGAAGCCCAGATCAAATTCGGTTGGTCGGTAGATGGCTATGGAATTGGCGATTTGGTAAAACAAGTAAATTCAATTGCGGAATCAGAAGTTGATCAACTGATAGAAGAATACTTCAAACTCTACTATGTTCCACCAGAAGTAAAGCAATCCAGTACCGCTCTCGATGCAATCAGAGAACAAGCTCGTATTGAATTGGGAATTAAACGTTTTCTAAATGATGGAGGATATACTGCATTTACGACTACGTTTGAGGACCTGCACGGACTAAAACAGCTACCAGGACTGGCGGTACAGCATTTAATGTCAGAAGGATATGGATTTGGTGCAGAAGGTGACTGGAAAACAGCAGGCTTAGTTCGCATCATGAAAATAATGAATATCGGGTTACCTCCGGGAACCTCTTTTATGGAAGATTATACATATCATCTAGAGCCAGAAAATGAAATGGTACTAGGGGCGCATATGCTGGAAGTGTGTCCTACTTTAGCTGCATCAACCCCTCGCATTGAAGTACATCCTCTCAGCATAGGGGGGAAGGCAGATCCAGCACGCTTGGTATTTAACGGAAGAGGCGGTCCAGCAATCACAGCATCTATAATAGACATGGGTAACCGTTTTCGATTAGTAATCAATGAGGTGGAAGCTATTGAACCTGCACAAGAGATGCCTAAATTGCCCGTCGCACGGGTATTGTGGCGACCTCAACCCTCTCTCAAAGAAGCCGCAAAAGCATGGATTTTAACTGGTGGTGCCCATCATACCGTTTTTTCTTACGCTGTCACTTCTGAACACCTAATGGATTGGGCCGATATGGTAGGAATTGAAGTGGTCCTGATTAATAAAAACACAAATATCTTAACTTTAAAAAACGAATTACGAATGAGCGATATGATATGGAATCGTCGTTAAAAGCTCTCTTTTAAAGATTTTAAAAACCTCGGGGAGTATATCACTCCTCCGAGGTTTTTCTTTTATGCGTATTCCGCCCAATTCTTGAGAATAACAGCTCTCATATTTGGCAAAATAAACTCGGAGGTGTAAAAAATGCGTCAAAGGAGAAGAAATACTGCTGATATAGGAATTGCCATGAACAGCGATGAAAGCCAGGCAATAATAGAATCCCTGAACCTGATTCAAGCCGACACCATGATCAATGCCAATGATGTAGTGGTCATAACGCCCAACTGGGTAAAACCAGCGGGCACCGAAACAGGGGATGTGGTAAGCCCAGAAAGCCTGCGCACCATCATAAGATTTGTCAAGAAAAACAATCCTCGCAGAATCATTGTGGCCACGGGCTCTGCGGAGAGAACCACCTCTGAAGTCATGAAAGCAGTTGGATACGATAAAATCATCAATGAAGAACAGGTGGAATTCGTGGACCTAAATTATGGTCCATTTGTAAGGGTGAACTTAAACCACTCTTCCCCACCAGCCACTAACTTGAATAAGCTCTATGAGGAAATGACCTTTCTGATCTCGTTTGCACAGCTTAAATTACACAACGTTGCAACTATGACGGCAGCCATCAAAAACATCGCCCTGGGTTGGCCGCCTGCCGAAGAACACGGGTACCCCAAAAAGAACCTGGGCATACACAATGACATCCATGGCTTCATAAGCGCAATGGCACAGGTAATACCCATAGACCTGTCAATTGTGAGCACCAACCCTGCCATGATAGGTACCGGCCCTCACAATGGCATTCCGCGCCGCGTCGGAATTATCATAAGCGGTACCGACCCGGTTGCAGTGGATACCATAGGAGCGCGTCTGCTGGGCCTCCACCCTGAAGCCATACGTTACCTGTGGGATCTGAAAAATAAAAACGTAGGCATCGCCGATATAAATCAGATGAACATTAAGGGGATGTCCATTGCAGATGCCGAACGGGCTTTTAGCATGGCGGTATACGGCCAGGCATTTACCGTGGAATAGGAATTTTCTTAAGTATCTATTACTGTTGTGTAATCTTGGTTTTATGCGAATTTATCTCTCTTTTGCCTGAATTTATAGTGATCCCCTCGTCCCATATCAACCTCCATGCTAACGGAATTGATCCGCCTTTCAATACAACTTCGGCAGTGCGCGGCTTCTTCCCCGATACAGATTTTGTTTTGATAAAGCTCGTATTTGGGCCGTGCCCAAACGGGTGATAGATTGGGCATCACCACATTGGCACCGGCCATCAGTGCCAGCTCCCTTCCCCTGGGATGCAGAGTCCCCATGGCGGTTGTAGCCGGAAGCAGGCAATCGGGCACCAAAAGGCGCGCCAGCGCCACCATGACCAGCGTATCCTCCACGGTGCCTGCTTTTTCCTTTCCAAGCGGCGTCTCTTTATGGGGAATAAAAGGCCCGATACCTATCATATGGGGGTTGAGCTGTTTGAGAAACAGCAAATCCTCCACCAGATCTTGCTTGGTCTGGCCGGGCAAACCCACAATAAAGCCGGCTCCCACCTGATATCCTATCTCCTTGAGCACCCATAGACACCTTCTGCGGTTATCGAAGCTTGCCCCGGGATGAAGCCTTTCATACAGGCTTTTGGACGCCGTCTCGTGGCGAAGCAGGTATCGCTCTGCCCCCGCCTCAAAAAAAGCGCGGTATTCATCGTCATCCCTTTCGCCTATGGATAAAGTGATGGCCGCATCGGGAAAGGATTTCTTTATGCGGGCAATTATGCTCACAACTCTATCCGCCGTATACCACGGGTCCTCTCCGCTTTGAAGCACAAAAGTCCTGTACCCTAGAGCATACCCTTCCCTGCAGCATTCAAATATTTCCTCTTCACTCAAGCGGTATCTTTCGGCCTTTGAATTGCCCGCACGTATACCGCAGTATAAGCAGTTCATTCGGCATATGTTTGAAAATTCAATGAGTCCGCGCATATAAACCTTGTTGCCGTAATACCGATCCCTGGTCCTTCTGGCATAATCAAACAGCTTCTGAGTATGCTCTTCGTCCAAATTTTCCAGCACATAAATGAGCTCATCCCTGGATAGCTCATTGGTATTGTAAAGCTTATCAAGCAGTAAATCCAAGCTGTTCACCGGATACCTCCTCTGCGCTTTTTATTTCCAAATATCTGTTTTAAAACAAACACAAAATTTCACGTCTTGTGCCGGCAAAAGGATTAGAAGAACAAATCCCTTTCGCCATTTTCAATTCTTCTCAGCCTTTCTATGGTCTTATCGCGCATAACAGGATTGGGGATTTTTGCAAGATTTCTCTCGATTACCTGGTTGCCTAAAGCCTTCAATTCATCATCGGCGTAGTCCTCTAAATATTCCTTGAATGTCAGTATGGCATTGGGATAGCATAGGTTGTGGATCTGCCCGCTTTTGGCAAAGGCCATAAACCTCTCTCCTGTTCTGCCTGCCCGATAGCAGGCGGTACAGTAGCTGGGCAGATAACCCTGCCTGCACAGGCTCTTTAAGACCTCAAGGGGTGAACGATGGTCGGCCAGCTCGAACTGAGGCTGATTGTCACCCTGCTCATGGAGCATATACCCCCCCACATCAGTGCAGGACCCAGCGCTGATCTGCGAAACTCCGAGATTGATAACCTCTTCCCTGAATCCGGGCGCTTCACGCGTCGAGAGAATGATGCCCGTATACGGCACAGCCAAACGCAGTATGGCCACTATCCGCTTAAAATCGTGGTCGGATACCAAATAGGGATATTCGTCCAGAGAAACGCCCACGGCCGGCCTGAGCCTTGGCACCGAAATGGTGTGCGGTCCCACCCCGAACTTCTCCTCCAGATGCTGCGCATGGAGCAAAAGCCCGAGAACCTCGTACCTGTAATCATAAAGGCCAAACAGCACGCCCAGGCCTACATCGTCTATGCCTGCTTCCATCGCCCTGTCCATGGCGGTGGTGTGGTAGTCGTAGTCGCTCTTGGGGCCCGAGGGATGGTATTTGCTATAGCTTTCGCGGTGATAGGTCTCCTGGAACAGCACGTAAGTCCCAATCCCGGCAGCTTTCAGCTTTCTGTAGTTTTCCACGCTGGTTGCGGCTATGTTGACGTTAATACGCCTGATGCTCCCGTTTTTAATCTTTGTGCTGTATATCACGTCCATCACATGGGTTATATACTCGATGGGGCAGTTTTTGTCATCTTCGCCAGCCTCCAGGGCAATCCTCTTGTGCCCTAGGCTTTCGATTATCTCCACTTCCCTGCGCACTTCCTCATCGGTAAGCTTCCTTCTCGGAATTTTATTGGTGCATTTATACCCACAGTACCTGCACCTGTTTACGCAATAGTTGGACACATACAGCGGCGCGAACAGCACTATACGGGTGCCGTATATGGCATCCTTTACCTGACGTGCGGCTTCAAAGAGTTTCTCGTTAAGTTCTGGGTCATCGATTTGAAGGAGGGCGGCTGTCTCCTCCAGGGTTAAGCCCTTGGCCTGCCTGCCTTTCTCTATAATGGCCTCGACTTCTTCCCTCGTCCTGTTTTTCCCCTTCTCCAGTGCCTCAAATATTACATCGTCCTTTATAAAATCGGCCTTTTCAGCCGTCAACATGACCAATCATCCCCTTCTGAAATTTATAATTTTTGTTAAACTTGACCATTAAGCAAAATTTTGTATTTTCAAGCTGGCAAAAGGTTCCTAGCTTTAAATCCTCCGTGCCATTATTGCCAGCTCTATAGCCCATAATAGCTCAAGTGTTTAAAATTATATTTGCCCTTTAAACGGCTGCAATGCCCGATCCAAAATCCCCTGAACATAGGCTATAAAAACGCCGTAGTTGACGATCGGTACCCCGGCATCCACAACCCGCCTTATTCGGTTCCGCATCTCCTTCCTGTTGAGCATGCAGCCGCCGCAGTGGATGACCAGGGAATACTCGTTCAGATTATCCGGGAAATCCATCCCGCTTGCAAAATCGAGTTTCAAATTCCTGCCTGTCTTTTGCAAAAGCCAGCGGGGGATCTTGACCCTGGCTATATCGTCATCCTGCCGGTGGTGGGTACAGGCCTCGGCTATAAGGACCCTATCTCCGTCCTTGAGCTGACCAACAGCCCTGGCACCCCTCACCAGTTCCCTCAAATCGCCCTTATACCGCGCAAAAAGGATGGAAAACGAAGTAAGTGGTATATCCGGAGGCGTATCGGCCGCAACCTTATGAAACACCTGGGAATCGGTGATGACCAGCCGCGGTTTGACTTTCAAGCCCTCCAGCGTAGCCCTCAGCCTGTCCTCCTGGGTTACCACGGCCATTGCCTTACCGTCCAGAATGTCCCTTATGGTCTGCTGCTGGGGAAGAATGAGCCTTCCCTTGGGCGCCGATTTATCGATGGGTACCACCAGTACCACAAAATCTCCGGGAGAGATCAAATCCCTCACTATACAATCCTGGTTCTCCTCTACCTGCGCGGCTTTAATAATGGCCTCCTTTAACTCCTCTATCCCCCTCCCGGTAGCGGAAGACACCTCTACAATGGGAATTCCCCATCTTTTACCGTACGCTGCTATGACTTCGGCAGGGATCGTGGATTGGTCAGCCTTATTGATAACCCCTACGATAGGCATGCCCTGCTTTTTAAGCATGCCCACCATATATTCTTCAAACTCACCTATACCTGCGCTCCCATCCACTACCAAAATAGCCACATCGGTCTTGTTCAAAACCTCCAGCGTCCTCTTTCTTCGAAGCTCCCCCAGCTCACCCTCATCATCCAGGCCTGCCGTATCGATCAATACCACAGGCCCCAAAGGTAATAGCTCCATGGCCTTGTATACCGGATCAGTGGTGGTACCCTTTACCGGCGACACAAGAGCGATATCCTGGCCGGTCAGGGCGTTTATAAGGCTGGACTTTCCGGCATTTCTCCTTCCAAATATGGCAATGTGCAGGCGTTCCGAACGCGGCGTATTGCTAAGGCTCATTATATACCACCTTTCTCACGGTCGCTTTTTTCAATCGTAGCGCAGGTTCCATCTCCATGCAGCCTGTATACGGCATTTTATCCCACAAGCCGGTCGACACTCGAAATGCACCGCAACGAATGCAAGGTCAAACGGCAGTTCCAGCTCCAACCATGCTGTTACACGCTGCATCTTATGGAATGCAGACGCCCAAAAATCAAAAATACCCTTCCCCGAAAGATCGGAAAAGGGTACAGATTATCTTTTTTCTGCACATCCGTTTCCTCTCTCTCAGGGAATCCATCCCCTTGAGGTTAGAAACTTATAAAAACCATCGCTCTGTTAAAATTATAACAAATTTAACCGCAAAAGTCAATTCTAATAATAAAAAAGGTATGGAAGCCCATCCTTATAAATTCCTAATTCTCCTCTTAATAGAATATGCAGTAATAAATAAACCGATAAGAATTATAAAATATAAAAACTCTTTCAGCCACATTCTGGCCGTTACAAAATCTCGGTAATAATCGACGTTAGACAGTAAATGCTCTAAATAAAATAACACAGTTGAAAAATGGGGCTTAGGCATATATTTACCAAAGAAAATGGTCTTGCCTAATAGGATTGTACCTCCTGCAAAAATAATTGCAGCCAATTCGTTTTGAAAAATTTCGATTACCAACAAGATAATAATGCCGAAATAGAATAAATAGATGGTCAAAGCTACTATTTCCACTATGCGAACAGATAATGAAATGGTTGGCATCAACAGGGCTGACAGAATGATGGCAACAACCATCAATATTAAGAGGTCAATCAATATGATCAATATCTTTGCCTTTAAAACGTCACACCAACGGCTCAAAGTTTGCTTTGTTAACACGGTTTTATAATGATATTCACAACCCGCAAATGAAATTATCTCTATAGATAACGCAATTGTTAGTAAAGTTATCAAATACTTGTCCAACGCATAAAATAGCTGCGAAGGAACGGTCATTACATCCAGTCCTCTTTCGGTGAGCGAAATCCATAATCCAAATAACACCAAAATAGGTTTTAATAAGGATATAATCATCAGGCTTTTTGTTTTATAAAATAAGGTAAATTCCCTTTTTAAATATTCCCTCATCGGCCATTTACTCCTTAACGTTAACGGATTTCCAATAGGGTAAGTAATTTAAAAGAATCCCACCCGCCAGAACTTCGATTATCAATCCCATAACAGATGCTTTTACTTCACACGGCGGAAATAGATCGAGAACGGGAGTTAACATGCCGCCTTTTATATCATAAAAAATATTGGTCAACAAAACATGGGAATAAGGCAAATATTGTCGTTCAAGCAGCGTAAATCCAATGAAAACCAATATGGCGTATGGCAGTTTGGTAAAGAGATACCCGCACATAATTCCCAGAACATATGACCTGGACAAATATAAAATAATCACGGATATTTTTTTCAAATATAGAATAACGGAGAATTTTACGCGTGAAAAACTATGGCTCAGTATCCAAAATATATCAGCTATTCCTCCCATTAATATTACAATAAAAACGGACAAAACAATCAGTAAAATACCGCTAAGAAATTTCGAAAGCAGAACACTTCTCATGTTTCCCATAGACCATCGTATATAGATGCATTTGGTGGAATATTCCTGATGCATATTCCAAACGGCAAAGCAACCTAAAATAAAGCCGCCCGATAAGAATAGCAAGGCTAATGCATTAATTGATATGGGCGGTGAAATTAGAAATGAATATTTATCGGCTTTTCCATTGTATGTAATGTCCTCATCAATTACCTTATTGGTAAAATATATATTGATAATACAAAGCAAAGCTATTATTGAAATGAAAATCCATATGCTACGGGGTTTAAATATCCGCTTTAATTCTGCAACTATATATTTTTTCATATTATCCCTCCGCGTTTTTACCTCTGCTCAATTAACTTTAACGCATATAAGACATAATTATATCCGTATAAGTACTATTGGGATGATCCGCAATCAATTGCTCTTTTCTATTATCGTACACAATTGTTCTATTATGAAGAATCACGACACGATCCGCCAGTTCACACATTTCATCCATATGCTGGCCCGTAATTACAATAGCCGCTCCTTCGTTCTTCATCATCAGGAGACACTCCTTTACCGCACTCCATCCTTCCGGATCAATACCGATATCGGGCTCATCCAACACCAAATATTTAGGATCCCTTAAAAGCGCACCCATAATAGCCAATCGATGGCGTTGTCCCAATGAATAATCGCGGGCTTTTTTCCTCAACAAATAATCGGATAACCCCATAGCGTCCTGAATCTTCTTGAAGTTTTTTAGTTTGGAATCAACGCCGTACAGTACATATAAATTATCATACCCGGTTAACTGAGGGTACACAGGAGGGAAATCAAAAACGACCGAATAAAGATGTTTCATAGCCTTTTGAGGGGAAAAACCCAAAAGAATTTCTCCTTTATCGGGGATTAATAAATCGGAACACAATTTTATCCAGGTGGTTTTGCCTGCACCATTTAGCCCGGCAAGGTATGTTATCTCGCCTTCATAGGCAGTAAAACTAACATCTTTAAGCACCTGGTTTTTGCCATATGAAAAGCTTAAATTGTTTGTAACAATGCCACCCATACTATCCTCCCAAACATTTTAGATAAGGCTATATGGAGGATTCCATATAGTCTTATCCTCATATTAAACTAAATCTGCTTAATCTATCTTATTACATAGTAACCTAAATCTACTTCCCCCAAGAATGTTTGCCTACCTAAACTAATTCTTACGCCACTAACTTCAGCCACACATTCACCTGCCGCATATACATCAAAGGTGCTGACTCCAGTTATCTTATACCAATTCTCAATAAATCTGAATTCAAATATCGAAAACCCTGCACTTTGGTAAGAAGGTCCTAAAACGACATTTTTTACAGCACGTACAACTGTACCTTTTTTAGAACTTAATAATTCATTTGTTTGTTGAGCTACTATATTACCATCTGGAAACACTCCTTCATAAAATATTTCTTCGTAGTAAGCTGTATAAGGGGTATTTACGTAGGTCCAACCAATCAATGGAAGTCCAGCCCAAACTTTTACAGTCCCACTCATTGATGACAATGCATAGGCTGATATACTACTGAAAAAAGTTAAACATAAAATTAGTAGAATTAATTTACTTTTTGATACGTTCATCATCTCATTCTATATTATGCCAAAAAACAGTTCAACCAGAATTGATTCTGGGTGTCGTGCAAACAACAGCATAATGCAGATGCAAATCTAATACAGACTATAACACCCGGCTCGAGCATTTTACGTCAATCCAGCAACTTAACTTTATAACATCTATTGATCTGCGCTGGATAGCTCTCCGCAATTGCACCATTATAGAATATCCGTACCTTATCCCCTACTTTTATATCGCTAATCTTTATCTCCTTGTCTTGGGAATCCAGCAATTTCACATCATCATTTATGTGCACTATAATCTTATCTGATGAACGCAGCTCATCGGAGCCTTCCTCAGGCTGTACCAACAAATTCGATTGGTTGTTCTCAAGGACGGTAGCCTCGAAGCTTACCCCATTTCCGTTATCAGCAGGGCCGCAGGATGAAAAAAACAGCAATGTTACAACAGCTATTGCAAATACAAACCAATACCTTTTCATGATAAAACCTCCCTTGTAAAGCTTTCGATATATTAGACGGCCCTCCACTGGATTTTGTTTCATTAATCGTTTGTCAAATCGCCATCACCGTCTATGGGAATTGGGTCACCGAGATAGGTAGGCTTGGGCTTTATAATCGCTGCGAAAAAGTCCTTGACCCTTGCCAGTATCTCCCTCAGTTCCCTGCTCGACTGCCCGTAGTACTCCCTGCGGTCGGCGGCAACGCCGTACGCTTCCAAACCCAACTTCTGTGCGATATATAGAGCTCTATAAAGATGATACTCCTGGGTGACTATAATGGCCTTTTTAACCTTAAAAACGTCCCTGGCACGATAAAGGCTTTCATAGGTTGAAAATCCCGCATGGTCCATAAAAACGCAGCTTGATGGGATTCCTCTGTCAACGGCATATTTTTTCATCACGTTGACCTCATCATAATCCTTTTTGCCATGATCGCCGCTCATCAGCAACCTATTACAAATGCCCATATTGTACAGCTCAATAGCCCGCACAAGCCGATCCTCAAGCATATAGCTGGGGCGCCCGTCGGCCCACACCCTTGCCCCCAATACCAGGATACAGTCGGCATCGGTTATCGGTATATGGTCCGGTGAGAGAATTCTACCTTTTACTAAAGCCTTGATATGGGCATTTATGATTAATATAAGCAATGATACCAACATGGCAGCACATATTAAAATGAAAAATATCGTCGTAACTTTATTTTTCGTAATTTCCATTGCCTCATCATCTCTTTCACGTATTATTAGAGATAAGCCAACAGCCATTTTCAGATAAAGATAATCTTAGAACGTGACAAAGCCTTACATTTCTACAATATAAAACTTTTTCAACAATTGTTGAAGTACATGGAGTTTCCAAACAGCAAAGAATATAATCGCTCCTGCCAAATTCAATATAATGTCATCTATATCCATACTCCCGGTATTGGTTAACAGCTGTGCAGACTCCACTGCAACCAGGATTATTATCATGGCAATGATAAACTTATTAAACTTCCTCAAGCTTTTAAACAAGCAAGGCAATAGCAAGCCCATCGGGGCAAATACGAACAAATTGCCCATTAAATTTTCGATTATTATTGACTTATTGATCGAGCCGCTAAAATATTGCCGTATGTAAGTCGCTATCGTTCTGAACGGAACCAAGTTTATATTGAAGGCGTTTATGTTAAATCCGACATTCCCAATGGTCCATGCCCTGAGTCTGTATCGTCCCATGAACAATAAATAGAATAAAATTAAAGCATAAAACAAAAAGACTGCAAATACAAAAGCTCTCACCGTCCTTACTTTTTTATCATATTCCTGCATAGTCGATGCTATCAGGCATGTAGCGACACCTGCGGGTATGCAAAAAATAGAAGCTATGAGAAACAAGCCGACCACGTCAAACATTGCACCCGATTTAAAATACCCTATGCCGATATAGAATACAAATAATAATTCCCCCAAATATACGATCATAGTAATCAGCCTTTTTAAAAGAAGGGATTTCTTCATTTTTTTACCTCCCCATTTCTGACTCCTATTTAAGGCTATCACATTCCGTGCCCTCGTTTCAATACCAATCAAGATAAAAAGCCTCCCTACCCTTTTCGGCAGGAAGGCTATGTTGCTTAAGATCTCTCCACTACCGTTATCTGATATTTAATCAATAAACCAAGCAGCTACTGTACAACTCAATTATAATCCTTTATCCCAGTGTATATCCTCATTGCATCACGCAAAAAGGCCGCACACCCCGGAGCGATTTTATCGTAGTATGCCGTAAAACGTTCATCATCAACGTACATCTCAATCATTTTTATTCTTGCCGGCTTAAGAAGTCCAATTTCATCATAGTATCTAAGCGTTCTTGGCGTTATTCCTGCCAGCTTTGCCAATTCATGTACCGTGTACTCCATGCTATCCCTCCTTGATAACTGCATTATAAACCTTTACGTTGCGTCAATGTCAACACAAAAAAATATTTTTAAAATAACCCGTGCTGTTCTTATCTTCATATAAATTTCATTGTTATACAATGTGTTAAATACAATAATTGGCGTGGGGCACAATATCTAAAAGCTGATTCTACTTTAAAGTCTATTTTATCGCTTAAAACGAAATCTACAATTTTGAAGTAAAAATGACGGGAAGAGAAAAATTGCATACATAGGCATTGCTTTATAAAGCTACATTTAAGCAGATTAAGTTTTCAGCAAAATCAAAGCTTTTATGTTTAATGACACTACTGCCCGGCACAATCGCTATTACCCGGCGAAATAATCGACAATTCCGCAGTATATCGCCCATGCCACCTGTTCTTGATATTCATCGGTTTTAAGCAACTTCTCCTCCTGAGGATTGGAAAGAAAACCGCACTCCACGATAACGCTGGGAGCCTGACCCGCCTTGAGTATGAGCAGATCGCTTACCGCCTTGATCTGCCTGGTATTTCCGCGATTTAAAATTTTTATAAGCTGGGTTTGGATGCACTGCGCCAGCCTTTTGCCTTCCTCGCTTCCGGCCATATAGAAAGTTTGCGCTCCGTAATACTTCGACTGCTGAAACTTGTTGAGGTGGATGCTGACCACAATATCTGCATTGCTGTTTCTTATAATCTCAACCCGTTTTTGCATGTCCTCTCTCTTGGTTCTGCCCAGAGCCTCATCGGTTTGTCGGGTCATTACGACCTTGGCTCCCTGATTTTCCAAATACTTTTTTAGCTTCCGTGCTATGATTAGATTTATCTTATCTTCTCGGGTGCCACTATCGCTTACAGCTCCCGGATCAAAGCCTCCGTGTCCCGCGTCTATCACAATTATCTTTTTGCTAACAGGTGAGGCAAGGGTAAGAATAGCGCTGTCTTCTTTGAGCTTTAAAGCAAATAACAAAAACAGCGCTATGCCCAACAAAATCCACAATACTATAAACCATCTCCTGGAGATAAATATGACCTTCATAAAATTTAAAACCTCCAGCAACATTCTCTTGTAGAAAAAATATTACTGGAGGCGTTTGTCCTATTCACCAATATTCTATTCGACAAACCTATTCTCTATATAGCCTATCTTCTCAACCTCGATTCTCACCACATCGCCGCTCTTCAAAACCCTTGGCGGGTCAAATCCCATGCCTACCCCTGCAGGGGTACCGGTTGCCAGTATATCCCCCGGTTCTAAGGTAAGGCCTTGCGAAAGGATGCTTATAAGCTTAGGAATGCTAAATATCATATGACGGGTATTGGAACGTTGTCGCAACTCCCCATTTACCCAGCTGGATATGTTGAGCTCAACCGGGTGTATAATCTCATCTCTGGTTACGATCCAGGGCCCCATGGGGCAAAAACCATCCAGGCTCTTGCCCTTAAACCATTGGCTGTGGTTTTGCTGCAAGTCTCTGGCCGTCACGTCGTTTATGATGGTGTACCCGAACACGTAGTCCATCGCCTTATCTTCAGGAATATTGATGCCTTCTTTGCCTATGATGACTGCCAGCTCGGCTTCGTAGTCCACCTGTGCCGTGACATCCGAATGCAGTGGAACATCGGCAAAAGGCCCTGTAACGGTGTGTGTAGCCTTGGTAAAATATTGGGGATATTGTATGTTGAGGCCTGATATATCCTTATTCATCTCTTCGATGTGATCCATATAATTTTTCCCCACGCAGAATATATTACGAACCGGCCGAGGAATAGGAGCTATCAACTCTACTTCATCTATGGCGAGCCATTGTTCATTGGGCAAAGGGGGTTCATATGAAAGCAGCTTTTTGTCATCGGCAGACAAGCGTATAAAATCAAGAAGAGTTGCTGGCGCATTTTGGCCCACCCAAACTTTAGCAGGGCATATGAGCCCCACCTCAGGCCTTACAAGGCCCCAATCTTCCTTGTCCCCTATCTTAAAAGTTGCCAGATACATCGCATCATCTCCTTCGCTTTTTATTCTTGCACCACATTGTGTTATCCCCCTAATACACTGTTACAAGCCTTTTTGTTATAATATACCATCCACCAAAAATCAAAACAAGAGCAAAATAGCGATGTAAAAATTCTGGAATTCTCTAGAAAAGATTGATATATGTGATTGATATATTTAGCTGGCAAATTTTTGAGCATATTCTATTACTGCTCTCTTTATGAAATAGATCTAGATCTGGATTAAAAAATAGGCAGATGACCGGTAACGTGGTGGGTGCAACCAGTTTACTGGAACAATTGCTCGTATCAGCGACTTTGTTATCATTTTGCGATTGACCGCGATAAAGCAAAACAAACAATAAGGAGACCGGTTTTATACACCGGTCCCCATTATGACACGCACCTCATGGCGTATGCCATCATCCACAAGAGGAATTTTTCTGTTAGGTAGCTTCTGCCCGTCAAGCAATACAGTTCTGACGCCCTTGCTGACCCCTTGCGGGTTCTCTACTACGATGTGGTATGCGCTGCTTTTGTAATTGTAGGTGATCTCATACTTGTTCCACCATTGAGGTATACAGGGGTCTACAATCAAGCAATCGCCTTCCAGCTTAAAGCCCAGTATATGTTCAAGTCCCACCCTGTACATCCAGGAGGCAGAACCGGTATACCAAGTCCATCCTCCTCTGCCTACATACAGCGGCGTGGAATAAACATCGGCCGCCATCACGTACGGCTCTACCTTGTACCTCGACACCTCGATCCATGTACGCCCATGGTTTACGGGGTTGATCAAGTTAAACAGCTCGGCAGCCTTGTTACCGTCACCCAGTTTGGCAAATGCCATAATCACCCACACCGCTGCATGGGTGTACTGGCCACCGTTTTCCCTTACCCCCGGTATATACCCTTTGATATATCCCGGCTCCAGATGGGTTTTATTAAATGGCGGAGTAAACAAACGTATGATCCCTTCTTCACGGCGAATCAGATAATGCTCCAAAGCCCTCATGGCCTCGCGAACCCGATTGGGGTTTGCGGCTCCCGATATGACCGCCCAGGATTGGGATATGGAATCTATCTGACACTCGTCATTTTGTTCAGACCCCAATGGCGTTCCGTCATCGAAATAAGCCCTTCTGTACCATCCGCCATCCCATCCATGCTTTTCAATGGCTTCGAGGATGTTGCAGGCGGTGTCTCTAAACCGTCTGGCCCGCTCTTCATCCCCTCTTGCCTCACAGATGGGGATAAAGCGCTGCAGCGTGGTATACAGGAACCAGCCCAGCCATACGCTTTCGCCTCTGCCTTCCCTTCCTATATTGTCCATACCATCGTTCCAGTCTCCCGTACCTATGAGCGGCAAACCATGAGGACCAAACCTAAATGCACGCTCTATGGCTCGTATGCAGTGCTCGTAGACGGAAGCCTTGCACTGCGAAATGCTGGGGACGCTATACCGTTCCATTTCCTGGGGTGCCAATGGTTCATCTTCGAGGAAATAGACCTCTTCATCCAATACGCTCCAATCGCCGGTAACCTTGACGTAATCGGCCACCACAAAGGGTAAAAACAGCAGGTCATCGGACATCCGGGTGCGGATTCCATTATAGGGCATGTGCCACCAGTGCTGCACATCACCCTCGACAAACTGATGAGCGCTGGCCTCGATGATGTGCTGCCTTACAATTTGAGGCAGGCTGTAAACCAAAGCCATGGTATCCTGAAGCTGATCCCTAAACCCATAAGCGCCACCCGCCTGATAAAAGCTGGTTCTAGCCCACATCCTACATGAAAGCACCTGGTACACCAACCAACGGTTGAGCAGCAAGTTCATAGACCGGTCCGGCGTGCTGACCTGTATCGTTCCCAGTACCCCATCCCAGAATTCCTTCACCCTTTCAAGCTCGCTGTCCACCCTCTCCACATCTCTATACAGGCCTATAATCCGGTACACTTCTTCCAAATCTTCACCCTCTCCCAGCAGGCACACGATCTCCTTTTGCTGGCCCGGCTCCAGCGTAATCCTCATTTGAATGGCACCGCATGGATCATAGCCCGCACCCGCTCGCCCCGAAAGCCCAATCCTCTGCAGGGCAGCCGGGGCATGGAGGCTGCCATTCCTGCCTAAAAATTCGGTTCTGTCGCAGGTATAGGAAAATACAGGCAGGTTAGCAGCCATAAATGCCACCCGTCGGGGGTAGTCCTCGTTGTAAGCGTTTCTTGCCAGGAGGACACCCCTTTGCTCATCCCATTCGGTTACGATGAACTGGCTAGTACCATGGCGCTGAACACCCAGCACCCATTCAACGTAATACGTTATAGTAATCCTTTTGGTCCATTGGGACTGGTTTGTTAGGGTTACCTTTGAGATCTTCACAGGCTGTTCCAGAGGCACAAACATCTCCTGACGCTGCACAATCCCGTGGCTTGTATGTTCAAAGACCGTATAGCCCTGCCCGTGGCGGACCGTATAGGGCTGCCTCTCCCGAACAGGCGATGGCGTTATGGTCCAAACCTCACCCGTGTCCTCATCTCTGAGATATATGACTTCACCCGGAGGATCGATGACCGGGTCGTTGGACCAGGGGGTCAGCTTGTTTTGGCGGCTATTCTTGCACCAGGTGTAGCCGCCTCCCGATTCGGTGACCAGGAAACCAAACTGGCTGTTGGATATGACGTTGCTCCAGGGCATTGGGGTACATTTGCCATCGCGCAACCTGATGACGTATTCGCGGCCATCTAGAGTGAATCCTCCCAGCTCGTTGAAAAATATGAGCTCTTCGTCACTTTCCTCCAATATCTCTTCCTTCTGAGCCGGCAGCGCCGTTACCGTCAACGCAGGTGGCAAAGCCTCCTTCGGCTGGTAGAATTTAAGCTGCGAGGATATGCTGCCGCCATCGCCCGAAAGCACCAACCGTGCGACGGCCTTTAAGAGGTCTTTATCCTCCTCGGGCATAAAGACTCCCTGTATGATGTATACCCCTCCCGGCTTGTTCTGCAAATCCCGGGCATGGCTTATCATGACCAAGTCCTGCAGCCTCTCCTGTACTGGCTGCTCATAGCTGTTGCCATACTCATTGAGCAGCACCAGATCCACATTTAAGCCTTTGAGGCGCCAATACTCATGAGCCGTTAAAACCTGCCTAACCAGTTCCATATGCTCCAGCTGACTTACCTCGACCACTACGATGGGAATATCCCCCGAAATGCCATATGCCCACAGACTCGACTGCCCCTTTTGGTTTTTCCTTAAAAATTCCTCTTTGTTCCTCTGTAAGGGAGTAGGATAGAGTATGTGGGAAGCCATCTTCAGATACAGGTTAACCTGCCCTGAGGTTATATTGAGGTAGCGCATCTCAACCTGGCTATGGGTCCATGCCAGCTCAAAGGCACGGGAAGCAGCAGAGCCATTCCTGTACTCCTTTGCCAGCGAAAGCGCGGCTTCACGGCTGTCGGCCACCGCCACCACAAAGGATATCTTGGCGGTCTTACCGGGCGGAATGGCTATTCTCTGCCTCAGGCTCATGATGGGGTCCACCACCGCTCCCGCAGTGTTGGACAACGGGTGTTCGGGCTCCATCACCTGCGGAAAGGACAGGTCCCTCCCCCTGCCGATAAAACGAGCCCTGTCGGTTTCATATTGCGGCTGACCTATGGCTTCGCCTTCTAGCGCAAAGGTATGAACCAACCATACCGACTTTTGATTGGGCTTTCGCGGCCTTCTCCTGGCCAAAAGGGCATTGTACTCGGGTACGTATTCGGTTTCAACAAAGAGGTTGTTGAATGCCCGATGCGCCATATCATCGGCCAGCGATGACAGCACGGGCTCAAAATAGCTGGTAACCTCCACCACGCGTCCGTGCTGGCTATGGTTGGTAAGGCTTATCCTCCTTATCTCGGCATTGTGCTCGGTGGATACCGCCACCTCGGTAAGGGTTTCGATGTTGCCATCCTTTCTTAAGAATACAGCGTGATCCGGTTCAAACACCACACGGTATTCATCAGGTATGGCCCTGGTGGGATTATAGGTAGCCGACCAAAACTCGTTTGAGTTTAAATTCTTTATGTAGAAAAACATGCCGTGCCCTTCCAGGGTAAAATCTTCGCTCCAGCGGTTAACCGCCATCCCCTGCATCTGGCTGAACCCGCTACCAGCAGCAGTAATCATCACCGAATAGGCACCGTTGGACAAAAGATGTACCTCGGGTATTTCGGTGGTGTGTACCGAAAAGCGCCTTCTGGGCCTGATCTCGTGATATTTTACCTTTTCTGCCTCCACATCCAAAGGCTTTTCGCTGCGGTCTTTTAAGAATATCTCCTTTTCGGGTATGCGCTCCTGCAGCAGCAGTTCGGTAGCCCGCACCATGGGGGAAGCATGAAATCTCTCCTGCATTATGTTATCATTCAAGAAATTATTGAGGGCTAACAATGCCATCCCCTGGTGATGGGCCATAAAGCACTTTACCACCATGTTCCTCTTTTTTTGTGGCAGGCGTTCGGGAGTATAGTCAATGGCCTCGTATAATCCATAAGTACCATCTGCCCCCTCCGCCATGAGGGCCTCAATGTTTTTTACTGCTGCGACGGGGTTTACCGGCAAGGCCAAAAGGGTGGCATAGGGGGCAATGACTATGTCATTTATGAGCCCCCGTTTTAGCCCCAGTTTGGGTACACCAAAGGCCTTATACTGGTAATTGAGATGCAGGTCAAAGGCATAAAAGGCCGATTCCGATACTCCCCACGGTATATGGCGCTGCTCTCCATATTGAATCTGAGCCTCCACCGCTGCTGTATACGTCTCATCCAATAGGGTGTAATCGTAGTTTTTCATTATCAAAAGTGGCATCATGTACTCAAACATGGTACCGCTCCAAGACAGCAGAACCTTGTAATCCCCTACCATAGTTAAAGGCCTGCCCAAACGGAACCAGTGTTTTTGCGGCACGTCA
This sequence comes from Caldicoprobacter oshimai DSM 21659, assembly GCA_000526435.1. Taxonomy (GTDB): domain Bacteria; phylum Bacillota; class Clostridia; order Caldicoprobacterales; family Caldicoprobacteraceae; genus Caldicoprobacter; species Caldicoprobacter oshimai. The sequence continues at coordinate 427,011 of JAGB01000001.1, forward strand.
CCCTTTGCTATGGCTATAAAGCTGGCCTGCCTAGCCTCGGACGCCAGAAGGTCATAATAGCTCTTTATGAGCTTGCCCTTTTCCACATCGTACCCCACAGAGAACAGCTCTAGGTTAGAATCATATACCACTCGGAAGTTGGTATTGCGGACCAACTGGTCAATTCTGCAGCTTAATCGACTGCAGCGCTGTGCTAAATCCTTGGCAGCAGCATGTGACTTGGCCAGGGCCAGCTCAAAATCCTTAAGCCAGTTCATGAGCTTTCGAGCTTTTTCATCTGTATGTCCTTCTTCATATAGAGACTGCATGGCTTCTGATAGAATATCCAAAACTAGGGAATAGTTATCCAGCAGCCATTTCACCGAAAATTCGCCATCGAGCTGCCTTATCAGGTAGCTGAATTTTTGGGCAGTCTCAGCATATCCCCCTTGCTCGTCCTTCAGCTCTTTAGGAACGCTGCATAGCATTGATACCCATGGCACAAGGCAATCCAGCTCCTGCAGATAAAAACCAATATATCTATTAATGCTGCCCTTCTCATGCTTCATATCATCAAGCAGGGCCCTCCAGCCGGTAAGCGTAACCCCGTTTTCTGCCAGTGCCTTATCAAGTAATTCATTTCCTTTATGCTGGTAGAGCATAAGCGTATCTCTTAGGCCTTCCAACATCTCCTTACCTACAAGCGGTTTTCTTAAAAAGTCTTCAAGGCCCTGTTTGATGACAATAAGGTAGCCCACCAGATTGCCGCTATCAACCGATGATATGATACGGGGTTTAAGCGGTTCTAAAGTTTTGGTGTTGTACCAGTTATACAGATGGCCTTCAGCCTTTTCCATCCTCTCGATGGTTGAAATGGTACGTTCAAGCCTCTCGATAGCCTCCAAAGTGCCTATATAGCCCAGATCGCGCGCCGCCAGAATGGACATGAGGTATAAACCGATGTTGGTGGGCGATGTTCTGTGCGCAACGCCAACAGGTGGGTCTTCCTGGTAATTGTCGGGCGGCAACCAGTTATCCTCCGGCCCAACGAAATCCTCAAAGAATCGCCATGTCTTTCTGGCAATAAGCCTCAGCTTCAAAATCTGTTCCTGCGAGAGATTGGGAACCTTCTTTTGTTTCAGCCGACTTATACGATAGGCTATCCACGGGGACAACCCCCATAATATCGACAAAGCCGTAGCTCCAGCCCATAGCGCAGGGTTAAAAAAGGCAACCCAGCCGAGGAAGAAAGCTGCAACCGCTATCCCAGGCCACATCTTCCTCCAAAAGTCGGAAAGCTGCCCCTTAAAGCTTCGCTCGGCGTCTGCCGCCGTCACCCACTCCAGCATATTCCTGTGGGTAAAGGCTACCCTTATGAGGGTACGCACTATGGCATCCGCCATGAGATAGGCTTGATGCGCCAGAAATACAAACGACAAGGCAATCTGCCATGTCAGGCTCCTGGCGCCAAACAGCGCATCGGCCAGCTTTGTCGACGAACCAGCCCCATCGCCCCCTGACAAAAAGTTGCTTATGACGTCCATCACCAGCGGAAAAGCCAGCGTAAGTACCCCAAGGCTTACCCACAACCATACCGGCCCCGGTAACACCGTCATGCCCAGCATCAGGGTGAGGAATATGGCGGGCTGCAGCAGGCTGCGCCTCATATTATCCAGTATTTTCCATTTAGATATAGCATTAAGGGGATTTATCGCCATATTTGCTCTTGCGTCTTTTACGCGGGAGAACAGCCACGGAATGAGCTGCCAATCGCCACGAACCCAGCGATGCAGCCTCATGGCATAAGCTACGTAATGGGATGGATATCCGTCTATCAATTCTATATCGGTCACCAATCCGGCTCTTAAATAAGAGCCTTCAAGCAAATCGTGGCTTAGGACGGCGTTTTCGGGAATGGCCTGATCCAATACGTTGTAAAAGGCATCCAGGTCGTAGATTCCCTTGCCCGTGAATATTCCCTCGCCAAAGAGGTCCTGGTACACATCCGAAACCGCCGTGGTATAGGGGTCAATACCGGTTTGCCCCGAGAATATTAAAGCAAAAAAGGAGCGGCTGGCGCTATCCACAGCCACCCCTATCCTGGGCTGGAGTAGCCCGTGGCCTTCTTCTACCCTAGGTATAAATGGATTCAATCGGGGGCGGTTAAGTGGATGCGCCATGGTGCCCACCAGGCGTTTTGCGGCATCCCTGGGCAGCTGGGTATCAGCATCTAGCGTGATGATATACTTGACGGATTTTAATGCCGAAAGGTCTCCCACCTTTATGTAATAGCTGGTATCGTCTCTACCCTTTAAGAGGCGGTTAAGCTCTATAATAGCGCCTCTTTTGCGCTCCCAGCCCATCCAGGTCTTTTGAGCCGGATTCCATTGTCTGTAACGATGGAAATAGAAAAATATGTCCTTTCTCTCGTCGCTGTAGCGGGCATTCAACTCTTCGATGGCCTTTATGGCCGTCTCAACTATCTTTTCATCCTGGGGTTCCGTTTGATTGGGAGAATCTTTAAAATCGCCCACCAGAGCAAAATGAAGGTTTTTTTCGTGGTTGGCAAGGTAGAAGACCTCCATCTGCTCTGCCAGTTCCTTGACCCTCTTCTCGCTAGACAACAGGGTAGGGATTATCACCAGGGTGCGGTACTCCGGCGGTATGCCATCCTTAAACTCCAATTTTGGCAGATGGCATGGCGGCAGCATTCGGGTAACAGCCCAGTGAACTATGCCGATCGATAAGCTGAAGATTGGAATGGCAGCCACCAGCATGGCTACCAGCAAATCCCAAAAACCCGTTACGTCGCCATACCTGAATAGAATAAAATAGAACAGCGCAAACAACACTGCTGTAAGCAACGAGATTGAGCCGAAGTAAAAGCCGTAGGGATGATCGGCTACTCCCTGCTTCAGCTTTTTGACAAAGCTTTTCTTGATGTTAAGCCTGGCCTCAAGCTGTTTCCTGCCTTTACCAATAAGGTAGTATCCCACATGCCTGTGCCGCGCCTCAGCATGCGGGTTGTTTCCAAATTCACAGGCACATTCAACAGCCGCCTGCGCCACTTCCCACTCGCTGACATCGGCCTCTTTGGCCAGCTCCTCCACCTGACGGCGGTAAAAATCTCTGGAAGCAAACTCCATCTTCCCATAAACTCCCTCAGGGTCCTGGCGCAGCGTCTGCTCTACTATACTCAATTCCTCAAAAAGCTCTTCCCATTTAATCCCCGCTAAAAAGCGCAGGGTGGTAATGGCATTCCCTATTGATACCTTGTATGCCGCCTGTTGCTGGTGCTCCTGCTGTATGATTTCCTCTGCATTGGTACCTTGAAGCGCCAGCTTGCCATCTATCCATCTGATGATGGAGGCAGCTTCGCTGCCCTGTTCCCTTAAACGCTTGAGCAACCTTTCTGCATAGGCCGGCACCATGGTACCGATTTGGCTGTCATGCTCGGAAATGGCCCGCTGTATGTCCTCCTCGGTACCTTCAATTGCTGCCAACAACCGCTCAGCCCACTTTTCGGCTTCCCTTTTTAAATTTTGCGATTCCACTATATGTACAGATATATCGCGGATTTTCTTTATCAATGCAATGCGTATCATGGTCGGGATTACCCAGAGTTCACGGCTGGTAAGAGGAGTGACCGACTGGTATCCGCTTATGAACGCCTTGAGGTCATCATCGTTCAAACTGGCATCGGTATAGGAAAGCATCTCCTCAACCAGCGCATACACCCTGGGTAATCCCTTAAATTTTCCGGTTTCCAGCACGGGAAGTTCACGATAATAGTCCTGACTCAAGCTGTGCTTAATATCCTTTATGTGTTCCTCGATCATGTAGAAATTGTCCAGCAGCCATTCGGCGGCAGGAACTATATACCCTTTGTTCTTCACCACTTCGTTTGTGATCTTATAGGCCTTAAGCAATACCTCGATATCGTCATCAATTTTCGGAAATACATTACGGGACAATGTCGCACCTTTTTTGACTTTGTGGCTTTTGGCGATCTCTTTGGCCTGTTGTTTCAGCTCTTCTAAATTTGGCATCTCGATTCCCCTTTGCATGTAAGTATTGCCGGTTTTTTTTCTATAAATAATTATTGACGATTTTCTACACCTGAATACATGCAAAGGTTGGAATTGAGAAATATTGCTACATCTCAAGCACCGCTTTTAAAGCCTGTCTGGTGGCCATGGCACTTAGAGCCTCGTTGGCCTCCGTCAGCTTAAACCTGTGGGTGATCATCTTTCTGAAGGCCTCAGAATTTTCGAGCACCAGGTTGAGGGCCTGCCAAGTATGCCTGGTATCGCTGACCCATACCCCCTGAATCCTGATGTTCTTCCTCACAACATCATAATAGAAATCAATCTGTTCCAGGCCAGCGGGCTGCGCAAAACCGGTTGAAAGGTAAGTGCCGCCGCTTCTCAAAAGCTTTATGCCCTCTTCCACCACACCTTGAGAGCCCACGGCTTCAACGACAACATCAGCTCCCCGTCCACCGGTTATATCCATGATGAACTCCCTTCTCTGCTCTACCGTAGTAGCATGGCGATCAAGGGTAATGGCCCCCATCTCTTTGCATATGTTAAGGCGTGAGGATGAACCGCCTATCACGACAACCTTTGAAGCGCCAAGCTTCCTGGCAAAGGCCACTGCATATATCCCTAGCGGGCCGGGGCCCTGTACCACCACCGTATCGCCCACCGCATGCTCGATCATATCAAACGCGTGGGCAACAGTGGCACCCGAACAGGAAGCCGAAACTACCACTGCGGGATCTACGTCTTGGGTAATCTTGAATATATCGGTATCGCGGTTGAGCACAATATACTCGGAATAGCAACCGTTTAAATATGGCGGTAGGCTGCACGACATATTGATGCCGTACACCTTCCTTTGCTGGCACAGCGATGGCTCCCTCAAGACCTTGCAGGCGAAACACTGGTTACAGCTGATACCTCTGTTCCATAAGATGAAGTCCCCTTCCTTTAACGGAAGGCCATCAACAGTGCGCTTTTCTCCCTTAAATTCGGCGACTATACCTACCCCTTCATGGCCCAGGATAATGGGAAGGGGGGTTCTGGGGTCCTCGCCCTTCCACATGTGCACATCGGAGCCGCATACGCCAGCAGCTTTGAGCTTAACCAGCACTTGCCCTTCCTCAAGGGCTGATACGGTAAACTCCTGAAGCTCAAGCGGCTGGTTAAACGCCGTTAAAACCATGGCCTTGCTCTTCATGTACACCATCCCTTTCTTGATTAAAAATATAATTTTATCAATGCTCCCGCACTTTGACCGATTTCCTTATCACCAAATTGGCCTCTACAAGTTCAACTTTTGGCTGCCCAGATTTTTCTCCGTTGATCATATCGATAAGCCTGCGTGCCGCCCTGGCTCCCATTTCATACAGCGGCTGAGAAACCGTGGTAAGGGGCGGATCCAAAAAAGCGCTTATATCCAGGTCGTCAAATCCCACCACCGACACATCACCAGGTACGCTCAGGCCGCAGTCCTTGATAGCCCTTATGGCGCCAATTGCCCTGGGGTCGCTGGTGGCAAACACGGCATCGGGCAGTATTCCCTTCTTTAACATGGCCGTAACAGCTCCATAGCCGTTATCATCTCGACCAGCCACATCCAGCACCAGCTCTGGCATAATGGGCAATCCAGCAGCTTGAAGGGCATGCTTGTAACCTTCGAAGCGCTCCTTGTACAGCGTCAAGCTGGTATCGCCGTTTATTATGCATATCCTCCTGTGCCCTGTATTGATCAGGTATTTAACGGCCTCAAAGGATGATTTATAATTATCTATTACCACGGCATCCACCGCTTGGCCCATATGCCGCACTACCAGCACCACTGGGAAACCCTTCTCTTTAAGCTCGAATATGTGTTGGCTTTCTTCCCTGGCCGTGGCAAATATGAAGCCGTCCACCCACCGCTTTTGCAGTTTCTCGACATAGTCCTTCTCGGCCTCAATGTTTTCATCGGTATTGCACAATATGACGGTAAAACCGTGTTCCCTGGCCACGTCCTCCACACCCCGTGCCACCGCAGGGAACACAGGATTGCATATATTGGGCACCATAAGGCCTATAGTGTTGGTTCTGCCCTCCTTTAATCCTTTTGCAAGGATGTTGGGCTTATAGTTAAGGGCGCGTACGGCCTCCATGACCCTTTCCCGCGTCTCTTTATCAACCGGCACTTTCCCGCTCAATGCCCGCGAAACGGTGCTGGGCGACACGCCCGCTCTTTTTGCCACATCCTTTATCGTCGCCAAATGCACTTACCTCCCGTTATCATCTGGTCTTACAGGGTCCTGAGCCTCGGCCACAAGCTCATTACCTTTGTATCTTATAACAAAATATTTCTCATAATCGGGATTGCCCGGGAGAGGCCTCAAGTCATCCTCTGATTCGAAGAAGAGATGCGGGCCCCTGCTCTCGCGGCGCTGCATACAGGCCAAAACCATGGCCTTGGCCACCAGCAAAAGGTTGAGGCACTCGTAGTATTCTATAAGGCCAAGGTTCCCGCGCTTCACCTCATACTGCTCCAGTTCCTCCAATCGCTGCCATGCCCTGGAAAGTCCCTCATACGTGCGAACTATCGAGACATAGCGTGCCATCAACTTTTGAATCTCCTGTTTTAGCTCAGAGGCATAGATGCTTCTTCCGGCGCCCTCATCCGCCTTGACAGCACCAGCCGCGCCATTGTACACAAGGATAAGCCCTTCCTTTTGTAGCCCCTCGCACATCTTATCTGTGATCGCCTTTTTATCCGGCAAAACCGATTTTGCGTAGCGTACCGCCTCTTCACCGGCGATCTTGCCAAACACCTGACAGTCCAGAAGAGCATTGCCACCAGGCCGGTTGGCACCATGCTGTCCCCCTGCACATTCGCCGGCAGCAAACAAGCCCCTCACCTCGGTATTGCCCTTTTCCCTTATCTTGACGCCGCCCTGGAAATGCTGTGCAGCCGGCACTATCTCTATCATTTCGCCTTGTTCAAGGTCAATTCCATTATCCTTGAGCCACTGTATAGAGGCGGGATTGATCTCCTTAAGGCGCGCCAATGGACTGATTTCCCGCTGATCATCGGGCATAGTATTGTTGATCTCTTGTGCATACCACTGCCGATTTTCGGTTTTCAGCTGGTCAAACTGAAATCCCTCTGGATTTCTGGAGAAGTCAAGATATACACGCCTACCCTTCATTATCTCCTTAAATACGGCGATGTCTATCTGGCTGGAGGCATGCTCACAGGATACAGGCCAGCTGGCGCCCTTCTCAAATACGACGTTGTGTACCTCCATCCATGTGGTGCCCTCGGGGAAATACTTGATCAAAAACTCTTCCCCCCGGTCGTTTACAAAACGCGGTACTGCCCTCATGAGGCTTCCTGAACACGCCAGCTTGGTCTTTACAGACGACAAACCAATTTGTATGAACTCCATGTTTACCAAAGATGCACCGGCCCGCAGCGCCAGGGCATATCCGTCACCTGTTGCACCGGGCGGATACACGTTGTGTTCAAAAACCTCTCCCCCGCCGCCGGTGCCCAGCACAACTGCCGGCGTGTCAAAGATGAGTATATCATCCGCCTCGTCAACCCCAATAGCACCTACTATTTCGTCATCCTCCACCAGGAGGCTCACTATCATGCTGTTTTCAACAACTTCAAGGTCCAGTTCCCTGGCCCTTCTGACCAGAGCCTCTTCAATATGGATGGCCGTTTTAGGCCCGGTATAACAGGCCCTGGCGTATTTTGAACCATCGGTGACAAATTGGTGGGCTTTGCCATCCTTTTTGACAAACGGTACGCCAAGGGAATCCAAATATTCAAAGGCCTCACAGGACTTTTTGGCCAGTATAACCGCCAGGTCATAATCGGATACCCTGCCGCCCAGCCTGTAGATATCGTCTGCATGATACCTCCATGCATCTTCTCCCCCCGGTTCGGTATGGGGCAGTGTAGCATGGAATGCCATTCTGTCCGAACACGAATTGGCAGTAGTACCCGTGGTACCCAGCTTGCCTTTTGTAACCAGGATCACCCCGCACTCGGGGTCAAGCTCCCTGGCTGCAATTGCAGCCCTGAGCGCCGCTCCTCCCCCGCCTACAACCAGCACATCGCATTTAAAACGCTTCATACAACATCACACCCTCCTATATATGAATTTTACACATGTTCGGCCAACCTGTTGCTCTGTATAGGCGGCTTACCTTCCCTTCCAGCTTTATATATAGGAGCGTAAATTTCGGCATCCCTTATGACACAGCCGGCTCTGCCGCCATCCCTCATTATCTCCGAGCACTTCCCGCAGGCAATGCAACACTTTCTCGCGTCCAATGCCCCCTTCTCAAGGATATCCTTCGCAAAGTCAGGATAAGCAAAGGCCATTCGGCCAAACCCGGCTATTTTGAACCATCCTTCTTTAACGCCACCGGCAGCTGCGTAGGGCGATAGATGGCGAAGCCAGCTGAGCCCCGACGATAGCACGACTATATCAGGTACGCTGTCTTGGATCATCTTTGCAACCCCGAGCATCCTGGCCACGCCCTCAAGCGGATGTTCTGGTGGGATATAGGGGCCACTGTCATAAGGCCTGTTGATGTGGGGATTATAGTATGGATTGCCACAGGTTACGTTGACCATCTTGACGCCTTTGTCCCGTAGGATTTTAACAAGCCGTATGGGCTCAGTCAGGTCAGGCTTCCTGTGGTCTTCTTTATCCACTCCCCAGCCATAGGGATAGGGTATAGCATCATAGACATTGAGCCTGAGAGTAATATCGATGGCATCGCCAAGGCGCTGTTTGATCTTGTCGACTATATTTATGAGGAAACGGGTTCGGTTCTCAAAGCTTCCTCCGTAATTGCCTTCTCTGGTAAATGCCGATAAAAGCTCCGAGTTCAAATACCTGTGACAGCTCTTGATATCCACGGCATCAAAGCCTATTTGGCTAGCCAGCTCAGCCGCTTCAACGAACTTGTCCTCCAGCTCCTCCAGTTGCTCATCCGAAATCACAGGATAGTCGTCAGGAAGATTGCCGTCGAGATATGGGTTTCTCGCAGCGATTATGGGAGCGGGTTTACCCTCCGGCTTGCTGTATCGGCCGGAATGTGTAAGCTGGATAACGGTATAAGGACGGTGGTTAGGTCCAAATTGGGATTTGGCAGCCTCCATTATGGTATCAAGGAGCCGTGCAAATCCATCTTTGTTCTGGCGGCATAGATACAGCTGTCGCGGATTGGCCCTTCCCTCGTGTACAACGGCAGTTGCCTCGATCCATATGAGCCCAGCTCCCCCTGATGCAAATCTGCGATAGCGCCGGAAAGTCAGCTCATCCGGCTCTCCAGATGGTGTGCCGTCACAGCCTTCCATCGGCTGCACAGCCATGGAGTTGGAAATGACCCTGTCCCCTATCTTAACAGGTTGTCGCAGCGCATCAATATCGGCGGATACAGGCATATGTATCCCCAGCGCCCTTATCTTGTCAGACAGGTCCTCCACGCTTTTCAGTTGAAATCTTTCATGTATTCCCACTATAGTTGACCTCCCTCTTTGCAAAGGTTTGTACAATCGTTTGCATAAAATATATATTCGATATCACACCCTTTATTCCTTCTAAAAATAAATAAAAAATTTAAATTTATTTTATAACGGTCAATTCCCTATCAAAATTACAGAAGGTTATAAGGACGGCTCCGGCGAGCAACAGCAATAAGGCTATCAAATTGATCCTCAGCAGGAAATGCTCCACAAAGGTCCTCAGCAGCAATTCGATAGCATGGGACGGAAACTTGAGCAATGCAAGGCTTGACGCCCATTGCGGTATCATGCCATTGCTTAACAACATCCACTTTGTGGCCAGCGATAGTTCCAACATCACTCCCCCAGCTGACGCCATTGAGGCACCTATCCAAATCAATGATTGTTTTATTCCCTTTACAACCGCAACCAAAATCCCGGCCAGGGCCAAAAATATGGCAACGGTCCCCCACGATAGCCATTTAAAAACCCTTACAAATTGACGAATGACCCAGAAAAACTCCACTGATAAAATATCCTGGAAGCGTACACGTTCGGGTATTGGACCAAACCAGTAATTGATCATCTTATCCCTATTTTCAAGCTGGGCTTGGCTCATGTAATCATCCAAACGATCAAACAATTTGTACAGCGGTATAACGGGTAGCTGATCGCTTTTGCCTTTTAAAAACCTAAACAGATGTCCGCCCAAGAACAATACTTCATCCCTCAGCCAATCTTCCGTCATGGCCTTTTCAAGGTAAGGAAGCGCTTCATGGCCATTGGGCAACTCTGTGTTCACTCTATTAAAAAGCCACTGCCTGATTTGGCCGTAAAATTGAGTTTTTTGGAAGACCTCGTCGTAAAATTTCACGCGCAAAAAAGTGATGCTAAACGCAATGCTAAGCCCAATAGCTACCAGGTTGATAGCTAAAATTACAACAAGCATTGCAGCGAACACAGCTTGTACTGTTCTCATACTTCTACCTACCTCATTTTTTATATTAACCCTTTGTTCTCTCAGTATCCCTATATACTTTATCTCAATAAACCAAGTGCATACATTATACATATAAATATTCTACCATAAAAGCGCAGCAATTTGACATAAAACTTTTAAAGGCTCTCATCAGTTTAGATGAGAGCCTTTAAAAGTTTACAAATCAAAGTTTACTACGCTCCAAAAAGCAGGCTTGGGCTTAAACTGTCTATCAAAGAGCAACGGGTAATTGGTTCGACCCTTAACCGGGAAGTTATTCAGCCACGATCCGCCATCATAATATCCCCAAAAAGTAACACGGCCTATAACATCTTTATAGCGCCTGTATAACCCGAATAGCTCGCCATACCGATCAGCCTGCAATTGCAATATATCATCCGACACGCCACCTCTGTATCTATCCTCCCTGTCACCCCATTTATACAGATCCATATCCAGTTCGCTTATGTTTACCTTTATTCCAAGTGAACTAAATTTCTTTATAGAGTTCTCGACTTCCTGTATGGAAGGATAATAGATGTTTATATGCGACTGCATGCCCACAGCATCTATGCGAATACCTTTTTCTTTAAGCCCTTTTACAAGGTTGTATATAGCCTCCCTTTTACCGGGCGTTTCCGTGTTGTAATCATTATAATACAGTTCGGCTTCGGGATCGGCTTCGTGGGCAAACTTAAAAGCCCATTCGATATAATCATCTCCTATGATCCTTCTCCACATGGTATCCCGTAAATCATAAGGAGGCGAGTCAGCTATGGCCTCGTTTACCACATCCCAACCATATACCTTACCCCTATAATGTCCAACCACCGTCTTTATATGCTCCTCCATCCTCTCTAAGAGCACTTCCCTGCTTACAAGGTTTCCATTAGCATCCTTGAATACCCACTCCGGCGTCTGCTGATGCCAAATAAGGGTATGCCCGACCACCCTCATACCGTTTTGCTGTGCAAACTCTACAATCCTATCTGCGTGTTCGAAATTATATACGCCGTCCTCAGGATGTATAGGCTGGAATTTCATCGCATTCTCGGGTGTAAGCACATTAAAATGTTTAGCTATAAGCTCTTTATCAGGGCTTTTTGATACTGCATCAGCACTTACAGCTGCGCCTATAGGAAAATAATCTCTATAGACCTCCTTTAAAGATGGTATATCTTGTATCATATTCTGACCTCCCTCTTCACCTATTGTCTCAGCCTGACCAGTATTTTTATCAGATCCACTGACACACCCTGTAAGCAGCAGAATTAAAGCTATGGAGATGGCAGTAATATGCTTTATCATGTTCAACACCTCAAATTAGGAAGAACACCCCGCTTCAGGAGCAGACACCGTCTCGATCGAAACAGTGGGGCTTTCATACCTATTTATCAAAATAAGCAGCTACAAAGACAGCTGGAGAGTTCCAATATATAGCAATTTCATTGGTAGAATAGCTGCCTGCATCATCAATGAAAGCCTTTGCCGGCGGTGTACCAACCGGTATTTTCTCCTGCGCCGTAGGATCTTGCCTCCTGCTGTTTGGGCCACCCGACAGCATACCGGGTACCGGCTGTTCTATACCGTCAGCTGCCGAGGGCCTATGATGCGGGTGCATTATGGGATTGGACCCGAAACCAGTCACATAGCATTGGTTCAAAGCATTACGCCCCAATATATAGTGGAATTGGTCACGGGCTGCATTTATATACTCAGCATTTGAGGCTATAGCATTGGCTAATATAAGATGCATAGCCCTGTTCATAACCTCTCCATTGCTTCCCCAGTAATACTCATCAGGTCTTAATACCACTTTATATCCGTCATTTGACCATATATCCACCAATCTATCGGCTTCTTTTATAAATTGAGATCTTAGGTAATCATAAACAGTGCTGTCTACTTTATCTTGACCCATCATAAGATAAGAAACGGTACCGTAACCACCCACAGTAGCCCAGCCAAAACTGGCTTTTGAAAACGATGGATCACTATATGACGCTTTTATATAATCATGATATTTTTGTTCACCGGTGGCACAGTACAGCTCTACTGCTGCCCAAAACCTTTCATCGCGGTCATTGGAATCGCCATATTCTCCGGAATTTACTCCCGGCGGGTTCTTAAATCCCGGTACATCCGGATTAGCCTCGAGCCACTGCCATGCGTTTTGCGCAGCTTTTAGCATTTTTTCAGCAAATTCCTTATCTATTGATTTATAAACCCTGTATCCCATAGCCATTGCAGCAGCAAAGTCAGCAGTAGCCGTAGCCGAAATATGGTTTATATATCTTCTATCTTTATCAACCTCCGGCATTATAAAGCCAGGAAAGTTCAATGTGGCTATTTTATGGTAGACTCCATAGCTTTTGGGGTCCTGCATCTTTAGCATCCATTCGAGCTCATACCTGATTTCATTAAGTATATCCGGTATACCGTTACCGCTTTCGGGAATATTTATCTGCTCTTTAAATGCTTCTGGGAAAAGCTGGTATGCCAGCATAAGGTCGGCAACGGCTTTGGCTGCCGGTACAACATATTTACCATAATCACCAGCATCATGCCATCCCCCTGTGGTATCAATATGTTGATTTTGGTCGTCGTATATGTATCCGTCTTCAGCGTGGCACTTATCATGCTGCCATACGCCAGCATATTTACCTTCCAACGCCATACCACACCGCTGATAATAAAAGGCTTTAAGCAAAGCATTTTTGACATCCTTATATGGCTTTTCGGCTATTGTAAATTCCGGCGACTTGAAGCTTTTACCCACTGAAATATAGTATATACCGGGTTGCCTAAGCCCTGAAAAATCACCATAGCAAACCGTATCCCCCGAAGATACATCTCTTTTCAGACCAGTAGCCTGGCCGGTAAATACAGTCTTACCGCTGGCTTTGTCTATGACATCAAAGCTATCAACCTCTCCTACAAATACGGCCATTTTGGGATCATCTATACCATAACCTATTTGATTCACCAATATCATCTCAGCCTCACTCTCCTTACCGTCACCAGCTTCACTTTCCTTATCATCGCCAACCTCGTTTGCATTTCCCTGCGTGGGCAATTTGGCTTCATCCACCTTATTACATGCCGTCAGCATGAGAGCAATCGACACAGCCACAGCGATAAAAAAGCTAAGCAGTTTTTTATACATCCCTCGGCCCCCATTCAACAAGGTATCAATGCGCGCAGCAGTGGTTCTTTCCATTGACCCGATATCGGATCATACGCACCAAACCCTGAACAAAACTCCCAGTATGCCCAGGCTATGCCACGCTCTTCTGCTGCTCTCGCTACAAAAGAAGTCCATCTGACCCTTGATTCCATATCAGCTTTGCTGTACGCTCCAAACTCACCCATAAAGAGCTGCCTTCCATGTTTCTTTGCCCAGTTAACCGCTTTATCAAGCTCATCTTCTATAAACTGCTTCTGCTCGTTAAAACCCTCCCATTTTTTACCGACAGGTGGCGATGGATTCACCCACCCTGCTCCTTGGTGGGTAAACCAAAATGGGGTGTAATAGTGAAATGTAACGATTATATTTCTATCCTCTTCAGGCAGTTTGAGATTTTCCAGTGCACTTATATTGTTCCAATTCCCCGGGCCTGCTATAATCACCCTGTCAGGGTTGCTCTTCCTTATAACCTGTATGGCCTCGGCCAGGTAATCATTCCAATATTGATCCAAAACCCCGTTGGGCTCGTTTAAAACTTCAAAATAAAGCGCGTTTGGATATGCTTTATAATGTTCGGCTATCTGGTTCCAGATACTTAAAAAACGCTCTTTTTGTCCCACCGGTTCTTTTATCAGTTCATCAAAGTGGTGTATATTTATTATTGTATACAGTTTTTGTTTAAGGGATTGTTCAACTACATGATCTACCCTATGAAAAAATTCCTGATCGATAGTGTACGGCGGCTGAGCCGCGGCATGTGCCGACCATTTAATTGGTATTCTCACCGTATCAAAGCCTGCATCCTTTATTATTTTAAAATACTCATCTTTTATAGTAACGCCCCATTCGCCTTCAATAGGTGCTTCGAGGGCATCACCTATATTCATACCACGTTTCATGGCGAATACACCCCTTTCCCCTTACTTTTACTACAAGTTGTCATAAAAATCAATACAAAATGTTTAACTTTTAAAGAGGTCTTCCGCCCACACGAGCAGAAGACCTCTTTAGCTTATTCTGCTGACCCTTCGGTTTTTATGAGTTCCTCTGGTTTCTTCTTAAGAGCATTATCCAACAATGTCTGGGCCTGCTGTGCTACCTCGCTTATAGCCACTTGAGGCGTTTTGCTGCCGTTTTGTATCTCCGCCATAAATGTATAGGACATCTGCAAAACGTCATCAAATGAAGCAAACCAATCCACCTTGCTGAGTCCTTTATTTATCAACATCTCTATAACTTCTACTGATTTAGTATCGTACAATCTTTCAATATAATAATCCTTCCACTCTTCTGGATCCTCATCCGGATAAGGCTCGGTCATTTCATTCTGGAATATGGCCACTTGTTCAGGATTTTTGACCGTTGACGGTATAACATCGATGGTAAAACCTGAATACTGCGACACATAGTCAGTAGCCTTGGGACCTTTGGGGAATAACACAATACCATACTCATCTTTCATGCTATTCTTTATATCATCCACCATCCACCACTGGGTATACAGCATGGCTACGTTGCCGTTGGCAAAGCTCTGCCTCGGATAATCCCAGGGTGCTCCTTCAGGATTTACTTCTACCATCTTGTGTTTCTGTACAAAATCTTGCCATGTCTGCAATGCCTCCAAAGCATTAGGCGAATCCAGAACAAATTTTGGATGGTATGGATCGGATACATCGACAAATTCAGCATTATTTGAGAATACGAAGGCAGCTCCCAGGTCTATACCGGACAGACCCCATTGGTCAATCTTGCCATCGCCATCTTTATCCTTAGTGGCTTTTTTAGCGATCTCCAGCATCTTTTCCCAGGTCCATTCACCGTTGAAGAACAATTCGTACAGGTCGGGCAACCCTTCTCTCTCAAACAGCGATTTATTCCAAAACAGCACGCTTCTCGGGTATGTCTTACCTATAGCATAACCATATATTTTGCCATCAAAGGTACACCACTTCAGAAAATCTTGGTTCCATTTAGGCTCTGTGAAATCAAATATACCTTGTTTGGCAAATTCGTTGAGATCACAAAGGAATCCATTGGCTACTGCAGTGGGATAAAACCATCTGCTATCCAGCGTGACCAATTCACCTATAGAATCACCCGCCATTGCGGCGGTTATAAACTGCTGCAGATACTGATCCCAAGGTATATTGACATACTCTACTTTGCAGTTGTACTTCTTCTCCAGTTCCGTTCTCCTGGCTATCTGCCTGTCAGCTGCTGCCGAGGAACCAGGTTGCGGTTCAAGATTCTACCATGCGGTGTACCTTATGGTCCTGCCGCCAAAATCCGGTGGAGGTGCTTCGTCATCGGCTTTTTCACCTTCGGCTTCTTCACCATCAGACTTCTCGCCTTCGGCAGGCTGCTCTTTTTGATCACCTGTATCGTCTACAGCCGGCTGATTCCCACCGCCACAGCCTGCCATAACAGCCAAGAGTAACATTACAATGCTTAGCAATAAGGCAATTTTCTTTAACATTTTTACGCTCCCCCTTAAAAGTTATACTACAACAGTGGCAAAATTTAAGATAAAAACTGTCTCACATACCCATATCACCCCCTATCAAACAGCAAAACCAAAGCTATGGGGATCACATACCTGTCAACCCTGAACGCTCTATGCTTTCAACAAAGTAACGTTGAGCAAAGATGTATATTACGGCAAGCGGTATTACAACCAGTATGCTACCGGTATTATTGAGCATAGATGCATAAGCAGGGCTAAGATACACCATCATACCTAATTGCTCTGCAGAATAGCTCTTGGATACATTTGGTACCAACGAGCTGAGTGCGGTCGGCAAAACCCACAGTTTCTGCAAAAACAGTGATGAATAAAAAGTATCGGTCCACTGCCACACAAAAGAAAACAAGAACACGGTAACCATCATAGGTATGGCACCCGGGAGCATGATCCGGTAAAATGTCTTAAACGGTCCCGCACCATCTATATACGCGGCCTCTTCTAGATCTTTAGGTGCACCTCTGAAATGTTGGCGCATTATGTATATATACAACCCATTTTTTAAACCCATGCCAGTAGCTGACATAAAAACGAACGGCCAGTATGTACTTAACAAGTTCAAAGTTTCGCCCCTCAGCGCAGAAATGATGCCAAACACATCGAAAAACCTAAAACGCAAAAATAGCGGTATCATTATGGTTTGTGGCGGCACCACCAGTATAGCTATAACCAAACCAAACAACAAATTCTTCAATGGAAAATTAAATCTCGCAAAGCCATAACCTATGAGCGTACACGATATCAATTGCATGATGCTGGTCAACAGCGACAATCTCAGTGAATTCATGAAAGCTTCTGGATATCTCATATATTCCCAGACCGTCTCATAATTCTTTAACGTAAAATGTTTGGGCACATAGCGTACCGTCATATCGTACAGGTCCATCTCGTCCATTATAGAGACTGAAAACTTTACTATAAGCGGATAAAGTATAACGAAGCATATCCCCATCACCAATATAGTTCTAACCACCGACCACAATAATTGCCGTAGTCTGTATAGAGGGAAATAGCTGTATCTGGCTTTTCCCCTTGTTACAGCAGGCTGCCGTTCCATCGCCACAGAACTCATACTGTAAAACCTCCTAATCATTATTCTTGATAGAATACCCGCTTGGATATTATGCCTACGGCTACGCCCAGAATAAGCATTACGGTCACAAAATACACCCATGCAATAGCTGAACTGTAACCATATGACGATTCTTTAAAAGCCGCATCCATGATCATCTGCATCACCTGGTTAGTAGGCCTGGTAAAAGAGTCTATAATGGAATAAACTACATTCACCAGTATAAGCGGGCTGATCATCGGGAAGGTGATCTTCCAGAATTTTTCCCATCCCGTAGCTCCTTCTACTATTGCCGCTTCATATAACGAGGGCGATATTGTCTGTAGGCCAGCTAAAAATACCAGTATCTGAACGCCTGAAGCTGTGATCACTTCATATATATTATCTATGGCACCCGTTATATAACCGATAAATCGTGGGTCCATTCGTGATTGCATAAGCAGTCGTCTCAACTCCAATGCCTGCACTACGGAAGCGACCGCCCCCGTTGTGGCTTCCTCTTCAAAACTGCTCCTGGCCATGCTAATTAACATATCACTGTTCTCTATGGCTATTATAACGCCCGATGTCAGAATAACTGGCAGGAAAAATATGGCTCTGGCAAGGGCTCTACCCTTAAATTCCTGATTGAGCAAAGTAGCGGCAAAGAAGCTAAATATAACTATGAGAGGAACATCGGTTATCATTTGGGTTACTGCTTCCACCACTACCCTTCTGAAATTTGGATCCACCAGAAACGCTCTCCTGTAATTACCCAATCCCACATAATTGAGTTTATAGCCAGTCGTCGTTACCTCCAGATCATTAAAGCTGAATATAATGGACTGCACCAACGGATACACAAAGAACACTGCCAGGCCTATCAGAAACGGCGATATAAATATATAGCCGATTATGGCTTTCTTACCCTCTAAAAGTAAGGCGACGTTTTGGTTTAACCTTCATCATTTATTGCCTCCCTCAAGTATTTTATAACTCTCAGCTTCTATAGTAATGCCGTCTATAGATACAGGCGCCTTGCTGTAATTTACGATAACGCTTTTTCCGCCCTCAAAAGTAACCTTATACACATCCTTGCCAAGCTTTTCATGATCAACGATTACTTTATCTTGTACATCAGCAAATGCCGCATTCATACGTTTATATAGTTCCAAAGCCTTGCTTAGCCATGCTTCATAATTCACTGAGTACAGATAATTATAATCCGAATCCTTTACCAGAGAATTTTCGCTGTATATCCATGTAAAATAAATGCCAGCAGCCGTTTCTGCCGTTTTTAAAATGGCCCTATTATAGTCACTGGCTAGGTTTATAGGCTCTCCAGCATAGGCAACATAACCATGAACTACTATTTGATAAAACGGTATGCTCTCATCTTCAATGCTGTATCCACTTGAATCCATCGGCATATTTAATATATGACTGGTATATGGCAAAGCATAATCGTTTACGCCATTAGCCATTATGCTTATCCCTTTTTCATTAAACCTTGCCATCTGCTCCACCATAGCAGCCTTGGCCTGCTCTCTATCTACAAACCTTTTTTCATAGAAATTGGAATTGAGGTCGCTGCCCATGGTTCTCAATGACACGCCTTTTATGTCTAATTCATCGTATTTATGCAGAAAAGACGAAATTATCGGACTTATACTCCTCGGATCAACTATATAGTAAGGTTCTTTAGTATTGTCATACATATTGGTAGCCGGATCAAAATCATAAACAAGGGCTACCTCCCTGTCTAGAAACCGGACTGCATCAGAACGCACGCTAAACCCATCAAAAATTTTATCCTTATAAACATACTCAAAACTCACATCCGGATAAAGCTCCAAACCGTTGTGGTAAACAAAGTTTATAAGCTTTTCAAAGCCTTTTTGGCCGCCAAGCTGTGATTGCAAATGTATATCACTGGGCAAAGAATGCCTTATACCGCCATTGAACCAGCCGGTATACTTCAATTTTATATTTGAAATACCCGCAGCTATAATTTTATTCGTTATCTCAATAGCTTGTTCATACGTCGTAAGTGGGACAATACCCCTTACAGGTACTCCAGCCACCGGCTTTATTTTGTCGATGGCTCCCACCAGTTCAAGATAAAAGGGAATTCCTTCTCCTTTTTTTATCTTCTTAAGCTGGCCATGCTCTAGCAGATATTCCCTGTAGTTTTTAGCCATGCCCACATAATCGGCATCATCTCCGGACAAAAAGCTGTACCTTATTTTAAAAGTGCCTTCGTACATCCTGGGTTGGTACGCCATCACGACATTGTTTCCCGCCATGGCCGTCAGGTCTATTGTATCGTTAGCAAGCGTTGTGAATTCCACACAAACCGTATTGTATGAATTTATCCTGCCGCTCACATCGGCTATGATACTGGCAAATGCACTGCCTTCTTCAATGATGCCGAATAAAGCATTGCTGCCTTTTTTTATGCCGAATACCGGTAGATATACCTGTTCACTCCTTTCAAATATCTCTTCCTGCTTTATAGCGCGGTCCTGCCCGTATAAATACCCTATGTACGGCCGGCTGGCACTTTTACCGTTGTTCATGTTTATAAGCGCCCCGGAACCGTCAGGTACCAGCATATAGCCGTTCTCCTCTTTGTTGCCCGCTCCGAAGAACTCCAATACCCTTATCTGTGTCAACGGATATGAGGGATCGTATATCACCTCTTTGGTATCTATGGACACGACGAGGTTTTTACCATCAAGCTTATATTCAAGCGGCACAATAAATACATCTTTATTGGCTTCCTTGGGCGGCACATTATTTTCTACGTGATCCCTATTTAAATCTTCAATGGTGTAACCCGTTGCCCTGAATATCTCATCCAATTGTTGCATTACAAGGTCATTGAGGTTTGGCCTCAATTCATAAATATCGTGTTCCTGCAGCATCGGATATTTGTTTAACAAGTCTTGCTTTTCACCCGGGTCATTTATTTCCTCTAGCGATATAAGCCTGTACCTTCTCTCAAGCACGCTCCTATCTGATTCCTCAGCCACTTTATCCAATATCTGTTCAAATCTTTCAGCACTTATTGCCTGGGGAACAAGTAACAGCTTTTGAACCTTACCTATGGTATAAGTTATCTTTACACCATTATTGATCTTTAAGACCTCAAACTGGTTATGAACTATACTATCATTAAAATTGTCCATCTGCTGCCTTTGGGCGGTGGGCGTATAATAGGTTATACTTATTTGAGAGCTTAGCTTGCCTTTATTAACGCCTGTGGCAATAGCATCTTGTTCTCTGTCAGGGGGATTGGTATACCATATATACCCTGAGCTTTTATCTTTTATAGCCACTTCAGTGGTCTCCGGATTAAAATACATGGCCAAAAACTGGTTTTCAGCAATAAGCTCCATACCCAAAGATATTGGATTTTGCTGCTTTCCTGTATCACCCGCATGTTCTTCCACCGCGGGCATATCCTGTGCCGTATAAGCCACATCCGCAAGCAAAACTACAAATAGGATAACAAGCAGCATCGCCATACATTTCTTCATATACCCCACCTCCCTCTAAAGCCTAAATGCTATCTCCCTGTATATCGTGTATACAAAGGTGATAATCTGCTGGAGTAGATCAAATACCAATAAACCTATGAATGTGATAAGTCCCATGCCTACAATGGTAAGTACCGACGTGCCTATGGTTTTTCTCATGGTATACTGGTGCGTGATCATAGTGCCCAGCACAATCAGCAAGCCGCACCAGAATACGGCCAGCTGTGCAAAAAACGTATAAAATGCACCCTCTTCAGCCGTTATGATATGGCTAAACGGTATAAGCAACAAATTTATTAAGATAAGAGGCACAGTGGCATAAGCAGTAGTTATGATAATATCTGTAAAACTACCCTCACCATCCATCAAAGTGGTAAGGCACCAGTTGGCTATGCACCATAAACCGTATGGTATCATGACGCTGGATATTTCGATAAACAAATTTAATCTCTTAGGATCGTTGGTATTAAATATAAAACCGGTAAGCTGTCTTCTTAAAACGAAAGTCACTACAAGCAATACAATTATTATACCGGCAGCCGGCAAGCTGCCCCTCTTCTCATGCTTCAGAGCCCAGAAACCATCAAATGGATGGAATATCACATAAAATGCATAGCCAAGGCTATCCAGCAGCTTGTTGCCCCTTTTAAATATCTTATCTCTGTATTTCGATATAAGCCATACGGCTGCTGTTGCAAGTACTATACCGCCGACTATCCAGCCAAAATTCTGCTCTACCGTCTTCTTTCTATAGTGTTGAAAAGCCTTGGAATATAGATCGCGTTTATTGCCCAATCGAAAACATTCCATGGCTTCAGCAAAGCGATCCTGCCTGAGCAGCGATTTACCCAGCCCTATGTAAGCCAGCTCGTAGTTAGAATTATAACGCAAGACTTGCCGCCATTTATCAGACGCCTCTTCATACTTGCCTGTATGATGCAAATACAAAGCCTCGTTTATAAGAGAACCATATTCCGTTATAGAAAACACCGTTATGTTATTCAGCTTAGAATCCAGCACCAGTATCTTACCCCCTAATCTCTCTATAGCGGCGGGGCTTTTGAATGTACCCACCTGCTCTCCTATGCCGCCGAAAACATATAGAAGATTCCCATCATTATCATATGTAAATATACGCCCCCTTTTCCTATCCAACACGCTGTATATGCCAGTGGTGCTATCCACGACCACATCTACCAGCATGGATGCGCCTCTCACAGACCCTATATACGGAAACCTTATGTCGCCAACCGGCGGGAAAAAGCCACGCCTTCTTAAAACATCGGTACCGGTTAAATTTAAACGCCTTACAGGCGCTACCCTGTCATCCGCGCTCCGGAAGTTAATGGCATTTTGTATATCTGAATCGCTTAAAGCGCTGGTAGTAACATACAGAAAGCCTTCATCATCTATATAGATGTTATTGTATTCTGTAGGAACAAAAAGCACCATGCCTGCGCGCTGCTCCCTAGTGGATATCATCTTCCATATGTAATCTGCTATATTAGGTATTACCCTGCTGGCCCCCATATATCCCTGAAAGCTTCCATCAGCATTTAATTCTATTATGCCCTGATTTACATTCTGTGCTATAACGTATATCCTCTTGGCCTCATCCAATACAAGTTTCATAGGCTTATACACAAAATCAGCAGGTATTATATCGGCCTTAGGCGGGCCTATTTCCCTTATGAATTCACCTGATGGCCCCAACTCGACAAGCCGGCCGTTGTCGGTATCAGCCACATATATGTGCCCATCCTTGGTAACATACAACCCCTGTGGATTTTTGAAAGTATCGCTTTTCCCATTATTCTCAAACGATTTGATTTCAGCCAATACATTCCAATTTTTATCAGTAACTATTATTCTATTGTTACCCGAGTCAGCTATATAAACCCTTCCATCCCGGCTTACGAAAAGATCGCTAGGTGTATTTAAATCCCCTATGCCCAGTGTAGACCCATCTATAATATTCTCAGGCAGGTAAGCATGAGGTGCATACACCACATTACCCCAATAATCATATGTATAGCTTTCATATGCTGGAGCTGCAGAGGCAAATTCAGGAGGAAAAATCAACAGACATAACAATACAGCCAATAAACAATGCATTTTTACCCTCATACCGACACTCCTCTATTCCTTTATTCCCGAAGTGGTCATGGTCTGAATTATATTGCTCTGTGTTATGATAAATAAGGTAATAGGCACAGTCATCATAAGCAAAGCCACAGCAGCAGCCACACCCGCCCTGGCAATACCGCCAGCCAGTATCTGTTGGAGGGCGAAAGGCAGTGTCTTCAACTCTTCACTGTAAATGTAAGTACCTCCTGTAGTATTCCACAAATTTTGAAATACAAATATAACTAATGTAAGCCATGCCGGTTTAACGGTGGGCATAGCTATCTGCCAAAATACACGAAACTCGCTGGCCCCATCTATCCTGGCGGCTTCCAGCAACGAATCGGGTATTTGCTCCATAAACTGCTTCATCAAGAATAATCCCAAAGAATAGGCCAGTTGAGGTATTATGATAGCATAATAGGTATCTATCCACTTCAAAAAGGACATAATCAGATAGCTTGGTATCGCAGTAACATGGTATGAAAACATCAATGATGCTACCACAATACTAAAGAACAAAGTCCTGCTGGGGAATTTGTGCTTAGCTAAAACATATGCCGCCATAGAGGCTACTACGACATGTCCTACTGTCCCCACCACCGTTATGAAGACGGTATTTAATATATATCTTGAAAAGGGAACCCATGACTGCTGCATCAAAATGAAGAGGTCTTGAAAATTCTCCAGTGACGGATTCCTTACAAAAAAGCGCGGTGGGAATAAAAATATCTCATCCAACGGCTTAAAAGCATTTGATATAGCATATATAAGCGGTAAAGCGAAGAACAAGCCGAAAAAGATCAAAATTACAATATTTGTTATATCGCCACTTAAAGAACGGTTTGGCTTTCTCTGTTTTAGTCTTATCCTCACCTTTACCATATCAGTTGCCTACCTTCCTCAATAATCTCTGTACAATCCAATTGGTGCCTACCATAGCAATGAACAACAACGTAGCTATGGCAGAAGCGGTTCCCATTTCAAATCTTATATTGCCATAGTCCACAAGATGCGATACCACGGTGTGCGCAGCGTAATCTGTACTAGGGAAACCGACCAGTGGTACAAGTATTTCATGTATGGCAAACGATGAAGTTATGGACATAACAGCGCCGAAGAGCAGCTGTGGTTTCATTGAAGGCAGCGTTATATACCACAGTTCCTGCCACCTATTTTGTATGCCATCTACATATCCTGATTCATAAAGCGTATTATCTATACTTTGCAGTCCTGCTATGAATGACAAAAATCCCGTACCCAGGCTCATCCACAGTACCACTATTATAGCAGCTGTTCGCATATAAGAAGGGTCGGTAAGCCACTGGATCGGCTCATATATAATACCAAACCTGATAAGCATACTGTGTATATAGCCATAGGCATCGCCGCTGAACAGCGTATTCCATATTATATATGCCTGCCCAGAAATGGTAGGAGCATAGAATATGACCACCATTATAGCTCTTATCTTGGGAGGCAACTCATTTATCATCCACGCAAAAAACAGAGCTGCAAAATACCCGATAGGTCCAGTTATAGCTGCAAACAAAAAGGTGTTTTTCAGTGCAATCAAGAACACTTCATCATCTAAGAGCAAATTTATATAATTCTGAAATCCAATCCATTTAGGCGGTTCGAGTATGCTGAAGTAGGTAAAACTTAATCCCATTGACACCAGTACGGGTATAACAGTAAATACCGTGAATATTAGCGCATACGGTGCAAGGAACATATAAGAGACCTTATTCCTCTTTACCTCTGCCCACGCATAACTTATCCTTGTCTTAATGGGTATTTTGGTATTAGGTATTATAACAGCAGCCATTTTTTCACCTTCCCGTATTATTTTTTAAATCTTCCAACGTTGGCAGCCCAAATTCAATGCGCTTGTTGGTGATCTCTTCATTTATCACGCGTACATAATCCAGTATGGTCTCTCTCGGGTCCTCCCCGCCGTATACGACTTTCCTAAAAGCATTATCCAAATGCCTCGGCATAAAATACCCACCCGGAACTTCTGGATTGCCTTTAACCCACTGCCACTGCTCCATCAAATTTTTATAATCCTTAACAGGCCATGGCAATTTTTCTAAAGCCTCTATGTTAGCAGTTGGATACCTGCCTGCTGCCCCTAGAAGACTTTCCATCTCTCGGCCAAAGCGTTCCTGGGCCTCGGTGCTGGTCCACCACTTTAAAAATTCCCATGCAGCGTCTTTATCCCTCACGCCCCTCACAATCATGGCTGCCGTCCCACCGCTGGGCACCGACCTGTCTATAGAACCATCAGGTTTTTTCATTCCGGGCACGGGTGCAAAGTCCCATAACCCTCTTATTTCAGGTGCAAATACAGATAAGAAATTATACGTCTGATAATCAGCTATGCCAATGGGCATTTCACCAATTCTAAACCTGTTAGCAAAATCGTACTGTACAGGGAACTTATAGTTTACATACAGCTCCGTCCACATCTTGAAGGCTTCGATAGCCTCCTCTTCATTCAAAGCAGTGGATATACCGTCTTCTCTATAGAGTTTACCGCCCATTTGATACAGGAGCATGGTAAACGATGTCATGCCTGCGCCTGGCGTTTGTGTGGTAGAAATTGGTATGCCAAAATCCATGTGATTTTTCTGTATAACCGGCAATATATTGAATACATCTTCCCAGGTTTCCGGTACCTGCAACCCGAGCTCTTCTAATATATCAGTCCTATAAAAAAGCATCGGAAAACTCTGGGTTTCTGGAAGAGCAAAGACACCGTTATTAAACCTATATGGAACCAAGGCACTATCATGGAATCGTTGTGCCACCTCATAGAAATCCTCAAACTGAGTAAGATCTATAGCAGCACGCCGCGTAGCAAAGTTGACGGGATCGCCGATGCCTAGTTGTAATGCAACATCCGGCCCTATACCTGCCACAACGGCGGGCAACAGCGTACCCGGCTGTACCAACTCCAAATTTACTGGTATACCGGTTCGTGGTGTAAAAGTATCGTCTATGATCTGCTTTAACACCTGTGCCTGATCCCTACCGGTCTGAATCCATACCTTTAAAGCTTCTCCACTGTATACATTGCCTACGCTGTTATAGTCTTCGGTAAAAGATGCTATAAGCGATCTCACCTCATGAAAAGCTTTTTGAATAAAGTTAGTGCTCACTGCCGGAAGCTGCTGTGTCGGGGATCCCAGCCATATATAATCTATCTCGAGCGGCTGTTCTCTGGCCGACAATATCCATGTACCAAGACTCCCTATATTAGTTTTGAAGTCATTAAGCATCCTAGGTATCCGCTCTGGCCTTCTTGCCATATCCTTGAGCTGATACGACAAGCGATAAAGTATAGCACTTTGAGAACCCCTCTGCCCAGTATAGGCTATCAGCTGTTGCGCCATTTTATCTATTATATCTCCCTGTTCGTCCAATTCTTTTATTACATCAGGGATCTGCTGTTCGAGTTGATAATCCCTATACGGATCCGGAGTGGGAGTGGTCACCATTATGATCTTCCTGTAAGCCTCGTTTAGTCGATACAGGCTGGATTCTACGGTGCGTATAATCTCTGCGAGATCGCCCAACGTAACCTCTAGCTTTATCTCGTGTTCTCCTTTTTCGAGATAAAACAAACACGGTTTGCCATTATCATCTGTCAGCTCATACATCACCCAGTCGTTTTTATATTTAAATTTTAGGTTTTCGGCTTCAGTAAATGGAACTTCGCCATCGATCAAAAGCCGTCTATTACTAAATGAACCTCTCACCATATTCTGCCGCACTTTGAATGCCAGCCTATACAGCCCATCTTCGGGTACATTTACTTTCCATACAATCCATTGACCGGGCAGGTTCCACCTGTAGCCACCTATGGTATTTAAGCGTATTTTGGAGGGATGATACGGTTCGGTAGAAGGTGATGCTCTGTCATATACAGGATAAAGCGTTGGATCGGACTTTAAATAGGCATGTTCACCCTGGACTTTGATGGGAGTACCTTCATAATTCTTATAACCTTTTTTCTGATATGCATCAGCTATCTGCTTATACGGCAGGCTTTTAGGCGCTTGCTCTATAGTGATGGATTTTATGGCCATGGGCTCTTTAACCGATACCAGCCTTATAGTATTTTCTCCCGCTTCAAAATAGAAGTAATAAGGCTCATTATAATAGCCCATATAATCCTGGAAATAACTTTGCTCCCATCTAGGGGATTCTGCTTGGCTTGGGCGCATATCGTTACCTCGGTTATCTTGCTTTATAGGCTCCGCATCGCTCCATACCCTTGAAAAGGTAAGGTGCCCTGCCCCAAAGAAGGGCAGCTTGCCATTTATCCACAATTCCCTCTCAATGGATGAACCTCTACCCTTTATGGGATAATACTCGATCTTTATATTGTATAAGCCTGCTTTATTTATATTTACTTTCCACTCGATATATCCCTCTTCATCAGTTTTAACCGCTTTGCCTGGGATTCCTCCAAGCCCTTCAACAATATCGACAGCCGGCTCGGCAGCTATAAAATCAACCGCATCTATAGTTATGCTCTCATCAGGATATGGCGCATCTTTATGTTGGGATAGGTATACCTCATAGTCATCCCTTATATTTACTGCAGCAAATCCTCGCTTATTTTCATTCTGTGCTCGGGAAACATTTGTCTTGGGGGTTATAAAACTGGAAAACATCAATAAAAAAATTGACAAAGCCAAAACGAAGCCCATCCTTGCTGCACTTTTAAAATCCATTTCCCCTACCCCCTGTTTACAACTTTTAGATCTTTGGTTAAACTGATTATTGATCTGGCAATATAATCAATATGATCCATAAGTCCGGTAATATGATACAATTCCATAGAAAGCATGTTAGCTGCCAGACTTTCTGGCTTAGGTAGGTAATAAAAATAAATTGGATGTTTGAGCTTGACCTGATTGTTTTTTTCGTGTACACTATGATAAAATTTCATTTGCAGTTACCGTGCAAAAATGTAGATTGCCATACAACAATATGTAGAAAAACAGGTGAGAATCTGTGATGAATGATAATTTTGTAATTGGCATTAAAAAGTCTGTTCCCGTTGTGCTAGGCTATACTCCAATTGGTTTGGCTTTCGGAATACTAGCAAACCAACAAGGCCTATCAATCTTTGAAATATTCTTGATGTCGTTCATGGTATATGCCGGTGCATCCCAGTTTATCGCCACAGCCATGATAGCGTCAGGCGTCAATGCCGCCTCCATAATCTTTACCGTATTTCTCGTGAACCTACGGCATATGCTCATGAGCGCCTCGTTATCGCCCTACCTCAAAAAAGTACCATCAGTTGTTCAGGCCATCATATCCTTCGGGCTGACGGATGAAACCTATGCCGTAGACATCACCTATACCAAAGAGCATGCGCCTTCGGCCTCTTTCTTTATGGGGCTGCATACCGTCTGTTATGCGGCATGGGTAATTAGCACGGTTGTAGGCGGCATGCTTGGCAATCTGATACCCGACCCTACCCGCTGGGGTATGGACTATGCCCTATCGGCGATGTTTATAGCCCTGCTGTGCATGCATATAAAGGATAAAAGGGATATACTTGTAGCCGTTTGTTCGGCAGCTTTTTCGCTGTTTATAACAGCAACAGTAGGAGGTAGCTGGAATGTCATCATAGCTACGGTATTAGCCGCAACGATAGGAGTGAGCACGGAACTATGGAGCAAAAAGTTATCCTTATCATCATCGGAATGAGCCTTGTAACCTATTTGCCCAGGATGTTGCCTATGGTGCTGCTGTCAAAAGTTAAACTGCCACCGCTGTTCTTAAAATGGCTGCAGTTTATACCGGTAGCTGTGCTGTCTGCGCTGCTGGCTCCCGCCATCCTGGCACCGCAGGATGAGCTTTCTATCGGACTTGACAACAACGCCTTTATAGCATCTATTCCCTGTTTTTTTGTGGCAATCAGGACCAAAAATTTATTCCTCACCATAGTGGTGGGAATACTTGCGATGTTTTTATTGCAAAACCTATGAATCCCCTATTACCGCTCATAAACCGCACACTTACTCACTTTAACATGCCCCTGATTGCATGTATAAAATGGGAGAATACGATGCCCGGTTCCTCCAGGTCGTAATACCAGCGTTTAAGCCACTCCAGAGAAATATACCCTTTGTAATCATCCTGCAGCAGATCAATTGCTTCCTTTATGGGAATATCGCCCTGACCAATGAGGCAGTACCTGACCCTGCCCTTTTCCATTTGCGAATCCTTCACGTGAACGTGGCGGATATACCTTTTAAGCCTGTTATATGTCAAGAATACCGACTCGCCCATAAACCTGTATGGATGATGAATATCCCACAGCACCCCAACATACGGATGTTGAACCTCTTCCATGGTCTTTATCATCACGCTCGAATTGGCAAATACCCCGTTGGTTTCAAGCAGTACTGTTACCCCTTTTTAAGATGCATAATCTCCCAACACCTTGAGCATCCTGATCACCTGCTTTACATCCACCGGCGCCTTGGGATAGGGTTCGCTATCTCCCAGTACCCTGACAAACGGAGCATTCAGTTGCTCGGCCAAGTCGATGTATTCCATACCTTCCTGTATATATGATTCCGCATCCTTTTCGTGTAAATGACACGAGGAAGTGATGCAAGAAATCTCCAGCCCTTTGTCCAGTAGCTGACGTTTTGACGTCTGTATGTTTTCAGGAAGAAATGGCTTAGCCTTGGGCACGTAAATCTCATTTCCTAGACCTCTGAGCTCTATACCATCATATCCCAGGTCCTTGGCTGCAGCCAGGATTTCCTCCCATGACCAATCCGGACATCCCAGTGTGGAAAAACATATCTTCATAAAACTCCTCCCGTTCATCTGTATCTTCTTACTATTTTATCATGCACTATCGATAGTTGAAAATTCTTTTTTGCGAATGTAAAGCATAGGATTAAAATGAGAATCTATTGAGGAGATGGTGCCGATGAAGAATAGAAAATACGTAATTCCCATAATACTTTTTCTCGCCGCATTTATGATTGGATGTAGCGCCAGGCCGCCCCTTGCCCTGGATGTATCCCATACCAACGATGATTATAATGATGAAGCACAGGAGGGATATTCCGCCATAATGTCTATGACCGATCTAGAAATCATAAAAAGGGCCACCGATCACCTCAAAGGCCATGGTGAAAAAGTAGCTTTTGAAGAAACCGAAATATCCATTCACCACTGTGACACCGAAACGGTAATATGCACAGATCCAAAAGGCAACCGCATAACTTATAAGGGAGATTATTTGAAAATAGTGTTTTATCCACCTAAAAAGCAATTAAACCCAGAATACAACAAGAGCTTTACAGTATACCTAGATCAAGATGGCGATGTGTTGGGATATACCAGCCAAACTGTTCAATGTGACTGACAAATAAAAAAGGAGCATTATGCTCCTCAATTTTTTATACATTAGGCCCGCTTAATATGTCTATCACAAAATTTTGGAAAACTTTAAACTCGTATTTTTGGCCCACCTGTATATTGGGCAAAGGCTTATTGGCATCTACAAGCAACATCTGTTCTACTCCATCGTTCTCAATCAAAACTTCATAATAGTAGAGCTTGTTGTCTTTGTAAACAGGCTGGGTGCCAACCCTTTTCACTACGCCCGATTCAACCCTCTGCCGTCCAGTAAACATATCCCCAAGGAATCTATAATATGCCAACACCTGGCTGCCGTACATGCCCCAGATAAAAATATCG
Source organism: Caldicoprobacter oshimai DSM 21659 (assembly GCA_000526435.1). Lineage (GTDB taxonomy): Bacteria > Bacillota > Clostridia > Caldicoprobacterales > Caldicoprobacteraceae > Caldicoprobacter > Caldicoprobacter oshimai. The sequence continues at coordinate 457,677 of JAGB01000001.1, forward strand.
AGGCATATTCCAATCAACAATATTATCATGCCCAAAGTATTGTTGACCATATTGGCCAATGCAATGGAAATGACAAGAAAGGCAATCAAAACAGCACCAAGCAAAATGATTATGCGCTTCAATTGTTTCCCGGTTTGTTGCAAATCTTCCTGGCTGTACACGTGAGAACCCCTCCCCATATAGATTCTTTTGATTATCTTTACTAGGTATCAAAAAAAATGCCACGAAAACGCCGCGTTTGATAATCCTTTAAAAGGTAAAAATAGTTTCTCAATAAAAATTATATCACATGAAATCGAGCATTTGCACTACCTCTTGCATTAAATTAAGTTCTTCTTTAAAAGCCAAAAAATAAGAGAGAGGCCTTTTACCTCCCTCTTATTTTGGTGGGGCGTACAGGACTCGAACCTGTAACTTCCACCACGTCAAGATGGCACTCTACCAGTTGAGTTAACGCCCCGTCTCATAGCTTGCATTATTATATTAGCCCATCTTCACTAAATTGTCAAGCGGTATTTTGGGAGATCTCGAATAGGTGTAAAGATATTTCCCACATCGAATGGATGTTTGAAAATATCGGAGATAAAAAAGCCATAAAAAGAGTAGAGGCCGTCTCCATCCTCTTTGATATAATTAAAAACTTCAAGGATGGGAAGCCGACCTCTAATGAGTATTAGACCATATAATGAGCTGAGAAAAATATCCTCTGAAAAAGCCAGAGAATTGATAAGAAAAATTTTCGAAGCAAACAACAGAAATGTCTCAAAAACTGCTAAAACGCAGGTATTACACCACCATTATAATTTTCTTCAATAAACTTTCTAACTTTTTCGCTGCGCAAAGCTTCCATTAGTTTTTTGAACTTCTCCTGTTTTTCTTCACCGGCTCTCACCGCCACTATATTGGCATAGGGAGAATCCTTATCTTCTAAAATAAGTGCATCTTTTGTGGGTACCAATCCAGCTTCCAGGGCAAAATTACCGTTTATAACGGCACCATCTACATCGCTTAGCACTCTCGGCAACTGAGCAGCTTCCAACGGAACAAACTTTATATTTTTGGGGTTTTCTATAATATCATTTTCAGTAGCAAGCGTATCGGCTCCCTCTCTTAATTTTATTAAACCATGCTTTTGCAGAAGCAGCAGTGCCCTTCCTCCATTGGTGGGGTCATTGGGTATGGCAATCTCGCAATTGTCCTTCAATTCATCAATTGAACTGTACTTTGAAGAATAAAGCCCCATGGGTTCAATATGTACCCCGCCAATGGATACAATATCAAGGTTATTCTCTTCTTTAAATTTGTTCATGTAAGGTTCATGTTGAAAAAAGTTTGCATCCAATTCTCCCTCGGCAAGGGCAAGGTTTGGTTTAACGTAATCGGTGAATTCAATTATCTCCACTTTTATGCCCTGCTTTTCCAAATCTTCCTTTATAAGCTCTATTATTTTAGCATGGGGTTCGGGCGATACTCCAATTCTTATCAAATTTTCATTACCTTTATTCTGGGCACACCCCACAAGAGAAAGAATCAGCAAACCTGCAATCAACACAACGAGTATTCTTTTCAATTTCATCCCCTCCCTATCATGTTATTTTTTATTTATTCTTGAGGCCAATTTATTTCCTAAAAATTGGACCCCTTGAACCAAAATTACTATTACCACGACTGAAACCACCATTACATCCGTTTGAAATCTATATAAACCATATCTAATGGCCAAATCCCCCAGGCCGCCTCCTCCAATAGCACCTGCCATGGCCGAATACCCAATTAAGTTGACTATCGTTAACGTTACCCCCATTATCAATGACGGCATTGCCTCGGGTATGAGTATTTTGAAAATTATTTGGGGAACGGTTGCTCCAATAGACTGCCCAAATTCTATTACTCCTTTATCGACTTCTTTCAGGGAAGTCTCTATAACCCTGGCAACGAAAGGCGCCGCTGCAACCGATAATGGCACTATTGTCGCAGTGGTTCCAATAGTTTTGCCCACTATCAACCTAGACAAAGGAAAAAGCAAAACCATGAGTATTAGAAATGGAAAGGAGCGCAAAACATTTATGATACCATCCAATATCCTGTATAATGTGGGTTTTTCCCAGATACCTCCTTTTTCGGTTATCACCAATAGCACTCCCATAGGGAACCCCAGAAGCAGAGAAAAAACGGTAGAGAAAAATACCATATACACTGTCTGAAGCAAGGAAGGAATGATCAATTCCAGCACTTACATCACCTCCACGTCCACATCCTGACTCTTCAAGTAATCTATCGCGGCTTGTATCTCCCCATCCTCACCCACTAATTCAACGATCAGATACCCCGCACTTGTGCTCATCAACTGACTGATATTACCAGACAAAATATTTACATCGATGTTGAACTTTTTAATCATATGCGAAACAATAGGTTTTTTTGCATTATCGCCCCAAAAGCTTAGCCTTACAACCCTGCCATTAAACTCCTCCGGTATTACAAATTCCTCCTGCACATCGGATTTCAGGCTGCTGATAAACGCTTTGGCGGTTTTAGATTTAGGCCGTCTAAATAGCTCTTCAACGGTATTTATTTCTACTATCTCGCCATTTTCCATTATTGCCACCCTGTCACATATATCCTTAACCACCTCTATTTGATGGGTAATCATAACTATGGTTAGACCCAGCTCGTTGCGTATCCTATTTAAAAGCTCTAAAATGGATTTTGTGGTTTTGGGATCTAGAGCCGACGTGGCTTCATCGCTCAGCAAAATCTTAGGATTATTGGCCAAAGCCCTAGCGATTGCAACCCGTTGTTTCTGCCCCCCGCTTAGCTGGGAGGGATAAGCATTCCTCTTATCTCTTAAACCAACATATTCCAACAACTCATTTACCCTTGAATTTATCTCCTTCTTGCCTAAACCGGCTAATTCCAGCGGGAGGGCAATGTTTTCATAGGTAGTCTTTTGCGACAACAAATTAAAATGCTGGAATATCATTCCGATATCTTTTCTTTTTGCTCTTAGCTCTCTTTTATCAAGAGCTGTTATATCTACTCCGTCAATGATAATTTTCCCCTGGGTTGGCTCCTCCAACCTGTTTAAACACCTTATCAGGGTAGACTTTCCGGCTCCACTCAATCCGATGATCCCAAAAATTTCTCCCCTGTTTACATGGAAACTAACATTCTTTATTGCCCATATACATTCATTGCCATTTTGAAAGCATTTTGATAGATTCTGTACTTCAATCACGGTTGACCTCCATTTTCACAAAATATAAAAAAAGTATAAGGCAATCATTATTTTATTTGAATATTTAATTAACAAAAAAGCCTCTTTAATACTAGCAGAGGTCAAAATAAAAACCTCTTCTAAAGAAGAAAGAGGCTATCCTTTCTCATCTTTCGGTGTAAGACACCGCTGGATTTGACACCTTGTAGTTACAGGTTGCCGTGCTTCACTGCGCCAGTCCCTCCGCCACCCTCGATAAGAACTTGTTATTTTAATTTGTATTACTTGGCAAGTATTCTAATACGAACGTGTTATTTTGTCAACTACATTTTTAATATTGTGTTGTTATTCTGTGATAATGTCATATTGAAATTATTCTGATATAATGTCATACATGAGAGAGGAGATATTCAACATGACACAAAAAGAAATGACCCGTTTAAGAGTCATAAATCAAACAATTGATAAAGTTATAACCATCAGAGAAGCTGCTGAGCTTCTAAACCTCAGTGAACGCCAAGTAATAAGGTTGAAAAAGGGGGTTTTGAAAGAAGGACCTGCGTTCATCATCCACAAAAACAGAGGTCGAAAGCCCCAGCATGCTCTCTCTGATGAACTTAAAAACACCATCATTAACCTTAAAAAAAGCGAAAAATACTGTGACGTAAACTTCAACCATTTCGTCGACTTACTTATGGAAAATGAAAACATTAAAGTAAGTTATTCCTCTGTATACAGAATTCTAACAAAAGAAGGTATTAGCAGCCCTAGAAAACACCGTAAACGTAAAGCCCACCACAGAAGAAAAAGGATGCCCCAGAAAGGTATGCTCGTCCAAATAGATGCTTCTAAACACGATTGGATAGATGGACTTCCACCTTTTACCCTCCACGGGGCTATTGATGATGCCACAGGCGAAATACTCGCTCTATTCTTCACTCAACAAGAGTGTATTGAAGGATACTTTGAAATCATACGTCAAATAATCACTAATCATGGCGTTCCCTTAAGCCTGTACTCTGACCGCCATACCATCTTCGTCTCTCCCAATGATGGTAAACTTTCTATCGAAGAACAACTTGCAGGAAAAACAGTTAGCCTTACACAGTTCGGCAGAGCTATGGAAGAACTCGGCATCAATATAATCAAAGCCAGATCCCCTCAGGCTAAAGGGCGTGTCGAAAAACTCTGGGATACTCTTCAGGATAGGTTGAAAGCCGAACTTAAAATCTATGGTATCAATTCAATTGAGGCTGCTAATGCTTTTTTACCCAGATTTATTCAATCCTACAACAAAAGATTCGGGGTTGAGCCTGAAAACCCACAGCCTGCGTTCAGGCCTCTTGACCCTGCTATCAACCTCGACTATATCCTGTGCATCAAGGAACGTCGCACCATCATCGAAGGCTCTGCCTTCTCATACAAGGGGAAATATTATCAACTGGTCAAGGACGGCAAAAAAGTCCCTGCTATGCCCAAAGCTAAACTTACCGTCCTATTCAGCCCTAAAATAGGCGTAAAAGCTTTCTATGCCGGTACGATATATGATACCCTAATACTCGAAGAACGACCTAAAAAACAAGCTTTACAGCAGTCTGAGCATAAATCAGAGAAGAAGCATAATCCCGTAAAACCGGCTCCTGACCACCCATGGAAACAACAGGCTCAAAAAAGGCCTAGAATCTCTTACGAAGAAACTGATCGCGAGATCCTTGAGATGCTAGACCAGCTGTTTAATTCCACACGAGCTTGGGCATAGCATTTTTATCTATCGCTTCTCCTATAGATTATCATACAAGCTTTGATAATATTTATCAAGGCCTAGTTTCTTATTGCCTTTTTTGCCCCCATAATATAGTATTAAAAAGCCCTAGACTCAGAGTGCATGTCAAGTGGACCGTGGAATAAGTTGGAGTGACCCTAGAGCTTTGCTGCTTATGCCGCGAAAGCCACTTGACATGCACCCCCTTGGGTAAGCTTTTGCCTATGCCGGTGGGTGTATTACACCCACCGGCCTGCCTAGCGGCGAGCGTCAAAATTTCTAATAGCTTTGCTATAAATTATCTCTGTAATATTTTTTAAAACCCATAGTTGACATTTTTACTGAATAAAATTATCCTTTTTGAGGTGACATTTTCACAGACTATTGACACTACATTTTTAATTATTTACTCGAATAGGTATAAAGATATTTATCACAGCCAACAGCTGTTTGGCAATATCAAAGATAGAAAATTTATAAAAAGAATAGAAGCCGCTTCCATCCTTTTTGATATATACAAAAACTTTAAGGATGGAAGCAACCTCTTGTGAATTGAAAATAGCGATATTATCTTTATTAAACATCAAATTAATTATAACTCAATTAACTTTATTAACTTTCATTTATATATTCTCCAGCGGCTTCACATTTCCAAACGTGGGCACTGGGCCGTTGACTGGCGCAGCCCACCTTACCGCATTCTTTATGACGCGCTGCACTTCTGGCTGGTAAAAAATCGGAAATGTCTCATGCCCCGGCCTGAAATAAAACACCTTTCCTCGTCCCCGGTTATAGCAGCAGCCGCTCCGGAACACTTCCCCTCCAGCAAACCAGCTTATAAACACCAGTGTATCAGGCGCAGGAATATCAAATCTCTCGCCGTACATCTCAGTTTGAGGAATTTCAAAATACTCACCTAACCCCTCTGCAATGGGATGCCCAGGCTCCACCACCCAAATTCGCTCCTTTTCACCCATCTCTCGCCATTTTAAATCGCAGGTGGTACCCATCAGCTTTTTAAATATCTTGGAGAAATGTCCGGAATGCAAAACAATGAGGCCCATTCCATTCAAAACCCTATTGTATACCCTGTCCACAACGTCATCCCGTACTTCATTATGCGCTATGTGTCCCCACCAGATGAGTACATCCGTCGAATCCAACACCTCTTTAGTAAGACCATGTTCAGGCTCGTCAAGCGTTGCTGTCCTAACCTCAAAGTCGGGCTCTTGAGAAAGAAATTCTGCAATTGCTCCATGAATCCCTTTAGGATAGAGTTCAGCCACCTTTTTATCGGTCTTTTCGTGTCGGTTTTCATTCCATACCGTCACTTTAATATTTCTGTTTATATTCATGAAAATGTACCCCCTTAATCTTAATTTATATTTAATTTATATTTCTGATAAAAACGCTTTTTCTAGCTCAACTGTACTGAACCAAAGTAAAATCTCAACCTTTCACAGCCCCGGCGGTAAGGCCAGATATAATTCTTCTTTGAAATAACAACACCATAACGATAAGCGGTAATACTACAACTACAGAAGCTGCGGATATATCGCCCCAGGGCAACGTATACTCGCCAGGGAACATGGCTATACCCACCGGCACTGTTCTCAAGGCATCCTTTGTATTGAATGTTAATGCAAATAAGAATTCATTCCATGCCGCTATGAAAACCAGTATAGCTGTAGTAAATATGCCAGGTGCAGCTAAAGGAAGTATTATTTTCACAAAAGTGTAAAACGGTGAAGCACCATCTATCTTTGCAGCCTCTTCCATGTCAGCCGGGATAGTTCTAAAAAACGTAGTTAAATTCCACATTGAAAGCGGTATAGTTATGGTCGTATATGTCAAAATAAGGCCCAGATACGAATTGAGGAGGTTCCACTGCTTCATCATCAAAAACAAGGGGCTAACTATTGCTATGCCGGGAAACATCGAAACCGATAACGCTAAAGCCAATATAACATTTTTCCCTTTAAAGTGTAACCTGGCCAATGCATAACCAGCAAACGATGTAACAAACACCGCAAGTGCTGTAGTAGAAATGGCAACTATGGCGCTGTTCTTCAAATAAGTCAAAAAGGGCCTTTTGGTAAAAGCAGAAATATAAGAACCCAAATAAAATCTTGACGGCCACCACTCCGGAGGTATATTCCACAATTGTTCGGGCGGCTTAAATGAGGTTATTATTTGCCAGTAAAAAGGAAACACTATTATGACCATAAATATAGCAACGCCTATATAAAAAAATATATTTGACAATTTATCTTTTCGCATACTTTCGCCTCCGCTTAATCATTCTGAATATTTAAGAGATAAATATATATCAAGCTTATCAAAAAAACAAATATGAATATTAACACTGCTATTGCAGAACCCAAACCAAAATCCAGATTTCTAAAAAGCATAGTATAAGCGTACATTGAAAGAGTCTCAGTGCTATTGCCCGGTCCACCACCCGTCATAACAAATATCAAGTCAAATACGCGAAAAGCATCAAGAGTTCGAAATATAAGTGCCACCAGCATAGTCGGCATTATAAGCGGCACAGTGATATTAAAAAATCGCCTTATTTTTCCAGCACCATCTACAGTAGCAGATTCGTATAGCTCAGCTGGAATAGTTTGAAGGCCGGCCAACAACAGTAACCCCATAAAAGGCGCTGTTTTCCAAACATCGGCTATTATAGCACACCATAAAGCCGATAGCGTACTGCCCAACCACGACTTGTATTGGTCTATGAGTCCCAACCTTAGTAATATATCGTTTAAAACCCCAAACTGGTCATGGTACATAAATTTCCACATCGTAGCTGATATTGTCGTTGGTATAGCCCACGGCACCAGCACTGCAGCGCGTACCAGTCCCCTGCCTTTAAACGGCATATTCATAACGAGAGCCATGGCAAAACCTATTACCAGTTCCATAGCAACTGAAACTATAGTAAAAAATAAAGTATTATACGTGGCATTCCAGAATCTTTCATCTTTAAATAATTTCATATAATTATTTAATCCTATATATTTAGCCGCATCTGGAAATTGCATCTTCATGTCGGTCAAACTTAAGGAAAATGTTCTTATAATTGGAAATATCGCTATAAGCAAAATACATAAAAGTGCAGGTGTTACCATCAAATAACCCAGCACATTTTCGGGTATACCAGTGCTTTTTATGCTACGGCGTTTTTGCATGATAAAACCCCCCTGGCTGTTTATAAAGTACAATCGGCCGAATCTCGGCCGATTGTTGATCAAAATTTTACTGTTCTAATATTTCCTGAATTTCTTTTGCCATATTCTCCACAGCTGTCTTGGCATCAATCTCTCCCATCAGGAATTTATGCGTATTTATTTGTATAGACTCTGATATTTTTGGATAAAATGGCGACACCGGCCTTGGTAAAGCATTGACCAATGCATCGTACATGCTTTCAAAATGTGGGTTGGCCTTTATAACATCCGCATCTTTATATAAATTCTGACGTACAGGCAAAAAACCGCCCTCTATTGCTTGTATTTTTTGAGCTTCTTCGCCAGTCATAAACTCTATAAACGTCCACGCTGCGTCTTTATTTTTGGAATTTTTATTTATAGCTAAATTCCAACCACCCAACGTTGCCTTCCCTGTGGCATCTCCATTAGGCCCTTTCGGTATTGGAGCCACACCAACTTTACCCTTAACCGCCGACTCATCGCTGTTCAAATTACTCCACCAACTGGGCCAATTTCTCATAAAAGCCACTTTACCCTCTTGGAACATCACTCCACCATCATTCTCGATATAGGTAGTGACACCTTCAGGTGCTATATCCAGCATCTTCTTAAATATATTCAATGCCTCTATGGCATTCTCACTATTTAATACCACATTTGAGCCGTCAATTACCTTGCCACCATTGCTGTGGATATATTCTAGCACATTACATACAAGGCCTTCATATTGGTTGGCTTGAAATACAAATCCGTATTCAACTTTACCTTCGTCCATAAGCTTCTTACCAATACTATAAAGTTCATCCCATGTTTCAGGCGGATTAGGTATCAAATCTTTACGGTAATATAAAACGCCTGCGTCGGTATAAAGCGGCACCGCATATATGCTACCGTTATAGGTACAACCTTGAATTGGTCCCTGTAGGAATTCTTCTCTTTCTTCTTCAGAAAAATAATCGTCTAAAGGCAATATCCAACCAGCCGAAGCAAATTCCGACGGCCATATTATGTCCAAACGGTATACATCAACGCTGTCATCTCCAGCGCTCAATGCAGTTACAAAAGCATTATGCTGCTGATCGCTTTGTGGAGGCATTTCCTGATAGTTAACCTTTATATTCGGATATTTGTTTTCAAATGCTTCAAGCATCTTCTGGGTAGCAGGCGTAGTGTCTTTACCTCTAGCATAAGTAATTGTAACCTCTTCTTCCGATTTAGACTCGCTTGCTTTTTCTTCTGGTTGTGATTCCGTGCTATTATCGCCAGACTTCTCAGAGCTACCACATGCTGAAAGCATAAATACTAGCACCGCAACGGTCAACAGAAAAACCAACAACCTCTTTGTCCTCATAAGAAAAAACCTCCCTTTTTTTAAATATAAAGCTGATAGTACATCTATATATTAAGGTAAACGGGAGGCATAATAAATATGGTAAACTTTCTATTTTGTTTGTTTTCTTTCTATATTTGAGAGTTACGGTACTGTACTGGGGTAATGCCGGTATATTTCTTAAATAATTGGCTGAAATAATGAGGGTCTTTATAACCTACCATTTGGGCAACTTCATATACCTTTATAGATGGTTCTTTCAGCAGTTCCTTTGCTTTATCAATGCGTACTTTTATGAGATACTCTTTAAAGGTTATCCCTGCTTCCTTGCTGAATATAGAGCTTAAATAACACGGTGAGATATACACCCTTTCTGACACTGATTCCAGCGAAATATCTACTGAATATTCTTTATCTATTATATCCTTTACTTGTTCTACTATTTTTTGATTCCTGGTTTTTCTTTGATGCGATAGATAACCAATTACAACATCTACTATATTCGTCATAAACTCATACAACTGATCTATTGTAAAACGTTTATTTATCTCATACCATGGATCAGTCCTATTAAAAAGCACTTCTGGCCGCTCACCTACTTCATATATAGCTTTAGACATATATACAATAAGTTCTAGACATATTCTTTTTACTACATCCATATTTTCTCGCTGTTCTTTCATGTTTTCAAATATGCGTTTTAAATAAGCTCTGGCTTTCTGCTCATTACCCACTTTTATAATAGTCATAAATTCTTCGCCATCGGGTATTTTATACCTATAGTTTTTTGTTGCGGGTTCCACATCATCAATGTATATGATCTGCCTTTCACCCATATAAAACCTATATTCACAAGCTTCTAGAGCATCTTTATAGCTGCGTTCAATATACCGTATATCATCCACAGTTCGACCTACCCCTACGGTGTAAGAACCATCAAATATATAATCTAGTAGCTCCTTTATTTTATACAACGTGTCTAGAGTAATTTTCGATATTTGGTCCTTTGTAATACTGGCGGGGAAATTCAATATAATGGTAAAAATATGCTCATCAAAAAATATCACTGATTTTAAATGTTCCATACCCTCAAGTAAAAACTTTATCCTATTATACAATTTAAATAAAGTGTAATAATCCTCCTTATCGTTTGCATCGTCTATAGTTATAACTACTGCTAAAAATTCTCCATTCTTAAAATCTATATTTATGAAAGATAATTTTTTCCATATATCCTCCGTGTTTTTAACCGCACTAAAAAACCACGCTTTTAAAAAGGGCAAGCTCTCTACTATATGCTTTTTAAGTGCCTCCCTTTCCTCTCGTTCTTTTTTTTCGTCAAGCAGCTTATTTTTAACTCGTTGTATACATTCAAAGAGAGCGCTGCGTGAAACCGGTTTTAATACATAATCATCTACCCCCAGGGTCACAGCCTGCTGAGCATAAGAAAAATCGTCATAGCCAGTAAGAAATACTATTTTTATATGTGGAGCAAGAATTTTTAGCTTCTGGGCTAACTGCAACCCATCCATACGTGGCATCTTGATATCGACAATAACGATATCCGGCTTTAACTGCTTTATCTTATCTAAAGCATCTATGCCATCTTCCGCTGTACCGACAATATTTATCCCCATTTCATCCCATGGAACATGATCCTTTAACCCTTCTCTTATGGTCTCTTCATCATCTACTATCAGTAGATTTATCATAGTGCTCTCCCTCCATTTGTCCAAATAACACCGCTTTTACCTTAACGGTTACTGTTATACCCCCGTACTCATTGTCCTCAAAATTAAGTCCACAATCTTCTCCAAAATAGAGTTTCAATCGCTCGTTCACGTTTCGTATGCCATATCCTCTATTTTCTAATATCTCATTCTCTAACAACATGCTATTAAGACTTTCTACATCACCGCCTTTGCCGTTATCGCTAACTTCCAAATACACGTATCTATCGTCTTTCCAGGCCTTTATTTCGATTAAACCTTTATAATCTATTCCATCAAAGCCATGATTTATAGCGTTTTCCACCAGAGGTTGAAGGGTAAGTTTTATTATGGTGTAGGGAAGTACTTCCTTATCAACATGAAATTTAACATCAAATTTATTCTTTAATCTAAATTTTTGTATAGTTATATAACTCTTCACTTGTTCTAATTCGTTGGCAATGGTGATAAACTCCCTCCCTTTATTTAAGCTGTATCGAAGAAAATTTGCCAGTGAATTGACGATAAGGCTTATATCATCCACGCCGTATTTTATAGCTAGCCAGTTTATAGAATCAAGGGTATTGTATAAAAAATGTGAATTTATTTGGGCTTGTAACGCTCTGAGTTCAGCTTCTTTTTCTCTACGGCTTTGTTCGCTTACTTCTTTTAAGAGATGCCGAATTCTTTTTACCATTTTGTTGAAGCTGCTGTAAATCTCGCCTATTTCATCATTTGAATGTACAGAAACCTCGGTATATTGATCAACATCGAAATTCTTCATGCAATCGGCCAAAGCATGTATGGGACCTGATATCCTATAAGAAATAAATATAGATGATATTAATGCTACAACAAGACTGATGGCCCCTATTAGAAAGAGGGTATTTCGTACAATTCCTATATTTTCTACTAATTCAACGGTAGGCACCATCCCTATTAACTTCCATTTTGGACCACTAAGTTCCTCATATACTATTAAGTACTCTTTATCATTCAATGTCTTAAAAATACTACCGTTAGCACTCCTATATATTTCAGAAAAAAACGTTGGTTCTTTGTCCAATATCTTTACCAATTCATTCTCTGTGCGCGTTATTATCTTATCATCGTCTACCAGAAATACCCTTCCCGTTTTCCCGATCCTTATTTTATCAATTTCTCCAAGAAACTGATTTGTATCTACCTTGGCCTGTATTATTCCTAATGAGCGGTTCGGATCATTAACATCTACGATCAAACGTGCGGCACAAACTTGATCTTTATGGGCATACCAATATATTCTTCCCCCCATTTCAACAGTATTTTTAAACCAATCCTCCTGCTCGACACTTCTGCTTGAGAATATATAGTTACCTGAGCGTACGGATGGATAGTTGCTTTTACCAAATGTAAATAGTTGAATTGAAGAAGTTTTCTTTCTAAAAATATCAGCACCTAATACGATGCGTTCCAAATTTTTAATATCCCTGTTTAATTGAAAATTATCGTTAGGTTGTTGAGTCCTTAATATGTTTTGTACAGTATCGTTAACATGTATCTCCAGCAGCACATTTTCTACATCGCGCATATAGGACTCTAGATTATTTTTCGCCTGTATAATAAGTTGGGTGGTAGAAGCCTCCACCTGCTGCTTTATTACAACAGTCGACCTTTGAAACGCAAAACCACCAAATATAGACAAGGCTAATAATAATATTATAAAGTATGACAACATCAGCTTGTCCCGCAAAGGTAAATCATTTAAGAACTTTGTAAACATTATAAATTTCACAACCTTTCAAGCTTAAGCTCATTACACTTCTCATTTAGCGATGACAAGATTTGACTTCTCCCCGCCCTGGAAGGGGCGAGGATTCTTGACAGCTCCGAATTTCAGGCCGTCTTCCCTACTGGGTGGATATTCCACTCAATAGGGCAACACAGGTGTGGTGTGTACCTCACACCTGTGGGGCAAGCCAATAGCCCTACTACCAGGCTTAAAGAGCCTGTATACTTCCTGTATATGTTTATCGCTCCCACTCCATCCCTATGATATCTAAAACCACAGCTTTTGCATTCATAGTTCCTGTTTTCTGGCTTGTTTTTGCTACCACACACAGGACAACTCTGTGATGCTACTTCAACCACAATGTGAAGATAATATTTCTTCTTGTCTTGATGGAAAATCAGCTCTGCATACTTGGGAGCACCTTTTAAACAACACCCTTTTATAACCATTGGTGCTTGTTCCTTCCCATTTGACAAAATCAAGTCCCCATCTTTAAAATGAATTGCGCTTTTCTTAAAAACCACTTTATTATACTTCTTGCTCCTGAATGGTGGTCTTATATTGGATGTATCTTGGCCCTTCTTCTTTGCCTTTTGTAATCTTTTCAGGTATGCCTGATATGCAGTCCAAAACTGCTGGTATGCTGCCTGTTTGCTTTGACTGTGAAGTTTAAAACTCTTTTGATGCAGCCACCATTCCATATACTGGTCAAATGTCTTTCTCGAAACATTTATCCCTTTTGTTTGCATCCTTTTAAAAAAATTTACTGCTTTAGAGTAGATTTTACCAGATACCATTGAAATTTCTCTCGCTAAACCTTGATATTCCTCTGGAACTGACAAAATATATGTCTTATCCATCCTTTTCTACCTTCTTCCATTGGCTCTCTATATACTTCTTGACGGTTTCGGCAGATACATCACCTGCACTTGCCACAAAGTATGCTCTTGTCCAGACAGAATCTCTTTGTTTGTACTGGGGAAACTTTTGTCCTATCTTCCTGCCAGTAGCGCCCTTTATAACATTAATAAGTTCGCTTGGAGAATACCTTACTTTGGTATCTAAACAAAGTGGTAGTTGATTAGGAATTTAGCATGTCGTGTGGATTTGTAGGTATTCATTCTAAACCAACCTTCTTAATTCCAAGATTTGGTTTAATTATATCATACTTGGTTCTCAATTTCAACCCTTGCATTCATCACCGCCCTACAAGGACGAGGCTTTCTGCAGAATTCTTGTAAATTTAAAAAGATATCTAATACACTATCTAATACAAAGTATAGACAAAATTCAGCGATAATGCAACCAATGAAAAATCAAGAGGGACCTTCGACGTTGTCGTCAAAGGCCCCTCAAAAAGGACTCACCACTTAAGGTATGAGCGCCTGGATATGCTTAAAAGCAATATCCTGTGGCAAGTCCTTGTAGTCTTATTATATGCAGCAAAATCGAAAATACACATGGTAATATTTGTAGAATGTTAATGTACATTGAACATCATTTAAGCGCAACATCAGACCTTTGCATTTTATACCTAAAGGCATACTCCCCAGATCCTATTTCCACTTTCACACCATCATCAACTGTTTCATGCTCTAATATTCCTTCTGCCTCTGTCAATTTTTTGCCGCTCTCATAAACCGCATCAGATGTAGCAAACGGCAACACCACAGTAGCAGTTGTATTGTGAGGCACGCATACCGATATTTCTATACAGCCGTCCTGTATCCTCCACTCAGATTTGATCTTTCCGTACATCGATTTTAGCTCGGCCTTTGCATAGGTCAACCCCTCACCCAGCGTTGGCCTGATGTATATATGCTTATATCCGGGCCTTTCTTCATCCGTATCAATTCCAGCCACCACCCTGTAAAGCCAATCTCCAATGGAACCATAGGCATAATGGTTGAAAGAGTTCATATCCGGACTCCAGAAAGAGCCATCTGGCTTAATCCCATCCCAGTGCTCCCAAATGGTGGTTGCACCCTTAGTCACCTGATACAGCCATGACGGGTAATCGGTCTGCAAGAGCAGTTTGTAAGCCACATCGCTGTAGCCGTTCTGGCTCAGTACATGACATAAATAAGGCGTACCCACAAAACCCGTAGTCAAATGGTATTTATTTTTCTTGATGTAGTCCACCAGCGTATCGATGGTGCGCTTGCGGTCCTTTTCTTCTATAAGGTTAAACATAAGGGCAAGCACATGAGCGGTTTGAGTTGGAACCGCCAACCTGCCGTTGGGCGTCACAAACTCTTTCCTGAAGGCATCCACTATATTTTCATACAGCTTTGAGTATTCTTCTACATCCTCGGTTTTACCGAGAACTTTGGCGGCTTTCACAAGCAGGCTTGTGGAATACGCATAAAAAGCCGTAGCAATAAAATCAGTTGCAGTAGCTCCTACATAGCTTCCATCTTTTGCATCCAGCCCTAGCCAGTCGCCAAAATGAAAGCCGGTATTCCATAAGTACTCATTATCCCCCTGCCGCCTTATATATTCCACCCAGGCTTTCATGCTCTCATACTGCTCTTCAAGAATCCTCTTGTCGCCATAGCATAAATACACCGTCCATGGGCATATCACAGCAGCATCTCCCCATGCAGCCGAAGAATGATGGTCATCGCCCAGGACATTTGGAATTACAAAAGGCACTCCACCATCGCTCAGCTGATCAGCCTTCAAATCCTTAAGCCATTTTGTAAAGAATGCAGCAACGTTCATGTTAAAGCAGGCAGTTCGGATGAACACCTGTGCATCTCCAGTCCAGCCAAGCCGCTCATCCCTTTGAGGGCAATCAGTGGGAACATCGAGAAAATTACCCCTTTGTGACCACAAAATATTTTGCTGAAGTCGATTAATCAATGGATTTGAACACTCAAAACTTCCTGTTAGTTCCATATCCGAATGTACTACCATTCCAACAAAATCATCGAGAGAAGGTTGTCCTGGATATTCCACCAGCTTTACATATCTAAAACCATGGAATGTAAAATGCGGCTCAAATACCTCTCTGCCTATGCCCTTTAAAATGTACTCAACCGTTTGTTTGGCTTTCCGCAGATTTGCAGTATAAAAATTGCCGTCTTTATCCAATACCTCTGCATGCTGCAGCACCACCTTGCTTCCCACAGGCCCTTCTACCGCAAAACGCACCCAGCCCACCATGTTCTGCCCCATATCCAAAACCGTCTCGCCGGCAGGGGTTGTCAAAATAGCTACAGGTTTAATCTGTTGAACAATGCGAACAGGCGGCCCTTCCTGGGCAACTATTATGTCCTTAGGTTTATCCAATTCCTCTACATTGTACCAATCAGAATCGTCGTAATCCGCTTCATCCCAGCCCGGCTTTTCTAATCGAGCATCATAGATTTCACCATGATAAATCTCGGACATAAGAATAGGGCTCGTAGAAACCTTCCAGCTCTTGTCTGATACAACCACCTGTTCCCTGCCATCTTGATAAGTGATATGAAACTGTATAAGAGCCGCCAACCTATCGCCGTATATATTTCTTCGGCCTTCCCAAGCAAGGTTGCCTTTGTACCATCCATTGCCCAGTATAACGCCAATAGCGTTTTGACCCTGTTTAAGCAGCTCGGTTACATCATAGGTTTGATACTGCAGCCGCTTGTTATAGCTGGTCCACCCGGGCGTAAAGAAGAAATCCCCTACCCTTTTACCGTTTAAACGAAGCTCATACAGGCCGAGGCTGGTGGCATATATCCTGGCAGATTTTACTTTACCATTGACTTCAAAGACCTTTCTCATAATGGGACAAGCTTGTAAGTTTGGTGAACCGTCTTCCACATTCGGCGTAATCCAGCTGGCAACCCATTCGCTGGCATCCAAAAGCCCCATTTCCCAAAAAGCCGTTTCACTCCACTTGGATACTCTGTTCTTCCGATCCCATACCCGTACTCTGTAATAATACCGTGTACGTGATTTCAGCGGCTCACCTTTGTACTCGACATGTATCGACTCATCGGAGTCAACCTTTCCTGTATCCCACACGATGCACTTAAATTCCTCATCTGTGGAGACCTGCATCTGGTAAGCGGTCTGCAGAACATTTCGTTCATCTGACTTTATGACCCAGCTTATCCTGGGGTTTTTCACGTCAATGCCTACAGGATTGTACTTATATTCACACCTCAAATTATATACTTCAAGCATTTTGTCTACCCCCTAAACTTTTAGTCGTAACATTACTTAATAACGTTATCTCGGTGCTAATATACTGTCTCCAAAGTGGAGAAATTTTTGTTGACTCACATTTTGGTTGGAAGTTAAGACGGACCTCAATTTAAAGTTACCATTTATTTACATAAATCTCAGGGAGTCGATTTATTCCCACGGCAAGCGGCATTCTACTATATCGCTCATGCCATGATAATACGGATGTCCTGTAGCCAATGTGAAATGAGCGTCTATGGGTTTATCCTGACGGGTTGGTTTTATAATAAATTGGTTCCATCCTTCTTTTAACGATACATCAGCATAGCTTGCTCCGTCGCCGCTGTAGTTAGGCCTGGGTATGCGTTCCTCAAGCGCTTCATGCACTTTTTTACCGTTAAGCCACAGCTCCATGGGACAATTAGAAGACACCCCAGCACGGCCTGTTCGCTCTTCTGGGCAGTACACATAATGACAGAGATAGATGCTGCCAGGCTTTCCTTCAAAGTATTGTTCCACCGGCAGAACATTGTCTATAAAATCAACCGCTCTCCAGTGTCTAACATCATCGCTTTGAGGATTGAAGTCTGCATCAACTGGCGATACCAACCAGCGCTTACCGCCCAGCAACACCAGCGGTATATCTTCGCTCTGCGGCCTCCCCTTTATTTCAATATGTATGCTACCACGATTGGACTGGTTTATAAAAGTGATGTCATCTACAGTTATGCGATAAATAAGCTCTGTTTTACCTTTAGCCGGTAGCTTTACGCCTTTTAAAAGATCAGGCTCACATCTCCACCCTTGTGGCAGTTTCATGCTCACATCGGCTGTTAGATCCATAGGCCTCGGGTTCTCCAATATAACCTTTATGCTTTTGGCCTCTCCTGCCCTTATAACGGGATGGTCCACATAGTCCACTGCCGCTTTTATTGTGGTGATATCGAAGGCCACCTGCGTAGCTGGCAGATTCCACAGGGACTTTATATCATCCGATGCATACAGTGCCGAAACGTCCAAACCTCGCAAATCGGTAACATCATCGTCTATCACGATCTCGGCATTATTGTAGGCTAATACCCTTTTACCCATATTACAGGTACGCCTTGTGAGCTCATCCAGGTCTTTGGGTACTTCCAAGTTGATTATGCCGCCCCATGAAGCATTGGTGGTTATCTTATCGCTGAGCGGTGCCGCCCATTCCTGAGGTATGCCTTTAGTACCATACATTATACCCAGTATTGAGCCCAGTGTAGCTCCCGTGCAATCGGTGTCATAACCACAATTTACCGCTTTACATATGGCATCTGCGAAATTCTCTCCATACAGCCACCCTATGGTTTGAAAGCCCAGATTAACCGGCGAGTATTGAGCTATGGGACTGTAGCATTTATGTAGCACATAGTTCCTGGCCTCTTTCCAATCCATACCTTTGTTATAGGCTCCTATAGCGCTCCTTATGGCCAAAGCTGTCTGCGAATTCTCAGGTATATATGATAACCCTATTTCCAGTAACTTATCGCGGTCATCTATTATAAACGCAGCCGACTCTACAGCAGCGTTAAACATTTCGCCATACACCGATTCACCGCCCGCATGATCCACGATGGCATCCTCATATGCATATCTTGCGGCTATGTTTGGCCTCCCTGGTGCTATACAGGCCCAAATCTCAGAACGTATTGGACAGCCCATGCAGTCTTTAAACCAGTTGTTATAATACCCAGACACATGAGGCAATAATCCAAGCCGCAGGTTGGTTTTATGCAGCCCATACTCGTCGAAATTATATTGGATACAATCCAACCAGTATTCAGCCAGATCGCGAGCTTTTATATTGGGTCCTCGCTCCTCTAAAGCTTTCAGCCATATGAGCTGTATCTCTAAATCATCATTGGGCATGCCTCCCTCTTTAAGCTGTGGATACCACCACACATCAAACATCTCTTCCTGGCCATAAGCCCGTTCCAGTGGCGTACCCAGAGTTCCGCCACAATTTTTACCCAGCCAGCATGCATAGACCTTATCATAATAATCGTGCCAGCTTAGTTTGATAGTTGTCATAGGAACACCTCTTTCTAAAACTCATATTCACTTTTTTTCGATATGTAAACAACCGTATAACAGTGTGACTTTCCATTTCCTTGACCTGACTTGCTACAGAAGAAAAAAACTTTCTTTCTCATCTTCAATAAAGCACTTTTAAACAAGGCACTTTGCATATATATAAGTGGCAATTGCTTTCACAAATATGCTAACTTAACATAATTCAGTAATACAAGAATTGCTTTCTAAAACCAGAAGTGACTCTTTCCATTGCGCATTGTCGAAAACAGATGTGGTCATATAGCCATTTTATATAGTGCAGTTATGGTTACGATTTCATAGACGTAACGTGGACCACAGAAGCATTATAGGCTGAAAATAAAATTCAGCAGGATACAGTCTTCCACGATGGTCCGGCATCCTCAGTAGTTTTATAGGCTCAACATAAAAACGCAAAAAGAAAAAGCCCCTGCTTCATCCATCAGCACAGCTGTAAAACTGTAAACTGCTGATGTCCACAGGCATGAACCTTTATTCCCAACCCTGTCCGCCTATGCCTCTTTCCAAAATCTTTTCGCCATAGCCGCTTTCCAAGTATGCCTTCATGGGATCAGGCGCCAAACCCATCTCTTCACGCACCGCTTCAAGCAAAGGCGTTACGTCGCATTCAAAGGCCTCACGCACTGCAGCCTCTGCCGCCATGACGTCGTTGCGCATTTGCGCCTCTTTCAACACCTCGCGATTCACCAGCAAAGCCTTAGCATATGCCGTCTGCACGTTCAGCACCGAGCGGATCATGGCGGGTATCTTGGGCTCTATGTTGTGGCTTTGGTCAATCATATACGCTATATTTTCTGCCGTCTTTGCTGTCTTAGGATCAAGGCTGGCGGCCACCAGCTCGTTGAAAATCAGGAACAACTCATAGGGATTGATGGAGCCCACTATCAAATCGTCATCGGCATACTTTTTGTTGTTAAAATGAAAACCTCCAATCTTTCCTTCATCCAGCAGGAATGCCACAATGTGTTCCACGTTGGTTCCCAGCGGATGGTGTCCTAGGTCTACCAGCACCTGAGCCTTTTCACCCAGCTTCATGGCAAAGGCATAAGCCATTCCCCAATCGGCTATATCAGTGTGATAAAAGGCCGGCTCAAAGAATTTGTATTCAATCAAAAGCCTCATATCGCTGTCCATGGCATTGACGACCTCGAACAGCGCTTCTTCAAGCCAGTTCTTGCGCGCACGGATATCTCCCTGCCCGGGATAATTGGTTCCGTCGGCAAGCCACAGGCTGATTATCTTGGAATCGACTTTTCGAGCAATCTCTATGCATTCCATGATATGGTCTATAGCCTTTCTCCTTACGGCAGCGTCGGTATTTGTGAGGCTCCCGAATTTATAATCATCGTCTTGAAATAAGTTGGGGTTGACCGCTCCTATCTTCAATCCCAGACTGGCCGCATATTCCTTTACTTTTTCAAAGTCATCCACTTTGTCCCATGGAATATGAATAGCCACGGTGGGACACATCCCGGTTACCTTGTGCACCTGAGCGGCATCCTCCAGCTTCTCAAACAGGTTTCTTGGTACTCCTCTTTGCTTGAAAACCTTAAACCTCGTCCCCGAATCTCCATATCCCCATGAAGGTGTCTCCACCTTAAAGTTTTTGAGCCTCTCCTTTACCCACTCTACATCTATACCCCTGTCTTTCTGCCTCTGCTCCCACAAAGCATATATTTGATCTCTCGTCATACTCACATTCTCCTTTCTGCTAAAATAGTTTTGTTTGTATTAGACTTTATTTTTATACAAGCAATTTTAAATACAATTCACGAATTGCAACTTATAGTCTTGATTGCGATTAAAAAATTAAACATCAAGAGCTGCTAACTTAATCTTATCAATGTCAACCTTACAAACCTTACAAGCTGTCTTCTTAAACAAAAGCTTCATTTGCATCAGCACTCACTGTACATTGGCCTGTGTTGTCCGCTGTTCACCCTCCAATTTCTTTTGTACCCACTTATCGTTTTCAAATAAAAACTCTAATCACTTAACTGGATAGGCCATGGTTGTCATCAAAGCCATCTCAGCCTGTGTGGTGTCCAGCCTGGAATATTGAACTATTATCGGCTGGTCGCTCTCCACCATTATGGCATAGGGCACGCCCTGGGGAACCTCGTTGCCATTTACGTCCTTTATCTTATCCAGACGTATATGGTTGGTGCGCTCGGCTTTGCACACAGCATGAAACTCCCTCATGGGCTCCCGATCTTCAAAATACAGCGTCAGGGTTATATGAGCGTCTTCCTTCCCTGGATTGAGAACGCATACCGCTTCGTGGCTCACATAGTGGCCCGGACTGCTTATAGGAGGATAATAACAATCCGGTATGTACCACACTTTTGCTCCAGCTTTTTGATCTGTATTCATCAATCCACCTCCAACAACAGTGAGATTTTGCCATTTTATAGGGCCAGTAACTTTCTCTTCGACAATTTATAATACTAAAGTACAACAATTACAACATCCGATACGCTACTCATATGCGTAGGCTGCGGTAGTCTCTACATCACACCACTTTCAAGAACCTCTCATAAGCCTCATCCCATGCCTCTACATCTTGCGGCATGTAATCCACCGTTGGGAAAGAAGCCTTGATAATCAGCCTAATCTCACGCAGGTTGGCCACTTCACCCAAGGCTTTAGCCTGCATCATCAAATTGCCTATAGCGGTTGCTTCTGTAGGTCCGCATATCACCGGCCTATTTATGGCATTAGCGGTGAACTGATTCAACAGCTTATCCTTCGTGCCCCCGCCTACTATGTGGAGAACCTTCAACGGCCTGTTCAATATCTTTTCCAGCCTTTCAATGGTCCATCGGTATTTCATTGCAAGGCTTTCATAGACGCAGCGCAGGATCTCGCCCTTGGTCTGAGGCACCGCTTGCCCGGTTCTGGCACAGAAGTTCTGAATGGCCTGCGGCATATTGCTGGGCGCATAGAAATCGTCATGATCAGGATCGATAAACGCCTTAAACGGCTCGCTGCCCCTTGCCATTTCCTCAAGCTGTGCATAGCTATAAACCTCGCCCTGACGATCCCATACCCGCTTGCATTCCTGAATAATCCAGAGCCCCATGATGTTCTTCAAAAACCTGTAGCTGTTTTCGGCGCCTCCTTCGTTGGTGTAATTCCACTGAAGCGCCTGTTCATTTATAATGGGCTCCTTCACCTCTACGCCCATCAATGACCATGTACCGCTGCTCAAATATACATAGTCGTCCTCCAGAGCAGGTACCGCCACGACGGCCGAACCGGTATCATGAGTGGCAACCGCGATTACCGGCACCCTGCCTATATTTAGCTCTTCCGCTATATGCGAGGCAATGTTCCCTCTTATGGTTCCGGGCTGTTGTA
This sequence comes from Caldicoprobacter oshimai DSM 21659, assembly GCA_000526435.1. GTDB lineage: Bacteria > Bacillota > Clostridia > Caldicoprobacterales > Caldicoprobacteraceae > Caldicoprobacter > Caldicoprobacter oshimai. Next base: position 480,326 of record JAGB01000001.1, read on the forward strand.
TCGAAGTGAATATGTGATCCGGCAAGCCTAAAGCCTTTATAAGGTCAGTACACCAGGTTTTGCTGCGCGCCTCCAGAAGCTGACTGGTGGACGCTTCGGTATACTCAGTAGACTTTTCGCCTGTCAGGAAATAAGCCAGTAGGTCTGGCATAAACAACAGCGTATCGGCTTTTTCTAAAACAGAAGAGTTTCTCTCTTTAAGGGCAAGCAGCTGGTAAATGGTGTTAAACTTTTGGAAGGCTATGCCGGTATACTCGTAAATTTTTTCTTTGGGCACAACAGCAAAGGCCTTTTCCATCATTCCTTCAGTCTGGCTATCACGATAATGGTATGGATTGCCCAGCAGTTCTCCCGATGAATCCAAAAGGCCGAAGTCTACGCCCCAGGTATCGATACCCAGTGAGGACAGCTCGCCATCAACGCTGTGGGCAAATTTCAATAATCCTTGCCGCATCTCCCAGAAAAGCCTCAAGACATCCCAGTATGTATGTCCCCCAACCTTTACAGGGTCATTTGAAAACCGGTGTATCTCCTCTATCGATAGCTTTTTGCCATCAAACCGCCCCAAAATGGCCCTTCCGCTGCTGGCCCCAAAGTCAAATGCCAGCAAATTTAAAGTTTTCATGCCGATACATTCCTCCTTTTATCCGTTAATAATTATAACAGGTAAACTACCAACCACCTGTAGAGGTGGTGACTTTGTGAGAAGTTTGGCCTATCTGCTCAACAGCAGACTCGCCAGCTACTTTAAGTCATGTATATTTACCTTTGCCCGCAATTCATCTCCAACTTATAGAAGATAAAATTTTGTTGCATATTTCAAATAAAACAACAAAAATAACACAAAAATAACACAACCTAACAAGCTATTGTTAAACCTACAGCTATATTTTTAAAAGAGCACCACATTTACTATTATACAAATTGGACATTCATATTAAAATCCCTTTTTTAAAGTTTTTATTTTTTATCAGAAAAGATGTTAAATATAAACACAATATATGTTCGAAATTACATGAAACAAAAAACCACATTATATAAAGAGATCACGCCTTTATTTCTCCCGCTTTTTGCAGCGCTGTTTTGGCAACCACTGGGCCGACCAACTCGTATACTACAGTTGCAGCCAAAATTATGGTTCTTATGGCTATACCTTGTGCCTCCAACTGGGATTGCGCTAATATGGACAAACCTATCGCCACACCAGCCTGTGGAATTAACGTAAAGCCCAAATATCTACTTATATTCTCTGGATAGTGTACAATTTTGCATCCCAGCCATGCTCCCACCATCTTACCAATAACTCTTACAAGAATATATGCGATCCCCACTATGCCTACCCGCACAAGTACACTGATATCCAAATCAGCTCCTGATACTGTAAAGAAAGCAACAAACAGTGGTGGAGTTATCCTATCAATGATTGAAAGTAACCTACTACTCCTGCGGCCAGCATTGGCAGCCACAGTTCCCAACATCATGCAAGCCAGAAGGGTAGAGACATTAAAAAATTCCGCTATCCCTACGGTAAACAGCACTGTTGCCGTTGTTATGCTCAAAAGCTCGTCTTCACCCTTTGCCTTGCCTGCTATATAGACCAATACCAGGCCAATAATGCCTCCTACTATAAGTGCAAACACTATTTCCCATAGTGGCATCAATATAGTCTGCCACAGCGGAGCCTTCTCCGGGCTCAGCAGTTGTTTAGCAATTGCCATACACAATCCAAAAGCGATTATTCCTGTTGCGTCATCCATAGCTACTACGCCGAGCAAAGTATCCACTAAAGGGCCTTTTGCATTATACTGCCTTATAACCATAATAGTGGCAGCAGGAGCTGTAGCCGCAGCAATAGCTCCAAGCACAACACTGAAAGCCACCGGCTGATTTAAAACAATAATCATAAACAGGGAAACCATTACAACAGCTCCCAGAGATTCCAATACCGTGATTATAATAATATTCTTGCCTGTTTTCTTTATAAGGTCTAAACTAAACTGGCTTCCTATGCTATAGGCAATAAAACCCAGAGCCATTTCTGAAATGATGTCGAACTTCGAAACGACATCCTTCGGTATCAGCTTCAATACAAATGGCCCTACGACGATCCCAGCCAGAATATATCCTGTCACATTTGGCAACTTAACTTTGGATACCAACCGCGCTCCCAATAATCCTGCGAATAGGAGTACGGCGACATAGTACAATGTGTGCATATTCTCAACTCCTTCTCGTTTTAGATTTTATCTGCAATTTTATTCTGCAATGCCTTCAACATAGTTGACGGGGATGGTAAAGAGTATTCCAACTCCTGGCTTATTCAAATCCCCCACTTTCCTTTTGATTACATCTATGGCCAACAGAACCTGCTCATCTTTGAGAACTACAAAAATAGTCTTATTATATGGATAGCTTTCATTTATAATCATCCTCATAGAAGCAAATATGGGTATATTATTCAGCTTATCCTCTCCCACAACCCTTGCCATGCCCATGCTGTCTATAACGGTTGCACCTTTTATGCCAACATCAATAAATCCCTCAAGGATGTCCTCTAGGCAATCCACCTTGTTTAATATAAGTACCAAGACCTGCATGACCATCCCTCCATTTCTAGTTTAACTCATCCAGCGTCAATGAAAAGCTGGGCGCGAATTGCTCCATGAAATACTTGACCTCCGGGTAATCCATTTGGTCTATCTGGGCCTTTATGGCCTTCATGGCTTTTGAAAACTCCTGATTCCCTGCCTTTATCTCCTCAACGCATTTTAGATATGCACATATCTTATCGGCCGCCTTAACTATTCTCCAGTGCTCGGCGTCCTTCTCCTCAATAAAAAATAAACTGCTGTACTCATCCCTTAGCTCTTCGGGCAACATATCCAGCAGCTTTTTAGCAGCAATCCTTTCGATTTCCTTATATGCCCTGCTTATCTCAGGATTAAAGTATTTGATGGGGGTAGCCAAATCGCCGGTTATGACCTCGGAAGCCTCATGGAATACCGCCAGGGCCAGTACCCTCTCCGGATTGACCTTGCCACCGAAAAATTTGTTCTTTATAACCGCCAATCCATGCGCAATCATGGCCACCTGCAGGCTGTGTTCCTGAATGTTTTCCTGACAGGTGTTTCTCATAAGGCCCCAGCGCTGTATGAACTTCATCCTTGATAGATAGGCAAAGAAATGGCTCAATTGGAATTCCTCCCAAAGTGTTATAAAATTTTTGATAGCACCCCTTGCTTATTTATCATTTTAGCACAGCTCTTCATGAAATCAAACCCTTGCGTGGAATAAAATCCTCTACAGTATCAAATACTTACCTATAAATAACAAAACTAATAAAAAGGAGTGATAGCTATGGCATTAATGCAATATCTGTACAGCCGGCTGGTGGATCAAATACTGGAAAAGATGAGCGACATGAAAATGGTCAAAGTCCCCTGGCTGGTGGACAACTATTCTTTCTTAAAATTCATGGGAATTGCCGAGCGGGCAAAAAACGGGCAACCCCTCATGCAACCCTTAGGTTCTACCCTCAACTTCAAAGATTTTCAGGACTTGATGTTCATCCCAAATATGTTTCCAACTCCAGATGGTACCGAAATGGACACCCAGGTAGTGATAGGGAAAAACGCTAAAAAACCCATGATACTTCCTGTGCCATTTATGATCGCAGGCATGGCCTACGGCGCCTCTATAAGCCTGCAGCTTAAAATAGCCTTAGCCAAAGCCTCTGCATCCATAGGAACTGCCACCAATTCGGGCGAGGCAGGCTTTTTGCAAAAAGAGCGCGACATAGCTAAATTTTATGTGGTGCAGTACAACCGTGCAGGCTGGGGCAATGCCCCGGAGGAACTCAAACAGGCTGACATGATCGAAATTAAGATGGGCCAGGGAGCCAGTGCGGGTGACGGATTTAAAATAGGGAATAAGTTAATTGGAGATGAATTCCGAAAACACTTAAAACTTAAAGAAGGGCAGGACGCCGTAATGCCCACACGGTTCCCCGACATAAACAATAGAGATGACCTTAAGCGAAAGGTAGATGAACTGAGAGAATTAACCGGCGGCGTTCCGATAGCTATCAAAATTGCAGCAGGAAATATCGAACAGGATCTGGATACTGTCCTATACGCCGGTGCCGATGCTGTGGTAATTGACGGTGCCCAAGGTGAAACAGCAGGGAGCGCAGAAATAACCATCAACAATTTCGGCATCCCTACCCTGTACGCGCTGGTGCGCGCAGTAGAATACCTGGAGAAGAACAATTGCAGGGACAAGATATCTCTAATTATGACAGGGGGTTTTAGAGACAGCGGCGATATGCTAAAAGCCAAAGCGCTTGGAGCGGATGCTTTTTACATCGGATATCCGGTGGCTATTGCGGCTATATACACGCAGCTAAATAAGTTGCCTGCTGGAGCCAGCCCCACCGACCTTTATCTTTACAATGGCAAACATACTGAACTGCTCGACATAGGCGAAGCAGCCGGCTGTGCTAGCAACTTCTTGAAAGCCTTACAGGAAGAAATGGATATTGCCCTCCGCTGTCTTGGGAAAAATTCCATTCATCAGCTAAACAAAGATGATATGGTAGCGCTCACTCCCGAAATGGCGCAGATAACCGGAGTAAAGCTGGGATATAACGTTCACCCCATTTAAATCGATTTTCCAACAAGCTATGTGATTATGCGTCAATTCATCCACTTGCTGGATTTATGAAATTAAGCAGCCCAAAAGCTGAAAATTAATGGAATATTTTTTAACGGGAGCATATTGCCTCCCAAATTTTTTTTTGATATAATGTAGCGAAAATAACTACGTAAAAGGATGGGCAGAGTAGGTGCTGCGCGTTAAGTGCCAGGGGATGGGATGTTGCCCCTGGACGAAAGGCTTAAATGGCCTGCGATGCAGTACCGCATCCGCTGCCACCTTGTATGAGAGAAGGCATTTCGTTCTCTTTAAGGTGGCATTCTCTGCCATCTAAAGAGAAAGGAGGTGCTTTTTTTATGGAAAGCCGCATAAAAAAGATGGCGTACACCGGTCTGCTTACTGCAATAAGCGTCATACTCACGCGTTTTTTTGCAGGTAATATCAACATCTTGGGCGTCTTCGCCCTGCGCCTCAGCTTCGGCGAGGTCCCCATAATGTTAAGCGGCATTTTGCTGGGACCTGTATACGGAATAGCCTGCGGTGCTTTGTCCGACCTCATAGGATATGCCATCAGTCCGGTTGGTGGCCCCTATTTTCCGGGATTTACCTTAACATCTGCTTTAACAGGGCTAATCCCCGGCTTGATGGCCAGGTACTATCGCAATTACTGGAACTGGTTCTCTATAATAACGGTAGTTACAGCTACAGCCGCAGTTTCCGTTCTGCTTAACACGCTGTGGCTGAGCCTCTTGCACGGCAAAGCATACCTGGCGCTGTTACCGCCCAGAATCATTGGCAAAGCTCTTTTAATCCCCGCATATGTCATCATTTTAAAACTGGTTATCAAACACTCACAGCAAGTTTTCTATTTTACAAGGCAGTGAACATTCTCCCCCTAATTAATTAGGGGGAGAATATCGCACTTCTCTTTCTCTCAGGGTCATGCCCCGAAAGCATTGAGCACTCTGGTAGCTATGCTTAGTGCCTCCACCTTATCCGCATCCGACTGATAGCCGCACTTGTTACACTTAAACCAGTCCTGAGTTTTTCAGATGTACCAGGAAATGTTCCGCATGGCTGATAAGTTTTGAATGTTTTTAAGTTATAGTTATGTGCCCATCGCTGATCTTGAATATCCTGTCACACCTCTTTGCTATAAGCTCGTTGTGAGTGACTATCAGCAGCGTCTTGCCTTTAGCTACAAGGTCCTCCAATATATTCATCACCTTTTCGGCATTTTCAACATCCAGCAAACCCGTTGGCTCATCGGCGAGTATTACTTCGGGGTCATTGATTATAGCCCGCGCAATTGCCACCCTCTGCCTCTCCCCACCCGACAAGTTCTTCACCTTCTCTTTTATCTTGACCTCCAGGCCTACCTTTTCCAAAACCTCCCTCACCATCTCCTTCCGCTTCCGTTTTGTGGTCCTGTGTGGAGAATAAAGCAGCGGTATCTCTATGTTTTGAAATACGGTATCCTCCTCCACCAAAAGAAATTCCTGAAATATGTACCCGAAAAATTTATTTCTCATCCTGGCCCTTTCTTTAACGGATAACGAGGAGACGTTTTTCCCCTCTAAATATACTTCCCCCTCGGTAGGCTGGATTAAAAGCCCTATTATATTCAATAGCGTTGTTTTCCCCGAACCCGATGGGCCAACTATGGCAACCTTTTCGCCCCTGTTGACCTCAAAGGACACGCCTTTTAAAACCAGATTTTTGCTTCTCCCGCTTATGTATTCCTTCTTTATATTTTGAACCTTAATGATCAACTTACCTGTCCCTCCTTAAAAACTCGGTTAAATCCTTTTTGCTCAACCTTAAAATGGCCAAAACGGATACCAATACTACCATTATAAGTAAAAATATGGCCATAAACCACCAAACCCACTTTAACTCCGGGGAAACTTTCATGAAATCCTTTATATCCGGTACGTTATAAAATATTGCCGCAGGCAGTAAAACGATAAAAATAACAAATAAAATTATCCTTAAGTAGAGCATTTGGGGTGTGGCGCCGTAAATCTGATGCACGGCGTATTCAACAAAGTTGTGGTCTATCAGCATGTAAATGGAGGAAATGAAACCACATATCATAATTATACACTTACAACAAAACATGCAAAAAGCATTACCCACAAAAAGCTCTCCTGAAAAGTTGCTTTAATGACATCTCTTAAACTGACTTCCCATGGAACCAAGGCAAACTTTTTAGTCCTATTTGCCATTTGTATCACCTGATCAATCTGCTGTATATCCGGATTTATAAGATGAATGTTGGGTATCAATTCTCTTAAAGACACATATTGGTATAATGTGGTGGTATTTCTAAAAGACGTTAAAACCAGCACTTTATTATCTAAGCTCCTGTAGTGAGTTTTGTTTAAATAGGTTTCCCCTTTTTTCAGCCTGGCATCAACTGTGTATGTCTGCTTGTTATACATCCCCAGTTCAATTTGATCCCCTACATCTATAGTTTTTACATCGGCACCTACAAAACATAGGTTTCCTTTGGTTCAGGTTTGTATTTATCGAATCCAAAAACCTCGTCAAACTTTCCTACAGCAAATACAACGCCATCCACATCGGGGAATCTGTCCGAAAACCCAATAGGCTCGGCAGATTCCATTACGGAATATGCGTTATCACCTTTATCAAAAAGATCTTCAAAAAAATAATACATGTCTTTGTCAATGTATATTTCCGACCATATATTCATGTAATCCTTAAAGCTCATAATCTCTTGCTGTCTGATCAGGTTGCTGATTTTAATGATGTTTATTGCCTTTATACCTTGGCTGATTATTGGGAATTGTGCTAAAGCCAACATAAGTAAAAAAAGAAAAACCAGCATTTGAAAGACAAAAATGGCGATTTTCCATTTATTTTTTCTGATATCCTTTAATACAAGTTTAATGAGTACAGGCATACCCTTCACCATCCCGGATTTTTATATATTCTTCCTACAAGAAAAGCCAAAGTCCATATCGCATATCCGATTACTATATTTGCAAATACTATGGGTATAAAGGCTTTAATTGGTACATCAGAAGCAATAATATCAGTAAAGCCCAGGTAATAAACAATTACACATAGTAACGAACTCAAAGCCAAATACCCTAGTGTCTCTTTTGAATACTTCAAAAAAATCTTGAATTTCGTGGCGCCAAATATTGAGTGTATCTCTACAACCTTTTTTTGGTTCGATAAAATTAAATAATAAAACAAAAATATATTTATGCACAAGAAAATAGAGCCTATGAGCACTGCCAAATAAGGTAAATAGCTAAATAGCGATGAAATAATTTTGCTAAATTTTACATCCCCCATTCCCTTACTTGTAATCTCACAGATATATCCATATTCCTGTAACATTCTCTGTATATCGGAAACCACCTGGTTCAGGATATCCGGCGATTCAGAGTCAAGGTAATAATCGCCTACTAAGCTGCTATATTCGCTGAAATAATTGTATATGTAATCATGGTCCCGCCTGTATAACGGATGTTTAGAATCATACACCCCTTTGATGGTTAACCTTTCAGCGCCAAAAATGTTTTCTATGTAATTTTGGGCTGTCCTCCGAACGGCATAATCGTAATAGTAGGAATTTTCTCTTACGACTATATCGCAATTTTTGCCGGCAGCGAACATGACACCTTCTTTTAATAGTTCGGTGCCATAGAAATTTACAGGGTCGTACAACCCCAAACCCGGGGTATCTATATGTTCGTATATCATGACAATTTCTTTGTCTTTCACAATTTCATACATTTTATCCTTGATATTTTTGACCCTCTCATGGTCCAATGCAATTTCAGGATCTGGCTCATAGATGATCCAAAGATTGACATAGTTATTGCTAAGCCCAAAAGGTGGTGTTAAAATCTGATCAATCCGAAAATATGTAAACAAGGAAGAATATATAAATGTTATAGAGAATATAAAGGTTAAAATTATCAATATAACCCTGTTTCTCATTGCATGTTAAGGCTCCTTTCTTAAAATAAAAAAAGCCCCATAAACCAAACTATCTTTGCAAATATTTAAAAACCTCATGACTTCATTAAAAAGGATTTTACTTTACATCTCGGGCTGAGTTTGAACAGCTTCAGCAGTGATCACCGGTATACCTAAAGGCAGTGGCCCTCCATATGGGCCATATTCAAAGTAATATGTAAATCGGACTGGAGGAGCAAACGGGTCAATTACGTCATAAAAAGTCAATGTTACACTTTCAAGGCCGAATACAGCCCAACCACTGCCGTGCCAACCAGTGTCCTTTATGTAACCACTGCCACTTGGATGTGGTATATAATATCTTATATACACTTTGTACAAGCTTCGACCGTTATCATTGTATCTTCCATCCACTTGACCATATCCTACATATTTCAATTGATAATATTCTGTAGATTTAACTAAGTTTGGCCCTGATTGATACAAAATTGTTTCTACTTTTAACTGAAAATGTATAATTTTGTTTGTATGTCCATTAATATCATAGTATGACAGAATAGAGATGTCAACCAGAATTGATTCTGGGGCCACGGCGCACCCCTGATTAAAATCAGGGGCATTAGGGGGCCTGCTTTAAAAACCGAGCAGGCCCCTCTTTTTTAATTACTTTTCTATTTCAATTTCTGTATTGTTCAGCAAACTGGTGGTCTCATGCCACACAGCCTGTATACGCTGTTCATCTATCCCTTGTAGCTCTCCAGCTCCATTTATATATTTCTCTACAGGAAGAATCCTGTACTGGGCTTTACCGTCCTGATGGTATTTGTATACCCAAGTAGGTACATACCCAATCTTACCTATAGAAACGGTATTACTATCATGGTCTTTCACAATCTCAACATTCATTATAACGCCACTGTCGGTATAGCGTTCCCTCTGATTGGATATAAAATTACCCAGAGAATATGCAACAAATACTTTTTTCGGCATTCCGCCTTCCACAAGAATATTTTTTATCTCTATTGGTTGAATAACATGGGGGTGGCTTCCAAAGATGATATCTGCTCCAGCCTCTGCTAACTGATGTGCAAGATCCTTTTGCTCTTCACTGGGCATCCTCTCATACTCGTTTCCCCAGTGCATGCATACAACAATCACCTCAGCGCCTGCAGCTTTTATACCCTTTATATCCTGTCGTACCTTCTCAAAATCATTGAAATAGTTCACCATATACTTTAGCTTTTCTGCAGGAATAAGTGCTTCCATTCCATTGGTACCATAGGTATAAGCCAAAATCCCCACCTTTATCTCGTTCTTTTCTACAATCAGGAATCTTTCGCTTTCTTCAAAGCTGCGTGCAGTTCCGGTGTACATAATCCCGTACTCATCCATTTTGTTCAGTGTATTCACCACACCAAACTCCAACCAGTCGAGGCAATGATTATTAGCCGTAGTCAGCACATCAAATCCTGCAAACCGTAAGGCTTCCAACAGCTCATGGGGTGCGCTAAAACGGGGATAACCGCTGTAGCCCTTCTCCGGCGTGCCTATGGTAGTCTCTAAGTTTGCAAGAGCAATATCGGCATTTTCAATATACGGCTTTATCTCTTGAAAAACATCTTTGAAGTCATAACCACCGCCCGGCTTCTCAGCAGCCCTTATCTGAGGCATATGCATCATGATATCCCCCACCGCGCTTATGACCACCGTCGTTTTTTTATCCAAAGGTCTTGGCAGTTGTTCGGGAATTGCATCATTCCTTCTCTCTTCAGGCTGTTGAACATCATCGAACCTTTCAGGCTCTTCTACCTCAAGCTGATTCTGCTCCATGTGACCCTGCTCGATAGGACTTTGAGGGAGCTTATCAAGACCGTTCCCGGAAATAAAGCTGCAGCCGCTTAAAGAAACCGCAAATGCCAATAACACTAAAATAATCTTCCCTTTAGACCTGTTGTACGACTGCATAAGATTTTCTCCTCCAAAGTATCACACCTTAAAGCAGCTTCCACCTATGAATTCCCTGAGGATCGAAGTACGTGGTACCTCGCTGTCATCCAGTTCAAGAAAGTACTTTATAAACTTTTTGAGGCGGTTAACCTCTGGATAATACGGATGTTCAGGTGGTATTTCTTCAAGCAGCGGCACGATAAATGGTTTCAAAACGGCCAGCTCGTAAGTCAAAGCCGAGTTGAACATAACGTCAGCCTGCTCCTGATAAGGAAATATATACTTTTCTTCTCCACGACGTACCCCCGGCCACATCTTCAGAGTATCCTCAACTGATGCTCCGCGGAACTGATAGTCACGCACAATCCTGCGGATAAGCCGGCTATCGGTGGTGGGGATGCGGTTGTGGTCATCTATGTTGAGCTGGGTGAGCGCGCTGATATATATCTTGTACTTATTCCTCTTGGGTACCATGGCGGTCAGCTCTTCGTTAAGGCCATGGATTCCCTCCACAATGAGCGGCTGGTTATCGTCAATTCTTATTTTATGCCCTCGATATTCGCGCCTTCCCTTTTCGAAATTAAAATACGGTATCTCGACCTCCTGACCTTGGATTATCCTGGTCAAATGCTCATTAAACAATTCTATATCGATGGCTTTGATCGACTCCACATCCCTCTCACCGTTCTCGTCTAATGGAATATATTCCCGTTCCAAAAAATAATTGTCTATGGAGATTGGAATTGGGTTCATACCATTGACCATCAGCTGTATGCGCAGCCTCTGTGCAAATGTGGTCTTGCCCGAGGAAGACGGCCCTGCAATGAGGATAAGATGTATCCTATCCTTCTGCGCGGCTATTTCGTCTGCAATCTGTGCGATCTGCTTCTCATGTAAAGCCTCACATACCCTTATAAGCTCGCCGGCCTTCCCACGCTTGATTATGTCGTTTAAATCGGCTACATTTTCTATGCCGATCTGCACACCCCACTTCTCTGCCTCCCTGAAAACCTTTGACAACCTGGGACTATCTATGAATTCGGGCAGTTCATGCGGATTTTCCTTCCTGGGATATCGAATGATCACCCCCGGAAGGTAAAATTTCAATTCAAACTTGGTGAGATACCCTGTCCGTGGAACCATATAGCCGAACAGGTAGTCTACCATCCATCCACAACGATAGAGATGTACCGTTTTCTCAGGCCGGTATTCCAGAATTTTTAGCTTATCTTTAAATCCCATCTCTTCAAATATGCGCTTTGCCTCATCTATTGTGGTCTCAAACCTTTCAAAAGGCTCATTGAGCGCAACGATTTCCCTCATTCGTTTCTCTATCCTGTGCACTTGCCTAGGCGACAGGGTAAAGTCGCCGTGCACCTCACAGTAAATGCCTTTATTCAAAGAATGCTCTACTACAACCCTGCTATCCGGGAATATCTCTTTACAGGCTCGGATAAACACAAATATCAAGCTGTGCAGATAAATCCTTTCACCATCATCGGTGGAAAGGTCAACAAAGTCCACCTCACAATCCTCTTCCAGAGCTTCTGTCAGTTCCCTGAGCCTGTTGTTAACTTTAGCTGCAACGATCTGCGCAGCATATCTTTCAGCAAAGTGCTGGCTTACTTCCTCCAAAGTTATACCCTTTGGAAATATCCTAACTTCGCCCTTTACCTTCACAGCTATTGTATTGGACACATTTGATCCTCCTCTAGTTCATACAAGATTTAACCACTAATCATATTATTCCTCAGCTTTAGGTCTGTAATAGATAATACCCTGAATGGGACGATAATAATCGTTGGAAATTACCTCGGTCCAAACTTTTTTGCCATTTTCATAATAGGTTTTATAGCTCGTAACCTTATAACCTTTCCTTGATTTTACGTATTCAAACTGTCCACCCGGTTCTTTTACATACTTCCCTTCTTTATCTAAAATCCGCTTTGGTTCAGGCGCTGGCACAACCGCTGTGACGACAGAAGTACACTTTATTTCACCATTGTTAGAGAATGGCTCACCGTAAATTTCTACGTAGACGTTGTCGCCACTTGAGAAGGTCCGGATGAAAACAGGAGTCTTTCTATTGTTTCTGAATTTCAAATCTGCGCCCCCATAGGATACCGTGGCATCCAAGCCTGCGGGAAGGTACGCTACAGGAAACGAATGATGATACCGCTCAACAATTTCCAAATTTGCCCTGAGTACTGCATTATAAAGAGTGCTGGACGCTTGACATACTCCTCCTCCGTAATCGTCCTGCATGCTCTTATCCGGCATAATGACCGGCGCTGGTTTGAAGCCCGCCTTGGCTGTCCTGGGCCCTACAACTTTGTTAAACGAAAATACTTCTCCCGGGTCCAGCCTGTATCCATTTACCTTGCTCAAGGCTAAACGCACATTATGCTTGCGATCAGCGCTGCTACCCTCCAGACTTGTTGAAAACTGAACAATGCGATGGGTGAGTTTTTGCAAATCAGCCTTTGTAACTTGAGGTGCAACTTCGGTAGGTACAAGCACTATTTCGCCATATTCTCCTTTTTCCATCCTTTGTTTTATTGTATTGAAGACTTCATCGGTGTCCAAGAATAGCCCAGGTTTTTCTTCAGTGATTTCAAACTTGTCCTTTCTATCGGGATAAAACCTTATTTCAGCATTCACGGGGTCATAGTTGATTTCCTGAGCAATCGCCTTTAAGTCATCTTTAATTTCGTCCAAATTATAAAAAAGCGAGGTCTGTAACCTGAGGCCGTTGGCCTCTATTTCTTTTACCCTGTTGTAGCGTTCCTCTAGTTTCCCCTTTCTGCCAGCCTCATAGGCCTCAACAATCCTTATATCCCAATCAGTATAAGCGTTTATATCCTTATAGGTGAAAGTCCAGCGCTTATCACCATATACCAGATCAAACCGGATCTTCTCAAGCTTTTCTTTAGCTTTTTCTTGAAGAAGAGCCTTTGCGTCTTGAAACGTCAATCCACCCAAATGAACATCATCCACCCATATGCCCTGGTAAAAAGTAGGAACGTCGACAACTTCCTTCATGTGTTGAATCCATCTTTTGCGTTCTATCGCCCTTTTAACCTCAAATCCAGCAAAGCATAAAACAGCCAATGCAAAAAGAGAAACCAGCACAATGGCGATAATGCGCCGCGTATTTGTCTGTTGAGGACCAACCTGAGCGGTCTCTACAGCATTTACATTTGTCTCTTCCATATAGACTCCCCCGTAATACCCATCAATTTTATAAGCGAATTAAAAAACAGCTATATTCACTATACCACATAACATATAAAAAAACAGAACAAGACTGTTAAAAAAAGTTAACAAAAGTATTACGGGCAAACGCTTATTACATATCAACTCTCGCTTTCTCTTTCTTCTTTGCCGAAATTAATCATGGTCAGTGCGTATTGACGCAGCTTATTGTATACTTTCTCATGCAGCGTGCCCTTTTCAAAAAATCCATTTTCTAGCTTCTTACCCGCAGGGATTCCCATCAATATTTCAACGCCTTCATCTATGGTCTTAATGGGATATATATGGAATTTCCCTTCCTTCACTGCTTCAATAACTTCATCCTTCAGCACCAAATTCTTTATGTTCTGATACGGGATTATAACTCCCTGTTCTCCCGTCAGACCGCGAGCCTTGCAGAGCTCAAAAAATCCCTCTATTTTATAGGTTACACCTCCTACAGGCTGTATCTCTCCCTTTTGGTTGACAGATCCCGTAACGGCTATTCCCTGCTTTATCGGCACTTCGGCCAAGCTTGACAGTATGGCATAAAGCTCGGCACTGGATGCGCTATCGCCCTCTATACCGCTGTAAAGCTGCTCGAACGTTATATTGGCAGTAAGGGCCAGTGGAATCTCCTGGGCATACTGCTCCCCTATATAGGCGCTCAAAATCATGACCCCTTTGCTGTGGATGCGGCCACTCATATCCACTTCCCTTTCAATGTTGACAATTCCGCTGCGACCCATAAACGTGGTTGCCGTTATCTTGGTCGGCTTGCCAAACACATAATCACCCAGATGGATAACCGCCAAGCCGTTTATCTGCCCTATAGCTTCGCCTTCGGTTTCTACCATAATAACGTCATTCTTCAACAGCTCCATGAGTTTCTCGTCGTATTTGCTGGACCTGTACTCCTTTTCTTCAATCGCCTTTTTGACCTCTTGGGATGTAACTAGGTTTTTGCCAGCAACTTCTGCCCAGGTATTGGCTTCAACGATTATCTCCACTATATCATTGAAGCGAGTAGTAAACTTATCCTGATGCTCCACCAGCCTCGAAGCATAATCAGCCACCCTCAGCACAGCATCTCTGCTGAAATGCCTAAGGTTTTCTCTACGGCAATAGCCGCTTATAAATTTAGCCAAACCCAGCAGATTTTCTTCATTGGCCTCCATTTCATCGTCAAAATCCACTTTAACCTTAAATAGCTTGGCAAAATCCTCATCCAGCTGATGAAGGAGCTGGAACAACAAGTCACTGCCCACTAGCACGACCTTTATATCAACCGGAATAGGTTCGGGCTTCAAACCCGACATGCTTATAAGGCCCCATTGGTCTCTCAAGCTTTCAACGGTAATCGATTTGGTTTTGAGAACCTTCTTCAATCCCTCCCACATGAAGGGGACGCTCAAGACGTCTTTTGCCTGAAGTATAAGGTAACCACCATTGGCGAGGTGTATAGCGCCGGGCTTGATCATCGTAAAATCGGTCACCATGGTGCCCAACTTGTTCTCGTATTCCAGGCTACCAAAGAGCGTGCTATACGTAGGGTTATACTCGATGACGACAGGAGCACCTTCCCTATCGCTGTTGTCCACCAAAAGATTTACCTTGTACTTATGCTGCGCACTTTCGGCAGTCCGCCTTAATGCATGGATGATGGGATTGTCATCCTCTGACGAATCGCTTTCCTTGAAATTGCTGATGCTCTGCAGCACGTCCTTCATCAGGTCATCTAGGTATTTTAAGATTTTAGGGTATGCAGCATATTTTTTCTTCATGTCTTCGATGTGAATACCTACAGCAAACGTCCCTATGCGATTTTCGAGTTCCTTCACCTTATTTTTAGCCTCTTTTTCCAGTTCTTTTATTTTCCTTATTACCTCAACAGCCTGCAGCTGAATCTGGGTCAACCTTTCATTTATGCTCTTTTTTGTCTCCTCATCCAGCTTGTTGTATTCCTCTTCACCCAGCGGTTGGCCATCTACTATAGGAGTAAAGTATATGCCGGCACTGGAGGTATTTACTTGAAAGCCTTGCTGTTTGGCATACTCGTTGAATTGATTAAACAGCTCATTTCTCTTCTCCTGCATCTCTTTATATATGAGCGCCTTTTCGTTTTCATACTCATCGCCGCCAAACGCCTTGGAGATTTCAGCTTTTAAATCTTCTATGAGCTCTTCCATATCATGTAAAAACTCTTTCCCCTTACCACTGGGGAGCCTGATGGCAACAGGCTGGCTGGGATTTTCGAAATTGTACACATAGCACCAATCATCGGGCACGGGCTGTTGCTTGGCGATTTGGGTTATATACTCTTTCGCATAAGTTGTCTTACCGGTGCCACTTATACCGGTTAAAAATATGTTGTACCCCGGTGCCTTTGTCCGAACACCAAACTCCATAGCCCTTACAGCCCGTTCCTGTCCTATTATCCCTTGCAGCGGCTCCAGCTCTTCAGTGGTTTCAAAGGGTAAGCATGAAGAAGGCCATTGCTTTTTCAGTTGTTTGGGTTCTAGCTCTTTCGGCTTACTCATAATACCCTCCTTAAATGCTACTTATATTTCTATTAAACAGTATATTCGATAATTAAACAATAGGAGATCGATAATAGTTTTAACTTCTATATACCATAATTATGTAAATATGTGAAAGAGCATTTTCCCTCACAAGAGTAGGCTAATCGCCATTGAAACCCATCAAGCTGTCCGTATATGTGGAAAAACTCCCAAATAATGCATAATAATATAATATCCATTTTGCTTAAAGGAGGCAATAACAAATGTTAGGTTATCATAGATGTCCATCTGTATACAACCGCATGCCCCACTCTTATCCAGCTGTCGATAATGACTATTTAGCCTATTATCCTTACAATTCCGGTACCATGTATAATCAGACAGCCAACATGACAACAGCCCAAGCACCATATTTCCTTCTACAGAATCCTCCACCCGTATTGTCGGATAATAGGCCAGTTACCAGGCTTACGCTATTTAAGGAGCTAACAGGATTTCCTAACTACGGTAATCCAAGTGGCAATGCTGATATATTGTATACTGGTACTCGAGGAGTATGGACTTTCCAAATACCAGCATCTCTATTACTTTTTGGATTGAGAGGAGCACAACTAGTAATCCGGGGAGTACTGGATGATCATTATGATATTGCAGAATCCAGATATGCAGCAAGAATCACAATCAACAACATTACAGTCTTCAATGGTAGAGTCCCCTTCGTTCACGGAAGACCGGCAGGGGGTATATTTAACAACTGGAGGGAATTGGTTCTAAACATTCCCAACCTAAGGCGAAACAATCGAGTGGAAATCGTAAATACATCCGACGCCAACCCGGATGATTGGATAGCTTTCGATTGGATGGAGCTAAGGATTGCAACATTGGGTTAGGTTCCAGCTATCATACAATGATCAACTGTATTTTCCCTACCATGCACACCGTCTAAGCAAATTCTAAAATAAAAAAGAATACCCTTTAATGGGTATTCTTTGCTTTATTATATGTTTTACGCAGTTTAGATATTTATTATTAAGCATCTGACTAGTTTTTTAATTTTCCTTTAATAATCAATCTATGAGTGGCCACCCTTATAGGTGTACATGTTACCAGAGTAATGGTGGGTTCCGGCGTTGGATCAAGCACCCATACCTCGTGTGGCTCTACCACAAAGATGTCAGTTACCTCATATACAAATTCCCCTTTTGTAGTTTTAACTCTGATTTCATCCCCTATTTCCATCTCATCCAATCTATTGAAAAACTCATTGTAGGTGTAGCTCCTATGCCCTGCCACAGCAAAGTTGCCTGCCTCTCCCGGCATGGCAGTACCTTCAAAGTGGCCCACAGCTTTTTTGAGCGTTTGTTTATCGGTTCCCTCTGCCACAGCTACCCTAAGGTCTATTTTTGGGATTTCCATAATCCCAATCACATCTATACCTTCAATTTCCAACAAGCCATCATCAGCATGCTGTCGCTCTATATTTGTATCGTTATTATTATTCGTATCATGCTCCACCTTTTTTAAATCATCGCCAGTCTTATTATTCGCCTCATTGTCCCCTTCATCTGTTTTCCTAATTACATCTTCAAACTGCTGTATAATTCTTTGCTGAGTATTTAGCGTATCATATCTGATATACAATCCGTATACGATGATACTCAAGCCAGCAAAAGCTAAAATGGTTCCTAAAATGCGCGCTTTCATTTGGTTCCTCCTTTAGATAGAAATGCTATTTAACTGAAACAATAAAACTAGATGGCGGCATAACATTTAACCAATACTGCGCCGCCATCTAGACTCATTGGTTATTATATCATATTTTTAAGCTTTTGGATGATTATTCTTTTTATTATTCCTTTGTTTTTAACATCTCTTTTTAACGTCAAAGCTCCGCCCATCAAGAAAAGCAAGATACCCACTAACACTAATGTCCTAAAGTCTAACCAAGAGCCCGTTTTTACAATTCCCTCATTTTTGTCCTCTGACACATCATTCTCTCCATCTCCAAGTTCTTCAGGCTCATCAGGTTCTTCAGGTTTCTCAGATCCTCCAGGCTCTCCAGGGCCTTCAGGTTCTTCAGGTTCTTCAGGTTCCTCAGATTCTCCAGGTTCACCAGGTTCCTTAGGCTCTCCAGGTTCTTCAGGCTCTTCTACTTCTTCTACCATTATTAGTTTTACATTGTCGATAAATATGTTGTATGGCGTATTAAGTATTTCTTCGTTAGGCTCTCTTCCCAATCCAAACATAAACTTATAGCTACCGTCCGAAGGCACTTCTATTATTGCTTCATAAGTCTTCATTGTGTTATCCACAACAAAGTCTTGTCTGGCTACACCTGAGCCCGTAAGCTCCACGTACACAGTCCTTTCCACATCCGAACGCATATCAAAGGATATCTTATAAGTGCCTGCAGCGACATTGACCGGCTCTTGATACAGCTGTATGTGCCACCAGGCCCAGCCTACCTGCTTGATCTCTACCTTCAATTCTCCATTCTCAACCGAAAATTCGGCCAATCCCGCCCACTGCTCATAATCGCCCTGATTATGGGTTTTCCATCCTTCAAGACCTTCTTCAAAACCGCCGTTTGCTAAAAGGTTTTCACCAACTTCTCTCCATTCCTTATCAGGTTCTATGATATTCTGAACCACTTCAGCGTCAGCATAACCATCAGCTTTTACAGTGATAATATAGGTACCCGCTTCTGGGAAATTATCACCCGCTATTATTATTTTCCCATTTTCTACAATATAGAGTTCTGGGCTCAATTCCTTTCCATTGATTTCAACAGAAGTTATAGCGCTGCGCCATGATGCATCGTCGACAAAGGTTATCGTTATTTCCTGATGAACATTATTGTTTTCAGTATCAGCAATTAACTGAGGTGGTCTTAAAACTGGAGGATTGTTAACTTGAAGAACAACATTATCAATATAAATATCATGCGTTCCCACCGTGCCAATTCCTGCAACTTTGCCCATTAAAAACTTTAGAGAAACTATATCATCATCAGTCATTGTAAACACAAATTCGTAAGTCTGCATTTGGTCCGTAAGATTAACTATTTCATTGAAATACCTGTGGTAAACTGCATTTTCAATTACAATCTCCAAAGGCCTATTAACGGTTGCCTTTGCATCAAAGGAGAGTACATATTCTACACCTTTGGTAAATGCCATGCTCCCTTGCTCCAAACCGATGCTCCATGGGTTATTGCCAATAGCCGTTACAGCAATTTTTGCCTGTTCATCTTCTATAGAGAATGTAGAAATGCCCCCGCTGTCATTCCAGTGGTTCCAATAATTTTTCCCCTGTGAAAAATCACCATTGTTCAATGGATATATGTCAACATCGGAATAGTCTATAGAGGTCCTAAACATCTTAACATTATCGATATATACGTCTCCCTCATCACCGCCAAGAAGGAACATGAAAAGCCCTTCATTATCGCTTTCATGGTTCATTGTAAAATAAAACTCATATTCTCGCATTGACGTGTTTAAGCTTACAGACCGTTGAGCATAGATGACATTGCCATCCTTGCTAGTCAGCTGGACAATAATATCCCTATTCTGTGATGCTCTTGCATGAAATGTAACTTTATAATCGCTGCCTTTCCTTAAATCCATACCTTTCTGGATCACTTTAATACTGTCCGGTCCATTTCCTCCATCAGCTATCGATACTTTCAGTTCTCGGTCATCCTCATCAACACTGGCCTCAGCTTGAGCACCATCTAACATAAGACTCCAGAAGGTCATTCTATGAATATATCCTTGATCAAAAGTACCGTTGTAGATATGGTTGCCATCACCCAAAGGTACTTTGGGCCCATCTTCATCAAACAAAGAATCCACTTCTTCCAAGCGAACATTTCCAATCCACACAGAATTTGTATTCAAGCCCATGTTAAATTCAAGCCTAGCTCTTGTATCGGTCTCTCTATCCATCTGGAAAATAAACTCATAAGTTTTTATTTGATCAGTTAGAGATACCTTTTCATCTTTAGAATACAATACCCATCCTCTCTCTGCACCAGCGCCCAATTTTACATTCATAGTCCTAGGAGCCGATGCTTTTGCATCAAAACTTAATTTGTATATCCTTCCTTTGCCCAATGTTACGTTTTGTATCAACTGTACAGAATAAGTTTGATTACCGCCATTTGATATATCAATTTTGGCAAAATTCCTGCCATTTATTTCTTCAACTGTAACAGAAGCATTCCCACCAAACTCTGGCAGGTATACGAGGTTCCAGTACTGAGGATCAAGTTGCTTGTCCTGATTATCAACGATTGTAAATGGATTCTGATAATTAGCATCATATACCCAGTTACCATCTTCTAGAGGCAATTTGCTGTCTGCTGGTAGTGGTTCTTTTTCAATTGTTGGTTCCGTTACTTCTTTATACGGCCTGCCCGTTAGCTCATAAACACGAACATAGTCTACTTCCATCCTTGCCGGGAATAAGTCATCAGGCGGTACACGCCCTCCATCAAAATTTCCACCGATTGCAAGGTTGAGAATTATATAAAACTCCTGGTCAAAAGGTGCTGGAAACGAATACTTGGCAGCTTGATTTTCTCCTTGGCTATACCAATTATTTAATGTGAGATAAAGTTCTCCATCTACATACCAGCGAATTTCCCCCGGCTCCCATTCTATCGCATATTCATGAAAATCAGTTATATCCTGGCCTTCGGGAAAAACATATTTTCCTCCATTATTAGTATTATTGGGCCAGCTTCCGCCATAATGAATGGTCCCCCACACTTCATTGGGGATTCTTCCTCGTGCTTCCATAATATCTATCTCGCCTGAAGCTGCCCAGCCACCGTAGACACTCTCTGCTGGCATCAGCCAGAAAGCCGGCCAAAATCCCTGACCCGCCGGAAGTTTTATTCTTGCTTCAAACCTGCCGTATTTTTTTGTAAATGTTTTAGCAGTATATAATCTGCCTGATGTATAATTCATACCGCCAAAGTTTTCCTTTCTAGCTTCTATAACTAGCTTACCATCTTCCACAAAGACATTTTCTTTACGGTAATACTGTTGTTCATTATTTCCCCATCCAATAAGGCCGTATTGTTCACCTGTGCCTTCCTGGAAACCCCATTTACTCAAATCAACGCCATTTTCATTTAAGTTTTCGCCTGTACCGTCAAATTCATCCGACCATACAAGTGTCCAGTCACCTTTCTGAATTGGCTGTTCTGGATTCCCTGGTTCCATAGGATCATCTCCCGTTTCATCATAAATTTCAAATCTCACGTTGTCGATAAATATGTTATAAGGCGTATTAAATATTTCTTCATCAGGCTCTCTTCCCAATCCAAACATAAACTTGTAACTACCATCTGAAGGCACTTCTATAATCGCTTCATAGGTTTTCATTGCATTGTCCACAACAAACTCCAGTATTTCCGTACCCGAATTTACAAGCTCCACATACACTGTTCTTTTTATATCAGATCGCATATCAAAGGATATCTTATAAGTACCCGCAGCAACTTCAATCGGCTCTTGATACAGCTGTATGTGCCACCATGCCCAGCCCACCTGTTTAATCTCTACCTTTAATTCACCGTTCTCAACTGAAAAATCGGCCAATCCCGCCCAAGATTCATAAACTCCCTGGTTATGGATTTTCCATCCTTCAAGCCCTTCTTCAAAACCGCCGTTTAAGATTAAATTTTGTTGTGTGTCCAAATTTAATTGATCTGCATAAGTATTTCCCTTTAAAAAGAGAGATGCTATTAAAAATGCAAAAGTCAAAAGTAGCGAGACGCAAGCCTTATTCTTCATACAGCTCCCCCCATTTTATTCTCTTGTGTTGCGAAAATTATACATTAACCCACAAATAAAAGAAAAGGCATGAAATTTTAGATTGGGGTATATTTTTTTGCGATTTCTTTGAGATAATTATTCTTCCCAGAAACATCTTCTATACTGGGATGGAGTGATTCCCGTAATCTTTTTAAAACTTTTAGCAAATCGTTTGGGATCTTGGAATCCTACTTTAAAAGCAATATCTGTAACCTTATCTTCAGTATTTTTTAACAATTCTTTTGCTTTATCTATACGTGTCTTTAATAAAAAGTCCATAAAACTCATTCCAGTTGTCTTTTTGAAAATATGGGAAAAATAGTAATAATTAAGCGAAACGTAATTAGCAACAACAGCCAAATTTAAATCCTCATTATAATGTTTTTTAATATATCGTATAGCCATATCTACCTTATATTCTATATTTTCATATAAAGATTTTACATTACGAATGTACTCGTTAAGTTCTAATATATAGGATTTAACGAAATTAAAATACTCCTCTATGGATTCAAAACAATACGGATTCCATACATTTGAATATTTACTCTCAAACTCTTTTCGTTTTTCTAGATTCAAAACCATAAGGCTGCTGTTAATTTTATGTTTAAACATATCAATGAAATTATTAAAATAATCAATACATGCCTTATAAAAAATCGATATATCAAATACTTCATCTAATTGCTTTTCTATTTCTTTATTACTCTCAATACCTAGCATATTACAAATCTTTTCAATTTTATCTACAGGAATAATATAATTATCAGTGCGTTTGAGTATATCCTCATAATAGATTACTCTACTTCCCTTTATAAATATTCTATACTTTAGCGCCTCTTTAGCTTGTATATAGGCTTTTCTTATATCGGTTAAGCTATTCCCTAGAGCACTAACCGCCACAATATAATTTTGATTACTAGAGTTCATTATACAATCTTTCAAAAGACCTTCCCAATTAATCCTGTCATTAGTAACTAATATAAGTTCATCATCTGCACCACGCAAACATAAAGCTTTTATATGCTTTTCCCTTAAAAATTTTTCAAGTGTATTTATATCTATACTGTTCACGATACTATTATTTCTAGAAGTAATAATACTTATATAAAATGGGTCATAAAACAAATCGATTTCCAAATCTTCCAGAATTTCACGAATCTCTTGTTCTCCCAGATTATCACTTAAAAATATGTAATGTAACTGATTCAGGCATAGTTTCTTAATACGCTGGCTCTTCTTTTCTATATTTTCGCGCTGTATTATTTCATTTTTTACCTTATTTAGTACATTAAATAATTCATATCGATCAACCGGCTTCAAAAGATAAGCTTTAGCTCCGTATTTGATGGCTTCTACAGCATAATTAAAATCATCGTATCCGCTTAATATTATTATCGCTGGCGAATACGGTAACATTTGCATTTCTTTCATGAGCTCAATACCGTCCATTTTAGGCATGCGTATATCCAAAATAACCAAATCATACTTCTCCTGGCTAAGGCGCTCTAGAGCCTCACGACCATTTGCACATTCGGAGATTTGATTTATGCCAATACCAGATTTTTGAATCATAGCCTTAAGTCCAGACCTTATATATTTTTCATCATCGACAATCAGTACTTTTTTCATGGCAAATGGCTTAACCTCCCAAAAATTAACTACATAAATACGAATTTCTTATATACGGAAACACCAATCGCACTTTTGTATATTTTCCTTCTATACTGTCTATTGTAATACCATACTGAGGTCCATATGCAAGTTTAATCCTTTGATCCACGTTCTTCAACCCTATACCTCGCGAATGCTCATTTTCTTGTTGATTACTTTCATCTTCTGTTGATAAAACCTCTTTCAATCGTTTCAAATCAATTGGTTTAATACCTTTTCCGTCATCGAAAACTTCTACAATCAAGTGTTCTTCTTGAATCCAAGCCGTTATTTTTATAATTCCCCCCTGGCCTTTAGGCTGAATACCGTGAATGACCGCATTTTCTACAATAGGTTGAATAGACATCTTACAGATTTCACAATTTAATAGTTCTTCGTCTACATTATAAACACATGAAATTTCATAATCATATCTTATATTTATTAATTTGATATAATTGTCTATGTAAGCAAGTTCATCACCTAAAGAAACCTTGTCTTTTTTCCAGCTCATGCTGTAACGCATTAATCTTCCTAAAGATGTAAGTGCATCTGCTACTTCATAAATACCATCAATTTCGGCCATCATCTTAATATTTTCCAATACATTATACAAAAAATGTGCATTGATCTGAGAATGCAGAGCCTTTAATTCTGTTTCTTTACTAATAAGCTCTTTTTTTACAACTATCGATATCAATTCTTTTATCCTTGCCATCATTTTATTAAAACATTGAGCAAGTTCAGCGACTTCATCACAGCCGTAAACAGGAATATCCACATCCAAGTTGCCAGCTTGTACCTTTTTCATGCAATTTACGATAATACGCATTTTTTTCAAAATAACTGATGTAAAGGTATAAGTGACAGCCGAGAAAACAATAAACCCACCTAATGTCACTAAAACAAGTAAATTTCGGGTTCTATTGAGTCTATTCACCATATTCTCAATAGATACAATTCTATAAATCGTGCTGCTTATGGGATGTATAGTTGTATAGACCATAATAACGGGTTTATTATTAATTTTAAGTATATGTACTCCTTCTTCTTGATTATTAGCCTGCATAATCAACAAGGATTTTAATTCGTCAGCTTTTATTCCTATTCTATCTAAAAATGTATCACCATAGAAGAACATATCCTGATTATCTTGAATTACTGCAAATCCCCCATCAGAATTCGCAGTATTAGTATTCATGTTGCCAAAAAATTGACTGACCAACATGCTAATTTCAAGTGCTCCAAGATATTGATTCCCGGGTCCCCATATTTTACGATACATAGTTGTAACCCTACTACGTTCAGAATTCGCAATATTAAATGGTTGAAAGATATGATCAAGTTCCCAATACACTTCTCTGTCCCACTGTTCTTTGGTAACATACCAGTGTTCATGCAATACACGCTTATCATGATAAATTAACGGCCATATTTCCGGAAAATCATCCCTGTTAATAAATAATCTCAACCGGTAAATATCCGGGTTTGTATATAGTAACCTTTCAATCTGAGTTAGAAAAATATTCTTGAATTCTATAAACTCCTGAGTATCAAAACCATTATCTCTTGAAATAAATTCCAGTAACTCTTTGTTACTAGCAATAAATTGGGAAACTCTCTGGCAAATTTCAATATTACGATATATCTGAAACTTTATTTCCTGCAGATTTTGGACCTCATTTTTTATAAAGTCCTCCTGAGTAGTCTGCTTTATTTTATGAAAGGTGTACATGGCATATAAAATTAACGGAATGGCTAAAATAAATATATAAGAAACTATAAGTTTCTTGCTCAAAGAAAACTTCTGCCAACTTAGCAGACTCTTCACCACAATGATTCCGCCCTTTCAAAAATATTTGTTATTTCATCTTTTTTACTGCAACAACATTATATATTCTGAAAAACAAAATTTCCATACTGATGTATAAAAGAGGGAAGAACTCTGTTTTGTGTTCTTCCCTCTTTTTGTTATTTTATCCCTAATTTTTTCTTATTTTCCTCCAGTTTTTGCATCTGCCAAGCTAATAATTTTTCATATCCTGCCTCAGCTCTCTTTTTCAGAAAATCTTGATATATTTGATCAAATTCCTCATCAGATTTTGCAAGGAGAAGTTTTGGTAGAGTCTGCCCCCATAAATCGGCTATCTTGCTATGAATGATCCCTTCCTCACTATCACTTGGTGGGATTAAATTATCATATATTGCATAACTAACAGCCTTTCCATATGTCCACTCTTCCAATTGTCTGACAGCCGGACCAGGTTCTGGTGCCCACCTCATCTGTATAAGGCTGTTACCCAGCATCCAAAGAGGGTCCTGGCCTACAATTTTATCAAACTGTTCACGATTGTTTTGAGCCATTTCAGCATATTTGGGAAGATATTGCTCTTTCCCGTCTATGATATCCCACGTCTCACCTTGTCTACCCAAATACATATCGCGTTGTCCCTCTTCACTTAACCAATAGCTCACAAAACGAATAGCGCGATCAGGATGTTTACAATTCTTTGTAATCATAGTTAGGGTCCATCCTGATATCCCCGGCCCCGCTAATTTCGGAGGATCTAGATTGCTATTCGCCGGTCCATCTACGGCAATATATATACTGTTAGGATCTCTTTCGTATAATGCCTGTTGGGCCGCCACAAAATCAGTCCTCTGATACAACATAGCAAAATACCTGCCTTGAGCAATCTTCTCTTCCATTTGTGCTCGTTTATCTATAAAGATATCAGGAGAAAGTAGTCCCATCTCATTTGCTTTTCTAAAAGTCTTGAGCCATCGGATATATTCAGGGTCTTCTCTAAAATCGTATAACTTTCCGTCTTTTTCTCTAGGTATAGCCAAAAAATTGGCCAAATATGATTCAAGAGAATAGTTGCCGGTATCAGTAAACTCATGCAATCCTATTGGAATCAAAGGTTGGCCATTAACCTCAGGGAATTTTTCTTTAGCAGCCTTCAAAGCTGCAAGAAATCCCTCAGGAGTTCTCATATCGGGTTTACCCAAAGCTTCATACATATCTTTCCTAACAACAAAAGTCTGATTAGAGGGAATTTTTTCATATTTTTCATAATCTTCCGGAGCAACAGCAAAGTTAGGGTAACCATAAGTTTTGCCATCATCCTGCTCATACCACTTTAAAACCTGCGGAGAAGCCACTTCGTAAAAATATGGGTCATATTTATCCGCCAATTCATTGAGAGAGTAAACTAGACCCCCATCTATCATTTTACGTACTCCATCTTCCCACCATCCAAGCGTTACAAAATCCGGTAATGTATTTGATGCAATCATGGTATTTAATTTTTCGTTTTCATTCCCTGCAGGTACAATAAAATTAATAGATACTCCTGTTTTTTCCTGTACATATTTTGATATTAAAGTTTCTCCCCAGTTGTAGTTATACCACGAAAAATGTACATACCAATCAAACGTAACCGGAGATGTATCCTTTTTCCACCCAGGTTCAACGGTTTCTTCAGAATTTTCGGATTTTTCTGAATCTCCGGAAGCCTGTTCTTGTTCAACATTATTTCCATTTTCACTAGAAACTTGTTCTTCACTATCGTTCTCTTTTTTGTCAGAAGTACATCCAACAAAAAGCAACGCCGACAACAAGATTGCCAACAGATAAGCAACTAGCCTTAAATACCCTTTTCCCATCATTCTAGCCTCCTTTTTAAAAATGATTTTTCAGATTTTTAAAATAAAGCACTTAGCATACCTGCTTCATAATAACATCACCCCTTTATAGAACCTAAAAGCATCCCTTTAACAAAGTACTTCTGCAGAAAAGGATATACGCATACCACAGGGACAGTAGTTACTATCATAGTTGCCAGTCTAATTGTCTGCGATGTTACACTAGTTGTTCGTATACCAGCCGGCATGTTTTGAAGCATCTGAACCGAAGTAGTCTCTGCAATCACCCTGTAAAGGAAAGTTTGAATAGGTTGTAAATCTGGATTATTTATAAAAATGACACCAGCAAAATAATCATTCCAGTGATACACTCCGGTGAACAAAGCAATTGTTGCAAGCACAGGCTTCGAAAGCGGTATTATGATTTTGAAAAAGATATAAAAATCATTTGCCCCATCTATTTTAGCCGATTCTTCCAAAGCATCTGGTATTTCCCTAAAAAAAGCTTGAAAGATTAAAAGATTATAAAAATTGAACATTGCCGGAATTATATATACTGCAAAACGATCCAATAATCCTAGACTTCTATAAAGCAAAAATGTAGGAATCAGTCCTCCACTGAAAAACAAAGTAATTGTTCCCATAGCCATAAAATACTTTCTGCCCATAAGATATTTTTTAGACAAACCATAAGCAACCATAGATGTGAAAAATACGTGAACGGTTGTTCCAATAATAGTTCTGAAAAAGCTTACACCAAAAGCCCTAAAAATTTTAGAATCAGCAAAAACCGCTTTGTAACTATCCAGGCTAAAAACTCGAGGCCACCAATAAATTCCCCCGAGCATGGCATCAGTCCCATCATTTAAAGAATTTACTAATGTATACCATACAGGGTACAACATCATAAAACAAATAACTATCATGATAATTGTATTAACAATATCAAAGACAACTTCACCCTTAGTCCGTCTTGCCAAAAATTTTCTTCTCATACAACTTCCTCCTAGAATAACGATTTTCCTGTAAGTTTTCTGGTTACCCAGTTTGCTAGCAAGAGAAGCATTAAAGCAATAACCGACTTAAACAACCCAACAGCTGTAGCATAAGAAAACCTCGCAGACTGTATACCCATCCTATACACAAATATATCAATAACCTCACTACTCGGTGCATTTAACGGATTCCGAAGAACAAGTATCTGATCAAAATTGGAATTAAGAAGCCCGCTAACTGCTAATATAAACAAAATTGCAATGGTCCCCGAAATGCTTGGTAAGGTAATGCTCCACATCCGTCTAAATCGACCAGCTCCATCTACAATAGCAGATTCATATAATTCAACATCAACTCCGGAGATGGCAGCCAAATAAATTATGCTGTTCCACCCCAGCCCTTTCCAAATATCTGAAATTGTGGCTATCCACCAAAAATATTTTGGTTCTCCTAAAAAAGCAACTGGTTTATCCAATATACCCATATTTACCAATAATTCATTAATCATTCCGCTCTCGGACAACCACGTAATCAGAATACCTCCTAAAACAACCCACGACAAAAAATGAGGAAGATATGAAATAGTCTGAACAGTACGTTTAAAAGTAGAATTTTGGATTTCATTTAAAAACAAAGCAAAAATAATTGGTAAAGGGAATCCAAAAATGAGCTTCAACAAACTTATCCCAACAGTATTTTTCATTATGATGGGGAACCAATCATCTCTAAAAAAATCTAAAAAATGTTTAAATCCTACCCATGGGGCCTCAAAAAACGAAGAAATAATATTGTAGTCTTTAAAAGCAATTATTATCCCGTACATAGGAATGTAATTAAATATTATCATCCAAATTACACCTGGAATTACCATCATATAAAGGTATTTTTGTTCTTTTAACCTACGAAAAAACTGTTTGCTATTTGGGGAGATTATAACATTATTTGATGCTGTAGATTGCATTCTCATTTAATGTTTGCCTCCTATGCTTTAATTTTCGTTCTTTATTCTAACAAAGAATAATTTAAAATGAAAGTAAGTTAATTTGTTTTTGGTGTCAATTTTTTAGTTGTCCTTAATTTAGCCGGCCTTAAAAACAAGTTAGACATATCAGTAGCTGCAAATTTTTAAAAGGAAACAAAAAGAATTATAATAATAAATTTTTAACTTTAAAGGAAATACTAATAACCGAGGTGATATTGGTGCAAAAACTTGGTCATCAAAGATGGTTAGCCATATTAGCGATAATAGTATTAATACTATCTTCGACATCATGTACCAGAATGCTGGGCCAAAACAATAACAAACAGCAAGGGCAAAACGAACAACAGCAACAAAAAAAAGAGCTTCCCTCGGCCCTCACCGAAATGGAAAAAGAAACCGACAATATGATCCAACAAATACAAAAGGTGAGAGATCAGCGTACCCAAATGGTACGACAGCAAATGAACGCTTCTCAAAAGGAAAATAATGATGAACAAGGCAACCAAGGCCAACAAAAATCCAACCAGAGCGGACAAAAACAGGGTCAACAACAGCAGGGGAAACAACAAAAAAATCAAAATCAGGATATACAGCAAGCCCAGCTAACCATAAACTGGCAAGATTTTGAGAGGAGAATCAAAACCATAAACGAGCTGTGGAACAACTACGAGCCACAGGCCAAAAAGGACGGCGCTCCTGATGTGTTGATCTCCCAGTTTGAGAAGCAGCTCAATACGCTCACCAGCACCATTATGGCGCACAACGAAGAAGAAACGCTGGTTGCCGCCAATGGCCTGTACCGGTATTATCCTCAATTTTTCAATCTGTACAGGCATAAGGCTCCCCCTGAGATCAAGGAGGTCAAATACTACCTGCAGGAGATCTTAATCAACGCCGAAGCCGGCAAATGGAAGGATGCCGCCGCCTTGCTAGAAAATATGGAGAAGGCATGGCAAACCGCTAAATCCCGCATGCAAAAGCCGGACCATGAGCTCAATGAGAGAATAGACCACGCAATGCAGGATTTTTCTCAGGTAGTCCAGCAAAAGGACCTTCAGCTTGCAAAATTAAAAGGCGAAATACTGCTTAAAAATGTGGAAAAGGTAAAATAGTGCATGCCTATTTATGGTTTAACTTTTATTCAAAAGCTAAACCTTAACAACAAAAGAGTTTAAAAAACTGGAAAAAGGTGATATAATTTCCTTGAGTAAAAAATACAAGGGGAGTGATCCTCGTGAAATATTTCAACGGTTTGGGGATGCATTTGGGTAACCTTTCCCGCCTCTCCAATGCCAAAACCCGCTCCATAAGCCCCGAAAACTTCACAGGAGAAAAGGGCGGCGGTGCAAGGGCGGAAGAAGGTTTAGGAGCCCATGCCGCCAGGGAGCTGGGAAAAGGGTGGAAAATTTCCCCTGCTGTAAAGATACAGCCAGGTGAAACATTTGTGTTAGCAGACATTGAAGGCCCCGGCGCTATACAACACATCTGGATGACTCCCACAGGGCATTGGCGCCACAGCATCTTACGGATATACTGGGACGACCAGGATATCCCATCGGTTGAATGCCCGGTAGGCGACTTCTTTGCATGCGGATGGGGCGAATACGCTCAGGTTTCTTCCTTGGCCGTCTGTGTAAACCCCGGTAGCGGTTTCAACTGTTACTGGGAGATGCCCTTCAGAAAGAGATGCAAGATGACCATGACAAACATTGGGCTTCAGGAGATGGTTTTATACTACCAGATTGACTACGCCCTAACAGAGGTGCCTGAAGATGCGGCATACTTCCACGCGCAGTTCCGCAGGAAAAACCCCCTTCCATACAAAGAGGTATATACCATATTGGACGGTGTAAAAGGCAAGGGACATTATGTAGGCACCTATCTGGCTTGGGGCGTCAACAACAACGGCTGGTGGGGTGAAGGAGAGATAAAGTTCTACATAGATGGCGACGATGAATATCCTACCATCTGTGGCACCGGCACTGAGGATTATTTCGGCGGTTCATACAACTTTGAAAACCCAAAGACACACCAATACCAAGAATTTACCACACCATATTCGGGCTTACCCCAAATCATTAGACCTGACGGGCTTTACCGTTCACAGATGAGGTTTGGGCTTTATAGATGGCATATCATGGACCCCATAAGATTCGAAAATGACATTAGAGTTACCATACAAGCACTGGGCTGGAGGTCCGGTGGGAGGTATCTACCGCTGCAGGATGATATCGCATCGGTAGCATACTGGTATCAAACGCTTCCCACAGCCAAATTCCCAGAACTGCCCGATAGGGATTACCTGGAGGTTATCTGATGCCACAAATCTTAAATAAAACGGCGAATGCTCAACATTTGAACATTCGCCGTTTCTGTTTACATGACCTTCACCAATTCTTCTAATGTTTTTCTGGGCCTGGCCGGTGGGCTTTCATCTGGGTATCCTATTGGAACCAATATGGGTACATCCATGTTGCACTCTATGCCCAAAATCTCTTTGACCGCATCCCTATCAAACCAACCAACCCAGCAGGTACCTAGGCCTTCATTGGTGGCTGCCAACACCAGATGATCAACCGCAATGGCCGTGTCAAACGACCTGCCAGGTTCGCAACACGCAACCATGATAACCGGCGCATCGTATAAAAAATCTTGATAGCAGGCGCGCTGCACTATCTCACGCCTAACTTTTTCATCCCTCACAAATATAAACCTATAGGGCTGACGATTATTCCCCGACGGCGCAAGCCTTAACGCCTGAAAAAGCCTCTGTAGCTTCTCCTCAGGAATTGGGTCCTTTTTATACTTCCTGATAGCCCTTCTCTTTGAAATTACATCCATAAACTCCATATCTTTCGCACCTCCAATCCTCTTTTCACAATATAAGCGGTTATTATATAGCGTAACGTCCTCCCCTCAATAAATTGAAGGGCATCCTTAAACGAATGCACGCAAGGGTTTATCCCCGCGCTTCGGTTCACTAAACACCCCTTTATTGGAATAGCTATAAAACAGTCAGTCCGCATCCATCCAATTCATGCTGCGCCGCACCGCTTTCTTCCATCCGGCATACTTCCTGGCCCTTTCCTCGGCACTCATATTGGGATAAAATGTCCTATCTTCCACACACAGAGCCTTAAGTGCATCTGTATCCTTCCACACCCCTGCTTCGAGGCCTGCCAGAAAAGCAGCGCCCTGAGCAGTGACTTCGATGTTTTGAGGCCGAATAACCGGCACACCAAGGATATCGGATTGAAATTGCATAAGAAAGTTATTGGCACACGCTCCCCCGTCCACTTTTAATGCCTTTAGCGGAATGCCAGAATCTTGCTGCATAGCCTCTATAACGTCCATGGTTTGATATGCTATGGACTCCAAAGCGGCCCTCACTATATGATCGCGGTTCACTCCGCGAGTGATGCCCAAAATAGCGCCCCGTGCATACATATCCCAGTAAGGTGCTCCTAACCCCACGAAGGCAGGCACCACATACACACCATTGGTGTCCTTCACTCTATTGGCATATTTTTCACTCTCAGCAACATTTTCAATCAATTTCAGCTCATCCCTGAGCCACTGTATGACCGCACCCGCGATAAAAACGCTGCCTTCCAGGGCATACTCGATCTCTCCTCCAATACCCCATGCGATGGTGGTCAGCAGGTTATTGTTTGATGCGATCCGGCTTTTACCGGTATTCATCAGTATAAAACACCCTGTTCCATAAGTATTTTTCACCATGCCTCTCTCAAAGCATGCCTGACCGAAAAGGGCCGCCTGCTGATCTCCCGCCACTCCCGTTATAGGTATTTCCCTTCCTAAAAGTTTACTGTCGATCATACCAAAAAATCCGCTGGATTCCTTGACTTCAGGAAGCATTGTAGGCGGAATATCCAGCTCTTTCAGCAACTCCTCATCCCAGCACAGCTCATCAATATTATACAGCATGGTCCTGGAAGCGTTTGTGTAATCGGTGGCAAATACCTTGCCACCCGTAAGCTTCCATATAAGCCATGTGTCCATTGTGCCGGCCAACAGATCCCCAGCCTGTGCCATCTGGTTTGCCCCATCGACGTTCTCCAATATCCAGCAGATTTTGGTGGCAGAAAAATACGCGTCTATGACCAACCCCGTCTTTTTCTTGATGATATCCTCTAAACCCCTCTGTTTTAACTCATCGCACAAAGAAGCCGTTCTCCGGCACTGCCAGACAATGGCATTATATATGGGCTTGCCGGTATGCCTATTCCATACCACAACAGTCTCCCGTTGATTTGTAATCCCTATGGCCGCAATGTCGTCTGCTTTAATACCAGTTGTATCCAGTACTTTGCGCAGCACGCTCAATTGGCATTCCCATATCTCTTCTGCATCGTGTTCCACCCATCCTGGCCTAGAATAAATTTGTCTAAATTCCCTGCCCTCTTTCCCCACAATTCTGCCGTAGCCGTCAAATACAACAGCCCGGCAGCTGGTTGTGCCCTGATCCAGGGCCACAACATACTTTTCCCCCATATCATCTTCCCTCACAATTTATAATCTTACAGCTCCCACAGCTCCGCCTTACTAGTTGATACGGCCACTGCACCGGCTCCCAGCGCCTGTATGATGTCCTGTTTACTGGTGATCATCCCTCCGGCTATAACGGGCTGGGGAATCTTGTGCTTGAGCTCAGCGATGGCTTTGGGAACAATACCCGGCATCACTTCCACAAAGTCCGGGTCATAGCTTTGAACCATCTTGATCCCGCTCTCAAAAGATCTGGAGTCCACGAGAAACAGCCGCTGAACAGTAACAAGCCCTATTTCCTTCCCGTACTTCAGCAAATTGTTCTTGGTGGATAGTATGCCATCGACTTGTATCCTGTATCGAAGATAGTCAACCGCCGCCAAATCTTTGCCCAACCCATCAATTAGATCGATGTGAACAAAAACCCTCTTCCCTCTATCTTTTAGCTCATTGACAATATCCTGAAGGGTTAGTATGCTGCCTGATAGCAGAAAAACCACGTTGACGCTTGAATGCAGTGCTTGCTGCAGCAGCTCGGTGTGAGGTAGTGCTGCTATGATAGGATTTGCCTCAAGACATTCAATAATGCTCTCCATCACCTTTTCTCCTCTTTTAAAAAATCAACAAATAACTCCTACAACCAAAATATTAATAATTTAAACAACTTATCTCTGCAATTACAAAATAGACGATTACCACGTGAAAAAACTAGCAATGTCTATTTAAAGAACTTAAAGACATATAGGCAAAACGTTGACAACTTCTGCTCGCTTGGTTACATTATATCATAAAAAAGGCCCCCTCTACAATATTGAAAGACGGGGCTAATACATGACTACCTTTTATGCCGTTTCAATACGAGCCACATCGTGTAAATTCAGCTCTTCGATTGCCATCTCGCGCAGCTTGTATTTTTAAACTTTTCCATTGGCCGTCATGAGATAGCTGTCAACAAAGCGAACGTATTTTGGACATTTTTCGGTATTAATTCACCGTTAAATCAGCCAACAGCACAAGTATACCAGCCTATTTCCAAGCATACCAGCCTATTTTGTAAACCACCAACAACCTATAAATGCAATAGCCTCATAAGAAATTTGGCAATCCAAAAGAAGAGGAACCTTCTTGCGAATTTTATAATAAAAAATAGGCTGTACAGCCGTTACGGCTCTACAGCCTATTTCCACTAATCAAACTGGTAGCCCCTAGGGGAATCGAACCCCTGTTTCCGCCGTGAGAGGGCGGCGTCCTAGGCCACTAGACGAAGGAGCCCCATAAAAATGGCTGCGGAACTAGGATTCGAACCTAGACCTTATGATCCAGAGTCACACGTGCTACCGTTACACCATTCCGCAGCGTTGTAGCTGTTCATCAACTTGCGGGATAAATTATACCACATTCCAAGAGAATGTCAAGAGGAGATTTTAAATTTCTTTGCTTTCCAGCAACAGTTTAATTTCAAATACATAAGCCCTCAAAGATTGAGGGCCTATACCCATCCCACGATGCCGTCTCTCTACGATTTTACAACCCGCTTCTCAGCAGGTGGGTGTCCTGTTGACTGCCTCTGTCTTCCATTCGACGATGGCCTGACATCGGTCAGCCAAACTCCGGACTCCCATATTATCTCCGTGGGTTAAAACCGGTAGAGATTCTCGCGCACCCCAGGATGAGTATTCATAATCCAGTCGCAGTTATATAGTAATACAAATTTCGCGTATTTTCAATACACAATATTACCCAAATAACATAAAAAACTTTTGATTAAATCCAGTACAACGAATGAAATCTCTATATTGCTGGCTTTTTCTCATTCTAAAAGATAAAATGGCACTTTTTTCTACAGGTTTTGTATCTTAATTACACTATTTTTAACACACTACCATCCATTTAAAAAAATCGTGGATGAACGGGCTTATGCTTCCAAACATTGCACCTTTCACAATAATATAAATGTACGCACAGGTGATCGCCCATTATTATGTTGCTATTCATATCATAAGCGAAGCTTTCCCTGTCGACATAAGGGCTGTAAGGGCCCTTATAATCCTCCATCTTTCCCTGTTCGATCATGGGCCCTCCACACCTGTCGCACAGCTCGTATACAATTATCAACCCGTTGCATAAAGGGCAAACCAGGTCCATATCTCTCCCTCAGGTCTGGTCAATGCCGGTCAATACTTCATCGAATATCACACATCTACCGTTGTTCCAATGTATGCACCCTTCACAGCTTACGATTTGTTCCTGCGCATTGATGTTGTCACTCAACGCCACCATGCGAGATCGATATTCAGGACATACCGAAGCCACATACCTCTTCTGCTCCATGCTGGGCGATTCCCGGTTTTCCATGATCTCACGTCCTCCCTTGCTTAACCTTATCCATAACTTATTATCCCTCCTCTCAAGGGGAATATTCAATTTTATACGACTTCAGACCTTTTCTCTGCTGGCTGGTTGGCCCTTGACCACTTGCCGCATCGGCCGCCCCATCTAGCTGCTACACTGTCTCCGGCCATAAGCTCCACTATTTCGCAATAATTGGTGCATCCATTGCACTCAAAGCTTCTGGAGGTAAATTCTTTTCTCAGTATCTCCTCAAAGCCTCTAAATTTCGTCTTATACCCTTTGCTTACGTAGTCTTTGGCAAGTATAGCGGCTCCCAGCGCACCCATGACGTCGTAGTGCTCTGGAACTGTTATCTCGTACCCCAGAGCCTCTTCAAACGCCTTTCGTATCCCAACGTTTGCCGCAACGCCCCCCTGAAATACCACTCTAGGAAGGATTTCCTTACCCTTGCCCACGTTGTTCAAATAGTTCCTGACCAGAGCCTCGCACAGCCCTCTTATGATATCCTCGCAACTACAGCCCATCTGCTGCTTGTGTATCATATCAGACTCGGCAAATACCGCACACCGCCCAGCAATCCTGACCGGCGACTTGGACTTAAGCGCCAGCTCTCCGAATTTTTCAATCGGTATATTTAAGCGGGCTGCCTGCCGGTCGAGGAACGAACCGGTACCGGCTGCACATACCGTATTCATGGCAAAATCCGAAACCACTCCATCCCTGAGTATTATTATCTTTGAGTCCTGGCCTCCTATTTCCAAAATGGTCCTGGCATCGGGCACAAACGTCAAGGCAGCAATGCCGTGGGCGGTTATTTCGTTCTTTACCACGTCTGCGCCAACCACCACCGCCGCCAGCTCTCTGCCGCTGCCGGTGGTGCCAACGCCCCTTATCTCAACATCCGCGGGAAGCATTGAAGCCATATCGGCCATCGCTTTCTTCAAAATCTGTATGGGCTTTCCTTCTGTGCGCACATATATCTTGCCCAGCATATTGTTTTCCTGGTCTATGGCAACGACGTTGATGCTGACCGACCCAACATCAACCCCTAAGAAGACTTTCTTTGTATTCATCGGCCTTGCTCCTCCTTCTTTGTTCCAGTAGATCCACAAAAGCCTCCAGCCGGGTAAAATAGCCGGCCTCACCCGTCATCTCATCCACCACAAGGGTCATTATAGGCGTACCGTAATCCTGGTAAACCCTGGGTAGTATGCTTTCTGCCACAATTTCTGGCATACAGCCAAAAGGCATGATTTGGATTATCCCGTCCAGGCCACATTCAGAGTAGTATATGCTGTTGGCTATGGTCTGCCAGGCATGTCCCCCAACGCATAAATTCAAGTAAGGTGCCGCCTTTTTCAATATCCTTTTGTAGCTCATCCTGTATTTGACATCTAGAGAAAGGTGAACTTTCACCCATTCATGAAGCGTGATACTCCTGTACACTTCCACCCCCAGATAACCAAGCTTTTTTTCAATGTTGAGGTTAACGTACGGCTCTATAAGGGTGTATATCTCGCCAACCAGGCCTATTTTTAGAGGCGACACCCCGGGTTTTTCCTCTACCTGGCTCAATATCCCCTTATATTTTCTAATGGTTTCCAGTATTTCGTGGCTGCCATGCTTGCCTACCACTTCCCGTTCAAAACGGTACAGCCTGCTGTCGGTATCTCCCTTATTGACTTCCCTGGCCCTCTTCTTCAAGGCTATATCCAGCATCTCATCAGCCTCTTTCACAATGGTCGACGCCCTCTTGAATGCCTGCGCTATGTTTACCCAGGAGTTTTTGCCGGCAAGCTTTCTAATCCTCTCTATAAATACCCTGTAGTCGGCATCGGGCGGGTCAAATATAATCATATCCACGTCATAACCCAAGTCTTTCAGGATTTCCTTCTGCACCACTCCATAATAGCCGAACCTGCAGGGGCCACAGCTCCCGGCTATTATTATGGTATCAGCTCCCTTTTCTATACTTTCTATATAATTCCCTATGTTGATCTTCAAGGGCAAGCACGCCATCTCGGGCGAAAGCTTGGTACCGATCTCCAGCGTCCTCTCAGTGATGGACGGCGGTATTACAACCTCTACCCCCAGGTCGTCAAGCAGTCCCTTAATGGCCAAATACACTTGCCCCATG
Source organism: Caldicoprobacter oshimai DSM 21659 (assembly GCA_000526435.1). Taxonomy (GTDB): domain Bacteria; phylum Bacillota; class Clostridia; order Caldicoprobacterales; family Caldicoprobacteraceae; genus Caldicoprobacter; species Caldicoprobacter oshimai. Next base: position 518,747 of record JAGB01000001.1, read on the forward strand.
TGCGGAAATGTAACCTTCACGGCCATCCCTCCATTCGATCATGTCTATAAACGCCTCCAGGCGCGTATTAAACCCTGCCTGTCCGCTGTGCTCATCAACGGTAATCAAAGCGCTGGGAATCTGGTACAACCTGTGGTTATACCTTTGAAGCAGCTCCACAATGAAAGCATCGATGCCACAGCCAAAGCTGGATAAAAATATGATCCCGTCCACCTTTCTGCCCTTCAGCATGGTAAGCCCGCTGCCTAGCAGCTTTTTGCCGTAGCTCCAAAAAAGCTTCTTAGGCAGCTCTGCGCATGCCATCTCAATCTGTGGCTGCGCAATGTTCTCGGGCACCAGGACGGCATACCCCCTGGCCCTGAGCTTGGAGATAAGCCCCATGCTGATGAACTCATCGTACAGCAGATAGGGGTGTCCTATAAGGCCTATTATCCCTTTGCCTTCTCCTTCTCCAATGCGTTTACGCCCATTCAGCATATCAAGGGGCGTTTGGCCCTCCTTCAAAAGTAAATCGTAAGCCTGCTGGCTTGCTGTGGCTTTTTGCAAAGCCTTAACTGCCTGAGAAGGCTTGGCTCCAATCCTCGTACCCAGCTCAACATAAGCCCTATGCACATCCTTGAGATTGCGGTGAGCGTTATAATTCAGCACTATCAAATCGGGCAACCCTTTTATTGAGCTTTTTATCATCTCGGGCAAACCTATAAACTTTGGGCATATATATTCTTCTGGACATATGCTGACCAGTCTAGGAATGAATATTGCATCGACCTTTCCTATAAGGTTGACGACGTGGCCATGGAACAGCTTGATCGGCAGGCAGGCATCATCAACGCAGCTCATTACCCCGCTGTCCAGCACCGCCTTTGAAGTTACTGATGACGTAACCACCTGGTGCCCTAGCTCTTCAAAAAAGCTGTGCCACAAGGGATAGTAGTTGTAGTACAGCAATGCTCTGGGGATCCCGATTCTCAAATGCTCGTCCTCTCCTTTCTTAGCTCGAAAAATTCACAGTCCATCATATCTATATATTATTGACCAATACTTTGTATCTTATAATAGGTGCATAGCCAACTTGAAGCTCACAATCTTTACTTAACACATAAAAGGTATCGCCTTAAAACAAGCTTCGTCTGACATAATAAAAGCCTTGCCAAACAAGATAAAAGGGCAAAAGTGGAGATTGAACATTCATTGAATAACTGTAAAATTTATGAAAACCGACTATTGCTTTAACAATAAAAATGTTATATACTAGAACTAGAATATAATAAAGGGGGATGATTACTGTGAAAACCGTAAATATAAAGTTAACCACGGCTGAGAGCGTAAAGAAATTCGTCAACATAGTCAGCAAATACCCTTACGAGATAGACATTCGCTCGGGGCGCTATGTGGTTGATGCAAAGTCGATCCTTGGCATTTTCAGCTTGGATCTCAGCAAACCCGTGACGGTGGAGATATACTCGGATGACTGTGATGACTTCCTGGAAGAGATAAAGGAATACATAATTTAAAAGAACACCTCCAAGGTGTTCTTTTTGTCAATGCTGTGGATCATGCATATTGTTCGTTTGAGGTGAAGAAATGCCGGACCAAGCTGCCCACCTGGCTGAAAACAAATTATCAATACTGTATTACCTTCGTTCCCTGGACATACCGCTCACCAACAGCCAGATCACCCAATTTTTTCTGGAAAACAACGTGATGAACTATTTCGACCTGCAACAGCTGTTGGGCGAGCTGGTATCGTCTCAACACATAAGCTGCTTGGATACCGGCCACAAGAGCTTTTACAGCCTTACCCCCATGGGGCTCAAGACCCTAAACTTTTTTAAAAACCGCATTCCGGAGTGGCTTCGCGAGGCAATAGATATATATGCCAGACAAAATCGGAATCGGTTCAAGAGAGAAAACCAAATAGTAGCCGAGTACAAGAGGGTCTCCCCCGATGAATATGAGGTGACCTGCAAGGTGATGGAAAACGATATCACCCTCATCGAACTAAAATTGAGCGTAACCGACAGCAAGCAGGCCAGAATCATCTGCAATAACTGGGACACCAAAGCCCCCGAGATATACAGATTCATCATGCAGAACTTGAGCGTTTGATAATAAAAGCTCAAACAAAGATCCCCATGACATGGTATCATACAGTCATCCATGGCATGGGGATTTTTTATGGTCAACCCGTCAACAAAGCACTTGCCTTATTTTCTAAAGCCTCTGCTCGGTCTTCCATTCTAAATACCAACTCCCCATTCTCAGCATCTATCATTACGGTGCAGCCGCTATGCAGCTCTCCGGCAACTATTTTCCACCCCAGCTCGGTCTCTATGGTGTGTTCCATAAAGCGCTTTATTGGACGGGCTCCATACACCGGATCAAAGCTTCGCTCGGCAATGAGCTCTTTGGCAGCCTGACTCAGCCTAAGCTCTATTCCCCTTTCTCTTACCCTCTCTTTGATTTCATTAAACCTTAAATCCACAATCCTGCTGACCTCTTCTTTTCTCAAAGGTTTAAACATTACAATCTCATCGATGCGATTTAAAAACTCGGGACGGAAGTATCTCTTCAGTTCAGACATTACCAGGCTTCTGGTATTCTCGTCGATATCGCCCCTGTCTTTTAGGCGTTCCATCAAAATGGGTCCCCCGATGTTGGAGGTCATGATGATTACGGTATTCTTAAAGTCTACGGTATGCCCCTGGCTGTCGGTCAGCCGTCCATCATCCAGCAACTGCAGCAAAATGTTGAACACGTCGGGATGGGCCTTTTCAATCTCATCAAACAGCACAACCGAGTAAGGCTTACGCCGCACCGCTTCGGTCAGCTGTCCGCCTTCTTCATATCCCACATAGCCCGGCGGCGCGCCGATCAGCCTGGACACCGAAAATTTTTCCATGTACTCGGACATATCGATCCGGACCATGTTGTCTTCGGTGTCAAACAGCACGCTGGCCAAAGTCTTGGCCACCTCGGTCTTGCCAACGCCTGTGGGCCCCAAGAACAGAAACGAGCCTATGGGGCGCTTTGGGTCCTTAAGGCCCGCCCTGGCGCGTATCACCGCATTGACCACCGCCTTTATGGCTTCATCCTGCCCAATGACCCTCTCGTGCATTATATCCTCCAGGCGCAAAAGCTTTTCCCTCTCGCTTTCCATAAGCCGCGCAACGGGTATTCCCGTCCATCGTGAAACCACCTGTGCAATCTCCTCTTCGGTTACCTCCTCTTTGAGCAATCGCTTGTCATAGTCTAGAGACTCCAGCTTCATCCTCTGCTCTTCCAGCTCCTTCTCCAGCCTGGGCAGGACACCGTACTGCAGCTCAGCCATCTTGTTGAGGTCATACTGCCGTTCGGCCTGCGCTATCTGCGCTTTGGTGTCCTCGATCTCCTGCTTTATCTCTTTAATCTTGCGGATTATATCCTTCTCCATTTCCCACTGGGCCATCATGGCATTTGACTTCTCCTTAAGCTCGCTTATTTGCCTCATTATGCTTTCAAGGCGCTGTTTTGACGCTTCATCGGCCTCTTTTTTCAAGGCCTCTTTTTCGATCTCGAGCTGCATGATCTTCCTGGTTATGACGTCCAGCTCAGCGGGCATGCTGTCAATCTCGGTACGCAGCATAGCGGCCGCCTCATCCACCAGGTCAATGGCCTTATCGGGCAGAAAACGTTCGGTGATGTAACGATGAGATAGCACCGCGGCGGCAATCAAAGCATTGTCCTTTATCCTGACCCCGTGATGGATCTCGAACCTCTCCTTCAGCCCGCGCAAAATGGATATGGTATCCTCCACGCTGGGCTGCTCGATGAGCACTGGCTGAAACCTTCGCTCAAGCGCAGCATCCTTTTCGATGTACTTCCTGTACTCATCTATGGTGGTGGCACCGATGCAGTGGAGCTCGCCTCGAGCCAGCTTGGGTTTGAGCAGGTTACCGGCATCCATTGCCCCCTCTGCCTTTCCGGCACCCACTATGTTGTGGATCTCGTCAATGAAGAGTATTATCTCGCCGTTGGAATCCTCTATTTCCTTGAGCACCGCTTTAAGCCTTTCCTCAAACTCTCCGCGATATTTCGCTCCCGCAATCAACGCACCCATATCAAGGGCAAATATCTTTTTATTCTTAAGCGATTCAGGCACATCTCCTTTGAGTATGCGCTGGGCAAGGCCCTCTACCACAGCGGTCTTACCCACACCGGGCTCGCCAATCAGCACCGGGTTGTTCTTTGTCCTGCGGCTCAATATGCGGATTACCCTGCGTATCTCCTCATCCCGGCCTATGACCGGGTCCAGCTTGTTTTTGCGGGCCTCTTCCACCAGCTCGCGGCCAAAGCGCTTTAAAGCCTCGTAGGTCTCCTCAGGATTTTGGCTGGTTATCCTCTGGCTTTTTCTGATCTCCGCCAGCTTCTTGAGAAACTTTTCCCGGCTAATACCGTAACGGCTGATTATCCTTTTGGTGGAATAGCTGGTATCATCCAGTATGGCAAGGTACAGGTGCTCAACGCTTATATACTCATCCTTGAATTCCTTTGCCTGTTTCTCGGCTTTTATTAAAACTTGATTGAACTGAACGCTGACATAGGGCTGAACGTTGCCTATGACCTTGGGACGCCTTTCAACCTCGTCCCTCAAATCACGTATATAGGCATCTACGTCCACATCCATGCCTTTCAATATCCTGGGGATAAGGCCGTCTTCCTGTGCCACCAGCGCCAAATGAAGATGTACCGTATCCAGTTCCTGTTGCCCGTTGTCTATCACCAGCTTCTGCGCTTCCATTAACGCTTCCTGGGCTCGCTGAGTGAACCTTTCAAAGTTAATCATTCCTCATCCCCCCTTGGATTCCACGGGGAAATCTCCTTTAGCTTCTGATATAGCTCCTTCTCCTTCTGTGTTATATGCTCAGGTATTACAATCTTTACCCTGACGTACAGGTCTCCCCTGTTACCCTTTCTGTCCTTGTAACCCATACCCGAGATCCTCAATTTTTTACCGGTTGAAGTGCCGGCAGGAATTTTTACCGAAAATTTTTGCCCGCTAAGGGATTTTACAGTAACCGTTGTGCCCAGCACAGCCTCCCACGGAAATATGGGCACATCCTTTATCAGGTCCAGGCCCTGCAGCTCATAACCCTCGCCTGGATTGATACGTACGGTGACGAGGAGGTCACCCCCGTCTATGCCCTGTCCCCTTAGCCTTATCTTGTCACCATCCAGAACGCCGGCCGGTATCTTCATCCTTATCCTCTTTATTGAACCGTCTCGGCCACGGACCGATAATATCCTATCGCCGCCATTGAAGGCCTGCTCCAGATCCACCTCTACCTCAGTTTCTACGTCCTGTCCCTTCTGAGCTGTAGCCGTATTATAAAAACGCCCCGAAAAGCTAAACGGGCCGCCCCGCCTGGCAAACCCTTCTAAAATGCTGTCCAGGTCCAATCCATTCTCGCCGAAGAACATCTCGAAGAAATCGGAAAACCCGCTACCTCCCGTGGTAGACGTCCGCTTTTGCCATCCGAAGTCGGATGGGTCAAAGTTCATGCCGTTTTGGAAGTCGTAATATTGGCCAAATGTATCATATTTCTTGCGCTTTTCCTCGTCACCCAGCACCTGGTAGGCTTCGTTTATTTCTTTGAATTTCTGCTCGGCCTCTTTATCCCCGGGATTGGCATCGGGGTGGTACTTCTTAGCCAAACGGCGATAGGCCCTTTTTATCTCCTCCTGCGTAGCATCCCTCGATACACCCAGTATCTTGTAGTAGTCCTTGTATTCCATAGTGGATATTCCTCCCTGGACACATCAAGCCGGATTTTATCTTTGACTTTCTTTGACTTTATTGTAGCACTAAATCCATTTTTATACAATACCCTTTTGAGAATTTTTAATGTTACGATTTATCGCATATTAACTTCCATAAAAATGCCCTTGTGGGTAGCATTTGTCTTTGGCTGGGAATGCGGCATTCCCAGCCATTTATCAATGATAAATCAGTCTGCTCTCATACGCCTCCAGCAAATCATGTTTTCCTTCCCTTATTTTGTCCCCTCCTGCTTCACCTTCAGTATCCTCAACCTGTTTATGGCAGCGCCTATTTCCTGAGGACGGGGTTGCGCGTAGTCTCCCGGATGAAGCCCTTCAAAAGGCGATATGACATCCAGCCCCTTTTCCTCTATGTCCCGGTGTACCTTTTGAATGATTTCCTTCAAAGTGGTCTTGCCATCCATATAATTCTCCATCGCATAGCGGATTATGTCACCAATGGCCCTGGTCTGATTTATATCCACCAGCTGCTCGACGTCATCCAGGACCAAATTGGTATGTCCATATTGTATGTTGTCCAGTCCACGGGATTTTATTTTCTCGCGGCCTTTGAGCGAAAGGCTATGCGGAATGGGTATCCTGTGAGTGACTCGAATGGGCTGTCCACCAGCCTCTTTTTTCCTATCAGTCCTATACTCTTGCGCAATCTCCTTGGCTTTTGCAGTGACGTCCTTGGGGACATACTGCTCCATCATTATGACCCGATGCGCAACATCGAAATAATCTCCCGAGCCGCCTACTACAATAATGGTGGATACGCCCAACTGCTCATACAGGTCCTCCACCCTGTCGATAAAAGGCGTAATGGGTTCTGAATCCTTGTGAACCAGCTTTTGCATGCGCGCATCCCTGATCATAAAGTTGGTAGCGCTGGTATCCTCGTCGATCAAAAGCAGTGAAGTCCCAATCTCCAGGGCCTCCATGATATTGGCCGCCTGGGATGTGCTACCGCTGGCATTCTCGGTTGAAAAAGACCTGGTAGACTCGCCGTTGGGGAGATTGTTGATAAACGGGCTTATGTCCACCTTTTCCACCCTTCTGCCATCCTCTGCCCTGATCTTGACGGCATCTTCGACGGTGACCACCAGCTCCCTTCCGTCGCCGGGTATGTGGTCATACACGCCGCGTTCAATGGCACGGAGCAGCGTGGATTTCCCGTGATAGCCGCCACCCACTATGAGCGTTATACCTTTAGGGATTCCCATTCCCCATACCTTACCCGCATGGGGAAGCTCCACCATGACCTCCAGTTCTGGAGGCGACTTAAAAGGCACCACTCCGCTTTCCATCGGTCGGTCGTCAACGCCGCTGCGCCGCGGAAGGATGGAACCGTTGGCGATAAAGGCCACCAAACCCATCTCCTTTATCTTGTTGCGCAGCACCCACTGGTCCTCCGCCAGGTTAACATGCCTCAACAATGCTGCGTTGTCCAAATTCTTATATACAAGCGATTGTTCCACCAATCGCGGCAGCTCGCCAAAGAACATCTCCATTGCCTGCCCCGCCAGCACGGTCCTGCCGCGGGCAGGAAGCCCCATGGTCAGCCGTGCCTCAACGCTTGAATCGGTGACCAGCACAGAAGTGCGGTTTAAAATCTCCTGTCCCACCGATATGACCGAAATCTGCCCGCTCTTTCCGGTTCCCCTGTTGCCCTTCACAATTCTGGCAATGTTTTTGGAGATCTGGCGGGTCAGGAAATCCTCGAGGCCTTTCTTCCTGGGCTTAGACGAATACAGCTCTTGTGGAAAACCTGCCACCTTTTGAGGCACTACCACCCTGATCCTGGAAGGCGAAGCAAAGGGATCCCCCTGAACGTGGTCAATACGTAAGATAAAATTGCCAAAATCATAAGACCCCTGTATGTCTTTATAGGCCTTGTAGCCCCTGCCATCAATCCTGCGCAGTATGTTCTCAAGCTGCGTACGGTTTTGCACTCCTCCATCACCCCTTTATGTTTAGCACTTCTATGTTTGCTACCGCTTCTTCGATGAGCTTCTCGCCCTCAACCAGCTTTTCAGCTTCCCTCACCTTTTCCAGCTTTGGCCTGGTGACGGGATGTTTTGGCACAAATATAGTACAGCAGTCCTCGTAAGGAAGAATGGAGGTCTCGTATGTCCCTATCCTCCTGGCAAGGTCCATTATCTCTATCTTATCCATCCCTATAAGCGGCCTGAATACCGGCATCGAAACCGCATCATTGGTGGCACACAGGCTCTCTATCGTTTGACTGGCAACCTGCCCGAGGCTTTCCCCTGTGACCAAGGCCTTTGCATCCTCCTTATGCGCCACCACCTCAGCTATTCTCATCATAAAACGCCTCATGAGTATTGTAAGCATGTTATGAGGGCACTTTTGATACAATTCCTGTTGTATCTTGGTAAAAGGCACCACATGCAGCTTTATTTCACCGCAGTACTGGCTCAGGATCCTGCACAGGTCAATCACTTTCTCCTTTGAGCGCTCGCTGGTATATGGGAAGCTGTGGTAATGGACGGCGGTGACCTCAACCCCGCGTTTTGCTATCATCCACCCCGCCACTGGACTGTCAATACCTCCCGAAAGCAGCAGCACGGCCTTCCCATTAGTGCCAACCGGCATCCCGCCTGCGCCGGGGATTATTTGGCAGTACACATAAGCCCATTCCCTGACCTCAACGTTAACCGTCATCATGGGATTGTGGACATCCACCTTCAAGTTGGGAATGCGCCTTAAAAGATAACCACCCACTTTACGGCTCAGCTCCATAGAATTCAAATAAAAGCTCTTATCAGATCTGCGGGATTCTACTTTGAAGGTAAACGTTTCCTTTTGACTGGCAGCCTGAGCCTCCATGGCCTCTCTCAATAACACCTCGGCCGCCTTCTGTATAGCTACCACATCCTTTTCGACCTTCAGCGCGGGGCTGAAAGAAATTATCCCAAAGACCTTCGCTATGCTGTCGAAGACCCTTGGGTCATCCCCGATGTTTTCCACGTAATACCTTCCTTCCGCTTTCCTTACGGTTACGCCCTCATAGGGTTCCAAAGCCTTTACTATATTGTTATACAGCGCCCTTTCAAAATAGGGGCGATTCAGGCCCTTTAAGTGTATCTCCCCGTAACGCAATAAAGCCACTCTCTCCAATCTATCTACCTCCTTACAAACCCCTCCAGTTCCTTTACGCACTGCTCTATAATTCGAGCAGCCTGGCGCATTTCATCCTCGGTATTCAAGTACGACAGGCTGAGCCTTATAGCCCCCTGGGCCACATCCTTTTTTGCGCCGATAGCCTCAAGCACATGGCTCATATGGCCTCTTCTCGACGAGCAGGCCGAACCGGTGCCAACATACACCCCTTTTTCTTCCAGGGCATGGAGCATGACTTCCCCTCTTATGCCTGGAAAGCTCACGCTCAAAATGTGCGGTGCTCCCTTCTCAGGTGGAGGCCCGTTGATAACCGCCCAAGGCACCTTTTCGGTCAGCTCGGCAACCAAAATGCCCTTCAGCCTGTACAGGTAATCCCTGTCAACTTCCTCAAGCCAGCGTACCGCCTCACCAAAACCGACGATGCCGGGCATGTTTTCGGTACCGCTTCTGACGCCCCTTTCCTGACCGCCACCCCACTGAAGAGGGTGTATCTTCACCCCTTTTCTCATATACAGAGCACCTATACCCTTGGGGGCATGAATCTTGTGGCCACTTATGGAAAGCAGGTCGATGCCCCACTGAACTGGCTTTATATCCAGCTTGCCAAACGATTGAACGGCATCCACATGAAAAACAGGGGAATTCCCCTGAGCCTTCAATAGCCTGCCGATCTCCTGAATTGGCTGTATCGAGCCGATTTCGTTGTTTACATGCATTATGCTCACCAGTACGGTATCAGGACGTATTGCCCGTCTCACGTCATCGGGTGAGACTACTCCATCCCTATTTACGGGGAGATAGGTTACCTCCCACCCTTCTTTCTCGAGGTATTTAAATGTATTCAAAACCGAGGGGTGCTCGATCTGGGTGGTAATGCAATGCCTTCCTTCGCGCTTTCTGGCCAGTGCCGTCCCTATAATAGCTAAATTGTTTGCTTCAGTCCCGCCCGAGGTAAAAAAAACGCCTTCGGCATCCACCCCCAGTGCCAAAGCAATCCTTTCTCTGGCCTCCTTAAGCTTTTTATCTGCCCGCAAACCCATCCTGTGCAATGAGGATGGATTGCCAAAGTCATGGAGCATGCACTCCATCACCGCTTCGGCCACACCAGGATGAACAGGGGTAGTAGCCGCATTGTCCAAATAAATCTCATGCCCCATAGCGCAATGCCTCCTTATACCTTGCCTCAATCAACCATTATTTTACCCCTTCCTCTAAATTACTACAAGTGAATCCACACAGTATTTTAATTTACACCAAAATTAAAATTCCTGTTAAAATAAAAATCCCCTCTTGACAAGGGGATCATATGATGTTATCTGGTTTTGACATTTCGGGGATTGAATATCTTGAAAAGCTCCACCAGCTTGTCGCTGGGTTCGAACACCAGCATCGATTTTACGCCATCCTGGGTGAAAATGCCGTAGTAAAGCCCTGGACCGCGGTTGAGGAAATAGTTGTACCTGTTTTGAATCCCCTTGTGGTGAAGCATGCGCTTAAACCCCTCATCGCTTATGGGTGCAATCACCTCAAATTCCCTCACATCCACCGACAGCAGCTTTTTCCTTTTGCTGTTGTTGATGATTTTGGCTATATCGAGAATGCCGTTTGTAAAGGTATAATCGTACTCAATCCGCTGGTTGTTCTTAAGGACAAAACACCCGTATGCCAGCGCTCCGCACACTAAAGTGAAGGCTATTGCCGGTATATTGATGATGCCGTTCATAATGGTCATGAGCCCCTGTATGGCTAAAATTGCGAATATAACCATACCAATATAGCATATAACATAGATTATTGAATTTAAACCGGCGTTGACCTTGGTCACCGATTCCTCATGAAAGTAATCCATTGAAGGCCTATCCCCCTTTGCAAATTATCTTTATATCGCTTTTTAAATAATTGTAGCATGATTTCGGCTATATTAAAACCCCCTAATGACAATTCAGGTTCTTCAAAATTTTTATCGAAATGGAAGGATTTTTGATGAAACTTGCGAATTTATTTATTGAAGGAGGGAGGCATTTCCATGCTGTGTCCAAGTTGTGGTACCAGAAATAATTATTATCACCGTTACTGCTACAATTGCGGGTATAAACTAATAACCGACCAGGAAGAAATAAAACCCCATGAAAAAGAGCAGCCACAGAAACCTGAGGTCGAACAGCCATCAATCGATGAAAAAACAGCTGACCAGGACCTCGATCTCGATTATCTGTTCAAAGCCGATAAAAAAAGTGTATGGGATGACGAGGACTTAGATTGGTTTTTTGAAGAGCCTGACTACACACAGCAATTTCCCCTGAGGCGGCATCGTAAAGATAAAGGCTCCTCGTTGGCCAAGCGCACTGCCAAGATATGCGCAACCATCATCGTGCTGGCCGTACTTCTCTTCATAGGCTATATAATCGTGGATCAGATTTCGCGCACAGATGATAAAGCTACCGGTTACGGCTCAAGGATTATGGCATCCACCTTTGTAGAAGCTACAACCATTGATGGAAAACCTGCCCACAGGATTATTGTAAACACCAGCAACGGGGAAAAAGTAGAGGCTCTGGGGAAGGTATATCCTGTCATAAACGGCAAAGCAGAAATAGTATATGAGGACGCCTTTTTGTGTTCATACTTCTCACAGGGCCAGCAAAAGGACGCAATCGAAGTACAGCTTGACATCACCATCTATGGAGAGGGTTTGCCAGAGGCAAAAGAAAGAGTAACATTCACTTTAAACACGCCCTTGTCGCCTCTGACTTTAATTCATCCCGCATCGGGCGAAGCCATCGTGGAAGGTAAAAAGTACCGAATAATACTTAAGGTGGAACCGGGCTCACAGGTATTCATAAACGGCAACAACTACAGCGACCTTGTCGATCAGGAAGGCAGGCTGGAGAAGGACATAGAAGTGCCCGACGCTCCTGAAAACGTATATGAAATCCGGGTGTCCACCCGGGGATACGCCGACCACATACGCAATATCGTTTTAAAGAGAGAGATTATGGAATTCCCATTAACCATAAATCAATCAATACCAGTACAGACAACTGACGAATGGGCAAAAATCACCGGCACTACCGATCCGCAGGCTGTGCTGGAAGTCAGCCTTGAAACGAGGTCGCAGCCCAGAGTTGACCCTGAAACTGGCAATTTCACCCTATATGTAAGGGCTGATGCACCCGGATATACCCCCTGTACCATCACGGCACATGTAGAAGGCAAAGATGATGCAAAACTGAATCTGGTAATTGAGCGCCAGACAAACGAATCGGAATACACCAGGCGCGCCTGGGCCCTCAATTATAACCAGTTAAAATCCGACCCCGACCTTCACAACGGCAGGATATTCGTATTTGAAGGAGTTGTAAAGGATATAATAGCCTTGGGAGATAAGAATGCATTTACTGTTGACGTATCCGGCAATAGTTCTTCTCCTCAGCTGGTATACATTGAACACTGGGGCAACATATCTATCAGATCAGGGAACAAAGTGAGAATATTTGGCAATCGATGGGGAAATCATGAAGACATGCCCCGCATCCTTGCCAAATACGTATATCGCTATTGAAGTTACAGCAGAACAGCCACCTACATATAAAAATTAAAAAAGTAGTGCCTTGTCCAGGCACTACTTTTTTACTCCTCACGCAGCGGTTCAAGCGTCACCGGCAAAGTGAACTCTTTGCCATCGCGCCATATCTTTATTCTCACCGTGTCTCCAACTTTATGCTGGTTTATTGCATCTTTCAACTCCTGGAAAGTTCTTATTTCTTTGTCGTTGAATCCTATGATCACGTCACCAGGCTGAATTCCTGCTTTTGCCGCAGCTCCGTTTTGTACAACCGCCCTCACCAGTATGCCGCGTGGATAGTTGAGCTGTCTGACTTCTGCCTCGGTTATCTCGCGTCCCAAAATTCCAATGCCCGGCTTATCGTCTTCCCTTACCACAACGCCTTTCTTTATCAACTCCTGAACTATAGGCAAAAACTCGTTGGTAGGTATGGCAAAGCCCAGCCCTTCCGCTCCGCTTCCTTTCAAGGTATTCATGCCGATAACCTCACCCTTGGCATTGACAAGCGCTCCTCCGCTATTACCGCGGTTTATGGCCGCATCGGTCTGTATGAGCTTCATGGGCCTTTGATCAACCACAAGGGTACGATTTACAGCGCTTATTACCCCCACCGTTATGGTCCCTGCAAGGTCGTGGCCCAACGGATTTCCTATGGCCACAGCCAGCTCTCCGGGACGAACCTTGTCCGAATCTCCCAGCTTTGCTACGGCGTATTTCACTTCCTTCAGGTCTTGAGGGTCAACTTTCACGACGGCCACGTCGCTTGTGGCGTCCATTCCGACGAGCTGAGCCGGTACCTGCTTTTCCCCTTGAAACACCACATATAATTCCTTGGCACCTTCCACTACGTGCGCATTGGTGACTATATATCCTTCATCGCTGAGTATTATGCCCGACCCATACCCTTCCTGCTCCTGCATGTACACATCGCCAAAGAACCAGTCCCTGTAGGTTATAATGCTTTTGTTTGTTATGCCGACCACAGCCGGTCCGACCTTTTCGGCGATCTCTACCACCGGATTATCAGAGGTGATAAATAAGTCCCCCTTGTAGCCCAGCTCGGGAAGTTTAGCTTTATCTTTCTCCTGGTTAGCCTGATCATTCTCGGCAGCCTTCTTCTCTTGATCATTTGGTGTAACAACAGCATTTTCAGAATAATCATCGCTGATGTACGGCAGCATATAATACATGCCAATGGCACCCAGCAAGGCAAAAACCACTGCCACTGCGATATATTTCCATATTCTACCTTTGCCTTGGTATTGCTGCTCATCGAATTCATAGAATTCCCTCATACTCTACACCTCCCATATTCATTAATTAATCTTTCATTTATCCTGCAATTCAATTATAAACTTTCTTTTTTAACAAAATATGAACGCCTTGTAAACAATTTTTACCGCGAAGTCCTGTCTGGCCGTTTGGCTGCCTTCAACGAAAATATAAAGGCCGTACCCTCGCCGAGGCGGCTGTTGACCCATATATTCTGCTCATGCTGCTCTATGATCTTTTTTACGATAGATAGCCCTAGCCCTCTCCCCCTGTCTTTGCCACTTCTGGACTTATCAACCTGATAGAAGCGCTCCCATATGTGCACAATATCTTCTTTCGGAATACCCGGTCCCTGGTCCTGAATCTTTACGTAAGCTTTATCCCTGTGTTTCCAGGTCTTTATAATCAGCTTGCCGTTTTCACGATTGTACTTTATCGCATTATCCAGCAAGTTTATTATCACCTGTTGAATCCTGTCGGCATCGGCTTCCACCCAGCAGTGTTCATCCTGAAAATCCACCTGGACCTCTATGCCCTTCTGATTTATCCTCTCCTCCTGCGAAATGAGCGAACGCCTGATCTGCTCGTTGACGTCAAATACCGAAAGGTTGAGAGGGAATTGCCCCGATTCGATTTGCGTAAGGTCCAGAAGCTCGTCGATCAACTTGCTGAGCCTTTGAGCTTCCGACAGGCTTATGCTCAAGCACTTCTCTCTATCCTCTGGCTTTATGGTATTATCCAATACCCCCTGGATATAGCCCATAATGGAAGTAAGCGGTGACCGCAGCTCGTGCGACACGTTGGCCACAAAGCTCCTGCGCATATCCTCCAGCTTCTCCAAAGAATCGGCCATGGCATTGAAGTTGACAGCCAGCTGGCCAATTTCATCCCTTGTAACCACTTTAACCCGGCGCTTGAAATTGCCCTGGGCAAACTCGCGCGAAATCTCGTTCATCTGTATCAATGGATTGGATATACGGCGCGACATCCAATAAAGCAGCACCACCGAAAGGCCGGCCGAGATAAATGCAGCCCACCATATGTTCCTGTAGATGTCATATAGGGTACGCCTGATCCCCTCTACGGGCGAATGCAGGAATATCGCCCCTCTAATCCTGTTGTTGATCCTCAAAGGTACCCCCACGGTTAAAACCGGAGTGTTAAAACGCCCACCGAACCGCCCGGTCTTGGTGATGATGTTGCCTTTCAGTATCTGGATGAATTCCTGTTCGGTGAGCTTTTGTTCCTGCCACCTCTCCTGGTCTTCTTTTGAAGGGCTGTAGGCAATCCAGATATAGCCCAGCCCATCGCTTACCCATATGGTGGTATTTAAAAAACGATCGATGATCTTGAAATAGCTGTACAATGACCGTTGATCGATAAGGCCCATGCTATACATTTCGATGTACGGGTTAAGCTCCTGGGCCTCCCTTATGAGCTCCCGGGCTTTTGTGCTAAATGCATAATCCATAAAAAAAGTAGACAAAAGTAAGCTCAGTATTACAATAGTGACGACTATGATCACGAAATAGGTAACCATCAAACGAGTAAAAATCGATCGGAACATCTACTTCACCTCAAATTTGTACCCCACACCCCAAACCGTCTTTATATGCCATACGTCGGTAGGGTCTGAAAACTTTTCCCTAAGCCGCTTTATATGGACGTCCACTGTACGGGTATCGCCGTAAAAATCATATCCCCATACGCGGTCCAGCAGCTGCTCCCTTGTAAATACCTTATTGGGATGTGAAGCCAAAAAATACAGAAGCTCCAGCTCCTTGGGCGGGAGCTCCACGGTTTTCCCGTGGTACTCTACAGTATAGTTGCCAATATCTACGGTCAAGTTGGGATAAGACACCACCTTCTCTCTGATGCCCGTTGCCCTTGATCTGCGTAAAACGGCCTTTACCCTGGCAACCAGTTCCTTGGGGTCAAACGGCTTCACGATGTAGTCATCGGCCCCTAGCTCTAATCCCAGGACCTTATCAAAGGTCTCACCTTTGGCGGTAAGCATTATAATCGGGATATCGCTTATCTTGCGTATCTCCTTGCATACTTCCCAGCCATCCATTCCGGGAAGCATTATATCCAGTATCACTAGATTGGGTGGGTTATTCTTAAAGGCCGTAACGCTCGAAATCCCATCAAGATAATGCTCAACCTGGTATCCCTCTTTTTCTAGATACAGCCTTATAAGCTGGCATATATTGGGGTCATCGTCCACCACCATGATCCTCTGTTGCTGTGCATTCATTTATGATCGCACCCTTCCCAAAAAAATTTCTTTACTTATAGATTATACACAAAAAGGAACACTCGAAAAAGGCTCTTTCATATTAATATAGGCCTTTTTTCACATTTTTTTAACTCAAGAAGGATTTTGGCATTTTATGTAGAAATATTACCGGAGTTATAACAAAATATGACAAAGAGCAGGACAAAATAATCCAATACACACAGAAAGGAGGGAGGGCAAGGGTATTGTACCCTTGCAAATGACGTGGCAAAAGCGTCGAATACCATAACAAAAGTGTCGAACACCATAAAATTTTCTCGATTGAACAGCATAAGCAACAAACTCATAGCAGCGTTCCTTATAATGATCATCCCTATTTCCATCTTGGGTTACTATTCTAGGGACAAGGCAGAGAAGGCCATACAGCAAACGGCTGCCCAGTCTACCATTCAAACCATGGAGCAGATGTCGCAATATCTCAGCCTGGTTTTCTCAACCGTAGAGGAAATATCTATGCAGATATTTTCAAACAAGGACATCCAAGATTTTCTTTTAATCAGGGAAGACCAGTTAACGACATACGACTACCATCAAATGAGGCAAAAGGTTCAATCTGTCCTAAGCAATTACACCATGAACAACAAATTTATCGACAACATTATCCTTTTAATCGATGAAAAGCGTAGCATAGCCACAGGGAATATCTCTCTATCCAATTTGAATTTCGAAGACATAAAAAACGCAGAATGGTATAAAGCCGCCATCGAAGGAAACGGCAAGATCATCTGGAGAGGTAGCCATCCCGAACTGGATACCAGTGCTACATCTAAAACCGCATATTGCATGTCGGGCATTCGGGCCATAAAACACCTCTCCAGCGGTACCACCTTTGGTGTGCTGTTGATAGACGTAAAATATGTGTCTATCATGGATATATTGAAGAATGTAAACCTGGGTTCGAGGGGCGAAATCCATTTAATCAGCCCGGATGGGCACGCCTTGAGCTCAGAAACTGGGGAACAGATAGATGAAGACGAAGCGGTAGCCACCCACAATATAACAGAGCACGACTTTTACCAGGAAGTAATGTCATCAGATGAACCCGCAGGTTACAAAGAAGTTACCCATCACGGAGAAAAGTGGTTGATGATCTATAACAGGGTTGGGGAAACAGGGTATACGCTGGTTGGACTCATACCCAATTCTGTGCTCTTTGCTGCCACACAGGAGATCGCAAGGACTACTATCATGCTGATGGTATTTGCCTGCATATTTGCACTGATAGTCGGCTTGTACATGTCCAACAGCATGGGCCGAACAATAGCACGAATCATCAACGCCGCCGAAAAAGTCGCTATGGGCGATCTAACAGTAAATCCGGTATCCAGGCGCAGGGATGAGCTGGGAGTACTGACCAGAAGCATAAACTCGATGATTGCCAACATGCGCCAGCTCATACAGCAAACTGCCGCCCTTGCACATAAAGTCGTCGAGTCTTCGTCAACGGTAGCCTCAACCTCGCAGCAGCTATCGGCATCATCGCAGGAAATCGCCAAAGCTATTCAGGAAATCGCCCAGGGAGCAGCAGAGCAGGCAGCCGATGCAGAGCAAGGCGTTCAGAAGATGGATATGCTGGCCGCCAAAATAAACAGCGTTTCAGACAATGCCAGAGAAATTCACAATCTGTCCAAAGAAACGATGAATTTAACCCAGCAAGGGCTCGATGCGGTGGATCAGCTAGAACAGAAAGCTCGACAAACCACTGCTATCACTCAGGAGATATTGGCAGACATAGATACCCTCAACCAGCATTCTCAGGCCATAGGCAAGATAATAAAAGTAATTGACAACATAGCCGACCAGACCAACCTTCTTGCTTTAAACGCAGCCATAGAGGCTGCACGGGCAGGGGAGATGGGCAAGGGATTTGCCGTAGTGGCCAACGAGATACGCAAGCTTGCAGAGCAGTCGATGTCTGCCACGCGTGAGATCACCGCTATTATCAAAAACACGCAGCAGCAAACCGCTCAAACCGTCAAGCGAGCCAAAAGCGCAGAGGATATTGTAAAATCTCAAAATGAAGCGGTGGTCACCACCATCTCGGCTTTCAAACAGATAGCAGCATCGGCCGAAACGCTAGTCAACCGGGTTGAGCAGATAATACAGGGCGTCAATGAAATGGAAAACGACAAAAACCAAGCAGTATTGGCAATGCAGAACATATCCGCTGTGTCGCAAGAGGCAGCCGCATCATCCCAGGAGGTAACGGCGTCCACCGAGGAACAGCTGTCCGGCGTAGAACAGCTGGCCTCTTATGCTGAGGAACTCAATTATGCCGCACAGGAGCTGATGCAGGCCATCAGCAAGTTCAAAATAGAGCAAAATTAAAAGGGAGCAACAAATGCTCCCTTTTTAATTTCTACACTTCGTATTTACATTTTCTTTATCATTTTTGGTCCAACGAGCCGAGCCCCACCATAATTGGGGCAACAACGGCGATCATGCTCATAATGGTGAACAAGACTCTCCACACATGAGGAGAGATATACCTGTATAGCTCTCCATTGATTGACAGTGCCAGCAGCAATATGGAGGGCAACTGACCCAACAGACCCACTGCAAAACCAGAAACAGGATTTTTTGAAGCGCTTAAAGCCCCAAATGCCTTGCCGTACTGAAACATCAACACATAATACGGCACGACCAAAAGCACCATAACAAGCCATACCGGCAAAGGAATCGGGATGCCTTTCTTCCTCAGTAAATCCACTGCCCCGAACAGCAAAAAGACAGCCATCCCGCCCCCTGCCAACAAAATTGCATTCAAAAGGGCCAGTCGCATCCCTTCACGGATACACCTTCCTGTTCGCGGCAACCACTTCTCAATCCATCCCATCTCAATAGGAGCTCCCGATATACTTAATATACTTATAATTATGCCTGGCCGCTCAACTCTCGCTCGATTTGGGCAACCTTCAAATAGCTGTCCTTTAAAGCGTAATATAGCCCTTTATATACCTCATAATATTTATCGTATACCCTTACATTGGACTCGATGGGCTGCTGTACTCCCACCCGTTTGATAGCTGCTTCGCATGCCTCAGGTACACTGCCATAGACGCCGGTTCCGACCCCAGCCAGCAGCGCCGCACCAAAGGCAGGCCCTTCAGTGGAATTGATGGTGGTGATGGGGCTGTTGAACACATCGGCCTGTATCTGCCGCCATAACTTGCTCTTGCCGCCGCCACCAGAGGCCCGTACTTCAGATACCTGTACACCCATTTCTTTTATTATTTCAAGACAGTCTCTGAGGCTGTAAGCCACTCCCTCCATAACTGCGCGGATCATCTCACTTCTGCCATGCTTGGCAGACAGGCCAAAGAAAACGCCTTTGGCGTAAGGATCAAGGTGAGGCGTACACTCTCCCATGAGATACGGGAGGTATATAAGCCCTTGGCAGCCTGGCACAGCCTTCTCTGCTTCAGCATCCATAAGCACATAGGGGTCAATGCCCATAAACTTGGCCAACTCACGTTCCATGCCGCCAAAATTATTCCGCATCCACTGAAGCGAAAGGCCCGCACCCTGGGTGACCCCCATAACATGCCAAGTATTGGGCACGGCATGGCAAAATGTATGTACCCTTCCTTTAGGGTCTATCTTCACCTGATCCATGTATGCAAAAACCACTCCCGAGGTCCCAATGGTGGACGAAATAACCCCTGGCTTGACTATGCCATTGCCCACAGCACCGGCGGCTTGATCCCCGCCACCGCCCACAACCGGCGTTCCTGGCAACAGCCCTGTCAGCTGGGCAGCCTGCTGGCTCACCTTACCGCTCACTTCCGGCGACTCATACACAGCTGGTAACCACTCATAATCGATCCCCAATTTATCCACTATTTCCCGGCTCCAGGTCCTCCTTGGCACATCCAAAAACTGCATACCGCTTGCGTCGGATACCTCGGTAGCAAATTCACCCGTAAGCCTGTACCTTATGTAGTCTTTGGGAAGCAAAATCTTGTTTATCTTTTCAAATATCTCGGGCTGATGGTTTTTTACCCACATCACTTTTGAAGCGGTAAAACCGGTTAAAGCAGGGTTAGCGGTAATCTCTATAAGCCTGTCTTTTCCTATAATCTCGGTTATCTGGTCGCACTCCTCCTGCGTCCGCTGATCGCACCATATGATGGCAGGCCTGAGCACCTTGCCCTCCTTATCCAAAAGTACCATACCATGCATCTGGCCCGTCAATCCTATACCCTTGATATCAGAGGGATCAACACCGCTATTCGATAATACCTGTTTAATGGTCTCAACAGCGGCATCCCACCAGTCTTCCGGTTCCTGCTCGGCCCACCCTATCTGCGGCTGATAAAGGGGATATTCCTGCGTTGCGCTGGCCACCGTATTCCCCAATTCATCAAACAGCGCAGTTTTTGTCCCAGAAGTCCCAATATCGATTCCAAGCAAATAAGCCATAAACAACACCCTCCCGTCATTTTTATTTTAAATTCTCAACTCTGAGCCTTTCACGTGAAACTCTGTAATTAATTATTAGATTTATTCTACAAAAAGAACTATTTTCCTTTATCCCCTCAACAAATTTTTTTAAACTCCTCCTCCGTCATCACCTCAATCCCATCGTCGATGAGCAGCTGGGCGGTAACGCCATTCCCTTCTATCAGCTTGCCCGTAAAGGTTCCGTCATACACCAGTCCCTTTCCACAAGAAGGGCTTTTTGATTTCAGGATGGCACGCCTGATCCCCATCTCCTGGCAAAACTTTAAAACCTCTCTGGCGCCCCTTATGAAATTTTCGGTGACATCAGCGCCGTCTTCCCTCACCACCGAGGCTTTACCCTGCAAAACATCGCGGGCGCTGCCGCCTTTTATCTCTGCCGGCAGCCTGGGTGTGGGCAGACCACCCAGCTGTTCAGGACACAGCGGAATGGCCTTGCCCTGCTTTACAAGCTCTTTGATGAGGGGAATGCCATTATTTCCACCGTTGTATTTGCAGCATATCCCTGCCAGACACGCACTTACCAAAATCATATCGTCCACCCTGCTTTCTTTATTTGAGCTCGACTATGGTAACGCCGCTCTCACCCTCACCGTACTTCCCAAGGCGGAAAGAGCTCACATGGGGGTGATGGCGCAGGTACTGATGGATTCCTTCCCTTAGAGCACCCGTACCCTTGCCGTGGATAATGGTCACCTGCTTTAAGCCCGCTAAAAAAGCGTCATCAAGATACTTGTCAACGTTCAACAATGCCTCGTCCACCGTTTGACCCCTTAAGTCTATCTCGGGAGAAACGGCTGTCATTCTGGGCGAAGGCTTCTTTGCAGACATAACGGCAGTTGCTGCATCATCGCCCTCGTCAACCCTTCTTATATGCGACAGCTTGACCGCTACCTTCATTATGCCTACTTGAACCGTAATCTCTCCATTATCATCGGGGAGGGTGAGTACTTGTCCCTTTTGCCCCAGCGTGCTTATATACACCGTCTCTCCCAGGCGAACCTCTCTAACCGATTCATTGTGCTCCTGAGACTGCCTGGCCCCTCTGGAAAGCTCATCGTCCAGCCTGTCCAGGCTTTGCTTCAACTTCATCCTGTATTGCTCGATGGCCCTGTTGCGCTCCTTTTCAGCGGCCACCTGCGACAGCCTGTTCAATTCCTTGATGATTTGATCAGCCTCTTCCTTAGCCTGACGCAGTATCATCCTGGCCTCTTCTCTGGCCTTTCGGAGTATCTGCTGGCGCGCCGACTCAAGCTCGGACTCCCTTTCAGCAAGCCTCTGCCTCTCCTTCTCTACCTCTTTCAAATACTTTATAGCTTTTTCCCGTTCTTCCCTCGCCTTGGTCCTGTTGTATTCCAGGTCAGAAATCAAATCCTCAAACCGGATGTCCTCCTGCGTCAAGAATTCCCTGGCCTTTTCGATGATATCCTCCTTAAGCCCCAGCCTCCTCGATATCTGAAAGGCATTGCTCTTGCCCGGCACCCCTATAAGCAGGCGGAATGTGGGGCTTAATGTCTCCACATCAAACTCCATTGAAGCGTTCTCCATCCCCGGCTTCATCATGGCAAATGCCTTAAGCTGGCTGTAGTGCGTTGTGGCGACGGTTTTAGCGCCGCTGTTGTGCAAAAATTCAAGGATGGCCATGGCCAGAGCAGCACCTTCTGTGGGATCAGTACCGGCTCCCAGCTCATCTAGCAGCACCAGGGAATCGCCATCCACACTGTTAATCATCGATATAATATTTACCATATGAGATGAAAATGTGCTGAGATTCTGCTCTATGCTCTGCTCGTCTCCTATATCGGCAAAAACCTTCTGAAATATGCCTATCTCGGTACCGTAATCGGCTGGCAGACAAAGGCCGGCCTGTGCCATCAATACAAACAGCCCCACCGTCTTCAGGGTCACGGTTTTACCTCCAGTATTGGGGCCGGTGATCACCAGGGTATTAAAATCATACCCCAGATTAAGGCTTATAGGCACAACCTCGTGATGGGGTATCAACGGATGCCTGCCGTTTACAATATTGACCTTCCCGCCCTCTACAATCCTGGGCACTACGCCTCTCATCGAGTGTCCCAATTTCCCCTTGGCAAAGATGAAGTCAAGCCGGCTCAGGATTTCAAATGAACTGCGTATATCTTCTCTAACTTTCCAGACTTCCTCGGTCAACCTGGCCAGAATGCGCTCTATCTCCTGCTCCTCTTTGAGCATCCATTCCCTGAGCTTGTTATTGGCTTCCACCACCGGCATGGGCTCAATAAACAGGGTGGCCCCGCTGGCCGACTGGTCGTGTACCAGCCCGGGCACGTTGGAGCGATACTCCTGCTTTACCGGAATGACGTACCTGCCGTTCCTTATAGTAACGATGGGCTCCTGAAGGAATTTCTGGTACTGCGGGGATTGTATATAGCCGTTTAAAAGTTCCTTTATTTTCTCCTGACACCGCACTATGTTGCGGCGGATGCTGTGAAGCTCAGGGCTGGCACCGTCTGCTATCCGTCCATCAGGCTCTATGCACCTGAATATCTCGCTCATCAAATCGCTGTGAGGTTTTAACTGATATACCAAACTTGGAATGACGGTGAGCCCGGCATCATTTAAGCCATCCTTGCTCTTAAAGGCCTCTTTAAGGCTGGCGCACGTCCTAAGCACACGCCCTATCTCCAGCAGTTCTTCCGGACTCAATATTGCCCTTTTCTCCACTCTCCTCAAATGGCTGCGAATATCAGGGAACTCTCCTAAAGGCGACATCCCGTATTTAACCATTATCCTTAAAGCCTCTTCGGTCTCCGCCAGGGCCGAAATGACCTTGTCCCTGTCCGTATATGGAACCAAACTTTGCGCCATTTCGCGTCCCGGCGCTGATACAGTATGGCTGGTAAGCATATCTATGATTTTGTCGTATTCCAGCGCACGAAAGGTCCTGTCATTCACGATACATTACCTCGTTTTCAAAGTTTATTTGTATATTGTAAAGCTCATGCTTATCATAAGATAAGTTATGGAGGAAAACATTATACAAACTTATCATTAATTAACAGTGATACCTCCGTTTTTCAAAAACATTTTCATATATTATACCATAGAAACAGGCTTAAATTCTATCATTTGAATAATCTCAGCAATTATACGACAAATTAAGGCACAACTGCAAAATGAAATACATAATCAATGCCAAAGACTATAAAAAGCAGCCCGAAGGCTGCTTTTTATAACCCACATCGCTTATACAGCACTCAATATCAACATAACCCCTTAGCGTCGCGCCCTGCGCGAAACGTCGTAAACGGCAGAAGCGTTTGAAATGTCATTTCGACCATCTTCTTCCAGCACGGAGTGCAGGACGCTTATCTCCCTCTGAAGCTTTTCGACCTTTTGCTGGAGCTTGATGACCTCATCCGCCAGGTTTATGGCCGTCAGCATGGCCAACATGGTGGTGCTCAGATTGGGCTGCCGCTGCCTGATCTCCTCCATCTTCTTGTCGACATAAATGGCCACCTTGTGGATGTACTCCTCAGACTCCACGCTCTTTATGGCATATTCGCGACCGCCGATCCTGACCACGGTTTTAGTCTTTTCCACCATGGATCACATCTCCGTTCCCCCGCTATCCTCGGTACTATTATACAACACCTGCCATACTTAAACAAGCGTTTTGTCGAATTTTTGTGATTATTCGAACTTATCGCAATCTTGCGCCCAATTTTTGTTCCAGGCCTTTTACAATGTTATCGTGCAGGGAATTCACCTCCTCATCCGTCAAGGTTCTGTCGGAGGCGCGATAGCTCAAAGAATATGCCATGCTCTTATAGCCTTCGGGTATTTGAGCACCCTCATACACATCAAAGAGCTCCACTTTTTCGAGAAGCTGCCCTCCAAGCTCTCTTATACAGCTCTCGACCTGAGCGGCCAATACTTCTTTTTTGACCACAAGCGCCAGGTCTCGCTCAACAGCTGGATATTTGGGAAGAGGCCTGAATCTTCGCTCCTCCTTTGCAGAATCAAGCAGCGCGTCAAGTTCCAGCTCGGCCACCAGGACCCTTTCTTCA
Source organism: Caldicoprobacter oshimai DSM 21659 (assembly GCA_000526435.1). GTDB lineage: Bacteria > Bacillota > Clostridia > Caldicoprobacterales > Caldicoprobacteraceae > Caldicoprobacter > Caldicoprobacter oshimai. Next base: position 543,342 of record JAGB01000001.1, read on the forward strand.
AGCTGATAGTTTTCAGCCACCTTTGGATGTATCTCGCCAAGTATGCCTGTCTCCTTGCCGCCCAGCTTCACAAGGGCCGTCTTTCCCGGGTGGAAGGTCGGATGAACGTGGGGTACAAATTCAGCCTCAGCCAGCAATCCCAGTTCATTAAGCAGCACTTCAACTTTGCCTTTCAGGTCATAGTAATCAATATCCGGCCCGTACTCTGCAATGGTCAAAAGTGGCTTTTCCTCCGGCAAATCCTCCAGCGGCAGCGACTTGGGCAGAAAAGCCGGCCCTATCTCAAATATCTGGCACCTCTCTATCCCCCTGTTACGGTTGCGCGAAAGCACCTCCAGAAGGCTCGGAATAAGCGTGGTGCGCATTATGCTTTGGTCCTCGCCCAAGGGATTTAAGATTCTGACCGTCTTCGGGATGAGCTGCGGATCGGTAATGCCGAGGGATTCGTAAACCCTTGGGCTGGTAAACGAGTAGGTGACCACCTCGTAAAGGCCGGTACCCACCAGCACATCCTTTACCCTGTCCATAAGCTTTTGCCGCCTGGTCTTTCTACCCCGGCTTACGGTGCCTTCCATCAAGGTCATGGGTATATTATTGTAGCCGTAAATGCGGGCCACTTCCTCGGCTATATCGGCCACGCCCTCTATGTCCTGCCTGAACGATGGAACCTCTATGCGCATGTATTCGCCCTTTATCTCAACCTTGAATTCCAGCCTGTTTAAAATATCGGCCATCTCATCAGCCGACAGATTGAGCCCCAGCAGGCCGTTTACCCTCTTCCAGGGTATCTCCAAAATCCTCTTCTCGAGAGAGCCGTGACAGACATCTATCACTCCCTCTACCACCGTCCCTGCACCCAGCTCCTGGATCAGCTGTGCCGCACGGTCTAAAGCTACCCGGACAGCATGTATATCCAAACCCTTTTCAAACCTGAGAGAGGCCTCGCTGCGAATCCCAAGTGCCTTTGCCGTCTTCCGTATGCTTCCCCTGTCAAACAGCGCGCTTTCCAGCAAAATGTTCTTCGTCCCATCGGTAATCTCAGTATTGGCCCCACCCATGACCCCTGCCAGGCCTATGGGCTTCTCTACGTCTGCTATAACCAGCATATCCGAACTCAGCAGTCTCTCCTTGTCATCCAGTGTGACCAGTTTTTCGCCCTCGCGGGCCCTGCGCACCACAATGGTCCTGCCCGCCACCTTATCCAGGTCAAAGGCGTGCATGGGCTGACCCATCTCCAGCATGACGTAATTGGTTATGTCGACGATGTTGTTGATGGGTCGAACTCCTGCAGAGGCCAGCCTGCGCTGCATCCACCTCGGCGATGGCCCCACCTTGACATCCTTCACCACCCGTGCACAATACCTGGGACACAGGTAAGGGTCCTCTACCAGAACCTTGGCCTCGGCGTTGACATCTCCAACGCCCGGCTTTACCTCTATATGCGGCGGTATAAAGGAGGAGTTCAAAGCCACCGATGCCTCGCGGGCTATGCCTATGACGCTCAGACAATCCGGACGGTTGGAAGTGATCTCGAACTCCAGCACATGGTCATCTAAACCTAAAGCCTCCCTTATATCCATCCCCAGAGGGTATTCTTCCTGCAAAATCAATATGCCGTCTACTTCTGCTCCTGGGTAGTCCTCATCGGTAAGCCCCAGCTCCTGGCCAGAGCACAGCATCCCGCATGACTCCACACCCCGCAACGAAGTCGTGGTTATCCTATACCCACCAGGCAGAGTAGCGCCGTCCAACGCCACCGGTACAAGCTGCCCCTCCTTCACGTTTGGAGCGCCGGTCACTATTTGCAGCTTGCATTTTCCAACGTCAACTACGCATACAACCAGCTTGTCGGCGTTGGGATGGGGACGTATCTCAAGTATCCTTCCCACCACCACGTTGCTTATGCCTTCGCCCAGCCTGGTTATGCCCTCAACCTTTGTCCCCGTCATGGTCAGACGGTGCGCCAGCTGTTCAACGGGTACGTCTATCTTTACATACTCTTTTAGCCACTTCAGTGGTACCAGCATCCATCTCTACCTCCCTTTAAAACTGCTCCAGGAAACGTATATCGTTTTCAAACAACAGCCTTATATCATCTATCCCATATTTCAGATTTGTTATGCGATCAAGGCCCATGCCAAATGCAAAACCGCTGTATTTCTCAGGGTCAATCCCTCCATGCTTTAGCACCTTTGGATGCACCATGCCGGCACCCAGGATTTCTATCCAGCCGGTATATGAGCACACGCGACATCCCTTACCCCCACATGTGGTACAGCTTACATCCATTTCAGCGCTAGGCTCGGTAAACGGAAAATGATGCGGCCTGAACTGTGTCCTAGTCTGGGGCCCAAACATCTCCTTGGCAAATACGTCCAGGACGCCTTTTAAATCGCCCATGGTAATGTTCCTGTCTATTACAAGCCCTTCCACCTGATGGAAGATGGGGGAGTGGGTCGCATCCACCGCATCCGACCTATAAACCCTGCCGGGCACTATGATTTTTATAGGCGGCTTCTGCCTCTCCATCACGCGAATCTGGGTGGGCGAGGTATGGGTGCGCAAAAGTATGTTTTCTGTAATATAGAAGGTATCCTGCGTATCCCGTGCAGGATGGTTCTTGGGTATATTGAGGGCTTCGAAGTTGTAATAATCCCACTCAACCTCCGGCCCTTCGGCGATCTCAAAACCCATTCCCAGGAAGATGTCCTTGATCTCATTGAGTACGATGTTCAGAGGATGCAGCTTACCGCGGTAATGGCGCCTGCCCGGCATGGTAACGTCGATCACTTCATCCCTGAGCCGTTGATTGAGCGCCTCCTCTTCAAGCACCTTCCTCTTCTTTTCAATTTCCTCTTCAAGATAAGCCCTTATCTGGTTGGCAAGCTGCCCGATTTGGGGTCTTTCCTCAGCAGGAAGGTTCCCCATGCCCCTCAAAATCTGGGTTAACTTGCCTTTTTTGCCCAGATACTCCACGCGAAAACTCGATAAATCTTGAAGGTTATTTATACGCGCAAGAGCCTGCTCAGCTTCCCTTCTAATCTGCTCCAACTCAGCTTTCATCCATGGCTCTCTCCTTTCATCGATATCGTCATATATTGAAAAAGCCTTCGCCCAAGCATGGGACGAAGGCTTGATAAGCCACGTGGTACCACCCATTTTCGTTTCGGTAGGAAACGAAACCTCTCTTAACGATAACGGGTTAAACCCGGCAGGGCCTACTGCCACTTCAGCCCCCAGCTCAGGAGCGAACTTCTACCCTCATCTCTATAGGGGCGCTTCCAGCCCATGGCGTCCCCCTCTCTGTATAAAGATGCTCGGGTATACTCCTCTCCATCATTGCCTTTATCATAAAAGCATTAAGAGCTCCTTATAAAGCATATAAGCGTTTATAGAACCTGTCTTTTCAAAAATCTTCCATATTACGTCCGCCAGCCTCACCGGTCCCATCTCCTTTACCGGGCTTTCCTAGGCTAATTATACCATACACACCGCGTGGATTCAAGGAAATTCAAGGCACTATCTACCTCGACTTGCGCAGCACCTCGTATATCAGTATACCTGCGGCCACCGAAGCATTAAGGGATTCAGCACCACCCGGTATGGGTATCTTTACCAGTGAGGAAGCGAACTTGCATATTTCCTGGCGAACGCCCTCTGATTCATTGCCGATTACAAGAGCTATCTTACTGTAGCCCCCCGGCCATTCAAAGAGATTGGAACCGTGCAGATGGCTAACCAGTACATGGGCCTTGGCTTCCAGAAGCTTGTTGAAAAAATCGATGTGGTCATCCACCTCGTAAAGGGGTACGCGGAATATCGAACCCATGGTGGAGCGCACAACCTTTGGATTATAGGGGTCTACACAACCTTTAAGCAGAACAACGCCGTCCCCGCCTGCGGCATCCAATGTCCTTATGATGGTACCCAGGTTTCCAGGGTCTCTTATCTGGTCTAAAACCACAATAAAAAACGAAGGCCTATTCAGCACATCCTCTAAGCGATAATCCTTTTTGTGGACAACCGCCATAATCCCCTGGGGTGTCTGAGTATCGCTGATATGCGTAAATAAACTATCTTTCATCACGAGGATTTTTAGGTTTTCAGCACAAAAATCCAGCTGTGCCTTAAACTCTGCCCAGTCAAAGCTCTCTGCCACCACTAAAGCCCAGATATGCTCTCCCTGCTGCAAAGCCTCTTTTACCATTTTAGGCCCTTCTATCAAGTACTGTCCATAGATGCCCCTGTACTTCTTCTTATGAAGCATTTTAATGCGTTTAATAGAAGGGTTTTGTGGGCTAGTGATATATTCTTCCAAAGCTCTCCGCATCCTTTACTCTTGAGTCTTTTCTTCCAATCTTTTGATGTGGTCATTTCTACCAATCACCACTAAAACGTCGCCTTCTTTGATAATATCTTCACCTTTAGGGGATACAAGCACATCATTGCCGCGTTTAATTGCCACCACATTAAGTCCATACGCAGCCCGCATGTCAATCTGTTTAAGCGATTTCCCCACCCATTCCGGGATAGCCGTAAGTTCTACCAGGCTGTAATCAGATGCCAGCTCAATATAATCGATTATATTGGTTGATGCCAGATGATGTGCTACCTTCATGCCCATATCCCTTTCGGGAAATATCACCTTATCAACCCCTATCTTGTACAGCACTTTGGCATGAAGGTCATTTTGTGCTTTGGCCAGAACAAACTTAACCCCCAGCTCTTTGCACAGTAGGGTAACCATTATGCTTGCCTGAATATCGGTACCGATCGATACCACAACGGCGTCAAAATTCCTTAGGCCTAACGCTTTCAAGGCATCCTCATCAGTTGCATCTGCCTGTACAGCATGAGTTACGCAGTCGGATATCTCCTGTACTCTTTCCTGATCTTTATCAACAGCAAGAACCTGATATCCCAGTGCACAAAGCGTCCTGGCAACGCTTGAACCAAAACGCCCTATTCCAATAACGGCAAATTGCTTCATAATCACATTCCTCCTTATTAACCCACCATTACCTTCCCTTCGGGATATTTTAGAGTATCTTTATTGTTGGACAATCGCTTTGCAAAAGCAAGCGTCAATGTCAAAGGCCCCACCCTGCCGGCAAACATGGTTATAATGATAAGTATTTTGCTGAGGTCCTTTAAATCACCGTTGTTAAATGTCGCCAACCCTACGGTTCCCAGGGCAGAGGCTGTCTCAAAAAGCACGTCAACCAGCGGATAGGGCTCCAGTATTGATAAAACCATGCTAACGCTGATCAACAAGGCAAAGCTGATAACAGTTATCGCCAATGCCCTGTTTACAATAGCATAGGAAATCCTCCTGCCAAAAACCTCCACATCGTGCCTTCCTTTGATTACGCTGAGCACAGCAAGCAGAAGCACACCTGCAGTAGTGGTCTTGATCCCTCCGCCTGTACCTGCGGGTGAAGCTCCAATAAACATAAGAATTATGGTCATAAACTTGGATGCATTTGTAAGGGCAGCCTGATCAATGGTATTAAAACCGGCTGTTCTAGGGGTTACAGATTGAAATAAAGCACCAAGTATTTTCCCCCTCCAATTTTGACTGCCTAATGTGGCAGGATTGTTAAACTCGACGACAAAAAAAACAATGCACCTAAAACAATTAATCCAGCGGTAATGCAAACAACCAGTTTTGTATGCAACGACCACTTTCTGAAATGCCTGTTCCGGTAGATGTCCAGCAAAACAGAAAAGCCAAGGCCACCACAAATAATGAGCCCCATTATTGCAAAATTTACGATGAAATCATCAGTAAAGTCCATAAAACTCCTATATTCTCCCATAACGTCAAACCCTGCATTGCAAAAAGCCGAAATAGCATGGAAAATGCTGAAATACAGCCCTTTAGCCCAGCCATACATTGGCACAAATCGCAAAGCAAGTATTGAGGCACCAATGCCTTCAATGAGGAAAGTAATCCCGATTATGCTTTTGGTTAAGCGCACAACGCCCTGCAACTTAAATTCATTAAGAGCTTCTTGAATCACAAGCCTTTCCCTTAAGGTAATTCGCTTGCCCAAAAGCAAGAACACCATGGTTGCCATGGTCATAAACCCCAATCCGCCCATCTGAATAAGGGTAATTATGACAATTTGCCCAAACAGGCTTAAATCAGTGCCTGTATCAACTACTACAAGGCCGGTAACGCATACAGCTGAAGTGGCTTCGAACAGGGCATTGAGGAAGCCTATGCTTTTTCCTGTACTGGAAGCTATAGGAAGAGTGAGCAGCAAAGCACCAATTATAATTATAGATGCAAAACCCAAGACCAAAATTTGGGCTGGCAAAAGCCTGATAGTTCTTTTACCCATCATTTCACTCAATTGCTTTACCCTCCAGTTTTAAACAAATTACCAGTTAAAGTCATCGGTTTCTACATATTTGTAATCCAGCTATATTTCCTCACTTTCTTTTGCTTTTAGGCAATTTTACTCTTAAAAAGATGAAGCCTTTTTATCCTCCCGTTATCTCAAAATGAACAAAGACCTCATTGAATGAGGCCTTTTTTAATCACACAATGTCCATTTAGTTGCATAAAGCTATGCATGCAGCTTCTCTTTAGCAATGTTGACCAGCTGAGCAAATCCGTTGGCATCGTTGACAGCCATATCCGCCAGTATCTTTCTGTCTATCTGAATCCCCGCCTTGCGCAGGCCGTTTATGAATCGGCTGTAGCTCAAGCCGTTTTGCCTTGCCGCCGCGTTGATCCTGGCAATCCACAACTTGCGGAAATCTCTCTTCTTCAGCCTTCTCCCAACGTATGCATATGCCAGCGCCTTCATCACTGCCTGATTGGCGGCTCTGAACTGCCTGCTCTTGGCGCCATAATACCCCTTTGCAAGCTTCAATATCTTCTTGTGCTTCTTCCTTGCATTAAGCGCTTTCTTTACCCTAGCCATAATACACCCTCCTTTACTGCCTTATTTATACGGAATCAGCTGCTTTATTTTCTTTGCCTCAACAGCCGCAACGTAAGTAGCTCTTCTCAGGTTTCTCTTTCTCTTGGGCGACTTTTTGGTAAGCAAATGGCTCTTGAATGCCTTAGCCCTCTTTACCTTCCCACTTTTTGTCAGGCGGAATCTCTTGGCTGCCCCGCGATGGGTTTTAATTTTAGGCATTGTTTATTCCTCCTCTCAGTGCTTTATCCTTGTTTACTGTTTCGCTGCCATCAATTTCTGCAATCACGCCTTTGGCGCCAGTACCATAATCATGTGATTGCCTTCCAGTGTGGGTTTGCGCTCCATCACAGCTTCCACCGTAAGCATGGACACAAATTTCTCCATAACTTCGTACCCTACCTCAGGGTGAGCCATCTCTCTCCCTCTAAACCTTATGGTCACCTTCACCTTGTCTCCCGCCTTCAAAAACTTGTCGGCGTTCCTGGCCTTAACCCCCAGGTCATGGTCCTCTATGGAAGCCGACAGGCGTATCTCTTTCACGTTGATGACCTTCTGGTTTTTACGGGCCTCCTTCTCCTTCTTGGCCATTTCAAACAAGTATTTGCCATAATCCATGATCTTGCACACGGGTGGATTGGCCTTGGGAGCTATCTTGACCAGGTCAAGCTGCCTCTCCTCGGCAAGCCTGAGCGCCTTCTCAATGGGCATGATGCCCAGCTGCTCACCCGTCTCGCTGATCACCCTGACCTCTCTGTCCTTGATCTGCTCATTAACCAATAACTCTTTTTTATTGATATTCATTCACCCCCGAATTTAATAAAACAAAAGAGCGGGCACACATCTACCCACTCTCATCTCCATAGCGCAGCGCCACACACTACACCCTTTAACCGCCATATTGACCTTCCTGGCTGCCCTCTCGCGCCGGAAGGTGAGAAGTGGATAGCTTCTACTTGATGGCAACATAAAGTTTAACACAAAAGCTCGTACTTTGTCAAACATTTTGATGAAAATTTTTAAAAGGCACAACCCAAACATATGTTTGCAACATGAGCCAAAATATGATAAAATTTACTCACACGGTATAACAGGAGGTCCTCCATCATGGATTTACATACAAAGTTAAAGATTCTAGGTGCGGCTGCCAAATACGATGTATCCTGCTCATCCAGCGGAAGCTCCCGACGGAACAGGCCCGGTGGATTGGGCAATGCCAGCCTGCCCGGGATTTGCCACAGCTGGTCGGATGACGGGCGGTGCATATCCCTCCTCAAGGTACTGTTCACCAACTGCTGCGCCTTCAATTGCCTGTACTGCGTAAACCGTGCGACAGCCGATGTCCCACGTGCCACATTCACGCCCGACGAAGTTGCCCAGCTTACCATAAACTTCTACAAGAGGAATTACATCGAAGGGCTGTTTTTGAGCTCGGCTGTGTACAAAAATCCCAATTACACCATGGAGCTTTTGATTGCTACTGTAAAGAAGCTGCGTAAGGAGTACCAGTTCAACGGATATATCCATTTAAAGGCCATTCCGGGCGCCGATCCCCTGCTGATAGCCGAAGCGGGCAAATACGTGGACCGCATGAGCGTCAATATTGAGCTTCCGTCCAGCCAGGGGCTTCAGCTGCTGGCACCGCAAAAGGACAGGGATTCGATCATCAGGCCCATGGGGTTTATTCACTCCAAAATACTTCAGGCAAGAGAAGAGCGAAAACTATATAAAAACGCCCCCCTTTTTGTCCCCGCCGGCCAGACCACGCAGCTCATAGTGGGAGCAACGCCTGACAATGACCTGAAGATACTCAAGCTATCCGAAAGCCTCTATAAGCGTTTCTCTTTAAAGAGGGTCTACTACTCGGCCTATGTGCCGGTGACTCAACACCCAAACCTGCCGGCCATTGCCAGCCCTCCCCTTATGCGAGAACACCGCCTCTATCAGGCCGACTGGCTGCTGAGGTTCTATGGCTTTAAGGCCGATGAGCTGCTGGACGAAACCCAACCGCTATTGGACACCGAGATTGACCCAAAATCGGCCTGGGCGCTTAAAAATCTCCACCTGTTCCCCGTGGAGGTCAACCGTGCCGACTACGAGATGCTGATCAGGGTTCCCGGGATCGGGGTTCGCTCTGCAAGGCGCATAATTGCAGCAAGGCGGTACAGCTCCATTGACTTTGAAACCTTGAAGCGCTTTGGCGTGGTGCTCAAAAGGGCGCGCCACTTCATAACCTGCCGTGGCAAGTTCTACGGCGAGAGAAACATAAACGAGTCAACCCTGTATCAGCTGCTCAAACCTGCTTCAACCCAGCAAAAAGGCATAAGCCCAGCAAGCAAACAGCTGACCTTCTCGTCCCTTTACCCCCATGTGTTCCAGCCCGAAGATGTTTACACGGTCATAACGGGAGAGATGTGAGGGTGGTCTATTACATATATGACGGCAGCTTTGAGGGGCTGCTAACAGCCATATACGAAGCGTATTACCGGCGGGAAACGCCCGAAAAAATCCTGAGCAGCGATAATGTCCAGAACAGCCTGTTTATAAAATATGTACACATAAACACCGACCAGGAAAAGGCACAAAGGGTGTACGACGCCATAGTGCAAAAGATTTCACCTTCAGCAGCCAAAAACGTATTATATGCTTTTCTTTCGGAGGCCCAGGATGCGGGAACGGCCATATACAGGTATCTCAAGCTTGGCTGGAAGATGGGCAAAAGCGTTGATTCAGCCTTGGCAGAACCGCATGTCTTCCGCGTTCATGCCCTGCGTAAAAAGGTAAGCCAGGAAGCCGGAAAGATGCTTGGGCTGGTACGCTTCCGGCTGCTCAAAAGCGGAGTATATTACGCCCCCATTGAACCCGATTTTAACATTTTAGGCATAATAGCGCCCCACTTTAAAAAGCGCATGCCAAACCAGGATTGGATAATACATGACGTAAAGAGAAAGCTGGCCGCTTTCTATAGCCAAGGCCAATACGCAATTGTGCCTTTTGAGTTCAAAGGAGCCCTTCCCTTGGACGATGAAGAATTTGACTACCAAACCCTGTGGAAGGAGTACTTCCAAAATATTGCTATCAAGAGCAGGATCAACCCACGGCTCCAGCGACAGTTCATGCCCGTCCGTTATTGGAAGTACTTAATTGAAACGCCGGGCACACAAGCCAAATCGTAACTTCCAAATCTTTAAAGTCTTTAGTAAAACAAAAAAGCAGGCTACAGTTCTCTTCTGTAGCCTGCTTCTCTTAAGGTTGTCCCATTGCTTAATTTAATATTCTCCGTCCCCACTTGAATCTCTGCTGATAATATCCCGAATCCAGCGTATCGATTCTAACATTTCCTGCAGCCGAAGAGGCGTGTATAAACTTACCGCCACCTATATATATCCCAACATGATATCTGGTGTGCGCCGATGTGCTGGTATCGAAAAACACCAGATCGCCCTTGCTAAGCTGCTGTCGTGATAGCCTGGCAAAGCGGGAATCATTACCCTGGTCCCACGCTGTCCGTTTAAGGGAAATGCCAAAATGCTTGTACACAAAAGTGGTAAAACCAGAACAGTCAAAGGAATTCGGTCCTGATGCACCGTACACATAAGGTTTGCCTATGTACCCCATAGCAAAAGCAACAACCTTATCAGCCTTTGAATCACGTGAAGTATCACCGCGATCTGCCACTTTATCGCCCGTGATCACGTCTGAGCTGTATAGCTTAGCAAGGGTGTTCTTTCCTACAATGCCGTCAACCACAAGCCCATTGGCCTTTTGGAATGCCTTTACAGCAGCATAGGTAGCAGGACCGAATATTCCATCAGCCTTTCCACAGTTAAACTTCAGCTCGTTCAATCGCCTTTGCAAAATCGCCACGTCTTCTCCTCTATCGCCCAGCCGCAACGTCCTTGAAATGTCAGCACCTCTGCTAGGCTGTTCATCTGGTAAATTTGACGGTGGATTTTCCCCTGGAGAAACACCATTGTCGAACAGTGCTGCCAACGTCTTAGGTCCAACGATGCCATCGGGTACCAAGCCGTTTTTCTTTTGGAAGGCCACTACAGCAGCGTAAGTAGCAGGCCCAAATATCCCATCGGCTTTCCCACAGTTGAATTTAAGCTCGTTTAGCCGATTCTGAAGAATTGCTACATCTTGGCCTCTATCCCCCAGCCTCAACATCCTTGATATAGTCGCACTTCTGCTGGGCTGTTCATAAGAAGAATTACCTCCCGTAAAAGATCCACTGCCATAAAGAGCATTCAAAGTTTGCGGTCCGGCAATGCCGTCAACAGCCAATCCCTTTGCCCTCTGGAAAGCCATAACAGCTGCTCGAGTTACAGGACCGAATATCCCATCTGCTTTACCAGAGAGAAAACCATGCTCTATCAAGGCCCGCTGCAACTTTTCAACTGCAGGTCCCCTGCTACCCATCTTAAGCAACGTTCCCTGAGCATGTACATCTCCTGGAAAAACCAATACTGTTAAGATGAAGACAAAAGCAAATGCAGCACAGAACAAACGCGCCATACCTCTTAACACGCGGTTCACCCCCTTTCTTTCCCTATTATATACCTTGTCCACATTGAGCTCAAATCTCGACAATCTTGTTGTCGAGGGGTATAACCGCAAATCCTTAAAATATTACAAAAATGTTACATATTTTTTATACATACTTAATATTTACACAATCGCCATGCCAAACGCTCTTCTGGGCCGAAAATAACAGCTCACCTTTCCATTATGAGTTTGAGGTCAAAGTTTAAATAGTCACATGAGACTAGGTGATACGTAATACCGTCTATATATCCTTCCACCACGTTGTTTAAACTTGCGCCGTGCAGATGGCCAAACACCACATGATTGACAGGATACTGCCTGATCAGTCTGGCCATATCATTCTCGTTACCTCTCTCGTCAAAAGGCGGATAATGAAGCAGCACCACGATCTCCTGGACACCTCTGACGCTATCCAGTGACAATTTCAGCCTGTGCAATTCTCTATTGAATATCTTGATATCATGTTCAATATCTTCTCGTCCCTCCAGGATTGCCCATCCCCTGGTACCGCAAAACGCAATCCCGTCGATAACGACGCTATCATTCTGTATGGCAAACATATTATCGGGAAGCATCTTTCTCACTTTAGATATAGAAGACCACCAGTAGTCGTGATTCCCCCGTATTATGATTTTTCGTCCAGGCAGCTGACCTATGCTGTCTAGATCAGGTTTGGCCTCTTCCAGCTTCATGGCCCAGCTTATATCGCCGGGTATGAGAACCACATCTTCGGGTCCCACCTTGTTCATCCAGTTGTTCCTTATCCTGTCCCAATGTTGGAACCAATGTTCACCAAATACATCCATGGGTTTAGGATTGGTTCCCGATAGATGAAGATCACCTATAGCAAAAACTCTCATTTCCCTTAACCCCTTACCATGAAGCAATACAAATTTTTACACAAAACTATACCAAGTCTCTTTCTTTGAGCTCAGATATTATCTGTTGATGCACTTCTTCCGGAGTGGTGTCAATATCATCTATGGTCAAACTTATATAAGCACAGTTCGAATCACGATAATATTCCTGGACACCGACCGTCTTTTCCTTATATTCTTTAAACCGCTTCATTATTACTTCCTCATTATCGTCATCCCTTGTAACTAGTTTAACTTTGCAATCAAGACATTCTATATACCCCTGATTTACATGAAATACCCTCTTACAATTGGGACAAATCCTTCTCCCCAGTAACCGATATAAAAGTACACCTTCTGTGACATTGAAATCGATCACAACATCCACTTTTCTGTTTAAGGAACTTAACATCCTGTCTAGGGCTTTTGCCTGAGCTACAGTTCTGGGAAAGCCATCAAATATTATACCTTTAGCATTTGTCAGTTTTTTTAGCGCATCTTCCACTACCTTATTTACCACCTCATCCGACACCAGCTTTCCTTGCTTAATGATCTGAAGCTCATCATATAGAGGATGATGGGGGTTCTGCAGAATCTGGCGGAACAGATCCCCCGTCGATAGCTGCACCAGATTAAAACTCTCTGCAAGAAGCTGCGACTGCGTACCCTTTCCTGAACCTGGCGGCCCCAACAGCACTATATTCACAAAGATTCCTCCTATCCACTGCTTCATAAATTTGTTTTATCTGCTGTTATTATTCCTTCTTTTAAGGACTTTCATTATTTTTTACCTTTCTTTTCTTCCAAATCTTAACTTCATAGTCAATACTCTATCTGTGGAAAATATCCTGCCGCAGATAAATATCAAAATTATAAAAACGACCAGCATATAGAGTATACCATAAAACACCACAGCATAGTTTCCAAGGAGTATGTTCTGTGATGCTATAAAAGGGTGGCTAAAAGGTATAAGCATAATTAAAACCTTGACCGGCAAGGACAGAGAATTAATATCTGAAAACAGGGATATGATGTACGGAATCATTACAAGAAAAATCAAGGGCAATATCATTGTCTGAGCGCTCTTTAAGTCTTCTACCATAACTCCCAAAATGATGGTCAACCCCAGGGCGCACAGTATTGCTAAAAATATTGATATACCCAAAACCACATAATCGCACGAGGTAAACTGAAGCCCCAGCTTTTGCATGAGCTCATTCAACTGGCCACTTTCGTGAATATTCCCCATAAATCCGCCCATATAATACCTAAAGCCCAGCATATATATCCCTGCAGAGATCAAGCCTACCAAAGCCGAAGCCGCCATTTTAGCAATCACTATCTGGTTTCTGCTTATAGGAACGGTAAGGAGTGTTTCCAAAGTTTTATCCTGTTTCTCCATCGCCATGGCCGATAATACCATCTGAGAGGAGAATACAATTATCATCATCAAAATAACGGGAATGAATATTGACTGGGAATAGACAATGTTGCTGACCTCTGCTGCTGAGCCTTCGGCCATAATATCCTTTATCACAACAAAGTCCCTGCTTTTTATTGGATTTTTTATATCCTCTGGATTAAAGTCAGGAAAATTTGTCTTTAAAAAATTGTTTGAAAGAAGTTTGTTTATCTCAGAAATTACCTGATCAACTATTGCGGCATTTGCCGAACTGGTCATGGAAAAGCTGCGGATAAAGGAGTAGGCCTCTATCTCCTTAAACTGGAATTTCGATGCCGCTTCACTAAAACCCTCAGGGATTACTATCAACAAATTTATATTGCTGTTTTTAGCATATTCTATAGCCTCGGCTTTATCCTTGCCTTCCAAAAGATTTATTTTAAAACCCGCATAAGATAAACCATCCAGCAGTGCTTTAGATTCTTGTGAATCATCCAAATTAAAAACATGTATATCTCGTTTTTCCCCTGCCTTTTGCACTTCAGACTGGACAATATTTCCTATAAAATAAAACAGTCCAATGGTGAAAAGCAAAGAAACGATAAGCTGAAACGTAATGAGCTCTTTCACTTCTTTTTTGAGCAAATTGGTAAATTTTCTCATTGCACCAACCTCCTGAACACTTCTTCCAGATTATCTGCCGAATATTTATCTTTCAGTGCCTTGGGTTCACCAATTTCCAAAATCTGGCCGTTGTTTATAATTGCAACCCTGTCGGATAGAAAATCTATCTCCAGCATGTTATGAGAGGAAAGAAGCACTGAAACCCCTTCTTTTACGAATTCCCTTATTACTTCCCTTATCTCTAAAGAATTAATGACATCCAGCCCGGATGTAGGTTCATCAAGTATAGCAAGCTTAGGCTTGGTCATAAGCGCCCTTGCCAAAAGTAGCTTCCTTGTCATGCCTTTACTGTAAGTTCCCACTTTATCCTTTAACCTGTCTTTAAAGCCTACAATTTTTATTGCCCTTTCAATGTACATATCCACATCTTGGGGTTTTTCGGCGTAGAAGTTTGCCATAAATTTTAGATAATCCAACCCTGTAAGATTCTTATATGCCCCTGCCTCCTCGGGAAGATAGGTAATCCCCTGCCTTATTTTGTCTGGGTTCTTCCTTAGGTCAAAACCCATGAATTCCACGCTGCCATCGGTAGGTGTAAGAAGGGTTGCTACAATTCTGAGAGTCGTGGTCTTACCAGCGCCGTTAGGACCAATCAAAGCAAAAATCTCACCCTTTTTTACCTCAAAACTAACTCCCTTTAACGCCTCAATTTTCCCGTAATTTTTTCTTAAGTTGTTTACTCTAAGAATTATATTATCCAAAATGTCCATCCCCCATCTTAGAATTTTGTTACACATTCTTCACATTCTTAACTTTAGCTAAAAGATTCCAGTAATTCTAAAAATTGTATGTTAAAAACTTAGTTTAGCAATACCTTGAGGTTAAGTCAATGAGGATGATTAAATTTTAACAGAAAATCACACAGAGTACAATCTTTTTTTGAACAAGGACAAATCTTAATAGAATCTTAAGATCTACAGTATAAATTTTAGAGTATAATCTTAAAGGAGGGTTTAATAAGGCATTATTTTGACAAAAAGCGAGGGTGATTTACAAATGATGCAATACAAAAGGTTGAAAAAGCACGAAATAAAAGCACTACTGTTGAAATACAAGCACTTTGCGCTGGTATCGCTTTACGGATTTGCCCAAATATGGTTTCAATACTGCGAACGCACTGTACAGCCGAAATACTTCATGTATTCGCCGCTTGATAACTACATACCTTTTGTCAAATATTTTGTAGTACCTTACCTCTTCTGGTTCATATACATGGGTATCGGATTTTTGTATCTGGGATTGGTCTCCAAAAAGGACTTTTATCGGCTGTGCATTTACATGTTTGGCGGGATGTATCTGTGTTATATCTTATATCTCATATTCCCCAACGGACAGAATTTGAGGCCGACGATCACCGAAAACGACGTATTTTCAAGAATCATAAAGCATATATACGCTACCGATACCCCTACTAATGTCGCTCCCAGCATTCACGTTTTCAACTCAATAGCGGTGCACGTGGCTTTGGTCAACTGCCCTGAATTTAGAAAGAAAAGGTGGATGAAGCTGGCATCGCTCATATGCATGCTTACCATAAGCGCTTCCACCGTTTTAATTAAGCAGCACTCCATAAAGGATGTAATGTGGAGCATTTTGCTTGCCGTGGTATTTTATGTGGCCATATACCAGGTACCCAAATGGCTGCCCACTAAAAGCATGGTTTCCATCAATGTCAAAGAAGTTTCATCGCTAAAATAAAAAAGATTAGCACACATGCCTCATCACCCGATTCCAAAACGCTCCTATGCAAGACACAAAAATCTGAACCTGTAAATAAAAAATTAGGGGCTTCAAAGCCCCTTTTCATTCTGCCTCGCTCACCATCTTCTTTCTGTATTTCTCGGCTCCCCAGTTCTTTATCCTATCGATGTCCTCATCCGTCATGGGATTAAGCTCAAGTCCGTTCTTCCGTATATGGTATACAACATACAGATAAGCGGTCAAAGTCTCCTCAATGGTCCTGGCTTCAGCATATCTGGCCTTGTACACCACTTTCCCGGTACAGGTATCTATATTGATCTTGCTGTCGGTCCGGTCTATGGCTATCTGCTCATCGCCGAGATAGACTATTTGATCCGGATACAGCACTTTCTTGAAAAAATCCATGTTTACGGGATTGGCTTTGATAAAATCCTGAACAAAGTCCGTCCTGCTGATAAACTCTGAATCGTTCACCTTCTCCAACCTTATCTCGGGATAAGGTGCAGAAATATTGAAATAATCCTTTATCATGTCATTTACCGTGGAATTAAGCCTTATGCATTCCTGGACATCATCCGAGGTCACAATTAAGCCGTGGTTTTGCATGAATACAACCTGCGGAAATACGCCGTGCTCATCCATATAGCAGTCGATGGTCCGCTTTATGCTCAAGGTCAAATGAAACCCAGGCATGGTGTAGGGGATCCAGACGCAATGCAGGCCATTTGCCTTAAAAATCTTTTCTACAAACCCTTCTCCCTCTTTTGCGCAGCACAGCATATTCGCATACACGGGATGAGTATGAATGACGTATTTTTTAAGTATCGAGTGGAAGCCGGCTTCCACCGATGGCCTTAAAGCCTTATACCCCTCCAGCTTAATGGTATTTTGTTTCACAAGTTCGGCTCCTGCTTCTTCATAGTCTACATCCGGTGTTATCTGGGCGGTCTTGAAATACTCCACAATATTGCGGTAATTCAACACAGCAAATCCGTCATCTTCGGTCACCTGGTCCAGCCTGTAACCCGAGGCCTTAATAGCCATGAGCTCCTGATCTATCTTGACCGATGTGTTGCCACCGCCGCCCTGCACCAGGTCAGGATGAACGCCCACCGCTTTGGATATCGTCTCTAATTCCCTCAACGCATCTTTTAACAACGCTATCCCTTCCTTTGCCTTTCATTTGAATGACAAATTCATTGTAGCAAAATCCTGGCAAATACACAAGTTCGCACTTCGCTTAAATTTCCCGGAATATACAAGTTTGCGCTTTAGACTCCCAGGCGATTCCTGCGCAGCTGTTCATTGACTGTGAAGTTATTGCGCACCACATGCCCCTTTAGCGGCACTATCTTTTCGTGGATGGCATCGATTATCCAGTCAGGCTGCGGGAAGAAAAACCTCTCCAGCTCATGGGCGGGCGTAATCCAGTTTCTGGAGCCCACAACCACCGGAGGCGCATCCAGGTAATCAAATGCCAGCTCGGTAATATTCTGTGCAAAGTCTTTAAGATAAGAAGCCCTTTCGCACGCATCGCCGGTAATGACTATCTTGCCGGTCTTCTTAACCGATTCAATCACTTTTTCGTAGTTGAAAGGCACGATGCTCCTCGCATCGATGACCTCGGCAGACATGCCGTACTTGCTCTCAAGAATTTTAGCTGCCTCCAGAGCCCTGTACAGCATGGCCCCTACCGTCAAAATAGTGATATCCTTGCCTTCCTTCTTTATGTCGGGCTCACCTATGGGCACTTCATAATATCCTTCGGGTACGCCTCCCGGATGGAACATCTCGCCTATGTCATATATTCTTTGGCTTTCGAAGAATACTACCGGGTCAGTTCCCATCAAAGCGCTGTTCATAAGGCCTTTTGCATCATACGGCGTTGCAGGAAATACCACTTTAAGGCCGGGTATATGGGCCACCAGAGATGTCCAATCCTGCGAGTGCTGCGCTCCATACTTGGACCCTACCGATACCCTTAATACCACTGGCATCTTCAAAATACCGGCGCTCATTGCCTGCCACTTTGACAGCTGATTGAATATCTCGTCTCCTGCTCTCCCAATAAAATCGGCATACATGAGCTCGACCACCACCCTGCCTCCGCACATGGCATATCCCACCGCAGAGGCCACGATGGCGGCTTCGGATATGGGCGCGTTAAACAACCTATGATAAGGCAAAGCCTCGGTCAGACCCCGGTACACGGCAAAGGCCCCGCCCCAGTCACGGTTATCCTCACCGTATGCAATCAGCGTGGGATCCACATAAAACTTATCCAGCAGAGCCTCAAATATAGCGTCGCGAAGCTGAAATACTTTATTTTTGGGTACAGGTTTGCCGTCCTGAATCCCCGCTCTGACCTTTCTTTTTATCTGCTGCAGCCTGGGATTTTCCTCCTTGGGAATCAAAACATCGCATTCCCTGTCGTCCATCTTTTCTATCCTTTGATTGGAAAACATCAGACTGGCTATAGCATCCGGATTTGATACCAAATCCATCCTGGGCGATTTATTTTCATCTATGGCCAGCCTGTATATCCTGTCGATGCGCTCCTTCACGTCGTTTAAAATAGCGTCTAGCTGCTCTTGGGTGGCCACACCGGCATCAATAAGCTGCTTTCCGTACGTCACTATCGAATCATGCTGCATCCATGCGTCTATCTCTTCCTTGGTCCTGTAGGTGGAGGCATCTGAAGGAGAGTGTCCACAGAACCGATAAGTCACTACGTCCAGCAAGACCGGCCCCTTGTTTTCCAGCAAAAGCTGCTTCTTTCTTTTTATGGCATCTATGACCGCCAGGGGGTTATATCCATCCACCCTCTCGGCGTGCATTTGTTCAGGATTGATACCCGCACCTACTCTGGCCAGTATCTGGTAACCCATGGTCTCGCCGCATGTCTGGCCACCCATACCGTACTGGTTATTGAAGAAATTGAATATTATAGGCAGCCCTCCCCTGTAGCCTTCCTCCCACAGATACTTAAACTGGTCCATGGCAGCCATGTTCATGGCTTCCCACACCGGGCCGCAACCCATAGCGCCATCGCCTATGTTAGCTATCACTATGCCCTTCTTGCGGTTGACCTTTTTAAATAGAGCCGCCCCAACCGCGATCCCTGCCGAACCTCCCACTATGGCATTGTTGGGATAAATCCCAAAGGGCGTGAAAAACGCGTGCATAGAACCGCCTAAACCTTTGTTAAATCCCGTCTCGCGTCCAAAAATTTCGGCCAGCGCGCCATACAACAGAAAATCCATGGCTAGTTCTTTTACGCTTTTGTAATCTTTCTTGCTCTCCTCTACAACCTTGAGTACTCTACCATCCCAGAACTTTTTCATTATATCCATCAGTTCATCGTCGGACATCTTCTCTATAGCAGAAAGCCCCTTGGCTATGATCTCGCCGTGGCTCCTGTGCGAACCAAATATGAAATCGTCCTTGTCCAGATGATATGCCTGGCCTACCGCCGCTGCCTCCTGACCGATGGACAGGTGTGCCGGCCCGGGATAATCATAAGGAACGCCGTTATACTCGCCGGTGGTCTTAACCAGCAAGAGCATGGTCTCAAACTCGCGGATTATGACCATATCCCTGTAAATCCTTACGAAATCCTCGTTGGTATAGTTAGCCTTTTCCTCTTCAATGGTCTTGTTGTACTGATTTACAGGGATATCCTGAAACTTAACCCACCCACTTTTTCGTACCTCATGGGGATTTATAAAAAGCTGTTTGGGCATCTACACCCACCTCTCCCTTCTCAATCTTCAAATTGAAAGATGCATTCCCTTATAACTTCCGACACAGTCGGATGGGGGAACACCAGCTCCTTTATATCTTTTACGCGCACTTCGGCCTCAATCATCAAGCCGGCGCCGTAAATGATCTCGGAGGAATAATTGCCGATCATATGCACGCCTATCACATTCCTATACTTTTTATGGATGAGCACCTTGCATATGCCGTCCCCTCCCTCGTTTTCTGCCACATACCTGCCGCTGTAGCGCATGGAGACCTTTGCAACTTCAAACTCTATACCCTTCTGCTTTGCGCTCTCCTCTGTCTCGCCCACCGACGCAACCTCGGGATTGGTATATATGACCGAGGGAATGGCGTGATAGCGCACTATATCCCGCTTGCCCAACATGTTGTTTACGCAAACCTCGGCCTCTCTGTAGGCCGTGTGCGCCAGCATATAGCGACCGTTGACATCGCCAGCAGCGTACACCTCCGGCACGTTGGTCTTTCCCCTGTCGTCGGTCTTTATGGCACCCCTTTCAATCTCAACGCCGATATTCTCTAGGCCTATGCCCTGCACCGCCGGCCTTCGCCCTACGCTCATCAACACCTTATCGGCCTCAACAGCTTCCCTCTTGCCATCGCATTCATAAACCACAGCTCCATCACGTATCTCCACCACTTTTGAGTTGAGCTTGAACTCTATTCCCTTCTTTTGGTAATTCTTAAGCAGAATTTGCGAAATTTCCCTATCGATATTGCCGCCAATGTGGTCCAGCATCTCGATGATGGTCACCTTGCTGCCGGCCGAGTTGAAATATGACGCCATCTCAAGACCTATTATCCCGCCTCCCACAATGACTAAAGAGCCAGGCACCTGAGATATATCAAGTATCTCGCGGTTGGTAAGAACGTATCCTTTCTCCAGGCCTTCTTTGACGCCCGGTATAGGTGGAATGACAGGCACAGACCCCGTGGCGATCAACAGCCTCCTGCCAATGAACGTATCATCATTGACTCTGACGGTATAGCCGGTATCGCTCCTCCCTGCAATGTAAGCATGACCTTCCATCACGTCCACATGGTTGGCTTTGAGCCGGGAGCGTATGCCCGCAACCAGCGTCTTCACTACCTTGTTCTTCCGGGCTATGACCACCCCGTGATCGAGAACCACATCCTTTGCAATAACCCCGTATTTTTCGCCAAACCTTGCATAATCGCGTATTTTAGCGGAGTGAAGCAGCGTCTTGGAGGGAATGCATCCTTCATTCAGGCAGACGCCACCCAGAAACCTCTCCTCGATAAGAAGCGTTTTAAGCCCTGCATGGCCCGCCCTTTCGGCTCCCAGGTAACCAGCGGGCCCTCCACCTATTACTATAAGGTCATAAACCATTTTCTTTTCACCTTTCCTTCTTACAGCTTATTTTGCCAGAAATATGCTGAAGTTTTCCAAATTGGCCTTGAGCTCCTGCAAAAACCTTGCGGCAGGAGCGCCATCGACAGCCCTGTGGTCAAACGTCAGTGACAAGCCCATGGCCGGATAGATGACTATTTTGCCATCCATTTCTTTGACGCGCTGCACTATCGTATTCACGCCTAGAATCCCCGTCTGCGGCGGATTGAGTATGGGGGTAAAGGCCTCAACGCCTAGAGATCCCAGGTTGGTAACTGTAAAGGTTCCCCCCTTCAAATAATCAGGGTTTATACTGCCCTTCCTACAGGCCTCCACCAGCTCTTTCACTTCCCGGGATATTTCATCCAGGGACTTGGTATCGGCATTATAAACAGTGGGCACCATGAGCCCTCGTTCGGTATCCACAGCAACACCCAGATGGACATGGTTGAAGAGAAGCATCCTATCATCCAAGAAATGGGCATTCAACGCTTTGTGGTTGAGCAACGTCCTCGATACCACGTAGAGTATAATATCGTTGAGCGTAATGTTTGCAAGCCCCAGGCGTTCTCCCTGCTCCTTTACCTTTTTTCTGAAAGCGAGTATCTCGGTAGCATCAAACGAAGTATGTATGGTGAGCTGCGCGGTATTGGCCAGCGACTGATGCATTGCCCTGGCAATGACCTTCCTTATATTGCTGAGCTCAACCTCTTCAAAGTCGGCTTCTTCGGCTTTAGCCTCTTGAACGGGAGGCTGTGGCACCTCGTAATGCGCCTCTCTCTTCATGCTATGCAAATCAGCTGTGGTAACCCGTCCACCTATTCCTGTACCGCCTATCCGCATCCCCTCTGCCCTGAGATATTCGTCTCTGGCAGCATGTGTCACCAATTGGCCTTTTTCTATAAGCTGCCTTATATCCCTTTCAATTATCCTGCCATAGGGCCCCGTAGGAACGGCTTCCCTGTAATCCACCCCCGATCTTTCGGCCAGGTTGCGAGCCCTTGGGCTGATCTTCACTCTACCGTCTTGCTGTGCGACATCGCCGCTCTTTACTTCAATTTCGCTCCCGCTCTCTGTGGTTGGTTGCTCTTGACTTTCAGCCGCCACTTCCTTTGCGGTAGAAGCATCCTTTCTTCCAGGCATAAACTCGGAGATGTCCTCGCCCTCCTCGCCAATGACGCAAACGGTGGCAAGGACCGGCACATCGTCACCCTCATCAAAGAAGACCTCCAGCAGAGTGCCCTCTACCTTTGCCTCCTCATCAAAAGCAGCTTTATCGGTCTCATAGGAGAACAGCAGGTCGCCTACCTTTACTGCCTCGCCCTTCTTCTTGTGCCACTTGGTTATGATGCAGCTCTCAACTGTTTGCCCCTGCCGAGGCATGATTACCGGCGTAGCCATCCTTATATCTCCCCTCTTCTTTATTTTAACTTTTCACAGGTATAATAACCTTTCATCACTTATAATAAGAGCTGACCCGTCTGATGCTTCATTGATAAGAGCAAAAAATTAAAAGCGTGTCGAAAATTTGTACTTAAAGTTTATACACCGACAAAACGATTATCTTAAACGTTAGAATTTACCGGTAAACATCTAACAAAAATCGTGTTAACTTCGATGTTATATTTTACATTTTTCAAAACAAATATAACATGTTTTTAACATCAATTTTCTAAATTAACAGGTTTGATTTCATTTTAACAGACCAGATTTTTCTTGTCAACAGTTCACGCTTGCTTTTAAAATAAGCTTTTTCAATGTTGATTAACTGTCATTTGAATTGTATAATAATACTAGGATTTTGTAATATTCATGTTAAATTTATTAGAAAGGAATGATGGGGTATGGAACGCAAGTGCCGTCTGCTGGAAAATCAAATCGCCATTGTAACCGGAGCCGGCCAGGGTTTAGGCGAAGCCATAGCTAGGCGCTTGGATGCAGAAGGCGCTAAAGTGGTTGTAACCGATATAAACTTCGAAGCAGCACAAAGGGTAGCTGCCGACCTCAACGACGCCATCGCCTTAAAAGTGGATGTCACAAAGTATGAGGAATGCGAAGAAATGGCGCGCATAACTGTAGAGAAATACGGAAGGATCGACTTGCTTGTGAGCAATGCCGGTATCCTCATCGCCAAGGGCATCGATGAATTCTCTACCGAGGAATGGAAAAAAGTTATAGATGTGAATCTCATAGGCTACTTCAATTGTGCCAAAGCCGTGGCACCCATCATGATGAAACAGAGAAAGGGCAACATCATTCAGATAAACAGCAAATCGGGCAAAAAGGGGTCTTATAAGAACTCGGCTTATGCTGCAAGCAAATTTGGAGGCATAGGCCTTACGCAAAGCCTGGCTCTCGAGCTGGCACCATATAACATAAGAGTCAACGCCATATGTCCCGGCAATTTGCTGGATTCACCGCTGTGGGTCAACAGCTTGTATGAACAGTATGCACGCAATCAGGGGCTTACCAAAGAAGAAATAAGGCAGAAATACCTAAGCCAGGTGCCGCTGGGAAGAGCATGTACATACGATGACGTGACCAACGTGCTGGTGTTCCTGGCTTCGGATGAGGCCAGCTATATGACAGGTCAGGCCATCAACGTAACCGGCGGACAGGAGATGAGATAAAAAAAGAAGATATTGCCTCCTTAGCAGCGCAATATCTTCTTTTTTATTTTTGTTTAGCACTCTCACATTCGTGAACTGCCACTCACCTGCTGGTTTACCAAGCGAACATTCCACAGATGAAGTTTTTGCAGCAAAATCGCTATTTGACGTCTTAGCAGCCGATACACATCAGCTTATGGGCTTGGCGTGGGCCAAGAGATACTTCTCGGCCTCTGCACACCACAGGCCATTGTTTTCCTCCACAATCTTGGCTAATTCGGCAAACAGCGGATCGGTCTTTCCCTTTTCTTTGAAATCAGAAATGGCGGTCAGCTCAAGCTCGATGTTGGTGTATATGAGCTTTTTACCGCCTGGAATTTTGGGCAGGTTCAAAGTAGTATCAACCACGCTATTTAGCCCTCCAATATGGGTAATCATGGCTGCAGGGTTTATAAGTCCCTTCTCCATCATCTGCAGCGCTTCTATCATGTCATCGGTATTACCGCCGCTGGTACCCACCACGTGGGTGGATGCATAGTGGACGTTGTAAAAGTTGATCTCGGCTGAGAAATTCGGATCGGTAGGCCCTGCGAAGAAATTCAAACAGCCATCCCTTGCCAATATCGCATCCCCTATCTCGACCACAGACTTAACCGGCGCAAAGACAAACACGTCGTCATATCCTCTGCCATCCGTCAACGACATGAGATATTCTGCCACATTATCCATTCCAGAGGTGTTTATATATTTCAGCGTGACGCCGTTGCGCGCCGCTTCCTCCACCGTGATGATCTCGCTGGCCCTTTTAAGCCTTGCCTGGTCGATATCGGTTACCACCAGCAACTTGGGCTTCTTATCTCTGTGTATGGCATAATCGATAGCCCCCAAACCCATAGGACCCGCTCCGGCCAGTATTGCCATATTTCCGCCTTCCACAATTCCCATGTTGTGCACGTATTTGCCGGGCACTGTATGGTAGCTCGCATGAAATGCGCCGATGATACACGACATGGGCTCAGCCAGCGAGCCGTAAAAATATGCCTCACCGTTGTATTCCAGCAAACAGTTCATCTCCATGACCTCGTTGGGGATGATGATATGGGTTGCACTGCCCCCGATATACTTGTATGAATAGCCAGGCGCCGCTAGGCTTCCTTTGTAATTCAGCGCCGGCTGTATAGAAAATTTCTGGCCGGGCTTAAATTTGTGCTGCCACTTCTTACCCACTTCCAGGATAATACCGCAAAATTCATGGCCTATGATTACGGGGTTTTTGTCAACATCATCAGGAACCCGCTTGTGGTCTTTACCCTGGATGGCAGCCTTATATGAAGACATGCATATGCTGTCAGATATGACCTGAGCCAGTATTTCATCGTCCTTTATAGGTGGCAACTCAAATTCCTCTAGCCTCAAGTCATTTTTGCCATAAAGACGCACAGCCTTGGTCTTCATAGTTCTTCTCCTTCTTCATCCAAACCGTGCAAATACACCAGTTCAGACGGCTGGGGTATTTGTAATCCGCCCTTCAAGTTGTCCTTCCCCCAGCAGGCGGTATTAGGACAACCCTGTACACAATGCAGCAAGCCAGATAATAAGCTTATATCACTTTACCTCGACGCCATATCGTTCTGCGGCTTGCGCTATATCCTCGGGCAGAGGTTTATCGCATATCAACACGTCGATGTCCTTTAAAGTTGCAAAGGTAAAGGGCATATTCTTATCGATCTTGCTGACATCCATCAAAAGGATGACCTTGCGCGCCTTTCTGATGATTGCCCTTTTTAGCTCGCATTCGTTGTAATCGCCGCAAGTAAAGCCGTATTCCAGGGAAAATCCTGATGTGGCCATAAACGCAATGTCCACGTTTATATCCTTTATGAAGTTGAGCGAATTGGCGCCGGAAGTCGATAGATTGTTACGGCTGAGCTGTCCCCCCACCAAGGTCACCGACGGGTTGTTGTTCTTGATGATCTCCAAAGCAATGTTGGGGCCGCTTGTGAGTATAGAGAGGTCCTCATCGGGCAATACTTTAGCCAAACACATCATGGTAGTACCGGAATCAATGAAATAAGAACGCCCTCGTTCCACAAAGGCCAACGCCTTTTTAGCAATCTTCATCTTTGCGTCCACATTCTCCATGGCCCTTAAATTATACATGTCTTCCTTTAAGCTGGAGAACAGATTGATGGATTTGGCCCCTCCCCGTACTCGAACGATCTGCCCCTTGGATTCGAGGTAGCTGAGGTCGCGCCTCAATGTCATGGTGGACACTTCAGGGAACAGCTTTTCCAGCTCTTTAAGTTTAACTTCACCCTTATTCTGTATATACGCGTTTATGATTTCCCGTCTTTGAGCATTCAATCTTTATCACTTCCTTAATTTTTGTAACAAAATCGCTGTTATTTTTAACACAGATTTTGTTACAATTGTTTTTATTTATCATGCTTTATACTGTAATTATACTAATAAAAACAATCAATTGTCAATGTTACGGATATCACCATGGCCATTCGCGCAGATTATAATCCATTAAAACCAAGCGGTCCTCATCTATATGTATATCCCTTTCCGAATATGGTGTTCCACTTAAAAAATATTGCAAAGCGTATACAGCCGCTTCTTCAGGTTCCATATCAGCCTCATAATTTTTCTTCCCTGACATATACGTACGCATCCATCCAGGATGATACAGCCTGAAGGTATAACCTTCCGGCCTTAACCTATTAAAAGTTATCTTCACCGCCATATTAAGAGCGGCCTTAGACATGCAATAGCCATACCACGCCTTTCGGGTACATGCTCCAATACTGCCGGCTTCCGAGGACACAAAACAGAGCCTCTTTAACCTTCCCTTATCCATCAATGGCAAAAACGCTTCTACCATTCGTATGGGTCCCAGCGCATTCACGTCATAGATGCGGTGCATATCTTCATAATTTAAATGTTCTCTTATGTCCAATTCGTTATAAGGAGAAATAATTCCCGCATTGTTTACCAGCATATCAACATAGTTAGTAATTGAAGAAACTCGTATAGCAGCCTCTTTTACCGATTCATTCGATGACACATCAAGCGATATAATGTGAAGTTTTTCTGGATATTTTTTACTTAAAGATGAAAGTTGAGGCCAGCTTGGCATATACTGGCCTGCAAATACGCGCCATCCCTTTTCTAAAAGCTTTTCACACAGCGCAAATCCAAATCCGCGATCAGCGCCCGTTATAACGGCTGTCGGCTCCATATTACCCACCCCCCATCCTTAAACCTTGGCCAGCCAATTGAGTGAATTTCGCAGCAACAACTGAAAGCTCGGATGAAGCCATACATCCAGGTTATGCCCCGGCGTCAATACGCACACCTTTCCTTTGCCATGAGTACGCACCCAGCCGGCAGGCTGCGTCCCATGTTGAGATGTTGAGGTTAAAAAGACATGCACATCATCGTTATTATCAATCTCTATAAAATAGTGCTCATCCTTTAAGGTAAAAGGAACAAAGCCATCGGTAATTATATGCTCACCTTTTACTTCTACCGTAACTTGACACTGTTCAGGATGATGTATAAACACTCCGCCCAATATACTACGAAGGATACTCGCTTCCTTATAACCTGCCGTACCCGAATGCACGGCCAAAAGGCCGCCGCCATTTTGGACATAGCCGTCAAAAATGCTTTGAGCTTCTTCTGTTGCCCATTCCGTTGTATCTGTTGATGAGAAGTTATTTGACTTTGCAAGTATTACCACCGGAAACTGTTTCATCATATCAGGTGTCCAATCGGCCATATTCTCTATATACGTGAATTCAAAACCATCATCTGCAAGGGGGTCAAGCCCCCTTTTAACCACACTTGCTGGGTGCCAGCGGTCATCGCAAAGAACTAAAACACGCATTTTACACGCCTCCATTTTTAAAAAAATTTTTATCACAGGATGGCTAGCAGACTACAGTTTATACAGTAGTCCATAATCTTCTAAAAGATAAAAATGAATACAGAGTTGTTCAATAACCCCATTATAGCCTTATTAATAAGTTCCCAGCTCCAGCCCCTTTTCAACAAAATAACGATAAGTTTCATAATTGACAGTATTGGGTATAGAATGATCGCTGTGCAGCACATATCCATACTTACCCTTTACTATTGGGATCTTCGATTCGAGTTCCTGATCTATAAGCTTTTTATCGTTTGTATACAACACCCTTACGTCAATGCCTCCCATAAATGAAAGCACCTCGCCGTAATCTTTGTACAATTTGATCAAGTCCATCCCGGCCTTTACTTCAATTACTTGCAGGCAATCAATACCTGCTTCAATCATACCGGGTACAAGAGGCTCCACATAGCCACATGAATGCATAATAACAGGTAGGTTATGGCTTTTGGCATATTCGATTGTCTTTTTATGCCCCGGCTGAATTATCTCTTTATACATAGCCGGTGACATAAAAGGCTTGAGCTTAAAACCCATATCCTCATAATACCATATACCGTCGGGATACCCTTCCCGAGAAAAAAGGATCTCCTGCAGTTCAATAATAAGCGTAGAATAGGTATCAACCATATCCTTTACCCACTCTGGGTCAAGCGCCATGCCCACAAGCATGTGTTCATGCCCACACACCGGATGAATGCACTCAAACACATTGACGCCAGACCAGGCAAAAAAGCGATTATGCTCCTGCGCATGTCTCTTGGCCTTCCGATATGCCTCAAAATTAATACGTCTGGGGTCAGGAGTCAGCAATGGCTTTATGTATTCCTCCCATGTTTTACGATCCTTGACCAAAAAATCCACATGCTCGGGTGTACTGTCATGGAGCTTGTGCCTTCGAAGCAAGGCTCCATTTCCATCCCTAATTAAAATGGTCTCTTCTGTCTCCTCCACTACCTCCGGGACGAAATCCAAATCCGCTACAAGGTTAAACGGCCAGCACAGTTCCATATCAAACCCAAAGTGATCGACCAAATTCTCGTCTGGTCCAATATATCCGTCTTCTTGCCATTTTTTAAGCGTATCGCCCCAAAAATGCTCAAATACGCCAATGCGGTCCACCGGCTTGCGCTTGAGAATATTGTGTATACGCTCAACCCCCGTCATGGTTTCCATCTTTTATCTCCCTAATCCATTTTATCTTTTAAACTAAACGTCCCACGAAAATATTTTACCATATTTTATCAGCAAATTCACCTTCTCACTTGAAAATTACAACGGTCAACGCGGTTCCTCTACTACGGTAACATTAACTGTGGAATAAAAAGAGGTACAGCACCACTTCGCACCGGCCCCCAAATCCCACTTCACTAGGCTATAAGTCCAAACAAAGTATGCTACACAAAAAACCATGACTACTTCTACTTGAGGATGGAGGTGAATATCATGAAATCAGAATCCTAATTGAATCGGGGGAATGGCAAATTGAAGATAAATCCCCGTTCTATGCTGTATGGAACGTTCATCTTAGCTAGCGCAAATGTCCTGGTTCGACTCATCGGATTTATATATCAAATAATGTTGAGCCGGCTGCTGGGACCTGAAGGCATGGGGGTATACCAACTAATATTTCCACCCTATACCATTGCCCTGGCTTTGACGACATCCGGTATACCGGTGGCCGTCTCGCGGTTGGTGGCTTCCAGCGACGCTACAGGGCACCATGGAGAACTTAAGAAGATCGTACCTGCAGCCATATTGATAGTGATGGTGCTGGGCACAATCCTTTCTGCATTAATCCTGACAAACGTCAACTGGATTACCCACACCATATTAAAAGACCCTCGCACCCGCATACCTCTATTCATTCTCTTCCCTTGCATCATCATAATCGGCATGGGTGCCACATTTAAAGGATATTTCTACGGCATAAAGCACACCCATCACTCTGCCTTGGCTGAAATATTAGAACAGCTAGTCCGCATTACGACAGTCATAATTCTGCTACTGTGGCTGAACCCCCAGGACTACGAAGAAGCCGCTATCTTGATGGTATTTGGCGTTGTCATGGGAGAGCTTGCCAGCTTGTTATATCTCCACACCCGCTACTATTACTCCATCAAAGAACTAAAGGGAAATGTCAGAACCTCATCCCTTTTTCCCTTAATCAAGAGCATTATTAACATTGCCATCCCTATAACGTCTACCAGGCTTATAATCACCTTGATAAACTCTACCAACACCGTCTTAATCCCACAACGCTTGATGGCCAGCGGCATGACAAACAGCCAGGCGGTGTCGTTATTTGGCATAGTATCTGGTATGGTACTGCCGCTGCTTCACATGCCCTTTACCATTACCAATGCCCTATCTACGGTCATAATCCCCCACCTCTCGGAGGAGATGGCGCTTGGCGACTGGCCATCCATACGCAATAATATTTCGCGCGCCATCCAGTTGACCTCTCTCGTCGCTTTTCCGGCCGCTGCTCTGCTGTTCTCCCTCGGGCAGCCCATCGGAATAGCGCTGTATAATCAACCACAGGTAGGGCAATTGCTGGCACCCCTTACATTGAGCATGGTCTTTCACGCCCTTCAACACACTTTAAGCGCCGTTCTAAACGGCCTTGACAGACAAAAACGCTCAACCCTGAACCTGTTTATAGGAGGAATTATTCAGGTCTGCTGTACCTATTTCCTCGTCTCCTGTCCACCTTTAAGAATATACGGCTTCATCATTGGCTTTAACCTAAGAAGCATTGCAGTATTCATGCTTAATTTTACCGCAGTCAGAAAGCTTACCAAGCTTCAAATAAAATGGGTGGAGTGGTTTTTGAAACCTGGCTTTGCCGCTACTGTCATGGCTTCATTGGGGCGATGTGTTTTTAACCTGTCCGCGCATGCCGGCCTCTCCCTCATCGTATCGCTAGCCCTGGCTACAATAACCGGTGCCGCCTTTTTCTTAATCTCTCTTTACTCAGTAAATGGAATGCCGAGCATAAAAAAAGCAAGGCCCCTCACTAAACAGTGTATTTATGAGGAGCCTTAAATAGCTTACATTTTTTAACTGGGCAATCTGCAGTATCCCGTTAGCCGTTCATCACTTCGTCTGCTTTTCCAGCGCAACCCAAAACATTTACCAGCTTATGCTTTACAAGTTCTTTAATGGCCTCCCTGGCTGGCCCTAAGTACTTCCTCGGGTCAAAGTTGCTGGGATCCTTGGCAAAATGCTCCCTGATAGTAGCCGTCATTGCCAGCCTCAAGTCGGAATCGATATTAATCTTGCATACGGCCATCGAAGCAGCTTTCCTCAGCATATCTTCGGGTACGCCCTTTGCTCCCGGCATCTGTCCGCCGTACTTGTTGATCTTCTCTACAAATTCCGGTATCACCGAAGAAGCGCCATGCAGAACGATGGGAAATCCCGGAAGCCTCTTTTGAATCTCCTCAAGGATGTCAAATCTCAACTTCGGCTCGCCCTTAAACTTGTACGCCCCATGGCTTGTACCTATAGCAACCGCCAGAGAGTCAACCCCTGTCCTTTCAACGAATTCAGCAGCCTGGTCAGGATCAGTAAAAAAGGCTTCCTCCTCAGACACATTTACGGCATCTTCAATTCCAGCAAGCCTTCCCAGCTCGCCTTCTACAACCACGCCTCTCTCATGGGCGTAATCGACTACCTTCTTGGTCAAAGCGATGTTCTCCTCAAAGGGAAGGTGCGAACCGTCGATCATGACCGAGGTGAATCCGCCATCGATACAGGCTTTGCAAAGCTCAAAGCTGTCTCCGTGGTCAAGATGCACACAAATTGGGAGGTCAGTTTCAATAAGCGCAGCCTCGATAAGCTTCATGAGATATGTATGTTTAGCATACTTTCGCGCACCGGCAGACACCTGCAGAATAAGCGGAGCATTGACCTCTTTTGCAGCTTCGGTGATACCTTGAATGATTTCCATATTGTTTACATTGAACGCGCCAATAGCATAACCACCTTCATAGGCCTTTTCAAACATCTTCTTTGACGTTACCAATGGCATAATGCAACAACTCCTTCTTTTTTATTTTTTATTTTGATTATAAACCTATAGCGAAATTTTTAATCACATTAATTTTATCACATTCCCTGTCAAAATCAAGGTTAATTTCAAAATTTGACTTCCAAATCCTGTAACTTCAAATTGACTCAAAGCAATTTGTTATATTTTTGTCTATAAAAATTGCTTTTCAAAATCAAATATGGTATATTTTATAAGGTATAATGAAATATTAGACGGGTACATAACAAAATATTAACATAAATTAATATTAAAGCTTAAAAAGGGAGGTTTACAAATGGGTGAATTAAAAGGAGCTTGTATTCTTGGTCAATCAGGTGGGCCTACTGCAGTAATCAACGCCACTGCGGCAGGGGTAATTCAAGAGGCGTTAAAGCAAGACTGTATAACAGCAGTCTATGGAGCAGCCCACGGCATACAGGGTATATTAAATGAAAAATTCTACGATATGAGCAAAGAGGACCCATATGAGCTAGAATTGCTCAAAACCACTCCTTCATCCTTACTGGGTTCTGTACGTTACAAGCTTAAAGACCCCGATGAGGATGATACCGAATACAAAAAGCTGCTGGAGATATTCAAAAAATACAACATACGGTATTTCTTCTACAACGGCGGCAACGACTCCATGGATACCTGCAATAAGATAAGCAAGTATATGCAAAAAGTAGGCTATGAGTGCAGGGTAATGGGTGTACCCAAAACTATAGACAACGACCTGTGGGGTACCGACCATTGTCCGGGCTACGGCAGCGCAGCTAAATATATAGCAACTTCCACGATGGAGATTTATCTCGATGTAAGGGCATACGACACAAAAATGATCACGGTGCTGGAGATAATGGGTAGAAACGCAGGTTGGCTTACCGCGGCATCGGCTCTTGCAGGCGTACAGGGATATGGCCCGGATCTCATATACTTACCAGAGATACCATTTGACATCGACAAATTCATAGACGAAGTAATGTCGGTATACGAGAAAAAGAAAAACATCATTGTGGCCGTATCTGAGGGAGTAAGAGACAAAGACGGAAAATACATCTTTGAATACGGTCCCGCACTGCACAAACACACGGACGCATTCGGGCACGTTCAATTGGGCGGCCTTGCGGCTACCCTGGCAGGAATATTGAAGGAGAAAACCGGAGCTAAAGTGCGTGGCATTGAATTCAGCCTGCTTCAAAGATGTGCAGCCCATATCGCTTCACTGACTGACGTAAACGAAGCTTACCTTGCAGGACAGGCCGCTGTACAGTACGCGGTACAGGGCATTACCGATAAGATGATAGCATTTGAGAGGGCAGAAGGGCCCGAATATAAGTGCAACATCAAATTGGTCAACCTAACTGATGTTGCCAACGTAGAGAAGAAGGTACCGCGCGAATGGATAAACAAGGACGGAAACGGCGTCACTGAAGAGTTCATCAAGTACGCTATGCCGCTCATCCAAGGTGAATCCAGACCGCCTTTCGAAAACGGATTGCCAAGGTTTGCAAGACTGAAAAAGGTTTTAGCAACAAAATAAAACATAATCAAACGAAAAGGGGAGTTTAATACCCCTTTTCGTTATTATTTGACCGAATTGAGTTTTCAGCAAAATCAAGCACCAATTTTAACAGAAAAAGTAGTCTTAAGAAAAAGGAGGCCAAAACCTTGAAATTCGAACTATTGCATCCAGCGGATCAAATAGTGATGATCATGGAGAGAATATATCGCTACGGTATGACCACCACATCGGGTGGCAACATATCAATCCTTGACGACAATGGCGATATATGGATCACTCCCAGCGGAATTGACAAAGGCTCACTGCGCCGAAATGACATAATTCGCGTAAAGCCTGATGGGAGCATAGAAGGAATCCACAAACCTTCAGTTGAGCTCCCTTTTCACGAGATGATCTATCAGAAAAGGCCTGATATAAAGGCCATAATTCATGCCCATCCACCTGCGCTTGTAGCCTTCAGCATAGTGCGTCAAATACCAAACACAAGGCTCATACCCAACGTACATCTGATATGTGGCCAGGTCGGAATAGCGGAATACGGCCTGCCAGGGAGCAGAGACCTGAGTAAAAAGATTGCGGCCCAATTCGAAAAGGGCTTTAAAACCGTTATACTCGAAAATCACGGGGTGGTGACGGGTGGCAAAAACCTGTTTGAAGCATTTATGGCCTTTGAAACCCTGGATTTTTGCGCAAAGCTTGAACTAAAAGCCCGAAGGCTTGGGAACCCCAGGAGCTTAACCGATAGACACATTGAAATATCCAAAAACAAGCAGGATGTCACGCTGAACGAATTCATTCCCAAAAGGTTTAGCAGCGAAGAAAGGGAAGCCAGGCGGAACATGTGCCAGCTCATACACCGCGCTTATGACCAACAGCTTTTCACCAGCACGCAGGGTACATTCTCTCAAAGGCTGAGCGACGGTTCCTTCATAATCACGCCCTATGGACTGGATAGAAAGTATCTCCAAGAGGAAGACCTGGTACGCATTGAAAACGGATGGAAGGAAGCAGGGAAAAACCCCAGTCGTTCAGTGCTGCTGCACAAGGCTATATATGACAAGCATCCTCACATCAATTCGGTGCTCATTGCGCACCCGCCAAACATCATGGCCTTTGCCGTCACAGATGAGAACTTTGAAACCAAGACCATACCCGAGAGCTACATAATGTTGCGCAACATACCAAAACTGCCCTTTGGGTGTACCTTCATGCAGCCCGAGATGACAGCAGATGCATTCTCCAAGGAAACGTCGGTGGTGTTGGTGGAAAACGACTGCGTCATCGTAACCGGAAGTAGCCTGCTCAATGCCTTCGACAGGCTGGAGGTAGCCGAATACAGCGCCAAGGCCATCATAGCAGCCAAGGACTTGGGAGAGCTAGTGACCATCAATGATGAACAGGTAGCTGAGATCGAAAAGGCATTTAAGCTATAATATAGCATAAACAATTTGCCCCTGGCGAAGCTGGTATCCAAACCAGTCATTTTCGCCAGGAGCTTTTTCCTGGTTATCATTAAAGGTACTTTATGTAGCACCTTCTCCGCTTGTGTTGCCTAAAGTTAAAATGTCTCCACTGAGATCGAACCTTCACATTAGATTCCAGCTGGGGATTGCATTCCGCTTTGACTATGCCGTTTTTGATGCATTCCTTGTGAATCTCGCTCATCAAAATGGCATTCACGCCCTTGCCCTGCAGTTCAGGTTTTACCGCTACTAGACACAAATCGATGGTATCATTCTTCTTTAAAGCTTTCAAAATGTGTATGAATCCAAAGGGCAAAAGCCTTCCATTTGTTTTCCTCATCGCCTGCGTCAAAGATGGAAATGCGATGCCAAATGCCACTACCTCATCATTTTGATCCAGAATCACCTTTACATAGTCCGGATTTATAAAGCCAAAGTACTGCTTGGTGTACAGCTGTATCTGCATATCGGTCAATGGTACCACTCCATACAGGTCCTTATATGCTTCGTTTAAAAGCGCAAAAATACCCTTGACATAAGGAAGGAAATCTTTTGGTTTTTTGGCGTCCAGTACCTTAAGGTTAAACCTCCTCAAAGCGTCTTGTGAAGCCCTTTGTATAACCTCAGGTAACTGCGGCGGAACCTCCAATTCGTATTCCAACCAGTCCACGTCTTTAACGTAACCGTTATTCTCTAAATGAACTGGATAATATGGATAATTATAAATAGTAGTAAAAGTGCCCATCTCATCAAAACCTTCTACCAGCATACCCTCCCTGTCAAGATCGCAAAAACCCAGAGGCCCATGCAGGCCTGTCATCCCCTTTTCCCTTGCCCAATCCTCCACAGTTGCAAGCAAAGCCTTTGATACCTCAGGGTCATCTATAAAATCTATCCACCCAAATCGTGCATTCTTTTGCCCCCACTTCTCTATGTATTTGTAATTTATAATGCCGGCAATTCGCCCTACGACTTCACCATCCTTAAGCGCCAGCCAGTACCTGGCTTCACAGTACTCAAAAGCGGGATTTTTATCCCGGCGGAGGGTATTCATCTCATCCATTACAAGAGGCGGAACCCAGTATTTGTTCCCCGCATACAGCTTATAAGGGAAATAGACGAATTGCTTCAAATCCTTTCGTGTCTTAACTTCCTTTATCTCAACCACACTATGACCCCCTCATCATTCTTAGGTGTCCGGCTTGTAGATTCAGCAGCTTTTATCCGGATTCCACTGCTCAAGCCGCTGCATGAACATAGAGTAAAGCTCCTCTTTGCTGTACTGGAGATGGTACGCCTCAGTAAACAGATAATCCAATATCCTGCTCATGAACTCTGAACGCTGCTGTGCTGAAACTTTAAGAGTTGGTTTGCCAACAAACGCCCCGATTCCACGAGTTGTACGTATAATACCCTCTCGTTCTAGTTCCTGATATGCCCGCGCCACAGTATTGGGATTTACCCCCAGCTGACGGCTGAGCTTTCTCACAGAAGGTAACTTATCGCCGGGTGCAAGGACCTTGCTTGCAATCAGACCCTTTATTTGAATTATGATTTGCATATAAATAGGTATGGGAGCATCGGGGTCAATGACGATATTCAAGGCAGCCCTCTTCAACTTCACAGTGATTTTCCCCCTCATGTCATCGATTCTACCATCTTATAAAAATAACCATTTCAGTCTCCATAGTCTTATACAACAGCCAGCAGTACTTGATAGTGTATCGGTGAACTGGTACACTATTACACTAACACGGTATTGTAACAGTGTCAATATCTTTTATCATCGGAAATTCGACGGCATTCGATATATCAAGTGGAGCTTAAAGCCAAAAAATAAATGCCCATGCACTTCTTGCATGGGCGTATCAGAAAATCCAATTTCATACTATTTTCATACTATCTTTAAATATTCACGGTTTACTATGTAGGGACACTCCTTTCCGGTCAAAACATCGATGAGGTTTTTGACTGCCAGATTGGCCATGGCGTTTATTGCCTCCACCGTGCTTGAGCCCATATGGGGTGTTACCACAACGTTTTTAAACTCAAACAGCGGCGATTTCCCTGGAGGTTCAACCTCAAACACATCCGTGCCAAATCCCCTTAATTTGCCCGCCTTCAAAGCCCGATACACCGCCTGTTCGTCCACCAGTCCACCTCGTGCTGTATTGATCAAAATAGCACCATCCTTCATCATGGAGATGGTGTTTGAATTGATGATGTGCTTGGTCTCGTCTTTGAGTGGTAAATGCAGCGATATAAAATCGGACTTTGACAATACCTCTTCGATGGAGGAAATTTCAACCCCGTATTGCCTACAAAAAGCCTCATCTATCGCCGGGTCATATGCTAGCACCCTCATAGAAAAACCCTTTGCTCGCCTTGCCACACCCTTACCTATGGCCCCCAAACCTATAATTCCAAGGGTCTTTCCGTACAACTCAAGGCCTGTTATGCGCGGCCAACCGCCCCTCTTTGTCTGTTCATCAGCATATGGAATCTGTCTTGCAACTGAAAGCATGAGCCCAAACGCTAAATCTGCCACCGATTCAGCATTGGCCCCAGGCGTATTCGTAACCACGATTCCCCGTTGTCCGCAGGCCTTGATATCCACCTGGTCATATCCAACTCCATACCTCGAAATCACCTTAAGGGTAGAAGGCGCCTTATCTATCACCCTAGCGGAAACATCATCCACACCCGCTATATATCCGTCAACGCCTTCAAGCAGTGGGATAAGCTCATCGGCCATCAACGGGCGGTTATAGGGGTTACAGACAATCTCGCTAGCAAACTGTTCTAGCATGTGCCATGCCTCAGGACACACTTCTCGATTAAAAGACGTCGGTGTAACCAGTATTTTCATCTAAATCAGGCACACGCCTGCTTTATCGTTTACAAGCTAAGAGTCAGCAGGCAATGTGCCTTACTCCCCCTTTCTATTTCAATATATCTTAATTCCCTTTATCGATACACATCCCCTAAATGTTTTTAATGTCCGTCTTTAGAAATTACGCCTTTATATATTACCGTATTTATTGAGCAACTCCTGCTTCAAATTCCACAAGGGCTTAGAGAGGTCCACGTAATAATTGTGAGGATTTTCGAACCTCAATACCTCTGGCCACAGCGTATTTACCTGTTCCTGACAGTATTTCCTTATGCTATGAATATCAGGGCTCTTATATATACACTTGCCCTTATCAAATATCTTAACGAGAAGCTTCCGTGCGAAAAAGTTTGTAACTGTTTTTCGCTTCCAGGTGTGTATTGGGTCAAAGATCTCGTACGGCTGAGTATCATCTATCACTTCGTCGTGTAGAGTAATCACGTCGGCAATGGCTTTACCGGTCTCTCTATCATACAACCTGTACACCTGCTTGAAGCCTGGATTGGTTATCTTCTCAACATTTTCGCTTATCTTTATCTTTGGTATAATTCTCCCGTTTTGCTGTACTGCTACCAGCTTATATACTCCTCCAAACACCGGGTCGCTGCTGGAGGTAATGAGTTTTTCACCCACCCCAAAGGCATCAACGGCAGCCCCTTGCTGCAGTAAATCCCTGATGATATATTCATCCAGCGAGCTTGAAGCGATGATCTTGCAATCCTTAAACCCAGCTTCGTCAAGCATCTGCCGCGCTTTTTTGGACAGATATGCGATATCACCGCTGTCTATCCGTATACCCTGAGGCCTGTAGCCTCTGGGGACTATCTCTTCCTTAAATACTTTAATAGCGTTTGGCACGCCGCTCTTCAATACGTTGTATGTGTCCACCAGCAGTACGCATTTATCGGGATATGTCCTTGCGTATGCACGAAATGCCTCCACTTCCGACGGAAACATCTGCACCCAACTGTGGGCCATGGTCCCCACGGCAGGCACTCCAAAATCCCTTTCAGCTATAGTGCAGGCAGTGCCCACACATCCACCTATATAGGCGGCTCTGGCGCCCAGCACCGCCCCATCGTAGCTCTGCGCCCGACGGGAACCAAACTCCATAACCGGCCTTCCCTGCGCTGCTCGTACGATACGGTTGGCTTTGGTAGCGATTAAGCTCTGATGGTTTATCGTTAGAAGCACCATGGTTTCGACAAACTGTGCCTGGATGACCGGCCCTACAACCGTTACAATGGGCTCATTGGGGAATATGGGCGTACCCTCAGGAATTGCCCATACATCGCACTCAAACTTGAAATTTTCAAGATATTTTAAAAACTCTTCGCTGAACATCTTCTTGCTGCGGAGGTATTCTATGTCCTCAGGCGTAAAGCGCAGATTTTTTAAGTATTCAATCAGCTGTTCAACCCCCGCCATGATGGCAAAGCCGCCACCGTCGGGCACTTTCCTGAAAAACATATCAAAATATGCTATCGTGTCCTTAAGCCCATGCTCAAAATAGCCGTTGGACATGGTAAGCTCATAAAAGTCGGTGAGCATGGTGAGGTTCTTCTTTTCCTTCCAATCAATCCTAACCAACTTCTTCATCTCCTAGCGCATAGGATTTTTATATAACACCATCACAATCCCATTCGGGATTGAACATATACAATTTATCTTTCTCAGCGTATGTACGTGCATCTCCGTTTTTAACTTCGATGACCATACCCGTCCTCACGATCTTTTCGACAAATTCGTCCATCCCAAACGTCGTATTCAATATGGCCTCATAAGCTCCCTTAAGCTGCAACATGGTAAAACATTTGGGCAAAATGCTGAAAACAACAGGCGTAAGCCAAACATCTCTTCTGAGCTTCAGCAAGCCGTAAGTAATTATGACAGCGTGATCGAAGGCAATGCCCTGCGTTTCAACAAGCCTGTATTTTGTCTTGACAATGCCTTTCTCAATGCTTTTTATAACTTCCACTACGCCATACAATTCCTCTTGGCCATCGCAAAGCACAAGCCTGTATTTAACTCTCTCAGCGTAGCCGTTTTCAATGACATCTTTCTCCTTGGTCAAAACCTCAAGGCTTACTTTAAACCATCTGGCGTCGCTGGCATCATCCCCAGCTTTGACCTTCAGCTTTGAACTATCAACCAGCGCCATGTATGAAACGCTAACCACATGGGTGCGCGGGTCCCGCCCAGGCGCGCCCCAGGTATAGAGCTGTTCCATATAGATCTCATCTATACCTGTTTCCTCCTTGAGCTCACGCAGGGCCGCATCTTCCGGATCTTCATTGCGGCTGACAAATCCTCCGGGAAGAGCCCATCTGCCCATGAAAGGGTGGTCGCCCCTCTTTATCATCAGCACCTCTACATGCTTAGGAGGTACTCCGGCTACGTCAGTTTTTTCATCGTCCTGCAATGTAAAAAGCAGCATATCCACCGTCAGCGCGGGGTTGCTGGTAGCATATTTATCTGGATCATATTGCCTTAAAAATTCCTCCTCGGTCAAGCCCTGGGCATTGACCATCTTGTCCGACATAACTTCTCAGCTCCTCAGTATTTTATACAACCTAATTTATCATCTTAAGGATAGTACTCATACATTTTTTTGTCAAGTTATTGTACGCTGCTGCACCCAATAATGTTACGCTTTTCATTTGGCCTCTTTTTATGTGGTTTAATAAAGGCTCAATGAAAAAGCAGCCCATTACACACCCCAAACCGCAAGCTGATTTTTAAAGATAATTATCATGTCTTTTAAAGCATCACAAAACTCGCTTAACACCTCTTATAAAACGGTATACGCTGTCGAGCATTTCATCTCTGCTGGCTGCCTTCTCTATCAGCGATACTATGGCGCTACCTATGATTATGCCGTCACAGTA
Organism: Caldicoprobacter oshimai DSM 21659; assembly: GCA_000526435.1. Taxonomy (GTDB): domain Bacteria; phylum Bacillota; class Clostridia; order Caldicoprobacterales; family Caldicoprobacteraceae; genus Caldicoprobacter; species Caldicoprobacter oshimai. Next base: position 583,948 of record JAGB01000001.1, read on the forward strand.
GTCCTTAAGCTGCGATGCCATGTCCGGGTTTGATATACCAAACCCTATGGCTTTGGGCATATCTGTATATCTTGACACCTCTTCCATATAGTCCTTTATGTTGGTTTGAATCTCGTCCCTTTCCCCGGTAACACCGGTTGTGGAAACGCAGTACACAAACCCGCCTGCGTTTTCAACAATCTTCGGGATTCGCTGATGGGATGTAGGCGCAACGAGTGGGATAAGGTGTATGCCGTATTGTTTTGTTATGTCAAAAACCTCTCCCCTCTCCTCCAAAGGCAGGTCAGGAATTATAATTCCATCTATGCCAACATCGTGTGCTTCTTTCACAAACCTATCTATACCGTATTTAAATACCGAGTTATAATAGACCAGGTATATCAGAGGAATCTGTGTGGCCTGCCTGACTGACCTTACCATGTTCATTATATCGGCTATTTTTATGCCATTATTGAGCGCCCTCGCCGAGGCCCTCTGAATGACCGGCCCATCAGCCAGAGGGTCGGAATAGGGTATGCCCAGCTCGATGATATCCGCCCCCGCCTTTTCCATTTCAATGATCAAGTCGGCAGTGGCACCAAGATTGGGATCCCCGGCTGTGATGTAGGTAATAAGCGCTTTGCTGCCTTTCTCCCGCAAATCATTGAACACCATATCAATCCTGTTCATAGTCAAGTCCATCATGTTCATAGTTCCACCTCCGGCAAGCTTGCAACTGTCTCAACATCTTTATCTCCCCTGCCTGATAGATTTACGATCACTATTTTATCTTTCGGTAGCTGTGGAACCAGCTTCAATGCATAGGCCACTGCATGGGCGCTTTCCAGAGCCGGAATTATCCCCTCTGTTCTGGATAGCTCCACAAAAGCCTCCACTGCTTCCCTATCTGTCACGGCGACATATTCGGCCCTCCCGATTTCCTTGTAATACGCGTGCTCTGGGCCTACCCCCGGATAGTCAAGCCCTGCCGAAATGGAATGTACGGGCATGACCTGCCCTTCGCTGTCCTGAAGGAGCAATGTCTTCATGCCGTGCAGCACGCCCACGCTCCCCTTTGCCATTGTAGCCGCGTGCTTTCCGGTCTCCAATCCCAATCCCGCGGCTTCAACGCCAATCAGCTTTACTTGCTTATCGTGATAAAAGGGATGAAATATGCCCATCGCATTGCTTCCACCCCCTACACAGGCAATGACATAATCCGGCAACCTCCCTTCCTTTTCCAATATCTGTGCCCTGGCCTCTTCCCCTATCACCTTTTGAAACTCCCTTACGATGGTTGGATAAGGATGAGGCCCCACCACCGAACCCATCACATAAAATGTGTCCTCTATTCTGGTTACCCAGTCCCTTATGGCTTCGTTGACGGCATCCTTTAAAGTGCCGGTACCCGATTCTACGCTGTGTACCTTGGCCCCAAGAAGCCGCATTCTAAACACGTTTAAAGCCTGCCTCCTTACATCTTCTTTGCCCATGAAGATCTCGCACTGCATGCCAAACATAGCAGCACCGGTGGCGGTAGCTACACCGTGCTGGCCGGCCCCAGTTTCGGCTATCACCCTCTTTTTCCCCATTCGTTTGGCCAGGAGTATCTGTCCCAAAACGTTGTTGATCTTGTGTGCCCCCGTGTGATTCAAATCCTCACGCTTTAGGTACACCTTGGCCCCGCTCAATTTCTCGGTAAGGTTTTGTGCAAAATACAGCGGAGTGGGCCGCCCCGCATATTCCCTTAGGTAATAGCGGTACTCCTGCATGAAATCCTCATCCTGTATGGCAGCGTTGAATTCCTTTTCAAGCTCGATCAACGCATTCATTACCGTTTCGGGCACATACTGACCCCCAAATATGCCAAATCTACCTGTTATGCTTTTCAAAGCTCCTCACCCTTTCTACAAATTCTTTCATCTTTTTGTAGTCCTTAAATCCGCCAGTTTCCACGCCGCTACTGACGTCCACAGCATACGGCTTTACTCTAGCTATGGCTGAACACACGTTGTGTGAATTAAGCCCTCCTGCCAAAATAAGCTTACTATTAAACGACACGCCTTCTAATAAACCCCAGTCAAACGTTTGGCCCGTTCCTCCATACCTTCCCTGCACCGCCGCATCCAACAGTATGCCATCCACCCGGTATTCGCCAGCCCGTACCAAACCATCTTCGCCTTTTACCCGTATGGCCTTCCACATCTCAACGCCGTACACGGCATATGCGGCGACCTCGTCAGGGGTTTCATCCCCGTGAAGCTGAACCACATCAAGGCCTAAAGCGCTGCAAGCCTCTTTTATAAATTCCCGGCTTTGGTTAACAAACACCCCCACTTTTCTTATGCCTTTATCCAGCCGGGCAATCAGCCTTTCGGCGTGCTGCAAATCCACCCTTCTGGGACTTTTCGCAAACACAAACCCCGCATAATCAACTTTTAACTCGTTGACGTAATCAATGTCCTGATACCTCTTAAGGCCGCATATCTTTATCTTAACCACCTTAAGGTCCACCTCCCCAAATGCCCCCTAGAGTACCTTATTCAAGAGCACCTATTTATTATTGGCCATTAAAAGCCCCTATGGTGTCTGCCACGCCGTCGACCTTAAACCTAGTCTACAGTAAACGCCCTGCATATCCGTCGCATTATAAATATTGAGCATCCTTAAAGAGGATCGTCATACAATCATCCCCTTAAACCTCCTGAGAGTCCCTACCACGTCGCTGGCCGTCATCAAGGTTTCGCCTATCAAAAAGGCATCCACCCCCATGGACTTAAGGCGCCTTATATCCTCAGCCGACTTTATGCCGCTTTCCGACACCTTCACAGTATGCCTGGGGATTATCTTTATGAGCCTTTCGGTGGTATCAAGGCTTACTTTGAAACTCTTAAGGTCCCGGTTGTTTATACCTATCACTTCTGCTCCACAATCCAGCGCAATTTCAAGTTCCCTCTTGTCGTGGACCTCCACCAGGCATTCCAGCCCCAGGGATTTTGCCAGGCTGTAAAACTCCTTCAAACGCTTCCCCAAGACAGCCACTATGAGCAGGACGGCATCGGCTCCCAGCGCCTTTGACTGATACAACTGATATGAGTCTACTATAAAATCCTTTCTAAGTACGGGACAGGAGACCGCCTGTTTGACCTGCTGCAGGAAAGCATCGCACCCCATAAAGTACTTATCCTCGGTCAAAACCGAGATAGCATCCGCCCCGCCCTCCTGATACATCCTGGCAACATCAACTGGCACTATATCCTCCCTTATAACGCCTCTGGAGGGGGATGCCCGCTTTATCTCGGCAATAATCTTTACTTCATCTTGACTCCCACAGCTGCTCTGGCGCAGCGCTTTAGCAAAATTTCTGTGTGGAGGCGCAAGTTGTATCTCCTTTTCCAGCACTTTTAACGGCTTCTTTCGCTTTTGCTCCTCCACGCACTTTTTCTTGTAAGCCACTATCTCGTCAAGAAACATGGCCCACCTCCCTGCTCACCCTTATGAATTCTTTTAATTTTTCATATGCCGCGCCTGAATCGATCAGATACGTGGCTTTTTCAAGCCCTTCCCTTATGCTCTCGGCGGCATTGCCGACATACAGCGCAGCGGCAGCATTCAACAGGACTATATCCCGTGCCGGCCCTCTTTCACCTTTTAATATCCTCATTATCAACTCAGCATTGTGTTTTGCATCACCACCTGCAATGTCTTGTAGCCTCGCATAAGGGATACCATATTCAGCTGGGTCTATCTCATAATCGATTATTTCTCCGCCCTTAATCTCGCTCACAATTGTCCTTGTGGTGGTGGTAATTTCATCAAGCCCATCCATGCCATGCACCACCAGTGCCCTTTGAGTACCCAGGTTCTTGAGCACCTCCGCCAGGCTGTGCACCAGCCGCCTGTCATACACCCCTAAGACTTGACCCTTAACGCCAGCAGGGTTGGTGAGCGGCCCCAGTATGTTAAAGATAGTTCTTACCCCCAGCTCTCTCCGTGGCCCAACTACATTCTTCATGGACACATGGTAATGGGGAGCAAACAGGAAGCCTATGTGCGTTCTTTTGATGCACTCCACTACCATCTCAGGCGACATCTCAATCTTGACGCCCAAAGCCTCAAGCACATCGGCGCTTCCGCTTTTGCTGGACACCGCCCTGTTGCCGTGCTTTGCCACCTTCACCCCGGCAGCCGCAGCGATAATTGCCACAGCCGTTGATATGTTAAAAGTTCTGCCGCCATCCCCCCCGGTGCCGCAGGTATCTATTGCATAGTCATCTAGCTCCACTCTTTTAGCCTTAAGCCTCATGGAAACGGCGCATCCGGTTATCTCGGGAATGGTCTCCCCCTTCATGCGCAGCGCCACCAGGAAAGCGCCTATCTGCGACGGCGTAGCGTTGCCATCCATTATATCGTCCATGGCCAACGCCGCCTCCTGCTGAGTCAAATGCTCGCCCGACACTATCTTTTTCAGCGCTTCACTCAACACCTATAATCCCTCCCATGAAATTCCTCAATATTTTCTTTCCATGCTCTGTTAAAATAGACTCAGGGTGGAACTGTATGCCGTATACTGGCAGGCTTCTGTGGCTCACCGCCATAATGGTGCCGTCCGGCGTACGGGCCGTAACCTCCAGCTCCGGCGGTAGGCTCTTCTCATCCAGCACCAGGGAATGATACCTGGTTGCGCGTATGGGATTTTTTACGCCGCACAGTATACCTTTCCCGTTGTGTATCACCATGGAGGTCTTACCGTGCAGTATTCTATCGGCGCGCACCACTTTGGTACCGTAAGCATATCCTATGGCCTGATGCCCCAAGCAAATGCCGAGAAGGGGAATCTGGCCATTAAGCTTTCTTATAAGCTCTACGCATATGCCGGCATCTTCAGGTCTGCCCGGCCCCGGCGACAGCACTATCCTCTTGGCCCCTGAATCTATAACCTGCTCCACCGTCACCTCGTCGTTTCTGACCACTTCTACATGGGGATAGATTTCGCCAATGTACTGGTACAAATTGTAGGTGAACGAGTCATAGTTATCGATCAAAATCACCATCTCAGAGCACCTCCTTAAGTGCCATAGCCTTGTTGAGCGTCTCCTGGTATTCAAGTTCGGGAACAGAATCGTATACAATCCCTGCACCTGCCTGGATATACGCCTTTTGACCTTTGAAAACAATTGTCCTTATGGCTATACACATATCCATATTGCCCGTATAAGCAAAGTATCCAATCGCCCCCGCATATATGCCTCGCCTTGTATTCTCCAGCTCATCGATTATCTCCATGGCCCTTATCTTGGGGGCGCCTGATACTGTGCCGGCCGGTAAGCAGGCCACCAGGGCATCAAAGCAATCCTTGTCATCCTTGAGCCGACCCGACACGGTGGAGACTATATGCATAACATGCGAATACATATCCACACCTAGAAATCTGTCAACTTTTACCGAACCAAATTCGCTCACCTTGCCGATATCGTTTCTGCCCAGGTCCACCAGCATTACGTGTTCGGCCCGCTCTTTCTCATCCGCAAGAAGTTCCTCCTTTAATCTCTCGTCTTCCTCATTTGTTCTGCCCCTTGGCCTAGTGCCAGCTATAGGGTTGGTCTTTACCGTTCGTCCCTCAACGCTCACCAGGCTTTCTGGGGATGAACCAACGATTTGGAAATCTTCAAAGTCTATATAAAACATATACGGTGAAGGATTGAGAAAGCGCAGCTTTCTATAAGCGTCAAATGGCCTGGTATGAGTGATTACAGTCAGTCTCTGGGATAGAACCACCTGAAACACATCCCCGGCGGCTATATACTCTTTTGCTCTTTGGACAATTCCGCAAAAGCTCTCCTTATCGTAATTGGAATAAATGTCCTCCAGGCCGCTTGTCATATCAAGTGGATGAATCTCTTCCATTTTGATAATTTCATCTTTCATCCAGATCAATCTATCTACAACATCGCTGTATTCTACCTCGTCCTCCGGCAATACGTTGCAGATAATGGATACAATGTGATAAAAGTGGTCGTACACTATGATATCTTTGTAGAACATCAGATAAGCCTCTGGCACCTGAATTAAATCCGGATTTTTGTCGGGGAGCTTTTCGTACTGCCTCACCACGTCATAGCCCACATACCCCACCGCGCCCCCTGCAAAAGGAGGTAGTTCCATCCCCGATGCCGTGCCGTATCGGCTTATGTGCTTTTTTACCTCGTCAAGAACTTTACCGGTGACAATCTCGGTTTTGCCATCTTTCTCTATAAATACCTGGTCTCCATAGCTGCTAATCATCATGTAAGGGTTACAGCCCAGGAAGGAGTATCTGCCCCAGTTCTTGCCGCTTTCCACGCTTTCAAGCAGAAATTTTTTCTTACCCTTTAAACTGTAAAACAAGCCAATTGGAGTAAGCTCATCGGCATTCAGTTTCAACACCATGGGTACAACGCCGCCTTTTTCCCTCAATTTTCTAAACTCCGGTTCACTAGGAAATATCATTTTTGCTCACTCCTTTCGTTATTGAGTTAAATTTTTAAATAAAATGCTGTTCAAAAGCTTATAATGTCTCCTGCGAAGCCTGTGAAAGGCTAATGATGTCTAAATGTTTTGCCAAACATCTAAATGGTGCAAACCGAAAAATATTTATTTAAAGCAGTACATAACAAAATCTTCAGCACAATAAGTGCAACCAATCTGTGTAAACAAAATCTTCAGCAAGTTGATTTTAAGCCAACTCAAAGAAATATAACGAAAAAAGGGTACCTCATCCACATGGGACGAGGTACCCCTCGCGGTGCCACCCAATTTCGGCCGGATTAGATGGCGGTTATATCAAAAAAGGCATTTCACCCTTTAGGGCGAAATGCCTGAGCACTCCGCTAGCCACCTAAACGCAGCCATCTCGTTCCAGGTACAGAAGCTTGCGCTTCGATACCCTGTCCTTTTAACGGTGGACTACCGGTTCATGCTACTTGAAGTTCGCACAACTTCTCCCGGGCCCATTCAACGGCACCCATCGGTACCGGGATCCCACCATCCCCGGCTCTCTGTGACCTGGCCATGCCGCCTACTCTTCCCGTTCATCGAATTTGGCTGTTTCTATGTTTTAATATTTTACATTAATAATATAAAGAAAGTTGATATATGTCAAGGGGTTAACAAGAGATTTCTCACAAAATTTTCTTCGCTTATGTTAGACCTTCAATTCGGCCAAGTTAACCGCTAAAACGTCTTAAACAAGATTCAGTAAAACAACTAGACCATTATTTTGTAGACACTTTAAGGGTATGAATTTCATAGGGCCGGAAATATAGCTCGACACCATTTTTTTCCATATTCAACATCTCGATCTCTTCCTCCATCATATTAACCAAGCACACAGACTTGAAAGTGAAATAAAACTTTATTTTTGTTTTGGTACCTGCGCCACTATTTTCATACAGTCTGATAATAATATCATCGCTGTCTTCAGCCTTTTTTACCGTTTCTATAATAATATTCCTGGCTTCCACCTCCATAAAAGTCTTCTCTCGTGGCATAGCTCCATTCTTACAAGCATCTAAGGGAATCACATTAAGGGGTATATTCAATTCATAGCCCTCTCTAGCAACTCCTCCCTCAACATGATCTCCAGGATGAGGATAAAGCGCATAGGTAAACTCATGTACACCGCGATCAGCCTCAGAATCGGGATAAGTAGCGCTACGCAACAGATTTAAATCAATCACATTATCTAGAACCTTGTAACCATACTTGCAGTCATTCAAGAGTGCTACACCATAGTCCTTCTGAGAAAGATCTACCCATTTATGAGCACAGATCTCATATTTAGCCATTTCCCAGCTAGTATTACGGTGTACAGGCCGTTTTATGTTTCCAAACTGTATGTCACATGTAGCCTCATTTGTATGAATATTAACGGGGAATGAAGTACGAAGCATCTTATTGGATTCATGCCAATCAACTTTGGTAATAAAATCCACTCGACGGCTTCCTAGCGTGAGAACAACTTTCTGTTCAATGGTAGATGCACCATAACGATATACCTGATTAGCCACAGCTTTTGGGCCATCAATATAAAAGCTAGCTGATTGTAGAGTAAAAAACTCACAAGGAATTTGATCATAGAATATAGGGAAATCCCAGGCATCTCCTTTATCATCATATACTGCCAGCTTATTGGCAAACGAACCAGTAGATAAGACTTCCCGATTGTATTCCTTGTCAAAAATGGACTCAATGCTTCCGTCAGCAGCAAACTTAATTCGCAGTTTGTCATTCTCCAATAAATTATCACCTGCAATCAAACCGCAAACCTGTCTCTGATGTATTGAAGCGTCAACCACGGTGTAACCCATTGGTGGAACTTTGACCTTAAGCCATTGACCTTCTACAGAGATCCACTCATCTCTCTCCCATGAGAGAGAATTTATTACAGCAACGGGGCATACCATCTCACCAACATCTAATGTATTAATCCAAGAAAGGTAAGCTTTTTGCTTTAACTCCTTTACCTCATTCATCAATATCTCATATCGAGCTAAAGATTCGTCATATACCCGCTTTATAGAAGAACCGGGTAGAATATCATGGAACTGGTATAGAAGGACTTCTTTCCAAATTCTTTCTAACTCATTTTGAGGATAGGGATATCCGCTAATAAGAAAGCTCAAAACACAGGCCCATTCCAACTCCCTGAGTTCCAACTCCATCTTCCTGTTATAGCGCTTGTTTCTGGCCTGGCTTGTATAGGTACCCTGATGCTTTTCCAGATATAGCTCTCCAACCCAGGTTTGATACTTATTTTTGTTTTTTTCTAAGCGTTGAAAGAATTTAATTGCCGGTTCTTGTACGACTGGTACCAAACCGTCCAAGTTCTTTTCACGCTTCAATCGTTCCAGGTGTTCCTCCCCCGGCCCTCCACCTCCATCACCTATTCCAAACAACATGAGGCATCGATCTGAAACCCCTTTATCGAGATATTCCTTCTCAGCTTTTATTATGGCTCTAGGTGCCGCCGAACTGTTGTATGTACCTTCAGGTGGCATGTGAACCAGTACACTGCTCCCGTCTATTCCTTCCCACAAAAATGTATGATGTGGATATTTATTATATTCATTCCATGAGAGCTTTATAGTCATAAAATATTCAATACCGCATTTCTTCATAATCTGTGGCAGTGAAGCGGTATACCCAAAAGAATCAGGCAACCAAAGAGTCTTTACATCATAATCAAATTCTTTTTTAAAAAACCGTTTACCATATAAAATCTGGCGTATGAGGGATTCTCCGCCTGTAATATTGGTATCGGCCTCTACCCACATGCCTCCCTGTGGTTCCCATCGACCTTTAAAAACATGCTCTTTGATCTTTTGGTATAAGGAAGGATAGTATTCCTTCATCCACTGGTATAACTGTGGCTGACTTGCACCAAATACATAATCTGTATAACGCTCCATAAGAGCCAATACAGTTGAAAAAGTACGTGCTCCCTTACGTATAGTTTCACGAATAGGCCATAACCAAGCTAGATCAATATGTGCATGTCCGATAGCACTTATGGTAAGTGAAGGATGTCCTCCTTCTTTACTAAGCTCTGGCGCAAGAATAGCTCTAGCTTCCTTTGCTTCTTCTTCAGTGAAATTACGTAACACCTTACAGGCTTCCATCAAAGCCCATGCAATGCTATGGTATCGAGCTTTGTCCTGTGGAATATGTTGCATAAGCTCATAAAGCACTTCAAAATCATAATAAAGCTCTCGCATTGTTTCATTGCAAACAGCTATATATGCTTCCTTTATAACGCCATCATCCTTTAAAACACCGAAGAGATCATTACACCCCGCATCAGCCCAAATATCTATGACTTCTCCTCCCTGAGCGTTTTTAAACAACGGCACTACCTTTTTCCCAGGAAATCCCAATGAATAATCAAAGGTAGAAGCTGCTGGGGTTAACCCCTGAATAGGGCACCCATTGCTATCCACAATACATGCCTCACCGCTGATATCTATAAGAAGTACCACATTGCTTCCTGCGGCGGATTCGGGCACCACACCTGTAAAATGAAACCAAGCACAATCCCAAAGATTACCCCATTTATCACCTATGGAAAGCTCTTTTTTAATACCTGTCATCCGTTGTTCAAAAGGCACAGGTTCCGGCGTCACCCAAGCGGTTATTTTTAGCTCGTCTACCACTTTGTATATAGATTTTTGGATTTTTTTAAGCACCCAGTCCAAAGAACGCTCTATGTTTTTATTGTAGAAATAAGGCAACGATTATCCCTCCGTTTGTTATTAAATGCTTATAAAAATTTCTGCTCTAAATTACAAATTCATTTTGCGCTTTTTGAATTTTCTTTGTTTTATAGCTTATAATATCATAACTTTATCATTTCTCAAATTCACACCTGAAATTTTCTCATTCACTCCTCAAATTCAACGCATATGCTGGCAACGCTATAGGGTTGTACCTCAAATGATACACATGCCCCATCTATAGAAACGCTAAGGCCGTTGTCTATCCTACACTCGTTTAAGTCCACATAATAAGTTTGTACGGGTTGTTTCCACAACCTGAGCACGACTTTAGCAGCCTTACCCTCGGTCTCATAGACCCTTACCACAACCCGTTTTGCTTTCCCCTGTTCCTCGGCCATCTTAACAGCCGAAAGCACCACATCCCCTTTCTCAAGCCTCATAAAGCTGCCAGAAGCAGGTAACGAGCCTTTGTGTACACAAGAGGAAATAACGCTCAACGGATGATTGAAGTTATATGCCCTCTGGATAAGCTCCCTGTTGCTGTCATTATCCACCAGGCAGACGGCAAAACTAAACTTGTGTATACCAAACTCGGGATAGGGATCCGGGTCATAAGAGCTACGTATCAAGGTTATGGACATGGAGTTGTTCACACATCTGAACCCGTATTTGCTATCCGTGACGAGCATTACGGATTTCCCGCCCGGCTGCTTTCTCACTCCCAAGGCCCAGCTGTTGGCCGGAACGTCCCTATCCATCCCCTCCCGCTCTATGGTGCCAAAGGGAATATCGTACTTATAGCACGAACACTCATACCCGAGAGGCATGTAGAAGCTGAGCTGGGGCACGCTTATGCCTGGTTTGCCCACCTCGTGCCAGTCGCACTGCACATCATAGCGCAGCACAGGGCTGTTATAATCCAGTGAAACAGTTACCTTCAAGCTGGAATCCCTGAAAGAGCACTCATAAGCAATGGACTGTCTGATATTGCCTGCTCCATAAGTCACCTTCTTAATCTTAACGTCGCGGGTCAAGTCAATCACGTTCATGTGGCGACCCACAACCCATGCTGTCCCACCTTTACTGTGGTCTTCTTCGATCAACCTGAAGATGCCAGCAGGTGACCCCTTTATAAACTCCTCTCCCGTGGCCTTATCTATCAACGATACGATGGACGCATCACGGCTGCTGAACACAGCCCTTATATGATCGTTTTCAAGGACAAACTGGTCTATACCCTCTACCCGCGGATCCCTGGGGAAGGGCAATGCCGCCTCAACCTCGTCATCTTCCGTCAGGATGTAAGTGTTATACCCGCAAGCAGGAACTCTTGCCTTGATAAGCACACTCATGTAGTGATGTCCCCAGTAAGAGTTAAAACCTTTGTCAAGTACCTGATGCTCAACCTTGTTACCTTGAGCATCCCTGAAAACCATCCTGTCAACATCGCCCAACCAGTCCCAAACCACTATCTCAGCCGCTTCATCTCTTTCCACCGGCGCAGGATTGAAGACGTGGAATATGCGTGTCTTTCCCCTGCCCCTCTCAGATTGAGTTACCTTAAACTGCGCTGCGCCAAATCCCGCTCCAGCCCCCTCAGATACGCTATCCTTATCGTCTTCTTCTGATACGATAAACTTCGACGTATCTATCTGTGCAGCAATGGCTTGAAGCGATAGGCTCCTCCTGCTGTTGGCTATGGCCATGGTGTTCTGGAAAAGCCCCATGGCATATTCCCTGGTATCTATTGTCCCCGAACCCGGGATGATGTCGTGGAACTGGTTGAAAAGCACATTCCGCCACGCGCTTTCAAAAGCCCCGCCGTCGTACCTGTATCCAGCGCAAAAGCTTGAGAATGCGTTGAACATCTCGGCCTCATTTAGCGCTGCCTCGCTGATACGGTTGGCCATCTTAATCCTGGATTGGCTGGTGTAGCAGCCTGTAAATATGAAATTGCGCTCACCCTTCACTTCAGGCAGCTCATCGGCGATACTCTCCACCAACCTGTAAAAGTCGGCAAAGGTGCCAAACCGGATCTGCGGAAATACCGGCCAGGTATTCATGTCTATTATCCTCTCTAAATCCCTGCGGGTTGGCCCGCCACCGTGATCACCAACCCCGTACACCTTCAGCATTGTATCCAGATTATGCTGAGTACAGAATTTGGGTACGTATAACGCCATGTCAGGGCGAATCTCCGCATTGTACCAGAATGGTTCACGGTACGCTATTATATATTTACCCGACGGCGCCACCCATTTATAGAGGTAAGGTCCTTCATAACCCCTGCAGTGATAGTAATACTTCACTCCACCGCTGCGCAGGATTTCAGGCACATTCTGACTATGACCAAAGGTATCGGGCTCAAAATCAAGGTTCAAAATCTCAGGGTCGATATCCAAAAGCCTGGACAAATACCTCTTGGTATATAAAATGTGCCTGGCCATGCTCTCGCCGTTTGGCATATTCTTGTCAGCCTCAACCCAGGTAGAAGCCGTGACTTCCCAGCGCCCTTCCTTCACCCTGCTTTTTACTTCTCCCAGCATCTCGGGTGCGTAGTCCTCCAGTATTTTATACACAGATGCCTGTGACTGCGAAAAGGTAAAGTCAGGATACTCCTTCATCAGGTTGAGCACGGTCCTGAAGGTATCAAGGGTAACCATCACCGTTTCGTCCCAGCGCCACATCCAGTTCATATCGATATGAGCGTGAGCAGCGCAGATTATCTTAAATCTCTTAGCCTCCTGTGAAAGCTCTGCCATCATCTCCTCTGCCTTTTGACATGTGGACCTTGTGATGACGCCTTCTTTGCTGAACTCCCCGTACACAAAATCGATAGCTTTTGAAAACGTGCCATCAAACTGATGGTCCTTAACCTCCGATAACTTGAGCCCATACTCGAGCTGGGATAAAATCCTGCTTCCCCAGTAGCCAAGGTCTTTGTTTTTACGCATCTCCCTTAATTTCTTTAGATATTGTTCCATTTTTATTGCTCCTTTCTTTTAAAGTAAAATTTAATCTCTTTACATAGATTTTGTATAAGCAAAATGTTACGTAGATACTCAAGAGTTAATCTTAATAGTCCTACTCATAAAAATTAAATACTTTCCCTAAAATAAACATGTTTATTACGCTTTCATACCAGTTATTATAACACCCTCTATAAATCGCTTCTGACCTAAAAAGAAGAATATTATTACGGGTATAACCATAATAGTAGTTGCCGCCATTAACATACCAAACTCTGTTTGAGAAGCACTAGTCTGCTGTTGGAACATTCGCAAACCTAACGATAAGGTATATTTACTTTGATCATTTATATAAATTAATGGCCCCATAAAGTCATTCCATGCTCCCATAAATTGAAATATGGCTACAGTTGTAAGTACTGGATTAATAAGTGGTAGCATTATTTTCCAATAAATTTTAAAGTGACTTGCACCATCAATAACTGCGCTTTCTTCTAGTTCTTTAGGTATTGTCATTAGAAACTGTCTTATTAAGAAAATATTGAATGCACCACCACCAAACCAAGCAGGTACCCACAATGGATAGAACGTATCAACCCATCCCCACTTGTTAAACAATATATATAATGGTATCATAGTAACTTGACCAGGTAACATCATAGTCCCAAGTAGTATCATAAATAAAAAGTTTCTTCCCGGCCATCTAAGCCTTGCAAAAGCATAGGCCACTAATGGAGCTGATATAAGTACCCCTGCCATACTTAGTACTACTACTAACACTGTGTTTTTTAAAAACATTAAAAATGGAAAGTGTCTCCACATTCTAGTATAATTTTCCCACATAATTGGTCTCGGTATTAATTCAGGAGGTACTTTAAATATCTGTGTATCTGGTTTAAGTGATGTTGACACCAACCATAATAATGGAAATACAAATATTATTGCCCCTGCTATCAAAACTAAATGTGCAAACATTTTAGAAAAAAATTTTCGTCTAGCTCTACGTACCTGCCATCCAGAACCAATTATAAAATCCAACGCATTAAATTTTCGTGTAACTGTACTCATCACGTATCTCTCCCCTCTTCAAGCCTAACGGAAAATACCTTATAATTAAGCTTGGTCATAAAACACCCAATACTTTGAAATAACAAAGTTTAACCATGTTAAAAACATTATTATTACAAAAAGCACCCACGCCATTGCTGAAGCATATCCCATCTTCCAAAATTGAAATGCATTTCTGTACAAATAAAGTACATAAAACAATGTTGATTCATTAGGCCCTCCACCTGTCATTACAAAGGCTTGAGTAAATACTTGAAAAGAACCAATTAAACCCATGATAAGTTGAAAGAACAATGTAGGGCTGAGCATAGGTAATGTAACATGTATAAATTTTCTCCATACGCTAGCACCATCTAGTTCTGCAGCCTCATAATAAGTTCTTGGTATATTTTTTAATCCTGCTAAGTATATTATCATTCCACCACCAGCACCCCATAACGACATTATTATTAACGATGGTTTAGCCCATTTCGGATCTGATAACCATGCAGGTGGTGTTAACCCCAATAATCTAACAGTATGAGTAAGAATACCGAAATTAGGATTAAATATCCACGACCACAATACGGAACTAGCTACCAGCGGAACTATTGACGGCATATAATATAAAGTTCTATATACAGCTATACCTTTTATATCCATACTAAGTAACAACGCTATTGACAAACCTATTATCATATTTAATGGTACATTAAAAATAACATAATAACATGTATTACCTAACGATAACCAAAATGTTCGATCGTTAATTAAATCAATGTAATTTTTAATTCCTATCCATCTTGGAGTTTCTAATATGTTATAATCCATAAAACTATATATTATAGATGCAACTATTGGATACGCAGTAAACAATACAAATCCAATTATCCATGGAGAAGCAAAAATGTAGCCTGTTATAGCTTCTCTCCGTGCCATTCGATTACTTATTAATCTCATCATATAATCACTCCCATTAATAAAAAATGATAAGGAAATGTGATAAGGGAAAATTCTCCCTTATCACATTATGATAGTATTTTAGTAAAAACATTTTACATATAGGAGTATATATTTTAAGCAAAAAATTTCTTAATTAGACGGCTTATAATTAGCCCAGAACTTATCCAGCTCTTCCTGAACCACTTTATTGGCTGCATCTAAAGCCTCTTGTGGCGTCAGTTCATGATATATAGCTTTGTCTAAAGCTTTGCCAAGTTCAACCCACATTACTTCACCTACTGGCGACACAGGTCTATGCAAAGCTACTTTCATAGCATCCATTCCTACATATATAGCTTTTTTTATTGTCTCATTATCCATAGGATCAACATAAGTTTCTAGCAACTCTTTATTTGTAGGTTCATAGGCAGCAGGGAAAGGTGCAAAATATTTATTACCTAACTCCTCTTGATTATACTTAGCTGCGGCAGTTTGTTGTACTTTTATACCCTCAGTTGTCAACCATTTTATAACTTCAAATGCTTCCTTAGGATGTTTTGCCTTCTTTGGAATAGCCCAAGACCAACCACCACTCCACGTAATTTTATTCTCGCCAGTGGGTGTAGGTGGCAACGCTGCACCAAAGTTTAAATCAGGTTTATATCTAGTGTAAGTGTTTATAGCATTATTAACAGTAATAAGCATAGCTACCTGACCAGTTAAGAATGGATCATTTGCTTCGCTTTGAAATGTTGATGTATATGCATTAATTTTCTCCGCACCACCTAACATATCCATAAGTTCAACCACAAATTCCAAAGCTTCTACCACTTCGGGAGCATTTAGTAATGCCTTCTTACCATCTTCGCTTAAGAATTTCGCACCATTCTGGAAACCATATAAATACATAGATGTATTTCCATAAGTAGGTATAAAACCAATTTGTGTAAATTCACCTTTTTCGTTAGTTTTGGTTAACTTCTTCGTATATTCCTTTAATTCATCCCACGTATTTGGAGGTGTTTCAGGATCTAAACCTGCTTCTTTAAATAAATCCTTGTTCCAGAACAATATCCGCGTATCAGTATCCCACGGCAGAGCCCATATTTTACCATCAAATGTTATTTCCTTAACGGTATATTCGGCATATTGACTAATATCTAATCCACTAGCTTCTATATATTCATCTAAAGGTGTTAGAGCTCCTCTAGCTGCAAACTGAGCTGCAGTAAACCTGTCTAACCATGTAATATCTGGTGGGTTGCCAGCTGCTATAGCTGCCAATAGTTTTGAAACGTCTTGTGTAGCATAACCACCAGTACCAGGCGTAGTCTGAGGTACTATTTCAATACTATCATGACTCTTATTAAATTCGTCTATCATTTCCTTATTACCGCTACCAGGAGCTAACGGATTAAGTCCCCATACTATAACTTGCACTTTTTTACCATTCCCACTAGAAGCTTTTTGCCCTGGCGAAGATGAAGCATCTGATGAAGATGAAGTATTAGAGCTGCTACAGGAGATAAAAGAAATACTCAACATTAACACCAACAATAATACTAATGCTTTTTTCATAAGAATACCCCTCCTATTCTTTAAATCATTAAATTGTGGTAAAACCCCAAAATTCCCCATTTTTAGGGTTTTACTTTATATATCAAGCAGGATTTCCCTTTGATTTTTTGTTTAAATGATATTGGTTACGTTCAATTGAAAACCATAATGGTATATAGGAGTAAGTATAAGTAGGAAACCCTGCATGATACCTCATCCAATTTTATCTACAATTTGCATAAATTATCGATGATTTAAAACCCTATTTTTATATACCATAACGAGAATAACGAAGCATTTTCTTCTAAAAATAAGTTTCGATCTATTCGCCACTAAATTGTCCAAACACTTAAAAAAGAAGCGGCCCTTAACCTTTTCCATCACACCTAACCTACGAAATGCCTTACGAAATACTCCTATACTAGATCAATAAAATGCGTCCATATAATTGGGGTACCATTTTAAGATAATAAAAAAATATAAGAAAAGATATACAACAACAGATAAATACACTACTACATTCAACATAAAAATTATTGTCCACAATAATAAAATTAAGTTATATCAATGTCTAATAAGAAACATTACATAACACTTTTAATATACCATTCCATTTCATTGATTACGTTTATAATATATCATAGCTTTGCCAATTTGTCAAGATGTATTTAATTTGATTTTTTTGATATATTTTGTCGGTCTGTTGTAAAATTAAATGCAACACCCCCAAAAATTATAGAACCATAGTGAGAAATCCTGTATGATATAGATATCCAAAATCACTAACCATACAAGGAAGTCTCACTATGGCTTAAACAAGTGTACCACTAAAAGCCGATCTTTTAAACACTTAAATGCTCACGGGGAAGTAAACATAATAATTCTGTATAGTTAAAGCCTTTTGGCCAGGAATGCCAATAGATCTAGACATAGTTATATCATTCAGGCACGTTGTCGATGTCGGGGTAGTATTTTCTCGCTTACGCTCGAAAATCTCCACCCTTTCCTTGATAACGTAGGGTTTTGCAATTTGTATAAAAGTAAAAATTAAAAAGTGTTGCATTTAAAATTGCAATTTACATTAATTATTCATTTTACAGTATTGCATGGTCCTGTAGATTCTTTAATAACCAACTTAACGGGTACAACCCTTTTGATCTGCTCTCTTTTTCCATTCTCAAGCATTTCAATAATAATATCTGCTGCTGCTTTACCAATTTCATAAAAATTCTGTTCTACAGTTGTCAACATAATACCTACCTGCTCCAATACATCTAGATTATCAAATCCAATTAAAGATACTTCTTTAGGTATCTTAACCCCCATGTCAATCAAAATCTTTTGTATAGAAACGGCTATATAGTCATTTTCTGCAATTATAGCAGTCACTCCCTTTTTTAACAACCTCTCCAATTTAGCTTTTAAAAAATTTGTTTTTTCCATCTCATCTTTAAAATGCTTGACTTGGTCAGCTAATCCTAATACTACGAATTCTCTCTCTATCTTAAGATTATGCTCCTGTAAAGCTGAACAGTAACCAAAAAAACGTTGTCTAACTGTACTGATAGATTCAATAGTAGAACTCGCAATATAAGCAATATTCTTGTGCCCTAACTCAACCAAATGTGAAACAGATTGATATGCTCCGTTAAAGTTATCACATATAACATAGCTTATCGGAAGAGATTCAAAATGTTTATCTATTGTTACTATAGGATAGCCAGTAATGTGCATAATATACAAGAGATCAAAATGTGCCCTTGATATGGGGTAAAAAATTATACCACTTATACCATCTTTAGGAATATTCATCAACATCTCTCTCTCTTGAGTTTCATTTTCCGTAATATGAAGGGCAAGATAATAGCCTTTTTGATTAATTACATCGGTTGCACCTTTCACATAATCCATATTTCTTCCACGCATAGTTGTTGCAGGAATAATCATAGATATAACATTTTTTCTATTAGATTCATTAATTTTGCGTTGATGTAAATCAGAAACAAAACTGCCCTGTCCCCTTTTTCTATATATAAATCCTTCCCTCTCAAGCTCCTCCAAAGCTCTTTTTGTTGTAATTCTGCTTACTCCAAACATCTCTGCCATTTCAATCTCAGTAGGAAGTTGGTCATTTGGTAACAACTCTTTGTTGTTAATTTTTTGCTTATAGTATTCAAATATTTGCATGTATAAAGGCTTTTTCTTTTCATTAAACAAATGGATATCCTCCTTCTCTAAAGTATACAATGTATATAAGTGACAAAATTATTTGATATATCATGTCATCTTTATTTTATATCTGAAATATACCATTTATTATTACTATTGTCAATACATTTCCTGTCTCCCACCTCCGAAGAGGTGTAAAGATATTCACGAAAGCGAACAGACGTTTCAAAATGCCGAAAAAGAATAGAGGTTATCTCTATCTTTTTTGTATAAAATTAAGAAGTCTAAAAACTACCTTTTAAAAACCTTAAAGATGTGAGAGTGACCTTATACGTATTCTATCATTATAATAATCCCAGCAAAATATACCATAAAAAAGCAAAAAACTAATGAGAGAAATTTCCGAATTAACTTAGTAAATAACAAAAAAAATATCTCAAAAACTGCTAAAACATCATAAATCTCAAAGGACTTAAAAACTGTCCTCGAAAATTTTGTTTAGTCTTATTCACCCCAGTATCAGATCACCAAAAAACTCAGGCCTGTGGAAATCAGGATGGGGAGTATCAATTCTATTCCAGCAACCCCAATGTGGATATTTTGTTTTATCTCCACATTTATAAAAATTGGCCTTTATCCTCTTACCACAACGAAAATCCTGCCCTCCATAATATTTCTCTATAAAATAAAAGGGAATTGAAATATTCGACTGTCCACAGTGGGCCCTTGTAGCTCTGAACTGAACCCTTGGTTACTGAAGTAGTGATATCAAATATTTCAGGGCTAACGTCGTTAATAAGCACGCGGCTGTAGCGATCTGCACCTATCCCCAATAAAAAAGCGCCAATGGGATTTATCTCAAAGTTTATGTACCTATCATCATGTTCAGGGTCTGGATTGAAAAAGAATTCAACACAACTATCTGTGCACACAGGATCATTAATGTTTAAGCATTCAGCACGTATTTCCTGTTCGAAAGCTTTAAACAATAAGTAAAACCTTGTCTCAGAATAAAAGATACGCACTTCCGTCCTGGGCCTATAACCATTTTCATTCCAAGGAAAATTATCAATGACCAAAGGAGGTATTTCTTCTCACACTTTCGGGTCCACTTTTGAATCCTCAATATAGCGCACCTTCCAAACCCGAGCATTACTCATAGAGCTTCCCCCTTATACACTATTCTCCCTTCAACCATCGTCAAATGAACGTTTATATCATCATCGAATATGACCAGGTCAGCGTCCTTGCCAACGGCGATGCTTCCTTTCCTATCATCCACCTTCATGATTCTCGCCGGCGTAGCGGTCATCATCTGAACAGCTTCCATCAAGGGCACCTGGGCCAATTGCACCATAGTCCTGACCAATCGATCAGCAGTTGCCACGCTCCCAGCAAAGGCAGTGCGATCCGGCAGTTTTGCTACCCCCTCTTCCACAATGACCTTCTGCCCTTCTTTTAGGCTGCCCAATATATACTCTCCCTCGGGCATCCCCGCAGCCCTCATAGAATCGGTGATCAACGCGATGTTATGCGGCCCCTTTATTTTATATATGAGCTTGAGCAGGCTGGCAGGCAGATGTGCACCGTCTGCAATTATCTCCACAGTCATCTCATCTATTAGAAAAGCGCTCTCAATAACCCCAGCATACCGATAGGCATTAATCCTCCTCACTCCTGACATGCCAGAGTATAGATGTGTAACGTGGGTATACCCATTTTCAAATGCCTCGATCACTTCTTCGTATATCGCATTAGAGTGCCCTATGGAGGGTAAAATGTTTCTTTCCCTTAAAAATCTGCCGAACTCCAGTGCGCCTTCAAGCTCGGGAGCCGCACTCCAGCGCACCACATCGTCAGACCAACTCAAAATTTTCTCATACTCTTCTCTTTTGGGATTCCTAATATACTTTGGATCCTGAGCACCCCTTTGTTCCATTGAAAAATAAGGCCCTTCCAGATGCAGGCCTAAAAAGACAGCCCCCATCTTATTGGCAGCTTTAGCTTGTTTGTATACCTCAAACGTCTCCCTCAAATTTTCTAAGCTGCTGGTCAAAGTAGTGGGCACCATAGCGGTTGTACCATAACATGCATGCTTTCTTGCCGCTCCTAAATAAGCCTCCACGGTGCCATCCATAAAATCATGCCCGCCACCACCGTGGGTGTGGATATCGATAAACCCTGGTGAAACATAATACCCCTTTGCATCTATGGCAATGCATTCTGAAACTGGGAGTCTGCCCCGGCTCACCTCCACAATTTTACCGTTTTCCACCAAAATGCTGCCGTTGTCAATTAAGCGATAAGGAGTAAGGATTTTTGCATTAAAAATCAATATCCTATCCATCATAGCCCCTCTTCCCCCATTAAAACAGTTTGATATACACTTTTAGGTCACGTTCTTATATGTTTAAACGCAGTTTTATACTTTAAATACATTTTAAGGTGTTTTAAAACAAATGCATTATTTAAATTACAAAGCGAAGCCTTCACCAGGCCTATTAACACAGAGTCTAATAACGTACCTTTATAATATACGGGACAATTTTATCGTCTGACATCTCAATAACCCCAGCCGTTGGCCCTGTACTCTCCCTGGGTAGAGAGACGCTTCCCGGGTTCATAAAGACAATGTCACCCTCCCAAAAAACCTCAGGCACATGGGTATGCCCGAAAAGCACCACATCAAAGCCATTTTTTCTTGCGAAGTCCACAAGGTAGCTTGTCCCCCATTTCACCCTATAAAGGTGCCCATGGGTTAAAAATATTCGTTTACCCTTCAGCTCAATCTCCCTTGAATAAGGAGCTTGTCCGGAAAAATCGCAATTTCCTCTGACGTATACCACCGGCACTTCTAATGACTTTTCAAGATACGCAGCATCGGAACATAAATCTCCAAGATGGATAAGCATATCCACTTCTCCTATGTTTTTTAAAGCCCTGTCAATGGCAAACCTTTTACCATGGCTGTCGCTAATTACTCCAATCCTCATACTTTAGTCCCATCCCCGTTATCGGCAATTTTAAGGCAACGATCAATTTTGTGCATTAAACTTTCCAAGACTAAAATCGCGCGACCTCCACTTCATCCGCCTTATAACCCACCATCTCCATCACTGAATGCCGTACAGCCATTTTTTAGGCTGTGTTATTCATTTTTGCTAGCATCAAGATCACAACAGTTCTGTACAATCAGCTCCTTGAGCTTTCGCAAAGCTATGCCGCGGTGGCTGATCCTGTTTTTTTCCTCGGGAGTAAGCTCCGCAAATGTCTTCCCAAGGCCGTCCACAATAAAAAGCGGGTCATAGCCAAATCCCCCGCTGCCCGAGGGCTTAAAGCCTATCCTGCCATAGCACTCTCCTGTAGCCTCAAGCATCCTCCCATCGGGATAAGCCAGCACCACTACGCAGCGGAACACCGCCTGCCTCTTTTCGTAAGGTATGCCTTCCATCATCTTGAGCAGCTTAGCGTTGTTTTGCTCATCTGTGGCGTTTTCTCCCGCAAAGCGAGCCGAATACACCCCCGGCTGACCGCCCAGCGCCATGACTTCCAGCCCAGAATCATCGGCCAAAGCAGGATATCCCGTATATTTGGCAACCTCTAGCGCTTTTTTCCTCGCATTTCCTTCAAAAGAGTCCTGGTCCTCTTCTACCTTTATGTGAATGCCGGCATCTCGCAAGGATAATAATTCAAAGGGCAGGTCGCCTAGAATCTGGCGAATTTCCTGTACCTTGCCGGAATTATTGGTTGCAATGATCATCCGCCTCATTTTCCCTGCCCCACCAAACAATTAAGTTCACCAAGAGCTTCCATCTGGTATTGAATTAGCTGGTTAATTCCCTTTTGCCCCAGCTCGAGCAAAACATTCAAATCCTGCAGCGTAAAGGGCGAACCTTCAGCCGTACCCTGTATCTCCACAAGCTCGTTTTTCTCGGTCATGACCAGATTCATGTCAACCGTTGCCACCACGTCCTCATCATAGCACAGGTCAAGCAATATCTCATCGTTTACTTTACCTATGCTCACAGCGGCAGCATAACTGGTAACAGGGCTTTTTTCGATAAGCCCCTGATCCAGCAGAGACTTTATACAGTATACCAGCGCAACAAACCCACCGGTTATGGAAGACGTCCTGGTCCCACCATCGGCCTGGATGACATCGCAATCTATCCAAATTGTCCTTTCACCCAGCAATTCGGTATTGATGACCGAACGCAGTGCACGACCTATCAACCTTTGAATCTCCTGTGTACGGCCCTCAGGCCTACCCCGAGTAACCTCCCGTGCCTTTCTAACCTGTGTGGCAGCCGGGATCATGCCGTACTCGGCTGTAAGCCAACCTTTGCCTGTGCCCTTCAAAAACGGCGGCACCTTATCTTCAACGGTAGCGGTACATATCACCCGGGTATTACCCACTTCAATGAGAACAGAACCGCTGGCATTTTTTATGTAATTGGTGGTCATCTTAACTGGCCTTAACTCGTCATTCCTTCTTCCGTCTATCCTAGCCATCAAAATTCCTCCTACGTTTGTTATATGATTTCTCTAAAGGCTATAGCGCAATCCGTCACCGGGCTGCATTTTATCAATATTCGTTGGCGAAGGCAGAGACGCTTACCTCTCCTCCCTCATACTCTTTGCCCTCAACCAGTATTTTCACTTCTTCCACTCCTGGGAACTGCTTAGCCGTCATTATTATCGACTTGAGCACCAAGGGCTCGCTCTGCGGCAGCTGTGCCAGATGCCCAAACTCCTTGCTGAAGTTTATGGAGACAACGCCGTTATCTGTTTCAACCCCCAGCAATCGTGTCCCCGCGGGTATATCCATGCTTAGGCTATCATCGCTGGGCCCATTCAAAAGCTCCTGGATGGCCGTCTCAATGGATGCGCTTTCAGCCGAGGTTACCCTGGTAACCGGCACAATGTAATCGTAAGAGGCATCGGGATTTGAATGGAAAAACACGGTAACTTTTGCGCCATCGCTGCTGGCTTTGGAGCCTGCCTCAAGGTTTACGTCCTGGGGTTCAATCGGTTTGCTCACATCGGTTCCATATTTCAGCCGGTCGACAACCTTTCCTTCAAACATGAACTGAACCCTATCAATGGAATCAAACTCGGCCAGAGTCAGCGTCACTCCCTGAACCATATTGTGTTCAGCCACCGCGTTTTCACATTCCATTGCCTCTTTGCTCAAGTCGAGCTTCGCCAGCCCATCCTTTATGGACATACCCCTTATCTGGGTACCTTCAGGAAGCAATGCTTTAAGCCCCATGGCCATGAGGTCCTGCTGTATTTCAGGGCTATCTATCGTCATCTTCAACGTAGCTTTGGCTATACCCTCTTCCCAGGGTATTTTGCGCATTACCGGCACCAGATATCCCGCTTCATTCTGATAATATACGACAGTCTCACGCACATTTTCGTCCTCGGCATCTTCAGCATCTTCAGCGTCCTCGGTATCTCCCTCTGGCACAACATCCTGTGGCAGTTCCTCCTCAAATTCCTCTTTGGTCTTTATTGAGTTACAGCCCACCGTAAACAAAAGCATCAGGACAACAATAATTGCTATTAAGGCAGCGCTTTTACTGTTCAACATACTCTCCCCCCCAACCAATCTCTTGATATTAATTATATTAGGGGGGAATTTTGAGTATGTCTTTATCGTCAAATATTTTACCACATATCCATCGGGTTTTGTATTTTTTTATGGGGTTTTGTCCAAATTTTCTTTTACCTAACCGCTGCCACTTTTCAAATATTTTTGAAATCACAGACAAAAATGTAGTATAATTAATTATTATAGCCCGAAATCCAATAACTAAAAAATTGCCTATGGTAATTTATGGATGCGATAAATTGTTTTGATAATACAATAAATACAATAGGAGATAACAACAGTTTAAAATAACAATATAAACTGATATAATTTTAACTGGACGATTATAGGTATTATTGAATATACAAAAAGTTAAAGAAACATATAACGTTAGCAGTTATGAAGTTATATCCGAAATAGCGAGTGGATTAAATGAAACCAGGAGAGGTAAAAGACATGATGATAACAATACAGGCTAAGCTTACTTTCCCAAGCAAGGAAGATAAGCAAATAGTGCCAGATTTAATGAGAAGATGGTCATCCTGTATGAAGTATGCATATAACAGGCTTTTAGAAGGCTTTAGCAGAAATACAATAAAGAGAGAACTACAGGGAGTTTTTAATTTAAATTCGAGGTATGTAGATGATGCGATAATGAAGGCAACCAGCGTATTGGAGTCTTGTAAAAAAAGGGAGGAAAACCCCAGTAAAGTTATCTTTGGTGGCAGGGGCTTGTTTGAGAGGCTCAAGAAACGGCACATAAACGGTAAGGCATACGAGAAGTTAAGACAAGAGTGGCAGGAGAGAAGGAAAGGCAACCTCTACTCAAGAGGTGACAGGAGCAAGAAAGGGAATCTCAACACAAGGATTGAGATATATGAGTATACAGGTTATGGAGGTTGACCCCGCATATACATCAGTGATAGGGCTTTTAAAGTATACGCCGCAGTATATGATAAGCAAGGACGTAGCGGCGTCGTATGTGATAGCGAGGAGAGGACTTGGACTAAAAGAGCAGATCCCGGAAGGATACATGGCAATTGTAGAGCGTTTGGATGCTGATGAATTAGAGGAGATAAAAGGGTATGTAAAGAAAACGGTTAAGAATAAACACTTAAGGAAGAAACAATTGAGAGAGATAGAGAGGGTTAAAAAGCTTATGCCAAGCCTTGGGAGTGAGCCAGGGGAGGAATCAAGACCACTGGGTGGAACAAGTCTTGGTGCCTGTAGCGATAGCTATAAACTCTGGCGAGTTCTCAAGGTAGCGGTGGTGATGCCACTCTCTCCTGAGAGGGTATTAAGAGATGTCTCTGTCCTGAGGGGGGTATTATTCTCAGGGCAAGTGGGGAGACCCGGATAAGGGCGTGAGTTCCTGCTTCTTGGGGCAGGGGCTATGGTTGTCCCAAATACCGCCTGCTGGGGGTGGGACAACTTGAAAGGCGGTAAGAAATACCCCAGCCGTCTAAACTTGTACAGTTTTGTACAGTTTAGATGACCAGGCATAAAATGGCTTACGATGGTGTTCTATTGAGCTGCGTTATCGAAGAACTGCGCAGTAAAATACTCAACAGGCGTATAGACAAAGTTTATCAGCCAGAAAAAGATGAGATTTACCTGCATATTCGCTCCCGGGATGAAGAGCTAAAGCTGCTGCTGTCTGCCAGCACCAATCATCCCCGCATTCACCTGGTAAAGTCTACCAAGCCCAATCCTTTAACGCCGCCCATGTTTTGCATGCTCTTGCGTAAGCACCTTACCGGCGGCAAAATTGTGGATATAGTTCAGCCTCAAATGGAGCGAATTGCCGAAATACTCATCGAAAGCACAAATGAACTGGGCGACCTGGCCATAAAGAGATTAATCATCGAAATAATGGGACGGCACAGCAACATAATACTGGTAGACGAAGACGGGAAGATAATAGACAGCATAAAGCATGTAAATGAGTCAATGAGCAGGGTTCGCCAGGTACTTCCCGGCCTTGTGTACAGTCCTCCCCCAGCCCAGGATAAAAGGAATCCCCTATCAGAAACGCCGGACTCGTTCAAGGACCTTTTAAAATCCATGTCAACAAACAAGAAGGTCGAAAATGTCCTCTTGAACAATTATATGGGAATCTCTCCTACCACAGCCTTTGAAATTGTATATCGGGCTTTGAGCGATAAAACAATGGGTATTCAGGAGCTTTCCGAACAGCAGCTGGAAGCGCTATGCCGATCGTTCATGGCTTTTTTTGATGAAGTAAAAAACAAGCAGTTCAGCCCCACCATGTTGAAGGATGAAGAGGGCTATCCCCGGGATATCTTCCCGTTTGTTTACCAGCAGTATCCTGCCTCTATGCTGGAGAGATATTCATCGGTATCTGAAATGCTGGAGGCGTTTTATTCAGAACGGGACAGGCTGGAGCGATTGCAGCAGCGTACCTCTTATCTCTCAAAGCTTCTCAAGGCCAACCTGGAGCGCTGCCAGAAAAAGCTGGCTGTGCAGATGGAAGAGCTCCAGCAGGCCAAAGAGGCCGACAAGTTCCGCCTGTGGGGTGAACTTCTTACAGCAAACGCCCATTCCATACCAAAAGGGCTGAAGGAGGTTACTCTGGTCAACTACTATGACCCAAACGGCTCCACCGTAATCATACCCCTGGATGAAAAGAAATCGCCCATACAGAATGCCCAGGAATACTTTAAAAAATATTCCAAGGCGAAAAATACCTTGGACAAGGTTTCCAAGCAAATAGAGGAGAGCAGAGAGGAAATAGATTATTTGGAGGCACTGCTCGAAAGCCTGGAAAAGTGCACCGAAGAGTCTGATGTGGAAGAAGTGTATCAGGAACTGGCCGAGCAGGGATACATCAAAAAGACGACAAAGGAGAAAAGGGAGGCTCCTGCCCCTTCAAAACCCCATCATTTTATCTCCTCGGATGGGTTTGATATCTTTGTCGGGAAAAACAACTACCAGAACGACCGTCTCACCCTCAAAACGGCCGGCGCCAATGATATCTGGCTTCATACCAAAAACATCCCGGGCTCCCATGTAATCATAAAAACAGGTGGGCGACCAGTCCCCGAAAATACGCTGGTGGAAGCCGCGTTGCTAGCGGCCTATTTCAGCAAAGGCAGGAATTCCAGCAACGTACCCGTGGACTACTGCCCGCGCAAAAACGTCAAGAAGCCCAGCGGTGCAAAGCCCGGAATGGTAATATATGAAGGATACAATACCATATACGTAACGCCATCCGAGGAAAAAATACAGAGCATCAAAAAGCTAAATTGACTTCCATGCACCAATATTTTCCACGGCATTGCCATAAATGTAAAATGTGGCGATACCCTTGTATTCGTTTACAGTTATCCCAGTGTAATTGTTTGGAGCCCCGTCTCGCTGTCCTTGTGTCAATTGTGCCCGCAGTCTCACAGCTTCACAGCTACTTGGCCCTTAGCCAGCTCCTCGGGTGCTGCATTCTTTACAGCTATTCCTGTGACTTCCCTATATTCCGGCTGCCCGGCTTTACAAGAGGCAATCCAGTCCTGCATATCGGGCACTCCTCAGGGGCATACGACTTGACATCCATGGATATTACCGAGTGAAACTTTACCCCAAAGTCAACGTTGCCCCCGCTTCTGTCCACTACAGCTCCAACCCCAACTACCTCTCCGCCGCAGTTTTTCACAACCCCCATGACTTCCTTGACCGACCCGCCGGTGGTGACGACATCCTCCACCACCAACACCCTGCTCCCCTCCGGTATTTCAAATCCCCTTCTCAAGGTCATCTTGCCATCTTCTCGCTCTGCAAATATGGTCTTTATGCCAAGGCACCTGCCCATCTCATACGAAAGGATGATGCCGCCTATAGCCGGGCCCACCACTATGTCTATGCGGTCATCCTTGAACTTATCAGCCAGCGCCCTGGTTATCTCCTCGGCGTAGCGAGGATACTGAAACACCTTGGCACACTGAAGATATTCTCCACTATGCCTCCCGGAGGTGAGAAGGAAGTGACCTTGAAGCAGCACCCCCGTCTCCCTAAATATCTGCAGTACCCTTTCCCTGTCCATAAATCTTTTCCCCTTTCGTTATCGTTTTGTCTTAAATTGTGCTTTTGGACTCAATTTTGATTTTACTACAAACTTAACTTGCTTAAATATAGCTCGATAAAGAAACGCTTATGTATGGAGTTTTTTCCACGCGGCAATTGAACATCCTGTTCAAATTCCGCTAAAAATGATGTCCTATCATTTTTAACAAAATTTTTGTCCCATCGCCAAACCCAACTTTGCCGCCAACTCCTCCGTCCGCAAAAATTATTAAACCCTAAGCCCTCCTATCAGCTCGTTTACATCTCCAATGCCGTTCTGTACCATATACTCTTCCAGCTGATTGACGATGTCGATACAGGCAGTAGGAGATATAAGGTTAGCAGTACCCACCCCAACGGCGGTGGCGCCGGCTAAAAGAAATTCCACCACATCCTCGCCAGTGGTTATTCCCCCTATGCCAATAATGGGGATGCTGACCACCTGCGCAACCTCCCACACCATCCTGAGCGCGATGGGCTTTATTGCAGGCCCCGAAAGCCCCCCTACTATGTTTGCCAGTACCGGCCGGCGCTTTTTGGCATCTATGGCCATGCCCAGCACCGTGTTGATAAGGGATATGCCGTCTCCGCCGGCCTTTTCAACAGCAATGGCAATCTCCTTTATATCGGTGACATTGGGCGTCAGCTTGACCAGAACCGGCTGCTTGGCATGCGCCTTCACGCTGCGTGTGATGTCATACACCACATCGGGATGAGTGCCGAAAGCAACGCCCCCTTGCTTGACATTTGGGCACGAGATATTGAGCTCCAGAAAATGCACCGGCACATCCCTCAACTTTTCGGCCATCCTGCAGTATTCATCGATGGTATTGCCGTTTATATTTACAATGATGCGCGTGTCGTACTTGAGCAGCTCGGGAAGCTCATGCTCGATAAAATAGTCAATGCCAGGATTTTGAAGCCCCACGCTGTTCAATATGCCAGAAGGGGTTTCGGCAATCCTGGGTGGGGGATTGCCCTTCTTTGGTAAAAGCGTCAGGCCTTTGACAGCTATGCCGCCCAGCATGTTTAAATCCACGTATTCGGCATACTCCCGACCAAATCCGAAAGTACCAGAAGCAGCAATAACGGGATTTTTAAAGGAAACGCCGCATATCTCAACATCCAATCGTGGCTTCATCCAACATCACCTCTTGGCTCCAGAACACCGGGCCGTCCTTGCACACCCTTTTATATTCGAAACCGCCATCCGGCGTACGAACAGCGCACGAGCAGACAAGGCATCCTCCTATCCCGCACCCCATTCTCTCCTCCAGCGACATCTGACAGGGTACGCTGTACTCCTTAGCCAACCGCTGGACAACCTTAAGCATAGGTGTCGGCCCACATGCAAACATAATATCAGGCAACAGCTGCTGGAGCTCTTCCTCGAGCACCTGGGTCACCAGCCCTTTCCTGCCCAGGCTGCCGTCGTCGGTGGTCACCAACACGCGATCCGAAAGCATCTCAAACTCTTCAAGCCCATACACCGCCTCGCGGCTGCGAAATCCCAGCAACGCCGTAACCACCACTCCCATCTCTTTCAACCGTCTCATCAATAGCTTAAGAGGCGCTATGCCGCATCCGCCACCCACCACAAACGCGCTTTTGATTTCCCGGGAAATGGTAAAGCCCTTGCCCAGAGGGCCAAGCACATCTATAACCTGCCCGGCATTCATCCCTGAAAGGATGCGTGTCCCCTTACCCACTACCTGATACACTATTTCCACCATTCCGGTTTGTGGATGCACATCGTATATGCTTATGGGCCGTCTGAGAAGCAGCGAGTTATCGCCCGGCACCTTTATATGCACAAACTGACCGGGATTGGCATTTAAAGCAATACCTTCAGAGAGAAATGCCATTTTATACATATGGGATGTAATCATTATATTCTCCACGACTTTACACATCTCTAAACCTTTTACCATGCTAGCGGCACAAGAGGCCCCCGGCCTTTATGAAAATCGGGAGCCTCGGCACTTACCCCCTTTCATCACTCTATATCCTCCAGAGCTATAAGCTCGATCCTGGATTCATCAATGTTCTGTTTCAAAATGCTGACAAAAGCGCGGGCCGTATCCAATGAAGTCAGGCAAGGGATGGAGTGTTCCACAGCCATCCTTCGTATCTTAAACCCATCGCGCTGTGGGATATGCCCTTTGGTGGGCGTATTGATTATAATGCTTATCTTGCCCTGCTGTATATAGTCGCTGATATTGGGATGGTCTTGGCTTACCTTATTCACAACGCTGGCCGCCACGTAATTTGAATTGAGCACATGGGCCGTACCGCTGGTAGCAAGTATGCCGAACCCCAGCCTCTCAAAGTCAGCGGCTATGGGCACAACCTCCTGTTTATCGGCGTTGGATACGGTGATCAGCACATTGCCTTCCTTTTTCAAGTTGTAACCCGCCGCCAGCAAGCCCTTGAACAGAGCCTCAGGCAATGACCTTCCTATCCCCAGCACCTCGCCGGTGGATTTCATCTCGGGCCCCAGGCTTACCTCTACCATGGGCAATTTCTCAAACGAGAACACCGGCACTTTGACGGCCACGACGTTTTTCTCGGGATACAAGCCCGTACCGTATCCTAATTCCTTCAGCTTTTGACCCATCATAGTCCTGACGGCCAACTCAACCATCGGTACCCCTGTCACCTTGCTGATATAAGGAACTGTACGGCTAGAACGTGGATTTGCTTCAATTACATACACATCTCCATTATGCTCAATGTATTGAATATTGATAAGCCCTTTAACCTGCAACGCCTTGGCCAGCCTGTAAGTGTAATCAAGTATGCGATCCACGGTAAATCGAGAAAGCCCTTTTGCCGGGTATACGGCAATGCTGTCGCCAGAATGAATACCCGCCCTCTCTATGTGCTCCATGATGCCCGGTATCAGTATGTCTTCCCCGTCACATATGGCATCCACTTCGATTTCCTTGCCCATCAAATACTTATCCACCAGAACCGGATGCTCCTGCTTGATGCGGTTTATGATCCCCATGTATTCGACTATGTTGTCACGGTTGTAGGCGATCTCCATTCCCTGGCCGCCCAGCACGTACGAAGGCCTTACCAGCACCGGGTATCCCAGCTTTTCAGCTGCAGCCACCGCTTCCTCTGCAGTGAACACGGTAGTCCCCGGCGGCCTGGGAATGTTGAGCTCTTCCAGAACTGCATCAAATTCCTTCCTATCTTCGGACTTGTTTATATACTCGGGCTGGGTTCCCAGTATTGTGTATCCCGCCTCATGCACGATACGTGCCAGCTTAATGGCCGTCTGCCCACCGAACTGTACCATAACCCCCTCTGGTCTCTCCATGTCCAGAACGTTCAGCACGTCCTCAGGAGACAGGGGTTCAAAATACAGCCTATCCGAGGTATCAAAGTCGGTGCTGACTGTCTCAGGATTGTTGTTTATAATAATGGCCTGATATCCCATCTTCTTCAAAGCCCACACGCAGTGAACCGAGCAGTAGTCAAACTCGATGCCCTGTCCTATCCTTATAGGCCCGGCACCTAGCACTACAACCTTTTTGCCTTGACCTACATTAACAGTATTTTCCTGCGCGTTGTAGGTGGAATAGTAGTATGCTCCAACACCGGAGTTATCGCCGGCTCCAGTATCTATGGGCCTGTATACAGGATATATCCCCCATTCTTTTCTTTTGCTTCGCACTTCGTCGGGCTTCATACCAGTAAGCCTGCCGATGGTCGCATCAGTAAAGCCCAGTTTCTTGGCCTCAAGCAGCGTGGACCCATCCAGATTTGCTCCCTCTTGCCTTATCCCGTCTTCAAAGCGGATAATGTTGAGAATCTTGCTCAAGAAAAACGGGTCAATGGCGGTTTTGCTGTAAATCTCCTCAATTGATATGCCTCTTCGAAGCGCCTCTGCCACCACAAAAAGCCTCTCATCCGTCTTGTAATCCAGCTGCTTGACGATTTGGTCGTCGTCCATCTTAGCGATGTGTTCCATATATAAATAGTCCACACCCAGCTCCAGCGAACGCACAGCCTTCAAAAGCGCCTCTTCAAAACAGCCGCCAATGGCCATAACCTCGCCAGTCGCCTTCATCTTTGTACCCAGGGCTTTATCGGCCTTCACAAATTTATCGAAAGGCCAGCGCGGGATCTTGAGCACCGTGTAATCCACCACAGGCTCACGCGCAGCAAAAGGCCTGCCTGTTATGCTGTGCCTTATCTCTTCAAGCCTGTACCCCAATGCGATTTTGGTTGCCACCCTTGCAATTGGGTAGCCCGTGGCTTTGGAAGCCAAAGCGCTTGAACGGCTTAACCTGGGGTTGACCTCTATGACGTAGTACTGCTGTCCGTCGACGCTCAATGCAAACTGGATGTTGCACCCGCCCCTGATGTTGAGTGCATTGACTATATTTATGGCAGCACGCCTCAGCATGGCATCTTGCTCTGGAGTCAGGGTCTGCGCAGGCGCTACCACTATGCTATCCCCTGTGTGGATGCCCACAGGGTCGACGTTCTCCATGCTGCACACGATAACGCAGTTGCCTTCTGCATCCCGTACCACCTCATATTCGATCTCCTTCCAGCCGGCCACCGATTTTTCTATAAGCACCTGGTGCGCCCTGCTCAATCGCAACCCTTCGGAAGCAATGCGCCTCAGTTCCTCGCTGTTGTTGGCCATGCCTCCACCCGTTCCCCCAAGGGTATAAGCGGGACGAACTATAACGGGGTAACCGATTTTTTCGGCAAACGCCAGCGCACTGTCAACATCGTGTACGGTGAGGCTTTCGATTACCGGCTCTCCAATGGACTGCATGGTCTGCTTAAACAGCTCTCTGTCCTCGCCTTTGCGGATGGACTCCACATCGGTTCCTATGATTTTCACACCGTATTCATCTAAAAATCCTGATTCGGCCAGCTCAACGGCCAAATTAAGCCCCGTCTGCCCGCCTAAAGTGGCCAGCAGGCTATCAGGCCTTTCCTTGGCAATAACCCCTTTGAGGATTTGAGGAGTTAAAGGTTCAATATACACATGATCCGCCATATGGGGATCGGTCATAATGGTGGCAGGATTGCTGTTTACCAGCACAACCTCCACATCTTCTTCCTTCAGGGCCCTGCAAGCCTGAGTCCCCGCATAGTCAAACTCCGCCGCCTGCCCGATGATTATTGGTCCTGAGCCTATTACAAGGACTTTTTTGATGTTTGGGTCTCTTGGCATAATCCATCATCTCCTTTGCCGTCTGCTATTTTTTGATTACCATGGCTTAATCCCATTATGTGATAGGGCAGCCTCTATCTCCTCCTTCATGTGGAGCACTTCTGCCCGTGCGGCATCGGCAAAGCTCTTGGGAGAAAACTTCTCCTTCCACGGGCTTCGCCGATAGGCACATATCACGCTACGCGAGGCATTGATGACAGCACCCAGTCCATTCGCATCAAAACCACCCATTACATCCTGGATGCTACCCCCCTGCGCCCCGTAACCCGGTATCAAAAAGTAGGTGTTGGGCATCTCGCCCCTCAGCTCCTCAAGCTGCCGGGGGTAAGTGGCTCCTATGACGGCACCTATATGGCTGTAGCCTTTTGTTCCCATGAGCTCTTTCCCCCATTCTACCACCTTCTCGGCCACCTTGTTATATAGCCTTTTCCCTTCAACAGGCAGGTCCTGGAACTCCCCCGACGAAGGGTTTGAAGTCTTAACCAGCACAAATATGCCCTTATTGTACTCCTTACAGGCCTGGATAAATGGCATCACGCCATCGGTGCCAAGATAGGGATTAACCGTTACGAAATCCAGGTCAAAGGCTGGCATTCTGCCATTTTTAAGCGGAGTCTCACCGAGATAAGCGCTGGCATAGGCCTCAGCAGTAGAGCCGATATCGTTTCTCTTGATATCCCCTATGACTATCAGGCCTTTTGACTTGGCGTACTGCGCTGTAAGCCTGAAGGCCTCCATCCCCGGTGGGCCGTATAGCTCATAATAGGCTACCTGTATCTTGACGGCAGGAATATGCTCATATACCGCGTCAATGATGGCCTTGTTGAATTCAAATATGGCGCTGGCGGCCACCTCAAAGGGCGATGCCCCGCTGCACCTTTCCACCACGTGGTCAGGAACATACTCAAGCCGCGTATCCAGCCCAACCACCGTGGGATTCCTCTTTTCAATAATCTGTTCTATGAGCCTATCTATCAAATGCATTCACCCCCCATCTATCTAATTTTGTTTTACCGCATCACCAGGGTGTTTTATAGACCTTTAAACGATTACTCTCTCATCCTTCATGACTATCCTGCCATCCACGATGGTGTGGATAACCTTGCCTTTCAAAGTATGGCCATGGAAAGGCGAGTTCTTGCCCTTAGAATAAAATTTTGAAACATCAACGGTGTATTCCCTATCGAGGTCAACCACTATTATGTCTGCAGGGTTTCCAACCTGTATGGTCCCCCCATCTATATTCAATATATCAGCCGGCCCTTTGCTCATCTTTTGTACCAGTTCCACCATCGAAAGGATCCCCGTCGCGACCAAATTGGTATAGGCAAGCGAAAACGCCGTCTCAAAACCCGATATGCCGCTTGCAGCCAGGCTGTACTCCACTTCTTTGTCGTCCCGGTGGTGAGGTGCATGGTCGGTGGCAATGATATCGATGGTCCCGTCCTTTAACCCCTGTTTTATGGCCTCCACATCGTCATCGGTACGGAGAGGAGGATTCACTTTAGTGTTGGCATCGTATCCATCCACCCACGCATCAGTTGCTGAGAAATAGTGAGGTGCAGTTTCACAAGTGACCTTTACACCTCTTCTCTTTGCCTGGCGGATCAGCTCCACCGAGCCTCTGGTGCTCACATGTGCGATGTGTATGGGAGCATCCAGCGTCTCAGCCAGTATGATGTCCCTTGCCACCATGACCTCTTCAGCAGCCCGGGTTATGCCTTTAAGTCCCAGCACCGTCGACATATATCCCTCGTTCATGACCCCGTCCCCCACCAGCGACAAATCTTCACAGTGCGAGATTATAAGCATACTGAGACCCTTGGCATACTGAAGGGCTAGCCTCATAAGCTGGGAGTTCATGATGGGCCTGCCGTCATCCGACAGAGCTATAGCCCCTGCCTCTTTGAGTTCCCCCATCTCTGTGAGCTCTTCGCCTTTTTGTCCTTTTGTGACGGCTGCTATGGGATAAACCTTAACCACACCTTTGGCCGTTGCCATTGACTTTATATAATTTACCATGGCCGCACTGTCTATGACTGGATTGGTATTGGGCATACACGCGACGCTGGTAAACCCTCCTGCGGCAGCGCTCCTTGTTCCCGAACTTATATCCTCCTTGTATTCAAAACCGGGCTCTCTTAAATGGCAGTGTGCATCCACCAGGCCGGGGAGTACCCACTTGCCGGTGGCATCTATGACTTCATCAGCTGTATTTTCGATACCGTTTCCTATATCGATGACCTTCCCTTTATCGATCAATATATCCGCTTTATAGGGTACAGCCGAGATCCCATCAACCACCATCCCGTTTTTAACGCACAGCATCATGATTCCTCCTCGTCAAGAGATATAGAAGCGCCATGCGGATAGCCACTCCGTTTGTTACCTGCTCATTGATGACAGACTGCGCTCCATCCACCAAATTAGAGGATATCTCCACACCCCTGTTTACCGGGCCAGGGTGCATAATCAGCGCATCCTTCTTGGCAAGCCGTATCCGTTCCTCGGTTATGCCAAACAGACGCGTGTATTCTCTAAGAGAAGGCAGCAGCCCTTTCTGCTGGCGTTCCCTTTGAAGCCGTAGTCCCATGACCACATCCGCCCCTCTTACGGCTTCCTCAACTTTGAAAAAAACCTTGGCTCCCATCTTTTCAATATCGGGAGGCATAAGAGTGGGAGGTCCAGCCACCCTCACCTCGGCCCCCATGGTAGTGAGCCCCCATATGTTGCTGCGCGCCACCCTGCTGTGCAGTATATCCCCTATTATGGCCACCTTCAAACCATCTAGGGCCCCCTTTTTTTGCTTCATGGTAAACATGTCGAGCAGCGCCTGCGTCGGATGTTCGTTAATCCCGTCACCAGCATTAATAACCGACGCCGATACATGTTTGGCCAGAAGGTGAGGCGCCCCCGACATTGGATGGCGAATAACGATGACATCAACCCCCATGCTTTGAATGGTTTTCCCCGTGTCTATCAGGCTTTCCCCCTTGGCAACGCTGCTGGACGAGACAGCAACGCTGGCTGTATGTGCCCCCAGATACTTGGCTGCAAATTCAAACGAAAACCTTGTTCTGGTGCTGTTTTCATAAAACAGCGTTACCACTGATTTGCCCTGTAGATGGGATGATTTTTTGACCTTGCTTAAGAGAATGGATTTCATTTCTTCAGCCGTCGCCAGTATTTCCTCTATCTCCTCTCTGGTCAATCCTCTAAGTCCCAGCAAGTCCTTTTGCTTTAGCGCCATTATCTCACCCACCAAAATTCAAGATTTATTTGATTTTCTGTCGCTCGTTTTTGAGCATCAAAAAATGCCTTGATAGAAGGCTATCAAGGCATATAAAACCCGGTGCAATTCCCTTGACAGCCTCACAGGACTGTATTAAAGGGAATTTTTAAGGTTCGGCTATGATCACCTTGTTCATACCATCAACTTCAGCGACATATACGTATACCTTTTCACTTTTTGATGTAGGAACGTTTTTCCCTACGTAATCCGCCCTTATGGGCAGCTCGCGATGTCCTCTGTCTATTAAAACCGCAAGCTGGATGGCCTTGGGCCTGCCTAAATCAATCAGGGCATCCATGGCTGCTCGAGCCGTCCTCCCTGTAAACAGCACATCATCGACCATTACCACGATTTTGCCATTCACATCAAACGGAATATTCGTACCGTTAATTACGGGCTGTTCGGGCTGTGAGGATAGGTCATCACGATACAGCGTTATGTCCAGTACGCCAACGGGAATTTCCTGGCCCTCGTATTGCTGTATCTTTTTGGCCAGCCTCTGAGCTAAAGGTACTCCCCTCGTCTGTATACCCACCAGCACTACATCTTTGATGCCCTTGTTACGCTCTATGATCTCATGGGCTATTCGCGTAAGAGCCCTGTTCATTGCCACCTCATCCATAATCAGCGCCTTTTGGATCATGGTCCAAGTCACCCCTCTTACAAAAAAAGACATCTCACCGATCGGTAAGACGTCCCTCTACACACCATACCAGATGCAATTTTGCGCAAACTATCCCACCACACCTTACCGACCTCACAGGATCGATTTAAAGGCCCACTCAATTTTTTATAGTATAACATAAACATCTGGAAG
Source organism: Caldicoprobacter oshimai DSM 21659 (assembly GCA_000526435.1). Classification (GTDB taxonomy): domain Bacteria; phylum Bacillota; class Clostridia; order Caldicoprobacterales; family Caldicoprobacteraceae; genus Caldicoprobacter; species Caldicoprobacter oshimai. The sequence continues at coordinate 621,849 of JAGB01000001.1, forward strand.
TTGTCCATACCCTTTTTTAATTTTTGGTATAATTTTTTCGCAGGATATCCAGCAGGTTCTCAAAATATTCGGGCAGAGGCGCTTCAAACTCCATATACTCTCCAGTGGAAGGATGGATAAGCCCCAGCTTCTTTGCATGAAGGACCTGTCCCTTTAAATTAAATTTTTGCTTTCGAGAACCATAAACGCTGTCGCCCACCACAGGATGGCCTATATACGCCATATGCACCCGTATCTGATGAGTTCTGCCGGTTTCAAGCCTGGCCTCGACAAGGGTATATTCTCCAAACCGCTCAAGTACCTTAAAATGCGTAACCGCTGGTTTTGCAGTAGGCGCATTTAGCACCGCCATTTTCTTGCGGTTGATGGGATGGCGCCCTATTGGAGCATTGATAACCCCTTTATCCCCCTTTATGTTTTTTTCCACAATACACCAGTAAACACGCTTTAAAGTTCTGTCTTTGAGTTGCTGCGCCAAACTGCGGTGAGCGGCATCATTCTTGGCAACCACCAGCAAGCCCGAGGTATCCTTGTCTAAACGGTGGACAATTCCAGGACGAATGATGCCACCTATGCCCGACAGCTCGTCGCATGAGTAGAGCAGCGCATTGACCAGTGTACCCGAATAATTCCCCGGTGCGGGGTGTACCACCATCCCCTGGGGCTTATTGACCACCACTATGTCATCATCCTCGTATACTATATCCAGCTCCATGGGCTCGGGCTGAAGGGATATCTCTTGCGGCGGAGGTATGGTCACATCTATGATGCACCCGGGCTTTACCTTGAAATTGGGCTTTACCTTTTCACCGTTTACCAGCACAAGCCCGTCTTTTATTAGCTTTTGAATGTATGAACGCGAATACTCGGATATCTTCTCGGCTAAAAAGACATCAATCCTCTTTTTGTCATCCGCTTGCTCGACTTCAAACCTCAAAGTTTCCATAAGTAAACACCTAACTGAGCTGTCTCTCTCTTGAGTCTGCCATAAACAGGATATAATAGGCAAGCAATATTGTGCCTATCACCACGAATGAATCGGCCACATTGAAGACCGGGTAGTCTATAAGTACAAAATGCAGCATGTCCACTACATATCCCAAACGCAATCTATCAATCAAGTTGCCTATGGCCCCACCCAGTATCATGGAAAGCGCAATGGTGAGTACTATGCTCTCTTGACTGCGGGTAAATAAATAATATACTATCACTGCGCTGACTACAACCGTCAATACTATAAAAAGCCATCTCTGATTTTGCAAAATGCCGAATGCGGCACCTCTGTTTTCCACATAGGTAAAATGGAAAACGTTTGGTATCAAAGGGATAGACCCCACTGGCTTAAGATAGGTCTTGGCGAGATATTTAGTAACCTGATCAAGGACCACTATGAAGGCCACGATAAATACCTGCAGCATGGTGCTCCCCTTCCATCGAGTTGTTTAAGCCGTACTACATTATAACATAAGGGGAAGCACATTTCATAGCAATTTTATAACAACTTTTTGTGAATCAGGCCCAGTTGGTGTCAATCTGCTCTTCAGCCTCTTTTTTCTGGCAGTTGATACAAAGCTTGGCAGTTGGATAGGCATCCAGGCGGTCGAAGCCTATCTCCTTGCCGCAGTATAAACATATCCCATAACTTCCCCTTTCTATCCTTTGCAGGGCATCGCGTATATCGCCAAGGTATTCTAACTGATGATTGCGCAAGGAGACGTACTTTTCCTGCTCAAAGGTTTCGGTCCCTAAATCGGCAGGATGGTTATCGTATTTGGAAAGCTCCTCTATGCTGTTACCTATGGAATCATCCACCCCAAAATTGTTTTTCTTGGACTCGTTAAGCATAGACTCAACTTTTTGCTGTTCATCCAGCAGTTTTTTCTTAAGATATTTAATCTCATAATCCTTCATGAATCTCATTTCTCCCTTCTCTTAGGTTTTTAATTGCAGGTTGACAGCGAATAGGTTTTTAATTGCAGGTTGACAGCGAACTGCTATTTGCTAGCACGAATACACCCATCAGACATATCTCCATATTTTTAAAGCTGTTCACAGGTGTTGCTTGACAATTTTAACTATTTCTGCTATAAATCCGCCTATTATGGGTAAATTCTTATTGGCCAGCCGGGTCAAGAAATACAGTGCCACGGCACCCAACAGGGTAAACCCCACAGCCATTCCAAACCCTCTTGCCAGGCCGGCTATGAAATTGGTGCGTATCATCCTCCTCGTATCGTTTAGATATTCTATATAGTCGTCAAACCTCATCTTCTCAAGGGTCCTGGCAATCTCCTCTATCTTTGAATAAGCTTGCTGCTTTGTGTCCTTCTCATTATTTGCCCGACAATCCCTTCCCATGTTGCACCATCTCCCCAAAAAACATAAAAGGGGATACTGAAAAAAGTATACCCCCTCACAGCGCTTTTTATCCCACCGTGTTAATCATCAATATACATCTTTATGAGCTTTTAAGCACTAGTTTGATCCTCGACCTCAACAGACGGCAATTCCGCTTCCTTTTCTATTATTTGGAGATACTCCTGCAAAAGCGTCTTGAATCTGGTCTTGAATATCTGCATCTGCTTTTTCGTCTCCTCGTATTCCATTTGTATTTTTACCACCTGCTCATTAGCATCCTGTATGATCTTATGCGCCTTCTGTTCAGCTTCTTTGATGATAAGCTCGGCATTTTTATGCGCCGAGGCCGTCACTTCCTCTGCAGTTTTTTGTGCAGTAACCAGCGTCTCCTTCAGGGTACTCTCCATGGATTTGTAGTACTCCAGCTGCTCTTTTAAGAGGCCTATACGCTCCTTAAGTTCAAGGTTTTCTTTATAAAGCTTTTCAAAATCCTGTACAACTTCATCCAGAAACTGATCTACTTCATCCTCGTCATAACCTCTGAAGCTTCGGGAAAACTCCTTATTGTGAATATCCATGGGCGTCAATGGCATAGCCAATATCCTCCTCTCTTAGATTGCCACAAAAACGTTAAAAAAACGCAGCCCTGTACTTCAGAAAGTTTTCCACAACCTCTATGATCTGTTGCAGAATCATTATCGCCAGATAGGCAAAAAGCGGCGAAAAATCTATAGGGAATCCCGAGGTATTCAACCTATCGGTTAGCCTGCGAAAAGGACTGACCACAGGTTCCACCACCCGCATTACAAAAGACCGAATCGGATGGGTTGGATCTATAAACCACGACATAAAGGCATTAATGACAATTAACCACGACAGTATGTTCAAGAACCACCGTATGCCCCTAAGTACATATATAATTCCCCAGTATATCAATGTCACTCCCCCTATTCTGTGCCCTCTTCCTTGATGTTTGCCAACGTATAAAAGCTCTTACCCTTCAATTCTTCCGGGATATTGCCCACTATATCGATATTGCTGGGCGCCAGCACAAAGATACCTCTAGACACCTTTTGAATGGTACCATCGAGAGCATACACCGCCCCGCTTATGAAATCCAGCACCCTCTGGGCCAGCCCTGTGTCCAGCGCCTCCAGGTTAACCACAATAGGCTTTCTGTTTTTTAGATTATTAATAATAGTCTGAGTATCCTCAAATGATGTGGGCTGATATATTACCACTTTTACATAGGACGAAGTATGTATATTGACAACTTTGCCTTTCCTTTGCCTGGACCAAAATGATGGCTCCTCCAGCTCCTGATCTTGATTTTGTTCCTCAGCTTCAGGTTCGCTGACCTCCGGATTCTCCTCTATCACGGTCTCCTCCAGTCCAATTAGATTCAGAATCTTGTTAAATATACCGCCCGCCATAAAAATTCCTCCTTTTCTAAACATATCTTTCCCCAAAGATTGCCCTGCCAATCCTCACGATATTGGCACCTTCCTCAATGGCCACCTCAAAATCATTGGTCATCCCCATCGAGAGGTATTCCATATCAATATGAGGATATCCCCTCTCCTTTATCCTGTCGAACAACTCTTTGAGCCGCGCAAAATAAGGACGTACAGCCTCAGGGTTACTCGACAACGGCGCTATGGTCATCAATCCCTTTACCCGTACATGCTTAAAGGGTTCTAACTGCTCGATAAAGCTTTCAAGCTCCTCTTCAAAGATGCCCGACTTTGTGGCTTCTTTGGATACATTGACCTGTATTAAAACGGGAATGACCCTCCCCACTGCCGCTGCACGCTTGTCCAGCTCCCTTGCCAAGGATAGGCGATCCAGCGAATGTATCAAATCTATCTTGTCTATTATATACTTCACTTTGTTTGTCTGCAACGTCCCAATCAGATGCCTCTTTACCTCAGCGGGAATGAATTCGTGCTTTTTTACAAACTCCTGTACCCTGTTCTCTCCAATATGCCGGATGCCGGCATTGATGGCTTCCATTATCCTGCTTACCTCAACAGTTTTAGTTACGGCAACAACCGTAATATCTTCGGGGGCCCTATTTGCCCTATGGGCAGCTTCGGCGATTCTCTCCAATACCCTCTTCACGTTGTATTGTACGTCCATTGCTAAATCACCTCTCAATGCGGACTTTGGCGTGAAGCTCCAACTGTTTGGATTCTCCTTTTTCGACAATTATAGCGCTCTCGCCATCAGAGGCCACCACTTCTACCGGGATAAAAGTTTCTGAATTCTCCCGAACCACCTTTATCCCCTTTTCACCCCATCGGGTAACGACGGCATCGGCAGGCACCATAAACCCCTGAAAATTCTTGCTTATCTCAACTTTTACACTTCTCTTGTTGATGAAATCTTCAACCTTTTCATTAAATTCCACTATCACAAGGATTTCACCTTTTTCTTCAACAACGCGGTACACCCTGCCTTTAATGGTTTGCACCTGGGGGCCTATAAAGCTTACATCCACCTCTTCCCCTTCTACATAGTTAATTTGTGAATTTGATATCAAGCACGCTACATACCACTTACCGGGCTGTACGATTTTAAAAAACGGCTGATCAGCTTTTGCCTCTTTCCCATCATCTTCCTGCTCCCACACATCTTTGCCATAAAAGCTCTTAAAGTCCTCGATGGTTATGTAATTTACCGCTTTTGCCCCCAGTATATCCTCCATACCATCCAAAGAAAAGCTTATGAGGCCGGATTCTGGGGCCACCAGTTCTACCTTCCATTCTTCCAGCTGCCTATTCAGTTCAGATTCTTCCTTGTAAAGCCTTTCTAAATAAGGGTCAGGTTTCATCTTCTGGTTTAGTATCTTTTGCCTACTGGCAAACAATGAACGAAGCCTCTTTTCGTAATCATCCAGGTTGTCCAGCTGCAAATCCCTTACCACAATCTGGATAGATGCGACCGTCCCGGCTATCTCCTTCTCTACTCTCTCCAAATCTTTATCGATAATCTCCTGTACTATATTTTCCTGCTGATAGCTCAATATCTTCTCCTGCACGTTGTAAAGCTGATACACCAACTCTTCCTTGTAATTAGCTTTATATAAAACGGCCACAGGAGCCTCCTTCTCCACCGGTTCACCTTCAGCTACCAAAAAAGTAACGCGCCCGTACTCAGGAGCCTCATACACGCTTTCCTGCCGGATTACCAAAGCATCGCCCCTATCTTTCAACAACATTTCTCCGTACTGCACGATACCGTAAACCGGCGACCGAGCGGAAGAGTATATAAGGTAATAACAGCCCATTATGGCCATAAACAAAAAAACAAAAAAGCGAAAACGCACTCTTCTTCTGCCAATTACAAGGTCCTTACCCATAACTCCAATCCCTTCAAAGTTATTCTACTATATTTTCTATTTCTCCGCAAAACAAAAAAATCCTCCAAAAATAAAAATATTCTGATTGCAGCGAATCAGTTTATATCCCCTTATGACTTTATGGATTTCTTTACGCTAATCCAGCTGCCATTCTTGCTGAATTTAATATCATCACATATGCTCTGCACTATTTTAAGTCCCCTCCCCCTTTCCAAAAGCAAAAAAGAATCACAGGGGAAAATACCTCTTTCTATTTCCCTGTAATTAAAACCCCCTCCCTGGTCCCTTATGCATATGGATATGGTATTATCATCCAACGCGTGGACAATCACCGTCAATACCTTGTCATCAAAACACTTATTCCCGTGGACAATACCATTGACAATAAGTTCATTGATTATGAGGCGAAATTCATAATCCTCTTCTTCCTCCAAGTGATGCCAAGATTCTATACATTCCATTATTTCCCTTACTAGCCCTCTAACCATCTGAGGATTGGCTCCTACAATTTCCTTTTTAAATAATAACATCACTGGCAACTACCTCCAAAAACTGGTGTTGCTCAAATTCGATTGACTGATTTAAATCGTTTTTCAACAAAACTTAGCTCCTTATTTATATAACTACCCTTCTTTATAACATTTAAACAAAACAATTGTAATCATTTTACATCAAAGCGATCTCTCAGATGCTGTTTTTAAACATGTATTTGAGCTTCCTGAGTATTTTTCGTTCCAGTCTGGAGACATACATCTGCGAAACGCCCATCTCTTCTGCTATATCTTTCTGGCTTCGCTGATTATAAAAGCGTTCATATATGATCTTTTTCTCCACATCGTTCAGCTTGTCCATGACGCTGTCGACAAAGTCCTTATTTTCGATGTCGATGTATCCCTTTTCCTCATGGCCTATTACTGCTGACAGGTCGGTCTCATTATCTTCATCTATATAATAATCCAGCGAAAAGGGATTAGACTTTTGGTTAGACTCCATCAGCTCTAAAACCTTTTCGGTGGTTATATCCAAATAGTCGGCCAGTTCCTCGGGTTTGGGCGAACGCCCAAGAGTAGCCGAAAGATACGCCCGGGCTTCTTCCAGCTTTTTAAGCATCTCGCTCTCTTTCCTGGGCAGCCGGATTATTCTGCTTCTGTCGCGGAAATAATTCTTTATCTCTCCAATTATGGTAGGAGTTGCAAAGCTGGAAAACTTGTAGCCCTTGTTTATATCATAACGCTCCAGAGCCTTTATCAAAGCCAGAGAAGCCACCTGGTACAAATCGTCATAGTCGATTCCCCGGTTGGCAAACTTCTTGGCTATTATTTCGGCAATATATAAATATTTCTGCACCAAAAGGTTTCTCAGCTCTATGTCCCTGGTCTTACAATACTCCTTCAGCAAAGCTTCCAAATTTTCGGCACCTGACTTTGTAGATGTCTGTACGCTCATTAAAAACTAACCCCCAAATTTTTTGTACATCTTTATACCCCTTAAAAATCCATTATCAATTGCTTTTTCCACTCCATCCATAAGGGACTCCATTATATAGAAGCTGAGCTCTGTCTGCTCATTTTTCGAAAACAGCACAGCCTCATCAACAGCTTCAGATGCAAATATATCAATCCAAATACCCTCTTCCTTGTCCACTTTGAAAGTAAGCTCCAGCCATTCAACGCCCTTGTCCTCATTCATCATAAAAGTCCCAGCCTCAGACACCGCCAGCTTTATGTCCTCAATCTCATCCACATCAAAACCAGCTCGGCTGGCCACCGCCGAAGTCGTCAACCGTATGACCAGCATATACTCAGGCTTTGCCGGCACTTTTAAATAAACGCTGTCCATGGTCATCATTCCTGCACCTCAATCAAAAATATTTTATCAAGTCCGGTGATTGTAAAAATTTTCTTGATGTAGGGCTTCAAATTCTTTATGGATATATTGCCGTTGTTGTCCTTCACTCTCTTCAAAACCCCGATCAACACGCCCAACCCAGTGCTATCGATGTACTTAAGGTCCTGGCAGTCTATAACTATGCTTGAGTTATGCTGGTCCAAAAGGCTGTGAAGGACCTCCTTCAGCTGAGGCGCACTATATACGTCCACCTCACCTGACAGGGAAACCTCCCACGTATTGGTAGAGGGATTGTAATTGTGGGTTATGTTCATGCAATCCTCCCCTTTCTTCAAAGTACAGGTATCTGCACTGTAATTATACCATATTGAAGCAATAAAATAAAAAAATTTTTTCCCTCTTGACAGAACAAATTAAATGCTGTATATTAATATTTGCCTTTGGAAAGTAACTAGAAAGAGTCGGGGTGTGGCGCAGCTTGGTAGCGCACGTGCTTTGGGAGCATGGGGCCGGGGGTTCAAATCCCTCCACCCCGACCAGAGAGTGGCCCCTTGGTCAAGTGGTTAAGACACCGCCCTTTCACGGCGGTAACAGGGGTTCGAATCCCCTAGGGGTCACCATAAATGAATGAAACAAGAGATTGATATGGGCCTTTAGCTCAGCGGTCAGAGCAGCCGGCTCATAACCGGTTGGTCCGGGGTTCGAATCCCTGAAGGCCCACCATAAATGTGGCCCGGTAGTTCAGCTGGTTAGAACGCTAGCCTGTCACGCTAGAGGTCGAGGGTTCAAGTCCCTTCCGGGTCGCCAATCAAAAGCCTCGGTAGCTCAGTTGGTAGAGCAGCGGACTGAAAATCCGCGTGTCGGTGGTTCGATTCCGCCCCGAGGCACCAAACGTGGAGGGGTGCCCGAGTGGTCAAAGGGGGCAGACTGTAAATCTGTTGGCGCAGCCTTCGGTGGTTCGAATCCATCCCCCTCCACCATTAAAATGACGTGCGAAAGTGGTGGAATTGGCAGACACGCTAGATTCAGGATCTAGTGGGGTTTACACCCGTGGGGGTTCGAGTCCCCCCTTTCGCACCAGTAAAATCAAGGATTCCGAGGATCGCATTAGATCCTCGGATTTGTTTTTGAAAACCAAAAACAAATCTTTTACAAATCCAAGAGTCAAAAACAAAAAAGATGAGCTTGCTGCCCCTCGTATTCTTAAACATACTAGTTACCTACGTTTTGTACAAACAAAACTCTAACAAATGGTTAAATAAGGAAACTTAATTGGGAGTGTAAATATTTTTGTGTATGGGAGCTTTTGGCTCCTTTCTGGCGTTGTTTATTGTGTCACTTTAACCTGGTAACAATTTCTTTCATACATTACTATTGTTACCTTTTATTTGTATTTTATGCATAAAATAGAATATTTTCGGTAATAATTTTTTATGCTGGCGTAGTATGCCCTCCTCCTTCCTTTACATAATCTCAAAAAGCTTTTCAGGAATATTTTGTAGCAAAAGCCAATATTTTACTCTCTTAATAATTTTTCAACAACAACTTATATAACATATATTCTGCTGCCGTAAATTATCAACAGCTGATTCAGTACATGGTCCCAATTATGGTATCTCTGCGTCCATTTCTGCCTCTAGCATTTCTTGAAGGATATCCTTAAAGGAGTCCTTCAAGAATTTTTTCCTTGATTATTTCTCTTACCACTTCTTTTGGTAAAACACCCATAATAAAGCGCTCCTTTCTGATTTATGTTGTTAATTTTATCCAGAAAGGAGCTTCATTATTCATCCATACACAAAATTTTGGACAGTCTCGCCTATTTCTTTCAAGTGAACAAATTAAGGAGTTGATTGATGCTTTTATTGCAAAACTTCCCGAGTATTATAAGAGGAAAATGGAGCGTAAAAAAGCGTCTTAGAGGGATATAGTCTGGCTGAATTATTGATTTTTCAAGGCTTAGAAAGCTATATTTAACTGCGAAGTTTGAGTCACTACATATAAATAGCGTCTACAAAGCAGTGTAAAAACAGCCTGTTCATCACTTTAAATGCCTCACCTACAGCAAAACCCTTTCCTTGTGCGAGCTCCCTACCCTTCATGGTAAAATAATATCGGTACAGTTGCATCAGTTCCTCATTAAACTGGCTTTTATGCTTCGCCATAGCCTCAAATTTTTTCTCTATCGTGGCAGTGATATCAACCACAGTATTCGGATTCGCGGTGAAATAGAATGCAATAACCTGTGGCTCCCACGGTTTGTTTTGTTGCCCGCGTGGATAGTTGGAGTTACCGCTCATCAGGAAAGCCTGCGCCACCGCATAACCGGTTTTGCGATGGTCTGCATGCGCCTCGTAGGGCAACCATGGATCCGGGCAGAGAATAGTGTCTGGTTTCACCTCACGAATGATTTCTACTACTGCTGGCACAATTTCCTCTATACTCTGAGGCATATTATCGGGGAATCCGAGCGAGTAAAAACCTTTTACACCCAGATAACGGCCAGCATCTTCCAATTCCTTTGCACGAATGGTCTTTGCTTCCTCTGGCGTGACATTTGGGATTCCAAGATCTCCATTGGTCACTGTGAGATAGTATACCTCCGTACCCTGCTCCGAAAGCTTTGCGATGGTTCCTCCCGCACCCACTTCATTATCGTCAGGATGTGGCTGTACACAAAGAACTCGCTTACTTGCCATCAGGTCAGGAGGAGTAAGCATTTGTTTGATCTTGTTTTCATCCATTTTGTATTCCTCCTTTAATCATACATTTTTTACAGATTGATTTTTAAAACGTACTATCAACGAACATCCATAGGATAGTGTCATCAGCACAAGAGGGAATGCCGAGACCATCATCCGGTTTGCAAGTGCAGCGTTAGGACCAGGGTTTTGCCCACTTTCAAAACCAAACCAAATGGCAAGCAATATAAACGCAAGACTTTTCATAAGACCTGAAAATCGGATGATAAAACTTACAGTTGATTGATATATACCTTCGCGGCGAAGCCCACTTTTTGCTGCATCCTCATCAATAATACGAGCAATGACCAGATCAAGTGTTGCAGTAACACCCGCGATGCCAATACCAATAAAAGCACCTGCAATTATTGATTGCATCAGAGAATTGACAAACAAAAAAGGAAGCAATGATAATCCAAGCCATAATAAAGCAATTCTCCATGTCTTTACAGAGCCTATCTTGCGAGCAAGCCAGCTCCATACTGCAACAGCAGGAATAGCAATAATAAACACTGTTCCAGTCAGAAAAGTAGCCTGGCTATCAGGAAGCTTCAGTGTGTATTTGACAAAGAATGGGATACCTGCTAATAACAATGCTGAGGTCGCCTGATAAAAAAAGTTCGCAAAACTAACAGCCCAAAAATTACTATTTGTAATAACTGCTTTGAAAGATTCCTTTAGTCCGGGAACTGTGGATTTGCTAAACTCTGGATCTTCCTTACATCCTAATACAGAAAATATAAAAATCCCCATACCCAAAAAAGCAAATAATGTTCCAGTCAGAGAATAACCAATGCTCTTCGCAAGCATTGGAGTTAGTGATACACCTATAATCAATCCCACTAACTGAAGTGCCTGCCTAATACCATTTGCAACAGTACGCTCTTTAATTTCACGAAATAACTCTGGAAATAGTGAATGGTAATTAGTGCCTGTAATGGTACCCATTGTTTCAGTCAACATAAGGAATACAGTGAAATAAATAGCAAGTTTTGTACCATTCCCAAGTGATTTTGGCGGATTGAAAAACAGGGTCATAGCAATTGCATACAAAGGAGCGCCAATCAAAAGCCATGGTCGTCGTCGACCCCATCTTGTTCGAGTACGATCGGACAGAAAACCCATCAGTGGATCATTAACAGCATCCCAGATAGAAAACAACATTGTACCAAACGCAATTAAAGATATTGATAGTCCTATTTTATCGTTATAAAAGAATGTTCCATAAGAGGTATACATCATATTGGGAATAGTAAGTCCAAGCATTCCAAGAGCATACCTCCATGGTGAAGCAAGCCGATTTAGTTTTTGATTATTAAAATCCATCACATCACTCCTTTCTTTATATTTTAAATGACATACAAGCCTGTTGTTTAAAAGTATTCATACTTTAATTTGCAGTCTTAAATAGTTTCCGTTGAAAAACATCCCCTTCAAACCCTTATCAAATCTACATTCACCCCATCCACAAGGCCATCCAAATATGGTAAGATGGCCTCGAGGTGAGATTCAGTGCTAATCCGCGACAACCGGAAATATACCTAGAACCAATTATGGATGCCATTTCTCTCCGAAGAACTTTTCCGGCTGAATCCGGAACTTGAGAAAATCGCGACTATTCTTGACAACCCCGAGACGCTAGAACCTTTCGTTGAAAGATATCATAAGGCGACGGCCGAGGCCGGCTTGAAGAATAGCGGCCGGCCCACGGTCCCCTTGCATACCTTCGCCGCCATGGTCCTCCTCAAGTTCATGTACGACCTCCCCTACCGAGAGCTCTCTCCAGGTCCGGGACCGTATCTCCTGGCGGGTTTTCTGCCATATACCCGTTACCGCCAGAGCACCCGATTACTCGACCATCTGCAAAATCGGCCACTGGTTCGGCTCGGGAACACTCGAGGAAATGAACCAAGCCATCCTGCAGCATCTTGCCGGGAAGAAGAAGTTAAAGTGTAGAAAACTCAAGGAAGGTGGACACCACGGTGACCGAGAGCAATATTACTTATTCGACGGATACCGGACTCCTCTACCAGAAGCTTGGACGGCTGGTGGAGAAGCTCCGAGAGAAGGGTTTGTTCAAGGCACACTCCTTTGTGGACCACACCCGGAAGGCCAAGAAGCTTCTCCGGAAGGCCATGCGAAGCCTCCGGGAACGAACCGGTGAAGGCAGGGCCAAATTTCGCCGGATCTTGAGGAGGCTCGCCATCATAGAGCCGAGGACACCCTTCGCCGGCCAGGAGAGGTCTTACACTAAGCAGAAGAGTCCCTAGCCAAATGAGGCCGAACCATAAAGGAGTCTCTCCTCGACGACCTTGAAGTCTTCCACGAGACGCTGGTCCGTGTTACCCTGCAGGCTTGACAGCAGCTAGCGAGGGGAAAAGATCAAAAACTGCATGGTCAATCTCTTCGGCCGGAAAACCCGGCCCATTTCGAAAGGGAAAGCCGGCAAGCCGGTGGAGTTCGGGTACAAGACGCTTGTTGCTGCCAACGAACAAGGGCTAATCCTCCACTGGGAAGTTCACATAGCCGTTCCTGCGGTCTGCCGGGCCCAGGAGAAGGCAGGGAAAGTCTTTGCAGAGGTGACGGCCGACCACGTGGGATGTACAGTGTGGAGAACGAAGCTGCTTTGCGTGGCTCAGGCATCCGGCATGTCTGCCTACCGAAACGGGTTGGGGAAAAAAGACGAAACCCGGCGGCAATACGAACGGCAGGCGACCGGGATGGGTTGAAAGGGATGGTTTTCAAGGTTCAAGTGTCCTCATAGAAAAGAGAGCGTTTTTCAACAAAAACTACTTATATTTCTTTAACCTTTATAGTTAGTAACACCTATTACCACTCAGTCAAAAATATATCATTTTTTATTAATAATTTCAATTGTTTACATCTCCCTTCAGAAATGTCGCATCTAATTTCCAATAGAACTTTTTTCTTAATCGGCCTGTTGTTCTCATCAACAAGTATTACGGTTTTCATCCTGTCTGTGAACACTATATCAGTTACTCCACCAAAATATTCAAATCCGTGAATGAGGGAACAAATGAAAGTATGGATATTGCAGCGGTTTGTAAATTCCACGTATATAGCCCTCGAATACCCTAACACCATAACAAAGATATAAAGTTTACGCACCTGGCCAGCTTCCTTCAGCAATGTAGGTATATTCTCCCCAGTCAACCTGGGCTTGTTGGCCGGGGTTAGTTTCATAGCGGCGCACAGCAGGAACCTGTCTAGGAGGCCTAAACGGCCTTACATAATCCCTCAGGATAGTACGGCCGCCGGTGTAACCTTCCTCCTTAATCCTTTCATAAATGACCTCGCAATTAAATATTCCTGAATTTATCATCTGTTGAATAGTATCCTTGTATGGGTCAAGCTTTGACTCTCTTTTAGGATGAGGTTTTCTTTGAGGAATACCGTTTGCTCTCAGGTATTTCCTTACAGTATTTCTTGAAAGGCCAGTCTCTTTAGCGATTGGACAAATGCTCTTGCCCTTAGCTTTTAATTCGTGTAACATGATAATAGATCCACTCCCTAGCATTTATTTCCCTCCGATTCTTTGTAGGATTAATCAGAGGGATAATTCGCCAGGGGGGTGGGTCAATTCCTTTTCGTTGCTCCTGGGTCAATTATACACCGACGGTGACAACTATCAAAGGTTAAGGAGATAGAGAGATGGATGAATCAATACCCCAGGAAAATACTGAATTAGGGGACACTACTAGAGGAATATTTTTTAGGAAAGCTATTGAAGATATACAAGGAAAAAGGCAGAGCGCTAGGAGAACAGTATGCCCAGGCAGACTAATACAGCAGATATTTGAAGAGAAAAATGTAATGATAGTGTATAGTTAAGGCCTTTTGGATAGATATGCCAAAAGGCCTGGAAACAATTATATCATTTGCGCACGTTGTCAAGGTCGGGTAGTATTTTCTCGCTTACGCTCGAAAATCTCCACCCTTCCCTTGACAACGTTAGGTTTTACAATTTATAGAAGTAAAAATTTGGATATCTATATCATACTTTTCCTTAAAAAAGTGTTGCATTTAATATTGCAATTTTCAAATGTTCACAGCTCATTTCTTATATGCGAAGTTTGAGACCAAAATCAAAATTTTTAGATCGATTTATATTTAAAAGCCCCACATACAGGACAATTCTGAAGAGAAAGAGGTATTTCCAGCCCACAGCTTTCCAGCAATTCCTTGTTGAACAAAATCTCCTCCGCCATTCCATCCGCCGCTATTTCACCTTCATTTAACACAATCACCCTTCTGCAGGTCTCAAACACCATATCCAAATCATGACTGGCGATTATCTTTGTGTGTTTAAAGTTTTTTAGTAAAGTTATTACCCTCCGTCTTGATTTAGGGTCAAGAGCAGATGTTGGCTCATCCATTATCAATATATCGGGTTGCATGGATAAAACGGATGCAATTGCAGCTACCCGTTTTTCTCCACCTGATAATTTAAAGGGCGCCCTATCCTTCAGGTGAGGTATCCCCACCATTTCCAACGCTTTTTCTACTCTAATCTTTACTTCGTCTTCATCAAGCCCGTAATTTCGCGGTCCAAAAGCCACATCATCATAAACAGTGGTCATAAACAGTTGATCATCAGGGTTCTGAAAAACGAACCCTAATCTCTGGCGTATAGCAGGTAACGTCTTTTTTGTCAACCTAACATCTCCAACCAGCACTTCTCCGCGGCTTGGAAACAAAATCCCCACAAGCAGCATCAATAGCGTGGACTTCCCAGCCCCATTGGCACCAATTAACCCTACAGATTCCCCGTGATAAATAGTAAAAGACACGTTTTTCACGGCCTCGTGTCCATCCGGATATGAAAAATACAAACTTCTAGCTTCAAGTTTATGATGGCTCATCTATCTACCCACTCCTGTAAGCAATGCCCCTATTAATACGGCGATATTGTAGATTCTAGCAATAATAAAGAACAGGCTCCATGCCGCAAAGTATACGAAATCCCTAAACCTTATCTTCGATATATCACCGGCATTATACTCACCCGTAAAGCCTCTTAAGCTCATTGTTTGATATATCCTCTGTGCCCTGTCAAAAGCCCTAAGCAACATCTGGCCTAAAAAAGAGCCCAAATCATTTATCTTCACTCCTTTTCGGCCTGGCGCCCGCAGGGAATACGCCTGCATCATCCTTAAAGCCTCTTCAATCAGCAACCATATATATCGGTAGGTCAATAAAAGCTGCAGGACAAGAATCCTGGGAATTTTAAGCATCCGCAGAGCAAGGGCCAATTTGTCCATCCCCGTGGTTGCTACCAATAAAATGCTGACCGTCACCGCTAAGCTGCATTTTATAAAAATGGACAAAAAAGTAAGCCATCCCCTTGAAACAACAATGTCACCAAACACCACACTATAATTGTCAAATAACGGATTTAATATTCCGATTCCTATAATCAAAGGCTCAATAAGCAATACTCTTTTCAGAATCGGAACCACTGGTATCTCGGCAAAAGAAAGAATGAATACAGGATAAAAGACAAAAGGCAAAAGAGCGCTAACCTCATGCCTTTCAAACGACACAAGCACAGCCACATAAACAATGGTGGTAAGCAGTTTTATCAGGGGATGAATGATGTGTATGAACGTCTTTTTTCTAGCCAGGTCATCCAGCAACCTTATGTTATATAGCGAATCTACAATATTCGACATACAGACCATTCCCAAAGGTAAAATATTAAACAACAGCCCTGTTAAACAACGGCTTTACCCCTCTTTTTCTTTGAGATGTTTATAATCCATCCCATAAATGCGGCCAACACAAGCGTCATAGCTCCTCCTACTATACCCGAAACGCTTGTTCCGGCATCAACTGAAGGCCAGGCTTCTTCATCCTCTACAGCCGGTAGGTTTTGAACATCATCTTGATCTGTTTTAAAGCCATAATCAGGCAAAAACGCAGTCTTGCTTTGAATCTCAGAAAATATCTTGTGAATACCATCGGGAGTTTCCAGTTCAGCTGTACCCGCTACTCTTTCAATAGACCATTCCAAACCATCAGGATTGGTGGAGGCAAACCAGGAAAGCAAACCACCTACTATAACCACCGCAACCACAAGCCCTGTCAGGACCTTCTTGATGGGCACGCCACCAAGCGATTTCCCAAAAGCTACTCTTTCTAATATTTCGGGTCTAGCTCTCCATATAAAGGTAACTATTGCTGCAGTAGCCAGCCCTTCAATGACTCCAATGGCAAGGTGTATAGGCTGCATAAGCAACAAGAATTGGCCAAAAGGCAGTTCAGTCTTCCCTGACAAGAGCGTCTGAACCACAACGCTGAAAGCCCCAAGCTGCAAGCCAACCATCGATGAAACCATAGAACCAACAAAAATACTCCTTGGATTAACGCCTTTACGCACAAGCTTTTTGTAAATAAGAGGATATGCTACAAAGCAGGTATAAAAACCAAGATTAAAAACGTTACACCCATAAGCTAGCAATCCACCATCACCAAAGAACAGTGCCTGTATCAGCAAAATCGATGCCATTGTAAGGAATCCCGCGTAAGGCCCCAGAAGTATTGCCAGCAGCATTCCTCCGCCAAGATGTCCGCTGGAACCGGTGCCGGGTATCGAGAAATTGATCATCTGTGCCGCAAAGACAAACGCACCCATAACTCCCATCAGAGGAATTTTGCTCTCATCCATATCATTTTGAACCTTTTTAGCAGAATAAGCCGCAATTCCAGCAGTAGCTGCCAGCATGGTTCCACCAACGGCCGGTGAAATCAAGGCATCAGCCATATGCATAGCACCAACTCCTTTAAAAAAATAAAATAACCCATAAAAGGCAATACTCAACATCTCTATAACCCTTCATGGGTTTTCCCTTCATGTGCTCAATTTAAACAAAATTTTTGATATGCCTCTCTGAAACCTTCATGGTTTCAATTTTAAATAAAACTTATCATAACTTACCACATGCTGTCAAGGCTCCACTTTAACTATTTTAATCCAGATTTGATTTAGTCTTCAATTGTCCAGCGGCTTCTTGCATTATCTTCATACAGAAGGTTATATACACCCTAATCTTGATTTATGTAGGCATTCATGACTGGCCAGGCAGCATCTGCGCATAAAAACGGTGTCCACCCTCTCCAATGACAAGCTTGCGATGATTCTCTCCACCATCAGCCTTAAACATTGATTTGACAAGCTCAAACCTCTTTTGCATAGACAATTACCAGGTTTTTCTTTTATAATTCATTAACCACAATTAGCAATGTGAACTATCACCTACCTATGGAGGTGGTGGCTTCCTGTACCATCGACCAGACTTGCTACAGAAAAAACTTCTTTTTCTCGCCCTACCTTCCACTCAATATGGTAAGGTCCATGACTTTGCTTTCTATCTCCAGTAAACTGTTGTTGATCTTTCTGTACTTTTCCATATCCACGTTATCGCTGTTTAGATACTCTTCGATGAGCTTTAAGGCATTTTCAATCAGGTGCCTTATATTCACAATCTCATTCTTCAGCTTTTCTATATATACTCTTTCAACCTGTCCTGAAACCTCTAACTCTTCTCTACCCGCAACATCTATCTCTTTCACCTCGGCCTTGCCTCTTACTTCGTAGGCCGTATTGTAAGCCGGAATTAGGCATTCGATTCCTAAAATATCATTTATCTCTTTTGCAAGCCCTTCCTTGGCTTCAGACTCCCCGTGTACTAAAAACACCTTTTTGGGTTTCTCGCTAAAATTTTTGAGCCAGTTTATCAACCCTTTTTTATCGGCGTGGCTAGAAAAACCTTCCACATCATATATCTCAGCGTTTACACGAATATCCTCTCCCAGTATCTTGACCTCTTTGGCGCCATCCAAAATTCTCCTTCCAAGGGTACCCTCAGCCTGATATCCAACAAATACCACGCTGCACTCCTTTTTCCACAGATTATGTTTCAGATGGTGTTTAATTCGTCCTGCCTCACACATGCCGCTGGACGAGATGATTATCTTGGGTTCATTGGAGAAATTGAGCATTTTAGATTCCTCAACGCTTTGAATAAAATGGAGATTTTCAAAATACAGCGGATTATCTCCCTTCATCAGATAATCCCTTGCTTCCTCGTCAAACACATGGGCATTGCGAGCGAATACTTCGGTCGCCTTTATGGCAAGTGGGCTGTCTACATATACTGGTATTTTCCTCAATCTATTTTCCCTTTCCCCCGCTTCACTCAATTTTTTGTCATAATACTTGTTCAGGTGATATATTATCTCCTGGGTTCTGCCCACCGCAAAAGAGGGTATGATGACACTGCCTCCCCTCTCAGCAGTTTTCAGTATTATGTCGATCAGCTGCTGTTCCGCTTGCTCAACGTCCTTGTGTTCTCTGTCCCCATACGTTGACTCCATTATAACATAATCTGCGCTATCGATCGCTGCCGGGTCCTTCAGCAAAGGCTTTTCCTTCATGCCCAGGTCTCCTGAGTAGACAATCTTGATCACCTCATTCTCATCTTTAAACCACATCTCGATTATGGAAGAACCCAGTATATGCCCGGCATCGCTGAACCTCACTGTCAAATCGTCATCCACCTTAACGATCTGGCCATACAGTACCGGCTTAAAAAATCTCAGGCTGTCGTGTACATCGGCTTGGGTATAAAGCGGGTCAACCAGCGGCTTGCCCGAACGCTTTGCTTTCCTGTTTTTCCATTCCGCCTCGGCTTCCTGAATGTGTGCACTGTCAAGCAACATAACCTCGCACAAATCATAGGTGGGCTTTGAACAATATATGGTTCCCTTAAAGCCCTTCTTGACCAGCAAGGGAATTCTTCCGCTGTGGTCTATATGGCTGTGGCTTAAAAATAAATAGTCGATGTCAGCCGGATTGAACTCAAATTCCGCATAGTTCAGCTCCTCATCCTTCCCCTGATACAGGCCACAGTCAAGCAGTATAAGCTTATCATTAAACTCGATTACATGGCATGACCCCGTTACCCCATCTACCGCGCCTAAAAACCTTATTTTTATCATCTAATTATACAGTAACGCAGAAGACCCCTTAAAACAGAGCCTTCTGCGCCACTCCTCCTTTCTTGCAAAATTTTAGCTTGTCATAAAATCCAAAGGGCTCATTTTACAAATCTCGTCCTTCTACTGCATCTATCTCTCACAAAGTATCTTTTATATCTCTCAAAGCATCTTGAAACACTTACTTCAAAGCCAATAATACTTTACAAGCATTTACATTTCATAGCTAATCGCAGGTCCCCTACCATATTGTATATTCGATAAAAACTCGAAAATTCCTTCAAAGATGGTAAATTTTCTATAGACCGAGCAAATCGAGCAAGCGTTCCCATAAATTCATCTTGGGCTGGATATCCTGAACATCTTGCGCTTCTTTTGCCTCCTCTTCATACGCTATTTCTCTGGTTCTCATGATAAACTGGACGCTGCTGTTCTTGTTTCTTTCGTTATCCATAAAGGACCTGTAGCCGTCAGCCAGCTCCTCCATTCGCCGTTTCAATGCCTTGGCAAAGCGCATGTCGTCAATTGCTTGTATAATCCCCTCTTCCATTTCGGAAAGGCCCTGCGAATCCATCGCACTTAAGCCCTCATCCATCTTTTCCAAAACCTTGACCAAAGAATCCATTCCCGTGAACATCCTGGTTAAATTTCCGCTCAAGGCATCCAAGCCATCAGCAACGTCCCCCACTCCCTCAACATACTTTACAAGACCTTGCCTGTAAGCCGTTTGCCCTTTTTGGTATTCTTCCATTCCATCAAGGGTAGCCTTAGCACCAGATGCCAAACTGGCAATTGAATCGTTTATGGCCTGAATTCCAGGAATGAACTGGCTGTCCAACCCTTCTTTTAATTTATCTACCGCTTCTTTCACCCCATTTATTGCCCCTAAAAGCTGCGCGCCACTGTTTATAATGCTTTCTGGGCCACCCATACTCTCTATAATAAGCCTGTTTTGCTTAATGACCATCTGTCCCAGCTTATACAAATCAGAACCTTCAGGCTGTTCCTGCACCAGCTTTTGGGCTATAGTCAACATTTCCTCGTTTATATTTACAAGCTGTAACAGTCCAGGCGCCATGTTCTGTGCCCAACCATTGGCAGCATCCTGTAGCTGGCTGGCAGCCTGCGCCAGAGAATTTACAGCAGAAGACACTTCCCCCGCAGAACCGGCCAATCTATTCATCCCGGCAGCCACTTCATTTAAACCCTCGGCCAGCTTTGTCACCCCATCCTTTAACTCATTAAAGCCCTGAACGCTGACATCAAAGCCTGCTATCAACTCATCTGAGCTTTCATCTAATTCATCGCTTCCTGCAACAAGAGCAGAAATCCCTCGCTCAAGCGCCTGTTTGCCCTCAGCCATCTGCTTGCCGCCGCTCGCCAGAGGCTGCGTAGCAGCGCCAAACTGCTTCAATCCATCGCGGATCTCCCGCACGCCATCCAGCATTTTCTTCAGTTCATCTTCCATGTCGACATCCGGCACAGGCGGCACTTGCGGAATAACCGTAAACGTTAAGGGCTTAAGCTCTATGTTGCTGCCCCTCATCTCAAAGGTCACTTTGGCATCAGGGTACGGAAACGTGGCAAAGCTCAAGTTCATGGTCCTACCGGTTACAACCTTCACTGCCTCGTCGGCTTTTACATCAGAAAATATGTTGAGGTCAACGGGATAAGACACCTGTACCAGGAAAGGTACATAGTGCTCATACTCTTTAGATATGCTGCCCTTTTCATAGCTCTCATAGGTTATGGGCTGTGTCACCTTCAGCTTGTTTTTAATTCCTATCTCAATCCTCAAATTGCCGCTCTTGCCCACCAGGCTCTGTGCATCAACCTCTCTACCGTCCAAGAAATACCTTATTGATACTTCAATGGGCAGTTCCTTATCGGTTATCCCCTCATAATATATGTCGCCTTTTTTCAGCAACTGACCATCCCATACTATCTGCCCGTCCTGAACCTTCGGTTCAGCTGAAGTTTCCATGTTTCTGACCGAGCTATACTGGCCATAATCCCGTATCTGTTTTATCTCTCCTTTCCCATAAATGCGGTTGACAACCCTTTGCTCCAGCACCTTACCGTCATGGTCCAAAATCACGTAAACAGTCTCATCTTTAGAAACAAAGCCTGAACCATCATCCGCATTTTTGTCAGATGGTTGGGCCAATGCTACTTTTAAACCTCTATAAGCATAGGTCGTACCCATTGGCATCAATACGAAGCAAAGTACAACCGAAAACAGCAGTGCTCTTGATAACATCTTTTTCATGTTCATAAATACTCACCCCTTACACGTTTGTTTACATACCCTTAAAACCTATTTACTGGCTTTCCCAGCTCTTGCCCAGCTTTTTGTGGTCCAGCCGATCAGCCTGTCAAATATCAAAAATACAGAAGGCAGCCCGAGAAAGATCACCGCCATGCTTATAGCCGCACCCCTTCCAATCATCATGGTCAGCTCTCCCGTTGCCTTTATGCTGGCAATCAATGCAATGCCGAGCGTGGCAGCTATCATGGTCAGAGCGCTGGTTAATACAGAACGGCCGGTATCCTCTATCGTTTGCCTTATGGCCTCCAGCCTATCCTTTATCCTTTCACGGTTTTCCTTGTAACGGCTGGTAAACAAAATGGCATAGTCCACTGTGGCTCCCAGCTGAATGGCTCCTATAACTATCGGCGTCAAGGATGAGACGGTGATCCCCTGAAAATACGGTATGCTTAAGTTTATCCATATGGCCATTTCAATCACCAGCACGAGCAAAAACGGAAGAGAAAGCGACATATAGCTGAAACCTATGATGGCCAATATCAGGCCTATGGATATTATGGAGACCATCCTGTTATCTGCCTCCACCAGACCAGCCAGATCCCTTGTCAGTGCTGGCGACCCCGTTACATAATATTCGTCAAACACCTCTCCAGCGGCTTCCCTTATACGGTCAACCGCTTCAAACGTCCGCGGGTCATCCGCAGGAGTCAGCAGGCGCACCTCAAAATACCTGTAATTTCCTTTTACGTATCTTTCCCTTATATCGCCGGGAATAAAGTTTTCTGGTATGGTTACATCAACCTGCTGGGATAAAGCGGCTACCGAATCCACCGCATCTAGAGCCTCAATCCTGTCTATCAATTCCTTTTCCTTTATTGCTCCTTCATCGGGAATCACGACATATACAACTTCGGTATTCATAAAGCTTTCCCTAATCTTATCGGTATCTACCGCAGCCCGCGAATTCTCGGGCAAATAATGTTCTATGCTGTAGTAATACTGGAGATTTCGCTGTGCTAGAAATGAAGGCACAGCCAGGACTATTATTATGACAAGGAAAACCCATCTGAACCTAACAATCCATCGAGAAACCCGTTTAAAGGTAGGAATGATGGGTTGATGCCTGTGCCTGTCTGCATATTTGCTAAACATCAGGATCAGGCAAGGAAGAACAGTAATATTCATCAGAAGGCTGAATATTATTCCCTTGGCAAGGACAAACCCCAAGTCGCGGCCTATGCCGTTCTTCATAAACATCAGCGCCACAAACCCTGCAATGGTGGTAAGGGCACTGCCCATCACCGGCACTCCTGTCCTTGACATGGCTGCAACCATGGCATCATCTATATTGGGATGCTTTTGCCTTTCCTCTTCAAACCTATGTAGCAGGAAAATGGAATAATCCATGGACACGCCCAGCTGCATAACGGCAGCTATAGAGGCCGTTATAAAGGATATTTCGCCTTTTATAATGTTGGTACCCATATTCAGCAAAATGGCAATTCCTATTGAAACGAGAAACAGAAGCGGTTCAATGAACGAGGTCATGGAAGCCGAGAGGATGAGGTATATAGATATTACAGCAATGACCATGTAATATACCATTTCCTTTGAAGTTATGACCTTGAGGTCATTCATGATGACAGGTTCTCCGCCAAACAGCATATCCCTGTCTATGATTTTCCTTATCTCATTTATTGCCCGCATTGTGGACTCAGACCTGGCATTGTCGACAAACTGAATCTGCAAAATGGTGGATCTGCCCGAAAAGAAGTTTTCTCGGATATCAGGGTTCATAAACTCCATTGGCAAAATTATATCCTCAAAGTCGTCAACCCATATTACGTCTTTCACTCCATCTACAGCCTCAATGCGGGATTTTATATCCTTAACTTCCCACATTTCCCTGTCTTTAACCACCAGGAAAGCCTGCCCCGAAAGGTTAAAATTTTCCTCTAAAATCTCTTCTCCTTTCCGGGAGTTCAAATAATTGGGCATATACGATAATATGTCGTAATTTTCTCGCGTTAAGAATATGCCGAAAACAGACGAAATCAAGAGGGCCAAAAACAGCGCGAGTACTGCTTTTCTGTGCTTCACGACAAACCTGCTAAACGTAATCATGATAATATCTCACCTCGTCATATAGGTCGCAAAAAGTACTTGGCAAACGTCCATATTAAACATTTGTTTAATATGTATGTTTAAAACATTTGTTTAATATGTATGTTTAAATATAGCGCTTAAAAAAGCGTTTGTCAAGGCAAAAAACAGCTCTTTATTCAACAATTGCCGACAAACACGTGCTTTGCTCCCGAAAATCACACTTAATCCTGGTAGCATTGTATTCATCATGGGGTTTATATTTGGTAATCCATTCGCCCAGCAAGTACATTACACATTTGCCTAAAAATCACCCTGACTTTAAACAACGGCAAACAAATAGGATCAGGCTGTGTGGCATAAGTCTATAATATACTTTCGATCAGCGACTCAACGTACGCTTCCCTGTCCTTACTGCTTCGCATGTCTATATTAAACGTGCGCCCGGCTCCATAATAAAAAAGCACAGGTGCTACAACGCCTGAGAATAACTGCATCAGCTTTACCGAAGCCGTAAAATCGTCAGCGACCCCCGTCAACTCCTTAACAAGTGGCATAATGCTGTGTTCCAGCGTATCGATCAATCCCACAATCCCCGCGTTTTTACCCTTATGGTGAAGCAACTTGGTAACTATAAGATATATAATGCCTGGATATTCCATCATGTGTTCCATGGTCTTCATGGCCCAGAATTTTATCTTTTCCCTGGGGCCGGCATTTAAGCGGGCCACTTCCTCATATATGCGATGGCTTTCGAGGACAAAATGCTTTTCAACTTCATTGAGAAGATTATATTTTGAACGAAAGTAATAATTAACCGATGCCAGGTTTACATTGGCCTTTTCGGCTATCTCCCTTACGGTAAAATCTAAATTAATCTGACGCCCGACCATGTCTATAGCTGTGGCTATGATCTTATCCTGTGTATCCATTCTGCCTTCCATTTAAAAGCCTCCCAAGTTTTAACAAATTTAAACACTCTAAATTGAACTTCTAATTTTACTAGTATAAAAAAGGTACACTAAAAGTGTACCACAAACATCCTGTCATTTGAATACCTTAATCCTTGTTTCTCCCGTTACTTACGGTATCTTTAACATCACCGGTCTTCGCAGGATTTGTAGTTCCCTATTTGCCGGACCGATTACCGCGGTTCGCTTTGTTTCCCCGTGCATTTCTGTTTAACTTTTCCGTTTTAGTTTCATGGTATTCATTGACATTTTCGTTCCTCTCAGTATTTTTATTCTTATCCCCTGCAGGGAATTTTTCATCGCTACCATAAATTTGGCCCTTCTGGCCGCTGTCATCGTTTCCTTTATTGCTGCTGTTATTTGTGCCGGTTTTGTCGCTGCCGGTTTCTTTTTTGTTCTTGTTGTTTGTACCACCTTTGTTGTCGCTGTTTCCTTTATCAGCGGCACTGCTGTTGTTTAAGTTTTTATCTACCTTTGGACTAGTACTTCCTTTCTCTGTGTTTTCCCCCGTATTACCTTTATTCTGTGCATCCTCTTTGTTGTCTTTTCTTCCCTGGTTTTCATCATACCCATCATTATGCTTAGTACCATCATCCGTCTTACCATCCATGTTGCCTTTATGATTTCCAATACCATCACCTTTGATGTTTTCTTCTGTAGCACCTGTCTCACGGCTATTTATTTCACGGCGATACTTCTCAGCAGATCGCTGTTTTATCTCGTATTTTACGTTTGCCGTGGTAAGATACCGTTCAAAACCCGACAGGTCAACTTTCTTTCCATCGCCGATATAGTAAATATTTACACTTATGCTGCTGCCATCCACAGCACGATCACCATCTATAAACTTCTGCTTTATTGACTCATCGACAATCCTTTTTAGCCCTGCATCCAAAGAAACGTTGGTCAACTCGATTCTCGACAGGATTTTGTCGCCATCCTCATTTAGCGGAACGGCCTTTATTATCTTCTCCCATCGGTTAATCATAAGCTCTATAGAAGGATTTACATCTACCACAACCGAGGCATAGGCCGTATAATACAGCTTTAGCGCAGAAAATAAGAGCAGCACCAGCACAACGGCTGCAGCCATGGCTACATATCTGATAAATGTTTTACTGCTCCCCAGCGTTTTGCCGCAATACAGCTCTCCTACCGCAGGAGGACGCCCTTTAACTCTTACTTTTATAAATCGTCCATCAGATGTCATTATCACCGCCGTTGTGCCTTTTACCTTGAGCACTACACCCTCCTGTTTCACTCTTTTTCACCTACCTTGATGTTTAAATAGGATTTGATATAGGGATAATCCCCCGCAAGAATGACAACCAGGGCAATAATATACTTTCTCCACCTCTCAAACATCTTTTTATTCGTGCCAAGCCTTTCTGTCAACTCCTTTACCGGCAAAGCCTTCTTTGTCCTTATCTTATCGAGCAACTCAGCGTCCCTTACACAATACAAGGCTATGTTTAAAAGGGCATCCCTGGTATCCTTGTGCTTTGGAGAACAGGAAACCAGCGATTCAAAATCAATGCCATATGCTTTAAACTCACCGGACAGTTCATTGATCTCTTGCGCCCTGAATTCATTCTCTACCTTCAACTCATAATCCCTCATTGATGCCCTATAATCTATGTAATCAGCTGGTCATCATCAGAAAACACGGCTACAGGAGAGTTTTTGGATTTTCTAAAATAGTCAATAAGGGCATTGCGTATCACCACTGCAGCATATGCAAAAAAGTTCCCGTATTTCTCATTATAGCTCTCACATGCATTGTTAAAGGCAATCATCGCTATTGAGACTTCATCATCGTTATCAAAATCCAGCTTTCTTTTGCATACACTGCATGCCGTTCTGTATATAAATCCCTTGTTGCTTTCTATGAATTCACTGTGGGAGCTATTTATCACATCCTTGTTCAAGATTATGTTCCCTCCCGACCATATATACGATTAAATCCCCGTTTTTAAGGGGTTTGTTAACTCTTTATTTCCGATAAGTATAACTCCCAAAAACATTACACAGCATTCGTATATATAGACGAAAGGCAAAAACAAACTGTAAAAAGCGGGAGGGGTTTCAAATGAGAAAATGTTTGATTTTAACATCAGCTTTTATGTTTATGTTGAGCCTGGCAATACCTGGTTTTGCCCAGGAAAACAACGTCATCTCCTATGCTGATAAAGCCGGCATAACTCCCGGCAGCATCTTTTATCCCGTTGATGTTGCGCTGGATGACCTAAAAGTCTTCCTCACAATAGGAGATGAAAACAAGACGATTGCGCTCACTGATGTTGCCGAAGAAAGGCTTGGCGAAAGCGAAGTCATGCTTGAAAAAGGCGACGAAGGAAAAGCGCTGGAGCTTGTAGAAGAATACAGCCAAAAAATGCAGCAAGCATATGAAAAATTAGAACAGATAGCACAAGAAAATCTAGAAAACGGGAATAAAGTTGAACCTACCAACAAAAACACTTCCAACGAGGCAGGTCAAAATGAACAGCAGGATGCACAAAACACCGATACCGAACAAAACACAAAAAGCACTGAAACAGAACAAAGCTCCCAAGAAGAAGGATTAGAAAATCCGGGTAGCGAACAAACTCCAGCCGAAGAAAACAACAGTAACACGGATATTCCTGATGACAGTTCCGAAAATAGTGAGCCAAATACCATAGAAGTAAGGCTGAGGCTGAGGCAAGAAAACAGCATAAGGGCTTTAAACGCTATAAAGGATAAACTGCCGGAACAGGCTAGGGAAAGAATAGAAAAAGTAATAGAAATGCAGACAGAAAAGAAAGAAGCTGTAGCCAAGATGGTAGAAGCTAGACACAGATACAATACCGCCAAGCAGGAACTCAAAAAGGCAGAAGTACAGCTCAAAAAAGCCATGACAACCGGAGATGAAGAAAAAATTGCGGAAGCGCAGAAGCTGGTCGAGCAGAAACAAGCTGTTCAGCTTGAGGCCAAAGAACAGCTAAATGCTGCAATAACACAAAAGAAAGCAGCCGTAAAAAACAGAGTCCGTAACCAAAGCAGTCAGGATAACGAAAAGGAAAACAAGGAAAATAATGAGGTAGATGAAACCGACCAAGAACAACCCGTCGATGAAAATGAAGAAGTAAACGCACAGCAGCCTGTCCAGGAAGTTGAAGAAGAAAATATTGATGATGGTAATAGCGCTCAAAACAGCCAAGATAAAACAAAAGACAAAAATAAGGATACAAATGATACACAAGGTAACAATAACATTCAAAAAGCGGGAAATATTCAGAATATGGTAAAAAGCAATAATTCCAAAAACAGCGACAATATCAACAACAGAAAAGCATTTGGACGCAAAAAAGAGTAAGCATCCACAGTAGCCATACTTAATTTTATAAAAACGAAAGCTCTTTTCTGGCTAAGGTGAGGTTTAAAAACCAAGCCAGAAAAGAGCTTTATTATTTTTATCCATACACAAAATTTTGGACAGCCTCTTGTAGTATGCAATTTGTCAAGCAGCCAATCTGTAATATCCTTTGTTTTTGTTTCATCTGTATAGCTTAAAAAATAAAAAAGCCTTTAAAAAGGCTTTTAATCTCTCAAAAACAATATTATCCTTTCGACACACAACCCTTTGATGAAGAAATTATATAATGCTTATATCCACAAGGGTATTACCATCCTCTACCCGAACCAAAGGATATGATCTACACCTTCTTAAAGCATCAACCAATCTCTTTATATCCCTTCTTTCTATTTTATCTAAAATCTTGCATGCCTCTTCTAATTTACCGTCTCGCTTATCCTTCGGAATAAGTCTAACTATTGCTTTGCCCAGTGAAAAACCCGTATTAATCAAAAACAATGGTATCACTATAGGGAAACGCCGTTCTCCATCCTTAATGTTAACCTTTAAAAAACGTCCCTTAGTAGTTTTTACAGTCTCCCGATTCCTTTTCATCAAGGTAAAAGCCTCATTAAAATCAATTTGCCCTTTATCCAGTTTCTCTAAAATCTCAATGTCATCCATTTTCTATCATCCTCAAATAAACTTTTCACAATTCACACGTTATTCAACTACAACGCTTACATAAGTATCATCATCTTCTTACTTCGACAAGCTTTCCTTGTGCTCCATTCTTAATAGACTGTACGATCTCGTTAAAATCAATATTTTTCAAAGCTTCCAATTTAGGCTCAAACTGTGCCCCAACCTGTGTTCCCAGTTTTAATCCCACCTCAAGTAATGACAGTGGAATATTTACATTCACTTTATTAGCCCCGTTTTCAACTACTTTAATTCTCAAAAATTTCTCATTATTTCCGTTTGCACTTGAATCATACTGCATAAGACCCGTGTTTTCCGGTTCAACCAAATCAATAAGTTTTTCTGCCTCTTCCGCAGTAATCTTCTTTTCTTCCACCATTTTCAAAATCTTTCTTATTTCTTCCTTCATCACACCCATCCTTTCATTAATTTATTTACTATTCCCCTTCATCATCTTCATTGCCTCTTCGTAGGTAATCTCCCCTTTGTCTAACAGCTCCAAAATTTCCCTTTTGTTAATCTGTTTTTTCTCATTACCATCAGCATCGTAACCCAGGCTACAAATAACATCATCAAGTTTGCTACGAACAGTTGG
This sequence comes from Caldicoprobacter oshimai DSM 21659, assembly GCA_000526435.1. Taxonomy (GTDB): domain Bacteria; phylum Bacillota; class Clostridia; order Caldicoprobacterales; family Caldicoprobacteraceae; genus Caldicoprobacter; species Caldicoprobacter oshimai. The sequence goes on from JAGB01000001.1 coordinate 651,149, forward strand.
ATATGAAATGTTGAGTTCCTTCTCCACTTCTTTGATGTTGCCCCTGCATTTTAGAAATACCTCGATGAAATATTTCTGCTCAGGCGTTAAATAGCTGAACTTATCTAGCTTAAAATGCCCTTTATATGTGGTATCACATCGGCAGCAATGCAATTCTGTCACTTCTAGCTTAGTACCACATACCGCGCATGTTGTTATGATATTGTTTTGCAACTGCTGATCCCCCTACAAGTAAAATTAAATCTATATCATCGCTATCCAGTTACCATTATATCACTAAAATTAATTTTTTCAATATGTTTTTTAATATTTTCAATATTTTTTGGTATTAATTTTATAAAATTTTATATCCACATTAAATATTTTTAACTTCGGACCATATGTTCTTATCTTGTTAATAACCTTCTAAAAAGTCGAAGACTTGAATTTGATGCGTAATTTTACTTTTTCACCACTTAGGTAAATAAAATTAGCGCCTGTACATTTTTGGCTTCAGCAACAAATGTACAGGCGCTATGTTTGTCAGTCACAAAAGTTTAAAAAGTACTTCAATCTTTTACTGTTACCTTTGTAGTAAACTTCTTGTTATTCCCTATGATCAGCTTCTCTCCTACGAGATTGAACTGACCTGTAGCCCTTATATCTTCGGATGAACTGCCAATGAAAACGTCAACCTTGCCCGGTTCTACCACAAAGTCCATGTTCTCATCATAAAATCCCAGCAAAGCAATCGGCAGTTCAAATACAACGGTCTTTGTTTGACCAGGCTCAAGGCTGATGCGTTTAAATCCCTTGAGCTCCTTCACGGGCCTAGTCACATTTTGGGCTGGAACATGGACATACAGCTGTACCACCTCATCCCCTGCCATTTTACCGGTATTGGTAACATCGATCTGTATGCGGACCTCACCGCTCATATCAACAGCCTGAGGCATTATCTTCAGGTTGCTGTACTCAAAAGTTGTATAGCTCAGTCCATAGCCAAACGGATACAGCGGCTTTGTGCTGCACTCTACATAGTCGCCCAGCCAATGGGAGCGTCCTCCCGACGGCTTATGGGAATAGTATACCGGCACCTGTCCTACCGTGCGCGGGAAGCTAATCGGCAGCTTGCCACCTGGATTGTAATCGCCAAACAGCACGTCTGCAACTGCTCGACCGCCTTCCTCACCAGGGAGCCATGCTTCAACTATTGCAGGAACGTTCTCATGGATCCAGGTGATCGAAAGCGGCCTGGCATTGACCAGTACAACTACCACTGGCGTCCCAGTAGCATGCACCGCTTTGATAAGCTCCTCCTGTTTGCCTGTCAAATTCAAATCGGCTCTATCTCTAGCCTCACCTGAAGTGCAACCATGTATGAGGCCAGACCTATCGCCAACAACTACAACAGCTACATCGGCTTTCTTAGCGATTTCAACTGCTTCATCAAAACCACTGGTATCGTCGCCCAGCACATCGCAGCCTTTTGCGTACATAACTTCGGTATTGTCAGACACCTTCTCCTTTATACCATCCAGTATGCTGACCATTGGTACAAACAGTTCTTTATCAGCCAAATCAACATGTTCGGGCCTTGCCGTATCAAAAGCATCAGCCATGTTTTGCAGTGTCTCAATATGGCACGGATAAGCATAGTCCCCTATCATGTGGCGAACATTGTGAGCATTGGGCCCAATAACTGCTATCGAACGTACATCTTTGCTTAACGGTAAAAGATCATTCTCATTTTTCAATAACACAATTGACTTCTGCGCCACTTTTCGCGCAAGCTGACGCTGCTCTGGAATATCAAACACCGCTTTAGTCTTAGAAGGCTCGACGTATGGATCCTCAAACAGCCCCAATTTAAACTTATGCTCTAAAATCCGTGCCACAACCCTGTCAATAACCTCTTCAGAGACAATACCCTGTTCCACAGCAATCTTCAAAGGTAAACCATAACAGTCAGTGCTTGGAAGCTCTATATCCACTCCTGCTTCAATCGCTTTTTTAGCCGCCAATACCTTATCGGGATTAAGTTTATGATATTCGTATAGCATATTGATAGCAAAATAGTCGGAAACTACTAAGCCCTCAAACCCCCACTCATCGCGCAAAATATTCTTCAACAACCGGCTTGAAGCATGGCATGGTATACCATCTATTTCATGGTAAGCCGGCATAATTGAAGCCAACTTGGCTTCTTTCACAGCTGCTTCAAAGGTAAACAAATACACTTCGCGAAGCTCTCGCTCTGGAATATGCGCTGGGGCCCAGTTCATCCCGCCCTCGGACATTCCATAGCCCACAAAGTGTTTTCCTGTGGCCATAATTCCGTCGTGCAATCCACTACCCTGCAGACCCTTAATATACGCAATCCCCATCTGCGCCACCAAATACGGGTCTTCTCCAAAAGTCTCCTCGGTTCTACCCCATCTAGGATCACGCGTCACATCTAGCAGAGGGGCCAAAGCTTGATGAGCCCCTGCAGCCTTCATCTGCGTCCTTATTACCTCACCTATCGCTTTGGCTAGCTCGGGCTCCCATGTGCTTGCTACACCGATCGTTTGGGGAAAACAAGTGGCTCCCTTTGCCATAAAACCGCTACATGACTCCTCATGTACGATGGCCGGTATCCCAAGGCGGGTATTCTCCATTAAATATTTCTGAATTTCATTTGCTATCTTGGCGCATGATTCAGGGTCCAAATTGCTAGCCCCCGCAATGCGCGTAATCTGACCAATACCATGCCCAATCTTGGAAGCAGCTTTATCGGGTGAAAACTTTGTATCATCCAACACTTCATATACCCACACTGCGCTTAGCTGAGCTATCTTTTCGTCCAACGTCATTCGAGACAGCAGATCCTCAACCCGCTTTTCAATCGGCTGATTTTTATCCTTATATAAAGCTTCAGCCATACAAGTTCCTCCTTGTTCTGAAGTTCCTATACTCTTCCTTGTTATCATAACGATAATCATTTAACATTGAGCAAATACTCGTTTATCAACATCTTTATCACTTCCTGTCTTCCAGAGCGGTTCTTGATTCCAGGATTCTGCATTGCATACTGCTCAAGGGTACGGAAATTGGCTTTACCGGTGACTATATCCAGCCCTATGCCGCTCTTGTAACTGCTATACCGCTCTTCTATGAACCTGTCTATTACCTTATCTTCAATCAGCTTTGCCGCTACCTTCAAGCCTATGGCATAAGCGTCCATACCTGCAATATGAGCATAGAACAGGTCCTCAGGTTCAAAAGAGCCTCGTCTTACCTTGGCATCAAAATTGATTCCACCTGTAGTAAAACCACCGGCTTTCAATATTTCATACATTGCCAAGGTGGTCATGTATAAATCGGTGGGGAACTCATCGGTATCCCAGCCTAAAAGCAGGTCTCCCTGGTTTGCATCAATAGACCCCAACATGCCATATATGCTTGCCACCCTCAACTCGTGCTCAAAGGTGTGTCCTGCCAGCGTAGCATGATTCGCTTCTATATTTAATTTGAAATAATCCTTCAAACCATAATGCTGCAAAAATGCAATGGTTGTAGCTGCATCAAAGTCATATTGATGTTTGGTGGGCTCTTTTGGTTTTGGCTCTATTAAAAATTGCCCTTTAAAGCCGATTTCTTTAGCATACTCCACTGCCATATGTAGGAACCTGGCAAGATTATCAAGCTCAAATTTCATGTCCGTATTGAGCAGCGTTTCATACCCTTCTCTACCACCCCAAAATACGAAGTTTTCAGCACCAAGCTCCACAGCGATCTCAAGGCTTTTCTTAACCTGTGCTGCCGCGTAGGCAAACACGTCAGCATTGCAGGACGTAGCAGCCCCATGTACGTACCTGGGATGGCTGAACAGATTAGCGGTATTCCACAAAAGCCTTACCTTGCTGGTCTTCATGTATTCCTTTATCATGGATACTATTACGTCCAAGTTTTTATTGGTCTCCGCTAGGGTCTCACCCTCGGGAGCAATATCGCGATCATGGAAGCAGAAAAATGGAACACTTAATTTTTCAAAAAACTCAAAAGCCGCCTCCACTCTAGCCTTCGCCAAATCCATGCCTGTATATTTATCCCAGGGACGAACCATGTTTTTCTCTCCGAACGGATCCGCACCGGTACCAGTAAAAGTATGCCAGTAAGCTACCGCAAATCTCAAATGTTCCTCCATTGTTTTTCCCATAACAACTTCGGAAGGATTATAATACTTAAACGCGAGAGGGTTTTTAGAATCAGGACCTTCATAAGCGATGGGCTTGATATTTTCAAAATAAGCCATAAGTGTGCACTCCCTTCATATTCGTTTGTTTACTTTACAAATTATGTTATTACATTAAATAATATTAGTCAATAGAAATCCTAAAAATTGTGTCGTTTAAGCTATACTCACACCCAAAATTTGTATATTCTGCACAAAATCCTATTTATATCCAAAACTAATATTATAAAAGGAGCCTCCGGTACATCCCCGGTATAGGCTCCTTTATTTTGTACTATTATTCATTATTCCCTTCATAGCTCAATAAAATCAGTACTTCTTTCTTGGTACATAGTGGGTATGCAAAAGCTGGTGAGCTTTATGGCTGTTAGGATGGCCCAGATATTCCTCATATAACCTCTTTATCGATGGGTTCTCATGGGACTTCCTGAGCGGCAGATTTCTGTCTTCCCGATAGATGGCAGCAGCCCTTACCTGTCGGGAATCCACATCCATCCTGTCCTTGGCCTTGACTATTGGCTGGCCGCCTCCGTTGACACATCCACCCGGGCATCCCATTATCTCAATAAAGTGATATTCCTTCTCTCCCGATTTTACCTTCTCAAGAAGGGCTTTCGCATTGGCAGTACCATGTGCCACCGCCGCTTTTATGGTGATGTCTCCCAGTGAAATCTCGGCCTCTTTTACCCCTTCCAGCCCTCGCACTTCCATTATCTCGACATTATCCAGCGGTTTGCCTGTCGCAATTTCGGCTACCGTCCTGAGGGCTGCCTCCATCACGCCGCCGGTTGCACCGAATATGACGCCGGCTCCGGTGGAATCACCAAAGAAGGGATCAAACTCCTCATCAGGAAGGTTTACAAAATCTATGCCTGCCTGCTTGATCATTCTCGCCAGCTCTCTGGTGGTCAACACAGCATCGACGTCGGGATAACCGGTAGCCCTGAGCTCGGGACGCGTGACTTCAAATTTTTTGGCGGTACACGGCATCACCGAAACCACAAATATCTTCGAAGGGTCAATGCCATTCTTCTCGGCGTAATAGGACTTAATCATTGCGCCCAGCATTTGGTGAGGAGATTTGCAGGTTGACAGATTATCCAGAAATTCAGGGAAATAGTGTTCGCAGTACTTAACCCAACCTGGGCTGCAGGAAGTAATCAAAGGAAGCTTGCCGCCGTTCTTGATCCTATTAAGCAGCTCGGTCCCCTCTTCCATTATGGTCAAGTCGGCCCCAAAATCGGTATCGAATACCTTATCAAACCCCAATCGCCTTAGCGCCGCTACCATCTTACCTTTGACAATGGTACCCATCTCCATGCCAAACTCTTCACCTAAGGCTACGCGTACTGCCGGCGCTGTCTGTACCACTACATGAAGATCTGGGTTATTGAGCGCATCCCATATCCTCTCGGTGTCATCTTTCTCCCTCAGAGCACCCACAGGACAAGCTTCAATGCATTGCCCGCAGTAGATGCAGGGAACGTCATTAAGGCTCATGCCAAACACCGGCGAAACGATTGTATCGAAGCCTCTCTCGCTTACTCCGATTACCCCTATGCCCTGAACGTTTCTGCATACCGACACACACCGACGGCATAAGATACACTTGTTGGGGTCACGCACTATGGCAGGCGAAAAATCGTCTATAGGATAATCTATGCGCTCTCCCTCAAACCGTATTTTATTGACGCCCAGCTTTTGAGCCAACTCCTGAAGCTCACAGTTCTGGTTGCGCACGCATGTCAAACAGCTTCGGTCATGATTGGACAGAATGAGCTCCAGGTTCACCCTCCTAGCTTCACGGACAGCGGGCGTGTTTGTCCTTATCTCCATCCCATCCGAAACCGGATATACACAAGCAGCTTGCAGGGCCCTGGCCCCTTTTACTTCCACAACGCACATCCTACATGCTCCGATCTCATTTATGCCTTTCAAATAGCACAGGGTTGGTATATCTATATTGGCAAGACGGGCGGCTTCCAGGACAGTGCTTCCTTTTGGAACCTCAACCTGGATGCCATCTATGGTAACTTTGACCATTTCCATGTCTCTCACTCCCTTTCCCCTCAAAATGCGCTTACTGCTTTTTGATGGCGTTAAACCGACATTTTTCCATACACACGCCGCACTTAATGCATTTATCCGGATCTATGCTGTAGGGTTTCCTGGGCTCACCGGATATAGCGCCCACCGGACAGTTCCTGGCACACAGCCCACAACCTTTACACAGCTCGGCCACAATAACATAACGTAACAGCGCCTGGCACACGCCAGCAGGACAGCGCTTCTCCCTTATGTGCGCTTCGTACTCGTCCCTGAAATAGCGTATGGTGCTAAGCACCGGGTTGGGCGCCGTCTGCCCCAAACCGCACAGAGCAGACGCCTTGATGTTCTTGGCCAGAAGCTCTAGCTTCTCAATATCTCCTTCCTGTCCCTTACCGCTCACTATCCTATCCAATATTTCCAGCATCCTCTTGGTACCGATGCGGCACGGCGGACACTTACCGCACGACTCGCTCACCGTAAAGTCAAGGAAGAACCTGGCAATATCCACCATGCAGGTATCCTCGTCCATTATGATAAGTCCGCCCGAGCCCATCATAGAACCGACTTGAATGAACGATTCATAGTCAATGGGCGTATCTAGATGTTCCGCCGGTATACAGCCACCAGATGGACCACCCGTTTGAGCCGCCTTAAATTTCTTGCCACCGGGAATTCCTCCACCGATATCATAGACGATTTCCCTCAGGGTTGTACCCATGGGCACCTCTACCAAGCCGGTATTGTTGATCTTCCCGCCCAATGCAAATACCTTGGTCCCCTTGCTCCTTTCTGTTCCAATAGAGCTGAACCACTCGGGCCCTTTCAGGATTATGGGCGGAATGTTGGCATAGGTTTCAACGTTGTTGAGAAGCGTGGGCTTGGAAAATACGCCTTTGACTGCCGGGAAAGGTGGCCTGGGTCGCGGCTCGCCCCTTCGTCCCTCAATTGAAGCCATAAGTGCGGTCTCCTCACCGCACACAAATGCTCCAGCTCCTAGGCGCAGCTCTATATCGAAATTAAAACCGGTCCCAAAGATATCTTTGCCCAGCAAGCCGTATTCCCTGGCCTGAGCTATGGCTATGGTCAATCGTTTAACAGCGATTGGATATTCCGCACGGACGTAAATATACCCCTGGTCAGCCCCCACTGCATATCCCGCAATGGCCATGGCTTCGATAACGCTGTGCGGGTCACCCTCGAGGATGCTTCGATCCATGAAAGCACCGGGGTCGCCTTCGTCGGCGTTACAGCAGACATACTTCTTATCCCCAGGCGCCTTTCGGGTAAACTCCCATTTGAGTCCCGTTGGGAATCCAGCGCCGCCTCTTCCTCTCAGTCCCGACGCCTTGATGGTCTCTATAACCTGCTCGGGCGTCATCTCGGTAAGAACCTTGCCCAGGGCTTTATAACCATCGACTGCGATGTACTCCTCTATATTTTCGGGGTCAATCACGCCACAGTTCCTGAAGGCTATCCTCATCTGCTTTTTATAGAAGCCGACTTCATCCAGCGATTTGATGGTCTGATCCTCTGCTACGCTGTCGTGATACAAAAGCCGCTTAACAATTCTTCCTTTTACCAGGTGTTCTTCAACGATTTCGGGCACGTCCTCAACTTTGATACGGCTGTAAAAAGCGCCCTCGGGATAGACAATTACGACGGGCCCCACTTCGCACAGGCCAAAGCATCCCGTCCGTACTACTTTGACCTCGTTCTTTATGTTATGCTTCTCAAGCTCCTCATTAAATTTATCGATAATACCTGCAGAACCCGATGATGTGCATCCGGTTCCTCCGCAGACCAGCACATGAGCGCGATACAGTTCCATGTTATCTACCTCCTCACAAACACATCATTGCTTATCAGCAGCACCGATGGTAAACTCCGTCACTGGTTTGCCATTCACAATGTGTTCAGCCACGATCCGCCTTACCTTTTCAGGCGTCAGTTTAACGTAGGTAACCTTCTCTTCTCCCGGCCTATAGACTTCTGCCATGGGCTCCAAGCGGCATACGCCTATACATCCGGTCTGAGTGACTATGACATCCCGAAGGTTACGCTTCTTGACCTCTTCCAAGAATGCCAAGAGTACCGGCCTTGCGCCCGCGGCAATTCCACAGGTTCCCATTCCAACCACTACCCTGGTACCACCTCTTTCTTTTCTCAAATTGACGGACTCCAAAGCCCGTTGCCTTATTTCTTCCAATTCTTTCAAAGACTTCATACTCCTCCACCTCCGCTTATTTCATCAAGACCTTCCCGTATATATTCCCTAATCCACTCAACGACCTCAGGATGGTCAAGAGGCAGGTCTCCTATCCTCTGCCGAACCTCCCTGGAATCAAAGTTCAGCCTACCAAAAGGGGTGATGTGGGTGTATACAAAATCTATCGATGGATTACAGGCCACCAGAGCTGCCATGGTCTGATCAATCCTGCCCAGAGGCGGACGATCAATGTGGTGATATTTAAACTCTACTCTTACCTCGGTGCCATTGCCGGGCTGGGAAAAAATCTGTAGATTTCCTTCGCAGGCCTGAGCAGCCGCTTCTACAAACGCCAAGCCTAAACCCACTTTACGGGTGGTCCGCGTGGTATAAAAAGGATCAGTGACCTTTTTGGCCACCTGTGAATCCATACCAACCCCATTATCCCTAATGCTTAAGATGAGCTTATCGTTTTGCAGGTCCTCGATTACCGACACCTCAATAAGGGTGGCCACGGCTGCAATAGAGTTCTGTACTAAGTCCAGTATATAAAGGGATATATCTTCCATCCCCTATTCATCCCTGTATTTGGCAATTATTCCTTCTACATCCTCTGGCTTGAGCCTTCCGTACACGTGGTCATTTATCATCATGACCGGAGCCAATCCGCAAGCCCCCAGGCACCGCGTAGCTTCCAGCGTAAACTTGCCATCGTCGGTGGTATCACCTACCTTAATATTGAGAATTTCCTGCAGCTTGTCCAGCACCTTCTGTGAGCCCTTTACATAACAGGCTGTCCCCAAGCATACTCCGATTTTATATTTCCCCTTGGGCTTTAAGGTAAACTGGGCATAAAAAGTCGCAACGCCATACACATCGGTTATTGGAATGTTCAATTCCTCTGCTATATAGTTTTGTACATCCAGAGACAGACAGCCAAATATCTCCTGGGCCTTTTGCAATATGGGCATAAGCGGCCCTTCTTTGCCCTTATACTCTTCAATCACCTTTTTGAATTCTTCAAACTTTTCTTTATTTTCGGTCAAGACAGACACCGCCATTGTGATTTCCCTCCTCTGTTACCTCTTGTGTTGAAATTCATTCAGCTCAAGCCCGCGTATTATCGTATGTTTAAAAATCTGACTGATCCGCTCCACACTCTAATATTATACTTTTCTTAATTATACTTTCTACAGATAAACTGCAACTAAGCTACAATTGCTTTTATATTTAAGATTTACCATATAAACACATTTTTTAAAATAATATATTGTTGATGTTATTCAACAACAGTTATTATCTCATATAATCACATCATAATCAAGAGTGTTTGCGATTATTTTAACGAATTTTGTTGCAAAATTTTTTGTAATAATTTTGTTAAATAACAGCAGAACGTTTAAACCACTGTATAATAGCAGTTAATGATACATTATATATGTCAATTAACATCTCTCTCTCCAGAATTTGGCCTAATTGATGTGCATCCGATGAGTGAATATAGCGAAAACCCTGCAGATACATTGTGTAATTCGTGTCAAACTTTGAAACTTCCAATACGTTAAAACCTAGATCTGGAGGGATTAACCCAAGCTGAGAAATGATGCTATAAGAAGGGCGATCAACGTGAGCTGGTACTACAACTCCGCCTCTTTGGGAGACCAGCTGTACTATCTGATCAACAGACAGGTCAAGCGACGAAAGCAGCAAGTGCTCCCTTTCTCCTATGATTTGATCATTTTCATCCATTATATACTGATTGCCGAAAATATGTGGAACATTTGGCATTTTAGGCATGAAATTTCGTATATGAGCGTCAAAATCCAACAGCGATTTTATATCATCAAAATAGCACAGCAAATGGACGTCCTCTTTTGTCTGCACTTCCATGCCAGGCAACACCAGAACTCGGTCGTCAGCCACTTTCATGATGGCCTTAACGTTGTCACAGCTGTTGTGGTCAGTTATGGCTATGGCATCAAGCCCTTTCAAAACGGCCATGTTTACGATGTTGTTTGGCGTCATGTCATCATCGGCGCAGGGAGAAAGCGCCGAATGTATATGAAGGTCTACCGCTATCCTCATGTGACGTCTCTCCTTAATAAATCAAGGGGGGCTTACTGCTCCCTCGCACTCCCTCAATTTCTAAAACTAACACCCTGCATTAAATTTACAGGAAGTTATAAAGGCACAGCAAACCCTTACAAAATGGTTTACATCAATGCGCGGCACCCTTGTATTATCTAACTTTCACAGGCACAATGCCCATCTGATACAGCTTTCCTGCAAGTTCAAAAGCCGTCAAATCGGATGAAAGTATGATTACGCCTTCTTCCTCGGCCTTGTCCAAAACTTTACGTTCCACCTCAATGCCTTCCGGAATGATGATGCAAGCCATCTCAATAAGCGTAGCCACAGCCACTATGTTCATGTGCGTCTGCACGGTAATCCACACCATTCCCTTTTCTCCCCTTGCCATCACCCTGCTCAAAAGGTCACAGCAATAACCGCTACACACTTCTCGGTCCAGAAAACTCTCTCCCGCCAATACTTTAAGGGATAAAGCCTCGATGATTTGCGATACTTTCATTGACATTCACTCCTGCCTTTCTTTTTCTTTTCTTCCCCCTGGGATTTTCTCAGAAAGCTCTATCATCTCCAGGGCAAGCTGTTTCACCTTTTCCCTTAATTTAAAGACGCAATCCATCTCAGAAGCATAACCCCTTACTATATCCTCGGCCAGCGTTCGGCAGCTGGGCGAACCGCAGGAACCGCAATCAAGTCCTGGCAGGCTCTCGTATATCTCCTTTATGGTTTCCATCTTTTTCATAGCCTCCACGATATCGTCGTCCAGCTTCATGACCGGTTTGGGCAGTATCTTTTCATCAAGCCGCCAGCTTATCTTTTGCCCAACCTCATGTAGCTCATCTTCCGACACCGGTCTACCCTTTGCCTTCTCTGACAGCTTCCTTATACGGTTTTTGGCTACAAAGCCGTTTTCAACTGTAAGGGGGCCGCCCACGCATCCTCCGGGGCAGGCCAGCCCTTCAAAATATTCCAGGTCAGTCAGCTTATCATCCTCTATCTCTTCTAGGACGCGTATGACGTTCTGTATGCCGTCAACCGCCAGATAACTGTCAATCCCCAGCGCAAGGCTCTCTCCGCCTGAATTGGCCCATCCTACTCCAAATGGCGATGCCATCTGTGCGACGTCTTCCCTTTTCAGCTTGCTTATTTGGTTGTACAACTGGCCATATATCTCCTGGATGGAGATGGCGCCATCCACCGAGGATTCCTTTCTCCCCACCGGATTCCGTATGCTGGTCATCTTGGCAGCACAGGGCGTGATAAAAAATACGCCCACTTCCTCGGGCTTTACGCCGTATTTCTCACAAAATTCGTTTCTGGCAAGCTGAGCTGTGATCTCCATAGGCGAGTCCACATCCACTATGTTGTCTATCAGCTCAGGAAAGCGCACCTGAATCAGCCTTACAATGGCAGGGCAGGATGAGGATATGATAGGCCTTTTACGGTTCGGATCTTTGAGCGCTTGCTTAACAAACGCAGTCACATAATCTGCTCCTCTTGCAACCTCATATACATAATCAAAGCCGAGATTTTTAAGTCCTGCAAGAATGACATTTATATCCGACACATTCTTAAACTGCCCATACAGCGTTGGGGCAGGCAACGCGATACGATAGCGAAACCTCTCTATGGAAGATAAAGGATCTGTAACAGCCACCTTAGCATGATAGGGGCATACCCTGATGCACTCTCCGCAGTCTATACACCTCTCGGCAATTATCCTGGCCTTTCCATCCCTCACTCTTATGGCCTCGGTAGGACACCTCTTTATGCAATTGGTGCATCCCCTACACTTGTCCCTTCTCAAAGTAACCGAATGATAATATTCCTTCAATTTCATCACCTTGCTTTTATGTCAAAATATATCTCCAAGAGCGTTCCCTCTCCCACTTTAGATTGTATATTCAAACGATCAGCGCAGCGCTTGATGTTGGGCAGCCCCATTCCTGCACCAAATCCTAGCTCCCTTGCTATTTCAGGAGCTGTGGAGTACCCTTCCTGCATAGCTAAATCTATATCTGGAATGCCAGGGCCTTTATCTTCGGCTGTTACGACAATGGATTGAGGAGTCACCTTCAGCTTCAGCTCCCCGCCAACGGAGTGTATCACCAGGTTCATCTCGGCCTCATAGGCTGCTATGCTAACCCGCCGCACCAGGGTGGAATCAATCCCCAGCTGCTTTAATATTTTTTTTATTTGGCTGGAAGCCTCTCCTGCTGAAGCAAAATCCCCGGCTTTAACATGGAACACCTGTTCAATGGAATAATAACCGCCCGTCATCTATGACTCCCTCGTACAGCCCGGTAATCCCGCACTATATAGCCTTCCACACGCCTCATACATGGTGTATTCGGTGGCAAGCACGGCAATACCCATTTTTTTAGCCATATCGACGATCTCCTGTGCGGGTGTTCTCCCTCCAACAAACACTATGGCAGTAACATCTAGGATTTCAGCCATCTTAATGACATGGGCATTGGTAAGGCTGGTGAGCAACACCGTTTGCTTCTTTACATAGGATAATATATCGCTCATAAGGTCTGATGCACAGGCCGAAAACACCTCTCTGTCCAGCAAATCCTCGCCCGTCAGAAGTTTCGCGTTCAACAAATCGCGTATCTCTTCTATTTTCAATTATTAGTTCCCCCTTATTCACTGGTTATTTTATCCATGTACTGCTTGTACTTATAAACCATATCAATATAAGTATACTTTATTTTTGATGAAGTTGCTACCCTGTCCACAACATTTTCAGCAAATATTCCGTTTAGGCTTTCGATGCTGTTTTGATACAACTCCTGAAGTCCTGCCAATATATGGTTGCTCTCCTGTGTGGCTGAATACGCTTTGAGCTGCTCAAGAGTAGAGTTAAACGCGCCAACCATGGCTTCAATATCCTTCCTGGCATCCTCTACCGATATAGCCGAAGTATCAAGATTTTTCACTATCCCTTCCAAGGCCTTGGTTTTGTCAATCCACAGCGAAAAGGCTGATTTGACGCTGTTTACCTTATCTGCCGAAGCGGTTATTTCCATGTTAACGCCGGGTGCCGAAATGGAATATATCTGGCTTTCTATTCCTTCCTTTTCCAGCTGCTGCTTTATCTTTTGAGCATCAGCCTCGGAAGCATAACCCATGGCCAAAAGGCGAAAATACTTGTCGTTTAAAATGTACCCTGCCCCTCCTTTTGCCTGAAGCTCCTTTGCAGCCACCTCGGCATTTTCTTTATTGGTAAAGGCACCCAGCTGTATAGCATACAGATTAAAAGGAGCTATATCGAGCTGTTCGGTCACCTTTTGGCTTGAGCCTTCATTTGGGGTTTTATCGGTTTTATTAGGGACGGTAAGCTGGGTATTGGGAGCCTGAACAGAAGCGTCGTCTTCACCCTGGTTAGTGCTGGTAAAGCTGCCCAGAAAGGATGTGACGATTCGGCTTATGAAATTGCCAGCCGCGCTGGCAGAACCTATATATACAGCCAAAAACAGTAAAAGCCCTAAAAGGATCATCGAAGTATAACGCCGCCTGTTTCTCCTCTTTAACCGTGAGTAACGCATAAAGATTCCTCCTTTGATTTACATTGCTATTTGAAGGAAAACTTCATACTTATATCTATGGCAGGTCCACTTAATTTATGATAAAATGATATTCAGGACGTGGTATTCTATTTAATGGAGGTTACCGATGAAATACCATATCGATACCATTCCTGTATGGGATGCCTACCACCAGGGAGGAGAGTGTCCCCTGTGCAACCTGGAAGATAGGCTGGAGAAAAGCTATGTAGATTCGTTTCTGGGGGCTTCGGTTATGGAGCCCGACACCAGGATAGAGGTTAATAAAACCGGATTTTGTTCGCACCATTTTAAATTGCTGTATGCCGCTCAAAATCGATTAGGCCTGGCCCTCATGACACATACCCATCTTAAGGAGTTTATGGAGAAGTTCGAACACCACTGCAATGCACTTTTAAGAGCCACTAAGAACAAAGGCTCTTCTGTCATAAACAATATAATTAGAAGAAAAAAAGAGGTGGACCAATTTATAGCGGAATTTGAAGGATGGCTTACCATGCAGCATGGTCAGTGTATCATATGTAACCGGATGTCAAACGCTATGAACCGGTACGCCTACACCATTCTTTATCTGTGGGATACAGATAAGGAATTCAAAAAGGCCCTTGAATCCTCAAAGGGGTTCTGCCTCAAACACCTGGCCCTGACAACAAAAATAGCCAGAGAAACCCTGCCTGCACCCAAGCAAACTCTCTGGCTTGCCGATGTAATCCCGCTACAGATTAAATCCTTTCACAATCTGGAACAGGAGCTATATCAGTTCATCAATAAATTTGACTATCGCAACCAGGACAAACCTCTGGGAAGCGCAAAGGATTCGCTTCCTCGTACCATACAGAAGCTCACGGGAAAATTTATGGATTGAAACATTTACGGTCAGCAAGGGAACCAGTCACTCCTCGTACTTCTCGAGGCTGACCCCAACCGCCGTCAGTATGTGCACCGCTAGCTCATCAGGATAAGGGTATTTGTATACGACTCTTTTGATACCGCTGTTGATGATGAGCTTGGCGCATATAACGCAGGGTTGATGGGTACAGTACATTGTGGCGCCGTCAATCGATATTCCCATCTTTGCTGCTTGAGCAATAGCGTTTTGCTCGGCATGAACCGCATAGCAGTACTCATGATGGGTCCCGGAAGGGATGTTTGCCTTCCTTCTCAAGCACTCTCCTCTTTCCATGCAGCTCGTATAGCCGGCCGGAGCACCGTTGTAACCGGTCGTCAGTATGCGCTTGTTTTTCACTATTACAGCCCCGATCTTCCTGTTGGGCTGATAGCAGCTAGACCAGTTGGCAATCACCTCAGCCAGCTCCATAAACCTCTTATCCCATTTATCCACAAGACCCCTCCTCAAACAATTCTTAGAATATATTCTATATACAATCTTTAAGCACTGCAACTTTTTTAGAGGCGGTGTTCTTTCACTTCTTGTCAAATTTTGTAGACAAACAGGGAATTCAGCAAAATATCCTTGGAAATCAGTAATCTGTAATTCCAATGTTGAACTTTGAATTTTTTATCTATTTTTAGATACAACGAGCAAATAGATGATTTACTCTTATAATTCTTAAAATTAACACTATTTAACCAAAATTCGTTTACAACAGTATTTGCCATCCTTCTGGTTTTTATATAAACTATTTACTGTGATTAGCACTCACCGATGATGAGTGCTAATAGATATTGAAAAGTATATAACCAATCCAACACAAGAAGGAGGGTAATAGTTATGAAACTAAGACCATTGGGCGATCGAGTTGTCATCAAAGCGTTGGAAACTGAAGAAACCACAAAGGGCGGCATTGTATTACCCAGTTCAGCAAAAGAAAAACCGCAAATGGCAGAAGTTATCGCTGTAGGACCTGGTGGCATGGTCGACGGCAAAGAGGTTAAAATGGAAGTAAAAGTTGGCGATAAAGTCATTTATTCCAAGTATGCCGGCACTGAAGTCAAACTCGATAACGAAGAATATATTATCGTTCGCCAGAGCGATATTCTTGCAGTAGTTGAATAAACAATAAAAGGAGGAGGTAAATACATATGGCCAAACAACTTATATATGGCGAAGAAGCGAGAAGAGCAATAGAACGTGGCGTTAACAAATTGGCTGACACTGTAAAGATAACCCTTGGCCCCAAAGGGCGTAACGTCGTACTGGAGAAAAAGTATGGTTCTCCACAAATCGTGAACGACGGCGTAACTATCGCCAAGGAAATTGAGCTGGAAGATCCATATGAGAATATGGGCGCTCAGCTCGTCAGAGAGGTAGCCAGCAAGACCAACGATGTAGCCGGTGACGGTACCACCACCGCAACGGTATTGGCACAAGCTATTATCCGTGAAGGCTTGAAAAATGTAGCAGCAGGGGCTAACCCCATGTTGTTAAAGAGAGGCATCCAGAGGGCTGTGGATGCAGCTGTTGAAGCACTGAAAAAACTCAGCAAGCCCATTGAAAAGAAAGAAGCCATCGCTCAGGTAGCTTCCATTTCGGCTGGCGATGAGACAATTGGACAATTAATCGCTGAAGCTATGGAGAAAGTAGGCAAAGACGGCGTCATCACCGTCGAAGAATCCAAGTCGTTGGTTACCGAAGTAGAGACAGTGGAAGGAATGCAGTTTGACAGGGGTTATATTTCTCCCTACATGGTAACCGATACCGAGAAGATGGTCGCAGAATTAGATGAGCCATTAATCTTGATCACCGACAAGAAGATCAGCAACGTACAGGACCTTCTGCCCATACTCGAACAAGTAGTACAGCATGGTAAAAAGCTATTGATTATCGCTGAAGACATTGAAGGTGAGGCTCTAGCTACCCTCGTTGTCAACAAGCTGAGAGGCACCCTCATCAGCGTGGGTGTAAAGGCTCCCGGATTTGGCGATAGGCGCAAAGCTATGCTGCAGGATATCGCTATCTTGACAGGTGGTACCGTAATCTCTGAAGAGGTAGGTCTCACCCTCAAAGAAGCCACCATTGACATGCTGGGTCGTGCTACTAAAGTAACGGTCGATAAAGAGAATACCACCATTGTGGGTGGGGCTGGAGATCCGCAGGAGATCAAAAACCGTATAGCCTCCATCAAGGCTCAGATTGAAGAGACCACCTCTGATTATGATAGAGAGAAGTTGCAGGAGCGCTTGGCTAAGCTGGCTGGCGGCGTAGCCGTAATCAAGGTTGGCGCTGCAACCGAGACCGAGATGAAAGAGAAGAAACTGAGAATTGAAGACGCCCTCAACGCTACCAGAGCTGCAGTAGAAGAGGGCATAGTTCCCGGCGGTGGCGTAGCGCTTATTAAAGCCATAGAAGAAGTAGAAAAACTTGAGGCCGAAGGCGACGAGCTGACTGGTATCAACATAGTAAAACGCGCTTTAGAAGAGCCACTGCGTCAGATCGCCATCAATGCTGGTATGGAAGGCTCCGTGGTAGCTGAAAAAGTCAAGGCCAGCAAGGATAAATACTTCGGCTTTGATGCGTTGAGAGGCGAATATGGCGACATGGTAGCCAAGGGAATAATTGATCCTACCAAGGTTACTCGCTCGGCATTGCAGAATGCTGCTAGCATAGCAGCTATGGTATTAACCACAGAAAGCCTGGTAGCCGAGATTCCTGAGAAAGAACCGGCAATGCCTGGCGGCAAAAACGCTGAAATGTATTAATTGGGAAGAGAAAAGCGGTTGCCTGATAAAGGCGACCGCTTTTTGTTTTTATGATACGCTAAGCAAGCCAGAACCCTCCTCCTGTCTTCCTTCCTCACAATCTCCCTCTGTGAAAAGCTCCTCGCTCAATTCCTTAGATTTAAGATAATTAATCTCCGAATAGAAGTTCTCCATGAGAGTACACACCATGTGTTCAAATTCCAATAGCTGACGACGTATCTCTTTGCATCTTGCTTTCCACTTGTTCTTTTCCATTTCCAGCTGATACATCTCCGCCGCAATCTTTTGACGGCCTTCTTCTATAATAGCCTGAGCCTTTTGCTCAGCTCGGACTAATGCTTTTGAAATATAAGCCTCTCTCTCAGAAAATTCTGCTAGCTTTTTTTCCAATTCTTTGATCTGCGACTTTATCCTATTGTTCTCCTCCACAAGCTCCAGCATACGTTCCTTTTTCTTGGAAAGCTCTTCCTCATAATCCCTACGCATATCAGAGAGATATTGTTCAACTTCGCGCCTGTTATATCCCAGTATTGCAATGCTAAACATCTTTTTCATTTGCTCTAACCCCCCTTATAGATAATATACAACAGTTGTCCTGTAAATTTTGTAAATTCGTGGGGTCGAATGACATCTTTTTGTTTTGCTTTTTATCAGATATCCTGGCTTTTTAAAAGTCGCTTATATCATAAGCCCGACAACAAAAGTTATCCTAAACAAAAAAGCAGACCCTTCAAGGTCTGCCATCACCTTTAAACTTTCTTCGCTTAAAGTGGCACAATTCTATCCGCTATCTCCTGCAGCGCTACGCCAAAACACTACTATCCTAGCTATTTTGCGGTGTGAACTACCAACCACCTATAGAGGCGGTTGCTTAGTGAGAAGTCTGGTAGCATAAACAACGTAAGTCCGTTTTAGCTTACAAATCTCAGCTTCACTTTGCTTATAAGAACGGTTATCACCGATAAATAGTTATCCTGGAGCTCGCAGACATACAGCACTCCCCGGTTCTCCCTGATCTCCCTTCCACCGAATCTAGTCAAGGCAATCAGGCGACTCCTCTTTACGCCTTCTATAATGGCGCGCTGGGCATTTTTCTCGCTTACCCTCTTAAACCTTTCTTGATAGCGCTTTATAGCATGGTCGGTGACGTATATGTAGTTACCTGCAAAACAGCTGGTTTTTACCAAAGTCCCACGCTTTTTGACCCTGCCATGTTTTACCCCCTTTCTCTTCATGGTTCTTTGTTCACTCCTTTCTCAATGTTAAATTTTTAAATCGTTTACATTTCACATAACACCCTTTTGAAAGAATACGCGCCCTACCCTTGCCCTTTGTTTCTGTGCAAAACATAAGGCATTTTTATGTACAGCATGCTAACAGTTGATCATTCTGGGAATTTTATATATTGAGCATTTTCTTAAAAGAAAAGTTTATATCCTAAGGCTATCCGATATTTTAAAATATATGGATACAACCTTACATGGTATTAATGTACTTAAATAATCATTGTCCATTACATTTTATTGTGATAATGACTACCTTTATTATATAGTATTCAAAACTATTTTTCAACGATAGATACAAAATATTCCTAAATACTACATTCCCAACAATTAACTGGCATAACTTTTGTTGATTTTTAATATAAAAAAAAGGAGCCCTATTATTTTAAGGCTCCTTCTCTAATTCGCTGCCAAAGAATTCATTTATAATGTATTCAACTATCTTTTTACGCACATTGGCCTGCTCAATTAAAATCAAAACCAGAAGAAGCAAACGGATTTTTTCATCCTTCTCTCCTGACAATTTATCATCATCTAAATAATTTTTGATGGTCTCCATGCTATCCATGATACAGTCGGCATATGTATCCCTTTTTTTCAAAGCCAGATAGACGTTATAAAGATGCTCGATCTTCTCAATGTTTGCTTCGTCATTGGCCTCGCTCAACAGAGGCGAAAGCAATTTCTTAATATCCTTGATAGTGAGTATAGACTTCAAATTGTATATCAACGTAAGCAATATAATATGAGCACGGTTGTAACACTTACCATTTGGAGGCATCAACAGCCCTTCTTTAATGTAGTTCTGAATCATGGTTTTTGAAATGGTTCGCTTCTCCTCATCATCACCCAGGGCCTTGCCAAGCTTTTTCTCGAAAAACTCCTCCAGCTGAGAAATATAAAGGCGATATTCGGGTATCTCCTCGAGCTTTATATCATCGCGACTTTCAATCCCATCAATAAACCGCATTATTCGCTGTCTAACAGTCAACGTGGTGTCATCCATTTATTACACCTCTTGAAACATAGTTAAGACAACCCACCTGATAGCCCTATCATCGACTTTATTATACAGTACCGCCTACCGTTTTTCAAGCAATTTAAGTGGCCCTGTGGGTTGCCACACGACATATGTACTATCTAATGTCAATAACAGCAAGGGGTCAAAGTCGATTTATCCATCTCAACCAGCAATGTGAAAATAACATCATTTTGTCAGTGAATTAATCCATGACTGAGTACCCTGGATAATTATAGGCTTTTTATTAGGGTCCAACCACTTCAATATTTTCAACATATTTTCTTCTGATACTGCCGTACATCCAGAGGTGCCTTTGTTTGGCCCTTGCCATATATGCAAGAATATAGCACTTCCCTTGCCAGGTTCTATGTTGGTAACATTATAATTTATAACCACGGCATATTTATACGCAGGAATCCTTAGCTTTTCAAAAGAATTCCATCTTTCTTTTGGGTCTCCTTCATATGTCACCCATTTGTTATAATCAGGTGAATTTACATCGTCAATCCAATAATCATGATCCGTAGTTTGCCTATATGGCATTTTCACACCCATTGGTTTTTTCTCAGTCCCAAACGCCGTCCCAAATGAAAAAATTCCCGTAGGCGATTTACCATCACCTTCCCTTTGCTTATCAACACCGTTACGCCCTACCACTGCAGGTATGTTGCTGAATACTTCTTCCCATTTGCCGTTAATCTTCTCATAAGCACAAAGGTTTGCCTTATAGCTGCTTGCAGATAATACGCTTACAATGATTACCTGTTCAGAATCGCCTATAGCAGGTATCCTACTTACAATGACATCAGAACCATCCTTATTTTCCTGATTATTTTTCTGGTTATCATCTTGTTTAACTTCCTGTTTAGCTTTTTGCTCATCTTTATAGGTATATTGCTGCATATCTTTTTGCGTATCTTCCTGTATTTCTTTCTGTGTATCTTCCTGAGGTATCGAAACTTGAGTCTCTTGTGGAGGCAATTTTTGCTGCTGATCTTGCTTCTGGTCTGATATCACTGTCCCTTCTTGGTGCACAGCCTTAACCTCTCCCCCCCCTCTCCGGGTGTTAAAATAAAATTGTGTCTGGTGTATAATAAAATCACAAAGGAGGCTGGTAATTATGGATAAAAATACCTATTACCAAACAGTTAAAAATATGGCGGTTGAAAAAGTATTAAATCAGTATTGCTCTGATTCGGATCCATCACGCCCTGCCCTGAAAAAACTGCTGGAAGATTTGCTCGACTGGTTTATGTTGTCTGAACGCCAAATCTATCTCTTGAAAAACGAAAACGACAAAGGTAATGGCTTTTATGATAGAAAACTTGGTACGCCTATGGGTAACCTGGAAATCTCTGTCCCAAGAACTCGCACTGGCGATTTCAGACCCCACATCCTCCCTGAACCGTATAAAAGGGTGGATGAATCCTATACAGACCTTCTTATGTCCCTTGTTATCAACGGCTATTCAGAATCTTCCCTCTTAAATACCCTCAAAAGCCTCAACCTCCCTTACTCTGATGATGAACTCAACAAAATCAAAGATGACCTAAAAAGCGAGTTAGACCTTTTCAAACAACGGGAATTACCCGAATCGGTGTTTGCTTTATTAATCGATGCCTATCACTGTGAGATAAAAGACGGCTCAAAAGTGAGGAAAGCCGCATGCTACATAGTCCTTGGCATCGATATGGAAGGCAAGAAAGACATCTTTGGCCTTTACACTTTCTTCGGCAAGGAAAACAGAGCCGATTGGAACAAGGTCTTTGAAGACTTGATAAACCGCGGTCTTAAACGAGTTTTAGTGGTTGTAAGCGATGATTTCCCAGGAATTATTGAGACGGTCAAAGCTGTATATCCATATGCTGATCATCAGCTCTGTTTTGTACACCTTCAGAGAAATATCCGCAAATATATGACCAAAGCTGACGCCACAGAATTTAATAAAGAACTCGATAAAATAAGGTTTGCTTCTTCTTTCGATGAAGCTATTCAAAAATTTTATGACCTTTGCAGTAAATTTAAGAGTAAATATAGCCGATACATGAACCTTCTTATGGAGAAAGCAGAACATTATATGGTTTTTACCAAATACCCCGAATCCTTGAGAAAGCATATTTATACTACCAACAGTGTAGAGAGTATCAATAGCCTGATTGAAAAAATTCGGATAAGGTCGGGTGGTTACTTCAACTCTGTTGAAGTATTGGCAATCAACATATATTTACAGAGGGAGAACTTAAGGCGAACAAAATGGAAAAAAGCGGTACCAATGATAAATGCTCACATTTATGAAATACAACAAATTTTCCAGTTACGTTACTTTAATCAGACACAAAATTCTTGACAACTCTCCTCTCCTCTCTTTCCTGCTTTTGATGTCTCTCTCCGCTCATCTTTGTCCTCTTCTTTATGTCCTTCCCTCTCATTGAGATTTTTACTTTCGATGGAACCACCTTTATCATTATCAGAGCGAGCGGCATTGTTTTCCGTTTGAGAATCATCCTCATCTCCCAAAAAACTGACCTTCTCATTCTCGGAAACTTTGTCATCAGAAAGCTCTGTTTCTTCCTTAGCAACTTGATGTCGCCATTCAGCGTATGGTTCGTGCTCTTCTATCACAGCATTTGCTGGCTTATCACCGTCTTGATTCATTGGTTCTGATTCACTATCAACAAAGCCATCTGTCGTATGCATTTTGGTGCAACCTGATAAAAAAATAACGCAATTGCCAATATTAAACACTTAAATACAATTCTCTCTCGCATTTCCATCCACCTCACAATGAAAATTATAGCCTCTTTCGCCTACTTAGCCTCGCGTTCAAAAGCCTGGACGAAAAGGTTACATCGCTATCATGCCCCTTACCCTCTTTAGTTTGCCCAAGTTCAGGTTTATCCACGACTTCACTCCCACCTTCAATGCTCTTTTTTAACCGGACATCGCCTTGATCCCGATCGCTTTCAGATGCGGTAGCGCTTTCATCCGCGCCTTTGTGCGCATTGCCATGGCTTTTTAAATTGCCCTCAAATGCGCTGGGTTTCGGCCAACAGCCTTCCCATATCTTTATCCTCGATGCCCACCTCCTCAATAAAGCCTCTACTCTAAGCCTTCTTAAGGCCACCTCCACCACAAACAGCACAAGCGCGGCAGAAAGCAGGTACGGCCAGACCTCGGTTTCCACCCAAACCGGATGCAGGTCCTCGCGGAACACCTGTTCAGGCTCGTCAAGCATAATGCCACCGGTTTCTTTCACCAGCCTTTCAAGCAGCTCTTTAGCGCCCCGATTGCGGATATCGTACTCCGGCGAATAGCTGACCGCCAGGCCGCTTTCAAGCTGTCCAACCACGCTTTCACCATCTTTAAGCTCCACTCTAACAAGATACACGCCCGCCTCATCTATCTCAAATTCGCCCTCATATCTCCCTGGCTGAGTGGCCTGAAGCGATACCTCCTGCCTGCCACCGCCCGGCTTCATAACGACTGCATGGCTGTTTAAGGCCTCATCCCAGTTTTGAGATATGTCCAGGGTTATATGCCCCTTGTCCCCAACCCTGCTGACCTCAAGAAGGCCGTCTTGATCCTCTTCCGAAGGCAGTATCCATGATATGACGTTGAGCCAGAAGCGCTGTGCCTCATCCCATGCAAGCCAGTCCCCTGTCCAGCTGCCACGCAGGTCGCTGGTCCATGCCACTACCCGTCCCAGACCATACTGCCACTCAGCCAATAACGGGTCCTGCCTATCGCTGGACAGCACCACGTTGGCTTCCACCTTTGGCAGGGTGGCGATATACCCGTGTAGCGGCGGAAAGCCTTGATTAAACCCCTCTACTATGGGTGAATCCCCGGTGACGACCGGATAAAACGTTCGGTTATGTATATAGCTTTGAGTTGCCAGATATGTTTCCTTGGTGAATATTTTAGGGATATTGGTAAACTCGTCGGTATAATAGTAGCGCCCTCCTCCTATATTTGCCAGCTCTTCTAGTAATTTTGTATCCGAATCCTCACCTACCGCCACCGTCGAAACCGTAATCCCATGGTCCCGCATCTCCTGTACCAAGCCATGGAAATCGCTCTCCTGGGACTGGCCATCGGTAAGCATAATCACGTGCTTGAGCTGCACGTTCAGCTCTTTTAAAGACTCATAAGCCAACTTAAGTCCTGGATACATATTGGTACCCCCACCGGGCCTGATGGTGCCAATATCGCTCTTTATCCTGTCTACATCGTCTACTGCTTGCGTTTTCACAACCCATGAGGCCACATCATCAAAGGCCACCACGCCTATATAGTCTACCGGCCGCAAGGCCTCGGTCGAGCGAATGGCAGCCTCCTTCGCCAGTTCCATCTTGCTTACGCCGTACTGCCCTGCCGCCATGCTACCTGATTTGTCTATCACCAGCACCAGCCCCAGGGAAGGTATATCCGCTTTGCGCATGAGGTCCACATCGACCGGCAGCATGGACTCAAGCGGCGTAGCCATATACCCACCCAGGGCATAGCTGTTGTCACCTCCGGTCACCAGCATCCCCCGTCCCAGATGTTTTACGTATGAATCAAGCGCCTTCATCATTTCATCTCCCAGGTCATCGGCAGCAACGTTACACAGCACCAGGGCGTGGTATTTGCGGAGCTCCTCCAAAGCAGCCGGCAATACTTGAGGAGTAAGAACCATCGTTTCGATCCCCGCCTGATTCAGCATCTTCACAAGCTCCCGGCCTTCGCCCTCTCGTCCCTCCACCACCGCCACAGCGGGCAACCCATATACCTCCACAAAGGCGGCCGCGCTGTTGTTCTGGTACACCGTATCCTCACCTACCTGCAAGACTGCCTCATAGGTCTTTATTCCGCTGTCCTGCGCCGTATCCTTAAACACAAAGGTGTTCTCGCCTTTTTGTATCTCCACCCTTTCCTGGCTTATGAGCTGGCGGTTGGCATACAGCCTCAACACGCCAGAGGTGTTCGCTGTGCTGTGAATCTGTACCCGTATATCGTATGTCTCCCCTTTATACAGGCGGCCGGGGACATCCAGCGATGTTACCTGTACTTCGGCTGAGGGTGTGGTGTCAAAGTACACCCCGTCGACCACGATATCCTGCAAAGCCAGCGCTCTGGAGCTTTTTAAGGCATCGCCCACGTTTTCAGCAGCGTCGGTGAGCAACACCATCCTCTTCCGGGTATCAGCAGGCAAAAGGGCAGCCGCCATCTGAAGCGCACCCTCTATATCGGTAAAATGGGGATTGGGCAGGGTTTCAAAGCCGTCAAAGTAAGTGGTCTGTCCTGCCGGGTGCTCCACCAGCGCATCCTTTCCAAAAGTTATAATGCCCGCCTGCCAGTGATGGGGCTTTTGTTCCAGGGCAGACGATATAAAAGATTCCATTTGCGCTTTGGCCCCTGCCGCGCTGTTTGACAGGTCAGCAACGAAAAATACGGTAGCGGCATGGGTATACTTCCTTATACTGGCCCCCGCCAGGGATAATATTATGAGAAGCACTATTACGCAGCGCAGGATCAAAACATACCTATCCTTCTTGCTCCCGATTCGCCGGCTCCTCACAAACGAAAGTATCACAAACGCTACAGTAGGGACAGCCAGAAGCAACCACAGAGGGGCAACAAAGCCTATGCCGCCATTTTTAAAGCTAATACCCACGTTGATACACCCACCATTCAAACATAATAACAGCCAGCACAGCCCAGGCGAAGTACCTCCACAGCTCCTTCACAAACCCAGATCCACCGTTTCGACCGTCCACAGGCTGGCCCACATCGCCAATCACCTGACCAGCCCTCAGGTCGGACTCGCTGTGAGTTGGAACGTGAACAGTAAAATGAGATTCCAATACCTCTTGCCCGTCGCCCTGCTGAACAACCTGTTGCACCGTATATACCCCCACTTCATGGCTATCTATAAATGGGACAACGCTGTAAGACGGATCAAGTACGAATTCCTTCCCAGATGGGGTTATCACACGAATCTCCCCGGCACCAGGCAGCAAATTTATGAATACCTCCTGCCCGGCATAAAACCCGCTTTCCTGCCCTGAAGACTGGGGAAGTACCCAGGTAAGCACATTTTGAATCAGTATGGGGAAATCCACCTTGAGCGGAATATCCGAATGGTGTACATCAAACGAAAACACGACGACCCTCTGAGCCCCCATTTCGCCTGCCATAACAAGCGGCCCCTGTCCCCCATCAAGCACAACCTCTGCCCACCGAGGTACGCTTATCCGCCTGGCCCTTGCGATATGGAAGCCTTTATAGTTTACAAGATCAAAAAAGCGTGCGTAGCGGGAATGGGATAGAAGGCGCAAATTTTGGGGAGCATATTCCCCTTCTACCTCCAAAAAACCGTTTTGAGGCGGAGGATTGAACACGATCATGTTCCCATCCCTGGGAAGTTTTGAAGGGATATACCCGTCAAATACATACAGCGCATATCCATTCAAGTCTACGGCATGTTCATAAGCTGTTTTTACAAGATTCACATCATCTCGAAGGGCTATGGCCTTCTCCAGAAAGACGTTGCGCTGGGTAACAAGCAACACCCTATTTTCCCTGTAGGAGTCCACGAATGTCCAGCCTGCGTTGTCAATGGCCAGGTCATCCTCATCCAAAATGGCTACCTCCACGCGCTTGGCATCCGCAGGTATCCCCGTCCAGTACACGTCTGCCTTGCGGCCAGCAGGCACTGCAACCTCCCTTATATCAAAGGTAGCGCCATCTACCAGGCATTCAGCCGCGAGCGCAGCGTCCTCACCGGAATAGTTTGCGATTTTTGACAGGACCACCGTTCCATCGGACGTCTGAGCCCAGCTCACCAGCTCGACGGCAAAATTTTTCCCTTCATTATTAAAGACAATTGACTCTATGTCTTGGTTCCTTATCTGATATACCTTATCGCTGTAAATGCGTATTCGAACATCCTCAAGCTCCTTCGCAAGCGCCTGGGCCAAAGCCAGGGCTTGTTCCATGCTACCCTGGCCGTTAGTAACCTCTATCCCATTGAGCCGCTGCTTTAAAATGCTTTTGTCTCCGGTCCTGCTTGCAACCACCTCCGCGTCATATCCGGCAGCAATGAGGGTCACACGCTGCCCTGGGAGCAAATCATCGATAAAGCCCTCTATCTCCCTTTTGGCAAGTAAAAATCGTGATGGTTTTACATCCTCAGCCTGCATGCTGGCCGAACAATCCAATACCACTATATATTCGGAGCTTCTGCCTTCTTGAAAGAGAAACGGCCTGGCAATTGCCAGGGTAAAAAGCGCTGCAGCCGCCAGCTGTAAAAAAAGCAGGAGGTTTTTTCTGAGCTTCTACCAGGGTGCGCTGGCCTGCATATCTTGAACGGCCTTTTCCCATAGATAGGTGCTCGAAACTTCAACCTCTTGATACCGCTGTTTCAACAGGTACAGCAATACAATGGCCGGTATGGAAAGCGCAAACAAAAGCCCCCACGGATTCAGAAAGCTCACCAGCCCACCTCCGCATACGCAAAAAGTCTTTTACAGTTTCGTCTTTATAACTACAACCGTTTATAACAGCTGTTTATAGCCACAACCGCTCCATGGCTGCAATGAAGAGTTCGATAATGCCTGGACAAATGCCCTACCATACCAATTCGAAACACATTAACGTACCAATTCAAAACCAATAAAGGATGCGTATTACCACCATACAGCTATCTCACAAGCCCAAGCTTCATCAGGTTGTGAAACACCACCTGTTCCAGGCTGGCAGCGCTGCTTGCCAGTATGTAGTTTATACCCCGGGCATAGCAAAATGCCCTGACGTCGTTTAAAAACTCATCCAGCGCTTTTCTGTAAGCCTTGAGCACACCGGGAGTTACGATGACATCTTTTGCCTCTTCACCTTCCACGTCCACCAGGCGCAGGCTACCGCTCAGCTCCGGGTCAAGTTCCTGAGGCGCCATGAGGTGTATAAGGGTTACCTCCTGTTTGAGATACTGAAGATACTCGAGCGCCTGCTTATACCCATCCTTTGAAAACAGGTCTGTGATCAAAATGCTTATACCCCCGTTAGGCTTTAAGATGGGGCATTCCTTGATAGCGCTGCATAGCGACGTTTTTCCACCGAACTTAAGGCCTTCTATGAACTTGAGTGCCCGCCAGAACCCCTGTTTGCCAGAGAAATAGGGTAAATAGGTAGCTGGCTTATCCTGTATGCCTACCACGGCCACCCTGTCAAAATTGGCAAGGGCAATGTAAACCAACACGGCTGCCAGCTGCTTGGCAAGCACCCCCTTGTTCGGCTGGCCCCAGTTCATTGATGCGCTCACATCCAAAAACACGGTGATGTTGACCTCCCGCTCCTCCATGAACAGCTTGACAAACAGCCGCTCAAAGCGCGCATAGGCATTCCAGTCAATGCGGCGGAAGTCATCTCCCGGGATGTATTCCCTGAAGTCGGAAAACTCAATGGAACTTCCCTTGCTCCTGGATTTCCTGTTACCGCCCATATCCCCCTTAATGGCCATACGGGCGTTTAAGGCCAGCCTGTCCAGCCTCTTTAAAAACTGCTGATCAAGTAGAGGCCCGTCCAAACCCATCATCACTCCTCAAGCCCCAACAGTATCTCGCCTATTATTTCATCGGGGCTCTTGCCTTCAGCCATCCCTTCAAAGCTCAAAGATATCCTGTGTCGCAACGCCGGATACGCCACATACCTTATATCGTCAAAGGACACGTTATATCGCCCTTCCATCACTGCCCTTATCTTTGCGGTGCTTATAATGGCCTGAGCACCGCGAGGACTGGCTCCATACCTGATATAGCGCTTGGCCACCTCGGGCGAATCGGCCCTTTCAGGGTGAGTTGCAAGCACCAGGCGCAGGGCGTAGTCCTGCACGCTTCTGGCTATGGGCACCGCCGCAGCGACAGACCTGAGCCGCATTATGGTTTGTGCATCGGCCACCTTTTGAGCCTTTACCTCGCTCCCGGTGGTGGTCATATCAACGATCTCATGCAGCTCCTCAAGCGAAGGAAACTCCACCAGTATTTTGAACATAAACCTGTCCAGCTGTGCCTCGGGCAAAGGGTACGTCCCCTCCTGCTCGATGGGGTTTTGCGTCGCCAGTACAAAAAAGGGCTGGGGCAGCTGCCGAGTTACTCCTCCCACCGTCACGGTATGCTCCTGCATGGCCTCAAGAAGGGCGCTCTGCGTTTTGGGCGTTGCACGGTTGATCTCATCGGCCAGCACTATATTGCTGAATACCGGGCCGGGCTGAAACTCAAACCGGCTGTTCCCGCTCTCATCGCGTACTACTATGTTTGTGCCCATAACGTCAGCCGGCATCAAATCCGGCGTAAACTGTATTCGTCTAAAGGACAAGTCCAGTACCCTGCTTATGGTACGTACCAGGCGCGTCTTGCCCAGACCGGGTACGCCTTCCAGCAGCACATTGCCTCCGGCCAGCATGGCCATGATAACCTGGCGTATCACATCCCGCTGGCCTACGATCTCCTTTGCAATCTCGCCTTCTATTTCCATTACCTTTTGGGCAAACACTTCTATGTCGTTTATGCTTACATCCATATTAATCCCCCGTTCATCGCCATAATGCTTTTCTCTACAAAACAAAAGCCATCAAGGCAACTTTACATAAGATGCCTCTGCAAACCTCGAGCCACTATAAAATTGCTGTATACTCATTCACAGCCAACCTTTATAACAGTTAACATATTCGCTGCTGGACACATTGCAATACACAATCCCCGGCCACTTTTTTCCAGGCAATACAACCTTTCTTTGATAGAAAACCTCCCTCTCGGTTACAATAAACTATTCAAGGGCGCTGAAGTACTCCTTAATCAGCTCTCGCATTCCGGCAGGGATGTCCATGCGCTCTAAATTTTCCATGGCCTGGCGGCTGTAGCTGCCAAACACCTCATTGTAGGGGACAAAACCGTCAAAGCTTCCCAATCCCGGGCTGGCCTCTGTCTGTTCGCTTGCACCCTGCCCTGACGGTTTTCCGGTAACCTGGCTGGCCTGGCCGCCATCGCCCAGCCTGGTAGGGTCGTATATCCTCTCATAATCGCCATAAGAATCGGGATTGCCCTGGCCCTTTGTACCCTGCTGGGATGACGTGCCAGTCCCTTGATATCCCGCATCCCGATTCATGTGCCCGGCGCCTGTCCCCGTGCCTGCTCCAACGCTGGAAGAACCCTGACCGGTGCTTGTCGAACCGCTGCCTGAGCCGCGATCTCCCAAGGCATTACCCGGGCCATCCGAGCCCTGATCACCTTGTCCACTCCCTGAACCCTGTCTGTCACTACCCGAACCGCCACTATTTCCATTTTCACCGTCCGAACCCTGGCCGTTTGATGACTAACCCCCCGAGTTTTGGCCGTTCCCTTTCTGGCTGTCAGGCTCCCGATTGGTTTTGCCGTTTGAATGGCTACTTAAGCCCTGATCGGCGCCATAGGCATTTTGGGCCAGGCGGATATCCTGTCCGGCTGCACTAGCTATGCTGTTCTTCATATTCTGTAACAAGTATTGAATATCGGCCGGGTTCGCAAAGCCTTCCTGAGCCATATAGGTAAGCATCTCCTGTAGAGAGTCCAGCTCTCTTGTTACATCGCCTGATTGGCCGGCAATAGCTGAAGCCACAGCCCCAGCCGCCTTCTCCAGCTGCTTCTTCAAACTGCCATTTGGCAGGGCATCGGCTGCACTTTTAAGCGCTGCCTCCAGCGACTGCATTGCCTCAGCATCCATATTCCCCTGCTTAATCTGCTCCTTTAAGCTCTCAAGCGCATGCTCTATTCCTTGTGCCTCCATGGCTTTGGCTGCCTGGCCGAGGTTCCTGGTCAGCAAATGCCTCTCCAGAGCTTCACCCAGCAAACCCATCCTGTACTGCCGGAACCTCTTGACAAGTCCGGCAAGTTGCTGTTCAGCCTTTGAGACCTCCTTGATGGCTTCCTTGTAGTCGCTGGTTTGCCTGAGCCTCCTTGCAAGCTGGTTTACAAGGTCCATGAGCTCCTGCTTCTCCTCCGCAGTCAGCTCAGCCTGTGTTGTCAAATTCTCCTGTACCTTATCCTGAAGCTGCTCAACCTGATTTTCTATCTCCCTCTGCACCCTTATTCGGCGGTCTACGATTTCGTTTTGTGGATTTGGTAGCATGCCTCCCACAAGGATCAATAGAGCCATGCCCACCAAGCCTAGCATCCATTTTTTAGGTGGTGTAACAGAAATAGCGGTGGTATCAAGCTCTTTGAGCCTGCGTATGGTATCCTCCCTTTGAATTACCGAAAAAGCATCGTCAAGGCCCATGCGCTCATACGCGGTGATGGCCCTCTCCTGCAGGCCTAGCCTGTCAGCCTCGCGGGCAACATCTTTGAGCGAGGGGCGATAAAAGGCACTGACCACAACCGAAATCAATATGATTTCGAAGCCACAGGCGGCAGCCTTTTGCCACATATAGGGTATGGGGACGAAGAACGATGCGCACAACCATATTACCACCTGGGCCAATGCTAAAATGGTCCCAAGCACCACGTACTTTATGAAATGGCGCAGCAATATGCGCCTCCTTATGGGCTTTAAGGCGCCATATAATCTTTTATCCACCGCTTTGGCCATCAACCAGTCCCTTCTTTCACGCGTTTTCCCGCCCATCGATTTTTGCCTGCACAACTGTCATCGCTTTTCTGGGTAGCTTATTCATCCAATTAATTTGCCCGTCTTTTTGCCCGTATTTTTATACCCCACATTTCGTTTGTTTTTTAGGTAAACTTATGGATCAAAACCTGCTACGCCAGTATTTTTAAAATTTTATGCTAAGTACTATTAGAAAAACACAAATTCCCATTAGATACTTCTTTCTTCAGTGGTTGCCTTCTACTGCCATATCCCCGGCTATGCCTTATCCTAATAAATTTTTTACACGCTAAGAGTATATATTTATAGGAGGAAATTGTTTTAAAACGCATGCATCAAATCACAATGATCAATACGCAATTCTTCTCGTCGGCATTTTAAATATCTGGTCCCAACAGCTTAAGATTTACGCCTGAGCCTCTTGTACGGCCTTATAACCCAGGCACTGGCACAGAGCAGCAGTACAGCTATACCTGACATCACAGCGCTGTTACCGATCCATAGAGGCAGCTTCTGAAACCACCCCTGTGGCGAACCCAGACTCCTGCTCACGCCGAAAAATAATCCCAATA
Organism: Caldicoprobacter oshimai DSM 21659; assembly: GCA_000526435.1. Taxonomy (GTDB): domain Bacteria; phylum Bacillota; class Clostridia; order Caldicoprobacterales; family Caldicoprobacteraceae; genus Caldicoprobacter; species Caldicoprobacter oshimai. The sequence continues at coordinate 683,435 of JAGB01000001.1, forward strand.
TTCCATAGTAGACGTTGGTCGTCGGATCGCCGGCCTGCCTGGCCAGCAGGTCACCTAATCCCACCGCAGGATTTATATAGAGTATAAAGGGGATATAATGATCAGTGGGGCCTGGTACCTGTGAATAGTGTACCGACATCATGTAAGCGCCCAGTACCACCGATACTATTCCCAAGAAGAAAATTGTAATATAGGTAACTACTGTGGACACCACCGTCCTCTTGAAAAGCGCAGAATAGAATATCCCTATGCTCCCAACAGCAAACGCCGTGATGATATAAAACAGAAACAGAATAGCAACATCTTCGGGCGCAATGCCCCCGAACAGGAACACCAGGCTAAAAAGCGGTATGGATGAGATTATGAGCAGCAGTATGAAGGCCAGCGATGACAGCAGCTTTCCAATTATTATCGAGAGAGGAGACATCTTGGTACACAGAAGCAGGTCAAGCGTTTGCATCTCGCGCTCGCTGCTTATCACACCAGCAGTCTGTGCAGGGGTGACCAGCAGAATAAGGGCAAACTGAAGAACCGCAAGCATCAGATACACCCGAAGTCCTGCTAACCCGCTCGAACTAAAGGACAGGTAATACATCACCCCATTCTCAACGCTAATTTTGAAGAATATATAAGCGATAAACAGCATAACTCCCAGATAGGCCGTCACTGCCGCAGCCGTCCTCCAGCCGCGCATCCTGGTTTTAAGGCTGCTTGCCAGTACGGGGTTATAAAGCCATCTCTTCATCGCTGGTCACCTCCATAAATATCTGCTCGAGATTGCCTTCCATCTTGCGGAAGGATACCACCGGCACATCGCTGCTCACAAAGGCACGAAGGAGTTGCCACAGGTCCTCGTCGCTTCCCTTGCAGGCCACCTCCAGCTCCTGGTCCTCCTGAACGACGCCGGTAACCATGGGCTGTTCCTTGAGCAGGCTTATGGCCCTGTCCATATCTCTCAGCACCCTTATCCTGACCACCGTCCTGCCCGTCATCCTCTGGATGATCTGCTCCACGCTCCCCTGAACCACCAGCTTGCCCCTGTCTATGATTCCCACGCTGTCGCATATCTCAGCCACCTCGGGCAGAATATGGGAGCTTATCAGTATCGTCTTGCCCATCCTTTTGAGCTCCTTCAGTATAGCCTTTATTTCAGCTCTAGCACGGGGGTCCATACCCGATGCCGGTTCATCCAGTATGAGAAGCTCGGGGTTATGAATCAGACAGCGGGCCAAGCACAGCCGCTGCTTCATCCCCCGCGACAGGGTATCAACGTAGGCATCCTTTTTATCGCTCAAATCCACCAGTTCCAGCAAGTCTTCGGCTATCTTGCGCCGCTCGCGGTATTCAATGCCGTATGCGCTGCCGTAAAAGTCCAAATATTCCATAACTTTTAGATTGTCGTACACCCCAAAGAAGTCAGGCATATACCCTATCTTTTCCCGCGCCTTTATGGGTTCTTTGAACACGTCTATACCGTCCACCACTACCCGGCCTGAGGTGGGGGCCAGCAATGTAGCTATGATCTTCATCGTGGTGGTCTTGCCGGCACCGTTGGGGCCTATGAATCCAAATATCTGGCCCCGTTCAACCTCCATGTTGAGGTGGTCAACGGCAAGGAAATCGCCATACTTCTTGACGAGGTCGCGAACCACCAGCATCAGCGCCGCCTCCCTTCTATCGATAGAGTAGGCAGCTGTATGGTCCCCGGCATCTCGGGTTTCAACGAGGACGTAGAGCCCGTGGAGTTAGTAGACACCCTAACTTTTAATTCTAGTTTGCCGTGTGGAGTTATGTATTTCTCTACTGCACGGCTGTCTATCGATATAAGCCCCTGCGCATTGTCTATTGAAAGCCCCTCTCCAGCGTCTATATACTCACCCCTCGCTGGGTCATACACATACAGTTCAGGGACAACCCCCTGGTAATTCAAATATATCTCTACTTTGGAATATTCCAAACCGCTGTAAGGCTTCATATCAAAGTAAAATACGTCGGATCCCTGACCCACATAACCCACCGTATTCCCCTCTGCGTAGGCTATTCCTTCGCTTTTGCCCCTGTCCAAAGCAGCCATTATAACTCCAGGTGGAATATAGACATTGCCTTCATCCTCATAAGGCACATCAAACTGCGTGGTTATAACATTTCTATGGTACATGATTTGTGGTGTAGCGCCGTTCACCTCAATATCCGGAACAATCCTCTGTGTGCTAAACCCCAGCAGGTTGAGCGTCCCTTTCAACGGCAAGGTTGCACTATAATCATAGGCCATCATCAATCCCTCTACAATCAGCCTCCGCACATACCTTTCGCGGACCTCATCGTCTAAATTCCTGTACCCTGCTGACAAGGTATGAGGATATGGGAATACCTGATCCAGCATGCTGTACAAATAAGGCATTTGAGATTGCCACTGGCCCGTATTTGCAAATACCGGCACATCCACCTGTTTTGCCTCACCCGCTGCCAAGTTGCCTAACACCTGATACCCATACTGCGTATACGCGATAACATCTTCCAGCGGATAAGGCATATTGTTAATTATGCTTCCCTTTATCCTGTTGCCTTCAAAATACAGCTCGGCATCAATTGTGCCGAATTCATCCACCGTGTCAGCCATCATAAAATCCCACATGGTCCACACGTTGGTATTGTAAAAGGTTATTGAAGGATATCTGCCCTGTACCACCCGCGCCTCAATTGGCCCCCTTCGTCGGTCATTTTGGCCGCTTGCAGAAGGCATGTTGTAATCATCATATACCCCCTGGCTTCCCAAAGCCAGCAACGAGTCGCCTTCAACCGTAACCTGGTAATCCCCCTTCTTGGGCACGAACACGCCAATGTGGCTCTCCACATCTGCGCTGCCGCTTCCATCCAAGTTTACCACCGAAATGGCGTGGGTTATGATATCACCCCCCTTGGCCATATACCCCAAACCATATATGATAGCTGAAAACACCATCACCGTAATGGGTATTGTGAACCACGTCCATTCGCGCCTGTCCAATCGTTTGAGCACCAGGTAATTCACAGGCCCCACCACAATTAAATATGCAGCAAGTATTAAAAGCAGCTTTGAAAAAGGGGGAAGGTCCATAGCCTTCATGCCTATTCCTAGGGCTTCATGAATTCGCTCATTTCTTGCTGTCCCAACCCTCATGCCATAGGCTCTGCGCACTTCAATGTTTTTCAGAATGCTCACCTTATCGGCGCTGATATGAGCGTTCAGGATATTTTCCCATAGCATCTTATTGCCGGTCCAGCTTACAAATGGCTCCAGCCCCAAGTCGAAGGCCGACACAAATATATACCCTGCACCGCGGCTTATCTTCCATACAATCCCATTTCCTTCATGCTCAAGTACAGGCTCTGCACCATCAATGGCCAGGTTCATTATCTCAAAAGGCACATCGCCCTGTATCGTGCTTTCACCGACAGCTTCTAGAATGGGAATTCTAGCCACCTCTTCTGTCCCCGACATGCTGGCTGAAAGAATACCATCCTGCAAACCAGACAGCGTCTTGTGTCCGTTGGCGCCGGTACCCACAATGAGAATGCCGCCGGCCTCCACCCACTGGCGTAAAGCCTCTACCTGCTGTTTCGAAAACCCGGTTGTATCGGCATTGTTCAGTATGAGTATCATAAAATTATCAAGGACCTCTTTTCTGTCCGGAAAATCTTCCATACCAAGATATACCGCCTCATACTGATAAAAGATACGATCACTGCCCAGCGAAGCCTTCCAGTAACTGAGCGCCTCCCTGTCGTCCGTCACAAGGCCTAACATATAGCTGTCCCGCGTCACCGGCGCCACATCGTCGATCTCAACGCTATCTATTACAGTACCCCCTTGAGTTAGCTTCACCTCAAAATTCCTCTGCAGCGTATTTACTTGAACATAGAGTTTAAAGCGCTTTCGCGTACCATGGGGAATAACCACCGGCGTTGAAAACACGGCCGATGTGGTGCGATTTGGCTGCTGGACCTCTATCTCGAGATCTCCCTGTACATCATCACCCTTATTCTCGATATCCACCGCAATAGGAGTCCAGTTTCCAAGACTGAAGCGCCTTTCAAAGCCCATTTTGGCTTCCATGACGATACCATTGTCGTCATCGGCATGTGCAACGCTAAAGTTGCCCGAACCTAACTGCATCAACAGCGTTAAAAAGGCAAATACCATTATTGTTACTCTTTTCACACCATTCCCTCCACCCAGAATCTATTTGCTACGTTACATTTCTCACTCGCCTATTCGATACGGTCAGGCATACTACCTATTTCTTCTCCCTTTCATAGATTATATCATCAATTACATCTCAAAAAACAAATAAATGATAAAAAATTTGTTAAAAATGATTTAAAAAGTAAATTGAAAATTTAACTTCCACCCCCATGGCTATGAAATGTGGAACTTAATCATGCAAATCAATATGTGGATTTTAATCCTGCAAGATGATATACTACTTCTTCTAAGTATTACCCTTTACAGCAGTGCCTGCCTCAAATAGAAAGGGGCAATTATCATGCCTAAGTTTTAAACACCTTACACTCACTGGGGGGGAAGGCTATTGAGAATTATCTCAACAATTCTCTATCCTTCAAAGCCATTGCAACAGACCTTGGTCGGGATTGTACTACTATATCTAAGGAAGTTAGAAAACATATTACACAGAAAAAGACAGGGGCGTACGGCAAAGCATTTAATAATTGTGTCCATCGATTTGACTGTACTCATTCCTATCTCTGTGACAGCGGTAATTGCAGGAATCGTTATTGCCGTTTCTGCTCTAAATGTTACCTGGTGTGTCCTGACTATGAGGAATATATGTGTCCTTTGCTTTCAAAACCACCTTATGTATGTAATGGCTGCAAAAATCTTAAAAGCTGTACACTTAAAAAATCCTTCTATGTTGCAGAAGATGCTCATCAAAAGTATAAACTATTACTCTCTGAATCACGAAGTGGAATATCTGTTGACGAGGAAGAGATTCTACGGCTTGATAACATCATAAGTCCCCTCATTAAAAAGGGACAGTCTTTACACCATATCTGTTCTAATAACAGGGATGTTATTATGCACAGCGAAAGGACTATCTATAACTATGTTGATTATGGGCTTTTTACTGCTAGAAATATCGATCTTCCGAGGAAAGTAGTATATCGGCCAAGGAAGAAATCAGCTGACCATTTTAAAGTTGATAAATCCTGCAGAGTTGGTCGTACCTATGAAGACTTTCTTAACTTTTTAAAAGAACATCCTGATACACCTGTTGTTGAAATAGATACTGTAGAAGGCACAAAAGGTGGGAAGGTCCTCCTTACAATACACTTTATCGGTTCTCAGTTTATGCTGGCATTTATACGAGATGCCAACACTTCTCAGTCTGTCATTGATGTTTTTGAACAACTTTACTTAAAACTGGGTTTGGAAGTTTTTTAAAAGCTTTTTCCAGTTATACTTACGGACAATGGCAGCGAGTTTTCTAATCCTACTGCTATTGAGTTTGATAAAGCTGGGAATCGAAGAACCTATATTTTCTATTGTGACCCTTCTTCCCCATATCAAAAAGGTGCAGTAGAAAACAATCATGAATTAATCCAGAGAAGATATTCAATATGAGACAAAAAGAAATAACCCGTCTTAGAGTCACCAAACAATCTATCGACAAGGTCATAACAATCAAAGAAAATGCTGGACTTTGTGGAAGATTTGCTTGACTGGTTAATTACTGGACTTTAATTTTTCCTGCCATATTTTGGCTTTTCCCAAAATTTTAAAAGCAAAGGATACAAGAGCATACACAATCAATGTATTTATGAATAGCAAGCCTAAATCAATCTTGAGAGATTTATAAAAGTTCAATAAGGTTAATGACCTGTAATATACAGTAAGCCAGTTAAACGGAAATCCTACTATATAACTTATACTAGTTTTTTCTATGCTATTAATAGACAACAAAACGGTTATCACCACGTTTATAAGAAGCTTATAGTTCATCTCATCTTTGCAATCATAAAATATCCTTGAGCCTCTCCAAAGGCTTGGATAGGGGTAAAAATATCAATGCACCCACCAAGGCCTGGCCTATGTTGGCAAAGAAGTTGGGGATGTTGGCCCGCCAATCCACTATCCTGACTATATACACCTCAAATACATAATATCCCACTGCCATCCACAGCCCAGCAATGGCAACCCCCAGCAACTTTCTCCTCCAAGACACTCTGCCCTGTGGCACATACAGAAAATAACCGGCAATACCTCCCATTATGCCTTTTATAACGAAGGTGGCAAACATATAGAGCGGATAGCCAAGGTACAGGTCAGACAAAAACGAACCCAAGCCGCTTACCACCGCTGCCATATGCGGTCCCAGAACTAGACCGCTTAAATAGATTACGCTGTCTCCAGCATGATAATAAGCAGCCCTTGCAAAAGGGGAAGGTATCTTTGTAAATGCCGTCACCACAAACACCAAAGCTGCCAAAATCCCTGCCAGAACCAGTTTTCGTACGCTCCATGAGCCCATCTCTCATCTACCCCCTGTACTTAATTAAGGCCTTAGTGTGGCAGGGACATCCATCAGGTAAAACTCCTCTCAGGATAATCCCTGCCACCCCGTCTTGTTGGTATTATACACTTATTTGGGCTTATGGAGCAAATAACCAATACTTATACTCCATCGCAAATAGTATTATAACGATACAATTATTACCCTTCTCCTCAAGGTATACACCCTACACATAATCTTCATCAAAGCTATACAACCATTACTCCTCATCTCTTGTAGTATTGTATCCCAGCAGCTTCACAATCTCCACCACAACCAGCCGTGCCAGAGCAAGAATTGCGACCCACATCCAGTGTTTTAAGTTAAGAGCAGTCACATTAAAAACATCCGAGAGGAAAGGCACTGTCATTACTAAAATCTGAAGCAACCCTGAAATAGCCATGGCTCCTACCACATAACGATTTGTCAAAAATCCAATCTTAAAAATGGAATACTTGTTGGAGCGCACATTTAGCACGTGCACCAGCTCTCCGAAGGTAAGGGCTGCAAAAGCCATTGTTCGCCCAATATCTAGGCCATCTCTGAGGCCTATTGTAAAAGCCGTTAAGGTCAAAACGCCCGTCAAAAAGCCCTGATAAACAATGCGCCTTACCATACCCCTGCTGAAAATTCTGGCATTTGGGTCTCTGGGCTTTTTGTCCATTATATCCCGCTCAGCTGGTTCCATCCCCAGAGCCAGAGCAGGAAAGCTATCGGTCACCAGATTAATCCACAGTATATGTATGGGCAGCAGCGGTTCCTCCCAATTTAACATGGTGGCAATGAATATTACCAGTATTTCTCCCACATTGCACGAGAGCAGATACTGGATTGCCTTCAGAATATTAGCAAATATTATCCTTCCTTCCTCTACCGCCGCGACAATGGTAGCAAAGTTGTCATCGGTAAGCACCATGTCAGCAGCTTCTTTTGCCACATCAGTACCCACCTTGCCCATGGCGGCGCCAATATCGGCGATTTTAAGAGCGGGTGCATCGTTGACCCCATCCCCCGTCATGGCCACTATCTCGCCCCAGGCCTGCCATGCCTTCACAATTCTCACCTTGTGCTCGGGGGAGACGCGGGCATACACGGAAATATCCTTGACGCGTTCCTTGAACTCCTCGTCGCTTAGCCGATCCAGTTCAACGCCGGTAATGGCTTCCTCATCGCGCTCCAATATCCCCAGCTGACGTGCAATGGCCACAGCCGTTATCTTGTGATCGCCCGTAATCATAATAGGTTTTATGCCCGCTCTCTGACATATCTTTATGGCTTTCTTTGCCTCCGGCCGCGGCGGGTCGATCATCCCCACCAGCCCAACGAAAATCAGGCCGTTTTCCAGTTCTTTTTCCTTATCTGTATAATTCAAATCATCCAGGTCTTTGTATGCCATGCCCAAAACCCTCAGAGCGCGGGAGGCCATGTCATCGTTGGCCTTTTGAATCTGCTGCAGGTGGTCCTCCGATATGTCTACGACCTTTCCATCCAGCAATATCCTGTTACACCGCAAAATGAGCCGGTCAGGAGCACCTTTGGTAAATACGCGGTACCCGTTTTCCAGCTTATGTACCGTTGTCATAAGCTTTCTCTCTGAATCAAACGGCAGTTCATCTACCCTGGGCAGATTCGTATCTAAGACATCTTTATCCAGCCCGACTTTTAAACCGAGTTGTACCAAAGCCGTTTCGGTGGGATCCCCAATGGTCTTTTTCTTTTCGCCCTCGACCACCATCTGCGTATCGTTGCACAAAACACCCGTTGTCACCAGCAATTTAAGGTGGTCATCAAGACTTTTTTCTTTTTCAAGCTTATGAGTGCTTAAAAATTGGCCATTGTAATACACCTGCTCCACCGTCATGCGGTTTTGTGTCAGCGTTCCCGTCTTATCCGAACATATGATGGTGGCGCTGCCAAGAGTCTCCACCGCTGGCAGCTTGCGTATAATGGCATTGCGCCTGGCCATGCGCTGTACCCCTACTGCCAGCACTATTGTCACTATAGCCGGGAGCCCTTCAGGTATAGCAGCCACTGCAAGGCTGACAGAGGTCAAGAACATCTGGAAAATCTCTTTGCCGTAGAGTATGCCCACAATGAATATGACACCGCATATGGCCAGGGCCGCTGTACCCAGGGTCTTGCCTACAACCTCCAAACGCTTTTGAAGGGGTGTCACGGTCTCCTCACTGGTCTGTATCATCTCGGCGATCTTGCCCATCTCGGTATTCATGCCTGTGCCTACCACTATGCCCTTTCCCCTGCCATAGGTCACAATGCTGCCAGAGTAGGCCATGTTCACCCTGTCGCCAAGGGGTACGTCCTCTTTTTCCAGCTTTTGGCTGCACTTTTCAACCGGCACCGATTCGCCGGTGAGCGCCGCTTCCTCTATCTTCAAGTTGGACGTCTCTATAAGCCGGATATCGGCGGGAACAAAGTCGCCGGCCTCAAGCACCACCACATCCCCTGGAACCAGCTGTGATGCCGGGACCACATCGGGCATCCCATTCCTTATGACCTTTGCTGTGGGGGATGCCATTTTCTTTAAAGCCTCCAGGGACTGTTCAGCCTTGTTCTCCTGTACCACACCTAGAACGGCATTCAATACAACGATGAGCAGTATGATAATCGCGTCAGTTATCTCGCCGAGCAAACCCGAGATAATGGCCGCCACTATCAAAACTGCAATCATGAAATCCTTAAACTGGTCCAGGAACATCTGAAAAATCGTCCTTCGCCCTTTTTCCTCCAGTTCATTAGGGCCATACTGTTCCAGGCGGCGGTATACCTCGTCTTTGGAGAGGCCTTTCGAAAACGAAGTTGAAAGCTTCTCTTCAACCTCTTCCTTAGATAAAACATGCCATGCCATTTTTTCCATAAAAATTTACACCCCTCTTGCTTTTGTTTTTGCCACTGTTAGTATTTTGTACAGCTTAACTTATAATACATCTTTGCATACTACTCGGATCGATAATCGCCATAAGATCTGCATAGGTACCTATATAGCTGCTTCATCTTTTTGTACGCCATCTTTTGGAAAGACCAAGCGATTTGAAAATTAAAAACCTTTATCTGACAGCCCTTGGCCAGACAAAGGTCTCATCCTCAGACTTTAAGTCTGCCTTCCAACCGGGCACTGCATAAATTCACTCATAACGCAGTACCGTAATGACGATTGGAAGCATTGCCCTGCTAAAATTCAACCCAGGACAATGGATTACTCCCCTTTACAGTTTCTAGTTTTTAATATTATTATAAGAAAAATTTAGCGCTGTCAATACGCATGAAGCCGGAAAAAACCTTATAATTCTTGTCTGATGCTCTTTTACACTTACCAGTAAAAGATTTTGCCAAAATACATATTGACAATGATTATCATTTACATTAAAATGGAGTTGAAAAAATCAGAGTATTTTACTATGGATTCTAATTGATAATGATTATCGCTTTCAGTTAAGTGATTGGTAGTGTGCACATGCTTTCTATGGTGAAACGTTTCAAAATAAACAATGATGTCTTAAGGTACCAATCATACACTTAGAAGGGAGAGCTGTTATGACGCTGGATCAAGTAAATAAAGGACAAAGGTTTCAAATAATATCAATTCCAGACAAGCACATCAGCGCACAGGCCATACGCCTGGGCATATACGAAGGCGCTAAGCTCACCTGCGTGTATAAATTCCCTGCCGGACCGGTAATCATCCAAAACGGTATGCAGGAGATAGCTATAGGCAGGGGCCTGGCCAAGAAGATACAGGTACAACTGCTAGACAAGGGGGATGTGAAGCAATGCAGTGCCATAATATGACCGAAAAAATCGATATAAACAAAGAAGCAAAGAAGATCGTACTGGTTGGAAATCCCAACGTAGGAAAATCGGTATTCTTCAACGCCCTCACAGGGTCATACGTGGATGTATCCAACTTTCCTGGAACCACGGTAGATATAAGTTCCGGAAAATACAAGGACATGGTGGTAATGGATACGCCGGGCGTTTACGGAGTATCCTCATTTAACGACGAAGAGCGGGTTGCCAGGGATGTCATACTGTACGCCGACATCATTCTAAACGTGGTTGACGCTCTACATATAGAGCGTGACCTGTTTCTCACACAGCAGATTATAGACATGGGCAAGCCGGTGGTAGTAGCCCTCAATATGATGGATGACGTCAAGAAAAACGGCATAGAGATCGACATTGATAAGCTATCCCAGGAGCTTGGGGTACCGGTAATTCCCACTGTTGCTGTAAAAGGCGAAGGTATTGAAGAAGTAAAGGAGGCACTTGACCGCGCAAGGACCGGTAACAGGCTTCCCATAGTTGAGGAAAACCTGCGCGCTGTTCGCCATATGGTAGACGAGGACTCCGAGGCCCTGCTGGTGCTGGAGGAAGACGAAAACATCATTGCCCGCCACAACATAAGTGGAGTCAAAGGGATGAGGGAGCAAATCTATCAAGCAAGGCGTGAAAGGGTCGACGAAATAGTCAAAAAGGTGGTACACCACACCAACCGCGGCGCTTCTTTCTCCGTGAAATTAGGGAGATGGATGCTATCCCCTTTAACAGGTATCCCGATTCTGCTCGTTGTGCTGTGGCTTGTCTATGAATTCGTGGGGGTATTCGTGGCACAGACGGTGGTTGGATGGACTGAAGAGGTAATCATGGGCAAATACTATTATGAGTTCATAATGAAGACTCTAGGACCTATACTGGGTACAGAGAACCTTTTGGCCCAGCTGCTCATCGGTGAATTTGGCGTTCTCACCATGACACCAATATATGTGTTTGGCCTTCTGTTGCCACTTGTAGTAGGGTTTTACCTCGTGCTGTCCATTATGGAAGACTCCGGATACCTTCCCAGGGTGGCGGTGCTTACCGACCGAAGCTTAAACTCGCTTGGATTGAACGGGCGAGCCATCATACCCATAATACTGGGGTTCGGTTGCGTTACCATGGCCACCATCACGACGCGCATACTCGGTTCTAGGCGCGAGAGGTTCATAGCCACCATGCTGTTGGGACTGGCCATTCCCTGCTCTGCTCAGCTGGGAGTAATAGCCGGCCTGCTGGGGCCGTTGGGCATCAAAATGACAGCGCTCTACGTATCGGTAATTTTTATAATTTTTGCACTGACGGGTACCATCTTGAATAAGGTTGTTCCCGGAAAGTCCACCGACCTTATGATAGACCTTCCTCCGCTGCGCCTGCCGCGCATCGAGAACGTCCTTAAAAAGACATACGTCAAATCAAAGGTCTTCATCACCGAAGCCGGTCCACTCTTCCTCCTGGGCGCCGTCATAATCACTCTGCTGCAGTACACCGGAATTTTAGACCTGATAGCCAACGGGTTTGCGCCCATCACAGAAGGATTTTTAAAGCTTCCACGTGAAACGGCTGTCGCCTTCATCATGGGGATAATCAGAAGGGACTTTGGCGCCGCTGGCCTGAACGACATGGTGTCAAGAGGCCTGCTGAATTCATCTCAGGTGGTGGTGGCGCTTATAGCCATAACCCTGTTTGTTCCCTGCATAGCCGCCATCATGGTGATTTTCAAAGAGAGAGACTGGAAGGAAGCCCTTCTGATATGGTTAGGGAGCTTCGCAATCTCATTTTTAACGGCAGGAATAGTAGCGCAAGTCATAATATGATCTTGTTAGTGTAAAAAGTCTAGTTTGCTGCTTAAAACGAAATCCGCTTTGCCTTTTTATGCTTTTCGTAGGCTCATTTAATTTGCAATCGCACAATTAAAGTTTAAACCAAATTGAAGAACTTATTGTGAGGTGTTGAATATGCATATACAGTGTCCCACCTGCAAGATGCTGGTTGATATAGAAAAATACCATCGGTGCCCCAGATGCCACACCTTTGTCCTGCAGCTCTCGGGCTGCGCCGGTTGCAATGGCTGCTCGTTTAAAGCGCTGTGCCCGTCAAAAAACAAGCCAAAGAAAAATAGTGATCCCGCTTCCTCATAACTCTTGCATGAAAAGCTAGAAAAAGTAAGCACTGGCCTTTCGACCAGTGCTTACTTTAAAACAGAATGTTCAATCCTTGGTGCAGAAAACGCCGTCATTTCGGTGCAGCTTATCCACGATACACAGCACAAAAAGCACCAATGATATGATCATGAGGCTTGTGAAAAAGGCACCGATCCCTACAAGGATGACTACAGATATAAATGCTGGGTTGAGCACTATAGAAAGGGCTGCCAGTGCGGAAATCAATGTTCCCAAAATGCCTGCCATCAAACAAGAAATATGGCGTTTGAGGCATTTTGATAAGATCTTTGATTCGGTGTACACCGCCAAAAACACCGCTATTACCAGGATGACCAAGGTCAAAACGGCCAATCCAAATGCAATCCATACAGCTGTTACAATATTGGGGATAAATCCCAACGCAAATAATATGCCAATGATTACCCCTATGGCTATGCTTGTAAGGACGCCAATAAACCCACAAGCCGTAGAATTATATTTTCCGTTATAGCTCACGGTAACTTCCCCCCTTTTTCAATAATACGTCGCATGCGTGACGTATATGCTAATATATCTATTCTTATATCTATTCTACTAGACCCAATTATGTTACAAAAATATATAAAAAAGTATATCTACACAAAATAAAAAAACACGATACAGCGAACCTAAAACAACAGAGTAAGAACTTATAACAAAAGTTTAGAGAGGAGGCAGCAGCATACCCTTTTACCTGCTGGCATGAGATGAAACTGAACTATGATATGCATTATGGCACTTTTATATGCAGACCCAACAGGTTTATCGCCCACGTAAATATATCAGGAGCAGAAGCGGTCTGCCACGTCCCCAATACCGGACGGCTCAAAGAGCTACTGTACCCTGGTGCAGAGGTGGCCGTTTCTTACCACGCTTCATCCAACCGGAAAACCAAATATGAATTACGGATGGTAAAAAAGAAGGGAAGCTGGGTGTCCATAGATTCCCAGCTTCCCAATGCCCTGGCCGTTGAGGCTATATCAGCCGGAACCATCAGCGAGCTGAAAGGCTACAGCGCCATAAATAGAGAAATAATCTACAACAGCAGCCGTTTTGACCTGCAGCTTATCGGAAAGGACATTTGCTTTGTTGAAGTAAAAGGGGTCACTTTAGAATTAGACGGCTGGAGCTACTTCCCCGACGCCCCTACACAGAGGGGCCGCAAACACATCAACGAGTTGATATGCGCAGCACAAAGCAGCCATCGCGCGGTTTTGCTTTTTGTGGTTCAGATAGAATATGCAAAAGGCTTTAGCCCCAATGCCCTTATGGACCCCGCATTTGCACAAAAAGTCAGAGAAGCCGCTGAGGCTGGGGTAGAGGTTTTAGCGTATAGATGTTCGGTATCACCATACGAAGTAAAAATCACAGAAAAAATACCCGTCAAAATATGAGCGAAGTAAAAGCTCCGAAATACTCCAACATCTCACAGCCACTTGACAAACCAGTCATACGCTTTTCTCCCTGATATCTGATGCTGGCCTTCAAAGAAGTCCTTATCCAGTCTCTCCCGCGCTCCCAAAATTTCATATATTCTCTCCAATTTAGAGAAAGCCTTTTCAGCAGCTGCTATGGGAAATATAGGATCCAGAGTACCTGACTCGATAAGCAGAGGCCTTGGAGCGATGAGACCAATTATATCGGGCATTTCGGCATATTGGATTATTCCGGGTATAAAATTGTCTATACAATGGTATATGGACATTACGCTGTCCTTAAATGTATTTGCATAGCCGCTGATGACCGCAACCTTGATCCTCTCATCTATGGCGCTTGTGAAGGCGCACACCAATCCTCCCCCTGAGATGCCCATGCAGCCCACTCTGTCAGTATCGACTTCGCTGCGGGTTAAGAGGTAGTCTATGGTACGCATGACCTCATACACTCGTATCCCAGCCATTGTCTTACCCATCATCAACAAATTGGTCGATATCTTGTAGCAAGAACTTTCACCCTTATGCGCTTTACGCGCGTCCTCCTCAAGCGTCCTGTCACCAAACCCAAGCAGTTCGGGCGCTATGACTAAAAATCCCCTCTTTACCAGCTCCACAGCAAAATTCTTTTGATATCCAGCATCGCCGGTCTTTTCACTGCCATCGAAATTGAGCCCCACCACATCCTTACTTCCGTACCCATGGCCATGGCATGCTACAACAGCTGGCAACCTGCCTTTCATATTTTTAGGAATCAATACATAAGCGATCATTTCCAGGCCTTCTAAAGTATTAAATACCACCCGCTGTCTTACATAACCATCAAGCTCTTTTTGCTCCACAATTCGAGGATTTAAGTCCACTTTTTCCTCCGGAAATCCGCCCAGGCATTCCACAAACACCTTCTTTAAATTATTACGCCATATCTCCCACTCAGATATGGTTTTAGCATTAAAGCTGTATTTGGGCCTGATAGAGCTGTACAACCGTTCCAGAAATTTATCAGGTCTCAACGCCATATTCTAACCTCCTTTCACTCACCATAAATACGTCTAGTTATCTCTCAATTCTAGCCGATCAAATGCTAAATTAGCAAAGGCTAAAAATGCAGCTGATTCCAGAAACATCATAACTGCTGCCGCCAAAACCCCTATCCCCATGCTATCTGTTGCCATTCCTAGAGGTACCGCCACCGCTCCTGCTGGTAGAAGTATCACAATAAACCCTAGCCACTTCACCACTGGCATAATTGACATAAGGTCTGTTTTAGAAGGCAAAACAAGTTGCAACAATAAAGAAGAATAATTCTGCAGAGTTGCAACGCCCATTATAAATAGAATTGAAGCAATGATGTTTAACATGCCCGGTTTTATAAAAATTGAAAGAGGTACAATCATTGCAACAGCTCCTATAAATGTTTTTTTAATACAGTCACCGTACTAACCGCTACCAATTTTTTAATTCCATCACCCGGTATTATATATATGTACATCCTTTTAAGCTCCGAAACCACAGCCGAAATTGTACTCGTTCCCAGCCAGACCCCGTAGGCATACATGAAGGCACCAACAAATATCAAATCTCTATCATTAAGGTCGTACGCTTCCAGGTGCTTTAAAGCAGTGTTTTCCCAATCATCAAGATTGTAAGCAAGGGCGATAAACTTCATGTGTTCCCACACCGTAAGGGTGGGATATATATCGGGAGCCTCGGGGATATATGAACCCGCATTCGAGCCTGTACATCTCTGTGGTCATAACCGCATACCCTTATCTCACCTTCAGTTTTTCTTAAAAGGCCCATTATGGTTTTCAGCGTAGTGCTCTTACCAGCACCATTAGGCCCTATCAATCCCACTACTTCTCCTGGATACAGCTCAAATGAGATTCCATCCACCGCTTTTACTTTGCCGTAATATTTCTTAAGGCCCTTTACAGATAGCAAATGTTCCATAAAATTCACCCTCTTTTTACATATCTACTCCATAGTCAGATTGTAAAGCCAGCTTTTATCCCATATGTGATTTTAGTGTAAAGTTAAATTTGGCTGCTCAAAACGCAATCCGCAATTTTGAAGCAAAAACGACAGTAAGCGAAAAATTAAAAATTAAGCGTTACTTTATCAAGCTACATTTAAGCAAATTAAGTTTGCAGTAAAATCTTTATGTTAATTATATAACACAGTAAACTATTTTGCCAATATTTTTCAAATCAAACCAAAAATAAATGGATATCAAGGATAGTCCCTTGATATCCATTTATGCAATTAATTACAATACCAATTGCGGTACTCAATTGCTCTAAAATAAACGATGGCCTTCCTGGCTTTGCTGTGCACCCATGAAATCCCGCATCAACCAACCAATTCTACAGTCTCCCTTGCTATCATCAGCTCTTCATTGGTTGGGACCACCAATACTTTGACCTTTGAGTCGGTAGTGGATATTTCGCCTTCTCGCCCCATTCTACCAACCATACGTTGATTCTTTTCCTCATCAATCTTTATGCCAAGAAACTCCAAACCTTCACAGGCTTTCTGGCGGATGTAAGGATTGTTTTCGCCTATGCCTGCCGTAAAGACTACGCAGTCCAACCCACCCATAGCCGCAGCGTATGCACCAATGTACTTCTTGATGGAGTAGGCGAATATGTCCAAGGCCAGCTTTGCCCGCTCATTCCCCTCTCGAGCAGCCGCTTCCAAGTCTCTGAAATCGCTGCTCACGCCCGATATGCCCAGTACCCCCGATTCCTTGTTCAAATAATGGTTGATCTGCTGGTAAGTCATATTTTCCTTTTCCATCAAAAACATGATGATGGCCGGGTCAATTGTGCCGCAGCGGGTACCCATGGGCAAACCTTCCAAGGGAGTAAATCCCATGCTGGTGTCCACCGACTTGCCGTTTTTAACAGCAGTGATGCTGGACCCGTTGCCCAAATGGCACGTAACTATCTTCAGCTCCTCTATCGGTCTACCCATAAGCTTAGCAGCCTTTAGCGATACATACTTGTGCGAAGTGCCGTGGAATCCGTAGCGCCTTATGCCGTATTTTTCATAAGCGCTGTATGGAATGGCATATATGTAGGATTCCCTGGGCATGGTCTGATGGAATGCCGTATCAAAAACGGCCACCATGGGCGTATTGGGCATAACGCTTTTGCATGCCTCTATGCCGGTTATATTGGCAGGATTGTGAAGGGGTGCCAGTTCGCTGTTTGCTCTTATCGCTTCCATTACGTCGTCATCTATTACCACCGAACCCGAAAACTTCTCGCCGCCATGAACAACCCTGTGCCCTACCGCCGAAATCTCGGACATGTCCTTGATCACCCCGTATTCGGGGTGCACTAGCGCATCTATGACCATTCTCACGGCCTGCACGTGGTCCTTGATGTCGGTCCTTATCTCAACCTTTTCCTTCCCAGCCGGTGTATGTGACAACACAGAGTTGTCTATCCCTATTCGCTCGGCATTGCCTTTGGCCAAAACCGTTTCATCGGCCATATCGATAAGCTGATACTTCAGCGAGGAACTACCGGCATTGATGACCAGCACCTTCATCCCGCGTCCCTCCCCTTCACTGTTGTTGGGCCTCAACAGCCGTAATGGCCACCACGTTGACGATATCCTCGGCGCTGCAGCCCCTTGACAGGTCGTTTACCGGCTTTGCCAGCCCCTGGCTCAGCGGTCCCAGCGCCATGGCCTTGGCCAGCCTCTGGGTGAGCTTGTACGCAATATTGCCGGCGTTAAGGTCAGGGAATATCAATACATTTGCCCTGCCCCCTACCGGACTGCCAGGACATTTCTTCTTGGCCACTTCCACATCCAGAGCAGCATCAACCTGCAGCTCGCCGTCTATGAGCAGGTCAGGCATCATCTCTTTGGCTATCCGCGTGGCCTCTCTTACCTTGTCAACCGATTCATGCTCGGCGCTCCCCTTTGTTGAGAAGGAGAGCATGGCTATCCGTGGTTCCATACCCACCAGCACTTTAGCGGTCCTGGCTGCAGATACAGCAATAGCCGCCAGCTCCTGGGCCGTAGGATTAGGATTCAGGCCACAGTCGGCATAGATGAACACTCCGTTTTCACCGTATGGGCAATCGGGTACCTCAATGAGGAAACAGCTGGATGCCACCGATATCCCCGGCATGGTCTTTATGATCTGCAAAACCGGCCTCCATACATCCGGCGTGCTGTGCACCGCACCCGCCACCATTCCATCAGCATCGCCCAGCTTGACCATCATAGAACCATAGTACAACGGGTTCTTTATAAGCTCCCTGGCTTTATCCGGGGTCATCCCTTTGTGTTTGCGCAGCTCTACCAGCTGATCGACGTAAAGGTCAAATTTATCCGAGCCCTCTGGCTCTATAATTGTAGCAGCCGCTATATCCAATCCTGCTGCGTTTTTATAAATCTCCTCTTTTTTGCCCAGCAGGATTATATCGGCTATGCCCTCCCTCATCACTATTTCTGCTGCCTTAAGCGTCCTGTCGTCATTGCTTTCAGGAAGGACTATGCGCTTTTTGCACGACTTGGCCTTGCTAATAATAGATTCCATTACACCCATAGATATTCCCCTTTCAGCAAAAGATTTATTTTTTGCTAATCACACACAAAAAGCCAACCCATTCTATATTCTACATAAAACATTAAAATCCTTCATAAAATATAATTTCAGAATTTTCTGTATATATTTTTTCAGCTTAAAACAACCATTATCTATTCTAACTCAAATGACCGGCAAATCAATAGTTTTTTTAAATTTTACATTGTGCCGACTCCAAGATATAATAATATATCATCTCCAAAGCGAGGGGTTATTGTGAAAGTATTAGGGATTATCGCCGAATACAATCCGTTCCACAATGGGCATATGTATCACCTTAAAAGCTCTTTAGAGCTCATTGATCCCGATTACACCATAGTGGCCATGTCGGGCCACTTCACACAAAGGGGCGAAGCGGCCATAATCGATAAGTGGGAAAGGGCTGAGATGGCGCTCAAAAACGGCGTCGATATAGTAGTGGAGCTGCCGGCCGCATATTCATCTCAAACGGCAGAACTGTTTGCCTATGGCGGCGTCCAGCTTCTCAACCATACAGGGGTGGTAACCCACATCAGCTTTGGCAGCGAAATAGGGCAGATACAACCCCTTGCAGAAATAGCCAGGATACTGGCCGATGAACCACCACCCTTTAAAGCGCTGTTAAAACAATACCTGGATCAAGGGCTGTCCTTCCCTCAGGCCAGGCACAGGGCAATCAAAGAGCATGCAAAAAGAAGCGGGCTCGGCTTTTCAGAAAGCCAGTGGGAAAAAATAATTAACAGTTCAAACTCCATACTGGCAATAGAATACCTGAAGGCGCTCTACAGAACCAACAGCAGCATAATTCCGGTTACCATCCAGCGGATAGGCGCACCGTACAACGCTCAAGAGATGAGCGGTGAGGTATCCAGCGCAACGGCCATAAGGAATGAGCTCCTGAGGCAAAAATGCTGGGATAGCATTTCCCGTGCAATGCCTCAGGCATCCTTTAAAATATTAAAGTGCGCTGTGGAATCAGGGAAAGGGCCGGTCACCAACAGTTCCCTTGAACAGCTCTTGCTGGGAAAAATCCGCTCAATGCCCCTGGAAGAGATCAAACACCTGATGGATGTAGATGAAGGCCTTGAAAACCGCATAAAGGAATGCGCCCTTAAAGCCGCCACCCTGGATGAATTCATGGCCCTTGCCAAGACCAGGAGATACGTATACACGCGCCTGCAGCGCATACTCATTCATGCATTGCTGGGTATAACAAGAGAAAGAGTGGAAAGATTTCGGCGCGCCGGTGGGCCCCAATACTTGCGAATTCTGGGTTTCTCAAAAAGAGCCATACCGCTTCTAAAGCAATTAAAACAAAACGCCAGGGTGCCCATAATAACCAAGGCAGCCCATTATCATCGGATACTCGAGAGCCCCGTAGCCCGTGAAATGTTCGATATAGACGTTTTGGCTACCAATTTATACAGCCTTGGCATACCCGACCCACGCTACAGAAGGGGAAACAGGGACTTTACCGAGAAGATCAGGATCGTCTAATGCTGGTAGGTTTCTATGAGATTTTTTATGCGGTCCATAGCTTCCAGGGTCGCTTTTCTGCCCTCCTGTACGCATTCCTCCACCTTGTCGAAATAAAAGGGATGTATATCCGAGACATCAGGATAGATTATCACATCCCCTTTTTCGACATTGTTCTTCAAAATCTCCAGCTCCATTACCTCCAGCGACTGCAGAATCACTTCCAGGATGTTTACAGGCGGGCGATGCTGCCCTTGAAATCCTACGTCCACCCCTATGACCACATCGGCTCCCATACGCTTTACGGTATCCACCGGCACCCGTGCCAACAGCCCCCCATCCACCAAGATATAATCTCCCTGCTCTACCGGGGTAAATATTCCAGGTATGGATATACTGGCCCGCACAGCCCTGTATACCTTGCCCTCGTTAAGCTCTATCAACCTGCAGGTCTTAAGGTCGACGGCCGTGACGGTAAGAGGAATGTTAAGTTCGCTAAACTCCTTATCGCGGGTAAGCAGCTTGATGAGCTCTTCAATCCTCTGTCCCTTTACAAAGCCGTAACGCGGAACAGTGACATCATAATACTTCTTTATGTCCAGGTTTTGTGCCAGGCCCTCCATCATCTTTGGAGAAACACCGGCGGCATACAAAGCTCCCACAATGGCCCCAATGCTGGTTCCGGCTATGTAGTCAGGGACGATCCCGTTTTCCTCAAGCACCTGCAATACACCAATGTGAGCCAAACCTCTAGCAGCCCCCGAGCCCAAAGCCAACCCTATCTTCACCTTTTTCTTCATAAACTTACTACCTCCACAATATGAATTATACTGAAGCGCACTCTTTATATGCCTTATTATGGGAGGAAAAATGCATAAAAGATACGCCTTGATAAAGCTACAATCGATAACATTGGTGATGTTATGTCTCCTGGTCGCCTGTTTTATAATCGCCTTTCCGCGCCAATCGTTCCAGGCGGCCTTGACTGGCCTGGACACCTGGCTGAGAAACGTCTTCCCGGCACTGCTTCCTTTCTTCATCACCTCCGAAATAATGATGGGTATCGGGCTGGTGGACTTTTTTGCCATCCTACTCAGGCCTGTCATGAGACCCTTGTTTCGCTGCCCGGGTGAAAGCTCGTTTATATGGGCTATGAGCATCACCTCGGGCTATCCCGTAGGAGCAAAGCTGACCTCCTCTTTCCTCGAGAGAGGCAGCATAACCGTCCACGAAGCCCAAAGGATAATGGCCTTTTGCAGCACCTCCGGCCCGCTCTTCATGCTGGGCGCGGTGGGCATAGGAATGCTCAACAGTTCTGCAGCCGGCAAGGTCATCGCAGCAAGCCACTATATCGCTTCCATTATAGTAGGCCTCATATTTCGCTTTTACATGCCATCCGGCCATAAAAAAGCCAAAAAAATAGATAACCCCCCTGGTATTAAGGCGGCTTTTGCGGCCCTGCTGGCCGCAAGAAAAAAGGACAGCAGAACCTTTGGAGAAATGCTGGGCGATGCCGTCCGCAATTCCATGAATGCGCTTTTGTATATAGGGGGATTTATCGTCCTATTTTCGGTAGTCATCAATATTTTGTTAAAAACGGGCTTCATAAGCAATGTGTCCCGAATGCTGGCACCTCTCCTCCTGCCTTTGGGAATAAAGCCCCAACTGCTCCCCGGCCTGATGGGCGGAATATTCGAGATGACCACCGGGTGCAAGCTGATATCCCAGGCCGCTGCTCCACTATCCCAAAAAATAATTCTGAGCGCATTTGTAATCAGCTGGAGCGGATTTTCCATTCACTTCCAGGTAATGGGCTTTTTAAGCAAAAGCGGCACCTCCATTGGCCTGTACATCATGGCCAAATTTCTCCATGGAATCCTGGCTTCCATCCTGGCCTGGACGATTATGAAAATATGGCCGCAACCCGAACTGGGCGTATTCCACCAATTTTCGCCACAACCGAATACATCATTCTCTGCTCAGCTACAAAGCGCATGGCAGCTGGTTGTGTATTGCATCTTGATTCTGTCTCTGACCGCCTTAATTTCCCTTATCATGGTACGCCTCAATCCATCCAGACACTCAAAACGCCCATAGCGCCCTCACTTCTTGCTCCCTTTTAGCTCCTCGCGGTTCTGCCTTATGACTTCCAGCTGCTGTGCAAGGTAGCGTTCCACCTCCTGCAGTATCTCATCGGCATATTCCCTTGCGCCCAGCCGTATCTTCTTGGCGCTATCCTGTGCATTTTCGATGATCTCCCTTGACTGCTGATAGGCCATCTGCGTAATCTCGTGCTCGTCCACAAGGGCTTTGATGTGCTGTTCGGTTTCTTTGAGAAGGGTTTCGGCTTCCTTCTGCGCTTCGGCCAGTATTCTCTGGCGTTCCTTGGTTATCATCTCTGCCTGTTCCAGTGCTTCCGGCAAGCTAAGGCGAATATCCCTGATGATATCCAGGCATTTATCGCGGTCCACCATTACTTTGCCCAGGAGGGGCACAGGCTTGCCATTCTCCAGCTCATCCTCCAAAATATCCAGAAGGTTGAAGATATTCATCTCTCCTACTCCCCCTCATGAGTTAATCAATTTCTTTTGTATATCAGGCAGAATAACTTCCGGCACCAGTTCGCCTATACAGCCCCCCAGCCTGCCGATCTCCTTGACGACGCTGGAGCTCAAATAAGAGTATTTATAGCTGGTCATCATGAACAAGGTTTCTATGTTGGGGTCCAGCTTTCTGTTCATGAGGGCCATCTGAAACTCGTATTCAAAATCGGATACTGCCCTCAATCCCTTTATGATGACGCGGGCGTTTTTCTTCCTCATGAAATCAACCAGCAATCCTTCGAAATGGTCAACTTCCACGTTGGGCAAGTCGCTCACCGCTTTTTTTATTAGCTCCATCCTCTCGGCCACTGTAAATGTCGCCACCTTGTTGGGGTTGCGCGCAACAGCCACAATCAGCTTATCAAATATCTTACTAGCCCTTTTTATGATATCCATATGTCCGTTGGTTATAGGATCGAAGCTGCCTGGATAAACAGCCACCTTCATGACGCCATTCACTCCTTTTTATAAAGGCTTATCTCTGTATCACCGTAACGCCTGTCCTGCAGTTTAATCAAACTCCCAACTCTATCAGGTTGATGGTCCCTGCTGGAATGCTCAAGTACAACTATGCCATCCTGACACAGTATATCGCTGTCGGCAATGGCATCCAGAAGCGGGGCTTCCAACCCTCTACTATAAGGGGGATCAGCAAATATTATGTCAAACCTTTCCCGACCGGAAAGGCGCTTGATTGCATGAAACACATCGTCCCGTATGACCATCGATTGTTCAAGGCATCCGAGATTGGCACGGTTTTTATTGAGCACGTCGATGACGCGCGGGTCCTTCTCCACAAATACCACTCTTGAACAGCCCCTGCTTAAAGCCTCTAGCCCCAGATTGCCCGTCCCGGCAAACAGGTCTAGCACGTTGCTGTCGGCAATGTACTGCTGCAGTATGTTGAATATGGCCTCCTTTACCCTGTCAGATGTGGGCCGGGTATGCATGCCCTTTACCGCCAGCAGCCTTCTCCCCTTCCAGCACCCCGCTATGATCCTCAAGCCAATTTCCTCCATGGTACCTAATTTTTTAATTATTATTCATTCTAGCATAATTTACTATACCGGACAAGCAATCTTTAAAAAACAGTCTAATTTTCCTATGCAAACGGATGTATATTTTTAGCCACAGCGTGCAATAATAGAAGTGTAACATCCCCCATAGAGCTCTTCCTTCAATTTCTCCTCTCCCAGCGCTGGTGGCTTAAAGGTCACCAGCTTTTTTGTTTTATGCAGCAACTTTGGCCTGCGATCACAGCACAACTGAAAAAGGAAAACAGCACATTTAAAATGCTTTTCCCCATGCTGACCACTTTAACTGGTGCTCGCAGATGCAGGTTTTAGCAGCTACCAAAAATGATAAAAGGGAACGGCTTTGAGCCGTTCCCTTTTATCATTCATGTTATCTACCGCTGAGCTGCCTCTCGGCCTGCTCGATCATCCTCTTCACCATATACCCACCGATATAACCAGCCTCTTTAGCAGTCAAGTCCCCATTGTACCCCTGCTTTAGATTAACTCCCAGCTGGCTGGCTATCTCAAACTTCATGTTGTCAAGAGCCTGCCTAGCCTCGGGAACCAACTTCTTATTATTCCTGGCCACGTCTATTTCACCTCCTGATTTATCGTGGTATTATTAATTTAACCAATACAACGATTTTTACTCTAGTAATATATAGCAACTGTATATTAGCGTTTCCATTTATATTTTTTCATTCTTTAAAGCGGTAAAGCTGACCCCTTGTAAACGTCCACTCAGGGGTAACAAGGCTATCTTTATAGTATTTACGATTTTTTAATTGAATGTTATCTCATTCAGCTGTTCATTAAACTTATCCATCGTATATTCAATCAGGGCTTTATAGGCTGGATTATCTCTTTGCTGCAAAACCTGCCTTACAGCCAGGTCAACCTGCTTTAATATACCTATATCCCTCACGAGGTTGGCAATTTTAAATTCGGGCAGGCCATGCTGCTTAACCCCGAGGAAATCGCCCGGCCCCCTGAGCTGTAGGTCCTTCTCCGCTATTTCAAACCCATCGTTGGATTTAGTCATGACCTTCATTCGCTCATAAATCTCCTTGGTCTTGGCATCGGCAATCAGGATGCAGTAAGACTGGTGCTCACCGCGGCCAACCCGTCCCCTCAGCTGATGCAGCTGAGCCAGGCCAAACCTCTCGGCGTTCTCAATTACCATGACGGTTGCATTGGGCACGTTTACTCCTACCTCTATCACCGTCGTCGAAATCAACACGTCGATCTGACCGGCTGCAAAGGCCTCCATTACGCTCTCCTTTTCAGCAGGCTTCATACGTCCGTGCAAAAGCCCCAGCCTCAAATCGGCCAGTTCCCCGCGCCTTAATGTTTCAAACAGTTCAATCGCCGACTGCGAATCTATAGCATCCGACTCCTCCACCAGAGGGCACACCATGTATGCTTGGCGTCCTTCTGCCACCTGACGCTTGATGAATTCCAAAACCCTGCCTTTCATGGATGGAGGTACATGATAGGTCTTAACAGGCTTTCTGCCAGGTGGCAGCTCATCGATTACCGAGACGTCCAAATCGCCATAAAACATCAGTGCAAGGGTCCTGGGTATAGGAGTGGCGGACATCACAAGCATATGGGGCGATTGGCCTTTCTGCTGCAGAGCAGCTCTTTGCCGTACCCCAAACCGATGCTGTTCGTCGGTTATAACCAGGCCCAGATTTTTGAAATTGACCCCATCCTCAATCACCGCATGGGTTCCAACAAGAATATCGATGTCCCCTGTGGCCAGCCTGAATCTTATGCTCTCCTTCTCGACATTCTTCATCCCACCCACAAGGCACTCCACCTTTACACCGGTACCATCAAACAGCTCTTTGAGGGTTGCATAGTGCTGCCTGGCCAGTATTTCTGTTGGGACCATCATGGCTCCCTGATATCCGCTGAGCACGGCACAGTACAAAGCCAGGGCCGCCACCACCGTCTTGCCGGAACCCACATCCCCCTGTACCAGCCGATTCATCACTCTTCCGCTCTTCAAATCCCGCAGTATTTCGTCCACCACCCTCTTCTGCGCGTTGGTCAGGGGAAAGGGCAGCCTCTGTACAAACTCTTCAAAAGCCTTGTGATCCCACTCAAAGCTCAACCCACGGTTGTTGCTATGATTCTTCTCGCGAATCAGGTGTAGCGCCATCTTCATAAAGAACAGCTCTTCGAACACCAGCCTGCGCCTGGCCTCTTCCAGCGCCTGAAGGGATTGAGGAAAGTGTATATGGCGCATAGCAAAATTCTTTTCGGCCAGCTTAAACCTCTTTCGCAAATCTGCCGGAAACTCGTCATTCAAGCTTCCTTCTACTCTCTTCAAAGCCTCTGCCATCAAATTGCGCATGTCTTTCTGCGTAATCCCCTCGGTGAGCGGATAAATGGGCAGTATTTTGCTGCCATCATGTTTTTCAGGGACATACTCCTCAACAATGGGGTTCTGAAGCTGCACCATCCCATACCTGTATTCTACCCTTCCACGAACAAAATACAGCTTATCAGTGCTGTACATATTGCTGCGGTAAGGCTGATTAAACCATACGCACCACAGATAGCCGGTATCGTCTTTTGCACGCCATGTGGTTATGGTCAAGCCCTTCCTGGGCTTTTGAGTGTTTGCATTCCCGACAAAGGTCACCACAAAGGACGCATCTTCCCCATCCACAGCGTTGGCCACTTTCTTTATACCGCGCCATATTTCGTAATCCCTGGGAAAATGCTGCAGCGCATCTTCCACAGTCTTTATGCCCAGCTTGTTTAAACGGGCGGCCTTTTTGGGGCCCACGCCTTTTATAAACTGTACATCCTGCTTCAATATGCTCATAAACCGTTTGCACCTCATCATGGTAAAAACATCGCTCAGCAATTGAAGATTAAAACATGCATAGAAAAATTATACCACAATATTTTGAGCATTTTTAAACGATCTAGCTTTTATTAAAACCGTCTGGCTACAACCTGTATCCTGCTCCTCACAAAACGTCGGCTTTGCAATTACTGTTGTGTTATAAATCGAAGAATAAAACAAAAAGCCGGAAGGTGCTCCTCCGGCTCATCGTTTGAATCGGCCTCAATCCGCTCACTCTACCGATATGATGTAATAATACAATGGTTGGCCGCCAAAATGGACTTCCACCTCGACGTCCGGATAGCGGCTCGACACAAAATCCGCTATCGCTTCAGCATCCTGTGCGCTCACCTGCTCCCCGTAATACAGGGTGATTATCTCGCTATCGTCATCCATCATATTATCTATAAGACCTCTGGCAACTTCGTTTATATCCTTACCCACAACGCTTATCTTCCCATCAATCAGGCCCAAAATATCACCTTTTTGTATGCTCATACCATCGAAATTCGAATCGCGTACGGCATATGTGACCTGTCCAGTCTTGACCGAGCTTAATGCCGCCGTCATGCGCTGTACATTGGTCTCGGCATCCACATCGGGATTGAACGCCAGCACGGCCGCTATGCCCTGGGGAATGGACTTGCTGGGTATAACATAGATCTTTTTATCGCTTATTTGCTGTGCCTGGGAGGCCGACAAGATTATATTGCCGTTGTTAGGGAGAATGAATATCTCCTTTGCCTTAACCTTCTCGATAGCCTTCAGCAAATCGTCTATGCTGGGATTCATGGTTTGTCCACCTTCAACCACGAAATCGACTGCCAAATCCTTGAATATGGAAGAAATCCCCTCGCCCATGGCCACCGCAATTACCCCAAACTGCTTTTCCAGGGCATCATCCCGCGGTGCAGGCTCCTCACTGCCAATTTCATTCATGTGCCTGTGCTGCTCTCTCATATTGTCTATTTTTATGCTGGACAGCTCCCCGTACCTCAATCCCAGCTGCAACACCTTGCCGGGCATGTTGGTGTGCACGTGAACCTTGATTATGTCATCATCGCGTATGACCAGCACAGAATCTCCCAGCTTGGTCAACCTTTCCCTTAAATTCTCCTCGTCCCCTTCTTCCACATAAGGATACAGATTCTTTATGAGGAATTCAGTACAGTATCCATATTCTATATCTTCCTGGGGCTGTACCTCAAGCTTTGGCGCTGCGGAATAGCTCCCAGTAGCCATCATTATGCTGTCCGGCTCAAAAGTCCCTTTAAGTGCATGGCTAGCGCCTATCATGATATACAGAAGCCCCATCCCGCCTGCATCCACAACGCCCGCCTGCTTCAGTACCGGAAGCATTTCAGGGGTTTTATCAAGGACCTTCTTGGCCACCTTTATGATCTCTTTATAAAACTCATTGAAATCCTTTTGGTTTCTGGCAATCTTCCTCGCTTCCTCCGCCGTAACCCGGGCAACCGTAAGCATGGTACCCTCAACCGGCTTCATGACAGCTTTGTATGCGGTATCCACTCCCGCTTGCATGGCCTCGGCATAGTCGCTGGTGGTAATTTCTTTGCGGCCCTGCAATGCCCTGGCAAATCCTCTGAACAGCTGAGACAATATGACCCCTGAATTCCCTCTTGCCCCCTTCAGCGCACCGCTGGCCAGAGCGTTTACCACTTCGGCCATGCTATCGGAGCGGGCGCCCTGTACCTCCTTTGCCGCCGCCAGCATGGTAAGCGACATATTTGTGCCCGTATCGCCGTCGGGAACCGGAAACACGTTCAGAGCGTTTACAGCCTGCTTGTGCTTATCCAGAAACTGAGTGGCAGACAGTATCATCTCTTTCAGTTTCGCTGCATCAATGAATTCGCACTTCAACTCCTTGTACCTCCTTCAGTCAGGGTAAATCACACTCTAACGCCTTCTACGTTGATATCCACCCGTTTTACGCTCATACCGGTAAAGTTTTCTATGTTATACTTCACTGTTTCCATAACATTTTTAGCCACAGTAGCTATGGAAATCCCGTATTCGACAATGATATATAAATTTATGTAAACCTCATTGTCCTGTGTGTAAACCTTCACACCTCTGGACAGATTTTCCAACCCCAGCAGTTCCACCAGGCCGTCAGTTGGACGCTTGGCAGCCATTCCCACAATTCCATAGCACTCCATAGCCGATATTCCCGCCAGCGTTGCCAGCACTTCGTCCGAAATGATGATCTCCCCCAACGAATTTCTTTTTCTAGCAGCCATTGTTGTGCCTCCCTTCTTAAACACCTTCACCAACGAAAATTCTACTACCATTCTATAATATGACGGCAAATCATGCAATAACATTTAAATTTTCGGCGGTTTATTTTCTTGCAAAACCACCAGCTTAATGATACAATATTATTGTTTTTAAGCAACGGCAGTGGATATAAAGGAGGAGGTGTTCAGTCCATGTCAAGAAGCTGTGACATATGCAAGAAGGGGTTATTGTACGGAAAAGCAGTCAGCCATTCCAACCGCAAGACCAACCGCGTATGGGTTCCAAACCTTCAAAAAGTGAAAGCCCTCGTCAATGGGACTCCCAAGACCATCAGGGTTTGCACCAAGTGCCTTAAGTCGGGAAAAGTACAAAGGGCGCTTTAATCAGGTTTATTGCGTTTCAGAGCGCATAAACGTTCACACTAAAAAAACGTGCGATTAAGCACGTTTTTTTAATTTTTTGCGAGAATATTCTCTTTTATGACCTTGAGCAATCGTAAGTAATCAACAGCAGCTTTTCAACCGGCCCTCATTTTCCTCAGCCTTCTTATGAATTTCCCCAGCAACTTGGGTAGTTTTATAACGTATATCCTGGTCATGCCCATCACCTCACTTCCTCAAGAGGATGACGCCTATGGCTATCATCACGAACCCTAACAAAAACACCCACATCCACAGCGGTACCCATATTATTATCAGAAGTATACCTGCGACGATTAAGAGCACGCCTAAAACAATCCTGGCTGTATTGCCCCTCTTTTTAGGAGAAAATCTCACCATCAATCCTGGTCACTTCCCCGCCTGCATGAGAATTTAACGCTTCTTTCCCTCGATAAACATTATATGCTGGATACAGCAGGCAGGTGACTTATAAACTCAATCCCTTGCTATGACCACCATTACCCATCCCGAGCCGACGTGTACCTCTGCCCTGGGTTTTACCAATACATTGCTTACCCCGTAGGGGAAATCCAGGGGCAAAATGCCGTCCACTATGGGATATTTCAGCCCGTCAGTGCGCAAAATCCGGACATCGCCGCCCAGGGGTAGCAACGACAGCGTCTGCCCTATTTCCCCCTCTATCTCTACTTTCCCACTAGAAACCATCACAACGTTATGTGAGTCCAAAATCTGAGCTTTTATACCCCGTCTGGCAAGCCTGTACAGCATAAGCATGTTGGCATAGGAATGGTCCCATCGGCTCCCAAATGTGCCCACTAAAAACACCTGGCTGGCTCCCATCTCTATGGCCGTATCAACCGCTATCTGCATATCAGTCTTATCCTTGTCCATAGGATACCGTTTAATCGGGATCCCGGCCATGCTATACTCCTGCAACACCTCATCAGGCAGCGAGTCGAAATCCCCCACCATCAGATCAGGGACGACTCCCAGCTCCCGCGCGTGCCTTACCCCTCCATCGGCACATATAACGTAATCCACTTGCGGCAGCATGGCCTTTACCTTTTGTATATCCTTTATCTCTCCGTTGGCAATTATTAGCACCTTCATAGTTTCGCCTCTTGCCTCATAGCCTCTATAATGCCCTTTATGTCCTGGGCGCCAAAAACCGCAGAGCCGGCTACTATAACCTCTGCTCCCGCCTTTACCACATCCCTTATATTGTGCAGTCCAATGCCACCATCCACCTGTATGCAAAAATCAGCGCCATATGTGCTCCGCATATCCGCCAGTTTCCTGATCTTGTCCATCATGGCTGTGATAAACTTTTGACCGCCAAAGCCTGGATTCACCGTCATCAAGAGCACCATATCTACATCCCCCAAAACGTATTCCAGGACATTGAGCGGCGTAGACGGATTTAACGCCACAGCGGCCTTTACGCCTAGGCCTTTTATGTAGTGTATTGCCCTGTGCAGATGGGGTAGCACCTCGGCATGTACGGTGATGCTATCCGCGCCGGCCTCCACATAAGCATCCACAAACTCCATGGGATTGTCCATCATGAGATGGACATCAAAAGGCAGCCTGGTGTAAGGGCGTATGGCCTTGACCACCAGAGGACCTATGGTGATGTTGGGCACAAAATGGCCGTCCATAACGTCGATGTGTACGATGTCAGCACCCCCCTTGTCCAGCCTTTTGACCTCCTCACCCAACTTGGAAAAATCAGCTGAAAGGATTGAGGGGGCAATCTTTATCACCACCGCTCCCTCCTCTTTTCATTTATGTCCTCTATGATCCGGATGTAGCGTTCATAACGCTGCCCAGGAATCTCTCCCCGCTGTACGGCCTCCTTCACTCCACAATGGGGCTCCCTGTAGTGTATGCACTTGGGGAACCTGCACCTTTCAGCATATGGAATAAACTCGTCGTAGTAAAGCTGAACCTCCTCGGGCTGCATGAGATCCACATCCAGCGCGCTGAAACCAGGGGTGTCAACCAGCATCTTGCCATCAGGCAGTATGAGGAGCTCTACGCTGCGAGTGGTATGCTTGCCCCTCTTGGTCTTGTTGCTTATATCTCCTACCTCACGCGATACATGCGGATAAAGCTGATTAATTAACGATGACTTGCCCACTCCCGACTGCCCGGCAAAGGTGGTGATACCGCTGTACAGCCCCTGTTTGAGTTCCTCAATCCCGGTACCATCCTTGCACGATATGCAAAAAATAGGACAGCCCGAAAGGCGGTACTCCTCTTCAATGGCCTTCACCTCAGATTCGCACTCCGCCAGGTCTATCTTGTTTATCACTACAAAAGGCTTTACGGAGTTGACCCGGGCCGCCAATATGAGCTTATCCACCAACAGCAAATCCGGATCCGGATGCTTAACCGACATAACAATCCCAAGATTGTCAATATTGGCCACACATGGGCGCTTGAACTGATTTTTTCGTGGCAGTACGGATTCTATCACAGCATCCCTTGTGTTGACCTCCACCACATCCCCAACCACAGGGGTAATCCCCTCTTTACGGAACTTGCCCCTGGGGATACACCGCAGGACATTCCCATTCAAATAGACATCATAGAATCCACCTACTCCCCTGACTATAATCCCTCTCTCCATCAATCAGCATCTTCCTTTTTTGTAAAATCGACTGTAATCTCCTTCACTGGCTGATCATCTATATATATAATGTAGCGTACAACGCCCGAACCTTCAAGATTTATGGATATAGTACCTTCAGATAGCACATGCTCGGCATCGTATACAACCTGGCCATCATCGGCCCGTTTTATCGTAACCTTTATGCGCCTATCGCCGTCATTCTCTTGATTTTCGCCATACTGGCTGAGGTCAATTTCCAGCACCTTGGGATAAGAGGGCACCGGCCCTAAACTTACCCACAGATCGACTTCTCGGCCAGGCTCTACCACATCACCTGCCTGTGGATTCTGCCTGTATACAACCCCCTCGGGATATTCCTGGTTATAATCCTTGGTAACCTTGCCTACCTTAAGCCCAATACCCTCTATGAGTTCCCTGGCAATTTCCTCTTTTAGCCCAACATATTCCTGTACCTCAACCAGCTCCTTCTCCGGCTTCTTGCTTATAACCAGCACAATCTCGGTGTTTTCCACCACCTCGGTATTGGGCTCTATGCTCTGCCTGACCACCGTATCAGCTGGCATATCGCTTTCAACGTACTCCGGAGGCCCTACCTTGAGCCCGGCATTCTCCAGAGCTATTTCGGCATCACGCTGTGAAAAACCGATTACATTCGGCACTTTGATGGTCCTGGGTCCCAGGCTGACCACCACATTTACCGTAGAGTGAGGTTTCACCTTTATGCCCTCGGCCGGCTCTTGATACAGTATGATTCCCTCTTCCTGGCTGCTGTTTCTCCTCTCGACGACTTTCATGGTCAGATTGTGCTCCTGTAATATCCTTTTAGCATCCTGCTCATTCAGCCCTACCACCCTGGGTACCTCAACCTCTTCTACCACAAAATGATTCTTGTATATCTGGCTGCCTATATAGAAGAACAGTGCCAGTATAACAAGCAAAGGAAGAGTGATAAATAGCAGCTTCAACCATATGGGTCGCTTCTTTTTCTCAGCCGAACCTTCAAGTTGTTCCCTATCAACGTTAATCGGCCTGAAGACCTGCGTGGGCATATCGCTGTTGTCGCTACCGCGAACGACGAAACTGCCGTTGGGCTCTTTTAGCACTCTCTGCAGGTCTTTTATCATTTCACCGGCGGTTTGGTAGCGTTTACTCTGGTCTTTTTCTATCGCCTTCTCTATGACATCCTGAAGGCTTTTGGGGATATCAGGGTTGAGCTCTCCAGGGGGCTTTACCTTTTCCTGAATATGCTTGAGCGCCACCGAAACGGCGGTATCTCCTTCAAACGGCACCGTACCTGTCACCATCTCATACAGCACTATGCCCAGAGAATAAAGGTCAGATTTGGCGTCCACATGCCCTCCGCGGGCCTGTTCGGGCGAAAAATAGTGTACCGACCCCATGACATTGGCCCCTGCCATGGTGACGGTAGCAGAAGTAGCAGCTCGTGCTATGCCAAAATCCGTAACTTTTATAGTGCCGTCCTCGCTAACGAGTATGTTTTGAGGCTTTATATCGCGATGTATAATGCCGTTTTTGTGGGCGTGTTTGAGTGCAGAGCATATTTGGATGGCAATACGCACAGCCTCCTCCCAATCCAGCTTTCCTTTCTCACGGATGTATTCCTTCAGCGTTTTCCCTTTGATATATTCCATGACTATATAATATATCCCGTTCTCCTCTCCAACATCATAGATATTAACTATATTGGGATGGGAAAGGCTGGCCGCTGCCTGAGACTCCCTTTTAAAACGTGCCACAAATTCCTCGTCTTCTACCAGCTCAGGCCTTAGCACCTTTACGGCTACGTGCCTTTTCAGCAGATGGCATTTAGCTTTGTAGACGATGGCCATACCCCCGCTGCCGATCTTCTCTTCCAGCTCATACCTTCCACCCAAAATCCGTCCCAGCAAAGGCTTCACCTCTTTTCCGTCGCACAGGAGTATTTGGCCATGACTATAGTGACGTTGTCAACGCCTCCATCATCCAGCGCCTTTTTGCCCAAAATCGAAGCGATCTCGTCCAGCGATTCGATAGAGTAAAACAGCTCAACATTTTGGTTCAAGTCCACATGGTTGCTCAAACCATCAGTGCACAGAAGTATTATATCATTGTCTTTAAGCTCTATTTCGTAATAATCGGCGTTAACCTGGCTTGCTGTACCAAGCGCACGGGTGATGATGTTCTTTTGAGGGTGATTGTTCATCTCTTCTTGGGTTATCTTACCTTCCTCCAGCAACTCCTGAACCAGCGAATGGTCGCGCGTAATTTTGGTTATCGCCCCTATCCCGTATCAAATAGGCCCGGCTGTCCCCGACATGCCCTATACATACTCTATGGTTAAAAAAATAGGCAAGGGTAAGGGTCGTCCCCATACCCTTATACATAGGGTGGGTTTGGGACTGATTATACACCTTTGTATTGGCCTGCTGGATGGAGTTCAATATGAAGTCCTTGGCTCGCTCCAGCGACGTAACCCTGTGCGAATTTTCAACATAGTACTCCACTATAGCCTCGACCACCATGCGGCTGGCCACATCCCCTGCATTGTGGCCACCCATCCCATCGGCCACCATCATCAAATTCTTCGCTTGAGTTCCACCCGTGGGGATGAAAAAATAGTCTTCGTTGTTCTTTCTCACCTTGCCCGGATGGCTATAAGCGCTAAATACCAACCTCACGTCCCCCTCACCTCTCGTCCTGACGGGTTTCAACCCGCTCAAGATAGCTCCTTCTGAGCTGACCGCAGGCACCTTCAATATCCAGCCCCAGCTCCCTGCGCTTGGTAACGGCAATCCCTTGCGATTTCAGCAGTGAAACAAATCTTTCTACAGTAGCCTGTGAACTCCTCTTGTACCCCAGCCCCCTGACGTTGTTCAAGGGGATGATATTGACATGGCACGGAAAACCTTTGAGCCTTCGGGCCAATTCAATGGCATCCCTCTCACGATCATTCAAATCGCTGATCAAGGCATACTCAAACGTTACCCTCCTGCCGGTCTTTTTAAAGTAATATCTGCTGGCTTTGAGTATCTCGTCAATCGAATAGGCCGACGCAACCGGCATGATCAACTTTCTAAGCTCATCGTTTGGTGCATGAAGGGAAATCGAAAGGGTAATTGGAAGCCCTTCTTCGGCCAAATCCATCATCTTGGGCACAAGCCCGCAGGTGGACAGCGTAATCCTGCGATAGCTCATGTTGAGCCCCATTGGGTAATGCATCATTTTAATAAATTTAACGGTGTTATCATAATTGTCAAGAGGCTCCCCAATACCCATGAGCACTATATTGCCCACTTTACGTTCTCCACCTTTTTCGAGGTCCTTGTTCACCTCTATGACCTGCGCCAGCATCTCCCCGGCAGAGAGGTTGCGAACCAACCCACCAATGGTGGAAGCGCAGAACTTACATCCCATCCTGCACCCCACCTGCGTGGACAAACACAGGGAGTTGCCGTACTTATAGCGCATTACAACACTTTCAATTATATTACGGTCCTGCAGTAAAAACAAATATTTTGTAGCATCTCCAGCACTTGATGTGCGCTTGTCCAGCATCTGCAACTGGCTTATGTAAAACCGTTCTGCCAGGAGCTCGCGAAAAGCCTTCGGCAAATCGGTCATATCGTCGAAGCTCTTTATGCCCCTGTGAAGCCACTGAAGTATCTGCTGAGCACGATAATGGGGTTGTCCCAATTCCTGTACCGCCTGTTGTATTTCCTCCAGCGATAAGCTCAAAATATCCTGCTTTTCTCTCATGGTCACCTCATCCTTTTTAGCCTAGTAATGAAAAAGCCGTCTATTCCATCCCTGGAAGGGATGAGCTGAATCATTCCCGGCTGAACAACCGAATCTTTTAAGCCCTCCGGTAATAAATACGTAAAATCATCCAATACAAAGTGGGGATTGCGCTCCAAAAATTTCTCAATAACCCTCTGGTTTTCATCCACATTCATGGTACACGTGCTGTAAACAAGTATGCCTCCCGGCTTTACATAACGTGAACAGGTAGAAATGATCTGGCTTTGAAGCTCATAAAGCTCATCAAGGTCTTCCCGCTTTATGCTGTTCTTTATATCGGGCTTCTTGTATATGACCCCCCATCCGCTGCACGGGGCATCAATGAGCACTCGATCAGCCTGCCCCTCAAGACATGCCTGAAACTCCCGGGCATCCTGCTGCTGCGGCTCGACAATGGTAGCCCCCAGCCTCTTGGCATTGAGCCTTATCAATTCGACCCTTTGAGGGTGGACATCCCATGCCAGTATACGCCCCTCATTCCCCATCAGCTCGGCCATATGGGTGGCCTTACCGCCTGGGGCGCTGCACGCATCTATAATAAGCTCGCCCTTTTGGGGATCAAGAACGCGAACAACCAGCATGGAGCTCTCGCCCTGTACCGTAAAAAAGCCTTCCGCATAGAGGTGGTTGTTCTCAATATCGCCAGCAGAACAGAGCCTTAAAGCCTCATCCTTTATATACAGGCCATCTTCACACTGTATGCCCTGCCGGATAAACCGCTCCTTAAGCTCGTCCTTTGTTATCCTGTTTCTGTTGACCCTTATTGTGACGTAATCTCCGTGACTTCCGGCAGGCATTACCATGGTCTCTGCCACCGCTATGCCATAATCGTCAACCCACTTTTTTACCAGCCACACGGGATAACTGTAAGTAAGCGATAGGTTGAACACCGGATCTTCTTCCTTTGATGGGAACGAAATGTCCTGCTTGTGCCTTACGATGTTCCTGAGCACGCCGTTTACAAAACCCGCCAGAGCCTTATTGCAGTACTTCCTGCACAGCTTGACCGATTCATCGCAAACCGCAAAGTCGGGCACCCGATCCATATACATGATCTGGTAGCAGCCCATCCTCAATATGTTTATTGCCCAGGGATTGGCCCGCTTCAAACTGCAGAACTTGTTCAAGATCCAGTCAATGGTGATCTGCCGCTCCAGAGTGCCATAAACCAGCTGGGTCACAAAGGCGGCATCCCTGTCCGACAACCTGGCTCTCCTCAAATGGTGCTTCAAACTTATATTGGCGTATTTCCCATTATGGTTTACCTCTTTCAATATTCGCAAAGCAGTATCCCTTGCAGCATCGATTTTTGTTTTCATAATATTCGCTCCACAATTTTCTCCTTAAGCAATATTTATACTACTTTATACTACCTCGTTTAAAC
This sequence comes from Caldicoprobacter oshimai DSM 21659, assembly GCA_000526435.1. Lineage (GTDB taxonomy): Bacteria > Bacillota > Clostridia > Caldicoprobacterales > Caldicoprobacteraceae > Caldicoprobacter > Caldicoprobacter oshimai. The sequence goes on from JAGB01000001.1 coordinate 720,453, forward strand.
TTACAGATTTTTTAACAAGGATTTACACAGCAAAATCTTACAATACTGTTAACCCTTATTTGCTCATCTAACCAATTTTAAAATAGAGTAACACGTGTTCAGCGTACTAATAAAGCTACTCAATTTAAACTGCAAATTTGTTTGTTGTTTTTATTACTTTTTCCCTTCACACGATGGGGGCACTTCGGAAGATGGCTCACTTCGAAAGATAGCACCCACCGGTATGGGGTTACCCCTCAAGAACTCGACATCCTCCATGACCTTTTTGCCTTCACCCTGTATCCTGACAAGCCGCAAAAAGCCCTCACCACAGGCCACCACCAATCCATGCCGCTGGTCGGCCGCCACCACCTGCCCCGGGGTATGGGTTCCCAGATTAGAGTATTCCCATTCCTGTACCTTCCATACTTTTATGCGCTGGTCCCCAAGAAAAGTAAAGGTTCCAGGCCAGGGCGTCAACCCCCTCACCAGGTTTTTGATGCGGACAGCGCTCTGTGTCCAATCGATATTACCCATGGATTTATCTATCTTTTTACAGTAGGTGGCCTTCTCTTGCTCCTGTGGACGTCCAGCGGGTCGCCCCTTTTCAAACAACTTTAGCACCTCTGCCAGCGCCTCTCCGCCCAGCACGGCCAACCGGTCATGCAATTCATCGGCCTGCTCATCGGGATATATTGGGGTGCTCTTCTGAAATATTATATCGCCGGTATCCATGCCCACATCCATATACATTATGGTTATGCCCGTCTCGGTCTCACCGTCTATCAATGCCTGTTGAATGGGCGAAGCACCGCGGTACTTGGGCAGCAAAGACGCATGGACATTTATGCATCCCAAAGGCGGGATATCGAGTATCTCTTTGGGCAGTATCTGTCCGTAGGCAGCGGTCACAATAAGGTCGGGCGCCAGCCCCTTTAACACCTCAATAAACTCCGGATCCTTTACCTTTTCGGGCTGATAGACCGGTATATTCCTAGCAACCGCCCATTCCTTGACGGGCGGAGGGGCCAACTTCTTCCCCCGGCCCTTGGGCTTATCTGGTTGGGTAACCACTCCTATTATGTGATGGCCGCTGCTGACAATAGCTTCCAGCGATGGTATGGCAAACTCTGGAGTGCCCATGAACACTATCTTCAGCACCGTTATCCCTCCACCAGCGTGCCCGGAACCACTTTATCGATAAACAGTATACCGTCCAGATGGTCTATCTCATGGCACAACGCCCGGGCAAGCAATCCAGTCCCTGTAATTTCAATGGATTCCCCTTTTCTGTTTAGCGCCTTTACTTTAACCCTTTCAGGACGTATTACCTCACCTCTCACCCCCGGGATGCTCAGGCACCCTTCTGCACCCCTTTGCTGTCCGGAAGCCTCAACAATCTCAGGATTGATGAGCTCTATCAATCCCTCGCCCACATCGATTACCACCACTCTTCGCAGTATCCCCACCTGTGGCGCTGCCAGGCCCACCCCATCAGCGTGCCTCATGGTCTCAGCCATATCATCCAGCAGCTCCAGAATTCTCTCATCAATCTTTGCTACGGGCTTGGCTTTCTTGCGCAATACATCATCCTTACCGTATATCATAATCCTTCTTATCGCCAACGCTGATCATCCCTTTCTATAGCAGACTCACAGGATAAAAATCTACAATCGTGGTTTCCTTAACGCCCATCAGCCTTTCCAGACACTCATCCATGAGCCGATGATATGCCTGCTTGTATATGTCGTCAGGCCTAATGCGCACAAGCACCTGCCAGCGGTACCTGTTGTTGATCCTCTCCAGAGGCGCTGAATACGCTCCTATATCAATCAGCCCTTGTTTTAACACAGGGCTGCCCTCAACCTTTTGTTTCAACCAATCCCTAGTGTCAACAGCCAGCCTTATGAGGTCATCTTCTTTCTCACCCATCATCAATATCCTAATGATGTGTGAAAATGGGGGATACAAAAACTGCCTGCGTATCTCTATTTCCCTGCTGTAAAATCCGACGTAATCGTGCCTTGCTGCAAACTGTATAGCATAATGCTGCGGCTGATATGTCTGGATGATGACCCTTCCGCCTCGTGGCCCCCGGCCGGCACGCCCGGCCACCTGCGTTATCAGCTGAAAAGTCTTTTCACTGCTTCGGTAATCGGGCAGGTGCAGTGAAGTATCGGCCGCGATTACCCCCACAAGCGTCACCCTTGGGAAATCCAGCCCCTTGGCGATCATCTGCGTACCCAGCAAGATGTCATACCTTCCCTCTCCAAAGGCTCTCAAAATTCGCTGGTGTGCCCCCTTGGTTGATGTGGTATCCATATCCATCCTTATCACGCGAGCTTGAGGAAACAGCTTCTTAATCTCCTCCTCGGCCCGCTGGGTTCCAATCCCGAAATGCTTGATGTATTTGCTACCGCAGGCTGGGCATACGCGGGGATATGGATAGTTCGCCCCACAGTAGTGACACTTGAGCGTTTTATCATAAGCATGGTAGGTCAGCGATATATCGCAGTTGTGGCACTTTACCACAAATCCGCACGAGCGACACGAGACGAACTGTGCATAGCCCCTGCGGTTGAGCAGCAGTATGGCCTGTTCGCCCTTTTGCAACACATCGGCCAAGGCACGGTAAAGCGAACCGCTCAGTATGCTGCGGTTGCCCAGCTCTATCTCCTTGCGCATGTCCACAATCTCCACCGGCGGCAGAGGCCGATGATCTACCCTGTACTTCATCTTTATCATTTTATAAGTCCCCTTCTCTGCCAGGTAATAATCAGTAAGGGAGGGCGTAGCACTGCCCAGCAGAAGCACCGCTCCTTCCAGCTCGCATCTCTTGTGGGCAACCCCCACCGCATGGTACCTGGGCTGCATATCCGACTTATAGCTGTCCTCATGGGCTTCATCCACGATGATAAGGCCCAACCGCTCAAGGGGGGCAAAAACAGCTGAACGAGCTCCAACCACAACATCAACCTTCTGGCTTCTAATTCTGCGCCATTCGTCGTATCGCTCGCCCAGGGATAAGCCGCTGTGCAATATGGCCACCCGCTCGCCAAAATGGCTTTTGAATCGCTCCACCGTCTGAGGGGTCAAGGATATCTCGGGCACCAGCACGATTACTTGCTTGTTCAACGATACGGCCTTTTGCGCAGCCTGTATATACACCTCAGTCTTGCCGCTACCTGTCACGCCTTGAAGCATGAACTTGCCGTAGCCTCGGGTAAGCGCCGCTTCCAGCGTTTCAATAGCCAATCTCTGCTCGGCAGTTAACACCTTGGGCTGTACCCCTATATCCGGCTCATAATTCCAGGGGTTGCGGTACACCTCCTGTTGTTCGATACGAATCCAACCACGCTTTTCCAGGTTTTTTATGCTGGATAACGGCGCTCCAGTAACTGCCCTTACCTCTTCAAGCGGTATGCCATCTTGTTGGACCAACAGCCTCAGTACATCGGCCATATATGAGGACTTCCTGGCTATATAATTGATGCGCTCCTCCACCACATCCCCCTGATCGTTCAAATAGACCAGCCTCTGTGTCTTCTTTTTGATATTAGCCCTGAGCCCCGGAGGAGTCATGCACCTGATGGCTTCTATCGAAAGGCAGTGGTACTCTTCCTTCATCCAGCTTATAAGCGGGATCATTGACTGAGGGATCACGGGATAATCATCCAGCACCCTGTCTATCGCCTTGATCTTATCATTTGGCACATCAGCTGCAGTATCCAGCCTGACTACGTAGCCTTCCACCATCCTGTTTGACACGCCAAACGGCACCTGTACCCTTATCCCTATTTGAACTTTTCCTTTTAATTCCGTGGGTATGATATAATGGAATACCCTGTCAAGCGAGGGATGTGCCTGATCAATTATCACACCGGCATAGACGACGCCGCTTTCCACCAAACTCCCCCTCATCTGAACCGTATGCCGCATATCGAACAAGGCAGCTTGATATTATAAACCCTTCAAATCATCTTTAACAAGTCAGCGAGCAATATTGCAACAAGTAACTATTGGAGCAATTAAACAAAAAGGGTACAAGCAAGGTACCCTTCAGCTCAGTTTGCCCCCTGGCACAAAGCAGGACATCTCTTTATAATCTCATCAATTATCCTGTGGGCAAACTCCTTTTTGTCCATTTGGGGTATGGCAATGACCTCACCTTCGCGGGTAATCAATAAGCCCTCATTTGTGTTTTTCTCAAAACCCGCCCCCTGCCGGGTCACGTCGTTTGCCACTATGAAGTCAAGGTTTTTCTCCCGCATCTTCTTGGTGGCATATTCCTCGATATTCTCCGTTTCGGCTGCAAACCCAACAAGTATACATTTTCCTTTGCGTTTGCCCAGCTCTTTCAATATATCCGGATTCTTTACCAGCGTCAAGATTAGCTTATCGCTGTCCTTTTTTATCTTGGTGGGGCAATACGTTTCAGGACGATAATCACCTACCGCCGCAGCCTTAAAAACCATATGACAGGACGGAAAGATTTCCATTACCTTTTCGAACATCTCCTGTGCCGTCTCAACCCTGTAAAGCTTTACTCCAGGCGGTGGTGCAATGGATACAGGCCCCGATACCAACTCCACCTCGGCACCCCTTTCAGCACATGCGGCGGCAATGGCATAACCCATCTTGCCCGATGAAGGATTGCTGATAAACCTGACAGGATCCAGATATTCTCTTGTAGGCCCGGCGGTCACCAGTATCTTTACACCTTTTAAATCGCTCTTTCTCGAGAAATAATTCTCTATTGTTTCAAGTATATCCTGGATGTCGGCCAGCTTTCCCTCGCCATAGTCGCCACAAGCCAATCGTCCGGCAGCCGGCGGGATGAACATATACCCCTTCCTCTTTAAAAAGCTTATATTCTCCTGAACGATGGGATTGGTGTACATATTGGTGTTCATGGCAGGGGCAAATATGACCTGCGCTCTGGTGGCCATGATAGTGGTGGATAAAAGGTCATCGGCTATACCGTGGGCCACTTTACCCAAAATATTGGCGGTGGCAGGCACCACCACCAGCAGGTCGGCCCACTTTGCAAGGGATATATGGTCAATCTCCCAGGCCCCAGGCCTGGAAAACATGTCATAGTAAACCGGATTGCCCGACAGGGTTTCCAGCGTAAGAGGTTTTATAAACTCCATGGCATGTGCCGTCATGATGACCTTTACCTGTGCTCCCTTTTTGACAAGGGAACTTACAACCTCAGCTGCCTTGTATGCAGCGATCCCGCCCGTTATACCAATGACGATTTTCTTACCCTTTACAGCATTCATCTCACTTTATACCTTCTTTTGTCCGTTTGTATAGTACCTTGCCTTCATTTATTTCCTCGGTTGCAATGGTGACAGGCTTGCTGGACTGTGTCGAAATCAAAGGCTTGGCCCCTGCAACCAGCTGCCTTGCACGCTTTGCCACTGCCACAGCAAGGGTATAACGGCTATCAACCTTCTTCATGAGATCATTTAACGAAGGATAAAGCACTTTCAACCCCTCCCTGTCAGCTCTAAATAAAGCTCTTTGTTTCTATCAACACGGCATTTTTCAGCCAGTACAATGGCCTCCAGCTTGGCCACGGCGCTCTCCACCGTGTCATTTATGATAACGTAATTATATCGGGAGATATAGTTCAGCTCCTCATAGGCGCTCCGAAATCTCCTGTAGATGGTTTCTGCATCCTCCGTTCCACGCTTGACAATGCGCCTCTTGAGTTCCTCCATGGAAGGAGGAATTATGAATACAAACACCGCCTCGGGGAAGCGCTCCTTTACCTGCAGTGCCCCCTGTATATCGATCTCCAGTATAACATCCCTGCCGGCAGCCAGCTTCTCCTCGACGAATTTTTTGGGGGTACCGTAGTAATTGCCGTAAACCTCGGCATACTCCAAAAACTCACCATTCTCTACCATTCTGAGAAAAGTTTCCCGGTCCCTAAAAAAATAGTTAACCCCTTCCTTTTCTCCAACACGGGGTTTTCGTGTAGTCACCGACACTGAAAGTATGGCATGGGGATTTCTCTCAAGGTACGCGCTGCAGATAGTACCTTTTCCAGCACCCGAAGGACCCGATACCACAATTAACAGCCCTTTATTGAACATGGTAAACTTCACTGCTTATCTTTACTCCTCCTGTTCTTCGTCAGATAGTGTCGAGGTGGAAGGGGTACTATCTTTGGCATTAACGCGATGGGCTACCGTCTCAGGTTGAACGGCAGACAATATAACGTGGTCGCTGTCGGTGATTATGACCGCTCTGGTCCTTCTGCCATAGGTGGCATCAATCAGCATCCCCCTCTCGCGCGCCTCCTGTATGATCCTCTTTATAGGCGCCGATTCGGGACTGACAATTGCTACAAGACGATTAGCCGAAACGATATTTCCAAACCCAATGTTGACCAATTTAATACTCATACCCCACTCTCCTTTTCAGCTTTACTCGATATTTTGAACCTGTTCCCTTATCTTCTCGATCTCGCTCTTTATATCAACCACAAGGTTAACGATGGTCAAATCATTTGCTTTAGAGCCGATGGTGTTGACCTCCCGGATCATCTCCTGGACCAAGAAATCAAGCCGCCTACCTATAGGCTCGGTAGATTCCAGAGCCTTCCTGAACTGTTCAAGATGGCTGAAGAGCCTTACTATCTCCTCGGTTATGTTGCACCTTTCGGCAAAGTACACCACTTCCATATTAAAGCGATTCTCGTCCAGGTGTGAACCCTGAAGGAGGTCTTTGAGTCGGTTTCTTAGCTTTTCACGGTACTCATCGACAACTTGAGGAGCTCGCTGCTCGATACAGGTTAACATTGATTCCACTTTTTTTAAGCGCTCCAGCAGATCGCTCTTTAAATTTTCTCCTTCTTTTCTGCGCATCTCCTTTACTTCCTGGAGTACCTGTTCCATCAGAGCCCTTACCATCTGCCTTAGCGCTTCCTGGTCTTCTTCCACTTCGTTGACGACAAAAGCATCTGGTATATTGAGCAACGACGATACAGAGATGTCATTGGGTAGGTTACGCTCCTGCGCCAGTTTATTAAAGCATACAAGATAAGCATCCACAAGAGGTTGGTTGACCTGTACGTCCACCACATCGCTTCGCTGGTTCGAATAATTTACGGTTACTTCCACCCTCCCTCTTGACAGATGCTGCTGAACCATGCTCCTTATATCCTCTTCAAGGAACGACAGAGTACGTGGCAGTTTGACATAAATGTCCAGAAAACGGTGGTTCAACGTCTTCACTTCTATAGACATCTCTCTGCCCTGTTCTTCTATCTTGCCTCTGCCAAACCCCGTCATGCTGTAGATCATAGCTTACCGTCTCCATTTCTTCGTTTTGTATTATAATCATGAAATTCCCAAATTATGACGGATTTATAAGACCAATTTTTGAAATTTAGACGCTTGGTGCGGTATAATACAGCCATAGCAGGTTCAATCAGTATTATAACACAAATTACATCCGTTAAAAACCGACTTTCTACTCCGCTTTGAAGAAGATTTATGTAAAACGCAGCGCTTTATATAGCTGATCAGCATCGGGGGGTTCAAGAGGGGCGCGCTCCTCCCCGGTCACCAGCCATTTAGCGCTGTCATCGATAACCTTGCCCACAACAGCAGCCTCGATGCCGTTTGCGTTGAGAAGCTCAACCAGTTTCTCCCCTTTCGGCGTCACTATCACCATACAGCCGCTCGAGATAAGCTTTAAAGGGTCTATATTGAAGAAACGGCAAATAGCTCTGGTCTCAGCAGCTACGGGTATCCGCCTTACATCTATTTCAACCCCTTTCCCCATAGCCTCGCTGATTTCCCATATAGCGCCAAGCACACCGCCTTCGGTTGCATCGTGCATCCCGTGTACGCCAAAGGAGCTGGCAATCCTGCCTTCTTTTATGACGCTGATGTGGTTTATAAAATCCTTGGCACTTTGAACCAGCTCCTCAGGAAAATGGCGCAACAGCAGGTCCTCTCTGTCATGCGCTAAAATGGCTGTGCCCTCCATGCCTGCTTTTTTGGTAACCACTATATCGTCTCCGGCTTGAGCGCTTGCAAATGAGACTACCTTTTCCTTCCTAACTCTGCCAATGGCTGTGAGGCACAACACCATTTTGGATACGGCATCGGTGACCTCTGTATGGCCGCCCAGAATATCTATATCAAGCTCCCGGGCTGCACGTTCGGCATCCACCACCACCTGCTCAATCTCTGCAGCCTGAGCATCCGGTGGAGCCAAAATGGTGAGCGTCACTCCCACCACTTCAGCGCCGGTGGTCACTATATCGTTGCAACATATGTGAACCCCTATGTATCCCATTTGGCTGGACGCCCCAGTTATCGGGTCACTTGAAATTATGCACAACTCCTCACCAAAATCCAATATGCTGCAGTCCCTGCCTATACCCGGTCCCAAAAGCACATCTTTGCGTTTAATTGTTAACTTCGAAATAATCTGATTTTTTAAGAATTCATTTGATATTTTACCTATATTCACGTCTTTCCTCCGTTTAGCACATGATTGCTTTAAATATTGCTTATAATATTGTACCACTATTTAATCGAAAGTCAAACAGTTTTTATTTTACCAGTGGTTATGGCCATCTTACAATAGCCCAAAAGTACCTTTCATCATAAATAAAGGACGGTCAATTGACCGCCCTTTATTTATTTTTCCAGTTCCTCCAGGAGTATCTCGTTGACAAGCTGTGGATTGGCTTTGCCTTTGGTGGCCTTCATGGTCTGTCCAACCAAAAAGCCTAGGGCTTTTTTCTTGCCGTTCTTGTAATCCTCAACCGACTTGGGATTCTCCGCCAGAACTTTCTTTATGACCTTCACCAGCTCATCCCTGTCGGTTATCTGTTTGAGGCCTTTCTCCTCAACAATGGCTTCGGGATCCTTTCCGGTATCAAACATCTCTTCAAACACCGTTTTGGCTATCGGCCCGCTTATAACCTTGGAGTCGATCAACTTGAACAGCTTAACCAGGTTTTCAGGAGTCACAGGTACATCGGATATCTCTATATTTTTCTCGTTGACCAACCTCAAGAAGTCGCCCATAAGCCAGTTACTTATGGTCTTGGGATTTTCATACAGCTTGACACATCTTTCGAAATAGTCAGCCAGATCCCTTGATGAGGTCAGGATGCCGGCGTCATATTCAGGTAACCCAAACTCTTCCACATATCTGCGCTGCTTCTGGGCAGGCAGTTCCGGAATTTGCTTTCTTATCTCTTCCACCCATTCGTCATCTATCTCAATAGGTGGAAGATCTGGCTCGGGGAAATACCTGTAATCCTGTGCATGTTCTTTTGCGCGCATAGAGAAGCTCTTTCCAGCGCTGTCATCCCAGCGGCGCGTCTCCCTGAGCACTGTCCCGCCTTCCTCCAGTATGGATATCTGCCTATTGGCTTCGTACTCTATTGCCCTGTAAACCGCCCGGAAGGAGTTCAAATTCTTCATCTCGGTACGCACGCCAAACTCCTTCTGCCCTTCCGGCCTTACCGAAATGTTGACGTCGCAGCGCAGCGAACCCTCTTCCATCTTGCAATCGGATACATCTATATATCGGAGGATGGACCTCAAAGTCTCCAGGAATACCTTTGCCTCTTCGGCAGACCTTAAATCAGGCTCTGTAACTATCTCGATTAGCGGAACGCCGCTCCTGTTGAGATCCACAAGTGTACTATCAGCATACTGGTCGTGAAGCAGCTTTCCTGCGTCTTCCTCAAGATGAATCCGGTTTATGCCTATACGCCTCGTCTGCCCATTGACCACTATATCCAAATATCCATTCTGGCACACTGGCACATCATACTGGGATATCTGGCATGCTCTGGGTAGGTCAGGATAGAAATAATTCTTTCTATCCATCTTGGTATACCGTGCTATTCTGCAGTTTAAAGCCAGACCCGCCTTAATGGTATACTCCAGCGCCTTTTTGTTTATGACGGGGAGTACCCCGGGCATGCCGATGCAGACAGGGCAGCACTGGGTGTTGGGGACAGCACCGAATTTTGTGCTGCAGCCACAAAAAGCCTTTGATTGCGTTGAAAGTTCTGCGTGTACCTCCAGACCAATAACCACTTCGTATTTCATGGCTATATCACCTCCAATCAATGGCCGGGCGTTTGATGTGATAATCGGTGTTTTGTTCAAAGGTGAACGCTGCCCTAAACAGGGTGCTCTCGTCGAATGCCTTACCTATAAACTGCATACCAATGGGCAGACCCTTGGTGTCAAAGCCACAGGGCACTGTGATGGCCGGTAGCCCAGCAATGCTGGCCGGCGCTGTATATTTATCCGCAAGGAATATTGCAAGAGCGTTGTCCACCTTATCGCCAAATCTCAAAGCGGTGGTGGGACAGGTAGGCAGCACTATGATGTCGAACTTTTCAAAAGCCTTTTCAAATTCGTTCTTTATTATGGTCCTTATCTTTAACGCCTGCAGATAATAGCGCTCATAGTTTCCGGCACTCAAGGCGTAGGTCCCCAGCATCACCCTTAATTTGACCTCATCACCAAACCCCTGCGTTCTAGTTTTCTTATACAGCTCATCCAGGTCCTGACACCTCTCCACCCTGTAACCGTATTTAATCCCATCGTAACGTCCGAGGTTAGAGCTGGCCTCAGCCGATAGGATGACACAATAAGCAGCAGGTGCATGCTCTATGCTAGGCAGCGATACCTCCTCCACATGGGCGCCAAGCCCTTCAAGGCTCTTGACAGCATTTAAAACAGCATCTTTAACATCCTTATCTACACCTTGGTCGAAACACTCCCTGAGCAGCCCTATGCGCAAACCATTTACGTCATCCGCCAGCGCTTGAACATAATTTGAGGTCATCGCTTTGGCGGTCATGGGATCGGCCATATCCCTTCCCGCAATGGCCTGAAATACGATCGCGCAATCCTTAACATCCTTGGCAACAGGACCTACCTGATCCATTGAAGAGCCTGAGGATATCACTCCATAGCGAGAAACCATTCCGTATGTAGGCTTCAACCCCACCACGCCGCAAAAAGCCGCTGCTCTTCTAAGCGAACCTCCAGTATCGGTGGCCAGCGCATAAAATACCTCATCGGCTGCCACGGCGGCAGCAGCGCCTGCGCTGGCTCCTCCCGCAATGCGGTTTAGATCCCAGGGGTTTCGTGTCTCATGAAAATACGAGGACTCAGTAGTTAGTCCCATCGAAAACTCATCGGTGTTAAGCTTCCCCATCAAAATGCCCTTTTGCTGGGCTATTCTGCTAACCACCGTAGCGCTATAGGGTGGAACGAAGTTTTCCAACATCTTGGAGGCACAGGTGGTCCTGACGCCTTCGGTGCATATATTATCCTCCACACCAAACGGAATGCCCGCAAGCACAGACAAGCCCTCTTCATCTGCCACAGAGGCGTCCAGCTGCCTGGACTCTTCCAGAGCACGTTCATCAGCTAGCGTGATAAAGGCTTTGACATCCTTGTCCACCTCATTGATTTGCTGAAGCGTAGACTGAACAATCTGTTGGGAGGTAACCTCTCTTTTGTTTATGAGGTCAGCAGCCTCGTGTACAGTGAGCTTGTAGAGTTCCATTTTTCACCCTCCATATCCCCAAAGAGTTTTTCGCCAAATTTATTCCACAACCTTTGGAACGCGGTAGCAGCCGTCTTGTACATCGGCCGCGTTCTTGAGCAGGATATCTCTATCCATCGAGGGCAAAACTACGTCCTCACGAAAGATGTTTTTAACTGAAAGCACGTGAATGGTTGGCTGTACACCTTCTGTATCAACTTCAGCCAACCTGTCCACGGCATTTATGATATCGCTCAACGCCTGTGCAAATTTCTGCTTTTGTTCTTCGGTAAACTCAAACTTAGCAGCTTCGGCCAGATACTCCACATCCTTGACAGTAATCCCCACAGCCATACACCCTTTCCCCAAATTTTATCGTGCCTATGTTACAATATTTTACTATATTTTGTCGCCTTATTCAAATCATATTTTGGCTAACCTGCCTGCATGCATTTGCTTTTAAAAGTACAACATAACAGCGCTCCTTAAGCCTATGAAAGCCTATTTAAATTTTCTACGTTTGCCTGTGAAATCCTTCTATCATATCCCGAAAAAGTATGTTCTACCAGAGCAAAGACTGTAGTTGTACACATTTTTGGAGAAACCTGTATAATTTTTCTAAGTTTTGCGTATTGTCATCACCTGGTAAACATTGCATCACATCTTTAGCAATTCCGTGTTGTAGAAGATGGAGCCTTCTTGTGCATATATTTTTCAATAAAAAAGGAGCGGGCCTTTATCAAGCCCGCTCTCATAAACTACCTCTTATAATACTCCACAATTCCCTTGTATATGCCGGCAGCCACGTTCTCACGGGTCTGCTCATTGATCAACAATGCCCTGTCATTGGGGTTGTTGATAAAGCCTACCTCCACCAGCACCGAGATCACGTTATTTTCCCTGAGCACGCTGAAATCGGCTTTGTATGGGACGGTATATTTCTTGGAGAAATTGGTAGTAGCATTGAGCTGCTGCAGTAAAGTCTTGGCAAACTTCTCCCTTTCTGCGGCATTGTACCCCTTGTAGTACTCTACATTGACGCCGTATGTACCGTTATAGGCGTATGGTCCGTTATCCCTGTAAAATACGCTGATGCCCGAACTTGAAGTCTGATCGCTGGCCGTCGTGGAATTGCAGTGCAGGGAAATAAACAGATAGTTATCCTGGTATTTCTGGCGCGTAAGGTCAAACACCTCAACCAGCTCGGGAGTTGCGTACCTCTTGTCGTTTACCTCCTGCCCTGCGTATATATCCACTCTATCTTTGAGACCAGGATTGTCCAAATACACCTTAAACTGCTGGATCCTGGTCTCTAGCGTCTCAATCTGCTCGTCCTTAGCTTCTATGTCTTTCTTTAGAGCTTCAATCTCCGCTTCAAGAACAACAATCTCATTTCCAAGTCGTGTTATTGCATCTTCAGCATCCTTTTTAGCCTTTTGGAGGTTGTCTATATCAGCTTTCAATGCATTGATCTTTTCTTCAACATCCTTCAAATCAGCATTAATTTCATTCACTTTTGCCTGGGCATCTTCCACGGCAGCTTTGAGCTCATTCAGTTTTAGTTCTTCGGCTAGTTTGTCCAGCTCTTCCTGCATTTGGGCTACTTGTTCTTCCAAGGGCGAAATCTGCACGTCCAGCTGATCCAGCTGAGCCTTCAAGGATTTCTTCTGCTCTAGAGCGTCCTCCACTCCTTGCAGATCCGTATTGATAATTTGATCGAGCTGGTCAAGTAAAGCCTCCTCCTTGGCCTCATCTATGTCCAACTTAGCTAGTAACCCAGTCAACTCCCTTGCCAGGCTGTCAATATCTTCACCGAGCGTTTCTATTGCGCTCTGTATTTCGTCTAGAGGTTTACCTTCTTTTAGAGCTGCGTCAACCGCTTCTAGATCCGTCTTTACTTGATTGAACTGGTCGAGCAAAGCTGTTTTCTTCTCCTCCTCCATCTCTAAGCCAGCCAATTCAGTCTCCAGTTTGATGATGTCTTCGCTGAGCTTGGATATGTCGATCGTGATGGCGTCGTATTCCCGCTTACGTGCATCTCTTTGCATTCTTAGGTCTCCCAGTCGCTTTTCTGCATCCTTCAGCTCCTTCTCTTTCGGCTGGTATTTCGCGTACTGCTCATCGTAGGCCTTTTGTTTATCTTCTAAATCCTTTATAGCCTGCTGCAACTCGGTTTGAAGTTCGCCCAGTTGTGCTTCATACTGTGAAAGCTTATCCTTTGCAGACGCTAATTCTTCTTGATACCTGACAACCTCGGCTTCTTTTTGCGTCTTTTCATGCTCTTTTTGGGCCAACTCCTCTCCCTTAGCCTGTTTAGCCTGTAAAGCCGCATCCCTATCCTTCTTCACTGCAGCCAGCTCGGTCTGAAGAATATGGGTGTTTACCAAGGCCGACCGGTAAAACAAGGAATAATACCTATCATCAGGCCTGGTAAGTATCACAGTGGCACCGGCTTCTTCCAGTATCCGTTTGAGCCTCAAAGCCATATCAAGAACCAAATCTTTTTCTCTCACCAAGCCATAGCCTTCATGCTTTCTAGTGGCACCTGGATCGGTCCCGCCGTGCCCGGCATCCACAAATATGACCTTGCCGGCCAACGCCCCCGGTGTACCGTGGAACTGCGTAAACCCAGGTTCAGGCTTCGGTTGTGGTTCCGGCTGTGGTTGCGGCTCTGGCTTTGGCTCAGGTTGCGGTTGCGGATTCTGTGGTGGCTCTGTCGGAAACAGCTTTGCAATGGTCTTGGGCCCTACTATGCCGTCCACTGCCAGGCCGTTGTCCCTCTGAAAGGCCATCACCGCCTGACGCGTCCTTGAACCAAATATACCATCCACTACGCCGCAGTTGTATCCTAGCTCGTTCAGCCGCCTCTGCAGCGTCGCAACCTGGCTTCCCCTGCTGCCAAGCCTCAACGTCGTGGTGATTGGCGGAGTAGCATTCTGGTTGCCATTTTCGCTGCCTCCGCTGGTTTGCTCATCATTAGACGGCGGTGCAGAAGGCTCAGGATTTTGATTCTGTGGCGGATTATTTACTGCAAACAGCTTTGCAATAGTCTTGGGCCCTACTATGCCGTCCACTGCCAGGCCGTTGTCCCTCTGAAAGGCCATCACCGCCTGACGCGTCCTTGAACCAAATATACCATCCACTGCGCCGCAGTTGTATCCTAGCTCGTTCAGCCGCCTCTGCAGCGTCGCAACCTGGCTTCCCCTGCTGCCAAGCCTCAACGTCGTGGTGATTGGCGGAGTAGCATTCTGGTTGCCATTTTCGCTGCCTCCGCTGGTTTGCTCATCATTAGACGGCGGTGCAGAAGGCTCAGGATTTTGATTCTGTGGCGGATTATTTACTGCAAACAGCTTTGCAATAGTCTTGGGCCCTACTATGCCGTCCACTGCCAGGCCGTTGTCCCTCTGAAAGGCCATCACCGCCTGACGCGTCCTTGAACCAAATATACCATCCACTGCGCCGCAGTTGTATCCTAGCTCGTTCAGCCGCCTCTGCAGCGTCGCAACCTGGCTTCCCCTGCTGCCAAGCCTCAACGTCGTGGTGATTGGGGCGCTTGAGCTTTCGCTTCGCGACGGCGGCTCTGGTGCAGGTGCAGATGATGACCCACTGTTTCCTGTAGAACCGGATAAAACCTCTGCCAGCTTGCCCAGCGTTGCAGGGCCGGCTATGCCATCCTGTTTCAGACCGTAGGCTTTTTGAAAGCTTCTCACGGCGGCTTCGGTTTGAGGCCCAAAAATACCATCAGCACTACCCTGCAAAAAACCCAGCTTAATGAGCTGCTGCTGAAGCTGCTGGACCGCTGCGCCGCGGCTGCCTCGCCTCAACAGAGTAGCCCCCAAAGTTTGCTGTGGGAGTAGTGCTGATAGCATGAGTACAACCAGCAGACACGCCAAAACCCGTCTACCCAACACTTCACCCCCTTCCCCTCATTAAATTTAATTATTGCAGATTGAAACAAGAAATGATAAATTTACCATTGTTATCTCATATTTAAACATAAATCTGCCAAAAAATCAATGGTTCGAGAATAGTAAATTAGACCTATTTTATGTTCAGCAGCTGTTTGAACTCCTCCTCATTGAGTATAGTAATGCCCAGAGCACGCGCCTTTTCCAGCTTACTGCCAGGATTTTCGCCCACTACCACGTAACTGGTCTTTTTGCTAACGCTGCTTGAGACTTTGCCACCTCTCTCTTCAATGAGCCGTGTGGCCTCCTCGCGGGTATAGCTGCTTAAAGTACCGGTTAAAACAAAAGTCAACCCTTTTAGCGACTCATCGCGAAGCGACAAACCCGGCTGCTCCATCAATACTCCAGCTGCCTCGAGCTTCTCTATAATCCTGACATTTTGTTCCTCCTTGAAGAAAGCCACTATGCTTTCAGCGATCTTGTTTCCTATCTCCTCAATCTCCAGAAATTCTTCCTTCTTTGCCTTCATTATTCTATCGATATGGCCAAAGTGCTGCGCTATCAGTTGGGCCGCTCTTGCACCCACCAGCGGAATGCCCAAGCCAAACAGCAGCCGTGCAAGTCCCCTATCTTTGCTCTGCTCAATGGCCTCTAAAAGGTTCCTGACCGATTTGTCTCCCATCCTCTCGATTCCGATTAAATCCTCGTACTTCAAATAGTACAGGTCGGCCACATCCTTGATAATCCCTCTATCAAGCAGTTGATTCACTACAGCCGGGCCCATGCCCTGTATATCCATGGCATCCCTGGAGGCAAAATGGATTACCAGGCGTTTAATCTGGGCCGGGCATGCATTTCCGGTACACCTGGTGGCTGCTTCGCCCTCAAGGCGTATGACGTCGGCACCGCATACCGGGCAGCGCTTGGGCATTACGAAGGGTTTTTCGTTCCCGGTCCTCTTTTCCTTCTTGACCTCCACCACCTCGGGTATCACATCCCCAGCCTTTCGGATGACCACCGTATCCCCGATACGTATATCCTTTTCCTTTATGTAATCTTCGTTGTGAAGGGTGGCCCGCGAGACTATAGAACCTCCCACCGGCACCGGGTCAAACACCGCAGTAGGGGTCAAAACGCCCGTTCTTCCCACCTGCACGATTATATCGCGTATCACCGTCTCCTTTTGCTCGGCGGGGAACTTGTAGGCAATAGCCCATCTAGGATTTTTGGTGGTGGCCCCCAGCATATCCCTCTGCCTCAAATTGTTGACCTTTATCACGAGGCCATCGATGTCAAACCACAGCGAATGCCTCTTTTCATGCCACTCAAGGCACATGTCGATGACATCATCTATATGCCGTGAACGGCATAAAACAGGGGAGACCTTGAACCCTATCTCGCGCAGCAGCTCAAGGGCATCGCAGTGGGTTTCCGGCATTTGACTATCCTGTATGTACTGAAGGTTAAATATGAAGATGTCCAAAGGCCTAGAAGCCGTCACACGGGGGTCAAGCTGTCTTAAAGACCCTGCCGCGGCATTCCTCGGATTGGCAAATAGAGGCTGCCCCTGCTCGCGCCGCTGCTCATTTAGGACCTCGAAATCCTTTTTAGACATAAAGACCTCACCCCTTACCTCAAGGGTAAAGGGCTTGTTGAGCTTTAGCGGAACGCTCCTTATGGTCTTTAAGTTTTCGGTTACATCCTCGCCCGTGTATCCATCCCCTCGTGTAGCCCCGCGTACAAACACCCCGTTTTCATACCACAGGGCAACTGACAGCCCGTCTATCTTGTATTCGACTACATATTCAACGTCGTCACCCACAGCATTTCTCACTCGGCGGTCAAAGTCTTTAAGCTCCCCTTCGCTGAAAGCGTTGGCCAGGCTGAGCATGGGTACCCTGTGCTGCACCGTGCCAAACGCCTTTGAAGGTTGTCCACCCACCCTCTGAGTGGGCGAGTCGGGGGTCGCAAGCTCAGGAAAGACCTGCTCCAGCCACATCAGGCGCCTCATCAGGGCATCATACTCTTCATCCGATATCACCGGCTGGTCAAGGACATAATAGTAATAGTCGTGCTTCCTTATCTCTTCCCTGAGCTTTTCAATCTCTTCCCTTGCTTGCTTGATATCCATGTACACCACCACACCATCTTAAAGCTAAAATTATTTCGTCTTACCATTAAAGCTTTTTAAGGGGGGCCAAGTTGGCCATAAATTTTTTAATGCCACCCTGCTCAAAAGCGATCTGAATTCGAAGGTCGGCACCCTCACCGTCCATGGCAACTACGGTGCCCACACCAAACCTCTGATGGAGAACCTTGTCCCCCAGCGCAAACCTAGGAGATGGACCAGTTTTCTCCTTTGTCACCTTCCCGGGCAGGTTAAAGCTGACAATCGGGTCAACGCTTGTACCCTTTTTGACACCAGAATCGCCAAATTCGAATGCATATCCTCCTATTGCCGGCTCCACCAGCTCTTCAGGAATCTCGCTTATAAACCGCGAGGGCATGCTTAGCATCGAACCGCCGTAGAGGGTCCTGTTCCGGGCATAGGAAAGATACAACCGTTGTTTTGCCCGGGTAAGGCCCACGTAACACAACCTGCGCTCCTCTTCCAGCTCATCAGGATTGTCCACCGCCCTTGCAAGTGGAAACAGCCCCTCCTCCAATCCAGCCATAAAGACCACCGGGAACTCCAGTCCCTTGGCGCTGTGGAGCGTCATGAGCACCACAGCCGATTCATCCTCTCCTACCTCGTCAACGTCGGACACCAGCGCGATGTTTTCCAGGAAGTCCACCAGGTCAGCCCCCTGGTTGGCCTCTTCAAATTCCCTGGCAGCCGAGATAAACTCCTTTATATTCTCCAAACGGGCCAGGGCATCCATTGTGCCTTCTCTTTCCAGCTCGCTACGGTATCCCGTCTCTTCCAGCACCGTGTGGACAAAATCCACTATGCCCATGGTATCCTTCAAGGCTATAAGCCGCATTATGAGGTCGACAAACGATTTAACGCTGGCAGCGGCCCTGCCCGAGAGCACTCCATTCTTATCCAAATCTATGGCAACGCCAAATATGCTTTCCTCCATCTCTGCCGCCGCTCCCTCAAGCGCTTCTATCGTCGCAGGCCCTATACCCCTTTTGGGAACGTTTATTATGCGCTTCAAGCTAACGTCATCGGCCGGGTTTACAATGACGCGCAGGTATGCAATTATATCCTTTATCTCCTTGCGGTCGTAAAACCGCAATCCCTTGTATATCCGGTAGGGGATACCGTACTTTATCATGGCCTCTTCCAGCACGCGGGACTGCGCGTTCACGCGGTACAGCACCGCAAACTCCCCCGCCCTGCGTCCCTCTTGCTGCATCAAATCCTTGATCTGGCGACATATGAACTCAGCCTCGTCGTGCTCGTCATATGCCTGGTATATACGCACCTTGTCGCCATGCTTGCGCTGGGTCCACAGCCGCTTGGGCTTTCGCCCTCTATTGTTCTGAATGACGCTGTTGGCCGCATCCAGTATGGTCTGGGATGAGCGGTAATTCTCCTCCAGCTTGATGACGGCGGCACTGGGGAAATCCCTCTCGAATTCCAGTATGTTTCTTATATCGGCGCCACGCCAGCCGTAAATTGCCTGGTCATCATCTCCCACCGCACAGACATTCCCATGAAACTCCGAAAGCATCTTTATGAGGATGTACTGGGCCATATTGGTGTCCTGATATTCGTCAACCAGTATGTACTGGAATTTCTTCTGGTAGTAATCCAGTACATCCGGCCTCAAGCGAAACAGCTCAATGGTCTTGTTTATGAGATCGCCGAAATCCAGGGCGTTGTTCTTTTTGAGCTTAGCCTCGTAAAGCTGATATATGCGGCCTATATTCTCTTCCCTGAATTGACCCCTCACCTCGTCCACGTATTCTCTTGGCCCTTTCATCTGGTCCTTGAGGCGGCTTATCAAATTTCTGATCTCCTTGGGATCATAGTATTTCTCGTTAAGGTTAAGTTCCTTGATGCAATCCTTGACCACCGTCAACTGGTCGGAGTCGTCGTATATCACGAAATTTCGAGAGTACCCTATCTTATCGATCTCCCGCCTAAGTATTCTGACACAGGCGGAATGAAAGGTGCTGACCCATATGTCATAGGCCGCTTCCCCCACCAGCTGAACTATTCTTTCCTTCATTTCTTTTGCCGCTTTATTTGTAAAGGTAATGGCCAGTATGCTGCCCGGAAAGGCAACCCGGTAGCGCAGCAGCGCAAAAATGCGCTCGGGCAGTGGAATTACTGCACCGCTGTCCTGGCACCGGGCTATGTATTCCTCCATAGAAGCAATATCCTGGGGCGTCAAATCTCTTGGCACATAATCGCTCCCGTAAGCACAGCCGAACTTAAGCAGGTGTGCAATCCTGTTTACCAGCACCGTCGTTTTGCCCGAACCGGCACCTGCCAGCACCAGCAGAGGCCCCTGTGTGGTCAGCACCGCCTTCCTCTGCATATCGTTCAAATGCCTGTACTGCAGCTCGATTATCCTGTCCCTCAGCGCACGAAATCTGCTTTTCATATCCTCTGACATAAAACCTTCACCCGCTTTTCATCATGATTGCTTTTTGGATATCCTGTCCAGCACGATATTGTATCCATCGGATCCGTAAAGCAAAAACCTGTTTACCCGGCTTATGGTAGCGGTACTGGCCCCCGTCTTTTCAGCTATTTCGCTGTAGGTCTTCTTCTCTTTGAGCATCCTGGCCACCTCCAACCTCTGTGCCAGGGATTTGATCTCGTTCACGGTACACAGGTCCTCAAAAAAGCGATAACACTCCTCCATGGTCTCAAGGCTCAATATGGCCTTAAACAGCTGGTCAACCAGTTCATCCTTGATTTTAGAACGATATTCCATTTCCCTGGCCCGTTCATCTAAACGGTGCAACAGCCGCACCAGTTTAGAAGGTTGGGGTATTTGTAGTCCGCCATTTAAGGCTGTCCCACCCCAACAGGCGGTATTCGGAACAGCCTCAGGTTCAGTGACATTTCCATCAATGTCACAACACCATTATCGTAGTGCACCATCACGCGTCACGTATACAGCCCATGCTCCGTCTTACAGAAAAGAGGCAGGAGCTTCAGACACTCATATTTCACAAAAAAACAGTAACATATTCCCGCCATACCGCATATAGATATAATAATACAGCGCCTAAAGGAGGGAAAGTTGATGACGTACATAGTACAGCCAGGCGATACCCTCTACAAGATCGCACGGAAATTCAACACCACGGTAGAAGCCATTCTCGCCGTAAACAACATTCCCAATCCCAACCTGATCTATCCAGGACAGCTGCTGGAAATTCCCAAAGGGCCTGTTCCACCCGAAGAAGGATTCTACTACATCGTGCAGCCTGGTGATACGCTGTACAGGATTGCGCAGAGATACAACATATCGCTGACCGAACTCATAAGGGTAAACCAGATCCCGCCTCCATACATCATTTATCCCGGCCAAAGGATATTCATACCAGGCGTCGAGCCTCCAACGCCACCACCGGGCGGTAAGGTATATATCGTACGGCCTGGAGATACCCTCTACAGCATCGCGGAAAAGTTTAACGTGCCGCTGGATGCCTTGATCCGTCTCAACAACATTCCTCGTCCTGACCTGATTTACCCCGGTCAACGGTTGCTTATACCCGCTCCTACAAGCAACGCTCAAGAAGAACCCGAACAATAAGGGTTCTTCTTTTTTATTTTAGCACAACATGTAAGCTCAGAAAAGAAATAAAGTGTCCGAAGACACTTTATTTCACCCGTTTACCAGTTGAAGTTTTGAAACCGACACCTCATAGGCTATCCTGTCCTGTATTTCACCGCTGGGCAGCTTTTTCTGGTAAGGCCGGCTCTGGATCCTGCCCCATATCCTGATGCGCTGGCCAACCGCCAGATTCTGTGAAAACCGCGCATTCCTCCCCCACATTATAACAGGAATATAATCAGATTTATTGTAGGGCCTGTTGACGGCCAGCAAAACATCGGCTATCTCCCGGTTAAGCGGCGTGGTCCTATAGACAGGTGGTTTACATATATACCCATCAAGATAAATCTGGTTTGGATTTTTTATCTCTTCGTCCTTCATGGCTATGTCCTTGGCAAACACCGTAAGTATCAACCTGTTTTTCCCGTCGAGGTATTTGTTATATGACCGGAACTGCCCCTTTACAACCACTTCGGTACCCACCGAAAGTTTGCCTATATCGATTAGCCTTTCGGAAACTGTAACAGGCAAAAGGTCTATGTATCCGCTCAACCTGGGCACCGCCAGAGTGAAGTTATAGAAACCTTCGCCGTATATCTCGTGGGCAAAGGTGGGCGGGGAGTCTACTTTGCCGGCCACCAAAACCTGGTTGTTCTCTGAAGTGTGTTCCACCATTTTATCCCTCTCCCTTCCTAGAATCATTTCATTCGTAACGTTTCGACCTTCAATCCGGTAACAGTACATTATCTAAATTATAGCTATTCAACTGATGGACATTTTATTCGCCCTTCATGTGCCTACTTTTCTCTGGCGGCCCGTGTG
This sequence comes from Caldicoprobacter oshimai DSM 21659, assembly GCA_000526435.1. Lineage (GTDB taxonomy): Bacteria > Bacillota > Clostridia > Caldicoprobacterales > Caldicoprobacteraceae > Caldicoprobacter > Caldicoprobacter oshimai. The sequence goes on from JAGB01000001.1 coordinate 742,462, forward strand.
ATCTATGTAATAATTGTCCTTGTAAATGAGCTCCGATACCGGGACGATGGTATAGCCTTCCTTGAGAAGGTGGTCCAAAATCAAAGGCAGCGCCTGTACGATGTATTTGGCGTTATTGTGGAAAAGCACGATCGAGCCGTTGCGCACCTTCTTGGTCACCTGATTGAACATGTGCTCAACGCCGTATTCCTTCCAGTCAAGCGAGTCAACATCCCACTGTATGGGGTAGTAGCCCATCTCTCTGCACGTCAGGATAAGCCTATCGTTGTAGTCCCCAAAAGGCGGCCTAAAAAGCTTAACCGCCCGCTCACCTGCCAGCTCCTCTATCTTCTTCTGCGTAGTCTCAATTTCCATCCGAATTTGCTGGCTGCTTAGCTGTGACATATGCGGGTGGGTGGTAGAATGATTGCCTATCTCATGGCCTTCCGATGCAATCCTCTTCACCTTTTCGGGGTACTTGTCAACCCAGAACCCCACAAGAAAAAACGTGGCCTTGATGTTCCTCTTCTTCAATATATCCAATATTTCGTCAGTATATTCAGCCCCCCAGGCTGCGTCAAAGGATATGGCGATCTTCTTCTCATCGGTCTCCACAGAATATATCGGCAGTTCCCGCTTGGTGTTTAAAAACACGCTTATGACGTCATACTGTGTGGTCTGAGTGTATATTATGGAGATTATAACCAGTACAAGCACCACAAGCGTACGTATGGCCTGTATTCTGGATACGTATATGACCCTCACGCTACAGCACCTCGCTTATAACACCTTGCTATTAATTTATTGCATTGCAGCAAAGGATATGACAAAAAAAGAGCAGGAGCTGAATGATAAATTCAGCGTCCTGCTCTATCTCTTGCATAGTAGGTTGTAATTGCTCCCTTCGCTGGATTGCTAGGCACTGCACTCTGTTTTATGTTGCCCCACAATTTGTGTTACACTCTACCTTGTATTGTTTTTACCCTCAATCATTATTGTTATTATTCCTGTTTTGGCATTTATATAACTTTATTTAATCCACATAGTCCATTTCGTATATTCTATAGCATGTTTGCCCGTCTAATCCATTAAGAATAAAATCCTCATTATATACAATATTTGTGATAACATACTCCCTGTCATCGGTCCTGTCGTATTCAATCTTGAGTATACCGTCTGCAAGCAGGTGCACAGAGGTCAGATATATTCCCATTTCCTTATTCAGCTTAAGCACGTGATCCGTTGCTTCATCGAAAACTCTCCTGTACAACGGTATAACAGGGTCAATCTGTTCCACCTTCTGCAAATTATCACCCGGTTGTAATTGGGAAAAATCTTTATAAGCAAGCTTTTTTTTCATGATTACAGGGTAACCATCAGTTAACATGCCTTGACTTTTTTTCTTTGAGAAAAACAGATACAATCGGGTATTATTATCTGTGTCATAGACAAGATAGATATAGTCGCCTATTTCTCTCACTAGCGGCTCTGGAAACATTTTTACTATTCTTTCAAAAAAATTCGTTCTGAAGCTAAAGCCTTTACTGTATCCCGAATCTGCTCCCAAAGGAAAGATTCTACCTGTCCCAAAAAACAAATCCTCTTCCTTATAGCACGGAATGCTGTCAGAAATACCGCTGTTATCTTCGGCCAGATTTTCAGCCACATACTGTTTCAAGAAGTCCAAAGTGTAACCGCCCTTTGGCTCCGGCTGCCTTTCTAATATATCAGACAAGTAAGCATAGGTTACGCCGGCTCCAATCACCAGTAACACTGCACTTACAGTTATAGTTATAATCATTTTTTTGCTCATGAAATTATCCCACCTTTCTTTTTATTCCCAGATTGCGTAGTATACGCAGCTGCTATCATAGAAATGAGCAAAACCAAAGTAAGAATTAGGCCAGTTCACATTATATGGATTAGTATTTGCATTAGTACCACTCACCAAATTTGAAGGCGATGCTCCCATTTTTTCAGCCCACTGCCCTGTATCTGTTTGATACCACCAATGAAAATCATAACAGTCTTTAGATGGGTCTCTATTATCAATATCAACAATACCGTTGCCATTCCTATCTTCATACCCCATTCGCAATACTACTCTCCATTTACCCCCACTTATATAGGATTGATAACTTGATAAGCTATTATACTTTCCACTCATGTGGTTCTGCAACCATGAACTAACGCAGTTCTTAGTATATGTCCATAAATCAGCTTCATTCGAACAAGAATTTAATCCTTCTAGTGTTATGCCAAAAGATAAACCCCATTCATCGTAATAATCTAATGCATAATTTGCACAGTTGAAATATGGAAATGTTTCGTATTCATATGGTCGGCTGCCGTAACCAGTAAAATTAATATGAAGCTCTGGCTTATGTGGCGAAGAAGCATCGGATGAATAGAAAGTTGTCCACTGCGTCGTTCCCGATTCCGTATCATCCCTGACCATGAAACCATACTTGCTATATGTCCCGTTAAACCATCTCTTTACTATGTCTGTAACGGTCATCCTTCACCAATTACCACTATCGTTGTAAGCAGTTGGAGAGGCGTATGTGGTTGTATAACTTGGTTGATTGTTCCATGTTATTGTACTGGATTCCCAATATCCCGTCACCCTGTATGCCTTGATACTTGGAGTCGCACCGCTGTATTTTTCCATCCTAAGATACGCACTTGTTACATACTCAGCAGGTATATTAGTAGGCAGGTCAAATTTTATATATGTCCTTCTTATATAATAATCACTATCCCTGCCCGTTCTTAAATAATAATTCAAATAGTAGTTGGTATCAGGATATTTAGAACTTACATAAGAATCATATGTCGTTAAGGCGCCCGTGATCATAACCGATGGATCAATGACTATTGGATAAGCTCTGCTTGCATCGGTTAAATAAGCCTTATCAATAGTACTTTTTATTTGATAGGCTCCATTGCTTTCCACAATAGTATATTTCACATCTTCAGTTATCACTTCGTTATTATCAATGGCAAATGGTTGTTCAATATAAAATATAGCGTTATCATCCTTATCAACAAAAACTATACTACCATTTTCTTCTTTTACTTTTAGTCCATCCATTTTAATATTGAAATAAAACTCATTTTTACCTGTCGGTCGTTTCAGAACAATATACTCTTTTAGCCCGTATGTTTTTGATTCGTATATCAAGTCAATATCTTGATATACATCCTTATAAGCAATACAACTTTGCGCATCAACTGTATTCGATAATATTTTGCTATCAACACTGTCAATCTTTTCCAATTTAACTGCATTTGTAGCATTGCTATCCTTCAAACCAAAAGCCAATGTTTTACCTTGATACTCCATTATTACAAAATAATTATCAGCAGCATTATTAGAAAATCTTACAGTATATGAGTTAGAGGCATTTTTATATATATAATCCACGTCACCTATTTTTTTATTTTCCGTAATGATTGTATTATTAATGTCTTGATAATAACCATTTTGGTCCCGGTAATGAATGTTATCAGCATAACCTACCCATTTATACGTTCTGTCAGGAAGTTGATACGTCTTTGAATTACAGGAATTCTGCAGAAAGCCTCGTCCTTGTAGGGCGGGGATGAATGCAAGGGTTGAAACTGAGAACCAAGTATGATATAATTAAACCAAATCTTGGAATTAAGAAGGTTGGTTTAGAATGAATACCTACAAATCCACACGACATGCTAAATTCCTAATCAACTACCACTTTGTTTGGATACCAAAGTACAGAAAAGACTTTTTAAAAGGCCCTGAAGTAAAAAATACAGTTGAAGAAACAATCAGGGAACTATCCAAGACATACAAGTTTGATATTTTAGCACTTGAAATAATGCCTGACCATATTCATCTATTTATTTCTGCACTTCCAAGGTATTCTCCAAGCGAACTTATTAATGTTATAAAGGGCGCTACTGGCAGGAAGATAGGACAAAAGTTTCCCCAGTACAAACAAAGAGATTCTGTCTGGATAAGAGCATACTTTGTGGCAACTGCAGGTAATGTATCTGCCGAAACCGTCAAGAAGTATATAGAGAGCCAATGGAAGAAGGTAGAAAAGGATGGATAAGACATATATTTTGTCAGTTCCAGAAGAATATCAAGGTTTAGCGAGAGAAATTTCAATGGTATCTGGTAAAATCTACTCTAAAGCAGTAAATTTTTTTAAAAGGATACAAGCAAAAGGGATAAATGTTTCGAGAAAGACATTTGACCAGTATATGGAATGGTGGCTGCATCAAAAGAGTTTTAAACTTCACAGTCAAAGCAAACAGGCAGCATACCAGCAGTTTTGGACTGCATATCAGGCATACCTGAAAAGATTACAAAAGGCAAAGGAGAAAGGCCAAGATACATCCAAGATAAGACCACCATTCAGGAACAAGAAGTATAATAAAGTGGTTTTTAAGAAAAGCGCAATTCATTTTAAAGATGGGGACTTGATTTTGTCAAATGGGAAGGAACAAGCACCAATGGTTATAAAAGGGTGTTGTTTAAAAGGTGCTCCCAAGTATGCAGAGCTGATTTTCCATAAAGACAAGAAGAAATATTATCTTCACATTGTGGTTGAAGTAGAAGAAGGAAAAATTGAGAATACCGCAGGAGTCATGGCAATAGATCTTGGAGTAATACATCCGATGGTTTGTTTTGATGGCAGAGAAGTTTTAATCTATAATGGTGGTATTCTGAACTCAAAGATAAGATACCGCAATAAAAAACTTGGAGAATTTCAGCAAAAACTATCTAAGTGTCAGAAAGATTCAAGAAAATTCAAAGAGCTTTTGAGAGCAAAGAGGGAAGTATTGAGAAGAGTTAACAATCAAATTAGAGATGTGTTGGAAAAATACACATCTTATTTGGTGGGGTATTGTATTAAAAATGGTATAGGGACAATTGTATTAGGTGATTTGAAGGGTATAAGGAATGGGGCAAGACATGGGAAAGTACCGAATCAAAAAATCCATCAATGGATGTTTAGAAGAGTAGCAAGAAGGATAGAAGAGAAAGCCGAGTTTGTGGGGATAGAAGTCAAATTTATAAAAGAAAATGGGACATCACAGAGTTGTCCTGTGTGTGGTAGCAAAAACAAGCCAGAAAACAGGAACTATGAATGCAAAAGCTGTGGTTTTAGATATCACAGGGATGGAGTGGGAGCGATAAACATATACAGAAAGTATACAGGCTCTTTAAGCCTGGTAGTAGGGCTATTGGCTTGCCCCACAGGTGTGAGGTACACACCACACCTGTGTTGCCCTATTGAGTGGAATATCCACCCAGTAGGGAAGACGGCCTGAAATTCGGAGCTGTCAAGAATCCTCGCCCCTTCCAGGGCGGGGAGAAGTCAAAGCACTGAAAACTCCATATTGCGTGGCTGCATAAATATGCTTTATAATGTATTCATTGTGTACACCTACGTAAAATCCATAAACAATCAGGAGTGATGGTAGCATGGATATGGACAAGCTTCAGATCATAATCGCAATGGTAATCTATATCTCAGCGGTTATTGGCATAGGAGTCTATTACGCAAAGCGCGCAAACGAGAGCAGCCACAACTACCTCATAGGCGGCAGGTCCCTGGGACCGTGGGTCACCGCCATGGCTGCCGAGGCTTCCGACATGAGCGGATGGCTGCTCATGGGACTCCCGGGAATTGCCTACTGGTCGGGCTTGGGAGAAGCGTTTTGGACGGCATTAGGACTGTGTATAGGCACCTATTTGAACTGGCTGCTTGTGGCAAAGAGGCTGCGCATATATTCCCACATTGCTGGAGATGCAATAACCATTCCCGACTTTTTAAGCAACAGGTTCAAGGAAGATAAAAAGGTGATAATGACCATCGCAGCCATTTTCATACTGGTCTTTTTTAGCATCTATGCCGCAAGCTGCTTTGTAGCCGTCGGAAAGCTCTTCAGCATGCTGTTTGGAAGCAGGTACGTCTATAGCATGATTGTGGGGGCTGTGTTTGTAGTTTCATACACATTTATAGGAGGATTTCTGGCAGAAAGTGCATCGGATTTCATGCAGGGAGTAATAATGTTCTTTGCTCTTACCGTTGTCCTGGTATCTGGCATCTTTGTGGCAGGAGGGATTTCTTCGGTAATTGAAAAAGCAAAAGCCATCCCCGGCTTCTTTGACATATTTTCAATCGCGCAGCCAAAGATTATAGATGGAGTACAGCAAATTGAAAACGGCAAGCCTGTATTCGGAGAACCAGCTAAATACGATTGGCTATCGATAATATCCATCCTTTCCTGGGGATTGGGCTACTTCGGCATGCCTCAAGTGCTGGTAAAGTTCATGGCAATCAACAAATCAAGCAACATCAAATTCTCGAGAAGGATTGCAACCGTTTGGGTTATAATCTCGCTGGCAGCAGCGGTTATCATAGGCATAACGGGCAGAATACTCTATCCCAGTGCATTCCTCACTCAAAGTGTATCGGAGAACATATTTATTTTAATGTCAACCAAATTCTTTATTCCAATATTTGCCGGAATCGTCCTGGCAGGGATACTTGCAGCAACCATCAGCTCAGCCGATTCCTACCTGCTCATAGCCGCTTCGTCGTTTTCAAAAAACATATTCCAGGGTATCCTCAAAAAAGAAGCGGATGACAGGACTGTATTGCGCATGACAAGGCTAACACTGCTTGTTATCTCCGTAATAGCAATGATCATCGCCCTTGACGAAAACAGCATCATATTCAGAGTTGTATCCTTTGCATGGGCAGGCTTTGGCGCAACCTTCGGGCCAATCATACTGTTTTCGCTGTTCTGGGAGAGAACCACCAGGGCAGGAGCCATCGCCGGAATGGTTTCTGGCGGTGCGACGGTGTTCATATGAAAACTGTTTCTTAGCCCCTTGGGAGGAATCTTCAAAATATACGAGCTGCTTCCTGCATTTGTTATATCCTGCGTGGCCATTGTGGTGGTATCGCTGCTAACCAAAGAACCGCCTGAGGAAGTGAAAGAGGAGTTTAGGCTGGTCAAAAAATATAAGGCAGTCTAATACAAGCTGCCTTATATTTTTTATTTTTTAGATACCTTATATCTTCCCAGTATAATCATTGCTTTTATTATCCTTTAATCCTTATAATTCCTATACGCCGCGCACACCTCGTTGTCCATGAGCACCAGCAAAGCCGCCTCTCCTGCCCCATTTCTTTCGGTTATGGCAATGGATTCGGTGCTTACCCTGGTCACCGTGCCATCCTTCTGCTGCAGGATGATTTCATAGGGCTCCTTAACGTAGAAGGCAGCAACCAGATATCGGCCGTTGGATTTATTCTTGGCAAACCGGATGGTTCTAAAGCCAACACCACCACGCCCCTGGGGCTGGTAATCCACCAGAAGGGTTCGCTTGACGAATCCCCTGTCGGTGACCACCACAATCTCGCCTTCGTCATCCACCTCGCTAGCAAAGATCACCTCATCGTCCTCTTTAAGCCTTATAGCCTTAACCCCCTTGGCAGTCCTACCCACACTTGGCACTTCATCCCCGTGGAAACGGATGCTCATCCCTTCCCTGGTGATAAGCATCACATCTCTATCTCCGCGAGTCAGTTCGACTGCCACCACCTTGTCTCCCTCATTGAGCCCGCAGGCCTGTATCTTGGTCTTTTTGGCATTGTACTCGATAAGGGGTGTCCTCTTTATCATGCCCATAGCTGTATAGAACTGAATGTATTGATCTTCCGCAAACTCTTTTACAGAGAGTACAGCCACCGGCCTTTCACCGCCCTCAAGGGAATTGACCAGTGTATACAGCGGCACGCCCCTGTCACGCCATTTCCCTTCCGGAATGTCGTTGCAGGCCAGAGTGTAACAGTTACCTACATCTGTAAAAATAAGCACTTTGTGGTCGGTGGCCGACTCAACCACAAACTCTATATAATCTCCGTCACCGGTTTCGACACTTTCGACGTCGCGGCTGGAACGGCTGTACGATTTGGCCGGAACCCTCTTTATATACTGGTTATGAGAAAGGGTGATAACGGCATCCTCGACGTATATCAAGTCCTCGACACTTATCTCGGCTTCCTTGACGTCTTCAATTATCTTTGTCCTCCGAGGGTCAGCATACTTTTCCTTTATCTCAAGCAGTTCTTGCTTGATGACATTTATTAAAGCCTGCTCCGATGAGAGTATGTTCTCCAACCGCCGTATCTGCCTGGTCAAGTCCTCATACTCCTTCTTGAGGTTTGATATCTCAAGACCTGTGAGCTTTTGAAGCCTCATGTCCAGTATGGCCTGGGCCTGAACGTCGGTCAAATTGAACTTATCCATCAGCCTTTGTTTTGCCTTGCCGGGATTTTCAGATGAACGGATAATGGCTATCACCTCGTCTATGTTCTGTATTGCCACCATGAGCCCTTCCAGGATATGTTGCCGTGCCTTGGCCTTATCCAATTCGTACCTGGTGCGGCGGGTGACCACATCCTTCTGATGGCGAATGTAGTAATCTATAATTGCTTTAAGCCCCAGCTGCTGCGGCTTTCCATCGGCAATGACAACCATATTAATCCCAAACGAGACTTGCAGATCGGAATATTTATACAGATAATTGAGGATCTTTTCTGGGTCAGCATCCTTTTTAAGCTCAATGACGGCGCGTATGCCCTGCCTATCCGACTCGTCGCGAATGTCGGCTATACCGGTTAGTATCCCTTTTTTCTCCTCGCTCAAATTCAAAATCTTTTCAAGCAGCGCCGCTTTGTTAACCTGATAAGGCAGCTCCTTTATCACCAGCAGCTTCTTTCCTCCGGGAGCATCCTCTACCTCTACCCTGGCTCTCAAAAAAATCCTGCCGTGCCCGGTTTCATATGCCTTTTTTATCTCATCCTGGCCTATTATAATCCCTCCGGTGGGGAAATCCGGCCCCGGCATGATTTTGAGCAGCTCATCCAGCGAAATATCGGGGTTTTCCATCTGAGCTATCACCGCATCTATGGCCTCACCCAAATTATGAGGAGGAATATTCGTCGCCATGCCCACGGCGATGCCCGAAGCGCCGTTGACCAGCACATTGGGAAATCTCCCCGGAAGCATATCAGGCTCCTTTAGGGTATCATCAAAGTTCAAGCTGAACTTGACGGTGTCCTTATCGATGTCCCTCAGCATCTCCATTGCCAAAGGCGTGAGGCGTGCCTCGGTATACCGCATGGCGGCAGCCGTATCCCCGTCTATGGAGCCAAAGTTGCCGTATCCATCCACCAGCAACGCCCTCATGTTGAAATCCTGCGCCATCCTCACCATCGCCTCATAAACCGATGCATCGCCGTGAGGGTGGTATTTACCTAGGGTATCGCCCACGATTCTGGCCGACTTACGGTGCGGCTTATCAGGTGTGAGGCCCAGCTCGTACATGGTATAAAGTATCCTCCGCTGCACCGGCTTAAGTCCATCCTCCACCCTGGGCAGTGCCCGATCCATAATCACGTACTCGGCATACGGGATGATGGACTCGTGCATGACTTCTTCCAGGGGTTTTTGAATCACGTTGTCCTGATTCTGCATAAATTCGTTATCCATCCTTTTCGACGCCATGCCTCAACTACACTCCCATCTCTTGCAAAACGTCTACTTTATTGAAATTGGCATAAGCGCTTATATATTCCTTTCGCGGCTGAACCTTATCTCCCATCAAAATGGTGACCAGCCTGTCGGCCTCGGCCGCATCCTCTACCGTAACCTGTATTATCTTCCTCTTTTGAGGATTCATTGTGGTCTCCCACAGCTGCTCTGGATTCATCTCTCCCAAGCCCTTATAGCGCTGTATGGTGTACCTCTTCCCCATGCTCTTTACGACTCTCTTGAGCTCCTCATCGTTGTAAACGTATTCCTCTCTCTTTCCATCGGTGACCCTGTACAAGGGTGGCAGGCCAATGTACAGATGGCCGTTGGTAATGAGCTCTTTCATGTAGCGGAAAAAGAAGGTGAGCAAAATGGCCCGTATGTGTGCCCCGTCCTGGTCGGCATCGGATAGTATTATCACCTTGTGGTATTTCAGATTGGCCAAATTGAAATCCTCGCCAATACCGGTGCCCAGCGCAGAGATGATGGTGGCAAATTCCTCATTGCTCAGCACCTGATCCAGCCTTTTCTTCTCGGCGTTAAGCGGCTTGCCTCGCAGTGGAAGTATTGCCTGAAACCTTCTGTCCCTCCCCTGCTTGGCGGAACCGCCGGCCGATTCGCCCTCCACGATAAACAGCTCATTCAATCTTGGGTCCCTGCCAGTACAGCTGGCCAGCTTTCCAACCAAAGGCGCTCCTTCCAAACTGCTTTTCTTCCGCGCAATTTCACGGGCCTTTCTGGCCGCTTCCCTCACCTTGGCCGCTTTTATGGCCTTTTCTATGATCAGCTTTGCTGTCTCGCTGTTGACTGGCTGTTCAAGGTAATGGCCCAGCTGTTCGGAGACGATGGCCTCCAGAGCCACCCTTGCCTCGGTATTGCCCAGCTTGGTCTTGGTCTGCCCTTCAAACTGTACGTTGTTCATCTTGAGGGAGATAACCGCAGTGATACCTTCACGGAAATCCTCGCCCGAAAGGTTTGGATCCCTGTCCTTTAAATAATTGTACTTCCTGGCATAGTCGTTCAAAACCTTAGTAAGCGCCGACTTAAAGCCCGTTTCATGGGTTCCCCCTTCGGTGGTAGGGATGTTGTTTACGTACGAAAAAATGCTCTCGGTATAGGAATCGGTGTATTGAATGGCGATTTGAACAAATATGCCTTCCTTCTCACCTTCAATATATATGACATCGCTGTGGAGCACGTTTTTATCCTCGTTGAGATACTTTACAAAGTCAACGATACCGCCATTGTAACAAAAAGTACGCCTGCTACCAGCATCCTTTATCCGCTCATCATAAAATTCTATGGTCACTCCGCCATTCAAATAGGCCAGTTCCTTAAGCCGCCTTGAAACGATATCGGCATTCATGCGCACATCCTCAAATATGCGATCATCTGGTAAAAAACGCACCTTGGTGCCCGTTCCAGTAGCGCTGCCTATAACCTCCAGGGGAGTGACGGGCTTGCCTGCAACAACTTTTTTAAGCTGCGGATCGTACACGCTTTCAAACCTCTGCCGGTAAAGCTTCCCGTCCCTCTTTACCTCCACTTCCAGCCATCGGGACAAGGCGTTTACCACCGATGCGCCCACACCGTGTAAGCCGCCAGAAAATCGATAATTTTCGTTGTTAAACTTTCCGCCGGCGTGAAGGTGGGTAAACACCACCTGTACCCCCGGTATACCCAGGGCCGGATGTATATCCACCGGTATTCCTCTGCCGTCATCCTCCACCGTTACGCTGTTATCCTCGTGGATGGTAACCGAAATCCTGGTTGCAAAGCCATTGGCTGCTTCGTCGATTGCATTGTCCACAATCTCCCAAAGGAGATGATGAAGCCCCCGCTGGCCGGTCGAACCGATGTACATCCCCGGTCGCATGCGAACGGCATCGAGTCCTTCCAGTACCTGTATGCTGCTGACTCCGTAAGTCTGTCCCATTTTTTCCTCCTCTTAAGAACATATGTTCTGTTTCAAACATTATTATATCATTTTTTTGTATTTCTTGCAAAATCAATATACTTTGGTACAGAATTTCAATATGCCTTAAAGCTTTCGCAGTTTATGAAGCGCCGTTAACTTAGATTGCATTTAATTTTACCCTACCACATAGGACAATACCTTGCCTATGCTATCGTGTATAACGATGTTGGCCTTATAATCATAAGGCGTTGACGTTTTGTTGATGAGTATCAGCTTGCCTCCTTTATAATAATCCACCAGCCCGGCAGCGGGATATACCACGAGGGATGTTCCTCCCACTATCAGCACATCTGCATTGGAAACGTAGTGTATGGATTTATACAACACATCCATGTCCAGGCTTTCCTCATATAGCACCACATCAGGCCTGACTATCCCACCGCACTTCTCGCATTTTGGAACCAGTTCCTTGCTGTCCATCACATAATCTAGGTCGTAATGCTCTCCACATTTCATGCAATAATTCCTGTGGATGGAGCCGTGAAGTTCCAGCACGTTTTTGCTTCCGGCCGCCTGATGCAGCCCATCTATATTCTGGGTTATGACTGCTTTGAGCTTTCCCTGCTCTTCCAGCTTTGCCAAAGCAATGTGTGCCGCGTTGGGCTTCGCATCCCTGTATACCATCTTACTTTTATAAAACTCATAGAACTCCTCGGGGTGCTTGATAAAGAAGCTGTGGCTCAGCATCACCTCTGGCGGATATGATGTCTTTTGGCTGGTGCTGTACAGGCCCGAAGCACTCCTGAAGTCGGGTATGTTGCTCTCGGTAGAAACCCCCGCTCCACCAAAGAAGACTATATTATCGCTGCCCTCAACAATTTTTTTAAACTCCTCCAATTTTTTGAGTTCATCCACGGCACCTCACCCTTTCTAAAAATGGAAAATTTAAAACCTCTAACACATGGTATTATAACACCCTTCGAAATATTTTGCTACAAATGTCCTTCCGTTTATGGGTGCAAAACAAAAAGGGATTTTCGTTTCGAAAACCCCTTTTGCCACGTTGATCGCCACCCTTATTTCTCCAGGTACAGTATGCCTACCGTACCGGGACCACAATGGCTTGATATGACCGCCCCCGCAGAGGTTATACACACTTCTTTTGGGTTCAGCTCGTTTTTCAGCTTTTCAGCAAGGTATTCTGCTCCCTCCTGGTAATCAGAATGGGTCACGAATATCCTCTCCAGATCAACGTTTTTCCCATCTCCTACGTGATCTGCATAGAATGAATCCAGCACTTTTTTGTCTTTACCCCTGTACTTTTCTCCTACTATCATTCCCCCATCCTTTACTATAATCTGGGGCTTGATTTTTAAGACGGTGCCTGCAATCAGCTGAAGCGACGTACACCTTCCTCCCATGTGAAGGTATTTAAGGGTGCTTATCACAAAACTGGTGCGCACTTTGGGTACCAGCGCATTTACCCTTTCTACAATCTCCTGTGCTCCCATGCCTTGCATGGCCAGCTCCGCCGCTTTTACCGCCAGCAACCCTATCCCGGTAGACAGGTTCTGCGAATCCACCACGTGCACCCTGCCCGGCTCGAATTCATCGGCCGCAATCAGGGCATTTTGGATTGTGGCCGACAGCTTGGATGAAATACCCACAAAAATGACATCGTAACCCTGGTCTACCCATGGCTTAAAGGCGGTAACAAAATCTTCCACCGGCGCTGCAGCCGTCTTGGGCAAAGTCCGAAGCTCGTCCACCATCTTATAAAGCTGAGCAGTGGTTATGTCCACTCCATCGCGATAGCTCTTATCCCCCATGGTCACATAAAGTGGGAGCACAGAGATATTCAGAGCCTCAAGCTGCTGAGGTGAAAGGTCGGCCGTGCTGTCGGTAAACACCTTAACCTTTTTATCCACCTAATAACCTCCTTTACTTCGCTTGTGTCAAAAATAAAAAGTTGATATTCTTTGTTGATAAAATATATATTCTACATAATTGTGAAAAATCCTTTAAAAAGATAAAAGGACCTTTAATCTATGATTAAAGGTCCTTTTACCATCGAGGTGTCTATGTTTCTCTATGCTCATTGTAATTTCCGCTCTATAGCATCTTTTATCTCCTCAGGAGTCATTCCACTGGCCTCTATAAACGGAACATTAATGTTGGTATTTTGAATACCCATAACGTTATCATCTAGCCCGGTAAATACCACTGCATCAAAACCGTCGAAAAAATCACCGTGATTTTTCTGGCTGGTATCAAATTCAAATACGCGATAACCTGCATTTTTTAAATAATCCGCCACATGGCTTAGGCCTTTCTGTACCGCTATATTTTTCATGATCGCGCAACCTCCTTTGACACTTATTATTTGTCAAAGGCTTTATCTATATACAACATTGCCAAACCGCTTTTTTCTACACAAAAATATACATCATGCCATGCTGCTCATGTCTTGAATCACTACATTTTGCAGCCATTTACCCTTCTTCAATCTCGAATAGTACAGGACACCCCTTACCAGCCAATCGGTAAACATACCAATCCACACTCCTGCCACCCCCATTTTCAGGGGAACACCAAGGATATACCCCAGAACAATCCTAAAAGCCCACATACCCAAAAATGACGTTGCCATGGTGTATCTGGTATCCCCTGCCCCTTTCAATCCGGCGGGTAGCACAAAAGCAATGGGCCACAGGGGCGGTGTGGCTATTGATGTCAGGCGAATGAGGTGCGCAGATAAGGCTATAACATCCGCGCTTCTGCTGTACAGCCTGGCCAGCGGAATGGCCAAGGGGTAGGTAAACATGCACAGTATCAGCATGCAAAACGACGCCAGTTTGGTCAAATACACCATGGTGTCACTGGCTTCTTCCTTTTCACCTCTGCCCATGTATTGACCCACAAGGGTTGTGGCAGCAACACCCAGAGCATTTCCTGGTACGTTGACTATGGAAAACACAGAACTAGCGATATAGTTGGCAGCAATAGAAGCCGTACCCATGCCTACAATGAACACCTGGGTGATGAGTTTCCCGCCGTTGAACAGCAAAGATTCAACGCTTGCAGGAATGCCCACGTTAAATATGGCTTTCTGCACCGGTAGATTAAATTTAAACGAGCGCAAATCGGTAAGCCTTATGGTTTTAGAGCCTTTGACCAAAACATGGATTATCATAAAAGTGCCTACCGCTCTTGCTACGGCAAGACCAATCGCAGCCCCTTTAACCCCCAGCGCAGGAATTGATACAGAAAAATGTATATTGCTTATATTGAGCCCGTAAATCAATACATACCCCAAGCAGATATTGATGGCGTTCATCAGTATAGTAACCTTCATGGGCGTTCTGGTATCTCCAGCGCCCCTTAATACGCCACAGGCGATAGAAGTGAGAGCTATAAACGGATAAGTGAGGAGTGTTATGCCAAAATACACGTTGACATTTTCCATGACGGCAGGTTCAGCCGCTCCATAAAGCACCAATATAATGTAGCGGCGCAGTATCCAGGTTACAAGCGTGATAAAAAGCGACAGGATCAGTCCCGAAAACATGGCCTGCTTAGTGGCATCATTCGCCTCTTCACGGTTACCGTGTCCTACGTAATGTGCCACCACCGTCCCACCCAGCGACAGAGCAACAAAAAAAAGCCACGAAGATGTTGTTTATGGAATCCACCATGCCTACCGCCGATACAGCCTGACTTCCCACCTGACCTACCATTATGGCGTTTATCATGCCCATCGACATGGTGAACATCTGCTCGGTTACCACCGGCAGGGTAAGGCTCAAAACATCGCGGCGCACAAGCGCTCCTATGCGCTGTTTAAAATGCATATAAATCATCTCTATTCCAGGTAATTTTGCCTTCTGTGCCAAGATTAATATTATCTCTTTCTAACAGACTAATATTACGCAGTTTTGCCTTTTCATACAAGTCTTCTTTTCTAACTATTTCTTCTAACATCTTTGTCAAAAGGCCAGAAACAGAAGTTTGCCTATCTATAGCTATATGCTTTACTTTTCGTAATAAATCTTTAGGCAGCAATAAAGTTATATTCTGCATCTTCTTCACAGTACCACCTCCACGTAATTAAGTGGATCACATTTTTAGGTGTATATCAACAATAATCCCTCTTCTCCGCCTTTTAACATGTTTTTCGAAAACCTTTCAACAAAAATAACAGCATATAAAAGCAAAACCCCGCCATACGGCGGGATTTCTGCACATGTGAGCAAGTCTGTAAGCCGAGTTCTGTCGAGGGCGATCATCTATCTAGGCCTACTGTTGCCAGATAGGCTCAAGCGACCTTACCCGGGACGTGGCGGGCCACCACATAATGTCCCCTATTCGGTCTTACTCCAGGTGGGGTTTACAGAGCCAATCCAGTCGCCTGGATTGCTGGTGAGCTCTTACCTCACCTTTCCACCCTTACCCAGCATTCGACGTACAACGTCAAATACCAGGCGGTCTATTTCTGTTGCACTTTCCTTGGAGTCGCCTCCACTGGGTGTTACCCAGCACCCTGCCCTGTGGAGCTCGGACTTTCCTCAGCTGCACTTTTATGGTGTACAGCCGCGATCGCCCGACTTACTCACATGCTCTATTCAATTTGCGCAATATATAATAGCATGGATCACGCGTTTTGTCAAATTATCAAACAGCGCTTTTGGTATCGTTATCGGCCTTATTGGCCAAATAAAGTATTCGGCCACAGTTTTCACACTCTATAATGTCATCTCCCTTTTTTAGCCTTTCAAGCACCAGCGCCGCCAAACTCATGTTACATCCTCCACAGCAGTTCTGCTCCACCATGACTATGGCAGTACCGCGGCTCTTCTTCAGCCTGTTATACCGCTTTATAAGTTCAGGATCAAGCCTGTTTTTCAATTCGTTTCTCTGAGCTTTGAATTCCTGATACTCCTTTTGAATCTTTGCAACCTCGTTATCGTACTCTGTCTTGGTGCTGGAATACTCCTTTTTCGCCTTGACTATACGAACCCGTATATCTTCAAGCCTGTTTGAAAGAGCCTGGATATCCTTGAGCAGGCCCTTTATCTCTTCCTCTTTCCTGGCCAGTTTTTCTTTAAGCTCCACGGCAGCCTTTTGCATTTCTTCCAGCTGCTTGACGCTTCGGACCTGACCACCTTTCACCTTGTCAAAGTCCGATTTAAATGCCTTCAATATGTCTTCATATTCATGATTGATCCGGTTCAATATGTGGTTTTTCTTTTCTGCATCCTCGTTGAGCTTCACCAGCTGTTCCTGTTGCTGCACCAAATAATTTTTAAGCTCTATCAATTTATTCCTCAAGGAAGAGTTTTTTCTCATTTTGTCATATTTATCCAAAGCTAAATCAAGATTCTGGTACTCCCACAGCAGATCCAGCTGTCCCATCAGCACAACCTCCTTTCAACCTTCACATAAAGCGCTCGACCCCCCACAAAAAAATCTTCACACAAAATTTAAAGGGGGTAGACTATTTCCCCACCGTCGTGTAGATATCAGCCATGGTTTCGGCAGCAAATACCTCTATCTCATATTGTAAAGCATCAAAGGCTTTTTGTAAACGACAAACTAACTCCTCCACAATAAAGACTTCGGTGGCATAATGCCCCGCGGCTATGGCGGCCATGCCAAGCTCTGCTGCAGCCTGGGCATCGTGATACTTCAGCTCACCCGTCAAAAAGACCTGAGCACCGCTGGAGTGAGCCTTGTTTATCAAGCTGGCGCCCGATCCCGCGCAAGTTGCCACCACCTGCACTTCGCCGTCAATCCACCCTGCCACCTGAAGGCTCGAAACCCCTAAATCTTTGCACACCTTTTCTATAAATTCGTCAAACGACATCCTGTGCGGCAGTCTCCCAATTCTTCCCAGGCCATGCTTTTTGACGCGGTTTGCCAATGGATATATATCATACGCCACCTCTTCATAAGGGTGGACCTTGAGCATGGCATCGATCACATCTTCCAGCTGGCTCGACAGCACTACGGTCTCCAGTCGAACCTCATCCACTCTCTCAAGGCGTCCCTGCTGGCCGATATAAGGGTTAGTTCCTTCAAGGGGCATAAAGGTGCCTGTTCCGTTAATCTGAAAAGTGCAGTGGCTGTAATTGCCTATCCACCCTGCACCCGCCCGGGCCATCGCCTCCATCACCGCATCCTCGTGCCCTTTGGGAATAAACACCACTACCTTGTACAGCTTATCCCGCTGGTCGAAACTCAAAGGCTCGACGTCCTGAAGGCCCAGGCGCGCGGCTAAAACATCATCCACTCCTCCCGCAGCTTTGTCGAGGTTGGTATGGGCACAGTAGACCGCTATGTTGTTGCGAACAAGAAGGTGCAGCAGGCGTTCCCTGCCCGTATCGCTGCGCAGGCTCTTTAGCCTTTCAAATATAACTGGGTGGTGCGATATGATCATATCCGAGCCTTTTTGTATGGCCTCATGGACTATAGCCTCGGTCACATCCAGGCACACCATGACCTTCTGCACGCTGTCCTGCATCCCCCCCACCAGCAGGCCTACGTTGTCCCATTCCTCTGCAAGATAAGGAGGTGCTATCTCCTCCATCACCTTGACGACCTGTCGTACCGTGTTACCCATTGGTAAACCTCCCTGTATTCTTCAAGCTTGCGTTTGAACTCATCAAGTTCTTTTTTGGAGTCCGGCGTCCCTTGAGATTCCAGCTGCTCTATGATGGCCGCTATCTTAGCCATCTTATGCTCTATAAACTCCTTAAGCAGCGGGTCCTGCTTTTTGATGAGCATATATCCTATATCATAATACACATCCTTAGGGATGTGCTGCCTGCCATGCCGGGCCACGATGACCTCATAGAACTTGTCCTTTTCACGCACCAGTGACTCATCCACTATAGTATATCCATTGTCGGCCAGCCATTTTCTCAGCAAACCCTGAGCCCTCATTGGCTGCAGCACAAAAGTTTTAACGCTTGCCGTCACGTGTGGGGCATTCTTCAAAATATCCCTTATCAGCAGGCCCCCCATTCCAGCCACAATCACGGTATCGGCTTCGCCTGGATATACGACAGACAAGCCATCTCCCACTCTTGGTTCGATTTTGCTTTCCAACCCATGAGCCTTTATCAATGCCTCTGCTTTTTTAAGCGAAGCAGCGCTTATGTCGGTAACAATGGCTCTCTCTGCGATACCGCTCTTGACCAGCCAAACAGGGAGCCTTCCGTGATCAGTCCCAACATCCACAACGCACTTTGAACGTGGCACCATCTCGGCAACGCTGAGCAGTCTGCCTTTCAACCGCATCCCATCACCTTAAATAAAAAAACACCGTTTTTATCCGGCGTTGTTGTTACGACAAGACATCAATCATTATCCGCTTTCGCGTTTTTACGGTTATTCGGGCTTCATTCACCAACGCTACAGCCAAATACTGCTACCTCTCATACCCACTATATTAGATGCTAACTTTATGCTCCCATTGTTTCCCACACTTGTCCTGGCTATAGCTGACACTAGACGTTATATAAGCATCATCGGCATAAATAAAATGGTGGGCCTTCAGGGATTCGAACCCCGGACCAACCGGTTATGAGCCGGCTGCTCTGACCGCTGAGCTAAAGGCCCACAAAAAACCCCGCAGCTGCGGGTAATATTATACCGCAATCCCACTATTCAGTCAATAGGTAAAAAATCTCAATTGTTGTTATTCTATGATAATATCATGCCCTCTTTCTGGCCAAAGGGGTTTGATGGAGTTTTATTTGGAAGAAGAGTTGATCAACTCAATAAGCTGGGTAGGTTCTACGAACATCCCTATCGGACCACCAAAATATTTCTCATTATCCCCGAAAAATATTTCAATTGGATCTGAAACTCTATCCAAGGGAATAAATAACCTGCAATATTCTCTGTTTATTTCTCTTCCCCAATCTTCATAATGGAATTTATAAGTATCAGAATATATGAATTCCAATGCCAATACCTCTTTTGCCTGTTTTTCGTTATATTCATCCATGGCGGTTTTAGTCATACCTATACGCTGTACGTCTGCAAACATTTGATTCAATAACTGGATTATCTGATGGTAAAGCTGGTCCTCTTTGTCGATCTCCTCTTTATTCCCGTGATTGTAGACGATGATCTTATCTGGCAATTTGTAATATTTACCAAATAGATCGGCACTTTCTTCTTCTTTTGATGAACATCCAGAGACTAGGCTAATCATCAATAGCAAAATTATGAGGCATTCCACCCTTTGTCGGGCACACATATCCAAATCCCTCCTACATTTTTCCTATTCACTCACACAAAGATTATTACAGCTGTCACACAGCTTAACTTGAAATCTTTCCCCATCCATTCCTTCACCAACATTTACTTATATTCTGGTTTTATTTATTCTGTCCCATAAAATAAACCTCGCCGGTTATAGCATCAATTTTGAAATGAAAACTCTTATCATATAAATCGTTGTTTGATTCGCCCAACCTTGCTTTTATACCTTCTATTTTTACATCCCAAATCAGCTTTCCTTTCCAAACATCCAGGCACGCTTCAACTTGATGTTCCTCTTTCTTATCGTAATTGACAAGTACCTCTTTAGATTCCTGCAATAAGTTCTTGTATGCAACAGCAATAGCTTCTTCTTTCGTTAATTTAGGCTCTTGAGCGGCAACTTCAGGATATGACTCATCAATAATACATACGAATGTCACATCTCCCGTTGTAGAAATAGAAACAGATGTACGTCCGCCGGTTCTACGTCCATTGCTATCTCTTTCAATTATTAAGACTGAAAAGGCTCTCTCAATTTCTCCCGGTAATTGTTCTATCTTAACTTCCGCATTTTCTAAGGAGTGGTTTTTAGAAGTGTTTTATTTAATGTTGCTTGCTCATTATAGCCCTTATGGCTTCTACTCAGTATTGTCTATATAATAAAATGCACATTTTCAAAGCTCTCCGATGGGTTTGATTGCTCAGATCTTTGCTGGTTCTTATATATATTATACTCTGGACATGAATGTGCCCAAGGGTACCACCCCCTCATCTATCGTGACGTCCTCCCCTTAATAAATTGAAGGGGATTTACTGTTCTCTTGCGTTCCCCAATTTCTCTAATTTTACCCCTCACTTAAAATAAAGAAGGATTCAGCACCTCCTTTTATTTTAAGAGATGCCGAATCCTTAGTCTAAGAAATCCTTGAGCTTCTTGCTTCTGCTGGGGTGCCTTAGCTTCCTCAAGGCCTTGGCTTCAATCTGGCGGATCCTCTCCCTCGTGACGTTGAACTCCCTTCCCACTTCTTCCAAAGTGCGCGCCCTGCCGTCATCCAGGCCAAACCGCAGCCTTAAGACCTTTTCTTCCCTCGGCGTTAAAGTATCAAGCACCTCCATGAGCTGCTCCTTGAGCAAGTTATAGGCCGCTGCCTCCGCAGGAGCCGGGGCATCCTCGTCGGGTATGAAGTCTCCCAGATGGCTATCTTCCTCTTCCCCTATCGGAGTTTCAAGCGAAATGGGCTCCTGAGCTATTTTCAGAATTTCCCTCACCTTTTCCTCTGAGATGTCCATCTCCCGGGCAATCTCTTCAGGCTGAGGTTCACGACCGTACTCCTGAAGCAGTTGGCGAGAAACCCTGATGAGCTTATTGATGGTTTCTACCATGTGCACTGGAATTCTTATGGTCCTGGCCTGGTCGGCTATAGCCCTGGTTATGGCCTGTCGGATCCACCAGGTAGCGTAGGTGCTGAACTTATAACCCTTCCTGTAGTCAAACTTCTCTACCGCCTTTATGAGGCCCAGGTTGCCTTCCTGTATAAGGTCCAGGAACAGCATACCCCGCCCCACATATCGCTTGGCAATGCTAACCACCAAGCGGAGATTGGCCTCTATGAGCCTTCTCTTTGCCTCTTCATCGCCCTGCTCCATCCTCTTGGCAAGCTCTATCTCCTCCTCTGCAGTAAGCAGAGGCACCTTTCCTATCTCTTTAAGGTACATCCTCACGGGGTCATCTATGCTAACGCCTTCAGGAAGGCTAAGGTCCAGGTCTTCTTCAGGATTTATGTCTTCAGGTACTGCATCTTCGTCAAGTACATCTATACCCAGGGATTCGAGAGTATCGTATATCTTTTCGATCTGCTCAGGGTCCAAGTCAACGTCTTCCAGCACATCCATGATCTCCTTATACGTCAAAACGCCCTTTTCCTTTCCCTTTTCAATCAGCTCTTTTATCTTTTTCAGCTTGTCATTTTTTTGCTTGTTTTCATCGTTTTTCATAATATCCCCTCCTTTCCGTGTCGATTTGCTCTGACCTTTTTGGTCAACACAGCCATCTCGCTCAGCAGAGCCTTATAGGAATCGGTCCCCTGTTTTCCTTCCTGTTCCATCTTCCTGATTAACCTTACTATCTCCTGCCTGCGCTTTTCTAAATGGCGATGCATTATCTCTTCTATACAATCCGAAATAAACTTATCAATATTATCGTACTCCATCGGTTGTTCAAATATTTCAACCATTTGCTGTATTTTATCCTGATCCTGTACACAGCTTAGAACCTGCGGAACGCTGACCTCCCTGCCTGACTCAAGGAGACTAACAACTATGCCATAAATTTGCCTGTTTATCGGCTCCTCAAAATGCTCTTCCTCAACCTTCCCTACTATTTTTTTGGCCAACCACTCGCTGCTGGCCATCAAGTTGACCAGATACCTCTCTGCCTTGATATGACCAGGCATGGACTCCCTGCCAGCAGCCATCTTGTCGACATACCTATTATTACCAACCAAATGCCTTTTTACACCTTCCTTTTGCGCCGAACCCTCCAGCTGGGCAATTTGCTGGTACAAAAGCCTGGAAGAAAAACCTGTCTGAGCCTCCAGGCGCTGTATATGGACATCCCTTTCAAGCAGGTTGGGCACCTGTATCAATATTCTAGCAGCTTCTGTGGCGTATCTTGCCCGTCCCTCGGGAGTATCCAGGTCATACTGGCTGCGCAACCTGTCCAGCTTGTAATCCACCAGAGACACAGCCTTGTCCATCAGCTTCTTAAAGAATTCGGCGCCGTATTTCCTCAAGACCTCATCAGGGTCCATGCCTTCGGGAAACAGAATCACCTTCACCCTTAGCCCTGCATCCTGGAGTATGTCAAGCCCCCTCAGAGTAGCCTTCTGTCCAGCGGCATCGCCATCATAAGCTATATACACCTGCTGGGTATACCGCCTTATAAGCTTTGCCTGCTGCTGCGTTAGCGACGTTCCCAGCGATGCCACCGCATTTTTGAAGCCAAACTGGTGGAGGGTTACCACATCCATATACCCCTCTGCTATGATCATGTGGTCCAGCGAAGAACCTGCCCTGATAAGGTTTAAACCAAACAGAGTGCTGCTCTTGTGAAAGACAGGGCTCTCGGGCGAATTTAAATATTTGGGAAGCGAATCATCAAGCACCCTCCCACCAAAACCCACCACCAGCCCCCTGGGCTTGATGATGGGGAAAATGACCCGGTTGCGAAAACGGTCGTAGGTCCTTCCCTTGCCGGACACCACTATACCTGACTGGATGAGAAGTTCCTCCTCAAATCCCAGGCCTAGCAAATGCTGCTTTGCGTTTTCCCAGCCCTCTGGCGCATAGCCTATACCGAATTTTCTGATGGTATTTAAGTCCACACCCCGGGATTTCAGGTAGGAAAGCGCTTGTCCTCCCTCAGGCGAAAACAGCATTCTGTGATAATATCTGGCAACCTCACGATTTATCTGATATATCCTCTCCCTCCTGCTTTTGGACCTTATAAACTCTTCCGCTTCTGTGGTCTGGGGTAATGCCATACCTGCTCTCTCTGCCAGAAACTTAACCGCTTCCACAAAGTCCAACTTTTCCATGGCCATTACAAACGTAAAGACATTGCCCCCTGCACCACATCCAAAGCAGTGGTAAAGCTGCTTTTCGGGATTGACGTGGAATGAGGGAGTTTTTTCAGCATGAAAAGGGCACAGCCCAAAAAAACCCTTCCCCTGGGGTTTTAAAAGCACATATTCGGAAATCACATCTACTATATCGTTTCTCTCCCTCACCTCATCAATCCACTCATCCGGGAGGAACGTTCCCATTCTTTCTTCACCTAACCCAAAATATATTCGACATAGCTCTTGATTTTCCTCTTTAAATTTTATAAAATTTTTTAAGGAGTTTTAAACCGTTCAAATAAAGTACATATATTCGACATTTAAACCAAAATTCCTTCTTTACTTTTTATTTTTTTGCCTTCAACCTGCAAAGGCATAGGCTCTATCTTTAGTATTCTCAGCTTTTGCCATGAATTTTATACGCCATCTTTAACATCCCGAGGGGATAAACAGGTTGTAAAACATCTTGAGGGCATAGCGATCAGTCATGCCGGCTATATAGTCGCACACCACCTGCTCCACGCCATATACCTCTAGATGTGAACGATACTCGGAGGGAAGAGCATCGGGGTGCTTCATAAAATAGTCATACAGGTTTTCAAGTACGTACCTGGCTTTCTCCTCCTGTTTTTTGGCCACAAAACCCATGTATACCTTTTCAAACATGAAAGACCTCAGCTTTTCTGTGGCCTGGCTTACCTCTTCGCTCATGCTTATTGACGGCCTGTCCATGCTGTTTTCAATTACATCCAGTATCATGGTGTTGATTCTCTCGCCATGGGTCCTGCCCAACACTTCAATGCAATCCTTCGGCAGGTCATCCATCGTGATGATGCCGGCCCTCAGCGCATCATCTATATCGTGGTTTATATATGCAATGCGGTCGCTTATCCTTACAACCTGCCCTTCAAGAGTGGCCGGCGGCTTGCTCGACATGGTGTGGTTTACAATTCCATCCCTTACCTCCCATGTGAGGTTGAGCCCCTCCTGCCCCTCCAGTACATCCACTACCCTGAGGCTGTGCAGGTTGTGCTTAAAGCCGGTGCTGGTCACGCTGTCCAGGAACCTTTCGCCTATATGGCCGAAGGGAGTATGCCCCAGGTCGTGCCCCAGCGCTATGGCCTCGGTAAGGTCTTCATTGAGCCTCAAAGCCCTAGAAATGGTCCGTGCAATCTGGGCCACTTCCAGGGTATGGGTAAGCCGCGTCCTGTAATGATCGCCTTCGGGCGCTATAAATACCTGGGTTTTGTGCTTCAACCGGCGGAAGGATTTACAGTGCAGTATCCTGTCGCGGTCTCGCTGAAACTCGGTACGTATCTGGCACTTCTCCAGTGGATACCGCCTTCCCCTGGTTCGACTGCTGAGACAAGCGTACGGTGAAAGAACCTTTTCTTCCAGCTCTTCAATCCGCTGCCTGATGATCATAAAGCCTCGACATCCTTCTCAAAAAATCAAAATTTTTATATCTCCTATATTATATATACCACATTTATACCCAATATCCTCCTTAAATTAACAATCAGAAGAAATTATTCGGTAGCCAGCATCCGTTAAAAGTAAACTTCGTTTTAGAATGCGGTGTTCCCTTATACGACGTTTTTCACCGAAATTCAACAAAAAAGCATGGGGATAAACCCCATGCTTTTTTGCTCTTTAATTTTCAGCCTTTACTTCTTCTCCTTCAGTTTTGCCTGTGCGGCGGCCAGTCGAGCAATGGGTACTCTGTAGGGCGAGCAGGAGACGTAGTCTAACCCTATGCGATGGCAGAACTCAACCGAGCTCGGGTCTCCGCCATGCTCACCGCATATACCCATCTTTATATCCGGCCTTGCAGATCTGCCCAGCTCAGCCGCCATCTTCATGAGCTTGCCCACGCCTACCTGGTCCAGCCTGGCAAACGGATCGCTCTCGAAGATGTTCTTGTTATAATACTCTTCCAGGAACTTGCCGGCATCGTCTCTCGAGAAGCCAAAGGTCATCTGCGTCAGGTCGTTGGTACCAAAGGAGAAAAACTCGGCTTCTTTTGCAATCTCGTCTGCAGTTAAAGCTGCTCTGGGTACCTCGATCATGGTTCCGACCTTATACTCAATCTTTACTCCTTTTTCCTTCATGACCTGCTCAGCCGTCCTGACCACTACATCCTTTACGTATTTGAACTCCTTGGCCTCGCCTACCAGAGGTATCATGATCTCTGGCAATATGGTATTGCCTTTCTCCTGCATGACTTCGATGGCAGCCTCCATAATGGCCCTGGTCTGCATCTCAGCTATTTCAGGGTATGTTACAGCCAGACGGCACCCACGATGGCCCAGCATCGGGTTGAACTCCTGCAGCTTCACCACGGTAGCCTTTAGCTCTTCAAAGGTGATGCCCATCTGCTCTGCCAGGGCACGGATATCTTCGTCGTCATGGGGCAGGAATTCATGCAGTGGCGGATCCAGCAACCTGATGGTTACCGGCTTGCCCTCCATTATCTCGTACAGGGCTTTGAAATCGCCCTTCTGCATGGGTAGCAGTTTTGCAAGGGCCTTTCTTCTCTCTTCCTCTGTCCTAGCAACGATCATCTCCCTCATAGCGGGAATCCTGTCTTCGGCGAAGAACATGTGCTCAGTACGGCACAGCCCAATTCCTTCGGCCCCCAGCTTCAATGCCTGAGCAGCATCTCTCGGAGTATCGGCATTAGCCCTTACTTTAAGGGTTCTCACCTGATCAGCCCATTCCATAAGGGTAGCAAAATCTCCCGTCAGAGAAGGCTCTTGAGTTGGCAGCGCCTCCCCATACACATAACCGGTATTTCCATCCAAAGAGATGTAATCACCCTCTTTGAACACCCTGTCACCAACGGTGAAATACTTGCCTTCTTCGTTGATCCTGATCTGTTCACATCCTGCTACGCAGCAGGTACCAATTCCGCGAGCCACTACAGCTGCATGGGAAGTCATTCCGCCGCGCGCTGTCAATATACCCTGGGCGGCATACATGCCCTCAATGTCTTCCGGCGAGGTCTCAGCCCTTACAAGTATGACCTTCTTGCCTTGTTTAGCTGCCTCCACAGCCTCCTCAGCGGTAAAGTATACCTGCCCTGTGGCGGCACCGGGCGAAGCGGGAAGCCCTTTTGCAATGGGTTTGGCTTTCTTTAGAGCCTCTGGGTCAAATGTGGGATGCAGCAGCGCGTCCAGCTGTTTGGGATCAATCCTAAGAATAGCCTCTTCCTTGGTGATGAGCCCTTCTGCCACCATGTCTACCGCTATCTTCAGGGCAGCCGCAGCCGTCCTCTTACCGCTGCGCGTCTGGAGCATGTACAGCTTGCCGCGCTCAATGGTGAACTCCATATCTTGCATGTCTCTGTAGTGTTTCTCCAGCTTTTCGGCGATTTCGACGAATTGATTGTAGATCTCGGGCATGGTCTCTCTCAGCTTATCGAGCGGCTCAGGTGTCCTGATACCGGCTACAACGTCTTCTCCCTGGGCATTCATCAAGAACTCGCCGTATATCTTCTTTTCACCGGTTGCCGGGTTCCTGGTGAAAGCAACCCCGGTTCCAGAGTCGTTACCCATGTTACCGAATACCATTGCTTGCACGTTCACAGCGGTACCCCAGTCGGATGGTATATCGTTCATGCGCCTGTAAACGATGGCCCTGGGGTTGTTCCAAGAACGGAATACCGCCTTCACGGCCTCCAGAAGCTGAACCTTTGGATCCTGCGGAAACTCCTCACCCATCTCCTGCTTGTACAGCTCTTTGAAGCGCTTGACGATCTCTTTGAGGTCCTCTGCTGTAAGCTCTACGTCGTGCTTGACTCCTTTTTTCTCCTTCACTTCGTCAAGTATCTTTTCAAACTTGTTCTTGTCTATGCCCATTACCACATCGGAAAACATCTGAATGAATCGCCTGTAGCTGTCATATGCAAACCTCTCGTTGTTGGTCTGCTTGGCCAACCCTTCCACGGCCACATCATTAAGCCCTAGGTTCAAAATGGTATCCATCATTCCAGGCATAGATACGCGGGCACCTGAACGAACCGAAACAAGGAAGGGGTTGTTTATGTCGCCAAATTTCTTGCCTACTATTTTCTCCACTTTTGCCATGGCCTCATATATCTGTTCCTCGATCTCAGGGGCTATCACTTGCCCGTCCTGATAATACCGGGTACAGGCTTCGGTGGTAACAGTGAATCCCGGCGGAACAGGCAAACCTAGGTTTGTCATTTCGGCAAGGTTGGCACCCTTACCACCCAAGAGATCCCTCATATTGGCATTGCCTTCGCTGAAAAGATACACGTATTTCTTCATCTGTTTTCCTCCTGTTCTATGTATGAAATTTATTGTTGTCGATTCTTCAATCTTTGCATAACAATCTCTTATAATAACCTTTGCTGGTGAACAAAGCCAGAGTAAAGCATCAGTCGTTTCCTTATACATCTCTTGATTTGTTAGGTTTATAGATTTAACACATCTGTTTGCATTTTATCCTGCATTATCTTAACCAATTTCCCCGTTTTAGTCAATATCCTTTTTAATTTTTTGGCCGCAATATACCACCACAAGAACATACAGAGTGCTCATCCGCCGCATTTTAGCTGGTTTATAAACTGCCTGGCCTTTATGGTCTTCTCCAGCCTGTGGCTCAAATAATACGACAAAATGCTGTCCAGTTCGTCCCTTACCAGCTGCGAAAACTTCAATCCTCCCAGGCGCCTTATGTCCACATCCAGTATATACCTCATGGTTTGAAGGGTGCTCCTATGGATAGTGTATCCATCTTTTATGTCGTTATTGCATTGAGGACATATAATTCCACCCTGAGAAGCGCTAAAAAATAAAGGGTTGCTTTCCGGCTTGTCCCCGCATACCACGCACCTATCGAGCACCGGGCGATAGCCAAGCACATCAATCAGTTTAAGCTCGAATATATGGGTTATATCCTCAGGGCTGACCTCCCCATATGCCAGATAGGATAGGGTATGCAACAATATATAAAAGAGGCGGAAATTGCCTTCCTCGTAATTCACCGCCTCTTCGGTCAGGTTCAGAATATATGTGCCATACGCAAGCCTCTCTACGTCGTTGCGAATATTGTAAAAGGAATTCTTAACCTCGGCCTGGGTAGCGATATAGATTTCCTTTGACTTTATAAATACGTAATCAGCGTAGCAGAAGATCTGGCTGGCTGCCAGGAGCCGGCTGCTGGGCTTACGGCAACCCCTTGACAGCACCTGCATCTTACCCCTATCTGGAGAAAAAACTGTGAGCATCCTATCGGCTTCTTTAAAATTTGTATATCTCAAAACCACGCCTTCGGTACGTACAATATTCATGATTCCCTATTCCTTTCCAACCTGGTAGACTTTTTTCTCCTCTCCTGAACTGCTCACCGATGGGTCAAGATAGCTTTCCCCCTCAACCCGCTGCACGGCTTTATAAAGCAGATAACTGCCAACCGAGCCGGTCTTTTCAAACAGACGCCATAATAAATCTACCATAACTATAAACCCCCTGTCTGTGTAAATGTATTTATTACATTTATTAGGGTTTCCGCCATACTTGACCCATATTCCATGTAAAATCATCCGAATGCGTCAATCATAACCTAAATTTTTTAAATCGACGACATTGTTTCTCCAGTTCTCCCTTACCTTGACCCACAACTCGAGGTACACGTGTGTACCCAGCAAGCGTTCGATATCGTGCCTGGCCCGAGTGCCTATCTCGCGCAGCATGGAACCGCCTTTGCCGATTATTATACCCTTGTGGCTCTTCTTCTCACAGTATATCGTAGCGTATATATCTATAATATTTTTATCCTCGCGCTCTTTGAAGGAAGTGATCTCAACCCCTATACCGTGGGGCACCTCTTCCTCCAGCAGCTCAAGCGCTTTTTCCCGGATAAGTTCTGCCACTATAAACCGCTCGGGCTGGTCAGTGATCATGTCATCCGGGTAATATTTGGGCCCCTCAGGCAGATAAGACGCGATGGTGCTCTCCAGCCTATCCAGATTGGTGCCCTCCAGGGCTGAGACCAGTATCACTTCATTGAAATCGCCCCATTCGCAGAAGTCTTCAGCCATCTTTCGCGCATCCTCAATCGATTCAACCCTGTCCACCTTGTTGGCTGCCAGGATGACGGGCGTCTTAACCTTTCTCAGTTCCTCGGCTATAAACCTGTCGCCGCTACCTATGCCCTCCCATATATCGACTATAAACAGCACGACATCCACTTCCTCCAGCGCGCTCCTGGCTACCTGCACCATGTACTCTCCCAGCCTGTTTTTGGGCTTATGGATTCCCGGAGTATCGATGAAGATGATCTGATAGTTGGGCCGGGTGAGCACGCACTGTATGCGATTGCGGGTGGTTTGAGGCTTGTCCGAAATTATGGCGATCTTCTCGCCCACCATGCTATTCATAAGGGTGGACTTGCCCACGTTGGGCCTGCCCACGATGGCGACAAACCCTGAACGAAACTCTTCAGACAACAGCCAATCACTCTCCTTCTTGCATATCGAACTTCTTAAACCCGTTTGGCAAAAGGTCCTTCAGAGTGTACTCTCTGTATGTCCCGTTGCTATCGGCCACAATCACCGTGGGAATGTCGAATTCCAACATCACCTGGCGGCATATTCCACACGGGAAAGTAAAGCCTTTGTAATCCGATACTACCGCTACGGCTTTGAAGCTGCGCTTCCCGTCAGCTACGGCCGAAAATATGGCCACCCTTTCGGCGCAGCAGGTGGCGCCATAGCTCGCGTTCTCCACGTTACATCCGGTATAAACAGAGCCATCTTCGGCCAGCAAGGCGGCACCTACCCTGAAATTCGAGTAGGGTACATACGCCCTCTCCTTCACTTTTAAAGCTTCATCTATCAGTCTGCGCACATCAGCATCTATCATCATCTTCCTCCCATCAGGCCACAATTTGGAATAGCTCAAAAACTATTATGGTAAGCAGCATACCCAAAAAAGCACCTATTATTATTTCGGCCAGGGTATGGATCCCGGCCTCATATCTGCTGTGAATGACCATCAGCGCCATCAACATGCTAAGAGTGGATATAAGGGCACTTTTGCTCAGCAGGGTTATGGAGGTGAACAGCGAAAAGGCCAGGGCGCTGTGCCCGCTTGGCATGCCACCCTTTAAAAAATTCCCTCTAAAATTGAAGGATTTCAGCATTATGACGATAAGCACTATTATTATGAGGCTGATGACGGTTACGTGTATGGGGGCATTCCTGATTCTGCGCACAAACGACAGCGAAAGCGAATTGATCCTGTTGTAAAATATGATATAGCCCACCATCATGGCACCCGCAGCAGTCACCAGCACCGCTCCGGCCGCCATATTCTTGGCCGCTTCTGCTAACGGGTGATAGTCGGGATGTACCATGTCTATCATGCGCTCTATAGCCGTGTTGAAAAGCTCTGCCGCGATCACCATGGCTATAGTAATAAACAACAAAATAACCTCTAGCTTGGAGAGGTCAGCCAGAACCGCGGCAATGAGCACCAACAGCGCAATGACAAAATGTATCTTTATGTTTCGTTCAGCCTTAAATCCGTGTATCAGGCCTTTTATGGCATTATTGAAGCTGTCGATTATATTTCTGGATTTCATCCCCGCTCTATCCCCACATCCCAATAAAAGTGCCAGCTTAAGGTCTTACTTCCGGGCCTTGTGCATCCCGTGAAAGGCCCAGCATTTCCATGACCTTTTCTTCCTTCTGGCGCATCCTAAGCCGCTGCTGCTCCTGCTCATGGTCATATCCCAGAAGGTGCAACATGCCGTGGACTATCAGATACCCCACCTCTCTGAAAAAGCTGTGCCCGTACTCCTGGGCTTGCCGCTGCGCCCTTTCCACTGACAGCACTATATCCCCCAGTACCACAGCCTGGCCATCATGCCTTGCTGCATTGAGCACGGCCTGCAAATCCCTGCTGCCTTGCCCGCCGTCCTCAAACTCCAGCATGGGGAACGACAGCACATCGGTAGGGGCATCCACTCCCCTGTACTGCCTGTTAAGCTGATGGATTTGCTGGTCGTCCACCAGCAGCACGCTCACTTCAACAGGGATATCTACCCCTTCCATTTTCAAGGTTTCGGATACACAGCTCTCTATAAGCCTTTCGATCTCAGGCGCGACCTCTATTTTATCCTGTGAGTTGTTAATGTCCACCATCATCGCCTTCATCTCGCTCCTCTTTCAAATCTACATCCGGATACTCAACGCGTTCGTGAAATATGCCGCATAGCACGTCTTTAAATGCCGTCGCGATGGAATCCAGGTCCTTCAGCGTCAAGTGGCACTCGTCCAGCTGCCCGTCTTCCAGCTTTTCCTTTATGAGCTTGCGTATCAAGCCCTCTATCTTCCCGGGAGTGGGATCGGGCAGGGTCCGTACTGCCGCCTCGACGGTGTCGGCCAGCATCACTATGGCCGTTTCGGGGGTTTGAGGCTTGGGCCCCGTATAACGAAAATCATCCAGCTTGACATCCCTGTTATTATTCTTCGCCTTGTGATAAAAGTATATTACCGGCGTGGTGCCGTGATGCTGCAGTATAAAATCCTGAATCACCTTTGGGATCCTGTACTTTTGAGCCAGCTTGACCCCATCTTTGGTGTGGGATGTGATGATGTTGGTACTCAAGGTAGGATTTAATTTATCATGTGGATTCTCGGAGGTCAGCTGATTTTCTCTAAAATAATAGGGCCTGTTGAGCTTCCCTACGTCGTGGTAATACGCGCCTACCCTGGCCAGCAATCCATTTGCACCCACCGCCTGGGCTGCGCTTTCGGCCAGATTGGCCACTATTATGCTGTGGTGATAGGTTCCGGGCGCTTCTCTCAGCAGGCGCTTCAGCAGCGGGTGGTTGGGATTTGAAAGCTCTATCATCCTTATAGGAGTTATGATGCCAAACACGTTTTCCCAAACGGGCAGCGTCCCCACCGCCAGGACGGCGGCCAGCACGCCGCTTCCACCACCCCAGAGGGAAGAACGCAAAGCAGCCCACCAGCTGCCCGACACAATCAGCTCATACCCGGCTGTGCTCAGCATGCTAGTGGCACTGGCTCCCAGCCCTGCCAAAAACAGGCCATTCCTCTGCTGGGACCGATGGGCTATGAATATTCCCGTCATTCCTCCCAGCAGCCCTGCAACCACCACTCCCAACTGACCCCGAGTCATTATACCTACCAATACGGCCAGGAGAACGTTCACAAAAAAGGCAATCCTGGGCTTTATCAGTACGGTAAGCAGCAGCGCAGACATGGCAACAGGCATAAGATACTGGTTTACAACCGACATCCCGTAACTTACTCCCAGTGTCAGACAGACCACCAGGCTGATCAGGATAAACATATGGGGCTGATCGGCAAGCTCTTTTTCAAAGTAATGGATGTACAGCATTCCGGCAATCTCCAGTACCAGTATTAACAGCCCCAGCCCCACCACGAGCGGCACATCAAACAGCTCATCCTTGAGGAGCCCCAGCTCTTTGAGCATAGCAATCTGCTCCTCGGTGACCGGCTGTCCATCCTGAACGATGTACTGCCCCTTTTTGTAAATCACCTTTTCGACATTTTGCGCCGCCTTTTGTCTCTCGGCTTCTGTTGCCTCATGGTCATATACCATATTGGGCTTAAGAAGGGTCAACCCAATAGTAGTACCCACAAGGCGCAGGTCGCTAGAAATAGGCAGCGTCAACACTTCGTTCCTCAGCGTATTTTTGGCTTCCAACAGATTATCCTCTTTTATCTTTAAGTCCAGCAAGTTGATCAATATCTCAATCAAACGTTCCTGAAGCTGAGAAATTTCGGCCTCATCTGCTGTGATGCAGGCAAGCAGCTCATCGTTTGATAATTCAACGCTTATGCGCCCTTTGAGCTGTTCCAAAAACTGCCTGTCAAATACCTGCTGGTAATCTATCTCCCCTTTTGCAGCATCATATATATCTTTCTGCCCGGTTCCCTTACTTTGACTGGCCTCATTGTCTTGCTGTACCTGGGCTTCCCGCGCAGCCTCTCCTCCCGGTGGCCGCTGTTGTGGCAGAGCTGCCCCCTGCTTCTCTTCCCACTCTTTAAGCCTTTGGTTGGCAAGGCCCCGGACTATCCTTATCTCCTCAAATATCCTGTTGACCTCTTCAACAGTCTCCACCTTCACATCTTGATTCAATCTATATATTGGAGCAACGCTCTGCTTGGCCTGTTCGATCCTTCGCTGTGTGGCAATCTTGTTCTCCACATCTCGAGGGGCACGGATGGATTCGGTGGCGATATCCCCCACCTTCAAATCGTACCTTTTGGGCGAAACAGCGGCCAGCATGATGGCAAACACGCTGACATAGGCCAGCACCCCTATTACAACCTTCAACAGCAGCTCTGTATTGGCCCCCTTGAAAGGCTGTACACCCAACAAAGGGGCCCGTTTCCCTCTGTTTTTACCTGTTACTATTAAATTCACGGATATCCTCCTGTTCCGATCCCCCTTTTCCTGAATAAAACTTTTCATAGGCCTGAACGATCTTCATCACCAGCTCATGGCGCACCACGTCCTGCTGCGTCAAGAACACGAATTCTATCCCCTTTATGCCCTTCAACACCTGTATGGCCTCCACAAGGCCTGACTTTTTACCCCGCGGCAGATCTATCTGTGTGATGTCACCGGTAATCACAGCCTTGGACCCTATGCCTATCCTCGTCAAAAACATCTTCATCTGTTCGGAGGTGGTATTCTGGGCCTCATCCAGTATGATGAATGAATCTTCCAGAGTGCGCCCCCTCATATAGGCAAGGGGAGCCACTTCAATAATCCCTCGTTCGACCAGCTTTAAATAGTTTTCCAGCCCTATCAAGTCATACAGCGCATCGTACAAAGGCCTAAGGTAGGGATCCACCTTGTTTTGCAGGTCCCCCGGCAAAAAGCCCAGCTTCTCTCCTGCTTCCACCGCAGGGCGGGTCAATATGATGCGCCCCACCTCCCGGCTCTTGTAAGCCGTTACAGCCATGGCCATAGCCAGGTAGGTTTTACCCGTTCCCGCAGGGCCTATTCCAAAGACGATGTCATTCTGAGCAATGGCCGTGACATAGCGCTTTTGGCCAAGCGTCTTGCAGCGGACCTGCTTACCCTTGTAAGTCAAACATATCACATCGGAGGCTATATCCTCTATGAGGTCCTCACGGCCCTCGGCCACCAGCTGTATGGCATACCTGACCTGAGCCTTGTCGATAGCCTCCCCTCTGCTTATTATACCAAGCAGCTTTGTCATGACCGTATAAGCCATCTCCACCTGCTGCGGTTTACCCATTATGACTACATTTGTCCCGCGGGTCACTATCCTTACCCCTATTTCCTCCTCAATGACCTCCACATTTTCATCGAAGTTGCCAAAAAGTGCACGCAACTTTTCCATGCTATCAATTTCTATGGTCTTTTCAACTCTGAAGCTCTCCAATCAGACAATCCTCCTACTCAACTGTAATCTTTTGTTCCTGCGCTATATTTTCCAATACCTCGACGTATACCGTAGCTTTTATTTCCTTACCTTCTATCATATCGTATTTCACCCGTTTGTCAACAATTTTAGCGTTAGACGGGATTTTTTTATTTACATCCTCCATGGCCTTTTTTTGCGCAATTTCTTTTAGGTCCTGCAGCGACGCGCTGGCCGACAGCTTCTCAACTTCATAATACTCTCTCACTATCATGGTAACGGGAAAGAATCGCCCTTCTCCAAAAAAAGGCACCTTCTTCTCCTCCACCTCGTAGTACTTGAAAGGTATATCCCCTTTTTGATACTCCACCACCCACCGGCCCATGTCAATGAACTTGTGAACCACCTTTCTGCCTGTCCGCCGCGTGAGGCCTTCATCTAGGGAACAGACAGCCTCGCCTTCATACCACGTGCGGGCGGTAATCTGCGCCATGGCGTGCACAAAACGGGTTGCCAGGGTTTCGGGGTCCTCAACCACGCCGCTTACCAGAAGCTGCCCTTTCTTCACCGTATCGCCTTCTTTTACCATGGGTTGGCCTTCAAGCACCACCATTTCATGGATAATCCCATCTTTGCTGGCCACGATATTGCACGGCGTATCCTTATCTACCATTGGAGGAGGTTGTGCCGCTTCCACCACCTTCACTATAGCCCTGGTACCCTTAAGTTGGATGCTGACCCACCAGATGTCGGGCATATCTATGACCAACCGGTTTTCAATTGCCGATATGTCCAGCCCTTTTTTGAAGGCTCCCGGCCTGATACCGTATTTGGCCAGAGCATTAAGCAGCTTATCCTCCGGCACTTTGACGTTCCCCTCCACATCTACTATCCAGATAAACGAAGAGAGAACGTACAATATAATTAAAAATGCCGTCAACCCCACAAGCAGCATTTTTCTGTGGCGGAGCCGAACCAGCAAAAATGGCAATCCCCTTTTATCCACTATCCTTACCCTGCACCTTACCTTTCGAGCGATGCCTTTCAGCTTTTTAAAGCCGCTAATGCTTATACAGGCGGTCATGGTGGTATAGCCCGAACGCTTTATCCCCCACAGAAAGATTCCATTGCTTATAGTCAAATTGATAAACTTTTCGAGAGACAGGCCATCTACCTTTATGACCAGATAGCCAACGATATAGTTCCACAGCTTCAAAATCAGCAACGCCTTTCACCCCGGCATCTAAAATTCCACCAGCTTTATCACGCCGGTTATCATGATATCTTCGGCCGCAATGTTCTTTAGGTCCATATCCTGCCCCTCAACCCGGATCACTCCAATGGTTGAGTTAAGGCGTATTTTCTGAGGGGTATATTCTATCACCCCTCTATGGTTTTCAACCAGCATCTGGTTGTTGCCAATCATGCTGATTCTGGGCAGGTTAAGCATTATGTCCTTTGGAAGCTCAAACATCTCAGAGACGGCGGTTTTTACCTCGTTGAGCTTTCTTTTTCGCACCTGCAACCCCCCCTTGATACAAAATAATATGCAAAAAAAAGAAAAACTAGAATGCATGGAACATTCTAGTTTTTCATGCCGTTTGGCACTATTACGGTATATCTGGCTGATCTAACATTACACTTTTATCAAGCTTTTACCAAGCTCAATTCTTTATGAAATTTTACAGCAGCACATTACCACCGGTTAAATCTAAAAGCCAGGTTTTAGATAGAATTTCAATACCTCGATTTTCTCCTGAGGGCCTTGGGGGGCTGCAGCAGTTCGGACATTATAATGCCGTTTATTACAGCATTTCGGCTGAGCGAAATCATGGGAAGCTTAGCATCAGGCGACACAACCTCTAATTTCGGGCCCTCAACATCGTGCGCCGTATCCGTCAACCTCACTTGCTCCATTCTCCCAAGAGAGGGATCTGGGACGCCTTCGCCTTCCCCAGCGTAGCCATTTGCCACAGAACTGCGCTCAGCGGAAACATTCTTTTCGGCCTCGGCGCTGGACATCCACACTTGTCGATGGCCGGGTTGCCGATAGATACCCCGACCATCCCCTGGCTGGCCTGGCACCTCAGGGTTCTTCGGCGTTACGGGCCTGCCGGAAGCATTAGGCTTTGGCCACTGTCCAGGACTGCCCACGTGCTTCAATATATTTGCTACTACCATACTGATAACGATAAACAGTATAATTATATCCAGCATTTATCATCATCTCCCAGCCATCATCCGCCGCTACTTCTTATCCTCGCTGGAAGTGTCTTCTCTTCCCATCCTGGCTATGGAATCCCTCATCTGCGTATCGGCTATTATGTTTTTCATGTTATAATAATCCATAACCCCCAGCTTTCCTTCCCTGAGGGCCGCGGCTATAGCCTTGGGAATTTCAGCCTCGGCCTCCACTACCTTGGCCCGCATTTCCTGTACAGCGGCGCGCATCTCCTGTTCCTTGGCTACGGCCATGGCACGCCTCTCTTCGGCCTTGGCCTGGGCGATGCGCTTATCGGCCTCGGCCTGGTCAATTTGAAGCTGGGCGCCTATATTCCTTCCCACGTCCACGTCGGCGATGTCGATAGAAAGTATCTCAAATGCCGTCCCGGCATGCAGGCTCTTGTTGAGCACCGTCTGAGAAATGCGGTCAGGGTTTTCCAGCACTTCCTTGTGGCTTTCGGCTGAGCCAACGGTGGTCACAATACCCTCGCCTACCCTGGCCAGTATGGTCTCCTCCCCAGCACCGCCAACCAGCCTGTCTATATTGGCCCTTACGGTAACCCGCGCCTTTACCATCACCTCAATGCCGTCCTTGGCCACGGCTGATACCTTTGGAGTCTCTATTACCTTGGGATTTACGCTCATCTGAACGGCCTGCAACACGTCTCTCCCTGCCAGGTCAATGGCAGCCGCCCTTTCAAACTCCAAGGGTATATTGGCCCTTTGAGCTGCAATCAGGGCGTTTATTACCCTGTCCACATTCCCTCCTGCAAGGTAATGGGCTTCAAGCTTGTCAACGCTGATATCCAGGCCCGCCTTGGTGGCCTTTATGAGGGGGTTGATTATCCTGGATGGAATCACCCTCCTCAGCCGCATACCTATCAAGTTGAATATCCCTATCTTGACCCCGGCTGCCAGCGCTGAAATCCACAATCCCAACGGCACAAAAGTCAGGATTATGGCCAGCACAATTATGGCTACAATGACCAACATCATTATGAACAAAATTGTCTCGGGCATATTCATCATCTCCTTCTTTTATTTTCCTCAGGCCTTACGGCTCGCTAAAACAGCGCCCTAAAGCCTGGTGACAACAATTTTTGAACCCGCAGCCTCTACCACCTTTATCTTTTCTCCCGGCAAAATATATTCACCATCTGACACCACATCGTATTTGACTCCGTCGATCTCCACGGTACCAGCCGGCCTTAAAGCCGTTATCACGGTACCGCTCTTTCCTATTAGCTGCGCAGTCTGCGGCTGCTGTGTGGGCTGATTGCTATCCACTGCTACTACCTGCTCGGTCAGAACCAGCTTTCTCAGCAGCTGAGGCCCACCAAAGAATTTATACAGTATGGGTACAGCCATAAGCGCAGCCAATAAGGCTATCCCTACCGATATCATGCCCTTCGCAGGATCTGAAGCCGAAAACACCAGTCCCGCCAAAATGGCAATAATCCCGGTTATTCCAAATATGCCAAATCCAGGAACGGCTATCTCAATGGCCAGCAGGACCAGCCCAATTATAAACAGCATTATGGCCCACCATTCGGTGTACCCCGCCAGAAAATTACCACCAAAGTACAGCCCAAAGCATATGATGCCGATGATACCCGGTACTCCAAACCCCGGGACGAAGACCTCGATGATGATAGCCACCATCCCTATCAGCAATAGAAGGGATGCCACATCAGTACGAGTTAAGAATTGGGCTACTCTCACCTTGAAGTCGGGTTCCACCCTGTATACCTGCGCATTTGCCCACCCCAGGTATGCAAGAGCTTCATTGACATCATCGGCAATGGCATCGGCGTATCCATATCTTCTAGCTTCTTCGGCTGTCAGGTCCAGCAAAGAGCCCTTTTCCTTTATGCCGGGTATGGCTATGGATTTGTCCACCATAGCGGCAGCGATCTGTGGGTCCCTTCCTTTGAGTTCGGCGGTGCTCCTGAATTCACCGCTTATGGCCGCCACGTTCTTTTCGCTGTACGGTATGGGCTCTGCCGACCCCATATGGCTGCCCGGCGCCATTATTATGGTGTCGGCAGCTATGGATATCAATGCCCCTGCAGACTCAGCCCTATCAATAATATATACCGCAGTCGGTATCTTAGAGTTTAGTATGGCTTCCTTTATATTAAATGCAGCATCCACCCTTCCTCCCAAGGTCGATACCAAAAACAAGATACCCTCAGCGTTTTCAGCATTGGCCAATTCAATCTGTCTCTTAACAAACGCGGCCATAGCCGGCGTTATCTCGCTCTGTATGGGGACCACATAGACTTTGCCGCCATCGGCCAAGGCCGACATACATGCCGTCAAAAGAGCCACAATCAAAAAGGTCAGGACAACCCGACGTTTGACCATAACAAAACCCCTTTACATCATATTGCATTTTCTATAATCCTACCCCGTCAGCAAAAGAAAAAACATAAAAAATAATTCTATAATGATCAAATAATTCCTGCTTTTTTGCTCTTTTTATGCAAAATCAAGGCAAAAACCATGGAATGGTCCGACGTTTTGGAGGGCATGACAAAGTGGTCTATTACCTCTATGTTGCTGCTCACATATATGCGGTCGATACGAGTATTGGGAAGTTCGCTGTAAAAAGCATAAGTGTTCAGATGCTCCTTTTGTTTGATGATGGCGGTATCCACCAGCTTGTCGCTGATCAATTGGCTGCCAGGGATATATGGTTGTTCATTGAAATCTCCCATCAAAATGACATTGCCCTCCAAATTCTCTAATATCGCATTGATCTCCTCTATCTGCCTCTGGCGCTCCTTTCGATTCAACCCTAGATGCGCGTTCAATATATGATAGATATCACCATCTATGCTAACTTTTGCTTTCAAAATCGCCCTCTTTTCCAGCGAACTGGAATACAGCTTGATATTTTGATGCTCTATAATGGGATAGGCGCTTATGATAGCGTTACCGTATTTTATGCCCAGGACATTTATGGTTTCACCGTACACATAGTGAAATCCTAAAGCTGATGCAATCTCACGTGCCTGATTCTTAAAACCTGAACGTGGCATATAATAGTCTACTTCCTGAAGTGCGATGATGTGAGCCTTGGAATTCTTTATCTCTTCTATTATGGACCTTAAGCTCTCTTTACCCCTGTGATCCACCCCGTGGCGTATGTTAAAACTCAATAGAAGTATTTCCTGTCCTTCTTGGCCTTGTATGAGGTTACCATCCACGAACCCATCATCGGCTCTGCCCTTTACTGCACCACCCCTATTGGTCAGATCTGGCGGCTCCATAGACACGGTTACAAAATCCCCCTGTCGGATTATGTTCTTCATCCTGAACTCGAAAAAAGCCACAAGCTGGCATACCGCAAATACAGCGATAATAAGAACGACCCAGCCGTGTACGTCCTTCCCCTTCACAACCCCCTCCCCCTCTTTATTGTATGCTTTGCCCCCAAAACTATTCGCCCAAGTAGTTTAGTCCTCTTGATTTTATTATACTACATATTCCGCCAGTTTTCATCATTATAACATAATTACATATTAATCAATTGTTTACATAAATGGATATTAATTAATAGATTATATTGTATACTAAAAGACCTGGTGCAGATGCACCAGGTCTTTAGACATTTGTAATTCGTTTCCTCCCTTTTGCCATAACCCCTTACTGTCAAAAGGACCTTCTTTCCATCGCTGCCAATTCCATAGTCTGTCTTTCCACAGCTTTCTTCCTGCCAAATGAGGGAGGGACAACCTCATCTTCTACCTAACCTAATTAACGATACTTTCTCTTTCTGCGCGCAGCTTCAGACTTCTTCTTGCGCCGTACGCTGGGCTTTTCGTAGTGCTCTCGCTTGCGCAGCTCAGCCAGAATGCCTGCACGAGCACACTGACGCTTAAAACGCCTTAAAGCGCTCTCAAATGATTCGTTCTCTCCAACTCTGACTTCAACTTCCGCCATGCCTTCTCCCTCCCTCCGCCAAGACAATTATCAGTAAGCTTATTGGCCTGCAACACGCAGACTGGTCAGCCACCTCAAATCCACAAATTGCCCTCACCCGCAAAAAGGGTTGAGCGTAGTATTGTAATTATTATAACCCGTACTTCCCTCATGTGTCAACAAACAAAAATCGAGGGCATCAGCCCGGCGGCCAGGTAAGGCTTCTGCCACCCAGCACATGATAATGCAGGTGGTTTACCGCCTGCCCTGCATCCTTGCCGCAGTTTACCACCACCCTGTATCCGCTGTCCTTTATGCCCAATTGCTGCGCAATTTTAGGCATGGTGGCAAATATGTGGGCAATTACCTGGCTGTTCTCTTGGGTCACCTCATTGATGGAGGGGATGTGCTGCTTGGGTATTACCAGCACGTGTACAGGCGCTTTAGGGTCGATGTCATGAAAAGCCAGTATGCTGTCATCCTCATACACTATCCTGGAAGGTATTTGCTTATCCACTATCCTACAGAATATGCAGTCATCCATAAGATTACCTGGTCATCTAAACTGTACAAAACTGCACAAGTTTAGACGGCTGGGGTATTTCTTACCGCCTTTCAAGTTGTCCCAGCCCCAGCTGGCGGTATTTGGGACAACCATAGCCCCTGCTGCCCCAAGAAGCAGGAACTCACGCCCTTATCCGGGTCTCCCCACTTGCCCTGAGAACAATACCCCCCTCAGGACAGAGACATCTCTTAATACCCTCTCAGGAGAGAGTGGCGTTACCACCGCTACCTTGAGAACTCGCCAGAGTTTATAGCTATCGCTACAGGCACCAAGACTTGTTCCACCCAGTGGCCTTGATTCCTCCCCTGGCTCACTCCCAAGGCTTTGTATAAACTTTTTAACCCTGTCTATTTCTCTCAAATGTTTCTTCCTCAACTGTTTATTCTTAACCGTTTTCTTTACATGCCCTTTCAATCCCTCTAATTCCCCAGCATCTAAATGCTCTACAATTGCCATATACCCATCCGGAATCTGCTCTTTTAGTCCAAGCCCTCTCCTCGCTATTACATACGCCGCCGCTACGTCCTTGCTTATCATATACTGCGGCGTATATTTTAAAAGCCCTATCACTGATGTATATGCGGGATTAACCTCTATAACCTGTATACCCTTCCGCTGTGCTAAAATCTTGACCTTCTCCAAAAGCGACCTGTAGCTGAAATTATGCCTTATCCTCCTCGATTCCCTCCCCGAATAGTCTCTTCTCTTCCCTTTGTCCCTTATATCCAACCTCTCGATTACTATTGCTTTTTTCTTTTCTTCCGCTAGCCTTACTACCTCGTGGGCATACTGCCATCTAAAATATTCCCTCTTGTTTGAATTACCGCTCGCAAGATGCGGCATCGGAATCTTCCCGTAACTTACAAGCTGCCCATTCACATCCGCTTCCGCCCACGCTATGTGATTCGGATATGCGTTAATGTCTATGCCTATGACCCCATTTTCCTTCATTACCACAGCTTCTGGAAAGTCTTCTTCAATCGTAAAGTAGGCATATACCTTGCCGTTCTTAAGCTTTAGCTCAACCGAATAAGCCTCTCCACAAGTGCTGATTGCTTGCAGCAATCCCTCCCGGCTCTTCCCTTTTTTCCATCCCGCTTGTATCCTTGCATACGCATACTTTCTTTCTCCTATGTTGATTCTTAGTCTAGCACTATTTTCATATATCTCAATCCTTGTGTTGAGATTCCCTTTCTTGCTCCTGTCACCTCTTGAGTAGAGGTTGCCTTTTCTTCTCTCTTGCCACTCTTGTCTTAACCTCTCGTATGCCTTACCGTTTATGTGCCGTTTCTTGAGCCTCTCAAACAAACTCCTGCCCCCAAAAATAACCTTGCTGGGGTTTTCGTCCCTTTCTCTGCAAGACTCTAAAACGCTCTTTGCCTTCATTATCGCATCATCTACATACCTCGAATTTAAATTAAAAACCCCCTGTAGTTCTCTTTTTAGTGTGTTTCTGTTCGAGCCTTCTAAAAGCCTGTTATATGCATATCTCATGCAGGATGACCATCTTCTCATTAAATCCAGCACTATTTGCTCATCTTCCTTGCTTGGGAAAGTAAGTTTAGCCTGTATTGTTATCATGTCTTTCCCCTTCTTTTTTATATCTTCTTCTCCCTTTTGGTGTCCTAATTGGAGTTATTAACCCTTCCTTTTCCCAATTTATTAATGTACTTCTGCTAATGTTGTATGTTTCTTTAACTTTTTGTATACTCAACAACATCGATAATCACCCAATTAAAATTATATCATTTTGTATTGTTATTTTTAACTGTTGTTACCCTCCTAACGCTGTTTTAAATTCAATCCCTGTACATAATTCTACCACATATTCGCAATCAATTCATCCCCTGGATGTCCGACAGCAAATCCTGTCTGCCATCACCCGTTTTGCACTTTACCCACCATATAATCATTCCTTACTTCCTTCAGCAGAACTTTCAGGATTTGCCCCTTCAAATCCCCTTGGCTGTTTGCCACCACCCTTATATAGTGCTGAGTGTATCCCTCATAGGTTTGAGGCCCATACGGGCTTTCCTGCTCGAAATAGACTTCCTCGACCCTGCCCACAAACCCCTCCATATAGCGCCGGGCCATCCGATGCCCCACATCTATCAGTATGCGGCTGCGCTCCTCCTTTATCCTCGCCGGCACCTGATTGGGGAATTCCGCCGCAGGGGTTCCCTCCCTGCGGGAGTACTGGAACACGTGCAGCCTGCTGAACCCAATCTTCTGTACAAAGCTAACGGTCTCCTCAAACTCGGCATCGGTCTCCCCGGGAAACCCCACCATCACGTCGGTGGTTATGGCGGCGTCGGGGAAACTCTCACGTATCATGCCTATGGCCTGGCTGTACTGCTCTGTGGTGTACCGCCTTTTCATCCTTTTGAGAACGGTATCGCTGCCGCTCTGGAGCGGAACGTGAAAATGTCGGCATACCTTGCGGAGTTTTTGAATGCCCTCCACAAATTCCGGGGTTATAAAGTTGGGTTCGATTGAACCTAAGCGTATTCTCGCCAACCCCTCTATTGAATTTAAACCTTCAAGCAGATAGACCAGGTTGACGCCCTCCAGTTCTTTTCGGAGGTCCATTCCATACGAAGCCAGATGAATCCCCGTCAGCACTATTTCCTTAAACCCGGCACCCGCCAAACGCCTTGCCTCTTCCAGCACCTCCTGTGGGTGCCTGCTCCTTATGGGACCGCGGGTGTATGGTATTATGCAGTAAGTGCAAAACTGATTGCAGCCCTCCTGGACCTTGAGAATGGCCCTGGTCCTTCCTTCATATGAGCTTATCGGGGTGCTCTCAAATTCTTTAGCCTTCATTATATCCTTGACGTCAACCACCACTTCTCCGGTGGACTGCGCCTGTTCCACCAGGTCCACAATCCTGTGTCGATCCTGCGTGCCCAGCACCAGCTTGACACCTGGAATTTTCATAGCTTCCTCGGCCGACCTCTGGGCAAAGCAGCCCACCACCACAATGGCGGCATCGGGATTGGTCCGATGCGCCTTGCGTATCATCTGTCTAGACTTCCTATCAGCCAGGTTGGTCACGGTGCAGGTATTGACCACGTACACATCGGCCTTTTCATCGAAATCCACTATGCGATACCCTCGGCTTTCAAACTGCTCCATCATGGCCTGGGTATCGTACTGATTGACCTTGCAGCCTAAGGTGTAAAAAGCAACGCTCTTTCTTTCTACTCCGCTGTCCATTGCATCTCCCCTGTATAAAACATGATTGCAGATAATATAGC
The DNA here is from genome assembly GCA_000526435.1 of Caldicoprobacter oshimai DSM 21659. Taxonomy (GTDB): domain Bacteria; phylum Bacillota; class Clostridia; order Caldicoprobacterales; family Caldicoprobacteraceae; genus Caldicoprobacter; species Caldicoprobacter oshimai. Next base: position 787,243 of record JAGB01000001.1, read on the forward strand.
CACTCCCACCGTTTCGGTCCTCAATATCCTGGGCCCAAGGGAAACGGTATTCCAGCCCATCTCCCTTGCCGCTTCAACCTCCTGCTCTTCCCAGCCACCCTCGGGGCCTACCATAATGGCTATGCCATCCTCCCAGCTGCTTGAGGATTCAAAAAGATTTTTAAGCCCCGCCTTCCTTTCGTTTTCCCACGGGAATATGCGAAGCATTTCAGGCGACTGGTGTATCGCTCGGCTGAACGGCACAGGCAAGGATACTTCTGGGATAATCCCCCTCCTGCTCTGCTTGGCCGCCTCTCTGGCAATCCTCTGCCAGCGAGAGGCCTTCTTGATTTCATCTTCCGTAGCGCTGAGCTTCACTATGGTCCTTGCCGTAACCACCGGGACGATCTTGTGCACTCCCAGCTCAACGCACTTCTGTATTATCAGATCCATCTTGGCGCTTTTGGGGATGGCCTGATACAGAACTACCTTGACCCTGGGTTCGCCCTGACTGGGAAAGCTCTTCTCTATATGAACCTCAACCCCATTTTTGCCCACACTCTTTATCACGGCTTCATAATCGTTTCCCTGGCCGTCGCACAGCTCTATAGTATCTCCCCGGCGTAGGCGCAGCACCCTGTGGATGTGCTCGGCATCCTCGCCCTCAATCATCACCGTATCTCGCCTGATTCGCTCTCTATCTATAAAAAACCTATGCATGCCTGGCCACCACGACCGCCCAGTCGTCCATGGTACGATGTTCAATCTGCCTGTAGCCTTCTCTTTTCATGGCTTCAAGCACGTCATCCAGCCGATCGAGTATGATACCCGAAGCTATGAAGACTCCGCCGGTGTTCAAGAAGTTCTTCACCGGCCGGGTGAGTGCGATGATGGCATCGGCTATGATGTTGGCCACAACCAGGTCGTATTTGCCTTCCACCCTGTCGACCAGGTTGCCCTGAAGCACATCCATCCGGGAAAGCACTCCATTTTGCATGGCGTTTTGGCGTGCAATCCTTACGGCATTGGGATCAATGTCCACCGCCACCGCATGCCCTGCCCCCAAAAGCAGTGAAGCGATGGCCAGAATACCCGTCCCGCATCCGACATCCAGCACGCGGCTCGAAGGAAAAACATGTCTTTCAAGCTCCTGTATGCAAAGGATGGTGGTCTGGTGCGTTCCCGTTCCAAACGCCATACCGGGATCGAGCTCCAGCACTATCTCGCCTTCCTGAGGGCGGTATTCTTCCCACGTGGGCTTGACCACAATCCTTTGCCCCACCTTGACCGGCTTGAAATACTTCTTCCAGCTGTTTGCCCAGTCCTCCTCGTGCATGCTGGCAAGGCTCAGCTCGCCCGATCCCACATCAAAGCCCAGGTCCTGCTCCTTCAGCCACTTTATCCTCTCCTTGATGTACTGGAGCTTGTCGTGAAACTCGGCATCGTTGGGCAAGTACCCCTTAAGGGTCACCTCATCGTTTAAATCCTTCAAAATCGACTCGTCCACCAGCTCCCAATCAGCATTTTCCTCAATGAAGGCGGAAATCTCCCTGGGGTCCTCAATCACAACCCCCTCAACCCCCGCTTCATACAGGGGCTGGGCCATCACATCAACCCCTTCATGAGTCGTCTTTATGCTTATTTCTATCCAGTTCATATCTCATCCCTCCGCCTTCATTGAAATGATAAACCGCTATACAACCAGTTAAACGCCAAAAGCGTCTTTCATCTTATCGAAAAAGGATTTTTTCTCATCTTGCTCCCTGTGTTCCCTGCTCAGCTCCTCAAACTGCCTTATGAGCTCCTTCTGCTTTTCGGTAAGCCGCCTGGGCACCTCTATGTTTACCTTCACATACAGGTCTCCCCGCGAACTGCTTCTCAAATGCGGGATACCTTTATTTTTCAAGCGAAATACCGTGCCCGGCTGTGTGCCTTCAGGGATGCGGTATTTCATCTTGCCCTCAAGGGTGGGCACCTCAATCTCTGCACCCAGCGCTGCCTGCCCAAAAGTTATGGGCACCTCACAGTACACATCATATCCTTCCCGCTTGAAAATCTTGTGAGGTCGCACCGTTACATACACGTACAGGTCTCCCGGTGGGCCACCGCGCTCTCCTGCTTCGCCCTCTCCCCTTAAAGTGATGACCTGGCCGCTGTCAATCCCGGCAGGGATATTTATGCTGATTTTCCTTATTCTCTTTATCTTCTTCCTGCCATTGCAGCGCTTGCACGGCTCCTCTATTATTGTGCCCTCTCCATGGCACCTGTCGCACGTCCTCACGTTTACAAAGCGCCCAAAAGCTGTAGTCTGTGAATACGAGATCTCCCCCGTCCCTTTACATACCGGACAGGTCACAGGCTGTGTACCGCTCTTTGCACCTGTACCCTTGCATTCGGGACAGGTTTCCATGCGGGCAACCTCTATCTCCTTCTTGGTGCCAAAGGCTGCCTCCTCAAAGGATATATCCAGGTCATAGCGGATATCGGCTCCCCGTACAGGCGCATTCCTTCGACGCCTGCTGGAGGTACCAAACCCGATATCCCCGAAGAACATATCGAATATGTCATCTATGCCGCCAAAATCAAACCCGCCAAACCCTTGCCCTGTTGGCCCTTCATGGCCATACCTGTCATACTGGGCACGGGTTTCGGGATTGATCAGCACGTTGTAGGCCTCGTTGATCTCCTTGAACTTGGCTTCGGCTTCAGGATTGCCCGGATTCAAATCGGGATGGTACTTCTTTGCCAGATTTCTGTAAGCCCTCTTGATCTCTTCCTCGGTAGCGTTGCGATCTACTCCCAGTATCTCATAGTAGTCCTTCTTTTCCAAGCCCACTCACCACCTTCCCGCCATGCCTCACACCGCAAATGCAATAAAAAAGAATTCTGGAAAAAGCCAAAACCGTGACGGTTTTGGCTTTTCCCAGCTTGCGAACACAAACTATTATACATCAATTATTTATTGTCGTCCATCACTTCATAATCGGCATCTACCACATCGTCATCCTTTGCTCTCTTTTCCTTGCCGGGTGCATCCTGGCCGGAAGCCCCACCGGAAGCCCTGGCCTGTTGCTGATATATCCTGCCGAATATTTCATACGAGACCTGGGTGAGCTTCTCGGTAGCAGCCTTGATCTTGTCTATATCGTTGCTCTCTATGGCCTTTCTGGTGGCCTCGATCTCCTTCTGGATCCTGTCCTTATCTTCCTTGCTGATCTTATCCCCCATCTCCTTCATGGTCTTCTCGGTGTTGTAGATGAGGGAGTCAGCGTTGTTCTTGGCCTCCACCAGCTGCCTGCGCTTCTTGTCTTCCTCGGCGTACTTTTCGGCATCCTTAATGGCCCGCTGTATCTCATCTTCAGACAGGTGAGTAGTTGCCGTAATGGTGATCTTCTGCTCCTTACCTGTACCCAGGTCCTTTGCAGAGACATGTACGATGCCGTTGGCGTCTATGTCAAACGTCACCTCGATCTGAGGTACGCCTCTGGGAGCAGGAGGTATTCCGTCCAATATAAAGCGCCCAAGCGTCTTGTTGTCAGCCGCCATCTCCCTCTCGCCCTGCAGCACATGTATCTCAACGCTGGTCTGACCATCAGCAGCAGTAGTGAATATCTGGCTCTTTCTGGTCGGTATGGTGGTATTCCTCTCTATAATCTTGGTGAATACTCCGCCCAGCGTCTCAATACCCAGCGAAAGGGGCGTAACGTCAAGCAACAGCACATCTTTTACCTCTCCCGCCAGAACAGCTGCCTGGATAGCGGCGCCGATTGCCACGCACTCGTCGGGATTGATTCCCTTGTAGGGCTCCTTGCCGGTGGCTTTTCTCACAGCCTCCTGAACCGCAGGAATCCTGGTGGAACCTCCCACAAGGATTACCTTGTCGATATCGTCGGGGGTAAGCCCGGCATCCTTGAGGGCCTGTCTCAGCGGGCCCATGGTCATCTCTACCAAATCAGCCGTCAGCTCCTCAAACTTAGCCCTGGTAAGTGTCATGTCAAGGTGTTTGGGACCCGAGGCATCGGCCGTAATGAACGGGAGATTTATGTTGGTGGTAAGCGTGCTGGAAAGCTCTATCTTTGCCTTTTCGGCCGCCTCCTTTAGCCTCTGTAGAGCCATTTTATCCTTTCTCAAGTCAATGCCATGCTCTTTCATAAATTCGTCGGCTATATAATCGATGATCCTCTGATCAAAGTCATCTCCTCCCAGGCGGTTGTTACCGCTGGTAGCCAGCACTTCAAACACGCCCTCACCGATTTCAAGTATGGATACGTCAAAGGTTCCACCGCCCAGGTCATACACCAGTATCTTCTGGTTGCCCTCTTTGTCAAGGCCGTACGCCAAAGCTGCAGCGGTGGGCTCGTTGATTATACGTAGCACCTCCAGCCCGGCAATCCTTCCCGCATTCTTGGTAGCCTGGCGCTGGCTGTCGTTAAAGTAAGCCGGCACAGTGATAACGGCCTGGGTTATCTTCTCACCCAAATAGGCCTCTGCATCCTGTTTCAGCTTCATGAGGATCATTGCAGATATTTCCTCAGGCGAATACTCCTTATCATCTATTTTAACCCTGTAATTGGTGCCCATATGCCTTTTTATGGAGATTACGGTGCGCTCAGGGTTGGTTATGGCCTGCCGCTTAGCAACCTGCCCCACCAAGCGCTCCCCTGTTTTGGTAAACGCTACAACAGAAGGAGTCACTCTGGCACCCTCTGCATTGGGAATTACCACCGGTTGTCCGCCTTCCATGACAGCAACGCATGAGTTGGTGGTTCCAAGGTCTATTCCAATCACCTTTCCCATATTTATTCCTCCTTTTATCCTCCAATTTAAAATTTCAAGATTATTGCTTCACAGCCACTTTGACCATGCTGTGGCGTATTACCCTATCTTTGTATTTATAACCTTTTTGAAAAACTTCAACCACAGTGTTATCCTCAACGCCTTCCTCGGCCTCGGCTCTCATGACAGCCTCATGAAGCTCTGGGTCAAAGGCCTTACCCAGAGCATCTATCTCTTCCACCCCCAGCTTCTTAAGTACATCCTTGAACTGCCGCGCAACCATCTCAACGCCTTTGGCAATGGCTTCATGGGAAGAACTCTCCTTGGCCGAATCGAGAGCCCTTTCCAGGTTATCCAAAATGGGCAAAAACGACTTTACAACATCGGCAGTTGCAGCATCATATGCTTCGGCTATAGCGTTTTTATTCCTTTTTCTGTAATTGTCAAAATCTGCCTGAATCCTTTGGGCCAGCGAGAGGTATTCGTCTCTCTCCTGCATGACCTTTTCAAGCTGCTGTTGCAGGCTCTCAACAGTAGGAAGGGGCTGCTCATCCCGCACACAGCCCTCCTCCTGTCGCTGTTCTACCTCTCCTCCAGCATCGCGCTCTTCCAGAGGCTTATCGCCCTGGTCACCTTCAATGGCAACAGCATCTTGGACATTTTGCTTTAAGTCCTCATTCTCATTGATGGCTTGATCCATCAATTGGTCCTCTTTTGGCAAATCCTGGTTATTCATCATCAAAAAATTCACCGCCCTTAAGATATTTTGCAAACAGCCTGAAAATTATATTACTCCTCAAAAAGGGAAGTCAAGTACTTGCTCACCGTCTCGCCCACGTAGCGGACCACCGAAACCGCTTTGGAATATTCCATGCGGGTAGGCCCTATAAGGCCCATAGTACCCAGCACCTTGTCTCCTATGCTGTAGGTAGTCATCACTATGCTGCATTCCTTCATCTGCTCGCACTCGTTCTCGGTCCCTATGACCACGGTCACCCCTTTTTTATCGAACTTGCTCAGAAGGCTGTACAGCAAATCCTTCTGCTCCATAAGGCTCAAAAATGCCTTGGCCTTCCTAATATCCCGGTATTCCGGAAAATTGAATATATTTGTGGTACCTCCCAGATACACCTCAGTTTGTTCCTTCTGAGCAATGCTCTCCGTTAAAGCGTCTACCAGGGAGTTGAAAAACTCCTTCTGTCTCGTCATCTCCTTCTGCACATCCTGGATGGAGTTTATATCCACCTCTGCAAACGTCTTGTTGCGATAGTGCACCGTAAGCATGTTGGAAACTCGGTTCAGGTATCCCGAATCGACATCGGCTGGTATCCGGATAATGGTATCCTTTATTATACCGGCAGAGGTTACCACCAGCAAAAGGGCATATTGCCCGTCCACAGGTATCAATTCAATGCGCTTTATCAGTACCTTATTGAGCTGTGGCCCCAGCACCACCGAGGTGTAATTGGTGATATCCGACAGTATCCTGGCCACCTGCTCTATGACCTTCTCTATTTCAGCAGTGCGCTGCTCGTATATCTTCTTGATGTATTCAGCTTCAGCAGCGGTGAGCATCCTGATCTTCATCAATTTGTCTACATACAGCCGGTATGCCTTATCCGATGGAATACGCCCTGCTGACGTGTGCGGCTGATGTAAGTACCCCATCTCTTCCAGATCAGACATTTCGTTCCTTATGGTAGCAGGGCTGATACCCATGCCGTATTTTTTGGCTATCGTTCTGGAGCCTACCGGCTCTCCCGAACAGATATAATCATCTATTACCGCCTGCAGTATCTGCAGCTTGCGCTTGCCCAGTTGCATAGATATCACCCCTCTTTCTGTTAGCACTCTCGACCGTTGAGTGCTAATCTATATTTAAGTTAACACTTCAGCAATTGTTTGTCAATAGGTTTTTGCACTATTGCCTCGAATAGATATAAAGATATTTACCACCACGAATAGGTGTTCGAAGCAAAAATGTCTCAAAAACTGCTAGGATATTAGATGATCAAGGCACACCATAAGGAGGGCTACAAATGCGCCTTGTTTCTTTTTGAAATCAAATTGCTTTATATTCCTAGTTTTTTCTCTTGTAATGTGGCTACATTTAGGTTATAATATAGCTACAAAGGAGGTGTCCCTAATATGGAATATGTAGGCATACGACAGCTCAAAAATTCTTTGAGCCGTTATTTGAAACTGGTTAAGAGCGGTAAAACAATACAGGTAACAGACAGAGGAAAACCCATTGCAAAACTGATGCCGGCAGATAATTCTCTTCCGCAGGGAATCATTGAAATGCTGGACAAAGAAATCGCTTCCTGGAACGGAGAAAAACCTAGAGGAACGACAATACTTCATTCCATCAACAAAGGCAGAAATGTTTCCGATATTGTATCGGAGGATAGGCGATGATAGTATATCTTGATACAAGCGCTTTGGTTAAACTGTATATTAACGAAGAAGGGACTTCTCTGGTTCGGGAGGCCGTGCAGAACTCTTTAATAGTTGCCACTTGTAAAGTTGCCTATGCTGAAGCGCGATCCGCCTTTGCACGTGCCTGCCGCGAAAAACTTATCGATATCGGTACACATGATGAAATTGTTGCTGCCTTGAAGCAAGATTGGAAAAACTACTTTAAAATCGAGATTACCGACGAACTGATAGACCTGGCCGGAGAACTGACTTATACTCATTCCCTGCGAGGATTTGACGCCATTCATCTTTCTTCTGCCCTAACTTTAAGCTATATGGCAAACAATAAGGTTACCGCAATCTGTTTTGATGTAAAATTGTGGGAAGCCTTTAAAAAGTATGCCCGTTTTAATGTGCTACCAGAGAATTGTATAGCAAACAAAAAATAGTCTTTGTCTGTCGGAGGAAAACAAAGGAAAAGGATCAAAAACTTATGGAGGAATTATGTAAAGAAGAATAATGCGGAGGGTCCATTTCATGAGCAATCAAGTTAATATGCTACCGTTTTGCTGGAGGCTTTCGCAGAAAACGAAAACCTTTTTGCACTATTGCATAAATTCTAGCAAAACGACATTTTGAACATCCATCCCCTTTTCGGTAAGCCTAATGGAGACCTCATCATCTATCAACAACCCCTGCTTCATCAGCTTTTTTATGGTTTTACCATAGTAGAACTCTATGTCCCTGCCAAACCTGGCCTTAAATCTCTGTTTGTTGACACCCTCCACCAGGCGAAGCCCCAGCATTACGGTTTCAAAGCGCTCATCCTCTTCCCCTATCTTCTCGCGGTAGTTTATCCTCTGTGTACCATTCATCACCGCCTGTATATACTCCTCTACATCGCTGGTATTTGAAAACCTTTCATTATTAAAATAGGAATGCGCTCCACTTCCGCACCCTATATACTCCTCGTTGTGCCAGTATATAAGGTTGTGGACACATTCCTTACCCGGTATGGCGAAATTGGATATTTCGTACTGTTTAAGTCCAAACCCGCTCACGTACTCCCTACCCTTGTAATACATAAGCCTGTCCTCTTCCTGAGTGGGAAGCGAAAACTTTCCCTGCTCATACCATCGATGCAATGGGGTACCGCTCTCCACCTTCAAGCTGTACATGGATATATGCTGTATCTCAAATGAACACACCTTCTCAAGGGTCTCCAGCCAGTCCTCAACTGTCTGATAGGGCAGTCCAAACATCACGTCCACATTTATATTTTCAAACCCTGCCTCTTTAGCGTACATCACGCTTTGAACAAAATCGCTGCTGCTGTGTATCCTCCCCAGAAACCTCAAATGCTTATCCTGCCACGCCTGCAATCCTATGCTCAAGCGGTTCACTCCGGCACCCCTTAGCGCGGACAGCTTGTCCAGGTCAACAGTGCCAGGGTTGGCTTCAATGGTGATTTCCGCATCTTTCCGCACATTGAAGCTCTTAAAGCACACCTCCAGCACTCTGGCTATCTGCTTGCCAGAAAAAAGGGTAGGAGTACCCCCACCCAGATATATGCTTTTAACGGCGTAATCGCAAACTTCACCCTTCCATTCGAGTATCTCCCTGAACAGGGCCTCAAGATAAGGTTCCATCCACCGCTTCATTCCCTGATAGGACGGAAAATCGCAGTAATGGCATTTCTTGAGGCAAAACGGAAAGTGTATATAAACCCCCAGTTGGCGCATATGGCTCTCCTTCTCCCCTAATTGAGCTTGAGTACGGCCATGAAAGCCTCTTGAGGAACCTCTACAGAGCCCACCTGGCGCATCCTCTTCTTGCCCTCCTTCTGCTTTTCCAGCAGCTTTTTCTTGCGGGTGACGTCTCCGCCGTAACACTTGGCAAGGACATCTTTTCTCAAGGCCTTTATGGTCTCGCGTGCTATAACCCTGCTTCCAATAGCCGCCTGAATGGGTATCTCAAACAGGTGGCGCGGTATGACCTCCTTCAGTTTTTGAACGATGGCCCGTCCCCTGGCATAGGCCTTATCCCTGTGCACTATGACTGAAAGGGCATCCACCACCTGCCCGTTGAGCAAGATGTCCAGCTTAACCAGGTCCGACTCCTTATATCCTATCAGCTCATAGTCAAACGATGCATATCCCTTTGTCCTGGACTTGAGCGCATCAAAAAAGTCGTATATGATCTCGTTAAGCGGTAGCTCGTATGTGAGCATCACCCTTGTGCTCTCCAGATATTCCATATGCCTGTACTCTCCGCGACGTTCCTGGCACAGCTCCATAATGTCTCCAACATACTCGGTGAGGGTTATGATTTGAGCCCTCACCACCGGCTCCTCCGTGTGGTCTATCTCGGCAGGCGGCGGCATTTCGGTCGGATTGGAGACTTCCACCATTTCGCCGTTTTTCTTGTATACGCGGTACACCACGCTGGGAGCGGTGGTTACCAGGTCCAGGTCATACTCCCGTTCCAGCCGCTCCTGGATGATCTCCATATGCAGCAGCCCCAGGAAGCCACACCTGAAACCAAATCCCAAAGCAGCCGACGTCTCAGGCTCAAACACCAGCGATGCATCGTTCAGCTGAAGCTTGGCCAAAGCCTCCTTCAAATCTTCGTATTTTGCTCCATCGGCCGGGTAAATGCCGCAGTAAACCATGGGCTGAAGCTTTTTATATCCAGGAAGAGGTTCAGAAGCCGGCCTGTCCGCACTGGTTATGGTGTCTCCCACCCGGGTGTCGCCTACATTCTTTATCCCAGCAGCGATATAGCCTACATCTCCTGCCCTGAGCTCATCTACAGGAACGAGATGTGGCCGGAATATACCCACCTCGGTGACCTCGAATTCCTTACCATTGGACATGATCATTATACGCTGCCCCGGCTTTACTGAGCCCTCTTTTATCCTGACGTATGTGATAACCCCCCGGTAGTTATCGTAAAACGAATCGAATATCAGGGCCCTTAAAGGAGCATCCTCATCGCCTTCGGGTGGCGGAATTCTCTCAATAATCCTATCCAGCACTTCCTCTATGCCTATGCCGTTTTTTGCTGAAATAAGCGGCGCATCCTTGGCGTCCAGCCCGATCACCTCTTCAATCTGCGCCTTTGCCCAGTCAGGCCGTGCGCTGGGAAGGTCAATCTTGTTGATGACCGGTATAATCTCCAGGTCATGCTCCAAAGCCAGATAGAGGTTGGCAAGGGTTTGTGCCTGTATACCCTGGGATGCGTCGACCACCAGCAACGCCCCTTCACACGCTGCCAGGCTCTTGGAAACCTCGTAGGTAAAGTCCACGTGGCCCGGAGTATCGATAAGGTTTAATATATACTCCTCCCCATCCTTGTATTTGTACACCAACCTTACAGCCTGGGCCTTAATGGTAATGCCGCGTTCCCGTTCAAGTTCCATTGTATCCAGTACTTGATCCTGCATCTCCCTTTCAGTCAAAGTACCGGTCGTCTCCAGCAAACGATCGGCAAGGGTGGACTTCCCATGGTCTATATGGGCAATTATACAGAAATTTCGTATCTTGCTTTGTCTAGGATTGGGCATGGTATGCTTTATTCCTCCTTCGTGCTTCGTTAACTATAATTATATACCACTTAAATTATAATAGTGAACTACCAGCACCTGTAGAGGTGGTGGCTTCATAAGAAGTTTGGCATATCTGCTCAACAGCAGACTGGCCAGCTACTCTCGTCAGTTATACAGATTTTGGAAAGGCGGCACAGCGCCTTCAATGGCCTGTGTATTGCTCCTCATACCCTATACGGTTTTTCTGAGCCTCATACATCAGCTATCACCCAGAAAATATTTTATCATATTTTTAGCAATTCATCTCCATCTCGTAGAAGATAAAGCTTTCTTGTATCTCACATTACAGCCTATAGAGATAATACTATGTTATTTTCAATGTGGCAATTATAAAGTTTCAAATGCTACGTTTATTAAGAGACAGCCAAAAGCAAAAACTTTTTGCCCCAGCCAAGGGTACTTAATATAAGAGGGCCACAACCGATAAAGAGGAGGTACAGCCATGGCTGATGTTGATAGGGAAAAATATGAAAAATTTATACAGTCGCATCCGAAAGGCCACTTCATGCAGTCCTTAAAATGGGCAGAGGTTAAATCAAACTGGCTAAACGAAATAATAACGGTCAAAGACAACCAGGGCAATATCAAGGGTGCAATGAGCCTGCTTATAAGAAAGCTTCCTTTTGTAAACTATACTATATACTATAATGTATTCCCCTCGTGGACCGGTGTGCGATATACATGATTATGCCACAATAAAAGAGCTGATTGATAAAGCAAGAAAGGTGGCCCGGAGATATAAAAGCTATGTACTCAAATTAGACCCTGATGTGGAAAAAGATGACCTTGAATTCCAGAAAATAATTAAAAAACTGGGGTTTAGAATCAAAAGCAATTCAAAGGATTTTGAAGGGGCACAGCCCCGCTTTGTCTTTCGCCTGGATATAAAGAACAAGACCGAAGAAGAGCTTCTGATGTCTTTTCATCAGAAGGTAAGGTACAACATAAGGCTGGCAATGAGAAAAGGGGTGGAAATCAGGATAGGCTCTAAAGATGACATTCCTGAATTTCACAAGATAATGGTTGAAACGGGCATAAGGGATAAATTCGTTGTAAGGAGCGCCTCTTATTTCGAAAAAATGCTTGACTGCTTGGGTCCCGATAATATAAGGCTTTACCTTGCTTACTACCGTGGAAATATGATCGCCGGAGCCATTGCGGTAGCATATGGCAATAAATGCTGGTATCTCTATGGTGCCAGCAGCAACCAGCACAGGAATGTAATGCCCAACTATCTCTTGCAGTGGGAAATGATCAAATGGGCTGTTGAAAGGGGCTGCGATATATATGACTTCAGGGGTGTATCAGGAAACGTCGACAAAAACCACCCTTTGTACGGCCTTTATCGATTTAAAAAAGGATTTGGTGGCAAATTTACCGAGTTCATAGGTGAATTGGATTACGTATTCAACCCGCTTGTGTATTTTGCCGTGGAAGCAGTCCAAAGGATATATCGCAAAACGAGAAGGAGATTCTTTATCATTAAAAACCTGAGAACGGCCGGAGGTAAAACATTAGATGAATAAACTGATCATTGAAAAGGATAAACTCATCAAAAATATTGAAATCATAAAAGGTTTATCGAGATCAAAGATAATCGCTATTTTAAAGGCTAACGGTTACGGCCTTGGACTGCTGGAATTTGCGGGCATATTACAGGAAAACGGGATAGATTTTTTTGGCGTATCCAATACTCAGGATGCGGTCTGTTTAGCCAAAAATGGGTTCAAAAGGGTTCTTCTTCTCACCCCCACCAATCAGGAAGACAAAGCCTTATTAATTGTCAAAAATAAAGTAACGGCTACTGTGGGTTCCCTGACATCAGCTATAATATTAAACGATGCGGCTTTAAAGCTCAACACAACAGCAGACTTTCATCTAAAAATAGATACAGGGTTTGGACGATTCGGCTTTTTGCCTAGCGAAATTCCCCAAGCTTGTACACTCCTTAAAGGTTTAGAAAACATCAGAATTACAGGCACATACTCGCACTTCTCTTTTGCGTTCTCCAAAAAAACAAAGGCGGTGTACTCCCAGTACAATGCCTTTATAGACGCGGTCAACCTGATGCGCCAAAGCGGGTTGCAACCCGGCATGCTCCATATATGCAATTCGTCAGCCTTTTTGATGTATCCGCAAATGCATCTGGACGCCTCACGCATAGGCTCAGCCTTTCTGGGCAGAACCATTGTGAAAAATACCTGTGGGCTTCAAAAGATAGGCTATTTAAAATCAACCATTATAGAATGTAAAGAAATACCCAAAAATCACAACATAGGCTACGCCAATACTTATAAGACCCGCAGGAATACAAAAATAGGAATCGTACCGGTGGGATACCTGGACGGCTTTGGACTTGAAAAAGCAAGGGATGCCTTTAGAATCCGCGATATGTCGAGCTATATATAGGGATATAATGATGCTCAACAAGAAGATGTATGTCACCATCAGTGGAAAGCAAGTCCGCATACTGGGGAAGATCAACACCCACAATATTATAGTAGACATAACCGACATTGATGCAAAAGTGGGAGACGAGGTCTTGCTCAATATAAACCCCATGCTTGTCGGTCCCCACATAGAGAGAGAATATGTCTGACATACAATCATTCTATGATCTGGCTCAAAGCCTCGGCCAGATATTTGGTGGTCCGCTTGGCCTCCTCCAGCGTGGTCAAATTGCTGCCCACCTCAATGAGTATTGCCTTTGTGGATACGTGCTGGTTGTATCTTGAAGGCTTGACATAGACGGGCTTTGCTATGCCGGGATACAGTTCATTCAATTTGTTTGTAAGCCGCAGGGCAAACTTATAATTTTCCTTCCAGTTGGGCTTCTCAGAAAAGCCGCCAATATACCCTTCGCCAGTGCCGATGACCACAAAAAGCTTGGCAACCCTTTGGCCGTCTATGACCACCACCTCATCGTCGGGGCTTTTTGCGCCCGGCTGATATGCATTCCTGTGCAAGTCTATAAATATTTGTAACGACTTGTATTCCGCCATTCGCTTCTTTATGGTCTCCAGCGACCTTTGATAGGCGGTGGAATGGTCACCCTGTTCGTGTTCGGTACGGTCATGAAGCACTGGAATCCCTTTAGCCTGTAGATGCTTTGCCAGCTCTTCCCCTACCCGTACCACAGTATAGTTCAGGTCATTGCTACGGAAAGCCTCCACCTCTCCATAAGGATTTTGGGGATCCGGCCTGTACGCTTCCCGAGAATGGGTATGGTATATGAGTATCTGGGGCCCTTCCCCGGTCAGGGTAATGGTCCCCAGATCATCCTTTATCTTGGATATCTCTATCTTTATCTCCTCGGACATATCCGGATCATGCTTTAAAAAGACCTCTGGCGCATCGATATTTTGTTCAGTTTGGCGCTGTGTGGGCTCTCCACGGGACACGCTGGCTTCAACAGCAGTTTCTTTAGCAGCTTCCTTTTCGGCCGAGATGCCGCTCAAAAACGGCATCTGATACGCCAGGATGTTTCGTGGGTCATTCAATTTATTGAGCACCTTCAGATACAGCTGACGCCCCTCTCCCGCAGGGCTTCCATCGCTTAACAGAGCAAAGAAGCTGCCCTTGCATACCCTGGCTATTAGCTGATAGGCGAAAAAGGCTATTAACCCTATGATCACTGCCACCAAGACATAATACGCAATAGTTCTCGCTCTAATAACCCGGATATGTACCATCCCCCACATCCCTCTTTCACCTTTTTATACTTTATATAAATATTCGCGGTCAAAAACATATATGCCACATTTCATCAATCTTAATTTATAAAATGCTTTATATCTTCTATGGTCATATTTTCGTGCAGGGCCAGGTTGAGCCCATCGGCCAGCACATCGGCCACATAGCCTATCAGCAGGTCTATCTCCTTGGGAGTCACCACCAAATCCCCCAGCTCCTGCGTTACCACCTGATGCACCAAAGCATCCAGCTGGGCTTCGTCCATTTGCTTGAGCATCTGATAAAACTGACTGCCCGGACTGGCCTGATCGGCAAACTGGTCTATCAGCATCTGCAGGGAATCGCGCCCTATGGTATATGCATAAACGACGGTGGGTACGCCAATTGCGATGGTGGGAACGCCCAGCGTCTCCTTGTTAAGCCCCATCCGCTTGTTGCCTATACCCGAGCCAGGGCTTATACCGGTGTCGGCGATCTGTATTGTCACTCCAATCCTGTCGGTCCTGCGCGAAGCCAGAGCATCTATGGCGATTACCAGGTCGGGCCTTATCTTCTCCACAATGCCCTTTATTATTTCCCCAGTTTCAATGCCGGTTATACCCAGTACGCCGGGAGCTACAGCGCACACCGGCCGCAGCCTGTCATCCACCTGGTCAGGCATATACTCAAGAATGTGCCGGGTAACCAGCAACCTGTCGACCACCTTGGGTCCCAGCGAATCGGGAGTTATGTTCCAGTTTCCAAGGCCCACTACCAAAGTCACACTTTTCTTATTAAGGCTTACCAGTTTGCCTATCTCCTGTGCCAGGAGTTTACTGAGCGTTTCCTGAAACTCGGGGTCCCTGTTCTTTATATCGGGGGCTTCTAAAGTTATATAGTTTCCTTGGGGTTTGCCCAGGCTTTCCTCGCCCAAAGGAGATATGATGTGCACCCGTGAAATCTTTACCCCTTCCACCTCTTCCTCATCAACCTTGACCCCCGGTATATGGCCTCTGTTCTGTTGCTGATAAAGCTCCCGTGCTTCCAGCGCCAAATCGGTACGTATGTTTCCCATTTGTCCACCATCCTTTCAAAATTATAAACTCTCAAGCAAAGAGCTGTCTTGAAAAGTTTCAAGCAAGCCGTCACCTAAAAAGAACAAGCACTTCTCTTTCACTTCTTATAATTTATCATCAGGATTGGATTTTATACCTGAACCCCTAAAATCAAAACATACCCTGCTACACACAGCTTACGCTAACAGAGAATTAGTGCCAACTTAATTCTTGCATTGGCGCTTTACTCATGGTAGAATAATTACCGTTGAACTGGTAAAGGAGGTGAAATAGGTGGCAAATACCAAGTCGGCCCTTAAAAGGATAAGGATCATAAAAAAGCGTACCCTAAGAAACAAGATGATACGCTCCAACGTCAAAACCATGATCAAGAAATTTGAAAAGGCTCTGGAAGCCGGCGATATCGACGGTGCAAAAGCACTGTTCCCGCAAGTGGTCAAAAGGATCGATATGGCCGTTTCAAAGGGCGTTATTCACAGAAATACCGCCAACCGTAAAAAGTCCAGACTGGCTATCCGTCTAAATCGTGCATTGGCACAGCAGCAAGCAGCACAGTAATATCCTCTACTTCCGTACACCCTTGAAGGCATGAACTCACCCTTTAAATTTGTGGGGGATATATAGTATCCCTTCCATAAACGACGCAACCACTCGATCTTTAACCGAATTGTATAATGCCAAAAACACAAAAACCGCCATTTATCCCCGGCCAAAAAGAGGGATACTGTGGCGGCAATTTTGTAATATGACGATTGAGCCATCGCCTCAGCAAGCAGGGTTGGCTCATTTTTTGCACATGTTTATGATGAGCATTTCAATCCCCAGACGCTGCTGTATTCTTCCGCTCTTTATGCCGTAATCAACCTTCAAGCACTCCCTGAGCCCCCTCTTTAGCTGTTCCATGCTGAAATAACGGCTCTGCTCCAGCCCCTTTTTGACGGCATAAGGGTGAAGCCCCAGTTTCTGCGCTATCTCTCCTGCCGAAAGCCCTTTTTCAGCAAGGCCCTTGCATTGAAATATTATGCGCACCTGCCTGGCAATCAGCGCCAGCAATGCGAATATGTTTTGGCCCTCGGCCAACAGCTGATGAAGCAGAACGAGGGCCTGGTCGGTTTTTTTCATGCCTATGGCCTCTACCAGCTGGAATACGGTGTATTCCACAGCAGGCGTCACCACTTTATCGATGTCAGCGCGGGTTATCACATCCCTATCGCCTATATACACCATCAGCTTTTGAAGGTCGTTGTATATATCCTCCAGGCTGTTACCGGCAATACTCACGTAATACTTCAGGGCAGACGGCTCCATCTGCTTCCCGTGGCGCTTAAGCGTGCTTCTTATCCATGTCGCTATCTCCGCGGGCTTCAGCAGCTCAAACTCGATTACCTTACCCGCCTTATCTATGGCGGTGAATAGGCCCTTTCGCTTGTTGACCTCCTCGGTGCAATAAAAAACCAGGCAGGTGGAGGAGGGTATCCTGGGCAAATAGCTCTTGAGCCTGTCCTCGTCAATATTGCTGCGCCCTCCCTGCAGCAGGGCAGGCAGATCCTTTACCACTACCAGCCTTCTATCCGACATAAACGGCAGGGTCTCACAGGCATTGATGATATCGTCGGTGCTGGCAGCCTCGCCATCCAGCACCTGATAATTCAAGTCCTTAAGCCCCGGAGCTACCAGCGCCTGTGAAAGCTGTGAAAGCGCCTGTTCCTTCACATACCCTTCCTGGCCGTAAAACAAATACAGCCTGTCGATCTTTCCTTTTTTTATGTCCTCAAATATCTCCATGTAACCAGCCTTCAACTGATTCCACCCCTCATTATTTGGTCCTTTTATTGGTTCCACTACCCTTTATCCGCTTTAAAATAATTATAATTTATTTCCATCATACACACAAGCACGTTGACAAACCGTCGAATCTTTTGCTATAGTGTTATCATTAAAAATGCAAATCGACTTTTTCCAACTTGCATATGGAGGGAAAAACATGGAGAGCTATTACACTGAAAACACCCGTTTTTATGGAAACACCAATCCCAAGCGGCTTCTTGAAAAATACGGAAGCCCGCTTTACGTATACAACGAAAACATACTGAGAGAACGCTGCAGGGAAATGGTAAAGTTGGTCTCTTATCCCAAGTTCCGGGTATGCTATTCGACAAAGGCCAATTCCAACATACACCTGCTTAAGATAATCCATGAGGAAGGGCTGCATGCTGATGCCATATCCCCCGGTGAGATATTCTTCCTCCAGAAAGCGGGGTTCAAGCCACAAGAGATCTTCTATATCAGCAACAACGTATCCCCCCAGGAGATGGAGTTTGCCATAGAAAAGGGGGTCACCATAAGCGTTGATTCGATATCGCAGCTCAAGCAGTACGGGGCCCTCAACCCAGGCGGCAAGGTGGCCATTCGCATAAACCCCGGAATAGGCGCCGGCCACAGTGAAAAGGTGGTGACAGCCGGCAACAACACAAAATTCGGGATATATCCTGATCTCATCCCCCAGGTAAAGCGCATATTGAAGGAGCATAACCTGAAGCTGGTGGGCATAAATCAGCATATAGGCTCATTGTTTATGGAGCCAACGCCGTACGTTGAGGCCGCAAAAACCCTCCTCTCCATCGCCGAAAACTTTGACGAGCTGGAGTTTATAGACTTTGGAGGCGGCTTTGGCATCCCCTATCGCAAGCAGGAAGGAGAAAAGCGCCTTGACCTTAAGGCCCTGGGAGAGCAGCTTGACGAAATAATAGGCAGCTGGACAGCAAAGCGCGGCATTTACCCCACCTTCCAGATAGAGCCGGGCAGGTACATCGTCGCCGAATGCGGCGTGCTGCTTGGCACAGTATACGCTGTAAAGCAGGGTTACAATACCACCTACGTTGGGACCGACCTGGGATTTAACGTACTCATCCGTCCCGCCATGTACAACTCCCACCATGATGTGGAGGTGTATGATGAAAACGGCCAGCCCGTTAAATTGAATGAACGCCAGAACACCACGGTTGTAGGCAACATCTGCGAGAGCGGCGATATAATTGCCAAGAGTAGGCTCCTTCCCAAAATCAAGGAAGGCAACATATTGGGCATTATGGATGCCGGGGCATATGGCTACTCCATGGCGTCCAACTACAACAACCGCTTAAGGCCGGCCGAAGTTTTGATAGACAAAAACGGCAACGACGTGCTGATAAGGAGAAGAGACACCTTTGATGACCTTTTAAGTACCTTCAATTTCTAATGCCATTTGCGGAGGCTTAAGCCTCCGCATCGGTGTTTTATCATAAAAAACATTTGATGAAATATGAAACACAAAGCGCAAAGACCTGATTTAAAAATAAAAACGGCCGTACCACTGTACAAAGAAAGCATTGTATGGTATAGTAAAATAGCAGGCAAAATCTGTAATGAAAGCATGCTACGTTAGCCTCGTTGTTAATACCATCTAATAATAAAATATAAGGACAGGGGGTAAGAGGCTCATGCAAACCGTTATCATTGCCGATACGTGCAGCGACCTCCCCTTTGAATACGTTAAGCAGCACAACATTCCTCTCATACATTTTACATACAACTTCAAAGGCGCTGAATACGCCGATGACCTGGGTCAAACGGTGTCGTACAGATATTTCTACAACGCCATGAGGGATGGAGAGGCTCCCACCACTTCCCAGGTAAACGCTCAAACCTACGCGGACATGTTCAAAAAATACGTCTCTGAAGGGAAGTCGGTAATATACCTCTGCTTTTCCTCCGCTTTGAGCGGCAGCTACAATAATGCCCTCATAGCCCGCGACATGATACTGGAAGAATACCCCTGGGCCGACATAACTGTCATCGACACCAAGTGCGCATCACTAGGCGAAGGGCTTTTGGTATACTACGCCATAGACATGCTTGAACGGGGCGCTTCCAAGGAAGAAATTATAAACTGGGTTGAACAAAACAAGTTGAAAATGCATCACTGGTTTACAGTGGAAGATCTGGTATATCTCAAGAGAGGCGGAAGGCTTTCGGGGACGGCCGCATTTATAGGCAACATACTGGATATTAAACCCGTGCTCAATGTAGACAGAGAGGGACGTCTTGTCCCCAGGCTTAAAGTAAAGGGGCGCAAGAAATCCCTCCGTACGCTGGTGGAAAAGATGGAAGAGCACATCGTCAATCCAGAACAGCAGGTGGTGGCCATAAGCCACGGCGACTCATCTGAAGATGCCGAATACGTGGCGGGGCTGATACGTTCCAAATTCTCGGTTAAGGACATAATCATAAATCAAATAGGCCCTGTGATAGGGTCACATTCAGGGCCTGGTACATTAGCGATATTCTTCCTGGGAGGAGAACGGTAAATTTTTTGATGGGGGAATCGCAAGCGCGATTCCCTTTTTAATGCATCTTTTGGGCGTATATTCATCTAATAAAAAATCAATTAATTCAGTGCGATCCCTTTTTAATGTATTTTTTGGCCGCAATAGGGGCAATATGCAAAAGAACGATGGAGTACCGCACCACAGTTTGAACACTGATTGCCAAAATAGGTCTGCACCTCTTCAAGTCTGTTTACATCCACATCAGTGCTGTCCTTCAACTCGTTTACGTAGTCGGGCGGCACCCTAAAAATCCTGTTGCAGCACCTGAACCTCATGTAGTACCTTTTGTTCCACTTAAATATCGGGATAAAGAAAAAGTGAAAATAAGTGTACTCCTCTATCAGTTCGCCCCTCGAGAGGCTACCACACTTGCATATGACATTGGGGTATTCCCTTATAACCCTTTGTTTGTCCTGTATACCGAATATTCCGATGAAGATCATACTGCTCCCTCCTGAAAAAGCCCCGGGTATCTACTACTCTTATTATACCATTCAAACGGCTATCGTGTGAATCATGCCAGTACCACTTTATCCACCTTTCGAGTGGCAACTAAATTGGCACCTGTACCTGCTATATTCTCAACAAGCACATCGCCTATGTTTACGGGAGCCTTGACCTTCAACCCTTTTGTCTGCTTTAAAGCCTCCATTATCTTATCCCTTGGAATACTCCTGTCGGTCTTTGCCGATACCAGCCTGTGGGTTCCTCCTTCCACCCACACCGAGGTGGTAAGGGTGCGCAAGGGACATGTCATCTCCTGAACGGCGTAGCCTTTGCCGCGGCTGCATCCGTTGCCCTTGACCTCCCACTGGCCGTCTCCGCCGGGTTCAACATTCATTCTGCAGCCCCGGGGACACAGTATGCATATCAGCTCCATGCGCGCTTTACCCCCTTCACGCGAGGTTTCTCCATCTGATCAGCAGCCTGCCACCAGGCTTTATGCCAGATAAGGCCTGTTTTTTTATTTTAAACCGTTCCATCTGCCCCGGAACGATGCGCAAAAACTTTTTAGAAGCCAACAGCCTCTGCCCGTCGGTCAATTCTACCACGCCGTCATCATATATATTATCCGACCTGAAAAACAGCTCTACGTCCTCCTCTCCCAAAATCCTCTGGGGAACAACGTAGCGTACGCCGTATCCTGTCTCTATTTTAACCCGCCTATCCACATGCTGGCCGTATTGAGAGGCCAGGCCGTTCAAATACCGCCACACGCCATATCCAGCAATCTCAGCCTCTTCGCTTACATAATCCACCAGGTCGTGAACGTGAAGCACGTTGCCACAGGCAAAGATCCCCGGCACGCTGGTCTGCCTGTACTCATCCACAACAGGTCCTCCCGTTACAGGGTCAAGCTGTACGTTGGCTTTCTGGCTGAGCTCGTTCTCGGGTATCAGGCCCACCGATAAGAGAAGGGTATCGCAGGGTACGTATTCCTCGGTGCCTGGAATGGGCCGCCGCGCATCGTCCACCTGGGCGACGGTCACCCCCTCAAGCCTTTCCCTGCCATGAATTTTGATGACGGTGTGCTTGAATCTTATGGGAATACCGTAATCCTCCAGGCACTGCCTTATGTTCCTGATAAGCCCGGTGGAATAGGGCATGATCTCGCATACCATCTTGACGTTGGCGCCTTCCCAAGTAAGTCTCCTGGCCATTATGAGGCCTATATCCCCCGACCCGAGTATGACAACCTCTCGGCCTGGCATATATCCCTCTATGTTGATGAGCCTTTGGGCCATGCCTGCCGTATACACCCCTGCCGGTCGCCCTCCCGGAATCATGAGAGCCCCCCTGGTCCTTTCCCTGCATCCCATCGCCAGTATAACCGCTCTGGCCTGTATCTCTATCGGCCCATGCTTGGGGTTTACGGCATAGACCCTCTTGTCCTCATCAATGTCCACCACCATGGTGTCCAGGAGATAAGGGATTTGCGCCTTTTCAACCTGGTCGATAAACCTCTGGGCGTATTCAGGGCCGGTAAGCTCCTCGCCAAACCAGTGGAGCCCGAACCCATTATGGATACACTGCTGGAGTATCCCTCCCAGGTGTGAATCCCTCTCGAGTATGATGATGTCCCGTATGCCGTATCTGTGACAGGACAAAGCCGCTGCCAGTCCGGCCGGTCCCCCTCCTATGACCACCACATCGGCTTTCATGCTCAACATCCTGCATCCTCCCCCAAAAAGTCTTTGATCTTCCCCAGCACAATCCTGGAGCCATCCCCTTTTTTGGTTATCTGCTCCATGGGGATGCCCAGCTCCCTCTCCATTATCTCCATAATGCGCGGCGTACAAAATCCTCCCTGACAGCGCCCCATACCTGCTCTGGTCCTCCGCTTTACCGCGTCTAGCGTAAGCGCCGGCGGATTCCTGTGAAGAGCCTGCACTATCTCTCCCTCGGTCACCATCTCACACCTGCATATTATGCGGCCAAACCTTTGGTCCTTCTTTATGAGCTCCTCCCGGGTATGCCAGTCGGCATCGCTAAAACGGCTTATACCCTTGCGATAGGGGTTGAAATCCCTCTTAGGCTCCAGCCTATGGCCGTTTCTTTGCATAACGCCGTTTAAAATGCTTGCCACATACCTGCCTATTGCCGGAGCAGCCGAAAGCCCTGGTGAACAAATCCCCGCTACCTGAATGAACTCCTCCGCCCTGCGGGAAGGACGGATTATAAAGTCCTCCCCATCGGCTATGGCCCTCAATCCCGCAAACTCGGTTATAACGTCGTTCTTTGGCAGCAAGGGCACCGATTCCAACGCCTTTTCATACACAAAGCTCAGGCCATCATAAGTGGTATCAACATCGTTCCGTTGGTCTATATCCACAGCGTTTGGTCCGATGAGCAGATTGCCGTCCACGGTAGGGGTAACCAGTACGCCTTTGCCAAGCCCCGACGGCGGCTGGAATATGGTGCTGGTGACTAGGCTCCCCCATTTTTTGTCATACAGGCAGTATTCTCCCTTGCGCGGGTGTATGCGGAATGAATCATCGCCTACCATCTGGCTTATCAAGTCGCTGTTTATGCCGGCTGCGTTTATCACATACCGAGCGATAAAGGTTCCGCCTGAGGTTTCAATGTGGAATTTGCCGTCGCTGTGCCTTTGAATGGATAAAACAGCATGGTTGAGATAAAACTGTACGCCGTTGTCGGCTGCATTCTCCGCCATGGCGATGGTAACTTCAAAGGGGGATGTAATGCCTCCCGTGGGAGCCCACAGCGCCGCTTTGATGGAGGGATTTAAGTTGGGCTCCATCTTTAGCACTTCTTCAGCAGGTAGAATCTTGAGTCCGTTTACGCCGTTCTTTATGCCCTGCTCCATCAAGCGCTTAAGAGTTGACATGTCGTCATCGGTAAATGCCAAAACCAGCGAACCGTTTCGCTTGAAAGGGACGTCCAATTCCCGGGCTATGTCCTCATACAGGGAATTGCCCGCGACGTTGAGACGCGCCATCAACGTCCCCGGCTTGCAGTCATAGCCCGCATGCACGATGCCGCTGTTGGCACCCGAGCTCCCCATAGCCACATCAGCCTTTGCTTCCAACACACATACATCCAGCTTGTACCTGGCAAGCTCTCTGGCTATGCTGCAGCCCACAACCCCCGCACCGATAATAGCTATATCAAACATTTATATATTCCCCTCCCCTCAAACGAAAAAAGCCATATTAATCAAGCTGCATGCAGCCTGACTAATATGGCTCTCACACGTCTCCAGCCACTCTTTATTACGATAACCCTCCCCACACTTGGAGGAGGTGGGTTTATCTATGAGACCCTGACAATAATATACCAACCTCTCGGCAAGCTGTCAATCACGATTCAAACCAATCATTCAACATTAGAAGCATAATTATCGAAGTATCCCTGAATAAGCACCACAGGCGTGCCCTTATCGCCGCTTCCGCTCACCAGATCACAAAGGCTTCCTAAAAGGTCGGTCAAACGGCGAGGAGTGGTACCCTGGGATATCATGCGCCCCACAAGGTTTTTATCCTTGGACCTTATAATTTCTCTTATCTTTTCCTCGATGTTTTCCTTGTCATCCATATTGTCGACCAGATATTTCAGCTTAACCTCGTTAGGGGTACCCTCCAGCCCTTTTGTGTATGCGGGCGACACCACGGGATCTGCCAGCTCCCATATGCCGCTTACTGGATCCTTAAAGGCTCCATCGCCGTATATCATTACTTCCATGTGCTTGCCAGTCAGCTCTTTAAGCCGCGCCTGCAGTCGATTCACAAACTCCTCTCCATCCCTGGGGAAAAGCTTGACGGTGGTTTCGGAAGCCTTGTTCGAGCCCAGCAAGCCATACTGTGGATGATAACCGCTGCCGTTGACCGGTCGGGTCAAGATATCGTCCAGCCCATAGACCGTCCTGGCTCCCGCCTGTTTCAGCAGGCGCTTGGTTCTAAAACGGGTGTGTATGTCGGCGGCCAGCACGTGTGGCGTGTACCTCAATATCGTCCTCGGGTCATTTGAAAATATTATGGTAATCCCTTCCACAAGCTCTTTGTAGTATTTTATATAGTCTATGCCGGTGAAGGGATGAATTGCTCCGTGCCCAAAATATTTATAGAACTCCTCTTCCGTCAATGTATCCGTATAGGGATTGATCCCTTTCTCGTCCAGCTCATCCCAGGTGAGGATGGGGTTGCCCACCTCGTCGGAAGGATAGCTCAGCAGAAGGTAAACCTTCTTAACCCCTCTGGCGATGCCCAAGAGCAGCATCGAAAACCTGTTACGGCTGAGTATCGGAAATACCACTCCCACTTCGCCATCGGGGTATTTTGCCGCCACGTCTGCCGCAATTTGATCAATGGTGGCATAATTCCCCTGAGCCCTGGCCACTACCGACTCTGTAACCCCCACTATATCCCTATCGTTCAATTGGTATCCTTCAGCCCGGCTGGACTCCACAACCGCTTTGGCGACGATTTCCACCAGGTCATCGCCTTTGTTTATTATGGGCAAGCGTATGCCCCTTGCCTGTGTGCCTACCGTCCTCATCTGCATACCTCCACTTCACCAATCTTTATGCTAAACCAATGTACCGTCAGTTCTCTAATAAGCAAAAATATTACATTTCATAACCAACAACAGCATTCAAGTTTGATTATATATCATTGGTAGCCATAAATCCAATTATTAAAAATTATTACAAGTATAAGCTATTTTTATCACGCTAAAAGGCCCCTTTCGCATGAAAGGGGCCTTAAAGTTCCACTGGCTGCTTTTCAACATATGTTCGGTAATTCTGTAACGACCTGCTCTAGGCCAGTATCTGGCCTCCTAAGTTGGTAAACTGCTTTTTTACCTGACTTTGTTTAGCTACAAAGTTACCATAAAAAGCATATGAGTGAGGTTGACCTCAAAAGACGGTAAAGCGGCTTTCCCAGCGCAGTTCACCAGTCACTTTCTACAAAGAAGGTTTATCAGTAAATTCAACAACCGGTTCTTGCATCCCTTCAAGTTCGAATACTATTAACTCATTTTTTCCTTTCTTGAGCAAAGGTCCTGGAACATACAACGTTTGTTGAGGCCCTATTTTCCAATACCTACCGAGGTTAAATCCGTTTATATAGCATACGCATTTCGTCCAACCAGAAAGCTTTAAAAAAGTATCGCAGGGCTCATTCACCTCAAATTCTCCTTTGAAAAAGCAGGGGCATTCACATGATGTCCCCTTCACAAATTTCAAGCCCTCGAGATTATCCATTTCCAAAGTATATATAGTCCAGTTATATATGTACTGTTGCCCTATCCTCACTCCTTTGGTGATTCCTTTTTTGTCAGCTAAATACGGCCCGTAATTAACGCGCCCCATATTCTCCACCAGTATATCCAGAGAAATGCCTTCCCTGGGCACCTTTATATTTATGGTGGGCTGCTTATCGTTTCTATACATAACTCCTGTGAATTCACCATTTATAAATACGAGTGCCCTGTCGTGCAGATCTTCAATTATAAGAGGCGCCTCATCCCTCGGCCCGGCTATAAACGTACGATACAATATAAAGCCGTAACTTTGATCCAACGCTTCCATCGGAAGGGGAACCGGGCTTTCAAACCTCCTCCCTATATCATCCAGCGAATCGAAGAGCTTTACGTGTTCATCCAGCTTTACACTACCATAAGCCTTTTTAGGCATAACTTCAATTGGAATGTCCGGGACATCCACATATTTTTTTATCACGTCTCGTATTGCATAATATTTTGGAGTTGGATCACCCCACTCAGTAAGAGGCGCATCGTAATCATAGCTGGTCACAGTCGGCTGATATTCTTCCATACAGTTAGCGCCATTCATAAAGCCGAAGTTAGTGCCCCCATGGAACATATAAAAGTTGACCGACGCTCCTATAGCCAGCATCTCGTCCAGCACCTTTGCCACATCCTCACCATCCCTGGTATGGTGTTGCTCTCCCCAGTGATCAAACCATCCGTTCCAATATTCAGTACACATCAGAGGCCCATCAGGCTGAAATTCCCTGAGCTTCTTAAACTGTTCAATAGGCCTTGAACCGAAGTTCACAGTCTTAAATACATGAGGAAGAGTGCCGCCCTGCAACATGCTGTCACAGGCCCCATCGGAAGTAAACAATAGGACATCCACTCCCCTGCTCCTTAGTCCCCTTTCCAAATACCTTAAATACTCATGGTCATTCCCATAGCTTCCATATTCATTTTCTATCTGCATAGCAATGATGGGACCACCTTTTGTAGATTGTAAGGGCACCAGCTTTTCCATAAGCTTATCAAAATATCTATCCACCGCATCCAAATACGGCTTATAGCTACACCTCAGCTGCATTGAAGGGTCCTTTAAAAGCCAAGCCGGCAGACCACCGAACTCCCACTCAGCGCAAATGTATGGCCCTGGCCGAACTATCACAAACAAGCCCAAGTCCTGAGCCGTCTTAATAAACCTTGTTATATCCAAACCGCCCTCAAAACAGAATTTTCCAGGTTTTGGCTCATGCAGATTCCATGGTATGTAAGTCTCCACGGTATTGAACCCGCAAGCTTTAAGCTTTCTAAGCCTATCTTCCCAGTATTGCGGGACCACTCTAAAGTAATGAATAGCCCCCGATAGTATACGTATGGGTTTACCGTCATATAAGAATTGATCATTTCCAACGGTTAATTTTCCCATAGTTCATTCCCCTCAAATAAAAAGATTATTTGCAATAAACAAAATTTTTAGTTTATTTAACGCAATATATGGAGAACTCCCTTATAATCGGGTGGGCAGCGGCCTCCAACACGGTCAATTTTACATGGTCAGTACATACATCAGCAAACCTGTCTATTTTTTTGTGTCCAATAGCGCTGCCTTCTGCAATAGTTACCCAACCATTCCCTTGCTTTGCCTCCAACCTGTACTTCAATACTCTCTCCCCATGGGCTATATCCTCCATTATTATGGCGTGATTTATGCAAGTTGGGTGTCCGATATTGATGTGTATTTCATAGCCTTCACCGGCTGTTTTGGCTATTGGATTTTGAAAGCGCCGTCGTATCTCATTTCCAAACTCCAGTACTCTTTTAGCATCGGCCTCAGGTATAAGACCCCTGTTATCGGGAGCCACATTGAGCAACAGTGTAGCGCCATGGCCAACAGAACGGTAATATATATCCATAAGCTCATCCAGTGAACGAAGATTGTGCTCGCTGTTTGGGTGCCAAAACCACTGACCCTTACGGATTGGCACATCACACTCTGCCGGAAGCCACTCCGGAGTACCGGGCAACCATTTGACGCTGTCGTTGGTAAACATGCTGTATCTAGCCGACCGTGCGGTATTCCAGCATGGATAAGGAGCAACTCCGTCCTCATTCCCTACCCATCTTATGGTAGGCCTCCCCATGTTGAATACCATGGCGTCAGGTTGGTATTTATCCACCAAAGCCATAATCCTTTCCCAATCATATTCCCTGCCTTCCGAACCCGCACCATCAAACCATATCTCGACCAGTGGTCCATACCATGTCAAAAGCTCTGTAAGTTGCCGACAATAAAAATCGTCGTATAATTCCTTATTACTGTAAGTGGGTTCATGCCTATCCCAGGGCGACAGATACACGCCAAACCCAATACCCTCTTCTCGGCAGGCTTGGGCACACTCTCCTACCACATCTCCCTTGCCGTTCTTCCACGGACTGGATTTTACCGAATAATCGGTAGTCTCTGTAGGCCATAAACAAAAACCATCGTGATGCTTGGCGGTGAGCACAACATATTTAAAACCCGCTTGTTTGGCTATACATATCCACTGTCTGGCATCCAACTCAGTGGGGTTAAATGTACTTGGACTATCGGTACCATCACCCCATTCCCGGTCATTAAAAGTATTCAAGCCAAAGTGAATAAACATCCCCATCTCCATGTCTTGCCATGCCAATTGATTTTTTGTTGGCTTAGGCAAATTATCTTTTGGCATGCGTTTCATCAGCTCCTCCCTCAATATTCAATTATCCTAGCACAAATCATTATAAATTGTCGTACAATTACATAAGTTACAGTTAAAAAACACAGTTATAAGGTTGATGCATAATTACAATTTCATTTTAAACACATGAGCTATAGGTGTTTTACCTTTTTTTGCCCACTCTGGTAGTTTTATATACACTCCATTTTCTGTTTGCTTAAAATCAACCCTGCTACCTTGTGTACCCATTAATTCTACATAAGTTATCTTTTTATCCGTATAAGGAATTACCAGCTCATCCTTTATGATTTCATCTTCATCATAAAGATAAAAGCTATATACGGTATCATTTTTCTTTGTAAATGCAAACTTTCCCTGGATGTATGGCGGGCACATCCTAGTTCCATATACTGCTTCACCATAGATTTTAAGCCATTGTCCCATCTCTTTCATTCTAGAAATAGCGCCTCGCGGCAATCGCCCGTCAGGCTGCGGCCCAACATTTAAAGCCAAATTGCCTCCCTTTGATATTATTTCAATAAGAATATGTATAATTTGCCGAGTAGATTTGTAATCATCCTCATAACTAAAGGAAAAGGATGTTCCCATTGTAATACAGCTTTCCCATGGAACATTCATGGGCTTAGGAGGAATCGTTTGTTCAGGCGTAAGATAGTTTTCGTACGGGCCACCTACAGTACGATCAACCACAATAAGCCATGGCTGTAATCTACGAGCCTTCTCAACTATCTCTCCTAAACGTATATCTTGCCCATTTCTAGCGCACACCCATCCGGCATCCAGCCAAAGTATATCAATTTGTCCATAGCGAGATATGAGTTCCATGATTTGAGCATGAGTAAACTTAATAAATTGTTCCCACAACCAAGGATATTCTTTAGGGTCATAAGAAGGACCTCGCCACATATGACGACCTCGTGCCATTCCAGGGGCCCAATAATAGGGAGTGTGCCAATCAGCTTTCGAAAAATAGGCAGCAATAGCTAATCCCCTGCTACGAAAAGCATTGAAAAGGTTTTTACATACATCGGCATATTTATGAGTATGAAATGGACACTCAGGACTGGTAATTTTATAATCCGTAACATGAGTATCCCACATGCAAAACCCATCATGATGTTTAGTAGTGAAAATAAGGTATTTAAATCCAGCCTCTGCGGCTAAATCTGCCCAAACTTCAGGTTGAAATCGAATAGGATTAAACGTTTTGTATAAGTTAAAATATTGCCGTTTAAACTCTTCGCCATCCTTTTCCCAATCAATACCTCTGCGAGACCAATGAGCATCTGCATCGCTGAGTGCCCAAGATTCTACTATTCCTAGTTGTGAATAAGGCCCCCAGTGTATCATAAGCCCTAATTTTTGATCCTGAAACCACTCAAGCCGTTCAAGCAATAATGGATCCTCTGGCTTTACCCATTCTTGTTCACGGCTGTAATTATGTACTCCAGATTCAACTTCCTCGGAATGCTTTTGCTCTTCAAACTTTGGGTTCACTTAAATTACCCCCTTGACATATTATAGGCATATTATTTTAGTAATTTATTGCAATTCTTTATAAAGAGTATCTACAAGGGTATGAGTTTTATCAAGCGAGTATTCCCAAAACATTATACCAGCTAACCCTTTTTCCTTTACATAATGGGCTTTATGTCTTAGTGATTCCTCGTCATCATAGCTTATAAAAACATCTCCATTGAAAAGATAGGGTGCCTTCGCACTATCATCCCAATACCTTATAAATCCATTTTTATTAACATAATTTTGCACTAAATCAGTATACGACAACGTATATCTGCCTGTAGTTTCAGCTTTTTGATTTAAACCGCAATTTGCATTCTTAACACCTTTCCACATTCTTCCGTAAAAAGCCGCACCAAGTACAATTTTTTCTACAGGTACACCAGCTTTTTCAAACATACCAACAGCTTTATCACAGCTTATCCCATCAGGATTGTCTGCTGAAGCAAACAAATTAGTATGATGTCCTGTTATATCCTGAAAACTACCTCGCATATCATATGTCATTAAATTAACGTAATCAAGATATTGCTGAACTATATGCATTTCAGTACCGTCTATAAAATATTGTCCCGCCCCAGCTGCAATAGTCAAAAAATAATACTTATTATCTATTTGCCCCAATTTATCCAGCTTTTCTCTCAATTCTTTTAACATAAGCGTAAAATTATACTTATCACTCGGACTAGATGCAATACCTGCCACTGAAGAACAAGGATATTCCCAATCTATATCTATTCCATCAAAATTGTGAGCTTTCATAAACTCTATAGCAGTATCAACAAAAATTGAACGGGTTTCAGGTGTAGAAGCTGCCTCTGAAAAACCACCAGCTCCCCACCCACCAATAGAAATCACTGTATTCAATTTAGGATTAATCTTTTTAAATTGATTCAATTTATCAATATTTTTTAAATGGTCCCCTACAACTTTACCATCCCTAATTACAGCAAAAGCATAGTTAATATGCGTCAATTTAAAGATATCCTCCTGCATAATAGCACCTACTTCTTTATCCACAAGATAGGCCGCTAAAACATATTTTCTTTCCTTCTGTAAAACTGCTTTTTCCATAAATCTTCCCTCTCCTCATTACTTTTTATTATAATTCGCAACAATTTCTGAAATTTCTTTTCTAGGAGCAGTAGTATCCCTTTTTATTAATTTAACTGGTACAACAACTTCTTTAGGTTTATAAGCACCATTTTCTATAGCTTCTAAAACTATTTGAGCCGCTATCTTACCTATTTGATAAAAATCTTGATCAATAGTAGTCAATTGAAATTCCAAGTGTTCCAGCATTTCAATATTATCAAATCCCACCAATGAAACATCTTCTGGAATACGAACCCCCATATTACTGAGCTCTTTTGCAATTAATATTGCAAGATAATCATGCTCAGCAAAAATAGCTGTAATACCTTTTTTAAGCAAATCATAAAGTACATTCTTCAATCTGTTCTTTGTCTCCCCTTGAGTATACTTTGACAAAGGAACACGAATAATATCGTGATCAATAGGTATTCCGTGATCTTTTAAAGCTTTACAGTAACCTAAGAATCTCTCTCTCACACTGCTTACATCTTCAAGCTGGACAAGCGCTATATACGCTATACGTCTATGCCCCAGTTCAATCAAATGAGATACCGCTTGATAAGCTCCATCACAATTATCCGAAACTACCGAACTTAATGGTAATGATTGAAATCTCTGATCAATAAGCACAATCGGATATTGCTTTATACACAAAGTACTTAAAACATCAAAATTCGCTCTCATAGAAGGATATAAAATTATACCTTTTATACCATTTAGTGGCAATTGGATTAAGTATTCTCTTTCTTTAGCCGGATCATCATGCGTAGTATGAACACTCAAATAATACCCTTTACCATCCAGATAATCCATGGCACCTCTGATATATTCTATCCTTCGACCAGCTGTACCATCTGTTGGAAGAACTATTGCTATAATTTTAGGTACATTCTCTTCAACTTTTCTCTCTCGGAGAGGCAAGACAAAACTGCCTTGCCCTTTCTTACGATATATCAAATTTTCTTTTGCCAGTTCAT
The DNA here is from genome assembly GCA_000526435.1 of Caldicoprobacter oshimai DSM 21659. Taxonomy (GTDB): domain Bacteria; phylum Bacillota; class Clostridia; order Caldicoprobacterales; family Caldicoprobacteraceae; genus Caldicoprobacter; species Caldicoprobacter oshimai. The sequence continues at coordinate 819,190 of JAGB01000001.1, forward strand.
CCAATGCTCTTTTCGATGTAATTCTACTTACTCCAAACATTTTTGAGAGCTCTAATTCAGTAGGAAGCTTATCCCCTGGTTGTAATTTATTCTGCAAAATCTCATTTCTAAGATATTCTGCAACTTGGGAATACAGCGTTTTTTTATTGCTTTTTTTAGACATAATCTTTGCTTCACCTACTTTAAAACTAAGATTTGTTCTCTATATTTATGTATTAATATGTTATTTACATATCTTTTTATCGTAATTAAATATATCAATTTCAACCCACTTGTCAAGAAAATAAGAAAAGTATACAAATCACGCATTTTTTAACATCAAACTGACAGACCCCACATGATAACCGCTAAAATAACACAATGCATTCAATATACCCTCACTCGTCTTTTGAACAAGTGCTTGTACAGGATAATTCCCTTTTTTATGGCCCAATTGAACAAGAAGCATTTCTGCAAAATCCTTATCATTTGTTTTAATTAGTATAAGTTCTGGAAATAGGGATATAAGTTTTTCCACACTCTCGTTTGTATTAGCACTAATTAAAACTATTCCTATATCCTTATTCTTAATAATGTCTGCTTCTTCCATTAATTCCCTAAATAAATGCTCTGTCGGTTCTTTAGAAGGCTCTACATACGCTACAATATTGTAATCTTTTGGCAAAACATCTGACAACGTAATATTACCCTCATCGGTCACAAAAGTATAATCTGAAATAACCACAGGTTCCATAATTTTCTCTTCTTTAGGAATAGAGACATCAAGCGTTAAATCATTACCTTTTACCAACTCTACAAAATAAGCATTAAATAGCATAGTGCCATCATCGAGCCTTTGACCGGTTAAAATGCGGTAGCAACCCTCTTCAAGCTCAAATGTAGTGCTATCATGCCCTCGGAAGTTCAAGGTTTGGTACCATCCATTGACTAAGCGAGCAATTGTAAAGTTCCTGAAATACTGTAATTTTTCTTCACAGTTCAGCGTTAATTTCACCATTTCCTTGGGTTCATAAGGAACAACACGAATAAATTTACCATCTTGATAATACTCAAGTTCTTGATCGTTGGGATTGAAACGAGCAGGTATACCTAAACTACGGCAAATAGCCACAAACAGTACCTTTTTCGAAATTTTTGAAGCTCGTTTTAACTGAAGAGTCCCCTGCGGCGAAGCGATTAATGTTCTGTAATCCATCTCAGTTGCATCTTCAATTATTTCGTTGATATAATCATATATTTTCCTAGGGTTCTCTACAAATTCTTTCTTGGTATTATCATCAAAGAAGTTATTAATAAATCCTCTATAAGGTGAAAGCATTTCTAGATAAATCCTTGGATTTAAAACATATTTTACAAAAATATCTTCATAAAAACAATCTCTAAACGGATACGCATATAATAAATGATCGTTAAGCATCTCACAAGTACTGTCAGTTAAGTCCTTTGAAGCTATAGATTTCAACAGCAATACCTTATACTTAAAGGGTATTCCATTATCGCTATCTAAAAAAGCCTTAATTTCTTCATGGTTACCCTTGGATTCCACAAGAATGCGAGCAACATCATCATGAAAGCCAGGATATTTTTTAGCCAGTTCCCTCCCTTTTTCCTCAGTAATAAACGTATTTTCAAAAGCTGCGCGCACTTTATTACAATGCTGAATCCTGGCTTCATGAACAGGATCCTGAATTGTATCCTCGTCCTCAACGGTAGCAACTGGCGGTACAAGCTTTATCGTAGTGTTGCTGGTTTCTTTTAGTACAGCATTTGCAAAATCTAAAATTACAACTTCCTGCTTACGTACATCCACCTTACACGTCATAAATTTCTCTCCATCGGTAACATGAACGTGTAAGTCACCAAGACCAGTTGTAATAGAAACTATTCCATTTTCATCTGTTTCCAGTACGGCAATAGGGCTGAGTTCGCAATAATTGGGAACCTCAAATCGCACCTTTACCTTTCTGCCACCGGTATTTAAAACCTTAATAGTCAATTTTTTGGTCTTAGCGTAATTGCTAGTCAAATTTAACTCGGTAAAAATCCCATTCCTATGTATAATTTCCTCATCTTCATAAACTATATCAGAAAACACGCGAGTATCTATAAGCATAGCCCTGGTTGCTGGAACTTTAAACCAACCTCGATCCAGCGCAGGTTCTGGTTCACAAGCTCCAAGAAACCTCCATCTTCCATCGATATACACTTCTACCCATGCATGATTACTATCACAATGTGCCCATCTAGGAGTATAAATCTGACGCGCCGGTATACCCACACTCCTTAGTGCGGTTACAGTAAACGTAGATTCTTCACCACACCGTCCCTTTGCATTCTTGATAAGCGTTAAGGGCGAAACGGTACGAGGATTCGTAGGAGTATATGTAGCTTTTTCCAAACACCAGTAATTTACCTCTAGAGCAGCTTGATACATGCTTTTACCTTTTATACGCTCATAAAGTTCGTTGAAAAATATCTCTCTATTGTATTCAATATTTTCATTATTAACACGGTAGTGCAAAACATAATTAAGAAAAATATCCTCAGGTATATCCACTCCAAATATGTTCATATCATATACTTTTAGGGTATGTCTAATTATTTTTAAAAAAAGCGAAGCATCATACGTTGCCAAATCGCTCACTGGCATATATGCATAATAATACTTCAAACATATCCGTTCTCGCTCGTCGGCGCTATCAAAAATATTCTTAAATTTCTCAACATAAGGCTCCACACGTTTAAAATCTTTTTCTATCTTTTCAATTGTTTTTTGCGTAAACATATTTATTCCCCACCCCTTCAGTTTACTTTAATTTTTTTTGTTGGAAACGGCCATCAGAAAACAATATAATCTCTTTCGTTTGATCATGATTTAAACAAGAAATTTCAAAACTATTAGAAGTAACTTCAACTTTAGGCATTATAGTATTACCTGTACCTTCGGACAACAAGACCACATCATCGGTAAATTTACCATGAATATCATAATATTCGTAAAGATTGTAATAGATCTTACGCATTTGCCATTTAATTTTTTCATCTTCAGGAATAGTATAACGTTTGTTCGAATAAGTAAAGAACACAAAACCCCATAGTTCTGGGTAATGAATGTTAACAATTCCCGTAGGTGCCCACACCCAATTGTCTTCCGGAAATGGTTTACCCGTTTGTGGATTTATGCGTTTTACATACTGATTGTCAACAATGTCTACTAACCACTGTACTCGTGAAAAATTCATTCTCCAATAAACCCCTTCATCTGGAATATTTCCCTTTGCGCATTGATTAAGTACCGAAAAAGGCATTACAATTTCCACCGACCACATCTTATTATCAGCAGAAGGATTATTTAGTTCCCCATCAATATAAACGGCAGTTCTTAAGCCTTGAATATCAAAGGCATTTACGGGCGTCCCATGATTTAAATATGGTTTTGTGAGAAGCAAATCCCATACGGTATTCAAGGCATTTATCTCCAATTCGTAGTATTCGTGAGTATCCCCATCCGGATCGATAAAAACTTCAAAATCATTATCCATAAAAATGACACTATCCCGCTCTGTTAAAGTGGCCCAGATTTCCGGTCCATACAATTCTGCGCCGATATACAGATTATCATCATCCCACAACATTTTAACTCTTGTTTGAAAGCGCGGTTTAGGGCGAATATCGCCTTCTATATCCACAAACCAATCAGTATATTCCGCATTTTCCCAAAAAGGCTTATCCAGTCTCCCATCCAGTTCGAACGGCTTATCGGCGCGCTTGCAAATGTATACTGGTGGATTAAATTCTATTTTAGGTTTTGGAATTGTGGCCATTTTCATCCCTCCATTTATTCTTTAGTATGCTTTATCCAACAATACCGGATCTTTCAATGCCTTCAATGAAATGCTTTTGGATGATTATAAAGAATACAATTAATGGTAAAATAACCAATAGTGAGCATACGGTCAAAATCAGTGAATCATAGGAAGCCGAAGAAAGCCTAACTACATCGGATGGTATTTTAGAAATAGCATTACCGATAGCAAGCTGTACATTACTTGTACCACCGCTAGGCGCACTCAGCATCCCTAACCTGACTCTTAGGTAGTTACTTGATGGATTAAATAATTGTGGGAAATAGGTATCATTCCAGTTCCATACAAAACTCAATACACCTACAGTCAATATACTGGGTTTAGATAAAGGCATAACTATTCCAAAGAATATACGTAAGAAACCGGCACCATCTACATATGCTGCTTCCTCCAATTCTTTTGGCAAACCCTTAAAAAATTGACGGAAAATATATATAAACAACCCTCCATTTAAACCCTGCCCCATTGCCGCTAGTATCAACATAGATGTAGGTTTACCCAATAAATTCAATTTCTCACCAGTCATTCGCTCAAATATTCCCAAAATATCAAAATTTCTGAAAAACACATATTGTGGCAACATAACTGAAGCTGGAGGTACAATAATTGTAAAAATGGCTAAAGCAAATAGCAACCCACTTCCTTTAAATTTTAACCTTGCAAATGAGTATCCTGCCAGAGCGGCGCTCAAAACCTGTAACAGCATTATACTCAACGTTGAACCAGCAGTATATAAAACCGACTTAGGATAATCCATTATAATGGCCGCTATTTTTATATTATCAAAAGTTGGCGACGCTGGAATCCATATAGACCCCAAAGAACCATAATCATATGGATGGGTGAATGTAGTTGAAATCATACGTAAAAGAGGATACAAAATCATATACGATAAACATATAATAAGCGCATATTTAAAAGTCATTACCAAAACGCTATTTGTTTTTTTCTTTAGATAAGAATACGTTATTTTTCTTCTTGTCTTAAACTTTTGTATAACTATAACATTACGTTTTGATGTGTTGGTTATATTATTGATTATACTAGCTAGACTATTAATCATAGTAAAACACCACCTTTGAAATTAATAATGAAACTATTAATACAATAAACACTGTTACCAACATATACACGGTAGCCATAGCAGCACCAAGACCATAATTAGCTTGTCTAAAAGCTATATCGTATATCCTGTCAATCATTCCATATCTTATTCCATCTATCATAGTAGCATGTTTAAAAAACCTATCTATAATGCTATAAACAGTGCTCACCAATATCATAGGCGATAACATCGGCAAAGTAACTTTCCAAAAAGTCTCATGAGCTGATGCCCCTTCAATTTTTGCTACCTCATATAATGAAGGTGAAATAGTCTGCAATCCCGCAAGAAAAATAAGCGTAGGCACACCTGAATTGGCTAGCACAAAAAATATATTGTTTAAAGCACCAGAAACAAATCCAACAATTTCAGTAGGGAGCCCTGTATGAATCAAAACATCCAGAATAATTCTAGAACTGAAAGCTTCTATACCCCTACCCCCTACAAGTTCTTGACTTACAAGATCAGTACCTACCAAAGTCGTACTGGCAATTTCCGTACCCATTATTATAGGTATGAAAAATATAGTGCGAGCCAAGCTTCGTCCTGGATACTTTCCATTTATCAAAATAGCTGCTATTATTGAGAAAATGATAATTACCAATACTTGTGGTAATGCTGAAATCACCATAGTTATAACTAACCTGTTAAAAATGGGATCAATTTTAAAGGCTCTAATGTAATTCTCCCATCCAATAAACTCTGTTTGTACTCCCCCCTCTATAACTTTAACTTTATTAAAACTATAATAAATAGATTCTATTAGTGGCTTAAGAAAAAACAACAGAAATCCCAATAACCAAGGTAACAGAAAAACTATACCCCATACAGCCTTTTTTTGAGATAGGCTTAGCCTATAATACCACCTATTAATGCTAAATATATTTAATGTCTTCTTCACCACAACCTCACCCCACTCCAATTATTCTACAACAACATAAGATAGAGGCTTGAGTAAAAGCCTATCTATTATTTTTTCTTCAGTTGAATAATTTAGATACACAACAACACCATTTGTATACACTACCTTTACCAAATCTTTATCAATAATCTCATGACTGTCAATCTCTGCACTTTTTACTTTTTGATAAAATTCATTGTATAAATTGTAAAGTTCAGCAATCTTTTCTTCCCAATGCTTAAATTGTGTCTTATAGTAGTATTTCATTCTGAAATCATCCGACAAATATGCTGGTATAAATTCCCTTTCATCTGCAGCAGTTATTATCCACTTTAAACTACTTTTCGTTTCAATAGCTTTCAACAAATATTTTTCAAAACCCTCTAAACTGTATTTGTTAAATGCCGGCATAGAATATATTATATTATTTTCCAGTACCATCTGCACAAAAGGTACATTGTAATCTATTATCCGTCTACTACTTCCATATACTGGCAAATCAGTTATATACTCAGCATATTTATATACATAACTATTAGCGTTGGAAAACAATAAACTATTATAGTCATCCATTATTTGGAACGCATTTTGGAACATCGGCAAAGCATCCCATCTCATTATCTGGTTTTTTTCATTATAATCTCCATACAACAAAACTCCTGCTTCTCCAAGTCCCAATCCTTTTATTCCCAAATTATTAGACCACTTTATTATTTCTGAAGCGTATTTAGAGAAAAAGGATGGAGATATTAGCCATTCCATTACCCTATCTGTAACTTTAGTCACCATATTAAAGCCCGGCTTAACTGCCAAAGTATTGTTAATAAGTTTAGCTATATCCTTGCTTCTACTAATACCTTTAGTAGAATAAGTAGTTAACATATTTATTGTAAAAAACAGGGGAATATCATTTTGTTGTGAGTATGAAATAAACTTCTTTAATCCTTTTTTACCACCAATACTTCTTATAACTTTAATATCGTTAAAAGGTGAATTTTTTGCACCCCCATTTGCCCAATCAGTATACTGTACAACAATATCAGTAATACCTTTTTGCTTTAACGTTTCAGTAATGTGCTGCGCTTGATCAAAAGAAGTCATGCTTATATAGGAAGTATAAGGAATTCCCAAAAACATCTTTTTCCTTGGAACGGTAGCAATCATCTCTAAAAACAACGGAGCCTGCTGTGGAACGTTGTTCTTTTTTATAGCCTTTCTTTCTTCCAAATATTTCCTATATTCTTTAGCCATGCCTACATAGTTTGCATTTTCCCCTTCTAAAAACCTATATCTTACCACAATGTCTTTATCATAACCTCGTTCCGCATGTTTTAATATGTAATTATCAAAACCTACAGTAAGTGGTATTCTCTCAGAATAAAACAAATTAAACTTTACACTAATCTTATTAAACTCATCTACTCTACCCACCACATTTGCTGTAACAGTTGCTATCTCTGCCCCTTCTTCAATTATACCCATTACAGCAATGTCATTTTTCTTTATACCAAAAACCGGAAAAGTAGATGGCGTAAACTGCTCAGAATAAAGCTTATTCTCATATAATGGATCCGGCCCAAAAATGGGCGCAGAAAACTCTGTTAAATATTTACCGTTATTAAAGTTAATAATTCCACCGCATCCATCGGGCACAAACAAATATCCTTTGTCGCGTACACTTCCACAAAGCAAATATGGCGTCAGTATCAACTCTGAAATCGGATGCTTGGGATCCGTTTCGATATCTTTTACAGGTACGCGAACAACCAAATCTTTCCCATCAAGTACATATTCTACAACAATCTTAAAAGTGATATTTAAATTCTCAGCTTCCACACCCCACATCTCATTGTCGATAGCCAGCTCTTCTTCGGAGTAAGCACCTATTTCGTAAAATAAATTATACATTCTTTTAAGAACGGGAATAGGTACCGCTGTAGGAGAACCATCTTTAGTCTTAGACTCCCAATTACGTATATATTTATCTTTAGTTTCAGTATAATACCCATGTTTACCTAAAAGCTCTTGACGTTGCTTATCATCAAGATATTTTAGAACCAAGTTTTCCATTCGTTCTTTGCTTATATACATAGGAAACATATCAAGATGTATTCTCGAAGCATCCCCTACAGTAAAGATGCATCTAATGCCATTATCCAACAAGGCATATTCTACCTGGTCTAATTTAATGCTCATTGTATAATTATCCCACGTCTCTGTTGTACCTCTTATTAAATCTCTATAATAAGTCACGACAAAATCTGACTTTTGAATATTTTTTACATGTTCGCTGCCCACTTGACCGTTCATAACCTTGGTATCAAAATAATTACCAGTTTTTAATGAAACTACTCTTAAAAGGTTAGAGGATTTATCAATAAACAATTTCGCTTCATCGTTTTGAGCAACCACTTCAAAATTAAATTTATATTGTTCTTCCTCAGCAACATCCTCTAGTGAAATTTCCCCCACCACATCACCCTTAACATCACCTTCGTCATTTAAATTTTCTTGCTCACCAAAAACAGGTGTCTGAAGTAAAAGCATAAATACGATAATCAATGCTAAAATTCTTTTCATGGTAGATCACCTTTCCTGTCATAGTCTCATAGTTAATTCTTCTACTACTGTTCTAATGAATACAATTACCTCATTAGAAAGAGCTAAAAGTAAAGCCACTATGAAAACAATTATGCACATTACAATAACAGTCATCACAATCATTAAAACTGACTGGGTAAATGAATATTCATGAATGACAACTAAGCCCACAAACAAATAAAATAGAAACGATACCATTCCCAGAGAGTAAAAAAACATAGCAAAAGCCGCTTCTTCTACAGTAACAAAATTAGAAAGTATCAACCCAATAAAACTAAAGATGATCTTCGGATAAGATGCGTAAGCATAGACCATAAATATTTCTTTCATCTTTCCGCTACCATTTGCAATAGCAGTAACGCTCCAGTTTGCCACTACAAATAGTATAATTGGTATAATAGTCATAAAAATAACGTATACCGTATTAACGGTCTTATTTTCGGTATAGTATCCGGCCAGCACAAATCCTTTATACATCTCGTTATATATATTAAAAAAACACATCAAAATAACTACCATAAGAGCAAAATACATTTTTCCTCTATTCTCATATTTCAAATCGCTAAATCCTTTAAATGGACGAGAAATTATATAAAAAGGATATTTTATAAAATCCTCCTTTAAGTCTATACGATTTTTAAAAACTTCAAGGACGCTAATGAATTTATCTTGTATAAATGCAATCATTTTTATGCCTCCATCCGAACCTGAAATTTAAACTTTTTAATAATTTTATAAACACTAACACACATAACCAAAAGAACTAGTATCCCCACAAAGAGGTCAAAATATTGTTCAGCCCATTCCTGTCTTATCTTTTTGTATGCCATAGAATAGTAATAAACATCTTGACCAAGTAAGAAATAATCCCTGGCTGTTTTATAATCGCCTCTACGATACAAAGCTTTACCAACACCTACATATGCATATTGAAAAGCCGGATTATGATCTATTACTTTTTTCCATTCCTCCATGGCCAAATCATAATTAAATTGTGACTGATACTTAACAGCATTATGAATACTTCTACCATAATCATTTAATTCAAAAACTTTAATAGACTCACTTCCTCGATCAGCAACCAATAACCTATCTTCCCCCATAAATTTAACATCCACGGGCAGTTGAAATCTCCATTCGGCAGTGCCTGACTCCCCAAATGCGTATAACATATAACCATCTTCATCATACGCAAAAATCCTTGAACGCTTAGTGTCAAGTACTACGTACAGACCATAATCATTGACATCAATAGCACTAAGCGTAGATTTACCTGCTGGTACTCTCAACCCATAGTGATTGTATTCTAAATCTCCCTGGGGCTTCACACCCGTCCCAACGGGATATCTCAAAATATTCCTACCTTTTGCATTCAACTTTCTAATGGGCTCTTCATCTCCGGAACCCGCCACCGTAGCGTATACAAAATCGTCCCCATCTATTGTTAAGTTACTAAAATTAACAGGAAGCCACAGCCGCGATCGGGCGCGTTGTTCCGCGGTTTGAAGCCTCCTCCAGAAAAGTTGTATAGGAGTATACCTGACTTCTACCACTCCAAAATATCTCAAAAACGTACCATCAGGATTTATTTCTACCAGTCCTTCATAAATGTTATTAGCAACTACATAAATACGCCCTACACTATCCACCGCTACCTTCAATGGTTGATATGCAACATTTTCGGGGATAATAATCCCTTCCGGCTTACCCAAAATTCTTTTTATAGACCAATCCGATCCAAAATGAAGTATACGACCTTTCGAAGGTTCGCACGCATACAACTCTTCGTTGTCTGTTACCCACATACCTGTAATATCACTTATCTCCTGCTCTTTACCATTGTAAATAAAACTGGTTAATTCTCTTATTAAGTTAAAATTATGATCAGTAATTACAATTTTGCCGTTACATCCAATATAAACATGCTTATCGGAAACAAATATACTATTAATTCCATTTAAATCCTCTATCCTCAAATCTTCAGCATTAACGCTTTTTATATAATTATAGGGCGAAGGGGCTGGAACAGGATGATATCCCGTGTCAGTATAATAGTATATATAGCTCAATATATCGCCAGCAAACACATCATACTTTGCTAAAAAAAAGCTAAGCATTAACACAACCGCACTCACTATAGCTCTTAATCGTATTCTTTTTTTGTTCATTTTTTCACCCACCTACTCTTTTAAGCCTGAAGTCGTCATAGTCTCTATAACGTTACTTTGAGCTATAATAAATGTAATTGTAGGAATTAAAAACATAATAAGAGAGACGGCTGCCATAACACCCTGTCTTGCAATTCCTACCCTTGCAATCTGTCCTAAAGCATAACTAAATGTTTTCAAATTTTCTTTATAGATATACATGTCTCCCGTGACTCCCCACATAGTTTGAAAAGAAACTATAAACAATGTTATCCATGCAGGTTTTACAGAAGGCATTATCACGCGCCAGAAAATCACAAATTCGCTTGCCCCATCAATACTAGCGGCTTCAATTAACGATGATGGTATTTGTTCCATAAAATTTTTCATTAAATATAGTCCTAAAGTTGCAGCAAAAGCAGGTAAAATAATCGCCCAATATGTATCAATTAATCCCAGCTTTGAAATAATAACATAATTGGGTACGGCTGTTACTACAGGAGAAAACATCAGTGAAAGAACAATAATCCTTGAGATAACTTCACTCCCAAAAAACTTGTATTTGGCTAATGGATAAGCTGCCATCGAAGCAAATATAATCTGCCCTGCGGTACCTATAACAAGTATAAAAACCGTATTAAAAATATATCTAGAAAGCGGTATAACGGAATCCTGAAATATTACTCTTAATTCTAGAAAATTATTAAGAGTAGGGGTTCTAACAATTATATCCGGTGGAAATTTTAAAAGTTCGTGTAGTGGCTTAAAAGCATTATTAACCATAAAAATAACTGGGAAAAGGAACAAAAAAGCTAGAAAGGTAAGAAAAGCAACAAGCAAGATATTGCCCCACACCGAACGATTGCTTCTGGTATTGGTAAAAAATTTAATGAAGGCATTGGGTGCTCTCTTATATTTTATTCTTAAATTTTGCTTTTTCTCCAACGAAACTGTTGATACTTTAAATGGTGCCATATTTAAGTCCCCACCCTCTTTATGAACTTCTGTATAAGTAAATTAGTAAATACCATCATCCCAAATAGCACTACTGCAATCGCTGAAGCATATCCCATCTCCATTCTTACACTACCATAATCCAGAAGATGATTAGCTATAGTATGTGCTCCGTAATTAGGACTCGGAAAACCTGTTAAAGCAACAGTTATATCTCCTACACCCAAAGCGCTGGTAATAGACATGATTGCGCCAAACATTAATTGGGGTCTCATATTTGGCAAAGTTATATACCAAAGTTCTTGCCATCTGTTTCTGATACCATCTATCTCTCCCGCTTCATACTGAGTTTTATCAACCGTCTGTAATCCCGCAACAAAGGCCAAAAACCCAAATCCCAAGCTCATCCAAAGAGAAACCAGTATAACAACAGGCAACATATACTGCGTATCCTGCAACCATAGTATCGGTGAATCAATTATTCCCCACTCCAATAATTTAGCATTTAAGTAGCCATAAGGATCTCCTGAAAATATAATAGTGAATATCAAATATACATTTCCTGAAATACTTGGAGCGTAAAAAATGATTGTCAAAATAGCTCTAATCTTAGCAGGAAGCTCATTTATAAGCCACGCCATTAAAAAAGCCAGTAAATAACCTATAGGGCCAGTTATAACAGCAATTACAAAAGTATTTTTAACAGCGGTAATAAAAATATCATCATTTAAAAATAATCTTCTATAATTACTAAGCCCTACAAATTTAGGGAATTGGAGCAAATTAAAATCAGTAAAACTAATTATTATAGAAACAGATACAGGTAAAACAACAAATATGAAAAACAAAACTAAAAACGGAAGCATCATAAGATATAAATCTTTATTTCTCTTAAAACCATATACCCGGATTTTATCTTCCATCTAAAACATCACTTCCTTCTTTTATTCAATGCCAAATTCTCTTCGTTTTATAACCAGTTCATTATTAATTGCATCAGCAGCTTCATAAATAGCATCTACAGGATTTTTGCTTTCTGATTCGGTCACTACGGATAAAAACGCATTTTCAATTAACCGACCCGTAATATAACCACCCGGTACTTGTGGAACAGTTCTTAACCATTGCAAACTATCTTCCAAAACCTGTAGATTATCTTTTCCCCAACCTAGTTTCTTAAAAGCTTCGATATTAGCAGTGGTATAACGTCCAGCCAATCCAAGAACCGATTCCATGGCAGTGGCAAAATCATACTGTGCTTCTTCAGAAGTCCACCACTTCAGAAATTCCCATGCCAAATCAGTCGTTCCTTTTCGTTCAACTATATTTTTTACTATAAAAGCTCCGCTTACCGTTACTGGATTATCGTGTCTTATAACCCCCTCAGAAGAAATAGTTCCAGGTATTACAGCCATAGCCCATTGTCCTTTTATTTCGGGGGCGGCTACGGACAAGGAATTAAAAGTTGTAAGGTCAACGACACCAATGGGAATTTCCCCTAGCCTAAATCTAGTAACAAAATCAGTGGATACAATAAAGTTATGCTTTGTATACAATTCAGTCCAGTATTTAAATGCATTAATACCCTCTTCACTAGTAATAGCAGTTGACTCTCCTTCATTATGATAAAGAGCTCCGTCCATCTGATACAATAATGATACATATACAGGATTTATATTTTTGGTCATACCGGTTCTCGCAACTGCACCTAATTGAGGTTGTTCAGTCGTAATAAAATAAACGTCCATATTATTTTTCTGCAAAATCGGAACGATAGCCAACAATTCTTCCATAGTTTTTGGTACAGGAATATTCAGTTCATCAAAAATATCTGTTCGGTAAAACATCACGTTGAAACTCATCTGATCAGGTAAAGCATAACATGCATTTTCATACATAAAAGTACCTAATGCCGCTGGAGAAAACCTCCCTTTTAGCTGAGAAAAATCTGGAAATTGTGCTAAATTATATGCGCCACCGCGATAACCTAAATTCATGGGTATACTTGCTGCTGCCTGTATAATAACATCCGGACCAGCGCCAGTCAAAGTGGCTGGAATTATAGCTTCAGGGGTTACCAATCTTAAATTTACATCTATATTATGTTCCTTAGAAAAAGACTCATTAATTAAACGGCGCAAAACATTATATTGGTCCCTACCAGTAGATACCCAAACCTCAATAATACCCTTCCTTTGTCCAGTCCCACTAGCTAAAACTTCATCAAAATTTACTTTAAACGAACCAATAAAAGCTCGTACCTTATGTATAAAATTTTCAACTAAATTAGTTTCTCCTTTGGGTAATTTATAATCTGCTGGTGCAATAATAATATAATCTAAAAGTAAAGGTTGCTTTATCATAGAATCTATCCAGTATCCCAAAGCGGATATATTATTTTTAAAGTCTGCTAAATATCTTCCAATTTCGTTTGGCCTTTGTATTATTTTTTCTAAAGTTATAACCAACATTTCAATGACAGTATTAGCCTCTGTAAAATCTCCCGTGATGCTGTTTATTTCTTGTATAATATCCTTTAAATCATTGCGCTGTAAAATTAAACGTTCTCTTAAATCGGGGATTAATAAAGTTAAGTTATAATCCCTATATCTATCAGGTGAAGTTCCCGTAACAACTACTATATCTTGATAAATTTTATTAAGTTCTCTCAAAGAATTCTCTACTCTTTCAATGAGTTCACCAAATACTCCAAGGCACACCTCTAAAGAAATTGTATTTTTTCCCTCTTTAAAGTAAAAGTAAAATTCCTCACCGGAGTCTTCATCAGCCAAATAATTAAGATTAAATTTAGTATCATAAGGAAACTTTATTTCACTTGCTTCAGCAAAAGGTATTTCTCCATTTATAGCCAACTTTCGCACAGAAAATCTGCCACGATTATAGGACTGCTTATACCTAAATGCTATCTTATATAAGCCCTCTTTAGGAATGTCTACCTCCCAAACTATCATCTGCCCAGGGAATCTCCACGCATAACCACCAATAGAATTTAAGACCACATAATATGGATGGTAGGGTTCAGTTAACGACGACGTACGATCATTAATAGGGTAAAGGCTTGGACTGGTTTTTAACGCAGCATCTTCAGCTTGTATTTTAATAGGTTCTCCATCATAAAATTCATAACCACTTTTTGAAAGCTTGGATATGTAGCTTTTATAATCAGGAAGCGGTATTGCCGGAATAAGTTTAATTTTATCCAACCAAATTTCTCCATCTACAGCCTCTATAGTCAATATGTTTTCCCCGGCTTCAAAAAAGAACTCAAAAGGCTCTCCTTTTGAATTAGATAAAATAAATTCATGCCAAACTTCTGCTTCAATTTGCGGAGGAAATGTTTGGTTACCCTCTTCTTTTTTATATTCCTGATGTTGATCTTTATAAAAACGTCTAAATGTTATATGCCTTGCTTCTTCAAAAGGATACTCTGAATTGATACGAATTCCCCTTGCAATTTCACCTCCACCTGCAACGGCTTTATAATTAATCATGATATAATAAAGACCGGGTTTGGACAAATTAAAAGAATAAGATACAGTTGAATTTTCTCCTGAAAGTAAAATTCCATCAAAAATCTTTGCACCAATAGCATCTTTATAGTGAATTGCAGATAAAATTACTTCCTCATTATTTTCATTTAAAAATTGAGCATACTCATTTATGTATTCTGAATATGCCTTTTTTACTTGTTCTACCGCAAAAGCTTGTATGCTGAACTCAAAACCTAACAAAAATACTAACATTGTAATCATAATTTTAATCACTGCTTTTTTCTGTAAATTAATGCCACCACTTCTATCTGCCATAAATTTTAGCATAATCACACCTTCTTTAAGCATTCAATAATCAATAATAAAAATATAAAAAGAAATATAAGCGGAAACCATGCTATGTCAAAAGTTACCCTTTCGACATAACATGGTTTTTAAAATATTCAATTAAACAAAACTTTACTGTTCTTTGTCAAGCGTCTCTCTAAACTCTGCAACTTTTTGCTTTAAATCATCAGGAAGTTGAGCTTCATTAATGAGCCCAGCTTCTATCATAGCATGCAAATCTTCGCCTACAACAGCTTCAAATTCGGCTCGCGGACTACCTCCCACGGCACAAACTTTGTATAATGCTCTAAAGAATACAGGTGATTGTGCAGTAGTATCAGTTGGATCAAATTTATATCGACCAATGTACCAATCCCACAATTCGGCATCTAAATCCGTAGAAAACCACCTGTAAGCACCTTTCCCTTCCCAAGTGATAGGTTCTCCTTTTGCTTCCCTTTCACGATTCTCTAACATCAATTCGGCTTTTTCAGGCCAATAAGAGAATAGGAGATTCATATATTGTTCAGGTGTGGCTTTCTTTTCTCCGCCTTTTACAACCACAAATACACCACAATCTTTATAGTAATTAGTATAATTATCAGAAAGAGTCCTATAATCATTGGGATCTTTAAGAGTTACATTAGAGCCCCACGGGAAGGGCACCACACCAAAATCAAATTTAGCTGCCCATTCATCAAAATTCCAATTGTCTCCGTGAGTTATCACGATCTTCCCCTCATCAAAGCCCTGTTGTGCTGGATTCCAATCGTAACCCTTTGTCCCATCATCCCGTACCACTTCTGTTGCATTAACAGCTATACCTTCTTCTACTAATTTCTGGAAGAATTCTACTATTTCGATAAAACCGTCAGATAAATAGCCAGGATGATAGGTTTTAGAATCCATCATATATGCGCCATTTGCAAAAGCTGCACCTCGAGCCCAGTTAAGCGCATGAATACCTAACACATATGTTCCTTCCGGCAATTTAGATTGTAATTCTTTACAATACTTATAAAAATCATCTAAACTCCATTTTCCTTCAACAAACATCTCTCCAGGAGTCTTCTCCATACCAACTTCTTTAATAATATCTCTTCTGTAAACTAGAGCACTCCATGGAAGCATAGGATCTTTAGAAAATCCTACTATTTTGTCTCCCCACTGGCAACCGCCTTCCCAATATGCTTTTGGTAAATTGTAATTTTTTACAACCTCTGTCATATCAATAATAGCATCATTGGTAACCAAATCACTTATGTAATATCTGGACATCTCACCGAAATCAATAACCGGATCACCTGCTGCAACAGAGGTTATAATTTTCTGCGGAACATCGTTCCAGCCTACGCCTTCCAAACCGCTAAAATCAAGCTTACAGTTAAATTTTTCTTCTACTGTTTTTAACCGCTCAGCCCACATCTCTTTCTGTGCCTCGTCAACCGTTTCAGGGTTTGGCAAGCCCCATACTTTTAGAGTTACTCCTCCAAGATCTGCACCAGGAAATGGATCTTTATTTGTTTCATCCTCTTCTTTGGATTCTTCAGGCTGTTCTGAAGATTCATCAGAGGGGGTCTCTACAGGTGTCGTAGTTTGCTCCGGAGTCTCCTTTTTACTGCAGGCAGCTACCATGCTAATAATGAAACACAACGCTAGCAACAAAACAATAGACTTTTTCCCCTTCATTCATACTCCTCCCTTTTTGAAATTTACATTTAATATATCAAGCGGTATTTCCTTTTTAATTTTAAAGAAAATACCACCTGACAGCACAATGAAACTCCTCCACCACAAAATTTTTGTATATAATTTGTATATAATAAATAAAGAAAAGATATAACTTTCTACGCTATTTCTTATTTGTTTTTAGAAATTTAGACATTTCTGAATTGAAGAACTATTTAAGTTTTTGAAACAATTTTACCTTTAATTAATAACTTCTCATAATGCTTTTTTAATTTAAGTTTACAACAACATATGTACTCTCCTGTCTCCCATCTATAACTTACATGGCCCCTTACTATACTGAATGTATCTTATGAATATGTCCCAAACAAAAAGAACAGCTTTATTTAGACATACCCGATTTCGTTTACTTGCTACATCGAGATGCTATAAACATCTGCAATTTTATCTACTACAATTCTTTTAAATCCCCAAGTACAAGGGCATTACTTACGTTATATCTTTTATCCTCATTTTCTCTACTTCAAAGTATATCATACTATCTTAAAAATTGCAACATTATTTTTATTTGGTCTGTATCAAATAGATATTTGTAATCTTTTATTGCAGTTTAGTAGCTTTGATCAACTCAGCCTTTATAAAACATGAATGTAATATTTTAATTTTTCCTATAATATAAATATTACATTATAATGTTACTCATGCACAAAAAATCAGCTCACAACTTATGAAAAATAAAACCATTTAATGTACACAAAAATTATGTTTTCCCATACAAGCCTCTTAAAAAATGAGCATCTTAATACAATAAGCTATACTCTAATTAATCTCTTACGCAAATTACTCCCCCAAACAAAAAAGCTTTCCTGCCGAATCACAGCAGGAAAGCCTGTACAATCGCGTTTATCTATTCTGCAGCGCTTAGCTATTCTGCAGCTTATACAGTATCCTAAAGCCGTTTTCCTCCAGCGTTTTCTCTATATCTTCAGTATTGAAAGAGTTTATACCCACCACAACGCTGCTGGTACCATCTGCTCCACGGTAAACCGCCACGCGAGTGATGTTTGCGCCGTACTGCGCAAAAATGCCGGTCAGCCTGGCCAAAATGCCGGGTTCATCTGACGCTTCGACAGTAAGCCGGGTACCGCGCTCACGAAAGCCCAGCAGTTCAATAAAAGCGTCGAAGATATCGCTCTCGGTTATAATACCCACCAGCTTATCCCCATCCACCACCGGCAAAAAGCCCACCTTTTGATCCCGCATGAGCGTGGCTGCCTCTTCTAAAAGAGCGTTGGGCGATATGGTAACCAGATCCTTGGTCATGATCTGCTTTATCTTGGTCTTGGATAGCAAATAGGTGATCTCTCCCATGCTGAGGCTGGTTGCCTTGGAAGGCGAATACCGTTCGATGTCCTCTTTTGTGACCACGCCCACCAGCTTGCCGTCTTTGACAACCGGCAGCCGCCTTATGCCATGTTTCATCATGATCTCCTGAGCATCCGGAATGGTTTGATCAGGAGAGATGGTAAACGGGTTGGTGGTCATCCTGTTTTTAACAAACATAGCATTAACCCCCTAGATAGGCTTTTTTGATCTCTTCGCTCTCCATCAGTTCAGCGCCGGTGCCCGAAAGCACAATCCTTCCTGTCTCTATTACATAAGCGCGATGTGCGATCTGCAGCGCCATCCTTGCGTTTTGCTCCACCAGCAGCACCGTCGTTCCGTTGCTGTTTACATCTTTTATTATATTAAAAATTTCCTGAACTAACAAGGGCGCAAGCCCCATGGAAGGTTCATCCAGCAGCAAAATTTTGGGTCGGCTCATCAAAGCCCGGCCAATTGCCAGCATCTGCTGTTCCCCGCCCGAGAGGGTACCAGCCAGCTGCTTTCGCCTGTCGGCCAGCACTGGAAAAAGGTCAAACACCTTCTTTAAATCCTTTGCAATTTCCTCCTTATCCTTTCGGAGATAGGCTCCCAGCTCGAGGTTTTCCAAAACCGTCATATTGGAAAAGACGCGCCGCCCCTCGGGTACATGTGAGATGCCTATCCTGACCCTTTCTTGAGCGGAGGCATTGGTTATGTCCACGCCGTCAAGTATAATCTCGCCGCTGGTAGGCTTCTTCAAACCCGATATGGTGCGCAACGTGGTGGTTTTGCCCGCCCCGTTGGCACCTATCAGGGTTACAATCTCCCCATCGTTGACCGTCAAAGAGATCCCTTTCAATGCGTGTATCACGCCAAAATGCACATGGAGATTCCTAACTTCAAGCATCGCCAACATCCTCTCCCAAATACGCCTCTATGACCCTCTTGTTTGACCTGATTTCATCCGGAGTACCCTCAGCAATCAATATTCCGTAATCCAGTACATAGATGCGCTCGCATATCTTCATGACCAGGGACATGTCGTGCTCGATCAGAAGAATGGTCAGGTTAAACTTCTCCCTGATCCACTTTATCAGCTCGGTAAGCTGAGCAGTCTCAGCAGGGTTCATCCCCGCAGCCGGCTCATCCAGCAGCAACAGGCTGGGATTAGTAGCCAATGCCCGCGCGATCTCCAGATGGCGCTGTTCTCCATAGGGAAGGTTTTTGGCATACTCATCCTTTTTGCCATCCAGCTTGAAGATCCTAAGCAATTCCATTGTGGCCTCGCTGATCCGCTTCTCTTCCCTGTGGTACGACGGCAGGTGCAAAAAGCTGGACAGCAGCCCATACCGCACGTTCTTATGCATCGCGATGCGCACGTTATCAAACACCGTCAGATCCTTAAACAAACGGATATTTTGAAACGTCCTTGCCACTCCCGCTTTGCATATCCTGTGCGGCTTCAGCCCCTGTAGCTCCTGCTCGGCGCCGGCTTTATTCAGGATAATGCTGCCGCTGGTTGGGACGTAAACGCCGGTTAAAAGGTTGAACACGGTGGTCTTGCCGGCACCGTTGGGACCGATCAACCCTACCAGTTCGCCCTGCTTAAGTTCCATGCTTACATTCAAAACGGCTGTCAATCCGCCAAACGATTTTGTGAGCTTGTGCACCTTGAGCAACGGCATAGTTTATTTTTCCTCCTTTTCAAACGCAAACAACCTGCCCAACCTGTTAAACACGGAAAGCGAAATCTCCTTTGAGCCCAGCAAACCCTGAGGCCGGAATATCATTATTACAATCAAGATGAGAGCATACAGTATCATACGGATTTCGGAAAACGACTGAAGCAACGTGGATATAACGGCCAGCAAAATTGCCGCCAGAATCGATCCCGATATGCTCCCCAACCCTCCGAGTACCACCATGACCAGAATATCCACCGACTTTAAAAAGCCAAACAGGTCGGGTTTTATAAAATAAAAGTATGAAGCATACAGCGCTCCCGCTATACCCGCACAAAAAGCCCCTATTACAAAAGCCAGAACCTTGTACCATGTGGTATTGATTCCCATGGCCTCGGCTGCGATCTCGTCCTCGCGTATGGCTATACAAGCCCTTCCATGGGATGACCTCAAAAAGTTCCTTATCAGCAGCACCGTTCCAACTGTAAAGATAAACAGCCACGTCCAGTTAACAAATCTAGGTATACCGCTCAAACCTCGCGGGCCGTTGGTGATTTTATCCATATTGATGAACATGATTCTGATGATCTCTGCCATGCCCAGCGTGGCAATGGCCAAGTAGTCCCCTCGAAGGCGCAATGTGGGCAATCCAACCAGAAAACCAACCAGCGCCGCCAGCAAAGACCCCAGCAGAGTACCAAGCAGAAAGTTGGGCATGGTGGGATCCTTAAGGATAAGCAGAGCACATGTATAAGCCCCTATGGACATAAAGCCGGCATGCCCCAGCGAAAACTGTCCGGTAAACCCCGTAATCAGATTAAGGCTCACAGCCAATATGATGTTTATGCAGATGGTGGTCAGCGTCGCCTGCAAGTAGTCATTTATAATATTAACAGAAATAAGCAGCTGAACAATCACATAAGCCAAGACAACGAGAATAAGTCTCCTTGTAAATTGAGCACTCAGTATCCCCTTCTTCATCTCCTGCTACACCTTCTCCCCGGTATTTTTACCAAGCAGTCCTGCCGGCCTTACGATAAGAATCAATATCAGAATGGCAAACACCACAGCATCCCTGTACATGGAATATCCTAATCCCGCCACAAAAACCTCTATGATACCTATTACATATCCGCCCAGCATGGCACCTGGAATTATGCCAATACCTCCAAAGACGGCAGCAACAAAGGCCTTAAGGCCAGGCAAAACACCCATCAGGGGATTGATGGAGTTATAATACACGCCAACCAAAATCCCCGCAGCTCCGGCCAAAGCCGATCCCAAAGCAAAGGTAAAAGAAATGGTTGAGTCTACATCGATACCCATAAGTTCGGCAGCATCCTTATCCAGGGAAACGGCACGCATTGCCTTGCCGATCCTGGTCTTCTTGACGATAAGCTGTAGTAGCACCATCAAAATGACGGTTATGAGTGCGATCAGAATCTGCTGGGCCGATATCACCACATCTCCCATTTTGAAGGTCTTTGCCATAAACCCGGTCATGGGGGGATAGGTCCTTACGTCTGCGCTAGCAAAGAACATGGTGGTATACTCCAAAAATAACGATACGCCTATGGC
The DNA here is from genome assembly GCA_000526435.1 of Caldicoprobacter oshimai DSM 21659. GTDB lineage: Bacteria > Bacillota > Clostridia > Caldicoprobacterales > Caldicoprobacteraceae > Caldicoprobacter > Caldicoprobacter oshimai. The sequence goes on from JAGB01000001.1 coordinate 840,914, forward strand.
GGTTATGAGCGCGGTAATCCTGGTAGCATTGCGCAAAGGCTTATAGGCAATCTTTTCGATTACAACGCCCAGCAAGGTACAAACCAGCATGGAAGCAAGCAGGGAGGGGAAAAAGCCCAGACCCAGCTTGGCCATGCATACATACCCCACATAAGCGCCAATCATGTATACATCGCAGTGGGCGAAGTTTATCAGCTTTATAATGCCGTATACCATCGTATATCCCAAAGCGATAAGCGCATATATGCTCCCCAGCGATATGCCATTGACAATCTGCTGTAACAGCTGCTCCACACGCTCTCCCTTCTTCCTCTATATTCTAATAGCCATACTAATAGCCATCTCCACAAAATCACAAAGTCCTGGTACTGCCCAAAATAAAACATCCATGGGCTGTCTAAACGCATATAAGTGAGGACGCAATAAACGCCCTCACTTATATGCAGGATGATCACACTGTATGGTATTTCATTTATTCGGTAACTCTATAGGTTTTGTACTGTTTTCCATCCTTCAATTCGATGACGATTATATCCTTCACCACATTATGATTCTCGTCAACGCTCATGGTTCCAGTTACGCCTTCAAAATTCTCGGTTGCCTCCAAGGCCTTCTTCAACGATTCGCCGTCCAGCTTCTCGGCTCGGCTTATAGCGTCAACTACAAATTTGGCCAGGTCATACCCCAATGCGTTAAAGGCGTCGGGCTCCTTCTTGTACTTGGCCTTAAAGGCCTCCACAAAGTCGGCTACCACAGGGCTGGGGTCCACCGAAGAATAGTGATTGCTAAAGTAAACGTTGTTGAGGGCCTCAGCACCGGCCAGTTCGGCCAGCTTGGGCGAATCAAAGCCGTCGGCCCCAAGTATGGGAACGTCTATGCCCTGTGCACGCGCTTGCTTGATGATCAACCCCGCCTCATTGTAATAGCCCGGAATAAATATCACATCGAAGTCCTTCCCCTTTATGCTGGTCAATACGGCATTAAAGTCGGTATCGCCTGACATATAGGCTTCCTGGGCCACAATGGTGCCGCCTCCAGCCTCAAAAGTGGAAGTAAAAGCTTCTGCAAGTCCTTTGGCGTAATCGCTTGAGCTATCCATGATTATGACGGCCTTCTTGCTAGAAAGGTTTTCTAAGGCGAACTTGGCTACCGCGTTGCCCTGCTGAGAATCGGTAAAGCAGATGCGGAAGGCGTATTCCTTTACGCCCTTATCGTCTACCGTTACGTTGTCGGCAGTAGCCGAACCCGAAATTACAGGTACCTTGTTCTGGTTTGCTACCGGAATGGTAGCCATGAAAGCTCCAGAAGTAGCAGGTCCCAGTACAGCCACTACTTTGTCCTGGGTTATCAACCTGGTAGTCAGGGTAGTGGCTTCTGACGCATCGGATTTGTTGTCATACTTTACGAGCTGAATTTTCTTACCGTTTATGCCGCCAGCCTCATTAATCTGCTCAATAGCCAGCTCTATACCTTCTACCGAGCTTTGACCATAAGTCGCAACGCCGCCAGACAGCTCGTAGTTGACGCCTATCTTGATGACATTCTGATCCGTAGAGACCGTTTGAGAACAACCGGCAAACACCAACATAGACATGACCAACAAGAAAATTACGCTGTACTTCTTCATCCTATTCACCCCTCCGTATTTTTATAAATAATACTATAACGGTTAACGCCGTGTCAATATACAAATCAGCGGTTTTAGACCTATTGTTACTACATTAATATAGCGTCTAAATGGTCATAATTAAGTAAGAATGAAAATTTATAAGCTTATCCATTCCACAGCTTTTTACATTATTACACCGTGAAAAAAATAAATAGATTTCGAAAATTTCAATTGCAATTTTGAAGAATATACGGTATTATATGAATGTAAAACACATTATCGGCATAATTAAATGGTTACAACCCATAAGTTTTTTACAAAATCATAACAATCGTTCGACTATATTTTAAAAGGAGGTTTTATTTATGGAGAAATTTTTCAAAATCAGGGAAAACGGCTCCACAGTATCAACCGAAATTCTCGCAGGCCTTACTACCTTCTTCGCCATGTCTTACATCATTTTCGTCAATCCAGCTATTCTCTCACAGACGGGCATGCCACGGGAAGCCGTATTTTTAGCCACAATCATTGCTTCGGTGGTAGGCACTCTGGTCATGGGCCTTTTCGCCAACGTGCCCTATGCACAGGCTCCCGGAATGGGGCTTAATGCTTTCTTTACCTATACTGTATGTTTTGGCCTGGGATTTAGCTGGCAGCAGGCGCTGGCAATGGTTTTCATCTGCGGCATCATAAACATCATCATCACGGTGACCAAGATTCGTAAATCCATCATCAAATCAATCCCCGTCAGCCTGCAAAATGCAATCGGCGGCGGTATCGGCATCTTCATAGCCTATATAGGAATCAAGAATGCCGGGCTGTTAAGCTTCACTTCCGACCCCGGCACATATACATTGCTGGAAAGCGGCACAGTCATATCCAATTCCAGCATCGTACCTGCTCTCGTAACCTTCGATAATCCGGCCGTCATTCTCGCAATCATCGGTATCGTCTTAACTTTTATTTTGCTGGTGTTCAAGGTAAGAGGGGCAATTTTAATCGGCATTATAGCCACCACCATCATCGGTATCCCCATGGGAGTGGTGGATGTTTCGCAGCTTGGAACCACCTCGGGAATCGGTGAGGCATTTGCTAAGCTGGGCACCACCTTTGGTGCAGCCTTTGGCCCTGAAGGAATGGGTTCCCTGTTCTCCGACCCCGAAAAGATCCCTCTAGTGCTGATTACCATATTCTCCTTCAGCCTTGCCGACACCTTTGACACCATTGGCACTTTCATAGGCACCGGCCGTCAAAGCGGCATATTCACCGACGAGGATATAAGGCTCATGGAAACCAGCAGCGGTTTCAAATCCAAGATGGACAAAGCTTTGTTTGCCGACGCCATCGCCACTTCGATCGGCGCCATATTTGGCACCTCCAATACCACCACCTATGTTGAAAGCGCTGCGGGCATAGGTGCTGGCGGGCGTACCGGCTTGACCAGCGTTGTGACGGCGCTTTTGATGCTGGCCTGCATCTTCCTGGCACCCGTAGCCGGCCTGGTGCCCGCACAGGCAACTGCTCCGGCCCTCATCGCAGTCGGCATCATGATGATGTCAGCCTTCAAGGAGATCAAGTGGGATGATATAGAGGAAGCAATCCCTGCATTCTTTGCAGGCATCTTCATGGCCCTTTGCTACAGTATTTCTTACGGCATTGCAACGGGATTCATATTCTACTGCCTGATCAAAATCTGCAAAAAGCAGCTTAAAGACATCCATCCCATCCTGATAGTATCGACGCTGCTGTTTATACTAAACTTCATCATGCTTATCTTTATTGAATAAACTTTATCCCGCATAGCGTAAAAATTGGACGTTGTGTAATCATCAAAAAGGGCGCTGCCTAATACTCAAGCCGGCGCCCTTTTCGTTTGCCCTCTGGTCAATATAACCCTTTGCAAGGCCATTTATTCCTTACACGCTTTCGCTCTTTATGGCGTCCATAATGTTCTCATGCCGTATCTTCCTCATGGAATATACCATGCTGGCAAACACCACGAAAAACACGCTCAATACGCTTATGATTATGCTACCTATGGGCAGGCGGAAGGGCATTTCAACCCCTTGCCGTATGCTGATATGGATCAGGTAGGTGATCAGCACCGAAACCGGCAGTCCATAAAGCAGAGCTTTCAGTCCGTAAAAAACACACTCATAGTTCAGCATCCTGTTAAAGCTGCTGTCAGTCATGCCCACTGATTTCAGCATGGCAAATTCTATTCTCCTTAAGTTAATATTGGTGGAGATGGTATTAAACACGTTTGCAATGCTTATGAGGGAAATGAGTATTATAAACCCGTAGGAGAACACCGATATAATGGTGACGATATTGCGGCTGTTCTGTATATACCCTGCTATATTAAGCAGGTTGTGCGTTGGAAGACCCGCATCCACAAGTATATCCATTATGTCCTGCTCGGCTTCAAAAGGATCTACAGCAGCGAAATACATATTTGCAGGGCCCCAGATTTTCTCGTCACCATCAAAAATGGCCTTCCTTATCTCATCGCTAACCACAACGATGATTGAAAAAAGGTTGGAAGCATAATCCGGCACCCCGAACGGAGCTTCATTGGCAAAGGCGACAAGTTGGATATCCTCCTTCAATTGCCTTTCACCATCTTCCTGATGAACAACAGTCAAGGCTATGCTCTCGGGCTTTTTGCTGCTAAATATGCTGGAATTTATAAACCTTCCCTCTCGGCTATCATAATAATGCTGGTAATCTATTGCAATCCCGGCAGGGGAATCGGGATTTGTAAAGAGCGATTCATCAAGCCCCAACTGGCGGACGTAGTATTTAAAGGTATCGCGGTCAACGCTGTACAAGATCACATTTATGGGAGCCTCTTCTCCGTGGGGGATAAAACCATTATCAATCATCTCGTCATAAAACGATTGATTAAGGTACTCCTTCGGAATATCAGTAAAGGCATAAAGTTCCCTCACAATGGAGCCCTGTTCTATGCTGTCCAGCAAAACGATATCCCTGTAAACCTTAATGGTGGAATCCTTCAAATCGCCTCTTTCGTTGGTAAAATAGTACAGGTCATAATCCACATCCTGATATACATTGGAAACGCTGTCCATAAGATACATCGAAAAGGACGAGGCCGATACGAACAGGACTATGCTCATGAACAGCGAGACCACAGTACTGCGGTAACGCTTGCGGCTCCTCTTTAAATTTTTCAGTGCCAGATCTCCTTCCATGCCGAACAGCTTGCGTGTCAAGCGCCATGTCCTGACCTGCCGCGCAGTGAGCTTGATGTCAGTCGTCTGCCTGATGGCATCAATTGGCGATATCTTTCCGCTGCGCCATGCCGGTATATAGGCCGATATCAGTATGGTAACCAGACCCAAAATCATTGCCGCTATCACTGAAGGGATGGACACCGACAGCGTCATAGATACACGGTCACCCAGAGCCATGATGCTGGCAAACATATCCCTCAATAAATGCAGCGTAACGCCTATGCCGGCGATGCCCGATAATACACCTACGGGTATACCTATAGCTGCCAACACAATGGCCTCAAAAAACACCGAATGCCTAAGCTGCTGAGCCGTAGCGCCGATGCTGGACAGCAGGCCAAAGTACTTCTTGCGCTCGCTGACCGAAATGGAAAACGAGTTGTAGATGAACGACACCGAGCCGGCCATAATCAGTGCAATCAATATGGCCGCAAGGCTATACAAAACAGCTGTAAAATTGTCGTTCTGGCTTATACCCATAAACCTAAGCAAGTCGTCATTGTATTCATAATCTTTGTACTGCAGCTTATCCATACCAAGGCTGTCATATATGTCGTACACCCTTCGGGGATTTTTGAGCTTTATATACACATTGGCCGTGTCGTTATCCCCAAATTCACTTTTATCAAACATGGTGATAAGGGTATATCCTGGGGCAGAGTACTCCTCTATTGCAAATGAAGGCCTTTCACATATCCCCACCACCTTATACGTCCTAGTACCTGTGACCACCAGCTTCTCCGATGCGCCGTCCTCTTCATGCCTGTAATAATCCTTTTGTCCCAGGACGGTGCCATCGTCTAAAACCCGGTATCCAATGTCAAGCTCAATGGTATCGCCTACCTTATACTGCACGCCGCCGTTGGTGAATACGTGATAGGGCACGACAACCTCGTTTTCATTCTGTGGAAGCCTGCCGCTTTTTAAATATATAGACAGCATCTCAAATGCCTTTTCATCAAACCCAAGCACATACAGATAGGGCTTATACTCGTTCAAACCGCCCTCGAGCAGCGCATAGCCTATCCCTTTGGTTACAGCAACCTCCTGTACCTCCCGGTTTTGGCTAATGCCCTCAATTGTATCAAGGTCAGCGTTGTAAAGAACCGCGTGCCAGTCGCCTGTATCGGCTATTGTCAAGTTAATCAGGAAATTTTGAAAGCTGGATATAAAAGTGGTCACGGCAGCTATCATGGCAGTGGACAGAATAATGCCAATGATGGTGACGATGGTGCGGGTTTTGCTCCTCTTCAGCGTTGCCAGCGTAACCCTGTTCATGACGTTCATGGCCTGATCACCTCATCACTTACGATCCTGCCATCCTCGAGGCTGATGATGCGGCTGGCCTGCAGCGCAATCCTCTCATCGTGCGTCACGATTATGAGGGTCTGATTGTACTTCTGATTGTACAGCTTGAGCAGTTCGATGATTTCGGCGCTGTTTTTGCTGTCCAGGTTGCCCGTGGGTTCATCCGCCAGTATCAAGGCGGGATTGGTTATGAGAGCGCGGCCTATGGCCACCCTCTGCTGCTGCCCGCCCGACAGCTGGTTTGGCAAATGCTTTGCCCTATCCTTAAGACCCAGAGTGGTAAGCAGCTCATTCAAGCGTGCCTTATCTTCCTTTCTGCCGTCGAGCAGCAGAGGCAGCATTATGTTTTCCTCCACATCGAGCACGGGAATCAGATTGTAGAACTGATAGATCAGGCCGATCTGCCTGCGCCTGAAAATGGCAAGCCTTGACCTGTCCAGGCTGTAGATGTCGGTGCCGTCGATGTATACCTTGCCCGAGGTGGGAAAATCCACCCCGCCCAGTATGTGCAGCAGCGTCGACTTGCCCGACCCTGACGGCCCGACAATGGCTACAAACTCGCCCTTCTCCACCGAAAAGGAGACGTTATCCAGAGCGGTGACCGCCGTCTCCCCCTTGCCGTATACCTTTGTGAGATTTTCAACCCGTAGTATCTCCATATAGCACCTCCAGAGCATTTTTAGTTTCGAGGATGAGTCTACCACAACGGTGTGACATTCAAGTGACCGGTTCTGTGACAGTTTTGTCACTTTTACCATGCTCTGAAGTATGCTCTATGCGGTTTTTCAATATATTGATAACTGCATTGATGGTTTTGCAAATTTCATGTCAAAGTCTCCCCCTCTCCTACTTATCCGGTACAACCAATACCATTTTTACAATACGAATGCAGAATGGCAGTTCCGGGTCTTGTCCTCCCCTGTTGCGGTACAGGTAATACCATTCACATCCATAGGAATAAAAAATGGCTTTAGACCATTTTTATGAGAATACGCACAGTAATTTCACACTTAATCTTCAGCAAACACCACTCTGTACACAGCAAATACTACGCTAAAAATAGGATTAATTTTGTGGATACAAGATTAATGCTATCATATACATAGCAAATACTACCCTATACAAATAAAGTAATTATTAACGCTAGGCTAATCATTTATTGAATTTAAAAATTGTTCCAAAACTTGTTTTTTAATTTCATTGTATTTATTTAATTCTTCCTGGCTGTAAGTAATTACCTCATACTCCGCTATCTGTCCATAGCAATACTCTTGTTCCGGAGACAGGACTTTATCAAATAAAACGCCCGTTGTGCAGTATTTATCAATGCCTCCATTGTGTAACAGCACATATATGTTCTTATTCCTATAAAATGGATTATATCTCATGTAGCCCATATACGGCCATTTTTTTAGAAATAAGATGTATTCCTCCCCGCACTTCATAAAATTATATCCGTTGTAAGCAAAAAACAAACGGCTCTCAAAGTTGAAATAACACGGTTCAAAAACATATATTGTTCTATTCTTCAGATTACTGTCCCCTTTGTAGACCGAAATAACTTTAACACCTGCTAGAGACGTCCCATGCAAGAACTTCCTTTCGGAAGCTGCTACCTCAACTATTACTTCAGAATCGGCAACCAGCTTTGAAAATGAAATATCGTCTTCATAAAGTCGTGCTACTGCTGAAACTTTATATTCCATCAAATCATCTAAACTCATATTTTGAGTATCGACAAAAGAGGCACGCACCATACCCGCCACAACCAACGCTGCGGCAATAGCCAAAGTCATAATCAAAATACATATCCTATTCATCTTTAACTCCACTCCCGGCAGGATATATTCTCCCGGCTTCTACTTTAAACTTTTCATCGCACAGCAGGTCGATATCTTCTTTGATATGGCTGGCAATGAGTATTGTTGCCCCCCTTCCCTTTTCTTCCAGCAGGATATTCCTGACCAGCCCAACCCCTTCTTCGTCAAGCGAGTTGGTGGGCTCATCCAGCACAATAAGCTGCGGTTTCTCCATTATGGCCTGAGCTATGCCAAGGCGTTGCTTCATGCCCAAAGAATACTTACCGTAAATGCGCTTATCATCTGGATCAAGGCCTACTCTTCTGATGGCAGCTCTTATGTCTTCATCTGTAATAATATTTTTTATTGAAGCTAAAAATTTTAAATTTTGAAAGCCCGTCCACTGTTCCCAGAATCCCACGTTTTCTATTATTAAACCAAGGCTTTCGGGAAAAGAGACATCCACGCCAATTCTCTTCCCAAACACCCTGACCTCACCGCGGGTAGGTTTTATTAAACCGCATATGGCCCTAAACAGCATGGTCTTCCCAGAAGCGTTTCTCCCAAAAAAACCGTATATCTTCCCTCTTTCCAGCTCCAGGGTTATGTCATTTAATATCGTCCTCCCCCTGATTATCTTGGTCAAATGATATATTTCAACCGCCATCATCTCTGCATACCTCCCGATTTTAATAATTTCTATCGGTTATCTCCACCGTCTTTACAACCCTTATCCCCACAAAAACAGCCAAAACCAGGTAAGCCCCCAACACAAGAAACGACCAGTAAACATTAAATCCCGGTATTGCCGGGATATCCAAAGGCTGAATATAATCCAGCAGAAAACCGTCATCATGCCACGGTAAGACCGGTTGCAGCACGGGGTTAAGCTTAATTAGCAAATGCTGCACCGGATCGCTCCGTTTAACAATGGCCGGAAGATGTGCAAAAACGTACGCAAGCAAGGTCAAGAATAGGGACATTTCACAGCTTATATACAAAGATAATACATTTATCAACAAAACAAATACTAATGTGACCGTAACATTGAGAAGAATACATATAGAGGATATCAATAAAAGGCCCTGTACCGACGCTACAGGCAAATTATTAGCAAAGCCAATTATCACACTAACGGCAGTAATTATAGCAAAGTATAGAACTAAATGCTTCAGTATATGAAATAGTTTATCTAGAAACCATTTTACCCTGTTATCCTTCCTTGTAAAAACATAAACCGAACTTATTCTAAAGTCATCATAAAAAAAATCTCCAAAGGCTATAAGAATATATAACTTAGGGGCAATATACGTTAGAGATGCTATAAGCTCAAAAGTTATTTTTTCTTCAGGATACGGCAAAAAATTCGCCGTAAACATCACTAGCAATTCTATTGAAGCCCCTTCAGCTAAGTTTGTTATGAAGTCAAGCCGAATCAACGAAGATAAAACCCCGATGACTACGGCCGTAATAAACACCGATACTTTCTTTATCATAAACCGCTCCTCCGTATATCCGTTTTCCCCAGGATTTTCACGCCCATCAAAAGCAAAAATAAGGATAAAAATGACAAGTAGCTGCAGTGCACCAGCGACAACAGCAGGAATTTCATCATAGGCAGCTCAAGACCAAAAATGAACTCTAGCAAGATTCCTGTAGTGGTCATAGCATATCTATCCAATTTAATCAGCGTCAGTATATAATCCAGGCTACCAGTAAAAAGACCAACTAGAAAACCTACATACCGCCTTTTGCTTACAAATGATGATATCAGGTAAATAATCCCTGTTGGCAGAAATATCAGGTACTTTATAATAAAATCCCCTAGCATAAAGGCAAGAATTTTCGCTTCCAGAAGATGCGGCACTCCTATATACATCACAGCCGTTACAATTATAGGAAGTTCGAGAAGGATGACATATAACACCGTATCTATTGAAAGCAGCTTGATTTTTTCCTTCCACCATATATCAATATTTTTAAACCTTACCAATATCAGTGTGTGATTGAGTATATCTTCATGGCTTATGATTATAAGAAAAATTGGTACATAATATAAAGCGAAATAGATTAAACGGGAAAAGAGCAGGTATATGTCATTTATGCGGAGGTTCTCTGTTAGCAAATTTGCCTCTTGGCCTATAAGTACTGATATCCGAATATTAAAAGCCAGTATCATCAGATAAAATATTACTCGCTTCTTCCCAACCATCAAAAATATTTTACTCAAAAACTTTTTACAAAGCCGCAATTTTAAATTTCTTCCCTTCTTGCGTTTAAAATAATCACAAATATACTTGTCATCAGCAAAACCGCCATTATGCACATAAACACCCTGTAATCTAATCCTTTTACGCCTGTGGTGGGATATAAATAATAAGTTAAGCAATAATTTGCATTTCCGAGTAAAGCAAATACAAAATTTTGTGTAAAATAAAGGACAGTGGGTAAAACCACAACTGTATACCTATTTACCTTTCTAAAAAACGATATAGCATAGGAAAATATGGCAACTACACCGCCGAAAACGCCATCCAAGAACATGAACCACAGATTATGTAAGTATGGACTTATAGTGTGCAGGCCTTGAAAGTAAAGTCTGGTAAGATAATATCTGTCATAGGCGGGATTTCCGCCATTTACTTCGGAAACCGTATAGAGAGGAAAAGCAACCATGCAGAGAAGCTGATTCAACAGTAAAGGCAAAAAAATCACTATAAAGCCAGAGAAAAAGGTAACGATACCTTTGCTCAGGATATACGAACTTTTATTGCAGCGGCTAACGATAAAGTTAAGAACACGTTCTTTCTTATCCCCCAAGTAAGTATCTGCAAACGCTATACTGGCCGGTAGGGTGAGAAAAAACAGATAATATATATCTCCTGCAAAGTCGAAGTTGCCGTTTCTATACCCTATCCACATCTGATAGGCAGAAGGCAACTCCGAAGTATAGTCTTCATAGTAAGTTATAGATGTTAAAATAAAAAGGATTGAGATCAATACAACTTCAATCGTCAGCACTATGTTAAACTCTCTTCTTTTGAGAAGCTTGGCAAATTCAGTTTTCAAAACATTAAACAACACAAAATCTGCCTCCTTTTATAAGTTCGGGGCTATGATAAATACTATAGCCCCGGGTAAAATCTGCTCTGTTTGCATTATTCCAACCCTTACCTCAAATCTGCATATCCGCTCATCGTTACGCTTACATATGTTATATCGTGATTTTGTGCATAAAGTTTGATAAAAGTGCCTGCTCGCTCATCTACATTAAAACTTATTGTGTATATCCCTTGCCCTTCATAGCATGCATAATTATCTGATATCCTTGAGCCGTCTTGCCTGACTACCCAGAAATCTGCCGCATCATACTGAGCGCCAACATAATCAACCCTATTTAATACATAATCATCATTATAGACTTTGCTACCACTCATTACGACTATATCTTGCTTGAACCAGGGGAGCGAAACTTGATAATACCCACTAACTGCAAAAGCTGTTGTGAATGATAAAAGAGTAATTGCCAAGCTCAGACACAGCAACAGCTTTCCTTTTTTCTCATCAAACCCTTCCCGAAATGTACGGAACCTACCGGCAAGTCCCCTATATTTATATTAATATTTCATCCTAAGAATGTAAATCGTAAAAATATTTTATTTTTAGCCAAATACAACCTTTAAGTCAAAATATGTAATATAATTTCCATAATTTATACTAAGTCTCAATTTCTTTCTTTTTAAAAACAGCACAGGCTATGATAAAGAATTTTTGCTGTAATTTGTACAACAAAGTGACGTCAAAACACAAAAGGAAATACCAAAGCACACCTATATAACCGACTTATACATGCGAATGAAAAAGGTGGTCCCTCTACCTTCCCGGCTTTCCACCGTGATATCCCCGTTTTGCTCCTTGATTATGCTTCTGGCCATGGCAAGGCCGATTCCAACGCTGTCGGGCGATGCATTTTTGCCCCTGTAAAAGCGAGTAAATATATGGGGGAGGTCCTCTTTGCTGATGCCCGGCCCGTTATCGGATATGCGGATTTCAAAGTAAAGCGGGTTGTCCTTTGCGGCAATCTCGATTTTACCATGCTCTGGAGCGTGCTCTATGCAGTTCTTCAAGATGTTTATAATCGCCTCGGTAGTCCATTGCAGGTCACACGTTAAAGTTTCATCCTGCCCTGTAACGGTACAGGTGATGCCTTTCACTTCCATGGGTATGAGGAGGGGTTTTAAAGCGTTTTCTGTGAGGGTGCGCACCTTAACCCTCTCTCGCTTCATCTTCACCACGCCGGCATCCAGCCTAGCCATCTTAAGCAGCGAGGAGACCAGCCATTCTATGCGCTTTAATTGGGAGGAGATGCGGGCAGTGAATTCCCTGCGCTTTTCGGGCGGCAAGTCCTCGTTGCCCAGCAGATCAACCATGACCATCATAGAGGTGAGGGGTGTTTTGAGCTGATGCGATATGTCAGCCATGTGCTCCGACAGGCGCAGTTTTTCACGCTGCAGCTTTTTGTTGTACTCCGAAAGCATCAAAGTCACCTTGTATATCTCATTCTTTAAAATGCTCAGTTCCCCCTCGACATTGTCGCGTATGTCAAGCGAATGCTCTCCCGCACAGATCCGCCTTAAATAATCGGACAGCTTCCTTATCTGCCTGTAGCGGTAGGCCGTGAAAGCAAAAAACGTCGAACACAACAAAAAAGCCGTAATCAAAACGAGGATTCCGGCTTTCCTGCTGCTTGAGAAACCTATAATAACCAAAACAGTGCTCAAAACGGAAACTGCCACGGCAAACCTCTTTATTTCCCTATTTCTCCATAAAGACACTTCCAAATCCTCCTATATAATGCTTTTGTTTGCCAACCCCATGCTAAAACTACTATATCTGGCATCTTCTCGTTATTTTGTGAGAACGCTTTTGCTTAACAATGCTATTCCAAAGCTGCTATATCCTGTATCCTATGTGACTTCCTGCCCTCCAGCATGGGCAATATACTAAAATCTATACCCAAACCTCTATACTCGGTATCCTATTCCCCGCACGGTCTTTATAATGGTGGGATTCTGAGGGTCGTCCTCTATCTTTTCCCTCAAGCGCTTAATGTAGACGGTGAGGGTGTTGTCATTGACAAAGTCACCCGATACATCCCAGATGCTTTGGAGCAGCTGATCCCGGGTCAGCACCTGCCCCCTGTTGCTGATCAGCGTGAGCAAAAGGCGGTATTCCAGGGCCGTCAAAAACACCTCCCTGCCGTTCTTCTTTACTTTCCCCTCGGCCAGATTAACGGTTAAGCCCCCGATGTTGATTATATGGTCTTCGCTTAATTTGTTTGCCCTACGGAGGACAGCCCGAATTCGGGAGTGAAGCTCCCTCAGCCTGAACGGCTTTGTGATGTAGTCGTCGGCCCCTATGTCAAGCCCCATGACCACGCTTCCCTCATCATCCCGGGCGGTCAGAAATATTACCGGTGTATCCCCTTTTTCCTTAAGCTTTTTACACACATCAAATCCATTGCCGTCGGGAAGGGATATGTCGATGATGGCAAAATCAAAGTACTCGGATGCTATTCTTTCCATGGCCGATGCGGCATTATAGCAGGTTATAACTTCAAAGCCCTCCTGTGACAGGGAATACTCTAGCCCCACAGCAATGGCTTCATCGTCCTCAACCAGCAGCAGTTTCATCATACACGAACGCAGGGGACCCCATCTTCTTCAAGATGGAGTCTCCTGCGCTCTTTCCTCCTTTCTAACATTAGAGTCTTTGCTTTATCCATCGTTCCTTCTAAAGTCCTTTGAAAATATATTATCACGGCAAAGTGCACTTTTCAAACGCCGGCCTATAAGTTGCCAAACTGCTCGTCTCTAGAAAATAAAATTATACACCTTTTCTTTTAAACTTCAATTAAGAAAGATTGCCGGACAAAAATAAAGCCTTTTTGGATGAAAGCTCCAAAAAGGCGAATAATCGGCGCATAAAAAACAAAATGCCCGACATCTTTCAATCAGCATACCTGCAGAATTACGCATTTCAAATACTCGGTCTCTTTCGATGACAGCAGCACCGGATGGTCCTTTGCCTGAGAGCGCCGCTCTACCACCCTGACATCCCTTTTGGCGTCAATGGCGGCGGTATACAGGATGTCCATAAACAGCTCGGGCTCTATATGCTGCGAGCAAGAACAGGTTATCAAATACCCACCCGGCCTTATTATCTTCATGGCCCTTAGGTTTATTTCCTTGTATCCCCTTATGGCGTTTTCCACGGTATCACGGGACTTGGTAAAGGCCGGCGGATCGAGTATAACCACATCAAATGTATTCTTTTCTTTGTGATACTTTCTTAAAACATCAAATGCGTTGCCTACTTCGAATTTGCATATATCTTCGTAACCGTTTAAAGCAGCATTTTTCCTGGCGAATTCCACAGCATGTTCTGAAATGTCAATGCCCAGAACGCTGGCAGCCCCGTAATGCGCCGCATGCAAAGCGAACGCCCCAGTATGGGTAAAACAATCCAGAACCTTAGCTCCCTTCACAAAGGGCTGTATAGCTGCTCTGTTTTCTTTCTGGTCAAGGAAATAGCCCGTCTTTTGGCCGTTTGCAACATCAACAAAAAATTTTATGCCGTTTTCCACCATAATGACGTTTGTGTCAAAGTTTCCCTTAATATACCCCTTCCTTTGATCTAGGCCCTCAAGTTCCCTCACCGGCACATCGTTTCTCTCATAGATCCCATCGGGTTTTATGATATCGTCCAGTATATCTGCCAGGAGATACTTGTACCTGTCAATGCCCAGCGCCAGGGTCTGCATTACAAGGTAGTTTGAAAATTTGTCCACTATAAGGGCAGGAAGGAAATCCGACTCGGCAAAAACCACTCTGCAGCTGTTCAAATCTGCAAACTGCTTTCTATATTCCCAGGCACTGCGTATTCGCCTGTAGAAAAAGTCGGCATTGATATCCTCCTGTTCCCGCGTCAACAGCCGTATGGTAATCTGGGATCTGGGATTGTAGTAGCCCCTCCCCAGAAATTTCCCTCTGTATGAATACACGTCCACCACATCTCCGGGCTCGCAGTTTCCCTCGATCCGCTCTATGTCGCTTTTAAATATCCACGGATGACCGTACACAGTTCGCCTTTCCCTGTTTTTAAATATATAAGCTTTTGCCATTCAATACTGCCCTCCTCAAAACCAACGTTTAGTCTGGTTAATCCCTACAGCTTGGCCCGTACTGAAATATTCTATCATATTTGCTATTCATATCTACTCAATAAAAAATTTCTTCTGGACGTCTTGAATTTTCCTCTCTCATACATGACGTTTGGGCAGAATGATAAAAAATAAAAAAGCATGTTGACAAAACCCATGCTACAGGTTAAAATATATTTTGCCGTTAGGAAATAATAAATAAAGAGCTGAGGATTGTGATGCGGGTGTAGTTCAATGGTAGAACTCCAGCCTTCCAAGCTGGCGGCGTGGGTTCGATTCCCATCACCCGCTCCATTAATGTGCGCCTGTAGCTCAGCTGGATAGAGCAACGGACTTCTAATCCGTAGGTCAGGGGTTCGAATCCCTTCAGGCGCGCCATTTTGTAAGAGCAAATTACGGTGGGTATAGCTCAGATGGTTAGAGCGCCAGATTGTGGCTCTGGAGGTCGTGGGTTCGAATCCCACTATCCACCCCAATTTATTTTTATGGTGTTGGGGCGTAGCCAAGCGGTAAGGCACGGGACTTTGACTTCCGCATTCGTAGGTTCGAATCCTGCCGCCCCAGCCACAACGTGACCCATTAGCTCAGGTGGTAGAGCACTGGACTTTTAATCCAGGTGTCCGGCGTTCGAATCGCCGATGGGTCACCATTTAAATTGTTATGACTTAAAGACAAGCGAGAAGTTTCTATGATGTATATAGGAGCGGGCGTGGCGGAACTGGCAGACGCGCTAGACTTAGGATCTAGTGGAGCACATCCGTGGAGGTTCAAGTCCTCTCGCCCGCACCACAGTAAAATCAAAGGTTCCAGGGTTTTGAAAATCCTGGAATTTGTTTTTAAAAAACAAAATACTCTTATTTAAATACAAGAGAAGCAAACTATAAAAGCAATTTTTCCCCCACGAAAATACCTTTCCCATCCGCTTTTTTGCATGAACGGAAAAGCAATATCTGCAGGGACAGGGAAGTATTGTAACTTATTACCATGAAGCCTTTATTTTTTCATCTTCAAACGCCTCCAGTCGAAACCGTACCACACCATCGGGACAGTCAACCCCCCTATATGCTTGTCGCTTCCGCCAAGATTACGCAAATCACCGCCACTGCGAACAGCTTCCATAAGCGGGAATAACTTTAACATAGACTTTGAGCAGAATCCATCCGGGCAACCGTATTCGCAGGTGAACGTATCGCCGACCTTGTGGCCGTTTCTGCAATGATTTTCCGGTTTTTCATAACATTATTTCCAACAATTTTTAGCAGCGCGATCTAATGATTGAGATCACCAGCCATACAACAATAACAACAGCTAGTGCCAAGCCAGCTTTCAATACAGTGATGTTGAAAATATACATCTCGCCACTTGTACCGGCACTAAGGCCGGAACTTATAATGACTCCGGCAATGATAATGCTTACAGCAAGCAATATTATACTGAAAGATACCCTGTTAAAAAGCCGCTCTAATTGCTTTTGAAGCCCCTCCATATCTTTCATTTCGAAGTGAAGGGTAAAATCCTCATCAGCCATTTTGCCCAAAATGTTCCGCATTGCAGCCGGAAATTCGCTCAATAGCTCCCCGTAATTTAGTAAGCTCTTTCTCATTTTCCCATACATCTTTCTGGCCGAAAATGACTGATAGAACAGCTTCTTAGCAATTGGTTCGGCAATAACAAGTGCGTTGAGATCAGGAGCCAATTTTTCCAGCAGCCCTTGAAGAGTACCCAGCGTCTTGGCCAGCAATGTAAATTCACGGGGTATTTTCACTCGGTTCAAAAACGCAACATGGAAGATTTCACGGAATATCTCCTCAATTTTCATCTCATTCATAGGCATGGTAAGATATTTTTCAATTAAAGCATCTATATCCTTTTTAAAATTCTTAACCCGGCTTTGATCAGTTATGGCTTTCATATCAACAAGGGATTTAACCACCAGATGGCTATCTCTAAAGACAACGCCTATAAAAAATTTTGAAATAACGCTCTTTTGAAATTCGTTAAGGCGCCCCACCATTCCCAGGTCGAGAAATACAATGGTGCCATCTGGCATAACCTGAATATTGCCTGGATGCGGATCAGCGTGGAAAAAACCGTCTCTGAATATTTGATTGCATATGCATGTGGCAAGATTCTCGGCAACCTTTATTCGATCAATGCCTGCCTCTTCCAAAGCTTTCAAATCACTGACCTTGATACCTTCAATATATTCCATAGTAAGAACGCGTTTTGTCGTATAAATCCATTTTACCTTTGGAACCCTAATGCCTTCGTAGCGGCTGAAATTGTGCATGAATCTCTCCGCATTTTTCCCTTCTTTTGTAAAATCCAATTCATCTTTGATGGTTTTTTCAAAATCCTTTACCATGCCGCTGAAATCATAAAGGTCCTTCAGTTTAGTATGACGGTCAACAAACCGTGCTATCTCCTTTAAAATATCCAAATCCAGATCGATGATTTTTTCGACTCCCGGCCTCTGAACCTTTACGGCAACCTGTTCCCCCGAGGCCAACCTTGCGCGATGAACCTGGGATATGGATGCCGCCGCTACAGGTTCCTCATCAAATTCCATGTAAATGTTCTCAAGATTGTCCCTAAACTCGGCTTCAATGAGAGCCTTTACCTCCGAAAAAGGGAATGGCTGCACCGAATCTTGCAACTTTCTAAGTTCTTCTATAACGCCGGGCGGTAATATATCCTGCCGCATGCTCAATAATTGTCCCAGCTTAACGAATGTTGGGCCCAGCTCTTCCAAAGCCAGTCTTAAACGCCTTCCCACAGAAACTTCGCCAGGTGCGATACCGGCCTCCGAAATTTTATCCTCCCTCTCCAACTCACCACGGAGCCCAAGCCGTTCAAGCAGCAGGCCAAAACCGTGCTTTATAAAAACAGCAAGAATCTCATTATATCTTTTGATTCGAATGCACCTGTAATCCATAATATCAACCCAATTCCGCAATGTTGAGTAACATTCGCACGCCTTCCCAAACTTCCTGGTTTTTTAGCACCATAAACTACTAATCCTTTACTTTATATCCTCATTTTTTTTGAATAATCCCATCTCTTGAAAAGCCTGCTGTATTTGTTCTCTTACAATTGCTCTGATTTCATCCTTTGTAATCAGATCTTCTTTTTTGGCCACATTTAGATCATCCAGCACCTTTGCAACCTCATTTTGAATCAGCTTTTTTAGCTCTTCCCTTTGCTCTTGGCCTCTCTTTACAAGTTCGGCCGCAAACTCCTTGGCGTCTTTTTTTGCCACCTCGCCTTTGCTGACCAGTTTTCCCACTAATTCCTCCACTTTTTCTCGGGAATACAACAAAAGCCCTAATCCTAAATCGATTGGCTTTTCAAATGCTTTTAACATGATACACACTCCCTTCATCCTCTTCTTTATATGCTTGCCGCTTATCAGCAGACAAGCATTGAAGCCACTTTGCAAGAATGGGAATTCTGGAGCCTGCAACGCGAACTACCAACCACCCTCTAGGAGTGGTGGCTTCGTGAGAAGTTTGGTGGTCTAAGCTACCCTTATTCTCACATGGTGTTTCACACACCCACTACTGACTATCCGCCCAACCGCCGACTCGCCAGCTACTTTGAGTCTTGTACATTAGCCATCACCTGGGAAATATTATATCACATTTTTAGCAATTCATCCCCATCCATTTTGTAGAAGGTGGAGTCTTCTTGCTGTTATTAAATTTTTTGATAATCCTCATGACTGAGCATAAGCATCCATCTTAAAAGTTAATTATAGTAACCCTCTCATCTACCTTCAAGTGAAATTAGTGCTGCTCCAAGTGCTCCAATAATCTGTGGTTCAAATTGGATTATAAGTTTTTCACCACATACATTTTTAACTCACTTCCCTTACATAGAAACGGCTCTTTCTTTAAAGATGTCTAAAATTCCACGGAACTTGGAGTAGCGGTTTCTGCCTCTTGGTATATAAATTACTACAGAAAAACAAAAAGAGGATGAACCGCTTAATGGGAGTATATCACAATGCTAAGATCATTGCCAAGAATATTTCGTCCTAAAGATTTTTTACAACAACACTTACCAAAAATCTTAAAAAATCATACTAGACAAAAACAGATTAAATGATTATAATGTAATCTAGGATCCAGTGTAGGACACCTGGTTGGAGGTTTAAGTCCTCTCGCCTACACCATCATGCGGCAGTGGCTCAGTGGTAGAGCGTCGCCTTGCCAAGGCGAAGGTCGCGGGTTCAAATCCCGTCTGCCGCTCCATTTATTTCTGACAAAAATTTAAAACTATGCGCCCATAGCTCAGCTGGATAGAGTGACAGACTTCGAATCTGGAGGTCGCAGGTTCGAATCCTGCTGGGCGCACCAAAAAACCAGGGTTCTTAAGCCCCTGGTTTCCTCATTTGTTGAAAAAATCCTTTGCAAATACTTCAAATTCAATTCCACTCATCTTATCGATTGTTTTCATCTTGTCCTTACTTGTGGCCACTTTCACATTTATAGATTTTTCAAACACGCTTTCCCTAAATCTTCGCCATAATTCTTGCAATAAAACAAGGAGAATAGAAAAAGACGTAATGGTTATAACAAAAACTATCATTTCAAATTTTAACATAGTCTCCTCCTTATGCAATTTAAAATCTTGCTACCCTTATTCTCACAGAGTGGTTCACACACCCACTACTGACTATCTACTCAACCACAGACTCGCCAGCTACTTTAAGTTTTACACAAAAAAATAGAGGCATTGCTGCCTCTCATTTCTGATTACCCTATATACCTCTCCCTAAGCTATCTACAGTTTTTGCAAATTCAAAAACTTATACCATATGCTTCCAATACCCAATTTGGCAGGCTAAAACGCGCAGTTTTAAGCGGATCCACAACTTGAGAAACCTCCACGTTGCCCGTTATGCTAAACAGCGTAGATATCTCCTCTATTGGCAACGTAGTGAATCGTTTAAATATGTCCGCCATATCATGAACCGCCATGGAAACCGCTGTATCCAGAGATTCATGCGATGCTATTGTGGCTGTCACATCTTTTGTCCTCACAAGAGGATTGTTCAGCTTCCAACCCTTCAATATTCTAAATTTCACTGTAACAGATCCAGCTACTTCAACGCCTGACACTCCTACTTCGCCATCGCCCATCACGGCATGCAGATCGCCAAGAGCAAACAAGGCTCCCTCAACGAATACCGGTAAATAGAGTTTTGCGCCTCCGCCAATTAATCTGGTATCCATATTGCCCCCATGAGGCCCAGGCGTGCCACAATTTACGCTGCCTTCCTTAGGTGCGACGCCGATTACCCCTATCATGGGTTTAACCGGAATAGAAACGTTTGAAGCAAGCACAACTTTGCCTTCTTTTATATCAACTACCCGTGAATAAAGCCCTTCCATCAAATCTCCCAGCACGCCCAAATCTTTACCAGTCGCTATGACGCCCCTATCGGCTATTTCAATTTTTTTGATTTCAACCTCTAAAACATCCCCTTCCTGGGCGCCTTCAACGTAAATCGGGCCGGTTGCCGGATTTATTTTGTCCCAGTCCATGGCTTCCAGCCTGTCATCATTTGTCTTAATCTGATTGAAAAAACAATCCGAGGTCTCAAGCTCTACCTCATCGCCCTCTTTCACAAAAAGTACAGGCTTGTTATCTCTTGAAAAACTGAATATATAATGCTCGTGTGATACTCTATAGCTCATTCGCTCAACTCCTTTCCATAAATTCCAGACATTCGGGAATCAATTAAACAGCAGATTGATTACTCTATTTTCACGCCTAGGGTATTCTCCATCTCCTTCAAGGCAAACTCGTGAGCCTCCTGGCTAAATGACGCTACTCCCTCCTTTATAACCGTCACGCTGTAGTTTCTCATCCTAGCATCAACCGCCGTATACAAGACGCAGATATTGGTGCAAACGCCCACGAGCACTAATTCTGAAATTCCCATCTCTCGTAACGTAGCATCAAGGTCTGTTCCAAAAAACGCACTGTATCTCCTTTTCGGTATAATGTAATCTTCCGGTCCAGGTGATAGCTCCTCCACAATTTTTGCTCCTCTAGTACCTCTTATACAATGTGGTTTAAACATATTAAACTCGGCATCACCAGGTCTATGATTGTCACATATGTATATGATCGGGATTCCTTCCTGCCTTGCGCTGGAAATGATAGTCTGGATCCTCTTGGTCACCTCTTGTGCCGCTTCACCAATGTAGAGCGCTCCGTCAGGCTTGATAAAATCGTTCAGCATGTCTATAACCAAAAAAGCTTTTTGAGTTTTCAAAGAGCTTCCCTCCTTAATTTTATTCATACTATCATTTCAATTTAAAATTGTGAGATATGGTATTACCTCGTCAAATCCTTAAGGTGAATGAAGGCCATCTCATTTACACTGCAGAAAATAATACTAAATTGCTGCTCTATCAAGTGATACTTCTCTAACATTGTACCATTATTGTACTACACAATTGAATACCACATCAATAGATTCATCAACATAAATTAACAAAATAAGAGGCCTTCTCGCAAGGCCTCTTATATTTTATACTTTTGCTATTATTTTTTAAAAATCACATGACGCGTGTGGGGATGATGGCATCAATGATGCCGATGATCAAAGCCGCCACAATAGCTCCGAATACGTTGATCTCCATCCCCGGCACGATAAACTGTGTCAGATAAATAATCAATGCCGACAACAGAAATCCCGATATACCCCGTCCAAATGGCGAGGCATCGATCTTAAACAGCTTCTGTATCAGGTAATCCAAAAGGGCAATCACAACCGCTGCCAGCAAAGCTGTGCCGAATCCCATATTGGAAAATCCGGGAGTCAGCAGCGCTGTCACCATCAGCACAATGGCAGCGACTACAAAGCGGATGATTATACCTAACCAGCTTCTGCCACCTTCGTTCCTTTCAGTCTGCCTGTTTTCCATTCCTTCAGCCATACTCACACTTCTCCTTTCATATTAAATTATTTATTGACTCATATTGCGCTTGACCGACTGCACTTGCCTTTCCATATCCATTGGCCGGTCATGGCGCTCATCAATTGTCATACTGGTAATAACCCGTTCGGCTCCCATTTGAAACGGAATGCTGTGAATCTGCCGAGCCAAGTTCATCAATTGGTCAAGATTGCCCTCTATTACTGTACCGGTAGGCGTAATTTGATATTTAAGTCCTTGCTGCTCTATAAGCTTGCAAGCCTCAGCCACATAGCTGCTGAAACTGGGCTGACCGGTGCCAACCGGTATTATGCTGATGTCTAATACTGGCACACTCTCACCTCCAACAATTTTCTATCCGTTATTTTTTCCGACTTTTAATTTTTCATCCCATCTTTTTAAATCATATTAAACCATAAAAAAAGGAAAGGATTGACTCCTTTCCTTTTTCCTGACACGTACTGAACCCTCCAATATTACTGATTTACAATTTCAGGACATCTTACTCAAGTGTTCGGTGCCAGGAATGAGCTCAGTCCAATATCACTGATTAACAGTTTCAGAACCGTCTGAACCATGTTCTTGTTTTGTATCCTGTAAACTATCCTCTTCTTTTATATCCTTATTCCCTTCTTCTTTATGATTCCCTTCTTCTTTATGCTCTTCCTCATTTTTATCAAGCTGCGCTAATTCTCCATCACCGCCCGATAAAGCGCCCTGTTCAGGAGCAAGCTCGACCCTCTTTCGCCTGACTACAAGCATTATAATGGAAAAGGCTATCAACAAACCTGCCAGCAGCTGTGAAACCCTGAAGGGCCCCCAATACAGGCTATCGGTACGAAGCCCTTCAATCACGATACGTCCACACGAATAGAGAAGCAGATAAAGCAGGAATATATCCCCCGGCCTTTTCCTCCGCTTTCTGTAATACATCAAAAAGATGAACACCAGCAGGTTCCACATCGATTCATAGAAAAAGGTAGCCATATGCCACTCTCTCTTTGCCTCTATGTATACAGCAAATGGAAACCACTGCCATGCCCTGTCGGTTACTATTCTCCCGTAGGCTTCCTGGTTAAAGAAATTGCCCCACCTGCCGATTGCCTGGCCAAGTATAAGGCTAGGCGATACAATATCCACCAGGTCCCAAAAATTCATCTTCCGCCACCGCGAAAATATCATAGCCGCCACGATGCCACCTATTACCGCACCGTATATGGCAAGGCCACCCTCCCAGATTTTAAATATATCTATCGGATTATCCTTATAGATATCCCACTGAAAAGCCACATAATACAGCCTTGCGCCTACAATGGCAAACGGGATGGCCAGGAGGGCAAAATCCAAAATCACCTCAGGGTCAAACTTAAGCCTCCTGGCATATCCCATTGCCAGGTAAATCCCTATGAGCACCCCCGTCGCAATGAGTATCCCGTACCAGTACACAGGGCGGCCAAAAATCTCAAATGCCACCGGATCCGGCCACATAAAACCTTCCCCCTTACCTTAAAGACTTCTAATTCGGCAATATGATGGATACGCTGCTGTGGTAATTTTCAAAAAACCTGTTGAAGTGGTCCTTGACCTGCCCATAGTTTATCTGCATCAGCCTCTCAATGTAATCAAATAGCCCTATATCCTTGAAAACCAATGACACAAACTGCACGCCAATGGTCTCCAGCGAGTTGAACATCCTTATATACTCCCCAATCTTCTTTTTCTTGATCCGGGAGAAATACTCCACATCCCAGGGTTCCTTCTTGAGCCTCTCTATCTCCTGGTAAACCATATCCACAACCTTTTCAGGATTGGGCGACTCACCGCCCATTATGATATGCCCGTAATCCTTTTCTCCGGTATACTCGGCGCTAAAAGACAGATCAATCAATCCTTCCTCGTACAGTTTGCTGTAAAGGTCAGAGCTTTGCCCCACCAGCATATCCAGCATGATGTCATTGAGTATCATCTTATCGAGCAAAGCCTGGCCCCCCTGCCCTACCTGAGTGTCTTTGAAGCCCAGCATAAACAGCGGCCGGGGTACCGGCAATTTATCCTTCACCATCTGGCTGGCCACCAGGGGAGGCTCATTGGGGTATATTCTCTTTATTTCCCCCTGTTTTGACACATTTTTATCCTTAAAATGGCGCTCCACCTGCTGTATAACTCTGTCGGCATCGATATCCCCTGTTACAAATAAAACCATGTTGGAAGGATGGTAAAAAGTCTCATAGCATTTGTACAGCATTTCTTTGGTTATTCTCTGAATGGATTCCACTGTGCCGGCGATGTCGTTTTTTACAGGGTGATTCTGGTACAGCCCTTTGAGCAGGTTGAAGAA
The DNA here is from genome assembly GCA_000526435.1 of Caldicoprobacter oshimai DSM 21659. Classification (GTDB taxonomy): domain Bacteria; phylum Bacillota; class Clostridia; order Caldicoprobacterales; family Caldicoprobacteraceae; genus Caldicoprobacter; species Caldicoprobacter oshimai. The sequence continues at coordinate 865,400 of JAGB01000001.1, forward strand.
CACGCGCCAGCTGGGATTGTCCTGATACATGACTATTTCCTGGGTAATAATGCCCTTTTCCTTTTCTACCGTCTGGTCAGTAAAATAAGGGGTGCCCACAAAATTGAGCAGTATATCCAAACACTCGTAAAAATTTCCAGTAGATGTAAAATGATAGGCCGTCATGTTAAAGCTGGTAAAGGCGTTGGGGCTGGCCCCCAGCTTTGAAAAAGCGTCAAACACGCTTCCTTCCTCCTGCTCAAACAGCTTGTGCTCCAGAAAATGTGCGATACCCTCCGGCACCTTTATGGGCTGGTTCTCCCCAGGTACGACAAACTGATTGTCATTGGAGCCGTAATTTGCCGCATAAATGGCAAACTGCTTTTGATAGCCCTCCTTGGGCAGCACGTACACGTTTAACCCGTTTTTTAGCTTTGAATGTATCAGCTTTTCGTTTAATACGTCGTTTTTAATTTCCTTTCTCATGGACAATATATCCCCTCTTTCTATTTCTCAAAAAATATATGGTATCCAGCTTGACCTTACTGGAGATTTCCACCACTTGATCCATGGTAACACCCTTTATTTTTTCTATCAATTCCTCCAGCGTAACGTCGGAATCCATCACGCTGTTGCCAAGGTAATAGTCGATAAGCTGTGACGGCTGGTCCATGCTGCCTTTAAGCGAAGTGACCAGGGCATTGACGGCCCCTTCAAACTCCTGCTGCGTGATCTGGCCGCTTGCCATGGCATCCAGCTGTTCCATTATTATGTCCACCGTCTGCTGATACTTGTCCACATCAATACCAGCCCCAACGAACATGAGGCCTTTGAATTTCTCCAGCCGGGCGAAAGCGTAATAAGCCAAGCTGGCCTTCTCCCTGACATTGATAAACAGCTTAGAATGAGGACCACCGCCCAGAATGCTGCTGTATACCAGCAGGGGAAAATATTCCTTGTCAGCGGCACTTATATTGGTTCTAAAGCCCATGGTAAGTTTGCCCTGATTCACGTCCATCTCCTCTGTAACCGTCTTAGGAACTACCTGCAGCTTTTTGTAGGTAGTCTTGGGTATTGTCTTCACCTGCTTTCTCTCCACTGAAAAGCTGCGTTCGAGCAGCAATCTCACCTTGGCCGGGTCCACATCCCCCACCACAAACACGTCCAGCGGGCTGGTCTGCACGACATCGAGATACACGTTGTAAAGCCTGGCATCGTCCAGGTTCTCCAGTTCCTTTACATCACCAAACACATATCTGCTGTACTTTTCACCCTTGCACATCTCCTGAGCACATCTCTCCAGGCTGTACTGGATCTTGTCATTGACCAATGACTTGATCCTGTTCTTCATGTTTTCCTTCTCTTGAGCTACATAGCTCTTTTTAAAGCCGCCATCTTCTAAAACGGGGCGGTTAATCACCCGGTTTAAAAAATAAAAAGCCTGTGCCAGTATCCCCTGCTCTGCTAGGTAATCGTCGTTTACCACTTCCATGGAAAAGCGCAGTATCTGCCTTTCTCCCTTTTTTTGCACTCCCACGTCAAACAAGGCGCCATACAGGCTCTCCAGGTGCCGTTCAATGTCCTTTAAGGTCTCGAAGCCCTCGCATCCTCGCTTTAGCACCGCTGGAATTAAAGCGTTGTAGGTATAGTCCTCATCCAGGTCCCTGTGGAAGCAAAAACTTATGGTGACGGTTTTAAATTTCTTGGTGGGTAGAACCCACAGCTTCACGCCCTTGTCTACATCCATGTTTTCAATCCGCATATATTTACCTCCTGATTTGACGTAAATTCCCACAAAAAGAAAGCCACATTTTAAGCTTTACTTTATATTTTCGCCTCCGGCCCAAAAAATCCTCTAAAAATTATTATTCTTAGGGAAAATTTTTCTATACCTTTTTTGTATTTGCCATTGTCGTGGTGGTTGAGAATTTGAATATAAAAGGGCTTGTGAGGACGAATCTTGCGAAACATATATTGGACAGTTTGTGGTCGAAGTTTTTGTATTATTTGTCTTACAAGGCAAAGTAGTATAACGGGTTGTTATTTGTTGCGGAAAGGACATTCCCGTCGTCGAAGGTATGCAGCAAACGCGGGCATTATTATGGTGAACTTAGACTATGGGAGCGGGTATGGGAATGTCCCGTATGCAAAAGCGTACATGACAGAGACAAGAATGCAGCCAAGAATTTAAGGGGATATAGCGCGGCTTTGATAAAAGGAGTAGGGTAGGGACTACCCGAGTGGAGCTAACAGCAATCCTATCGGGTGAGGAACCCCGCCTGCGCATTTACTCGCTGGTGAGAAAAGGCAAAGGTTTGGTGGGAATGTTTAACGGATACTACAGAGACCCCGAGCGAACAAAGGAGGTGTGGCACGACGGCATAAATCGTGGCAAAGGGGTACAAACCGTTTCAGGAGCTCATCGCAGAGCTGCAAGACCACGTAAAGAAGACCACCGCACCCTATAAATATCCCAGGATAATCGAATTTGTCGACGAATTTCCCAAAACCATCAGCGACAAAATACGCAGGGTGGAAATAAGGGAAAGGAATAGCAAGAAGTAGGTTCAAAAATAAAAGGGATGTTCCTGGACTTGCCCAGGCACATCCCTTTTATAATATTATACATATCAGTCCTCCGCTTCCCTCGTTTATGATTCTCTGCAGGGTTTCTTGAATCTTGAACTGAGCATCCTCGGGCATCCTCATCAGCTTGTTGGCCAGCCCTTCCTTGACCAGCTCATGCAGGGACTTGCCGAATATGTTGGTCTCCCATATCTTTGCAGGATCGTTTTCGAACTCCTCCAGCAGGTACCTTACCAGCTCCTCGCTCTGCCTCTCTGTACCCACAATGGGAGATACCTCGGTCTGAATGTCTACGCGTATGAAGTGCAAGGAAGGTGCACTGGCTTTAAGCCGCACGCCAAACCGGCTGCCCTGTTTCACGATTTCAGGCTCTTCCAGCCTCAGCTCTTCCATAGAGGGCGGCACCACCCCATACCCCGTTTCCCGGACATCGCGCAGTGCGTTGGCAATTCGGTCATACTCCTTCTTGGCTATAGCCAGCTGCTTCATCAGGCCTATCAGCTGGTAATCACCTTCAATCTCATAGCCACACTCTTCGCCCAGCACCTTGTAAAACATGCCGGGCTTGACATCTATGTTGATGGCCACCTTCCCATTCCCCAGGTTTATATTGCTCACCCTGGGCGGCTCTATATGCTCCAGTTGCTCTTCTTGGCCACCAATCTTCTCTATGTCCCGCACCCTGTACACATCCTGGGTGATGCCCTTTACATATTCCAGTATGTATTTGACAAGCCAGTGGTCTTCATCAAGGCTCTGGACCCACTTGGGAACGTCGATCCGTATCTCGGTCAGCGGGAACTCAAACAGCACCGTGCTCAATATGTTATGTATGTCCTCTGTAGTAAGGTTTAACACATCAAGGGCCAGCACCGGCACGTCATATTTCTCCTCCAGGGCATCCCTCAACATAAGGGTCTCTTGGGCAGTAGGATTTTTTGAGTTGAGGATTATTATAAAGGGCTTGTTGAGCTCTTTGAGCTCCCTGACGACCCTTTCCTCGGCCTCCACATAGTTCACCCTGGGAATGTCTGTGATGCTCCCGTCGGTGGTAACCACAAGGCCTATGGTTGAATGGTCGGTAATCACCTTTCTGGTGCCCAGCTCGGCCGCCTCTTCAAAAGGTATATCGTAGTCAAACCAGGGCGTGCGAACCATGCGCGGGCCGTCCCCCTCCATGTGCCCTATGGCTCCCTTGACCAGGTAGCCCACGCAGTCGACCATCCTCACCTTAAGATTGGCGGTCCCCTTTATAGTAATCTCCACGGCCTCATTGGGAACAAACTTGGGTTGGGTGGTCATGATGGTGCGCCCTGTCCCGCTCTGAGGCAGCTCATCCTTTGCGCGTTCCTTCTTAAACCCGTTTTCCATGTTTGGCAAAACCAGCAGTTCCATGATTTTCTTAATTAGCGTTGACTTGCCCGTTCGAACAGGCCCTACAACCCCTATGTATATATCGCCATCGGTTCGTTCAGCTATGTCCCGATACAAGTCAAATTTCTCCATCCGTCCCCCTCCTTTTCTTCTTGGCATCGTCGATATATAACGCCGTGTAACTTCGCCCAACTTCGGCCGAATCGAAACATCGCCTCATCCAACAGCCGTCCAATCACGATTTTGCATTAGTAATATATATTGGAGGGAGACAAAAAATATGACAAGTAGTCAAAAAAATGGCATTCCATCAAGGTGCATTACCATTTTATGTCCATACTGCTTACCACTTCTTCTATCTCATGGGTCTTGCTTCTCAACATCAGCTCGGTCACCGCTTCTTTGGGGTCCTTGCCCTCGAACAGCACATGATAGAGCTGTTCTGTTATAGGCATTGAGACACCGTGCTTCTTTGCCAGCTGATAAGCCGCTTTGCATGTAGTGACCCCTTCCACCACCATTCCAATGCTGTCCAACACCTCGTCAAGAGGTCTGCCCTGGCCTATGAGAATCCCGGCCCTTCTATTGCGGCTGTGCATGCTGGTACACGTCACTACCAGATCTCCTATGCCGGCCAGACCGGCAAACGTCAAAGGATGAGCACCCATGGCTTGCCCCAGCCTGGATATCTCGGCTATACCCCTGGTAATAAGCGCTGCCTTGCTGTTGTCTCCAAACCCCAGCCCATCGCTGATGCCAGCCGCCAGGGCAATTATGTTTTTAAGGGCTCCTCCCATCTCAACGCCTATGACGTCCGGATTGGTGTACACCCTGAATTTGGGACCCATGAAGACGTCCTGTACAAACTCGGCATCTTCCTTCCTGTAGGAAGCACACACCACAGCTGTAGGGATGTCGCGTCCCACTTCCTCAGCATGGCTTGGACCCGAAAGAACGGCAATGCGCGCAGCAGGTACTTCCTGTTCAATGACCTGCGAAAGGCGCAGAAACGTATCCATTTCAAGCCCCTTTGCCACGTTGACCACCACATGGCCTGAAGGTACAAAAGGGGCTATCTGCCGTGCCATACCCCTTATATACTGCGACGGTACAGCCAGTACCGTCAGCTCTGCACCCTTTAAAGCCTCCTCTACTGACTGAGTGGGAAACACATTGCTGGGTATCAGCACCCCCGGAAGATACTTTATATTCTCCCTTGCTTTTTCAATCTGCTCACATATCTCCTTTTCCCTCACCCACAGCTTGACCTCTATACCCTTCTTGGCCAGCATGGCGGACAACGCCGTGCCCCAACTGCCTGCTCCGATAATTGCGACTCTATGTACCATACGCAATCCTCTCCCCGTATTCTATGCTCCGACTCATACCCCTTCATTGTGTCTCTAGCTGCTGCCCGGCTTATTGCACTCTTGCCCGTTCACCCAGCTTATTTTCCTTCCCCTCTATCAGCCTGGATATATTGCTCCTGTGCCTGTACAAAGCCAGTCCCCCGACTAGCACTCCAAACAGCACCATCTTCCAATCATATCCGAACATGACCAGCAGTATGGGAAACAGAATAGCCGCCGTGATAGACCCCAGAGAAACGTACCTGGTTACGGCGATTATAATCACCCCTATCACAAAGAGTATGATGCTAATGAGGGGGAAGAGTACCAGCAGCACTCCAAACGAAGTGGCTATCCCCTTGCCTCCTCTGAAATTGAGAAATACCGGCCAATTGTGCCCCACAATAGCAGCAAACCCTGCCAGAGCAGCACCTGTCTCACCGCCCATCCATCTCCCTATGAGGGCGGCCAAAACCCCTTTCAGGATGTCAGCCAAAAATACCGCAATACCGGCTTTAACGCCCAGCACTCGAAGCACGTTGGTGGCCCCCGCATTGCCGCTGCCGTACTGCCTTATATCGATGTTTCTGACTATCTTCCCCGCCAAAAAAGACGGCGGAATGCTGCCCAGCAGGTAACCTGCAAGAACGGCAATAAGCAGCTTCACGCTCGCACCTCCCAAATTCCTACCTTTCCAACCCCTTTATCTCTTCTTTAACTTCTCTGGCGCACCAGCAACCTTATGGGAGTTCCAGTCAGGCCGAACGTTTTGCGCAGGTAATTCTCCAGATACCTCTGATAGGAATCATGCATGAGCTCAGGGTCATTGACAAACAGGACAAAGGTGGGTGGCTTGACCGAAACCTGAGTCGCATAATAAATCTTGAGCATCCTGCCTTTTTCCGAAGGCGGAGCAGCCACGGCCACCGCGTCCGAGATGCAGTCGTTGAGCACCCCAGTGGAAACCCGCATGGTATACCGGCTGTACACCTCATCCACCAGCTCTAAAACTCTATGTACCCTTTGGCCCGTCTTGGCCGATATAAATACCATAGGAGCATAGGCAATAAAGCCCAGCCTCTGCAGGATGCGGTTCTTGTATTCCTCCATCGTATAGGTATCCTTTTCTACCAGGTCCCATTTGTTGACCACTATCACCGACGCTTTCCCTTCATCGTGCACCAGGCCGGCAATCTTGGCATCTTGCTCAGCCACCGGCTGGGTGGCATCAAGCATGATGAGGGCAACGTCGCACCGCCTTATAGCGGCCAGGGCCCGGAGTACGCTGTAACGCTCCAGAGCCTCATTTATGCGGCTTTTCCTGCGGATCCCAGCCGTATCGATGATCACGTATTTCTTGCCTTCCATCTCAAAAAGAGTGTCGATAGCATCTCTTGTGGTGCCCGGAATATCGCTCACTATGACCCGCTCTTCGCCTAGGATACGGTTTACCAGCGAAGATTTGCCCACATTGGGCCTGCCCACTACAGCTATCTTTATTATCTGGTCTTCTTCCTCTTCAACCTCTTTATCGGGCAGGTGTTTCACCACCCTGTCCAGAAGGTCGCCTATCCCCCTCTTGTGGATTGACGAAATGCCAATGGGCTCACCCAATCCCAGGCTGTAAAATTCCAGTACCATCGACTCATCCTCATAGTTATCGATTTTGTTTACCGCCAGCACCACAGGTTTCCGTGTTTTGCGCAGGAAATTGGCTATTTGCAGGTCAGCCGGCGTTACCCCCACCTGCCCATCCACGAGAAAGATAATCACATCGGCGGTATCTATGGCAATCTCCACCTGTCGCCTTATATGAACCAGCAGCTCATCATCGCTTTCGGTGTCCAGGCCTCCTGTATCTACCAGAGTAAATTTCCTGTTCAGCCATTCGGCATCGGCATAAATCCTGTCACGGGTCACCCCCGGCTGGTCATCCACTATGGATATCCTCTTGCCAACAATTTGATTAAAAAAGGTGGACTTTCCAACGTTAGGGCGACCCACAATGGCTACTATGGGTTTATCCATCTCTCCATCACACCCCTCTTTCAACGGCATCTGTCTATCTTTGATATGCTATCTTTGATACGGTTTCAAGGAGCTCTCTGCCATCTACAGGAACCGGGATAACGGGAACACCCAGCGATGCGCTTAAGCTTTCCAGGGTGATATCGTCCAAAAACACATCTTCGCCTCTGCGGAGCATGGTAGAGGGTATGAGCAGTGCCTGTCCCAAATCTTTATCCTTAAGCTGGGCTATCATATCCCCTCCCGTTATCAGCCCTGCCACCGTAACGCTCTCGCCAAAAAAGCAGTTGACAACGGGATAAACATGCACAGTCACTCCCATGGCCTGCTGCACCCTGTCCATCAGCGCCCTTATGGTGGGATAGGCCGATACTCCTGTAGCCACCGAGATCTCCCTTACAGCCACTCTTCTGCCGCGATAATCATCGATGGCCTCATCGAATTCACGAACCAGCTTAGCTATCAATCCTACCCCGTTCTCGATCTGAGGAAAGTCCTCGTATTCCTCATAAGGAGGAAATTCTTTGCCGGCCAGGATATAGAACTCATCAGCCGCAAACACAAATGCGGTATCGCTTTCTTTACGGCATTTCCTCTGCCACTTTTCCACCTGCTCCAGAACCCGGGCGGCAGACTCCGCATCAAAGGACAGTATGTCCTCAAGCCCCTGACGGTATTTGGTCAGGCCAACGGGCACCACCGCCACCGACTTTACTATAGACCTCATGTTCCACAGGTCGGATAGCGTGCGCTCCAGCTCTGCACCATCGTTCCAGTTGCGGCACAGCACGATCTGACAGTGTATAGATATACCCGCCTTTTCAAACTCCTTCAAGATGTTGAGTACTTCTCCCGCTCGCTTGTTTCCCATCATCCGCTGGCGCAGCTGGGGGTTGGTGGTGTGCACCGAAACGTACAGAGGGCTTATATGCCTAGACGTTATTCGCTTTACATCCTTTTCGGTCAAGTTGGTAAGGGTTATATAGTTTCCCATCAAAAAGGATAGGCGCCAGTCATCATCCTTATAGTAAAGGGTGGAGCGCATGCCCCTGGGCAGCTGATCTATAAAACAAAATATGCAACGGTTACGACATGCCCGCTGCCTGTCCATGAGGGGCTGCTCAAAAGTCAGACCTAAGTCCTCGTCAAGGTCCTTTTCGATCTCCAGCTCCCATACCTGCCCGTCGCTCTTCTCTATAGTAATGTTTACCTCCTCGATGCTCGTCCATTCCATATAATCCAGGATATCCTCTACCGCCCGCCCGTTGATGGCCACCAAAAAATCTCCCGGCTCTATACCCATCTCTTCAGCAATGCTGCCGGCCTCTACCCCTGCAATCCTGTGTTTTTTAATCAGCTCCAACCTCTCCCCATTTTAAAATTTATTAGCTGTTTATAGCACCTGCTACTAAATATGGTCACACTTCTATTATCATGCAAAATCGGCGTCAAGTCAATAACAATCGTTTTGTGCAGCAAGAGTCTGCTTGACCCTGGTCACCAAATCCACCAGAAGTGGATAGCTCCTCCTTATACCCCATATGGTCATAGGCCTGCCTATAAACGGAATGCCCAGCTTTCTGGATGTGACCCCGCCTATGGCGGTCATGGGATGAAGCTGCACCAGAGCACTGACAAACAGCACTTCCCGTTGCGAAATACCACTGGCGTTGAGATAACTTTTAATGGCGGGTATGACCACGCTTTTCCCATCCTTCATCCCCACAACGTAAACATCCCATCCCAGGTCATCCCGTCCCATGTATATCGGCGTGCCTAGCTCTTTACTATCCATTTTATCATAAAAGGGTATGGCTTTAAACTCGGAAGTTTCGGGTATACGGTCATGGGGGAGATAATTCAAGTGGATGGAAGCGCATGTGATGGATGTATGAGCCCCTCCATAGCAGTGATAAAACAGGACTCCCACCCGTTTCACCTCTCTTTGTTACTTTGCCTGGCCTCCTTTAGCCTTTGCTTTTCCTCATTGACAGCTTTGGCCAGGCATCTGTATTTATGCCCAAACCAGTAATAAAACAGCTTTTCACAAAACCGGCTGTTGACGCCGTGTGCCAGCAAAAAGCCTATAACCCTGGGCAAAACCCCTTCTATCCTTCCCACATCAATATGATAGAGCTCCTCGTCCAGCTTAAATATTCTATTCATGTGCGTCTGGGCTCTCTGTATGACCGAAAAAAACCTTTTGCATCCAAGTGCATATATCTCCCTTAGCTCTTCATCCACTCCTACGTATATTAAATTCCCGTACTGTTCTCCGTATAAGCGGCACATCTCAAAATGTCCTTTTATGAGCTGATTGTTTGGAAGCCTGTCGCCCTTGTATACCCCTGCATGAAGTGCAGCCATCAAGTATGCTCCATAAGTTCCCCTGTAACCGCAGTATATGACTTTCAACTCCGGTTTCTCCTCTCTCAAAACTTTTAAATTAAAGCCTAAAATTATTGATTTTAAAGTCTATTTTGCTGCAAAATCAAAATTTAAACTCATAATGAAATTACGCAACCCCTATACACAAGACAACATCTGCACCATTGGGACAATGTAGACCTTTACAAAACACAAAACCGAGCTGCTGGACCTGCCAGCAACCCGGTTACCGGTACCATCATTCCCTCTTTTGCTGGTCATCATCCTTACCGGAATTCCCCGTAATCTTTGAAAACATCTCTCTCGGTCCACCGCTCAGTACCATAAATATCCCTGTTCCAAAGGCCAGCAACAGTACCAGCCACAGTATTCCCCTTCCACTACCGCGTTGAACTTCTTCATCTATAGGCCTCGGTCGGTAAGTCCCCTTGTCCTCGCCTTCTTGGGTCTTACCCTGTATGGTACCCCCGAACATGGCCTTGTCCACCACATCGGCCATATGCCGCGCCGACCTTTGCGCCGATTCCTTGCTGTTTTCGTGGGTGCCAAACTCAAATATCAATGAGCGCGGGGAAAGCTCCTGATTGTATGCCCCTGCCCCTATATATATATCCTTTATAAGCCCGGGATATACTTTATCGGCCACTGCCTTGATCTTGTAAGCCAGCTCCTCGTTGGCCTTTCTGTTCTGATTCCTTGAGCCCACCACGATTCTAACCTTGGTCATGGGCTGTCCCGCCACTCTGGTAACGTAAATGCGGCCGGGTACGGCATCCCTGTGTATATCAAAGATAGCGGCAACCGGCGAATACTGCCTTATCAGGTTGATGGCCGTCTGCCTGGAACGCCTGTATGCCCCGGCATCATGGGGGTCGTGGGGTGTTTTGTCAAGTACCACGTTAATTCCTCTCTCTCGTAAGGCATCTCTGAAGGCCTCAGCCACATCAAAAATGCCTCCACCACCAGGTCGACTGTGGGTACCATCCGATGGCGCATAGGATTCATCGCTGTGCGTGCAGTACAGCAGTATATTCCCCCTCTTATCAACCTGTGGTGCCAGCGCATCTACCGAATCTACAAGCTCCTCTATTTCTGGGAGCTTAACGTCACCCATGTATTTGAGTACAGCTCTCTTTTTTTCTTTATCCACCGAAATGACGGAATAACGCTTGTTATCGCTGCTGATGTATTCATCCTTTACCAGTACTTCTCTGGCCATCATGGTCAGCTCTTTGCCCGCCTCATCAATCAGGGTATAGTACCCCGGCTCTTTTTCGAACCAGTCGTCGGCACATACATTGGGAGCGTAACAGCTCATGGCAATGGCAATCAAAAAGCACACAACTACAACCTTGCTCATTTTCCTACTCATTTCCATCACCTCCCGCATTTTCACCGCCTTCCCCGCCTTTTTTCATAAAAGAACCGTCCTGATAGACCATGGCTTTTTTGGCCGTTCCACCCTGTATTCGCTCGCGAAACTCTCCTACAACCTCTGCCAGTATCACCGCCAGCAAACCTGCAATTACCACAGCATCCACCGCTCCTGCACCGCCCAAACGAATTCTAGTTGGAATACCCCTCAACATGTTTTCAATCCACTGGGCCAAGTCTGCCAGAAGCACGCCCAGCACGCCAGCTATGAAAGAGGCCCTGCGTGAGCGTCCAAACAGATACCCAATAATTCCGGCGATGACACCATAGACATAATTGGGATCAATCATAATGGTCTCAGGCTCTGAAGGCATATAGCGCCCGGCAAGATATACTCCTAAAGCCGATAGCACAGCCGCTATAGCTGCTCTGGCTCTTTCCATTCCCGTACCGGCTTTGGCAAACAGATATATGACTAGGATAAGCGGAACAACAGCTCCGCCGATATTTATATAGAAATTCCTTCCCAGCGGTATGTCCGGGATGAGGCTGCCTACAAATATGGCTACCATAAACAGAACAGCCGTTTTATCGCTCAAGCGCATCCTATCCAGTATGCGCTGGCCAATGCCAAAGAGCACTAAAATGGTCGCTACTATAAGGAGCGTCAGTCCCAAAGGCATTGTACTCCACCTTTCCTTTAACTTTTATTTGTTTTCCATTTTATATTTCCCTGAGTACAAGCCTTATATTCTTTTATTGAAACACGTACAGCATTTATAAAGCTCACCTTTACCTCCAACAAAAAACTCCTACAAATAACATGAATTTGTTATTTGTAGGAGTTATCGGCACTTTCGCGCATTTACGGCGAACTCCATCGCCTGGCATTTAATTTTAACCATATTAATAACCCACATTATCTAGCAAGGCAACAGCTACACAAATCAATAAGGCTTGCATATGATCTCATGTATCCTGGTCTCAAGAATGCTGCTGGCATGGGATGGTGTGAGTATCACTGCGGTATCAGCGCCCTCGCTGGTACCACCCACCGCGATTATAGGCTGGCCGTATGGGATCAGGCCCGCATCCAGAGCCATGACGGCTATTTCCACACATACTTTGACTCCCTGACCAAACATCCTAAGGGTGTGGGCCATTATCTCTACCGGATATGTACCGCCAAACTTCCTGCTTAATCCCCTTTCTGCACCGCTCAGCACATGGGTTGTGGTAAGGACCTTGAGGCCGGATGCTATGAGCTGCTGACGCACTTCGTCGGGCATCTCGTTTTTGCCCTTTTCGCTAAATCCGTTTACGTGCGTCACGCACACCACTTCTAAGTCCTTTGCATCCTTAAAGAAACTAGCGGTGTACCCCGAGCAGGATGCCACAACCATATGGCGTATTCCCCTCTCCCTGGCGGTTTTTAAGGCCAGCTCCACCGTCTTTTCGGTGTTGTGCTTGCCCTCGGTTTTAAAATACACTTTGCATCGCCCCCTTGCTCATTATCCACGCAAAACTTCATGCAATTCACACTTTTAAAGCTCTGCTAGCAACTTCCCCTGCTGCCCCCCGCTCTCCCCAATTTTTTAAACCAACCCGTCTGCACTGTTTTTTAAACTCTCCAGAATTTTGAACTGATTCCAGGGATAACAATCGGGTGGAAAGCTCTTGAACACCATGTCTTCCTTTAAAGTGGGGTGAACGAGTTTGATTGCCGTAGACCACAAAGCAAGCTGTTGCCCCGGTCTGTTTACTTCCTGGCCATACTTTTGGTCCCCATACAGCGGGAAACCCTCGAACGAAAACTGAGCCCTTATCTGATGTGGACGGCCGGTGATCAGATTTACCTTCACCAGGCTTAAAACCCCGGTGTTTTCAGCGGCATCCAGGCTCTCCAGCACCTCATACTCCAGTATAGCCTCTTTTGCACCTTCTCTAGGCCCTTCAAAGCAGCGCACCGTATTGGTGGCACTGTCCTTATAAAGATAATGCTGAAGCCTCCCCCTTTCCGGTGGCTTTCCCCGCACCACTGCAAGGTAGACCTTCCCAAAGATTCCTTCGCGCACCTGGTCGGATAACCTGGATGCGGCCTTGGAGGTCCTGGCAAACACCATAACTCCTCCCACCGGGCGATCCAGACGGTGAACCAGGCCCAGATAGACGTTACCCGGCTTGTTGTACTTCTCCTTTATGTACTGCTTCAGCACCGATAGAAGGTCGGCATCGCCGGTCGCATCTCCCTGCGTTAGCATATTCACCGGCTTTTCCACCACCAGAAGATGGTTGTCCTCATATAAAACCTTTACATCGCTATTAAGCTGCATTTTCACCCAATCCCTACTTTTTAATTTATAATTGTTCACCTAGCTTCCATACAGTTACATATTCCTAATTGTAACCATTGTTGGCTTGACACAGCACACCAATTATTCTACCTCATACAGCCAATTATTTTGCCTCTACACAGCTTATGTATACTCTCCTGCGCCTGGGGCCATCGAATTCGCAGAAATACACGCCCTGCCATGTACCCAGTACCGGCCTACCGTTTGAGATGATGATATGGCAGCTTGAACCCATGCAGGAAGCCTTTATGTGCGCATGGGAGTTCCCCTCAACATGCCTGTAATCCCCGTGTGGTGGGAAGGCCCTGTCCAATGCCTTTATAATATCATGCACCACGTCGGGATCGGCGTTTTCGTTGATGGTTATCCCGGCTGTGGTATGGGGACAGAACACCACCGCTATGCCGTTTTGAACACCGCTCTCCCTTATGGCCCGCTCCACCAGATGTGTTATGTCGACAAACTCTTCAGCTTTGCTGGTCGAGATGGAGTACTCAAACAGGTTACCCACTTTAGCACACCTCACACTTAAGATTTTATTGTAAAAAGTCTATTTTGCTGCTTAAAACAAAATCCGCAATTTTGAAGCAAAATCACTTTACTGTCTCATGTGCGCAATATGGACACTTCGCCAACAAAAGATATCACCACAACACTGACAAAACAGCACCAACAAAGCGTCGGCGCCGTGGTTCGCATCCAACTGTAACATCCATCAGCTTTATCTCTACCAACAAACAATTCTCCATTATCTCCTATTATTAGACTCTACCACTTTTTTTACCTTATTTCAATAGAAACAAAACCCCCCTTCAAAAGCAGGGGGGGTATTATTTTCGGCTTATTTATTGTCTGGCTTGTAAATCAACGCTTCCTCATCGATGTACAGCTCACAGGGCATGGGCTTATTCTCCCGCTTCTCAAACCCGCTCAATACCTCTATCCTATACATCGAAGACCTGTACCAGTTGAGCCGGGGTTTTACCTGTACAAATGCGTAGTCATCCCTTATGCTCCCCAGCAGGTAATCCCAGTTGACATAGTGGTTGAACTCGTGAATTATGTCGGTAATGGCTACGTTAAACTTATTCACCAGCATTTGCTGGAAAAGATTCCACTTTTTTAGAGAAGACTCGGTACGGGTCAATCCAAAGTATCCTGCACAGCCCTCACCGCGGAGCCCGGTAAGCCCTCTGGTCATGCACACATCGAGCGCCTCCAGAGTCTCCGGCGGATCGGTGTTGAATGTATCGAAACGCCCCACATACTGTTCGGGAAGCTTATCCCTGAAATCGTACTTTTCAGCCTTCACAGGCAGCCCCAATTCTCTGGCCTTTTTATTGATGTACTCAACCAATCTGTCGTCAATCTCCAGGACTACCACTTCTTCCGGTAATCCCGATAGCCCTGCAGCAATGCTGAGCAGGTCGTCATCCCCCAGCACCAGCAGCTTTTTCCCCTCCAGGTCTCCCCTCTCAGCGATCAGGGCTATCCTGCTCACAACCGTCCGCGTGGTCACATATCCCTGGTCATAGTCTAAAATGGCTTCGGGCCTATCAACAGTCACCTCATCAAATTTTTGGGCCAGTTCACTCAAAGCCTCTCTCCAAATCCCTCGGCCCTCACAGGTGGGACATGTATAATCCTTTTTGGCAAATATTCTATTATCGCTTAAAAACTTTTCCCCTTCCGGCGTTAAGATTATATCTCCCTGTTCGCCGATGTTTACCAAACCCCGGCTTCTCATAGCCTCTACTATCTCTGCAACCACGTTAAAGGGCTTCTGTGACGCACAAACTATCTCCCAGAAATGAGAGGTTCTAGCCAGTCCCGACATTACCTTTTCAACATCACGCACAGTGGTTTCAACCTGCGTCTTTTGATGGACCTGCTCCGCTATTTGTTGAACGTCCACGCAATCACCTCCTTTGGGATTTAAAAAGGACCCTGCTTAATACAAGGTCCAGTCTAAGTATCAAATTCCTATTGGACTTGATACCACAGCGTTAATCATTATACAAATTTCTTCTTAATAAGTCAAGAGAATACTGATAATTTGTATTGTATCACCTGGTAAGTCTTTTAAAGTTTCCTGCAAATCCATCCTTAATAGAGGTAATATTGTACTCTGATATGAGGTTCCTGATCAATCCTTTTTCCCTGGTGTTATTATTCCTTTCTTGACCATAAAAAGCATCCTCCTATGTATTTTTTATTCTAATAGAGGATGAAATTTTACAATAAAATATTTTACAACTATATCTTCAAAGTAATTACCAATTATTTCATTGTTATGACACAAAGCCCATCCTTTAGCTGAATTTGATATTGAATATAATTTTTCTTTGGACTTATTATCCTTTACAATATCTTATCTAATTCCTCTTCTTCGGTAGATGCCAGCGGAACAGCTATTGACTTAGAAAGCCCACTTTTAATCTTCCTTCAAAATTCCACCTCACTTTACCTCAATCTGCCAACAAATTGAAAAATTTGTAAGCTATTTTGCTGTTTGGATTAAGTGGCAAGTTCAATGTTTGAATTTTTATACGAATTCAGGACTTTTAAAAAGTTATACAGCCAACAGCAAATACATAAAAAATTCTCCTTTCTGGTTCAAATTATCCAGAAAGGAGAATTGATCCATAACTTTACTAATAATTAAATATGTTTTGTCAAGTACCATCATGGTAAAAAATAAAATAACTTACCAGCCTCTCTCCGCATACCTGTCCTTTTCGTCCAATTTATCGATCTCCAAACCGTACATGGGCTCGCCCAAATCCTCCGACACCTCTGCCAGCACCTTTGGATCGTTGTAGTGCTTGACCGCCTCGACTATCGCTCTGGCCATCTTCTCGGGGTTGGAGGATTTGAATATGCCCGACCCGACGAACACTCCATCGCATCCAAGCTGCATCATGAGGGCCGCATCAGCAGGGGTGGCTATCCCTCCCGCGGCAAAGTTGAGAACCGGAAGTCTCCCATGCTGGGCCACATACTCCACCAGGTGGTAGGGGGCTCCCATCTCCTTTGCTGCCACCATCAGCTCCTCGTCTGTCATACCCTGCAGGCTCCTTATCTCGGACATCATGGTCCTCACGTGGCGCACCGCCTCGACCACGTTGCCGGTACCGGCTTCACCTTTGGTCCTTATCATAGATGCCCCTTCGCCTATCCTCCTCAAAGCCTCGCCCAGATTTCGCGCACCGCACACAAAGGGCACCTTGAATGGCTTTTTATCGATGTGGTACCGGTCATCGGCCGGCGTCAAAACCTCGCTTTCGTCGATATAGTCGATGCCTATCGCTTCCAGTATCTGTGCTTCCACAAAATGGCCTATCCTCACCTTTGCCATAACGGGTATGGACACCGCCGCCTTTATCTCCTTAATCAGCTTGGGGTCAGACATCCGGGCTACACCACCATGTCGCCTTATGTCGGCCGGCACCCTCTCCAGAGCCATCACGGCAACCGCCCCGGCTTTCTCTGCAATGACAGCCTGCTCGGGCGTCACCACATCCATTATGACCCCGCCCTTTAACCTCTCGTTTAGCTCCTTGTTCTTCTCAAAGACCTGCTCCATAACAAATCCTCCTCCACACAATTTTTTATAGGCTAAATCAGTAAATTGTTGCGATACAATTGTTTTTATTGTATAATTGTATTGTTAGTGTTATTAAATCACAAAAATTGTTATGTTGTCAATACGCAGCGAGATAATTTTTGTAATTGTTAAAACTTGGTTTAATATAAAGCCACGGCAAAAAGTAGAGCAAACAAAGGATTTAAGCGACACAAGGTGGACTGTTAACTCAGTGCCTCCCGAACTAAAAGTTGGATACTAAAAAGGCATATAAAAGGTAAAGCTTTGAGTGTAGAAGGAGGTAACAACCTGTGGATAAGAAATTATCAATATATTTGGACGACAGCATTGATACGCCTTTGTACATCCAGCTTTTTCTGCAGCTCAAAAACCTGATTGTAGAAGGGGTTTTCCGGCCAAACGAGAAGCTTCCCCCCATCAGAAAGTTGGCGCAGCAGCTGAGGGTAAACACCATAACGGTGGTCAATGCATACAAAAGGCTTGAAAGCGAAGGGCTGGCCTACTCCATAGTGGGCAGCGGAACATATGTCGCTTCCCCCACCAGGCATGAGCAGCCATTACAGCCCCGGGATGAAACCGAACACTTGAGAATGATGGAAAAGGGGCAGATACAGGTCAAGGAGGATACTATAAACTTTGCAAGTACCACGCCTACTCCTGATCTGTTCCCCGTCGACAGCTTCAAGGCTCTCATCAACAGGGTTCTGGATCGGGATAAGGGCGAGGCTTTTGGGTATCAGCAGGTCCAGGGCTACCAGCCCTTGAGGCAGTCAATTTGCGATTATCTAAAAAACTTTTCCATAGACGTTCTGGTAGATGACATACAGGTGATCTCGGGAGCCCAGCAGGGAATAGACATCGTTTCAAAAGCCCTGATTGAGTACGGCGACTGCGTGTTCGTCGAAAGCCCCACTTACAGGGGCGCACTGGAGGCTTTCAAATCCAGGGGGGCCAAAATAGTCGAAATACCCATGCAGGAAGACGGCATAGACATCGAAACCCTGAAACGCAGCCTAGCCACATACAATCCCAAGTTCATATATATAATGCCTAACTTTCAGAACCCAACGGGGTATTCGTATTCGCACGAAAAAAAGCTGGAGATACTGAAAATAGCCCGTGAGCACAATACGTTTATCGTGGAGGACGATTTCCTCAGTGAATTGTCGTTCACCGGTGGCCATTCTCTACCCTTAAAATCGCTGGACAGGCGTCAGGTAGTGATATACATCAAGAGCTTCTCCAAAATATTCATGCCGGGGCTGAGGCTTGGTTTCATGGCTGTGCCCGAATCCTTGCGCGGCAGGGTTCTTGCAGCCAAGCATACGTCGGATATCTCGACCTCTGGGCTTATACAGCGGACGTTTGACCTGTATCTCAGAGAAAACATATGGATGGAGCATATAAACTACATGAAAGACAAGTACAAAAAGAGATATGAAATCTTTTTAGAGGCTGTAAGAAAGAGCTTCCCCAAAAGCGTGAGGTACAAAGCCCCGGGCGGAGGGCTACACATGTGGTTTGAACTGCCTCCAGGGTACAGCGACCAGGAGCTGTATGCCCGGTGCCTGAAAAGAGGAGTGCTCATAACACCCGGCTCCCTGTTTTACAGCGAAGGCGCCGACACAGGCCATTTCAGAATGAGCTTTGCGGCAGTACATTCGGAAAAAATAGAGACAGGGGTCAAGATAGTAGGAGAAGTCCTTCACGAATATTTGGGAGAAAGCACGGCTCCCGCCATACAAATCCAGGAGTACAGCCCATTCCTGTAAGCTGTGCATACTTCGTTTTCGAACCTGCACACCAGTTTATCCGAAAGTTCATTTGATATACAGCTGTACGGGCCTTAATCATTATGTTGTGGCTGCCGTCAAAAGCCAATAGAGGTCACTGTGCCATCCTCTTTAAAGCCTGAAGGTCCTTGATCCGCACCGAGGCTCGATGGAAGTCTATGATCCCTTCATCCCGCATGCTGCACATCTCCCTTGACAGGGAAGGCCGCGACACGTTCAGAAAATCTGCCAGCTCATTGCGATTCATGGGCAACATAAAGGTGGTCTCCCCTGTCTTTTTGTACTGTTCCAGCAAATATGTGCTTATCTTGCCCCGTATGCTCTTTATGGACAAATATTCCACTTTTCTGCTCAATGTAAGCGCCCGTTCAGACACCATCATGAGCATATTCTCGATGAGCTTCCTGTGCCAGGGGCACAGGTGTCTGCACTCCCCTACAATCTTCTGCCGGCTTATAAAAAGCGCCTTGCACGGCTGCTGCGCTTCAACGGTCACCGGCCACTGGGATTGCGAAGAAAAGGCCACGATTTCGCCAAACACATCCCCTGGCTTGAGCAGCACCATTATGACCCGCGTTCCGGCGATGTTTTCCTTGTAGGCTGCCGCCTCTCCCTCCAGCATGATCCCTATGCCTTGGAACTCTTCCCCGGCTACGGCCAAGTAATTCCCTTTACCATACTCCTTTATCTTTGGCTCAAGGCACTTCAGCATTGAAACAACTTCATCTTTATCAAAGCCTCTGAATAACTCGGCTCTGGAAAGCACTTCTACATATTTTTCAAACGCCATATGACCACCCTTTAATCTTTTTGTAACACCAGATACCGACACGCCGATTGTAATTATAATATAATAACCGCGGTAGGACAACAGAGTAGAAAACACCAACGCAATGAAAATTTTTGTAAAAGGAGGTAAAGATCTGTGATAAGGAAGATTGTAAAGATCGACCAGGAGAAGTGCAACGGCTGCGGCCTGTGCATAGATGCCTGTCACGAGGGCGCGCTGCAGCTCATAAACGGGAAAGCCACCCTTGTGTCGGAGTCGTACTGCGATGGGCTGGGGGCCTGCCTGCCGGAATGCCCCATGGGAGCCATCACCATCGAGGAGCGCGAGGCACAGCCCTTTGACGAGGAAGCGGTCAAGCAGCATATAATGCAAAAGATGGAAGGGACGCTGCCGTGTGGCTGCCCGGGCACACAGGTCAGGGCCATGGAAAGGCCTTCTGACATGTCGGCACAGCAGCAGGGTCAAGCACCAGTTGAGTCACAGCTGCGCCAGTGGCCATGCCAAATCAGGCTGGTACCGGCAAACGCGCCTTACTTCCGCAACGCCCATCTATTGGTGGCAGCCGATTGCACCGCATACGCATATGCCAGCATTCATCAGGACTTCATGCGCAACAAGATCACCATCATCGGGTGTCCCAAGCTGGATGATGTGGACTATTCAGATAAGCTGACCGACATCTTGAAATACAACGATATAAAGAGCATTACAGTTCTCAAGATGGAGGTTCCCTGTTGCAGCGGTTTGGCATATGCGGTGAGAGATGCTCTTATCAAGAGCGGGAAGATGATCCCATGGCGCGTGGTCACCATCTCGATAGACGGAAAGGCCATTGAAGACTGATTAAAACTGACAGGACAATGACCGATTAAAACTGGCATAGAATGACTATTGTAGATGATTTTGGAGACTGATTGAGACTGACAAGGCAATAACTGACTAAAACTAACATGGAACGACTACTGTAAACGATTTTAAGGAAGAGATTATAAAAGATAAATGCCGACACGGACTTTGAAAACAGAAACCGGTACTTTTATATGATAAATTTTCGAAGGGGGTTGATATGTTTATGAGCATGTTTTGCAATCAATGCCAGGAAGCAGCAAAGGGTACAGGATGCACGTTAAGAGGGGTGTGCGGTAAAACCGACGATGTGGCAAATCTGCAGGACCTTTTAATCTATGTGCTGAAGGGAATATCCGTCTATACCACAAAATTGAGAGAGGCAAGCATTAAGACGCCTGAAGCCGATAAATTCATCATTGAAAGCCTGTTCTCCACCATTACAAACGTCAACTTCGACAAGAAATACTTTGTAGAGAAAATAACCCAGGCGCTTAGCCTCAGGGACCAGCTGAAAGAACAGGCGATGAATGCAGGCATAAAGCTGGACGAAAATCTCCACGATGCCGCTGTGTGGACAGGTAAAACTCTGGCCGACTTTGAGGCAAAAGCGATAACCGTGGGCCTGCTTGCCGAAGAAAACGAGGACATACGTTCCTTAAAGTCGCTGGTACTGTATGGTGTTAAGGGTATGGCAGCCTATGCATACCATGCTCGAGTCCTGGGATATGAGGATGATGAGGTGTACGGCTTCATGCAGAAGGCGCTGGCCGCGCTCCTTGACGACAGCCTAACGGCCGACGATCTGGTGGTACTGGCCATGGAAGCCGGCAAATACGGGGTTCAGGTTATGGCACTGCTGGATAAGGCCAACACATCCACCTACGGCAATCCCGAAATCACCAGAGTAAACATCGGCGTGAGAAACAATCCTGGCATTTTGGTAAGCGGCCATGACCTGAAGGACCTTGAGGAGCTGCTTAAACAGACAGAAGGGACCGGCGTGGACGTGTATACCCACGGCGAGATGCTTCCCGCCCATTACTACCCGGCATTCAAGAAGTATGAACACTTCGTGGGCAACTACGGGAACGCCTGGTGGAAACAGGATAAAGAGTTTGAGAGCTTCAACGGGCCCATCCTGATGACCACTAACTGCTTGATACCGCCCAAGGATTCCTACAAGGACAGGCTGTACACCACCGGCGTAGTAGGCTATCCCGGAGTCAAGCACATTCCGGTTCGTGAGGACGGTACAAAAGACTTCTCCGAGATAATCGAGCATGCCAAGAGGTGTGCACCGCCTACCGAGATTGAGACCGGGGAAATTATAGGAGGATTTGCGCATAACACAGTGCTCAGCCTGGCCGACAAAGTAGTTGAAGCTGTAAAAGCAGGCAAGATTAAGAAATTCTTCGTGATGGCGGGATGCGACGGCAGGATGAAGAGCAGGGAATACTACACCGAATTCGCCAGAAAACTGCCGCACGATACCGTCATACTGACAGCGGGATGCGCAAAATACAGGTACAACAAACTTAACTTGGGAGACATAGACGGAATACCAAGGGTGCTGGATGCAGGACAGTGCAATGACTCCTATTCCCTGGCCATAATTGCCCTCAAGCTCAAAGAAGCCTTTGGCCTGGAGGACGTAAATGAGCTGCCCATAGCTTACAACATCGCATGGTATGAGCAGAAAGCGGTCATAGTGCTGCTTGCGCTGCTGTACCTGGGCGTGAAAAACATCCACCTGGGGCCAACATTGCCTGCATTCCTGTCGCCCAACGTCGCCAAGGTGCTGGTTGAAAAGTTCGGCATTGGCGGCATAACCAACGTGGACGATGATATAAAGATGTTTATGGGTGAATAAATTACAAAGTATACCTCAGAAAAATGAACAATTCAAAAAATAAAAAGTGCTGACCTATGGTCAGCACTTTTTCTATGTGAATACAAATCCTGTGATAACCCTTCCATCACACACAAAGAACCTTTTGATTGCGAATCCTGTATCTGCAGAAAACCTGTCTCTGCTGTCCACTGCCAGAACAACCCAAGCTTCAAGCCTCATATTCGCTAAACGGATCAGGTATCACCAGCCACTGGGCCGTTGCATCTGAAACGCCGGCATAAAGCACAGCAGTCCCATCCTCCTGGCGCACCAGGCCTCCGCTAAACACCACGTTGTATAAGTCATTTCGCTTTGCCGGAGAGGGCAAAAAGTCATCCCGACAAGCGATGATCTTCAAATACGAATGAGTCATGGATTCTGGATCAAAGGCAAACACCATCGCATAATAGTGACGGTTACCCGCCTCGTCAAACCGAGCGATATGGCCCAGCACGCCCAGCAGCCCGTTTTTCAGCACGTGCACTTCGTTTACTCCGCCCCACTCCTGTTCTATGAAATGGGAATGGTAAACAGTAGCCCTGTTGATGTTATCTTCATTCAGCTCATCCAGCGAGTTAAGAGTTATATATCCAATCTTCCCTCTGCCTCCTATTTCTCCCTGGGGGCGGGTAAACACCGCTATCTTACCATCTCTCAGTCCCACAACCCTTATATCCTTCATACCGTTGGGACCACGGGCAAACAGCTTCATATCGCTGAAACTCTTGCCTCTGAAAAACAGCGTTCTCCAGCATATGATCTGGTTCTCGTTCATGGGGTTGGTATCAATCTGTACCCCACCGAATATGATCTCATCCCCCACTCTTGTGAGAAAAGGATCCTGAAAGCGCAAAAACTCGGGCGCTACAGATGACTTCATCCACTTGCCGTTGCTTTCTACAAACAGCCACACCTTTGAGAGCTCATCATGCCTGTTTTCCACACGCCCTGCCATATACTTCCTCGATTCATGGACAAAGGGCGCAGTGATGTTGTATATATCCTTCCGGGTTTTGGTGGCAAACTTCACCATGCCAGCCTTAATGGGCCGGCGGCTTTTATCCTGCACATATTCCTGGTAAAGCTCTACAGAGGAACGGGCAGTTTTGGCAGGCTCAAACACCTAGAATATCACTCCTCTTCTTTTTTTATAAATCTTGTGACCTCCTCCCACCTCTAAAGGAGGTGGGCTTCCTCCTTCACGGAGGGTCTACCCCTCTCCAGAGGCTTAAGCTCGGGCCGGTCCAGCCCTACGGCATGATTAAGGCCCATGCCAAGCCTTATAGAGGGTATTATACACCAAAATTATACACCAAAAATTGAAAATTGCTAGAGCTCCCGCCTTTCATCCCACTCTTAAAAGAAGTGGGCTTTCTCGGCGGGAGATCGTAAACAGCGGTTATAATTAGAATTGGATATCCTTCATATCCAGTACCGCTACCCCTATGACGGTATCGGCACCACCATAATAAACGTAAATCACATCGTCTTTAACTGCATGACCACAGCTGAACACCACATTTGGAACATATCCATTTTTCTCCCACTCGAGTTCAGGTTCAAGTATCGGCTCCTTTTGCCTTGCCAATACCTTTGTGGGGTTGGAAAGGTCCAAAAGTGCAACCCCTAGCCTATATACCTTATACTCATCCACCCCATGGTATATCAAGAGCCAACCATCTTTGGTCTTAATGGGTGGCCCTGCTATGCCTATTTTAACGCAGTCCCAGTTACCATCGATGGGTTTCATGACCACTGTATGGTCATGCCAGGTCTTCAGGTCGTCCGAAAAAGCGACCCAGATATGGGGATATCTCCTATGCAGCATCACAAACTTTCCACCAATCTTTTCCGGGAACAAAGAGGCATCTTTGTTGGGTTCATCCAAAACCACGCCCTTTTTCTCCCAATCTATCAGATTTCGCGAAGTCGCAAGGCAGATCCTGAAGTCGTTTTCTGATCTCCCACCGTAACCGGTATACATCATGTAATAGACGCCATCTATTTTCACTACCCTGGGGTCCTCTACCCCTCTGAGCTCCTGCTCGGTATTGTTGGTCATCACCGGCTTATCCAGCCTCATGAAGTTAATGCCATCTTTGCTGACGGCATACCCCAGCCTAGACACGTACTGGCCGAAGTTCGGGTGTGGTCCTACATCGCTGGCTCTGTAGAGCATATGGAAAAGCCCATTTTCATAAATGGCAGCAGCGTTAAAGACAGCCGCTCTCTCCCACTCATGTTCGGGTTTGGGCAACAGTATTGGTTGATCAGATAGCCTTCTGAGTTTTATCACCTATCTTCACTCTCCTTTTATACTTGATTTAGTGCAACTACTGCTATTGCTGCATCTACCGCCTTTTGTGTCCTTTAGCTCCTATCCCCCCTTTCTTCTTCGTTGTGCCCTATCATGTAAATACATAAACAGCATGGTGATTGCTGAAAAGCACACTGAAAGCAAAACCAGTACCAGTTCTAACCCTGTGCTCCTGAAAAAGGCTAGCCAAATTGTTGCCAGTACCATCACCAGTATCGAGGAGAATAAAGTTATTCTATATTTCATATAACCCCATCCCTGTTGCAAAAAACATGGCACGCTATTTCGTGGTTTTGCTCCACCGGTACAAGTTGTGGATCTCGTTCTAAACATTTTTCGATATAGTAATTACATGCATGGGCAAAGGGGCACCCTTTGCTGTCAGGTGTCCTTATTGGCACTGCATAAGACCTCAGCTGTTCCACCTGCCTGTTTCTAGCCAGCTCCGGATCGGCAACTGGGCTGGAGTTGATGAGCACCCTAGTATAAGGATGGAGCGGATTGTCAAGCACCTTTGTGCCTTCTCCCTTCTCTACTATCTTGCCCCCGTATAGTATGGCCACCTCTCCCTTTTCATAGGTAAAGTACTTTGCTGCTCCAATATCATGTAAAACCAATACCACAGCTATATTGTACTGGTCATTTAAATCTTTAAAGAGCTTAATTATGGAAGCTCTGAGCGACATGTCAATCATACTTATTGGCTCATCGGCAATTATTACCCGGGGCTCAGTGGTCAATGCCCGCGCAATAGCAAGCCTTTGGCGTCCGCCACCTGACAGATGGTGCGGATACTTATTGAAAAAATACTCCGCAGGAGTCAGTCCCACCATCTCCATCAATTCCTTGACTCTTTTTCTGAGGTCTTTACTCTTCAAACCATGTGCATATCTTAGAGGATCCGCTACTATATTGAAAATAGTTTTTGCCGGGTGCAAAGAGCTGTAAGGGTCCTGATGCACATATTGTACACTGCCCCGCAAGAGGCGCTTTTCTTTTTTGCTCATCCTGCCTATGTCCTGCCCAAACCACAAAACCTGCCCCTCTGTAGGCCATTCCAAATCGGCCATTATCCGAGCCAGAGTGGTTTTGCCCATACCGCTTTCACCTACAATAACCAGCCGATCCCCTTCGGTTATTTTTAAATCTATACCGCTGAGAACGAGCTTGTGAGACTTTCTCAAATACCCCCGCGAAAACACCTTGCTCACGTTTGAAACCTTTATTGCTTCATGCATCTTTTCTTCCTCCTTGGCTGTACAAGTGGCATGCCACCTGTGCCCCATCTTCCACCGTGATCAAAGGTGGCTTCTCTTTTTTGCATATATCCATCGCATGCTCGCACCTGGGATGGAACCTACATCCCGAAGGAGGGGTAAGCAGGCTTGGCGGTGCTCCCGGTATGGGTTTTATTTTCGACATATCGGCATTTATAGCCATTATAGACCCCAGTAACCCTTTGGTATATGGGTGCAACGGATTCTTGAAAATTCGAAACACCGAGTTGTATTCCACTATATTCCCCGCGTAGATCACCGCCACCTTGTCAGCAAGCTCTGCTGCTATGGCTATATCATGAGTGACAAATATAAGGGTTATATTGAGCTTTTTCTTAAGCTCCTTTAAAAGCTGCACAATATAAGCCTGGGTAAGAACATCCAGCGCCGACGTAGGCTCATCGAGTATTAAGACTTCGGGGTCAAGCAAAAGCGCCAGGGCAATCAGCACCCTCTGTTTCATGCCGCCCGAAAGTTGCATTGGATAGGAATACAAAACCGCATCGGGATTAAGCCGGACCATTTCTAATTTTTCCGATGCTTTTTGAATCAGCTGGTCATGATTCCAGTTTATGCGGTGTGCCTCTATGGTATCCTTGAAATGGTCAATAATCTTCATGGTAGGATTAAGCGACTGTTGGGCGGCTTGAGGCACCAGCGCTATCTCTTTCCACTTTATCCTGCGAAATTCTTCTTTTTTCAAAGCCAAAAGGTCTTTCCCCTTGTATAGCACCTTTCCCTCTAAAAGCCTCCCGTTTGGAGGCAACGTCCTGGTCATAGCCTCTATGATGGTGCTCTTGCCGGAAGCGCTCTCCCCCACGATGGCCGTCACTGAATTCTCCTGAACGTCGAAGGAGATACCATCTGCAGCCTTGATAGTCCCTTCTCTTACAAGATATACCGCTCTTAAGTTTTCCACCTTTATCAATGAATTCAACTCATTCATTCCCCCTAACCCGCGGATTGAAAATTTCTTCTATGCCCTGCGATAGCAGTATCCCCCCGTATATCAGCAATACTATATTAAGTATTACAAAAAACAAATAGTGGAACCCCTGTGTGGTATAAAGGGCCCCCGCCTGATACAGCGCATAGTTCAGCATAATACCCCAGTGAGTAGGGTCAAATTTAGCCAGTCCCAGAAACATAAGTCCTACCGAAAACTCCATAGCGCCCTTTATCTGCATGACAAAATTTATGAAAATATACGGTATCAACAGCTTCACGATATCATTGAAAAGTATATATCTAAGGGGCATATTGAGTATCTTGGATGCCTCAATAAAATCTCTCGTTTTAATGGATAGTACCTGGGCCGATATCTGCTTAGCCAACGGAGCCCACAGCCAAATGGCAACCAATAAGGCTATTTGCAACACGTTTAAGTCTTTATCCATAAATATGGCAGATAGGATAAGCAACGCCGGGAAAGACGGAATCACCAGAAAAACCATTATTATGACATCTATTATCTTCCCAGCAATGCCTTCCAGATAACCTCTCGCCACGCCAACTATTGTCCCTATTAAAACAGCTAAAAAGCTGGCAAGCAAGGTCAGGGAAATAACCGCTCTGGAGCCATGGACAATCTGCTGGAATATATCAACCCCAAAATAATCGGTACCAAATGGGTGTTTCAGCGAAGGCTTTTGATACCTCTCTGCAAAATTTGAGTTCATATTCAAGGGCACCACCGAAGCACCCACTGTTGCCATCAATATATACATAAGCAATATGATTAACCCGATAAGGGACTTTTTGTTTCTAAAAAGAGGATGGATATAGTCATGATAGAAGTTCGTTAAGCTTTCTTTCGTCATTTCAATTTCACCCTCGGATCAATTAATGAGTATACAAAATCCGCAATAAAGGTAGCCGCTATCACCCCTATTACGATTAAAGTAAACAGCCCTGTTAGTAAACCAAAATCCCTAACCGCAATGGCCTTACCAAAGTAAAACCCTATACCTGGATAATTGAAGATGGATTCCACTAACGTGTGCCCTCCTAGCATATACCCCACGCCAATTGCCAGGCTTGCTACCAGAGGCAATACCGCATTGTTGCGAATGTACTTTTTAGCAATCACGGAGTCTCGTAGACCCCTTATCTCCGCAAACCTTATGAAGTCCTCTTCCATTACCTGAGAGGTATTACCTCGCATGGCCAACGTCCATGATGCCATTTGGGGTATGGCAGTTGCAAGCATAGGCCCTAATGCATGCAAAAACATCTTATATATAAACTCAAAAGAAAAAGAGGGTTCAACGTCAACAGGATAAGCCCCACCCAAAGGCAGCAACCTTAAAGTCACCGAAAATACAAACAAAATTAATACCGCCAGGATAAAAGGCGGAATAGCCTGAATGATGCTTGATACAGTCGAAATAATCCACTCTATCACGGTGCCTCGTTTCTGGGCAGCAAGGGCTCCCAAAAATATTCCCACTACAAAGCTTAATAGGGTGGCAAGCGAAATAACAAAAATGGTCCAGGGCAATGACTTTGATATTATATCGTTCACGCTGGTGTTATAAAAGGCAGAATACCCAAGATTGCCCTTTAAAAGGTTGGACATAAATTTGCCATAGCGAGTAAGCAATGACTCATCAGGGTCAATGCCCATCATGCTGCGAGCTATTTCCAATGCTTGCTCTATCTGCATGTTCCTCTGTTGGGCAATAGAAACAGCCAGGCCATAAGCGGGATCGCCTGGCATGTTATTGACCAGCACGAATATCCCGCTTACGGCTATCACAAACACGGCTAAAAGATATATAACCCTGTTTATGACGTAGTTCATCGGTATACCTCCGAAAATTTTTTGTCTATTTGGCTGCTGGAGCTAGCTTTCCTGTACCAATCAGCAGATTGTATATCCGTTCGATTCCGCCTGGTGCCAGAGACCACACGGCGTCCTCAACAGCTGGCCATCCTTCAATTCTATGTCCGTCATTGTAGTAAATGGGCAATACTTTTTCGTATAGGGGTATTACCGGCAAATATTCATTGGTGATATAGATAAGTTGCTGAATTATCTCCTTAGCCCTTGCTTCATCGTTACGCAGATTCTCCTGTAGTTCCAGCGTCAGGTCATAAGGCGAAAGCTCACCCCACGGAGTTGAGTATTTCTCTTTTGCCGGGAATTCGGTGATTTTAGAAACGTCGCCATTGTACAGCCTTTGGTAACCCGTCAGAGGATGAGGAAACCCCCACCATGCTGAACCGAACTCTATGGCCGCATCATAATCCCCGCCCCGCATAACTTGGTCTCTCATGCCCTCGGGGATTATCTGCATCTCCACTTTAAATCCAAAGTTGTTGAGCTGCTGGACCACCTCTCTTGCTGCCAATACCCAATCGTTATGAGGCCCATACACCGACAGCGTAAAAGCCACGGGTTGACCATTGGGCTGATACCACGTATTCCCTTGTTTCTTGTAGCCAGCATCAAGCAATATCTTCTCAGCTGCAGCAACATCAGC
The DNA here is from genome assembly GCA_000526435.1 of Caldicoprobacter oshimai DSM 21659. GTDB lineage: Bacteria > Bacillota > Clostridia > Caldicoprobacterales > Caldicoprobacteraceae > Caldicoprobacter > Caldicoprobacter oshimai. The sequence continues at coordinate 894,841 of JAGB01000001.1, forward strand.
AGTATATTTTGTGAGCTTCTGGAGCGTATCCTGCTCTACCCACTGCTCTTCCATGCTCTTTAATATTCCATGGGCGTATTCTCCATAGCTGTTTGCCTGCCATACCGACACGTCTCTTACCTTGTCTTTCTCAAGTATATGAGCTATGGCCTTTCTTAAATTCACGTCCTTAAACAGCGGCCTTCTGAAATTGAATACCAAAGCTATGTCTGAAAGGTCGGACACCGTAACAATCTTTAGGTTTGGATTGAGGGTTGAAAGCTGATCCACCACATCTTTGGGCATGCTTGGATGTGCTGCATCCACCTCACCGGATATAAGAGAAGCCCATACAAATTCATTTGAAGACCATTTCTTGAATATGACCCTGTGTATCTTCATTTGCGAATAGGTCCAGTGGTACTTATTTGCTTCCAGCGCCATTTCAGACTGAGTAACTTTCACAGGTGCAAAAGCCCCAACAACAGGTAATTTGCCCAATTTGTTAAAAGGCGCAAAGGCGTTTATCTGCTCCCTCAATTTGTTGGCTTTCTCATCATATTCAGACTTCATATCCTCGGGTATTTCTTGCCCTTCCACTTGCTTGTAATATATCTGTCTACCCAGTTCTGCCACTTCTTTAGCCGCTTCAGAAAAGTCCCCGTAGACATGAGCTGGTGCAAGAGAAGCAATACCACCATCGGTTAGCAACGTATGAAGGAAAGAAGTGCTCCTTAGAGTGAAAACGACAGTGTAATCATCGGCAGCCTCTACGGCTTCAATCTCGTAAGGCCATTGCCAAATAGCCTGGATAAAGTTTACGGTATTTACTACATCCTTGGATGTAAAAGGCTCTCCATCGCTAAATTTGGCGTCCTTTCGCAAATGCACCGTTACCTTATTGCCATCAACATCCCAGCTTTCAGCCAGGCGCGGTATATATTCCCCTGTTTTGGGAATATAATAAGCGAAAGGCTCATAGGCAAACCACCAGGCACCGCCTATTCCACCCGCACCAAACGGGTTACCGTGAAATGGATAAGGCCAATCTGCAGCAAGCCTTAACTCTCCAGCCTGTTTATTATCCTGTGATGCACCCCCCGGCTTGTCCTCTTCAGGCTTGCCCTGTTCGGTTTGTTGAGGTCCCTCCTGTTTTGGCTGACCTCCCCCGCATCCGGCAAAAACGCTGACCATAAATAATACAACCATAAGCAATGCAACCCACTTTTTAAGCAACATTGTAAAATCCCTCCTGCAAAAATTATTTTTTATATTCTCCAGGCAAAAGTTCTGCCCAGCAAAGCACTTGTCCACTAACCCTGCAATATAATAAAACGAAAAAGCAGAAGAACCCTGATAATGCCGTCAGACGCTCACAACTTGGTCCATCAACTCCTTCACCGACTCCCTTTCTATGAGGCTTACTTCTATACATATATGCTTACACTTTTCTCCAGGGTGTTGCATGATATATAAGAGCCTTTTGACCGCTTCCGCTCCCATAAGCTCCTTGTTCACATGAATGGTGGTCAGTCTAGGTGTCACCATATTACATACGTCGATGTCATCAAAACCGATTATGGAGATATCATCCGGAACTTTGATGTTCAATGCATTCAATGCATTGTACAGCGTAATAGCAGCATTGTCGTTGGAACACACCCAGGCAGTTGGCAGTTTATTCAATTTAGAGATAATGTTAGCTACCTGTCCATAATTCTTATCTAAAACAAGCTTCTCTATTCCTTCTAATACACAATACTCCAGGTCAACTTTTAGCCCCACATTTCTCATTCCCTCATTGAAGCCCAACCATCTCTCTTTAAAGCTTAAAGAATAATCTATCTCGCCAAAAAAGCCTATCTGCCTGTGACCTTTTTGAACTAGGTATTGCACTGCTCTGTAAGCGCCAACCATGTTCTGCGTCAAAACAGCATTGGTGGTAACTGTAAGCGATGCGTGATCCACCAGAACAGTAGGAAGGCCGTATTCCAGTATCTTTATCAAGTGCTCATCTCTGACAGTCCCCACTATTAAAATTCCTGAAACTATCTGCAAATTTAAGGGTACTTGAAAATTACTTGGATTTATAAAATTGACCAAAACGTCATAACCAGACTTTTTGGCTTCATTCTCGATCCCCAAAATTACCTTTGTGTAAAAAGAGGTGTCGCGAAAATTCCGTTCTTCAATCAAAAGGCAAATGCTTTTAAAAGAACTCTTAACAGCAAAGTTTGAATTTACACTAAAATAGCCGAGGTCTTCAGCTGTTTTCAAGACTATTTTCCGCGTCTCTTCGCTTACACCTTTTTTATTGTTTAGCGCTAAAGAGACGGCATTCACTGAGAGATTCAGCTTTTGTGCAATATCTTTCATTGTGACTTTTTTTCTTCTTACCTTTGACAAAGTAAACACCCTCGTCAATTTATACCGCTTTTTCGTTGGCCCTCTTCTACCTCTTCTATAACAAATTATAAAACATATTGCTTGTAATGTCAAGCTAAGATCGCTTTAATTTATAGTGCATTGTTACTTGATATTTAAATATAAAGAAAATTTTTTTGATTAAAAAAAGAGGGCTTTTTCAGGTTAAAACGATATAAATAACATTACACGACCCAAAAAAGCCCTCGATTTCCAATATAGCCCTCAAAATCGAATCCTCACTCCCCTTTAATCCTCCTCTGTATAAATCTCAACCCCTTCTACCGTTTTTAGCTCTTCCATCAATTCCTCTCGTTTCATACCACGGGGAAGCATCACATAAAACTTGGTTTGAACCCACGGCTCGTCGGTGGGTTCTATTTTTATATCCCTTATCTGAACGTTCAAGCGCCCCATACACTCGGTCACTTTCGCAATCTGGCCCGGAACGTTTCGTATGTCAAGCTCAATCTCCTCTATTTCTGATCTCTGTTTAAGAAACCTTTCCATCTTTTTGAGCAGTATCAATGTAACATATGCCAGCACTGCGACAAATATGGACACGCCGTACAGGCCGGCGCCCACCGCCAACCCGATGCACGCCACAACCCACAGGCTGGCAGCAGTGGTTAGACCGCGTACTCTGGCCTTATCCTTGAGTATGGTACCGGCCCCCAGAAAACCGATGCCGCTTATGACCTGGGCGCCCAGCCGAGCCGGATCCAGATTGACTATGTCATGATACAGCCTGAACAGGTGCATTGACGTGACCATTACCAGCGTAGAGCCCATGCAAACCAGCGTATGAGTCCGAAATCCAGCAGGCCTGTTTGTAATCTCTCTTTCCAGCCCCACAAGCCCGCCCAGTATCATGGCCAAAACCAGCTTGAAGACATCCTCCCAAAACATAGTTCCACTGCACCTCGCCATACAAACCAGTGCACTTATACATTGATTTGCATGGTTGGGGTATTTATAATCCGCCCTCTAGAGCTGCTCCAGCCCCAACAGGCGGTATTTGGAACAGCCCAAACAAAGCCGGGATACAATTCACGCATGGCTTTTTAGAAACTCTACCGTCTTCTCAATTACTTCCTGTTCCCACTCCCATTTATTGAACGTGTGATCAGCTCCCTCTATCACGTGCAGTTTGGCTCTATCTCCATATATTTCCAGATATCTGTAGGATGTCTTGAGAGGCACAGCTTCATCCCTGTCTCCGTGTAAAATCAATACCTGTTTGTCATAAGGAGCGGCTATTTTAAATATGTCCAGGGATTGAACATCCTCCACAAAAGCTTTACCCACAAGGTTTCCGCCCAGGTCAAAGTACTCCATAGAGCTTATATCGATTCCTGCGGCCTCGATCTGCTTTATCCTCTCCTGGATAAGCTGTCCCATATTGCCGGCCGGAGCCCACAGGCAAAGAGCGGCAATGTCCTGCGGATGGCGCCCTGCCAGCATGCTGGCCACCGCACCGCCCATGCTCAAACCCACGGCAAAAATCCTGTTTGTGTCCACAAACTCCAGGCTTTTAGCATAGTTTAAAATCGCTTCAGCATCGTCAAGCTCCCCTGACAGCGTCATATCCTTGAACTCTCCATCGCTCTCACCGCTTCCCAAAAAGTCAAACCTTAAACTGGCGATACCCGCCTGCTCAAGCCTCCTCGACAGCTTGACAAATATAAAGTGCGGTTCCATCTTGTTGCCGGTAAAACCATGGAAGATTAAAGCCACCGGAAGCTTTTCAGAGGCGCCTTCGGGCTTGTGCAGCATTCCCCTCAACGTCATCCCATTTTTATGTAACTCAACAGCTTTTTGCATAAACGCATACCCCCTATCTTTTTGTTAATCCTTAAATGATATTGTTGTTTTAGTAAAAGTATACTATATTTCCCTGGTAAATTACTATAATTTGGTCGCATTTTTTATATTTTACTGTATAACTTGCAGTACAGGAAAAGCATCGACGTAATACATCGATGTCAGATATCAGCGTAAGCTGAGCATGACCGTCAAGCAATAGCCAAATCAGCTAAGCGAAGCGGCAATTTGGGCCAACCAGTACAAGCCGGCATTCGTTAAAAATTAAGGAATAGGGCTTTGAAAGCCCTATTCCTCACTTGGGCTGTATCCTGTTGAGCAGCTCATTGATCTCCTTGACAAAGCCCGACAGTGGCCTGCCCCGACCTATATCCCTGAAAATATCCCGTATACGGCTTACCATGTCAGGATCGGCGGTAACAGCTACTCTATTAATCCTGGTATCGGTCCTTTTAACCACCTGATCGATCTTTTTCTTTATCTCGTCGGTCATTTTACCCTTATACTGCTCGCTGAACTGCACTCCTATTATGGCGGTATTGCCGCTTATGACACATGTGGCCGACTGGATCTCCTTGAGGTCAGCCACGTTATCGGCAATACGGCGTGCCCTGTCTACATACTGCCTGTTGTCAACCCGGGTGGGCGTCACATTGGGCGCAGGCGGCGTAGTGGGCGTTCTGGGTGCAGTCCACCTGGTTGCACGCGGCACGTTTTCGGTGCGCTGCCGCGGCACAGGCCTTTGCGTACAAGCAACAACAAATATTAAAACCAGTAACATACAGACAAACAAAACAAGGGACCTTCTTAATTTCATAGTTATCGCCTCCTTGTTTTTAGTTTGCCTGCTGTACTGGTTTTTATTTGATGAAATATAATGCAACCCTGTATAAAGCTGCTACACTTTAAAAGTCACACTTCAGTCTCATTTTGAGTTTTTATTAACCAACTTTTCCAAATTTTGCTTGTAAGGCGGATATACAATTCCACCATCAGTGATTATAGCAGTGACATATTCGTTTGGCGTCACGTCAAAAGCCGGGTTGGCCACTTTTACCCCGTGAGGCGCAATCCGTATTCCACCTATATGGGTGACCTCGCGCTCGTCCCTCTCTTCAATGGGGATGTCCTCACCGCTCTCCAGCGAAAGGTCAAGGGTGGACACCGGAGCCGCCACATAAAACGGAACCTTGTTCTCCTTTGCCAGCACCGCCAGGGTATACGTACCTATCTTGTTGGCCACATCGCCGTTGGCGGCAATCCTGTCAGCCCCTACGATGACGGCCGATATGACGCCCTTTTTCATGAAATACCCCGCCATGCTGTCGGTGATCAGGGTAACCGGAATGCCTTCCTCCATCAGCTCCCAAGCCGTCAGCCTTGCCCCCTGCAGATAGGGACGGGTCTCATCGGCATATACCGAGATATTTTTGCCCGCCTCATGGGCCGCCCGTATCACCCCTAGGGCGGTGCCGTAGCCTACAGTAGCCAGCGCACCGGCATTGCAGTGCGTGAGCACCACATCGCCATCCTTCAAAAGCTGCTGGCCAAAGTAGCCTATCCTGCGGTTTGTCTCAACATCCTCCTGTGCCATCTTGTCGGCCTCTTTGAGCAACATATCCTTGATATCGCCGACTGACCTGTGCTTGTTATCAAAGGCCACCTTCAGCATCCGCTCTATGGCCCAGAAAAGGTTGACAGCTGTGGGGCGGGTATTTCTGAGCACCTGCGCCACCGCTTCAACGTGTTTGAGAAACCCTTCCACATCATCGCCCTTGTATTCGGCAGCGCCCAGCACCATCCCGTAAGCTGCCGAAACGCCAATTGCGGGAGCTCCCCGCACTATCATATCCTTTATTGCCCTGGCCACATCGCTGTAGGTATAGCACTCCACATACTTCTTCTCGTGTGGGAGAAGGGTCTGGTCCAGAAGGCAAAGTCTATAGCTTTTCCACTCAATAGGCCTGATAACCGGTCCCTCCTTATCCTTGTTATCTTCACCCATGCGTCTGTACATCTGCTGTGCCACGGTTTTAAGCTATGATTCTGCAAGTTTAATTTGCCAAATCCGAGCATTACAGGGTTTCTCATTAAGAGATCAAATCACTTGCAGCAGTCACACTCGACATTCACATCCATCTTCTCAATCATGGCCATTATGAGGTTCCTCACTTTATCGTTATTCTCCTTGAAGACCCTAAAGACCTCTCCCTCGGTCACCGGCGCTATATCGTCGCGCCCTTCAAGCCCGGCATCGTAATCGGTGATGAGCGCAATGTTCACATAGCACATGCCCAGCTCCCTTGCCAGGATCACTTCGGGGTACTGGGTCATATTTATGACCTCCCAGCCCATGCTGCTGAACCAGCGGCTCTCTGCTTTGGTCGAAAACCTGGGGCCTTGTATAACGACCACCGTGCCACCATCGTGGATGGTTATGCCCTGCTCTCTGCCAGTCTCCACTGCCAGCTTGCGCAGCCTGTGGCAATAGGGATAGGCGGCACTCACGTGTCTCACCACCGGCCCCTCAAAAAACGTGTCCTCCCTGCCCCATGTCCTGTCAACAAACTGGTCGCACACCACGAAATCTCCGGGCTTGATGTGGGGCTGCAGGCTGCCCGAGGCAGTGGGCGCGATGATCTGCTTGACCCCTAGCTCCTTCATGGCATACAGATTTGCCCTGTATGGAATCCTGTGAGGCGGGTATCTGTGGTCCTTTCCGTGCCTTGGAAGAAAAGCTACCCGCTTGTCCCCTACCCTAGCCAGGGCAATCTTATCGCTGGGCGCCCCGTACGGAGTAGGTACTGTTATCTCCTCCACATCCTCTAAAAAGGAATAAAATCCTGAGCCACCGAATACTCCTATATCAGCCCTGTATTCCATATCATCTGCGGCGCAAAGCCTCCAACCCGTGTCAGCCTGGATCTGCTGCAAACCACCGCCATGGCCTGCCCAATTGAAAAAACATATACAAAGCTCACAGGCCATGACGGCATCATCCTGCACACCACGGGTTGGAATATAAAGCACCTTCCTCCTTTCTTTTTAAAAATTTTAAACTTTTGTTTTTCTGTTCAGCGCAAGCTTGTTTGAGAAAACACCTTTACTTTAAGCCAATCTAATGTGCAAAACAGGACAAAATTTAAAAATTTGCTGGTGCCCGGTACACCGTATTATACCATGCTCACCTGGTTCGTTACAATTCCGCCTTTACTGTTTGCAGCCATGCGCGAGCGATGAGCGCATGTCCCGCCTGAGAGGGATGAACCCCTTCGGGCGCCCAAAACTCCGGCTCGCGTTTTGCGGCAGCTGCCGCAAAAATACCATCCAAGGGGACGTACAGTGCACCAAACTCCCTGGCCAGCTCCCGCACGACCTGAATCTTGGGGTCCAGGTCCTCCCGCCACATCTTGCGGTCCTCCGGCACCGGGAGTACAAAAGGCTCACACAGGATGATTTTCGCATTCAGCTTTTCGCTGACCTCGGTCAAAATCCTTCTGTACCCCGCCGCAAACACCTCCACCGGAGTGGGGTCATTTCTGTCATACCTGCGCCAGCAGTCGTTTATGCCTATCAATATGGACACCCACGAAGGATTAAGATCTATACAGTCGCGCTGCCATCGCTCGACCAGATCCCTTACCCGGTTGCCGCTAACTCCGCGGTTTATAAACCTCACCCTCTTTTCGGGATAAACGGCATTAAACCAGGCCGCTATCATGTTGGGATAGCCCTTTCCCAAATCCTGGTCATCACTCCTGCTTCGTCCGCAATCAGTGATGCTATCACCCTGAAACAAGACCACTGCCCCATCCTCTATCAACGTGCTCATTTTAAAAACCTCCTTATCCTTAATGTTTAGTTCAATATTGTCTGTTGGATTGCATTCACTTCTATATGAACATTTTAACTCCGCTGTACATGAAATACAGCGAAAACCCAATCAAAAACAGCCCCAGGGCAAAGATTACCCTGCGGTAGACGACGTCGCTCAAAATCTTCTTACCTCTAGATACCCCAACAGAGACGGCGGAGTACCATATAAGGTCTGACAGTATGTGGCCCATGTAGAAGAAGGCTACACCCAAGAATCCCAAAGCATAAGCCTGACGTATCATTTCCATGCCGGTGGTGGCCCACCACATTATAAAATACGGGTTGGTAATGCTGACCACCGCACCTGCCAGTACCAGGCTTTGAGCGCTGAAACGGCCTTTGGCGCCATCCTGTATGGAAACGGCGTTGCGCACAGCCAACCTTACCATGCCATAGCCCATCCACATCAAAAAAACTCCGCCCACCAGGCCTATCAACCCCGCCACCTTAGGATTTGCAAAAAAATCCTTAAGGCCGAACGCCATGACCACAACCAGTATCAGTTCCAGAATTCCATGGCCCGACACCACCATAGGCCCGGCGACAGACCCCTTCTTCAGGCTTCCGTCAATGGTGACGCCCAGCATGGGCCCCGGCATCATAGCACCTGAAAAACCTATGATAAGTGCGCTTAAAAATATCCCCCACAGGTTCATATCAGCCTCATAATCCCTTCCTCTCCCTGTCAAAATCTAGTTGAAAATATTTTACCACATTTTTACCTGCTCCGCAAAAGGGAAACTCAACCGGCCTTTTGAAGCGGCGGCTTCATTTATTTTCGCCTGTTTACTGCCTCAATTTTAAATAAAAAACAGCGTAGATGTACAGACTAACAGTACGATAATCAAAAAGGAAGGTGGATAATCTTGGAAAAGAAAAAGCGCGTCCGAAAAGATGATATGATAAGCGACGTACTGCAGGACAAGAGCGCTTATGGAGAATTTATCTCTACCTTCCACGCCTGGACAGGCCAGGAAGGAACGCACAAGCGCGGGGCAGAGCTCCAGGAAAAAGGCAAGACCAAAACAAAACAGGATGAGCCTTACGTGGCCAAAACAAAAGAAGAATGAAAAATGGGTGTATCCATCTAAAAAGCATTTTTAAAGCTTTTAAAGCAGGAAAGCTCAACAAGCAGGTGGCGGCTTTTTGCAAACCGGGAACAGCTTAAAAATGATACAGGAAAGTCAGACAGCAGAGGCAAAGCCGCACAAAGGCCTCAGCGGGCACTCTTCGCATGACGGCTTTTTGGCTGCGCAATAATTGTTGCCCACCGCGTCAATCTGCGCGTGGTACTCGTTGTAAAGCATGACATCAGGCGGAATGTGATCCATGAAAAATCTTTGAAGCTGGCCGTATTTTATATCGGCATCCACCATGCCCAGCCTGGAAAATATTCTTTTAGTATAAGCATCCACCACAAAAATGGGTTTCTCGGCAGCATAAAGCAGTATGCTGTCAGCCGTTTCCTCGCCTATGCCGTATATCCCCAAAAGCTCCTCTCTTAAAGGCCAGAGGTCTTTTGCAAAAAGGCGTTCCAGCGATCCATCGTAATTCTCCAGCACATGCCTGCAAAAGGCCTGCAGTTTCCTGGCTTTCATGTTGTAATACCGGGTGGGACGTATAAGCCGGGCTAGCTCATCAAGCTCAGCATGAGCTATAGCAACCAGGTCAAGCAGCCCCGCCTGTTTTAAGTTTTTTATGGCCTGTTCCACGTTTCGCCACGCAACGCTCTGGGTGAGTATAGCCCCCACCACCACTTCAAAGGGCGTATCGGCCGGCCACCAGTGTCTAGGCCCAAAATGCTTATACATCCTGTCGTATATGTCCATCAGCTTCTGATACATGAACGCTTCAACCTCCAGCTGGTAATTTTAACTGCGCTAAACCGAACTCCAATTTTTATCGATTGATTGCATTCTAGTTAGAACTTTACAAAGGTTTTGTCTCCGGTCTCACCTCAACAGGCAACAACGGCCCAATGGTCGCTACCTGCAATCCCTGTACATAGCTATAGCCCCTCTATGCGAAAAAACCACTGCTGCCCGTATACATCTACAAGGTGTACCACCGGGGCTTGATCATCGTACACAGCCATCCTAAGCTCATCATTCAAGCATGGGGTATCAAAGCTCCTCATCGACCAGTTAGCCGCTTTGAACACGCCATCCTCCAAGTAGCCGACTGCCCAGCAATCCACAAGGTCGAGAGGCCCTAAAGGCACCATATCGCTTAAGCGCTCATCCCCCTGGATTTGCGGCAAAACATATCTTTTAAGCCGCACAGCAACCTGGTGATCGGGCAGCCTGACGCACTCCACCTCAACCTCAGGAACCACCATATATCCTGCTTCACCCTTGAAATCCTGACAATAATAAAACAATACTTTGACTCGTATGTTTGATAATTCCCCCGACACCCTGGCAGCATCTCCATATGGATTCCCGTTTACAAGGCGGTTGCAACCATCCTGGCCCACACTGCCTGACCAAACAGGGGCCATCGAATGCACGGCGCCCTCACCGTTATCACACCGCCGTTGCGCCTTCAAACCGGCTTCACCGCAGAAACGGTTCAGCTGGCGCACAAGCCGCTTCCTGCATGTATGCAACGAAAAGATACCATTGTCCACCCCTATCCAGCATCTGCCCAGCCTCTGGGCCACCGCCAGAGTGGTCCCCGAACCGGCAAAAAGGTCGGCCACCAGATCCCCCGGCCTGGACGATGCCTTGATGATCCGCTCAAGCAGCGCCTCGGGCTTCTGCGTATCATACCCCGTCCTTTCGGGGTCCTTTTGGTGGAGGTGAGAGATATCGTCCCACACATCGCTGGGATATATCTTGCTGTCCTCGTAATACCGGTATTCCCTGCCTCCTGACCTTATGGACCAGAATATTCGCCCATCCTCATCCACCTGCTGTTTCATATGGTTGCGCTTGTCCTTTCCCCTGGGAACCCCCACCGCCTCTATGTTGAAATAGTACCGCGGCGATTTCCGGTAAAACAGGATAGTATCGTGTTTACGGCTGAAATGGTTTTTAGCCCTGCCACCGCTCCTATAGTGCCATATGATCTCGTTTAGGAAATTCTCCTCACCGAATATCTCATCCAACATGATGCGCATGTAAGCGCTGGTACGGTAGTCGATGTGCAGATACAACGACCCCTCAGGAGAAAGAAGGCGGTATACGCAGGACAGCACCTCTCTCATCATCGATAAAAAGGCATCCCTGCCCGATTTCCACAGGTCATCGTAGGCGGTATGGGTTATGATGTACTGTCGGTCCCCCCTCCACCCCTGTGCACCAACCGGCTGCTGAAATCGAAACAGCTGGCCGGTCACAAAAGGGGGATCCAGGTACACCAGCTGTATTTTGCCTTCATACTGTTCAAGCAACAATGGAAGGGCCTTTAGCACATCGCACCAATAGAATCTGCCCACGACATGCTGCAAATCATGTCCAGAGCGGCCATATGAATTGCCGCTTAATGCGGCATTTAAACCGGTATTTGGTCCTGCATTTGAATCAGCACATAGGCAGGCGTTTGAAGCGGCATGCGAACCAGTATTTGAACCAGCCTTTGCACCTGTATCTACCCTGCCGTCTGTAAAACAGTCCATGCGAGTATCCATACCTGCGCAGTACTCTTCTCCTATAACATGTACCTGCCTTAATCGAACCAAACCCATCACCACATCAACCATTATCAACCATTAATTCACTTGGTAGGTAGCAAAAACGCCCAAGGCATTGTGACAACAGCAACAGTTACTTTGAAGGAGCATCCATCATTTCACCCTATTATGGTATCACATAGAAAAAATTATGTAAATAACTCCGAAAACAAACTAAGGGGCACGATACCCCTTAAAACATTCTCAAATTCATAAAATAACTTCTTAAAACCGCTTTTACCTTGACGCCACATAGTGAGGCTCGGGTAATTCCCTTGGTATCTCCTCTACCCTGTAACCAAAGCCCGGCCCTTTGATGGTGCTCAGGTCCAACACGCCATCCCTTCTCTTATACAACCCGGAGTGTACCTTGGCCTCTGGTTCTGAGGCTGATGGATAAAACTGCATGGCATTGCTCTCCACGCCCATGATAGTATCAACATGGCTTGCAAGCAGAACATGCGGTATCTGGGCGAGCATCGGGTTTGTGAGGTCCTGCACCATGACGGTCATGCCGTGGGCTTTGGCCCAACAGTATGTGAGCAGCGCCGATGTCTGGGTCTTACACGTCTTCAAAGCCACGCCGCTCCAGCCATCCTCCCTGCCCAGCCTTACAAGCTTCCAGTCATGAGCACTTTCGTCCATAAATATTGGCTTTCTGTTGGCTATAGGCCTGACGTCTATCCTACTGGCCTCAAGGTCATAAGGGAAAGGCTGCTCTATGTAGAGTATCCTCGCATACACCTCTGGTTCATCGTATAAAAGCCTGTCCAGGATTTCAACCACATATGCCGGATCTTTCACGGTACAGTTAAAGTCAACGGAAAGCCATAACACCCCGTTATCTATACCCACCCTTGCCACTTTCACTATCCTATTGTAGTCCCATTCAAAATCATTGCCCTTGAGCTTGATCTTTAAGCACTTCAGTCCATCCTGATTTATCCAGTCCTCGAGCAATACGGGATATCCGTCGTTGGGCTCATTTCCCGTGAGTTCCTCTTTGGTTACAGGATCCGTACCACCCACCAAATGCCACACCACAAGCCTTCTTCTTGGCACAGCCCTCAAAAAATCTTGTATGGTTTTCCCTTCAAATGAAACTTTGCCGCCCTCAGCAGGTTCTAAATAGTGCGACAGGTCCTTCTCCATTAAATCTTTCCCATATATTTTGTATACAGGTACTCCCACATATTTAGCGTATGCATCGTGAAACGCTATGTCGAAAGGCGAGTTACAAATAAGTGCAGCCAGCCACGGCATATCTTCGGAGCTTCCCTTAAACTTAGAATTAAACCTGACAAGCGCCAAAGGCAGCACATGCTCAGTAAATAGATATCCCACTTCTACAGGATGGCCTTCCAATTGCAGGTTCAGCCACTCATCAGCCAGCACCTTACAGAGATTTTTCATGTCTGCATGTCTGCTCTCATAGCTTATACTGCTCGGCCATGCCCACTGAACGCTTAAAGGAGTCTCTCCCCATCCATCCACTACCTTCCCATCTCTGTCTGCTACAAACATATGGACCCTCGCACAGGTAATGGTTGTTAGAACCTGAGAGCCAAACTTCAGCGGCACCCTCGTTGTAACTGGTATGAAATAGAGCTCTATCTTGATGGGTTTAACGAAGTTTTTCACAGACAATCACTCTCCGTTAACAATTTTATTACAGTAAGGATATAAAGGCCTTTTGGCACACATAACCAAAAGGCCTTTATATCATAGCATATATTTTACATCATTTTAAAACTTTCCTCTACAAATAATTCAATGTACTATTTTTTGTCTAAACTTGATGCAGATTCAAAGCCCCGTTTCTTGTTATATAAGACTAAAGCAACTCCTCCAACAATCAGTACAATTCCTACTAACATAAATATTTTGACATCTAGCCAGGAACCGGTTTGTACTAGACGGCCTTCGTCTTTTTCCTCCTCCACCGGCTTCTCATCCTCTACTGGTTTCTCGTCTTCTATTGGCTCCTCATCTTCTACCGGTTTCTCATCTCCTATAGGCTTTTCTTCCTCTACTGGTTCATCATCCTCTACCGGCTTTTCGTCTTCTACCGGTTCTTCGCCTTCCACTGGCTCTTCCTCTTCTATAGGCTCCTCGTCCTCTACCGGTTCCTCATCTTCTATTGGTCCTTCGCCTTCCTCTTGTTTCTCCAAAACTTCTATAGTCAATACGTTTGATTTGTGAGTTACACCATTTTGCGTAACGTTAACATAAACCTCTACAGAGCCTTCCTTATGAGCAATCATAACTCCTTTATCAATGGAAAGGATACTGGGATCACTGCTCACGTATTCAATAGTAGTTCCGTCTAAATACCCCTCTTTGCCATTTACTAAAACTGTTTTTATTCCCAAAACTTTATTATCTCCTACCTCTAGTTGGGTGGTGTCTGAACTGATAACAACAGAAGATATAGGCACTGGAAGTTTATACAGATTAGGCCCTACTGCATAATAAATACTACCATCTTTACCTAATGTCATCAGGTGAACCCATCCACTTACTAACTGTTTATATTCCAAAGTCTTAGGATCAAAAACCAATAATTGCCTTCCCAATGTGGTATAGAGAAGCCCATTGTCACCCCATCTAATAAAGAATGGCCTCCAACTGCTAGCTTTTGTACCCAACTCAAGTATTCTATATTTTATTATCTCTTTCGTATAAGAATTCATAGCAAACAACGCAAAACCTTCTCTGGAACTATTTATATTCCCCCACATAATACCCCATAAGATACCATCGGCATCAAAAGACAGCTGCCCAATCATTTTTGGCGATTGAAATCCTGGAACTTCTGGAACAAACTCTTCTATTTTAACGTCATTTTCTACATCCCAGATAAACATCTTTGCCTCTGTTGCTGCAGGATCAATACCTGCTCCTCCCCAAATACTAGTACCACCGTATAACTTACCATCTTTATAAGCTAACCCAATAATGCTTTGGTCCTGAACAACATTTGTATGTATTACCCACTTACCACTTGATTCATCGTAAATGGCCAAGGCTCCACCCAATTTACCATAATCTGGAACAGTTCCTATAAATAATTTGTTATCCCCTGATGCAAAAGCAAACGGCCTACTTTGTCCAGTTATTGTATAAAATAAACCGGGATTCCCATCTGGAGTTTCCTTATAGTCATAAGGTAAATTTGGATCATAACGATAAATTCTGGCTCCACCATAGGTACCAAAATACACCTTACCATTTAGAAATCCAATACCTTCTATTTGCGAAGGTTGATTTTCTTGCATTTCAAATTTGGCTGTCTTAGGGTTGTAAATGCTCATAGCACCTTGGTATCCTCCCATATATAGGCGGCCATCATCTGCACATTCCAAGCTCTGTACATCAATGCCCTGTCGCTCTATTTCGGGGAACAATCTTGTGAAACTTCTATCTATCGGATCATAAATTACATATTCCAAAAGATGAGAAACCATAGCCAATACTTTTCTTCCCGCTTTTTCCCCTCGTGTTAAGGTAATCCAATCAATCCCTTTTAAAGCACTCTTCGTTACTTCAACCCCTGGTTCTGCCACTTTAATCTCATTAGAAGCCATATTATATATCCATAACTCACCAGTATTTTTATTCCTAAAATAGATTAGATTTGGATCATATGGAGAAGGTGGAGAAATAATGCCATCATAAGTATCAGCATCTTGCCAATCCATTTCTTTTAATACTTCTCCCGTTTCTTCGTCCATAATGGTCATAGAAGTTCCGTAGGCGATAAAAAGCTTTCCTCCATAAATCCAAACATTATTCACCATGGTATCGGTTCCTGTAGCAGGGAACTCAATTTCCACCATTTCTCGTGTCTGCCTATCCATTCGTATCAAATGGGCCTTAGCCCCGATACCAAGATAAAGATATTTATCCGTTACTCCTGCCCCTCTAACGTATTCTTCTCCTTCATAAATAACCCCTAAATCCGTAAAAGTATTAGTTTGTATATCATATTCAAACGCTTTAGCATCGGGGTAAACACTCCCATAAATTTTCCCATCCTCTGAAGCATCCAATTGCCAAACCCATTTATTAGAAGGGTTAACCCCTATCTTCTCAATTTTCATTTCTTTGGGCAGATATCTATACAATATTCCATCATTGGTACCTGCAAAATATACATTTCCATCCGCTCCCACTGTAATTGCCCAAACCACATCGATATTATTAAGGGGCTGCGAAAATTTTACCTCTCCTGTTTCCGCGTTTAAAACATAAAAAACCGAAGGGGAACCATTGGTACCTATGTATACTTCTTCGTTGCCAATCGCCACTCCCTGAGTTTTTGCAGCCAAAGTTGCAGGACCAAGATTGATTGGTGCTCCATATTCAAATGGTAGTTCTAAAACAATTTTTTCTTTCAAGGTAACATCATCATAATACACCTTGCCCCTATTTACTGTTCCTGAGTACAACCAAACCTCGCCTTTTACTGCTTGAGCTGGCGCAACAGCTTCAACGCTCAATTTTATCCATTGGCCCTTTGGCTCTGAAACTCCAAAACTCTCACTTCCAATCTCCTTACCCGCAGAATCAAAAAATTTAATGTATATTCTAGCTCCGGAACCTGTTGATGATTCAAGATAAGCATAACATGAAGCGGTGTAGGTTTTCCCTGGTTCTACTGGAACTTTATCACTTATAGCCCCTACAGATCCTCCGCTATTATCTTCAATCAAGAGACTATAGCTACCTGTATATTTCATTTCATCCGTAACACGAACAGCTCTATCTGAAGGCATTGGAGACGGATACTCTTTCCACCCAGGAATATTACCATTTGAAATCGGCTCTTCAAATCCTCCATTAGTCAGAAGATTTGTATCACTTTTTGCAGATGCAAGTATATCGATTGAATTGATTGGCATAGCAAACAACACTCCTATACAAACCGCATAACATAGTAAAATTCTATAATATTTTTTAAACATTTTACCATTTCCCCCTTTCTAGCCTATACTTTTAAGGTTAATTTTAGAAATATGGGCAGAGAAAATATCTCTGCCCATACAACTGCCTCAATTTATGCCTCTGTACTGCCTTAATTTCCGCTTTGCATAAACCTATCATAAGCTGTCTGATGTATTGATATATATTCATCGATTCCCATATCTTTCAACGTCTTTACATATTCATCCCACTTATCAAGTGAATCCTCGCCTGTTATAAACCTTGCTCGGGACTGACTTACGAAATTTGTAATATCGGCTTTCATTATGGAGAGCTTTTCCTGTTCCTCTGATGTAAATCTGACGTTGGGATAGATCCTTTCAGGCCTTATATAGGGGAATATATACCTCATGTTGTTCTCCCCTACCCACCTGAGGTATGGCGACTCAAAAGGTTTCTCTAGAACGCTGGTTCCTACAAGTCCTGTTTCAGAAGGAGTAACTTTCTGGAGCAATGTTTGGATTTCAGTCATACCTTCCTCGGGTTCAAATAAATACCTTATTGC
Source organism: Caldicoprobacter oshimai DSM 21659 (assembly GCA_000526435.1). Lineage (GTDB taxonomy): Bacteria > Bacillota > Clostridia > Caldicoprobacterales > Caldicoprobacteraceae > Caldicoprobacter > Caldicoprobacter oshimai. The sequence continues at coordinate 912,108 of JAGB01000001.1, forward strand.
AGAGCCATCCTCTGTGAAATCCCAGTCTACGCCCCTTCGACCTATCCACAACGCAACTCCAGTTATACCGTTGACTCCTTCGTCAGATTCGGTAAAGAACAGGTCAGCCCATTTAATGGATTCTACCGGGTATTTGTTGACCTTGGTGATGGCAAAAGCACCAGACGCATAGGCAACATCGCTCGAGCTGCTAAACCTCTCGCTATTATACTGCGAAGTGAGCGGCGAAAGTATCTGATACTGCTGCCAATCAGCCTGTCTGATATGGCCCAGTACGCCATACAGATTCTGTTTTGTCTTGGCCAGATATTCGTCCATGCTCTGGGACATGAACATGGGATCTATCAGCTTTTCCTGATACAATTTGTGCAGGAACTCAAGGTAATGCTTGTAACCCTCAGTAATAGGAGTAAATACAACTTTTCCGTCCTTCAAAGCGATATCCTGGGCCATTTCTCCAAATGCAGGTAAAAGCATTCCTCCCAAGATGCCGAAATCTATTTCACCTAATGGGATTTCATCCTGCTGCCCGTTTTTGTTTGGGTCCCCTTCCTTGAAGGCCTTCAACACGTTATACAGTTCATCTATGGTCTCTGGCACCTCTAAGCCGAGGTTTTCCAACCACACCTTGTTGATTACGGGTTTATACGAACCGATCGTAGGAGTTTTAATAACCCGGCCTAAAGCGTATATCTTTCCATCGCTTGCTGTGATGGTTTTTTTCAGCAGCGGATATTTCTCAAACGCTTTTTTAATGTTCACACCATGCTGCTCAATCAAATCAGTCAAATCTATCAATACACCCTGTGGGCCATATATTTCCTCATCTTCGGCGGTCAGTGCTCCTAAAAAGATATCCGGCAAATCCCCTGTTGCAAGCGCAAGGTTCTTCTTCTCTTCAAAACCTTCATATGCCACGTCGAATTCCAAATGTATATTGGTCATCTCTTCAAGGTCTTTAAATATGCGCAGGTTCTCCCATGGCCCTCCCATAGGATGTTTTGGCGCCATTACTTTGAGCGTTATCTTTTCTTTAGCAATGGGCAATGACGACGTTGAAGTCCCCTCAGAGCCATTCTGTTCATCTGGAGAATCTTTTTCAGTTCCTCCTGTTTCTTCTGGTTGTTTGGTATTCTGCGAGGTTTCTCCAGGTTGAGCCGTTTGTTCATCTTTGCTACAGCCTGCAAATACGGTAATGAACAACAATATCGAAACAATCAAGCATAAAATTTTTACAAAGGATTTTTTCATACCAGTAATCTCCCCCTTTTAAATTAATTTTCTGAAAGCCTGCTATTTCCCCTTCATGCTCAAATTGATGTTCTCATGACCACCTCCTCTTTGTTAGTAGCGTAATTATACTAAAACTACCCCTTTATAGCCCCAACCATAATTCCTTTTACAAAGTACTTTTGCAGGAATGGGTAGGCCATAATGACTGGCAACGTTGATACGATAATTACGCAGTATTTTAGCAGGGTGGCCAGTTCGACCCTTTTATGTATTACCTCTAATTCCCCTTCAGTCATCAACATTTCCATATTGATCTCGTTTATGATCAGAATCTCCCTTAATATCATCTGGAGAGGATACAGATTGCGATCTGACAGATATATGAGAGCAGTGAAATAGCTATTCCAACGGCCTACCCCGTAAAATAACGCCATGACAGCGATGACGGGTTTGGCCAGCGGCAGTATGATGCTGGTAAATAGGCGGGCATACGAACATCCATCGATCTGTGCGGCTTGCTGCAGCTCTTCCGGAATGCTGGTCTGATAAAAAGTCCTCACGATCACTATATTCATAAAGCTCACAGCGCCTAAAAGTATTTGTGAAAACACAGTGTTGCGCATCCCCAGGGCTTTTACTACCATATAAGTGGGAATAAGCCCACCAGAGAAGAACATTGTGATGGTAAAGTAAATTACGAAGACATTCTTGCCTACAAAATCCCTTCGGGCGAGGGGATAAGCGGCTGTCAATGTAAGCGCCAGGCTTATTAAAGTGCCCGCTATAGTATAGAATATGGTATTTCGATAGCCGATCCAGATATCATCATATTCCAGTACCCTTCTGTACCCATCGAAATTCAATCCTTTTGGCAGCAAAACCACTTTTCCCTGGGACACCAAAGATGGATCGCTTATCGATGCGCTGATTACGAATATCAAAGGATACAAAACTATGATAAAAAATACGGTTACAAAGAAGGTGTTTACTGCTTCAAATATAATGTCGTCTTTGCTCTTTTTCATAACCTTTTTTCTCTCCTTTACCAAAGACTTGTAGATGACAGCTTTTTGGCCACTCTATTCACCAATACCAGCAGCATAAAGTTTATGACCGAATTGAACAGCCCCACGGCGGTGCTAAAACTGTAACGCGCACTTTGAAGCCCAACCTTATATACATAAGTCGAAATGACCTCTGAGGCCTTGATGTTCAATGGCGTCTGCATAAGATAGACCTTCTCAAATCCGACGCTCATGATGCTTCCGGCATTCAATATGAGAAGGATTACGGCGGTAGGCATCAAGACAGGAACGTTTATATACCATATTCTTTGGAGCCTCGATGCACCATCAATTATTGCTGACTCATGTTGTTCTGGATCTATATTTGATAATACTGCAAAATATATAACCGAATTCCATCCCGTATGCTGCCATATATCTGACCATACGTACAAGCTTTTAAAGTATTCGGGCTTATTGATGAAATCAACAGCTTCAAAGCCTAAAAACTTTATCAAGGTATTGGCAATACCGTACACAGGATGCAAGAAGATATAGAGCATGCCGACCATGACGACGGTGGAGATGAAGTGCGGAGCATAGCTTACGGTTTGTACCAGTTTCTTATAATGCTTGTTGCTGACTTCATTCAACATGAGAGCAAATATTATAGGAATCGGGAAACCCGCTATCAGCGAATACAGGGATATGCCCACCGTATTGCCGATGATTTCCCAGAAGTAGTACGAACTAAAGAACAATTTAAAGTGTTTAAGCCCCACCCATGGGCTGCCCCATATGCCTTTGGTGGCAACGAAATCCTTAAAAGCCAACTGAACGCCATAAATGGGTGCGTAATGGAATATCAAAAAGTACAAAACGCTTGGAAGAATAAAGAGGTACAATTGATAATCGTTTAGCATCTTTTTTAGTTTACTCTTTTTATTATGGTGCGGCTTGGGATCCAAATTGACAACAACACCTTGACCGAGTTCTGCCATGAATAAAACCTCCACATACAAATTTTCTGCTTTTATTATACAAACCAGTGCCAGTTTAAGAAATATGCGAAAGGTATCATCGATTTGTCATATTATACATTGGCCATCATCTTCCTGTATTCACCTGGGGTAATCCCTTCTAATTTCTTGAAAGTTCTAGTAAAACTGGCCACATCGCTATACCCTATTCTATCCACAATATCCTTTATACTGCTGCTCGTCTCCCTCAATAACTTCTTTGCATAATTTATCCTCAACTCCCTCACGTAGTCGACAAAGTTAAACCCTATCTGCTCTTTGAAAAATCTGCTCAAGTATTTAGGGGAAATATTCAATTTTTCCGCTACCATCTCGAGGCTTAGCATCTTATTGGTATAGTTTTCATGGATGTATTCTATAACCGCTATTTTGAGGGCTTCGTTGTGGCTCTCTTTTCTGCTGTTTACGTACTCGCAAATCCTATACGCCAGCTTCTCAATTTTCTCTTCCAAATCCTCCAAAGAACCAAACTGGGCTAACTCTTCAATATCATCATCGAAATTTTTTATATCGAGCTCGTTCAATACCTCAACGACCGCGTTTATCATCCCAAAACATATGGCCCTGGTCAGGCCTATGGAAAGCTGCTTTTTCTTTATCTTCCCTATTATCTCCTTTATTATATCCTTGATCACATAGGTATTCCCTTGCTTTAAACACTGTACAAAGCGCATTTGTTCCTCAGCGGGATACCAATATGCCTTTTTGCTGGATGAAATAATGTCGTCGTAAAAGATGATATTCTCATAGCCTATCAGGAGGTTATAGTCAATGGCATTGAGCGCCTCTATAAAAGAGCGACTTATGAAATTGATGCCCTCATATACATTTCCAATGCCCACGTTGACCCTCACTCCCAGGTGGTTTCTGAAGAAGACCTGGATGTCCTTCATCATGTTTTCTATCACTATCTTGGAGCAATTTTCGTAGGATGTGTTAAACAGCAAAACGAAATCCCCCTGTACGGTATCAATACAATAAACCCTCTTGTTCTTTATCTTGTTCTCGATAATGCTATTTATATACAGGTTTAGCTCAGAGGTCGTTATGCTGTAATCCTTTTCCTTCTTTATGGAAACGACCGCTACGAAGAAATAATTATACGGAAAGTCTATTTTATACAAGCTGAGCAGCTCATTTATCTTCTGTTCATTGGACAATTTGCCTTTCACCAGCATCAAAAGGATTTGTTCCCTTACAAAGGATTGATGATGGCTAAGCTGCTCAACAAGGCTGCTGTTTCTAATCGCTATACCTTTCACAATCCTCTCAATGTTTTCAAGCTCGTTAGATATGGCAAATCCCCTTTCCCACCGCAAATCCCCCTCATCGCTCTCACCATTTTCAACTGGAAAATAAGCTTTTATCATGTTAAAAAGATTTTTGATGGGGCGATAGTTTGTCAGTGAGAAAACAAATGACAACAGCATCCCAACGACTATCACTATGCCTATCATTAACACCAGCTGCCTCTTCATCACAATGACCCTGCTTAAGTAGCTCTCGGGGAATATGGCCAGGAAAATTCTGAAATCCATGTTCTCAGACGCCACGTCTATTATTGACAACCTTCTGCCCTGTATCTCCATATTGTGTATCTCATCCAGGGTATTTCCCGGAAAAGCCTGGGGACCAATCTCTTTTGCTAAGGGAATGACCTCCTCATCTCCAAAATTAAATATGCTATCCATATCGCTGTTATATAAGATCAAGGCCCCTTTCAAATCCCCCAATACCTCAGAGGCCATCTTCTCAATAATCTGCCTGTCAATCACTATGCCTACAACTCCGTAATAATTGCTCCTTCCGAGCGGCAAAGGATAAAGGCACATAAACCCCTCATTCCGTGGTATCCCGGAAATCATCGTATCTATCCTCATCATGGCTGGAACATTAATCCTTTGAAGCTCTTCTTTAAAACTTTCACCGCTGTCATAGCTGGCTCCCAGAACGCTGTTGTACAGCGTATCAAACGATACCTTGCCCCCCAAGGTATACACATAATCGTCATTCTTAAAGTATACAAACATATTGCTCACATAGTTTTTATCCCAATACTTGTTTAGCTGATCTATTGCGCTTCTGCTGTGGTAATCATTTAAATTGACCACGTACGGCTTTATCCTTTCATCCAGGGAAATCTTGAGAGCGACCTTTTTGGTGTCCAAAATCATGGAATCCAGCGTTTCCCTCATCCTCACCACTTTGTCAAACGTATACCTCTTTACCTGGTTTTCCATCTCGATGACAGAATTCCTGTAGAAGCTCACTCCCAGTATTATAAGCGGTATAGCAAAAATTGCTATATATGAAATAAAATACTTATAAAGGACGCTGATTTTCCTCCTCGGGGATCCCATATACCCCCCTCACCTCTCCCCCTGCAATATTTGATTTAATTTTGTCAATGCCCTAAAAAGAAAATAAACAGCTTCTTACTCAAAGATGCTGTAAAACATAGTCAATCCCATTTTAAATGCTAACCTCAAGCCAAAATGCTCAACTTATTTTCGAAAACTTCGCCGTCCATCTTCTCCCCTTTAACGTAAGCTTGGATCTCTTTGACGGCATACTTGCCTATTCTGTACAATCCGTTATTCACCGCGCCGGCGATATGCGGCGTCAATATTACGTTGGGAAGGCTGCGGAACGGGTGGTCTTCGGCTGGCGGTTCAGGGTCGGTCACATCGATGCATGCAAACAGCCTTCCCTTTTTCAACTCTTCAACCAATGCTCCTTCATCTATCAGAGAACCACGGGCAGTGTTTATGAGTATAGCGTTATCCTTCATCAACGCCAGCGTCTCTTTATTTATCATATGGTACGTTTCAGGAATAGAAGGTGCATGGATGGACACCACATCCGATTTCGTGAGCAACTCCTCCAGCTCCACCTTTTTAACGCCCATCTCTTGTGCCTGCTGTTCATCCACAGTCGGATCGTACAGCAGTATGTCGACATCAAAATTCTTCATGAGCTTTATATAATGGCGCCCAGCTCGCCCGGCACCTATCACCCCTATGGTTACGCCGTATACCTCCCTAACTTTGTCGCGCCCTTCAGCCCATTTTCCTTCGCGGGTATTTCTGGCCAGGTTCCACATATTTTTAAGCGCGGTAATTGTAAATCCCAGCGCAGTCTCGGCAACCCCTATGCCCAGCGGGTATGCACAGCTAGAAACGCGTATTTTACGCCTCCAAACCTCATCGCTCACAATACCTTTAACGGTTCCAGCCGCGTGAACTATCAATTCCAGATCAGGGGCATGCTGCAATATGTCCCTATCCAATCGAGGACAGCCCCAGGAGGTGATGGCTATGTTTGCATCTCTGATGAGCTCCTTGGCTCTATCTGCATCCGGCCCCTCCTCATCAGTGTTGAAAACGATATTGCCGATTCGAGACAGTGCGTCTATATCTTCCTGCTTAAAAATATTGTTTCTCAATTTAGCGTTCAGCAAAAATACTATATTTTTCATCAACACACTCTCCCTTCACATTGGGGACCAACTGCTGTAGCCTACAAAAAGTTTTAACACTTAAACAGCCATTATGTACGCTTACAGCAGTTCGTACCCTTATATTTTCTTTTACACTAGCGGTACTTCATCATAACCGAGCGCAGGAGACTCCATCCTCTTCAAGATGGAGAGGAATGCGCTCTTCTCTCCTTTCTAACATTAACGTCTTTGCCTTCTCTATAAGTCTTAACCTGCTATGTTTTGCACTATCGAGTATCTTCTTCCCTGAAAGACTTCTTATAGCAAAATACCCGCTACCCCTTAAACCCGCTATTATCCCAACCCTGCCTTTGAGATTACATACACCATATGCGGTAAGCCTCCTTGGGGAATTAGGTGCTCATCGCCAATGTTAGACAGGCTTGTCATGCACAGGTCACTGTCCCTGCCCCTCAGGACTGTTTAAACCTGTACGACAGAGCCCGGAGCTTGAGCAGCACCCCGGGGTGTCATGACCTGTCTAACGTAGCTCCGTCACCTTTTGGCTGGTGGCTGAGGCTAGTCAACCAGGGCTCTTCGCAAGCCCCCGCTTCTTTAAGCGGTGGGTAGTTGACTTACTCAGCGTATCTGTTAAGCTTCACTGGTTTGCCCGTTTCATAGGAGCGCGCTGCACAATCCAGCATATCCATTATTTCAAGGGCATCATCTAGAGTGAGGGAAGCCTCACCCGTCTTGAAGAACCTGTATATCTCCCTTAGCTCTTCTGTATAGAACATCGAGCTGTCAACGACAAACGACGCAATTTGATTCTCGGCCCTCAGCGTACCGCCGTAAGTGTATGCTCCCACAGTGAGCTCCACAATGCCCCTCCTCTTGTCTGGATACTCCACAACCACCACGGCACCGGCTGCGTCTTTCCTAACATCCACGCTCACAGCGCCCAAGCCCATAGCCCTCTCAAGCATCTCAAAGCAGTGAACGCCGTACCATATGATGCCACTTCCTACCGGCGGGATCCCCAGCGGCCCGTAAAAATACGACTGCATGGGTTTTGGAACCTTGCTGCAAGCTTCTACCAGATTATGGGAAAACCTCAAGGCCGAGGCAGAAATGGCCCTAACGTTGTGCTTTTTGCACAAGTCATATATCTCCTTTGCATTGTGATAGTTATCGGCCAGCGGTTTATCGATGAAGATGGGTTTGTTCAGGTTCATGCATTTCTTGAAGTATTCGAGGTGGTATGCGGGATCGTTTATCTCCAGCATAATGGCATCGCAGTCTGCTACAGCTTCTTCAAAATCTTCGGTTACTTTAATTCCCCAATCTTCCAGTTGCTGCTGCCTTTTATCCAGGGTCTCCTTATTTGTAAAGGGCGTCTCAAACCTCAGACAGGTAACCGCCTTCATGCCATTCACCTTGAGTTCTTCGGGGCAGTCCGGCGCCTGCATCCTTCGAGGGAACTCAACCGAGTGGCTTGTATCAAGCCCTACAATGGCAACCCTTATCTCCTCTTTCATATCTGTAACACTCCTTTATATTTTAAAATTTTTAATTTATTTTTTGCCCAACTTTATTGTCCAATCTTGTCTTATAAGTTTAATTTGCATAATAGATTGCAGTTCACCTTACACCCACATGCTCTTCTTATCACTCTCAGTCATGTTACAAAAATTGCATTCTGACGCTGGTTGTTTCAGATAAAACGCTGTGTGGCACATCCTTGGCCACCTAAGCCTCATCATTTTCCCCATACATCCTGTCAAAGACGACCTTGCCGCCCACCACCGTGAGCAGTGCGTTGATGGACGGTATGTCTTCCACCGGGCACTCAAAGTAGTCCTTGGACAGCACCACAAAATCGGCCAGCTTGCCGGCCTTAAGGCAGCCCTTTTTATCTTCCTCAAAAGTTGCATATGCGGCCTTTTCGGTATAAAACCGCAGTGCCTGCTCCCTGTCTATGCAATGCTCCTCCCCAATTACGTGGCCGTCGTAAGTACGCCTCGTCAGCATGTTATAAAGCGCACAAAAGGGGTTGTATGGGTTGTGGGACATAAGCGGGTCATACTTGACCATGTGATCGCTTCCAGCAGCTGCATGGATGCCTTTCTCGACATACTTGCTGTACGGCAGAAAAATATCCATCACGTCCTTTGATAACATCTCATTGATAAACCCTGCATCCTTGAAATGCCAGGCAGGTTGAAAGAGCAAAACCAGCTTCAAGAATTTTATCATGTCCAGTGCGGCATCATCCGTAAAATCGCCGTGTATTATGCTGAAACGCCTGTCGGTTATATCGTTGAATTTTTCATTATATATCCTGTACGCCTCGAGCAATACCTGCAAAGCCCCGTCGCCTATACAATGGGCGCTCATTTGATACCCAAACTCATACGCCCTGTCTATAAACGGAATAATCTGGCTTGAGTTGTAGTTTATTACGCCCCTGTACCCTTCCGGGATATCAAATGCAAAGGCGGCATTGCCGTAACCCTGCTTCATAAAAGCCGTGCAGGTAAGTATCCCCCCGTCCAGCATGATCTTTATAAACGAGAGCTTAACCCACTCAGAGGGTATATCGACAATGTTGCTGTACTTCTTTGCCTCTTCTTCCACCTTGTCTGCGTCCGACACCACAAGCGTACATGCAACTCTCAAAGACAGCTCTTTCTGCCTGTAGAGCTGGCACAGGGCCTTGATACCCAGCTCGTTCGATGCCCCGTCCACAACGCTGGTTATACCCATCTCGTTATAGCGCCTCTGCAGGATTTTGATGCCCTCTTTGCAGTCTGCCAGATCATATTCGCGGCGCTTTATGCATTTCCGCAGAGCCGACAGCGTGGAAGAAGCATTGGCACCTTCCTTTATACCCGCCATCCTCAATGCACAGCTGTTTGCCCTCCCGGAATATACCCCATCGATAAAGACCGGATGGTGTGGTGCGACCTCATCCAGCTGGTCTATAGTAGGATAACGATGCTCCTTTAGCCTGGCAGGATAGGTGTTGGGCAGGTAAATCCATTCGCCCTTGGGCAGCTGTATTGCCTTCACCCTTATGTATTCCAGAAGCTGCTCTATACTTTCGGGGATGAACAGCTCACCGTCCAGCTCGCTCACCGCCGCCCAGAATAGATGGGTATGGGTATCGATAAGCCCGGGGATAACCGCCTTGCCCTTTAAATCGTATACCTGTGTATGAGGCCCACGCAACGACAGCACTTCCTGGTTGCTGCCCACCGCTATTATGGTGTTGCCCGAAACGGCCAGCCCCTGCGCCACCCTTGATTTTTGATCCATCGAATACACTATGCCGTTGTAGAATACCTTGTCGGCAACTGCATTTGTTCTAGACATACAGGCTCACTTCTCATCTATCCATAATACACTTAAGATTTGCACACGATGCGCCATGCAAAGCCATAACTGCGCAGTAATACAAATTTCTAACGGCGCAATACAATTCTAACGATGCGATGCACATTCTGACAACGCGATGCCCATTATGGGCGCACGCCAATCCGCTCGTTCTTGATGGTTATGCCCTCTTTGGCTGATTTGTAAGCTAGGTGTACCACCCTCAATGCCTCCAGGCCGTCTACTCCTCTTAAACCCACCTTTGCATCCTCGTCCTTTAGCGCGCACTCCATAAAATGCCTTATCTCATCCACATATCCGAGGTTGAACCTCTCGTCGACGGCCGGCTTTGACCACCCCGTCGTTATTTCAGCCTTTTCCACCGTATATTTCAGGCCGGGTATGGAATAGCAGGTGATGGGCGAAGAGAAGGTAATATCCACATGCAGGCAGCCTTCAGTGCCGTATATATCGATCACGTCCTCCATTCCACCCTTTGTGACATAATTGCTCTCCACCACGGCCGAGGTGCCATCGGCAAACTTCATGATACAGCAGGCCCAGTCTTCCCCTTCCAGCTTTTTGTGCATCAAGTTGTTTCCCAGCCCGCCGGATATAGATGCGGTAAGCTCCGTCCATTTGCCCTCTTTCAACGCCAGTATAAAGCCGATGGGGTGAATTCCCAGGTGAATCAAGCACCCGCCACCGCAGTACTGTATGGTCTGCGCATAAGGCGAATGAGAACCCGAATGGCATTCCCTGGCCCTTATAAACACCGGCTTGCCTATGGCCCCCTCCTCTATTATCTCGATGGCCCTGTTCAAAGCCGGAGCAAACAGCCAGTCCTCCGCATAATACAGCTTTTTGCCCACCCTGTTGGCCGTCTCCACCATATCCATTCCGTCCTCGACTGTGGTGGCCAGTGGCTTCTCGCATATGACGTGCCTGCCTCTGTTCAAAGCCGCTATTGCCACCTCGTGATGCAGGTAATTTGGCAGGCAGATGTCCACCACATCGCAGTCAACCTCCTGGATGGCCCTCATGTAATCGTCATACACCGCGCAATTCTCAAGTCCATACTTTTTGAGTAGCGCATGGGCCTTCTCCTTGTTTCTGCCGGTTATGGCCACCACTTCAGCGATGTCCCTGCACCGCGAATAGGCATACAGATGGAAATCGGCAGCAAAAGCCGATCCCACAATCAAAACCCTGACCTTTCTGCCCATTTCAGAGTTCACCTCTTTTAATATATATACCGGCTTGGCGTTTACTCATAATGCATCGTCAAAGCCTTTGTGGGGCAAAGCGCTATGCATATACCACATCCCAAGCACCTGTCAGGGGTGATGGCAGGCTTGTCGTCAACCATCTCTATGGCATCGCAATGCCCGGGCTTTGCGCATCTCCCGCAGCCGATGCACTTATCCAGGTCCACCTCAGGCCACCCCTCGAGTGCCTCAAGCTGATGTGAGGGCCGCAAATACTTGAGCGACTTCCCTATTATATCCTGATAAGTTACGCCCTGCTTTTCCAGATACTCCTCCATCCCCCGAACGATCCTGTCCACTATCTCCCAGCCGTACCACATGACGGAGGTACACATGGTAACAAGGGTGGCACCCCACATCATCATCATGATGCACTGCTCGGCGGTCTCCAGGCCGCCTCCGCCGATAATGGGCAGCGAACTTTTTGTGGCAGCCTGCGCCACCTGTGAAAAGGCCATGTTCAAGCAGGCCGGGCCGCCCAGGCTCCCGTGGGATACGCCATTTAGCAGATGGTATTCCGGCTTGCCATCATTGTAGATGTCCACCAGAGGCAAGCTGGATTGAGCGCCAGCAAGACATACTCCATCGGCTCCAGCCTCCTGGCACACCCTCACCATATACCCTATATCCGCCACGTTGGGCGTTAGCTTGGCAACCACTGGGATCTTCACGCTCTCTTTTAATGTTTTAATCACGTTGCGAACCCTCTGGGGGTCCTGGCCGGTCACCGCACCGCCAAACTCCCCTGCCCCCAGGGCCTCTTGCCCCTTTATGCTCTTTGTGGACAGGCCGACATTAGGGCAAACCATATTGGCCTCGATTATATCGGCGCCGGCATTCTCAAATTCCTTGGCCAGCAATGCCCAGCCGTCCATGTCCTCGTTGTCATGGGTGATATTGCTAAAGATTATCAGATTGGTCTTCTTCTTGGCTTCCTCTACCAGCCTTAAGCCTTCCTCCAAGTCCAGCCTTCTATCATAGCAAACTATGCTTGACAGCTTTATGTTGTTATGCATGCGCAGCTTGCCATAAAACGGCTGCTTTATAAAGGTCAGCTTTGTGCTCACCGCAGCAGCGCCGTGCTTTTCTGCCTCGATCAGCCATTTTATCTTGCTGGTCAAAGGGCTGGAAGCTATTACTACTGGGTTTTTGAATTTGATGCCTGCAAACTCCAACATCATCTACTCACCAAACCTTTCCAAAAACACTTCTTTGCCAGTCCTGGCCGATTCATATATAGCCAGTATAAGGTCAACGGCCTTCCTGGCCGACTCGCCGGTGATCATGGGGTCTCTGTCCTCTATGACTGCCGAGATCATATCGTCTATCAGCGCATAATGTCCCCAGCTGGAGATGGCTGCCGCATCGGCCGAACCGCCGATCTTCTCGCTCTTCACATCGGGGAATGTATCCACATCGCTCCCTATAGTTCTCCATTGCTTAAACCCCGAATCCCCAAAGATGACGCTCCCCTTCTGGCCATGGATTTCAAGCCGCGTCTCCTGAGGGGGATAAACCGATGTAGTGCCTTCGATTACACCGATGGCGCCGTTTTTAAACTTCAAAAGGGCTATGGCCGTATCCTCCACCTCTATATCCCTCGCCAAGGTCTCGGCCCTCGCAAACACGCTGGCCACATCGCCCACTAGCCACATAAGCAAGTCGATACCATGGACGCCCTGGTTCATCAAAGCACCGCCGCCATCCAGCTCCCATGTCCCACGCCATCCGGCGGAGTTATAATACTCCTGGCTGCGGAAGTATTTCAGATAGGCATCAGCGAGAACGATCTTGCCAAACTCGCCCCTTTCGATGGCCTTCTTGGTCTCGATGGCCTCCTTCATCAACCTTCTCTGGAACACGCAACCCAGCTTGACGTTGTTGCGCCTGCAGGCCTCTATCATACGGGTCATCTTGTCGGCATTGATGTCCAGCGGCTTTTCGCAGAAGACATGCTTGCCAGCATTGGCCGCATCAATGGTCATATCGCCGTGAAGCCCGCTGGGCGTGCAGATGCACACCACGTCTATGTCCTTTCTCTCCAGCATCTTCCGATAGTCGGTGTAATAGTATGGGGCATTGTACTTTTGTTGAAACTTCCTGGCCTTCTCCTCTTCAATATCGCATACCGCCACCAGTTCTCCCCTCTTGTTGTTTACGATGGCATCTGCGTGATGGGGAGCTATAACGCCGCACCCTATAATCCCGAACCTGACCTTTTCCATTTTTAAATCATCCTCCCGTTTTCTTTTATTTCGTTTTCTTTTATTTCTTTTAAAAAATTAGATGTGAAGGCTTTAAGATATATGCTAGTATATACCCGGCTGATTAAGCATTTCCTTTATTTGCATCAACATTTGCACCAGCTATTTCCCTCAACTTGGATGTGAAATCTTAACGGCTGAAAAGCTACCTTGCTAAAGACCTCGCTGCGAGAATATGTTGCAATAAATCCGACTTATACGCCACCAATTGAGAACTTTGTACCGAAAGTCAACACAGGCGTACCTCTTCCAGGCTCTCGTCAATCTCTATGGCAGCCAGGCTAGACATCAGCACATCCTCGCCGGAAATTATCACGTCCTTCCTGCCCTCAATGCGGTTTATAAAATCCTGGATGAGCGTAGTGGGTACGGCCACGTCCTCGCACCTTATATAGGTTTCGGTATCCCTGATGAGCAGTGCAAATGGCTCGCCCTTTGCCTGGCAGTCGCCCGTGGTGCGTACCTCAACCCTGCCCTGTGTTCCTACGCAGAATATCCGCCCGTCACCGAAAGTAAAATAAGAGTCGGGCATCCACCAGTTGGCCTCAAGGGTAGCTACCACCCCGTTTTTCATCTTTATAACAGCGTTTACGCTGTCGTAAAAGGTCTCATACTGAGGATAGGCCGTCTTCTTGATATAACCGCTGCACGAGTCAAGCTCGCTGCCGGTAAACCAGCGAAGCAGGTCTATATCGTGTATAAGAAGGTCTATGGCTATTCCGCCGTTCTCCTCTTTGGAGAAGTGCCACGGGGCTCGCTTCTTTTCAAGCAGCTTGTGGGGTTTCATGATGGTAAAGCTGACCACCTGTCCCAGCCTGCCTTCACGTATCATCTTCCACAGGGCATAAATGGGGGGATTAAATCGCTCGGTCAGCATCATGCCCACCTGAATTCTCCCTTGCCTTATTACCTTCTCAAGCCTTGCATAGCCTTCCCTGCTGGTCACTATGGGCTTATCTGCCATGACGTGAATGCCTTGCTGATTGCACAGCTCGACGATGTCGATCTTCCGGTTGTTGACGGCCGAGGTGCCTATGACATCGGGCTTCAGCTTGAACAGATCTTCCCCTCTGTCAAACAGGGGCACCCTGTACTTCTCAGCCATACCCTTGGCTATATCCAGCTCGGTCTCGTAAATACCTACAAACTCATGCCCCAGCTTGAGCATCTCATCGACAAACTCGGCTATGTGCACATGCCTGCACCCGTAAATGCCGAACCTCATACCAATCCCTCCACCAGCTTGGCGGCATCCCTGTCTAAAAACAGCACAGCCCTGTCATGTGTCCTGAGGACAGAGGCCGGGCACTTCTCGGTAATGGGGCCTGTCAGTGCAGACTTTACCGCCTCGGCTTTCCGCTCGGTGGGGACGATGCAGTATATATACTCCGCCGCCATAATGGCCGGCACCGTCATGGTTATGGCATAGCGGGGCACATCGTCCATGGAGGCAAACTTGAAATCGTGGAACTGCTGAGTCCTGCACTTCTCATCCAGAGTAACGCTCTTTACCAGCTTGGGGTCATCAAAATCGGCTTCGTGCGGCTCATTGAAAGCAATGTGCCCATTCTCCCCTATACCCAAGCACACGATGTCGATGGGCTTCTCAGCGAGGAGCTGCGCGTATCGCTGGCATTCGGCCTCTATATCCGAATTTTTGCCGTTCAAATAAAATACTCTGCCGGGATGGACCTTATCTACCACATGGTCCTTTATGAACCTCGCAAAGCTGTAGTTATCTTCCAAAGAAGCTCCTACATACTCATCCAGGTGAAAAGCCGTCACCCTGCTCCAATCGATGCCCTGCTCCTGCACCAGGTATTTCAAAAAATCCGACTGCGAAGGCGCCGACGCAAATACCACCCTCACCTCCTCCTTAGAGCCGAGGAGCTCCCTCAGCCTAGCAGCCACGCTGCTGGCAGCGGCCCTCCCCATCTCATCCCTGTTCTCATACACCTGCACCTTCAGCTTGTCAAATTGCTTTTCAATACAGCAGCTCTTCATAAGACACCCTTCCCTTCATTTATAAGATATCGATTTCGATTCTTCACGCCAGCGGTTTTACAGAATCCCGTATGATCAATTTGGGATGAAGGTTTACGCTCATGTTGGAATGGTTGTTTCCAGAAAGTTTATCCAGCAACAGCATCGCCGCCAACCGCCCCACCTCATAGGCGGGATATTGAACCGTTGTAAGGGGCGGTGAAAACATCCTGGCAAACGAGATGTCATCAAACCCGATCACCGATATGTCATCCGGCACCCTTTTCCCATGGAGATACATCTGCTGGATAAACCCAAAGGCCGTCATATCGTTGACCGCCAACACGGCTGTGGCATCCAGCTTGCGCTTTATAAATTCGTCGGCCATCTCCTTCCCGTTTTTGAACTCAAAGCCCTCTTCATCGATCTCCTCCTCGTGGCTGCCGATGAGGAAATACTCCTCCTCAACGGCAATGCCGTTGTCGCTGAGCGCCGCTTTATACCCTTTAAAGGTCTCCTTGCGAGTCCACTTGGTGAGCGGCGAGCTGACAAAGGCGATCTTGCGATGCCCGTTCTGTATGAGGTACTCCACAGCCATATAGGCCCCTTTGAAGCAGTCAAAGCTTATGAAGCTGCACTCCAGATTGTCTATCTTTTGGTCCAGCAGCACAAACTCCAAGCCCTTTTCGATATATTCCTGGATATTCCTGGCACCCAGCGTTGAGATGATGACGCCCTTTACTTGCTTCTCGTAAAGCGACTGAAGGTATCTCTTCTCCTTTTCTACATCCCTGAATGTGTTGCACAAAAGCAAGTTGTATCCCCTTTTATCGGCCTCTTTCTCTATGCCCAGAATGACCGATGAATAAAACGGGTTTGATATGGTGGGAATTATCACGCCTATATCATTGCTGGTATTGCTCTTTAGGCTTCTTGCCAGCATGTTGGGCGAGTAATTGAGCTTCTTTGCGGCCTCAACAACCCTCTTTCTTAACGCCTCTTTCACAGGATAATTGGAACCGCTCAACACCCTTGAAGCGGTAGCCGGCGAAACGTTGGCCATCTTTGCTACATCGTATATGGTTACCTTGTCTTTTACCCTAGGCATCTCAACGTACCTCCGCTTTGGACGTTTGCTTGAATCCATCTCAACGTAAATCAGAAGCTTTAGCCTGTATGTCCTCAGCCTCCGCACTCAGTTTTAGATATCGATTTCTGTATGATGTATATTCGACGCATTTCAAAAAATTCCTTCTAAGTTTTTAAAAATTTTTTATAAAAATCGCTCAAAAAGAAAAACCTAAAATGCCCAACCGGACACAAAAAAGAGGGCTGCCAGACAAAGTCTGACAACCCTCTTTTTACGGCTCTGTTTCTATCACACCTTTATATATTTCTCCAGAGTCTTCCTCACCGCTCCCCTGCCGTAAACCAGCTCTGCAAACATGGCCTCGACTTTGGGAGCAAGGTTGTACTCGTACAGGTTGACGCCAAAGATGTTTTCGTTGGACAGTATGGGCTTTAAGGCCTCGGTAAACGGCCCTGTATCTCCCAGCCTTATGTCCTTGACGTAGGACTGCAGGGTCTCCAGCATGGGATCGGGGCTGGGCGTGAAAGGATTGCCCTCATCGTCCACTCCCATGAGATACCTGATCCAACCTGCAAAGAAGAGCGGTATATAGGTCAATGTGGATATGTCCCTCTTACCGGTCCTGATATAGGCCTTCAGGGTCTCGCCAAAGCGCACCGGTATCTTCTGCGATGTATCGGTAGCGATCCTCTGGGGCGTATCGGGTACGAATGGGTTGGGGAACCGCTTCTCAATGACCTCTTTTATGAACTCGTGAGGATTAATTATACCCGGGTCAACCACCACCGGCAGCCCCTCTTCATACCCCACCTTTTCTATAAAAGCCTTCAAGTGCTTATCCTTCATCTCATCGGCAATCGACTTGTAGCCCAGCAGGCAGCCGTAAATTGCCAGTACGGTGTGAAGTGGATTCAAGCAGGTACACACCTTCATCTTTTCGACCTTATCCACCGTCTCCCTATCGGTGAATATAACGCCGGCCTTCTCTAGAGGCGGCCTTGAATTGGGGAATACATCCTCAATCACCAGATATTGTGCTTCTTCAGCATTCACAAAGGAGGATATATAGGTATTCTTCCTGGTGCACACTATGTCGGCGCCCTCAAGGCCTTCGGCTTCCAGCATGGCCTTTACCTGCTCGGACGGGCGCGGCGTTATCTTGTCTATCATGCTCCAGGGAAAGGATACGAGACTCGGATCTTCAATGTAATCCTTGAAACCCCTGTCAACAAAACCTTTTTCTACCCAGGCATCGACAAAGGCTCTTACGGCCTCATACAGCCTGGTCCCGTTGTGGGAGCAGTTGTCCATGCTCACCAGTGCTATGGGCAACCTGCCAGCCTGATACCTCTTATAGCACAGCAGTGCGATCATAGCCATCAAGGTTTTCGGCTGATCCGATAAGGAGTTGAGGTCGTCCACCACATCGGGATAATACTCGCCCCTGGCATTTTTCAGCGAATAACCCTTTTCGGTTATGGTAAAGCTGGCCATCTGCAGTGACGGAGATGTAAATATCTCCACCAGCCTGTCCATGTTGCCCCTGGCAGGTATGGCCTCCACCACGCTGGCCACAACCCTCTTATCCACGCTACCGTCGGCCTTCAAAGTGACGACCACGCTGAGGTTATCAAAGGGCGCATAAGCCTTTTCTATAATCTCCTCGTCGTAAGACTCGCAGACTATGATGCCCCTGTCGCTGTACCCTCCTTCCAGAAGGGTTTGCTGCAGCACAGCCGGAAAAGCCCTGAATATGTTGCCTGCTCCAAAATGAATCCATATGGGGTCCTTCCGGGTCTTCTCCCTTATCTTTTCGATATCAAACTCAGGCAGCTTATAGCCCTTTTCCTCCCATACCTGTCGATTTTTCAAATCGGCCACGCTAAGCTTCATACTTTCACCCCAACTTCTTAAAATTAATATATTTTACGCCACTATCCAATAGCTAGGGATAGTGGCCTATCAAAGTCCAAATTGGTTAACCGCTTACCTCGTTGCGCATTAATACTCTCCCATTAAGATAGCGCCTTTATAGCACCTTTCCACTCCATTTACTGGATTTACTGCGGAAGAAGAAAGTATTCTTCCACATTTTAGGTTTCAAGAAAAACAACATCCGCGCTTGATGCATGTCTTCAATCGAAAAGAAATACATTTCCGCTCAACAACCCGTTACTTTCGCCTTGTGTAATATGAATAGTTTGAATACTCTATGCAAAAATTGCCTTCTCGGCCGATTGTCTCTTCATCCGACTGTCCCTTCGGCCGATTAGGCTTTTGCTTTCTTTATGCGGAAAACAGATAAACGCTCAACTACCTGTATGCCTTCAAAAGCCGCCTCAATTCCCGCGAACGCTTAGCGTAATGGCATCTACCGGGCAACGCTCGACGCACTGGCCGCACCCTGTACACTTATCAGCAAGCACCCTGTGCTTTTGCTTGCGCTCGCCATCTATGGACTCAAACTTGCACACCCTCTTGCAGGCAGTGCAGCCTATGCACTTGTCCTCATCGATAAAGGCCACTTTGCGCTTGCTGAAATCGGCATATATGGCGCCGGTTGGACATTTCTCAGCGCATACCATGCAGTTTACACACTTATCATACCTTATCCTGGCAAGATTGTCAACAAAGTCTATGGCCTCAAACTGACAAGCCTTGACGCACAGCCTGCACCCTATACATCCCACCTTGCAGTTTTCACGCACCTGTTTGCCCGGGTCCTTGGATATACACAGCACCTGTACCAGGCTGGATTCAGGGATAAGCTCTATCAAATTCTTGGGGCAGGCCTCTACGCATTTGCCGCACCCGGTACACCTGTCGGGGTCCACCACAGCAATGCCACGGTCGGATATGTGGATGGCATCGAAGGGGCATGCCCTCACGCAGGTCCCAAGCCCAAGGCAACCGTAGCTGCAACCCTTTGGCCCGCTGGCCAGCATGGATGCCGCCACGCAATCCTGTATGCCCCTGTATTCGTACTTGTTCACGGCGTTGTGGCAGTCACCCTGGCACAGCACACGGGCAATATGTCGTTCCTTCTCCTCGACCTCAACGCCCATTATGCTACCAACCTTCAGTGCCACAGGCGACCCACCTACGGTACAGCCATCCACCGGCGCCTTACCGGAGGCCACAGCATCGGCAAAACCATCGCACCCCGGATAGCCGCATGCACCGCAATTGGCACCCGGCAACACCTCACGGATGGCTTCAGCCCTGGGGTCCTTCTCAACCGCAAACCTCTTCGACGCAAACGCCAGAACTGCCCCAAACAAAAGCCCCATGCCCCCTAGACTGAGCAGGGACAGCAGTATCTTCTCCATGGACAATATCCCCCCTTACTTTATGAGCCCCTGGAACCCTAAAAAGGCCACCGACATCAAGCCCGCTGTAATGAGGGCTATGGGAAAACCTTTAAGCGGCTTGGGTATATCCGACAGTTCCAGCCTTTCGCGTACTCCAGCAAAAAGCACGATGGCCAGGGTAAATCCAAGGGCAGCGCCCACTCCGTTAAAAAGCGCCTGAATCAAATCGTACTTCTCGTCTATGTTTATGATTGCCACGCCCAGCACGGCACAGTTGGTGGTAATAAGCGGTAGATACACGCCCAGCGCCTGGTACAGCGTCGGGCTGGTCTTCTGTATCACCATCTCGACGAACTGCACCAGCGAGGCTATCACCAGAATGAATATGATGGTCTGCAAATACTCAAGGCCCAAAGGCTCGAGTATGACATACTGGATTATATAGGTAATCAAAGATGTCATGGCCATCACGAAGGTAACGGCAGCGCCCATCCCCACAGCGGTTTCAACCCGCTTTGACACCCCAAGGAATGGGCAGATACCCAAGAACCTTGACATGACGAAGTTGTTTATAAGTATCGAGCTTATCAATATGACGAATATTTTACCCACGTATTCCATACCCTTTCCCCCTACACATTGCTTTTTAATTGAACCTACACCCGCTTAGCGCACGGTCATCGCCAAACACATCCAGAACGAAATCCGTATCAAAAATTTACCGTGCAACATCTATCCATCAAAATCAATTAATCCGTCTTTTCAGCTATTCAGCCAGCTCTACTCAGCCCTGCCTGTCAGCTTGTTGAGCAGCCCCAGCACCAGCCCAAGGGTTATAAATCCCCCGGGAGGCAGTATCATGATGACAGCTGGGCTGAAGCCATCCGAAAAAACGGGCATACCAAACCACGTCCCGGCGCCCAGTATCTCACGTATTGAACCCAGCAAAAGCAGCGCCAGGGTAAAACCTATGCCTATGCCCAATCCGTCCATTATCGACAGAAGCACCGAATTCTTGGATGCAAAAGACTCGGCCCTTGCCAGAATGATGCAGTTTACAACGATGAGCGGAATATATATGCCCAGGCTCTTGTTGAGCTCGGGAAGAAAGGCCTGCATTATCATGCTGACCACCGTCACAAAGGTGGCGATAACCACCACAAAGGCGGGAATCCTTATCTTCTGCGGTATGAAGCTTTTAAGCAGCGATATCACCAGGTTTGAACCCACCAGAACAAAGGTGGTGGCCAGCCCCATGCCTATGCCGTTTATGGCTGCAGTAGTCAAAGCAAGAGTAGGGCACATCCCCAGAACCATTCTGAAAGTGGGGTTTTCGTTGAGCACCCCGTTAAAAAACACCTTCAAAGCCTTCATCTATCAGCACCCCCGTCCTTTAATACCCGGTTGTAGAACTCTACAGCAGAGTTCACACCCTGGGTCACGGCTTTAGAAGTTATAGTAGCGCCGGTTATGGCCTCCACCTGTGTATCCTGTGTGGCGCCTCCCCTCACCACCGCCAACGGACTACCAGCCGACTTGCCGGTATACTGGCTCAAAAAATCAGGCTCAGCCGCTTTGGCCCCCAGCCCGGGAGTTTCGTTGTGGCTGATGATGCTCACGTTTTCAATTTTGTTCTCCTTAGCATCTATGCCCACAAACAGCTCCACATCGCCGCCGTAACCCTTGGATATCACCTTAAATACATAGCCCACCGTGTCATCTCCCGACTTGCCCTGGTACACCTCAACAACGTTGGGATACTCATCTTTGTATTCCGATATGTCCACCTGGACAAACTCCTGGGCATCGGGCAGCACGCCTTTTCTGGCCTCTACGCTAGCCTGTTCGTTCTGCAGCCTTATGGGCTCTTCGGTAATGGCATGGGTGATGCCCAGTGCCAGAGCCGCCACCGCGGTTATTATGAACAACTTGATGGACATTCTCATACCTTCAGACATCTGCTCTCACCTCCCCGTAAATGCGGGGCATTGTAAACCTGTCAATCAAAGGAGTGGCCACGTTCATCAGCAGTATGGAATAGGTGACCCCTTCGGGATAACCGCCGTACAGGCGAATGATAGACGTGATTATTCCGCACCCAATACCCATTATTATCTGCCCTTTAGGCGTCACCGGTGAAGACGAATAGTCGGTAGCCATATAGAACGCTCCCAGGATAAGCCCGCCCGAAAATATGTGGTATATCGCATTTCCTGTAAAAAGCCCCTGTGGCCCCAAAATCCACGTGAGCAGCCCCACAGTGCCGATGAAGCTAAATGGGATCCTCCAGTTTATTACCCTTCTCCACAGCAGATAAACAGCACCCAGCAGCAGCGCCACATCCGATGTCTCGCCAAGGCAGCCTCTTGTATTGCCCAATATGATGGCCCACAGAGGAGGAAGCTGCGCCTCCGTCCCTTCCATCCCCTTAAGTATGGCAAGCGGTGTGGCCGAGCTGACGGCATCAGCCGCTGCCGCGCTCATAGCTCCGCGAATGGGGTCAGCCCAGGTAGTCATGTACACCGGCCACGCGGCCAGCAAGATGGCCCTGGCAGCCAAGGCCGGGTTCATGAAGTTGTGTCCTAGCCCACCAAAAGCCTGCTTGACCAGGGCAATGGCGATGGCCGAACCCACCGCAGGCAACCACAGCGGAACGGTAGGTGGCAGGTTAAAAGCCAGCATAAGCCCCGTCACCGCAGCGCTCCAGTCGTTGATGGTAACCGGCTTTTTCATAAGCTTTTGCACAACCGCTTCGGTTACCACAGCCGATAAAACGGATATAGCCATTATCAAAGCCGCTCTTCCCCCGAAGAAGTACACAGCAACTGCCGCCGCCGGTAAAAGCGCCAGCACCACATCCCGCATGATGCGAGCTGTAGTATCCTCTGAATACACGTGGGGGGAAGAAGAAACTATCAAAGGCTCCATCGCAACATCCCCCTGTTCATCTAAACCGTATGGGTATAATGCCGGCTTAGAAGGTTGGGGTATTTGTAATCCGCCTTTATATCATGCTGCCCCGACCCCAACAGGCGGTATTTGGGACAGCCCTGCTCCTTAATCCAGCACAAATCAATTGCACCATACCTCAATGGCATAACATTTACACAACAGTTATACAACACTCACATAATACGGTATAACCCGGCACAACGTTGATACAACACTGGCACAAGGCTGTATAACAAAACTGTAACAGTATAAAAGTATACATACATCGAAAATGCCTGCTGCAAGATTATGCCCCTTAACCTGGCGGTATCCGTTTTGCTACAGCAGCTCATTGGGCTGCTTAAATCACATATCAGCTGGCTGCACACCTTTGACCGCCAGACATCAAATACGCCGCTGTCATTTGGCACTGGCAGCGCGCCTTCTCCTTTCGGTGATCACGCGCTTTGCCGTGCGAATAGACTGCACAAGCGGGCGTCTGGCAGGGCATATATACGAGCAGCAGCCGCACTCTATGCAGTCCATGGCATGCAGCTTTTCGCTGCGTTCGTAATCCCCCTTCAGGGCATAAGCGCTGATAAATAGAGGTATAAGCCGCATAGGGCAGGCCTCTACACATTTGCCGCATCGTATGCAGGGACCCGGCTCGGGCATCTCCACCTCCTGCTTGGTAAGCACCAGAATACCCGAGGTACCCTTGATGACGGGCACATCCAAGGTGTACTGCGCAATCCCCATCATGGGCCCTCCCGATATCACCTTGGCCGGTTGGCCCAGCAGTCCGCCGCAGGCCTCGACGACGTCCTTGAAGGGCGTACCTATGCGCACCAACAGGTTCTTGGGCTGGGCCACCCCACCACCCGTCACCGTTACGATGCGCTCGATAAGCGGCATACCCGTATTTATTGCCCGGGCAATGGCAGCCGCCGTGCCCACGTTGTTGACCACAACTCCCACGTCCATCGGCAGGCCTCCCGACGGCACCTGCCTGCCAGTCACGGCATATATGAGCTGCTTCTCGGCACCCTGGGGATACTTGGTCTTAAGCTGCACCACCTCCACCCCGGGCACTGATTTGACGGCATCCGCAATGGCACGCACGGCTTCCGGCTTGTTGTCCTCTATCGCGATGTACCCTCTTTCAACCCCAAGCACTTTCATGATGGCCTTCAGCCCATCCACCACATCCCGTGGATTCTCCACCATTAAGCGGTGGTCGGCCGTCAGATAAGGCTCGCATTCGGCGCCGTTTAAGATTACGACGTCTATCTTCTTGTCCTTGGGTGGCGAAAGCTTGACATGGGTTGGGAATGCGGCACCACCCATACCCACGATACCGGCCTCAAGAATCAAATCTTTTAACTCCTCGGCGCTCAGCGACTCAATATCCTTTGGGACTATGGACTCATCAGGCTCATCCTTGCCGTCATTCTCAATGACAACGGCAAGCCCCTGCCCCATGGCAGGATGAGGTACCTGCTTTATCTCTTTCACAACTCCCGAAACGCTGGCATGAACCGGCGCGCCCACAAAGCCCTTTGGCTGTCCAATCTTTTGCCCCAGTTTGACATGGTCACCGGGCTTTACCAGCGGTTCACAGGGAGCACCTATGTGCTGCTGCAAAGGTATATACACCAGCTTTGGCGCTTGCATCCGTTCAACTGCTTTGTCTTGCGTGCTCTCTTTCCTGTGAAAAGGATGCACTCCTCCTTTAAATCCAAACACCTTCAACCCCATTTCACACACCTTCTTTGCCTTAAATCTTTATGATTTATCTGATGGCGCCAACCGGCATGCAACTTAATCCGTCATAATGCAACATAATATGCATTCATTCTTGAATATTATAACACAGATTTTATAAAAATGTTATACATCTTACAAGTTTATTTTTTAACAAATGGCTTGAAAACAGCATTTTAAACAGTTTCAGCTGTTATATAACTATTACACATTTTTATGAGTGTATTATACATATATCCCATAAAATTGAGGAAGCTTTGCTAATTTTTATAAAAATGCAAAACTTTTTCACGGCGTTTACATGTTATAAATTTAGCAATCTCAGCAAAAACGTATATGTAATTTTTTACCAACAATCAGCCAGCCGGTATATTACTTTTTCCCGCTTCGCGTGAACTCGTAGATGCCCATTACCAGCAAGAAAACCCCAAACAGCTTCTTTAAGATACCCGAAGAAGTGATAACAGCAAGCTTAGCTCCCAGAAATGCGCCTATGGCCCCTGCCAGAAAGAGATAGAGGGCCATCCTGTATTTGATGTATCCGTTTTTGACGTGAAGCCAGATTGCCAGAATTGCCGTAGGAAAAAATGCTGCAAGGTTGACCCCTTGGGCAGCGTGCTGGGACAGGCCGGCCAAAAAAACCAGGGCCGGAATGAGAATGCTACCCCCGCCAATGCCCATCCCACCAACAATCCCGAAAGCCAGTCCTATAAAAAAAAGCAACATCTATGCGATCATCCTTATCGCGGCAATGATCATGAAAAGGCCAAAAACTTTGCGCAGCCAGTAAGGCGAGATTCGGTTCAGGATCCACGCCCCTACAAGGCCACCCAGAGCGCCGCCGGCGGCCACCTTCCATATTACATCCCATTCGAAAAAGCCGCTTTTGAAATACACAAAAGAGCTTATGGCCGTCAAAGGCAGTATGACCGCCAGAGCGGTAGCGTGGGCATCGTGCTCCTTCATGCCCAAAAGGTGCACCATTGCAGGCACCACAATGGTACCGCCTCCCGAGCCAAAAAAGCCGTTGCACAGCCCAGCCACAAATCCCGATATTCCAATTTTAATCCAGCGCTTCATCCTTCGCATCACCCGTAATTAATCTTGCCAAAGAGGAAGCCTTTTATGCCTGTTTTTCATCGTTGCCATTTGAAAGTAGTTATATAGGTCGTAACATTAAATTAGAGAAAAAGGCTATACTTAAGTTACCTGAAATGACCACACTAGCCAGATTTGATGGCCGGTCAAGTCCTGCAAACATACAGAGGTGTAACTCTCGTAAGTCAGCCAAAAAATAAAGAGCCGGCCTTATCGGCCAGCAGCTCTCATCACAGCAGCCTGATGATCAGGGTCCTGCCTGTTGTGTATATGGGTTTTGCTCTTGTAGAAGTGTATGCACACATGGCCCTGCATGCCGTTGTTGGGTATGGTATCATAGGCATGGGGCATTCCGTGCATGGAAGCAGCCACCCGCACGCCGCCGATCTCGACTATGACAGGCCTGCGATCCCAACTCCAGCCGCCCCATATTTCCCTTATAGTCTGGACGTCCTTTGCCGTCACCGGCTCCGAGTCTGCATGGTTGGTCCCACCGGTGCGCTTCATGTAGAACGACCTGCCGGTATACAGGTCTATCACTTTTGCCACTGCACCCCTGGGAAAGAGATACTGTCCCCTGGAGAACCACTCAACCAGTACCCCCAGGGAGTTCCTGCCACCTCGAGAAGCCGGCAGATAAGAAGCCGCCTGGGATGGATAGGCGGTATAGCGCTTCGCACTAGGGCTGTACAGGACTTTCCTGGTCTCGGGCCCTACCGTTCCATCCACTGCCAGCCCGTTTTGCTCCTGAAACAGCCGAACGGCATCGGCTGTAGCCGTCCCGTAATATCCCGTGATCTTGTAGTTGAAATACCCCAGGTCCCTGAGCCTCATCTGAAGGTCCACTACCTTCTGACCGGTACACTTTACCTTCAGCACCTCGTCATCGGTCGCTCCAGATGTAGCCCCCTCATC
Organism: Caldicoprobacter oshimai DSM 21659; assembly: GCA_000526435.1. Classification (GTDB taxonomy): domain Bacteria; phylum Bacillota; class Clostridia; order Caldicoprobacterales; family Caldicoprobacteraceae; genus Caldicoprobacter; species Caldicoprobacter oshimai. Next base: position 938,823 of record JAGB01000001.1, read on the forward strand.
CATATCTCCATCAGCAGGCGTCCCTTCCCCTCTTGCCGGAACGCCCAACAGGAAGCACACAAATAACATCAACACAAGTATGCTGACCGTTCTTTTCACTTTTATCACCTTTTTTGAAATTGTACAACCCACCTACTATATTACCACAAATTATGGAAAATTGCATCAATTTTTTACAAAAATATTTCAAAAATATTTCCGATTTGTTAATTGGACTCAGCAAAAGCTAAAGGTCAGCACAGGCACAATGCAAGCAGCTGCTACACTCCAAATTCTTGGCCATGATCATTATATCCTCAGGCTTATCGTCCAGCATGATCTGATAGCGGGTCTTCCTCACCTCCGTATATCCCATACTCCTCCAGAATTCCAGTCCCGCTATATTGCTGGCCACTACACCGGTGTACAGCCACTTGATAAGCCACACGCTCCTGAAATACTCCTCCAGCATGGACACAACTGCATGTCCCACTCCCGCGTCTTGATAGGCCTCATCAATGAGGATGGAGCTTATCCAGGCCTCGTCCTTTAAGAGGTAGTGCACACGCCCTTTTACCACGCCCAGCATGATGCCATGCTGCTTTTCGACGACCTTGAAAAAGACCTCCCAGCGGCTGCAGCAGGCTTCGATGTACTTGTCCCTCACCTCCTCAAAGGTGATGGGCCGACTAAGTCCCGTGGCGTGCTTGTACCTTTCAACATCCCTGTACCACAGCCATATCTGAGGCAAATCCTCTTTGGTGACGGGCGCAATCAACAACCCATCACTTTCCAGACGGTGTTTAATCATTTAAGCGCATCCCCTCTTGGATATGGTATACGCACCACAACATACTGTAGTCATCTATTATTTTTATTCTACAAATAGTGCACGAAATCCTTTTTTAGAAATTAAAAAATTTTAAAACCCAAACTCGGTATCGATCCACCTGTCAATTATCCTCTTCAAATTTGACCTTATGGTGTTTTCCTTGACGTCGGCTGCGGTGTACAAATCCTTCCTGATGCTGACCTCATCGCCCAAGGTCACCTTTACATATCCTACCTTGGTGCCGGCTTTCACCGGCGCCTTGAGGTACTGCGGCAGTTTAACCTCGACCGATATCTCCTTTTCCTCTCCTTCCCTTACGGGCAAGAGTATCTCCTCCCTGCACACGGCTGCCACCTGGGCCTCATACCCATCCCTGACCGGAATGTGCCCCAAAACCTGCTTCTTCGAGACCACGGTATAGGGTTTAAAGTTTGCAAAGCCGTAGTCCAGCAAGGTGGCGCTGTCGTCAAACCATGGCTGGCAGTCCAGCACCACACACACCAGCTGCATGCCATCGCGCAGTGCGGCCGAGGCAAGGCACCTCCTGGAGACCTTGGTGTAGCCCGTCTTTATGCCGTTTGCACCTTCATAGCTCCACAGCAATGCATTTTTATTTTGGAGTACCCTATCGTAGCTTCGCCCCTCCCAGGGGATCTTCTTGTATTTTGTGGACACTATGGTGCGAAAAACGGGGTTTTGCATGGCATAGGCCGAGATCAATGCCAGGTCGTAGGCTGTGGTGTAGTGCATGTCATCATGCAGGCCATGCGGGTTGACGAAGTTGGTATTTCTGGCACCTATCTGAACCGCTTTCCTGTTCATAAGCCTCACGAAGTTTTCCACGCTGCCGCCTATGTGCTCGGCAATGGCAACAGCTGCGTCATTGCCCGAGCGAAGCATGAGCCCGTACAAAAGCTGCTCCAGGGTCAGCCGCTCCCCCTTTGCCAGGTAGATGGACGAGCCCTCCACCCCCACCGCCTTAGGTGAGACCGTCACCACGTCCTCAAGATTGCCCATCTCTATGGCCAGTATGGCTGTCATGATTTTGGTGGTGCTGGCCATGGGCAGCTTCATATGCGGGTTTTTGGCATACAGCACCCTCTTGCTGGATACCTCCATCACCACAGCCGCCCTCGCAGCGGTGGAAGGCGGCATTGAAGGCACCGCAGAGGGGTTGCTCAATATCTCTGCGCTCAGACCAGCACTTTGAAGTACAGCATCTTCGAATTTGGAGGCCGCTTGGGAGGCCGTCAAACCGCTATAAGCGACGTCGCCTGAATAAGCCCCTTGGACAGAATATACAGCACCCGAATAAAAAAACGCATACGCAAAAAGCAATATGCATGCTATGCTGCGCTTTATCACCATTCCTTCCTCCTGTGCACAGTATGAAATGTAATCAACACACCATCGACATAGGTTTATTATTTGACAGACCGTGAAAATAATTCACCAAAAAAGCTAAAGCCTCGCTGTATCATCAGCGAGGCTTTTTTACGTGGTGCGGAAGAAGGGACTCGAACCCTTACGCTCTTAACGAGCAGCAGCCCCTCAAACTACCGCGTCTGCCAGTTCCGCCACTTCCGCACGCTTACCCTCTATATTTTGTTGTAACCTCCGTCTCTTTGCAGGAAATATTATATCCGTTTCATATAAAATTGTCAACTGGTAATTTGGCAAACCAATTCCCCAGGGGGACGTATTTCCCCTTTAAAAATTCTCTTCAATCCATTTATTTACATATAAGTTTTTCTGGATCATGCTCAAATCCACCCATTTTTATTCAATCCCAACTATCTTGTATTTGTCCTTTTTTCTAATAAAATCCATAGTTCATCACCTTCCTTAATTTTACAATAAACACCCTCGTGTTAAAAGCAGTCATTAATTAATGATTTTGATTTTCAAATCAAATTCAAAGAGCAGCCTCACCAGTTTATACCTTCTTATATCGTATTTCTCCTTAAATATACTTATAATGCCCCGCTGGCTGCAGATCGGGAAGGTCTAACTTTCGCTCTAAAACCAAATAGCTCCGTATATCATAGCAAAGATCGCATTTTCCTGCATATTCAGATTTAGGCTTGTAATCATACTCTTTTATTGCCAGTTCCACCAATCCTCCTATACCAATGGACTCCAAGCTATATAACACCCTATATTTGCCCGGGTCAGCCCCGTGTGACACTTCACTTAAGTTTATTGAAAGGCCTGGACACGACTGCGGAATGAAGTTACCATACAGATCAACATGAAAATGGTAAATACCTGATAACAATCTGCATGGCTTAGATTCTTTTAATATTTGTTCAAAAGGCTGCTTCTTCATCATCGGTTTATACGTCTTTAAAGCTCGCCCTTTCAAGTTAAGTCCATATCTTCTTGGCAGTTCTAACAGATAATTCTGCCCAAAAAACCGGGCATACTCATCAAGGGAATGGGGTTTGCGGTCATCCATTGCATCCAGATCAGCCCAAAAATCCATCAGCCACGGAAATACACCCATGTTTACTTCTGAACAAGCCGCCATTAAAGCTTTTACCTTCCAAAATGGTATATATTCATTGTGGTATGGATCTATAGATATAAGCAGCGTATGTACACCATATTTCATTAGTTCCTTAAGAATGATTTTTGCAGATACCTCATCCCTGTACCAAGATGCATTGGTCTCAATATACTCTATATCAATGTTGTTTCTTTGAGCAGACTCCAGGACAGCAAAAATTTTGTCAGGCTGCAGAAGCGGTTCACCACCACCAATATGAACATAATGGCAGCCTAAACTCTTCAGAATAGAAAATATCTCATCGGCCATGGATGGGGTCATATAATCGTTGGGCCATTCCGGGGAACTGGCATAACAACAATGCTTACACTTTGATGAACATTTGTAATTTGTAATTACTCCTCCTGACACAAGGCAATCAATTTTAAGCACAGCCGACCTCCTCCCTGTATCTATACTTACCAAAATCAAATCTTATACAGTACGTTGCTGTAATTGGCCTCGCACCTGTACCTAAACATCTTCTTTCCTCCAAATCTGTCAAGACACTTTTCAACTCAATCTTTATTCTAACATAACACTCGTCTTCAGTTAAATACCTGAATTTAATCGGCATGAGATTACCCTGCCAGTCAAACCAGGCAATTACTTCTGTTTGTGTGTCTAAATAAAAAAGGAACTGCAAGTTTGTTGCAGTCCCACTAATTGCAAAAGTTTATCCATAGCAGATCAAAATCTTCAGTCTCGAGGGCTTCAGCTATGCTGTCCATCAATTCAAGCTGCTTCTTCCAATCCCCCTTTTTCCGTAATAAGACGGCTATATCTATGTCACTTAAATCCGTGGTCTTTCCCGTAGCATATGACCCGTAAATATATGCCGCTACAATTTGGGGATCTTTTTCGAAAACCGCAGGGAGCTTTTCCACAACTTTAACTAATATATCTTTTGGCAGCTTTTTGCCGAATTTTATCATAACCTTCTTCCCTTCATCATAACCGAACGCAGGAGACTCCATCTTCTTCAAGATGGAGAGGAATGCGCTCTTCCATCCTTTCTAACATTAACGTCTTTGCCCTTTCTACAAGTCTTAACCTGCTATGTTTTGCACTGTCATGTATCTTCTCACCTGAAAGATTTCTTACAGCAAAATACCCGCTACTCCTTAAACCCGCTATTATCCCAATTATGCCTTCGTATTCTACTCTGTCATATCGCCTAAAACCATATGCCTCCTTAATCGTGTTAACAGGTCTTACCCCACCTTTTATGAAATTTGCCCTGTGCAATGACCTGTTCTGTCTCCTTAAAAACTTCCCTAAGTACCATTCTTTAACCCTTTCCTGTAAAGTTCCATCAGCTATAACAAATGCATCGTTTCTGTGCAACTTTGTCATACCACAACCCAACCGTTTCGCCTTCGTTATACTCCCATATGTCACTTCCACAGAATAACGCTCTCTTAATCTGTTAACTATATACCACCCTATCGTCGCTACATGCGCCGCATCCTTGAGCAGCTTGATTCTCTCAATCTTCGACTTAGGTATCTTTATCCTGCCTTCATGCACCGCTTTGTGCTCCTCCGCGGTCAGTACTATTAAATTGCTGGGCGTGTCTGTCCCCCCTTCGCTTCTCGGAACTATATGATGAACTTCTAATGTACCCCTTTTACCTGACAGTTCAGACTTGTAACCAGACCGCCATAAGCAGTATTCCCTTACATCCCAGAAGCCCTTCTGTACACCGTTCTGATAATCTTCTCCCTCTATGCCAGGATTTAGTATCTTCTGCGTGTCAAACGGCGCAACCTCAATTACTACTTTCCCTATCGGCATTATCATGCTGAGCATCTCTACTATCCTTATGTGTGCATCTACCTTCCACTGAAGGCTGGGAGCAAGCCACCCATCATCCCTTGCTCTGTTTAAAAACCTGGGCTTGCGGTAGCGCACCTTTCTGTATCTTCTCATCCTCCTGTACTGCCTTCGTTCAAGCAGCAACCCTTTAATATCGTCCCTCAATTCTATCTCTGCAGAAAATATCTCTTTCTTCTCTGTAACAGCCGATACACCTGCTATTTTGGATCCTATATCCAGTCCTACTGTCACCGGTTGTGTATAGGTGGTGGTATCGTATAAAAGCTGGATTGTAAACGGTTCTCGTTTGACTACCTTTGCAAGTCGATGCTTTAAAAGCCGTCTTACCTTGCCGTATCTTTCGGTTGGCATCAGTGGTTTTCCTGTCTTTGAAATTACATACACCATACGCGGTAAGCCTCCTTTCGGAGTTAGGTGCTCATCGCCAATGTTAGACAGGCTTGTTATGCACAGGTCACTGTCCCTACCCCTCAGGACTGTTTAAACCTGTGCGACAGAGCCTGGAGCTTGAGCAGCACCCCGGGGTGTCATGACCTGTCTAACGTAGCCCCATCAGCTTTTCGCTGGTGGCTGAGGCTAGTCAACTAAGGCTTTTTCAAGCCTCCGCTTCTATAAGCGGTGGGTAGTTGACTAACTCAACTTTGCGTTGGTAAGATACATTTTGTGAAATACAAACCAATTCCGCTACCACTTTAGTATTTTACAACAACACAGCAGCTTTGTCTGTTAATTCCTCTACATATTATACCATAATACTAAATGATAACATACCTATCCATAACCATCCAATTAAAAAGCAGTCCCCAAGGTATCCACTGTAGATGCAGAATTGTTAACCCTAGATCCATTGATAAGTACGTCAATTTAAACCATGTTAAATAATCATTATTTTTTGCTCTTTGCCAATCCTCACAACATCACTAAATTTAATGTTTCCCCCATCCTTTCTATAAGTCACCGGCACATCTTCCAGCAAAACCGACTTCACATCTCTGCCTTTCATAAAAGGCAAGCACAGCTCTTTCAAATCCAGATACCCATACAGGACTTTGAGCTCGATTTTGTCGCCTGACTTTTCAAAAATTCCCCATCCAGAATCCAGTGACCAGAATACTCTAAAGTTATCGCCACCAATGACCGGGTTAAAGCCTATAACGCCTTTAACCATATCAAACATAAAGCCTGAAAAAGCCAAAAGGAGCGAGTAACTGGCCATGGATCTAGCATAGTTGCTTCCACACTCAAATTCATTCCATGGATTGCGTTTGTATCCATCATACCTGCTGCGTATGGCTTCCACTATTTCCAAACCTTCTTTAACGAATCCCTCCTGAATGAGGTGGGCCGCTATCTGGTACTCAAAACCGTTCATGGTCTCCTGAGCATACGGAACCGGGACAGCCGGTCTCCGCCTGCCCTCCGGATAGGAGCAGATGACCACTCCCCTTTCATCGTTTAACGAAAATACCCTGCACGGATTGAAGACATCCCTCATCCTCTTAAAATTGTTTTTATAAACCGAGTAGACGGCTTTTCGAACCAGGGCTGGATCGAATATCTCCCCTAAGCCTATTAAATTGGCATGCCATTGGGCCAACACCTGATCCACAAGACATCCTTCGCCCACCTGGTATTTGATCTCGCCTTTTTCTTCATTCCAGTAGGTATCCATCGTTGTCCCGCCGACCAGGGTATCGCTTTTACCCTCATCAAACTGCTCCAAAATAGATTTATCGTTCAAATCAATGAGGTGATAATAGTATTCGCCGTTGAAGAGGTTGGAATCTACCCACTTCTTGCCCCGGTGGAATATGTCTAGATACTCCCGTGCAGTTTCTTTTTCTCCCAAATAATCCGCCACCTCGGCGCCCGCTTTTAAAGCCGCCAGATAAAAACCCGTGAGCCACGAGTTAGGGCCAAAGAGCTCCATATCGAGGGTGTGGTGTTGACGCCCTGTCAAAACGCCGGTACGTTCTGGGTCCCACCTGTCCTTATTGGTTTCAGCCCAGGCGTATTCAATGGATTTCTTTACCGAAGGCCAGAGCTTACGCAGCCATTCGGTATCACCAGATACCTTCCATTCCCTGTAAACCTTCAAAACGCCGCCAAACTGACCGTCAGCACAAGGCCTGAACTCCCACCTCTTGCTCCCCAGCGGAAGCTGCAGCCTAAACGACATGCCTCCGTCTTCGCCTAGATTATACCGATATTCCAATTCACGCATAGAACGTTCCAATTTGGGGAATAAAAAGGGAAGCGCATAGGCGTAATTCCATACATGGGTACAAGAGCCCTCACAGCAACCGGAATCACAATGGCATCCTTCAAAGCCGTAAAACGAACCATCCTCCAACCGCAAACAGGTAGGCGTTTTCAGAATGGATATATTGGCCGAAATGGCGTCTATAACAACTGGTGGAAGGGTTGATGAAAATAAGGCTTCTTTAAAGCACATTGTATCCTTATACAATCGATCCCAGTTTTGAAGTGCGTATACGGCACAATCAAAAGAATCTTCAAACAAACGCGAGTAATAATTCTTCCATTGAGCCTTTCTTGACGTTTGACAACCACAACAGCTCTGTTCCTGATTTTGTTGCTTCCAGTAGTTATAACAGTTGGGATAATACCACGTCAGAACAAAGCGGACTTTTTTGTGTTCGCCCGGTTTTAAGGAAAAATGTACCGCCAGCGTACACATATCCACTTCATTCCCGGAACCGATTGTATGACTTCCTTCCTTGCTTCTATATGTCCTGTTGGAAAACTTTCCAGGTGTATTCAGGTCGTTCCAGTACATTTCCAGATCGTCAAACCAGCTTCCTCTGTACCAGTACTCCTGATAGCTTATATCCTGCTCATCGGTAGCTATAGTCAGCTCTCCATAGCGTACATCGGCCGGCTCAACACCACGGCACCCCATTCTGATCCCTTTGACCTGTCCACACTGGGTAAACTCGTTATACCCAATGGTCCGGCCGTTTATATTGCCAATGCAGGATACCACAGTGTAATCGAGGGGTTCATTTGACGTGTTCTCCACCTGTATTTCAAAGAAAGCCGCTGGCAAACTTGAGTCCTTATCGTTAAGCGGAATGAAAGGATTAAATGCGGTCATGGTCACTTTGCCCGGAAAAGTATCATCTACAAACGTGATACTGGCAAACGGGAACTCCCCTCTGAATTCCGCGTCCCTGAAATGCGGCACTCCAGATAAATAAGCCCTTGGCGGCCCAAAACCGAAGCTCTTAAAATGCGGCTCACCAAAACTACCCGAATAAGGAGGATGCAGGTCGCTATTTAAGACCCTTGCATCAATTACTCGGCCGCCCTTTTCCACCTTTACAGCAAAGTGGGAATAGCCGTTATAACTACCTTTGTTGGGACGATTCCTAATCTCCCAATCAATTAACCTGCCGTTACCGGCCAGGCCAATGCATCCCGTACCTATTCCCCCTAATGGAAAGGAGATCTCATTAAGCCTTTCTTTGGTGTACAAGAAATATGAATTGTTCATAAGGTTGGCCTCCCTTTTTATCTTATATCTTATTGTATCAAACTTTTGCCAAATACTATCAACCTTTTAATCCGCCAACGCTGATACCTTCTATTAGGTATCGCTGCCCGAATATAAGAAACAAAAACGGCACAACCGTTGTCAGCATGACTCCAGCCAAAACGGACGATTGATTGCCAGTCCCTAACATTCCGCGTAACACCGTCATACCCAATGGCAACGTCATTTTAGCGGTATCATTGATGAAAATCAAAGGACGATAAAAGTTATTCCACAAGCCGATAAATGTGAGCAACCCTATGACTATCAAAGAAGGTCTGCACATCGGTAAAATTATATGCCAGTACGTCCAAACCCTCATATTCTTTCAATAAAATTAACTATCTTGCAACAGTCATATAATATCCCTGAAGCAGCGTACCATCGCCGAGATAAAAATGTTTACTTTCAAATGTGCCGATATAATCTTCACCAAGCATTTTATACAGGTGAGAACGGATGCTAAACTGCGGAAGCTTTCCTATGATGTGCTCGCCATCAAATAGAAAGCCTACCTGTACCGGTGCTGCAAAACTTCCATCCGCTGTAAAGTCTCCCCCGGAACTGACTGCAACCAGTATCGCCATTTTACCACCCAGCGCAGCTTTTATATCATCCGAATCAACGGCAAAGCGCACAGGCGCCCTTGTAAGAGAAGGCATACCATCATAATCGCCCGATGCCGCTCCCGTGTGAGGCAAATTGTAAATAGCAGCCGTTCTTTTATCCGTATATACATTAACAAGCCTACCCTTTTCAATCAAAGTATAACGGTCGTTTTCTAGCACCACGCCTTCCATATCAAAGAAAGGCTCGGCTCTGTATATTGGAGACATGTTCTGTTCAATGGTAATTTTTTCGTTAAAGAGTTTCTCGCCCATTTTATTGCTGAAAATGGAACCGCCGGTTGCATATATCTCACCATTCAGCGAACGTGACAGGAAACGTAGCAGCTCATGGAACTCAAAAGTAAACACCGGCAAAGTATCCCCCTCAGGCAGGGAAACTTCATTTCGATAGGCCTCGAGAAGTTCACTATTAAATGCCCAGAACTTATCGAGGTCAAAATTTCTGCCATAATACTGTAAAAAGCCATCAATCACGTTAGCGGATTTTCTTTCCTTCAATATCAGTCCGAGGGTTATATAAGAATCCCTATATTCAAGGTCCAGACCCCGAGTGTTTTTCATCTGCCAGCTTATTTCCCTGGTCAGTATACTTTCACTGAAATCAAAGTCGGAATACTCAGTTCTGAGCTTTTCAAGTATTCCCTCCGCACATTCGAGCAGCTGGTCTCCGCTCATCCTGTTTTTCCCATAGTCACGGTGATCCTTAAGATTTCCCGATAATTCATAGGGATAAGAAATGCCGGCGTTCAAATTTTGTACAGCGTTCTCAATGAGAACTTCATCCGGAACCTCGCCTACAGCACCCGAGATGCCTATCTTACCATCCTTGTATACCCTGACACCCTTTTTTACAATATCCTTCATGCGCACAGCGTTCACTCTTGTATTCTGAATTTTAACCGCTGTTTCCTTTTCATTTATTGTGATAAATTCCTTTTCCATCAATTAATTATACCTCCCACTATCGTACGGTTACAATTAAATCCAAAATTTCGTGAGAAATTTGTTGTGACCGAAACTAACAGTAATTATTAGCAGTAATTATTAGCATTAATTATCAGCATTAATTCTAAGCAAAATGTTGGGAATAGCTCAATTTCCTTTTCCACAACTATACAGACCTGATAACGGCTGGCTGGCTTTTGTACCAATAACCTGAACAACAAAATATACAACAGAAAAATGGCTTTCCCCTCATTGCACAGTTAGCTTTCGCACCCGTGTGTAGGGTCCTCCAAAACCCACTGGAAGAGGATACTGCTCCATTTTGCCGCAACCTCCCCCTACAAAGCTCATCAGCTCAAATTCTTCACTGACCGCATCCACTTCCGCCAGGGTTTCAAATACATTGCCGGTTATAACGGATACCTTAACGGGAGTTGTAATGTTACCATTTTCAATTTTGTACGCCCGGGAAGGTGCTATAGTAAACGTGGACATTCCCGAGCCGTGTCTGACGGTCTCCACATAAATGCCTTTATCTATTTCAGCAATAATATCCTTCACAGGACGATCTCCCTTTTCAATGTATGTAGTTGTCATGCGAACAATGGGTTCAAATTGAAAGTTTATCGCCCTTGCATTGCCGGTAAGAGGCTCTCCCAACGCAGCGCTGGTTGCAGCGCTGTGCAGCCTGCCCATCAGCTTTCCGTTTTTTACGATATACGTCTTTTTACCTCTGGTTCCTTCATCGTCATAGGGCACATAGCCATTGCCCAACTCCAGGCCGTCATCGACTATGGTCAGCAAATCCCGCCCAATAGTCTTGCCAAGGGCCCATTCAGCCTTCATGGTTTCGTCCCCCACCATGAAATCCGATTCGCTTTTATGCCCGAAACTTTCATGAGTAAACACCCCTGTGGCCTCAGGGCTCAGCAGCACCGTGTATATGCCCAGCTCTACGGGCACCGCCTCCCTTACAAAAGCAACGCTTTTTTCAATCCTTTCTTTAAAATAATCCTCAAGTCCTCTAAGCTCATCAAAACGTATCGCAGCTTTTGAGACGACATCCGAGTTTTTATTATCGCCGCAGGCAAGCTCCAGATTTAAACGAATACCGCATGTCTGTTTATCAAAGGTAACCGCGGTTCCCTTTGAAGAATAAATAGATTTAATCGTTTTGTTGTCAACGTAGTAAGAAGTATGATGCACGATTTCCGGATAATCCAGGAGTTTTAAATATTCTTCCAGCAGTGCCTGCTTTTCTGCTGCTGGAACATCTGCAATTGAATCCCTCTCATGCTGAATAATCCTGTCCCTGTTGACTTCGAAAGCCTTAACGATTGGATGCTCCATAATACTCGGATTCGGTGTGGCCATCCGGGCCAGAGTGTCTATGCACTCCTGCACACGGCTTAAGTCGGTCAAGGAGCTGTAATACCACCGGTTGCCATCAAAAACCCTGATAAAAGCTCCTTTGTTGCTGCGTACCTTTTGCTCTTGAAGCACATTTTTCTTAAAGCTGATCTTCGTCTCAAATGTCTCTTAAATACGAACGTCAACATATAAACCTTCAGGGAAATTATACATGTTTTCGCCTCCTGTGCAATTCTAATGGGATAGTTATTATCAATTGTATCATAATTTCAGTGTTTCAAGTATATAATAATTTTTGCAATGTTTTATGGAAATTGTACGAACTACAAACTGTATTCTGTCCCACGAAAATTCCAGCATACAAGTCCTCTTTAATGAGAGCAACTTTTTGCTGTAGTTCTACCAAAATTATGGTCAAATTTTAACACCGCCGCCGTCCTCCCGGTCTTCCCGATAATATAGCATCCCTTTCAAGCAAGGTGAACCGCTTACTTATAGATAGATTCAACATAAATAGATTCAGCACTAAATACCCCGTATCCCAAAGAAGTCTTTGCACCAATTCCGTGTTCACAAAGAGCGTTGATAAATAAAAGAGAAGCTTTTCTGAGAAGGTCGAAACTTTCATTTTTCCTTATTCCCAAATAGAAAACAAATTTCGTATCTTCTACAGTTAAAAACTGTATTGGTTTAGGCTGTTGCCAATCCCCGGGATGTTTCGACTTGGAATAATAGTCCGGATAGTGTGGGTTCATTATATCTATCTTTAGATTAATATTTCCAGAAGGATAAGCATCTAAGAATATTATCTTTCCCTGATTTTTTCGCGTGCCAAACATATCTACTGTTTCAGAAAATGCGATTCTCTCTAGCCGGTAATTCTCATCGTTCTCAAATTTACAAATAATGCTTATACCTAAGTTTTTACCATGCTCCAAAGATTGAGAAACAACTTTTACTGCTTCTTCAAATGGCGTTTCTTTTTTACCAGGTAAAGTTTTATACATCTCAGCAAACTTTAAAATTGCCCAGTGCCTCATAACCCCTTTCAAAGCACTACCGGGTATATAGGGTATACCATAAATATGATGTAAAGTCATAGATGTTTCTTGGGGATGAGGAGCTCCAAGGCCTACAATAAGCCGCCAGTTGATTTTACCCTCAACCTTTTGAATTTTATAACCACTACTTTGTAAATCCTCCACCATTTTTTCTATTTTGCTTAAAAATGGGAAATCCCCTTTTTGAATCTCTTCATTTAGCTTTTTCATCTCCTTAGTTATAAGCTCAAGATATTTATATTTGTTCTCTCTATTTTCTTCTCCTTTAGTTATCACTTTCTTCAAGATTTCTTCATGAGTTAAGGTCTCAGTTATTTCATCTTTTTTATAGTTCATTGTAACGGGAATTAATTTGCCAAAAATAAGCGCTGGATTTTTAAGAAAAGTAGACACCTGAATTTCATTGCGCATTATTTCTCGAGTCTCCTTGGGGGTATAGAATACGCATACTTTCTGGATTTTCTCATTATTTTTCATTTTTAGACCCTTCCCCTTCCTCAATCATCCCCTCTGCAAACCTCTTTAACCAATTCATAAACGCCAAAATTTCTTGAGTAATAAATCGATATTCCTTTAAATGGCATGAAATTACCCATTCCACTAAATCTTTATTTTCGTCCATCTTAATGCGCGTAGAAATCTCATTTTTTAAATAATCGGAAATCTGGGCATAGAGTATCTTATAAGCATTTTCATTTTTTTCGCCGCTATTCCCTTCCTTTTTCACATTCATCTTTGCCTTAATAAAGGCCAGCGTCTGTCCTAATCCATTGGTTAAAATCATAATAGGAATTTTTTCAGTATAAGAACGATAATTATTTAATTCTTCTTTTGAAAGCACTCTAGTTGCATTTTCCACACATTCATAAGCAAAGTGAGCTCGACCTTTTTCTAGTTTATTAATTTGGGTATTTGCTTCCATCTTCTATCACCTCACTTCAAAACTTGAATACGCGTAATCCCCTTTCCTACAGTCTGATTTCCACCTATCTGAATGATAGTAGGCACTCCTTTCTCAAAATATTCAATCACTCTTTTAGCTTCATCTTGAGAAGAACTCCTTTCGAAAGGCCCTTTTTCGTCTTTCTCCCTAACTCTAAGGGGTGAAGCCATAGCGGTAGAATACAAAATAGTATCCGGTGGTAGATACTCTTCATACCACAAATTCTTAGCAGTACCCTTCGCATCGTCAATAATTATCCTAGCTACTATTTCAGTAGAAGTAGTGACAAAATGTTCAAAATCATCATTTTCCAGGATAATCAAGTCTTTTTCCAATTTTTTTCTCCAAAAATTATAAGACGTATCTGTTTCTTTCTGCGGAAAAATTCTTGAAGCAAACCAACAGGCAAGTTTTTTAGTTTCCTCATCTCTTGCCAATTCAAAAGTAAACTCTTCAAGAATGACAGACACCTTATTATTCTCATTTTCTTTAACGAAAATTTCGGAGTCAGGCGGACACGTTCTTTTCTTTATTGATGGAAAATTATGCATATCCACACCAGCAATTTCCATATCTTCTTTAAACCTTTCAAGAACCATTGGACAAGTAACCCATGCAAAGATTCCTTTTAGGGATTTTACAGGGAAAAATAAAATCCTGGCATCTGTAAAAGCAAGACAACCGGCATGTTCATCACCGTTGGTAGGTCCAAACACAAGTTTAACCCATTCCTTTATCTTTACATCACCATTTCCTATTTTTACTGCTCTTTCCGATCTCTCAAATGCTTCTCTTATGCATCCCTTTATCCCAGAACCTTCAATCTTGGGAAAACCGGTATGCTTTTCTCTTTGAACAGGTAAATCCACAACCCCTATTTCACTTCCACTCCCTGGATGAAGCGAAGTTTCTGCAATTAAGAAAAATGGTCTAAAAGCCTGAAACATTTTTAGCCCTCCTCCCAGCTTATTAATTTAGCATTCCGCTTTTTTACCTTTCTTTTATTATTTTCCATAGCTTCGAATTTGCCTTTATATCTTCAAATTTGACCGTTTCTCCTTTTACATTTTCTAAATAGTACCTATAATCACCGTAATCCTCGAAGGTTTTATAAATATAAATTCTACCATCCTTTTCAATGTAAAAAATACGATAACGATTATTACCGTCATCATAAACATAATGTCCGTTTTTTAATTCCGTTTTTCCTTCCCTTATTTGCTTGTCCCAAAACTTGGTTTGCAATATCTTCTTTATATTTAACTGTTTTTCAATCTCCCTTTGGGTCTCCTCAGAAGCATAGTAGAAAAAGTACTTTTCTTTGTATTTCTCCCAAAAGATTAGACCAAATGAATTCAAATACAAAAGTTTACCTTCTACCTCAATTAAACCTTCTAGCTCTTTTTTTACGTTATAAGGAAGTTCTTCTTCTCTTTCAATGATACCCTCTTTATTAAACTCCAAAAACAGGTCTTCGTATTTTTCAAAAAGATCCCATTTGATATCTAGCGGCAAATAAGGAATTTCAATCAAAGCGTCCGTATCTTCAAATATGTAGAAAATGGGACTCTTATTTACCTGGCCTAATATAGTAAGATAAGGAATAGTGGCTTTATAACCTCCAGTTATATTTATAATTACATTATCACCCCATCCACTTGTTGCTATTTCATCATAAAACTTATGTATAAGATTATTCATTCCTATGATGAATTTCTCATTATCTTGTATTTGAAGGTTATTTATGCAATCAGGTTTTTTAATCTCCGAATCTTTAAAAATTTCCATATTTTGTAAAACATCTCTTATAATCTCTGCAGCCAATTTACCCATTGCCGTATCGGAATAAAGAAGATAAACTTCAAAATCTTCCTTAAATCTCTCTTTAAGCTTTACAAGGCTTTTTATTTCAGCAGAAAGTTCTTCTTTATCAGATTCCGAAAATTCAGAAATCCATTTTTCAAGCTTGGATTTTATTCTCTTTATGCGAGGGTCATTTTCCTTATATTCCTCTGCCGCTTTTTCCTTTAAATCCTCCATATCATTACCAAAATATTGATCATCAATTTCCCTTACGTAATTTTCAAAAATTGAAGTACCCACCATCGTCACTACTTTTTTCATACTTTCACTCCCCCCACTATGGAAAGTCCAAAACCTTCCTCTGAATTTACGTCAGAAATATTTTTAAAATGAAAAAGCTCTTTTATTTTGTATGCAGCCTCTTTTAAGTCATCCTCCAACACCTTAAAATAGTAGACGCTGCCGGCCGGTACGGCTTTTCTCATAGGCTTGGGCTGCCCTCTATAAATATCCCATCCGCCAACTGGTAAAGCCCTTCCTATAGCACAAGCCATAAGTTTCAACTTGATCTCTAACCCATTATATTCATACTTTCCTTCATAGTCGTCGTTTTCATCAATCCACCGAGGAAGCCACCCTTTTTCAAAAATAGCAGGAGTTGCAAGGTAAAGTTTAAAGTATCCATTCCTCAAATCGAATTCCATTCTTCTTAAGTCCTCAAGCTCTGCGACACCCCCATCATCACCATTTTTTAATTTCTCAAACTTTACTGCTTTCCCTTCACCCCCCAGTTGAAAAACCCCTTCTTCCGGAAAATCTTCCACTCCTTCTACTTCTGCAATTAAGGCTACATCTTTTTTAAGTCTAACAAGAGAAATTCTGTACAAATATCCTTCCTCGGAAGTTAAAGTATATGGATCCCTTTTTATGCCCACCTTCGGTTCCAAAACAAACAATTCACTCTTTTCCCTATACATTCTCTTTAAATTTCTTTTTCCTCTAATCTCAAAAATATCCTTTTCACCTTTTAAATACTTTTTAAATCCCTCTACAGTTAGCCAGTAATCCGTCGTTTCAGCCTTTTCATTCTTTTTCCAAACCAGTATATCAGAAAGTTTATAATCGCTTACCATTAGAGGAGGTTTCTTTAAATAATCCAGGCAGTATAATTTCCCCTTTTCAGAACCCTCCACCACATCTCTGGGCGCTAAAAACAAAGGGCTTGCGTTGCTATAAAGAAATACCCCCTTTAATTTTAAACTTCCCTTCTGACAAGGCGTACCCACTACCCTTTTTACATCTTCTTTAAGCAACCCGTTGTAAAAATCTTCTAGTTTCCCGTACCGAAATATCAAAAAACTTCTTATTGCGCTGTACAATGTACCCGGAAATGGCGGGAAAACAGCATCGGCCCAGGAATTCTCCCCCATTGTAAAAGGTCGTCCACTTCTGAAAAACAATGTATCCAAGGGAGTGATTTTTAAAAACACCTCACTATCCCTCCTTCTCCGCTACAAAGATGGAAACTTCTATTAAGTTTAAAAAATTAGCAAGATTTTGAGCTTCATCTTTTTCAAAAAGTTGAAATAACCTGCTGGAAATTTCTTCTGCGATTTTTCTTCTCTCTTCCTCTTTACCGCCAGTTATACTTCTTTGTATCACTCTTTTCAACTCCACTTTAAATAGCTGTGGATCTTCCATGAATCTGCCATTGTTGTTTATTAGATTCTTAAATTCTTCTTTTAATGTATAAATAACCTTGTTAGAAATCCAAATTCCGTTTTCTTCTTTTTTGAAATACTTTGCTGTCTCAGACAAAAGGTTTATTACATCCAGATTATCAAATCTCCACTTACTCACTGCCACCCTCATTTCCCCAGAAGATTTCATGAGAGCAATGGCAAACCCATCCTTTCCCTCCATCTCCTTTGCCTTATTTATCATTTCATTCACCCTATCAAGTACTATTTTCAAGGGCTCCTTATAATGGGCAATGACAATGCCTGCAGACGTACCGGCATTCTTACCCATTGTTAAAATTAATTGTCCCTCTTTTTCTACAAATCCTGTATCATTGTTCCAATCCACTTGTATCCGGCCATTTTCAAATTTTACGTGACCAGAAAAAGCAGCCCTTAATTTCTCCATCACCTGGAATAAATCTTTAAGATTTATAAAAGCCAGTACGTCGTCTCCTCCAGAATACACAAGCTTCCCTGTATGTTCTTCTTCCACTATCCTTCTTACCAACTCTATGGTGTAATTTCTTAATGCGGTAGAAATAGAAGAGTGAATGGCGGGGGTAAGCAAGTTTTGTTTCCTATCCAATTCAGCGTGGGTGGTATCCCAAAATTCCTGCAGTTTCTCGCCTGATAACCATTTCCCCATATCATCTCCATCCAATTTTATCAGCGCATAATAAGGACTAGAGGTACCTGTTTTTTGGATAATATTTTTTAATTTGCACTTCAAATTATCTATCTCTTCATTTGTAAGCTCAAGCCCTAATTCCTCTTTTATCCTCTTTTTGGTAAGGTTGCTCTCAAAAAACCACTCTCCCTCAATATTTTCTATATTTCCTTTTTCAAATAGCTCCTTTAACTTGGGTAAAGGTTTGACTTTTAAATTATAGAATTTTTCTCCTAAAACATTTTTGAATTCTTCAACATAACCGTTAAATTCTTCCTTAGCTCTCTTTAATGCTTCTTCCTTAAAGTCAGAAGAAGCTACCTCAGCGGTAGATGGAAAATTAAAATCTCTAAAAGCAGAGACATATTTAAACTTATCCCCTAAATATTTATCTAGAGCCCTTTTTACAAAACACACAGTGCAAAGTCTCTCTTTCTCACTTATGTACTTCCCAACTTCAATCCTGCCAACCCCCGCTTTTATCCAGCCTTCCCTTTCCCCGCATACATGGCATTTTTTGTTATACTCTTCAGATTGCTCAAATTCCCTCAGATTCTTTCTGGCACCAACAAACTTTTCTAACGCGGTGTAAGCTAATTGATAAGAAATACCTGTATCGCCTTCTTTTAATCCTTTAACTTCTTCAACAAAATCTTGAAAAACACTGGGGCTGATGTTCTTGCCTTCTTTTTTCAAAGGAATAGCTACCCAGTAAATTTCAGGAAAACTTCTTATTTGTTTCTCTATTAATTTAGATTTCTCCACATATTTATCCAATCCAAAGTTTTTCAAAATTTTGGCTATAATTTCATTCCACTCTTCTTTTATCCTTTTTGTAACTTCGTCGGCTATCTTTTTAATCTTCTCAGACTCACATTCCGGCAAAATTGCCACGAACCTATTGGGGACAGTAGCCTGATCCGCATAAGAGGACTGAGAATTTTCAATTTTCAAACCTTTTTGTTCAAGCAACAAGTCTACAAGGGGTTGTTTATAAAGGTCAGGATAGATTATATTCGCAGGGCCGTACCTCTCCGCTATTTTTTCAATTCCTACCAATGTCAAATATGAAAGCAAAAAGCTTCCCGAAAAGAAATCCTGCGTCTTACGGGCCTGAGCAATAAATGACTGCACCGGCCCCAGAGTAAAAAGGAATAAAGAAAGGGAAGCGCCTTGAAATGCGCTGGCAATTTTAAGATGTTCCCATATAGAATAGTTATCCTTTGCGTCAGCAGGAAATTGAGAGAGATACCTCTTTGCATTTCTATTTAGCTTTTGAACAATTAAATCATACAGGTTGCGCCACAAGTAAAAAAGTCCATCTTTCTCCGAAAGATTATTTACTTTTTCCGAAATCTCATCAAAGACTTCCTCAATAGTAGAAAAAATAGTATCCTTTTCTATGGAATCAATTTTTATTTCTCCGTCGCTTAAAGGATGTCTAATTACATCAACATCAATGTGCTTATCAATAAGTTCAAGCAGAAAGCTTTTAAATTTAGAAGCAAAATCATTCATATAAGGATGCCTCCCTGACATTTTTCAAACTGCTTAAACCTCATTATCTGCCATTTTTTGTTTTATTATCTTGTAAAACTTTTCTAATTCCTTTACATGTTCCTCTTTTATCCGTTCGAAGATTTCTCTTGATTGCTCGTGAGTATAGGTGTGGACAAGCAAATTTCTATCTTCAATCATTCCAAACCAGGCCTCTTCATTTTCAATAAGGTCATTGATAAAAGCCTGCTTAAAAGCCTCACGGGGGCTCCTTACAATTATCCCTAAATCCGCAAGATACTCTTTCATCAGCTTCCAAGCCAGCTCATAGCAAAGCTCAAATCTTTTTATGGTTCCATCTATACTTAAATCGTCCTCTGCCACTTCCGTTGCCGTCTTAAGATTTTTAATAGCTTTTTCAAAATCGTTAAAAAATTTCTCAATCCTTTCTCTCATAAAGTAAAACTCCTTCCCTGCATATCTTATCTTTGAATTCTTTGTTGATTTTTTTTAAATTGACAATATCAAAAGGCCCAATTATATCCATGGCTTCCACACTTTTGTCCGAATCAACCGCAATATCTACGTCTGACTTCTTTTTAAAGTCCCCTCTTGCTCTTGACCCGTATAAATATATCCTTTCTGGTTCAAGACTTTGCTTTATTTTATCTACAATTTCATTCAGATAGTCGGGAACAGACAATAATCTCTCCTCTCCTTTGCCTCTTAATTGTAACCAAAACTCTTCAATAAGGCCATAGTCTGGCTTTTGAGTTTTACCTTTAAAGGTCAGTACAACTCCGTCGGTCAAAAATTGCCCGGCCAGCCTGATGGCAAGCCAATAATACCTTTCACCTACTTTGATAAGCTTTATTATAATAGGAGAAGCTCTCCTCTGAAATTTTTCCAAAATTTTTTGATCAACTTTTTTTACTCCAATAACCGTCCCGCTACTGCGATGTTTTACAGGTAGGCCAAAGATAGCGCTTTTAAATACCTGTCTTCTAGCATTCACTCTAAAACCTTTGAAGATGACTCCAATATCATTAAGAGCTTCCTTCCACGACGGGTGGCCATTTCTGCTTATTATAAAGCGTGAAATACTTAAGTTACTGTACCCTGAAGCAAAATTGGTTTTATCAGAACCATTTATGATCTCTTTGGCTATCTGAAAATTTGTGGTTAACCACTCTGCCACTTTTTGAAAATTTTTTCCTTTAGGAATGAAATCGATAAAAACAGGCTTGTCCACCTCTGTTACTACGATATTGCCCCCACCTCTTCTGCTTCGCGTTCCGAAACCACCCAAATATATGGCAAGCCATAATGAAGCTAATGCATGATTTAGATACTTTTCTTCAAAGGCACCAAGTTCAATATAAAAAGTGGAACCTTCTTTTATGTATTTTTTCTTTTTATTTGGCAATATGGTAGAGTACAAGAGATATTTTATACCCAATTCTAAATTTCCCAACCTTAATTCCTCTTGTGTAGAAATATTCCCCTGTAAAACTCTTATCCATACCTTGCTCCTTCCCTCTCGTTTTCCTACTCCACCAAAAATTTCACTCTCTTTGTCTTTAAGCTTGTCGATATCATCCAAAGCTCTCGCCGCTCTCCACCAAAAGCGCATCATTCCCTTAAATTCGGAAGGCCTTATCTCGAGAGCATTTCCATCTACACCTGACATAAACAAAGGCGTTATCACTTCGCATTTCAGCTTTACATTATACATCCTTCTTCCCTTCTCTCTTATATTTAATCAAGCCGCCATTCATTCCCCAATTAAAATTGGGAGCACTCTGGCGGAAATTTTGTAAAAACTCCCCAAAGAGCATTAATAAACAGTCTGTCCAATTTTTTAAAATCCCTGGCCTTAAGCCCATACAACATAATAACATATCTCTTGTCGTTTACAAACACAACAACCTTTTCGCAATTTGCGGTAATCAAATTAGCGTACCAGTAAATTTCTCTGACGTTTCTAAAGAAAACGATTGTATTTTTTCAAAATCCTCCGCCGCCCTTTTTCTTTCAAAGATCACTTTCCCTACTCTATCAATGTGCTCTTTAAGATCCTTATGATCCAAATGCGTGTAATCTACTATGTCAAAAAAGTATGGTAAAGGCCCCTGTTCTTCTAACATTGAGTGAACAGCAGATACAGTGTCAAATGTTATATTTTTTCCATAAATAGCTATATCTACATCTGAACCAGGTTTAAAGTTGCCCTTAGCTCTTGAACCAAATATTACAGCTTTTTCAATTTCTGAAAATTCACTTATAACTCTGACTATATAGTCTATGTCCGATTGACATAATCCAAAATCCATTATAATTCCCCCAGCTTAGCACAGAGGTCTTTGATTATCTTATAGTATTTCGTCCTTATTAAAACTTCTGCTTCCATTGCTCTTTTTTCATCATATGTATGTGCCATCAGGTTTCTTTTTTCTAATGCATCAATCCATGTGTACCCGTCTTCAATTAACTGTATTTGAAAAGTAGTTTTTATTGTTGATCTAGGGTTTTGACATCAAAACCCTCTTGCTCCAGATAATATTTCATGGTTTTCCAGGCCAGTTCAAAAGTATATTCAAAACACTGAATTAACCCTTAAACTTCAAACTTGTTCAATTGACCCTTTTCAATAAACTCTGTTAGTTGTGCAGTACTCCCCTCCATTCATCGATCTCTTTTGTTGTATAAACGATTAAATCTACCGGAATTTTAATACCCCGCAGGTACTTTTTTATCTCTTTCACTCTTTCATGCCTAGGTAGAACGCTTTCTTTGATTACAAGAATATCTAAATCACTATCCTCGTCAGGCTCACCATAGGCATACGAACCAAACAATACCACCTTTTCAGGCTGTACATTTTTTACAATTCTTTCGACAACTTCATTGATTTTTTCTTGTGGTATCATAGGCAATCACCGTACCTTCTTAAGCTTTTGGTGAAACCTGTTCTTACAATTTCAAAGAAACTATTTTTAGAAACTCTTCTGGACTGACTGTTTTGACTGCTTGATCCGTAAATCCCTTCTTCTCTCTGGTTATAATATAATCAACACCTTTACGCTTTGCAATCTGAAAGGTGACTGCATCCTCAAAATCCGTAGCTTCCATCTTTAGGGCTCTTAAAATATCCGTTTTGGTAGTACTTACTATATCAACAAGCTTAAAATATTCGGTCAGCATTAACACTCGTTCTTGCTGTGTTCTATATTTTCTCATAATATAATAAATGTCAGTTACTGATGAAGCCGATACATAAGCTTTTATATAGTTATCTTTAATCATGATCAATATTTTATTGACCGTCTCAAAAAATGGTTGCCTGTGAATCAAAAAATCAAGAGAGATATTTGTATCAAGTAATACTGTCATATTTATTTAACCTCTCTTTTCTCATGACATCTAAATCAATATCTTCAGTAACCGGTTCACTCTGCTTTATCATCTCTAATAGCCTGCTGTAAGCAATTTCTTTTTCATTTTTTGATACTGCTGTGAGTTTTGCAACAACCTTACCGTTTCTTAAAATTAGAATATCTTCTTTCTCAGAAAGCTTTATATATCTCCCAACATTATTTTTGAACTCTGTTGAACTAACCTGTATCATATCGCCCACCTCCTTTGGCCTATAATTATTATAGCTTATATTGGCTATTTTGTATACTACTGAACTTGGCTATTTTAAATAAAAATTAAAACCAAACGTTAACGCAAATTTCCAATCAAGCAAAATACGTCAAGCTATGTGTCTTTTTAGACGGTATACCCAGATATACTAAAATACACTTTTAGTGCTTTTTCTACTACCTGCTGACAATGAAAGCGTATCAAATCCCATAGGCAATCACCCAATCTCAATTACCCGGTATTCATCTTTTCCTATGAATATAAGCAGCGCTTGTTTTAAATCTTTTCTGCCTTGCAGGCCTTTGCTCTCACCATATCTCTTGAGCTGCTTCAACCCTTCTTCAATTATCCTGTCTATGCTGTTTCTTTCACCCTTTTTTATATATTTCAACTCGATTAACCACTCGTATTTTACATCCGGTATCCTTGCATCCCTTTCTAGATATATGTCTATATACCCTCCTTCTGTTTCCCTTTCGCTTACCGGCCTGTAAGCCTTGCTGTTCACAAGATAGGTGATCAAAATCAATTTAATGTACTTTTCGTCGAAATTTATCATATCCCTGTTTGACAAAGTCTTCAGCACGTTCTGGCTTATATATTCTACGTACGGCTTTATCCTTCCTTCATATGCCATCTTCTCTATCGTCTTCCTCAACTCGTTCAGGTCAAGATCTATCCTGTGCTGTTTCTTTAAGTTATTTTCGATATACTCCCACATCATTACTTTAACTACGTAATTGGGTATTTTCAAAAACAACCTCGTCTTTTCCTGCCTTTCTATGGTGAGCAACCCCATATAGAATAACAGCGAAACAAAGTACTCCTCATCATACATTCTGTCAAATGAAAATTTTGTCACTATCTCAGCTACTATCCCTTCATCTTTTATGATTTTTTCTAATAATGACCTGTTCTGCTCATTTCTAGTAAGCCTATTTAACCTTTCATAGTCTGTTTTCATGTTATCATCTATCAAATATTCCGGATATCCTCCTGTGCTTTTATACTGTGCCAAAAAATACAGAACCATATCGGGATTATAAACCCTAGTTTTAGCATTTTTATTGAACTTATAGCCATCGTACAACTCTCTTAAGTGGTGAATCAGCTCATCTTTTTTCTCCACCCCTATCTCTTCTAATACCTTCACTACTTCTTCTTCCGTGAAGCCCAACATTTCATTCAAGCTTAAATCCATTGTAACGTTTAAAGCTATGTTAAACCCGCTTGTTAAATCGTCCAGCATTACCGGAGATATCCCTGTTATGAGCATTCTGTCTATTACCGTTTCCGTCCCTATCTTAAGAGTTTCGTAAAAATCCCTTACAAAACCTGATGCCCTGATTATTTCCTTGTAAAATTCACTGTCACCCTGGGCTATTATGTCATTGGCAAAGTGGTCGTATTCATCTATAATCAGGTATATCTTTTGCCCTACTTTCTTTACTTCATTTACCAGCTGACTAACTATTGACTTTATATCCGGGCTTTTGTAGATACGTTGTTTTATCTGTTCTATATCATTAAATATATTTCGGTAATCATCCAAAAAACCACACATTGCATCAATCAGATTTTGTTTAAACGATATCTCCAACCTGTCCCTATTGCTTGTATCCAAGCCCGAAAAATCCAGCCTGAATATCATATAGCTATTCCTCATCTTAGTGGGGTTCTTCCCTATGTAGAGGTCACCAAACAGCCTATCGAAATCTTTCTTGCTGTTTATATCATAATAATGCTTAAGCGTAGAAAGAAAGAGGCTTTTCCCAAATCTTCTTGGCCTTATAAAGAACAGATATTTACCGCTCATGTTCTCTATCTTCTCTATATACATCGTCTTATCGACATACAGATATCCTTCTTCTCGCATGGCCTTAAAATTGGACATACCATAAGGTATTTTCTTCATGGCTATCCTCTCCATTATATTTTCTCGGCAAATTTTTAGTTTTTCTATTTATTATACCATATTAAACATAAAGTGAATCGGTCAACCACCTACAGGAAAATAGAAGGCAGGTTATTCTAAATAACGCAGCCAAACTGGCCGTCAACACAAGGCCCAAAATCCCATCGCTTGCTCCCCAGTGGAAAAGGAGTTAAAAGCCCCCATATACAAAATTATTTACCTTCACGGGTCCATCTCATGAGCTAAGGTGCTAAGGTCTTATCCTTATAAATTTACCTTTAGAAAGCCAATATTTTTTAAGCTCGTCATAGCTCAGCGAAACATCATTGACCTTTACCCTACTGCCTATGTTTATATAATACCTTGCTTTTTGAACCCTTGGAATGTTTTGTGTAAAGTCAAAATCTGCAATAAGTTTAATTTCCCCTTCAAATTTTATTTCAGGCGAAAACTCCAAAAATTGTCTGAGAACCAGACCGTCATCATTTTCATCCCGGTACAAACAGCCATCTTCATCCAGACCCCATGCTACAAGTTCTTCGTTTTTTTGCTGTCCTTCATTTTTTCTTTCTTCGCCTCCATCATTAAGGCATTCAATTCCGATTAATTTTAAACGTCCAAAGCCATATCTGGAATCCCCGCCAATATATACTTCAGGAAACTCTTTTAAAAAGTCTTCGACTTCGTGATGGGCCTCTTCTCCAACACCTATCAAACCCACCCAGTGAAGTTGTTTTAGATTTGATTTGGGCAATATGTACTCAAATTCATGAAGGCTTTCATCCTTTGCCCTTCTCGATAATGACTCCACCGCAGTTGATACAAATGTATCAACAAATTCGAATCTAAATCTTTCCTCCGAATAATCTCCAAGATGGAAAATACCCCTTACGCAGCAGGGGAAAAGGGGATCTGAAAGCAGTATTTCTTCCTCTCTCTCCCCCCGGTATAAGGCTGGATAAAAATTAGTAATGCATTCAAAAAATTTTTTGAACCTTTCGATATCACAAGATTCTGCCTTTTCTGGGTATTCCGCCTTACCTTCATTTTCATTTTTGTTTCGAATCTTTTTGAATTTAATCCTTAAAAACTGATTGGTTAAAGCACCCCACATGGTCCAGCCGGGGATGAAAATCTCGGTCTCGTTTATCACTCCCCATTTTAAGGCACCAATGTGTATGGGCTGTTCTTGTTTAAAAACAAGCTTGTACCATTTCATTTTGAATCCTCCATTGCTTTTGCATGATAACGAGCATAACTAAGCGTCCTTTCCAAAATATCTTTAACAAAAAGAAGTAGAGAAAGGTCATCGGCAATATCTTTAAAAAAAGATTCAAAATCATTATTATCTTTAAACTTGTCCGGGGCTATCTTTTTAAAAATTGGCTTTAGCTCATTCATTAATTTTCCCTCTTCATTCTTATACTTTGATTTTATGTAAACCCACATGGCGTATACACCGTTACTGGCGAGAACCCCTAAAATGTCATCTATCTTCCCTTTATCCGCGAAAACTTTGTGCTGTACGATTTTGAAGGCAACATCATTTATAATACTTTCCAGAGAGCTATACATCACAGTTTCCCTCCCACAACCTGAATAATTTCAAGCATTACCGGCTTCCCCATGCTTTCCACATAGTTCTCTTCTCTGTGCGTCTTCTTCTCCACCTACTTTCAAAATCATTCTCCCGAATCCCCGCGTAGTCATCCCGCCAATGCCCAGGGTCTCAAAGTAGTGTTTGGAATCCAGCAGCGCACTGATAAGGTCGTCCACTGCGGGTAATTTCCCGGCATTTTTATCAATACCTTCAAAAATCGATTTATCAAATATCCTTATATCCCCGTAAAATATGGTGCCTCGAGGTATAGCTTCAGAAGTGAACAAAGCACCTGGCTTTGCTGCTCCCGTTACAGGATCTATTGCGACCGACGTCCTGACCTCAAGATTGGAATTGACAATGTGCGCAAACAGCTCCTCGGGTACAATGATGATATTTTCGGGCTTCAATTGGAATGTACCGGAATCGGTTCCGTCAGCGCTGAAACACATTTGGCTCAAATTTATATTTCTTTTATAAACCTCATACGGCAGATACATCCAGCCAAGGTTTATATAGCCCTCTTCCCCTTCTTTTTTTATTTCTCCCAACAAAACATACTTATACCGCTCTTTTTCGCCATTCCCAGAATGCCTGTCACTTTTATCATACAGCCCAGCATCCCGCAATATCTCTTCTGTGGTTATCCATTTCGTACCCTCCCTTGTAAAAACCGGGAAAAACAGAATATGCAGGTCTCCAAAATATATCATACCCTGAAAGCTTACATCCTTTTTAGAAAAACCGAACCCCTTACAAACTATGCAGTGCCCGCAATGGCCTGTATTTTCATTTTTTGATTCTTCCAGAGTAAGTGTAGGCATTTCATCCTGACCGGCACATTTTATGGCTGCATACTTGTTGCCTTCAAACTCTTTAATCCATTGAGGTGCAGTATTCACAAAAATCTTGTCCACTCCTTTATCATTTCTCTCTTTCCTGTTGATGCGTATATCATCACTTTTAAAGAATTTATGAATTTCCAGCGTTATGTAGTATCTCCACACCCCTGCCAAACTTGAACCGGGAATTTTGGGAAGATTCGTCGCCGGGTCCCTGACTATTGTATTATCAACCCTGCCTATTGTGTACCCTCCCGTACCGATATGGACCGGGTCGCTGGCTATACCGTAAATCTTCAACTCCTTAACCGGGTTTACCTTTTCACACATATCTCATCATACCTCCTTCAATGTTCTATGCCAGAATTCAAACATATCCAGGAAAAGTTTTAGATTTTTCCGGTTTAATTTTGACACAAGCTGCCAGTGAAGCCTGCCCTTGTCCAACTTTCCATCACTTTTTACCGATGATTTCTCAATCTCAAAAATTCGCAGAATCTTTTCAAGCATCTTTTCGTCCTTTTGCAATTCCAATACGTTTATAAAGGCCGAAGCCATAAAAGAAGCAAGAGCATCATCTTTAAGACTACACTTGTTGAGACTAACTTTGTCGCAAATAAGATATATTAGTTTTTGCAGCTTGGTTGAATGCTTCTCCTCTCCGAAAACATCTTTAAAAACCTTGAATTTTTTCCAGAAATTTTCTATTTCGTACGGCCTGTTGTTCTTAATTTCTGCCACTCTTTTATATCCGAAATCTCTCGCGTAATAGATATCATTTCTCCTCCTGTTTGTATCCAGAAATTCAAAATCGAAGGTGTTGGGAATAATGCAAACACTTTCATCATCACCAATGTCTCCAGCAGCGCATATCCATTTCCTGTGATATCCTTGGGCGCCGGCCGGTTTTACATAAAATTCATAGCCGTTGTTATGCTCACCCCAGTACAGGGAATAGTAACTCTGAGTATCATTCTTCGATTCCTCGAGCCTCTGGCATTTTAATTTATCCTTGATTTGAGAGGCCTTCACGTTAATCTCCAATTTCCCCACATCTTCGACGTCCCTTCTTATCCTTCTCAACGCTTTTATCCCAACGTAAAGCGGCTTTTTGTAATCCTGGATTACTATGCCAATATGAAGGGGCAGTTTCCCGTAGACAAATCTAAAATGTTGGTCATATTTCTTCATGATATTATCAATCAAGTTGGGTACATACTCGGCGGGAATAATAAACTGCCAGCTAACCGGAGTTGGATCGGTAATGGACATATAAGGCTTATAGACCTCTTCTCTACTCTCATTAAGTTCCAACTCACCCACATATCCTTCTCCCCCGGCAGCTCCTTTCTCAGAATACTTTTTCAGTTTGAATTTTTTATGTTTCGGCAAATCCTTTAAATATGAGATCAAATACACCCTGTTTTGGGTAGACCAGAATACTGCATCCCCATCACGATACTCGCCTTCGGGAATATTCCCGTTATCCCAGTAATACCTTTTCCTCCTCTCCTCAGGAATACCTGCATAATCGCATATATCCCTTTCTATCTCCTCAAAAAATTCCTTTGTGGATTCCCAAACCCTTCTCAACCTTGCAGGAGAAGGGTTCTTGCGAAGTAGAAATTGGAGTAGAATGGTAGATAGAAGATCTATATCCTGGTCGGTTAATTGAGACCAGTCTATAATTTCTTCACCCCAATTAATCTTTAAGTTTAATAAAGTTTGTTTTATCCAATTCTCCCAGTAAGTACCTGCAACTGACCCAAAGAAAATTTGTCTTATAAAGTCGTCAAAAGTTTCTTCATTGTTTCGACAACCATCGTAAGCATCTTTAGCTAAAAGATTAAACAACTTGAAATCAAAAATTTTGATAAAATTACTAAATTTATTGTTGTTTAATAAAGTTTTAAGACTTTGTAGATTATTGTACTTATCAACTAGTTTTAAGTTTCCGTTTTCCAGGCAAAGTTTAACTCCCCCATATGCCCTCAACAAGCTTGAATCACTAATCGGCACTAATATATTTTCAACTTCCAAAGCAAATTGTTGATTGAAATCTCCATTTGCTAATTTATAGCTATTTAAGGTAAAAGCATTTTTGTTATATAATTTCTTGATTGCTTGAAAAGTTTTTACACATAACTTATGCATATTCAAATAATCTTCTTTCCTTATCACCATACTATTGAGCATATCCCCGTTTAACCAATGCTTGAGTTCAAACTTCATGGTCACCAATACGACTCTATCATTTACGTCTCTCAATTCGTCCATCCATATGGTCTCTTGGGTTGTCTCCTTTAGCCATTCATCAATTCTCCCCTGGGTTTTGTATTCATAACAGTCATCACACATATATTTGTACTCGCCTCTTCTATCCGACTCAAACACCATCTTCTGTCCACACAGTTGGCAAACCCCCACTGCTTTCCCTCTTGTTGACTTTTCAATGCATATATTAATGTTCTTCTTGTGCCAGTCGGCCTTCAAAAAATTCTCCCTGGCTTTCTCCACAAGGTAGCCCAAATTCATGAGGCCCCTCGAGGCTTTGGTAACGAAAATTGCAGGATAGAATTCATCCATAGACTTATCCTTAAAAATGTTTAGTATTCGTTCATTTATCTCATTAAGGTCAGGATGCAATTTGCCAATACTGTCCCCGCCAATGTCTTTCCCCAGCTGTTCACCTATCAAAAAATATATTCCCGTCTCATCGCGATATATTTCATTTCCAATGGGGTAGTCATACTCCAGCAGTTTTTTGACCTCTTCATCGATTTCTTTAGCGGTTTCCCTGTACCACTGAATTTGAGAAGGCTTATAACCCTTTTCTGAAAGCCCAAGCTTATCGTATTGAATCCCGAGAATACGCCATTTTACTTCATTCCTCTCAGGCAAATCATTAATACCATTATTCTGTAAAACATACTCGCTAAGCGAGGATTTAAACATGGCAGTCGCCATATAAGCCTGGTCCCACAACGATACATCGTTTATAGGAAATCTATCATCACTCAATAGACCAGCAAAAATTTCTTCAATTTTTCCTCTAACCATAGTAATATTGTCCCAGTCTACCCTATTTAAATCCAAAAAATCTTCTGTGAGTTTTTTTAAACTGGAAATTCTATTATTTATACAATATTCATCTACATACAGATAAATTATCTTTTTCTTAAGGCTACCAAAAGCGTTGGCTATCCATCTATCGTCTTCCGGCAAGACTTTAACGTCTCCACGAGGAGCCCCCTTGTCGATCCCAGAGTTTAAACTCTCCCCAATACCATATAACACTTGCAATAGAAAATCTTTATCTTCCTTTCGTCGAGACCTCCATTTATCGCGCCATTTATTAAGAAAATTATCCCATAAATTGAAATCTTTATTTAAAATTTTTATCGTTTTATTTTTAAAAACATCTTCCCACCCAGATAAAGATTTTATAATCAAATTGATATTTGCTTTATTTTGTTTATCAGGGCTTACTTTATCCCAAAGAGCAAAGAGCGAAACAGCTTCTGCCTTCAAAATCTCATCCCTGTAATCCCTCAGGTTTTCTAAATTTAGTACTGGCATATTGACCACCCTTTTACATCAAAATTATCATCTAACCCCAGTTTGCCGTTGATATAGCAATGCTTTTCTTTAAGCTCAAAAGTCCCCCATCCAAGCTTTGTCTTGGCACCAATGCCACGCTGTGACAATCTCTCTATGGCCGACAGCAGAGAGATTAAATCCCTTTTCACCTCATTCTTTACAGCGTTTTCCTCAAGCAGAACAGCATCGAAAGGGATATATACGATCTGTAAAATACCCTCTGTACCAGCGGGAACTACTTCAAAATGAATAGGTCCACTTCCGGCTCGATCCTTCCTGTTATGAGGATTTATTATCTCCAGTGAAAGACAATCAAAATATGTAGGATAAAATACAGCTCTTCCCCTACGCGTTGTGATATTATTAAGAAACTTGGATTTCTCAGTCACTTCGTCCTCCCGTGAAAAAATATCTCCAATTATTCCTATAATTTCGTCCTCCGTAGTGACATTTCTTATCTTTTCAATTATAACCTTATCAAGATTGATACCCAATTCAAAAATCAAAATCTCCACCAGTTTACTTTTTAGGCTCTCAACATTCCCATCAGAATGCAACCTGTTTTCAATGCTGTCCTTTAGCGTGTTTATGGACTCCGACCCGACTCCAAATATCCTGAAATAACTACCTACACATTGCTGCCTGTCCTCAATCCCTCCCGCTTCTGGTAAATCTGCAAATACAGACGCCAAAGCACCCTTCCAGGAACTACCTCGCACCATGGGTACTTTAAACACCCATTCCTTTAAAACAGGGTTCTGGATTATATAAAACTCATCATCATCTTTTGAAAAGTATGGCTGTCTCAATATAAACTTGGCATGAACTATAAAAGAATACCGAAGCAGTTTTTTTACGTAGTTACTGGCCCCATCGTAATCAGAAAAAATGCCGGATATATGAACAGAGTCGGCAAGTTGATGGTCATTTTCAATTTTGAATTCTTTATTACTCTTCTTTAAAATCTCATTTTTCAGCCAGCTTAAAGGAAAATCCTTGGTTGTTTCTTGTGTTTTGTAGTTTTTTAATTTTCTTAATAGATCATCCAATTGACTTTCTGACTCGGGCCTTATAAAGCCAAAATCTTTTTTTATTATATCCAGTAAATTGCACTTGTCTTTATTTTCTAAATAATCTCCAACTTCTTCATAAGTTTTTGGCTTAAAATAATATTTACAGTATGATATATATTCTGCCAAATTTTCAACTTTTTTGGGATTAATGCTCAGCAATGCGTCATATTTATGCATTTTGACCACCTCTATTTTCACTCAACTCAAGCAAAAAACCAGCATATTTATTAAAAACATACTCAGATATTTGTCGCTCGCTAAACGGATTATTGAGACCTATTAAATAAACGGAATTTTCTTTATTCTTTAACAAGTGTGATACGTAAATGCTCGAAGCTTTTCCCTTCTTCCCAAAATATTTTTTTCTATATTTTCTGTTATTTTCATTTTTTCTCAAATAATATTTAAAATTAAAGCCCAAAACCTCCCTTTTATCTCCTCCATAATTTATCCCTCTAATACTGCGCACCAGCATTACATTATCAATTCCGCTGTAGTTTGAGCTCGTATCGTTTGTTGAATCAGAATCCCCGCCCAGCTTGATATTAACCATTCCAAAACCAAATGAAAGTTTTCCTCCAACCAAGATTATCTTATCTTTAAAAAATTCAAAAAAATCTGCCAAATATTTATCCCACCAGTACTCCGTTGTTTTAATAATTAACTCAACACCTTCATACTTATTAACTTTACAACCATGTTGAAAAAGGACCCTTTTTAACCATCCTGAACTGTCTACTTGCCCATAAGGGAAATTAAACTCTACATCTCGCTTTTTCAACTCTTTTGAGCTAAAAGATTTAATCTCAATATCTATCCTGCTCTTCCAACCAGTACACCCAAATAAACGTGATGGAACAGACACTTTAAGTTCCTCAAGAGCTCTGTCCATTACACTATCAATGTCTTCGCTGTCTTTCTCATCAAGTAAACGATTCAATACAATTTGTTTAAATGTAAAATCTTCTTCTGGTTTTTCAAATTCATGTATATTATCAGCAATTACACCGTTCTTATCCAATTTTTCAACCTCACCATTTTTAATAACTTTCCAGTATACAGAAAACCAAAACCTCAGGCTTCCCAACAGAGAAGAAGGCCGTATGCTACAATTCTCCCGCCAGGCATCGCCAGTCCACAACGGAGTTATCGCTTTAATATAAACAACAACTTCCTTTTTAGACATCTTAAAAACCCCTTTTTACCAATCAATTTAAAGTTTAAAGGTCGAGCTGATGTGTACCATCTGCTGCTCTTATTTAATGCAAGTGCTTACGTTTTTTCACTTTTAGTATATTATTCTACATTTAAAGTTGTTTTCCTTCAAAAAGTAAAAATTTTCTACCAGTTTATGATAAAAAAATATCATACAACAACCTTATAAGTTTATCTAAAGACTAATTTTAAAATTAATCTCTAGAAATATTGTAGCCTGTCAAATAACAAATATAAAGAAAAACAACAAAAAAGTTGTTATATCATCTCTAGCCAATATATCTTGGGGCAGCTTTTTGCCGAATTTTATCTTAATACTTCATCCCTGTCTCAATTAAAAAAGCTTACCTGAATTACCGGCTAATCTCTGTACTTTTCTCTCAACAATCGCGTCATCCGGCTCAACATTAAATATGAGCAGTTATTGTGTTTTGGGAAAAAATAGTATATAATAGTCTTACCTGCAAATGGCCAGGAAATGCCTGGTGGCCGGGAGGAGCGAGCACTTTCACAAAAGCTTTACTGCCTGTCCATCCGCAAAACAACAAAAACCGCAAAACAACAAGAAACTGGACGCTTAAAAGCAGCATTATAAAACACAGCTAACGACAATACAGCCAATCACAAGGCTGTCCCTACCAAAGATGAGCAGCTCATTTCAATGCACATCCGTAAACTTAAAAAAGACACACCCGATAAACACCGGGCATGACATGACAATTAAAAATATAAAAATCCGTTTTTCTTCTAGTTCTATATTATGTACCATGCCCGACCATAAATACCAGTTTTAATAAAATTCATTAAATGGCCATATGTTTTACATGCTTGTCCACATTTTTACATTTATGTTGTTTTGTGTATCTGGCATGGCATGTTAAGCCTATGAAAGGGAGGAGGATAGCTTGAGGAAGCGAGAGAATTATCCTGAAGAAGGGATAAGCGCCGTGCTCCCGGTTTACACCGAAGGCGTGGGGGATACCACCGTACTCATCACCCAGAAGGGCGAAAAAAGGGTGATATACAAAAAGATGAAGGCGGTGCTGAAGGGCATAGCATCCAGCCTGTCGTACGACCTTGTAGAGCTCAGGAAAAAGTACGGGGAAATCATAGGGCAAAAAGTCAAAATACCCATACCGCTGCAGCACGACCTGATACTGATGCCCGTCGTGGTAAGGCAGCCCCTCGTCCAGGGGGACGAGACATACGGGTATATAAACTACCGGTGCATAGACCAAATAATAAGGGAAGGCAAGTACTGCAGGGTGATCCTCAAAAACGGCATCGAGATACAGCTACTGCAGTCATACAGCACCACCCAGAAGAACATATTAAACGCCCAGCTGGTTGAAAAGCACTTCCTTGAAAACAACTACAAAGGCATCGAAAAGATAAGCTCCCTTCAGGAGCTTAACCAGGAACTGCACTGCCCCGCAACCCGGGGCGATATCGTGGTGCTGTACGAGCATATAAAGAAGCTTATTGAGATGCTGGAGTCAAATTTAAAGTGATTTTAAACAATTTCCGGGGGGATATATTTCCTCCTTCAAAATATATTTCTCCTTCAAAAGAAAAATGTATCCCCCGGAAACTGCGATTCCTATTTAAGGAAGTATTGTAAACTAATTAATTGATATAGACTGCTCAATCCACTGTATATTACGTTATACTACGCTCTCATTCCTTTATTTATTTTATACACCAAGCGATAATCGATTTTACCTACCCAGTCTATCTGCCGTCAACATCATGATGCCTTTTTCGTTTGGAACCCTGCGTATGTCTGTATCCTCTATCTCCTGTATCACAATTTCACCGAGATACAATATCCTGCATCCTTCTTCCAGGTGTCCACCATAGGCCTTTTCCTTATCGGATACCACCATATGAAGATGTGGACAGCCATCTGCGATTATGCCTTGCAGGGATAAAAGCTCCAAAGACTGATTCTCCCATGATGCAAAATACTCCTGCGGTGGATACCCGGTAGTGGTAACCATGTGCATAACACACCGATCCAATGTCCCAATCCCAGATACGACTACGCCATGTCGAATATTTTTCTCATTTATTAGCTGGCAAATCGATTCCAAAACATAATCTCCCTGATCCAGCCTAAGTATATGGACTTTTCCCTTATTTGCAGCAACAAAAGTTTCCATCTCCTTGCCCTCCTTTCCAAAATGGCAACTGTTAAACTGATAAATTCAAATATGCGAATGATACACATCCCAGCAGCGGGTTATATCGCAATTGTAGTGACGCAGGGTTTATCATGGGTTATACATGGTGTAGAAAGCGTTAATAGTCAAGCAGTTTTCACCTGGCCTCGTAACCTAATTTCACCCTGCGACATCATTTTACGACATCCTTGCCAGAATCGAAATCACAAATGAGGCTACCACTTCATCAATAATCCATCATCTCCACATACTTCCTGAGCTTATTTACCCTTTTTAGCCATGCGTTATACAGCCCATCGGCGGTTTCCCTCAAGGTTCGCTGGGAGTTAGTGTACTTGTTCACGCTGGTTGCATAGTCCACCTGGTCTATATACTCCTGAGGCAGGGAGCTCGCACCGGTTAAAGCACCGGAAATGCCAGCTGCTATGGCAGCTATACAATCGGTATCCCGCCCCATGTTCACCGCGGCGATCATCGCATCCTTCGTGTTTCCATTTACCATTCGGAATATGCATACGGCTTTGGTCACCACCTCATTGGCGTAGCTGGCTGCATAGGGCATACCACGGCCATTGTACACGCTGTCAAACGCCTTCCGCAGCTCTCGAAAATCTTTGCAGCCTGCAGTGCGCTTGAGTTCCCTGTCCAATTCGCACAGCACTATATCCGGATGGCAGTAATCGTATATGGCCCCCAGCACGCTGTCCACCGTAGCATCAGGCCGGGTGGCTGCAGCAATGGCCACACCGGTCACAACAGCCCATTGCAATCCCCTGCTGTTGGTGGTCTGATACAGCTGCCCCACCTCCAGCACATCCTCTTTGGCCGCCCCCATATCCCCTGCGTTGATAAGGCCTATGGGGTGACATGAACGCGCAAAGCTATTCAAGCCCGAATAATCGCAGTAGCGCCCTATATCCCTCGCAGGTATTCCGCTTTTGGCCATTGCAAGCAGTGTAGCTTCAAAAGGCTCCGATACCATTCCCACCGATTCCGGCTTAATGTATTTAATCCAAGCGTTCTTTACGTCTTCGGCATTGACTCGATCG
This sequence comes from Caldicoprobacter oshimai DSM 21659, assembly GCA_000526435.1. Classification (GTDB taxonomy): domain Bacteria; phylum Bacillota; class Clostridia; order Caldicoprobacterales; family Caldicoprobacteraceae; genus Caldicoprobacter; species Caldicoprobacter oshimai. The sequence continues at coordinate 975,360 of JAGB01000001.1, forward strand.
CCCTTTTCTATAATAGCGGTAATCATCAATTTCTGCCTTTCTATGCCGTCTTCGGTAGTACCGGGCTCCCGGACCCATCCATTGTTGTAGTGCTCATACGGCAGCAGGCGGTCCAGGGTACCATACTTCTCCTCTATCATTTCATATGTCCACCCTTCTACCGGCGCTCCCATAGCTGAACCGATATGCGCACCGGCAATGCACCCAAAGAATTTCTCACGCAAACTGACCTTATTCCCCATCTTCAGACACACCCTTTCTTTTAATTTTTATATTGAAAAATATAACCTAAATTAGAAAAATATAACTCAACCTTTTACACCGCCGAAGGTAATACCCTGTATAAAGGATTTCTGCACGAAAAAGTAGAGAAGGATTATAGGCAGTACCACCAGGACTGAAGCCGCCATCAGCTGATTCCATATAGTATTGTATGCCTGTTTGAACTGCTGCAGACCCAGTTGCAAAGTGTACTTCGCCTCATCGTTGAGGTATATCAAAGGGCCAATGAAATCATTCCACGAGTTCATGAATTGAAAGAGGGCAACGGTGAGGATGGCCGGCTGAACCAGCGGAAGCATGATTTTAAAATAGATGCCGAATTCACTGCAGCCGTCAATCCTTGCCGCGTCCTCCAAATCTCTGGGAAGCTGCTTGAAAAACTGGCGCATCAGAAAGATAAAAAATGGTACACCAAAGCAAGAGGGCAATATCAAAGGCAAAAACGTCCCGACCAGGTCCAACTTTGAGAATATGATAAACAGCGGCACCATGGTAACCTGCGAAGGTATCATCATTACGGCCAGGGTGATGATGAAAAGCAGCTCTCTCCCTTTCCATTTAATCCTCGCCAAGCTATAGCCTGTAAGAGGCGTGGATATTACAGCACCGGCTGTCGCTAAAGACGCAACAATTAATGTGTTCTTCATATAAGTGAAAAACGGGACGACGGTAACGGCACGGTAGTAGTTTTCCCATGCTATAGGGTTGGGTATCCATACAGGTGGGGAAACAAACAGCTGGGTATCAGGCTTCAAAGATGTAGACACCATCCATATAAAAGGCAACAGAAAAACCGCTCCAGCAACAATCAGCACTATATACGTAAGTATAATCGGATACTTCTTTCTTATAACATTCACAGTCCATGCCCCCTTTACTGGTCACCGTGGTAATACACCCATCTACTGGAAGAACGGAACAGCAGCAGCGTTATGGTCATTATCACTATAAACAGTATCCATGCCATGGCCGACGCATAGCCCATCTTCATGTACAGAAAAGCGTTATTATACAGATGCATGCTGTAAAAAAGAAGCGAATTGGCGGGATTTCCTGTTCCATAAGTCAACGCATAAGGCAGTGTAAACACCTGCAAAGCGTTTATAATCCCCATTATCATATTGAAGAAAATCACTGGGGTCAAAAGCGGCAGGGTGATGTGCCACACCTTTCGTAAGCCACTGGCTCCGTCCACCCTGGCAGCATCATCGTAGTCCTTTGAGATGTCCTGCAGCCCGGCCAAATAAATTATAACGCTATTTCCAATGCCCCACTGGGCCATTAATATAAGAGAGGGTTTTGACCACTTTGGGTCGCCCAACCAGGGAGGGCCGCCAATCCCTATTGTCTCCAGGAGATGATTTATCAAACCAAACTGCGGATTTAGCAGCCACTGCCATATAATAGCAGTCGCCACCACTGGCACTAGAGTAGGAATAAAGAATACCGTCCTAAAAAAGCTACGCCATCTTATGGGCATATTCAAGAGAAGAGCAAGGGATATGCCCAATACCACGCTAATGGGAACGGCAAACAAGGCATAATAGAGCGTATTTTTAATCCCTGTCCAGAATAACGGGTCATTGAACAGCTCCTTGTAATTATTAAGCCCAACCCATTCAACAGGGCTTATCACGTTGTATTTATTAAAGCTGTAATAAATAGAACTCAGAAGCGGATATGCGTAAAAGAGAAGCAGACCTGTCATCCAAGGAAGAGCAAAGATATAACCATACTTGGCCCTTCTGCTTTCTATCCCTCTTCTCTTCCATACCATCCTTGGCCTTATCCCTGCAATTGTCCTTGCCGAAAACAACTGTATACCTCCCCGCCAAGTTTATTTTAAGAGGGAGAAGGATTTTACAACCCTTCCCCCTGCTTTAGTAAATCTTTATTGGCTCCTCTTTTTCTTTTCTATTTCGCTGTTTATCTTATCAGTAATCTGATCCAGTATCTCCTTGGGAGTGCCCTGCTTATTTATTACCAGATCAGGCGCTTTGGCCAATTCATCCCACATCATGTTTCCTGCAAGGATCACCGGACGATGTTTTCCATTCGGCAATACTTCGAGGAATATTTTCTGTCTTGGATCATCACCGTATATCTTCGCATTTACATCGGGTCTGGCAGAGAATTCTCCCGTCATCTTTTTCAAGCTTTGCGCCTCTTCGCTTGTACACATCCATTTTACAAACGTCCACGCTTCTTCCAGATTCTTTACCCCTTTGGGTATTATCAACGCCCTTCCACCAACATAGGTTGTGAAGTTTTTGCCATCCGGTGTAGGGATATAGCTAATTCCGTAGTTCAAGTCCGAGTTATACTGCTCAATCTGTGCAATCATCCAATTACCGGTAACCATCATGGATAGCTGTCCCGAGATAAAGGGATTCATAGCAGCGCTGCCGGCCGAACTGGTAAAATTCGTCACATTTTCAATGCCAAATTGTTCTGCAAAGCTGGTCATCCACGTCAAGGCTTCAACAATTTTGGGATGATTTGCCGTTACCTTTCCCGTTTCCTTATCGTAGAATTCTCCACCAAAAGCCCATCCCCAGGTGTAAAGCCATCCTTCTCCATACCAGGGTATAAAGCCAAATCTGGTGATTTTGCCATTTTCTCTTATCGTTAACTTCTTTGCGTACTCTTCCAGTTCGCTAATGGTCAATGGCGGTTTTTCTGGGTCCAGCCCAGCTTCTTTAAAGTGGTCCTTGTTATAAAATAGCGCCCTTGCGGTACCGTCATAAGGAAGGCCTAAAAGCTGTCCATCGTATGTTGCTTCTTCCCATGCCCATTCGTAAAACATGTCGGCATTGATATTATCACGTTCCGCCAAATCATTGAGAATTGTAACGGCATCCATGTATTCCGCTATTCCGTATCTGCTGGCCAGCATTACATCTGGAGGATTTCCAGCTGCTACTGCAGTCAGCAACTTAGAAGTTATGGAGTCTCCTGCATCCGTGGCGACAAACAAAGGTTCAACTATAATATCGTCCTGGGATTTGTTAAACTCCTCCACCGATTTCTTGATGGACTCGCCAGACGGTCCCGTAGCCCAGTTATGCCAAAATACAATTTTGGTCTTCTCCTTCTGTGTCGATTGAGATGATTTGGAATTGCCAGTATCAGTAGACTCGCTAGCATTGTTAGAGCTTCCCGATTGGTTAGCAGCCGAACTTGATTGATTTGCTCCGTTCTCGTTACCCTGACTAGAACATCCCCCTAGCATGGTAATACCCAGGAGCACCACCAAACAAAGACACACCATTTTTAGCCTTTTGTTAATTCCCATCTTGAGTCCTCCTTTGCAAATATTCCATTTTTTACGCTTTTCCTAGTATATTTTAGGAATTTTCAATTTTTTACACCGACATGTCACCTCCTATATTTTTTGATGATTTTTTTTAAGAATTTTGTTATAATAAGAACGGATCATAAAGTATGTTTTATTTTTGTGCATAATTCAAATTCAACGTATTGCGTTTAATGTGGCATAAGTTTGAGAAAACATATTGATGTTGTGTATATGTTGGATTTGAATTATGCTGTATTTTTTTGTCATATACAGTATAGCATCGTTTCTTAGTTTTGTCAACTATTTTGTTGTTGATTTTTGTAAGAATTTATCCTTAAGGGAGGATATCTAATGAGAATTAACGAAGAGGAATTAAAGAATAAATATATAAATAGAAAATATGCTGTTAATGAAGTTATTATTTTATTAGCTAAACACCTTAATTTAACTCAAAAAGATCTGGTTGAAGCAACAGGAATCGATAAGTCAAAAATGTCACGTTTTTTCAACAAAAAAGAAATTCCTAATAAGGAACATCTAGAAAAACTTTCAATACCGTTAAAAATTTCAAAAGAAACCTTGTGGATTATTTCTGGTGACATGTTACCACCGAATGATGAGAGCAAAATAATTGATGAGTTGAAGTCATTAGAAGAAATACTAACTCGATTAGATAAAAACGAAATTAAAGAAGAGCTAAATATTGATGTTAAACTTACAGCAAGTGAAAAACAATTTATTCAAGAATATATAGAGTTCATAAAGTATAAGCGGAATAAGAGCGCTAAGAGTTAAGTCTGATAATGAGGTGAAAAGAGTGCTTATACCCTATTTTAGTCTCCATCATTATGGTCTGCAAGTATAACAAAGACGTTAATGAGATACTTGGCCAAAAACTCTGGCGGCTAGCATGTTATCTATGGGGTGTTTTCCTGATCAATCACAAATAAACAAACTGCTGACTGGCACTAATGAAAGAAGTGTGCTACAACGTAAAAATAAGTATTCATAACCAGCTGTTTACAGAGCATAATCATTACATATGTAACGATATGATTATCTTCTGTAGAAACAATAACGGAGGTACTGAAAAATGGGATTCCCCGAAAGATTGGTTGAACTGCGCACTCGACATGGTATGACCCAGAAAGAACTGGCAGAAAAATTAGGCGTCTCCCGCGGTACAATAGGAATGTACGAAATAGGCCAGAGGGATCCAGACACTGAAACCATAATCAAACTAACAAAAATTTTTAATGTAAGCGCCGATTACCTTATGGGGCTATCGGATATTCCAAATCCTTACAAGGATACAACAAACGATTCATCGAGTAATGCTGATAATGAGATAAAACCAGATGATAATGAGGAATATTTCACAATTTCTGAATTGATTGCTTTTATCAAGGAGAAAAGGAAGAAGAAACAGGGGAAATGACCACAGTATATTTGTATACAGGCATAGGAATCATATACATTAATTGTAATAGCCGTGTTGCATAAAGAACATGGATAAGGGAACCACATACATGTCGCATACATCCTGACTTCGTCAGTTAAAGTCCCAAAAATCTATGCGCAAATTGTACCCACACCTATCCCTTACCATGTAAAAGCTTTTGCTTCTTCAATGGATAGGACATTCTTGGGTGGCGCTATTCACAATACCCTTAATATCTCATTCGTTCCTTCGCTTAATTTCATCTTGATCAAGTGAAGTTGACCATTTATTTCTACCTCCGTAAACATCATCGAATTTAAAGCTTCCCTTATTTTGTGATGATTTAAATCCATTTCGGGTATACCCAAAATACAAAGAGCGTCTTTGGTAAGTACTCAGCTTACTCATAGGTGACAAATATTTTTTGAGTAAATGGTCAATTTAAATGTTGATATTATAGTCAATCTCTATTATACTAAAAATAGCTAAAATATATTTTGGAGGTGGGCACTAATGATCATAAACGCCACCGAGTTTAAGATGAGAGTTGGCAAATATCTGAAATTGGCAGAAAAAGAAGAGATAATCATTACAAAAAACGGGAAAGAAGTGGCAAAGCTAGTACCCATCAACAAACAGGGAACACCCAACGCTGACTTCCTGTATGGACTCATGCGAAACTATCCAAATAAAGATATTTCTCCCAGGCAAATAAGAGAGGAAAGGATAGGCAAATATGAGAATCCTAATTGATACCAACGTTATACTGGATGTTATACTGCAAAGGAGTCCGTTTGATGCAGCTTCCTATAAAGTTCTCAAGAACGCTGAAGAAAAAATAATAGAAGCGTATATCGCTTCTTTTGCTGTGACTGACCTTTATTATTTTATCTCAAAAAATTTGGGAAACGATAAAGCCGCTCTGGCAATCAAAGCTCTTTTGAACATCGTAAAATTAATCGGCATAACGAACAAGGATGTAGAAAAAGCCCTGCCCAATCCATCCATCGAAGACCTTGAAGATGCATTACAGGTTCAGTGTGCCAGAAAGGTAAAAGCAGATTATATTATCACGCGTGATGACAGACTTAAAAAACTCGTATCAAACGCTATATCTCCTTTGGATTTTGTTGAAATACTTAATTCTGATTGAATCACGATATATCAAATCTGTGACGTCCTCCCCCTCAATAAATTGAGGGGGATTACTGCCCCTTGCGCTCCCCCAATTTTCTAAAAGCCCCCATACACAAAATTATTTACACTCCACTCAAAAAACTGATGTAGCTGAGGTTAGTTAACCATGGCTCCCAACAAACCCCCGCTTCTTTAAACAGTAGGTATTTGACTGTCCAGCAATTTACTCAGTTTCTTATCAAATGTATAAACATTGTATTTTCTCACCTTATAGTAGGCATACAAAATTGCATCAACGAAATCCAATTTTTTCTTTACATAAAATTTTAAAGCTTCAGTAATAACTTCAAGGTCATTTACTTGAATATTGTTGTAAGAAAATAATTCCAACAGAGAATTTTGTATTTCTTCTCTTTCTACCTGATATACTTTTTCTAAAACATAAACAATTTCTGCTATTACTTCTGTAGGTATAAACAATTCTTTATTTTCTAACAACACCGCGGCTTTGTCTGCTAATTCCTCTACATCATTTAACAGATATCGTAAAACCACATTGGCATCAACTAGATTCATGTTTTTCTATCACCGCTTTCGCCCATGCAGTATTTTCTAAACTTTGAAGTTCCTTATTTCTGTATTTCTGCAGTAACCCTCTGGCCTTTTTAGCCTTATGAACTGAAAAATTATCTTCGTTATCTACATTATCATAAGGCAAAATAATAATTTCTACCTTCTTGTTTTTCAAATGCTCTGGTATTTCAATAATATCCGCTAAAACGTTACTATTAACTACCTTCCTAACAAAATCCATAGTTCACCGCCTTCCATAACCTTTTATAAATATTATACCATATTAATGCGAAATGATAACATATCCATAACATATCCCATCCATAAATATCCAAATAAAAGATATCACTTCAGCGGCAATGTTGTGCAGTTTTACAAAGTATTTCTATTAAAGTACTTCTATTCATAGTAAGCAATAGATTTGGCTGTATACTTTTTGATTAAATGGTCAATTTAAATATTGATATTATAGTCTATTTCCATTATGCTAAAAATAGCTAAAACATATTTGGAGGTGGTTACTAATGATTATCAACGCCACCGAGTTTAAGATGAGAGTCGGCAAATATCTGAAATTGGCAGAAAAGCAAGAGATAATCATTACAAGAAACGGAAAAGAAGTGGCAAAGCTAGTACCCATCAACAAGCAGGGAACGCCCAACGCTGACTTTCTGTATGGGCTTACGCGCAACTATTCAAATAAAGACATTTCTCTCAAGCAAATAAGAGAGGAAAGGATAGGCAGATTATTTTATCACGCGGGATGACGAGCTTAAAAAGCTCGTACCCAACGCTATACCGCCTTCGGATTTCTTAAAAATACTTAATTCTGATTGAATCATAAAAAGAAGTAATCTTCTATATGGATGAATAGCAAAGCTCCTTTCTGGATAAAATTAACACCTTATAATGCTAACTCCCCATCAATTTAAATCACATGCAACAGGCTATTGTGTTTTTGGAAAATATAGTATATAATGGTCTTATGCAAATGATGGTAAGCCCTTTTTAATCACTTCCGATTAAAAAAACACACCCGATAAACACCGGGCATGAAATCTATAAACAAAATGTATCCTGCCTCTAGTTATATATTATGCCCTGGTCAAACATAAATGCCAACTTTGATAAAAATTATCAAAGAGGTGATGCTTTTGCTTTTCTCCATACTTTATTTTTCCATCTACGTCACTTAATGTAACTGTATGCCTGTTTAAGTACTTTTATAACCAAAACTTAAAAAGGGAGGGCAATAGCTTGAGGAAGCGGGAAAATTATCTTGAAGAGGGCATAAGCGCCCTACTGCCGGTCTATACTCAGGGCGTAGGAGATACCACCGTGCTCATCACCCTGGAGGGCAATCAAAGGGTGATACATAAGAAAATAAAAGCGGTACTTAAAAGCATTGCATCCAGCCTTTCCTACGACATTGTAGAGCTTCGGAGAAAGTATGGAGAAATATTAGGCCAGAAGGTTAAAATACCTATACCGCTTAAGCACGACCTTATACTGATGCACGTTGTGGTGAGGCAACCCCTTGTCCAAGGGGACCAAACCTTCGGGTATATAAACTTAAGCTGCATAGAGGAAGTGATAAAGGAAGGCAAGTATTGCACCGTGGTCCTCAAAAACGGGGTGGATATACAGCTTTTGCAGTCATACAGCACCACACAAAAGAACATATTGAACGCTCAGCTAGTAAAAAAACACTTTCTCGAAAACAACTACCAGGGCATTGAAAAGATAAGCTCCTTTAAGGAGCTTGACCATGAACTCCGTTGCCCCGCCACCCGCGGCGATATGGTAGTGCTTTATGAGTACATAAAAAAACTCATTGATATGCTGGAGTCGAATATAAAGTGACTTTAAACGATTCCCGGGGGAATGTAATTCCACTTCCTTGTGGAAACATATCTCACCCGGGAATTGTAATTTCACCGTATTCTAGCAGGTGGGTACTTTAATCTAACCCGGGAGAGAAAGGCCCAGTGTTCACTTCGATGAAATTGACTGCATTACTAAAAGTAATACCTTTTCAAGCGATATAAATTGCTCATTCATCATTTTCAAATACCCATCAAAATACGAAAAATCATGTATACTGCAATTTAAGTTGTTCATTAATTATCCCTGCAATATAATGCACAAACTCGGGTGCATATTCAGGCATAAATGTATGAATTCTTCGAGCAATATAACGAGCTATAAGCCCCTTCGCCTGATTTCTAGATACAGGTTTAATTAAATCCACCGCTTCTTTTTCCATATCATCAAAAGATAGGTAGTTATAACCAACAATTCTACTTTCATAATCTTTTTTTACCGCTGTTTCAAAATCCTTACTTAATATCACAAGTATTGTTTTGGGTTCTCTTTTGCTCTCCGTTTTATCCCAAGTTTTTGTGTGTAAAATTTGCTCGAGTGATAAACCAAAGCATTTGGCCAAATTAATATTTGATTTACGCTTTGCATTGCTATTACCTTTACTATCCACACCATCATCGTCATTATCAAAAACCACTATCATGGGAATTCCAAATTTGCTAAACAGACGCCAATATTTGGGGATTTGGTTTTTACCTTGAACCGCAATCACAGATACGCCCCTTCGATCACAATCCAACCCAGCTGCAGCTAAATATTCGGGCAATGCTAATTCTTCGGTTTCGCCCTCAACCAAAATCACAAACCTAGCAAAAAAAGCCTCATTCAATCGAAAATTTGATGTACTTTTATAGTATTCCGTTATATTATCGAGAGTAGCTTTATTTTCGGGTACACCTGTCGCATGACAATGCTCAAGAAGATCTTGTTTGGTTACCAATGTTAAGGTAGTATGCTGGCATCCTTTTATTTCGTCATCATCTACTTTACGAACCAGGCCGATGGAATCAAAAAATTCTGTATCCACAAAATGGCTTGAATGTGTAGAAATAATTACTTGAATTCCACTATCTGCAATTTCACGCAAAATACGGAATAAATTCCTTTGAGCTTGGGGATGCAAGTATATTTCCGGTTCCTCTACGGCCAGAATACCTGATAATTGCTCGCCAGACTGCCTTAAAGTAACTGCATAACTCCTAAGAAGTGCAAGAATCAAAAGATTTCTAGTTCCTTCCCCAAGCTCCGCTGGATCAATGTCTTTATCCCCTTGCGCTGGATCCATGGCTAATATTTGCATGGTCTTAAAATAGTTAGTAGGGGTAAACGGTTTGAAATCCACCGACACTTTAATTGGCATATCTCCTTGCATCTCATCGAAATACCTGCTCAGGTTTTGTTTAAACTCTGGGAAACCAGCCACCTGATCAAATAAGGCTACAATTTCTTTGAACTTCTCTTCAAGTTGAGCAGCTATATTGTCAGCACGCTGGTGAAATGTTTTACGTATCTGCCCTAACAAGGTCCAGTCGTGAAATGACATATGATTATTAAATGACCTATCAGCAGCAATATATGTACAAGGATATTTTGACTTACTGTCTTTTGATAAATAACTATCCCTATATCCTTCTCTCTTATGCCGCAAAACGTATTCGCCTTTATTTCTATCAAACTCTAAGCTCATCTGCTCCCCATTATCAAAAATTAAAGAGATAAAAATTTCGTTTTGTTTGTTTCTTGCATAGTAGTCATATTGCTCGATTTTATTATTAGTCCACCATTCCAACCCAAGAATATTATTAATCGCCCTCATAATGTTTGATTTGCCAGCATTATTAGGTCCCACAAGTATCAATAAGTTGCTTTCAGGAAAAGTAAAATCCAGGTGCTTAATTGAGCGGAAATTTTTAATAATTACTTGCTTCAACCTCATAAATCATTTACCTCTTTTTGTCATTGTTTTTGCTATAGAGATAATATTCGACACTTTCTTTATAATTCCTTCAAAGACAGTAAATTTATTGGTGCAATAAGTCTTGTACATCAATACGATCATCTCAAAAGAACCACCGCATTGTCTACACCTTCAATGCTTAAAACCCTAACAGCTTCGTTTTTCACCTTAACGGTAATCCGGGCAGGTTTTAATATTCCTCGTTCTTCAACGAGCGGAACTATATAATTTAATAAGGGAAGGCCATCCTCCGATTTAAGACATTTCTCGTGCATGGGATAGATTCTGCCGCTTCCCTCTAGCAAACTAATATTCTCATTGTATAATATTGGAAATCCAGTAGAAACAATATTTCCTTCAACCACACTCACATCTTTCACAAAAACCTTTTTAATTGCCGCCGCCGACTCGCTATCACCGCAGGTCACAGGCGAAGACATAAGAGCTTCTATTAAATCTTCTAATAAATTTTCATTCTTTAATATGACCGCCACATCCATTTCCTTTGTAAAGGCAAACTGCCGGCCAAGGGCATTGGTAGTTTTCATACCGTAATTTACTTCCCACTTCGTTATAACAGAAACTATATAGCTTTTTACTACACAGGGCGAAATAAGGCGCGACCCTGCCCAAACCACGGCGTCCTCCACGAGTTCCAAGTATTCCAAGGGATGTTTATCGTTTTTGTATCTTTGCAGTGCATTTGCCAGAATCCCCTTTATGGCCGACGGCGGCAAAAGCGGCAAAGTCAACGCCGACATCCAGGTAAAAGGCAGCCTAATCGAATAAAGCGAGTTTAACCGTAAAGTAAAAACCAAAGCCCTCATATCCATCTCTTCCTTAAATTTTATTTATAACCTCATGAAATATTTCATCAATACTATCCTTTTTCACAGCCTTATCATTTTCTGCATGACCCCAGTACAAAAGGTTCGCGTGTTCGGGCATTAGATTGGCCGTGAGCACAAGATAGTCCTGGTAAATCGGAGACACCGGAAATGGCAGTGGACCTTCTTCCGAATAAGCTACCAGCACCTCCAGCGGCTTTATATGGGGAATGGCATGGGAAAGTGAGGCGCCCATCTGCCCCGATATAAGATAACGATAGGCTTCTAGCGCTACTTTTATCCTTGACTTTCTTTCGCTTTCATCAATCAGAGCACCGGCACCACTTGAATCCAATTTCGACTCAATAAGACCTATCCTCCCCGCATCCAATACCGACACAAACCCATAAAACCCCGAAGCATAAGATTTATTGAAAGGCATCATAACTGCCGGGTCTGAAGAAACCCTGTTATGTATGACCTGCTTCCAACAGGATTCTACGTCCAATACCGGCAAAAGCCACGAAAACATAGCCCTGGACCCTCTTCTTGCCGATGTGCCCTTTTCTTCGCCTTCCCCTTCGCCCTTACCGCCTTTGGCCTTTTCTGCAATCAAATAGCCGTGCACATCGCAAATTCCGCATCCTTTTACGGCTGCTTCTTCCGATTTTATAGTATAAAATTCTCCGTCTTTTAACATCGATGGCCTTATGGGTTCCCCCACCCTGCACGCATCGCAAAGGCCTATACCTTTTGCACTTCCGTTTAAAATCAACTGCCTCATTGCCTCGTAATGCCAATGTTTGAGCATCCTTCCCGATACTCCAGGCTCCTCCCTCAAATTCCCTTTATCATCCAGGAACTGAATCATTCTGATATCATTCACATTACCAGCTATCATCTCATTGTTTAAGTCATGAACATTTATCTGGAACTTCACAGCAAAACTTACAAATTTAAGCATTGGTATCCTCCCCCACATAAATTTTTTTGTGTGATTCATAGCTAAAGGCCAACAGGTAAAGTGCGGCCTTTACCTCTTCAAAACTGTCTTTCATCAACCGGTTTAATTCCTCCAAATCTTTTGCCGAAGGAATATGAGGCCTTTCAGCCTGCATCCCCTCCCCTTTCTGCTCTTCTTTGCTTTCCTGGTCGTACCTTAATTTTGCCTCGCGCATAAGCCGCTGCAGTATTTCACTCATTTCCTTTTCCGTCCTGGCATTTCTTATACCGTCAGCAAAAGAGTAGTTCTGGTAGTTTTTATTCCATACAAAATAGCCCAACGTCTTTGCAAAGGACTTCACGGCCGTGCTGTTTAATATTTCTTCCTTGACCATAAACACCCTCCTCAAAAAATATTTCGCAGTTTCCGGATACAGTAAATTCACTTTTCCCTCTGAAGACGTCTCCAGGACATACTGCCGTGCAAAAAGGCTTGCCGACTTTTTGTTTTTGTAGTGTACGGCACTATTAAGGTGCAACAGCGAAGTGAGAGTTACATTCTCTGCCGACATCCTTCGGATCATTGTATCAACAATAGCTATGTTAAAAGGGCTGGAATTTATAAATTCTATATAATTTGAAGTGGGGACAGTATAAAACCCGTCTACCCGGTAGCCCTGACCGCCGGCCCTTTCAAGGACAGTTATTAATAAATTAAATTTCTCCAAAACATTCGCCGATGAAGGCAGCCTAGAAAAGAAAAGTAAAGGCAAAACCCTTTCCGGTGCTTTACCAGAAATACGGTCCCTTCTCACCAGATGCTGTATGGAAAAGATCCTTCTCAAATCCGAACTCATAATTTTGCCTTCCGGCACGGGTATTATCATTACCTCTTTATTTTCGCCAAAATTCATTACAAAAGTGGCAAACCATATGCCCAAAAGCGAAAGCATCCCGCAAGTTTTGCATATGTTTTTTCTATCAGTAGACCTTTGTAAATAACTAGCTTTAGAAGTTTTGTAACTTTGTAAATCGATAAAATCCCTGCTATTATGATAAGAAGTAGCGGAACTCAAGGCTATTATGTTGCGTATAGGGCTTCCTGCATGCTTACAGATATTTTCTCCGCTCTTATTCGCCCATCTATGAAAGGCCTTTTGATAAATATTCAGCGAATATTCTTCTCCCGCATACACAGTAACATTATTCTGGCTTTTGGACGTTACTCCCGGCGTCATCCTCTGCACATGAAATGACGAAAATACCTTTTTCAAAACCAGGTTAATAGTTTTTTCGAGGGTGTCGAATTCACTTTCATCGACGAAAAACTCTATCTCGTAATGACCTCCCAAATCCTCAATCGAAAATATCTCTCCTTTTTTTTCGCCGAAAGCTTCCAGGCCTATCCTGGCAATTCCATAAGCTATCTTAACCTCAAGGTCCGGCAAGCCGGTTGCAGGAGTGTAAAGTCTTATGCTCATCATCTCACCCTTTTCTCTAAACACAACACATATTTTTCGATCTCTGCCACCATGCGCCACCCTCCGTACACGTCATCCGTTTTCTCATACTCGGCCCTTTCCAAAGCGGCGGAAATATCGCAAAGCTTCAGAATATGGTGGGCAAGGGAAACCATGAGCCTTCTTCTATGTTGTTCGAGAATGCTACAACCCCGGCTCCACTCCCGAAGGCCAACGGCCATTTCCTTTAAGGAAGTCACATCCACCTTTCCCTCAAGGTCTTTGGGAATGAAGTCCCCTTCCTCCCTTATTTTTTCATCCCATATAATTTTTCCGTTCCATCCTGCAATGCCATCCAAAATTGCCCTTACATCCGGTTTTTCGATATTATCGCCTAAAAGGCCTTGGTCGGTGTGGTGGATACATACGGCAAAGGCAAGGGGATTTTTCAAATTTTCCGGCAGCGTCTTCCATAAATAAGCGGCACCTATAGGCGCATGGATTGGGCTTTTTTTACCATTAACAAGGCATTTTTGCCATTTTGTCGTCAATTTACCCAAATCGTGAAACATGACCATCTTTTCGAAAGAAGACTTTAGTTCTTCCTTCTCTCCGTGGTATTCAAAGATTCTGATAATACTGCTGTAAAATACCGGAAATATTTTTTCAAACCTTTCAAGACATCTTTCAATATGTTCACTGTAAGCTTCAAAGCCATCCTTTGTCCTAGCGCTATAAAGCCCCACCATCATACCAAAATCCCCTTTTCTTCGCTGTAATGCTCTTTCGGTAAGATATAGGTTTTAAAAGGTGAGATCGTGCTCTCATCAGCCGCTTTTTTAAAAAACCTTGGTACCGGTTTAAAACTTTTACCATCAAATTGCCAGATTAATTCCCCCACTATGCGTTGTTGCAGCTTCAACGCGAAACCTATATCCACGCTTACAGAGCAAGCTTTAGCATCAACATTTAACGTTTGATTTTTATCCTGCTGCTTCTTCCTACCCTCTTTGGGTAGGTCGGTCACTATTAGTGTTACTGGTTTACCCTCTTTCACCTGGATGTTTTCAGGAGCGCTGTCTGCATAAAGTACGCATTCGTATAGGTCTATTAAGGTATCGCTGGCCTCATAATCGCTTGCCCTATAATCCAGTACGTTTACGAATTTTGCTACCTCTTTGAAGTCCTTTATGTTAAACCCTGGATTTTCCTCAAGCCACTTCAGCGTGTTTTTTAGCTCTTCATTTTTATATGGCAAATAATCCTTTTCGGATTCTTTTGCAGTTTCTTCCTGGGCATTTTCCCTTTTGCCCTTTCCCTTCGCTTTTTGAAGCTGAACGCTTTCGCTCTTATCGATGTATTCTGTGTATATAACCATTTCTCCCCTTTCGCCGTCGTACCTTGCGCAGCGCCCTGCTCTCTGTACCAGAGAATCCGCCGGTGCAAGCTCTGTTATCAAAAGTTGTGCCGAAAAATCAATTCCAGCTTCAAGCACTTGAGTTGTCACCACCACTCCGGGACCATTTAGATGTATTTTTTGGCAACCTTTCTTGCGAGGCATCAACGAAAGTGCTTTTTCTTCATGCTTTTTTCTGTCGGAACGGGTAAACCGGGAATGCAGCAGCACGATTTTACCTTCATCCAGAGAAAGTTTTCTTTTTAGCGTCTCATACACCTTTTGCGCCCTTTCCACCTGATTTACCACAATGATGGTCTTTTTTTCTTTTATCTTTTCCAAAAGTTCATCGCAGAAGTTCAATTCCCCCTCTTCTATCAGCTTATCCTTTACAAGCTTTATCTCGACCGAACTTTTAATATCGGTGCTCCCCTCAACGATATTTTCATCTTTCAAAGGAATGTTCTCAAAGAGGCTTTTCATTAAGCTTTCCGGCATGGTTGCAGTCATTACCACAAATGGAACGCCGCTTTTTTGCAAAATCTCCATAATCGCTCTCATTATCGCAAAGGTATATTCATCCCGGTACATGTGGGCTTCATCAAACACTACGATAGAAGAAGCAATAGCCCCGGCAGGCATATCCAGATGGCGCCCCACCTGGCTGCTGGCCCTTGCAAAGGCATACACAAATTGATCCAATGTAGTGACCACAATATCGGACATAAAAAACGGCGTTCCAGGGTCTTCCCCGTGCTGGATATCCACTGAAATACCGGAGCTTACCCTTTCGGCATAGCCTTTTATCCTCTCTGCTGTGCTGTTTACCAAAACCCTCATCGGAAGCACATAAACCAGCCTTGGTGCTATAATAAAATCCCCTGATACAAACTGACTTAAAAAGGGTGCGACCACCGCTTCGGTCTTCCCGGAACCTGTAGGTGCCTTCAATACCAACGGGAAAAAACCAGATGTGAGTTTTTCAAACACAGACACCTGATGATGAAAAGGATTTTCTATGCCCAAGTATTTTTTATAAAATTCCCTTGCTTCCAACAGGCTACCTCCTCTTCGTAAGTAGTTATCAAGAAAGGAATGTTTTTAAGGATCAATTCCTTGACTATCGTAGATGATATGCCTACAACAACTTTAAACAGCTAATTCCATAAAAATTCATCTGCCTAAACAGTTAAAAAATCTGCACAATCGCCACTGGCCATCATCTTCTACAATTTCAACCTTGACCCCCTCCGCCTTGAGAGAAAGCTCAATAAATACTTCAGCCCCTACCTCCTTCAATGCGCGCATGGTTCTCTCAGGCTCCAGCATCAGCGCCATGATGGTCTCGCCGCCACCCGCTCCTGCCAGCTTGGCCGCCAGCGCACCGTTTTCCCTGGCCACCTTCATCATATAGAGGTTCTGCTCGCTAGAGTCGGCAAGGCTATTTTAAATAGACAAATTATATCCCAAACTCTTCTGGCTTCTCGCCAAGGCCAAACCTATGTAATATGGCCTTAACTATCCTTTCAGAAGCTCTACCATCGCCATATGGATTTACAGCTCTTACCATTGATTCATATACCTCTTTATTTGTCAAGAGCTCAGCAGCCATATTGTATATATCATCCTCAACAACCCCAGCCAGCTTCACGGGCCCTGCTTCTATCGCTTCCGGCCTCTCGGTCTCGGTCCTGAGTACCAGTACCAGTTTGCGCAGAGAAGCTGCTTCCTCCTGCAATCCCCCTGAAGAGGTTCCGCCTCAAGCTTTTTTATAAGCAGTGCCATTTTGATGGCTTCAGGTCTGGTACCGAATATTGTTAGGATTTTAAGTTTAGACATTAATAATGCACTCCCTGATATCTTACTATCTTGATTTTTCTTTGTTTCTTTGCTATGATTAAATCAAAGAAAATTTGTATATTATATTATTACTCAACATATACTGAGAAGGAGGAATAATTATGTTACAACCAAACCAATTGGGAGGTGTTAATTCCATGTTGAAAAAACGTATTTCCGTATCAAAGAAACGACAGATTACTATTCCTATAGAATTTTATAACCGTCTCGGCATTGAAAAGGAAGTTGAGTGCTATCTCCAGAACGATGCCATTGTTATCCGCCCTGTGCGTGAGAGCACCGGCGAGTTCGATGAACAAATCCTTGCTGATTTAATATCTCAAGGCCTTTCCGGGTCTGAACTTCTCGAAAAGTTCAAGGAAATGCGGCGCAAAGTCCGCCCTGCTATTGAACGCTTGCTTAATGAAGCTCAACTTGCTGCTGCCGGTAAAGCCAGATTTTTCACATACGAAGACGTTTTCGGTGAGGGGAACGAATAATGTATAAGCTTATTATTTTGCCTCCCGCCGCACGTTTTTTAAAAGAGCTGAAAGAAAAGCCGCTTAAAATAGCTTTTCAAAAAGCCGTCGATGAAATCCTCAAGAATCCTTATATAGGTGAACCTAAAACGGGCGACCTTTCCGGCATCTTCTGTTATGATATCTATTACAATAAAACAAACTATGAGCTGGCCTATACAATCATCGAAGAGCCTGATTCAACAATTGTGGTGATACTTGCCGGCACCCGTGAAAATTTTTATGAAGAACAGAAACGATACATGAAAAATCTTTAACTATTTCTATTTATAAATTGGGTATACTATCTGAACCACCCTCTCAAAACCCTCTCCATCCTCCTGTGATAAAAGCCTATGAACATGGTATAGGCAATATCATATACCAAAAACAGGAATTGGGCGCCCATCCACAGCAGCGGCAGAGGGAGCCTAGATGAAATGCTTTCGCCAAAAACAAGGCTGACCAGAAAATACATAACTAGTAGACTCACATTAAATGCAACAAACTTCAAAGCCCAGCCTATAGCAGCGTTCCTTATCTGCTCACACAAAAACTTTACAATACCATATACACCAAAAAAAACAATATACGCTAAAGCGATACTCCTTGACGGAATCATGAAAAATGCCAGCAGAGCTGTTGCCACATAGAGCAAAACGGCATAAAGCAAGTCCACCTTCATAATCATAATTGACACAAAAAGTGAGCTGACTGCAAGGAAGAACAGCCTGTTTACAGGTATGAAATAAGCTGCTGTCAGCGAAATCATAACAAAAGCAGCCAGTATACCTCCCAAAGCCACCTTTTTTTGAACAGGCATTGAAGGCATCCACTACATAAATCCACTTTCCCAGGTTATATCCCATCCATTCCAGAATCCTTCGCTCGGTTTTCCCCTGCTGTGGAGCTGGCAACACAATAGACAGCAGCCTTGCAAAAGGCTCGGCGGCTGCGTCCACCGATGAAACATTTTCAGCCTCCACCAGCGCCAGTCTGCCAAGCTGCTCATGCACCGCTTCATACACTGCTGGATATGCCGACCTTATTCGCCCTATATAAGGGCTGAAAATTCGGGATGCCAGCAGCGATAGAAAACTTCTCTCATCCCTCCAGCCATCCTTCAGCTTGAAATACGCCATGAGCAGGTTTACCGCGGCGGCGTAACGAACAGCTGCGTTTTCCCTGACCACCGGTTAATGCTATATCCTGCAGTACTCTTCAATTAAATCAAAATATACTTGTTTCAATCAAAAAAGCTTATCTGACTATCTATCAATCTTTGTGCCTTCCTTTTGATAATCACATCCTCCGGTTCCACATTTCCTATAAGCATAGGGGATCTGGGATCATGCATCTTTACGTTGCTGTTAACCGCCTTATTGCTGTAGTTAGCATAACAGTATAAACATCCATGCTTGCAGGTATTATAAACGCCTATATCTACGCTTTCAACACAACCGCACGCCGCTCTCTGATTTTTATCCTTTTTGGCATTTATCCTACGGCCGCTTATTCGGGCGATAAGGTCGTCATCGATGCATTTGCCATGGCATATTCCTACTCGGGACAGATCAATGTCTTCACAGCAGGTTTTAACTTTCAGCCCGTACGCACGGGCAATCTCAGAAATAGCTGTAGCTATCTCAATTTTTTGGGCATCGCTTATGTTTTGTAAGTTCAGGCCTTTCATATTGCGTTCGGTTTTTTTATACATATCCACAAAACTGATCGTACAACGCTGGGTATAACCACTTAATCGGGATGCAATAAATTCAAATTTCTTGCGGTGATATTCGACATCAATATCACGGGATATTATTATGGGGTCATATCTCCAAATTACCCTTTCACTACCTATGATTTGAGAAAGCTTTTGAAACGATTTTATAATATGCTCCTTGGGTGCCACATTGGGTTCTATTTTTCTATCATACCCGGTTATTTTGACTTCTCCCCGCCCTGGAAGGGGCGAGGATTCTTGACAGCTCCGAATTTCAGGCCGTCTTCCCTACTGGGTGGATATTCCACTCAATAGGGCAACACAGGTGTGGTGTGTACCTCACACCTGTGGGGCAAGCCAATAGCCCTACTACCAGGCTTAAAGAGCCTGTATACTTTCTGTATATGTTTATCGCTCCCACTCCATCCCTGTGATATCTAAAACCACAGCTTTTGCATTCATAGTTCCTGTTTTCTGGCTTGTTTTTGCTACCACACACAGGACAACTCTGTGATGTCCCATTTTCTTTTATAAATTTGACTTCTATCCCCACAAACTCGGCTTTCTCTTCTATCCTTCTTGCTACTCTTCTAAACATCCATTGATGGATTTTTTGATTCGGTACTTTCCCATGTCTTGCCCCATTCCTTATACCCTTCAAATCACCTAATACAATTGTCCCTATACCATTTTTAATACAATACCCTACCAAATAAGATGTGTATTTTTCCAACACATCTCTAATTTGATTGTTAACTCTTCTCAATACTTCCCTCTTTGCTCTCAAAAGCTCTTTGAATTTTCTTGAATCTTTCTGACACTTAGATAGTTTTTGCTGAAATTCTGAAAGTTTTTTATTGCGGTATCTTATCTTTGAGTTCAGAATACCACCATTATAGATTAAAACTTCTCTGCCATCAAAACAAACTATCGGATGTATTACTCCAAGATCTATTGCCATGACTCCTGCGGTATTCTCAATTTTTCCTTCTTCTACTTCAACCACAATGTGAAGATAATATTTCTTCTTGTCTTGATGGAAAATCAGCTCTGCATACTTGGGCGTACCTTTTAGAGAACACCCTTTTATGACCATTGGTGCTTGTTCCTTTCCATTTGACAAAATCAAGTCTCCATCTTTAAAATGAATTGCGCTTTTCTTAAAAACCACTTTATTATACTTCTTGTTCCTGAATGGTGGTCTTATCTTGGATGTATCTTGGCCTTTCTCCTTTGCCTTTTGTAATCTTTTCAGGTATGCCTGATATGCAGTCCAAAACTGCTGGTATGCTGCCTGTTTGCTTTGACTGTGAAGTTTAAAACTCTTTTGATGCAGCCACCATTCCATATACTGGTCAAATGTCTTTCTCGAAACATTTATCCCTTTTGTTTGTATCCTTTTAAAAAAATTTACTGCTTTAGAGTAGATTTTACCAGATACCATTGAAATTTCTCTCGCTAAACCTTGATATTCTTCTGGAACTGACAAAATATATGTCTTATCCATCCTTTTCTACCTTCTTCCATTGGCTCTCTATATACTTCTTGACGGTTTCGGCAGATACATTACCTGCAGTTGCCACAAAGTATGCTCTTGTCCAGACAGAATCTCTTTGTTTGTACTGAGGAAACTTTTGTCCTATCTTCCTGCCAGTAGCGCCCTTTATAACATTAATAAGTTCGCTTGGAGAATACCTTGGAAGTGCAGAAATAAATAGATGAATATGGTCAGGCATTATTTCAAGTGCTAAAATATCAAACTTGTATGTCTTGGATAGTTCCCTGATTGTTTCTTCAACTGTATTTTTTACCTCAGGGTCTTTTAAAAAGTCTTTTCTGTACTTTGGTATCCAAACAAAGTGGTAGTTGATTAGGAATTTAGCATGTCGTGTGGATTTGTAGGTATTCATTCTAAACCAACCTTCTTAATTCCAAGATTTGGTTTAATTATATCATACTTGGTTCTCAGTTTCAACCCTTGCATTCATCCCCGCCCTACAAGGACGAGGCTTTCTGCAGAATTCTTGTAAAAGGGACATCATACCTGGCAGCCTTTCGCAGGCCGTGCATCCTTAAATATTCATATATCTTGGGTATATCCCAAAAACATCTGACCATATTAAAGCAAGCGCAGTGATATTGGGTTTTAGGCTCCCAAATGCTGACACAGGGTGAATAGATATTGTATATACCTCGATTTACAAGGGCATTCCTTATCCTTTTGAAAGACTCGCAATTTTGTTTGCTTCCGTTTTCAATGATTATAATCGAGCCATCCTGCTTTAAATTATGGCTCAGCCAGCTTGCTGCAGGCATATCCTATTTCATATAGTACCTCATGATTATCCCATTCATCTCTTTCATGTATTTTTTCCAGAGGTTCAAACAAATCACATATGCTTTTCCAGTCATTTCTACTACTCAGCTCACGCAGGTGGGCTAATATATTTTTATCCTTTACAACCCTGAAAGTATTTTTTCTTATCTCATCAAAGTCTTCTTTATTGTCAACAATACACAAAAGAGGCAAAAATCCCTGCTTTTTATTTATCCATCCATTTCTATACCCGAATCTTATCAGGCTAACATAAATATCTCCGCTTAACATATCTAGCTTTCTACAGTTGTTGAAATAAATCACAATGCTGTCCCTGTATACTTGTACAGCTTTTACATCGGCCCAATAGCAATTATTTTCCTTTTCTTTGTTGAAATATACAACACACCCTTGAATGCCCGCCTTAAGCCGCTTTTTGAAGTCAGGAAATGCCTGTTCAAATGTTTGAAGATATTCACCTTTCAAAGTGAACATCTTTTTGGATATGTCTGTTTCTCTCCACAAAGTCACAAATAGATACATACAGACTCTCCTGTGACAAATATAGAATAGGCGGTACTTTCATATTATGACAATATAATACCATTTTTTCGTATTACAGGCAATAATCACTTATAAGCAGGGCAGCACACCAAGCTACCTTTTACGCCAAGCATACAAATATAATAGATAAGGGGTGACTATGCACCCCTTATGCTCACTGGATCTATCAAACAACTTCGCTTTTTAATGCCTTTTCTTCCACAACCTCAACCTTGACTCCCTCAGCCTCAGGAGCAAGCTCTACAAATGTCTCTGCCCCTGCCTCTTTCCAATGCCCGCATGGTCCTCTCGGGCTCCAGTGTCAGCGCTATGATGGTGCCACCGCCACCCGCTCCTGCCAGCTTGACAGCCAGCGCACCGTTTTCCCTGGCCACCTTTATCATGTAAAGGTTTTGTTCGCCCGAATCGGCTGGGCTGTTTTGTATCTCGTGGTTTTTGTTCATAAGATATGCCAGCTCGTCCCAATCTTCATTCAAAAGCGCCTTTTTACCTAGGCGGGCTATATCGGCAATCTCCTTGTAGCCTTCAATCACCGCTCTGTCGCCTTCAAGCCATCTCTCCCTCAATGGCTTGTGGAAATTCCCTGAATGATGCTTTATGCCGGTGTGTGCAACCACAAAGGGAAGAGTTTTTACAAACGGGACAAGAGGCTCAACTGTGGGTATACTGCACTATCCACGCATACAAATTTGGAGTCACCCTCACAAAATATATAGCTACCATAAGGTCAACATATTCTATTCCTGATACTGCTATTTTGAATAGGACGCAGTACCAGCCTTCCTGTTTGGTATAATTTTTGTAAACAACTCAGTTAATTCCTTTTTCATGTCTAGAAACAAACACAATATTGCAAAACAAAATATGCTATTTTGAAAGTATGTAGTTCATCTTCCCTTTAATTTATTTCATTCTAATCATTTTAGCCATATTCTTGACCATATTCAATAATTTCAATTTTTTAAGTACTGAACGTACTGCGGCTTTTAGATTTCTTTTTACTTTTACTAATATTCCATCTGAACAGTACTTCTTGACTAATTCATCAAAAGGAACCTGATCCAATTCTTTAAAAAATTTATCTCGTTTCGGATTTTTTTCAACAGATTTTATAGCTGATAAATTATATTCCACAGCTTTATTTATATCAACTTCCTTGTACAAAATCTTATCTTTTATCCTTTTAAACACTGATTCACCACGAGCACTATTAATAAAAACAAGGGATGTACCTTTATCGTCATCAATTTCGGGCAACAAATTCTCTATTCCCCAAAAATCTGCAAGAGTAATATCGCTTTGTCTATATAAAGTTTTAAAATTACATGCATAACACGAGGGACGCAAACAAATGTTTTTCAGAAATGCCTGCATAAATAGATCTTTATCAAAGGTTTCTAAATACTCTGTATCATTATTGAACAATAATGATACAGAGAATCGCTTCCAGCCTTTATCCTTACACCTGAAAGCGATTCTCTTCACAGATGCCCCAATACGATTTTCATGATAAGAAATATATCTTTCCCATACCTTTGGCGAAGGCACTCCATGACAAACAATATCTATGCAAAGCAAATTGTCGTATTCCCTTTGCAAAAAAGACTTCAATCCTGCAATTTGACAAGGAGTTCCTGAAAATAATACTTGTCTTCCATCTCTTAAAAATTGTTCTGCTTGTTTATATGCATCTCCAATTTTGCTCTGAACGTACTTAGAACCTCGAAACTTTTCTAAATCTTCTTTTGATTCTACATAACTGTGTACTACTGTGAAACCTTTATCAAAACTTGCCCCAAAAACAACACCGTTATTATCAATTACATGTTCTGCAACTAAAGTAAATATACCGCCGGAAGAACTTTTCAGGCGAATTATTTCATTTTTATTAATACAAGCGTATGCCCGTGGCTCGTTATTTTCTTGTGTCTTATGCATCACAGGACATACATTCTCACACAAGCCACAATTTGTACATTTGCTATGATCAACAACTGGGTACCAAAATCCTTCAAAATCATCTTTCATGGTAATGCAACTTTGTGGACATGTATTTAAACAAGCATAACATCCAGTACAATTCTTTTTATCAGTTATTTTTATCATTTAGTTCACCCTGCTTAACTTATATTTTTTAAATATCAGCTTAAATAAAAAATAAAAACTTTGAAAACTAAAAATTCCTATTGCTTACTCCTTCGTTTTTTTATGTTATTAATGTCTTTCAACACCTCTTTTAATTCCTGGATAACCATGTGAGTTGTCATTGCAACATTTTTGTCTATTTTTTTTACTAATTCATCGTAGTTATCCAATACATATTCAACTTTTTCTGTCACCAACTGACTTATAATACCATTCTCCCAAAGTTTAGGATCCTGAGCATCTATGACTAATTCTCGCATATCTAAACCTTTTGCTATAACTCCTTCATATTTTACACTGTAAGAAAGCGATATAGCTGGTTTTCTCATATAAAAACTAGAAATTGCTGCGTGCATACGCCCTGTTATAGTAAAAATTCCATTTCCTAATATTGCCCTAGCCTCTGAAGCTAATATATCATCTTTAATTGAGATTATTCTTGATTTTTCGTCTGAAGTTAATCTTCTTTCTAACTCTTCAATTATTATTTTATCAGCATTTCCTGTAGCTCTGACGTGTGCCATGAGTACTATAGTTTTATCTTTCAATCTTGGATTATACATTAAACTCTTCAATATCCTATATTGTTCATTTAAATAATCCTCATATCTGTTTGTATAACATTTTACTAATCCTGATGGTACCATCACAACATACGTTCCAGGTACTAAGTCATATGTATTTAAAATTGAATTGGCCTTTTCTTGCATGGGTAATTCTAAAAATGCTAAGTCTCTGCCTCTTTTAGCTGTTTTTACTCCTAATTTACAAAGATATTCAAAACATTTATCATCCCTTGTATATATTATTGCTTTGTTTAGAGCAAACTTGGCAAGTAATTTTCTGTAACTAGTAAAAGGTCCAATAGTTTGACCTAACATAATTGTTGGTAAACATATATTTTCTATAAACATAATTGGGAAACCTATTAACCAATAATCCTTTCCGTAATACTCAGAAATATCATCGCCTCCTAAAATAATTTTTAAGTCATAAAATTTGCTTTCTTCTTTAATAATTTTCAATCTTTTTATTATTTTAGCCAATATATTATTGGCAATATTTTCTTCATACTTTGGAGCTATACTAATATTATTAAGGCCTGTTTCTCTTTTTAACCTATTTAAATCTTCATCAGTTTTACAATCTACAAAAAATTCAGCATTTTCAATGTCTCGATTTAAGTAGTATATTGCATTTACTGCCATCATTAAACTGCCATAATTAAATGTATTCGGGATATGTTTTACGTATATCCTCATGTATTTACTCCTCCTGATTCGCTAATCCTACAAACACTATTTCTTTACACTTTACTATTAAAGCACATTTAGAAGTAATAAACAGCTTCATCGATTTGCTTTTCTAACAATGCTATAATATATATAAAGGTATATCCCTAACCCATGTTTTATAGCAGCCAAAACCATTTTCTTTCTTAATGTATATCCACTAGTATCTATAGTACTTAAAATTTTTTTTAACCTCTCATCTCGACATATCTCAGAAATAACCTTTAATTTTTCTAGAATACTCTTATCATTCGCCTCATGTAGTTCATTATTTATTAAATCGATACACATATTTACATATCTAATATCCATTCGATACTTTAATGCTGAATACACTTTTTCCTTTTCTAATATTTTCTCTATAGTTTCAAACACCTGTCGTTGTATTTTCGCCAAATCTTTTTTATAAGATTTAGTAGCGGAACTTAAATTAGTATTATTATAATGATAATAAGTACCTTCATCAATACAAACTTTATCACTTTTTAATAATACCTGCAGACAAAATAAAAAGTCTTCCATAAACGGAATACCTACTGGAAACCGAAGATTATATAAATATATTAATTCTTTTTTTATAAGCAATCGCCATATACTTCCCATAATAGCTTGGGAACCACTGTTTAAATCTGGAGGGGATATCATATTAGCAATAATATCAGCAATAACGTCGTCTCTTTGTAATAAATTTCGTTTTAGATCCAATAATATAGGGATAGAACCCTTATCGCTTTCGTATACATAATTACACATACATACATCTGCTTGTATCCGCTTGATCTGCTTATACATGTTTTCGTACATTTCAGGTTCTATCCAATCATCTGCATCAACAAAACCTATATATTCTCCTATAGCAGCTTCTATTCCAGTATTTCTTGCTGAAGACACTCCCATGTTAGCTGTATCTATTACTTCTATGCGATTATCTCTTTTTTGATACTCTTTGCAAATAGATAAACTATTATCTGTTGAGCCATCATTCACCAAAATAATTTGGATATCTTTTAATGTTTGTTTTTGTATGCTTTCAATACATCTTCTTAAATACTTTTCAGCATTATAAACAGGTACAATCACACTAACTTTTGCCATGCCCACATCCTCCAATAATTTATTGAAAACACATAAAAACAAGCATCTTCATCTTCCATGATTTACATTTCCTGGAGAAATTCGATTTTCATTCTTATCGTTAATTAAACTAACCTTCAGCTGATATTTACCTATATACTCAGCAATCATTATACACAATACACATACAGGAATAGTATAATAGAAAAATGCCCGAACTGTTTCAATAAAACTATTTCGAACAGTCATTATAGTTAACGAAAGAATAGAAAATACAAAAAAGAATACTATCGGATTATACTGTTCAGGCTCTTCTTTTCTACTTATCAAACTAAACAGCCATCCATAAAAACAACCTAACAACATCATAAATAGTATACCAAACCAACCAAAATTAATATAAGCTTCTGCGGCCATTGAAAATCCAGGTCCATAATCGAGACCCAAAACATCTTGTAACCAATTACCAAGATGAGCCTTTATAGCTCCTGGATGAGCGTCCCAAAATCCTAAATTAGGTATTATTGTAGTTAATGAATATAAATATGACTCTCCATATCTAAAACCAAAAAATCCGGGAACTAAGAGCATCACGTTTATAAGAGGAAACATAGAACCTCCCATTTCAAAAATAACTTTAATAAATAGATTTTCTTTCCCAAAAGAATCGAAAAATAACTCAATATAATCAATAAAAGTTCTATTTGGTATATCCCTCACCTCAGCAATCACAGAAAGAAAAGAAATAAAAATTATTCCACCAATTACTGACAACAAAATTTTAAATCCCTTTACTGGCTTAATAAGATAATGCCACATACAAAATAAACATAAGACTAATACTACTTGATTCCCCCTACCTCCTAAATAAAAGCCTGCAAGAATATAAAACATACTGTTAATTATAACAAACCATCTGACAAACCTATTTTTATATGAGGATATAAATAAACAAATTAACGATGGTATGAAAAAACCTTTTAAGATTTCTTGCCAGTTCTGTATACCTGTTTTTATTAAGGATTCATCAAATAAAATTCCATAACCATAACTCAATACAAGTTTTATTGAATTAACAGTATCTACAACCGTTGGCCCTACAGAGATTAAGAATAGCAACCAACCAACAATTTGCATACTTTTATATAAATATTTAATTTTGTTTTCCGACTTTTCATTATTTCTTTGTAAGTACGAACTTAAACTCTTATTATTAATTTTTGCAGAAATTAACGCACCATTGTGAAATGCACACAAACCTAAACACGTAAAAACATTAGCCTTTAACATCACAAAATCAGGATACATTGCATGCAAAGCCCGAGTCGTATCTACTGGAATACCTAACACAAAAAGCATGGATTGCCCGAACATAAACAGATATGCTACTGACAAAAAAATAATATACGGACATAAAATTTCCTTTCTTATTTTATACCATGACCAAATACACCAAAAATAAACTAGTGTACCAAACAAACAAAATAGATAGTTATAAAATCCAGCACTAGATTCATTTGTACCTTTAATGAACAGCATTCCAAGCAAAGCTAAAACGATTAACATTATTGTATTGAAAAATATAAATTTTGTTTTCTTCAAATTTACCTTTTCCTCCCCAAAAATATAATTTATCAATTTCTAAGATAAATCTCCATAATATCTTTAGCGGTTTCCTCTACATCATACTTTCTTTCCTTATATACTTCTCTTATCTTATCAAAATCTCTACATCTTTTTCCAGCTTTTTCGATAATCTTTTCAATCCAAGTTTCAATAGACGCATCCAAAGATACAAACTCCACTAAATTTAAACCCATATCAACTTCTCTAGTAATATTATCGGATATTATGCATGGAGTTCCGGCCGCTTGCGCTTCTATCAATGTTACAGGTAATCCCTCATATAAAGAAGGCATTACAAAAACATCAAACATATTCATAAGTTCAGGTATATCCTCTCTTATTCCAAGAAACTTGATATATTTGTTCAAGCCTTTTTCCTCTACCAGTTTTTGTATACTACTTCTTAGTTCCCCATCTCCTACTAAAACAAGGCATATATTAAGGGAATTAACCTTTACGTATTCCATAAGTGGAATAAAGAATTTATGATTTTTGGGCTCAGCAAATCTTCCTACATGACCTATAATTATAGCTTCTTCAGGCAAACCCAATGACTGTCTTAAACGTAATGCATCATCGTATGTCAATATTTCATACTTTTTTAAGTCAATAGCATTAGGAAATACAACCACCTCCCCCGACTCCACTGCGCGTTTTCCAAACAAATAAGCTCCCGCATCGCGACCACAAGCAATCATATGAGTAGCAAAAATTTTTATCATCGTTTTCATAATATTAAAATACATCTTCCTCAAAAGTTTATCTGCTCCAACGTCACTTGTACTATGCGAGTGGCATATTCGTTTATCTACTCCAGCTAAAAAAGCGGCACACATCACTATCCCCGAATGAAAAAGAGTATGTGCATGGACCGCTATAAAAGGACCATATTTACGTATGGTGGAAACTATTTCGTATATATGCCTTATTACTCCCACCTTTCGAGGAGGGTTTATGTATAGTATTCTTCCACCTAAATCCCTAATTTCTTGATCGTAATGGTGTTGACCCGGTTTCATGTATAAGAAATCAAACTGTATCTTAGTTCTATCAACTTTTCTATATAAATTCATTATCATTGTTTCAGCCCCACCACGATTCATGCCACCCACAACATGTAACACGCGTAAAGGATAACTTTTCAAACTAAATCCCCCCAAATTTCCTACAACTTTTGGTTACTCATGTATACATTTTTTGTAAAGATACATAGTATATACAAAAAGCTCAAAAGTTCTTCATAAAAATGTTAATTTAATTTAAATTTTATATAATTACATTCAAATAACTCAGCTTCTAAATCCAGAAAATAAATCTCACTTACCATCCAGGAACTTTGTGAGCTCTAATTTGAGCTAATAATGCAGAAACTTCCTCACGCAATATCTCTGGTATAGGATGATAATTACGTCGAGTTATTATCTGTTCCATTTTTAATATTGATAAAAATATTAAGACAACACTTTTCGATAATGACCGCAAATAAAGATAAGTAGATGGACCTAATCCAATCATTTGAGGACCATAACGTTTTATTACCTTTCGTTCAGAAGCATAACTGGTTAAATAAGCCCTTGACCTTACATTGCCTGCAAAACGGTAAAAATAAAGAGGTTCTGACAAGCGAGCAAATGTGGTCTTAGAAAAAGTACGTGCCCATAATTCACGATCCTCTGCTCGAGGATATTCTGGATCATAAGGATGGTCCAAAAACCAGGTCTTTCTTGCCATAATAGAAGGATGCAAAAAGCCGCCTTTTTTTAACAACTCAAAAGCTGTCGGCAGCTTTGTCTTGAGGTTTGACATCCCTACAGGTTGCCCAGCACGATCCATTATTATGGCACCTGTATCAACTACATCCACATCAGGATTGTTTTCCAAAAAATCAACTTGTTTTTCAATTCTTTCTGGATGCATAATGTCATCTGCATCCATTCTAGCTAAATATTCACCAGAAGCTAATTGAGCAATCTGGTTTAGTCGTGCCACTAAACCAAGATTTTTTCCATCATTTATTACTCGTACACGTGAATCTTTTATAGCCAATGCTTTTTCCAATGAGTCATCAGTAGAACCATCATTTACAAGAAGAAGTTCCCAATTAGTGTATGTCTGAGCAAAGACTGATTTGATAGCATCCTCAAAAGCAGGACCTGGATTATAAAAAGGAATGGCTATAGTAACCAATTTGTTCATAATAAGTTATCACCTTCCATTGCTAATTGCTTATTTACCTCGTTCAGTTTGCTAATTCTAAATAGCTAGTAAAATTAGGTAAGCATATCTAAATATGCAGAATTTATAATCCCTAACACAACAGAAATAAAGACTACACACTATAATTTCTTGTTCAAATTAAAAACCAGCGCCCCTAAAGCCAACCAAAACATTCTCGCATTATTAAGAGAAATACCTACCGAACCAAGCAAGAATATAATGATAATATCTCTTAGGATAATATTTTCTTTATCAATATTGCACATTCTATTAAATGTACTTTTAGCGATCATAAAAAATACATGCACAAACAATAATGTTGCCAGGACAATACCCCATTCAGTATATAACTGCAGGAAAGTATTATGAGCTATAACCCCTACTCCATACAATTTCTTAGCCAAACCTACATAAGTACCTATACCTATCCCCAATACCGGTGATAGTTTTAATAGATCAATTGATATCCCCCATGCAATATCACGGTCAGAACCACCTTCAGATATCGCTTTGCTGAAATCTAAAAAGAGAGATTCAATTCTCGAAAAGGCAGGTATATTTTGAGAAATATATACACTTAAAAAAGTTAAGCCACTTATCAAATAAGGCACTAATAAAAACAAAGCAACAAAGGAAACCATACAAATCGCCAGCGATGTTAATCTTAAAGCCGGCCTTCTTAAAAACCCCTCCATTACTGCAAAGATTAAATAACATAATAAAGCAATAACACCTGTCTTTGACCCAGAAGATAAAACCGAAAGTAAAAAAGCAATTATAATTATTATCTTTTTAAATCTATTTAGAAAAACATTTCGCAGAAAATACGCCAATGCAGTTATTTGTAGAATTGAAAAATAGTTTGGGTCATTCATTAAACCCTTTAGCCTGACATTACCGTAAAATAATATTTTTGAAAATAATGTTATATTCAAAAAGTCAAAAAGAACTCATATTATTCCAATAAATAGAGCAAAGAAAGAATAATATTTTAATGTGAAACCTGTTAATCTTAATCTTGACATATTATACCCTACAACAAAATACAAAAAAATTGCTATTATTTTAATAAAATCACTAAATACTTTACGATAATCTGCCACGTAATTAAATCTAACAGGAACATAAGACACAGCAACAAAGGTAATAATAAAACAACTAAAAAAAGAAAAAATATTTAAGAGGCAAAAACACTCTATATTTAAAAATAAAGCAAATCAATACTATTACACAAAAAATCGCTTAAGGAAATATTAATACCAAACATTACTCTTGCTTGATTTAATAGAATAGACATGGCTGCTATACAAAAAATAAATATATTGCCCAATTTTTGATCTTTTAACTCAACCCCTGCACTATTTATCAATTTTAAATCCACCATCCTCAATGCAAAAATCCAAAAATTAGCATTTAATTATTTTAAAATAATTGCTTGTCAATAGTTATTAACATGAAAATGCTGACAATAAAAGTTCACAATAAATCATATATAATCCCTATAAATCTCCTCCATATACTTTATTACATTCTCTAGCGAATATTCTTTTATCATTTCCAAATTTGCACGGCCAAATTTTGTTCTTAACTCCTGCGAATTATACAGCCTCTCAATTGCACCAGCAAAAGCATCCACATCATCTAGTCCAACAACAAATCCGTTTTCTCCATTAATAACCAAATCACGGTTCCCCCTACAATCTGTGACTACAAGAGGCAATCCTGTTGCCATTGCTTCCATAACGTTAACCGGCAATCCTTCACGCCTTGATGCTGAAACAGCAACATCAGCAATAGCCATAAGATTTGGAACATCTTTTCGATACCCCAAAAAATGAATATGCTCTTCTAATTTCAAATCTCTCACTTGCTGCTTATAATCTTCAATTAGCTTCCCAGCACCAACAAGCAGAAGTTTTATGTTAGGAATTTTATTTTTCAATACATCAACTACTTTAACCAATAAATCCTGATGTTTGTTATGGTTTAGTTCTGCTACATAAATCAAAATAAAATCATCATCACTATAACCATATTGCTTCCTCAATTCTTTTTTCTTCTCTAATGTTTGTGGGACAAATTTATTTAAATCAACCCCTACCCCTGGTACTTTTTTTACAGAACGTGCTTTAAGCTTATTTACCGCTAATTCATAATCTTCATCATTTATGGTAATCAAGCAATCCGTATATTTTGACAACCACTTTTCAATGGGATAATACAATAACCAATTTATTAATGGAGCACCCTTAAAAAAGTGAAAACCGTGGGCCGTGTAAATAACTTTTGTTCCTCTTTCTCTTATTTTTTTTACAACTAACCTAGTTAATACTCCACCTATAGGTGAATGACAATGTACCAATTTATATTTGTTATCAAAAATTAATTTTTTTAGTTTTCTGTATGCTCTATAATTAGACCATAAATTTAATACACTTCTAGAAAATTCAAGGTCATAATAAACAACATTACTTTCAGCAAGTTCTTTTTTAAATTCCGAAATTCTTTCCGCAGAAATTGTATTACCAAATTTAAAATTCGCAGCAACGTGAACTTCAAATCCCATATTTTGAAGTATTTTTATATTAGGCATATTAAATTGCTCTATCATAGAAGCTACCGACGCTACAATTAACACTCTCTTCACTTTCATCATTACACCTCAAACTTTAATTTTCTGTGTATTCAATCGACTGTCTAAAATTTCTCACCCTATATTCAGTTTTGTATTCACTCATACTTTTCTCATATACCAAATTACCAAACACCTTATTAATAAACCCAATTTTATAAGCCAACAATTTAAGTACTGGATTAAACACTTTAGTCAACCTTATCTTTTTACCATGTGTTTCAGCTATAACCTTTACCATTTCACTAGTCTTAACATACTCCTTATTCTGTGGAAAAAATATTCCACTCTCTTCATTATCGATCACAAGCCTAACAAATTCACAAAGATTATCTATATGAAGCATACTGCGCTCGTTATCTATATCGGGAAATATAGGTAACTTCAAAGCCGCTTTTACAAGCTTCGGATAATTCCCTTTACAGCCTTTACCATATATCATAGGGGGTCTTAAGATAACCACTTTAAAGCTTTCACTTTCTAAGGCCAGTATTCCTTGTTCTGCCTGAAGCTTACTATCTCCATAAAAATTACTTGGTTGTGGTTTAGTGTTTTTGTCAATAACCCTTTTTTTGTTTATATGAGCACTATCGCCATAAACAATAATACTGCTCATAAAAATAAACTGCTTTACACCATCCTCTTTGGCTTTTTTAGCAGTTTCTATAGCTAAATCACGGTTTACCTTGTAATATAGATCTTTTAACTTTGGATTAGTTGATACATGAGCTATCCCCGCCACATGGAATACGACATCATAACCGCTAAAAGATTTTTTCCTCCATTTCTCATCCCTCATATCAATAGTATCTACCCTGTATTTATCAGGATATCTTGCAACCCATCGTTCAAATGAAGTGCCTATATAACTATTGGCACCGGTTATCAGTATTTTTTTCATTATTACATCGACTCCTTGTTAAAGGCTCTTTCCCTAGCTAATCTTCCCGTACCACCTTCCACAACTCCATCAGCTTTAATAACGCTTATAATCGTTCCAAAAAAGCATTTAACATCCATCCAAAAGCTCATTTTTTGAACATACTCTCCGTCATACCTTGCTTTAACCTCTATTGGCAGTTCATCTCTGCCATTTATTTGAGCCCAGCCAGTCAATCCTGGGTAAACATCATTAGCACCATATTTATCTCTTTCTTCTATCAAATCATACTGGTTCCATAACGCAGGTCTGGGTCCTATAATGCTCATATCTCCTTTCAAAATATTTATAATTTGAGGTAATTCATCCAGGCTTGTCTTCCTAAGAAACTTACCAACTCTTGTAATATACATTTCAGGGTTTTGCAACATATGAGTAGGTGTATCTTTTGGAGCATCTACTTTCATTGTCCTAAACTTCAATATATAAAAATGCTTCTTATTTTTACCAACCCGCTTTTGTTTGAACAAAACAGGCCCCTTCGAATCTAACTTGATCAAAATAGCAATTATAAGAAAAACTGGAGAAAGTATAATTAACGCTATAAAAGATAGCACAAAATCCAATATCCTCTTTATGTACTTCCTATACATTCCCAAACGACCCCCATAGATTCGACATCAACAGCACCATTGTATCTCAACTATATTTCAACGTTATGAAAATTATGCATACAACCAATGCCTCGAATCAATTTTCAAACCTAAAACCTTTCACCCCACCGCATTCCCAATCTGCTTGCGCATGGGCTTGTATGTGGGTACCAGCCTCTCCATATACTCCACCAAACCCTCATCCGACCCCATTAGAATACGCTTCAAGTTGTCCAGCTCTTTTCTCAATGTGTCCAAATCAGAGAACATCGGCTTGCCTATGAATATCTTCTCGTGCTTTGTGGCGGTTAAGCCTTCCTCGACCATTAGAAGCTCCTCATACAACTTTTCGCCCGGCCTTAAACCGGTAAACTCGATCTTTATGTCCACATCCGCCTCAAAGCCTGACAGGCGGATGAGGTCACGGGCCAGGTCAACTATTTTGACCGGCTCGCCCATGTCAAGGACGAATATCTCCCCCCCTTTGGCCATAGCCCCTGCCTGTATCACAAGCTGCACCGCCTCGGGTATGGTCATAAAATAGCGGTTTATCTCTGGATGGGTGACGGTGACCGGCCCACCTTCCTCTATCTGCTTCTTAAAAAGCGATATCACGCTTCCGTCGCTGCCCAGCACGTTGCCAAACCTTACGGCCACAAACTCGGTCCTGCTGTGGGCATCCATGGCCTGTATGATCATCTCGGCCACGCGCTTTGTAGCACCCATTATATTTGTGGGATTTACCGCCTTATCGGTGGATATGAGCACAAAACGCTTTGTACCGTATTTATCGGCACACTCGGCCACGTTGAGCGTACCAAACACATTGTTCTTTATGGCCTCGGTAGGGTTGCTCTCCATAAGCGGTACATGCTTGTGCGCCGCAGCGTGAAACACCACATCCGGTCGGTACTTTGCAAAAATGGCTTCCATCCTGGGGCGATCCTGCACCGAACCTATGAGAACCTCCTGGTCTAGTTCGGGATGGCGCCTTAAAAGCTCCTGGTGCAACATATATGCGTTGTTCTCGTATATATCCAGTATGAGAAGCTTTTTGGGTTCAAACCTGGCTACCTGCCTGCAAAGCTCCGAGCCTATTGAGCCCCCTCCGCCGGTTACCAGCACAACCTGGCCTTTGAGATACTGGGATATCTCCTCAAGGTTTATTTTAACCGGCTCTCTGCCCAAAAGGTCTTCAATGCGAACATCGCGGATGTGCTTTACCGTGATCTTGCCGTTTATAAGCTCGTATATTCCCGGCAGGGTTTTCAGCTTGCACTTCGTCTTTTTGCATTCGTTGAGTATCGCCCTTATCTCGCTCCTGGGAGCCGAAGGCATGGCCACTATAATCTCATCAATGGCCTTTTGCTTGGCAATCTCCTTTATGCGCTCCCTGCCGCCGTATACCGGCACGCCCAAAATTTTCGACCCGTGCTTGGCCTTATCATCATCAATGGCTGCCACGGGCTTTAAGCCCATCTCGGGGTGGTTCTTGAGCTCCTTTATGACCATTGCACCGGCTTCACCGGCGCCAATTATCATGACCCTTTTGTACTCCTTGACGCCGTTGCCCGACCATACAATGCGAAGCCTCCTTAAAACTCGGAAGCTCAACCGCGTCCCACCCGTAAAAGCCATGCTGAAAAAGCAGTAAAGCAGATATACACTCAAAGGAATTGGAACAATCGAAAACGTGCAGTATATGTAAGCAGCCAGCGAAGCGGTGATGGAAGAGGATATTATCATTATAAGTTCATTTATGCTGGCATATCTCCACAGGCTATTGTAGAGCTGAAACACGTAATAGATAGGAATGCTTACAAGTGTAAAAGCAATGCATATTTGAGGAAGTACCCTTAAAATTTCTTGTGGTATGTTTATACCGTATACCCCGAGAAATGCCAGCAGCACGGCAATATTGATACAGACTACATCGGCTGCTACAAATGCTATTTTACGCCTCAGAGCAACCACGCTGACCCCCTGCTTTCATCCATTAATTTGTCTTTTCCTAAAAACAATGCCTGTTTTTTAAAACAGGCACTTTTGCACAAAAATTGCCGTTATTTTCCTATTAATATGATGCTTCAGCACTATATGCGAAATTTGCCGCAACGTGTATAATGACTTATGGTGGATATAGGCAACTTGATGCGGATATACCGTTTTTTCAAGTTTTTTGAGTTTTTTGAAGTGTTTGCAGGACAAATCCTGGAGGAAAGCACAGTACTGCCATTTCCCCTCCATTAGAGGAAATGCTTACTTCATATAATCTCCGTATGACCTCCATCAGGAAAGTTATGCGCCGAAACAGCAAAACCTTCCTTCAGGATTTTGTCCATCAGT
This sequence comes from Caldicoprobacter oshimai DSM 21659, assembly GCA_000526435.1. Taxonomy (GTDB): domain Bacteria; phylum Bacillota; class Clostridia; order Caldicoprobacterales; family Caldicoprobacteraceae; genus Caldicoprobacter; species Caldicoprobacter oshimai. Next base: position 1,012,383 of record JAGB01000001.1, read on the forward strand.
TAAAATAATAATACATTATGGTATAAGATGTCAACCATTTCTATTTTATGAGACATAAATAATGTATAATTTTTTTAACACTTCAATACAATAAGCCTTGCGTGCACCTCTCTAGGCTGATAATCCAGCCTTCAGAAAACAAGTTGCTTACTGCTTACGCTCTAATTATGATATAATTCGATACACACTTACGTTTTCCTGCAAGCCGAAACAAAAAATTTGATAATTTTTACTCAGAAATTCTCAAACGCTTTTTGACCATGTCGATAAGCCACTTGACCTCTTCAACCCTGAAAAGGTATATCAGACCAAAGTACAGCAGAGCACCAAACCCTATGAGTAATGCGAGAATTAAAAACCCGATCATCTTACTGGACGGGAAGATATATTCTGCCGCAAAACCGTTCAGCCAGTACACAGCAACCCCCATTATCAGCGATGCCGCACCGCATTTTAAAAATGCGCCAAACAACTTCTTCCCGCCAATACTGCCCAATCGCTTCCTCAAGTTTGCAAACAAAAGCAGCGTCATGATCATTGCCGACAGGCTGGTGGCCAGCGCCAAACCATCGTGCTGCATGAACCTGACCAGGATGAGGTTCAGCACTATATTGCACAATACTGTCAGCACACCATTTAACATAGGAGTCCTGGTATCCTGCAGCGAATAAAAAGTCCTGTTTAGCACGTCGCGGTAGCCGTAAAACACCATGCCCAGCGAATAAAACATGAGCGCCGAGGCGGTCATGGAGGTAGCTCTTGCGTCAAACTGCCCCCTCTCAAACAATACCGACACTATTGGCCGCCTTAAAACCACCGCTCCCACGGTAATGGGGAGTATGATAAGGGTGATAACGTTGAGAGCCTTTATGAGCTTGTCCTTGAAGCCAGCCATATCCTTTTCGGCGCTCAGACGCGAAAGCAGCGGATAGATGACAGTAGCCAGCGATACGGTAAAAAGGCCGTACGCAAAGCCGTTTAGCCTGTTGGCAAAGTTGAGCGCCGAAATGCTACCCTCGGGCAGGCCTGAGGCCAACATCCTGTCGATCAGGGCGTTGAGCTGCTGCACCGTCGAGCCCAACATAACTGGAAGCGCCAGGGCAGCCACTTTTGTCACATACGGGTCTTTGAAGTTTAGAGTCGTGCTGTATCTGTAATCTTTTTTAAATACACCGGGCAATAAAACGGCAAGTTGTACCACGCTACCTACCAGAGTACCAAACACTAAGCCATAGGATCCAACCATATCGCTTAAGAGCAGCACTGCTATAATTATCATATTATTTGGAATGCCTATAAGAGCTGGAAGCACAAACTCGTTGTTAGCCTGCAAAAAACTTATAAAAATCTGGCACATACCTATGAATATGATCATGGGAAAGGTTATCCTGGTAAAGCCGACCGCCAGCTCAAGAACCTCTCCCTTGAAGCCCATGGCAATCAGGGATACAATGGGGCGTGTGAACACCATGCCCAGAACCGCCAGTGCTGTACTTATAACCAGCACAACGTTGAGTACCCTACTTGTAAAGCGAACAGCCTCCTCGGGGCCCTCTTCAACTCTAATGCGGGAATAAAGCGGTATGTATGTTGTACCAATTGCGGCGGCTATGCTTGCAAACAGCGTCTGCGGTATGGTCAGGGATACCAGATAGGCATCGGTGACATATGTGGCACCGTATGCGCTGCCCAGGAATATCTCCCTTAAAAAGCCAGTTATCTTGCTGAGCAGCGTGATTATCATCACAAGTATTGTGGCTTTTTTGTAGCTTATGTGTTGTTGCATTTTTTGCACCTCTTTTAACCTCTTCCCACCTCAAAGATATAAGGATTCTTAACTGTTCTATTATAGCTATTTATCTGCTTTGCTAAACAGACATTCCAACAGCATTCAACGCTTACTCCAACAATTATAAATATTCAATTTACCCCTTCGCAAATCTTCATTAACTATCTTTGCAGCAAAAAGGATATTCATGTATTTAAGATTTCTCTTCAAGTTTCCAATAAAACACCTTTTAGAATATCAATTGTTCTCTTTAATCCTGTTTTTATGTCGTAATTAGCTTTCCATCCCAGTTTCTCTAATTTACCTGCATTAAGCACGGATTGCATTACAGGATTATATCCTGCTTTTTCAATTTCACTAGGAATTTCAAACACTACTTTCTTACCCGAAATACTAGCTATTATTTCTGCCATTTCTCGTATAGTCACATTGGAATTTGCATTTGCTATATTATAAGCCTGCCCCGTTTCTCCCTTCAATAATATAGTCAAAATTCCTGAAACACAATCAGCAACATAACAATAAGAACGCAGCTGTAAACCTTGACTTTTCATTACAATATCATTTCCTGATAAAGCATTATTTATAAATTGCGCTGAAGCTCTATTGTCATCTTTAGTAGCGGTTGGGCCATAAATATGGCAAGGCCTAGCTATTACTGTATCAACACCATATTGTTTTGTATATGAAACACAAAGAGTTTCTGCTGTTCTTTTCGCATTAGGATAGCATGATCTTGGATTAGTATTGTCAACATAACCACTATATGACTCATCAAATGCACTAACACTTTCGCTTCCTTGTCCATACACTTCTCCAGAAGAAATAAATAAGAATCTTTTTACGCCATTTTGTCTTGCATATTCCAATAAATTATAAACACCTAAAATATTTCCCATTATTGTTCCAACGGGATCAGTTGAAAATGCTAGTGGGTATGCATTACTTGCTGCATTAATTATATAATCAAAATGATAATCACAAGTAAGTGGGAATTTTACATCATGTTGTATAGGGTGAAAAAAAGGACTTTTTAAATGAGATCTAAATCTTTTCTCTAAAGATTCCTTTTTTCTGCTCATAGCAAAAATACTTATGTTACAACGCAATAATTCATTAGAAAGCATCAAAACATCCACTAAAAAGGAACCAATTAACCCTGTTGCACCAGCAACAAGAACATTACTCCCTTTTAGTTGTTCTAATGGGATACAATCTAACACATGTTGCAAATCCTCTCTATAAATAACGTTTCTATAAAACATAATTTCACCTACTTCAACCAATCAGCATTTTTAGTTGTCAGAAGGGCTTTAAATATTTCAATATCTTCTGTGGTTGTAATCTTAATATTTTTTTCAGATCCTGCTGAAAAATATATTGTTTGCCCTAGCTCAATCATCAAGGTGCAAGATGCCACCGAATTCGTTATTCCTCTTTTCTTTGCTTCTTCATGTGCCCATATTAATTTTCCCAACGGAAAAGCTTGTGGTGTCTGTGTTCGCATGAGTCTATCTCTATCGTATATAAAACTTGACGATACCTTATCTTCAGTCACAAGCATTGCCTCTACACATGGAATAGCGGCAACACCTGAGCCAAACAATCTACATTTTGCTATACTATCAGAAATTATTTCTGCAGATACCATAGGTCTAACTGCATCGTGAACCAAAACAATATCATCATCATTAAACTTTTCTTTGATTGCAAACAAACCATTTCGAATAGAAGCCTGGCCGGTTTCTCCTCCAGAAACTATTCCCATTAATTTTGTAATATTGAATTGCTTTGCATAGGCTTTCAATATCTCATGCCATCCGTCCAAACATACTACATAAATAGCATCGATATCAGGATGCTTTTGAAATGCTTCCAGCGTATAAATAATTATGGGCTTATCAAATACATTAATAAATTGCTTAGGAATATCTTGGTGTGTTCTTTCTCCCCGACCTCCTGCAATTATTAAAGCAATATTCATATTGACCCCCTCCAATAAAACTGTTTTTAACTTAACAAAAGTTTGTGTTGCCTAACAATACCTTATCCCGCACTTTTAACTTTAACGTATTAAAAATTAGCTGTTAAAGTACACAAATTAATCAAATCCACATGTTCGTGTAGAATTTTCTCTGGCTAGAACCAGATATTATCACTAATACTTTATATTCTACTGTCCTGCTATAAAAGTTTTTGCAGCAGTCATACAACACTTAATAGTATCGACTTAACTCTTATTTTAACAATTAATGGAATTAACTTATTAAATAAGCTTCAAAATTATGATGAGATATTCTTTCTTTTTCAGGTGGAAGTTCCATATAATTTCCATACAAACTAGTCAAATATTCATCATACCCAACTGGTGCCGAAAATGTTTCTCCTTCGAATTCCACATCAATTGATTTCTCAAAAACTTTTTTACTTACAATCTCTTTTTCAAAATATCCTGCAACAATACATCCAACCTTATCCCCGTTATTATAATCATATTTAGTACCCAATCGTTCAACATAACGTATCCACCTTTTCCAACCAATTATTCTAGAAAATCTCCAAACGATATATTTAATTATATATTTAACAATATTACATGATTTCGGATACTTTTGTAATGATAAGCCAAGCATTCTCCTGCATATTTTTAATTTCATCATATGATACCATATTTTTTGGGAATTTCTGGGCAAGCCATCTATTGGGAAAACATCGATACAAACACCTAATCCTTTTATCGGATATTGCTCATATTCTATTAGCATAGTATGAGTATCTACAACTTTAGCAAAAGGATAATGATAATCCTCATTATTGTAAAAAGATAAGCTACGGTATCTATGCCCTTCCTTTAAGATGTCTATTAACTTCATATAGTCATTTCTTGGTAATGCTATATCAATATCATCATCCCACGGAATGAAACCTTTATGTCTGACAGCTCCTAAAAGGGTCCCACCACATAGAAAATACCTTAATTTATTGTTATCACATATTTTTTTCACATATTTTAATATTTCTAATTCTATCGCTCTAACTTCTTCTAAATTTAATTTCTTTTTGTACATATCTCTCCTCCTTTTCAAACGTTTAAGGAGACAAATAACTTGCTACTAAACATACTTGCCTTCCTCTTTCAGCTGACTTAATATATCCTTCATATTTTGAACCTTATCTTTAGCACATACGAAAACCACATCTTCTGTGTCTACCACAATAAGGTTTTCCACACCCACAACCGCAACAAGCCTATTCTCACCCATTATTATGCAATTCCTTGTATCCACCTTAAATACATTACCTTTTATAACATTATCATACTCATCTTTTTGGTAAATTCTTTCAATAGCAAGCCAGCTTCCCACATCATCCCAACCAAAATCTCCTAGCACAACATATACATTTTTCGCTTTTTCCATTATTCCGTAATCAATCGATATACTCTCTAATTGGGAATATTCTTCATAAAGTACTTTTTCCATATCATTTGAATCAATATGTTCTCTTATTCGCTCCAGTGAGTTATATAAATCAGGCATATACTTCTTCATAGCACTGAGTATTGAGGATGTTTTCCATATAAACATCCCGCTATTCCAGAGATAATTTCCACTTCGTATATACTTTATCGCCGTACTGTAGTCGGGTTTTTCAACAAACCTTTCAACTTTATACACGCAATTTTTATTTACTACTTTTTTTGTATTTTCATCAAAGTTTATATAACCGTATCCTGTTTCAGGGCGCGTAGGTTTAATACCTATTATTACTAGATTGTCACCTTTTTCTGCCTCTTGTATTGCCGTTTCCAACGCTTCTATATACTTTTCTTCATCCTTTATAACATGATCAGATGGAACAACAACCATTATCGAATCCCTATCAATCTTTTCTGTACGAAGGGCTGCAATGCCAATACAGGCTGCAGTATTTTTACTCATAGGCTCAACTAAAATATTCTCACGAGGCAAATTAGGAATTTGCTGACTCACTAATTCCACAAAATCAATATTGGTAACAACAAAGATATTTTCCAGGGGCATAATCCTTGTAAGCCTGTCCACTGTTTGCTGAATCATCGTTTTTTCTCCGAAAAGATTTAAAAATTGCTTAGGCATCTTCATTCTACTCTTAGGCCAAAATCGTTCGCCCCGTCCCCCTGCCATGATTATCCCTGTTATCATAACGTTCATCCTTCCGATCATATCGTTTATAATGATAACTTTTAAACTTTTTTAGTTATAACATCAGCATATAAGTTGTATAAAATCTTGTTTGTAACATCAGAATCAAAATATTCGTTAAACCTTTCTAATGCACCTCGGGCTAACCTTGTATATAATTCCTCATCAAAATAAAGTTTTTTTATAGCCTCTGCCAATTGTTTGGAATTTGAAGGCTCAACCGTTAAACCAGACACGTCATTAAGGCTAACCCAGGGTACTCCGGTTGGTAAATTTGTATTTATTACGGGTTTACCATATATCATAGCCTCAAGCTGTACTATTCCAAAAGCTTCACTAGGAAGAACAGAAGGAAAAACTAAAAATTTCGAATTTTTTATTAAATACAACTTTTCATCTTCAGAAACTTGCCTAGATACAAAATATATTTTTTTCTGGCTATTTTGAACTCTTCTCATGATATCTTCCCTAAGCTCTCCATCCCCTGCAATAACAAAGGGTATATCTTCTTGAATCATCTCTATAGCTTCTAGTAATACATCTATTCCCTTGTAGTATGATAACCTTCCCAAAAACAGCACAAATTCTTGTGGTAGATTTAATAACGATTGTTCTATATTGTTTACGTCATAATCACGGTAATAATCGCGCTTGTCTAAAGATAATGGAATAACTACAATTTTATCCTTAAAATTCTTTAAAACAGAAGAAAATTCAATCATTCTTTGGGACGTCACTATAATAGCATTAGCACGTTTGCAAAGCTGTTTCTGAAAAAATTCCACAAATCTTTTTAATTTCTTTTGCTTAACAATATCGCTATGCCATGTCACATAAACCTTTTTATTTTTACTCAAAAATTTTAATAACAAACTTCCAATACTTCCAAGAGGAAAAGGTTCATGAAAATGTATTACATCAGCTATCTTGGCTAAACGGAATAAATGCCAAAAAAACGCCACTGATATCGGCATTGACATAAACGTTCCAAATGATGCACATCTATAAACCCTAATGCCGTTTATCTTTTCAACTATAGTTTTTAAAGTAAATTTCTTATTTACGCAAAGCACTACAACTTCATCAAATCGCTTTAAATATTCCGCGTATTGTTTAACAACGGTCTCTACACCACCGATATCAGGCCAGTACATTTTGTTTACCTGTAATACCATAATCTGCCACCTCAATAAAGTGTTCAAGACATACATATTTTTTCGAATGCATTCAAAATTTCGTATGCCGATTTCTCCCAATCAAACCTTTGAACGTTCTTCAAGCCTTTTTGCTTAAGCTCCTCCTTTAGTAATTCGTTGTTTATTAATAGCCCTATTTTATCGGCTATATCGTTAATATCGTAAGGATTGCAATACAACACACTGTCGCCACAGACTTCAGGTAAACTTGCTACATTTGACGCTATTACCGGGCATCCACATGCTTGAGCTTCAAGCGGTGGCAATCCAAACCCTTCATAAATGGAAGGAAAAACCAGCGCCTCAGCCATCTTATAAAATTTGGGCAAATCCTCATCTTGTACAAACCCAGTAAATACTATCTTATTTCTTTTTCTTAGTTCTACATGATTTATACTTTTATCTCCTGTAATAAATCCTCCTTTATTTCCAATAACAACCAGATACAATGTTTCATCATCAATTCTATCAAAAGCCTGGAGTAACCTCGCGAGATTCTTGTGAGGCTTTATATTCCCTACATAAAGCAAAAATCTATCAGGCAAATTATATTTTTTTCTGACAGTAAACATATCTTCGTAACTAACGTTTTCACTATTGTATATTTTAGTATTGCATGCAGGATAAATAACGTGAATTCTTTCTTCCATTATCTTACCATACTTAATTATTTCCCTTTTTGAAAAATTTGACACCGTGAGAACCACATCGCTTTTTCTTAACGCCTCTTTTAAAAAAAATTTAAAACTCATTACAACTTCTGGCTTAAAAAATTCTGGATGCGCAACATGAACTACATCATGTATAGTAGTAATCCTGTATTTAGCTTTCAAAGGTAATAATGGTATATTTACATTAGGAGACCAGAAAATATCACACTTAGGTACTAATGACGGCAACTTTAACTGTTCTTTAATACTAAAAATTTTAGCATTCAACTCAATAAAATCCACGTTCTTCTTATTAATTAAGCTATTAATATCCTTAATATTTTTCCCTATTATTACAAACTTGTGTTCATTGGCTATATCAATAATATTGGGCAGTAAATTCTTTATATATGTCCCTATTCCCGAGGAATTAATCATTCTAGCATCAATTACTATTTTCATTTAATAATATCCTCCCGTATTTGTCCAAACTATACACCATTATAGCGCATATGAGTAAAATATCCATGCTCCAGTTAGGTTGTCCAACATTACCTATTAATAAGCTAAATAAAGCACATTTTGTCAAAAAACTTTTTGATTTTATGATCATATATCCCCACAATAACAAATATATAGAAAACCCAAGTAATCCCGATTCAATGAATATGGTAAATATTGAAACAGCATTGGTGTATCTATTGAATAAATTCGGATTTATTGAATGCATATAGTTTCCATAATTATATGGCCCCATCCCTACAAAAAATGATAGTATATTATTTGCAGCATAATTAAAAAAGGTAACAACATGAAATATTCTCCCGCCTAACGAATCAGCTGGTATACTTTCTGTTATATCCTCACTCTCATCATACACTATTTCCCCGTCATCCACCAACTCTTCTTTTATAGTATCCATCTTTTCGGTCAAATCTATTCTTGTTCCGTAAACGAAATATTTTTCAACAGAAAGTACATAAGGATTGATCAATAAAAAATAAAAGCTGATAAAAAATAATAAACTAGCTACCACCTTAAATCTGATGTTTTTTTTATTTTCATAATTATTCCATATCAAGAAAATCCCTACCGCCGGTATTACTGTCTTCGAAAAAGTAAGGATTGAAAAAATTGGCAACAATTTGCCATAAAAGTCTAAAATTTTATTGAATGTGATACCATATTTTTTTAACACTGTGTAAGAAACATACGCCATTAACAAAAAAAACCCCAGCGCTTGCGTCTCTGGAAATACTCCTCCAAACTTAGGAAAAAAGACTGTAAAATTTAATATTTTAACCCAAGACTGAGAGATAATTTGATAATCAATTATTTTCTGGAATGGCAAAATGTTAAATTTGATTATATAACCAAATATTCCGATTAAAACAAATACAACCACTCCAGCACTCAACACAAATAAATACTTTAATACCTTAATAATTACTTGAGGATAATCAGCCACTAAAATAACTACTAAAGATACAAAGAAAACGTACTGGAGCAGCACTTTAAACAATCCTCTGAGACTAAAAAGTATATCATATGATTTGCTAAAATTCAACAAAGCAGATAATATATAAATACAAGAAAACAAATAGCAGAAACTTAAAATATCTTTATTCAGATTTCCAAATATTATATCCCGTCTAAATAGATTAGTAATATTCCCTCTAAAACGCCAAAATACTAAGAAAGCCAAGATGATATATTGAGGATAAAACCAAATAATATTCAACCCCAATAAGGTCTTTACCTGCTTAGGTTCAAGCATTGATAAAAAGACTATAAGAAATAATGCAGCATTAAATATAAATTTCTCCCTTTCATCACCGCTTTTTATCAAGGTTTGAAAGTTATAAAACCCTTCCACCTTCCATTTAAGATTTTGCAATAGAATTTTACACCACCCCAATTCATTTTCAAGATGCTATATAGGATACCCCCGCCAGCCCTTATCAATAATCTACAAAACTCTGGCAATAACTCAATATCATTAACATGTTTCCTAAAAAATGCCCCCAATCCCATTGCATAATAATATGCCCTTTCAATTGTTCTTTCATCGTATTCAATTATCTTTAACGGATGGTAAATACATATTTCTGGATAATAAATGCCTTTACATCCTAACTGTAATAACCGATAAATAAAATCTGTCTCTTCAGCAGACTGAAAGGGCGTGTTTGCTCCAACCCCTAACCTTTCATCAAAACTCATTTTATTTTCCTTTATACATTCTGCCTTTACAAAAATAGTATAAGAGATACACGTTCCGAATAGCGTACTCTTACTTATTGGCGTTTTATTTTTTCTCCATCTACCATTGCTTTCAAGCCCTGAAACCTCATCAAGAGAGATGCAACTCAAAAAATCTACCTTATCCCTTTCAAATCTATTCTTTACTTCTAAAAGAATATTATTCGGATATTTGCAATCATCATCTGGAAAAGCAACTATATCACCTTCTACATGTAATAAACCAAAATTCCGTCCTCGTGACAATCCTTTAAAATTAACGCGAAAATATTTTATTTTATTAATTTTATTTTTGTACCTATCAATTATATTTTTTACTCTATCATCCTCATTTTGATCCACAACTATAAGTTCATAATTTTTATAAATTTGATCACATAAACTACTTAAAAAGTCTTCTACTTCCTTATCTCTTCCTAAAGTACAAAGAATTAAACTAAACTTCATAATTTCCTCCGTCAACTCGTAACCCAATAATTTTTTATTTGCTCTAAAAAAGAACCAACTATTTATCATAATTATCAATAATAAGCTACCAAGCACCTTTACCTGTCAAAATAACTTTTACCGTCTTTAACATTATCTTTATATCCATCCATATCGAACGATTTTCAATATAATATAAGTCATATTCCAATTTTTCCGCGGGGCCAAGTTCGTACCCTCCGTTGACTTGAGCCCACCCTGTAAGTCCAGGTTTAACCTGCAACCTATTTACAAATCCTGGTATCTGCTCATTGAACTGATAAGTAAAAATAGGTCTTTCAGGCCGCGGACCTACTATGCTCATATCACCTTTTAAAACATTAAAAAGCTGCGGCAATTCATCAATACGCGTTTTTCGCATAATTCTTCCAACTTTTGTAACCCTTGGATCATCTTTTTCAGCCCACTTTGCTCCATTCTCTTCGGCATTTTGGTACATAGATCGCAGCTTATACAGCATAAATACTTTTCCATTTTTACCTACCCTCTCTTGGCAATAAAAGACAGGACCCTTTGATTCAAGTTTAATAGCTATACCAAATATAAGCATTAAAGGAATAGCTATAACAAGCCCAATTAAAGATAAAACTATATCCATCACTCTCTTTATTTTTTCATACCAGAATCTATTCTCTACAACAACAGTTGTATTCTTCCCAATATTACGTTGCACGTACATCTCAATATTTACAACCTCCATAATTTTAAAAACCTCCTTTGCCCCCCGCAAAGCACCCGCTTAACTCATTAGGAATAAGAACTCACTATTAAAATTACATCTTAAAAATAAAAATTATTGATATATGTCGTAATGCACATATTAATAGTAAGGAAACAGATTTTACTCACATAGTGTTACAACGACTTTCAAACAAGTAAAACCTTCCCCCTCCCCGCCTTAAAGCGGGTTTTACAAACCATTCTATGACCTCCCTCAGGAAACGTTTTGCGCCGAAACAGCAAAAGTCCCCTCGGGATTTTGTCCACATAACTCATTTAAATTTTACAATGTATATCAAAGTGGTGTCAATTATATTAATTTGCCAGATCAAGTTTCGGGCAACGGCCTGCTACAATAAACGCTCAAACACTTAAAAACCGGGCCCATTACCCCTTGCATCTGTCAACCAGGTGAGCGCCCAGGTCGATACGCTTCTCCTTCCCAAGAAACTGGATTCGCACCTTTACTCGTTTCTTTCGGGCGTCAAACTTTTCTATAATCCCTTCCAACCCCTTTAAAGGACCGCTTATGACGACGATACGCTCGCCTTCCTTGTACACTTCGGAGAAGCCTATAGTTTCTCCCTCCGATGTCAGCATAAGAATTACAGCCATCTCTTCATCCCTTATGGGTACCGGTTCAGATTCATCCTTTAAAACGCCGTACACCCTTGGCAGCTTCGACAGCTTATAATACACCTCTGTATCCATCACTGTTTTTACCAGGACATAGCCGGGAAATAACTTCTTGGTTATCTCATAGACCTTTCCCTGCCTTCTCTCTATGAGCTTCCTTTTGGGAATCAAAATCTCTATATTCTCATCAGGATACAGCACATTAATCAATCGCTCAAAGTTTTCTTCCTGACCTGTTTCGACAAAAATCGCGTACCATTTCATTTCCGATTCAACGTCCATATCCACAGCGATCCCCTCAACCCTTAGTATAAATTAACACAGATTAAAATCCGAATATCCTCATCCTAGGCTTATACCTTCTCGGGGGCTCTGTGGAAACCATCTTTCCTTCCAGTATATGATAAGGCGTAATGCCGACTATTCTTCTTACCTGTTCCTCATCCAGCCAACTTTTTAGCTGCTCGACAGCCCTCTTCACATAAGGCCCCCTTGTACCGTCTGAATGGGCGTCTGTGCCCAGCACATGCCCCATGCCGTGCGTCAGCAGTACTCGGGCACACCGCTGTACTCGTTTCCCAAAAAGGCCGGTTATGCTGCCAGTATTGATCTGGCACAAACAGCCCAAATCCACCAACCGATAGAGTATATTCGGGTCGCGCATTATCGCAAGATTCCTCTCAGGATGAGCGATTATGGGTATGAAGCCCATGAGCCTGAGTTTGTATACAAAATCCTCGGCGTACAGCGGCACTTCCCCCATGGGGAGCTCTACCAAAATATAGGAGGTAGCGTTTATAGTTAACCTGTCCAGCCCCCCCACTTTAAGAAAGGCCGGGTCCATGAACACCTCTGCTCCCAAAAAAATATCGAGGTCCATCTGCTGAGCATCCAACACGCGCTGAAGCTGCTGTCTCTGGCGCTCAACACCCTGTACAAAAGCATCGATATTCTTTGCATCCAGGCAGTGCGGCGTGGCTACAATGGCATCTATTCCTTCCTTCACGGCCACAGCAGCCATAGAGAGCGCCTCACCTATGGAGCCTGCACCGTCATCGACCTCGGGCAGTATATGGCAGTGGAGATCCAGCATTACAGATTCATACCCTCGCTTCTCGAAATTGAAATACCGTCCACGGAAAGCGGTTGCTCCATAGTAACCCTTCGGCGCTTCTTCTTCCTACCGCTTTCATCGTAATAGTAATAATAATAGTAATAGTAGCCTCCACGTCGATCAACCGGGACGCCGTTTAGCACAACGCCCAGTATCCTGGCGTTCACCTTCTGCAGGCTGGCCTTGGCCTGGACAGCAGCATCAAATGTGGTCAGACCATACCCCGCCACCAGCACCACTCCGTCCACATACTGAGACAGCACAGCAGCATCGGTAACCGGAAGCACCGGCGGCGTATCAATAATAACCATGTCGTAGTCTTCCCGCACCTTATCCAGAAACTCCCTCATCCTTTTCGAACCGAGAAGCTCGGAAGGGTTGGGCGGCTTAGGACCACTGGTTATAATCTCTAAATTTTCCACCTCGGTCACATTGGCAATCTCGCTGTACTTAAGCCCTTCTACGAGGATATTGGTAAGGCCTTTTATATTTACCAAGCCAAACATCCTGTGAATAGCAGGTTTTCGCAGGTCACAGTCTATGAGAAGCACCCTGCGATTGGCCTCGGCCATAGCGATAGCCATGTTAGCAGCCGTGGTACTCTTGCCCTCGGCAGGTCCGCTGCTGGTCACCAGTATGACCTTTATTTTGCGGTCAGTGGATGAAAATTCAATATTGGTCCTCAAAATCCTGTAAGCTTCTGCAATAGGCGATTTGGGATCTGTATGTGTTACCAATTTTGTAGATTTCAACATCGATACACCTCACAAACCTTTTACTGTTCCTCATACATTGGAATAATGCCTAGCACAGGCAGCTCAAGATATTTTTCAATATCCTCGGACACCTTGATGGTATTATCAAGGTATTCTACGAGGAATACCACTCCCAATCCCAGCATAAGCCCCAGTACTCCGGCTATGGCTATATTAAGGAGCGGCTTTGGCTTAACCGGCTCCTGGGGAACCTTGGCCACATCGATAACCTGTACATTGTCCAGCTTCATGATGTCCACAACTTCCCTCATAAAGACCTCAGCGATGGCATTGGCAAGGTCGGTGGCAAACGCGGGGTCAGTATCCTCCACCGTTATGCGTATGATCTCGGTCTCACCCTCTGAAGTTACAGTGATCTTTTTCCGCAAATCGGCAGGCTTTAATTCGAGCTGCAGCTTCTCAATGACCTTGTCCAAAACGCGGTCGCTCTTCGCGATCACGCTGTATGTCTTGACCAGCTTTTGGTTTGCCAGTATGTCGTTGTATTCGATGGTATTTGCCTGGCTGTTCTGAGTTTTACCCACCATAAGCGTTGTGGAGGTCTCGTATACCTCATCCAATAAAAAAAAGCTTACAACCGCACTTATCAGCACAGCCACTACAGTTATCATAACAATAAGGCCCAATCTTTTGCGAATAATTTCGAATAAATCTTTAAGCTCCATCTCCTCGTTTAAAGCCATAGATTCCACCCTTTCTCCATCTCATAATGCCGTATTTCGAATTTATTATAGCACAATCGACAAAGAAAGGGAATATAAAGAGGTGGATTTTTCATCCACCTTTTTCCTGTTCAATGTTATTCGATGTGATAAACCAGTGTAACCGTTGCGCTGACCTCGATTTCCCCTTCAGATATGGGAACCGTCCAGGCAGCATCAGCGGCTTTTTGCGCACTTTCCCGCTCTACGTAGTCTCTCTGATACCGGTAAAGCTCGGGCGGTGCCGAACCCTCGTATATAGCTGCTATATCCTTAAGCTTTACACCGGCCTGCTGAGCTATCACCTCAGCCCTTCCTTTGGCCTGGTCGACGGCCTTTTTCAAAGCTTCTTTGTAAGCTGCTTCCTGGTCCTTAAGTCCAAAGTATATGCCATAGGAATAGTTGGCCCCTTCCTCGTGTACATTGCTGAGCACCTCGCCCACTTTCTCAACATCTCGCACCGTGACCCTGACTGTATTGGTAACACGGTATCCTTCCAGAACGCTTTTATTGTTTACATAGTTATACTGCGGAAAAACTTGATAATTGGAAGTCTGTATGTCTTTTTCCTCTATGCCCGTTGCTTTTAATTTGTTTATTATCTTTTCCATGGTTTTGGCATTCTCCTGCTGGACCGCCTTGGCATCCTTCATAAGGGTTTCGACCCCCACGTTGATATATGCCACATCAGGTTTTAAGGTGACCTTATCGGTCCCCGAGACGGTGAGAATATTCTCCTTTACGTATACATTTTCAGGGTTAGTGACATTCACTACAGGAGTATCTTTAAGGAAAATAGCCCCGGCAGAGACACCCAAACATGCCACCATCATCACGATTATAACGGCAATCAAAAATTTATTGTTCATGGTTCGCACTCCCATCTTCTTCAATTTTATCTACTCTTTTCTCAATTTTCGGCCTTAGCGCAGCCTTTGATCTCTTGACAATGCTCCACACGCCCCATGCCACGGCAGCCAGCACCACCAGATAGGGCACGGCGCTCACAATAAACACGGCCAGATCAGCAAACAGCTGGCCCAGGCGCTCCCAAGACTTTATAAAGCCGTTTACGATCCTGTCGCCCCAGGTTATGGGTTCGGGCTCCTCCTTCTTGATCTTCCGCACCTCATATACATCGATGGAGACCCGCGAGTACTGCACCATGTTATCCCATTGCTTCAACGTGCCGGTGTAGTTTTCGATCTCGTAGCGCACGCGGGATAGCTCGCGCTCCAGCTCGATGATGTCCTGCAGCTTTTCGGCTTTGCTGAGCAGGGTGAGCAACCTTTCCTCCTGAAGCTTCAGTGATTTTAGCCTGGCCTCAACATCAAGGTACTGGCCGGTTATGTCCTCGCCCCTTATCTGCCTGCTGGTCACGTTGCCCAGCTCAACCAAAGCGTCTATAAACGGGTCAAAGGACTTTGAAGGCACGCGTATTTCAAAGTGCGCCTTGCGGTTGGACACCTTGCCCTGGTAAGTGGGTTTGCCCTGAATCTCGGAGGATTCAATATAGCCCAGATATACGTTCACCCTTCCGATTATCTCATCCACCGTGCGGTCAAATTCTGTGGTTTCAAGGCTGAGGTAAGCCGAGCGTATGATCTTTCTCTCGGCTTCTGCCTGGCTGCTTGCCAAAACCTGCACCAGCTCCGATGTTTGCGCTGCCGTCTTATCCCGCTCGGCTGCTGACTGGCTGTCGGAGCCTGCAACACCCCCTCCTGCACTGCCTTGAACCTGTTGATCCGAACTGGCCATCTCGGCTTCAACATCGATGTTTGCATCGGACTTGGCTGCCAAGCTTTCATCAGGCGCCATGCTGTCGGCTGCGCCGTCATAGCCGCGGTAGCCAGCCTCTTCATCGAGGTCCGCCGTCCTCTGGGTGACGTCGTAGTCCGGTAGTGGAGCAGCCTCTTGAGAAGCCGTTTCCCGCTCATACGCTCCTCCACCGCCCTCTAGCCCACTCATCACCAGCGCCACTCCAAAGACCAATACCACAGCGGCAGCCAGGCCGGCAACAACCCTTCGGTTAACTCTCCACCCGATTTTTCTGACCATACCTGCACTCTCCTCCCCCTTCAACCTATCGATGAGACAGCTACAAAAGCCGGAAGGCAGTTCCACATCCTCAATCCCAGCACACATCTCCCTTACTTTGAGAATGGCACTATATTCCTCCCGGCATCGAGGGCACTCGCTCAAATGCTGCTGCATCTCGGATATCAAAGAGCCATCCAGCATCCCATCTACATATGCCGATATATTTTCCCTGCACTGCCTGCAATCCATATCCCCTGCCCCCTTTCACCTGTACAGACGAAGGAAGAGGGAGAAAAGTTGCAAAAAACTGTGGTATAAATTAAAAATCGCTGACCTTCTCGATCTCAACCCACGGCAGAATGCTTTCAAACCCATCGCGGGTACAAAGAAGGGTGCCCTCCCTCATCACCGACGCAGTGGCGGCCGCCACCCCATAGCGCAGCATGTCTTCCAGACCGGCTCCCTCCTTAAGCGCAAGGCAGAACCCCGCCACCATGGAATCGCCTGCTCCGGCCGTGCCCTTCACCTCCACAGCGATAGGGTGGGCGTAATATGCCTCGTTTTCGTCTATGATCATGGCCCCCCGGCTTCCCATGGACACCCCCACTATGCGCACCCCTTTTTCAATAAACCCTCTGGCAGCCCTGACTATTTCACTGTGGGTGGTAAGGGTTCTGCCCACCGCCTTTTCAAGCTCATACAGGTTGGGCTTTATCATGTATGGCTGCGCTTTGAGGCCCTCGAGCAGCAGCTGGCCTTCGGCATCCAGCACGCAGATGACGCCTAACCTTCCTGCTCGCTCCATAAGGTCCTTATATATGGATGTAGGCACTCCCCTGGGCACGCTTCCGCTGAAGACCATCATGCTGCTCTTTGCGGCGTATATGTCGATTTTGCCCATGAGCTCTTGGAGGTGCTGTGGCGAAACGGGATGGCCGCTCTCGTTGATCTCGGTGACCACGCCCTGAGATAGGTCAAACACCTTTAGGTTTACCCGCACCTCGCCTTCGACCTCCACAAAGTCGTAGGGTATACCCGCCCTGTCCAGCAGTTCCCTTATCATGTGTCCCCTTTCAGTGTAGTTAAAGCCTGTGCAAAACGCCTTTTGGCCCAGCTGATGCAGCGCTACGGCTACGTTTATGCCCTTTCCAGCAGCGTCCATGCGGCTGTCTATGATCCTGTTCAGCCCGCCGTAGACGAATTTCTCCACAGTAACCATCCTATCAATACACGGATTGAGCGTAACGGTTGTTATCATAACGGGTGTTCCTCCTTAAACCCAACTTTTTACAATGCAATAGCAGTATATAGTCCCATTTAATTCCTCATCTTTATTATAAAGGCATTGGGCCTATTGCAACAGCTTAAGCCTGTATAAACGGCTTGACAGCTGGAATAAACATGACGCTTCTCACGCATTATAAAATTAAAAACCGGGCAGCCTTTGCAGGGCGCCCGGTTTTTTAAAAGGCTATTCTCCCTGTGCCTCACGCCTGGCCTGCTCCACGATTTTGGCGCTTATGTTGGCCGGCACCTCCTCATACCGCACAAAGGTGAGCTTGAAGCTGCCGCGGGCCTGGGTCATGGAGCGCAGGTCGGTGGCATAGCGGAACATCTCGGCAAGGGGCACCTCGGCATCCACCTTTTGCAGCCCGTTCCCCAAGGGCGTCATGCCCAGTATGCGACCGCGCCTGCGGTTCAAATCGCCTATAATGTCGCCCATATATTCATCGGGTATTATGACTTCAGCGTGCATGATGGGTTCAAGCAGTACGGGATCGGCCTGCTCCAGCTTCTTGTAGGCCAGGTATGCGGCAATCTTAAACGACATTTCAGAGGAGTCCACCGGGTGATATGAACCATCGTAGAGGGTAGCCCTTATTCCCACCATGGGGTATCCAGCCAGCACGCCCTTTTGCATGGCCTCGATCAAACCCTTTTCAACCGCGGGTATATACTGGCGCGGTACAACGCCACCCACTATCTTGTCGACAAACTCAAACCGCTGTTCATCTGGGTTGGGCAGCGGCTCAAATTCGATCCATACATGGCCGTACTGCCCGTGTCCGCCCGTCTGCTTCTTGTGCTTGCCTTCTGCCTTTATGGATTTGCGAATGGTCTCACGATAGGGCACTTTGGGCTCTTTAAATACCGCATTCACTCCGAATTTATTTTTCAAACGGCTGGCAATCACATCAAGATGCACTTCTCCGGTTCCTGAGATGAGGGTTTCGCCCGTTTCAGTGTTTTGCTCAATCCTGAAGGTGGGGTCTTCTTCCATGAGCCTGTTCAAACCTGTGAAAACTTTTTCCTCTTCTCCTTCTTTTTCTGCGTTAACCGCCATTGAAATGGAAGGTTCGGGGAATTGAAAACCTTCATATACGATGGGATATGCCGGATCGCAAAGTGTGTCACCTGTGGCTGTATTTTGAAGCTTGGCAAGTGCGCCTATATCGCCTGCCGTCAATTTGTCCACCGCGATCTGCTTTTTGCCTCTCAGGATGTATAGGTTTCCGGTCTTTTCGCCCTTTTCCTTGTTTGCATTGTACAGGTTCATTCCGTTTGTGAGCTGGCCAGACATGACTTTAAAGAGTGAAAGCTTGCCTACGAAGGGGTCGACGATGGTCTTAAACACGAAAGCTGAGAAAGGCTGTGAAGCATCGACTTTCCGCTTTTCCACCTTGCCCGTCTTGACATTGGTCACCGAAACCTCCGGCCGCTCGTCAGGCGCCGGAATATATTTTATGAGGCTGTCCATCAATATATCAACGCCGGCATTGGTGAGGGCCGAACCGAATAGCACCGGCACTATGTCTCCGTCGACAACGCCTTTGCGTATGGCCGCTTGAATCTCCTCTTCGGTCAGCTCTTCTCCCTCAAAGTACTTCTCCATCAGCTCTTCGCTGGTCTCAGCCGCGGCCTCTACCAGGCGCGTCCGAACCGATTCTATTGTGTCCGACATGTCATCAGGGATACTCACCTCTTTGAGACCCTTATCGGTAAACTCCCAGGCCTTCATCTTGACCACGTCTACAAGCCCGGCAAACCTGTCGCCCTTCATGATGGGTACCTGGAGGGGAGTGATACAGGTTCCATACTTGCCTTCAAGCTGCTCGAGAACCTTTTCATAGTGCACGTTCTCCCGGTCCATCTGGTTGACGAAGATCATAATGGGTAAGTCGTATTCCTTGCAGTAGTCCCACGCCTTTTCAGTGCCAACCATCACGCCCGATACCGCGCCAACCACAATGACGGCCCCATCCACCACACGCAAGGCCTCGATCATTTCGCCCACAAAATCGAAGTAACCTGGTACGTCTATGATGTTTATCTTATGGCCATTCCATTCAAATGGCGCTAAAGCGGCGTTGATGGATATCTTTCTCTTTATCTCCTCGGGATCAAAATCGGTAGTGGTGGTGCCATCCTCGACCCGGCCAAACCGGTCGACGACCCTGGCATTGAAAAGCATGGCTTCGGTTAGAGTGGTCTTACCTTCTCCGCCGTGGCCTATCAGCCCAACGTTGCGGATGTTACGGGTTGCATAACTGTTCATCAACATTCCCCCTTATCTAGCTTATTCGTTTTCATTTTTGTGCCTCTTTAAGAAGTGCATACCTTGAAGTGAAACTACTATAGATATTTCTGCATCAAGTACAAATATCCTCTTTTATTGTATCATACTTTTGTTAAAAACTTAATATATTTGGGAAAATAATATTTTTTAAGGCCAATTTTTTGGCCCGGCCGTCCTTGACTTTTATTGCAAGTGAAGTTACAATTTTTAAAATATCAACAATTCCGGAGGCAAGGGTATCATCCCGCCGCCTTATAAGGAGGCTCGGCCATGCAAACCATAATCGTTGACCTCCAAGAAAGGGCATATCCCATACATATCGCTCCCGAGGGATGGGAGGCTCTGCCCCATGCCATAGACGGAACCATCAAGGGCAAGAAGGTCATGGTGGTGTGCGACGAGAACACACACCGCCTGTATTACAGCCCTGTAAAATCGATGCTAGAGGCCAAAGGATATACGGTATACCAGGCCGTCGTACCCCCCGGCGAGGCCAGCAAGAGCTTTGAACAGGCGCAGGCCCTTTACACCAAAGCGCTGGAGGCAAACCTGGACCGCTCATCCACCATTGTGGCCTTGGGCGGAGGGGTGGTAGGCGACCTGGCAGGCTTTATCGCCGCCACATACATGCGTGGCATTGGGTTTATCCAGATACCCACCTCACTTCTTGCCCAGGTGGACAGCAGCGTGGGCGGGAAGGTGGCCATAAATCATCCTTTGGCCAAAAACATAATAGGGGCGTTTTATCAGCCTCGTATGGTGTTCATAAATCCTCGTACCTTGAGCACGCTTCCGCCACGGGAGTTTGCAACCGGAATGGCCGAGCTCATAAAACACGCGTTCATAGCCGATGGCGACTTTATAACATGGCTGGAGCAAAACATGGAAGCGCTGCTCTCTTGCGATGTACAGGCACTTACCCATGCCCTTTATCGCTCATGCAGCATCAAAGCCAGGGTGGTGGAACAGGATGAAAGGGAAGCCGGGCTGAGGATGATACTCAACTTTGGCCACACCATAGGCCACGCCATTGAGTCGGCCACCGGGTATTCGAAATACACCCACGGCGAAGCGGTGGCGATGGGCATGGTGTACGAGGCCAAAATAGCCGTGCACATGGGATTGATAGGGCAGGAGTACTTAAAGCGCCTGTCGTCTTTGCTGGAAAGGGCCGGGCTGCCCACCAGACTCGAGGCAGCAGACTGGGGCCTCATAATCCAGCGGATGGCTTACGATAAGAAGAACGTGGACAGCCGCATAGTCTTCGTGCTTCCCACAGGGTACGGCAAAGTAGAAGTGTTCAAAGACGTTGCAATGGACGAGGTCAGGTGGGCGCTGACTGGCCGGGAGAAAAAGGAGGGAAAGTGATATGGTAAAGCACAGAAAGACGGTTGAAACCCTTGAGCCCTACAGGCCGGGCAAGCCCATAAGCGAGGTCAAGCGCGAGCTGGGCCTTACCGACGTCATCAAGCTGGCTTCCAACGAAAATCCGCTGGGGTGTTCGCCCAAGGCCGTTGAGGCGCTCATCAAATGGACAAATGAGGTATCGCTTTATCCAGACGGCAACTGCACCGAGCTCAGAAACGCCCTGGCAGAGAAGTTTAAGCTGGACCCGGGGCAGTTCCTGTTTGGCGCAGGGTCGGATCAAATTCTGGAGATAATAGCCCAGACGTACATCAACCCCGGTGATAGCACCATCACGGGCTGGCCGTCCTTCTCGAGGTACGAAGCGGTAACCCGCATAATGGACGGCAACATAATACGCGTGCCGCTGACCCGGGATTACCGTTTTGACCTCGATGGCATTTTAAACAGCATAACCGACACCACCCGCATTATCTGGGTGTGCAACCCCAACAACCCTACCGGCACAATCATCACCGCCGAAGAGCAAAAGGCATTTCTGAAGAAGGTGCCCAGGCATGTGCTGGTGGTGCTGGACGAGGCCTACTATGAATATGCCCGCGGCGGCGACTACCCCGAGAGCACGGCACTGCTTGACGAGTACGACAACATAATCATCCTCAGGACCTTCTCCAAGGCCTACGGCCTGGCCGGGCTGCGCATAGGATACGCCATCTCCAATAAAGAAATCATAGAGCTCCTCAACAGGGTACGCGGGCCGTTCAACGTCAATGCCGCTGCACAGGCCGCTGCCCTGGCTGCACTGGGTGACCAGGAGTTCGTCCAAAGAAGCGTGCAAAACAACGAAGAAGGGAAGAGGTACCTCTATCAGGCCTTTGAGGAGATGGGGCTTGAATACATCCCAACCCATACCAACTTCATCATGGTCAATGTGGAGAAAAACAGCGTGGAGGTGTTCAAGGCCCTGCTTCAAAAAGGGGTCATCGTCCGCTCGGGAGATATATTCGACATGGACAACTGGCTCAGGGTCACAATCGGCACCCCTGAACAGAACAGGCGATTCATCGAGGCTTTAAAAGAAGTGCTACAGCGGTAAGAAGTGTTTCAGCGGTGAAGTTTTTGCCAAATGACTTCCTGCAACTTTATCGGCAACCTTGCTCGCTATCTGCGGGCATCAGCGGCAAATACCCTTCAGCGTCAACTGCTAAAGATAAAGCAGCAAAGCCGCGGTTTGAAGGAAGCCGCGCGTCAAACCTACATCTCAAAGCCTCGCGTCAAAACTGCGGCTTAACAAAGCCACCTGTCGGCTTGGACAAAGTTGCAGTTCAGGGGCGCACGAGAATATGTATAAAATATGAGCACAGCCGTATGGTAGCACGGTAGTATGGCAAAAACATTATTGCTTTTAACACATTTTAAAACGGGAGGATGGGTAGTATGGTTATCGTCATGAAGCCTGACGCCACCGAGGAACAGGTCAGGCAAATCGAGGCGCTGCTCAAAAAGCTTGGCCTGGGCGTGCATATATCGGTGGGCACCGAACGCACCATAATAGGGGTAATAGGCGATAAGCGGGTACTAGCCGACACTCCCCTGGAGCTCATGCCGGGGGTGGATCGCCTGGTCCCCATAGTAGAATCGTTCAAGCTGGCCGGGAAAACCTTTAAACCCGAACCGACGGTAATTCGCATCAAAGACGTGGCCATAGGCGACAAAAAGATCGTCATCATGGCAGGTCCGTGTGCCGTTGAAAATTACGACCAGATCATGCAGACGGCAAAGTTTCTCAAATCCAGAGGGGTTCAATTCTTAAGAGGCGGCGCGTACAAGCCGCGCACTTCGCCCTACTCCTTCCAGGGGCTGGAGGAAGAAGGATACCGGCTGCTGGCCGAAGCGGCCAGGGAAACCGGGCTCCTTGTGGTATCCGAGGTCATATCCCTGGCATCCCTAGAACAGGCTGTAAAATATGTGGACGTGGTGCAAATCGGCGCTCGCAACATGCAAAACTTTCAGCTGCTGCGCGAAGTGGGCAGGATGAAAATACCGGTAGTGCTAAAGCGCGGGCTGGCTTCCACCATAGAAGAATGGTTAAACGCCGCAGAATACATCATGAACGAGGGCAACTACAACATAATACTGTGCGAGCGAGGAATACGCACCTTTGAGACATACACGCGCAACACCCTTGACCTCAGCGCCGTTCCGGTTATAAAAGATATAAGCCATCTGCCCATAATCGTTGACCCCAGCCACGGTACCGGCAAGTGGAAGCTGGTCACCCCCATGAGCCGTGCCGCCATTGCCGCCGGTGCCGATGGCTTGATGATAGAGGTTCATCCCGACCCGAAATCCGCGCTGTCGGATGGCCCCCAGTCCTTGAACTTTGAAACCTTCGAGGCGCTGGTCCAAGAGGTTGCCAAGATAGCCAGCGCTGTCGGCCGGGAGTGGTGATGTTGTCAGGCACGGAAATAAAAACCATAAGCATTGTGGGACTGGGGCTTATAGGCGGTTCGCTGGCCAAGGCCATTCGCCACAGCCACCCGGACTGGCAAATCACGGGAACGGATATCGAGGAAAAGCATTTGGCTTTGGCGCTGAAGGAAGGGGTAATGGACAAGGGGACCACCAGTCTTGAGGAGGCCGTGTACAATGCACAGGTGATATTCGTATGCGCGCCGGTAGGTGCCATACCCGGCTTAATCAAAGAAATTGCCGCCCATGCCCCTGCCGGCGCCATAATCACCGACACCGGCAGCACAAAGGAAGCCATAGTGCGCACCGCAATGGAATGCCTCCCTCCCGGCGTATTCTTCGTGGGTGGGCATCCCATGGCCGGCACCGAGCATTCGGGCTATGCCGCCAGCATACCACACCTGTTTGAAAATGCCTACTACGTCCTCACCCCCCTTCCTTCTACTCCCGCCTGGGTAATAAATCGTTTGACATCCCTTCTCTCATCCATAGGCGCCATCCCGCTGGTCATGGACCCGCAGCTTCACGACAGGATAGTGGGGGCCATAAGCCACCTCCCCCATGTGGTGGCATCAGCGCTGGTCAACGCGGTGCAGGAGATAGACGACCCACAGCACTTCAAGGAAAGGCTGGCCGCCGGGGGATTCAGGGATATAACCCGGATTGCGTCATCCAGCCCGCAGATGTGGCGCGACATATCGCTTTCAAACCGCCAGCGGCTTGTGGAGCTCATCGAGAGCACCGTCCGGCACCTGAATGCGTTTTGCAAATATCTGGATGAGGGCAGCGCAGATGAAATAGAAGACTTCTTCTGGAGGGCAAAGAAGTTTCGCGACAGCCTCCCCCGCCTGCAGAGCCAGGTATTGCTCCCCTACCACGATCTGTATGTGGACATACAGGACCGTCCTGGCATCATCGGTGAGATAGCCACCCTGCTGGGGCAGCACAGCATAAACATAAAGAATTTGCGCATAATCAACAGCCGCGAGGACGAGCCGGGAGGCTGTCTTGTGCTGTCGCTGGCAGATGCGGTATCGCTGGAAAAAGCTCGCCAGGTGCTGACCGAAGAAGGGTATAAGACGTATGTGAAATGAGGCAAGTTGAAAGGAGGCAATCATGAAGATCACCATAACACCCGCCAGACGACTTGCCGGAGAAATCCGTGTCCCGGGCGATAAATCCATCTCCCACCGCTCCATAATGCTGGGCTCTATAGCCAGGGGCGACACGTACATCACCCATTTTCTTATGAGCAACGACTGTTTGAGCACCATACTGGCATTCAAGCAGATGGGAGTGCCCATAGAGATAACCGGTCCAGAAACCGTTACAGTTAAAGGGCAGGGCTTGCGCGGCCTTAAAGCCCCAAACGCGACCATAGACGCCGGTAACTCCGGTACCACCGCCCGATTGCTTGCCGGCCTTCTCTCGGGGCAAAGCTTCAGCAGCACCATAACCGGGGATGAATCGCTGCGCAGGCGTCCCATGGACAGGGTGATCATCCCATTACGCAAAATGGGCGCTGATATATCCGGCGTACAGGACAGGTACCTTCCCCTGTCAATCAAGGGCAGCACCCTCAAGGGCATCCAATACCACATGCCGGTGGCCAGCGCTCAAGTTAAGTCCTGCTTGATATTGGCCACGCTGTATGCCGATTCCCCCAGCCGCATATATGAGCCCACATCCTCCAGGAATCACACAGAGCTTATGCTGCAGGCCTTTGGCGGCAGGCTGGACATAAACGGCAACGAGATAACCGCCTACCCCGCCGACCAGCTGTACGGCCAGCAGGTCCACGTCCCGGGAGATATATCGTCGGCCGCTTTCTTTATAACAGCCGGATTGCTGGTTCCAAATTCTACCATAATATTAAAGGGGGTAGGGCTAAACCCCACCCGCACTGGGATCCTGGAGGTCTACAAAGAAATGGGCGGCAGCATCGCCATCGAGAACGTCTCAACCTCAGGAGGAGAAAAGATGGGAGATATCATCGTGAATACCTCCCATTTGAAGGGCACCGTAATAGGCGGCCAGCTCATTCCCCGCCTCATCGATGAGATACCCGTCATAGCCCTGGCCGCCACCCAGGCTGAAGGCACCACCACCATAAAAGATGCGCAGGAACTCAAGGTAAAAGAATCAGACCGCATAGCCACCGTGGTGGATATCCTGTCCCGTCTGGGGGCTAGCATTGAAGCCACCGACGACGGCATGGTCATACACGGGCCAACACCCCTCAAGGGGAACGCGGTGGACAGCTTTGGCGACCACAGGCTGGCCATGATGGCAGCCATCGCAGGGCTTATCGCCCGGGGCGAAACTACCATAAGCGGCTGGGAATGCGTGAATATATCATTCCCAGGGTTTTATGATATGCTGAAAAAGCTGCAGAATTAGCGATACAGATATACGCAGGTACACGCGCGTCTTTAATGAACGCATCCTTCACAACTTCACAAGCCTATGCTAATAAGCCTATCAGCATAAGCTTACGCTGATAAGCTCACTAGGCAACCTCACGCACACGGGTATGCAGCTGAACTCATTGCTCGCCTTTTCAAGACAGCTCTGCCCTGTACTTGTCCATGAGAACCCTAAAAAGCTCGGCAGGTGTAGGAGGAGTATAGGTTATGGCGTTGGCACCCGCCTCGATGGTGGCCATTATGGTATCCTCATTTGGCCCACCTGTGGCTATGATGGGTACAGTGGGCAGCTGATCCCTTATTCTCTTTACTATATCCACCGTCTTGCGAGCCCCGGAAACGTTGAGAATGGTGGCCCCCGCCTCCACGCGCGCTTTAAAATCGGTATTCTCCGATACCACCGTCACGACAATGGGAATATCAATGGTCTCCCTCATAGCCCTTATGATCTCGTTGGGCGTTGGGGCGTTTACCACAACGCCAATGGCTCCCTTAAATTCTGCATCCAAAGCCAGATTTACCACCCTCTTGCCGGTGGTTGTCCCTCCTCCGACGCCGCAAAAGACGGGCACATCGGCCGCCATCATGATGGCCTGAGTGATGGCGGGCTGAGGCGTGAAGGGATACACCGCTATGATGGCGTCGGCGTTGATGTTCTTTATAACCGCGACATCGGTGGTAAATGCCAATGAACGAATCGTTTTGCCGAATATCCTTATACCGCTTGCCTGTTGAATGCACTCCGGCACCTCAATCATGTGCTGCCTTAAAGTCCCTCTTATTTCAGGAACATACCTTTCCATAACATCTCTCCTTTTCTAATCTTATATCATATTTAAACCCTGTCAACACCAACAGTACTGCCCAGCTGGCCATAGAGCCAACATAATGATGCCCACACTCGACTTCATCCCATGGATTTCTCCTATATCCATCATACCGCTTACAGACAGCTTTAACAAGCGTTAACCCTTGATCGACAAGCCTTCATATATCAGATGTGCAGCTACTTGATATTCTATTCCTGTCCATACCTTATCACTTGAACTTCGTTTTTTTGTGGTCTTGTCCAAAAATACAACATAAACATACCGCACCGGACTGGCCTTAGGGGGCAAGCATACCCCCTATATGGCATTCAATATGGTAGCCACACCCTGGTGCATTTCCTTTCCGCTGCCGGCTATCCTCAGCAAAACTATCAATGCAATGACCACAGCCAGCAGTACAATTCCCCAAATGATAATGTCTTTTTTAAAGAAAAACACCCGCACATCCTCCACCCCCTAATCTAAAGGTATGCGGGGGAGGCTAATTTTAGAATATACATTAATATTACCACCGCAAATTTGTACAGCATGATAGAGTAACTTTATCTACGCCAATTCAAAGCACAGACTTTTTTGCAGCTGGCCACACAGTTCAATGCGTAATATTTTTGCAACATTGAACGAAAACTATTCCTAGTAGTATGCGGCAGCATTATTGACAAGGAGGAGTAGCTAAACTTCATGGAACAGTCCAGGCTAAAGGAGCTATTGCTGAGGATCGAAGCATTGCGTAAGTGTATGAATGAGCTCATATCACAAAACGAGCTTCAGGATGCAAAAATCCTTGAAATAAGCAGACAGCTTGACGAGCTGTTGTTAAAATATTATGAAATTATCAAAAACAAGCAATAAACTTTTCTCCTGCCAGATTCACGGCTTCAAGGATTTCCGGTTTCAATACAAATCTCCTTATGGCTGTTTCTCTATCATTGGCACGAACCGCACATGGCATATCGGCTCTTTGTTTAACCTGCCATCGACTTTCGTGATGCGGTAAAGCATTTGCACGCTGTGCTCAGGGCCAACCGGTATCACCATCCGCCCTCCCTCGGCCAGCTGGTCTATGAGAGCCTTTGGTACGCGCTCGGGAGCACAGGTGACCATTATGGCATCGTAGGGAGCATGCTCTTCCCACCCGTCAAAGCCATTCCCTATTTTATAGTGAATATTTGTGTATCCCAGGGATTTCAAAATTTCCTTTGCCCGCTCCTGCAGGGGCTTTATCACCTCAACGGTGTATACCTCTTTGGCCAGGCGTGCCAGAAACGCGGTCTGGTATCCCGAACCGGTACCGATCTCAAGCACCTTTTCATGGCCTTCAAGCATCAAAAGCTGCGTCATATACGCAACCAGGGAAGGCTGAGAGATGGTCTGGCCAAACCCTATGGGCAGTGGAGCATCCAAAAACTCGTCATCCTGATAGGCCTCTCCAAGGAACCGCCTTCTTGGGATCGAGTTTAGCGCATCCCACACCCTGTCATCGGTTATCTCAGGCATGTATTCCCTCCTCCACGCCATGCTGGTACCTCCTTATCTTTATCATCGCCCCTTTCTTGCTATTTTATCACAAAATCTTGCTTACCAGCATCCCCTGCAATATTCTAGTTTATCAGCAGTCCCTCCAATATCTTCTTAGCATTGACTTGCGCCGTTCAAACCTACAATTTAAAGTTGAAGTTCAAAGTTGAGTATTTGCTAAAATTTCCCTAAAATATGCAAGAGCTTCTTCCCCATAAACCTTCTACGGAATGAAGATGAATCGGTAAAAATATGATAAAATATTTCCTGGGGAATAAAAGCAGCTGGCAAGTCTGTTAGGGAACAGACAGCCGCCATCGAGATGCATGAATATTCTACAATAGATGCATGAAGCCATGCCGAATTTTCAGGAAATTACTGCTTTTATGGAATGCACACCGGCGATTTATGGATTACAAAATCAATGCTGCAATTAATATCAGTGAGTTTAAGGGAGCTTAAACCGATGAAGCCAAAAAAATCCATAAAATCATACATATACGAAAGGGATGGGCGCAGGTGCCGCTTTTGTGCCAAACACCTTCAGTTTCATCAGGCCAGCCTGGACCATTACCTGCCCAGGAGCAAAGGCGGCACCAACGACATATTCAATCTAATACTAAGCTGCAAGAAATGCAACAAGCTTAAAAAAAGCTCCATCCCCCCCGATTTTGAACAGGTCATGATAGAACTCTTTAAAACCGGCGTGAGGGATGGAGTGATCAGGGCATCGCTTCCTCAATTTTCGACCGATGAGATAAAAAGCCTGGTAGAAAGCGTGGACAGGCTGGAAGCGATAAACAGGTACGTGGTGTTTCAGAGTAAAACACATCGCCTGTACGTCAAAGATAACCGCATCATAAAGGTTGTACATATCGGTACCCAGACCAGCGCTTTTCTTTAAAAGACCTCTTCAATATAGTATTCCTGGGTGCCCAATCCCCTCTTTTCCAACTCCCTCAGCTGAACAAAGGGGTCTTTCCTGTGTATACGTTCAAACAGATGGCCATGGGTTCCCAGTTCCATACCCTGAGGAAGTCCGGATGGAATGAGGTCCTCTACCTTGATGGCATCCAGCGAAGCCTTTTCAATGGCGACGATATCCTGCGAAGCAAATACACCTATATCAGGCACCAGTGAAGGAGTGGTAAGCCCCCAGCAATCGCACAGTATGGTTATATTTGTGAGGAAATTGATGTAAAACACGTGTCCTGGTTCAAACGTCTTCAGCACCTCATCGGTACAAAGGGCCATTCCCTTCTGGAAATCCTCATACCTGTTGGCGTCCATTTTGATGGCGCCAGTGGGACATACCTTCACACAGTGCTGGCAAAACGTGCAGTTGTGGAAAAACACCCTATACTTTCCATTCTCATCAAAACTGTTGGCATCGTGGTTGCAGTTTCTAATACATGCTTCACAGTGTATGCACAGGTTTTCTTCCCAGGTGATCCCGCCTTCAAGGCCGTGGATCTGTTGCCTTGTTCGATCAGTCACACAGCCCATGGCGATGTTTTTGCAGGCCCCTCCATATCCACAAGCTCCATGGCCTTTAACGTGCGAAAGATTGATCATAACTTCGGCGTCGTGTATGTAACCCCCAATATCTACATTTTTAAAGGTCTTGAAGTCTATTTGTTTTTCATAATAATACTTTCCCAGCAATCCACATACAGGCACGATAGGCACTCCAAGATATTCTTCGGTATAACCCCTGCTCCTTGCGCCGGAAACCACCTGATCAGTTATGTACACCTTTGCCCCATACTCAAGCAACTTATCCACCAGGATTTTGACAAACAGAGGATGAATGGTGGAATAGCCGATGTTTCGTCCAAGGTGCATTTTTATGGCCGTCCATTTCCCCTTTACAACATCCTGCATGCCCATCCGGTCAATAAGCCTGCCAAACTTGGCTGGAAGCGTTACATCGGCATCAAACTTATCGTATTTCACAGACGCAAACAGCACTCTTGCCCCCATAGATCTTTCCTGGTCATCTAAACTGTACAAAACTGCACAAGTTTAGACGGCTGGGTATTTCTTACCGCCTTTCAAGTTGTCCCACCCCCAGCTGGCGGTATTTGGGACAACCATAGCCCCTGCCCCAAGAAGCAGGAACTCACGCCCTTAACCGGGTCTCCCCACTTGCCCTGAGTACATCACCCTCCTCAGGGCAGAGACATCTCTTAATACCCTCTCAGGAGAGAGTGGCGTCACCACCGCTACCTTGAGAACTCGCCAGAGTTTATAGCTATCGCTACAGGCACCAAGACTTGTTCCACCCAGAGGTCTTGATTCCTCCCCTGGCTCACTCTCAAGGCTTTGTATAAACTTTTTAACCCTGTCTATTTCTCTCAAACGTTTCTTCCTCAACTGTTTATTCTTAACCGTTTTCTTTACATGCTCTTTCAATCCCTCTAATTCCCCAGCATCTAAATGCTCTACAATTGCCATATACCCTTCGGGAATCTGCTCTTTTAGTCCAAGCCCTCTCCTCGCTATTACATACGACGCCGCTTCGTCCTTGCTTATCATATACTGCGGCGTATATTTTAAAAGCCCTATCACTGATGTATATGCGGGATTAACCTCTATAACCTGTATACCCTTCCGCTGTGCTAAAATCTTGACTTTATCCAAAAGCGACCTGTAGCTGAAATTATGTCTTATCCTCCTCGATTCCCTCCCAGAAAAGTCCCCCCTCTTCCCTTTGTCCCTTATATCCAACCTCTCGATTACTATTGCTTTTTTCTTTTCTTCTGCTAGCCTTACTACATCGTGGGCATACTTCCATCTAAAATATTCCCTCTTGTTTGAATTACCGCTCGCAAGATGCGGCATCGGAATCTTCCCGTAACTTACAAGCTGCCCATTCACATCCGCTTCCGCCCACGCTATGTGATTCGGATATGCGTTAATGTCTATGCCTATGACCCCATTTTCCTTCGTTACCACAGCTTCTGGAAAGTCTTCTTCAATCGTAAAGTAGGCATATACCTTGCCGTTCTTAAGCTTTAGCTCAACCGAATAAGCCTCTCCACAAGTGCTGATTGCTTGCAGCAATCCCTCCCGGCTCTTCCCTTTTTTCCATCCCGCTTGTATCCTTGCATACGCATACTTTCTTTCTCCTACGTTGATTCTTAGTCTAGCACCATTTCCATATATCTCAATCCTTGTGTTGAGATTCCCTTTCTTGCTCCTGTCACCTCTTGAATAAAGATTGCCTTTCCTTCTCTCTTGCCACTCCTGTTTTAACTTCTTGTATGCCTTACCGTTTATGTGCCGTTTCTTGAGCTTATCAAACAAACTCCTGCCCCCAAAAATAACCTTACTGGGGTTTTCGTCCCTTTCTCTGCAAGACTCTAAAACGTTCTTTGCCTTCATTATCGCATCATCTACATACCTCGAATTTAAATTAAAAACCCCCTGTAGTTCTCTTTTTAATGTGTTTCTGCTCGAGCCTTCTAAAAGCCTGTTATATGCATATCTCATGCAGGATGACCATCTTCTCATTAAATCCAGCACTATTTGCTCATCTTCCTTGCTTGGAAAAGTAAGTTTAGCCTGTATTGTTATCATGTCTTTCCCCTTTTTTGTATCTTTTTCTCCCTTTTGGTGTCCTAATTGGAGTTATTAACCCTTCCTTTTCCCAATTTATTAATGTACTTCTGCTGATGTTGTATGTTTCTTTAACTTTTTGTATACTCAACAATATCGATAATCACTCAATTAAAATTATATCATTTTGTATTGTTATTTTCAGCTGTTGTTACCTCCTTTACATGTTTTGATATGTCCTTGTTTTTAGCTGAACTGCTGATTGCCCACATTTATTGAAGCACATATTTACCAATGCAAACTAATTTTATTTTATCACAGAGGCAAGGAATCATCAATACGACTTAAAGGTTTGTTTCATCATATTGTAGTTTGCGTTCCACAGAGAAATAATGCTAATATTAAAAAATCAGGTAACGGAAAAGATTTATCCGTTACCCTCTATTTCAAAATATTCAACCCATCAGCCGCATTTTGAGTAACCACAGGAACGGCACACGACGCATCCGCCATCGTGCTCCATGGTTGCCCCGCACTCAGGGCAGCTCTGACCTTTTGTCTGAGGCGGATTGTCATCCACCAAAGAGTCGGTCCCCCCTAGCTGAATCCCGCCATTTTCCCTGAACGGGTTGTTGCAGACGTCCTTTAACGAACAGAGCGAGCAGTTAGCAAGACAGCTGTGCCTGTCCACCATATCCGGGCTGCCGATATCCAGCTCTTCGGCTTCCAGGTTATTGTTGAGCCTCAACTTTACCACCTTCTCCAGCACCCTGCCTATGGCATCGGGACAGGACAGAACTTTAAGCCCCTTCTGCCTCAGGGTGGAATGGCACCTGATGCCCTTGAGCTGCTCTATGATGGTGTCGACATCCATGCCAGAGCGCAGCGCTATGGAGATCAAGCGGCTAGTGGCCTCGGACTGCGAAGGACAACCGCCGGCCCTTCCTAAGTTGGTGAACACCTCGCATATGCCCTGCTCGTCGTAATTGACGGTGATGTACAGGTTACCGCAGCCGATCTTCACCTTTTCGGTAAAGCCCATAGTAACGTCGGGCCTTGGCCTGGGCGTTATCTTAGGCTGCTTGCTTTCGGCCTGCTCCTTCATGCGGCTGTATATCTTTTCGGTGAGAGACCCGCTTTTTTCTTTCTTATCTTCTCTTGGTTTATCCTCCGCCGGTTTATCCTCTTTGGGCTTCACGCTCAAAACCTGGCTTTCCCGGCTGCCGTCCCTGTAAATGGTCACGCCCTTGCATCCCAGCTCATAAGCCAGCCAGTACACCTTTCTTACGTCCTCTACGGTGGCGCTGTTGGGGAAGTTGACCGTCTTGGACACGGCGTTGTCGGTGTACTCCTGAAAAGCAGCCTGCATGCGCACGTGATACTCGGGCGAGACGTCGTGTGCGGTCACAAACACCCGCCTTACATCCTCGGGTATCTCCTCCATACCCTGTATGCTGCCGCGGGCGGCTATCTTCCTCATCAGCTCGTCGGAATAAAATCCCCGCTTTATGGCCACCTCTTTAAAATAGGGATGCACTTCCACCAGCTCATCGTTATCCATGACGTTGCGCACAAAGGATATGGCAAACAGCGGCTCTATTCCGCTGGTGGTACCGCATATGATGCTTATGGTACCGGTTGGAGCTATGGTGGTAGTGGTGGCGTTTCTGAGCTTTCTGCCCTTATGCCTTAAAGTGCTCTTCTCAAAGAACGGGAACGGCCCCCTGACCTCGGCCAGATGCGCCGACATCTCCTTGGAGCGCTCCTGTATGAACTTCATGACCTGGCGGGCAAGCTCTACAGCCTCATCGGAATTGTAAGGGATGCCCAGCTTAAACAGCATGTCGGCAAACCCCATAACCCCAAGGCCAATCTTCCTGCTGCCCTTGGTCATCTCCTCAATCTGCGGGAGCGGATACTTGTTTACGTCTATCACGTTGTCCAGGAAGTGCACCGCTAAGTCCACAACTCTGCCCAGCTTGTCGTAGTTTATGACGTATTTTCCGTCAACCTCCTCAACCATTCTGGAGAGGTTTATGGAGCCCAGGTTACAGCTCTCGTAGGGCAGGAGTGGCTGCTCGCCGCAATTGTGCACATATATCCCGTTGGCGTCAAAAGCATTAACCCCTGGGACTTGAACGTCAAACACATCTTTTTCACCCATCGGAATAACCTCAGTAACCGTTGCAACAAACCTCTCCCTGTTGAGTGCCCTCTTGTATTCATCAAGGCGCTGCCGCAAAAGCTCTTGCTTCTTTACATTGCTGAATCCTACCTTTTCGAAGAAAACCTGCATGTTATCCGAGGTGATGACCAGCTCATGCCCGGCCTTGACGCTGTATTCTTTCATTCCTCCTTTGCCATCCGGCATCTCTTTAATGCTCTCGGATTTACGTTCCAAATATATGGTCGAAGCTATCCCCAAGCGAAGCAGCATCCGCTGCACAATCCTCAAGCCTTCGGCGTCACTGTGCCACAGCCTGATGGACACTCCTTTTTCCTGATGACCTGCCACAGTCCCATCAGCATCAAAAAGCCCTCTTAAAAACCCGCGGTGAAATTCATAGCTTGTCCTTTCCAAGTTTTCAGTGATTCTCTTGTTTCCAGGCACAATTCCATAGGCGGCAGCCAAATCTCTAAGGGCAGCCATCTCAAGCCTGTGTTCCTTTCTTTCATCAATCACGCCCTTGAACCCTTTAAAGTCCTCCCTGTGCGGTAGGGTAAAAGCGGCTTTTTGTGCTGCTTCCATGACCGATTGGACTTCTTGGTCATCTCCCCACACAGAGATAACTCCGCCTTCATCCTTCAACGTACCGTCCCCTATAAGAAGGCCCAGCAGATATCCTTCCTCAAAAGTTCCCTGCCCTTTCCACACAAGCCCGCGGTTGTTGGATAAGATTATCTGATCCCCCGGTTTTAACTCCCCAGCCGGTTTCCAGTCCTCCTCTATTCTGTCGCGAGTCACTAAAGAAGCAACCCTTATCTTGTGGTCCGGCGTGACTTCTATGCTGTAACCTCTATCGGTGTGTATCTTTATAACCTGCTTTCTGCCAGTCTTAAAAAATCCCTGCTCAGTTGAGAGATAAAAACTTCCATTTAGTGCAAGGGATACCTGCCTGCCCAGTATATCGGCTACCTGTGCAGGGCCTTCTTCCGTAAGCACCCAGGTATCACCCGTTACGCACGGATTGGTGCTCTCGATCTCGCCCAGCTCAATGAGCACGTTGTCCCTGTTTAAACGGTCCAAAAACACAATCCCCGGCTCCCCGTTATGCCAGGCGTTTTCGACGATCTTATCGAATACCTCCCTGGCATTGAGCTTGCCAGCCGGTTTGCCCGTCCTGGGGTCTATAAGGTCGTAATCCTCCCCTCGCTCCACGGCCTGCATAAAGGCCTCGGTGATGCCAACGCTTATGTTGAAATTGGTTATGTCGGAGTTGTTCTTCTTGCAGTCGATAAACTCCAATATGTCGGGATGGTCCACCCTGAGTATTCCCATGTTGGCGCCGCGACGGGTACCACCCTGCTTTACGGCCTCGGTGGCGGCGTTGAACACCTTCATAAAGCTAACGGGACCGCTGGCCACGCCACCGGTGGACTTCACCGCAGAGCCTTTGGGGCGCAGGCGCGAAAAGCTGAACCCCGTACCGCCGCCGCTTTTATGTATCAAGGCAGCGTGCTTGACTGCGTCGAATATGCCCTCCATGCTATCGGGAACGGGCAGCACGAAACAGGCAGACAGCTGTCCCAGCGGCCTGCCGGCATTCATCAAAGTGGGAGAGTTAGGCATGAACTCGAGATTTACCATGAGATTATAGAATTCCTCTTCCACCGCTTCCACATCGGCATCAGGTGAATATATCTTATCAGCCTGAGCGACATGCCTTGCCACGCGCCTGAACATGTCCTCAACCGTCTCAATTATATTGCCGTTTTCGTCCTTGGCCAGATACCTCTTTTGCAAAACCTTCAAAGCATTCTCGGTTAAGTTCATACAATACCCTCCTATACTCATCTTCAGTATGTGATCAGCATATATACGAAAGTTATATATGCATATATATGGTGTTATTTTTTTATTTCAGGTACTATATATTGTATCATCTAACTTTGAAGGAGTCAAACGCCTACAGATTTAAACAATAAATAAAGGGGACCCATTTTTCTGGTAAATTGGTCCCCTTTCAATTCCTCTTAGCAAATATTACTTAGTTTTATGGCTCAGTTTTATAGTGGGAATGCTATTCTTGACATAAGTCTTGTCAATGCTTGTTTTATCTTGCAGCATCCCCGCCCATGATTAATTAAAATTAGAACCACGGGTAAAAATCAAGACCAAAGACGCCACCTGATTAAACAGACAATGACTCTGTTAAAGCTGGCACTGTACTTGCATGATTGCCTGATGCGGGTGCCCCAGTATCAAAGCAATAACGCTATTAAAGCTAGCGCTGCACCCTGCCGGAGGCATCCCCCTTCATGAGGGTCTCAACCTCTTCAACCGATACGTGGTTGGCATCTCCCTCGATGGTGTGCTTCAGAGCAGAGGCCGCCACCGCAAACTCCAGCGCATACTGCGGATCTTTGCCGGTGATGAGGGAGTATATAAGCCCGGCGCCAAATGAGTCGCCTCCCCCTACGCGGTCCACAATGTGAAGCTTATACTTCTTGGAGAAATAATATTCTTTGCCATCATACAGCATGCCCGACCAATTGTTGTCGGAAGCCGACATGCTCTCCCTCAGGGTGATAGCCACCATCCTGAGATTGAAACGGTTGTAGAGTTCGCGGGCCACGTATTTATATCCTTCCAGGTTGAGCTCACCGGCAATCACGTCGCTGTCGGGTGCTTTTATGCCAAACACCTTCTCAGCATCCTCTTCGTTGGCGATCACTATATCTACATACTGCATGAGATTGCCCATCACTTTTCCGGCTTTTTCGGTAGACCACAGCTTTTTACGGTAATTCAAGTCGCAGCTTATGGTAAGGCCCATCTCCTTTGCGACTTTGCAGCCCTCTTCAACCAGCTCGGCCACATTGTCACCCAGTGCCGGCGTAATCCCAGTGAAATGGAACCACTCGGCACCTTCAAAGGCGGCCTTCCAGTCGATATCGCCCACCTTTGCCTCCGATATGGCCGAGTGTGCCCGGTCGTACACAACCTTAGAGGGTCTCACCGAAGCGCCCTTTTCCATAAAATAAATGCCGATTCTGCTACCGCCCCTGGCTATGTAGCGCGTATCAACGCCGTAACGGCGGAGCTCATTGATGGCCGCATCACCTATGGGGTTTTTAGGTAGCTTTGTGATAAAGGCGGCATCTATACCGAAATTGGCCAGCGATACTGCTACGTTTGCCTCGCCGCCACCGTATACCACATCAAAGCTGTTTGCCTGGGTAAACCTCAAATACCCGGGAGGCGACAGCCTCAGCATGATCTCGCCAAAAGTCACTACTCTTTTAGACATACATAAACCTCCTCACCTTATATTGGTTCGCTGTAAAATCCTTTTCGAAATGGATTAATACGAACATCGCTTAATGTTTTTTAAAGTCATGGACGCACCTTGTACTGTGAAGACAAAAAAGACACTGGTCATACTAAAATAGGGAGTTGCTGCTCTCCAGTTAAAAATTCCCGTATTCTTGCCTGACTCAAAATCACATCTTCCCTCTAGCTGCCCGAATCTTTGCAATGAATTCCTGTGCAGTCCTGGTTATGGCTTCGTAGTCCCCGCTCTTTGCTCCTTTGGTCAATGCGCTGCCCACGCCTACCGCCACGGCGCCGGCTTTGATCCATTCTTCAACGTTGTCCAGGCTGACACCTCCCGTGGGCATCAATTTGGCGTAGGGTATGGGCCCAAGTATGGCCTTGATAATTTGCGGCCCGAAAAGCTCTCCGGGGAAGATCTTGATGATGTCGGCACCTGCTTCCATGGCCTCCACAACTTCCTTGATGGTCATAGCACCCGGCATGCATGGCACCCTGTACCTGTTGCACAGCTTGACGGTGTCAAGGTTCAAATAGGGGCTTACCACATATTGCGCACCTGCCAAGATGGCCGTTCTGGCCGTTTCGGCATCCATAACGGTACCGGCACCAAGCAAGATTTCACCGTTGCTATAAACCTTTGCCAGCTCCTTGATGACCTCTGCGGCTCCAGGAACGGTAAATGTGATCTCGATGGCAGCCACCCCGCCCTTCATGCAGGCATCGGCAATCTTCAATGCCTGCTCGCTTGACTCGGCCCTTACCACCGCCACCAGGCCGCCTTCAACTATCCTTGAGAGGACCTGTTCCTTATCCATGATTTACATCTCCCTTCTTTGTTTATAAATATACATTTTTTAAGCAAGCACCATTCAGGCTCATCTTAATGGAAAATAAACACTTGTTGCAGCAGATATGGTAAAACTTATATAAATTTACAAATATTGTGCCGGCACATGTTTGCCGACCTTTAGTAGCCTTTCACGCCCAGCACCTTTTCCACAGATTTTTACAGAGAAAAACTCAGGCTGATGTATGGCTAATTCGATATCGAGTACAAACATCAAGTACAAATATTAGGTACAGCAAATACCAACGGAGATTGATATACCACCTCAATTTCACCTCAAGACAAAGGTATCCTACATCACCTTCTAGGGCTATACCCCATCCTCTTAGAGATTTCCCGGGCTGTTTCAACCACGTATTTCGCGATTTCCTCATCCCGCTCGGGTGAGATTATGGTTTTCAAGCCCGATGTACTGACCGCCGCGATAATCTCGTTCCTATAGTCATATACGGGAGCAGCGATGCACCGTATGCCCTCCTCATGCTCTTCATTATCCACAGCCCAGCCCCTTTTCCTGACGGCGTCAATCTCTGATATCAGCTTTTCAATGTCGGTAATGGTGTTGGCTGTACGTGGGGTAAGCTGCTTATTCTGAAAAAGCTTCCTTATTTCACTATCTTCTTTATTCATTAAGAGTACCTTGCCCACGGCTGTGCAGTAAAGCGGCACCCTTTTGCCAATGGCCGAATACATGCGAATGGTGTTAAAGCTCTCAATCTTATCGATATATACCGCCTCGTCGTGGTCCAGTATAGCCAGATGAACCGGTTGGGCAGTCAAAGCCGCCAGCCTTCTCAGGTAAGGCTGCGCTTCTGTCTTAAGCTCAAGGCTGTTCAAATAAAGGCTGCACAGCTCAACAAGCTTTAATCCTAGACGATAGTTACCGGTTGTCTCATTTTTCTCAATGTATCCTCTGGAAGCCATGGATGCCAACAGGCGATAGACGGTGCTCTTGTGAAGTCCAATACGACGTGCAATTTCGGTGACACCCAAACCATCCTTCTCAGTGGCCAGAACTTCCAGTATATCAAAAGCCCTGTCGATGGACTGTACGGTATCCTTCATGTATCCTCCTTTGTTTCGCATTATGAAACTGCGTTTCTAAATAATATTATACTATAATTATTGGCCCTATTCAATATCTATGGTTATCATATTTCAGCTCCATCAGAAGAATAGCATTAGCTGCAAACGAGCAAAGTGAACAAAGAACCAGCCTGTAAGTTTACAGGCCGGTTCTTTAAATCTTATAGCTTCTTGTTTACAAAATCCCAGAAGTTCTGGCTGAACAGCTTGTGCACATCCCTGCGGATCTCGCTCTCCTCAAGCTGCCAGCCTGTCTCCATCAGGTCTCTGTACTTGTCAAACAGCACATCCGCTATGACCTTCCTGGAATGAGCCCACTTATAGATGAGCTGATCCAGCACGCGGGCATCAGAATGCTGCGGTATAACGCTGACGCCCAGAAGCTCAAACCGCATACGGGTCATCTCGTCCACCAGGCTGGGGTTGTTGAGGAACCACCAGCATCCAAACACCATCAAATTCCTGAACTTGCGCGCCGCCACGCTCAATTCGTGCTGGTTCTCCCTGGACAGCATGGTGACCATGAACTTGTTATACGGATGGTTGGCACACAGGTACTCAACCGTTTCAATGCTTCCCTTGCCCACCGAATCGCCTGCCAGCTTCAATCCCGGATTGACAAGCTTTTTCACCCCTATCATCATTGCAAGTGGTATGTTGAACTCCCTGCATACCGGCAGCACGCATTCCTCAATGAGCACTGCTCTGGTGGAGTTTTCCGGGAAGGCAAATGTGGGCGGCAGCGATACGGCCATGTACACGGGTTGCATGCGATTCGCCCAATCGCTCAGGAAACGCCTTACCTCTTTGAGCGTCGTCTGGCTCAATTTCTCCTCCACATCATAGCCCCATTCCTTAAGCTTCATCCAGGTTTGGCCCCATGTGTTGAGTAGCGGGTCAATTCGCAGCGCTGCTTTAAACCGCGGATCGGCCTTGTAGGATTCAAGCCACACCTTCCGCTCGTTGTCATCAAAAGGATCGTTGGTCATCACCACTTCTTTGACCCTGGACAGCT
Organism: Caldicoprobacter oshimai DSM 21659; assembly: GCA_000526435.1. Classification (GTDB taxonomy): domain Bacteria; phylum Bacillota; class Clostridia; order Caldicoprobacterales; family Caldicoprobacteraceae; genus Caldicoprobacter; species Caldicoprobacter oshimai. Next base: position 1,053,131 of record JAGB01000001.1, read on the forward strand.
CAAACACCTGATCCACGTATTCTTCCATGGTCTTCCCTGCAAAGTACTGGCGGTATGCTTCCAGGTCTCGCTTTGCAACGTTCAGCCCCAGCTTATTGAGCACCGTCAGAACGCCGCGGCAAGCCTCGCTGTACGGGCTGTTTTCCAAAAACAGCGTTTTCCATATGAGGTCGGCCTGCTCCTTTTTGGACATGCTCCAGAATTCATCGTAGGGCATGTCTATCCATCGGAAGACTTCTGCCACCAGGTAATGATAGGTGAGTAGCTCATCGACGCCCCACAGCAACATGTCGCCAAAACAGGGCGTATACAGATGGGTGTGCACGTCGGTGATTTCAACCTGTTCCACCGCTGCATCCACCGCAGCTCTTAACTCTTTAACATCAGCGATCGGCATAATTTAATCACTCCTTTTCAAAAATATCATTTTTACCTGTCATTTTTATTTACTCAATAATTTTCTTTATAACCAACCATTAACATCTGTACTACACAAAACGGCATAGTTGTCATAGCTTTTTAAGCGTAATCTATGATTTCATACCCCGTCTTCAAATATTAAAAGCCTTCGAAAACTATTGAGCCCGTTTTGCTTTTGTTTTTATCATTAGCTCGAATATTCAGCTGCTCCCCCTTATTACCAGCTCGGGAGTAACCACAACCTTATGCGTAACCTCTTTGCCCTGCAACACGTCGTACAGCATCTGTACAGCCCCCAAAGCCATGTCGGTCACCTTGTTGTCAACAGTAGACAGCTCGGGCACAGTACACAGCGAATACTGCGAGTTGTTAAACCCAAACACAGCTACATCCTCTGGTACCCGTTTCCCCACCTCCCTGAGCTTTTTGAGCACCCCCACCGCGATGATGTCCTCACTGGTCAAAATTGCTGTATATCGCTTTCCTTCCCTTTCTAGCCTCTCCACCCCTTCATATCCACCCTGGATACCCTGGGGTACCTTGATGATGCTGCCATCGTCAAACTTAAGGTTGTTCTTTTTCAGGCCCCTCTTAAAGCCCTCTATCTTGGCCATACCGCTGAAGCTTTCCACATCATACATATACACCATATCCCTGTGCCCTTTTGAATAAAGCAGTTCAACAATGTTAAAGATAGCGGCTCCATCATTGCAGACAATTGAATAGATGTTGTCCTCCTGCAGGTCACCATTGAGCATTACCACGGGTACATGCGTAGCTACCTCGTATATATGGCTGTTGTCGTTCTTCTCCTTGAAGACCGAACCCACCAGGATGATGCCATCCACCTTTTTTTGCAGCATTATCCGGAGGTATTCCTTTTTCTTTTTAAGCTCCAGCCCGGTATTGCACAAAATCACGTTGTACCCCAGCTCCCTAAACCTTTGTTCTATGGTATAAATAGCGCTGGCATAATACGAGTCCCTCACATCGCTGGTTAAAACGCCAATGGTATGCGTGGCCCTGGTCACCAGGCTTCGCGCTATGGCATTGGGAGTGTACCTGTACTGCCGCAGTACAGCCTCCACCCTCTCCCTGGTCTCCTGTTTAACATTTGGACTGTTGTTTATCACCCTGGATACTGTTGCAATGGATACCCCGGCTTTTTTTGCGATCTCGTAGATGTTCATAAAATGCGCATCATCCTCCACCCTGCTGTATGCTTATGGCTATGCTGCCAGTTATAACGTCTCCCGGCTGCATATAGATTGTACCTGTATCCTCTATCCCCTCTTCGGCCATATTGAATCCGTTATTGCAGTTGGTGACCGGCTCAACCGCAAAAAACTCATGGTTATCTTTAGGCGAATATAGGATCACGTGCTTGAATATCTCATCCGCCTTCATGGTAAGCGTCACACCGCTACCGGGCCATTTTATAAAGATGGGAGCATGGAGAGCCCTGTAGCACTTATCGATATGCTCAAGGCCCAGCTGCCTCTCGTGGGAAAAGTCAAGCTCATGAGGTATTTCTGTCCATGGGCCGGTAGGTATTGGAGTATCGCCGGGATAAACGCCCTTTGCGGGCATTTGCAGAAACACAGCATCGTCCTGCTGGGTGAGCTTCCTCATGAAATATGGGTGAATGCCCATACCGCCCGGCATCTCTTCAGCCCCTGTGTTTTTGAGCATCAGGCGAATGGTTAATTTGGATCCTGCCAGAGCGTATTCTATCTCGGCATAAAAGGGGAAAGGCCATGCTATGTCATTGAAATCCCTGCTGTCAAAGCCCATTACAATCCGCTCGGCACTTCTATAGAGCACTTTCCAGGGCCTGAAGCGCACATCGCCGTGTATGGAATGCCCCTCAGGGGTATTCTTTTGAAGGTTATAGGCCTTGCCCCTGAATTTTAAGACGGCATTTTCGATGCGGTTTGAATAGGGGATCATATTGAAACAGGCAAACTGGCCCGCACTTTTGCTCTCCACCGCCTCAAAGGGCGTGGGCCTCATTATATCCACCCATTCATTGCCCAGGCAATACCTCATGGAGAATATACCCGCCCCCACACGAGGGCATACCTTAACCTCTATATGTTCATTTTTCAATACTTCCAATGGCTGTTCCATCACATACCCTCCAGGTTTTCGAACTTAGATCCCTCATACGCAAAAAGCCAGATTATCCCTTCATCGATAGCATTAACTACCTCCGCAGCCTTAACTCAAGCTATTTGGGCTCTATCATGTCTTCTTGCCATCCCCATCATCAAAATCAAAGCAATCTCTTCTCATCCGTAAATAAGTGCGGACTCGCTCATTCGCAGACAGAGGGTTACATCTTTGTGTTACTCCAACACCCGTTCAGCGGTTTCTATCTCTCAAAATTTTAAGTTGGGACCGCCCCATCTTACATATACCCTGCTTAAAGCTCAGGTCGCAAAATAATAAGCTTTACCGGCGGTGTTAGCAGCAATTGGTTTGTACCCCTCTTTCGCATAAGGTGCGGTGACAACTTGCTTTGTCAATTCCCTCATTCGCTGAAGAACCTGCCTCTATATGCCCACAGGCCCAGCGCCGGATTGCTTATATAGAAAATCCTCTCGCCGTTTTCCAGCACGTTAAACCCGTCCTTGAGCTTTTCGGGGTTGTAAAGCTTGTAGGCCTCTTCCAAGTCCATGTACTTGAAGTTTACGCCCTCCACTTCCTCGCGGGTTAGATGGCCGGGCGCGTATGTGATGGTAAACCGCCCATCCGATGAACCGTGGATCAAATGAGCCGCCACCGATTGGTTCTCCTGCAGGTCCTTTTGCTCCTTCCACAGCTTGAGCACGCGCTCCCTGCCCACATATCCGTACTTGCGAATAAGCAGGTCATTGCCCCTATCCTCGCCGAACTGCCTCACGCCGGGAGCCAACACTATGAGCTCCCCGCCATCGGCAATGGCCATACGTGTCCTGTATATAGCCTTGTTGCCCAGCCAGGTACTCTTAAACTCCTGAGGATCCAAATACACCACCACTTTGTGCAGCGGTTCGTCCAGGAACTGCATGTTCTTCTGCTGGCTCAAAGCCACAGCCTCCTCAAACAATCTGCGCTCCCTCCCGATGAACAGGCCGTGAATCAAAACTTTTCCTTCTTCATGGGTAGTTACCGTCAGTATATACATGAGGGGCATGTCTTTGGCAAAGTGCTGCTCCGCATAGTCAAACACCTTGCGCACCGGCGAATGGTCCCGGCCCATGATCCTCTCCATGCCGTACACGGCGCCCAGCATGTGCGTCTTGTTTATCATGCTGTATCCGCCGCAGCCCACAAATATGTTCTTGCTGTAGTTGGCCATCCCTACTACCTCGTGGGGCACCACCTGTCCGATGGAGATGATGAGGTCATACCCTCCTTTAACCAGGCGCCAGTTGACCTCCACATCTATGGGGTCCTCCATCAAGCCTTCGGAAATCTCCTTGATATACTGGCCGGGCACTTCCCCAATCTTTATTACATCCTCCCGCCAGTTGTGCACGATAAACCGCTCTTTAGGGATCCCCTCCCCGAAGAAGGCTATGCGCTCCTCATCGCTCACGGGCATGTGCGTGCCCAAAGCCGGCATGATATCCACCTGGCAGGTGTCCTTCAGCATCTCATACAGCATGGCGGTAATATCCCCTGCTCCCGAATGAGCGCGGGTAAAATCCGGCGGCAAAAGGAGCACCTTTTTGAGGCTATCTTTGCGCCCTTCCAAAGCCCTCTCCAGGGCAGCACGAATCTGCCCGGCATCAAGCCCCCTGTTATCGGCCGCTTTTAATATAATTCCTTCCATAATTCACTCACCCCTGTTTGCCGTTTTATAATACCATTCCATGTAGCGCTCAAACCTCTTGGTGTATACCTTTGCCATCGACTCATTTGGAACTATTCTTTCTCCCTGACTTGGATTGAACTCCTCCAGCGACTTTATGACGCCAATGGCCTTTAATGCCACCGCTACAGCTCCCATTGTAGAGGCATGCTCTACGCTGGAGGTGTATATCTCCCTCTGGAATATATCGGCCGCCATTTGAAGCCACCAGCGGGAATTCTCGATGCCTCCCGATATCTTTATCTCTCTGGGTGCACCCATAAGCTGCTCCAGAACCACGTAGCATTGATACAGGTTAAACAGTATCCCTTCCAGTATTGCATAATGGAGATGCCCTATCTCATGATGGGGTTTAAGGCCGACAAAGCCGCCCGTCCTGCTGTCTTCCCATCCCGGGCAGCGTTCACCGTACAAAAACGGCAGAAAAACGGGCGCATCCTGTATATCAACCTTGCTGGCCAGCTCATCCAGCGCGCGATAGCTTACATTCCCAAGGTTTAGCTTTTTCCCAAACCATTCCACGCAGTTTCCGGCGCCCGATGTAGCAGCTCCGGCCAGCCTTTTGCCCTCGGCCACATAATAGCACCACGTGGATGGGTCATCTGGCAAAACCGGGACAGGGCTGGCAACCCTGAGGGCTCCGCTGGTCCCCACCGACATGGTCATTATGCCCTGGCCCATGGCTCCTGCTCCCACCTGGTTCAGCGCCCCGTCGGGACCGGGCAGCGTCACCGGAATGCCAGCCTTAAGCCCCAGCTTCGAGGCAGCCTCCTGGCTCAAAGGGGCCGTATGGTCCAGCTCGTAAAGCGGAGCCAGCTGGGATACCTTCAACCCTGCAAAGTCCAGTATTTCCTGGTCCCATTCCAGAGTGTGGATGTTCATAAACCCGGTGCCCGACGCAATGCTGCGCGAAACCCCTGTCTGCCCCGTCAGCCTTTCAAAGACGTATTCCGGCTGTGAAGAAAGGTAGCCTTCGGGATCAAGCTGCCCCTGCTGCTTAGCGTGGAGGTACTTCCACACAGGGTATATGCTGTGCACCATGCAGCCTGTGCGCTGGTAAAACCATCTTTTGAGCTGCTCATCCTTTCTGTACCGGCCGGCAGTGGGAGCGGCTTCGGTACTGGCCCAGGTCTTGATCCTGCCTATGGGCTTGCGCTCCCGGTCTAAAAACAGCACGCTGTGCCAGGTGCTTCCCAGGCCAATGGCGTCGATCTCGCAGTTTTCACGCTCGATAAGCGCCCTGGCGCATTCTATCACGGCCTGGTAAATCCCCTCAGGGTCCTGTGACACCACATCGTTTACGGTATCCTTATAAGGTACGCTCAATACTCCCCTTATCCCCTTTTCAAAGGAATATATCATGGCTTTGGCAGAAGAGGTGCTCACTTCCAAAGCAAGGATATTCACGCCCATCAACCCTTTCCCTTTACTTTTTCGATAACCAGTCGGTATGGAAAGTGCCTTCCCTGTCCACCCTCTCATAGGTGTGAGCTCCGAAATAATCCCGCTGCGCCTGTATCAAGTTAGCCGGCAGCTTCTCCCTGCGATAGGAGTCATAATAGAAAAGCGCTGAGCTGAAGCACGGCACCGGAATGCCGTATTGGACGGCCAGGCTCACAACCCTTCTCCAGCTGTCCTGCGCCTTCTCCACTACCTCTTTAAAATAGGGATCCAGCAGCAGATTAGCAAGAGATGGATTCCTGGTATAGGCCTCCTTTATGCGCTCCAGGAACTGCGCCCGGATTATGCACCCTCCACGCCACAGGAGAGCGATATCGCCCAGCTTGAGGTTCCAGTTATAGGTCTCGGATGCCTGTTTAAGAAGTGCAAACCCTTGCGCGTATGAACATATTTTGGATGCGTACAAAGCCCTGCCGATATCCTCTATCAGCTGCTCACGGTCCCCATCAAACTTCGCTTGAGGGCCTTTTAACACTTTGGAAGCAGCCACGCGCTCCTCCTTTATGGCTGATATGCAGCGGGCAAACACCGCCTCAGTGATGGTGGGAATGGCAACGCCCAGGTCCAATGCATCTTGCGACGTCCACTTGCCCGTCCCCTTCTGCCCTGCCCGGTCCAGTATGACGTCTACCATGGGCAGACCGGTTTCCTCATCTATCCTTCCCAGGATATCGGCTGTGATCTCGATAAGATAGGAATTGAGCTCTCCTTCATTCCACTTCTGGAATATGGACTGCATCTCTGGAGCCGAAAGCCCCAGCAACTCCTTCATCAGGAAATAGGCTTCGCTGATAAGCTGCATATCACCGTACTCAATGCCATTATGTACCATCTTCACGTAATGGCCGGCACCATCCGGTCCCACGTAATCGCAGCAGGGAATGCCGTCTCCCACCTTTGCGGCTATATCCCTCAGTATCTTCTCTACCTGTTTCCAGGCCTCGTAAGACCCGCCCGGCATGATGCTGGGGCCCTTTAAAGCGCCTTCCTCGCCGCCCGAAACCCCAACGCCCATAAAGAGGATCCCCTTCTGCGCAAGCTGCTCCGTCCGCCTTATGGTGTCTTTAAAATAGGAATTGCCCCCGTCGATCACTATATCTCCCTCATCGAGCAGAGGAACCAGAGAATTGATCACATCGTCCACAGGTTTCCCTGCCTTAACCATTATCATGACCTTCCGTGGACGGCTCAACGAGGCCACAAACTCCTCCAGGGTATAGGCAGGTATAATCCTTTCCTTGCCCTTTGCAGGCCCATCTATAAACTCCCTGGTCCTTTCGGCCGTACGGTTGTACACCGCCACGCAATAGCCTTTGCTCTCCATGTTAAGCACCAGATTCTGGCCCATGACCGCAAGGCCGATAAGCCCTATATCCGCTTTAGCCATTCAAAACAGCTCCTTTCGTGTTTGATTAAGAAAAGAATGGATTTGCTAGACTTTGTTTAAATTAAAAGCACGAGATTAAAGAATAGTGTTTGCAAAAAGTAGGAGCATAACTATTATGTAAGCGCTTACATTTAGTGTAGCACAACGGCTTTTTGCCGTCAACACAAAATTGAACCTTTAAGTACCATTACGTCATGGTTTTAGCAGAACTTTAATAGATTGGTATTCTTTCTTGCAGGAAGCCACCTCTATAGCCTTCTTGTAATCCTTTAAATCGAACACATGCGTTACCAGCGGCGATAAATCCATCTTCCCCGATGCCATTAAATCCAGCCCTATTTTAAAGGTTCTCTCCCTTCTTCCATCCACAGGATCGACACCATAACCGTATATCCCCTTTATGGTCACCTCCTTAAACCATACCAGCGACCAGTCCAGTTTTATCTTGGAACCAAGGCCGACCAGTACGAGCGCCCCTCCTGAGTTTATATACCGCAGTGAATCCCTCACGCTGGTTTCGGACCCCACACAGTCAAACACCCTGTCAAATCCGCCAATAAGGTACTTTTCACCAAGCAGGGGTTTTACCACTTTGCCACCGGTTATTTCCGCCATGGTTTCAACACGGCAATTGTGCGAATATACGACCCTGTCAGCTCCATACCTCTGGGCAAGCTGGCCCTGAAAATCATACTTGGCTATCACCGTTATATCGGCTTTAGAACCAAATGCCCTCAGAGACGCCACTATCAAAATTCCTATGATTCCAGCGCCTATTACCAGAACCTTTTCATCGTCCCTGGGAAAATTTCTCAAGACGGGGTGAAGGGCAGAGCACAGGGGATCAATCAAGATGGCCTCTTCATCTTTGAGGTTGTCGGGAACCTTAAACAGCTGGGACTTATGCGCAACATAGTATTCTCCCCAGCTACCGCCTGTATCGGCGCACGTTCCCATGATTGTCCCTGCAGAAAGCCTGCCTTCGGTAAAATTTAAGCATAGGTTATAATCTCCTGATAAACATTTGGGACATTTTTCAAGCCCTCGAGGTTCGCACGATAATACGTCATCGGCCACTATCCTGTCTCCCACTTCAAATCCTTCGACATTTTTCCCTTTCTCCACAATTATCCCCAGGTTTTCATGCCCCATGACAAACCTCTTGGAGGCAAATGGCGAAAGCAAGGGGCTATCGTGAAGATATATCATATTGATATCGCTTCCGCATATGCCCCCGTATATGGTTTTAACCTTTACCCAGTCATCTCCAGGCAAAACCGGTTCCTGTACCTCCTCGTACCTTATGCAGGAAAACCGGCTGTAATAAAGCTTTCGATTGACCTTTCCCATTGCAAGGGTTAAAACGTACGGCACTAAGTCAGCCCTAAAAGTTACCGCCTTCATACCTCACACACCCCCTTCCACCATACTGTATAGCAAAATTATGCTATATTACCACCCACATCTATAAGAAGTTTGATTTTAATGTAAAAAGTCTATTTTGCTGCTTAAAACGAAGTTCGCAAAAGTGTAGTTGAAAAAATCAGTCGTATGATACTGCAGCGGACATTTATCCTATTTGGCAAAACACCTTCTCAAAGGCATTCAATGCGTAATCCAGTTGTTCTTTAGTATGAGTAGCGGTATAGCTGGTTCTAAGCAAACATTGACCGGGCTTTACTGCAGGGGAAACTACGGGATTGACGTATACCCCCTCATCCAGGAGCTGTTTGGCAATGACAAACGTTCTCCTATCTTCCCATGTCATGACGGGAATGATGGGGGTTTCGGTATGGCGTATGGGAATGCCCAGCTTTTTAAGCCCTTCTCTCATGTATCTTGCATTTTCTTGGACCCGTGCAACACGTTCAGGTTCGGATTGGAGTATATTAAGCGCTTCAAGCGCGGCTGCAGCGTTGGCAGGTGAAATTGAGGCGCTGAATATAAAAGGCCTGGATACGTGCTTGACGTAATGTATTACTTCCTCACTTGCAGCTATGTACCCACCCAGGCTGGCCAGGGATTTGCTGAAAGTACCCATTATTATATCCACCTGGTCCTCCAGGCCGAAGTATTCTGCCGTACCCCTACCATGTTTGCCCAGGGTACCAAGGCCATGAGCATCATCCACCATTATACGGGCCCCGTACTTTTTAGCCAGCCTTACTATCTCAGGCAGATTGCATATGTCGCCCTCCATGCTGAAAACCCCATCGACGACGATCAGCTTTCCATGTTTATCAGGAATTTTCTTTAAGATGCGTTCGAGGTCCTCCATATCGTTGTGTTCAAACTTAAGTACCTTTGCAAAACTGAGCCTGCATCCATCGATGATGCTGGCATGATTTGCTCTATCACAGATGATGTAGTCATTCCTTCCGGCGATAGCCGAGATTATCCCTAAGTTTGTCTGGAAACCGGTGCTAAAGGTCAGTGCCGCTTCCTTGTTAAGAAACGAAGCCAATCGTTTCTCCAGCTCTACATGCAAATCCAACGTACCGTTCAAAAATCTGGAACCAGAGCAGCCTGTACCGTACTTTTCTAAAGCCCGCTTGGCAGCCTCAATGACCCTGGGGTCAGAAGTAAGCCCAAGATAATTGTTCGAGCCTATCATTATAGTTCTCTTGCCATTGATTATGACTTCGGTATCCTGTCCCGACTCCAGTACCTGAAAATAGGGATAAATTCCTGCCTTCATGGCTTCCTTGGCAGCGGTATAGTTAAAGCACTTTTCAAAAATGTCCATTAACCCCTTCACCCCTCCCGCAAAAGCATTAAATTTAAAATTATGCTTTTGTCACCCCGTTGTTCAATTTGTTGTGAGGAGGTCCATGGTTCGTGTCCTCTTCCGTAAAAAGCCAAATCTTTATAAATGTGTCTCTTGTACAGCATTCAACTTGACTGAGCAAGTTTATGAGACTATTTTATCATATGAGATGAGTTTAACAAATACCAAAAAAATAAAAAAGCCCTTCTGACAGGGCTGTATTTCAAAAAATGTTTATGTATCCAAAAAAGAAAATGGCTCCTCAGGTTGGATTCGAACCAACAACCCCTCGGTTAACAGCCGAGTGCTCTACCGTTGAGCTACTGAGGAACGCTTTAAAGAAGATCCCGGC
>JAGB01000002.1 GCA_000526435.1 Caldicoprobacter oshimai DSM 21659
CCTACGCACCCTTTACGCCCAGTAACTCCGGACAACGCTCGCCCCCTACGTATTACCGCGGCTGCTGGCACGTAGTTAGCCGGGGCTTCCTCCCCAGGTACCGTCATACCTTCTTCCCCAGGGACAGAGCTTTACGACCCGAAGGCCTTCCTCGCTCACGCGGCGTCGCTGCGTCAGGGTTTCCCCCATTGCGCAATATCCCCCACTGCTGCCTCCCGTAGGAGTCTGGGCCGTGTCTCAGTCCCAGTGTGGCCGTACACCCTCTCAGGCCGGCTACCCATCGTCGCCTTGGTGAGCCGTTACCTCACCAACTAGCTAATGGGACGCGAGCCCGTCTTGTACCAGCGCTTCCGCGCCTTTTACTACAGCACCATGCGGTGCCGTAGTCTTATGCGGTATTAGCAGCTGTTTCCAGCTGTTATCCCCCAGTACAAGGTTGGTTGCTCACGCGTTACTCACCCGTCCGCCGCTAGGGCCACTCTCGTAGAAACCTACTTAAGCAGCCCCCGCTCGACTTGCATGTGTTAGGCACGCCACCAGCGTTCGTCCTGAGCCAGGATCAAACTCTTCACTTAAAATCTATATCCTAAACTCGCATCTTGCCGCAAATGAGTCTTACCTCTCCAGAATTGACCTGGCTTTCCAACCACTGTTCAGTTTTCAAGGACCATTTCCCTCCGCCGCCCCCTCCAGAGCGGCGAATTATATACTATCAAATCAATTCCCCTTTGTCAATACCCTTTTTTTGTTCCTCTTTTATTATGCTCTCTTAAGCCGCCATCAGCTCCCTTGGCCAACGGCCGTTATAGATTATCATACACAACCCCTGCTTGTCAATATCCTTTTTATTGATTCAAGTAATCCTCATTTTCAGTTTTTCCTGCAGAGCTGCTTTTATAAGAAAGCGCACAAAGACAAAAGCATCCATATCACATGCTGAGCAAATTGATTGAAAAGGCCAAATTGTCTTTTCGGAATATGGAATAGTTGTCCCAAAAGAGGCAGCTGCCGCACACCACCAAACTTCCTCCAGAGGGCATCCTTCGTTCGGCCGCCATTACAGGCGCCCTTTCCCCCGAGCCGGTGGAAGCCGATTCTTGCCCTCGCACTATTATGCGTACATCAGGGGTTAACACCTCTATGGGAGCGCTGTAAGGGAACACCACTTGATTTACGCCTTCGGCATAGGCTTCCACTCTAGAAGTGATCACCATACGGCGGTCGCCTTCATCAAAACTCTCTTCTTCCACAACCTCATCTTCCTTTAGTCTCAACCCGAACCTCTCGCTGACTGCATTACATATTTCAGCAACGTTGTCTTTATTGTTAAAATGTGCAGTAAATATAACGCGCTTTCCGTCTCTGACAGCTTTCTCGATTATCTTTATTTCTGCCTCATCAAACGGTTTCTCGCTGTAATTGAAGACTATTACCGGATAAAAAAACAGCTCGTCGAAATTCGAAACTTCCACTATCTCTATACCCTTTTTTCTGCTTTCCCGTTCCAAAGCTGAAAAATAATAAGAATCACTTATTAAAAACTCGCCGTGAGAGCTACTCCATGCCACCTTCAAAATATCGCCCTCCTTTAAATTTTAAGGCAAATTGGCGCTTTTCTTAAAGGTTTAAAGTTTAATAAGGCTTCCATTTGCTCCCACGCACAGACTTATCATATCAAAAAACGACATTTTTTTCAACACATCGTGAATCATCGCACTGGATTAAACGTTGATTATTTTGCGCAAATAATATATAATTTTTCAAATGTGAAAGAAATATTTAGGTGGAGGAATGAATATGAAGCTGGGAATCGTAGGATTGCCCAATGTAGGGAAAAGCACTCTTTTCAACGCCATCACTAAAGCAGGAGCTCAGGCAGAGAATTATCCCTTTTGTACAATAGAGCCCAACGTGGGAGTAGTACCCGTTCCCGATAAGAGGCTTGAAAAATTGGCCGAGATGTATAAGCCCGAAAAAGTCACCCCTGCGTTCATCGAATTTGTTGACATCGCGGGTTTGGTCAAAGGCGCCAGCAAAGGCGAGGGACTGGGCAACAAGTTTCTGTCTCATATACGCGAAGTGGACGCCATCGTGCATGTAGTCAGATGCTTTGAAGATGAAGATATAACCCATGTGGAGGGAAGCGTTGACCCTATCCGCGATATAGAGATTATAAACCTGGAGCTCATATTTGCCGACCTGGAAAGCCTAGAGAAGCAGATGGTAAAAGTGCAAAAAATGGCAAAAGGTGGGGATAAGCACAGTATAGAAAAGTTGCAGATAATGGAGTACATAAAGGAAAACCTGGAAAAAGGAATTCCTGTAAGAAGCCTCACCTTCTCAGAAGAACAGCAGGATTTTGTGAGACAGCTGTTTTTGCTCACCTCAAAGCCTGTCATATACGCGGCAAATATATCCGAAAAGGACGTAGGCAATGCTCAGGATTCCCCGCTGGTCAAAAAGGTCGTAGAATACGCCCAAAATGAAAACGCTCAAGTAGTGGTCATATGCGCCAAGCTCGAGGAGGAAATCGCGCAGCTGGATAACGAAGAAAAACAGATGTTTCTCCAAGAGATGGGCCTGGAAAGCTCAGGGCTAGACAAGCTGGTATCGGCATGCTATAGCCTGCTGGGCCTCATAAGCTTTTTGACTGCCGGTCCCAAAGAAGTTAGAGCTTGGACAATCAAAAAGGGCACCAAAGCCCCTCAAGCCGCAGGTAAAATCCACAGCGACTTTGAGAGGGGTTTCATCAAAGCCGAAGTCATCCCCTATGACACTTTGGTAGCCGTGGGGTCCTATACAGCCGCAAAGGAAAAGGGGCTGGTAAGGTCTGAAGGCAAAGACTACGTCATCCAGGACGGCGACGTGGTGCTGTTCCGCTTTAACGTATAACATAACAGGGATGCCCCACACCTTTTCTTTGGCTTTAACCCTTTAACATCAATAGAGCGGCCATTCTGCCTGTATTGCCTTTATCCCTGCGATGAGAAAAGAACAGGTCGTGATTGCAGCTAGTACACATGTCCGCTACAGTTATGTTGTGGTGTGGAATCCCCATTTCTTCCAATTGCAGGGCATTTGCCATCCACAAGTTTACGTAATACCTGCCCGGTTTCTGACCGGGCTTTATTATTATATCCTTATATTTGTCAAAGACTTTTGCAAATTGCTCTGCCACCGGAAGGTCCACCTCAAAACAACAAGGGCCTATAGATGGGCCAATCCCTATCAGGCACTCCTCGGGGCGCGTACCAAACATCCGGCTCATGCCCTCCAACGTCTTCGCGCCTATGCAAGCTACCGTACCCCTCCATCCTGCATGGCTTAAGGCTATGGCCTTGCGAACAGGGTCCAAAAAGAACAGAGGGACGCAGTCGGCATAGAACGTCACCAAAGCCACCTGCGGCTCTTGAGTCATAAGGCCATCCACCTGGAGTATATCGCTCTCCTTAAAGGCACCCTTTCCCCTATCGCCGGCGCCAACCACAGCCACTTTGTCGCTGTGTACCTGGTCGGAGAACACTGTATTATGAGGGTTTATATCCAGCGCACGGCAAAACCTTAAAAAGTTTTGCATAACCGCATCGCAAGAATCGCCTTTCTTAAATCCCAAATTCAAGGTGCTGTACTGTTGACCGCTTACTCCTCCCTTTCTGGTGCTGAAACCATGGCTCACCAATCCAGTCCTTTCAAAACTGGGTATAACGCAGTACCATACGCCTTGTCTTTCTCGCAGCTCAAAACCCATATTGAATTCCATGCCTGAACATCCTTTTCCCTTCATTCAGTCATTTTTTTCCTTCAAAAGCTTGTTTAGCTCTTCCATAAAGGTGTTTATATCCTTGAACTGTCTGTACACCGATGCAAACCGCACATACGCCACTTCGTCCAGCTTCTTTAGCCTTTCCATCACCATCTGGCCAATTTGCTGACTGGTAACCTCCTGCTCAAGGGAATTGAAGACCTGCTTTTCGACATCCTGAACCAGCGCTTCTAAATCCTTGAGGGATATAGGCCTCTTTTCACAGGCTTTCAACAGCCCCCTCATGATCTTATCCCTATCGAAGGATTCCCTTCTGCCATCTTTCTTGACGACAAATACCGGCAGCTGCTCAATTTTCTCATAAGTGGTAAACCGTTTGCCGCACTTGGTACACTCACGCCGTCTGCGAATGGTAAGGCCTTCATCGGTGGGACGCGAGTCCACCACTTTGCTCTCCATATGGTAGCAAAAAGGGCATTTCATGGCTGTCTGACCGAACATCCAAACCGCGCGAATGCGCACCGGTTTAGATGGTTAGGGTATTTATAATCCGCCTTTTTCACGCTATCCCATCCCCAACAGGCGGTATTTGGGACAGCCAAGCAAGAAAGCAGGGCTAAAAGCCTCGCTTTCTTTGTTTATTATTATAGCCCTTTCAGGTCAGCTCGTCCACCCTTATCGTTTTTAATGCCGCGCTACACTTCCCAGGATAGATTTACTTCTTTATGGCAGCTGGATCCACATCAACCAGTATAACATCATCCCCTATCTTTTTTATGTTCTCCCAAGGTATGACCAGGTCCTGATCTCCTTTCAAAAACCCCAACCACCGGCTGGGGCCTGGCACCACAATGGCTGTAATCCTCCCGCTTTGCAGGTCAAACTCCATGTCGACTATTACGCCCAACCGCTTGCCATCTCTGATATTGATAACCTCCTTCTGCCTGAAGTCAGAAGTTTTCTCCATGGTAACCCTCCCCCGTTTTCATCCGCGTTTTCGTCCAATAAAGTTTATTCACATTGGAACTTAAAAATGCCATATAGCTCCATATGAAATTCAATTACATCTACAACGTTCATCCTTCGAACAGGCACTGAGCAAAACAAAATGACAAAAAGAGAAGCCTTACACAAAAGCAAAGGCTTCTCTTCTGAATCTGATTTTAAATTAACATCATATATACTTCCTCATATGTGCAAGGGCCGTTTTCTCAAGCCTGGACACCTGGGCCTGTGAGATGCCTATTTCTTTCGCCACCTCTACCTGGGTCCTACCTTCAAAAAATCTTAGGGTCAATATGAGCTTTTCTCTCTCGTTAAGCTTCTTCATGGCCTCCCTTAAAGCTATCCCCTCAAGCCAGCTCTCGTCCTCATTTTTCTCATCCTTTACTTGATCCATCACGTAAATGGCATCCCCTCCATCGTGATAGATGGGCTCAAAAAGGGAAATCGGGTCCTGGATGGCATCCAGAGCAAATACCACCTCTTCCCTTGGAAGGTTGAGCTCATTGGCGATCTCGGTTATGGTAGGTTCTTTGGCGTTTTTGCTTATGAGCTGATCCCTTATCTGCAGGGCCTTGTATGCGATATCCCTCAACGAGCGGCTAACCCTTATGGAATTGTTGTCCCTGAGGTACCGCCTTATCTCTCCGATGATCATGGGTACAGCATAGGTTGAGAATTTTACATTTTGAGAAAGGTCAAAATTATCAATAGCCTTAATAAGTCCGATACACCCCACCTGAAAAAGGTCATCGATGTTCTCCCCTCGGTTGCTAAACCTTTGAATCACGCTCAATACCAGCCTGAGGTTTCCCTGGATGAATTCGTCTCTCGCGCTTTTATCGCCTGCATGCATCCGTTCAAACAACTCTCGCATCTTTTCGTTGGAAAGCACCGGTAACTTGGATGTATCTACGCCACAAATCTCAACTTTGTTTGCCGACATACCAAAAATCCTCCATCCCTTTCACACGATGTTGCTGCTAGCTCTTTGAACAGATTCTATTGAAAGTATTACCTTGGACAGAGGATTTTATTCAGAATCACACCATGCGATTAATTTCCTTTTTTAACCTTTTTATTATCCTTTTTTCTAGCCGCGATATGTAAGATTGTGAGATTCCAAGCATATCAGCCACTTCTTTTTGCGTCTTTTCTTTGCCGTTACCCAGCCCGAACCTCAGCTCCACTATGCGCTTCTCCCGCTTTGAAAGCTTGTTTATTGCCATATCCAACAGCTCTTTCTCCACTTCGTCTTCAATGCTCCTATAGACCAGGTCGTTATCGGTCCCAAGTATGTCAGATAGCAGCAGTTCATTGCCATCCCAATCCACGTTCAAAGGCTCATCAAACGATACTTCGGCTTTCGTTTTACAATTTCTTCGCAGGTACATCAAAATCTCATTCTCGATACACCGTGAAGCATAGGTAGCCAGCTTAATCTTTTTCGATGGATCAAACGTATTAACTGCTTTAATAAGTCCAATAGTTCCAATTGAAACCAGGTCTTCCACCCCAACCTTTGTGTTCTCAAACTTCCTAGCAATATATACCACCAGTCTTAAATTTCGCTCAATCAACGTGCTCTTTACAGAGGTATCGCCCTTTTCCAACCGATGAAGAAGCTGATCCTCTTCCTCATTGGTAAGGGGAGGCGGAAGGGCTTCGCTTCCGCTTATGTAGAAGATAGGCAACACTTTGAGTCGGGGAAATTTTATGAGCAGCTTCATGATAAAAAGATAGTAATGCATGGTAAGCCTTTTGTAAAACGTCATTTTACAATCCCCCCTCCTTTCAAGCGACTATCTCTGGATGAACCAATGCCTGATAATGCTCGTTCCTCGACAATTTATCGTTATATATCCCAACAACAACGTTTCCAACGGTATACCATTTTCCGTTTTTTAATACCAAAACCTCATCGGGCTTAAAACCCATCAACAGGCCGCTAGGATTCCCTACCGTGGTATATGGAATTATTCTAAATCTCTCAATCCACCCTGACTTGCTGATGACCTGGACCACCGTATGGAAGTCACCCTCCAGCGACCTAGTAAATATCTCTCGTATTTCCTGAGGCAACAACTCCTTAACCCTTGAAAACTCTACCACCATAACAGGATGCTTACTTATGGGGTCCAAAAGCATGTTACCAGTATCAAGCAGTGCATCAACCATGACTTCCTTCCCATCAAAGTATATTTTCACCTTATACAGCAGCTCGTCTTTGGAAAGGTGCAGGCGAATAAACCGCCACATGGCATGCATTAAGATAATAACTAGCACGCCGGTTACTATCAGCTTATTGACAGGGTAATCTTTTATCACAAAAACGCCTTTTTCGATGGCGATGTAATCCTGTGTAAAAAAATGCAGTCCCAGCGCAACGCCTCCAAAAACAAAAGTAGTAGCATAGAAGAAAGTGAATGCCTTAAAAAAGTCTTTAAAAGTGTTAAACTTAAATGCTACCAGCAACATTATCAACGATAAGGCTATTTTGAGGAAAAAGCTATGCAAAACTTCAAATCCCGGTATAAAAAATATGATTGCATATAAGGCCCCTATTCCCGCTGAAATCCACAACCTCCAAAGAGAACCCTTTACTTTAGATATCCTGAAGGTAATCCACAGTATCGAAAAATTCATTACAAAATTATCCAGCCATAATATATCCACATATCTGTACTCTACCCCATAGAGCATCCCCATTCCCCTTACCTTCGCCTTTATTATAAAGCAGGGCATGTTTAAAAATTTGTAAAAATAGGTCTGATAAAACAAAAAAATAAACGACAATAAAAACAATTTTTATTGTCGTTTTGTGCTTTTGAACTAAAATTCCCTCTATTTTTGTATGTTACAACAAATACGCGTAAACTACCAACCACCTGTAGATGTGGTGGCTCACAAGAAACAAAGTGAAACCTTCTTGTGTACTTTTAACCAACCCTACATGAAAAGCCTTACTATCCTCTAGTTCTTCTTAAAAAAACGGGTATATCTAACTCATCCTCATCTCGGGCACTTGAAAAAAGCTTTTCTGCCGCCCGTTCTATCTTCTTTTTCCCGTCATCTTTCTTGTTCTTTTCCTCAAAACCGGTAGCAATTACAGTAATTCGTATTTCGTCCTGAAGGTTTTCATCGATCACCGCTCCGAAGATTATATTGGCATCCGGGTCTGCAGCCTGAGCCACCAGCTCTGCAGCTTCATTGACCTCATACAGGCTTAAGTTCTCGCCTCCAGTTATATTCAGCAACACACCTCTGGCACCTTCAATGGTGGTCTCAAGCAGCGGGCTTTGGATAGCCTGTTTGGCCGCTTCTAAAGCACGTCCTTCACCGCTGGCCCTGCCAATGCCCATGTGTGCCAATCCTCTTTCTTTCATAATAGTCCTCACGTCGGCAAAATCCAGATTGATTAAGCCCGGAACCGCTATGAGGTCGGAGATACCCTGAAC
The DNA here is from genome assembly GCA_000526435.1 of Caldicoprobacter oshimai DSM 21659. GTDB lineage: Bacteria > Bacillota > Clostridia > Caldicoprobacterales > Caldicoprobacteraceae > Caldicoprobacter > Caldicoprobacter oshimai. Next base: position 8,224 of record JAGB01000002.1, read on the forward strand.
ACCTTGCCGCAAGACATCATCCGCTATTCTGAAAGCTTCTAGCACAGAAGTACGCTTTTCAACAATCTGCAACAGCCGATCATTGGGTATGGTGATCAAGGTATCAACCCTTTGCTTGAGTTCCTGAATCCCTTTTTCCGCGTTCAGCATCCTCTGTCTACCTTCAAAAGCAAATGGCTTGGTGACCACCCCTACCGTCAAGATCCCCAGCTCTTTGGCGATCTCGGCAATAACGGGAGCAGCCCCCGTCCCGGTACCTCCGCCCATGCCTGCTGTTATGAATACCATATCAGCTCCTTTCAGTGCCTGTGTAATCTCTTCCCGGCTTTCTTCGGCCGCCCTCTGCCCAATTTCGGGATTGGCACCGGCACCCAGGCCCTTTGTCAGCTTTTCGCCGATCTGTATCTTCTGATTGGCCTGTGAAGCGAATAAGGCTTGTTTATCGGTATTTACGGCAATAAACTCTACACCCTTCAGGCCAAACTGTATCATCCTGTTTACAGCGTTGTTTCCTCCGCCCCCTACCCCGACCACCTTAATTTCAGCAAATTGTTCCATGTCAATATCAAACTCTATCAAAATACACCCTCCCCTTTACAACCTAAAAAATTTCAATTAACTAAATCCAAGGTAGTCCACGCTACCTTTATCCTCACAGGATATTTGTACATCTGGCACTGACTATCTGCTCATTCACAGATTGGACAGCCCCATTTGAAGCATTTATACCTATTTCACTCGCATTGCGTATTTTTGTCAACCCACCAAACACGCTTTTTATATAAGGCATGTCCTTTATCAAGCTAGTACAAACTGTCAATAGTACTATAATAGTATGTTACCATATAATTGAGTAAAATTAAATCTCTTTATAGCAATTTTTCATTGCCTAATTCTTTCACGCCAACGATTCAAAAGATGGCGCCTAATCATGGCGAAATTCTGAAAAAGCCTGGTACCAAAAGCAAAGATGGCTGCCAGATATATGGGCACATCAAGCCTGTCTCCTATATAGGCCAGACCTGCAGCTAGAAATGCATTGCCAAAAAATCCGGATATAAAGGCATCGGGCTCGAATTTTTGCTCGAGGCTTGCCCTTATCCCACCGAAGACCGAGTCTAAAGCTGCAAGAACAGCAATTGACATATAGGATGAATATGCCGTAGGTATATGTATCGGCAACGTCAACCCTAGGATTATGCCCACCAAAATGCCGATAATGGGCAACAACAAACTACTCACCTCCTTCAACGGGCCTGGCGTAACTGAAATTCACTTCCCCATAATAGCGGGGTATTTTTACATTATTAAGCTTTTTGATGCTGAACTCAAGGCCATAAAAGGTAAGTATATGATATATGCTATCAGGTCGTTCAAAATAATTGGCAAGGGCATCAGGGTCACCGATAGCATGAATGATAAACGGCGGGGCAAACCGTTGGCCTGCTCCAACGGTGATGGTAGGCCCACCGCAGCTTATCCTGGATGTGGCCAAAATCCTTGCACCATTTATAGCGATGGCCTCGGCACCCGCTGCCTTGAGCTCGTTGACCACCTCTAACAGGTCTATATCGTGCACGATAAAATCAGAAATAGAATAAGGCTCATCCAGCATGATGGTATCTTTTTTTCGATCATTGAGTATGATCTCAATTCCAGGCCCTTCTAAATCAGTAAGCCCTGCCAGGATCCTTGCCTGTTCAAGCTGCTTTCTAATCTCCTCACCCCTATATATTCTTTCTGTAGCTTCATTTTCATAATTATTGAGTACAGCTTCTTTTTGGCGCAGGTCCTCTTTCAGTTCACGGTTTGTCTCCTGCAGAGCCTTAAGCTGGCTCATCAATTCCTGAATCTTGTACACAGAAGTTGTAACACCGATATCATAGCCTATCCTCTGATTGTCAAAACACTTTACAATAAAGAAACTTAAAAGCATAGCCATAATGCTTAGAATCATCAAGTCCTTCCTTACTCTCATTCTTTACCCCTCAACTCCTGGCATTTGTATCCTGAACGGGCTTTGCAAATTTATATTGAAAAGTTCCCCTGTATTTGGGAATCCTGATATTGTCCACCCTCTTGATGTTGATCTGCAAATACACGCCAAGGTCATCGGCAACTCCTCCCAGCAGCTTGAGGGCTGCCTCCAGCGTATCAGGATTTCCAATTGCCTTTATCTCAAAGGGAGATGAATAGCGATTGGTATTTATGACTATATAGTCGCCTGCGTTCCGTATTTCAGTGGTGGCAATTATTCGCTCGTCATTGATTGCAATTGCTTCGGCACCGGCAGCGTTAAGCTCATTCACCAGCTTAAGTAGGTCATCATAGCGTACGTTCTGAACGATGGCATCCTGCCCCCATTCGTTTACGTGTTTAACATTGACAGTTACCACCACGCCAGGCCCCTGGACGTCCACAAGGCCAGCCAGCATCCTGGTACGCTCCAGCTCTTCATAAATCAGCCTGTTGCTCTGGTCTTCGCTCTGAACCGCATTCTCAAACTCCTTTATCCTCCTCTCATACTCCTGTATACGAGCTTCCAACGCTTCATTTTCCTGCTCCAACTTTTGTACCTGCCGCGTAAGTTCCTGGGTCCGCTGCAGTGACACGCTTCCCCCTACTCTTTGAACGTTTTTGAACTGGGCAGCCAAAGCCAAGCCTAATATCAAGCTTACAACCGTCACCGATAACTGGGCGCTTAAAGATTTCTTCATTGGTTCACCTCTTCCTCCAAAGGTTTGAATACTGCCTGATTTGAAATGCTTACATCCAGTATACCATTTACTCCCGCACTGTCAATTTGACGGAAATTTGGGGTTCTAAGCCACTTTAATTTTTTATCAACCTCTATAGCTTGTCCCAACCTTATAACAGTGCCATTCCGAGAAACAATATAAATATCGTCCGGGTCATCTATAATTATCTCCGAGATATCTTCCTCCAGTTGCTGCTTATATACCTCATCCAGCACGCGGCTTAAAGCCTTCATCTGATACGAATCAGCAACAGAAAGGGGCTTACCCACGGTACATCCTCGCAAGCCCAAGCCCTGTACCAGCGGATAAGGCATGTCCTCCAAATTATCATGTATCTCCATCACATAACCTTCTACATCTATGACAACATAAGAACCCAAATAAGGAATAGCCGCTACCGACTTCCTTTCCTCCACATTGATGACAATTTCGTTGGGATATTTAAAATCGATAGATAAAACCTTTAAAAGAGGATTCGACTCAATCCTTTCTCTTATTTGCTCTCTATCTATTTTAAAAATATTTTGACCTAGGGGTATTCCTGCTATTCGAATAATATCAGCCTCTTTTATATTCTGATTACCTATAACAGTTATTTTTTTTACTTGAAACACCTCTGTCCCAATATATGCCATAGCAACCAGCACAGCTAACAAAAACAACAGCAGGAATAACCCTTTTCTTCTTCCGTTCCCCATAAAACTCCCTCGGCTTTACATTTGCATGAGAGCTAAAATTTAACCGTTTGTTTTCACAATATCAGCCCCTATGCCGCTTAAAGCAACCTCCAGCTGTTCGTAGCCTCTATCAATGTAAAAGGCGTTTTCCACAATTGTTTGGCCTTCGGCACGCAATCCGGCCAGTACCAGCGCAGCTCCTCCTCTCAAATCCTTGGCCACCACAGTAGTGCCCTTCAGGCTCCTGACACCATGTATAATGGCGGTCTGCCCGTCAATCCTGATATTAGCTCCCATCCTTACAAGCTCCGGCACATGCCTAAACCTGTTTTCAAATATCGTCTCTGTTATTATGCTGGTCCCTCTGGCCACCGACAACAGGCTTGTAAACTGAGCCTGCATATCAGTTGGAAACCCCGGATACGGTAAAGTCTTGATGTGTTCTATAGCCCTGAGCCGGTATTTTCCCTTCACCCTTACGCATGAGTCCTGCACATGAACAGTACAGCCTGCTTCCCTCAGCTTGTATATGATGGACTGAACGTGTTCGGGTATTACGTTATCGATTAAGACATCGCCTCCTGTTATGGCAGCTGCAACCATATAAGTACCAGCCACGATGCGGTCAGGAATAATGGTATACTCTACTTCCCTAAAATCATTCTGCACGCCTTCTATCACTATAGTATTGGTTCCTGCTCCCCGTACATTCCCTCCCATGGCATTGATAAAGTTTTGTAGGTCCACAATCTCCGGCTCTTTGGCAGCGTTGTGGATAACAGTACGCCCTTTGGCCCTCACTGCCGCCAATATTATGTTCTCGGTAGCTCCCACGCTGGGATAATCAAGATGAATAATTCCTCCTTCCATCTGGGGCGCAACACAATCCAGGTACCCATTCGATTCGTCTATAAGTACTCCCAGCTGCCTGAGCCCTTTGAGATGGAGGTCAATGGGGCGCTGCCCTATCTCACAGCCTCCAGGATATGTGATTCGCGCCTTCCCTGTCCTGGAAAGCATTGCTCCCAGAAATATTATAGAAGAACGAATCTCTCGGACATAGCAATCCGGTATGACCCAGCTGGTTATGGTAGAAGGGTCTATGATTAGATCCCGCCCCTCCCTTTTTACCTTGCAGCCGATAGATTCAAGAATCAATATAGTCTTTTCAACATCAAGAAGGTTTGGGCAATCATGTAAAACAACTTGTCTTTCAGTCAACAAAACCGCTGCCAATATGGGAAGAATGGCATTTTTAGCACCGCCTACACGCAGCTTCCCCTCCAATCGCCTGCCGCCATTTATGACATATTGTGCCATTAGTCACACCTCTTTTCACAAATATCGTGCTCAATATTTTAGTATGTCTCAACCCCTTCACAATACCATGATATGCAGCTCCAAAAAGAGGTGTGACACGGGGACCAGACAGGCTAACTTGCTTTAGCGTACTTTGATATATTGAGCAGCACTCCTATACTAGCCATGAAAATGGCCAGTGAAGACCCCCCAAAGCTTATAAAGGGAAGCGGCAAACCGGTAGGGGGCATGGATGCGGTCACCACCGCTATGTTTATAACTGACTGGATGCCTATCATGCTAATAATTCCGGCCGCCAACAGGCACCCAAAGAGGTCGGGAGCCGTAATGGCTATCCTCAAACCCCTCCATATCAGGGCAACAAACAGCGTTATGAGTAGAGTACAGCCTACGAATCCCAATTCCTCACCGATTATGGCAAATATGAAGTCGGTTTCTGGATAGGGTATGTACAGATATTTTTGCCTGCTCTCGCCAAGCCCCATTCCAAATAAGCCACCCGCACCTAAAGAATACAGCGACTGGATTATCTGGTATCCCGTTTCCAAAGGATCCTTCCATGGATCCCAAAATGCTATCCACCTGTCCATGCGATATTCAGCTGCCCTTATGAGGACAGCCGCACCCGCCGCACCAGCAGCCACCAAAAACCCGAGATGCCACAGCCTGGCACCCGCAACAAAGAGCATGACCATTACAAGTAGCACCAAACTTCCTGCGGTGCTCATATTGGGTTGCATCATGATAAGCCCGAACAGTATACCCGTTACCAAAAGGTAAGGTACCACACCTTTGAAAAAATACTTCATCTTATCTTTCCTTTGAGACATGCTATCGGCTAAAAACAACACCAGGGCAAACTTGGCAATTTCTGAAGGTTGAACGCTCAAGCCACCTATATTCAGCCACCGTTTGGCGTTATTTCGTTCAACGCCCACAAAGAGCACAGCAACCAAAAGCGCTATGCTCAGCATGAGTAACAACTTTGAAAACTTTTTAAGCCTCCAGTAATCCAAGTTTGCCGTAAACGCCATGGCCAAAAAGCCGACAACCGCCCACAGGCACTGACGCTTAAAAAAGTAGTATTTGTCCCCCCACCTCATTTGAGCGTAGTAAAAGCTAGCGCTAAATACCATGATGGTGCCAAAGGCAACCAATATTATAACGGTAAGCAAAATGGGATAATCAAACGGTTTTTTGGCCTTTTTGGGCTTTTTGGTCATTCAACTTCCCCCTTAAGAGCCCTGACAGCGCTCTTAAAGACTCTTCCCCTTTCCTCATAATCCTTGAACATATCCCAGCTGGCACAGGCCGGAGAAAACAGCACGTTATAGCCCGGGGAAGCCAGGCTAAAGGCTTTCATCACGCTCTCTTCTACGCTGCTTACACGGTATACCCTGTCAAACCCTTTTTCTTTCGCGGTTTTGATCAGCTTATCTGCCGTCTCTCCCAGCACCACCATGTGGGTGACAGTTTTACCAAAGGCGTCGATGAACTCCTCGAAGCTGCTGCCCTTATCCATTCCACCTGCAATGAGGACGGTAGGGCCTTTCATGGCCTGTATGGCTTTTATGGAAGCATCAGGATTGGTTCCCTTTGAGTCGTTATAAAACTTAACTCCGCCAATGGTATCTACATACTCGATGCGGTGCTCTACTCCTTTAAAGGTCTTCAGAGTAACAGCAATGTCTTCTGCCGTTGCTCCCATTACCCTAGCCATTAAAGAGGCAGCCAGAGCATTTTCCAGATTATGTGCGCCCGGTATGAATATGTCCTCCACGCCGCATATGGCTTCTTTTCCATCCCCTATATCCAGTACCACCGTGCCATCTTCTACCCATGCTCCTCTCTTCAACGGCCTTAAGCGGCTAAAAAACAGAACTTGAGCTCGAGCCTGCGATGCCAGCCTCGCCGTTACTTCATTATCTGCATTTAAAACCACCCAGTCATCAGAGGAACAGTTTTCAAAAATCCTCGCCTTGGTCGCTATGTAATTTTCCATTGTCTTATGGCGGTTGAGGTGGTCTTCGGTGATGTTAAGAATGGCGGCTACTCGAGGATGAAAGTTATATATCGCTTCTAGCTGAAAGCTGCTTACTTCCACCACCGCTATATCGTCTTTATTCATTTCTAAAGCCTTGCTGACAAACGGCACGCCAATATTGCCCACTACGTATACATTAAACCCGGCTTTTTTCAATATCTCTCCTGTCAGGGTGACAGTGGTGGTTTTGCCGTTGGTACCGGTGATAGCAATAACAGGCGCCTTGCACAGCCTGTAGGCCAGCTCCAGCTCGCTTATGACCTCTCGCCCCAGACAGCGCGCCTTCTGAACAAAAGACGAATCAATGGGCACAGAAGGGCTTATAACGATCAAGTCCACTTTATCAACCAGGTCATCGGGCGTACCGCCAAGATAAAAATCCACATCAAGCAACTCAAGCTCTGATATAGAGTCGCCCAGCTGCTGCCGCGTCTTTATGTCGTTTGCTATAACCCTGGCACCCAGACTTCTCAACACCCTGGTGACAGCAATACCGCTTCGCGCAAGGCCTACTACAAGCACAGTCTTCCCATGGTACGTCATACAATCCTCCCGCACAATTGCTGTTTTTGCTGGTTCTCTAAAGCTTACACCACTATACTCTAATCACTTTAGTTCAAAGCAATGATATTATACTTCACCACTGTAATCTATCTCAAGTATTCCAGCCTTTGTCAGCGTTCAATCCTGTGCATCGGCCGTAAAACAAAAAACACCAGATAATGCCTGCTTTTTCTTCATATGGCTAACAAACCAATAAGGCACAGTAAAGTAGTAGCTATCATGAACATAGTGACCACCTTGGGCTCGCTCATGCCGGTAAGCTCAAAATGGTGATGAAGCGGACTCATGCGAAACACTCTCTTGCCGGTCAGCTTATAAGACGCCACTTGTATTATGACCGATAACGCCTCTGCCATATATACACCGCCAATTATAGGTAAAAACAGCGGCAGCTTAAGCAAAATCGCCAGTGCTACCACTGCTCCGCCCAGCCCCATTGAACCGGTATCACCCATAAAGACCTGTGCAGGATAGGCGTTGAACCGCAAAAAACCCAAACATCCTCCTGTCACAGCGCCTGCAAACACCATAAGATTGTCATAGTTTACCGCCATATACTCCAAACCTTCCTGTCGCATAGAGGACGCCAGGTATGCTGCCAAAATGCTGAACGTTGCCGCCACTATAAGGGTAACACCCGAGGCCAGGCCATCCAACCCATCATTTAGGTTTACGCTGTTCACCGTACCGACTATTACAAATGTCATCAACGGGATGTACATAATGCCCAGGTCCCATTCCGACTTAAAGAAAGGGATGGTCACAGCGCTGCCCAGGTGATTGTAGGCATAATAGGAAAACACGACTCCGATGGTGATCTGTGCCAGCAACTTTTGGTAAGCCTTAAGCCCCAGCGATCTGCGCCTGGCTATCTTGATATAGTCATCCACAAATCCTATGAGTCCAAATCCCAACATCACCAGCAAAGCTGCCAACACAAAATCCAGGCTGCCCCTGGCCAGCATGAGAGACGCCACGCAAATCGGTATTAGAAATATTACCCCTCCCATAGTAGGAGTACCAGCTTTTTGAAGATGAGTTTGGGGACCCTCATGGCGCACGTGTTGTCCAAATTTAAGCCTTCTCAGCATCGGTATAGCAACTATTCCCACTGCAAGCGAAAGCACAAATGATATTATTACTGCATATATCAGTGATTCCAAGGTTTATAACCCCCTTTTAAGAGGTAGGACACCACTTCTTCCATCCTCATCCCACGTGACCCTTTCACTAATATTGTATCACCGCTATGGACAATTGTGCTTAACAAGTTTATTACATCTTTGTTACAGCTACAGTGATATATGCTTGAAGGCGGCATACCCGCCGCTTGTGCTTCCATACCTATCCAGCGGCTAGCCTCTCCACGGGTGATGAGCAAGTCAACTTTGCTTTCCACCACCGCCCTGCCCACCTGGCGGTGACCTTCCTCGGCATAATCTCCCAATTCCAGCATATCTCCCAGCACCGCAATCCTGCGCACAGCCGGCATGTCCTTGAGCACCGAAAGAGCGGCTTTCATGGAATCAGGGCTGGCGTTGTACACGTCATCGATCACCACAACGCCTTCCTGGGTCTCAAAAATATTAAGCCGCATATTGCCTGTCTTAAAAGCCTTTAGAGCCTCTCTCATCTCTTGAAAGCTTATACCAAACAGCCGCCCCACAGCGATGGCCGCCAAGCTGTTATATACATTGTGCCTCCCAGGCAGTGAAAGCTCAAAGGGATACTTCTCATTATCGCTTATCAATTTAAATTTAACACCTGGTTGTCCTGTACTTATATTCACGGCTCTGAAATCTATACCCTCTCGTGTGCCAAAGTATTTAAATCCAAAGCTGAAGCACTTTTTTACTTCCCACAGCAGGTCGTCATCTGCGTTCAATACGGCAATCCCATTTCCGGGGAAATAATCGAAAATTTCCAGCTTTGCCTTAAGTATGTTTTCCCTGCTGCCTAGCTTTTCTATATGCGACACGCCTATGTTGGTGATCACTCCCACGCAGGGAAGGGCTGCTTCAGCCATTCGATGAATCTCCCCGAATCCGCTCATGCCCATCTCCACTACCGCTATCTCATGATGGCGCTGTATCCTAAATAATGTCAGCGGCAAGCCAATTTCGTTATTGAGGTTACCTTCGGTCTTGAGAACATTGTAACGCGCCGAAAGCACACAGTGTATCATGTCTTTGGTAGTGGTCTTACCCGTACTGCCGGTCACCGCCACCACTGGAATATTGAACTTCTTTCGATAATAGCCGGCAAGGCGCTGAAGAGCGGCAAGGGTATTATCAACTTTAATCACACTTATACCCTCGGGAAGCCGATCCAGCATACGCTGTGTAAGGACAGCCTTTGCACCTTTTTCTACCGCCTGATGGATGAAGTCATGGCCGTCAAATCTCTCGCCTACTAAGGGTACAAACAGCTCTCCCGGCTTTATCGTCCTGCTATCGGTGCTCACCCCTGTTATAAAGCCCATTATATGGCCGCTTAACAGCGTCCCTTTTATGGCCTCCAGCACCTCTTGCATCGATACGGGTTCCATCAAACCTTCTCCTTCCCCAGTAACTCAGCAACCACTTCCCTTTCATCAAAGGGAATGACTTGATTGTTCTTCAATATCTGGTAGGTCTCATGGCCTTTACCGGCAAGTATAATCACATCCCCAGCCCTGCCGTGGTTTAAGGCATAAGCAATGGCTTCTCTGCGGTCTTCGATGACCACATAGGGACAGGCGGTCTTCTTTACACCTGGTATGATCTGTTGGATGATGGCCATGGGGTCCTCGTTGCGCGGGTTATCAGAGGTAATAATACAAAAATCAGAATACCTTCCCGCCACCTCTCCCATTATTGGCCGCTTTGAAGGATCGCGGTCGCCACCACAGCCAAACACCGTGATGACGCGCCCCTTGGTGAAGTCCCGCGCTGTCTTAAGCACGTTCTCCAGCCCATCAGGCGTATGGGCGTAATCTATTATCACGGAATATTCGGTTCCCGTGTTCAAAAGTTCAAACCGCCCCGGAATACCCTTTACCTTCTCAAGCCCGGCTCTTATGTTATGAAGGGGTACCCCCAAAGCATGGCATGCCGTTGCGGCAGCCAGGGCATTGTACACGCTGAAAAGCCCCGGTATATTCAAGCTTATCATGCTGCTCCCATCCGGTAAAAACAGCTGGAACAACACTCCTTTTGAGGTGATCTCTATATCCCTTGCAAAGACCTGCGCCGTCCTACTTATTCCATATGTCCACAGCGGTCCCTGCACTTTCTCTGCAAACATCCGCCCGGTCTCATCATCGATATTGATGGCTGCCTGCCTGCTCTGCAAAAACAGCTTTGCCTTAGCTTCACGATATTCTTCAAGGGTATTATGAAAATCCAGATGGTCCTGCGTCAAATTAGTAAATACCCCCACTTCAAATTCGACGCCGGCCACCCGTTTAAGGCTCAACGAATGGGAAGACACCTCCATGACGATGGCATCTACCCCCTCATCCTGCATATCCTTAAACAGCTTCTGCAGGTCCACAGATTCAGGCGTGGTCCTTTCGGCAGGGAGCATTTTAGGGCCTATCATGTTTGCAATAGTGCCGATGAGGCCCACCTTTTTACCTGCGTCTTCAAGTATGGACTTTATCAGATACGTTACCGTGGTCTTACCGTTGGTGCCGGTCACTCCAATTATGGGTATATTTCGCGCGGGATACCCATAAAAAGCCCGTGATATCAAAGCCATGGCCAAACGCGTATCCTCAACAAATACCTTGGTAACGTACTGCGGTAGAGGGACATCCTTCCGAAGCACCACGGCCTGAGCCCCTTTTGCTACCGCTTCACCGGCAAAATCATGGCCATCAAATCGAAATCCTTCAATGCAAAAAAACAAAGCCCCAGGTGTAACCTTGCGTGAATCGTAATATATGGCATCTATTCGCTTATCGATACTACCCTCTATGCGAGAAACCTGTATTCCATTTAACAGCTCCTTCAGCAGCATTTTGCTATCCTCCCACACATAGCTTGCCTATTTAAAGTAGTATTTACATATCATGGTAATGTTATTCGCCGTTTCGGGGTGCACCGCTCTGTTGCCCTTCGGCGGGCAAGGCAAAGCGCACCGTCACTTCAGTACCGGCCTCAACCTGCGTTCCAGGTGCCGGGTCCTGGCCCACCGCAATCCCTGACCCCTCTATTCTAAGCCTTAAGCCCTCTGAAACGAGGATCCGGTTAGCCTCACGAATCGATTTGCCCAGCACATCGGGCACGATTACCATCCCTTCAGCGGGCCGCTGCCCAGCCTGCTCATCCGTTTGGCCTTCCGCCCCTCGCTCAGTGTAAAGCAGAACGGTGGTTCCTGAGATGACCTTTGCGCCCGGCTTAGGCATCTGATCCTTTACAACAGTACCCGTCTCGTCAGCCAAATATTCCAACCCTGCTTCTCTGAGAACTTGGGCAGCTTCTTCCAAATCCATTCCTATCACGTCTGGCACTCCCACCTGCTGCATATCCTTCTGGGTTTCCTCATCAAATACCGGCTCAACGCCCAGATATTTAAGAGTATCCTCCAGGATGTTTTTTACATAAGGAGCTGCGATGATGCTGCCAAAAGTAACGGGCGCCTGTGGTTCATCCACCATGAACAATACTATCACCCTTGGGTTGTCAGCAGGTGCAAACCCGATAAATGACGATATATTCTTATTGGGTATGATCTTGCCTCCCGGTCCATATTTCTGCGCTGTACCGGTTTTCCCCCCTACCCTGTAGCCGGGGATATACGCATTTCTACCGCTTCCATCGGTCACAACGCTCTCCAGCACTTCTCTCATGATTTTTGACGTCTCGGGCGATATCACCTGCCGCACCTTCTGGGGCGCAACGGTCTTGACCACCCGCTCGGTTTCCTGGCCGTTTTCATCGATCACTACCTCCCGAAGCTCCTTGGCGATATATGGCTTCATCAAGTTGCCGCCGTTTATAACTGCCGAAACCGCTGTGATGAGCTGGAGCGGCGTAACAGAAATGGCCTGCCCGAACCCCATTCTGGCCAGGTCAACATTCTTTACAGACTCCTTTGGCATTATGATGCCTCTCTCTTCGCCAAGTACGTCGATCCCCGTTGGCTGGCCAAACCCAAATTCGTTCAGGTAATGGTAAAACTTATCCTTGCCCAGCCTTAATGCCAGCTCCATGAATACCGGATTACAGGAATTCTGTACGGCTTCAGGGAAAGTCTCGTGGCCGTGGCCGCCAGCCCGCCAGCAGTTTATCCTCTGACCATCCACCATTTTGTACCCCGGGCAATTGAAGGTGCTGTCCAGGCTGACAACCTCCTCTTCCAGAGCTGCAGCGGCTGTTATTATTTTAAAGGTAGACCCTGGGTCAATGTTGTCCTTGCAGGCAAAATTCTTTACGTACTGCTGCATCTCTTCAAAGTTACCCACATCGCGCGGCGGGTCATTGGGATCGAAAGTCGGCCAGTTTGCCATGGCAAGTATTTCACCCGTATTGGGGTCCATGACGATGGCATAAACCTTCTTGGGGTTGTATTTTGCCACTACATTGTTGATCTCTCTCTCAGTGAAATACTGTATAACCTGGTCAATGGTAAGGACCAAGTTAAGCCCGTTGATGGGCGGAATATACCTGTCTACATTATAAGGCATTTCTCGACCTGCGGCATCGGTCTCCATTACTATTTTCCCTGGAAACCCTTTCAGATACTTGTCATAGTAAAGCTCTATGCCCTCCTGACCTTTTAATCCTTCACCCGGCTCTGCATATTTCATGGTGAACCCCAAAACATGAGCAGCCAGGCTACCATTGGGATAATACCTCTTGGGCTCTTCGGTAAAGTCAAGCCCCTTGATATTCAGGGCACGGATCTTGTTGGCAGTCTCCCTGTCAACCTGGCGCTTTATCCATACATATGTACTTGAGGTGTTAGACAATTTTTTATATAGTTCCTGCTCATCCAGACCCAGAATTGGCGCAATCAAAGATGCCACTTTCTGTGGATCGCTTATCTGGCTGGGCCTTGCCGCTATCGACTCTGAAGTAGCGCTCTGCGCCAGAACCTTACCGTTTCTATCCTTAATGACCCCTCTTCTTGGGAAAACGTCCAAATCGCGGGTCCACTGGTCTGCTGCCTTTTTCTGGAGGTCCACCCCCCATACCAACTGTATGTATCCCACCCTGATGGTCAGAGCAAAAAAAATTAGAGTAAATCCCAGCAACAGGGCCACCAAACGCTTCCTATTGGTAACTCCTGGTAATGCCACAGAATTATCTCCTCCCTTGATTCACCCCTCAGTCGATCAATCTTAGGATAAAATCCCATATGTCTGTCTCTTGGTGCTTTGCCACCTCGGCCTGTTCTTGTTGTCCATCATCCTCGGGAAGCTCAACAAACTGTACCTGAGTTTGATCAGGATAATCCATATGAAGCTGATTTCTGGCAACTTCCTCTATTCTTCTCAAATCCTCGCTTGCTGCAAGCTCCAGCTTTAGCAATTCGTTTCGCTTGAGCGCCTGATCCAACTCTTTCTCGAGCTCGAGTATTCGCTGATGGTTTTCTGCAATCATAGCATGCCGGCTAACTACCAGGAATGCCATCATGAATCCCAACACTACCAAAATTACAGGCTTTATCTTACTGGCAAGCTTTGGCTTAGCCTTTAGTTTCGGTTTGACTTCCCTCCGGGGTTTGGGTAATTGCTCTACATGATATTGTCGTTTTGTGGCTACTACCAATTTTATTCATCCTCCTTATCTTTTATGTATCCTCATTCCTGGTAGTCGTTCATAATTTTTGGCAGCACCTCGCCTTAGCGCTGCGCGAACGCGGATTGGCAGAAACCTCACTCGAGGTAGGGGTTACTGGTTTGCTGGTCAGCACTTTCACCCGAGGCCGTCTGCCACAGGTGCAGACGGGAGAATCAGGGGGGCACGTACATGGATTGCTCAAACTGCGGAACATCTGTTTTACTATCCTATCTTCCAGCGAATGAAAAGATATTACGCACAACCGTCCGCCCGGCTTTAGGACATCTACCGCATCTTCTATAGCCTTGGAAAGCAAGCTGAGTTCCTGGTTTACCTCAATGCGTATGGCCTGAAATGTGCGCTTTGCAGGATGTGGGCCTTCGCGCCTGGCCGCGGCGGGGATAGCCTTCTTTATGACATCCACCAGCTGTCCCGTAGTCTCAATGGGCCTGCTATTTACTATGAACTGCGCTATGCGCTTGGCCCACCGCTCTTCGCCGTAATCCCTGATGACGCGTTCCAGCTCTTGCTGCGAATATTCGTTGACAACGTTATAAGCGCTGAAAGTTTGTGTAGGGTCCATTCTCATGTCAAGTGGCGCATCTTGCATATATGTAAAGCCTCGAGCTCTCTCTTCCAGCTGATAGGATGAAACGCCAAGGTCCAGCAGCATCCCGTCAACAGCATCTATTCCAAGGCTTTTGAGTACCTCTTTTACATCGGCAAAATTGGCATGCACCAGTTTAAAACATCCTTCAAATTCCCTGAGCTTTTTTTGCGCCGCTTCCAATGCATTCGGGTCCCTATCGATGCCGATCAAAAACCCGCCGGGGACAATTCGCTTTAATATCTCATGGGCATGTCCTCCGCCTCCAACTGTTCCATCCACAATGACTTGTCCAGGATGGCAATTCAAAAGTTCCAGCACCTCATTTAGCAAGACAGGCGTATGACTGAATTCCATCTATCCACTCCTCCGGCTATCAAATCCCAAGCTCCGCCATCCTCTCCACAATAGCTTCATGGTCGAGATTTGAAGCGCTATTATACTCATCCCATCTGTCTTTGCTCCAAATCTCCACTCGGCTAGATACGCCTATTATAACCACATCTTTTTCTAGCCCGGCATACTCCCTCAAATTGGCTGGAATGAGAATCCTACCCTGCTTGTCCAGCTCACACTCACACGCACCCGCAAAAAAGAAGCGTATGAAGGCACGGGCATCCTTGTTGGTCAAGGGGAGTGAACGGAGCTTCTTTTCTAAAATGCCCCATTCCTCATTGGGGTATACAAACAAACAGTGATCCAGCCCTTTGGTCAACACGAACTTTTCTCCCAAACCTTCTCTGAACTTGGCTGGCATTATGACCCGGCCTTTTGGGTCTATGGTGTGCTGATATTCCCCAATGAACAAGCCCCCACCCCCTTAACCTATTATCCCACCACTTCCCTCCACTTTCAACCACTTTTATGAATTATTCTCTAAAACTTTTTAAAATCCTGCTATTCATAGTAAAAAAATAAAAATTTAATTCCGGAGTCCTATAGTTATGTTTCTCCAAAAATAAAAACCCTGCTTTTGAGGTACTACTTCGTTAGTACCCATGCAGGGTTTTCCTTGCAACGCACAACCTTTAAATCTTCATATCCAGCCATCCTGCCACAGCCATACCTAAGCAATGCACTGGTAGCTGAGCTGCTTCTCATAAAGTTGGCGATACAGGCCTCCCTTTTTGATCAGCTCATCATGGGTGCCAATCTCCTTTATCCTGCCTTTGTCAATCACTATGATCTTATCGGCATTTCTTATGGTGGAGAGCCTGTGGGCTATGATTATGGTAGTCCTGCCGCCGGATATATTGGCCATGGCCTGCTGAATGGCCATCTCGGTCTCGGTATCGATATTTGCCGTTGCCTCGTCCAGCACGAACACCGCAGGATTGAAGGCCACCGCCCTGGCAAAAGATATGAGCTGTCTCTGTCCAGCCGAGAAGGTACAGCCCCTCTCCTTTACCTCTTCATCATATTTATTGGGCAGGGACTCGATAAATCTGTCGGCGCAAACCAGCCTGGCTGCTCGCACGATGTCCTCATCGGTTATCGAGCTGTTTCTCAAGCGTATATTGGATTTGATATCCCCCGAAAACAGAAACACATCTTGCATTACCACCGCTATTTGCCGCCTCAAATCCTTCAAGTTGTACTCCCGTATGTCCACCCCATCGATCAATATTTTCCCTTTTTGTATATCATAAAACCTTGCCATAAGGCTTATGATTGTAGATTTTCCTGAACCAGTGGCTCCTACAAAAGCCACCGTCTCACCCGGTTCAATCTTAAAGCTGACATCTTTTAGCACCCAGTTTTCATCGTCGTATGCAAACCACACGTTCTTAAACTCAATCTCTCCCCTGATGCGCTTGACATGTCTTCCTCTCTCCATATCCTCTAAAAACTCTCGGGTATCGAGCACGTCGAATATACGCTCTGCCGAAATCAAAGCCGACTGTATGGATGTATAGAATTCTGCAATCTCATTG
This sequence comes from Caldicoprobacter oshimai DSM 21659, assembly GCA_000526435.1. Taxonomy (GTDB): domain Bacteria; phylum Bacillota; class Clostridia; order Caldicoprobacterales; family Caldicoprobacteraceae; genus Caldicoprobacter; species Caldicoprobacter oshimai. The sequence goes on from JAGB01000002.1 coordinate 24,899, forward strand.
ATGGGCGCAAAAAACTGCCTGATATAGGTTATAAAGGCGTACAGGACTCCTATCTCCAGGTATCCGCCCGTAATCCTGCCGCTGGCATACCATATCATCACCGCGATGACCAGGGTGTTTATGACTTCTATGATGGGCCTCCCCAGGCTGTTTAAAACCACTTCCCTGAGGCTGGTGTCAAAATACTCTTTATCCAGCTTTTGAAACTCCTCCAGCTTTTCCTTTTCCCTGTGAAAGATGCGCACCAGCTTCATGCCGGATATGTTCTCAGCCAAAAACCCGTTTATCCTGCCTATGAGCGCTTTCATCCTCATGAAGTTCTTTCGCGCCGCCCTTCTATATATAACAGTAACCAGCGCTATCAAAGGAATGCTGCACATACTGATCAGCGCAAGGGAGGCGTCCATGGCAAACATTGTAGCTATTATTCCCAAAATCATGATCATGTCCCTTATGGAATTGACCAGCACTCCCGAAAATATTTCATTTAAAGCCTCCACATCGTTTGTCACCCTGGTGAGTATCCTGCCCGATGAGTTCCTGTCGAAAAACTTCATGGACATGTTCTGTATATGTGTAAAAAGCTGGTTTCTTATGTCATACATTATTTTTTGGCCGATATAAGTCAGTATATAGGTCTGAGAATAGGTGAGCCCGCATCCTGCCAGCACAACTGCCAAATACAGCAGCCCCATGCGCATGAAGACGTCAGGAGCGTATATCTTCAAAGCCAGATAGTTGTCTATCACATACTTTATGATATACGGCTTTATGATGGTAGCTCCGTTTATCAAAAACGCAAACAGTATATTCAAAGCCAGAAGCGGTAAATAGGGCTTAAAATACCTAAGAAGCCTTATGGCCAAGGCCTTTTTGTTCCTGCGCAAAGTGTATTCGCTGTCTATCCTATATTCCATTTTTATTACCCCCTTGCCTGTAACAACAGATTATCCTCAACCTGTTCTATTTGAGACCTGTACAGGTTGTAATAAGCTCCCTTAAGCCTCATCAGCTCTTCATGGGTACCCCTTTCGATGATCCGCCCCTCATCCATAAATATGATGTGGTCACAGTACCTCACAACCGAAACTCGGTGAGATATCACTATACCCGTCCGCCCCTTTAACACATTTTTAAGGTTTTCCAAAATCTTCTGCTCGGTCTTCGTATCCACAGCCGAAAGGCTGTCATCCAGTATGAGTATAGCGGGATCTTTCACAATGGCTCTGGCTATTGAAACCCTCTGCTTCTGGCCGCCCGACAGGGTTACCCCCCGTTCACCCACGACGGTGTCAAATCCTTCGGGAAAGGACATTATCTCATCGTAGATACCCGCCATTTTGGCAGCCTGTTCAATCTGGCGGTCACTATATATCGGCTTGAAAAACTCAATGTTGTTCTTTATCGTAGTGGAGAAAAGAAAATTGTCCTGGGGTACATAGCCTATGTTTTCCCTCAATACCTTTAGCGGTATGTGATTTATATCCCTTCCTCCTATGAATATGTGGCCATCCTCCACCTCGTATAGCCTCAGCAGGAGATTGACCAGCGTGGTTTTGCCGCTACCGGTCCTACCCAGTATGCCTAAAGTTTCGCCTTCTCTGATTTCCAGATTGATATCCTGCAGAACTTTTTTATCCGTACCCGGGTAGGCAAATGTCAAATCCTTTATTACGATATCGCCTTTCAACCTCTCTATCTCTGTTGAATCATCTCTTGCCTCGCCGTTTAATCCAAAAAGCGATACGGCAGCCAGCGCATTCTCTGCATCCCTTTCGCTCCTTTCGCAGAATATCCTGTCAAGCCGCTGGATGGATGCCAGCCCCCTCTGCCATACCTCTATAATCCTGCCTATGCTTACGATAGGCCCCATGATTACCATTATATATGAGCTGAAGGCCACATAGTCACCCAGGGATATCACGCCTCTTGCCACCAGCCCGCTGCCATATATGATAAACAGCACCGTGCTTATCCCAAAGGTCAGCTGGGTCACCGGCCCCAGTACGGCTGATACCCTGGTCAAGCTCATCTGGGTATCAACCCGGGCCTGATTGTATCTTAAGAAGTCCTGAACCTCTTCCTCTTCCTGCGCAAAGGCTTTTATAACCCTGATGCCCGATATGTTCTCCTGAACTTTGCCGGATATTTGAGCAAAAGCCTTTTGTACCGCTCCAAACCTCTCTCTGATCTTCTTTCGTAAAAAGTATATGATCATCACTATGAGGGGCGCCGGCGCAATGGCCATCAATGTCAATATCGGATTGATGGTCCTCACCATGATTATAATCGATATGGTATTGACCACCAGCCCATCCAGGATTGAAGTAAAGCCGAAACCAAAAACCCTCCTTATGGCCTGTATGTCGTTTATTGCATAGGCTATAAGGTCTCCCGTCTTGTTGTTATCATAAAAGAAGGCCGGAAGGGTCTGCATGTGCGCAAACAGCTTCTCCCTCAAATAACACTCGAGGTATCTGTTGTTGCCAACCAAGAAATACCTCCAGGTAAACCTCAGCACAAATACAGCCACAGTAGCAGCCACCAGGATGAGAAGGTACTTATTCGTAACAGAGGCAGGCATCCTGTCGTTGATGCTGTCGGTCACATACCCCATTATCTTGGGGATCATAGACGATATAAAAGACGTGACGAATAGGACAATTATACCTATTATATACCTCCGCTTAAATTGCTTTATAAACTCCCACAGCAGCTGCGTGGTTTTCATAATACTATCACCTCTTATATGTTTTTAACCGTATTGGGAAAAACTTCTTAAGAATCGCCTGGAAATTGCTTTTAAGACGACTCCCTTATGACGAATTCCGAAGGCAGGACGGTGGTAGGAACCATATCCCCCTTATCAATGGCTTTAAGGACCATCTCGGCCGCTTTTAAGCCCATGTCATAAAGCGGAAGCTCAATAGACGAGAGAGTGGGGTGGATGAGCTCAAAAAAATTCGACGAACCCACGGCCACAATCCTCACATCCTGAGGTATCCTTATGCCCAACATGTGACACGACTTTACAGTCAGCATGCCAAACCGTGGAGAAGCCGCAAGTATGGCATCAGGCCTGCCATCTTTATCCTCAAGCAACCCCATTATGGCCCGGCACACCTCGCCGTTATCATGCCCTCCCAAAACTGTAAGCTCCTCTTTCACCTCATAGCCGTGCAAAGCCATGGCTTCCTTAAAGGCCTCCAGCCTTCTATCGTTGGCACGCCGGGGAACAGGCCCGGCATATGCTATATCCTTCACTCCCTGGGATTTAAAATACCCTATGACAGCTTGAATATGGCTCAGGTGATCGGTACATACCTCACCCACGTCTCTCCCTGAAGGATAGGTATTGACCATCACATAAGGAATACCCATGCTGTCCATATACTCTATATCTTCATCAGATATTGAGGCAAATGCAAAAATTATACCGTCTATCCTGTTTGAGCTGTAGTATTTTATGAACTCGGCTTCCTCTATGGATTCATATTTGTTAAAGAGCAGGCTTACCGAATAGTTGTGCGCTTGAAGCCCGTCTCTGATGCCCTCGAGCGTCTTCATAAAATAGAAATTGGTGACATTTCTGTCGGTGACCACGCCCACCGACATCGACCTCTTAAGCTTCATTCCCCTGGCAATCTGGTCAGGGTGGTAATTGAGCTTTTTTACGGCATCCAGCACGGCCTGCCTGGTCTCGGGCCTTATCTTAACCCCTTTTACGTTGTTCAGTATATACGATACCGTAGCCTGGGAAACACCGGCCTCCCTGGCTACATCCTTGCTTGAAACCGATTTTTTCTTTCTCATTCTTTACCGGCGCACCAAACCACCTTTCTCAAAGATGGTGAATACGCCCTCTCCTCCCTTCTAAATGCCATAAAATTTGCGCCTTCCTTTGCAGCTATACTCCCGATGCCACGTTGCCGGCCAATACTCATCATCCATTTTTCCCTCCTATTAATCCTTCTCCATTGCCCCCTCATGCACTTATACGTATAAATTATTCTTTGACATTAATTTATACGTATAAATTGAGCCGCAAATAGGTTGAAATGCACCATTTTTAAAGAAGTATACTCTCCTGGTCCGATAGAGTATCCAACATAACCTAGTTTATTTATACGTATAAATTCTAAAGCATATGAACCGATTTGTCAATAACAACCAGCCAAAAAGTTAAAAAGGCAGCTTAGTCTGCCTTTTTAACTTATAAACACTGATAAAAGCTCTTTAATTTATAGCTTTGGTACGAATCTCTTCCAATATCATATTCATAAACTCATCAAGGGGCATAGCGCCAAGGTCACCCCTGCCTCGTGCCCTTACTGCCACAGTACCGTTTTCCTGCTCCTTATCGCCCAGCACCAGCATATACGGAATCTTTTCCAGCTGAGCCTCTCTCACCTTGTATCCTATCTTCTCGTTTCTCAGATCGGTCTCCACCCTGATGTCGGCATCCCTGAGCTTCTGAGCCACCTCTTCTGCATAGGCATTGGTCCTATCGGTAATGGTGAGTATGCGTACCTGTACCGGCGCCAGCCATGTAGGGAAAGCGCCCGCAAAGTGCTCAATCAGGATACCTATAAACCGTTCAATGCTTCCAAACACCACCCGGTGTATCATCACTGGGCGGTGCTTTCCACCATCCGGGCCAACATAGGTAAGGTCAAACCTCTCGGGCATCTGGAAATCCAGCTGGATGGTACCGCACTGCCACGTCCTGCCTATGCTGTCTTCCAGGTGAAAGTCGATCTTGGGCCCGTAAAAAGCCCCTTCTCCCTCATTGATCTTGTATTCCAGGCCCTTGGCCTCAAGTGCCTCCTTCAAAGCATTGGTGGCCCGTTCCCAATCCTCATCCGAGCCCATCGAGTTCTCAGGCCTGGTGGACAGCTCCACGTGGTACTTAAACCCAAATATGCCGTAAAAGTAATCCACCAGGTCAATAACCCCGAGGATTTCATCCTTTATCTGCTCGGGCAGCATAAATATATGGGCATCGTCCTGCGTGAAACAGCGCACCCGCATCAGGCCGTGCAGCACGCCCGACAGCTCATGCCGATGGACAAGCCCCAGCTCGGCCACTCTGAGGGGCAAATCCCTGTAGCTGTGTATCTTGCGTTTGTACAGGATCATGCTGCCCGGGCAGTTCATGGGCTTTATGGCATAATCCTCGCCGTCAATCTTGGTGAAATACATGTTCTCGCGATAATGGTCCCAGTGCCCCGACCGGATCCACAGGTCGCGGTTTAGTATTATGGGCGTCTTTATCTCCTGGTATCCTCTCCTATAGTGCTCCTTCCTCCAGAAATCCTCCAGCACATTGCGAATTATCATGCCCTTTGGATGGAAGAACGGAAATCCCGGCCCCTCCTCATGGAGGCTAAAAAGATCAAGCTCCTTGCCCAGCTTTCTGTGGTCCCTCTTCTTTGCCTCCTCCAAGCGTTGCAAGTATTCCTCTAGCTGGCTCTTCTTGGGAAACGATATGCCATATATCCGCTGCAGCATCTTATTTCTCTCATCGCCGCGCCAGTAAGCGCCCGCCACGCTGAGCAGCTTAATGGCCTTGACCATACCGGTTGAGGGAAGGTGCGGGCCAGTACACAGGTCCACGAAATCTCCCTGTTTGTAGAACGAAATCTCAGCACCCTCCGGTATATCCCCAATGAGCTCCACTTTATAGGGCTCGCCTCTCTCCTTCACAAATTCAATAGCCTGCTCCCTGGGCAGCACAAACCTCTCAAGGGGCAAATCCTCTTTGACTATCCTGTTCATCTCCTCTTCGATTGCCTGTAAGTCCTCAGGCGAAAAAGGCCTTTCCACATCGAAGTCATAATAAAAACCGTTGTCTATCGCAGGCCCGATGGCCAGCTTAGCATCCGGAAACAGCCTTTTCACGGCCTGCGCCATGATGTGCGATGAGGTGTGCCAGAAAACCTTTTTTCCCTCATCATCGTCAAAAGTCAGGATGTTGAGATTGCAATCCTCATATACCTTTGCCGACAGGTCAACTGTACGCCCGTTCACCTGCGCAGCCACAGCCGATTTGGCCAACTTCTTGCTTATATCGTTTACTATATCCGCTATGGCCGTCCCTTCAGGATACTGCCTTACCGAGCCGTCTTTCAGCACCACATTCACCATAACTCATTCATCCTTTCGTATAAATATTGTGAGTATTTTTTTGTAAGTATTTATTTAAACCCATTGCGACGTCAAAATTACATAAAACCAACGCTACTTTATGTAGACAATTAAAAAACCTCCCATCCCTTCAAGGGACGAGAGGCCACCCGCGGTTCCACCCTTATTGGCCCTAAAAGATGAGGACCCACTTTCACTGGCCGTTAACGGAGCCAACCGCCATGCTCAAAGGGTGGTCTTCAACTGGACCTAGTGCGGAATGCTTCCAGCCTCAGGCATCCCTTCTCTATCACCGGTTTCCAGCCTACTCTTCCTCATCATTGCATGTAAACTATCAACTTTAAGTCGATTTGGGATTATTATAATCCAGCGTCACCCGTAAGTCAAGACCTGCCTTCCCTCAACTCTGTGGATACAGCCCTTCGTGGCTCATCACCACTTTACCCCTGAAAACCTTATTTATGGTATTCAAAAGCTCGGTATTCTTTATCTTATCATAGCCATGGATAGTGATCTTGCTGGGTGCGATGGTTATGAGCGAGCTTATCAGCAGATCGTCATAGCTCATCTCGGTATCCGATATCTCCCTGGCCAGTTCCTTCAATATGTCGTTGTTTATGACCCTCATGCTGTCATCCAGCAGTATATATCTCCTGTCATCGTCCACCAGCACGTGAACTTCCCTTACCTTTGGTTCCTGGATCTCCACAAAATACCGGAGCAGCTTGATAAACTCGTTGTACTCCCTCTCCACCAGCAGTTCTTCCACTATTTTATCCACGGTTTCTATCAATTCCTTCATGAAGTCCTTTAGCCTAAACCGTATAAAACCCTCTACGATGAGTTCGTTGTGCGTATCCAGGTGTTCTAAAATGCGCTGCCTTATGGGATCATGCCATTTCTCCTTCAACTGGTTAAACAGGCTTTCGGACTCTCTCCCTTCAAATACAGCATTTAACACTTCTTGCCTTATCTGCTCCCTGTCCTCATTTTCAAAATAAAAATATTCGTCTTCTATAATCCTGTCAATCATCATATGCTGTAAGTCATTCACGATAAAATCCGACAAGATCTCGGCAATACGGTATTTGAGAGCATCCCTCAACTCGCTCCATGACCCACAACTGTCGGATTCACTGACCATATAATTTATAAACAGCAGGTTACCTGCTTTTCTTTCTTCAATTTTAAATCCCTGGAACCTGATATCTTCCAACTTTCCTATAACCGAATCCATAAGGCCAAGGTTGCGTCCTTCAAAGCCGATGGAAAAAAAGCGCATCACACCACTCCCTTCATTTAAATCCCTTGACCTAATTCGCCTATAAACCGCTTCACGCCGATTCTCGGTAAACATTATATGCGCCGTTTACTAAATAGTTGATTCATATTAGTAGTATTCCCAACAACGCGTTAAACTCATGATGTATTAACTGGTTACAGAGTAGGACATTTACATTTAAAAATAAAAATTGGGAACGAACTTTAAAAACGCTCGTTCCCAATCTTAACCTCAACTTTTATGACTACAGATCGTCCCCACTGTCCAATCCCTGACCAATCCTTTTATATATATCAATCCTCTCATTGAGGTCAGGGTACCTGTGCACAATATCTGGCGAAAACATACCCTTGTTTATATCACGGGTTGCCATCTTTTCGTGGCCGATCAGAGCCCACGTGGCATCAACAAGATTTCTAAACTCATCGTTCCTCAAATTGACGCACACAAAGGACTGCCTCGGAGAATTTATGTCCTCGCCGCTTATCTGGAAAAATCCATATTTTTCGCACAACGCCTTTACCCTTTTCAGCTGCTGCATGGTGTTGCGCGAAGGCATATACGTCACCGCATTAAAGCCCAGCTGGCTTATCACCTCAAACAGCAGTTCGAGATAATCATCTTCAAACTTCTGGCTTCTCTTATCGCCGGTAACCGAATCGGTCACATCGCCTAAATACGCATAGGCCAAAATAGCCCCAATTCTCCTTGTCAGCTCAACCACTTTCCTTACGTCAGGGCATTCCAGCGTGGCGTCAATATAAAACCGTGGGACCAAATCGCTCTTTAAAGCCCCCAGCAAGTCATATTCATAAAACGGATTGTCAGTATCCTGAAGATATCCGGCCACCCTTGGATTAAGCTCCAACCCTAAATCGTTTACAAGAAAATCGACCAGCGCCTGACCTTTCCCGAATTTAGCCACCAGCTTAAGCAACAGTGCATACAACAGGTGGCGCTCGGTTATGCTTCCCCCTTCATGGCTTTTCGATAAGGGCACAACGTCCCGTTCAAAGCTCAGGTGAATGCCAAACGGCTCGAATATTTGATTGATCCTGTCCACCATCAGGGCATTTCGCTTATTTCTCTCCTTGACATAGGGAGCAAAAAAGCCTTTCACCGCATCAATCTGCGTATGGGGAATGCCATGTATGGCCACGTACGCAATCGACTTTTGATCCGGGTTGTTGATCCTCCTGTCCTTCAAAGGGGTGTTTGAAAAGTCAGCCCGGCATTCGACGCCTATTGTGGTCGCAATGCCTGCGATCTTCCCCGCTTCAATGAATTCCCTGGCCCCACTTACCGAGTCATGGTCCATAATGCCGGCGGTTTTAAGCCCTGCCCTGTAAGCCATCCATACGGCCTTCGTAGGAGAATAGGGCGAAAATGAATATGTAGTGTGTATGTGATTGTTGACATCATCGCCCTGCCGTGGCCTTTCTATTTTCCCCTCTTGCACTTTTTGCATCAAGGCTCTTAAAGACTGTAATCTAACGCTTACATCGTCATCATTTAACTGCTCCACATACAGCATGGCCTCAGCATCCATGATAAATACCTCCTATTTCCATTGAACTGACCGATGATTCTGCCCCCGTAGAGGGCAACCATCTTTTATACAAACCTCAAATTATACTTTTACAATAAGAAAAGATTTCTTTAGCCATACATTATTGCCTTTTCAGCTGTTTGAATATCCGGCATTCGTGACGTCCTCCCCTCAATAAATTGAAGGGCATCCTCAAGCGGATGTACGCAAAAGTTTATCCTTGCGCTTCGGTTCAGTAACACCGTGCCACCCCAATAGGAACGACACAGCCACGGGCCGCGCCACTCGGCCACTACTCCCCTTCACGGGAGATACCTTATACGCTCTCTCGTAAATATTCAGGGCACCATTTACATCCGCCTGTGCCTTCCAACCGCAAGAACATACATACAACCCTCGGTGTCTCCTGTTGGAAGCCATAATTTCCCCACAGGCATGACAGGTAATAGACGTACTTCCTTCATCTACATTATCAAGTACCAGAATCCCCGCAAGCTCACCCTTATACTTGAGCATATTAATCAACTTACGATATGGCCAAACGTGCAGACGCTGGTTTAACTGTTCTCCATAGTCAATGTTCTCTCGGATTCCATTAAGATTCCCTATTACTATTTCTTTCACACCACGCCTCACACACTCCTCTATAAAGTGAGATGTAGTTATGTGTAACAAGTGTTCTATCTGTTTCTTCTTACGGTGTGCTATCTGTTTCCATCTACGGGAATTCTGTTTGAGGTTGGCTCGCACCTTCTGCCAGTACCGCCTTATACATTTGATAAACCTGCCAGAATAGAGTATTACACTACCATCATCAAAGGCACAGGCCATGAGTATAGTTTCGCCAAGGTCTACCGCCGCTTTCCCCGCCCCACTGTTCTCACAAGCCTTAACTTCCACCACCAGACGGGCTTCTACTCGCCCGGAAAACTTATCGTAGGCGATGGAAAGTTCCCGCACCCGCTCATATTCAATATCAGGACGGTGAGATATGCGAAAAGAGACCTGTTTCACGCCGTCTCCCCGGCTGGTGCCCAGACTCAATGTGACTTTGTCCCCTTCTACTTTGAAGCCGCTCTGCACGTACTTGAGCGGTGAAAGATAGCCCTTACGGCGGAAACCGGGAGCCTTATGCTGTACAAGCCCCTTTTTCTTTAGTGTGAAGAAAGACTTATATGCTTCTCGCACTTCATCTCTCGTAAGCTGCACGGACATTGAATAATAGCCCTTAGCCCTGGGAAGCTCTTTTAAGATGCGGTTGAGGTTCTTCCGAGAAATATTTACCTTCACTGTTTCTTCGTATTCTTTTCGTAGATGCCACAGAAGGCCGTTGTATACCTTAGTGGCACACCACATGGCGTCTTTGAGGATAGCTTCAGTCTGAGAATCTGCATGGATTTGCACCTTGAGAGTAATTAGAGGCACTCATTCTCCTCTTTCTCTTGTTTTCTGGGCTTCGATGTACCGCTGTTCCAGTGGATTTCCACGTTTCTCTCTTCATACCATTATGGTATCACATAGGTAAGATGATGTAAACAACAGGGCGAGGGAGTCCGTGTATCCCCTCAATAAATTGAGGGGGATTACTGCCCCCTCGCACTCCCCCCATTTTCTAAAAAGGATAGTTTTATTCAATGAAAATGTCACTATGGGCTTAAAATGAAAGTATTATTATGATGGGGTTCACGGTTAAAGCTATAGAGACTTTTGGGCCTGCCGCTACGCGGGCCGGTGGGTGAACTTAAATCATGCCATAGCTTTTAAGGTTCACCCGCCGGCATATACAAAAGCCTGCATAAAAGGGATACATGACATTATCACAGAATAATAACACACCAGCATCCCTCACAACGCCTTTTCATCCGCCCAGATACACAATTCCGCTGGGTTCCTTTCCCACCTGAATATCGGCTAATTTCTTGCCCGCTTTCCAGTCTACTACACACACGCGGCCTTCCTTAGGAGCGGTTACATATGCATACATCCCTTCTTCATCCAGCGTTATATCACATACAGCTTCTCCTATCTTGATGCTGTGCACCACTGACTTAGAAGCCAGGTCCACAACTTCCAACCTGCCCGCCTCACAGGAAGCCACAAGCAAAGAGCTTCCATCGCCGGTCTCCAATAGCTTATGTGGAATGCATCCCACGGCAATCTCATGGCAAACCGCATCTTTATCCAGGTCAACCAGCAACACCTTGTTAAACAGCCTGTGGTTGTGGAAATAACACCCTACATAAAGGATATTGCCTTTTGAGCCGAACTTAACCTGAATTGGATAACCCTCTATCACCATCCTTTTCACCGTCGTATACCCTTCGGTTTCCACAAGCCATATATCCTGCGAGTTAATATGGGCGATGGCCAAAAGAGGAAGGTAAGGATGACAGTCAATTCCCTGGGGCATAGACCCTACAGGTATTTGGCTGACCACCTTCAAATCATCACCGTTTTGCACAATCGAAATCGAGTCGGAATCCGTGTTGGTAACGTAAATGGTGTGCGTCTTGTTACATACAGCAATGAAGCTAGGACAACACCCAACAGGCAGGATTTTTTCTACAACACCTTTGTCCAGGTCAAGGCATGCCAGCGAATTATCATGAGCTTGGACTACCAGCAGAGTTGGGGAGCTCTTCATCTTGGCAAGGGCGCATGGTCCCGTCCCGGATTCCAAATAGATGCGATACTCTTCTCTCCTGAGGTGAGGGTCCAAAAAAGATATGCTATCCTCTACTTTGTTGGCAACTGTAATCTTTCCCTGCCATATCATAAAAACAAATACCCCCATTGGAATTTCTCTACAACAAGCGGATACTTCATTATATGACCGCCTGCTGCAGAAGGTACCAATGGGGGCTAGGCGCCCAATTTCAATCCCTCATATACGGGGATATAAAATGCGCTCCAGCAATTGCCTGCCGTTTAAAGTCACACTTTTTCTCCTGGCCTCTTTCAGCAGATAAACGTAAATGCTTTTTAACCAGCGCACCTTTTCACGATCCAAATGAGAGGCTTCGGCTTTCTTCCAGAGTATCAGTGCCCTGTGCACAAGCTCCAGCAATACATCGTTTTCATCCTTTTTAATGCCGCCATTTTGCACCATACCACCAGCTCTCATTTTTAAACCTTCAAGTTGTTACAGTAAATATCTATGATGGCATGGCCAATAAGATTCGCATATTTCCTTAAAAAAATAAGAAACTCTCATCCGAACTGGCAACAACGCAGGACTTAAGATGACCTTAACAACCCGCGGATCTTCCCTATCAAATACAGCGATCCTGTAAACAGCAGCACGCCATCCTGAGCTACCCTCTTGAGTCCCATGGTAGTCGCCTTTTCTATATCGGGCTCCACCATCACATCCTGGCAATGCCTCTGTACCCGCTTTGCCAGCTCAGCCGGCTCCATGGCCCTGGGGCTGTCAGGCCTGGTCACGATGACCGACTCAGCCAGAGGACAAAGATGCTTCACTATCGCATCGGCATCCTTGTCCTTCAGCATGCCTATCACCAGCGTCACAGGCTTTCCCTCAAAATACTCCTTAATGGCACAGGCCAAAGCCTCGGCACCCGATTCATTATGAGCCCCGTCCAAAATCACATAAGGCTGGCGCCTTAGCACCTCCAGGCGCCCTGGCCAAAATGCGCGTTCCATACCCCTATACACGGCATCATCGGGAATCGCGATGCCCTCCCTTCTCAATGCAGCTACAGCAGTCAAGGCAGTGGCAGCATTGAGTATCTGATGGCGACCCATCAACCGTATGACGACGCCCGAAAATCTCTCCCCATCAAAGGAATAATTGAAAATTTGCCTTCCCACCTCGAAAACAAGAACCTCTATCCTGTCTTTATTTACCTCAAACAGAGGAGCACCACGTTCCCGTGCCACCCTCTGTATCACGGCCATGGCCTCCGGCCGCTGCGGGTAAGTCACCACCGGCCTGCCCTGCTTTATGATGCCCGCCTTTTCAGCTGCAATTTTCTCCAGCGTATCCCCCAGCACGTCCATGTGGTCATAGCTTATGGAGGTTATAACCGATACGATGGGGTTTACCACGTTGGTGGCATCAAGGCGGCCACCCAAACCCACCTCCACCACCGCACAGTCCACTTCCCTTTCGGCAAAGTAAACAAAGCCTATGGCGGTGACGATCTCAAACTCGGTGGGATGGTTTTTCCCCTCGCTCACCATCTCCTCCACCTTTTCTTTAACCCGCTCGGTTATGCGTGCCAGCTCGTCAGGCTCAATTTCTTTTAAATCCACCTGAATCCTCTCTGTAAACCTTTCAAGGTATGGGGATATAAACATCCCCACCCTGTAACCGGCCTCATGCAGCACATGGGTCAACATGGAAGTGACCGAGCCCTTCCCATTGGTCCCGGCCACGTGCACCACGCCAAACCGCTCATGGGGATTGCCCAGGCGCCGCAACAAATCCTTTATGTTCTCAAGCCCCAGCTTGGAGCCAAACCTGTAAGTGCCGTGTATATAATTAAGCGCCTCTTCATAGTTCATTCAACATCCCCCTGCAGCTTTTATTTCCTCATGCTGTTTAACGCCTCAATGCGGCTCAATACCTTGGCCATCATGTCCTCATACTTTGCCTTCTTCTTTCGCTCTTCCTCCACCACCGCCGGCGGCGCTTTCTCGACAAAATTGCGGTTGGAAAGCTTTCCTTCAACTCGCGCCAGCTCCTTCTCGAGATTAGCTTTTTCTTTGAGCAGGCGCTCCATCTCCTTCTCAAGGTCAACCAGGTCCTCAAGCGGCATAAATATCTGAGCTTTGTCTGTCACCGCCGAAACAGCGTTGGAGGGTATGCCTTCTTTGTCCCGCTTTAGCACCACCTCAGATGCCCAGGCAAGCCTTTCAAAATATGCCGTGCTATTCTCAAAGATATCCATCCAATCATCGTTGACCACCAGTATAACCTTCGCCTTGCGGGAAGGCGGCACCTCCATCTCGGCCCTTATATTCCTGATGCTCCTTATGGCATCCATCACAGCATCCATCTGCTCTTCGGCCTCGGCATCTATCTCCTCCTCATTAACCTTGGGCCAAGAGGAAATCATAATGCTGTCGCACTCGCGATTGGGCAGGTGCTGCCATATCTCCTCGGTGATAAATGGCATAAACGGATGTAGCAGCTTCAGGGTACTGGCCAGCACATAGGTGAGGGTATACAGCTTGGACTCCTTAAGCTCTGGATCCTGGCTGTATAGCCCGGGCTTTGCAAGCTCGATGTACCAGTCACAGAATTCATCCCATATAAAGTCGTACAGCTTTTGCACGGCAATCCCCAGCTCGAACTTTTCAAGGTTGTCTGTGACTTCTTTGACGACGCGGTTATACCTGCTTATGATCCAGCGATCGGGAAGCTCCAGTTTGCCCTTTCGCGGCTTATCTATTCCAAAGTTCTGCATGTTCATCAATATGAACCTGGCGGCATTCCACAGCTTGTTGCAGAAGTTCCGGTTTGCTTCCACCCTCTCCCAGTAAAACCGCATATCGTTGCCCGGCGAGTTTCCCGTCACAAGGGTAAGCCGCAAGGCATCGGCACCGTACTTTTCAATCACCTTCAGCGGGTCTATGCCGTTCCCAAGGGATTTGCTCATCTTCCGCCCTTCCGAGTCCCTGACAATCCCGTGGATGAGGACGTATCTGAACGGGATCTCACCCATGTGTTCCAGGCCCGAGAATATCATCCTGGCTACCCAGAAGAATATGATGTCGTATCCGGTCACAAGCACGCTGGTGGGATAGAAATACTTAAGGTCTTCGGTCTCATCCGGCCAGCCAAGGGTAGAAAAAGGCCACAGCGCAGAGCTAAACCATGTATCCAGCACGTCCTCGTCCTGTTTTAGGTTTGTGCTGCCGCACCTGCTGCATCTCTCGGGCATGCTGCGCTCAACCATCGTCTCGCCGCAGTCCTGGCAGTAATACGCTGGGATTCGGTGTCCCCACCATAGCTGTCTGGAGATGCACCAATCCTTTATGTTTTCCATCCAGTTAAAGTAGATCTTCTCAAATCGCTCGGGCACGAATTTGATTTTGCCCTCTTTGACGGCCTTTATGGCCGGCTCGGCCAGG
This sequence comes from Caldicoprobacter oshimai DSM 21659, assembly GCA_000526435.1. Taxonomy (GTDB): domain Bacteria; phylum Bacillota; class Clostridia; order Caldicoprobacterales; family Caldicoprobacteraceae; genus Caldicoprobacter; species Caldicoprobacter oshimai. The sequence continues at coordinate 39,976 of JAGB01000002.1, forward strand.
GGCTTCATCTTCACAAACCACTGCTTTGAAATGATGGGTTCAACGACAGTGCCGCACCTGTAGCAGTGGCCCACGTTGTGCTTAAGGCTTTCAGTCTTTTCAAGTAGCCCCAGGCTCTTGAGCTCTTCCGCAATCGCTTTTCTGGCCTCATAGCGATCCATTCCCTGGTACTTTCCGGCATTGTGGTTCATAACGCCCTTCTCGTCTATAACGCAAACCCATGGCAGGCCATGCCTTAAGGCCACCTCAAAGTCATTGGGGTCATGGGCGGGGGTAATCTTTACCGCACCTGTTCCAAACTCGCGCTCCACGTATTCATCCGCAATGATGGGTATCTCCCTGTTCATGATGGGCAGTATAGCCGTCTTTCCGATGAGATGGCGGTATCGCTCATCTTCAGGGTGCACGGCAACGGCGGTATCGCCCAGCATGGTCTCGGGCCTTGTGGTGGCAACCATTATGCTCTCATCGCTGTCCTTTATGGGATAGCGTATATACCACAGGTTGCCCTGCTCCTCCTCGTGCTCCACCTCGGCATCCGATAGAGCGGTTCTGCAGTCGGGACACCAGTTTATTATCCTATCACCGCGGTATATGAGGCCCTTTTTATACAGGCGCACAAAGACCTCCACCACAGCTCTGCTGCAGCCCTCGTCCATGGTAAACCTTTCCCTGGACCAATCAAGCGACGAACCCAGCTTCTTAAGCTGCTGCGTAATCCTGCCCCCGTACTGCTCCTTCCACTGCCAGGCCCTCCTCAAAAACTCCTCTCGCCCCAGGTCGTTTTTGGTAAGGCCCTCCTCAGCCAGCTTCTCCACAATCTTTACCTCGGTAGCGATGCTGGCATGGTCGGTCCCGGGAAGCCATAAAGTTACATATCCCTGCATTCTCCTCCAGCGGACGAGTATATCCTGCAGGGTATTGTTCAAAGCATGCCCCATGTGAAGCTCCCCTGTGATATTGGGCGGAGGAATCACTATACAAAAGGGCTCCCTGTTCCAATCGACTTCGGCCCTGAAGTACCCTTTTTCCATCCACATGCGGTATATTCGATCCTCTACCTGGCTTGGGTCATAAGTCTTGTCGAGCAACTTCTCTGACATACCCTCTACCTCCTGTTTCTAGAATGTATTCATTATTTTAAACATCCCCACTATCACAAGAATCAAGCCGACCAATTTCATCGCTATTATCCACTTCATCGACTGCTCCTGCGGCGGCTTTAATGCATACAGCACAATCCACCTTGCTCCATATCCCAGTATACCGCCCAGCAGCATAAATATCATGCCTACAGGGTCTATATGTTTTAACTCAAACAAGCCCCACACTCCCCTTTTAACAAAAAATCCTTCATCCAGTAAAGGACGAAGGATTATACTCCGCGGTACCACCTTTCCTCCTGCCGGCTTAAACGCTCATGCAGATGCTCACCGGCCCCTGCAATCTTTATTGCATAGCACGAGGGATTCCCCTGCAGGGCTCCGGTAAACCGGCAGGCACTCCTTCGCATAACGGTAGCGTCCCGTTTCAGCCTACTGCCATTCAGCTGAAATGCTCCGAAGCGACCTTCCATCTCGCCATATCGCCCAAGGGGACCTTTCAGCCGCGGGCCCCCCTCTCTGTTGGGAAGCGAGATGTACTCCTCCTCTTCATCGCATCTTGCCGTTATTCCATTATTTGCGTGGTCTTTATTATACGCCAAGTATTGAGTTTTGTCAAGGGGGCTGTCATATTATAAACGCCGTGTACCTTATGGGCACATTTAAAAAATCATCTGATAAAACCATTGAAGTCGTCATGAAGTCACAATATCTTAAAAATTTTAATTTAAATATCACAGTACTGTATAGAAAAAATAAATTATCCCCTTATAATTTAAAGTATAGCCAAACGCAAAACATTTAAAGGGGGTTACCAACAATGTCTAAAAAAATTGCCTTTATAGGCGCTGGCAGCTTTGGCTTTACCAGAAGCCTGGTTCGCGACATCCTTACATACCCTGCACTGCAGGATTGTACCATTGCCCTCATGGACATCGACGAAGAACGCCTTGGCTACATAAAAAAGGCGGTCGACAAGATCATCGAAGCCGGCAACTACCCAGCCAAAGTCATAGCCACCACCGATAGAGCTGAAGCGTTGAAGGGCGCTGATGGAGTTATATGTACCATCCTGGTCGGGGGAGTACATGTATGGCGCCACGACATTGAAATTCCCAAGAAATACGGTGTGGACATCAACGTAGGCGATACCCGTGGCCCGGCCGGTATATTTAGAGCGCTCAGGACCATCCCTGTCATGCTGGATATATGCAGGGACATCGAACGCTATTGTCCTGATGCCATATTGCTTAACTATACCAACCCCATGGCTATGCTGTGCCGCGCCATGCAAGGCGAGACCAAGGTAAAGGTGACCGGACTGTGCCACAGCGTTCAAGGAACGGCCGAAATGCTGGCCTCATGGATAGGAGCTCCCATCGAAGAGATCACATATGTGTGCGCCGGCATAAACCATCAAGCCTGGTTCCTGGAATTCAAGTGGAACGGAAAAGATGCCTATCCCCTCATCCGAGAAGCGGTTCAGCGGCCAGAAATCTACAACCAGGAACAGGTCCGCAACGAGATGTTCCTCCACCTGGGCTATTATGTGACCGAATCCAGCGGCCACAACTCGGAATACAACGCATGGTTCAGAAAAAGGCCTGACCTTATAGAAAAATACTGCACCCATGGAACAGGATGGAATCCCGGAGAATACGCATATATACTCAAGGAATACTTAAGGCGAGAGGATACGTGGAGAGACGAGATCAAAAAATGGCTGGACCAGGATACCGTTGACTTAAAACGAGGAAAGGAATATGCGGCTGGTATCCTCAATGCCGTCATTGGCGACGGAACCCTGTATAAGTTCAACGGTAACGTGAGAAACTTTGGACTCATTGACAATCTGCCTGAGGGCTGCTGCGTAGAGGTGCCGGTACTGGCGTCCAAATACGGATTTGAACCCATCCACGTAGGCCCATTGCCGCCACATCTGGCAATCCTGAACAACATAAACGCCATGTGCGAGGAGCTGGCAGTTGAAGGTGCTTTAACTGGTGATCCCACCAAGATATACCAGGCCATCTACTTTGACCCCTTGACGTCGGCAGTGCTCAGCCTGGCAGAAATCAAGCAGATGGTCAGAGAAATGTTTGAAGTGAACAAGGATTGGCTGCCTCAATTCAAGCACTTCTGCTGATACAAAACCTCGTTTTTAAACAATGCTTACGATCAAATCGCCGGGAAAGCCTACTCTTTTAAGTGTAGGATGAAAGGCGGTTTGATGTAGTAGGGCTGGACCGGTCCGAATTTAAGCCTCCGGAGAAAGGGGCCTCTGCACGCGGGTGCCGGAGAGCAATTCCTGCATTCGTGTGAGTCCCCTTCGATGAAAGAGGAAGCCCACCTTCTTCAAAGGTGGGAGGAGGTCACACTACTGTATCGATAGATGCGTGCTACTATATGTTGCTCTACATCGCTTTTTAAGTTTATTTTACTGCTTTCTCAAGTTTAAAAGGGGCTGAACGAATACATCCAGCCCCTTTCCGTTTTAAATTAAAAGGGTATATTTACCTTTTGACGGCATTCCTTTTGAAAGCCTTGTAACCATACTGCACCAGAGCTATGAGAGTCAAAACCACGGCTATGTACAGCAGGATATTATAATACGGCAATTTAAGCACGGTGGCCACCACTGCCACATAAAAGGAAGCTGTAGCGGCTTTGCCAAAAAAATTTGCTTCCACCACTATGTTGCGGTTTTTATAAAGAAAAGCGGCTCCAGCGATCATAAGGAATTCCTTCACAAACACGATCAATATTATGGGTGCCGGGATAATGCCTTTGACGTACAGGGAGATAAGAACGGTGATCAACATGAGCTTATCGGCCAATGGGTCCATCAGCTTTCCCCATTTGGTAATGAGGCCATACTTTCTGGCGATGTATCCATCCAAAAGGTCAGTTGCCCCGGCCACAATAAACACCACAATACCCCACAAAACATTGTTCTGTATATCCGGATTGTAAAACACGTATATGAAAACCGGAATCAGGCAAAACCTTATAACCGTCAATATATTGGGTATGTTCATTGCATTACCTCTTTCGTTGATTGCGTTTTAATTGGTCATATCATTAGTCATACAACGCTCCCATATAATTTTGGGGCATTCTATTTGATGCCATCCAAACTCTAGCGGTGTTTTCGTATTTAATGATCCTCTACTAAAACAAAAAACAGGTCACAAAACACTCCACCTTGACCTTAAAGCAAAGTTAGAATAAAATACAAAATTATAAAATGGTCGGGGTGACAGGATTTGAACCTGCGACCTTCTCGTCCCGAACGAGACGCGCTACCAAGCTGCGCTACACCCCGACTTTCTGGAGCCAACAAGGGGATTCGAACCCCTGACCTGCGGTTTACGAGACCGCTGCTCTACCAGCTGAGCTATGTTGGCATATTAAACTCTCAATGCAATAATAGATTATAGCATAAATTCTTTTACTTGTCATCATTATTTTTCAAGTTTTTGCTCTTTCCAATTAAAAATTTTCACTCCAATGCTCAAAAAATCGCATAAGAGAAAGAACAGGCCAACAGATTGACCTGTTCTTCCACAAGAAATGGGGATAAGAGTTACTGCGAGTCCAAGATATATTGCCCCATATTCCTGCCTGTACATATCTCCTCTTAACAATTTCACCATCATAGGTAAAGTGTACTTTTCAAGTTTTGATATAAGCAAAAATTTTGGTTATTTAAAAGCTCGATAATTTCGACAAAAAGAAAAGGTATTTATTCAACACCCTCAGAAAATGTTCTCTGAGGGTGTTGAATAAAAGCAGTTAACACTACAACGGCTTATTATTCTAATATATCTTTGGTTTCCTGGTAGATCTCGTTGGTCATTTGGACGAGCCTATCGGAACCCTTAGCTTTGCACTCCTGTACGAATGCATCCCAATCTTTTTCAATGTCAGCCTGCCCTGTAATGAACTGCAATGTCATCTGCTTCACATAATCCATCAACGACTGGCTGATCATATTAGCCTCTTCTCTCTCCACCTCATCCATCAACACCGGAGGTGCTGGAGGACGAAGCGTGCATATCTCATTAGCCTTCTGTATAAAATTCCTTGCTTCCTCGGTCATATAAGAGTACATGAGTTCCTTGTGCCCATTATATATGGAAAAGATAAATACACCATTGCCCATACCAAAATCATTTCTAAGATCTTTAGCATTTTCATCGTCTACATTGATTCCCAAATATCCTGCCTTTATACCGGGCAACAATTCGAATTTATCTCCTACTTTCTTGTAAGTTACACCTTCCACTCCCCATCTGGTTAAAGTCTGGCCCTCCTCGCTATACCACAGCCAGTCAACAAACTTCATAAGGGCTTCAAAGTTTGGATTGTCTAACGCCTTCTTGGTTATGACAATACCATTATCCAACCTCATTCCAGAAATAACTCTTCCTTTTGGTCCCTCGAGCGGCGGTAACATATCAACTTTGAAGTTACCCTCACCCAGAGTCTCCTTCATCTTCTGGCGCATCGAAATTATTTCCTGAGTATTGGTGCTTATAACAAAGGATTTACCAGTAGCGAATTTCTGATTTACAGCGATTTCATCTTCCTGAGTAAAAGATTCGGGATCCATCAATCCCTCTTTAACCAATCTATTGAAGTATTTCAGCATTTCCTTGTATTCGTCCGTAATGGGGTAGAATCCAAATTCATCCCTATCCCTGTAGTAGTAAATTCCATTGCCAGCACCCCAACCTCCCTGAACGCCAAAGCTGAGAGAAGCAAAGTTGAGCAGCGCATCGCCCTTCCATCTATCAGAGAAGGGATATGTGTCTGGATACAGCTCTTTTAGCTTTTTTAAAGCGTTATACAAATCTTCCCAGCTTTCTGGTATTGGAATATTGTGCTTTTCAAATATATCCGTCCTTATTGCCAGAGAATAGTCAGCAACGGCTATTTCGCGAAGCCCTGGTAATACGTAGAATTTTCCGTCTTTTTGCTTAATGGTTTTGAGGTCTTCCTGCAAATTCCATTCCTCAATTTGCCTTGAGAAATTGGGCATCAAGTGTATATAGTCGCTAACAGGTATTATTGCCCCCGCAGGAATAAAGTTCACTTCCTGGCCTGGATAAGTGCTAGGAACAATCTCGGGAGCTTCGCCGGTGCTGATGAGAAGGTTCCTCTTTTGCTCATAGTCGCTCATGGGTACAATGGTAAGTTCAAGTTCCACATTGGTTCTTTTCTTTATTTCATCCCACAAGATCCAATCTTCTCTATAAGGATAAGACGGATGATCCCTGTAAAGCATTGTAAATTTCGCAGGTTCTTTCAATGGGAAAGTAATTTCCTCTTCTCCGGATTTTTTCCCGCCATCAGACGGCTCTTCAGTGGGTTGTTCAGTTGTACCATCTCCATTTTCACCAGTACCAGATTTTTCAGGCGTTTCCTTTTTTCCACAACCTGTAAACATTACACCTAGCATGGACACTATGAGAATACAAGCTATCAGCAATATTGCTTTTTTATTCATCATCAAATCCTCCTCTTTTTTTAAGATTTTAATCTTTTTATTTTTCTGGTGAACTCAAGCCTTTCAATCATCTTTAATTATTGTCACTGTATTGCCTTATATCACCTCCTCAGCAAATTAATTAACCTTTCAATGATCCTATCATTATACCTTTCACAAAGTATTTCTGCACAAACGGATAAATCATTATTATCGGTAGAGCGCTTACTACCATACTAGCCGACTTTATGGTAGCCTCTATATCACCAAATCCTTCAACATCTCCACCCACTATTTCTCTGGCCTTTTGGGCCCCCGCAATTATATTCCTCAAATACAGCGATACAGGGAACAGCTCTTTCATATCGAGATAGATAAAGGGCCCAAACCAGTTGTTCCATATTCCAACTGCATAAAAGAGCGACATTGTGGCCAATATGGGTTTAGACAGCGGCAGCACAATTCTAAATAGTATACCGTATGTGTTCATTCCGTCAATTGCTGCTGCTTCTTCCAGCTCATCTGGTATCCCCTCAAAAAAGGTCTTGGTAACCAGTACGTTGTAGGTACTGATTGCCCCCGGTATGATTACAGCCCATATGGTATTTCTCATCTGCAACATTCTGCTTACTAGCAAATAAGTAGGAATCAAACCGCCACTGAAGAACATCGTAAACAATATGAACCCTAACAGCACTCCCCTACCCTTCAAATTTTTCTTAGACAGAGGATACGCCAAGAGGACAGTCAGAGCTAATGATATTACAGTCCCTACTACCGTATAAATGATCGTATTTCTATAGCTAATCCAAAAATCACTATCCTTTAGCAGCACCCTGTAAGTTCCTAGCGTAAACCCCTTGGGGTAAAAAGTAATTTCGCCCGCATATACATATTTTTCGCTGCTCATCGATAAGGCAGTTAGATAAAGAAAAGGGTACAGCGTAATAATTACTACACATATCATTATCACAATATTTATAACATCAAACACGCTTATTCTCTTTTTGTTTGCAAATTTCAACCATCGTCCCCCCCTTTTACCACAAGCTGCTATCAGTAAATTTCCTGGACAGATAATTTGCAGTAGTCAGCAGAAATACCCCTATTAACGATTCAAAGAGACCAACTGCGGCACCATAGCTATAATTGTTCATAGTTAAACCCATTCTATAGAGGAAAGTAGAAATAACATCCGCAGTCTCATAGGTGAGAGGGCTATAAAGCAGTAATATCTTTTCAAAACCTACAGCCATCAAGCTACCAATATTTAATATCAATAGCACCATAACAGTAGGCATTATACCAGGAATTGTAACATATCTCATTTGTTGGAATCTATTTGCCCCGTCAATCCTTGCCGCCTCATATAATTCAGGATTAATACCAGAAAGCGCTGCAAGATAAATAATGGAGTTCCACCCCAGCTGCTGCCAAATGCCTGATGTTATATAGATGGTTCTAAACCAACGCGGATCCGAAACGAAATCTATCGTCCTTCCCGTCAAATCCTTGAGTATCATATTCACTACGCCTATAGAGGGAGATAGAATCTCCTTGATCATTCCCACCACTATAACAGTTGATATAAAGTGAGGCAAATAGGAAACCGTTTGAACAAATTTCTTGAACGTTAGATTTTTTAACTCATTAAGCAGCAGGGCAAAAATTATTGGAAAAGGAAAACTTATCACTAGATACTCAACACTTAGAATTATGTTATTTCTAAATGCACGCCAGAACCCTTCATCTCTTAAAAACATCTTGAAATACCTCAGGCCAACCCATTCGCTACCATAAACTGGTCCGCCTGGTTGGTACCTCCTAAATGCTATGACAACTCCATACATAGGAATATATCTGAAGATAAAATAGTGAACCAGCGGCAAAAGCAAAAGGGTATATAATTGCCAATCCTTCTTTATAGCTTTCCATAGTTGTTTGGACCTACCAACCTTTGCTTTTGCTACAACCCTTGTTGCATCTTGAGCTTCAATTCTGGACTCCATATCCACCCTCCTTCTCCATAGTTTGTCAACTCAACAAAGTTCATTATGTTATATTCGACGCAAATACAAAAAATCCTTCTTTAATATAAAAAATTTTTTATTGTTTTTTAAAACGGCTTCATAAACTGTATGCGATTAACTTAGTACGTTCCTATTAGTCTGTTACTTTACCTTCAAAATTTCCCAATATACACAAGTTCCCGCTTGACAGTAGAGAAATTGTAGATATAAAATATCTTATGTAATTAGTTAGCTAACTAACTATTTATTAAACCAAGCATTAAGCTTCAGCTATCCTTATGCAATCTCTCATCATCACTCCAAAATCAAGGAGATGAAAGCCATGCAACCGTGTAAACCCACACCTGATGAACCTTTGGGACGCCTGTTTGCACACACCTCTAAACTACACCGCGACCTTTTCAGAAAGCTGGCCCACAGGAATGGCCTTGAACATGGCCAGCCCATCGCGCTGGCGGTTATCATAGCCAACGAAGGTATAAGTCAGCGCCAGCTCAGCGAAAAGCTGTTTATAACACCCGCCTCCACCACTGTACTTCTGCAAAAACTGGAAAAGGCCGGACTGATTGAGAGAATGCCCGACCCCAACGACCAGCGGGCCTTTTGCATCTACGCAACTGAAAAGGGGCGTATGGTGGATCAACAGATGAAGGAAGGGCTGAAAGAACTGGAAGAGGCCTGCTTCCACAATTTTACCGAACAAGAACTTAAGGAATTTCGCAGGCTTCTTCTGAAACTCCACGACAACTTATGCAACTTAAATGAACAGGAATGGAGGGGCAATACATGATAAGGATATCGCGCTATCTAAAGCCTTACTGGGCATATGTCTTGCTGGCACCCCTTTTTATGGCTTTGGAAGTCTACATGGACCTTTTACAGCCCAACTATATGGCAGACATAGTGGACAATGGCATTGCCAATGGAGACATGAACTACGTCTTAACCAGGCTTCTTATAATGCTTGGCATCGCCTTTGTGGGAATGCTGGGCGGCATAGGCTGCATCTACGCATCCAGCGTTGCTGCCCTCGGATTTGGTACCGATATCCGTTCGGATCTGTTCCGCAAGATCCAGACCTTTTCTTTTGCCAATCTTGACCGTTTCCCAACCCCGTCACTAATTACCCGCCTTACCAATGACGTTACTCAGCTTCAAAACGTGGTTACCATGTCTCTGGCCATGATGATACGCGCTCCTCTGCTGTGTATCGGTTCCATAATAATGACCATAAAAATAAGCCCTTCCCTGGCTTCGGTGCTTTTGATAGCCTTACCGCTCACCATCATAGGCATAATAGTCATAATCAGAATAGGCTTCCCTCTGTTTAGAAAAGTCCAGTCCAAAATAGACAGGGTAAACACCATAATGCGGGAAAACTTGGCAGGAATCCGGCTGGTAAAGGCATTTCTGCGAAAGGATTTCGAGGAAAACCGGTTTCAAACCGCCAACGAGGACTTGCGCGATACCGCCATCAAAGCCGGCAGAATCATGGCAACTGGAATGCCCTTGCTGATGCTGGTAACCAACCTTGCAACTGTGGCAGTACTATGGATGGGTGGTATAAAGGTGCAAAACGGCAGCTTACAAATTGGAGATCTTATTGCCTTCATCAATTACCTCGTGAGAATAATGATGTCACTGGTGATGATTGCCTTTAATCTAATAGCCTTTTCCAGAGGTAAGGTTTCGGCTGACCGGATAAGAGAAGTGCTGATGGAACAGCCCGACATCGTCGACCCGGCAGAAAATACAGATGACACTTCACAAGAGCCCAAAATAACCCGTGGACAGGTAGTATTCGAGAATGTCATCTTCAGCTACAGCCCGGACGGGGAACCGGTTTTGAAAAACATATCTTTTACAGCTGAGCCGGGAGAAACAGTGGCCATACTTGGCGAGACAGGCTCCGGCAAGACCACGCTGGTAAGCCTTATACCACGGCTTTATGACCCACAGGAAGGCCGTGTATTAATAGATGGTGTCGATGTGCGAAAATATAGCCTTTACAACCTGAGAAAGGAAATCGGAATGGTGATGCAAACCTCTCTCCTTTTCTCGGGAAGTATTCTCGATAACCTCCGCTGGGGAGACCCCGATGCAGACCTGGAAAAAGCCATAGAAGCGGCGACCATAGCCCAGGCCCACGACTTCATTATGCAAACCCCCAACGGCTATCAAACCGATTTAAGCCAGGGAGGAGTCAATCTGTCAGGCGGCCAAAAGCAGCGCTTGAACATCGCGCGTGCGCTCATGAAAAGGCCCAAAATACTTATTCTGGATGACGCCACCAGCGCTGTCGATATGGCAACAGAGCTTAAAATACAGCAGGCTTTAAGAAGGTGGAACCACAAGTGTACCACCTTCATAATAGCTCAACGCATAAGTTCAGTCATGGATGCCGACAAGATCATCATCCTGGAGCAAGGACGCATAGCAGGAATAGGCACCCACGAAGAGCTCCTTGCTTCCAACCCGCTGTACCAGGATATATACAGGTCACAGATTGGAAAGGAGGTACAACAATATGCCTGAGGATAGACATAATGCCCAGGACAGTTTACATCAACCTGATAAGACAGGTTCAACCTCACGGGATAATATGCGCAGCGGCAACTCTCATGAACATGGCATGCGCGGCGTTGGTGGTCCTGGTATGCGCGGATTTGGCAGGAGGGGTCCACACGGCCGGTTCATGTGGCCTGGAGAAAGGCCCAAAAATTTGGGTAATACCCTTATCAGACTGAGTAGATACCTAAAAGAAGATACAGTGGCTCTGATACTGGTTATACTATCCATCCTCCTCAACACGGCATGCACCCTTATAGGGCCTTTGCTCATAGGGCAGGCCATAGACCAATACATCATTCCCGGAGACTTTCAAGGGCTAGTGCGAATCTCATTTCTCCTTCTGGGCGTTTATACACTAAACTCGCTGGCTGCCTTTTTGCAAGGGTTCTTTATGGCTTCTATATCCGAAAAGACGGTGGCTCGCATGCGCAGAGACCTGTTCAGCAAGTATCAGGTACTGCCACTGAAATTCTTCGATTCGCACACCCACGGGGAGCTGATGAGCCGTATCACCAATGATATAGATACTGTTTCCATCACCCTCCACGCCAGTTTAACCCAGTTTATCTCAGGCGTTATCACCATAACAGGTACCATAATACTCATGCTATCAAAGAGCATAATACTTACCCTAATAACTTTATCGGTAATCCCATTGATGGTTCTTCTGACCCGGCTTATAACCAACCATACCGGCAGGCTTTTTATAGAACAACAAAAAACTCTGGGTGAGCTCAACGGCAAGATAGAGGAGACCATTTCAGGCCAAAGAGTTGTCAAGCTGTTCTGCCGCGAACAACGCGTCATCGCTGAGTTTGAAGAATCCAATCAACGGCTGAAGAAGACAGCTTTGAAGGCTCAAGTGCTATCGAGAATCATGGGACCAACCATGAACATGCTCAACAACCTAGGCTTTGCGCTCATCGCAGGAATCGGGGGCCTGCTTGCCGTCAGAAACGTTGGAGGTACCATAACGGTAGGCACAATCTCCATATTTCTTAACTACTCAAGGCAGTTTACTCGCCCCATAAACGAACTTGCAAATCAATACAACATGGTTTTGTCAGCAGCAGCCGGCGCTGAACGGGTATTTCAGGTTTTGGATCAAGAGCCCGAGCCTGCCGACGCTCCAGATGCTGTGGACCTCAGAGAAATAGGCGTAAAAGGGCACGTGGAGTTCGAAAACGTCTCATTTGCATATGACGATGAGCACCTGGTTCTGAAGAACTTTTCCCTTGAGGTAAAACCCGGTCAAACGGTGGCCCTAGTCGGGGAAACCGGAGCCGGTAAAACCACGATAATCAACCTTCTTATGCGATTTTATGACGTTAAAGAGGGGAGTATACGCATAGATGGTATCGATATAAGAAAAATCAAGCGCGAAAGCCTACGCTCCTCTTTGGGAATCGTACTGCAGGATACCTATCTATTCAACGCCAGCGTTCGCGAAAATATACGGTACGGCCGTTTGGACGCCACCGACGAAGAAGTGGAACAGGCAGCCAAAATCGCCCATGCTCACGATTTCATCATGCGCCTGCCTCAAGGGTACGACACCATTCTCACCGACGACGGTGGAAACTTGAGCCACGGACAACGCCAGCTTCTAGCCATTGCCCGGGCAGTGCTGGCCGATCCGGCCATACTCATACTGGACGAAGCAACCTCCAGCGTGGATACCCGCACCGAGATATATATCCAAAAAGCGATGCTAAATCTGATGAAAGGCCGTACCAGCTTCGTCATAGCCCACAGGTTGAGCACCATAAAAGACGCTGATTTAATTGTAGTGATAGACAAGGGGAGGCTTGTAGAAAAGGGCACGCATCAGGAATTGTTGGAACGTAAAGGGGTCTACTACAACCTCTATCGAAGCCAGTTTGTTCGCACCCCTCAGGCCGAGGACAAAAACATAGAAGCTGCTTTATTAAACTAAAAAGGAGAGAGCGTTGTGCTGCTCTCTCCTTTTTTTGCTTTTCGGATATTTGCCATGTTTTTAATCATATAACAACGGCTTTAGCTCCTCTGAATCAATGTTGGTTTTATCATACCAGTAAAAGCCTGTATCGATTTCCTTACACCACATTATCGCCAACTGCATCTCTTTTCATCATACCCTTTTTTATCCTGTTCTTCAGCTTAAACACCCATCCGCCCATGGTTCCCATAGGACAGAAGGCACACCAAGTCCTCTGATGATAGTAAATACCAAGTATGATATCGATTATCGTGGTTATAAGAACCATGCGAACAAATACTGCCCCTACACTGGACCAATTGCCCCATGCAAAGGTCAACTGTATGGCAAAAAAGCTCATCAGCATTATCAGGAATATCACCTTAAATGTGGTAGTCTTAAACACGCCGGGAATGCCCTTCTTTAGAGTAATCTTCTTCAATATCACGTCGTTGAAACTACCCCTTGGGCAAAACGAGTTACACCACTTCCTCCCCATGAAGGGCGCTGTAACCACCGGTGCAAGCATGCACACCAGCGCAACCACCCCTATTGCCGGATATACAAGGCCTGCAATGCAAAACGCTATCAGCACAAGCCATAAATACTGTTTGGCTGAGTTCATTACCATATCTTACCATATCACCTCCTGCGATTACTCTATGGTATTATCATTATATTAAGAAAATACGATATTTATTATATTAAAAATCTACAAAAATGCAAACCCCTTAATTTCAATTTTTATTCGATCAATCTGAGCCCCAGTTCTTTGGCATAAAGCCATGCTTCTTTATATTCTTCCGGACTTAATCTCCGCGCAATCTCCTCGTATTTATAAGCCTTATAGTGAGGGTAATACTGATCCATGAGATTAACTGCGCAGTCGGGCGAAAGCTCTTCTTTTATGAACCTCAAAATTTCCTTGGTATCCTCAAGCCCTCCGGGCATTACGAGATGCCTTATCAAAAGCCCCTTATAAGCCACTCCCCTTTCATCCAGCTTCAAACCGCCCACCTGGCGATCCATTTCCTTCAAAGCGCTCTTTACATACTTAGGATAATCCCTTACTTTGGAATATTTTACACCCCGTTCCTCTATGCTGTACTTGAAGTCCGGCATGTATATATCCACCACTCCATCGAGCAGCCTAAGGGTTTCCACCCTCTCGTACCCTCCGCAATTGTAAACAAGCGGCAGTTCCAGTCCCTTCTGTGCTGCAATATACAGCGCTTCCAGGATATTTGGCACGAAATGCGTGGGAGTGACCAGGTTTATGTTATGGCAGCGATAATGGTTCTGTATAACCAGCATTACTTCAGCTAACACCTCGTTGGACACAACCTCTCCCTCTCCCCCATGGCTCAACTCACAATTCTGACAAAACACGCATCTCATATTGCAGTAACCAAAGAATATAGTACCTGAGCCATTTCTGCCCACCAGAGGAGGCTCTTCGCCAAAGTGGGGGCCGTAGCTGGCCACCACTGCTTCATCATATGAGCGGCAGAATCCCATTGCTCCCTTCCTGTTGACCCCACACTCATGGGGACACAGGTTGCATTCATCAAGGTGTTTTCTGGCTTCCCTCACCCTGTTTTTAAGCTCATCACTTTCCAGAAGCTTTAAATAACCAGGTTTATATTTTGCCATACAAAGCCCTCCCTAAACTAACGCATATTGAAGCCACACCCAATTCTCAATACCAACAACATTATTGTCCTCTAAAATAGAATTATACCCTGCAAACTGAATTGCAGGATATATATAACGTTAACGCTATTGCTTTAAATGGCAAAATAACCTATCAACTATCTTTCAAACTCGTGAGAATGGCTGCGCTTGAGCTCGGGTATCGCATGGCCTCGCCCTGTCTTTTCAAGCGATTCACAGCGATGCTTTAGATGCCCCTTGGCATGGAGCGGGCCTTCTATATTTTCCAAATACAGGGCTTTGGAGAAAACAAACAGCTACATCACTATGCCACATAAGGAGATGTTTGTTACCTCTTCTATGCCTTTGCCACTGCCACAAGTGCGCTCTTATTTTCATACCTCCACTCCCAGGAAAACCCTCACCAGAAAGCCGATCAAGAAGCTGAGGGCTGCAACCCCCAGGCTTATGGATACCATCTCCAGAAAGCGCCTTTTAAAGTCCAAATCCTTGGCCACCGAAACGTAAAAATTAAATATAAGTATGACCAGCACGGCGTTTATGACCGTAAGCCCCAAGCACAAGAAATAACTTTCAAACAGCAAATACGGGAAGATAAGGAACAGCACCGTAAAAACGTAGGCAAGGCCTGTATAGATAGCCGCTTTAATCGGGATCTGTGACTCTCCCTCAGATTTTGTGGATAAATATTCAGAAGCCGCCATCGAGAAGGATGCCGCTATTCCCGTTATGAAACCGCTAAGCGCGATCAACCTGGTGTTTTGAAGTGCAAAGGTCAGCCCTGCCAGGGTACCCGTCAGCTCCACCAGCGCATCGTTAAGCCCTAATACCATTGACCCAACGTAATTTAAATGCTCCTCCTCGATGAGCTCCATAAGCTTCTTTTCATGCCTGTCCTCATCCTGAACGATCTTATGTATCTCAGGCATGGTATCGGCCAATTTGGTGTATACCTCTTCAGCCCGTTGTTCGCCTTTTTCCATCAGCTTGACACCAAACGTAAGGCCAAAAACCCTCGAAATTATAAAGTACAGCCATACCTTCCATCTATCGGGCTTCATGTCCTGCCGAGTAATCCTCTGCCAGAATTTATAATGTGCCAGCTCTTCATCGGCTATCTCGGCCAAAACCTCTTTGTTGTGCTGGTCCTTTATCGAGGCAGACAATTTGGTATAGATGTGATATTCGGTGATCTCATTCTTCTGCGCCGCAAGGATGGCCTCTCTTTGCTCAGGGGTTAGATCATTAAAATCCATATACACTTCCTCCTTTGGCAGAGATTAAAGTACAAATCACCTACATAATATCTTTTAATTTAGTCTTCTTTAGTCTTCTATAGATTTAATGAAAGTCCTTCAAAAAATTTAAAATAATTTGCCAAAACAGTATGTCAATAGTCTGTGAAAATGTCACCTCAAAAAGGATAATTTTATTCAGTAAAAATGTCAACTATGGGTTTTAAAAAATATTACAGAGATAATTTATAGCAAAGCTATTAGAAATTTTGACGCTCGCCGCTAGGCAGGCCGGTGGGTGTAATACACCCACCGGCATAGGCAAAAGCTTACCCAAGGGGGTGCATGTCAAGTGGCTTTCGCGGCATAAGCAGCAAAGCTCTAGGGTCACTCCAACTTATTCCACGGTCCACTTGACATGCACTCTGAGTCTAGGGCTTTTTAATACTATATTATGGGGGCAAAAAAGGCAATAAGAAACTAGGCCTTGATAAATATTATCAAAGCTTGTATGATAATCTATAGGAGAAGCGATAGATAAAAATGCTATGCCCAAGCTCGTGTGGAATTAAACAGCTGGTCTAGCATCTCAAGGATCTCGCGATCAGTTTCTTCGTAAGAGATTCTAGGCCTTTTTTGAGCCTGTTGTTTCCATGGGTGGTCAGGAGCCGGTTTTACGGGATTATGCTTCTTCTCTGATTTATGCTCAGACTGCTGTAAAGCTTGTTTTTTAGGTCGTTCTTCGAGTATTAGGGTATCATATATCGTACCGGCATAGAAAGCTTTTACGCCTATTTTAGGGCTGAATAGGACGGTAAGTTTAGCTTTGGGCATAGCAGGGACTTTTTTGCCGTCCTTGACCAGTTGATAATATTTCCCCTTGTATGAGAAGGCAGAGCCTTCGATGATGGTGCGACGTTCCTTGATGCACAAGATATAGTCGAGGTTGATAGCAGGGTCAAGAGGCCTGAACGCAGGCTGTGGGTTTTCAGGCTCAACCCCGAATCTTTTGTTGTAGGATTGAATAAATCTGGGTAAAAAAGCATTAGCAGCCTCAATTGAATTGATACCATAGATTTTAAGTTCGGCTTTCAACCTATCCTGAAGAGTATCCCAGAGTTTTTCGACACGCCCTTTAGCCTGAGGGGATCTGGCTTTGATTATATTGATGCCGAGTTCTTCCATAGCTCTGCCGAACTGTGTAAGGCTAACTGTTTTTCCTGCAAGTTGTTCTTCGATAGAAAGTTTACCATCATTGGGAGAGACGAAGATGGTATGGCGGTCAGAGTACAGGCTTAAGGGAACGCCATGATTAGTGATTATTTGACGTATGATTTCAAAGTATCCTTCCATACACTCTTGTTGAGTGAAGAATAGAGCGAGTATTTCGCCTGTGGCATCATCAATAGCCCCGTGGAGGGTAAAAGGTGGGAGTCCATCTATCCAATCGTGTTTAGAAGCATCTATTTGGACGAGCATACCTTTCTGGGGCATCCTTTTTCTTCTGTGGTGGGCTTTACGTTTACGGTGTTTTCTAGGGCTGCTAATACCTTCTTTTGTTAGAATTCTGTATACAGAGGAATAACTTACTTTAATGTTTTCATTTTCCATAAGTAAGTCGACGAAATGGTTGAAGTTTACGTCACAGTATTTTTCGCTTTTTTTAAGGTTAATGATGGTGTTTTTAAGTTCATCAGAGAGAGCATGCTGGGGCTTTCGACCTCTGTTTTTGTGGATGATGAACGCAGGTCCTTCTTTCAAAACCCCCTTTTTCAACCTTATTACTTGGCGTTCACTGAGGTTTAGAAGCTCAGCAGCTTCTCTGATGGTTATAACTTTATCAATTGTTTGATTTATGACTCTTAAACGGGTCATTTCTTTTTGTGTCATGTTGAATATCTCCTCTCTCATGTATGACATTATATCAGAATAATTTCAATATGACATTATCACAGAATAACAACATAATTTGCCAAAACAGTATTGACAAAAAATTAACGATTTGCTATAATGCAAAGCGTTACAACTTAAACCTAATTTGGTGGCGCTGTCGTATATTATGGATATACAAAGGTCCAAATATACTGCAATTCAGCGTTGCTTCGTTCATTGCAAAGCCACGAAGACAAGGTATATTTAAGTTGGGATTGCCATTTATCCTGCAAATCCCAATTTTTTAGAAAAGATATAGTTAAATTTTTAACAATAATGCAAGGATTATTGCAAAAGGAGGAGGAAAAATATGGCCAGAGAAAACCTGTCATTGGTAGTAAACAACACTGAAGATGTAAAGGCCGAAATCGATGCCATGGTGGAAAACGCAAACAAGGCCCTGGAAGAATTCATGGAAATGACCCAGGAGCAAGTCGACAGCATCGTAAAGGCCATGGCTCTGGCGGGAATCGACCACCATATGAGGTTAGCCAAGCTTGCCGTAGAAGAAACCCAGAGAGGCGTATACGAAGACAAGATAATCAAGAACCTTTTTGCCACTGAGTATATATACAACAGCATAAGGCATCAGAAAACGGTGGGCGTGATCAGGGAGAACGACCTTGAAGGCTATGTAGAAATAGCAGAGCCGGTAGGCGTGATCGCGGGCATCACCCCTGTGACAAACCCCACCTCTACCACGATGTTCAAATCGCTTATATCCATGAAAACCCGAAATCCAATTATATTCGCTTTCCATCCTGCGGCCCAAAGGTGCAGCAGTGAAGCCGCCAGAGTTATGAGAGATGCAGCCATCAAAGCAGGCGCTCCCAAGCATTGCATTCAATGGATAGAACGGCCATCCCTTGAGGCCACGCAATATCTCATGGCCCATCCAGGCGTATCTCTGATACTGGCAACCGGTGGCGCCGGCATGGTGAAAGCAGCGTATAGCAGCGGCAAACCCGCCCTTGGAGTGGGGCCGGGCAATGTGCCGTGCTACATCGAAAAGACGGCCGACATCAAAAGGGCCATCACCGATTTGATTCTCTCAAAGACATTTGACAACGGCATGATATGCGCTTCCGAGCAGGCAGTGATCCTTGATGAAGACATTGCCCAGCAGGCCATAGATTACATGAAGGAAAACAAATGCTATTTCCTCACTCCAGAGGAGATTAAAAAGCTTGAGGCAGTCGCAATCGATAACAAAAAGGGAATGATGAATCCGGCGGTGGTTGGCCAGTCGGCTTATACCATAGCTAAGATGGCGGGTATAGAAGTTCCTCAGGATACAAAGATTCTAGTCGCTCACCTTGAAGGCGTGGGTCCCGAGTACCCATTGTCCAGGGAAAAGCTGAGCCCTATACTAGCGCTTTACATCGTTAAGGATTACGAAGAAGGGGTTAAGGTAGCACAGCAGATAGTTGAATTTGGTGGCCTTGGCCATTCGGCCGTCATCCATTCTGAGAATCCCAAAGCAATAGAACTATTTTCCAAAAAGGTCAAGGTGGGCAGGCTGATTGTCAATTCCCCATCGAGCCATGGCGCCATAGGGGACATATACAATACCAATATGCCATCGCTTACACTGGGTTGCGGGTCCTATGGTGGGAATTCCACTACCGCCAACGTATCAGCCGTCAATTTGATCAATATAAAGAGGGTGGCTAAAAGACGGGTCAACATGCAGTGGTTCAAAGTCCCACCCAAAATTTACTTTGAACCCAATTCCATTCAGTATCTTGAAAAGATGCCAGACATCAGCCGGGCCTTCATAGTGACTGACCCTGCCATGGTCAAACTGGGATATGTGGATAAGGTGCTGTACTACCTCAGAAAGAGGCAGCAGTACGTCCATTCCGAGATTTTCGCCGAAGTGGAGCCTGACCCTTCCATCGATACGGTAAAGCGCGGAAGCGAACTCATGAACAAATTCAAGCCTGATGTCATAATAGCCCTGGGGGGAGGGTCAGCAATCGACGCTGCAAAGGCCATGTGGCTGTATTACGAATATCCCGACACCGACTTCACTTCCCTGCGGCTAAAGTTCATGGACATACGCAAGAGGGCCTTTAACTTCCCCAAGCTTGGCCGTAAGGCAAAGCTGGTGGCCATCCCCACCACCTCTGGGACGGGCTCCGAGGTAACCTGCTTTGCGGTGATAACAGATAAGAGGAACAACACGAAATATCCCCTAGCCGATTATGAACTCACCCCTGATGTGGCCATAATCGATCCCAATTTAGTTATCACCGTACCCCCTCACATAACAGCCGATACGGGAATGGATGTGCTGACCCATGCAATAGAAGCCTACGTATCCACCATGGCTTCAGACTATACCGATGCACTGGCCATAAAGGCGATACAGCTGGTGTTTGAATACCTGCCACGGGCTTACAAAGATGGCAATGACAAAGAGGCCAGAGAAAAGATGCACAACGCATCCTGCATAGCCGGTATGGCTTTCACCAACGCATTCCTGGGCATCAACCACAGCCTAGCGCACAAGCTTGGAGGAGAATTCCACATCCCTCATGGTCGGGCCAATGCCATACTGCTTCCGCACGTGATCGAATATAATGCTCAAAAGCCCACAAAATTTGCTACCTGGCCCAAATACCAGCACTATGTAGCCGACAAAAAATACGCTGAAATAGCCAGGTACCTCGGCCTTCCGGCATCTACCGCCCAAGAAGGGGTACGCAGCCTGATCGATGCCATCGTAAATTTGATGAAGCAACTCAACATGCCATTGACCATTGCGGAATGCGGCGTACCGCGGGAGGAATTCGAGGCAAAGGTAAAAGAACTGGCAGATAAGGCATTTGAAGACCAGTGCACCGTCACCAATCCCAGGATGCCACTGGTAAGCGAGCTGGAGGAAATATATAGAAAAGCATATGGGAGATGAGCTATAAAAACCGTAATGCGTTGTGGAAAGTAGGCCATCGAGTAGGAGGGGGCGATTAACCCCCGTCCCCTCACACCACCGGACATGCGGGTCCGCATCCGGCAGTTCACCAAGTTTGACGAAGACTTTGATAGCGCTCGATTAAGCTCGTCAGGCCCTGGGTTTGCCAGTAGAGAGACTGTCCAAAATTTTGTGTATGGATGAATAGCAAAGCTCCTTTCTGGATAAAATTAACAACATAAAATCAGAAAGGAGCGTTTTATTATGGGTGTTTTGCCAAAAGAAGTGGTAAGAGAAATAATTAAGGAAAACAATTTTCAAACTCCTCAAGAAATTATGAAATTCTTGAAGGACTCCTTTAAGGATATCCTTCAAGAAATGCTGGAGGCAGAAATGGATGTACATCTTGGCTACTCCAAAGGTAAAAAACCGCCTGCCAACTCTCACAATACCAGAAATGGCTATAGTTCTAAGACTGTACGCAGTGAACTGGGACCTGTTGAATTGAATATCCCAAGAGACCGCAAAGGAGAATATAATCCTAAAATAGTACCTAAATACTCAAGAGATGTTTCTGGCATTGAAGAAAAGGTTATATCTTTGTATGCCAAAGGGATGAGCACCAGAGACATTCACGAACAAATCAAGGAACTATACGGAGTAGAAGTATCGGCTGAGCTGGTAAGTAAGATAACTGAGGGGATAGTACCTGAGATAAAGGAATGGCAAAACAGGCCGCTTGAGAAGGTGTATCCATTCATCTTCATGGATGCCATACACTATAAGGTACGTGATGAAGGACAGGTTAATAAACGAGCCGCCTATGTGGTTGTAGGGATAGACCTTGAAGGTTACAAGGACATTCTTGGCATATGGATTGGGGATAATGAATCAGCAAAGTTCTGGCTAGGTGTACTTAACGACCTTAAGAACAGAGGGGTAGAGGACGTACTGATATTTTGCCTAGATGGGTTAACGGGCTTAGAAGAGGCTATTGAGGCTGTATATCCGAAGGCAGAGGTACAAAGGTGCATAATCCACCAGCTGCGCAATTCCTTCAAATACGTGTCATATAAGGATTTAAAGGAGTTTACAAAGGATTTCAAGAGCGTATATACAGCACCGAATGATGAAACTGCTTTAGAGATGTTGTATGAACTTAAAAAAAATGGGAGAAAGAATACCCTTATGCATTCCGCAAAGGAGCCAAAGGCTCCCATACACAAAATTATTTACACTTCCTTCTTAGATTCAATTAACTACTATAGATGGTATCATTACCCTCAATAATACCTATACCCTCTCCGCGCAATGAATATCCTGTGGATAAACATCCCGGCCAAAAACCCGCTTATGTGTGCCCACCAGGCTATACCACCCACGCTTCCGCCGCCTATCCACTGTATGACCCCCGAATACAGCTGGCTTATAAACCACAAAATCAGGTATATGAAGGCCGGCACGTGTATGAACATGGGCAAGAAGAAAAAGAACGGAACCAGGGTCACAATCCTGGAATGAGGGAACAGAATGAAGTAAGCGCCCATGACGCCGGCAATAGCTCCTGAAGCCCCAACGGTAGGCACATTTGATGTGGGGTTGAACAAAAAATGGGTAAATCCCGCCACCAAACCACACAGGATATAGAATATCACAAACCTTATGCTGCCCATTAAATCCTCCACGTTATCGCCAAACAGCCACAGCACCCACATATTGCTTAGGAGGTGTACCCAGTTACCGTGAAGAAACATGCTCGAAAAAAGGGGCATGTATGTACTTGCTTCAAAAAACCCGAGCTGTGCTATCGATTTTAAAAACCTGGCAGGTATAAACCCGTACTGGTACACGAACTGTGCAAACCTCACGTCGGGCATCAATGACTGACCTACAAATATCATTACATTGATGACTATAAGCAGAACTGTTGCCAAGGGTTCGCGCCTGCTGGGTATGGTATCTCTCAATGGAATCATGACAATATTCCCCTTCTTCTCTTATAACTATCCATTTTTATACTACCATTTTTATAAACCGTTTTCAATCGATATTCGCCCAGAATATACAAAAATTGAAAAGCAGCTTTAATTATCAATGGCTATGTGTTAAACTTATTATGACAACTCGCCGTACCAATTATTCGACAAAAGGCGAGCCAATATCAATAAAAATAATATTTTGCTTAAAGAAAAGTCCTCTTCAGGCAAGCAGTTTTGTTAACTGCGATGCCTAATGTCAATAAAATTTGCTTATAAGGAAGGGACAGGCTACCATGCATCTTTTTGATGTGCTGCCGCAAAATCTGTTCTCCATTCTGGCATCCAAAAACAAATATATTTACGCGGATGCGCTGTTCGTGCTGAGAAAGGCCTTCCGCCAGGAGATGACCATAAAGAAGGACGACCTTGTCTCCATGCTCATTTCAAACCTGGATGAGAAAATGCTGGGCGTCGATATGTCGGAAGAGCTGGAGGATGCGGAAGAGCCTTTAAATGAAAATAATTTGAACGGTACCAATGAAAGCAACATCAGCCTATCAGCTATCGCGCACTTTATATTAAGGCGCCTTAAAGACACCGGCTGGATCGATATAGAGTATCAGGATGATTCCTTCGAGGAAGTGGTTACGCTTCCGGATTATTCCATAAAGCTCATCAACCTGCTATTTTCCTTTACCGACGAAAACTTGAAGGAGTACAATTCCTACGTATTTTCCACTTACTCGGCCTTAAAGACCGCCCATGAAGAGCAGGAAGACTCCAGCAATTATAACGCACTGCTCACGGCATACGAAAACACCGTCAAGCTGGTGGATGAGCTCAAGTCCCTGCACAACAACATCCGCCGCTATCATCAGGCTTTAAGCGAGTTTGCAACGGTAAACGAGGTGCTGAAAGGACACTTTGACGAATACAAAACCCTGATAAGCGACCGAATATACCACCCCTTGAAGACTCTAGACTCCATCCCTCGCTACAAGGCTCCCATACTCCGGTTCCTGCAGCGCTGGCTGACAGACAGCTCGCTGCGCCAGCGTACGGTGGAGCAAGCCATGATGCGCGGTCGATACAAAAGCCGCGAAGAAGGGCATGAAGACGTCATCAGTAAAATTGGATATATCATGGACACCTACGAGCGCCTGGACCACATACTTGAAGAGATTGACCGCAAGAACACGGCTTATACCCGGGCATCCGTCGAGAAGATGCGCTATCTTTTAAACACCGACCGCAGCATCAAGGGAAAGATTGTGGAAATCTTAAAGAGGGTTGCCGACAGTTCACAAGAAAAGCAAGAAGCCCTGGTTGCCAAACTACAGGAAGCCGTGGAGTTGTTCCACCAGGGATACATCGACGAGAATTCATTGTATGTAAGGGCTGCACGGCACAAGAAGCTTGAAAGCCCACCCTTGCAGCTGCCGCCATCCCATGAGGACCATGAAGAGGATATAGTGAAGGAGTTCCTGGACAAAGCCAAAAAAAGCTATAACCACACCAGAATAATGGCTTTTATGAGAAATATAATGAAGGACTTCGATGTGGTATACAGCCATGAAGTTCCGCTCACCGATGATGAATCCTTCATCCTTCTCATGCTGGCCACCTTAAAGAGTTATGACCGTAAGGCGTTCTACAGGGTGGAATTTATGGATGGATACGTATATAATAATGGTTACAGAATCCCCAAAATGAGGTTTATAAGAAAGGACAAGGCCAATGTGGGTTGAAGAATACGAAAAGCTTAGCAATTCAGAAAAAGAGGAGTTCAGAAGGCTTTTGAACCTTATTCTGTCCCGCACCTTCATCATACGGGATGTTTACGATCCCAAAGAAGGGATGATGCGCGTAAACCCCGAATACCGCTTCGTAGAGCGCAACTTTGCGCTGTTCAACGAATACCTGTGGTTCTCCGGCTGGGCGCTTTACAAGGACAGCCAGTACGGAGTAATTGCCCTTGTGAACACCTACGAGTACAACCGAGTCAGACTTGACCGAAACACCACCCTCATACTATTCATACTGCGCCTTATATTCGAAGAAGAGCGGGAAAAGGTGACCCTTCGCAAGGAGGTTTTGACTAGCACGGGCCAAATCGTCCATAAAATGCTGACGCTGGGGCTTATAAAGAAGAAGCCCTCTGACCGTGACCTTGCCGAGGCCTTACGTCAGCTGGCCTATTACAACATCATACAAAAGCTGGAAGGACGGTGGGAAGATCCTGATAACAAGCTGCTCATCCTGCCTTCGATACTGTTTGTGGTCACCAATGAAAAGATCAGCCGAATATACGAAACCCTCGGCGATGAAGAGGATTCCGATCAAGAAAGCGAGGAAACCGAGGACCAAGACATAATAAGAGGCGAGGTGGAAGAATGAAAAAGCTCACCAGGCTCCTTCTCATCAACTGGCACTACTTTTGGAAGGAGCTCATCGAATTTGATACCATAAATTTTTTAACAGGTGCCAACGCCGCCGGAAAGTCCACCATAATTGACGCCATACAGCTTCTGCTGCTTGGGGACACCAGCGGCCATTTCTTTAACAAGGCCGCCAACGACAAGTCTGCCAGGACGCTCAAAGGCTACCTCTGGGGTGAGATAGGCGACGACGGCGATGCCGGATTTAGATACTTAAGAAGCGGCAGGTTCACCAGCTATATAGCCTGTGAGTTTTACGATGACTTCAAAGACAACTGGTTTACCCTTGGAGTGGTGTTTGACTGCTACGACGACGGCACATTTGAACACCGGTTCTTTATACTGGATGACTCCTTGCCCGAGAACCACTTTATTCAAAACAATACCCCTATGTCTTTTAAAGAGCTGCGCAGCTACTTTATGAAGAACTACAAAAGAGGGAAGTTCCAGTTTCCAGAGACAAATCGTGGATACCAGGACATACTCAGGGGCAAGCTGGGTGGCCTCAAATTAAAGTATTTCAGCCTGTTCAAAAAGGCCGTACCCTTCTCCCCCATCGCCGACATCGAGTCCTTCATCACCAATGACGTGTGCGACATAAAAGGCCCTGTCGACATAAGCCTTATGCAGGACAACATCCGCTATTACAAGAGGCTGGAACAGGACGCAGAAATGATGATGAAGCGCATAGCCGCCCTGGAGGATATCCAGCAAAAATACAACGCCTATATGGAAGAAAAGCAGAGGTTTTTGGTACACAGCTACATCATAGAGCGGGCCCAGCTTCAGATGGCGCTTGATGAGGTGGCACGGCTCGAAAAAGCCTATAGCGACAACCAGCAGAAAATAAACGAAATGGAGGCCAAAATAAACAGCATCAGAGAAAACATAAAAGCGCTGGAAAAGGAACACGAACAGCTGATAGCCGATAAAATCTCGTCAGATATATACAGAAAAATGGATGCGCTGCAGAGCCAGAAAGCCCGGCTGGAAGAGCAGCTCCAGCAGCTCAAAGGCGACCTGACACGCACCATAAAACGAATGCGGCATTACGGCAGGGTATGGCGCGAGTGCATACATGCCCTGCAGAGCAGCCAGACACCGCAATGCCGTGACGCAGCCCGGACGGCGCAGCTCTCCAAAGCAGAGCCTACCGCCGTGCGGCAAAATGCGCCATGGGACGAACCTCGCGTTTTGAGCTGGCAGGATATAGAGGCCGACTGGAACAAGCTGATGGAATTCTCTGATCAAGCTTTAACTTATGCCGAGCAGCTGCTCAAAGCCGATAGCGAAATCCTTGATGCCATGGCCGTTCAGGGGTTTGACGATATAATAACCTTAATAAACAACCTCAAACAGACAGCAGCCAGAATAGGAAATCTTATCGATAGCGCAATAATCAAGGCCAAAAGGCTACTGAGTGAACTTGCAGATGAGGTAGAGAATCTAAAACGCGGGATAAAACCCTATGCCCGAAACCTGTTGGAACTTAAAAATGAAATCTCCTCTGCTCTCTCGGCTAAATACGGCCGTGAAGTGCAGGTACACATTCTGGCCGACCTATTGGAAATACGGGACATGCGCTGGAGGAACGCCGTAGAAGCTTACCTTCACACTCAAAAGTTTTATCTCATAGTGGAGCCGGAGTACTTCGTGGATGCCTTGAAAGTATATGACAAATTGAAATTTGAAAGAGGCTTCTATGACCTAGGATTGGTGGATACCGGCAGGCTCGCCGAGCTTAAGCCCGCTGCCATGGAAAACAGCCTGGCACAAGAGGTGGAGACCTCCAACCCCTACGCCCGGATGTTCGTCGATTTTGTAATGGGCAACGTCATAAAGTGCGATAAAGTGGAGGACCTGCGGAATTACCCGCGGGCCATAACCGATTCGTGCATGCTGTATCAAAATTTCGTGGCACGCCAGCTCCACCCCGACCGCTGGAGAAATCCATATATCGGCCGAAGGGCCATTGAGGAGCAGATTGAAAGCAAAACGGCACAGATAGCCCAGATTGAAAAAGAAGTAACCAGCCTTGAAAGCATGTCTCAAGGTCTGCGCAGCATATACTCCATGGAGTCCATGAACCTCAATGAGGCCGAAAACATCTTGGAGGTGCTGGAAAAGAGCAAAGTCATACCCTCCCTGGAAGCAAAGCTTAAGGACATAGTTGATGAACTTGGGAAACTGGACTTAAGCTGGCTGGCGCAGCTGGACAAAAAGATAAAGGCGATGGAAAAAGAGATTGAAAACCTGAAAAATGAGGAACAAGCCTGCCTGACCGAGCTCATTGGGCTTAAGACCAAAAACAACGAAATAGCAGAAAATAAGTTGCCTGCAGAAAAGCAGAAAGTCGAATTCTATCGAAACAAAATAAACAGCGAGTTCCCCGGCAATTGGATTCAGGAGAAGGGCGAACCACGCTTTGAAAAGGAACTGTCCAGCAGGGCTTCGGCTGTCGAAATTTACAATAACTTCTACAGCCAACTGGCCCGGACACAAAGCCAGATGACGAAGAAGAAAGAGGAGCTGGTGGCCGCTCGTTCGGAATACAACCGGGAATACCGCATGTCATACGATATTAACCTCCCCGACAACGGGCCCTACGAGAAGGAGCTCAACGAGCTTAAGGCCATCAAGCTGCCCGAATACATGGAGAAGATCAAGGATGCCAAGGAAAAGGCCTACCAGCAGTTCCGCGACGACTTTTTGGCCAAGCTCAAAGCCAACATAGACATGGTCAAGGAGCAGATTGAAGAGCTCAACACCGCCTTGAAGGAGAGCAGCTTTGGGAATGACAGGTACAGGTTTGTAGTAAGCCCCAGGCCGGAGTACCGGCGGTTTTACGACATGATAACTGACGAACTGCTGATGGACGGCTACAACGTGGCGTCACAGGTCTTTCTCGAAAAGCATCGAGACGCCATCGAAGAGCTGTTTAAGCAGATCACCAACGTCGACTCGCAACTGGATGCCGATGCCCGGGCTGAGCTGGAAAAGAACATCAAGCGGTTTACCGACTACAAGACTTATCTTACCTTTGACCTCATAGTCACCGACAGCCAGGACAGGCAACAGCGGCTCTCAAAAACCCTGCACAAAAAGTCGGGCGGCGAAACCCAAACCCCCTTCTATATAGCCATGCTGGCCTCGTTTGCCCAGCTGTATCGAACGCGATACAATAACGAGTCGGGCAATACCATTCGGCTTATAATGTTTGACGAGGCTTTCAGCAAGATGGACAGCGACAGAATACAGGAAAGCATCAAACTTCTGCGCAAGTTCGGGCTTCAGGCCATACTGTCGGCTCCATCCGAGAAAATAGGCGATATAGCCCCCCTTGTGGACAGAACCCTGTGCGTGATAAGAAACGGGAACAGGTCGTTCGTCAAAGCCTTTGATGCCAAACGGATAAGGGAGGAGATGTATGAACTACAGGAAGCTGATACTCAACCGGCTGCTGGACAAGTATGAAAGAAGCAGTGCCTATAAAGGCACTGCTTCGACGAATCGAAGGATTCTCATAAATTTATGCTCTGACGAATTCCCTGAATATAACATAGAACACACACCCACCAAAGAGCTTATCAATTCGGTGGTGATGGACCTTGAAAAAGAAGGATTAATCGGATTTGAATGGATGCGCTTTGAGAAAGGCAACATCATCAGCCGCATATGGCTAAAGCTGGACGCGCTGCCGGAGGCATACCGGCAGGCCGAAAGAGTGCCCAAACGGGAACAGGTGGAAAATGCCCTTGCTATGGTGTACCAGCTCAAAAGCCGCGTCACCTCCCCCTGGATCCGCAACTTTTTAGAGGATGCTCAAGCATGGATGGAACAAAAGCTGTCCATTCCTCCTTTTCTCCCCGAGGACAGCGACCTTATGCAAAATCTTTTGAAGGCGCTGCTCTTTATCGATACCAAAGGAGAAGATGAACTGCTCGAGCGGGTGTTCAGCTTAAGGTGCTTCGGCGACTCCAAATACTTCGAAAAAAATCTGCGCCGAAGGCTGCTGGGAATTCTCAAAAAATACTGGCAGGAAGAAGACCTGCAGGCCGGAGAATGGACCGATGATGAGATTTTGGCCCTCATCGGCATTGTCAAGGCTCCCGAACAGGTAGAGTTTTGCGGTAACATGCTGGCCTCCATCCATGGCCAGGCCGTGGATTTCTCCCCTCTGGTACACGGGGTGGCCATCAACGCCCCAACCATACGCGACCTCGTGATCTCCGATTTGCCGGAAGTAAAGCGCATCCTTTTTATAGAAAACAAGGCCAACTACGTAGATTATGTATTTAAAAGGAGGACACCTGAGGAGCTGGTGATATACCACGGCGGCTTTTACAGCCCGGTAAAAGGGCTGTTCTTCAAAAAAATATATGATGCCGCTTACAGGCGCGGCATCACATTTTACCACTGGGGCGACATGGACCTGGGAGGGTTTCAAATATTCAAACGCCTCAAAACGCAAATCATACCCACCCTTCAGCCCTATCTTATGGACGTGGATGCGTTTATGTCCATGAAGCGATTTTGGCAGGCCTTTGACAGCAAATACGCCCAAGCCTTGGAAAAGCTACTTGATGACGAGGATTGCAGGGAGTTTCACCAGCTCATACAGGTCATGCTTAAGGAAAAGGCCAGAGTGGAACAGGAGGCTTTTTTAAGCTGTGAGTGACGGCAGCCCAGTAAATAAAATCCTCACTGCACAACCTTATTCACAACAATCTACTCACGACAAAACTTTCTTTAATACTGAAACATAAAAAGCTATTTTATTGCACCCTTTATGGATTGTATATATTTCGCATAATCCTTATCAGCCTTACTAATATGGTTCACAAACCAATCTACGATTTTTTTGTTAAACTGAACAATGAAAGGAAGAGTCGCCCCCTCCTGATCAAACTTCCTTTTCATCCCCTCAACTTCCTGCAAAAAGAACTGGTGCAATTTCAGATGTTCTTCATATTTGGGGTAATTGTGCTTTTTCTGATATTCCTGCTCATAGTTAAAATGCGTTATAACGTAATCTGAAAGAAAGTCAAGGGTGTTGCCGATTTCCTGTTTAGCCCTACCGGCAGCGCTGGCCTCCAGCAACTTATTCATGGCCTCCACCAGGGACTTGTGTTGATTGTCAATTTCATCAATTCCGATCTCCAGATCCTTCCTCCACTTTATGGCCATCTTTTAAAGCCCCTTTCTGCATAAAATTGTTTTTTATATAGTTTTATATATTTTTTAAACACCTTTCGTCAATATAAAACGGACATAAAGCTAAAAATTCTCCGTTATTTCCCATATTCAATGACGGCCTCTCTTCAATAAATTTAGGGCCCTCCCTAAGCAGATGCACACAGGAGTTTATCCCTGCGTTTAGGTTCACTAAACAGCCATCAATTCCTCACTTGTGCTCTGCGCCTTACACAGCTGGCTGTACAGGCCCCCTTTCTTGAGAAGCTCATTGTGCCTACCAGCTTCCACTATTTCACCATCCTTGAGCACGATGATTTGGTCAGCATCGCGAATGGTCGACAGACGGTGAGCAATCACTATGGTGGTCCTGTTCTTCATAAGATTCTCCAGAGCCTCCTGGATCAACTTTTCAGTCTGGGTATCGACCGATGAAGTGGCCTCATCCAGAATTAATATTGGTGCATCCTTAAGAAGCGCACGGGCTATGGAAATCCTCTGTTTCTGCCCTCCCGACAGCTTCACGCCCCTTTCGCCTACCCTCGTGTTGTATCCTTCGGGCAGCTCCATTATAAAATCGTGGGCATTGGCAGCCTTTGCGGCTGCAATGACCTCTTCATCGGTGGCATCAGGCCGACCATATAGAATGTTTTCCTTCACGGTACCATTGAACAAGAATACGTCCTGCGACACCATGCTTATCTGTTTTCTCAGGCTGCTCAGCTTAATCTTTCTTATGTCTATGTCGTCTATTAGGATCTGGCCGGAATCAGGGTCATAAAACCTGGGTATCAGGTTGGCAATGGTGGTCTTACCCACCCCCGTGGGGCCTACCAGCGCTATCATCTCGCCAGGATTCACCTTAAAGGACACGTTTTTCAATACCGGCACGTCATCGACATAGCGGAAACTTACATTTCTGAACTCTATCTTGCCCTTGACCCTGTCCACCTTTATTGCATCGGGGTCATCCTTTATCTCAGGCTCCTCATTCAATATCTCAAACACCCGTTCAGCACTGGCCAGCGCGTGCTGTATACCTTCATTGATCATCCCAAATGAGGTTATGGGCTGGTAAAAGGTATTAAGGTATAGCAGAAAAGCCACCAAATCCTCCAGCGCCAGCTGATTGGCCAGGGCCAGCCTGCCACCGAAGAATATGACTATAACCGTCCCCAGTCCGGATACAAACTCTATACTGGGATGAAAAGCATTGCTCAGCTTAAGCGCACGCAATATGGCCCTGGTGTAAGCGGCTATCCGACTCAAAGTGCGCTTGCTTTCATATTCCTCCTGAGTGAAAGCCTTAATCTCCTTGATTCCAGAAAAATTGTCCTGAAGGATTGCGCTAACCTCTGCAATTTCTTTCTGCGCTTCCTTAAACATTGGACGGGATATCTTGCTGAACTTCACAACCATCCAGAAAAGCAAGGGAATAGGTATAAGTGTGTAAAGTGCCAGCTTCAAATTCATGGAAAACAGGATGACAGACACCCCGATCAGCATCAATCCGTTGACCACCAGAGTTGGGATGGCATGAGCCAGCAGCTGTTCAAAGTTTCGAGTGTCATCGAGAACCCTGGACATGAGCTCTCCCGTTTGCTTGTCATGGAAAAACCTCAGCGATAGCTTTTGCAGATGGTCATACAAATGGCTCCTTATGTTCTCCAGTATCTTCCACGCGGCATAGTGAGATATGTAGTTGGTACCAAACTGCGACACCGCTCTCAACAAGTATATCGCAATTACGGCCAGCGCAAGGAAATTGACCTGGGCTATGCTTGCCTTCCCCTCTATGCTCTGGGTCACCGTGCTTATCAGGTTGCGAATCATCCACGGACCTGCCATATTCATCGCCGTAACCATTATCATGCAAACTGTGGCAACAAATATATGAAGCCTATAGGGCTTCATATATCGCATAAGCGCTTTCAGTTCCTTCATAAGAACCCCCCTTAATTCCCTTTTAATGATTACCCTTTATAAGCTTATCCAGCAAACTTTTAAGAGTTTTCAGCTCTTCCTGGCTTAACACGCCCATCCTCTCTTCTATATTTTTTTGATGCCTGGGGATCAGCTCTTCCTTCAGCCTCTTGCCCTCTTCGGTCAGCTTAATCAACCACACGCGCCTGTCGTCCTTGCAGTGTACGCGGTAAACCCAGTTGTTCTGCTCCATGCGGTCAATTAGCCCTGTCATGTTGCTGGCATTGCAGTTGAGCTCCTTTGCCAGCTCGTGGCTTGGAATTCCTTCATCGCCGATGTGGTACAACGCATGAAACTGGGGCCAAGTGATGCCGTTCTGTGCCAGCTTATTGTGCAGTTCCCTCTTGATGCCGTTGTACGCATCCCTCAAAGCCTTGTAAACCTCCAGCTCTAGAGAACCATTCACCTGGATCACCTCCGTTAGATTTGCTTATCGCCTGCCTACCTTAATGCTGGAATGAATCCTGCAATGGACATCATGACTATCTTTTCGTGAGCACGACAAGACTGCAAAGAATATAAAAAATTGCCTATAGCAAATTTATCAAATATTTCACACCTGAATTATATAGCATTTAAATAATTGGTGTCAACAAAATTAATTCTCCAAAAAATAAAAGAGGAGGGCATAAGCTCATAAGCTCACCCCTTCCCTCATTTTTGAACCTTCAGTTATGACTATAACTTTATAAATCAAGCTTTAAGGCCTGTGGTTGCGATGCCTTCAATCAAATACCGCTGGAAAGCAAAGAAAATTATAAGCACCGGTACCAGCGAAAGAGTTGACATGGCCAGCAATCCACCCCAGTTGGTTTTGGTGGTAGCATCGTTAAATGCTCTCAAAGCCAGCCAATCTGATAAAATCACTCCACCAGCCACTGCAACGCCTTCTCTATGTATTTATCCCAAAATTTCCAGTCGTGGAATCCTCTATCCTCTACATAGGTGTGTTCAACGCCTTCTGCTGCCAAAAAATCCCTAAATTTGCGGTTGTTCTCTACCAAAAAGTCTTCCGTCCCGCAGGCAATATAAATCCTGGGGATGACGCCCTTCTCCTCTTTTATCTTCTTTACAAGGAATTCGGGATCCTTATCGCTGCCCTTCAATTTTGACAGATCACCGAAGACGTACTCATAATAGCTTCTCCGTGCAAATATCCACTCGGCCTCTTCGCTGGAGACTACAGCCTGGTCGATTATCAATGCCGCCGAAAGGGCTACTATAGCGCCAAAGGTGTTATAATACTTAAGCCCGTTTCTGAGAGCCCCGTAACCGCCCATGGAAAGCCCACCTATGAAGGTATCCTCCCGTTTAAAAGACAATGGGAACAATTTTCTCGTTTCTTCCACCAGTTCACGCCCAATAAACTCGCCATAATAGTTATGCCCCGCCTGCTGGTCAACGTAGAAGCTGTTATCTCCCGACGGCATAATCACTGCCACGTTGTACTTTTGAGCCAGCTTGGCTATGCGGGTATTCACCAGCCAATCGTT
Source organism: Caldicoprobacter oshimai DSM 21659 (assembly GCA_000526435.1). Taxonomy (GTDB): domain Bacteria; phylum Bacillota; class Clostridia; order Caldicoprobacterales; family Caldicoprobacteraceae; genus Caldicoprobacter; species Caldicoprobacter oshimai. The sequence goes on from JAGB01000002.1 coordinate 73,972, forward strand.
GTGCCCACCCATGATTCCGTGCAGCAAGTAAAGCGTCTTGAAAGGCTTCACCTCATGTGGAGCAATATTTTTCATGGCAGGTGAATCTGTGGGGATAACTGCTTTGTACACAACGTTTCTCATAAGAGCATTTGAAAAATAGCTGACATCAATTATAGCCATAGTTCTCCCTCCCCTTACAGCTTAACACAGAACCTAGACATCTGCAATACGCAATCCTGTCGGCTGCAACACGACACAAAAAAATAAAAAACCACCTGACTCACCCAGGTGGTTTTATCTATGGTGGAGCTGAAGGGATTTGAACCCTCGACCCCCACAATGCGAGTGTGGTGCTCTCCCGCTGAGCTACAGCCCCTTATCATATTATAATTATATTCATTTTCTATCAAAAATTCAAGCCAAAAAGCCAAAAAATGTTGTTATTCTGTGATAATGTCATATTGAAATTATTCTGATATAATGTCATACATGAGAGAGGAGATATTCAACATGACACAAAAAGAAATGACCCGTTTAAGAGTCATAAATCAAACAATCGATAAAGTTATAACCATCAGAGAAGCTGCTGAGCTTCTAAACCTCAGTGAACGCCAAGTAATAAGGTTGAAAAAGGGAGTTTTGAAAGAAGGACCTGCGTTCATCATCCACAAAAACAGAGGTCGAAAGCCCCAGCATGCTCTCTCTGATGAACTTAAAAACACCATCATTAACCTTAAAAAAAGCGAAAAATACTGTGACGTAAACTTCAACCATTTCGTCGACTTACTTATGGAAAATGAAAACATTAAAGTAAGTTATTCCTCTGTATACAGAATTCTAACAAAAGAAGGTATTAGCAGCCCTAGAAAACACCGTAAACGTAAAGCCCACCACAGAAGAAAAAGGATGCCCCAGAAAGGTATGCTCGTCCAAATAGATGCTTCTAAACACGATTGGATAGATGGACTTCCACCTTTTACCCTCCACGGGGCTATTGATGATGCCACAGGCGAAATACTCGCTCTATTCTTCACTCAACAAGAGTGTATGGAAGGATACTTTGAAATCATACGTCAAATAATCACTAATCATGGCGTTCCCTTAAGCCTGTACTCTGACCGCCATACCATCTTCGTCTCTCCCAATGATGGTAAACTTTCTATCGAAGAACAACTTGCAGGAAAAACAGTTAACCTTACACAGTTCGGCAGAGCTATGGAAGAACTCGGCATCAATATAATCAAAGCCAGATCCCCTCAGGCTAAAGGGCGTGTCGAAAAACTCTGGGATACTCTTCAGAATAGGTTGAAAGCCGAACTTAAAATCTATGGCATCAATTCAATTGAGGCTGCTAATGCTTTTTTACCCAGATTTATTCAATCCTACAACAAAAGATTCGGGGTTGAGCCTGAAAACCCACAGCCTGCGTTCAGGCCTCCTAACCCTGCTATCAACCTCGACTATATCCTGTGCATCAAGGAACGTCGCACCATCATCGAAGGCTCTGCCTTCTCATACAAGGGGAAATATTATCAACTGGTCAAGGACGGCAAAAAAGTCCCTGCTATGCCCAAAGCTAAACTTACCGTCCTATTCAGCCCTAAAATAGGCGTAAAAGCTTTCTATGCCGGTACGATATATGATACCCTAATACTTGAAGAACGACCTAAAAAACAAGCTTTACGGCAGTCTGAGCATAAATCAGAGAAAAAGCATAATCCCGTAAAACCGGCTCCTGACCACCCATGGAAACAACAAGCTCAAAAAAGGCCTAGAATCTCTTACGAGGAAACTGATCGTGAAATCCTTGAGATGCTAGACCAGCTGTTTAATTCCACACGAGCTTGGGCATAGCATTTTTATCTATCGCTTCTCCTATAGATTATCATACAAGCTTTGATAATATTTATCAAGGCCTAGTTTCTTATTGCCTTTTTGCCCCCATAATATAGTATTAAAAAGCCCTAGACTCAGAGTGCATGTCAAGTGGACCGTGGAATAAGTAATAAGTTGGAGTGACCCTAGAGCTTTGCTGCTTATGCCGCGAAAGCCACTTGACATGCACCCCCTTGGGTAAGCTTTTGCCTATGCCGGTGGGTGTATTACACCCACCGGCCTGCCTAGCGGCGAGCGTCAAAATTTCTAATAGCTTTGCTATAAATTATCTCTGTAATATTTTTTAAAGCCCATAGTGACATTTTTACTGAATAAAAAATTATCCTTTTTGAGGTGACATTTTCACAGACTATTGACACCCTTGCATTCATCCCCGCCCTACAAGGACGAGGCTTTCTGCAGAATTCTTGTAAATTTTGCGCAAACAAAGCCTTAGCAAATGGTTAAATAAGGAAACTCAACTGGACATACTTCGGCTTTGTTAACGCACCTATTAATAGCTTAGCCAGCTTGGTAAGCGAAAGGATTATTATTCGTATCCCCTCTATTGTCCTTTCCACAAAACCTTTAACTCGAGAACATTTTTTAACCAGTGTCTTCACAATTTATAACTATCTCAACTTGTTTAAATTCCCTGTAGTACTCCACCAGTTCGCTGGCTGAACAAATGGGGTGAGGTAAACATATCCCTGCCCTGCCCACATCCTGCGGCTGGTGTGCATCCGAGCCGGCAATCATAAGAAGGCCGTTTTTTGCAGCAAATTCATAGGCCAGGTCGTTGTGGGAATCGTGACGGGGATTGCCGTTAAACACCTCCACTCCATGAAGAAGGTCGGGATCAGCGGGCTTTAAACCTACCCTAAACGGATGTGCCTGGAATATAAGTATGTTGTGGTTGTCTATCAGTTTTTTAAAGCTTTCTAGCGTATGTTTATAAAGCTCGGGATTCTCGACGAGAAAATCCTCATCTATTCCGTATACGAGATAATCCTCTACGTCATCATGAAAGCGCAGTTCCATGCCCAGCATGACACGCAGTCCAATGCGCTCCCCTTCTTCCATCGCCGCTCTATATCCCGACAGAAACTTCTGCACTTTGGCCTCCCACGGCTGATCCCCCAATAGCTCGAAATAGCCGTCGTAATAGTGGTCCGTTATGATTATGCCCTGATAGCCGGCGTCCTTGTAATATCGCACCATCTTCACGGCCGAAACCTTGCCACACGGGCTCACCTCCGAGGTATGCACATGGGTATCAATCAAAAACGATTGTCCTTTCAACTGCATCGTCTCCTTTATTACCGCAGAGATTTCATACTTAATGTACTGTACTTTTTAGCACACGCATCTTATTATAATAGATAACCGGTACCCGTTCAATAGCCTACCTCGGAGAATGCAGCCACGTGTCAATATTTTAATATAAAGTAATATGTTTCCTAACATGATTTCTGCAACCGACGAATAAGAGCGAATATAAGCCTCGCATTTAACATCAATGGCTTCAATTCAACGCTTTTAAAAGCTCATCCTTATCGACTATGGGAGCCTTGCAGGCAAAATTTTCGCATACATAAGCAGTAGCTCTGCCATCTACCGGCTTTTGCTCCCTTATATACGGCACCATCTGCTCCAGCTGCCTTCCTTCCTCATCATCTGAATGCAGGAGGCTCACGGTATGGGGTGTAAACACGGAATTAAAAGCCTTGATCATATCCATAACGTCCTGGTTTTCTTTAGAACCGGCAAAAACTATCTCCCTGGTGGGATACAGCGCAAACATGGCCGCCATCATAAAGTAAGTATGAGCAGCAGGGTATTGCTTAACGACGTCTGCAAAGGCCTTAAGCTGCCTTATCGCCATATCTTCCAGGCCCTGGTCTCCAGTCAATCTTGCCAGCCTTAACAGGTTCATAGCCGCAACTGAGTTTCCGGACGGCAAGGCTCCATCATAAACCTCCTTTGGCCGTGCAATTAAATGCTCGCCGTCGCTGCCGTACAGAAAAAATCCACCCCTATCGGAATCCCAGAACAGGCGAATCATCTGCTGGTTTTCCCTGATGGCATATTGCAAATAAACCGGTTTGTACGTGGCCTCATAGAGCTCAATCAATCCCCATATCAGATAGGCATAATCATCCAGATAAGCCGGATATGCCGTCTCGCCATGTCTGTAGCGTGCCAGCAACCTGCCGCTTTCATCCACAAGTTTATGGAATACAAACTCCGCTGCCCTTTCGGCCGCCTGGATATAGCGTTGGTCTTGCAGTATTCTGCCGCCCATGGCCATGGCAGCTATCATCAAGCCGTTCCAGGAGGTCAAAATCTTATCATCCTTAAAAGGACGAACGCGCTGTTCTCGACGCATAAACACCCTTTGCCGCAAAGGCTCAATCAAGGCTTCATCCTGGTTTACGGGTGCTGAGGTGTGGATGCGATTTGGAATGCTTCTTCCCTCAAAATTCCCTTCATCCGTGATGCCATAATAATCGCAAAACATCTGCCCCTTCCTTTCTCCCAAAACGTCTTTTATCTCGCCTGGCATCCAGAGATAGAACTTCCCTTCCTCTCCTTCAGAGTCGGCATCCTCAGCCGAATAAAATCCCCCTTCAGGCGATGTCATATCCCTGAGAACATAGGTAAATATTTTTTTTGCCACTTCAGCATACACATCTTTTTTGGTGCATAAATAGGCCTCCAGATAAGCAATGGCCAACAGCGCATTGTCATATAGCATTTTTTCAAAATGCGGTACCAACCACTTCCTGTCGGTGGAATAGCGCGAAAATCCGTATCCTATATGGTCGAATATCCCTCCCCGATACATCGCATCCAGGGTCTTTTCAACCATTTCCAAAGCCTTCTGTTCACCGGTCATCTTCCAGTACCGCATGAGAAAATAAAGATTGTGTGGTATGGGAAATTTAGGCGCAGGACCGAATCCACCATATACCGGATCAAATGAGCGCTCAAGCCCTCTATAGGCCTCGTGAACGTCCTCTTTCGTCAAATCGTTCTCTCGAGAATCCAGTGTAAACTGATCCTGCAAGGCTTCAACGATCTTATTCCCCGATTCAATAAGGGCTTGCCTGTTGGTCCTCCAGGCCTGGGCCACCGCTTTCAATATATCGATAAGGCCCGGCATGCCCATACGCCCGTGTTTAGGGAAATAGGTTCCCGCATAAAAAGGCTTTTGATCCGGCGTCATTATAATGGTGAGGGGCCATCCTCCATGACCGGTAAGCGCCTGGCATACCGTCATGTATATGTGATCGATATCGGGCCTTTCCTCCCTGTCCACCTTTATGGAGATAAAATTTTCGTTGAGTATATCGGCCACTTCCTGGTCCTCAAAGGACTCTCTTTCCATAATATGGCACCAATGACAAGTGCTGTACCCTATGGATAAAAATATAGGCTTATCTTCCCGTTTTGCCTTATCAAAAGCCTCCTGACACCACGGATACCAGTCCACAGGATTGTAAGCGTGCTGAAGCAAATACGGAGATTTTTCTGAAATAAGCCTGTTTGGTTTACGGTTTTTCTCTTCCATGTCGACTTCCTTTCATGTTTAGGATAAAGTAACCATCTTTTCACTTTTATTTTTATCATCAGCAGTACTTCTTATACTTTTCTAGATATAACCTTAAGCAAAGCAAAAATTCACAAGGATTTTTTATATGATGCATCTACACATCCATTTCACAATGAGCTTTATATACATTTGGATAACTTTATAACCAAAACAAAAATGGGGTACTGCTCAATCAGTACCCCAGACATCATTTAAACAACTTTCTGAGAGCCCTGGCCGTTACCCTGCCTGCAGCTCTGCGCGCTGCCCGTTTGGCGACAGCCCCGGGCCCTTTGCTGACGGCATGGACATCCCCTAGAAAACGAGCCAGGCCATACAGCAGGCTTCTGGTCTGGCTAATACCGCTCCTTTTCCTTGGCATGCCCTTCAAGCCTCCTCTCGGGCACCGTTAACCGTAAGCCCAACTTTAATATAGCACCGTAACAAGTTACCAATCACATATACCTGCAAATACAAAGATATAACACCACCATAACTCTTTCAAGGAATACCTTAAAATCACTTATTGCCGTAGACCTGTATAAACCTCTTCAGAGAGCGATCGTATGTACGCTCCACCTCCGGCGGAAACAGACACCCCGGCAGCTCCTTTCGGCTCCAGTGATAGGAAAGGCACTCGCAGCACTTACCCTTACGGCTACAATAATCATAGCTGCACGTGCAGTTTTTCAAATTGCTCGCCATGTTGCTGCAATCCCTGCTTGCCATGCCTTCATCCCCCTTGACAATGTTGTCTCTGTTTTAAGCTTATCTCTTCTCCGGAATAATCTCTATCCAGTATCCGTCAGGGTCCTCAATGAAGTAAATCCCCATCTTCTTATTTTCATAGCAAATGCAACCCATCTCCTTGTGATGCTGATAGGCTGCCTCAAAATCATCCACAACGAAAGCAAGGTGTATCTCGTTGTCAGACAGGTCATACGGCTCCTTTCGATCCCGCAGCCAGGTGAGCTCTATCTGATGTTCTGTGGTGCCATCGCCCATGAACACCAGAATAAAGCTCCCATCCTCGGCTTCCTTTCGCCTCAGCTCCTTAAGCCCTAGAGCCTTTTCATAAAAGGCTATGCTCTTTTCCAGGTCAAGGACGTTGAAATTGGTGTGCGCCATCTTAAATTTCATTACTCATCTCTCCCTTTCTTATATATGATCTTCTGTCCCCTGTGGGACAGGGATACCACTTTTGTCGGCAGGCCTTTCATCCTGTCAGCAAACTTGCGCGTAATATCATATTGCTCCCAGAAGTGCATTGGCACAAAGAGCCCGGGCCGCAACAGCTTTATAAAAAGCTCCCCTCCCATATGATAATATTCTTTCAGCCTGGGGTCAACCGGAAAAAAAGCTATATCTATTTGCTCTCCCGCCATTTTCTCGATTTCCCTCTCAAAGCTTTCCTTATCCTGCTTGAGCTCCTCAGGTGTTGACTCATAGTACCAGTACCAGCAGTTCAAATCCCCGGCATGAAATATCTTGAGCCCATCCACCTCGACCAAAAAGGACACGCCGATATCGGTAGAGCCATAGGCCTTTATCCACACATCATCTATAAACAGTTGCTGATAATGTGAAACAAAATATGAATTCTGCAAATTTCGCTTTGCCCTGGGCTTTATATCGCTGCTCAAAACATAGACTATATCCGGTCTGTCATTTTGCCAGTCAAAAATCACATGGCTGAAATGATCCCCGTGTCCATGGGACACAAACACCACTATCTTCTTATCTTTATCCAGCTGGCCTGGAGTGACAACTCCGCTTTCAAGGCTCCTTGCTTCATCCTCGGGTTTATCACAGGAGTAGTCAAACACCAGGAAATGCCCAGCGGTTTCAACAGCAAAGCCGCTGTGATGTAAATACCATATGCTGGCTTGAGGCGCATCAATTGGACGATCATTTATATCCTTCTTCAAATATGGTTACCCCCTCTCGCGTTAAATATTTCGGAATTCCTGCGGTGAAAACCCAGTGTATCTTTTAAAAACCTTTGAGAAATACCCTGCGTCGTTAAACCCAATCATATCAGCAATTTCCTTAACCGTCAAATCAGTGGTTTTAAGCAGATGCTTGGCCTTCTCCAACCTAAGCCTGTTTATGTACTGCATTGGCGAGCAACCAAGGTGATCCCGAAAAAATTTTATGAAATAGTTAGGATGAAAATGCACAATCTTGGCAAGGTCATCGATTGTTATGTTATCATTGAGATGGGACTCAATAAAGGTTAACACCTCGCCTAGCTCCTGAGTGGAGGAATAAGCATAAAGCTGTATATCGTCCAACGATAATTTGTCAAAATACCAGGCTATGATCTCCATCATAATCCCTTTAAGCCGCAGAGCATCCGTAAAGCCGCCGCTGTGGTAACTGTCAACCAGAGCCGCAAAAAGCTCTTTAAGCTCTCGATCATCGCCAACATCCACAAACACCGGAGTCCTCACGATATCAAAAAGGTTCATCTCTCCCACTTTTGCCGTGAAATGGCACCAGTATTTTTTGAACGTGTTCTCGCTTATGGTAGAATACGACTGCACCACACCTGCCGGCATCAAAAACAGCTGTCCGGGCTTAGGATAATACTCGTCGCTTCCAATTTTAAGCCACCCTTCCCCATCGCATATATAATAAAACTTGTTGTAATCGGGCACATAGTCAAAGTCGGCCCAGCTTTGAGGGCAGCATGTGTAACTTGCCACCTGGACATCTACTTGAAGATTTGACAGGTAGTTCTTTATAAGCAGCGCTTTGTCATGCTTCATCGGCCAACCCTCTTACAATTGAAATTCCTCATACGCAAAAAGTTAGTTTTGAACAACCAAAGATTAAAAATTTCCATTTTTATTATACCATAATTTCAATATAATCTGCTAAGAGGTTTTGTTATTTGTGCAAATACTAAAAGGGAGGTAATGGCATGTCAACAGCAAATGAGCGCATCGAATGGTTTGTAAAAGCGCGTTTCGGCATGTTTATCCACTGGGGCCTTTACGCCATCCCGGCAAGGGGTGAATGGGTGAGAAGCCACGAAAAGCTCTCAATTGAAGACTATCAGCCCTTCTTTGAGGAGTTCAATCCGGTAAACTACAACCCCAAAGAGTGGGCAGCCCTGGCAAAAAAAGCCGGAATGAAGTATGCCGTCATGACTGCAAAACACCATGACGGCTTCTGCCTGTTCGACAGCAAGCTCACCGATTATAAGGCAACCAACACCCCCGCAGGCAGAGACCTCATCAGAGAATACGTCGAAGCCTTCAGGAACGAAGGCCTAAAAGTAGGGTTTTATTATTCGCTGCTGGACTGGCACCACCCCGATTATCCGGCGTATGGTGACAGTTTCCATCCAATGAGGGACAATGAAGCTTGGAAGGACAAAAAGCACGATTTTTCCAGATACATCGAATATATGCATGGACAAGTAAGGGAGCTCCTCACCAACTACGGAAAGATCGATATAATGTGGTTTGACTTCTCGTACGGCAACATGTCAGGCGAAACCTGGAAGGCCACCGAATTGGTTAAAATGGTCCGCTCCCTGCAACCCCATATCATAATAGATGACAGGCTGGGCGGTAACATCCGGTCAGTGAATAAAGAAATCTATGCCGGTGACTTCGCTTCCCCCGAACAGATCATACCGCCTGAAGGCGTTGTGGATGAGGCCGGCAATCCCATACCCTGGGAGGCATGCATCACCATGAACAACCACTGGGGCTATGCGGCGGCCGATAAGGACTTTAAATCGCCCAAACAGCTCATCAGAGCGCTGGTTGAATGTGTAAGCAAGGGTGGAAACCTCCTGCTCAACGTTGGTCCTAATGCAAAGGGAGAAATCCCAGAGGAGAGCGTTGAGATACTCACCGAAATTGGAAAATGGATGAGCAAAAACGGTGAAAGCATATATGGTTGCGGCAATGCCGGATTACCAAAACCCGAATGGGGACGCTATACAAAGAAAGGCAACAAGCTGTATGCCCACATATTTGAAAGGGGTATAGGCCCCATCGCCATTCAGGGCATAAAAGGCAAAGTCAAAAGAGCAAGGCTACTGGCCGATGGCTCTGAAGTAAACATCCAAAAGCCCTGGAACGCGCACCATTATGGCGACGCCATATTCATCAACCTCAGGAGCTCTAAACTGCCTGATGAGATTGACACCGTTGTAGAGCTGGAATTGGAGGAATAAATACAAAACAGCTACCACGTCTGGGAAAGATGTGGTAGCTGTTTTAATGTGACACTAACTACAATATTGAAATTGAGCGACAGACCGATCAGTAAAAATTTACGTATAAATTTCAACTTATCTGACAAATATAGACGTTATTTTTAAGCATAGTGGCAATTTTTCATCCTTGAAGTGGCGGGAGTGTAAATATTTTTGTGTATGGGAGCTTTTAGCTCCTTTCTGGCGTTATTTATTGTGTCACTTTAACCTGGTAACAATATCTTTCATACATTACTATTGTTACCTTTTCTTTATATTTTATGCATAAAATAGAATATTTTTGGTGATAATTTTTATACTGGTATAGTATACTCTCCTCCTTCCTTTGCAAAATCTCAAAGAGCTTTCCAGGAATATCTTTTGTGGCAAAAACCAATATTTTACTGTCCTAATAACTTTTTAACAACTTATATAACATAATTTTCTATTCTGCTGCCGTATATTATCAACAGCTGATTTAATACCTGGTCCCAATTACGATACCTCTGCGTCCATTTCTTCATTACATTTATGGACGCAAGATACAGCATCTTCTCAAGCGCACCGTCAGAAGGAAATACCGATGATGAATGGGTACACCTTTTCAATCGGCCTGTTTTGCCATTCCTTTATCTCAGGTACTATCCTCTCAGTTATCTTACTTACCAGCTCAGCCGATACTTCTACTCCGTACAGTTCCTTGATTTGTTCGTGAATGTCTCTGGTGCTCATCCCTTCGGCATACAAAGATATAACCTTTTCTTCAATGCCAGAAACATCTCTTGAGTATTTAGGTACTATTTTAGGATTGTATTCTCCTTTGCGGTCCCTTGGGATATTCAATTCAACTGGTCCCAGTTCACTACGTACAGTCTTAGAGCTATAGCCATTTCTGGTATTGTCAGAGTTGGCAGGCAGTTTTTCACCTTTAGAGTAACCAAGATGAACATCCATTTCTGCCTCCAGCATTTCTTGAAGGATATCCTTAAAGGAGTCCTTCAAGAATTTCATAATCTCTTGAGGAGTTTGAAAATTGTTTTCCTTGATTATTTCTCTTACCACTTCTTTTGGTAAAACACCCATAATAAAACGCTCCTTTCTAATTTTATGTTGTTAATTTTATCCAGAAAGGAGCTTTCTCATTCATCCATACACAAAATTTTGGACAGTCTCTTACAAATTCGTATACCTCTTCTCTACTGCTTACACATCTTCACCCATGCTTTTCAAAGCAATCGATACATCGGTATACGTGGCATAATCCAGTTTATCCTTAATTGATAACAAGTATTTTAACACTTCAATAGCTTTGTCTCTCTGCCCTATATCCTCCAAAAAAAGCGCATATCTATATCGCCCAAAGTACCAATCGGGCATATCCTCAAAAATTGATTCAAACTCTTTTTGCGCCTCCTCAATTCTACCCAGCCTTCCAAGAAAATCTGCCCTATCACAGCGCAATGTTCCTATTTCATCCCTCTCTTTTGAAAGAGGCAAAATTTTGTCTATTAGCTTTAGTCCATCCTCGGCAAACTTATCGGCATGATTTTGATAAAAAAACAGCAAATCCAGATAAGCATTCCTAATAAACCCTTCATCGTTTAAATTCTCTGCTGTAGCGGCATTCTCTTTAAGTACCATTAAAGCACCTTCTACATCATCCATTTCTTCTAAGAAATCAGCTATATGAGCTCTGTTCTCGAGCAACAACAGAGGATCATTTGAAGACACAGTTCTAAGATATTCTATTGATGCATACTTCCCCCCACCCAGAATAATCCTACCATCAATGGCTTTCGTGTTTAAATCACCAATTATTCTTTTTACATTTTCTAACTTATTGAGACAACAACGCTTATATTTTTTCCCACTCCCGCAAGGGCAGGGTTCATTCCTCCCGACTTTTTCCAAACTACGCCCCAACACATTTATATAATCCACATAACCTTTTACATCAAACGGTGCATCTTCTTTGAATACTTTAAACATAAAATTAGCTAATACAGAAGCTATCGTCATTCTAGCAACATGGTGTGACATGCCCTTATCCATCAACCTTACCAAAGCATCTTTAACCTCAGGAGGATTATTAAGCAAAATTTGATTTTCAACTATGGATTCCAACAATATGTGCAATATAGGATTTACTCCGTTGATTTCGATAGGCCCTTCAATAAAAGGCCGCCGTTCCCACAGAATTTGCAGATCAGGATGGTCGTCTAGTACTCTCTTTATGACTTGTTCTTCCGTATACTCCATCAGTTTATCAATCCTATCCTTATTCATAAATATCCCCTTTCATCTTGCCTAAAAATATCATTCTATTTTCCCACAGCACTTCTTATACTTTTTGCCACTCCCGCATGGGCAAGGGTCATTTCTCCCAACTTTAATCTCACCAGAATAAATTTTGTTCAACCTTTCCTTCAACTTCTTTTCTTGGAGCCACCAATCAAGAAGTCCATTAAGCCGTTCTTCAAATTCTTCTTCCACGACCCTTCGTAAATGTTTCTCATCAGATATAATTTGATTCACTTCTTTTATCTTTTCTTCCTCTTTCTTAATGCTTTCATGCCATTTATCCATATCGGGATGTTTCAGGCCGTGTACCACGTGAACCACATAGACCGCTTTTTCAAGATTGGTCAATGATGTATCATAACCATGCCACAGCATAGTTAAAATCATAGGAATAGCATCAACAGAAAAAAGCTTAGACAATCCATAGGCGAGATATGTTTTCAACGTCACATCCGTTTCCTTAGGAAAAAGTTTTAACATGAACTCTTCGCTTTCCTTTATTTTTATTTTCTCCAATGCTCCAATAGCATATATTCTAAAATGAAACTCCTCATTTAAATACTCATTGCCGATAGCCTCCACAACTTCAGCTGTACCAATCTTACTCAAGGCCTCAGAAGCTCGTTCGCAAAGGAAATCCGCATCAATTTTAAGAGTTCTGATAAGAAAAGGTATTGCTTCTTTAAACCTCAATTCCCTGGCAAGAACGCTAAGATAAGTATCATCCCATCCGCTATACTCTTCCGGATAGTTTATCTGTATCTTCTCCAAATACTTATCCATAGGAAAATCTTTACGTGAAGCAAGCTCCTTTATGATCAGCTCTCCATACTCATAATCAAACTCTTGCAAATTTTGGCCCATGCCCGACTCGCTGTGCTTCCAAAGCTCCTCCCACAGTTGTTCTGTATCCATGGTCGCAAACAAAAACCTTTTTTCTAAGGCAACACTATACTCTGGCTTCCTTGGACGGACATCAGGCATTTTTCTTAAAAGCTCTAAATCGGCTCCAAGGATTGCTCTATCTACGTGAAAAACCACATTGCGATCCGACGAATCTAATTCCCAGAGCCTTCTCAGAGTTTCTTCAGTATGAGGGAGCTCGGACATACAGTTCAATATCCTCAAAGCCTCGTCCTTGTCAACTCCTCTGCTGTATAATTCCAACAGCATATTAGTAACCTCTATATCGCCAATACCACCTTCAACAAAAAACTCCATTGCATACTGTCTTACCACTTTTTCTGGATGAAATATAAGGCTTTTTACTTCAGATTTATCGAGCATATTATACCCCTTTCTTTCAACATTTGGTTCACAACAAATTAAAATTTGACCTTGCTGCAAACTTAGTTTGCGGAATGTTCGCTGAAATTAACAGCGCTTCGACTTACAATTTTTCGCTTACTGCCATTTTTGCTTCAAAACTGCGGATTTCGTTTTAAGCAGCAAAACTTTGGTTTACAGTAGAATCAAATTTTGGGTATTCTTTCCCCAAAAACTAGCACTGCATCACATATTACCCACCGCAAAATCCCCTCCCAATGCTCACCACAGTCTCGCCGCCTATCCTATCCAACACAAATGCGTCATGTCTGTGCAGATCGGCAACACTGACATCTATAATAAAAGGGAAAAGCTCTTTAAACCTTTCCAATTCCCAAACGCTGTGATACAGCTTGTCCCTACTTTTAAGAACCGCATATATAAGCAGAGAAATGACATCTTTATTTTTAACTTCCCTTTTAAGTACTCTGTAAACCCCGGGTTTTACTTGCTCAAGCACACCGCACTCTCTCAACGTCTTTATGTTCTTAGGTATGGAATGCTTCAGAGTGCTTCTTTCACCCCATATTTCGTATACCCTGCGTTTTATCTGGGACAGAACTACTTCATCCTGTATATCAGATAACTTGCCTATAATGGCGCAAAGGTCCCTGAAAATGGGAAAGGCCAGAAGCATCATAGCCCAGTGTACTGCCAGACGTTCAGAATTATTGCAGGTTTTAAATACTTCTAAAGCTCTGTCTCTTAAACCTTTGTTTTCATCAACTTCAAGCCATATCCTGGCTAAAATGCTTCTGGTTTTCAGAAGATTGGTACGGTCTTTTATGTATGAAGACAAAAATTCCAAGAGTATATCTTTTGACTGTTTTTCATCCTGACATTGCAACAAAAATTCCACCGTCTTATCAAGCCATTCCGGCTTTATAGGCCTTGAGAAAACTACAGCTTTGCTCATAAACTCACATCCCCTTTATCCTTGCAAAAGGTACTATGACTTCTTCTGCGCTCATTCCACCGTGGCACACATAGCTTTCGCCTTTTATTCCAAACGCAGTATCCTCATCACATATTATGTATCTGTAACCCTTGGGCATGTATGTCCCCGGATACCTAAATACCCGGAATTTCTCTTCGACTTCCTCTGTAATGGCAAAGTCCTGGTATACCCTTGCCCTTAAAGATGTCATCTCGGTCAAAACTCCCTCATTTTTAGGCCTACCCTGTCCCACCGCTTCAATGTTGCCGTGGTCAGACGCAATGTAAACATCAAATCCTCTATTTATAAGGTTTCCAATAAGCCTTTTTAACTCGCCGCTACGTGCCCAGTGCGCTATATCCCAGTACATGCCTTTTTGCCCCTGCATCTGACCGTGCATGAGGTCATCAATGAAATTTACTATAATCCCAGCAACTTTTATATTGTGCGGCAAGTCCACTTCCATACCTCTTCCAAAATATACGTCGCTTTCTCTATAGCCGTTGCTCACCCAATACTCTACCCACTCCTTCTCCTCATCTTTCAACGAAAAAGCATCGTTGTGGCTGACTGGCAGCTTCCCCGAAAAAATCGACTGCCTGGACACCGGGGTCACCGTGGGGACCATGGCAAAACAGCATACCGTTTCAATATCATACTCCAAATCCGGACAACTTGCAAGAACAGTAAACCAATTTTCTAGTGACATCCCATCTATCACAATTAACGCAATTTTTTGGCTTTTTGACAGCATGTAATCGTTTATCTTGTGTACCATCACCGGTCCTTCTATGCTGGTACTGGCGGATACTAGGCCATAATTTTCAAGCATCCATAACTTGAAAACACCATTTATTTTGGCAGAAAGCTGCTTTACATCCCTGTCGGAAAAACCGCCGTCAACCATCAATCTAACCCTTGCCCAGTCCCTCGCAATCTCAAACCAATCCCTGTAGTTTAACTCTCCTTCCAGACATCTTTCAATCTTACCGCACACTATATCTACAAACTCATTGGCATTCTTCCTTGAAAACATCTCTTTTTCTATAAAGTTTCTGGTAGCCTTAGCACCAAGTACGCCGCTGAAATAGTTCTGATAGGCTATATACAGCAAATCAAGGTCAATATGGCGGAACCTCTTCAGTTCCACCGGATCCAGTCTTGGAAAAACCGAAGCATAATCTACAAAGACATTGTAATACCTCTTTCTTATGTCATATGGGACATATATTTTTTCATCCATCACGCGTATTATAACCTTGACATCCCTGTTATCCCTCAATTTCAGCTCATAGAAATACCGGAACTCCTCTGGATCAGTATATTCAATTATCTGAAAGCCTTTATTGCGCGCAACTCTCAAGGCACCGCTTCTTTCAGAAAGGCCATCGTAATCAAACAGAAGTACCTGATTTTCATAATCCACGGCCATCTTTTCCAGAATATACTGAGATAACAATCCCATCACTCCATAAAAGCTATAAATATAGGCTTCAAGGTAGGACAGGGTTTGCTTTTATAGGCATATTCAGCCTGAATCTCTTCTTTTTCCTTTTTCAACCGCTCAATCCTACGCCTTTTGATGTTTTCAATCCCTATCCTACTGGCCGCTTCCAGCCTCAAATCAAGAGCATATAGATATTTCTGGTATTGGTTGGCGTTTTCTTCATCAAACCGCTTTTTCATTTCCAAAAATTGATGGTATGCAGCATCTTTCGCAATGCTCAATATCCTGTCAAACTCCTCATCACTTAGTTGCTTAACTCCCAATATCTCCATGGCTCTCCCCGGCTTTATCATCTCATCCCATATCCTCCTTGCCGATACCGGACGAACAACTCCCTCAATATTTATGAAAACGGGGACAATGCATTTGTTCTTTATATCAGGACCCAAGCTTAACTCCCACAATGACCAATATCCTTTTTCGTTGGGCAGGTCAGGAAGATTTATCACAACAGCTCCATCAGCTTTATCCCAATAAAGGTCCCCCTTTATAATCTCGCTTATCTCCTGACTGTTAAGGTCAATATCTAGCTGTTCAAGCCTGACATCCTCACCTCTCCAGACCTTATAGTTTAAATACATATGCCGCGTCAATTCTTTCATATTGTAATCGCGTATACTCGATACCAAATCAAAATCAATCGTCTTTTCGGTTTTAATTAAGTCGCGCACTTTTTGAGCCTGCTCAACCTGCTGCTTTATTTGTGCCCCCAGCTTTTCAATGTAATAATCAGCGTTTTTAGGCTCAGCAATGGTTTTTATATAAACATCGGTAAAATCTACCTCGGCCAGCTGGCTGTCCAAAACATCCTCCATCTTGTCGATACCCATCTGCTCAAGTATAACGGCCAGCTTTTCTTCGAGGACCTCGCGAACCCTGTTTTCAACCGTATCCTCGAGCAGATAGTTAAACACCAGCACATCCCGGCTCTGCCCTATTCTGTCCACCCTGCCTATCCGCTGCTCAATCTTCATCGGGTTCCAGGGCAAATCATAGTTTATAACCACATTGGAAAATTGAAGGTTTATCCCTTCTCCACCGGCATCGGTTGAAATGAGTATATCGGTTTGATTTTTGAACTCCTCAATTACAGCGTTTCTTTCATCTATGTTCATGGATCCGTTTAAAATTGAAACTCTATACCCCCAGCGCTCTAAAAACTCTTTTAAAAACTGCTGGGTGGCGACAAACTCCGTGAATATGATTACCTTTCTTCCCTTCTCTTCACTAAAAAGCCTGTCCAAAAGCTCTAAAAGGTGTTCTGCCTTGGCGTCTATGAACTGGTGCTCGGCCTGTTTGGCCACCGCTAAAATTCCCTTAAGCTCGGCTATCTCAGCCTTTAAGTTGAGTGCCTTGGTCTGAAGCAAAACATCAAGTGCAGCCTCTGCGTCCATTTCGATCAGGTCATCCAAAGAAAGTTCAGATATCCTGGCTTCCTGGCCTTCGAGTATTGTTATGCGCCTCTCTATACTATCGCGAATTGCGGCGGTACTGCTGGTAACCAGCCTCTGCATGAGAATCATCAAAAAGCCTATGTAGTACTTTTTCTCCCTTATAGCTCTGTTGTATCCATGCCTCACGTATTCGGTCACCAGGTCATACAGTTCTCTTTGTAGACTGTGACGTTTTTCCCACTTTATGTGTATCGCCTTTGTTATCCTGTTCTTAAAAAGCCTGTTCCTCTCATGGTCAACAGCTTCCCGTTTTTCGGTACGTATTATATAGGACGCCACCTGCTCTTTAACTATGGCGCGCTGGTCCGGAAATGCCTTTTCATCAAGCAGCCGCATCAAACGCAAAAACGGCTCGGCCTTGCCCGAATGCGGCGTAGCGGTAAGCAAAAGAAGGTAAGGGCTGGCTTTGGCCAGCAGCCTCGCCAGCTTGTACCTTGCCACATCGCTGGAACTACCCGCCACACGGTGCGCCTCGTCAATGACAATAAGGTCCCATCCGCTGTTTACAATGGAATAGACCCTCTCATTGTTATACCGTTCTATCTTTTCTCTGTCCCAACCTGCACGCCGCTCCAGAGGCTTTATTGAATCCATAGGGCTTATTACCTGATCAAAAGCCTCATATATGTTTGAAATTCCGTGCAGCCTTTTTATAGCATCATGGTCCTCGGGCAGGATTACATTAAAATACTCGCCAAACTTATCCTTCATCTCAACGTACCACTGCGTTACCAATCCTTTGGGACATACTATCAATATCCTCTTTATCATTCCCCTTTCTTTGAGCTCCTTTATTATAAGCCCGGCTTCGATGGTCTTGCCCAATCCTACCTCATCTGCCAGCAAATACCGTATCCTGTTACCTGATAACGCCCTTTTAACGGCATAGAGCTGATGTGGAAGCGGCAGCAGTTTTTCGCTTAAATTTGAAAACATGCCTCTGGCCAGAGTATCTTTAACCCTGGCCAGAGATGTGATGTATCTTACAAAGGCTCCAGAACAGTAATTTTTATTTAAATTATCCAAATAATCTCCGGCTATTTGATATACAGTTCCGCTAACAGGGTCGTAAACCTTATACGAAACATACCCCCACAGCTCATTTCTTTCTATAACCTGTACCCTGCTCCCCCTTACAGAATCAAAGGCCCATTGCCCCACACCAATCATCAAAACCCCTTATCCCTCCAGCTTGCTACGCGCATTGTCATAATACATAAGCACAGCCGGGTCTTCCTGCACAACACTTTCAGGCAGCCTCCTTGCCACCTTGACGATAGTGGCAAAGTCACGCTCTTTCCAGCACTTTTCAAAGCCGGCCCGAATGGCCTCCATCCTGAACACCTTGAGTTTGCCGGTACCCTTGGTATATTCCTCAAACTCCTTAAGCAGCTTCTTCTGCCTCAGCTTCGCAAGGTCTGAGGCCTTGCTAAGATCCGGCACATACCATCTTCCCTCTTCGTCCTGTAAAAAGTTCTCTTGAAGTATTTCTTTTAACTCCGGCATCTTTTCATACCTCTGCTGGCGCAGCTCCTTGATGAACTTGGGCTGTATCTCCTGATATGTTTGGGGAGTTGATAGCTCTCGATACAGCCACTGTATGGCACTCTTTTCATCAGTAACCACAAACGAAAGCTGGACGTTATCGATGTCCATCTTCAGCCTCTTTTCATCGTATTGATTGACCTGGTCGGGCAGAAAGTACATTCCATCACGCTCGATAAATCTCTCTTTCAGCCCTTTATAGAACTCGGATGCATCCATCGGCACAGGGATGCCGTTTACAACGTGGTAGGCAACCATGCGGTCAAACAGCAGATAGGCCTGCCTTTCGGCTATTACCTCCAGCCTACCGTTGTTTTCGATGACCACCGGAAGCTGTTCAAGGTGCTGGCGCACAAACTCCCACACCGCTTCCTCGCTGCCGGCATTTTCAATGAAACGCCGTTTAAAGCTCTCCCTGGGCTTGTATGCTGAAATGATGAGGTCCTGCTTGACCGCAGAACTGGTTGTAACCTGCTTGAAACTCCCCTGCTTCTTATCAAGTGTGCGCACATCGGCTACCACAAAACCCGCCCTAAGCAACGCCTCCTGTATGGCATTCCACACCGCATTGGACGAATTGTGGAACTCCACCGTCATCCAGCGCCCTGGCTTGAGTATTCGATAGCACTCAGCAAAACACCTCTCCATCAGCTCCTGATACTCCGCTAAGCCCTTCTTCTGCACCTTGTTTACAACGGCCTCAGGTTTGTTGTTGGTGAAAACCTTAAGCCACGCCTCCCACAAGAAATTGAGCTCGGAATACATGAGGTTGCTGCCAAAGGGTGGATCGGTGAAAATGTAGTCAATGGAGTTTGGTTTTATCTGGGAAATATCTGTTGACGAATGAGTACTAATTATTGAATAACCTTCTTTTATGCATACATTTGAACAAGATTGAATATATTTCTGAATTTTCCTTCTTACAAACTCAATAACATTTATCTCCCTAATCATTGATGATACATAGAGAGTCCCAGATAATTTGCTTGGAAGTCCATTTATTCTTTCTCTATTCAATTTTGAACTTCCTTCTAGTACAGAAGTTATTAACCAAATCATATTAATGTTACTACTTACATTAGAATAGAATTTACTTAATACTGTCATAGTTCTCTTCGTATAAAAATGATGCACATGCGTTATGCCCAGTCTATCATTTCTTCTCGATTCCTCTCCCTCAGGCATTCTGTCAGTTGGATACCAATACGGTATGTCCATCTCCTCGATCTTCTTAAGCAGCTCAAAGTCAAAAGTATCGGGCTTTTTCTCATACCGCTTCTTGCCCACGGAATAGTTTATCAGCACCGGCACCTGCTTGGCAAAGGTACATGTTTGCTTGAGGGCCCTGTCGTACACCGTCTCCTGTGCCCTGTCGCAGTCGGTCTTCTTAAGCTCGCTGAAACAGTGTGGGCAACGGAAGCGATCCGACACCTTACCCTTTTTCTTATCCACCGCCACATCCCAGAATACAAATTCCTTGGAGCAGTGCGGGCATACGAAAACATCCGACCATACAACGTAGTTTATCTTTCCCTTGACGGGGTTCCCGTCAAGCCCTTTTACCACGTTGCCCTCTTCATCGGTATGGAGCGTCTCGTACATCCATCCGCATTCCTTTTCGCATTCATCCAGTATCCTCTTGGCCTCTTTTTCAAACTCGGCAACATCCACCGGCAGATTGTAGTTTGCGGCTATGAATGTAGCGGCGGGCGACAAATCGTTAAGGATTGCCTTCCTTGCACCCCATTTGACGTAAGGCATCTCCTTCTCAATCTGAATCTTAAAAGCCGGGTCGGGATTCCCACACATCTGAGCGGCAACGCCCGTCATCCCTGTACCGCAAAATCCGTCAAACACAATATCTCCAGGATCAGTATAATGAAGTATATAGCGCATTATGGCCTTATACGGCACTTTGGTGTGGTAACTGTGAGCATTGTAAATGGGGTCATTCTTTCCCTCGCTGACATCGGCTGCAAACGGCTCCCTGTGATATGTGTCGGTGGCCTCATCATAAGGCTTGCCGTGCTGCTTTATGAAATCCTCAATAAATGGATTGGGGCAAGCGGTATAATAAGGGGGCTGGGACAGGGCAATTATGTCCTCATCCCTGCCTATTGGGAAACCCTCTATATGCCTTACGCTGTCCAAATGCTCCTTTGTAAGCTTCATACATCAGCCCTCCTGTATATCTCTATTCCATCCCTTTCTATGCTTTTCTTAAAGTCACCATTGTCCAAACTGTTTACATCAACCACATCAACCTTGTATATCCCGGCTGCACGGTCGATATCGTCGATAAGGCCAGGACAAGCTCGGCCATCAGTATATATGGCAATGTCAATATCCGAGTTATAACGGTAGTCACCCCTGGCTCTTGAACCGAATATGACGGCTCTCTTTACAGCTTTGTGTTTGTCTATCGCTGATACGATTTTTTGGATTATACGCTCTTCAAGACCAAATCTCATTGCTCTATCTCCCTGCTTATTGCTTCTTTTAATTTGCTCATGGCTGGATAATATCTATTTTTCACCTTTTCATAAACACGTCTGGCCGTGCTTTGATCGTAGGTATGTGAGGTAAGATTCCTGTCGTCCAGCATCTCAAGCCACACGTCCCCCTCATCGATCAAGCCGGCAGCAAAAGCCTCCTTAAAAGCCTGCCTCGGCGTCTTGACATCCGCTATGCCGCTGTAAGACATATAAGCCTTGATGAGTTTCCAGGAAAGCTCGTATGTGAACTCAAACCTCTGTATAACTGCATCCAAAACAATATCATCAGATTGGTCCCTTTCCAACGCTTCTTCAAGCCGCTTTAAAGCCCTTGAATAATCAGAAAGCTTTTCCCTTAACCTCTGTATATCCATAAACTCAGGCCTCCATTTTTATTTCTTTACGATAATCCTCAACTTGCCTTTATCTCTCCCTTTGCTCCAATCTTTCACAAGGCTCTCAAACCTTTTTATTATACCATCAACGGTACATGGCCCCCATGATACCATGACTTCTGCCAAATCAGAGGCACTCACTTCAACCTTGTCAAGGCCCTCAAGCAGGGTGTTTACCGCATCCACAAAATTATCATCCACCACATCCGGAAGCTTACGTTTTGACAGAAATTCCTCTATCAACCTGCGCTGGACAGCATCGAGATATTGAATATCTTTGGCCACCAGCGGGTCCTCTATACTTGCAAGAATAATCCGCGTCCATTCCTCTTTCAACTGTTCCAGCCTTTCTTCAATGGCTTTCAGCCTGCCCTTAACCGGCTTCTCCTTATCAGCGGGCTTAAAGTTGCAGTGTGGGCAAAAATGATTTTTCTTAAGCTCGGTTGGAGACAGCTCATAACACACTTTTAATGAAGCCAACTCAACGTCGATTATGTTATCAAGCTTACTTACATCAAGGATTCCCTCGATTTTTCTGAGCTTCCTCAAGTTTGCCAGCGTCCTGCTTTGCAGTAACTCCTCTTTTTTCCTGCTGTCACTCAATCCCAAACGGTATCTATTATGAAGTTCCATATAATAGGTGATGTATTCTTCTTTCAGCTTGCTCAGCCTGCTATTTAAGTCAGAGATAAGGTCATCACCGGGCAAATCCCTAAGCTGGTCCCTTATCTTCAAAAACTCCTGCTTTTCTGCCTTTATCCTCTCAAGCCATTTTTCGTCATCCAATATAAGCTCCACCTTGCTAAAATACTCTACATTGGTAGAACAGCTATTCTTGAAAGCCTCATACCTCTCCACTATTTCAATGGTTTTTATTCCTTCCGCTATCCTTTCAAGCTGCTCGACGGTATAATCGAAATTTTTCAGCTTTGCAGGAGTGTTAAACCTGCTAATAACCGAGTTGCCAAAATTCCGTACCAGGTCTATCTTTTCAATATAATATTTCATTATGTTGTCAGGTATTAGAAGCTCGCCCCACAGGGCAAAATTCTCATTGAGCAGTTCCTTTGCATGGAGCGCCCTGTCCAAAATATGCTTTATCCTCTTTAAAAGCTCACTGACCGCTTCCTCCCATGTATTTGGATTGACGATAAGCCCTTCCGGTAGGCCCAGTATGCCAAACAATTTCTTAAGCTCGGCCATTGCCGGAGTCTTTGGCCTGCCTACGTGCTTGAAATAATACAGGTCGATAAAGTTTGCGTTGGCCATATCCTCCAAATTTGAAGCATCATACCGCACGTTGTTATCAGCCAAAATGGTCACATGTCCGCTGTAAACCAGCGCTGCAAGTATCAGGACTATCCATTCTCGATCCAGCTTGAATTCCTTATCGTAGTATACATCTTCATACGGATTTTCAAATATATCGGACGCGTTTAAAACAGCACCTGGCGGCAGGCTGTTCATCTTTTTAATGAAGTAGCTGGCATACATGGACCTCTCGGGCTTTATCTTTCCACCGTCCAAAAGCCCAAAGCTGTCAAGCAGGTTGGCACCATCCTGCGTGTATTTCCCGGCGATGTAATCTAACCCTCTGTGGAGTACCTCGCGGTAATTCTCCCTGGTTATCTTGATCTTAAATTTAGGATACATGGGATATTTTTCAGCAAAGTACTCAGACAGCAATACCGAAGCCGTCATGTCGATAATTTCTTTAAAGGTTTTATCATTCAGGCGTCGCCCATGGAGCACCTCCACAATCTGCCTGTTTACCCCTTTATAAGTAACGGTAAAACATGAAAGCTTGTGCGCGTCCAGCCATCGCAGAGCAGCCCGTTTGTGCTCTTCGGCCTTTTTGGCATACACCTTCTTGCTATCGGCTTGGCCGGATAGCTGTTCCATCTCCTTTGCGCCTGCAAAAAGCCTTAAATGTTCCTCAAACTCCTCATCGCCTTTAAACCTGAAAAATACCTCATCCTCCTTTTTCTCATCAACCGCTGTCAACCTGCCGTAAGGCGGCAAAAAGTACACGTAAAAATCCCTGGGCGGCTGTGCCGTAGGCCGCTCATTCGACTCGCCCATGAACAGGTATCCACTTCTATAGATGTTCCTGCCTTCCCAGTTTATAAAGTATTCGTAAATCCTGTGGTCCTTCACATACTCTGTTGCCTGCCAGTCGAGCATATCATAGATAATCGTAAAAAAGTACCTATTAAGGTGCGAATCATGGAGCGTACTGGCTCTTTGCTCTATTTTAGCGTCATAATCTATGTCCTTCTTCAGGTCAAGGAAGTACTGTTCATTGTCCTTGTTGTACTCTATGAACTGGCCGCTTACCGTCTCCATAATGGCTTTCATTACCGACTGGATGGTCGATAAGAGGAACTCCTCATCCTTGATGGGCGTATCTATGTACAGGCACAGGTCATCCTTTAAGTTTTGTACAGTAAGCCCTGCCCTGACATCCAATCCACCTGTGGTAAGCCTGTGCACGCTCAAAGCATAGATAATCCTTATGGCTAAGGGTTTATATATGGCCTTAGCGGTAAACGACCTGTTGATTATATCCTCCAGCACGCCGCTTTTGTCCAGCACTTCTTTAATCTCTGGCTCTGCCTTTTTAGCCATGTTTTCCTTTATGTACTTCCAGTACGAATCATAAGATTTAATGCCGGGCTGGTCCTCCGGGACGTCCTGATCTATTATCTCCTTTACCGTAGCAGATATGGTCTTGAGTATCTCGCGCTTTTCTGCCAGATATACGCGCTGAAAGGTCTCGATATAAGCCGGGTGTATTGGAAAAAGCTCCACAAATTCTTCCAGGCGCTCGGCCATGTTTTTATACAGGCTGCAAAACTTTTTAAGGTGTTCCCTTATCCAAGCCTTTTGCTCCGGAGTCTTTTTGAGTATCCGTTCGGATACTACATAAGCGATATCCTCCCTGCGAATGATCGCCTGCTCATACCTATCCTTTACCTTAAGCAGAGTATTGGCCACAAAGCTAAAGCTCGGGCTTTCAAACAGCGACTCCTGTACGCCGCATATGACCCTGAACCTGGAATTCTTTATAAACTCGCCCAGCTCTCTCAAAAAAGCGAGGTCATGCATAAGCTCCATTTCGGTGCGGCTCTTTAAATAGTCCAGCAGCTCGTCAATTACAAGAAGGTAACCTTTGGGCCCGTAAACCGCTTCAAACTTTTCCATCATCTCGTTGAGCGCATACTTATTGCTGGTTATGGTATCTGCAGGCGGAAAGGTGTAGTGTATGCCGCGCCTTGCCAAATCCTTCTCAAGCTCGCTTGTTATTATATTTCGCAGAGAAGTCTTGACCGCCCCGATTTCAATCCGCAGCACTTCAAATCTTCCTGCAATGGGCCGCATGTACTCAGCAAATTTTTTATTCTTTAAATATTTTAAGTTGTTTGCATCCTGAGCGATGGCAGAGATAACCGACATAAGGTGGGATTTACCTGTACCGTAATTGCCCACCAAAAATACGCCTTTGTTATCGACCACCTCATCTAAGCTGAGCTGGGATAACATCCTGTCGTTGATCATATCCGCCATATCATCAGACATCACGTAGGTCTCAACCAATTTAGCAGCTTTAGAGGAATCATCAGCATCTTTTATTTGAATCACCGTTTCAATAGGATCAAAATTTATAAGCTCACCGTACTTCATAGCCCGTACCCCCTATTTCGTAATGCAACACACACCATAACTTCTAACCTCATATCTGTGAAAATCCGGATAATCCGGTTGCGCATAAGTCAGCACGCCATCCTGATAATCGCCATCCCATATTACCAAAAGCCTTTTGTTCTTCCCGGCCAGCTGCAAAGTTCTGATCACATCAAGCGAATACTCGGGAGAAAATAAAACATCTATGTTTTCCAGCACAATATTCTTCGAAGGCGTTTTCTTTATGGCGCTTATCACTATATCAGCCACCATTTTCTTTCTCTGCTCTTTTGGAAGCCTGCACAGCTGCTCAGACACAACAAGCCCAAGATTTATCCACTTCCAATTCGAAAAGAAGCTCTTCACCAGCTCTTTATCGACACAGGCAATCATCACATTGCCAGCATTTGAAATATAACCTTCAGCAATCTGCCTCAGACTCAAACCATCATCCGCATAACTCACATCTATTCCGCCTCTTATCAAATTTTTATAATCAATGCTTGTACGAATTAACCTTAAATAGAATTATACTATATCTGCCACAATTTGTGAATAAAATCGGGGTTTTCGACTGTTTTTTCGAATCAAAATAAGGTAAAATAGTAGTAATAAAAAAGCAAAGGTGAACAGGCATGGACATACAGAGCATAATAGAAAAACTTCAATCCTATTTCAAAAACCAAGGAGACGTAATAACGGCCTACCTTTTCGGCTCCACTGTTAAAAGTAAGGCAAGAAACATCAGCGATGTTGATATAGCGGTTCTATTTGACGGAAAAAGAAGCACAATATATCGATTCAATAGAAAACTTGAAATAGCCGGGGAATTGGAAGAGCTGCTCAACGCCAGAGTAGACGTAGTGGATTTAGAAAGCGCTGACCCATTTTTCTTACGCCAAATAATGCTTAACAAGATACTACTGGTAGACAAGAATATCGACAAGCGAGTAGCTTTCGAAGTAAAAAAACGCAGAGAATACTTCAATATGCAGCCTTCTTATGAACTATACTATTCGCAAGCTTTAAAGCGGCTAGAAAAGAAACGGAGTGACATACACCGTGGTTGAAAAATCGGTAATTACCAGGAGGCTGGCATACCTGGACGAATATTGCAGGGACCTTGAGGAGGCAAGGACAAAAGTAAGCTGGGAACAGTTTTCAAATGATAAAGTTGTGAGACGTTACATTGAAAGAACTTTACATATGGCCATCGAAGCGTGCATCGATATAGCAAATCATATAATTGCTTACCACGGCTATAGAGAACCTGAAAGCAACAGGGAATTATTTCAAATATTGATGGAACAAGGAATTATCCCCAATAAGCTTGCCGAAAATCTTAAAAAAATGGCTCAGTTTCGTAATATTATAGTAAATGATTATATACGAATACAGCCCGAAATAGTATATGCGATTTTGAAAAACAATCTTACAGACATAATCGAATATGCGAACATTGTTAAAGAGAAATTCCTTCGATAACATTGATGTATCCTTGGCTTTATTCGTATTTTTGATGGGATATAGTATGAATTACTACTATACTCAATAGCATGTTTTTTGTTTTCTAACACCTTTTTATAATGCGAGGGAGGTATGAAATTTGTAATTGAATTGGAGGAGATTAGATATGAGAAAATGGCTGGCCATAATCATTATAGTACTGTTCATCATTCCTTCTTGCCAGAAAGACGTATCAAACGACAAAAATTCAATTACAAGAGGTCAGGATAACCTGCTGAATTCAAATACTTTGGGTAAAACGCCTTATGAAACAAACTCCTCTACTGATACGGTTGTTCCCAATCCGCATGGTCAACGGAATAATATGAACTTGATTATAAATCCGTTGGGAAGGACAATAGAGGATAGAATCAATCCTCCGGAAGGATTTGAACGCATAAAAGTAGAAGAAGGATCATTTGGATATTACTTGAGGACCCTCCCTTTAAAACCCCATGGCTCAAAGGTTAAGTATTACGACGGAAGGGAAAAGAATCACGATGTACATGAAGCGGTAATAGATATGGATATAGGTGACAAGGACCTGCAGCAATGCGCTGATGCAGTAATTCGATTAAGAGCGGAATATTTATACAAGCAGAAGCAGTATGATAAGATTCATTTTAACTTTACAAACGGCTTTAACGCCGAATTTGTCAAATGGATGCACGGCTACAGGATAGTAGTAACCGGCAATAAAGCAAACTGGGTGAAGACTTCTGCCTATTCTGATGATTATAACACTTTTCGGAGATATCTTGATACTGTATTCTCTTATGCAGGCACATTATCTTTATCTAAAGAGATGAAACCTGTTATGATAGAGGATATGGAAATTGGCGATGTATTCATCCAGGGAGGCAGTCCAGGGCACTGTGTTATAGTGGTGGATATGGCCATGCACGCCCAGACTGGAGAGAAGCTGTTTTTGCTGGCTCAAAGCTACATGCCTGCGCAGGATATCCATATTCTAAAAAATCTCCAGGATCCGCAAATTAGTCCATGGTATTCCATTAAATTTGGCAATACATTAATTACACCTGAATGGACATTTAAGAGAACAGATCTTAAGCGTTTTTTAAATTGAATTTTTTTCCAGTTAGCATTGCAAAAAACGGTCGGTTTATTTCTGAACAATCAGAACCCTTGTAATCCAACTATACTGCATATCATAATAAATCTGAAGCGACGGTTTTAGATGGAAGAAAATGAAACAGGCAAGCTTAAATTAACCACAATATTTGTAGATTAAGAGTGAGTAAAGGGGAATTGTTCAAAATGAGAATTGAAGAACTTGACGTAATCAAAACATATTCCCCAACACCCTCTCATGAATCTCCAGAGCCTTCCTGTCCCACAGGACAAATCGGATTACCTTTATCGATTTAAGCGAAGGAATCAGCTCAAATATCGCTTCAAACGCCACCCTGGCGGCCTCCTCCATAGGATATCCGAATATACCGGTTGAAATGGCAGGAAAAGCTATGGAGGTTATGCCGTGCTGTTCAGCCAACTTCAGCGCGTTTCTGTAACAGTCAGCCAGCAGCTTATCAGAAGGCTGGTCAACGCCATATACCGGCCCAAGGCAGTGGATGACATAGCGGTTGGGCAGGTTGTGTCCACCGGTTATAACGGCTTGTCCAGGCTTTATGGGCGCCAGAGGCCTACACTCCTCGGCCAGGCCAGGCCCGGCTGCCCGATGAATAGCACCGGCGACGCCTCCTCCAGGCATGAGCTGAGCATTAGCTGCATTCACTATTGCATCAAAACCTTCCTGTTTGGTTATATCCCCCTGAACGCACTCAATCTTCACGCCGTGTATGACCTTTTCCATAGACGTATCCCTCCAACAAAAAGTATTGTCAATATTTCTGTGCGTACAAAACAACCAGTGTTATTGCGTTTTCGCCGCCATCACTATAATCCCATTAATATCCAGTAAAGCGCAGTAACAAATTCCTACGCCCCTTATGTGAAGTATATATTCAAGTGCATTCAAAGAGAGCACGACAGCATGATAAATAAAGCCATCAAACACGCTACTTGGCGTACTTGTCAATGAGCTCCATTATCTCATTTACCTTTTCCTCGCCATGGCCCTCGGTGAATGCTTGCCTGACGCAGTTCTTTATGTGCTGATCCAGTATTTTCAGGTTTGCCTTTTTGAGCAAAGCCTGTACCGCCAGTATCTGCTTGGATATATCGACGCAGTACCGATCGTCCTCTACCATTTTGATTATGCCATCGATCTGACCTCTTGAGGTTTTCAAAAGATTGAGCACCTGCCGCCTTGTATTGTCGTCCATAACGCTCACTCCCGTATCCGTCAATCAAATACATTTTACCACATTTTATACCATTTATGATATCTTGTTCATTAATTTTCTATTGACTTTTTTTATCATTTAGAGTATTTTATAAATAAATTGTAAACCATGGAGGTGTTTTAAGTTGACAATCAGAACCATAGTACAAGCTGCCTTGCTAGCAACCATCACAGCCGTCTTGGCCCAGATTGCCATACCCCTTCCCGGCGGTGTTCCCTTTACTCTCCAGGTCTTCGGAGTTTTTTTAGGCATATTTTTGCTGGGCAAAAAGGCATTTTGGGGAATGCTTACATATTTACTTCTGGGAGCTATAGGACTGCCGGTGTTTGCTCAAGCTCAAGGAGGCATAGGCATCATACTGGGGCCAACGGGCGGATACATTGCAGGGTTCGTCATAAGCGGATTAGTTGGCGGATACATTGTAGAACTCGCCAAATTCAGTTTAAAAGGTAAGATTTTAGGGCTGCTGGTTTCTCTAGTCATAATATATTTCACCGGAACAGTGCAGTTGGCTTTTACAACCAAATCATCCATAGGTGAGGCTTTGGCAGTCGGTACCTTGCCCTTCATTCCTTTGGACATACTAAAAGGGGTCATAGCCATCGTTTTGTCAAAATACATAGATAGGGCACTACCTAGGGCAGGTGTTAATATCAATGGTTAGCCTAAGGGCGCATCACCTTCTATGTTTTCTGGGATTTCGCGGTTTGGGTTACAACCACCGGTTCATTCAAAACTTCTCTCGTATTCGAGCCCAAATTCTCGGGAGCCCTGAGCTTATACTTAAACTTGAAGTTCACGCAGACGATATCTGCAAAAGTTGTCCCAAATTACTCAATGGTCTTTGTATTAATAATGATAAGGTGAGAAAAAAAGACGAATTTATCATAGACTTTTTAACCACCGATAAAATTACCGTAAAAAACGCCTACCAAAGGATAAAAACCTTGGAAGAAGAGAAATTCAAAAACTTGTGTCAAAACTGTGAGTGGTACGGCTTGGGCTTCTGCCTTGAGGGGTTCCGCAAGATGAAACAAAATGAAAACTGAATCTTTAACCCGTAAGCTGGAGAGACCCTCCGGGCTTACGGGTTACAATAAACCGATGCCAACAAAAATAAATCGATAATAAACTTACGTAAAAAACTATTCTATCTTCACAACCTCGTATCCTGCCTCTTCTATTGCATTCTTTATTTCACTGTCATCGATTTGGCGGTCTGCTTCAACAATGGCATATTTGCCCTTTAAATCCACGTCAACCGTTTTCACGCCGGGTATTTCCTTAAGCGCCTCAGTAACGTGGTTTACGCAGTGCTGGCAGGACATCCCTTCGATAAATATCTTCTTTCCCATAAAAACACCCCCTTTCTAAAATTTTCTATCCCAATCTTTGATCATTTTTCATCTTTTTGCTCTATGCTTTGATGATCCCCAAATCCAGCATAATCCTCAAAGCAAGCACTACATTGGGTGGCCTACTGAAAATAATGCGTATCAATCCAGTCTGGGTTTAAACCTCTTAAGCCTCAAGGCGTTTGTCACAACCGATACCGAGCTTAATGCCATGGCCAATGCCGCTATCATGGGATTCAGCAAAGGCCCGCCGAACAGGTGCAAAACTCCGGCGGCTATGGGAATACCGGCAGTGTTGTATGCGAAGGCCCAAAACAGGTTCTGCTTGATGTTTCTGATAGTCGCTTTGCTGAGCTGTATTGCCGCCGGTACATCCATCAAATCGCTCTTCATAAGCACAATATCGGCCGATTCCATGGCCACATCAGTACCCGACCCTATAGCGATCCCTACATCTGCTTGCACCAGAGCCGGAGCGTCGTTGATGCCGTCACCCACCATTGCAACCTTCCTGCCCTGTTCCTGAAGCCTTTTGACTTCGTTGGCCTTATCCTGAGGCAGCACCTCGGCCAGCACCATGTCTATACCCACCTGCTTTGCTATGGCCTGAGCGGTTCGAGCGTTATCCCCGGTTATCATTACCACCTTTATGCCCATTTTGTGAAGCTGTTCTACTGCTTTTCTGCTTGTAGGCTTTATGACGTCGGATACCGCTATGATGCCGGCAAGCTTACCATCCACGGCAACGAACATGGGCGTCTTGCCCTCTTCGGCCAGCCTGTCGTACTCCTGCTGAAGCGTAATCTCGACATTCCTATCCTCCATAAGCTTCCTGTTGCCCAAAAGGACCTGCTTGCCCTGGGTGACTACCTCGATGCCCTGACCCGGGATGGCTTCAAAGCTTTCTACCCAAGCAAGCTCCATGTTCCTTTCCCTGGCACTTCTTACAATGGCCTCACCCAGTGGATGCTCGGACGCCACTTCGGCCGAAGCCGACAGGCGCAGCAGTTCGTCCTGGCTGATAAAACCGCTTGTTATAATATCGGTCACCTTCGGTTTGCCTTCGGTTATGGTACCGGTCTTGTCCAGCACAACCGTATCTATCCTGTGCGCCATTTCAAGCGCCTCACCACTTTTAATCAGTATACCATATTCGGCGCCTTTGCCAGTACTCACCATGATGGCGGTGGGAGTTGCAAGGCCGAGAGCACACGGGCAGGCTATCACCAGCACTGATATGAATATCGTGAGGGCGAAGATAGCCGATTCACCCGTCAGAATCCAAGCCACGGCCGCGACAACCGCAATGGCGATGACCACCGGCACAAAGTATCCGGATATGACATCGGCCAGCTTGGCTATGGGCGCCTTGGAACCCTGTGCTTCCTCCACCAGCTTTATGATCTGGGCTAAAACGGTATCCTTGCCTACTTTTGTGGCCTTCATCTTTATGGTACCGTTCTTGTTTATGCTGCCCCCTACCACTTTGCTGCCGGGCACTTTCTCCACCGGAATGCTCTCGCCAGTCAGCATGGACTCATCCACCGAGGTCCTCCCCTCTATAACTTCCCCGTCGACCGGAATCCTGTCCCCCGGCCTCACAAGCAGTATATCCCCTACCTCGACTTCTTCGACTGGAATCGTCAATTCCTTGTCCTCGTGTATAACCACCGCTGTCCTGGGCGAAAGGTCCATAAGCCTTCTTATGGCTTCGGAGGTCTTGCCCTTGGCGATGGACTCCAGGTATCTGCCAAGCAAGATCAAGGTGATTATAACGCCGGCCGATTCGAAATACAGGTTCATGGCATATTCGGTATGCCCGGTGGCTATCCTGAATATGGCATAAACGCCGTACACAAACGCCGCGCTGGTACCTACCGCTATCAACGAATCCATATTGGGGTGGCGCCTTATCAGGTTACCAAAACCCACCGTATAAAATCTATAGCCCGCAACCACAATAGGGAGGGTAAGCAGCAGCTGAACCATAGAAAAATTCAAGGGATGCATATCGGGCATGATAACCTCGGGCAGCGGCAGCCCCAGCATGTGTCCCATGGCGATGTACAGAAGCGGCACCGCAAATATTATGGATACTAGCAACCTGGTCCTCAAATCCTTAAGCTCCCTTTGTCGGCGCAACTTCTCCTGATCGACCCGTTGCTCCCCGTCTTCCGCCTCCAGCGGTTTATACCCGGCCTTGATGATGGCCTGTTTTATTTCCGACAGCCGTATCATAGCAGGATTATATACTACCCTGGCCTTTTCTGTGGCTAAATTGACGCTTACCTCGTCAATACCGGGCAGCCTCTTTATGGCCCTTTCAATTGCCTTTGCACAGGCCGCACATGTCATCCCACCTATGGAGATACTTACCTCTCTTCTGCTGGGCTCCTCATCCTCCTGCACTCCATATCCGGCTTTTTCAACCGCCTCTTTTATCCTGCTCAAATCCACTTTGCCTTCATCAAACTCCACCGTCAGCTTTTCGGTGGCAAAATTCACGCTGGCTGACTTTACGCCATCTACTTTGCTGACGCTTCTCTCTATGGCCCTTGCGCATGCCGCGCACGTCATTCCAGTAATGCTGAAAGTCCGTTTTGCCATATCTTATTTCACCTCTTTTATATTTTCTTCTTTTGATTCGGTTGTGATTCCAACCAAATCATCATTGTGACCGTTTCGTAATTCGCAACATAATTATGACCATTTCATGATTCATAACATACCTACCTATGGCCGTATCGTGATTGGCAACATAATTATAATAATTACAACCATTTCGTGATTCGTAACATAATTATGACCGCTTCATGATTTCTAACATAACCACAAATCCCAGACTACCCTACCCTACCTAGGGTGGGGTTGCAGTATAATTATAACCCTTGGCTCTCACATTTGTCAATATACCAATTCAATAAGGAATCATCAAATCCTCAATTTTATTAAGAATTATATTAAAAAGAGCTGCCCCACCAACCAGTGAAGCAGCTCTTATCACCTATTTATAAATTTTTCTCCCGTGTATATCATCAATACCGGTTTTTCTGTAAAAATAAGTATTTACTACATCCCGCCATTCAATGGCGTTTTTGATCTGCATTTCCAATCTTTCTAAAACCATGTCAAATATTTCATCGTCAACTTTCCCTTTTAGCGTTAGCCATTTTTCCTTTAACCCCTCGGCTTCTTTCGCTCCTTCAAAATGAGTATCATATATATGTTGTATTACCGTTTTACCAGATTTCAACTTATGAGTATACGGCACATGATGGAAAAACAGCAGAAGCTCATCGGGACAGGTCTCTATGTTCTCGTACATGCTGGCTACCGGTTCCCTGTACTGCGCAGTAAATCCTGTCCCGGTAGCTACCGTCCTGTCAACGCCAATCCCTTTCCAATCGGCATAATGATACGTACCCCAGTGCGAATACTCGTATCCATCTACATTTGGGCCATAATGATGCCCCGGATTTACCATCCACCCTATCCCCAGCGGAGCCGTATATTTCTCATAAATATCCCTGGAAGCCATCAGCATGGACACTATCGTGTCTACAACTTGTTTGTCGTGGCCGAAAGTCAACTTTACCCATTCTTCTGCTATCTCCTGGGCAGACAGTTCAGGGTTCCATCCCAATCGCCCAAACCCGTATAAGTTAGCCTGTGCCAGCGGATGGCCGGTCCAGCATTTGCTGTCCCCAATATTCGAAACGCCCACTACGCCCCCGTATTTCATCCCAAAGAGCGAACCGCTGACAACCTTGCTGACTGTTGACCCCTGCCCCTTTGCATAAGTATCAAAATCCAATACCTCTTTCCACATAGTAACCAGATAACACAGGTCCTTTTGCTGACCCGTATACTCTTGAGTAATTTGAAATTCTACAGCAACGTTGGTTTTTTCCATGGCGCCAAACAACGGAGAGACCGGTTCTCTTATCTGGAAATCCATTGGGCCGTTCTTAATCTGCACAATTACGTTGTCCAAAAACTTTCCATCTAGCGGTTTGAAGTTCTCATATGCGGCCTTAGCTCTATCCACACTTCGGTCTCTCCAGTCAACCTGGCAATTGTATACAAAAGCCCTCCAGAAAACCACACCGCCGTGAGGTTTCAAAGCCTCTGCCAGCATGTTTGCCCCCTCGGCGTGATTTCTGCCGTAAGTAAAGGGTCCTGGCCTGAATTCCGAATCGGCTTTGACAACAAAGCCACCAAAATCTGGAATGTATTTATAGATATTATCGGCTACATCCCTCCACCACTTTTTGACCGACTCATCCAGGGGATCAGCAGTGGGCAAACCACCTATCTCCACAGGGGCGGCGAAATTTATACTTAAATACAATTTGATTCCGTATTGCCTAAATACGTCAGCAATTCTTGCCACATCAGGCAAGAATTCGTTGGTTATAAGGCGTGTCTCTACCTGATGTACATTGACATTGTTGATGGCAACGCCGTTTACACCTACAGATGCCAGAAGCCGTGCATAATCCTTAACTCTGCTCAAATCGCTGACAATCCTGTTATCCTTAAAAAATATGGATTTTCCTGCATATCCCCTTTCTATATCGCCGCTCAAATTATCCCAGTGGTTTATAACCCTCAATGGGTTACGCGGACCATCGATGCCCTGTACCTGAGCAAGTGGTTTTCCACAACACATCGACCTTAAAAGATGAAATACCCCATACAATGCTCCTTTTTCGTTTTTGCCTATAACAGCCAGTACATTTTTACCGTTGCGCTCAAATTTGTGCACCATAAACCCATCTTCAGGTAAATCGCCGCGGCTTACCCTTAGCGCTTCATCCGCTGCATCATCTAGAGTGCCCACAAGTATACAATCGGAATCAGGATAAGAATCCAACACCTCAGGCATACGCCCCATAAACCTAGTAAATGCAAATTTAAGCTCCTCAAGTGCAGAATTTATAATAGGAGGGTTGCTTTTGGCTACAATATAGCTACAAAACCTTTTATATTCATCATCAAAATTATGGGGTAAATGTTTATAATTTAACCAGCACTCGTAAACATTGCTTTTATTCAAATCCACTATCCATCACTCCATCTCCCAACTCTTACTTTTTGCTCATCTTGTCAATCGCTTCCCAAAGCCCAAGCAAATACATTATCCCCAGAGCCCTATCATACAGGCCATATCCCGGCCGTGCCTTTTCGCCCCATATCATTCTTCCATGGTCAGGGCGCATATACCCATCAAAGCCTATATCGTAATAGGCTTTCATGATTTCAAACATATCAAACGAACCATCTGAAGACAGGTGTGACGTCTCATAAAAAACCCCCTGCTTTTCAACCTTTATATTTCTTATATGAGCAAAATGTATCCTCCCCTTGCCGCCAAAATATCTTATCATTTCGGGTAGGTTGTTTTTCAAATTGGCTCCCAGCGAACCGGTACACAGCGTAAGCCCATTGTATGGACTATCAACAAGATTGATTATCCTGTCCAAATTTTCTTTGTTGGTAACAATTCGCGGCAGCTTAAATACTGACCATGGCGGATCATCCGGATGAATAGCCAGCTTCACATCGTATTTTTCACAAACCGGGACTATACTTTCAAGAAAATATTTCAGATTCTGGAACAGCTTTTCCTCATCAACATCCTTATAAAGTTCGAATAGCCTTCTTATCTCTTTCAGCCTGTAAGGTTCCCAACCGGGTAGCGAATATCCCCTTGAGCCGGATTCCATCTCATTGATCAGTTCAATGGGATCCAAATCCCTGATCACATTATCGTCATATGCCATGACTTCCGAGCCATCGGGCAACTTCATGGCTAAATCGGTGCGTATCCAGTCAAACACTGGCATGAAATTATAACACAGCACCTTAATACCGGCCTGCCCCAGGTTCTTTATGGTCTCTATATAGTTTTCGATGTAACGATCTCGGGTCGGTAAACCCAGTTTTATGTCCTCATGTACATTAACGCTTTCTATTACCTCCAATTTTAAACCGTGATCCTCTATCTTCTTTTTTAAAGCAAGTATCCTCTCTAAAGGCCACACTTCTCCCACGGGGATATCAAACAATGCAGAAACAACACCGGTTACCCCCGGTATTTGACGTATCTGTTCAAGAGTTACGCTATCGTCATTTTCTCCAAACCATCTAAAAACTACTTTCACGCCGTTCACTCCTTTTATCATTTATGCAATTGCAGATATTATTATAACATAATTAGTCGTCTGGATAAACTTACAAAAGTACTATTCTTGCATAGCAAAATTAAAATTCAGGGTGCGCAAACAATTTTGATATAACAAGCGATACAGCCCCCATAGCTCCTGCATGAAATTTCAATTTTGAAGTTCTGATTTTCACCTTGTGATACTTATATACAAAGCATTTCTTGCTTACCTCATCCAAAATCTCAGGCAGGATAATATCCTCTGCAAGGGACAATGTATTCCCACTAATTACCATTTCCGGATTAAATGTGTTTATCAAATTTATTATTCCTACACCAAGATTCTTGCCTATCTCCCTTAACCCCTCTATGGCAATACTGCTCCCCTTATGCGCAAAATCTATAATGCGCAAAGCGTTTAAGTCACTGATATTCTGACTGTTTATATATTTATCCTGCTTTCCTTGCTTCAACTGAGCTTGCATGTAATCCAGCAATGCTCTTTCAGAAGCATAGTTTTCCCAGCAGCCGGTATTCCCGCAGTTGCACAGTTCGTCATATATATTTATTGTTGCATGTCCTATTTCGCCCGCTAATCCAGATGCGCCTCTGTAAAGCTCCCCATTAATTATTATACCTGTTCCTATCCCTATTCCTGCGCTGACGTAAACAAAATTGCTGCATTCAATCCCAACCCCAAACCATTTTTCCCCCACTGCACCCACATTTGCCTCGTTATCAATATGTACCTTTATTTTAAATTTTTCTTCCACCATCTCTTTGAGAGGTACATCCTTCCATTTGAGGTTGGGAGCCATCAACACAGTTCCCTTCCTATAATCCACAATTCCGGGTACACCTATTCCAATGCCCGTAATACCTTTCACTGTCCTGGGCGCATTCTCAATTGCCTCCTCAATTGATTGCATCAAAAGGTCAATAACTTTCTCTTTGTCTTCTCCCAGCTTTATATCTACTTTCTTTTCCCACAGCTCATTCCCTACCAAATCAGTTAAAACGGTCAAAATATAATTTACGCCCAAATCAACGCCTATTACACAACCTCCTTTATCATTTATCGTCAACATAATTGGCTTTCTGCCACCCTTTGATTCACCAGGCCCTATTTCCTTTACAAGTCCTTCCTTTATAAGTTCATCTACCAGAAAGGAAACGGTGGACTTGTTTAAACCTGTAAACTCAGCAATACCAGCCCTTGAAATAACCTCTTTCTTTCTTATGGTATTGAGCACTATTGATTTGTTTATCTGTTTAACCAGTAGTTGATCCGCTGTGACCATATTATGCCTCCAATTCACTGAATTGACTTTTTCTCCTAAGAAATATATAATTTTATGATTATTATAGGATATAATATAACATAAACGCAAGCATTTCTCATAAAAAATTCAAAAACTTTCCACGACCACATCGCAAAACCTTCTCACCGGACACAAAGCACATGCCTCGGATTTTTTAGGTTTGTACTCATCAAACGGTTTCATGCCCAGCAAAGCAGGCGCCTCAGCCACCATCTCGTCAATTACTTCCTCGGCATATCCTTTACCAAGTGGGACGCTTACAGCCTTTCCGGCGTTCAAGAAATATATAACCGCCTCATCCACCACAACCTTTTCCCCTTTGTAATATAGCACCTTATTCAAAGCCCAGGCGTAACAGACAAGCTGGTCGTGATAGTACATCGCCTTTTCCTCGGCTTCAGCAAGGCTGTTTACGCGATTGGTTTTATAATCTATGACGGTAGCCCTGAGACGCCCTTCTCCCCGGTAAATATCCACCCTATCGACGATCCCTGAGAAGTAAAGGCCCTCATCGATGGGCACCCTAAAGGCGTATTCTCTCAAGCTATCGAGCAGTTGGCCTCGTACCTCTTTTGCGCGCTGTTTCTCTATCTTACACAACCCCTGCATATATCCTTTAAGCGCCGACACATAGCGCTGGATATCGATGCCCAGTTCCCTGGCAAACTCGGTCAAGGTTTCGATTTTCAATCCGGGCAAATCAGCCACATCGACTTCCTTTAGCAAAAGATGAACGTTTATCCCTAAATCAACAGGTGTGGTCTCACCTGCCCACTCATCCATCCTCTCTTCCAGCAATTCATGCAGAGATGCGCGGCTGTCCTGTCTGAGGTTTAATATATTTTCAAGGTAAAACCTCCTGGGACAGCCCCTGTATTTCAGCCAGGATGATATGCTTATGCTCCCTTCGCGGGAAGCATCCAGGGGTTTTAACCTCAGCGTAAAGGCGTCGTCGGCATCGATGTTCTTCAAAACGGCTTGGCCACCTTCATCCCACTCCGCCTCAAGAGGCAGTAGCTCCTCTGCCTTCACCTCGGCCAACTCTGCAATGGTGCCGGATTGCTGGATGGCCCACATGAGCTGCTTCATGAAACTGTTCAGCTTTTCAGGGGCATAATCCCCATCTATATCCTGACGCTGCCCTATCAGTCCCAGATACTCCCGTGCACGGGTGGCCGCGACGTAGAAAAGCCTTCTTGACTCGTCAAGCTCTGCCAGCAGCCTACGGTTATAAATCTCGGCGTATGCTGGGTTTACCGCCTCATTTAGCTTGCCTTCACCGTCAACGCCCATGGCCACCAGGTTGTTGTGTTCATCCAGCAGAAAAAGAGGTTTATTCTTTTTTGCCTGGGCATCCAGCGCCTGATCCATATCGGGTATTAAAACCGCTCTAAATTCCAGGCCTTTTGAAGCGTGGATGGTCAATATCTTCACCGCATTGCTGTCCTCGCTGTCCAGCGAAGCCTCTTCTTCCCTGGCCGATGACCTGCTCAGAGTATCCACGTACACCAGGAAATCCCGGGCTGTATATATCCCCTTATCCTCAAACCGCTCAACTATTCCCATCAGCTTCTCCAGGTTGCGCAGCTTTTTCTCGCCATAGGGCAGGGCCATCAAGATTTCATCATACCCTGTCAGCTCAATGAGCCTATCAAATAATTCCGCTGCATTTGTTATCCCGCCAAGGGCACAGGCCCCTTTAAGTATGGAAGCCGCCCTTTGAACCACCCAGGCTCTCTCATCCTGCAAAGCTTCTGAAAAAGCCTCCATCAACGCATCCGGCCTGGTATGCTCCATCCCCTGTTCTTTCATAAATCCTGCAAGTTCGAGCAAAAGGTCATCGGAAAATCCGAATATGGGCGATCTCAGTACGGTGAACAGGGCCAGCCTGTCATCCGGATAAAACACCAACCTGTATAGAGCCAGTATGTCGGTTACCTCCTGCCTGCTCCAAAACCCTATTCCCCCAAGCACGCAGTAAGGGATACGGTGGTTTGTAAGCGCCCGTTCGACCTGCGCCAGCGAGGACCTGCTCCTTAAAAGTATGGCTATGTCGCTGTAATCAAAGCCTTGTGATACAAGCCTGTGAATGGCTGCCGCAATCACATCTCCCTGGTAATCCTTTTTGCCCGCCAAAACTATATCCTCGTATTCCTCTTCCAATACCTTTTTAAGCTGATCCATCGAATCCTCGGAGAGCAGCAGCCCCTTTGCCAAATCCCATCTGGTCCTGGGCTTGACCTGCTTTAAAGCCTCCTTATCCCATGTTATAAGCTCCACCTTTGGCTCATTGTAGCGCTTATCCTTCTGTTGCTCGGGGTATTTTAAAGGCTCATATGGGTCTAATAGGTGTTTAAACACTCCGTTGACAAAACCTATGATGGTTTTGGTGCTCCTGTAGCAATTGCTCAAGTATTCCACCCTTCCGCCATGCTCAGAGATCTGCCTGCACCCCTCTTCAAACACCCTGTAATCCGAACCCCTGAATCCGTATATGGACTGCTTGTAGTCTCCCACTATGAAAAGCCTTCCCTGCGGTATACATCCGTCCACGTGGGTAAGGAGGTCAAGGATTTTCTTTTGAAGGGGATTGAGGTCCTGAAACTCATCTACCATTATGGCAGTAAACTTCTCATGGTAGTATTTCTGTATATCGGGGTTGCTGAGAAGCTTTAACGCATTAAGCTCCAAATCGTTGAAATCGAGCATATTCTCCCTGTCCTTGTACTGGCTATAGCTCCTGTACAGCTGTCGTATCAGCCGCAGGCCCATATCTTCTAAAATGTGCACAAGGTCCGCTTCTGCGCCTTTTACCGCATTCTCTTGGCTGTATTGCCCCACCTGCACAGGTTCTTGACGCCGCCGGCCGTCCGTTGCACCATCGCAACCGTCCCCTGGGCCATCGTCGTCAGATTCTTCATAAACATGATTTGCACTTTCATGAGCGCAATCAGCTTCTCCATCCGCTTTATCGCTTTGAATATCACTACTGCCCTTTTGCTCTGTTTCTTCACAGCTTTCTCCGGTTCCAACGCTCGGTTTCAGATCCTCTGGCGTACATCCCCTTTCCATCATCGCCTTGAATGCCGATAAAATTCCATCTTTAAGGTCCCCGGTAAACAACGATACCGGCAATCTTTCGGCAATAGCCGCAACCACTTTGGCGTTTTGCGGGTCCTCGACAAACTCCCGTATTACTTCATCGGCTATCCTTGAAAGCACGATATCCCTGTCGATCTCGTCCATCACCTTAAAATCGGGGTCGATGCCCAGATACGCAAAGTTTTCGCGCAGCAGCTTGGCGCAAAATCCGTGTATGGTATCGATGTTGGCGCTGGTGATCCGCATCCTCAATCCCGAAAGCCTTTTCTTTTCATCCAGGCTGCTGCTTTTTAGGATCCTGTCCGAAAGCTCCTTGCGTATCCTGTCCTTCATCTCGGCTGCGGCTTTGCGAGTAAAGGTTATAGCCACTATGCTGTCAAGGTCTACATCGGAATTTTCCAGGATCAGCCTTATGAAGCGCCGCGTCAGCACCCGCGTTTTGCCGGAGCCTGCACCCGCCCGCACCGCGATGCTGGCAGTGGTATCAAGGGCCCTGGCCTGCTCCTCGTTTACGCCATACCTTTTGCATATATCCTGAAGCACCTTCACACCCTCTCCTTTCTGGCCATCCTGGCTTCGTCATGCCTGCACATGCCGCTGTAGGTACAGCCGAAGATTCCCGCCGGGCACTCCTTTTGCGGCATGAAGTATCCCTGCCTTATCCTGTTTATGACCTTTGCGGCCTCCTTCAGGCTCCAGGACAGCACTACCTGCATATTGCTTTTGGCAGGAGTTGTCCTAGGCCCTTTTCTGCCCTCAAACAGCGCATTCTTTACGTCCTTTCGAATTATGCCGTTCCACTCCAGCTTTTCAATGCTGTAATACAAAAGGGCCAGGCACTCCGGGTTTTTTATTCCAAACCGCTTCTTTATCATTTCATTGACGGCAGCGTAGTACAGCGGCAACTGAAAATCGCTGCCTTCTATGCATTCCTTTATGCTCTTTATGCCGCTCTTTTTGTAATCATATATTATGTATCTGCCCGTAAACCGGCCTTTTGCATCGGCCTCCATATCCACCCTGTCTGCTACGCCCCGTATGACGGCGCTGCATCCATCGATTGTGGTTTCAAAAAATTCTTCCAGCATCACCGGTTTCAAAATGCGCCCCGTAACCTCATAGTACCTTGCCATGTTCCGGGCATCATGGACGATGAAATTCTCCAGCACGCTATGCAGCTGCTTCAAAGCAAAGTCCTTAAGCGGAGGCAAGACATGGTCGAGGTGCAGATCCTGTGCCTGCTCAAAAAAGACGGCGTTAAGCCTTTGTATATTAGGCGTCAACACATCGTCGTTATCCTGATAGTAGGCCTTCAG
Source organism: Caldicoprobacter oshimai DSM 21659 (assembly GCA_000526435.1). Taxonomy (GTDB): domain Bacteria; phylum Bacillota; class Clostridia; order Caldicoprobacterales; family Caldicoprobacteraceae; genus Caldicoprobacter; species Caldicoprobacter oshimai. The sequence continues at coordinate 116,381 of JAGB01000002.1, forward strand.
CACGGAGTGATAAAAGCTCCCAATGCCCATAAACCGTTCAGCGGTATCATCCTCAACCTGTATGTCAAGAACCCTCTGTGCAAAATAGGTGAAAGGGCACCACACATAGCTGTTGAGCTGCGAAGCAGAAAAGACATACTCCAAATCCTGCTGCTTGAGGTGCGGCAGCGTGAGCCTGCCATCGTAGGAATCAAACTGAGGGCAAAACTCCCTTGAAAATTCGATATCGGCTGCATAAGCCGAATACCTTAGCCTGTTTGCTGCCTCCTCAGCAGGTGCTCCCCAATCGATATGCCTTGCTCCCCTGGCATCCCTGAGGCGCAGGCTCAGGACCTTTATGGCTTCCCTTGTGCTGCAGGGTTTTTCATCAAACGCCATCCTATCCCTCATGCTGACAGGCTGCGCCACTACGGATTTACGGCTTTGCTCATTCAAAGTCGACAGGACTTCGTCTATAAAAGGCGAGGGGATCATCACGCTCCCGTCCTCATCTGCCGTCCTGTACGACAGATAAAGGCTTTGTCGCGCCGAAGATATGCAGGCATTAAACCTGATTTTCTCACGCTCAAGCTCCCACCGCAATGGTCTCAAATTGATGCCCACCTCGAAAAGCCTGTCAGCTTCGTAGCCGTCAAATATGCCGACACCGCCACTGCCGACAGGAAAGATACCCTCGTTCAATCCCAGTACAAAAACTGCATGGTACCGCTGCCCTCTTATGAGGTCAGGGGTGATAAGCCTCACCCCACCCCTCTCGGCGCTGAGGTCAGCGGCCTGTTGCTCAGATAAAGCGGATATGACGTCATGGACAGCCTGTTGTAAAGTTGCGGTATCGCTTTCGGAAGAATACTGCCCATAGGCCTTATACAACCGTTCCAGGGCGTCAAACATCCTGCTCACGGCTTCTATATCGCGCAGCCACAGCTCTACATCCAGCAGGCCATGGCTGTAAAGCTTTGAAATTTTATCCTCTATGTTAAGCCTTTTCAAAAGCTCGTTAAAGAGGTGAAAAAGCTCCACCGGGCTGGAATTTTGGGCATTCACAAGGCTCTCCAGCCCGCTTAAAAATTTGGTGACCACGCCTATGTACTCTTCCATACCGGCCTTGGCCATATCGTCCTGCGCTACCTCCGCATACCCTTTTAAAAATTCCGCAAAGTACATGCCGGGCTGTCCAGAATGCTCTCCAAGTATGCGCTCGGCAATGGCAAGCAGCCTTGTAACCTCAAACCCTTCATGATGCAGGACGTCAAATGGCAACAGATACTTGGAGGTAACTATGGATACAAAAGCGCTGTCCCTCTCTTCCTGATAGAGCACAAATTTTAGCAGCGACATTATATCCTTTATCAAGGGGATCGACACCAAGCCGTTTTGCCTTCGAGCCTTTGTGGGAATGCCATACTCCCTAAACACCTCGAGGACCTTATCCTTGTAGCCATCCATATCGGCAACCACAACGGCTATATCGGAGGGATTCACGTTTGAATCCTGTATAAGCCCTTTTATTCGTCTGGCCGCCGTCCTTACCTCATGGTCAATACAAGGGCTGTTCAGTATTTGCAAGTCTTCGCCACCAATACTTACGCTGGCTCCTCCGGAATATAGCTTTGCTGCCAGTTCTTCCAAACCCGAGCAGGTATCAACGTCAGCTTCTATACGTTCAAACCCCAATCCTTCAAAATCCTTGATGACCTCCCCCATCACGAAGTCGCGGTTATAGTCGTTTTTAAACGGCACATTAACATATATGGGAATCTCGGGATGGTTCTCCATTATGCTGCTGACCAGGTTCAAATTCACGGGGTCTATGTTTACAAACCCGTCTATAACTATAACGCCCGTGGTTTTCAATATTTTTGCATCCCTGCATGCCTTGACGGCCTCAAGCGAAATGTCTTCTATATCCATGAGATTCCTGTATGCCTTAAACCTTTCATACTCCAGGTAGATTTCGTACACACCCCGGCACTTTTCAAGCAATCTGCCGTGAAAGTTCGAGGTCCTGACCCAAAATTCATCTGGCGTGATGCACGAGCGCTTAAAAAGCCTTATGGCATCAATCATAAGATTTAAAAAGCCCTGCTTGTATCTCACTTGCCTGAAAAAATTATCCTCTGAAAGCCCATCAACCAACCGCCTTAATATGACTCTTTTCTCGGTATCGTCGATCACGCGCTTCTTCCTCAGCTCATTCTCCAGGATCATCCGTTCCAGGTCATCAAAGCCAAAAACGTGGCAGTTGAAGATACCCCCCATTTGTTCGACAAAAAGCCGCCTCACGTCAAACATGGCTTCCCTTGAAGGCAGTATGTACAACGCCGTCTGCCCCTGCTTTATGCGCTCTATGCACTCCACGACCAATGCATGTCGCCTTTTACATGAATAGGGTTCAAAGTATAAAATGCGCATAAGGTACCCCCCAGCTTATGATTGATAACAGCCAGAATGAAAACGTAGCAGCTGTTTCGCGCATGCTTTTTATTTTATCCTGAGTGCTGATTTAATTGCTAGCCCCGATGATTTACGTGCTCCATAAGTTATGGTACTACATGGAAACAAACATTTGACTTCTCCCCGCCCTGGAAGGGGCGAGGATTCTTAACAGCTCCGAATTTCAGGCCGTCTTCCCTACTGGGTGGATATTCCACTCAATAGGGCAACACAGGTGTGGTGTGTACCTCACACCTGTGGGGCAAGCCAATAGCCCTACTACCAGGCTTAAAGAGCCTGTATACTTTCTGTATATGTTTATCGCTCCCACTCCATCCCTGTGATATCTAAAACCACAGCTTTTGCCATTCATAGTTCCTGTTTTCTGGCTTGTTTTTGCTACCACACACAGGACAACTCTGTGATGTCCCATTTTCTTTTATAAATTTGACTTCTATCCCCACAAACTCGGCTTTCTCTTCTATCCTTCTTGCTACTCTTCTAAACATCCATTGATGGATTTTTTGATTCGGTACTTTCCCATGTCTTGCCCCATTCCTTATACCCTTCAAATCACCTAATACAATTGTCCCTATACCATTTTTAATACAATACCCTACCAAATAAGATGTGTATTTTTCCAACACATCTCTAATTTGATTGTTAACTCTTCTCAATACTTCCCTCTTTGCTCTCAAAAGCTCTTTGAATTTTCTTGAATCTTTCTGACACTTAGATAGTTTTTGCTGAAATTCTCCAAGTTTTTTATTGCGGTATCTTATCTTTGAGTTCAGAATACCACCATTATAGATTAAAACTTTTCTGCCATCAAAACAAACCATCGGATGTATTACTCCAAGATCTATTGCCATGACTCCTGCGGTATTCTCAATTTTTCCTTCTCCTACTTCAACCACAATGTGAAGATAATATTTCTTCTTGTCTTGATGGAAAATCAGCTCTGCATACTTGGGAGCACCTTTTAAACAACACCCTTTTATAACCATTGGTGCTTGTTCCTTCCCATTTGACAAAATCAAGTCCCCATCTTTAAAATGAATTGCGCTTTTCTTAAAAACCACTTTATTATACTTCTTGTTCCTGAATGGTGGTCTTATCTTGGATGTATCTTGGCCTTTCTCCTTTGCCTTTTGTAATCTTTTCAGGTATGCCTGATATGCAGTCCAAAACTGCTGGTATGCTGCCTGTTTGCTTTGACTATGAAGTTTAAAACTCTTTTGATGCAGCCACCATTCCATATACTGGTCAAATGTCTTTCTCGAAACATTTATCCCTTTTGCTTGTATCCTTTTAAAAAAATTTACTGCTTTAGAGTAGATTTTACCAGATACCATTGAAATTTCTCTCGCTAAACCTTGATATTCTTCTGGAACTGACAAAATATATGTCTTATCCATCCTTCTCTACCTTCTTCCATTGGCTCTCTATATACTTCTTGATGGTTTCGGCAGATACATTACCTGCAGTTGCCACAAAGTACGCTCTTGTCCAGACAGAATCTCTTTGTTTGTACTGGGGAAACTTTTGTCCTATCTTCCTGCCAGTAGCGCCCTTTATAACATTAATAAGTTCGCTTGGAGAATACCTTGGAAGTGCAGAAATAAATAGATGAATATGGTCAGGCATTATTTCAAGTGCTAAAATATCAAACTTGTATGTCTTGGATAGTTCCCTGATTGTTTCTTCAACTGTATTTTTTACCTCAGGGTCTTTTAAAAAGTCTTTTCTGTACTTTGGTATCCAAACAAAGTGGTAGTTGATTAGGAATTTAGCATGTCGTGTGGATTTGTAGGTATTCATTCTAAACCAACCTTCTTAATTCCAAGATTTGGTTTAATTATATCATACTTGGTTCTCAGTTTCAACCCTTGCATTCATCCCCGCCCTACAAGGACGAGGCTTTCTGCAGAATTCTTGTAAATATCATAAAAAATATGTTTTACAGCCTCAAAATCCGTTTATGAAAATATATTATAAAGAATGAGGACGAAAGAAGGTGGTACTATGTCCATAAAGTGGAGGCCCGAGCTGGAAATCGGCATTGAGGAGATCGATAGGCAGCACAAAGCGCTGATAAACGCCGTCAACGATTTTTTGCAGGCCTGCGCCGAAGGGAAAGGCAAAGAAGAAGTGGGCAGCACAATGGACTTCCTCTCGGATTACGTGGTGACGCATTTCAATTACGAACAGGATTATCAAAAGAAATACGACTATCCCAAGTATGAGCAGCATTTGAGGATGCACCAGGCTTTCCTCAAAGAAGTTGAAAATTTAAAGAAGAAATTTGAGGATGAGGGAGCTTCCCTACATTTTACCATTCAGTTTAGCAAAAAGGTGGTAAACTGGATTATAACCCACATTGGCGGAGCCGATGCAGAATTTGCTGCATATGTTAAATCCCTGAAAAACAGCGATAAATAGGCGTTGACTTTAATTTTAACTGTAAATTTGATATAATTTAAAGAACCATAAATGAAACAGGGAGGGATTAAAGTTGTATTACAGGGAGTTTGGGGACCTAGGTTTTAAAGTTTCAACGTTTGGTATGGGTTGCATGCGTTTGCCCCTTAAAGTACAGCCGGACGGTTCAACGGATCAGTCGGTCATAGACGAAGAAGAAGCCATCAAGATGATTAGGTATGCAATAGACAACGGTGTCAATTACATAGATACCGCTTATCCGTATCATGGCGGCAACAGCGAAATAGTGGTAGGTAAAGCTTTAAAGGATGGATACCGTGAAAGGGTGAAGCTGGCCACTAAGCTCCCCATGTGGAAAGTGGAGTCCTATGAAGACTGCGAAAAACTGCTGGACGAGCAGCTGTCAAAACTTCAGGTTGACTATATCGACTTCTATTTGCTGCACGCTCTGGATAAGGAAAGGTGGGAAAAAGTAGAAAAATTCAACATATTGAAGTTCCTAGATAAAGCTGTCGAATCTGGAAAGATAAAATATCCTGGATTTTCATTTCACGATGAGCTGCCGGTATTTAAATCGATAATAGACGCGTACGACTGGAAGATGTGCCAGATTCAGCTCAATTTCCTGGATGAGAACTATCAGGCCGGGGTAGAAGGCATGCGCTACGCCGCATCCAAAGGAATACCCGTCGTGATAATGGAGCCCTTAAAGGGTGGCAGGCTTGCCCATAACATACCCAGGGATATTCAGGAGCTGTGGGACAGCTTCAGCGTAAAGCGTTCTCCGGTTGAATGGGCATTCAGATGGCTGTACAACTTCCCTGAGGTGACAGTCATCTTAAGCGGCGTCAGCACCATGGAACAACTCAAGGAAAATATCGAGATATTTAAAAACGCGGCCCCCAATTCAATGACTCAAGAAGAGCTTGACTTGGTTGCCAAGGTAAAAGCCGCGTATGAAAGCAAGATAAGGGTGAGCTGTACGTCCTGCAATTACTGCATGCCCTGTCCTTCGGGGATAAATATACCCAGGATATTCAGCCTGTACAACAACGCCTCCATGTATGACGATGTTGCAGGACAGAGCAAAGAGTATAAAAAGCTTATCGAGGAGAATGCTGATGCCTCCAACTGCGTGGAATGCGGCCAGTGCGAGAGCGCATGCCCACAGGGCATACCTGTAATAGAGAAGCTCAAGGAAGCCCATGAGGTGCTGACACGGAGTATCTAATTCGATTGACGATAAGAATTTTCCCCTGTTTTAAGCGAGAAATGCATATTACACTGAAATAACAGTAAATGGCGAGCAAAAGGCAATATTCGTGAAACCTTTGCTAAAGGGTGATACAAAGGATGGCAAAAGGAAAGCTCCTTGCCTTTCCAGTGGGTATGAGCAAGGAGCCTTCTTTTTTATTACTTAATATTATTTATACTCTCATATATACCAACATATATACCAATTGAACATGCCCGTTAAGAATACCCAGTTTCATTATAATATACGCATGCTTATAAGCGTGCCCATAGCTTATAGCTATTCAAAAAAGCGTGTATCGGATCTAGAAAGCATCAGAGACGTTGACATTTCCGTGGCATTTCTTGTATTTTTTGCCGCTGCCGCAAAAGCACGGGTCGTTGCGTCCCAGCTGCTTTTCAGGGAACAGCTCATAGCGCCCTGTTTTTTCAATAATGCCGGCGCGCTCCCTCTCTTTCAATACCATCAAAGCCAATTGTTTGAAATACGGCATGGAATGCTCAAAAAATTTTTTCCAGCCAGCACACAGCCAGCTTAGCCTTTTGGGATGGCCGCCACTATACAGCCTGTGCTTGATGCAATCTCCCGAGCATATGTAAAGCCACCGGCACCTCTGGCATTGGCTGTCCCATTCAGCCTTCTGACGTCCAAATTTCACATAAGTGGTACTGTTTTGCAGCTCCTCCCAGCTGTCCTCCATCACGTTTCCCAGCTTAAGCTCGCGGGTGACAAAAAAGTCGCAAGGGTATATATCCCCATTGTACTCCACCACAAAGTACTGACAGCAGTTCCCTGCCAGATGGCATGTGGTGTATATCCCATCCACAAGGAAGTTCAATATCGAATCAAATATCCGCACGAATACTCTGGACACGTCTGACCTAATCCACTCATCGAAAATCTCGCATAAAAAGGTTCCCCAATCTTCCCCCGATACTGTATAAGGCATGGGATTCCACTTTTCATCAAACTCCACGCAGGGGATGTACTGGTGATAGAAGCACCCCATATCCTTCAGATATCGGTACACTTCCTTGCCACTGTTCGCGTTTTTCGAATTGACCAGCGTCAGTATGTTAAATTCTACCCTGTTTTTACGTAAGCTCTCGATGCCTTTCAGTACATCCTTGTGAGTTCCATGCCCTCTAGCTGTCCTGCGATAGTGATCGTGCAGCTCTTCCGGCCCATCCAAACTGACCCCCACAAGGAAGTTGTAGTGTGCCAGTAGCGCAGCCAGTTCATCGTCTATCAGCGTGGCATTGGTCTGAAGGCCGTTGGAAACCTTAGTGCCCGGCCTACCATATTGCTGCTGAAGCGAAACCACCTTTTCAAAGAACTTTACCCCCATAAGAGCAGGCTCCCCACCCTGCCAGCCAAACGAATAAACCGGCTGCTGTGTCGCCATATAGGTGGATATCATACGCTCAAGGACATCATCAGGCATCCTGTGAATATGAGTTTCGGGATACAGCGAAGACTTGTCTATATAAAAGCAGTACTGGCACCGCAGATTGCAGTCGGCTGATGCCGGCTTTATAAGCAAAGAAAAAGGCTTGACCATTTTTCCAAAACTCCTATCGTTTACACATCATTACGTTTATCAACATCATCTAGTTGATGTTGTTCTTGTATCACACCCATTAGATGTCTTACAACATCTGGATATTTCGATGCCAGATTCTTTTCTTCCAAATGATCTTCTCCTAGATGAAAAAGTTCTGCCATCTGATGTCCTTCTCTTTTATCTAAAATCAGCTTCCAATCACCACAGCGTACCGCAAATCTATCGTGAGTAAGATCCCAGTAAAATACTCTCTCAGAAACTGACCGTTGGTCTCCGAATAGAACAGGCAAAATATTAATGCCATCCCATTTTGGATCTTTCGGCGGAACACATCCAAGCAGCGCAGCAAAGGTAGGCATCCAATCTACTATATGAATCGGTTGCTCCAGCTTGCCAGGTTTTAATCGCCCTGGCCAAGAAATGACCGCCGGGGTTCTAATTCCGCCTTCATACAGCTGAGCCTTACCCCCACGAAGCGGATAATTGCTTCCTAGACGCGGCATATCATCGTATCGTCCAGGATACTGCGCTACATCATGCCGCGGATTGGTGATGACCGCCCCATTATCCGAAGCAAAAATAATGATAGTATTATCTATCTGATCAAGGCACTTGAGGGTTTCTATCAGCTTGCCAATGCAGTGGTCCATGTGACTTGCATATGCAGCATAGATCTTAAAAGATCGATCCCGCGCTGGATCAATATCATAACGACTTCCCCAATAACGGTCAATCCATTCTTCAGGCGCCCTAACGGGGACGTGGACTGCTGTATATGGTACGTAACAAAACCAAGGTGATTTTTGTTCTTTAATCCATTTGATAGCTTCCTGGGTAATCAGATCGGTAGCATGCCCTTCTTCTTCTATTAACTCCCCATTACGATGCCAGGTGTAGGTATAAGGCCCCTCTTTATAACGATGAGTATAAGGGTCAATTCCTCCAGCCAGACTACCATAGCTATAATCAAAACCGTATCTTCCAGGATAAAATTTAGGATCGGAACCCAAATGCCACTTTCCAAATAGCCCTGTAGAATATCCAGCTGACCTGAACATTTCAGCCATTGTCCAATAACCATCAGGAAGCACTGGTTGATTACTGGGAACGGTGGCGTGCTTTCCAAAACGTCCAGCGTAACGCCCTGTAAGAAGTGATGCCCTGGTAGGAGTACACAGGGGAGATACATAATGGCAGTCTAGTTCTACTCCATTTTGAACCAATCTGTCGATATTTGGCGTTTGGATGGGGGAACCGTGGTAACTGACATCCCCCCATCCTAAGTCATCTGCAAGGATAAACAATACATTTGGTTTTTCCATATGTATTCCTCCTCAGAAATTTTTGATTTCAGAGGTACCCCATTTTCTGACTGAATTGATCTTTTATCCTACCAAACCGGTACGTTCTATGCTTTCCATAAAGCGCCGCTGTGAAAACAGATACATTATTATCAGCGGCAAAATTACTAATAAAGTACCTGCCATTAAAGTAGCTGTATTGTACATTTGATTCAACTGGTCAACTTCTGAAATACCAAATTCTTCTCCTTCTATCATTCTCAAAGTGGCATACATATTGGTTAAATTCATAGGAAGAAGCCAATTTTTAGGTCTAGTCAAATAAACGGCAGGTTCATAGTAGTCATTCCAGTGCCATACCGTTCCTAATACAGTACATACCAATATAGCTGTCTTTGAGATAGGCAAAACTATATTCCAAAATATTCTAAAAGTGCTACAACCGTCTATACGAGCAGAATCTTCAAGTTCAGTAGGTAATCCTATAAAGAACTGCCTAAAAAGGAATATAAACAATCCTCCTCGCAACCCCATCCCAAAAAATGTAGGAACTATAAGAGGCAGATAAGTGTTTAACCAACCGTAAGTAGAGTATTGCATAAAAAGAGGAACGATTATAACTTGGGCTGGCACTATAATGGTAAGCATGACAATCATAAAAAGTGCATTACGTCCTGGAAAACGACATCTGGCAAATCCATATGCAACTAGCGAACAGGAAATTATATGCCCTAATACACACAGCAAAGTAACTAAAAGCGACTTCTGGAAGTACGTCCAATAATTGAGTCCCGCAAAAGCCACTTTAAAATTTTCCCAGTAAATTTCTCTTGGTATCCACCGCACTGTCATATCTAAAAGGTCGGTAGGTGACTTCATAGCCGTAATCAAAAGATACAAAAATGGGTATAAAAATACATAAGCAAATTCAAGTAAGAGAATATAAACAGCGATATTATATACAATGTAACGCTTCCTACGAATAAAATCTATAATTTTCTCAATAACATACCTAAAAGTAAATTGATAAGTACTTATTAACCCTCTTTCTAACTTGTTCATAACATTTTCTGCTTTGTTCACAGCATTAACCTCCTCTATATAAATTTTAATGTTGCCCTTCACTCAAAATCGTTCTGAGTTTACCTAGCTGATGCATCATGAACATAACGTCGTCCTGCCATGAAAACTACCATTACTATTAAAAATATAAAAGCAAAATAAATCCACCCTATAGCTGCACCATATTCATATTGCCTGTTAGTAAAAGCTGTAGTCCTCACATAATCAACAATAGGATTGGAAACATCTGCAAACAAGTCTATCAAAGTATATATAAGGGAAAGAAGAATTACCGGGGATATCATTGGAAGAGTTATCTTCCAAAACATTTCCCATTCACTAGCACCATCACAGCGGGCAGCTTCATACAGGGAAGAAGATATCCCTTGTAACCCACTTATATACAGCACAATTTGCACACCGGATTTCCATAAAATAAGCGCTAAATTATTCATAAAATTCTGGACTGTACGAACAATTGTAGGGCCCATATACATTAAAATCTCTCTCGGAATTGCCACTCCCCGTTCTACATCAATAGCGCCTTGGACTACTCCCTCTCCAACCAGCTGAGTCATAACATGTCCGCTGCCCAAGATTACCGGCATAAAATATACCATCCTAAACAATCCTCTTGCTTTTATCTTTTTATTAAGCAAAATTGCTAAAAACAACGCAAATATATTAATTAAAGGCAGATAAAGCAGCGTTTTTTGCACCGTCTCGAAAAACATAGGTAAAAAATTAATATCCCACACGAATGCACGAATATAGTTATCAAAACCCACCCATTCCATCTCCCAACCTGCAAACTTGGTAATTTTGCTAAAGCTTAATCTTATAGATTTAAATAGCGGATACAAGAAGAATGCAGAAACACCTATAATCCATGGAAGAATAAAAAGGTATCCTTCCAGTGCCTGTTTTCTTCTCATGGTCCACCATGATTTTTTCATTTTACATTTCCCTCCTCATCAATTACAAGATAATCAAGAGCTTCTATACGATAACCATCTATTCTTACTGGCTGTTTTTGGTAATTAATATAAACTTTTGCACCTCCATCATAAGTAATTTTATATACATCGTCCTGTACTTTTTCATGCCTTATAATGACTCGAGACCATATATCTCCCAACCTATCGTTAAATTCTTGATAAATATCAATTGCAGGCTTCATCCAATCCTTGTAAGAGGATGTGAATAGCTCATTATAATGTGTATATTTCAACAGTTCCGGAGTATTATAAGTAAGCTGAAAATATGGAAGGCATCCATATTCTACCCATTGTAATTTTTGTTTTTCAAAATCATAGAAAAGATTTCCTGGCTTTGATGAATAAGGTATCAATCCATGAACTACTATCTGATAAAACGGTACAAATTCATCCGTTATGAAATATCCTGACCCCTCAATGGGTATATCAAAAAGCCTATCAGCATATTTCAGTACATAAGCATTACCACCGCAAACAGCTGACTTACCGTACAACGTATTAGACTTTTCTAAAAACTTCTGCCAGTATTCAGCTGTTTTACTGCGAGTTGATGGATAAGTGTTATGATGATCAAAATAAATGAGTTCGCCAAACCGTTCAAAATTGATACCATCTATTGGACAATTCCCTAAAACAGGTAAAAATTCGTTTACAAATTTATTCCACGAAATTGTAGGATTTAAAAGAAATTCCTCCTGAGTGATATCTGTAACGCTTAAACCATTCTTCTGGTACACCACATCATTTCGTTTAGAAAAACCACCATTTTCTGCTAATGCATCCACGAAGTTGTCCTGTAAAAACAACGTTATTCCTTTTTCTGATGTATATTCAACCAAATTTTTTAGCCCCTTGATTCCTCCTATAGACCTAGGTATTGGGAAGTGCAATGGATAACTCCCATATCCCCCTTTTGTCCAACCAAAAAGGTTTACTTGCATATCTTTTATTCCATGTTTTAGAAATTCATCAAGAATTAACCTCACCTGATCAAAAGTAGTCATAACTATAAATTTATCAAAAAGCAATTGTTCCTCTTTTATGCCCATTAGAAAGTCAATGGCCAGCGGCATTGAAGTCCCCGGCTTTATAACTCGCTTAATATTGCCCGTATTCAATAAGTAGTCGCGATAGGCATTGGCCATTCCGCTATAATTGGCATTTTCTCCTGCTAAAAACACATACATTACAGCATGGTCTTGTAACAATATTTCTTTTTCTATTCTGCTAATAAGAGTGGCATCGGGCCTCGTAGCCCTATAGAAACGCCTGTAAGTAAACTCAGGATAAACCCTCGCTAAATGTACTACATATCCATTGGGTGCAAAGTTTATAGCTGTATCACATTCTCCCTCAGTTACTATACCCACAAACCCGTTATTGCCTCTCTTGATCCCAAATACAGGTAATAAAGCCTGTTTTAATCCTTCCTCCTTCGTTAATTTGTACAAATCGATATCAACCTCATCCGAGCCATAAACGTACCAACTATACTTTGTAGTAACTCCTGTCTCCTTGGTTTTTAAATATGTGATGGCCCCACATCCGTCTGGATAAAAGACATATCCTTCCTCATCGTCCTTTGCAGCACCGAAAAATGGCAGGAGTTCTATACGGACGATACCGTATTTACCTCTTTCCTTTATCATATCTGCTGGCAACTTCACAAGTAACGCATTCCCATCCAGCTTAAATTCAAGCGTCACTTCAATACCCAATTCTTCAAAATAATAGTGTATATTAAAACCATTATCAGTTCTTTGAGCATTTACCCGTGCTTTTGCCCCAGTACTACTGGTTACAAGCAAAGTATCTGTATCTCGGCTCAGATCAGTATACACTATATTAAAAAGGGATTTCATATTGGTTTGCCAAGCTTTATTCACGCTTTTCATATCATAATATTCTTCACTAACAGATGACCCCCATAAAAATCCGTCCCGTTTATCCTCTACTATGATGGCCGGTTCCTGAGGATTATAATACAACCCAATAATATCTGTCTCTGCCATTTTAATATAGCCACTAGGAATACAACTATCTGTCACCGCACTTATATCGGTATCAATGGTAGAGTCAGTTCTATTAATATCTTCTGTATTACCGACAGTTGTACTAATGTTTGTATTTGCTTGTGCATAATGTGTATATGATGTTTCATGGTAAATCACATCATTAAATCCTGGCAACAAAGTTAAAAAGAGGCTGGCAATAAATATGATGCTTTTTTTGAGCACTTTGTCTCCTCCTCTCAATATGCAATAACGATTTTATGACCTCAACATCCTTAACTCAATAGCTATATCATATATAAAACGATAGAGTTGATTACCTAATGCAAAGAAAAGTCCTGCAATTCCCCAAATCAAAATCATAGCTATCACGCTTAAAACACATATACCTACGGTCTGCCAAAATTCATAACTATTCATTGTCATTACACTTATAAAGATCAATATAAATACCCATAGCCATATTGCTTTCTGTAAAACTGCGTAAATCCCTGTTTCACCATCACCTAAAAGATGTGATAAAAGTCCAATTGGCAAGGTAAATACAATGTAGGGTAACATGGCATAGGCTGAAGCCATAAATATTTCTCGCATCATCGATTCACCGCTTATTATAGTAGTAACAGCATAACAGGCTAGGACCCACGTTAATACCGGTAGAAGATATTTTACTATTTCCAGCCATATACTAGCATCTCTTGGTAGTATATCTGCCAAAGGATAATGTACTATATAGATATATACAATGCGCACCATTATCATCATCAAGAGAAGAATAATTGCCGGTCTATAGCTAAATTTGTCTCTCTCTGCCTTAATTAAAGGAAAAGCATCCATAGGTTTAAAAAGTACCATTAGTGAAAACTTGAATATGTTCATAATCTACTCCCCCTGAATTTAGTTAAATTCTCCATAAACATATTGTGCAAAATAATTTTTTGCAAGATTTTTGAGGTACTTCACTCCCAATATTAAACCTGTAGTCAATATTATCAAACTTAATACCACCCACCCGAAATAAGCTCTAAATAATTGACGCCTATACTCCGCAAAAGCTGTAGAATAACCTGCTGGGTCATTGCCTTTTTTATATTCCTCCATAGCTTCTTTCCACCTACCATTTTTATACAATGACATTGCTATCCCCCTGTGTGCAAGTTCATAATTAGCGTCTATCTCTAGTACCTGTTTCCATAGGTCAGCGGCTTGTTCATAACGTCCCTCGGAATAAAGTGTAACCGCCTGATGGATAAGATTTATAAAATGAGTAGGTCCAAATACTTGTATGTTATTTAGGTCACTATCAAGCACATATATATTTCCATCTGTATCTACAGCTAAGCTGGACGGAATTTGAAATGCTCCTTTCCATTTCCCTTTGCTACCAAAAACAGTCAGTAAATTCCCCAGTTGATCATACTGATATACTTTACAACCTTCCCGCTCCAATACACTTATTATTCCATTTTTGTCAACAGCTATATCAACAAAATAAGGTAAAACAGGACCACTTTCACCTATAATCATTTCACCAAATTCTCCCGAAGGATATATATTTTTCCCCACTGAATTAATTTTCCTTATCTGATCTCTATCAATGCTAACTGCGGTAGCATATATCATACCGTCCTTGCCTATCACAAAATTGGAATATGGAGGAGCAGTAAGATTAGCTATCCGCGCTTTCTGTTCTTCAGTAGCAAAATTTCGAATGATCCAATCTCTAAAAGTCGCAGTTACACGGGTAGCGCCTATATACCCTCTAAAATTATTGTGGGCATCAATAGTTAAAAATCCATAGTAATTGCTTTCGTTTAAAATATAGATGTACCCCATCCGATTTATGTAAATTTTTGCTGGGTCAAACGAAAGGTTAGACAGCATTGCTGATTCTGGCTTTACAAATTCCTCTACAAACCTTCCATCAGGGGCCAGATGGACTATTCGACGATTTCCCGTGTCTGCAACGTATATATCGCCATCGCTGTCCACGTATACACCTTTAGGGGAATTAAACGGTCTCTCAGGGGGACCAGTAAACACATCGAGCACTTTACCATCTCGGGTTAACTTAACCACCCTGTTATTACCTGTATCAGCTACATAAAGAATATTATTCTGATCTATAAACAAGTCTTGAGCGTTATTTAAATTTCCTATTTCCAAATTGGCTATAACTTTTTTCACAGAGTATGTTAAAGGTATTGGAATGCGATGTCCTCTTCTGGCAGTATCCAACACATAATCGGTATTATCTATAGCATTGACCCTAAAGGGTACAAAGATATTTAAAATGACAATGAAAATCATAATAATCGCTATAGCAACAAAACGTCTCATAATATGCTTCCCCCTCTTATGCCTTTATCCCAGAATATGCCATTGTTTCCAGAACTCTTGCCTGCATCCAGACAAATATGACAATCGTAGGTATGGTAGTAATAAAAGTAGCCGCTGCCACAGCTCCGCTTCTTGCTACTACTCCTGGTCCTCCTGCTATTGTCTGAAGAGCCAAAGGCAATGTCTTTTTGGCCTGACTGGTAATATAAATAAGGGGTGTAAAAGCATCATTCCAGTTAGAGATGAATGAAAAAACTATCAATGTAGACCATGCAGGGGTTAACGTAGGCATAGCTATCTTCCAAAATAACACCCAGTCATTGGCACCATCTATCCGTGCTGATTCCAGCAACTCATTTGGCATCTGTTCACAAAACTGCTTTATCAAGAAAAAATTGTACGGCACCGCTAACTTAGGTATAATCAAAGCCCAGTAAGTATTTAACAATCCTAACTTATTTATTACCATATATGAAGGGATTTGAGTAACATGACTTGAAAACATTAAAGCTGCTATCACTATACCAAATATCCAGTTGACTCCCGGCAATTTATATTTTGCTACCACAAATGCTCCAAGACTTGATATAATCACTGTTCCTCCAACAACTACTACAGTTACAAATAAACTGTTAAATATATAGCGCGTAAAGGGTATTGTCGAGCTGCTTACTGCTGTCAAAAGGTCAATAAAATTTTGCAGAGTAGGTCTTCTAACAAAAAATCGCGGTGGATAAATAAATAGTTCATCTAAAGGTTTAAACGCTGTTGATATCATATAAACCAATGGTAATGATGTAAATGCCACAAGTGCTATCAAGAATGTATAAAACATGAACCAGCCAAAACTAATTTTTTTTCTTAATTTCTTTTTCTTTGACCCTGTGTTTTGCATTTCAATAATGCCTCCTTCTTATCCTTACTAGTACATATCTTTAGATGAAAATACCTTCATAACAACGCGCCCTAATAGAAAGGTAAACATAAACAACACTACCGCTACAGCTGCAGCATAACCCATTTCAAACCTTATAAATGCATAGTCATAAAGATGCGCCACTATAGTATGAGCTGCATAATTTGGGCTTGGCATTCCTGCTACCGAAACAGCTATATCAAATACTCCAAATGATTTGACTATTGAATCAACAGCTCCAAATAAAAGTTGTGGTTTCATCATCGGAAGGGTTATATAACATAACTCTTGAAAATGATTTTTTACACCATCTACAGCACCGGCATCATACAGTTCCTTAGGTATATTTTGAAGTCCAGCCAGGAAAACCAAAAAACCAGTTCCCATACTCATCCATATCGATATTATTATTACTACCGGCATAATGGTATCGCTGTCCATATTCCAAAGAATTGGCTCTGTTATAAAACCCATTTTGATAAGCAAGTGATTGATAAGCCCATACCTATCCCCTGAAAAGAAATATAACCAAACCACAGACATTGCTATGCCGCTGGTAATAGAAGGAGCATAAAAGCCAAGTGCAAAAATATTTCTCACTCTCGTCAACTTTATACGATTGAGCACCCACGCCATTATAAATGACATAATATAACCTACTGGCCCAGCTACCAAAGCAAAAAACAGGGTGTTTTTAATTGCTATAAGAAAAATATCATCATCCATAAAGAGTATACGATAATTTGTTAACCCCAACCATCGAGGAGGTTGAAGCATATTGTAATAATTAAAACTTAGGTATATAGCAATAACAACTGGTATCACAGTAAATACCATAAGCAATATTACAAATGGCGATAAAAATAAGTAACCCATTCCATATTTTTTCCATCCTTTAGCTATAGTTTGTCTTCGGCGTTGCAAAATACCTTTGAGCCCCTGCCCTTTGAACGGTACTAAAATTGTCTGCAACATATGTATAGCCCCCTTCCCTGCCCATTACTATTCTCCTATCACACCGTATTCTTCTTGTTTGGCCCTAAGCTCCTTATTTATTTCCTTTACTGCCAATTCTAAAGAATCCCTTATATTCATCTCCCCCAATACTACCCTATTCCATGCATTATTGATATGTCTCGCGGTAAAATATCCTCCCAGGACCACCGGTTGCTCTTTATACCACTTCCATGATTCCTGAATAACACGCAAATCTTCTATTTTCCATGGAAGTCCCTCAAATGCCTCAACGTTGGCTGTATTCCAGCGCGCTTCCACACCGAGAAGGGCTTCTACTTCTCTACCAAACCGGACTTGCGTGTCAGTATCAGTCCACCAGTCTAAGAACTTCCATGCTTCTTCTTTGTGTTCGGATTGCGAAAGTATTATAGCTGCTTGCCCTGCTATTCCTCCAGTAGACCTATCTATTGTGGAATCGTCTTTCTTTTTCCCGGGGATAAGCGCTATCCCCCATCGACCAAATAATTCTGGAGCAGCTGTGGACAAACGCATATAAAGGTCATAACCACCTACGCATAAAGGCATTTCTCCATTTCTCATACGATTAAATAAATCGGCTACAACCGGCACTCCATAACTGGTATAAAGCTCTGTATACTCTTTAAATGCTAAATAGGCCTCTGGTGTATCTAAACCAGATTTCATACCATTTTCCTTATAAAAATCTCCTCCATGCTGATATAAAAACGGTGAAAAACTCACCGCAGGATTTCCCGTGGGATACCCAAATTCCAATCCATTTTGATATAGCACCGGAAGAACATCAGTATATAGTTCATCCCATGTATCAGGTATTTTTATTCCTAGCTCTTTTAATATATCTTTACGATAAAACAAGACTTGAAAATTCATCGTTTCAGGTAAAGCGTAAATGCCCCCACGGTATTCAAAAGGCACCATAATGCCCGGCAAAAATCGTTTGCTTACCTCTTCAAAATTGTCAAACTGCTTTAAATTTACCACTGCTTCACGTATGGCAAATTCCACAGGAGAGTTTGCATCAACACCTAAAGCCACATCAGGTGCTCTATTGGCCGTTATAGCTAGCATCAGGGCGTTTGTAGCACCTGCCCCTAACTGCGAAGGGGGTACAACGTTAATATTGACGTATACGCCTGTCTTGGGTGTAAATTCTTCATCAGCCATTTCCTTTATAATTTCAGCCCACTCTTTACCTCTGCCCACCCATACATTGATCAGCGTACCCTCTTTATCTGCGCTCTGATAAACATTTCCTACGCTGTCATAATCTTTATAAAACGATGCTATAAAATCCATGAACATATAATAAAGCTTTTGAATTGCATTAGCTCTTGCACTAGGCCATTTTTCGTCAGGTGGACCGATTAAAAAATAGTCAATAATCAATGGCCGGTTTTTTAGACTGTTAATCCATGAACTGATACTGGTCTGTGCATTATTCAAATCATTAAGCTGCACAGGAATTTTATCAGGATTTGCAACCATGCTTTCCATCTGCGATTTAATAGTAGCAAAATTGTTTATCATACTCCCCCGTTTTACCGATATACGTTCTAATCTATCTATTTGTCTTTGCATACTATCAGCTATGTATTGCAGATCATCCAATAAACCAGGAATTCTTCTGTCCAGCTCGTATTCGTAATTGGGATCAGGTTCATTCCCTGTTATCATGATTATTCTCCGTATGATGTCTGAAATAAGCAAAGCATCATCGGTAAGGTCATGTATAACCTCTGTCAGAGGCCCCATTACCACTTTCATCGTCAATGTATGTTTCCCTTTTGTCAGATAAAAAAGATATGGTTCACCATTTGAATCTTTCAATATTTCTGTCCTCCAGCCATTCTGATATTTAAATTCATATTCCTTCATTTCTTCAAAGGGTATTTTCCCATCTATAAAAATGCTCCTATATGAAGATAATCCATCGCCCCACCACTGCCCTACGCGCAGACCTATCTTGTAAAGACCGTCTTCCGGCACCTCAAATTCCCAAGTTATAGATTGTCCTCCCTTTCTCCAACGCCAATCACCTATGACGTTTAGAAGCCTCCTAGTCGGTGATGCAGGCTCAGCCGATGGGTCATTGCTACTTTCACGTCTTATGGTAGGGTCATTTTTTTCTATGGCACATTCCTCAGCTTGAATCTTCACGGTTTCCCCCTTAGCTTTATAACCTTTATCTTTGTATATTGACAACATTTCCTGGTAAGAAAGCAACTTTTCAGGAGCTCGCAAAAATATACGTCCTATAGCAACAGGTTGATCCACATAATCCAACCGCAAGGTATGCTTGCCTTGCGTAAAATAGAACTGGAAGGGTTCTGAATACATACCTTGATTATCTGAAAGTGTTACCGTTCTCCATTTATAAATTTCGACTTGTCGAGGTCTTACTTCATCACCTATATTATTTACTTTAGGCTTACCCTCATCTTTCCAGAAACGATATAACGTAATATTATAAGCCTCCACAAAAGGAACTTGTCCATCTATTCTGAGTTCTCTTTGAATTGGAGAACCTGAAGCTGGAAGCGGATAATACTCTATAGCTATTTCATATAGACCACTTTGTGGTATATCAACCGACCACTCAAACCAGCTATAATCTGCTTCCCACACCAATACCGGTTGGTCATTTCCTCCTATCCCACTAGCTAGTGGTATTTCCCCTTTATCTGACGCAATTATATCTTTTGGTTCTAATACCACTTCTATATTTTCAACTGGCTTATATCCCTTTTCAACGTAAGTTGCCTTTACGTCAGCGTAATAAGGTTTATCAATAACATCATCAAATTCTACTGTTCCTTCGTCCATCTGTTGTTGGAACTTCTCTTTAAGCGGCACACCGGGCGCTCCTTTAATAAAAGTGGGAGGAATGACAACAAACGTGAGAACAACAAGGATAAGCAAACAGCGCACTTGAACTCTCAATAATCGTTGCACTACCTAATCATCCCCCTTAGGTAAACTAAAAATAATACTAGAATTACAAAGTGGGCCTAAAGATTCCTTAGGCCTTTAGGCCCACTTTGTATTTATTTTTTAACCCGCATCTGCCATTATGATAAAGATTCTGTAATTTTATATAATTTTGTAAAAATGAACTACCCAGTTAAAAAGCTTATTCGCTGTTATATCTGTCTAAAGCTGCCTGCTGTATGGCAATTGCTTCGTCAATCCCCATATCCTTCAGCGTTTTTACAAAGTTATCAAAATTCTCTAAAGGTTCTATACCCAAAAGGAACTTATCTCTCATCTCTTCAACATAAGCGTTTATATCGTTCATAATCTCCTGGAATCTAGTGTTTTCTTCCTGTGTCAATTTTATAGGTGGTAACCATCTAGCAGGATAATTTGCATTCATGCCTTGTTCAGTCCAAAGCTCAATAGCCGCTCGTTGTTCAGGATACTTAAGCAACTGAGGAAATGCTTTTGGATCCTTAATCATAGAAATATGATTTTCTTGCATACAATATTTGCCCAATGGTTCTTCACCTTTTAATATTTTTTCTGTAAACCTGGGTTCACCATCTACCATGGTATAGCTTTCACCTTCTATTCCGTAAGCAAACAACAATTGCCCTTCCCTAGTATAGTGGTAATCTAACCATTTAACGCTTTCTACAACATATTTATTCTTGGATGTGATAACAGTACCATAACCCTTTGGACATCCCATTCTGGGCCCTTTATCGTCTACGGGACCACCGAAGCCTACACCCTCGGCCACCTTGGGATAAGGAGGACCCACCAGTTCAACTGATGGATTATCAGGTTTCATCTTATCAAGATAATTCCCCATCCAACCTCCTACTCCATCAACCCACCACGCACCTGCTAGATTGCTTACTACTCTCGAATCGAACGTCTCTCGATCAATTTCAGCATAATCTTGATTAATAAGTCCCTCTTTTATCCACCGCTGCATTGTTGCAAGAAATTCTTTCATTTCTGGCCTTATCCAGCCATACTGTACTTTTCCGTTTTCCTGATAAAACCCATCAGCAATTCCCCATGCGCGTACGAGATTAAGTATACGCCCTACACCAAGAGAACAATACGGAATCTCATCGGGCTGTCCATTACCATTAGGGTCTTGTTCCTTAAAAGCCTTTAAAACTTTATACCATCCATCTATAGTAGTAGGAACCTCTAGACTAAGAACATCAAGCCAGTCTTTTCTTATGGCTAAACCACTATTATAGTTCGTGGGCTCCTCTGGTAATGTCAGATAAGCAAATTTATAGTGAGTACCGTCTTCTAATGTGATGGCCGTCCCCGGGTACTCTTCCAACCATTTTTTATAATTTGGGGCATGCTGGTCAATAAGGTCATTGAGCTTGATAATAGAGCCTTCCTCTACAAGCTTGACTACATCCTGGCTATCCCAGTCCCAATATATCAAATCAGGCAAATCTTGAGAGGCAAACATGCTAGCTAGATGTTCACCTCTATCTCCTTCAGGCGGATGCATCCACTCAATCTTTATACCGGTTTTCTCTTCCATTACCTTCCAGCAAGCCATTTCATTATAATCATCCACAGCGCTTATCTGTTTTCTGAGATAATAAGTTAATGTAATAGGTTGCTCAACAATAGGTTGTATTTCAGATTCTGATGTATTATCATCCGAACCTTTAGAAGTTTCTCCAGAAGGTTGTGATCCCTCGGTTTTTTCAGTAGTTTCATTCTCTGTCGGTTCCGTTTTTTCGTCTGTTTTAGAGGTGCAACCCATTAGCAGAAATGCAGTAATCACAATTATCAGCATCATACAAACAAGTGGATGCTTTTTCTTAATTGACACCATAATAATCCCCCTTCTTTTCAGTTCCTTAGTCTCGACAGTACAAATATATATTCTCCTCTCTTCGCCATTATAACCTCATAAAAAACCATCTCCCTTCTTCATCGAAAATTCAAATTGAACTTCTTGGATTCGAGACTCGAATTGAAGTCTATTTTTTGACGTGTACTTTCCTACCATGTAGAGTTCGTATTATAGTTACTTTTTGATGCGTACTTACCAGCTCCATTACGTTTTAAGATATGTTAAACATTTTTATCTTCTATGTATATTTTAGAGAACAATTTGTTCATAGTCAAGTACTTTTTGTTCCAAATTCTGATTACGCAAATCGTTTATGCTATAATCCAAGCAGGTGGTGAAATTGAATGATAGGGAAAAGAATACGAGAACTCAGAGATATGAAACAATTGAGCAGGAAAGACCTAGCAAAAGTTCTTGGGGTAACCGAGAGAACAATAGGTTTCTATGAATCAGAAGAAAGAAATCCGCCTATTGATATATTAAACAAGCTTGCAGACATATTTGATGTATCTGTAGATTATTTATTGGGGAGAACCAACATCCCAAATTTAAATAGACATTATCAAAAAACTCAAACATCTGATATGTACTTCACCTTGGAGGAACTAGAAGAATTTATACTAAGCAAACGTAAACATCGACAACAGAGTACAGACAATAACAATCATACCCCAAAAAAGAATGGCAATAAAGAATGACAGCAAGATGCTGTCATTCTATTTTTTTATCAAATTTCTTTTCCAGTTAAAGAAACAAAGACATCCTCATTGTACCACAACTTCAGATAAGATAATTATACCCCGTAAGACTTTGCAAGCTCCGGGTCATATGGCGCCCTTCTGCCGGGACAGTTCTCCCTTGAGCACAGTTTGCAATTTTCAAAGCCGACCTCCGTTGCAAAACGTATACCCGATACCGACTTTATGGGTAGCATTAAATAGCTGTCGGTCAATTCCACCCCTATATACCGCTTAGGATCGTCCAGCATCTGAAAGAGCTGCCTTTGCTGGCTTATTGGCCAATCCTGCAGCGACCCCGGATTCATGCTGGAGGTTTTGCCGGGATGAAAATTCTCATCAAGATGTCTCTCAAAAGCCTTTAAGGCTTCATAGAGTGCCATCTCCTTGATGCCATCTGCCCAGTAGCTCTCTAAAATATCATCTATGGTGTGAGACCAGCTTTCCAGTTCGGTACCACAAGTGACGATATATGGGAATACCCTGTATACGTGCTCCAGGTTGGTGCGAAGTATGCGGCTGGTCAATTTAACCCCGTCCACTATTACGAAGTCCTCTCCCTTATCCTCTACATAGGACTCCTTGTACAATACCTTTGGCCTGCCTATCTCTTCTGCCTGGTGTGCCAGCGCTTCCACCTTTGCCGCATCCTGGCTACCCGGCTGCAAACGAAACTTCTTAAGCAGCCTGTCAACATCCACCTTCCAGGAAATATTATCCAATACCATTAACCCCACAGTACATCCCCCGTTTTCAATCAATACTATAGTCTCAGAGCCCTCTTAACATCATATGTTTGCCTTTTATTTTTTATAAGCAAATCTTTTCAGTTCATCAAAATGCCATTGAAACAATGGGTTAATTGCTCAGCTAAAAATCAACAATCTCGTTGAGCATATTCAATAAAGTCTGTTATTAACAAAACCAGAGCTCACTTGCTACACAAAACTGCAGGGTTTTTGCTTTAATGTTACCTACAACCTTAAAATAATCAAATGCTACACAGTGAAAAACACAACATCACCCAGCGCTGCCCCTGCAGCCTTTGCCACCTCATCGCATTTTATCTTGAGCAAAAAGAATACCCTGTCCTGTGCCATCTCATGCTGCTCAAGCGACTCAAAATTGGCCTGCCCCTTTGATATGATGAGCGGAGCTCTGTTCAGTGCATCGGCGAACTCCTGGGATATGTGCTTAAAGCTCACGCCCAGAAACCGCGAACCCGTGGTGATCACCCTTGCCACCTTGTCCATACCCACATAGACAGCATCTTCCATGGTGGAATCATTGAGCACAGGGCCCTCTTTGACGACATATGTCACCTTTTTCCCCAGGCTCACCAGCTCTTCTACCAGTACCTTGTCAAACACGATCTCTCCTGCATTGTCACCTAAAAACAGTACCTCATCGACATTCTCCAGCTTTTGTTTAAATCTATCGTAGTGGTCCTTCGAAAAGCCGGTTTCCATGCTGTACCGCAATTCTCCTTCGATGTCAAAGCTCCTCCTTATGCCCAGATCAATTACATTCCCTGCCACCGCTATCTTAAGGGCGCTGTACAGCCTGTCTTCATACTCGTCCAGCATTCGCTTTAAGCGGGGATACAGCTCAAGCGCCAGGTCATTTGATTGTCTTTTAACTTCCTTATAAGGGTCATCCACACCCATAAGCTCATACGTTTTCAAAACGGCATAGGTGGAATTCTCCGCAGGGGTGGCATTCCTGTCAAGCCCCTTCACATAATCCATGAGCTTGAACAATATCTCATGCTGAGAATCCTCATCTAGCCCCGCCATTCTCATACACGACACGGCCTGCTTCAGATAGCAATGCACGCAATCAACCGTGGCTCTCAACCCTGTGATCCCCCCTTATATTATATATTCCTCGCGCTTCTTTGGCCTACCCTCCAGCTCCGCCTTTTTCTCCTCATAGCCTGGACGGCCCATAAGCGCATATGTGGCGTTCTTGCCTTCCTCCACTCCCGGCTGGTCAAACGCATTGATGTTGAGCAGCTCGCCAGCAAAGGCTGTTTCAACTTCCAGCAGATAAAGCAGCTGCCCCACTGTAAACGCATTGACCTCGGGCAGTATGATGGTCCTGTTCATCCGTTTGGCCTTGTAAAGCGCATATTCAGTGGCCATCTGCTCGGCGTGTAAAAGCTGTCCCAAAGTATGCCCTCCAAGGAACGAAACGGCAGGCATATCCTCATAACCTTTGGGAATATCAACTTGGCTGCGGAAATTCTCCACTTTTATGAAGGTTATAACCTTGTCAAATGGCCCTTCGGTATACAGCTGTATCTGGGAATGCTGATCGGTAACGCCCAGTGCTTTTACGGGAGTTTGTCCCACATACACTTCTCTGCCCTCAACGTCAAACTTTTTGCCCAGGCTCTCAGCCCACAGCTGAGCATACCAGTCAGCCATATACTTCAAGGAATCGGCATAGGGCATCATGACGGATATGTTCTTGCCTTGTTTCATGGCGATATACTGAAGAACAGCTGCCATATAAGCAGGATTCTCAAACACGTCATCCTTGCTGCACAGCTCATCCATATAAGCCGCCCCTGCCAGCAACTCCTCGATATCGATGCCGCACACCGCCGCTGGCAAAAGCCCCACAGGCGAAAGCTCGGAGAACCTACCCCCTACACCAGCAGGAATATAGAAGGTCTTAAATCCTTCCTCCCTGGCTATACGGATGAGATTGCCCTTCTCGGCATCGGTAGTGGCAATGATATGCTCACGGTACTCATCCCCAACAGCTTCTTTTAGCATGTCCCTTACAATCAAAAACTGGGCCATGGTCTCCGATGTGCTGCCAGATTTTGTTATAACGTTAAACGCCGTGCTCTTCACGTCAATGATATCAAAGAGGGCTCTCATCCGCTCAGGGTCTATGTTATCCACCACATAAAACCTCGGACAGCCATTTCGCTTCTCTCTAGGCAGCTCGTTGTAATGCAGGTGATTCAGCGCCTGATGTACCGCTATAGGGCCCAAAGCCGACCCACCAATGCCCAATACCACAAAGCTCTCGAATCTATTCTTTATAGCTTCCGCAGTGGCCAAAATATCCTTGACCACATCAGCCTGGGTATACGGCAGGTCCCTCCACTCGGTTTTACCGGCCTTTCTCTTCCCTTTCAAAGCCTCAATGGCAGCCTTTATCTTGGGCTGCAATGCAAGGATCTGCTCCTTGCTTATGCCGTATTCCTCTCCAATCATATCCGACATCATGTTGTTGTAGTCAAACCGTATTCTCATGCTTTCTCTCCAGCTGGCATCTTCAAACCTCTTCATGAGTATCTTACCCCTTTCTTTACTAAATCTATGATCTTACTGTAAAAAGTGTATTTTGCTGCTTAAAACGAAATCCGCAATTTTGAAGCAAAAATAACAATAAGCGAAAAATTGCAAGTTGAAGTTTTGCTTTATCAAGCTACATTTAAGCAAATTAAGTTTGCAACAAAATCAAATATACCCTTCTATCAGCATTTTATTTTCCACGCTTTTCTCGATGAATTGATGCAATCGGATAAACACCAGTCGGCTCTCACAATCAAGGAAGATAAAGTGCCCGGATTTAGGGAAATACTGAATTTCTTTATCTTGACCCAAAAAACTGTCGTATATGTAAGACGCGCTCGTCCAGTCCACTATATCGTCCTTTTTCCCCTGTATCACCAAAAGAGGGCAGCGCAGCCTGTACAGCGCTTTTTTTACCTGATGAAGCAGCCTGTTAAAGCCCATCAAGTGATATAAAGCCAGTATGATCATCCTATTGAGGTGTAGGGTGCCCTTTTGTTCGCCTTCACGGTACAACATTTCAAGCAGCTTTTTGGCATCAACCAGGTATATAGGGGTATTTATGGTTATCAAGGCATCTACCTTATACTTTTCTGCAAGGAGAATACCTATCAACCCTCCAACAGAAACGCCTATGACCACCACATAGTCGCAATTTTTATAAAACTCTTCAAATTCCCTTTCGGCTCTGTCCAGCCATTCTAAATAAATATCGATATTAAACAGTTTTACAGAAGTAAATTTCATCCCCACCCCAGAACAATATGTACTGTACCCCTGTTCCTTCAGGTAAGAGCAAAGGGCTTCCACTCCGAAGCACTCACCGCTGACACCGTGAAGGATGAAACACCCTACTCGACCGTTTTTTTTAGCAAATACAGCCACGACTGCCCTCCTTTCCAATTCAGATTAACGGCTCAATGGATATTTTACCATAGCCAGCTAACACACTGCCATGGACAATTATTCCCATTTATTCTCCGATGATCTTTACAAGGACGCGCTTGCGCCGTTTCCCGTCAAACTCGCCATAGAAAATCTGCTCCCAGGGTCCCAAATCCAGTTTACCATCGGTGATTGCAACCACTACCTCTCTGCCCATTATGGTGCGCTTCAAATGGGCATCCGCATTGTCCTCAAATACATTATGCCTGTACTGTGAATAGGGCTTCTCGGGAGCTAGCTTCTCCAGCCATTCCTCAAAGTCCTGGTGAAGCCCTGGCTCGTCATCGTTTATGAACACGCTGGCGGTGATATGCATGGCATTGCACAGGAGCAAGCCTTCCTTTATCCCGCTTTCCCTCACGCATTCCTCCAAAATAGGGGTAATATTGATGAAATCACGTCGCTTGTTTACCTCAAACCAAAGCTCCTTCCTGTAGCTCTTCATGCCTTCCCAGCCCTCCTCCCTTACTTTTAGTTTTGCCTTTCATCTTTTTACCATTCATCCATCATCCAGCGTATACGCCATTTCCTTCCTGTATAACGGGCTATGACTGCGCCGTGATGGTCGTTCCGCAACACCTTTATTTCTCTTTCTGCTAGCCTATGTAACACCCCAGGGCTTGGATGCCCAAAGGCGTTTTTGCCCACCTGTATAACCGCCGCTTTTGGCTTTAAAGCCTCCAGCCATTCATCAGTGGACGAGGTGTTGCTGCCGTGATGAGCTACCTTCAATATATCTATCGGCAAATTCCAATTTTTCGATAAATGTTCCTCTACATCAGCCTCTATATCTCCCGTGAAGAGCATAGTGGCATCCCGATAGCGCAGCAAAATCACCAGCGAACGGTTGTTATCACCTCTATCGAATAACGCTTCAGGCTGTACCCCTTCAGCCTGGGGATACACCACGTCAAGCCACACATCATTGCCCACCCTGTACGACAGTCCAGCATAAGCATAAACGTTTTTGATGCCTTTTTCAAGCACCAGCTCTTTGATGCGAATATAGTTGTCACCTTTCTCACCAGGCGGATATTCCATAAAAGCCCTGACAGGAATGCTTTCCAGCACCGCAACCAACCCACCGATGTGGTCATCATGGGCATGGGACATGACCACAAGGTCAAGATGCCCCACACCGTTTTTCAGCAAAAAAGGTACTACAATATCTTCACCAACATCAAATGTGCCTGTATAGCTCGCACCCTTGCCGCCGCCATCTATCAAAATGTGCTTCTCGTCTGGGGTACGTATGTATATACAATCTCCCTGACCAACATCTAAAAATACCACCTCTAGGTCATTATCCAGCAGGGGAGCCAGTATCCCAGCCAGCAACAGGACAGCCGCCATGACCCCGCACCACAGAAAAGGCCGCCTCACCCATCCCGGCTTCTCTGGCGATAAAATCCAAATTGCCAGGTAATAGCATGCCAGAAAAAGAAATGAAGGCGAAACCACGCGAATAAAAGCCCATGGAATGGCTGCGAAAACTTCATTCCCCCTCACAAGCAAAAAGCACAGAAGCTTTACCGGAGGCCCCAGCAAAACTCCCATAGGCGGAATCAGCAAAGCCCCGACCATCAACGCAAAACCCATCAAGACTAACAACCCTGACAGGGGCACCAAAAACAGGTTGGCAATCATGGCAACAACCGAAAAAGCGTTAAAATGATAGGCTATGATGGGCCATACCCCCAGCTGGGCTGACAGGGTAACCGATAAGCCGGCCGCCATCCACCTGGGCAAAAACTTCAACCAGCTTTCAAAGCATTCGGCAAACAGGATGATACCCGCAACTGCCGCAAACGACAGCTGAAAGCCCACATCAAACAGGTCCAAAGGCCTGACTAGCAATATTAAGAATGCAGCCACAAATAGGTTATTGAGCATATCCGACTGGCGCCCTACCGCTTTACCTCCCAAAAGCAAAGCCGCCATAACAACGGCCCGCACCACCGATGGGGCAGCCCCCACCATAGCGCAGTAAAGGCACAGCAGGCATACCTGAAAGACAAACGCCTGCTTTTTTGTAAGGCAAAGCAGCCCCGCAATGGACGAGAGGGCAGCCGCAATAAACCCCACATGCAGCCCTGATATGGCAAGCACATGAGACAGCCCGGTAGTCTGAAAGTCCCGCTGTACCTCTGAAGGCAGTAACCACTTTTGGCCAAGCAGCATGGTCTTTACAAGGGCGCCCTCTTCCCCATCCACGTACAGATCAAACACAGCCTCAGCACGGCTCTTTAAAGCATAAATTAATGACATCACATACGGGAGACTACCCACACCCGTCTTTTTTATGCTATATGGCTGCACCGACATAACGTTGTAGATACCGCGCCTTTGCAGATATGCCCTGTAGTCAAACCCTTTTGGATTGCGCTGACCCGGCGGCTCTTCCAGCCTGCCCCTTACCTCAACGATATCCCCATAGCTGTAGCGCTGCCTCTCCTTTTGTTGGCCTTCGGGATAAACGCTAACCTGAACCTTAGTTTTTACATTTCTCTTGTCCCCCTCCGCCACAACCCAAAGCGTCTCAACTACGTAAATATCTCGTTGCTGGGTATACCTCGGGCTTTCCACAATCTGTCCCTGTATCTGTACCAGTTTGTCCGTTATGTCTCCAAGAGGGTTTGTGGGATTCAGCCTTACCTGTACGGCCAGAATGCCAAACAAGCCAAACAAAATCAATACCGGGATCAGGCCGGCATTGCTCTTACGCTCCAGCATCCAGGCCATACCGGCTACCAGAACAGCAGCCACTCCGGCAAACAAGGCAAGTTCCTTACTGAGCCTTGTTCCTACCACAATCCCGATGATATAGGCGGATGTCAGCCATATCGCAGGGCGTTTTACCCAAACCGTCAAGACCCATAAGACCCCTTCCACTCGTGTCAATCGTACCGAATGTGCAAAGCATTTAAATAGCCGCTTAATCTTATCTTTCAGGAGCAGATTTCAGCGGGTTGCATGTAAAACAAACTGCTTTTCTAAAACACGATTTTTTAAGATAAAACTTCACAAAACTCTCTATCACCAAAGTCTTCCTCAGCCTAAGCCAGGTCTTATACACTGTATTCCTTCATTTCCTGGGCAATAAATGCCCTGGGATAGCTTGCCGCAGCTTCAGCCAGTATGTCCTTTTCGTCATACCATGGCCATATATGGGTGAGCATCAGCTGCTTTACATTGGCCTTTGCCGCAATAAGCCCAACCTCCCGCGCGGTAAGATGCGGCACGTTTGGACTGGTTTTGTCCTTCTCCAGCAATCCCGCATCGGCAATAAAGAGGTCAGCGCCACAGGCAAACGCTTCTATTTTTTCGTTATAGTTGGTATCGCCCGTGTACACCAGCGTCTTGTTCCCCCCTGCGATTTTGATGCTAAAGCTCTGGACGGGATGCGTCATTTCCTGGAAATAAAATGACAGGTCCTCTATTTGCAGCTGCATACCATCGTGGATCGGATGCACTTCAAATACGTTTTTAAAAAACAACCTATCGTATTCGTCTTTAGGAGTCTCAGGAACATACACGGGAAGCGGTTTGGGCTCTCTGAGCCCGCGGGCGTTTAAAATATCAAGCGCATAGCGCAGCACTAGCATATCCGACACATGGTCACTGTGCAGATGCGAAATCACGATTGCCTTCAATTCATCTATAGGGCAAATCTGCTGGAGTCGGCTGAGCACCCCATTGCCACACTCCACCAGCACCCTGGTATTTCCCTCCTGCACCAGATATCCCGAGCAGGCTCCTGAAGCTGCGGGAAATGGGCCGTATTTGCCAAGCACTGTGACCTTCACAGCCATCGCCCTCCTCTCTGGCTTATTTTTCCTCAAAATTCTCGATTATATATCAAATATTAGCATATTTTGCTATATAAATAAAGGAAAACCCAGCAGAAAAATTTTTAAAACACCCTGTGAAAATAGCATCAATTGATGTATAATAATATATAAGCCAAAAACTCGGGAGGGATCGGTATAAAAGCTACAGCAACCAGGGCGGTACAGCAGCCGTTATTGTTCTCTAACTCAAAATACCACAACTTAACTTTTGACCAGGTGTATGAGTATATACTCAACTTTATCAGACAGGCTCCTTATTGCGAATATCGCCTGTCGGTGGGTTCGGATTCGCAGGTGGGCAGAAATACGGTGTTCGTGACCGCCATACACCTTCACCGTATCGGCAGAGGGGCCATCGGCTTCATCACAAAGCACGTAGTCCCCAGACCCATGAAAAGTCTGCGGGAAAAGATATATTACGAAACCGCCAGGACCCTGGAAGTGGCTGCCCTATTCACTCCCGATAAAATTGAGAAAATTGTACAGTGCCTACTCAGGCCTTCGGGCCGTTCAGGCGATATCCATTTTGAGTTTCATCTTGATGTTGGTACCAAAGGTGCCACCAAGAATTTAATAAATGAAATGGTGGCCATGGCCAAAGGCACAGCCTTTGAACCGAAGATCAAACCCGAAAGCTATGCGGCCAGCTGCTATGCCAACCGCTACACCAAAGACTCACACCTGTATAGAGTGTAATAGGGCGGTTTTAGCCATTAGCAAGGTTTAGCGCGTTTTTTGAGGAGACTTATATTTATAGGATGCGTAGTGAAAAGACAAAACTTAGACTGTTTAAATAGCAGCAAAGCCCCCTCTTTTTTAATTTTCTTTTATTGAATATTGAAAAATGCTCTTATTTTGTAGTGCATTAATTTTTGCCTCATTCATTGACACGCGCTCCAAAATTCCTGGTAGCATATTCGAGCACCAAACCCTGTCATGTCTAACCTAACCAGCATCAGTTCTAGCATCTATTTTATCGAAAGAATATGCAAGAAGACTCCATCTTTTACAAGATGAAGATGAATTGCTAAAAATGTGATAAAATATTTCTCGGGTGATGGCTAATGTACAGAACTTAAAGTAGCTGGCGAGTCTGCAGTTGAGCAGATAGTCAGTAGTGGGTGTGTGGCCCACTCTGTGAGAATAAGGGTAGCTTAGACTACCAAACTTCTCACGAAGCCACCACTGCTATAGGTGGTTGATAGTTCACTTCAAAATAGGGTAATAAAGCACAATAAATAAAAATCACGCCTATAAGGAGGAAATTTTTATGAAAAAAATAACGCCTTGCCGCCCGAAATGGAAGGGTACCATGACAGACCGCGAGCGGTTTAACAATCAGATGCATTACAAGCCCTTCGACCGGTGCTTCAATATGGAGTTTGGATACTGGGATGAAAATTTCAAAGAATGGCCCATATTTGTGGAAAACGGCATCACCAACAACCATGAAGCCGACATCTTCTTCAATTTCGACAGGATAGAGGTAATAAGCGGTAACGTATGGATGTCTCCTCCTTTTGAATCAAAGGTCGTTGAAGAGACCGAAACCACCAAAATCCTCATCAACAGCGACGGCCTTCTTGCTGAAGTTCCAAAGGACGGCCATGACACCATTCCACACTTCATAAAATCCTCCATCGTAACCCCTGAAGACTGGAAAAGGTGCAAAGAAGAACGCTTCCGAAGGGATGACCCTTCACGGAAAGTGGATATCGAAGCGCTCAAAAAAGCCCATCCACCCGACAGGGACTATCCGTTGGGCGTAAACACCGGTTCAATGATAGGTAAGATTCGCGACATGCTCACATTCGAAGGCCTGGCATATGCCTGTTATGACTATCCCGATATGGTTGAAGACATGGTGGAGACCTGCTGCGTCCTAGTTGAGGATTTTTTGGATCAGGTGCTGCCACATTTCGATTTCGATTTTGCAGCAGGATGGGAGGATATATGCTTCAAAAACGGGCCCATAGTCTCGATCGATTTCTTTAAAAACGTGGTGGTGCCGCGCTATAAGCGCATACATAAGAAGCTCAAGGAAGCCGGTATAGATATATGGTATGTCGACTGCGATGGCGACGTCCGGCCTCTTTTGCCTTACTTTTTAGAGAGCGGAATCAATTGCCTGTTCCCCTTTGAAGTCAACAGCTGCTGCCATCCAAAAGAGCTCCTGGACGAATACGGGAAGGAATTGAGAATCATGGGCGGTGTAGACAAAATGGTACTGGCCCAGGGTAAAGAAGCCATCAAGGAGTACCTCGAAAGCCTTGTACCGCTGGTGGAAAGAGGAGGATATATCCCGTTCTGCGACCATCGCTGCCCGCCCAACGTAAAACCCGAAGATTACCTTTATTACCTCGACCTGAAAGAGGAGCTGTTTGGCATGAAATAGCCTGCCGTTATGCTATAAAAATAAAAACAAAGGGAGCCATGGGGTCTTATAAAAACCTCGTGACTCCTTTTCGTTTCATTCAGTGCACCTAACAGCAGGTTTGTGAACCCACTTGTTACAGTTAGACTTTGGTGTCGGTTGTCTACGAATAATAGGCATATGTTAATTTTATTAATTTATCGGCCTGGTCTTGACTTTGAGCCACCCCTTCTCCTGTTCGTCCAGTAAAGGCGATAACAGCTCATACACCATGCTGTGGTATTCATTGAGCCATCTCTTCTCCTCTTCACTTAAAAGGCCGGGATCAATTCCATTGAGGTCAATTGGACAGTATGTCACGGGTTCAAACCTTAAAAACTTTCCAAATTCGGTCTCTCCGTCCTCTACCACCAGCATCTCATTTTCGGTGCGTATGCCATACTGTCCCTCGATATACACCCCCGGCTCGTTGGTCAAGATCATCCCCTTTTCCAGCTTGACGTTGTTGGGAACCTGGCTCATGCGCTGCGGCCCTTCGTGGACATTGAGGAAATACCCTACTCCGTGCCCGGTGCCGCATTTATAATCAATTCCCTGTTCCCAAAGAGGCAGCCTTGCCAGTATATCTATGTTGGAGCCCGTAGTCCCGTACAAAAACCTCGCCCTCGCCAGGTTTATGTGCCCTTTGAGCACCAGCGTAAAATCCCTTCTTTGCCTGTCAGTAATAGGGCCCAAAACTATGGTACGGGTTATATCGGTGGTCCCTCCCAGATACTGGCCTCCCGAATCGATAAGCAAAAAGCCTTCCCGTTCAAGGGTATAGCAGGTTTCAGGAGTGGCCTGATAATGCATCATGGCAGCGTGGTCCTTGTAGGCTGCAATGGTGGCGAAGCTGGAACCCATAAAACCTTCCTGCTGCCGCCTGAACTCTTCCAGCTTTTCGGCCACAGTAATCTCGGTTATTTCCTCCTTGCCCAAGTTCTGCTCAAGCCAGTAGAGGAATTTAACCATGGCCACGCCATCGCGCACATGCACCTTTTTCAGGTTCTCTATCTCAACCTCATTCTTCACAGCCTTCAACCTGGCAACGATGCTCATGTCCTCTACCTTTTTACATCCCTTTGCCATGGCATCATACAGCCGGCTATTGGTGACGGCCGGGTCAAAGAGTATAGCATCACCTTCTTTTAACCCGGCAAGATGCCCATATATCTTTTCGTAGTCCTCGACGATTACCCCATTCTCCTCGAGCATGCGCGCTACATCGCCAGGAACCTTACTTCTGTCTATAAACAGCCAGGCCTGACTTAAAGAAACCAGGGCATATGCTATGGCCACCGGATTGTAGGCTATATCGCTGCCGCGAATATTATACAGCC
This sequence comes from Caldicoprobacter oshimai DSM 21659, assembly GCA_000526435.1. Lineage (GTDB taxonomy): Bacteria > Bacillota > Clostridia > Caldicoprobacterales > Caldicoprobacteraceae > Caldicoprobacter > Caldicoprobacter oshimai. The sequence goes on from JAGB01000002.1 coordinate 151,140, forward strand.
AGGCCACATCATCCAGGCTGCATACCAAATAATAATCGACGCCTTTCTTTGCCATTTCCTGGCGCACCATATGCATTTTTTGAGCTGCAGTCCTTCCCGCAAAGGCCACATCGTGAACAAATACCGGCTGCTGTGGTACTGGAGGCCGTCCCTCCCATATCTCGTCCACCAGATCAAATTCCTGGGTGAGGGATATTCCTTTTTTTGAGAGCTCCTTCTCCATTTCCCTAACCTTGGAAACTGAGAACACTTCGCCGCATATCCCAACACAGCTATTTTCAGGAAGTTCCTGCCTAAGCCATTCTATGTAATCAGGTACCCCCGGCATACCTGCTTTAAAAAGCTGTATTCCCGTGCCTTCAAGCTGTTTTTCGGCCTGTATGTAGTATCTGCCGTCAGTCCACAGGCCGCTTTTTTCACGGGTCACGACCAAAGTCCCAGCCGAACCTGTAAAGCCGGATAGCCATTTTCTGCTCTCCCAGCGAGGAGCCACATACTCGCTCATGTGGGGGTCCGAACTGGGAACGATGTAGGCCTCCATACCCTTCTCCAGCATCTTCTCACGCAATTTATTGATTCTCTCTTTTACATCCAAGTAATTACCCCTCCCCTATTTTGTTGTATTTGCTATACCTCCTGCAGTGTAGATGTTATGGAACTATCCCTACTTACAGTGGTGATAGCGCCATGACAAAAGCGACTTATATTGCCAGCATATCCACGCTTAAAGGGGGTGTTCCCATTCATCTTTGCATCTTTTTTGCCTTCACTTGGCTTTTATTCGCACTTACGGTGCAAAATCTATGAGAATATTTTACCACATTTTTAAAGGCAATTCATCTTCTACAGTGAAGATGAATTGCCCCCTTATAGCAAATTTTACCGGATACAGGTTTCTTCTCTCAGCCAAACCATCATCTCGCCGGTCCCCCTATTGCCCCATGCATAATAGGGCACAGCCTTAACCTCTACTTCTTCATATTCATTTTGAGCGAAGCTATAGCATTCATCATCAAGCCAATCTTTCAACCTGTACGCCTTAAAGGTTATGGTTACTACTCCGTTTAAAAGCTCCTCCTCAAAAACTTCCCTAAACTCCACATTCTTGGGTACTATGATTTTGTGCAGCCCTTTCCCGTTATCCACCTCTTCTATGCAATAAACCATTGGCCCACGCTGTATAGCTACTTTTCCCACGTTCTCCCGCACTTTGGGGTTAGCCCGTACCAGCACAGCCTTCATGGGATAAACTATACCGATCTCATCATTTGGCTCCCATACTCTTCTTATCCTAATATATCCCTTTTCAATATGTTCCCCTATGTTCACAGGCTGACCGTTTACACGAATGGAAGGCTCTTGACACCATGAAGGAACGCGTATTGCTATAGTAAATTCCCCTTTTGAATCGGGATTAACCTTGATGCTTATATTTCCATCCCAAGGATAGCGGGTCTTAACATCTAGCGCAACGTTTTTGTCATCTAAAGCTATATTTACGCTGCTGTTTGCGAAAAGGTGGATATATATCTCGCCATCGTTGGAGGTAGAATACATGTAATCGCCTATCGAGGCATAAAGCCGGCTGACATTGGTGGGACAGCAGGCACATGCAAACCACGCTGAACGTTGCGGCCTAACATGGTGATGATCCATCCTCTTCTCGCATGCCTCTGGATCCACCTCAAGGGGATTTACGTAGAAAAACTTTTTGCCATCAAGCGATATACCGCTTAAAATTCCATTGTATATGGCTTTCTCCAAAACATCTGCATACCTGCTATCAGGGTCCATCTGAAGCATTCTGTGAGCAAAAAACGCAAGGCCTATAGAGGCACAGGTCTCACCGTAGATGGTATCATTGGGCAAATCATAATCAAATGAGAAGGACTCTCCATAACTTTGCGAACCTACAGCTGCCGTTATATACATCCTCTTCTTTGTCACGTTATCCCATAGCTTTTTCAGCACCGCAAACAATTCCTGATCACCGGTTTCCCTGGCTATATCAGCCATACCGGCATACAGATACATGGCCCTTACCGCATGTCCTTCAGCAGTTGTCTGTTCTCTCACCGGCAGATGAGCCTGGCAGTACCTATACCCAAACCACTTGCCACCTCCACCGGTGGTAATTTCGTGCTCCCCTCTTTGTTCAGCCTCGAGTGTGAAATAATGTGGCTGTGTACCCCTCTCATCGATGAAGAACTTGGAAAGCTTCAAATACTTTTGATCACCTGTAACCTTATACATCTTAACCAGGGCAAGCTCTATCTCCGGATGACCGGGATACCCTCTCTTTTTCCCCGGCTCAGGGCCTAGCACTGTTAATATATGATCAGTAAACTTGCTCATGATGTCAATGAGCTTGGTCTTACCAGTAGCTCTGTAGTACGCGACAGCGGCTTCCATCATATGCCCTGCACAGTAAAGCTCGTGCAGGTCCCTCAAGTTGGTCCATTTTTTATCGGGATGGGCTACAGTAAAATACGTATTTAAATACCCGTCTGGCTGTTGCGCCCTGCCGATGAGGTCAACCAGTTCATCCAAAATTTTTTCCAGCTCAGGGTCAGGTTTCAACATCAGGCTGTAGCTGGCAGCTTCCAGCCATTTAGCCACATCGCTATCCTGAAAGAACATGCCGTAAAACTCGCCCTTTTGCTCCCCCGCTGCAATACGAAAATTGGCTATAGCGTGGCTTTTTGGTGCCCCCTCCACATTATCATTAAGTACATCATACTGATAGGGGATGGTTTCATTCACGATTAAATCTTGAATAGAGCCCAATAGTCCTCCCTTGAGTTTTACGTTTTCCATTTTGACGTTGGTAAGTTTGTTTAGTTGCATACAGCATCCTCCTTTTCTAATTAGCTGTTTTTTAGCTATTTTAGCTATCTTACTTGCAATATCATTATTATATAGTTTTTTACTTAATCGGAAAATATATAGTGTATCTCTCATCGATTACATTATACAAAGGTATAAATTTAAAATTCTCAATTTGATCTACAGTATAAAACGATATATTATCCCATCGGTTTTCGTTAATAGGTCTTAACATCTCATGAGGAGCTTTACCGTTTGCATATAATGTTTTTTCTGCAGAAAGACCTGCCAAAACAATTGGACCATACATAAATGCAGCCATGTTTGGCATATCAGGTAAGGGAGATAAAGTAACATTAGTGGAAAAAGTAATAATAACTTTATCATTCTTCCATACTCGCTTTATTTTTGCATAGCCTGGGATTTCGATTTGTTTCAAATCATATTTATCCCCATTTATCTCTATGGTAGGAGTAGTTGTCACCCACCACGGTATCCTAAAGATCAATGTAAACTCACTAGGCGATTCAGCTTTAACTTCCACTTTTATGCGACTTAAAGGATAAGTACTAGAATTCCAAAAGCCTATGAAATCTTGATTAATTTCAATTGGTACATCTTTGTATTGCCACTTCAGTTTAGATGGTATATATTGAGATAATACAATACCCTCCTTACTTTCATAAAAAGCAAGATCGGCATACAAAGTGTGAGCTTGTACAAGCGTTCCATGGCAACACCAAAAATCGTCAGTAGGAGTACCCCATTGTTTAACAGAATTAGGGTGTAAAGATAGATAATAAGTAACCATACCTGTCCTCGGATTTTGCTGTGCCATAATACCGTTGTATAAATTTCTTTCTATATAATCGGCATACTTTACATCTCCTGTCCATCTATAAAGATATTCTGCTAACCTTATCATATTATAGACTACACAGTGTTCTTGATTGGTTGGTCCCAAGCGAGCACCTAAAATCTGTTTGGGTGTCCATGCCTCTGCACATGTCTGACCACCTGTACAGAAATAGCCACGTTCATCTACAGCTTGCTTCCAGTATGCTTCAACTATTTTTCTATACCTATCATTACCAGTAACTTCCCATACCCTAGCTGCACCATGTATTTCAGGTATAGTGGTATTAGCATGTTTATTGGTAAGTGGATCTTCTCCAGCAAGCAATCTTTCAAAAAGACGAGGTCTATCATATCTTTCAATTAAATCCAGATATTTATTATTTCGTGTAATCCCATATAAATCAGCCCAAACCTCCAACATACCTCCTGTCTCTACATCCAATATATCATCCATTTGCTCTCTCGTAAACTTAGCAGTCCATCTATGAAACCAATTCGCCCACTTATCCGCAATTGCCAATGCCTCTTCATTCCCAGCAAATTTGTACATGTCAACTAGCCCCATAAAAGTTTTATGTAAAGTATAATGAGGCGCCCATACACGCTTCCCTTGTGCTATCCACTCTAAGTATTTTTCAGGTATAGAACCGACCCATTCCCCACCATTCTCTTTTTGACAACGTCCCAACTCCGAAACTATATAATCGGCTTTGCCCTTTACCTCAGTATCACCAGTTTCATGATATATTCTAGCTGCTGCAGACAACCAATGACCAAGAAAATGCCCTCTTAATTGGCATTCAGGAGATTCCCATCCCCAATGTATACCTTCGGGTTTATGTGACCATGATTTTAGTCCTGCTTCAATATAGTGGTTCTGCAGAAGATTCTCACTTTTTAAGCTGATAACATAATCTCTATTAATTTTTGCCCGCCTTTTAAATTCACTTGGCAGTAACATGACTTTTTTAGGATGTAATTCTGCATTACCCTTGTTCATCAATTAAAACCTCCTTGTTCTGTCTTTGTACGCTCTCGAAAAGTCAGAGAGCTTTATTTTTATATATTTCAGGGTCCAGCTTTTTAGCTTCACCCCTACTTTTTACGCAATTTTTATATCCAAATTTCCAATCTTCATCCCTGCTCTTTACTTATCTTTTCCTCTATTTCCTTATATTACAGCTTCACTTTTTAACCTTTTTCCCCCAAAATAGTTTCATGTTCACTAATTCTATCTCGTTTGGGGGTTTTTACATGCTTAAAAACTGGCAATCTCATTCTGATTATCAAAAACATCTTATACAACGCCTTTCACTACATGCTCAAGTGGTTTCGATTCCGATAAAGCTCCCGGTGTCGGTTCCTACTACAACCTTCTTTGGCGCCTATGGCTTTCTTCTCATAAAAAATATTTAAACACAAAGCGGAATTTGCGTTCCTTCATCCCTAAACCAAATAAAAGGTTTAAGCCTAACCAAAAACTACCCAATAAACATACAGGTATCGTAAAGAAATTAGTCGACCGTACTTTAAAATGCAAACTCCCTGATTTTAGACCTGAAAAAATCTTAGAGCAGTTCCTCGCTCGTTGCTTGGTCGATACTTCCGCCAAAATGGGGCTATTAGGTGATATCTCAAAATTATCCGTCGCTTTCGATGGTTCACCTTATAAATCTGGAGCAAGCCATTACGGAGTTAAAGTCTGTGATTGCCGCTCTAAAGGTATCTACAACTGTACCTGTAAAAGGCGTTTCTCAGACCCTGATGCAACCTGGGGCTGGGATAGCTATCGCAATCAGTGGTTCTATGGAAGTACTCTCTTTACTGTTACCGCTTTTGATAGTCCCTACGACCTGCCCATATACATGAGAATAGTTCAAGCCAACCACCACGACAGTGTTACTACCATCTTTGCTTTGAGAGACATCCATTCTCTTTATCATAACTTAAACTTTAAATATTTTATTGCTGATGGTGCTGCAGTTAATATACACTTTGATGCATGGATTAAACATACAAACTTTAGTTTTGTAGATACCTTTATCGAAGCGGCGTAGATAGTTTGGTTCATAGCTTTTTATAGTTTTTGTATAGTTTTAGAATTAGAAGCTTTAAAATTGTATTTTTAAAGCTTAAGTTATTATACCCTTTTTTAGGTTATCCAGTTAATACCATATGCATTTTTCAAGGTACGTTTGTTCTATTCCCTAATAATACCTGTAATTTTGTTAACATAACCCATTTTTATAAGCTCCGTCACTATTTCCAGCTACTTTTCGAGAGTGTTCTGTCTTTATCTTCATATTTTTTAACAAAATCGTTTTTATTGGGTTAACTTATAACTCACCCGAATAAGTTATAAACACATAAGTGTGTTTTGAGCAACATTTAAACAGATTTTATTTTTGTTTCGCTTCTATAAAATTCTCTTAAATTTTATTAAGTCGATATAAACATAAAATACTTTTATAAAAAATTTTTAACACCAGAATAAAAGTATTTAATTATGATCATTCTTTTACAGCACCAATGGTAATACCACCAATAAAATACTTTTGAAAAAATGGATAAGTAAATATTATTGGAAGCGTTACAATCATAGTAGTAGCTGCTCTCACAGATACTGGAGTAAGTTTTCTCATGGCTTCCATCTTTTTTTGCTCATCAACTAATTTGCCTACCTGTTCCACATCCAACAGTATCTTTCTCAAATATACCTGTAAAGTATCCCATTTGCCAGATGGATTATACAAAATCACATCAAACCATGAATTCCAATGTCCAACTGCACTGAACACCGCTATTGCAGCAAATACAGGGAGACACATAGGCGCTACAATCTGAAGGTATATACGTATTTCACTAGCCCCATCTATTCTAGCTGATTCGGCTAAAGCCTCGGGCAAGTTATACATATATGATGATATGAGAAGCATATAGTATGCACTGAACAATCCGGGCAACCAGTATACTGTAAATGTATCCATAAGCCTTAATTTTACTATTAACAAATAGAATGGAATCATGCCTCCGCTAAAATACATTGTAATTATATATAACAACCTAATAAATCTTCTACCAGAAAACCATCGCACAGTAGTAATATACGCTAATATTCCTGAACAGAATAAACATGTGGTAGTTCCTACGACAACTCTCAACACGGATATGGCAGCTCCCCGCCCCAAATTGCTTTCTGAAAGCATATATTTATAATTATCTAAAGTAAATTTCCTTGGCCAAAAATACAATCCTCCTCTTGCAGTATCAATTCCTTCATTTAACGATACAATAAGTTGGTTCCAAAAAGGATATAGCATAATAAACATAAGAATAACCATGAAAGTTACATTAAAAAAATCAAATATTCGTCCACTTATGGTATTCTTAATATACGGGGCTCTCATACCCTTATAGCCACCTCCTTTACTACATCCCTATATGATGGACATATCAGTAAGCTTTTTTGACATCTTGTTGGTGACAATCACAAGAGCAAGACCTATAAATGATTTCATAAAACCTACTGCAGTAGCAAATGAATATCTTCCCATCTGTATACCATATCTATAAACATATGTGTCAATAACCTCATGATATTCCCTAGTAGTCGGAGAACCCAGCAATAACTGCTGCTCAAATCCAGCATTAAGAATTCCTCCTATTCCTAATATAAATAGCAAGAGTATAGTAGGTCTTATTCCCGGAAGAGTAATATGCCATGCCATACCCAATCTTCCTAGTCCATCAACAGCTCCTGCTTGATAAAGTTCCTGATCTATTCTAGCTATAGCAGATACATATATAATCGAGGACCATCCTACACCTTTCCATATATTCGCCGCAGTAAGCAATCCCCAAAAATACTTCCCTTCTCCTAAAAAACCTATTGGTTTATCTATGAATCCAAACCTTATTAACATATCATTGACTACACCTTCATTCCCAAGCATTGAAAAAATAATGCTTGCAACCACAACCCATGATACAAAATGCGGAAGATAAGATATGGTTTGCACAATCCTTTTAAAAGTTATGTTATTTAGTTCATTGAAAAGAAGTGCAAGTATTATTGGCGCTATAAAACCAATAGTAAGATTCAGCGTACTTATAACCAATGTATTTCTAATAATCAACCATACATCTGGTAATTTAAAAAATTCAATAAAATATTTTAAACCCACAAATTCACACTCGCTCAACTTTTTCCCTGGCACATAATTAAAAAAACCGTAAATAATGCCATACATAGGGTAATAAGCAAAAATTGCTATCCATACTATAGCAAAAGCCGCTATAAACCACAATTCCTTTTCTCTATACAACCGTTTAAAAAGCTTATTTAGCTTTGATGACTTTGTCGTCGCCTCTCCTTCAGGTCTTATATTTATTCGTATACCCGGCAAGTTTTTCCCTCCTTTCTTACAAAAGCAAAACCATAATCTGATAATCTAAAGTATCTGCCTGGATAATACTTAGGATGCACCGTATTATCCAGGCAGATTTTATAACAATCTAATTAATTACATAATTGATTAAACTTCTCGACATTAGCTTTATAAGAATCAGCATAAAACTTTTCCAAATCATGAAGTCCTAAACTATTAAGTTTTTCACGTGCTGCCATAAAGTTAGCTTCTAATTCTGCATCAGTCTTACTCATAATAATTTTAGCCCATTCTGAAGGCAAGGTATCGTCAATGGTCTGCTTAACAGTAGTAATAGGATCATCAGGTTTGAACGTAACAGTGAACAGTGTAGAATCCCAACTCTTCCCATCAGTATATTGCCAGCATATATTGACACCTGGATCAAGGAAACTACCATCCTCTTTAATGGGCCAAAAATCGTATGTGCTAACCCTTGTAACTCGTGGATCAATGTTTGGGTGTTCAAGTAAACCACCAGATGTAACCATCCAGTAGGCCTTTCCGCCCCACTTTTCCACTACAGCATGGAAAACTTCATTCTTTCTTGCATTATCAAAAGTACTATCTTTGAACATCCACTTGCCATCTACTATATCCCACACATTCTCGGGTCCCGGAGGGCCAAAGGCCGTAATCATTGTTCCCAACTCGCTGCACTCCCAATTCCACCATTTCATAACGTTTTCAGGCTGAGTACATTTATCAGTCATAATCACCCTTGAAGTGCCTATAAAGTTAGAACCCAAAAGTGTATGTTCTTCCACACCAGGTGCTTTTACTGTTACATTCATGAAACGTTTTTCAATATTATAATTTTCTCCTTCCTGCTGTCCCCATGCCTCATGACCTGCAACCCAAACGTGCCACCACGTACCTATATTGCCAATAACCCTTTCATTCATAACCTTAGCTTGCCAGTCTTCAAATTTATTATTAAGAAAATCGGGATCCATCATGCCTTCACGAATAAAGCGATTGATATACCTTGCAATTTCAAGTCCTTCATCAGTATTAATCCAGTGAGTGAATTCCCCTGTCTTTTCATCTACTTTAAAACCATTTTTAAATCCATATGCTCCCAGCATAGCACCATACAGGTTCGCCCCCTGGCTATTATCTGACAAAGCATAGACTTTTTCCCCATTGGCATTAGTAGGATACATCTGCATTAACTTCTTAAGAGTTTCATAATATTCCTCAGGCGTTTTGTATATCGGCAAACCTGCTTTCTTCCATAAATCATAGCGTACAGCAAAATCCCATCCGGCTACGTTAGGATTTTGGCCCCACCCTACAGGAAGTTTATAAAGCTTTCCATCATCAGTCTTTAAAAGATTTAGATATTTGCCTAATCTTCTTGTAATATTATGCCCATATTTTTCGAGATAAGGGGTAAGCTCAATTGCTTTTCCCTGCATAATAAACCGTTCAGCCATGTCATCTGGCATCCACGTAATAACTTCAGGGTAATCATTACTGGCCAACATAAGGTTGAGTCTTTCAACCATATCAACGTTGTATACTATCTTTTTAAATTCAACATTAAATTTTTCCTTATAGAATTTAGCCATGGGTTCAGCATATTTTTCTGCTTCCGCTGGATCGTCATAACCTGCATAATATGTTATAGTAATAGTTTCCTTGGGAACCTCCCAGCCAAATTCATTAACATGGAGTACTTCTTCTTCATTGCCTTCTTGATCTCCCGTTTCACCGGTTTCTACACCTGATGAATTACCAACAGCAGTATTTCCACCACACCCCCCCAGAGTTGCTAACAATAACAACATTAGAAAAATACATAATAATTTTTTCATAAGTGTAATCCCTCCTATTTGATAGGCTTTTTAGCCTTATTATAAAACCCAAAAATTATCATTTCTGGTTCTACAAATTTACTTGTATTCAAGAGTTTCCTCTTCTTTGTCAAAATACCAGTATAAATATTTAAAAAAACTTAAACCAAAAAGAAATCAGAATGAAAATTATTTAAAACTTACTTTAAACTCCACTTTATTTTTCTAGATATAAACACTAAATCTGGCAATAATAATACTACTATTTTTCCTATAATCACTTCTTAACACGTTACATTACAATTTACAGAGACATTACAATTTACAGAGTATAGATGTTTCTTAGTTTGTAAGTTTGAAGTGGTACTAAAAACCATCTGCAACTTCAGTTATCAGCTATTAAAAATTTCTAAATGAAATAATATCAGCCAGTTATTACTATAATTACCACTCTAATTAACCAGTCTACAAAGCTACTACAAATTTAAAACATTAACTTTTTTCTTTTTGATAACTATTGACTATTATAAGCAACATCGGAAAATTACACCAATCAACCTATTTAATTTTTATCTAAATATCACCCTCACATTTTCTATTAACGAAAGTTCCCATTAGGTATATTCTCAACTAATTCAAGTAACCAATGTAATTCACTAGCCTTCATGCGATTTTAATTACACCTTCTTTCATAATACATTTTAACATGTTTTTCAGCGTGCGTAAGTAGACTAAACAAAATAATAGGTGGTGTAAACTGACATATATTCTTAGCTTACATTATTATACAAAGAACACTATTAGTTTTTAAACTTTCTCTTGCCTTATACTAACCACACATCCTTGTGGTTTGACACTTAATAGTATCTTATTTTTTCCCCGCTCTTGTTTCATATAACCTATTTTTTGGTCGTCTAAATAAACGTTATACAATCCGTCACATAAACCTTCTATTGTCAACATAACATCATGCTGAACAGGAATTACACTCTCAATTTTAAGAATTATCTCTGAAAAATCCTGTTTAATAAAAACTGGGACTTCATCTGAGATATGATCAATATCCAAGATTAAATGCAGTCTATGTTTCCCCAAAAGCGCATGAAACCTCCTCCTCACGCCATCTTTCATAATAATATTAAAACCATCATTAGTCTTGATTACCTCGCCCCCATAACAGAATAAACCAAATATCGGATCTTCAACAAGTATTGTAGCTGCGCTACGTAGTGCGCCACAGTATCCTAAATCAATTTCACACGAATAATACCATGCTCCTCTATGGTGGGGTTGTTCAAGCCATGTATAACCGAAAGGAGAAGGCTCAAAACCACCACCTGCTCCTCCATCATTGGCTTCACCTGGATACCAGTATCCATAATTTGTCTCGGGACGGCCTGCATTCATTAAAGCCCAGGAACTCAAAAAAGACGCATAGCCAAGGCGGAGATACTCATAAGGGACATCACTGAAATAAAGAGCATAATCAAGTATAGCCCACCCTCCCATCTGAGACATATACGATAATGTATAGGCTGCATTCCCGGAAGCTCGATAATCACTGCCTAGAAGATAATACGCCGGTTCAAGCCAGCCACGGCAGGCAATGTTACAATCCATCTGAAAATCCATAAATTTTCTAGCCTTATCATAAGTTATCAAATATTTTTTTCATCTCCCGTGAGATCCTCGTCTATTGACTTTACTGAATTCATAAGAGCATATTTAGCAAATGCATGAGTGGACTCAAAACCCGTTGTATCATAAGGATATTCTGAACCAAATATATCAGGATTTTCATTAATAAAGAATCGCACTTTTTTAAGCCAGTGCCTTTGCAATCGGTAGGCTTTTTCTTGCCAACCTAAAGCATACATTTCATTTATCAAATCTTCAATAACGAGTTCGTTATATAATCCCGTATTATATGCTGACCACTCACCCGTTTCAAAAGGTATAGTAAACAAAGCTAAAGCTGTTCTATATGCACGTTCAAGATATGTTTCCGCAGAAAGCAATGTTTTTATATGGGGATAATTTTTTGCTATTTTATACATACTAAAATAAAGCAGTATAACATGTGGGTAATCATAAATTCTCCATATATGAAGCTTCCCACAAGGTCCTTCATCCTCACTATAACGATTAACCCTCCAGTCGGGTATCCCATATATACCATACGAATACTCTTCCTGATTAGTCCTCTGGAGACCTCCCCAGACAAAATGTTCAATATAGTAATCAAGAGCCTCTACTTCTTTTTGAACTGGATATTCGACATTCTTAGCAGCAAGAAATGCCGGCTTGCTCAATCCGGGATCATCACAGCTGACCGCATAAATCCTCCAGCCCTTTATTCGATCATAATTATCAGGCCCCAACAACACCTGGGTCTCCATATTCCATTCCGATATAAGTCCATTGTACCATTTCTGGGGATCACGATGCTGACACTTGGTAATAAACGCAGCTCTCTTTTCAATCAAAGTTTCGATAGGCTCAGTTACAAAGAATTCAAGTATCATCCATTTATTGTCTCCGTATCTTACTGTAATTAAATTTTCACCAAGTTTGGAAAACTTAACTTTATATAGATATAAATTTTGCTCTTTTTCTCCCAAATATTCCAACTGTGTCATAAAAGGAAATTCCGGATCTACTGAATGAATTGGCAATTTTGTCTTAAGGTAAAACATTGCATAAAGATTCTCGGGTACTGTCATTCCGGGAATTACCTGAATATCAATTAGTCCTTCTTTTACAATAATTTTACGTACACCTTCATAGTCCGGAGCCCATTGAAATTTAAATGTATACGACACTGAATCTCCTTGCAAACCATTTGGAGCTAAAATAATGCTGGTATTGGGTTGACGCCATTTACAACCTTTTTGTTTGGCAATTTGACCTTGGAAAGCAGAATGAATATACGCACGATATTGTGGACGCTTTCCAGAAATATCATCAATGTACATATCAAAATATTCAAGTTTTGTATTGCCTACGGGGGTCATCACAAGATATGGTCCCACACCGTTGCACCGTGTCCAAAACATATAAGAATTATGTCCTGACACAAAACTATGACGAATAACACATTCTGTTGGATTCTTCCCCCAAGCAAATGATGAATTCATCGGAAATGGTATCGCAAGATCACCTATTTCTACCGGTTGAATACTATTATTCAAAATTTTAATTGTATACAGTAAAGCTTTATCGCATAATAAGTAATCGACATTGATAGTAATGTCTTTCGAACGCCCATTTCCTACAATATAACTGGCTGAATACCACATATCAGTCTCATAAAATTCACAATCTATCTGTCCACTTTTAGCAAGCTCAGAAGTATTTACCTTAATCCAATCACTTTCTATCTTTCTAAAAGTAACAAATATATCACCAAACCGTTTTCCTTCCCAGATATACTCAGTATTGTATAAATCATTATAATATTTGAGACTTACAATAGCACCGTTTTTAACTTTGACATCAAAGCCGTTTCCAAAAATAATGCACATTTGTTTATTACTCATGATATATGTACCCCCTCTCTAAGTAGAAAAACGTAGCATTAACAATATATACTTAAAAATCTTTCTACTCATTTTTTAACATCTTCAATATATTCCTGGCAATGAACTAAACAACATAATAGGTGGGCAAAACTGACAAAATATGTGTACAATAAAATTAATGCAAAACTTTTGCATTAATTTTACAATAGCATTAGATTTCGATAATATTTACCGAAGTTACGAATATTAATATTCATAATTGTATTGTGTCCCTAATTGGTATATAATAGTTATACTACCAGCAGTACAGAAAAATAACCACACCTCTGTGAAACGGGGTGAAAATCAAATGAAATTTTTAAAAATACCTATAGATAAACCTTTGACACATGTCTCTAGTGGGCGTTTTGTATCACCTATTAACTGGAGTCATAGTAAGAGAAACATTGATAGCTTTGTCCTAATCGTTGGCTTGCAAGGTACCGCCTATATCCAACAAGATAAAGAAAAATATGAAGTAAAACCAGGGAATGTATTAATTTTACTTCCATACACCACACATTTCGGATACGAAATTTCCAAAGAAAGTGTATCTTACTACTGGTGCCACTTCTACTGCAAAAATTCAAGCATTGTTGATGAATCCACTTTTACAAAAGAACTATTTGTGCCTAAAATCGAAGCATCCATACACAATGATTGTAATTATGTTATGGTTCCTATATATTCGTCATATACAAATACTGATAGGATTAACATTCTTTTTAACCAGTTACTTCATGTAGCCCATTCTGACTATTATACATCTTACGGTGCAAGCTATTTACTTACTCTGATCATGATGGAATTAACTCAACAGACAATATCTGACCATATTCAAAAGTTAAAAGACGATGAAACCAATGGTAAATTTATTAAAATGCTCGAATGGATTCGCATTAATATAGAAAACAACATTTCTGTTTGTGATATAGCACGGGAGTTTAATTATAACCCTGATTATCTTTCAAGAATGTTCAAACAGAAGACAGGTATAAGCTTAATTAAATACATTAATAGCTTAAAAATTACTAAAGCTAAGAAGATGTTATTATGTTCAGATAACAGCATTAAGGAAATTGCCTATAAGCTTGGATTCACTGACGAAAAGTATTTCATGAAACTGTTTAAAAAAATGGAGAATATTACCCCTACCCAATATAGAAACGCCTTTTTCTATACCCATATGAATAACCATTAAAATGTCCTCTTTACAATGAATCTCTCCCTATAAATCCTCGACCAACGTTGCTATCTCATCATATATGGGTTTTAGCTGCCTGTACATCATGTTATATATCCGGTAGTAGCTTTGATAGGCCTGCACCTCGCTTGGAACCGGCTGACAAGAACGCTGATATCTGATAATCCTGGCAGCATCCTCGAAGTTCTCAAAGATGCCAACCCCCACCCCGGCGGCAATGGCAGCACCCAGCAAAGTGGCTTCCCCCGGGAAGCTGTGCACCATTATAGGCTTTCCATATACGTTGCACATGATCTCGTTCCACAGCCTGCTCTTGGCTCCTCCCCCAAGCAGCGTCAGCTCATCAACTTTTAAACCATTTTCCTCAAATACGTCCAGAACATTCCTGAGAGCAAAAGCAACACCTTCATAGACCGAGCGGAAGAGATGGCTCTTCCCATGATACAGCGTAAGACCTACAAACCCACCCCTGGTATTTTCATCCCAGTGCGGCGTCCTCTCGCCCATCATGTAGGGTACGAAAAACACCCCGTTTGAACCGATGGGCGCCTGTCGCGCCAAATCTTCAATAACGTCAAACACCTTATCCCTCGCCTCGACTTTTTCCAGTTCATAACCGCCTATATTCTCAATAGCCCAATCATAGGCAATGGTGGCGCACTGCACCGTCCCAGTGACATTATAATTTGTTCCATCCAGGTCATAAAAATGAAATATCCTAGCGCCTTTGTCCAATACAGGTCGGTCGTTTATGGTTGATATCCAGGCGCTACTTCCAATGTAATTATAGGCCTGCCCCTTTTTAACCACGCCGGCTCCTTTGGTGGCGCATGCGCCGTCCCCTCCGCCCACTACCACTGGCGTTCCAGACCTCAAACCCAGGATATCTGCCGCCT
This sequence comes from Caldicoprobacter oshimai DSM 21659, assembly GCA_000526435.1. Taxonomy (GTDB): domain Bacteria; phylum Bacillota; class Clostridia; order Caldicoprobacterales; family Caldicoprobacteraceae; genus Caldicoprobacter; species Caldicoprobacter oshimai. Next base: position 166,710 of record JAGB01000002.1, read on the forward strand.
GCCTCGATAGGCCCCCCAGGACGTGAAAGGAAAGCACCAGCTCAGGTAGCTTATGTACATCTACACCTGCTTCACTCAAAACATCTTCTGCCCACTTTCCTTCGTTGATGTTCAGCATACAGGTCAACGAGGCATCAGAAAAAATCGGTAAACCCCAACTTACCAGTCAGCTTAAATCCCACATAGTCCTTAGAATTCAAAAAATACGCTGTCTGCTCATATATTTGTGGGTAATTTTTCTTTAACCATAGTATCTTGGTAAAGGTGTAATGAGGATCTATTCTGTTACCAGTAATGCTGTAAAAATGCCATTCATCAAATACTCGCTTAAGATAAGAAGCCTCTGCCTGGCTCCTACAATCCGAATGGATTATATTTGGATGTAAGACATTGCCACTTGCATCCACAGGAATGCATCCATTCATATGCCCGCTCAGGCCAATAACCGAAATCTTAGAGGGGCAGATACTCCCTTTCTCCAGCAAAGCCCTGGTCCCCCTAATTATACCCCTCCAGTAATCCTCCGGGTTTTGCTCGGCCCATCCCGGCTTGGGATAAACGGTATCGTAATTGACAGTATGTGCACAGGCTCTCTCCCCATCCGGCTCAAAGGCAGCACACTTTACCCCCGTTGTACCTACATCAAATACCAGTATCAAGCCATCTTCTTTCATGGCCACACCTTCTTTTTATTTGTATACCTTGATTTTAGTGTAAAAAGGTCTATTTTGCTGGTCAAAACGAAATCCACAATCTTGAAGCAAAAATTATAAGAAAAACTGCATACATAAGCATCACTGATTTCAACAAACATTCTACAGATTAAATTTACAGCAAAATCATACTTTGACTTATACTATTTTGTGCTTTCCATTTTATTTCATCTTTCCCATCAAACCGGAGAAGGTTGCCATTTTTTTCGCTTTTCCACTATCTTATTAAAAGCTAAAATCTCCTTATACAAGGTCCTCTTATAAATTCTACATACCCTCATTAAAGTTGCCCAGGCCATTTAACTCCCCATTTGTACATTTATATGCCGTTGGGGTAAACCATTATCTTTATATGCTTTGCTTTATTCACCCGCACCTCCTCGAGGGCTTGAGCGGTCTGCTCCAAAGTAAACTTTCCGGTAATCAATGGTTTAACATCGGCTATACCCGATGACAATATCTCGATCCCTTTGGGATACGTGTTGGCATACCTGAATACCCCGTATATGTCTACTTCCTTATCGACAATCTCGGGAACATTAAATGGAATGCTGTCCTGTGTAGGCAAACCCACCACCAACATCTTTCCCCCTCGCCGCAGACAAGCCAGTGCATCCTGAAGTGTCTTTGGATGCCCTGCGGCCTCTATGGCCACATCAACTCCTCGCCTACCTGTAAAATCCAAAATCTCCTTGAGCGCATCATGCGTCCTGGCATTGATGACCAAGGTTGCCCCCAGCTTTTTGGCAGATTCTAGCCTTATCTCCTCCAGGTCCACGGCTATAACCTCGTTGGCACCAAAAGCCCTTGCTGCAACCACAGCCATCAATCCTACCGGCCCCAAACCGAAAATAGCTACCGTTGCCCCCGGCCTTATATTTGCCCTGGTGGCAGCATGAATCCCTACCGAGAAAGGCTCAACCATAGCAGCTTCCTCAAATGTTAGATGCTCTGGAATAGGGAACACAAAGTCTTGTCTGTGCTTGAAATACTGAACAAATGCTCCATCAAAAGGCGGGGTAGCCAGGAATTTAACATCAGGGCATAGATTATACCGCCCCTGCTTGCAATACTCACAGGTACCGCAAGTGACACCCGGCTCGACAGCCACCCTGTCACCCACTTTAAAACGGGTAACGCTGTCCCCTACCGCTGCGACAACGCCAGCACACTCATGCCCCAGTATTATTGGTTTCTCAACTACATACCTGCCGATTCTACCGGTTTCATAATAGTGCACATCTGAACCGCACACACCAACGGCCATTACTTTTATAAGTACCTCGTCGGGTCCCACCTCCGGAACAGGTCTGTCTTCAATCACGACTTCAAAGGGTCTTTTCAAAACCGCCGCTTTCATCATTTTGGGCAGGCCAGCAGTTTTTAACATATAATTACACCTCCTATACGCTAAAATATAATCCAAATTTTACCTCAAAGCTTAAAAAGCTGCATTCGCCCATACTCAAATCGAAAAATCAACCTATTTCCTACTTAAAACTACAAATGCAACGCAAACTGCTTCCTCTAATATTAACTACATTAACTACAATATTACTTTCTATACGGCACAGTAATTTTCCTTTTGAACGCTATTTGCACCTAAAAAGTTTTTTCACCGCGTCTTGCAGCATCACCACCTTTCAACGCCCTCGCGAGTTACCACGCCGTATACCAGCGGCCTGAGCTGAGGAGGCTGATCGCCGATAATTATCCCTCTATTAAATGTATCAATGGCTTCCTGCAAATTGTCCTCCCTGGTCACATAAAACTCCGCCAGCGTGTCGCCTTTTTCTACCCTTTCACCCACTCGCTTGTACAAAACAATGCCCACCCTATGGTCTATCTTATCCTCTTTGGTACTCCTGCCAGCCCCAAGCAATCGAGCAGCCTGGCCTATGCTGCGCGCATCCATCGAACTTATATAGCCCTCTCGCTGCGCTTTTATGGCGATAACCTCTTTTGCCACCGGCAAAAGTGAGGGATCATCCACCACCCGCTCATCCCCTTCCTCAGCGCGAATCATCTCCTTGAGCTTTTGCGCACCCCTGCCGCTATTTAAGGCCTCCTCTACCATCTCACGGCCCTGCTCAACGGTCCGGCAGCGCCCGGCTGTATACAGCATGTAAGCCCCCAGCAACAGCGAAACCTCTTTCAATGCCCCTGCCCTTTCTCCTTTTAATATCTCTATCGCTTCTTTTACCTCAAGCGCATTGCCTATAGCCATGCCCAGGGGCTGGCTCATATCTGTGATGACAGCAGTGGTATTGCGTCCCACGCGAGTACCCACGTTTACCATCTCCTGCGCCAGCTCAAAAGCATCTTCTACCGATTCCATAAAAGCACCGCTACCCGCCTTTACATCCAGCACTATGGCATCGGCTCCGGCGGCAATCTTTTTGCTCATCACGCTGCTAGCAATGAGAGACTTGTGCTCAACGGTCCCCGTCACATCCCGCAGTGCATACAGCTTCTTATCGGCAGGCACTAGATTTTCGGTCTGCCCTACCACAGCCACCCCAACTTCTCTCACTATACGAATAAAATCCTCAATCGATTGAAATGGGTTGAATCCCGGGATGGATTCCAGCTTATCTATGGTACCGCCGGTATGCCCCAGCCCCCTCCCCGACATCTTTGCTACAGGCACCCCGCAAGCCGCCACCAGGGGTGCGACCACCAGGGTGGTGGTGTCTCCCACCCCACCGGTGCTGTGCTTATCCACCTTTATACCCGGTACGGGCGACAGGTCCACCGTCTCCCCTGAATAAGCCATGGCCAGGGTGAGGTCAGCGGTCTCACGGCTGGTCATGCCCTGAAAATATATGGCCATCAACAGAGCGGATGCCTGATAATCGGGTATTCGGCCTGCCACATACTCGCGAACGAAGAAATCAATCTCATCACTCGTAAGTTCCCCGCCATTGCGTTTTTTCAATATGATATCCAGCATTCGCATTACTCAACAGCATCCTTTCATCGTTTATTTGATTATTGATTTTGCTGCAAACTTGATTTGCTTAAATGTAGCTTGATATTGATTATTATCGCAGCTCATTATCATTTTATCACTCATAGCGCAGTGCATCAATTGGATTTAAGTTGGCCGCCTTGCTGGCCGGATACAGCCCGAATATAACCCCCACCGCTACTGAAAACCCGGTTGCAAGTAGCACCACATCGGCAGAAATCGCTGCAGGAATGTTCAAAATCCTGCTTAAAAAGCTTACCCCGACAAAGCCCAGCATAATCCCCAGTACACCGCCCAATCCGCTGAGCACAGCCGATTCTATGAGAAACTGGATGAGTATATCCCTCCTCTTCGCCCCAATGGCCTTTCTTATTCCAATCTCCCGGGTTCGCTCGGTCACAGATACCAGCATTATGTTCATAATACCAATACCACCCACTAGCAACGATATCCCCGCAATGCCACCCAGCATCATGGTCAGGGTTGCGGTTGCCTCATTTATCGTAGAGAGTAACTGCGTCTGGTTAAACACCCTGAAGCTGTTTTCATCGTTGAACTTCCTGGTTAAAAAGCGCTGTATCTCTCCAACCACCTGGTTTACGACATCAGGTGACTGCGTTGAAACATAAAAAGTCCGGACTTCCGTATTCCTAAGAAGCCTCTGCCCGGTAGTCAGTGGTATTATAACCTTGTTGTCATCGGAACCGGCTATGGAACTCCCCTTTTCTTCCAGTATACCCACAATTGAAAATTCCACTCCGTTTATTGAAATCTTCTCGCCAACTATATCTCTTCTCCCAAACAGCTCATCGGCAACATCGACTCCTACCACCGCCACTCTAAACCGCATATCCAAATCGTTTTGAAGCAAAAACCTACCAAGCTGAACATGCCTATTTCTCACTTGCTGGTAACCAGGCGTAGTGGCTTCAAGAGAAGAGTTGGTATTCTTATTGCCCGCCTTTACCGTTACGCCACCGCTCAATACAGGGGCTATTTCGCTGACGCCAGGCATGCTTTTTATGCGTTCCAAATCCTCCTCACTAACGCCGCGGTTTCTCCCACCTGTGATATTGATGGTAATTAAATTGGTACCGAGACTTTCAATTTGACTGGATACACGCTGGGTAGAACCCTGCCCAAGGGCGATCAGGGTAATTACAGCGGTAACGCCAATAATTACTCCCAACATGGTCAAAAACGAGCGCATCTTATTTGATAAAATCGAGCTAAAAGCCATTTTAATGGCCTGCGTAAACTTCATTGCATCTCCACCTCTTCATCAGATACAATTTGCCCGTCGCGTATAGTGATCAGTCGCCTTGCATACCTGGCTACGTTTATATCATGCGTGATGAGTATAATGGTATTGCCCCGAGAATGAAGTTCCTCAAATATCTCCATGATTTCCATGCCCGACTTGCTATCCAAATTGCCTGTGGGCTCATCAGCCAATATGACTGACGGATGGTTAACAAGCGCCCTGGCAATTGCCACCCGCTGCTGCTGTCCACCCGATAGCTCCGAAGGCCGATGATGTATGCGTTCCCCCAGCCCCATCATTTTTAAGACACGTATTGCCTCTTCCCTTCTTTTTTTAGCTCCTACGCCTGCATATATAAGCGGAAGCTCCACATTTTCCAGGGCAGTCAGCTTAGGCAGCAAATTAAACCCTTGAAAAACAAACCCAAACTTTTTATTGCGTACTTCTGCCAATTGGTTCTGATTATAAGAGGTTATATCACGTCCATCCAGGTAATACTTTCCTTCCGTGGCTACATCCAGACACCCAATTATATTCATAAGGGTGGATTTGCCCGAACCCGAAGGCCCCATAATGGCAACAAATTCGCCTTTATTGATGGATAAGGATATATTGTTTAAGGCCACAACCCTGTTATCCCCCATCCTGTATATTTTGCTTAGGTTTTCAAGCCGTATCATGTACCCAAAAGCACCTTCTTTCTCATTGATTCCATCCGCATATCTATCTTCATCGACGGATGTTTGCGGGAACTCTGGATCTGTTAAATCCCCCCTGCGGGAATGCATCCCTCATGCCACCAAAGCCAGGGAACATGCCTCGCCAATTGTTTGGAGTACTGACCGTACTGGATAGCGGAATAATCACTTCTTCTCCTTCTTCAACCCCGCTTATTATCTCAGCATAAGTCTCATTTGTAAGGCCAACCTCTACCTTACGAAAACTGGATCTACCAAAGAAGTTTCCAGATTGTGTACCTCTCCCATCTCCTGTTACAAGGCTCCCCCATGCCCGATTCCTGTTCCTTGCAGTTGCACCTTCAGATGTTTGTTTTTCCGCTGTTACCTCTTCACTCCCGGACTTGTCTTGTAAAGAGCTCGGTGCTATGATCACATATTTTTCACCATTTCTCTCCTGAATAGCTTCTATTGGAAGAAGCACCACTCCTTTTTTGCTTTCCACCTGAATTTCGGCAGTTGCACTCATCCCAATCCTAACATCACCGGGGTCTTTTATAGAAATGGTTACATCAAAAGTTGTTACTCCTCCGCCGGAGGATTGCCCTATGTCAGCTATCTTTATAACCTCTCCTTCAAAAACCGTATCCGGGAAAGCATCTACCTTAATCTTAGCTTTTTGACCTATTTTCACTTTGGGTATATCAAGCTCATCCACCGCAACCACTACATTGAGCTGCGTAGGGTCTATAATAGTAGCAATTGCCTTACCTTGCTGCACCTGATCTCCAACCTTCACTGTCAAAGAAGTGATGATGCCATTGATGGGGCTTTTGACCTCAGTATTTCCCAGCTGACTTTTCTTGCTCTCCAGCTCTTTTTGAGTCTGTTCAATGGCAAGGTTCTGCGACTCTATATTAGCCTTAACATCAGAATCATCAAGTTTAAATAGATTGTCGCCACGCTTAACCACGCTGTTTTCTTTGACATAAATAACGCTTATCTTCCCGTTATTACCGGTAACACTAACCCCCTGATTGACATCCAGCGTACCCTCACCTATGACCACGTATTCACCGGAATTTTCATCGCGCTTTAAAACGGTGACCTTCGCTCCAATGGGCAGGTCGTCCCTGTTAATCTGAACCTGTACGCTTCCCGTGCTGGGCCCAGCCTGACCATCCTGCTGGCCTGAGGGACCCGTCGGCTGGCTTAAAGATGTATCCACCACAGTTCCCTCTACCTCGGTACTATCCTCTAACCTAACCAAAACCTTTTCACCTGCAGTCAAAGAAATGTTCCCCTGCGGCTTGATAGTCACTTTCATCTTTCCATCAGTTGAGATAATAGCCAAAGCACCGTACGTCCTGGTAGTAATTCCAACATCTTCGCCCACCCTTGCTTTGAGCGATTTAATCCGACCATCTGCAGGTGCCTTTATATAGAAATCGCTTAAGCTGGCTTTTAACTTTGACAGAGAAAGGTTCTGCTGCTTAAGATTGCTTTCAATCTTCTCTATCTCCTGCTGCAGGCTCTCATCATCAATAACGGCTATCACATCTCCTTCCTTAACCCTGTCGCCCTCTTTAACTTCAAGCTTTTCCACCGCTCCACTTACCAGCGGAACTACCTCCTGCGACACCGCCGCAACCACAGTTCCGCTTGCAGAAACATTGAGCTCTATATCGCCAATTTGTGCCCTCGCCACCATATAATTTGCATTGGCATTGGCTCTGGGAGCCTGTAACCTGCGATAAACTGCATATCCACCCACAAGCAATAAAACCACTAGAGCTATTGCTATCATTCTTTTTATCCATTTTCTGTTCATTTTGCATCCCTCCACTCATTTATATAACTGGATTTGAATTACGTTTGAATTAAGCGTAAAATTGCGGCCAACTTCAATTCGGAATACATGTGTTTCTGCAACGCTTAGCAGAAATGATTGCATAGCTACCTTTAGCTTAACGTATATTATTTGAATTGCAACATTGTTTCAATGTATCAAATCCCATAATTGAACATGTAACAACTATCCATTAAAACCACATATCATATTTCCAGTATACAGTATAATAATAATTTTTGGTAAAATCATGAATAAACTTTGAACTATTTGTGAACAAAAAAGAAAACGGGTTTTGATTAAAACCCGTTTTCAGCGATTACATCGCGGTACCACAATGCGCTCTTTTTGGGAGTTCTCTTCAGCGTCTCATAATCCACATACACGATGCCAAACCGTTTGCTGTATCCATAAGCCCATTCAAAATTATCCATAAACGACCAAACATAGTAGCCCTTGAGATTTACCCCATCCTGTATGGCTCTGTAGGCCGCTTCAAAATGGCTCTTCAGATAATCCAACCTATCCTGGTCATCCACTATGCCATCCACCACTTTATCATCCTTGAAGGCGGCGCCATTCTCAGTTATATAGATATTGGGAGCGTTGTAATCCCTGTGAATTCTCATGAGCAGGTCGTACAATCCCTCGGGGTAAACCTCCCATCCCATCTCAGTATATTTACCTTCGGGATGTACGTGTTCTACCGAGTCAAAACCGCCTTCTCGCCCTTTCTTAACCACAGCTCTGGTGTAATAATTTATTCCAAGGAAATCGATGTGATTGTCTGCAATGAGCTCCATATCACCTGGACGTATCACCGGCGCATTATATTTCTCCTGATAAAATTCCAGGATGTCCTCGGGATAAGCGCCTTTGAAAACGGGGTCCAAAAACCATCGATTCTGGAATCCGTCCTGGAACTGCACCGCTTCGCTATCCTCGGGGCTGTCAGAAGCAGGGTAAACAGGCGTTAAGTTCAGGGTAATCCCTATCTGCCCACCATCGTCATTCCCCGACTGGCGATAGGCCTGCACCGCCTTAGCATGGGACAACAGCAAGTGATGGGTAATCCTAACGGCAAGCGCAAAATCCTTATATCCGGGTGCGTGCTCACCAAAGGCATTGCCTACAAAAGCCACCACCCACGGCTCATTGTGGGTAATCCATTTTTTGACCCGATCCCCCAAGACGTCATACATCTTGAATGCATAGTCAGCGAAGTAATCCGTTACATCTCTGTTGTCCCAACCGCCAATATCCTGGAGCGCCTGAGGTAAATCCCAGTGATACAGGGTAACAATTGGCTCTATACCAGCCTTTAAAAGCTCATCCACAAGCGAATTGTAAAAGTCCAAACCTTTTTGGTTAACCTGCCCCTTCCCTTGCGGATAAATCCTGGGCCAGGCTACGGAAAATCTATATCCTTTGAGGCCCAACTCTTTCATCAGCTGCACATCTTCCTTATAACGGTTGTAGTGGTCACAGGCCACATCGCCGGTGTCTCCGTTCAGCACCTTGCCGGGCGTATGGCTGAACCTATCCCATATGGACTCGCCGCGCCCATCCTGGTTTACCGCTCCTTCTATCTGATAAGAAGCAGTAGCAGCACCCCATATAAAGTCCTTTGGAAATGTGATTTTGCCCATCTCCTATTCCTCCCCATATTTTTTATTGCCAAGTTTTATTTTAGCATAATCTACCTTATGTTTTCTATAGAAACTATCAACAGCTTATTCAACCTGTGGGCCGTCAAATCTTCCGCATCGTATTTCTCTACCTTTACACGCTTTTCTTCCTGTTTTGTCCAACCCCCAAAGGCTGAACAGCAGACTGACGGATTGACCTGAATAGCCTGTACCATATAAGGTCAAACCTCTTTGTCAAATCAAACCAGTGATCAATCGCAACAAAATTATCTCTGCCGAAAACGACCAAATCGCCATCGCAAGATAGACCGTCAGGATAGGCCTTCTTTAGCCCCTTGACGATTTGCCGAGCTATCCCCAAGCTGAAAGCGTATGCGAAAAACCTCTCCCAATCTGCAGGCGAAAGGGTATCGCCCCGGCTGCTCAATTGCTTTAAAGCTCTTTTAAATTTGATCCACGCTTTATAGTGCTGCTGTCCAAAAGGAGTCCTCCTGTAAAGCTTAAAAGGGGTTACCCTCTTATTAAATCTCCAGCGTGCAGCCTGTCTCAAAACCAGCTTCTTCCATATGATAAATCGGTTATAAAACTGGTTATTGAAGCCTATACCAGACGCAACCTGTAATATTGCCTGCGTTGAGACTTTCTCTCCATCCCCAATATCCTTAAAAAACCAGTTTAAGAGATACTCCTCATGAGGTTTCAAGCTGGTGGGCTCAAAATCCCTCAAAGAGAGGACATAACATTTATCACCAGATGCCTCAACATCCAGATACCTTCTCACAGCCAAATCGATCAGCGTTGCTACCATATCCCTTGGCGTGATCTTTCTCCCATGCAGCAATACGCTGAGCTCTGCAGGGGTATAATAATCGGCCGGCAAATCGACGGCGGGCATCTCTTTCTGCTGCTCAGCCGTTGGTGTTTCAAATGTTTCAGCCCGTTGTTTCGGTACAACTCCGTGCCTTAAATCAGGTTTATCAGCATGCACCTCTCGTTCCAACCCTGAAAAAACGCCGGGCAACCTTGAGCGACGCTTTCTCATCCATACCCACACGCAAACGCCTATACCGACAATCCCAGCTACTGCCCCTGCTATAGCGGCCAATCGCAGCTTTCGCTCCTGCTCTTTTTGATGCCTTAGAAGCTCCATCTCTTCCATCTTCAAGCGCTGCTCTTCCAAAATTCTTCCCAGCCCATCGTTGTCAATGAGCTTTCTGCCCTGCACCACACCGTCCTTTGGAAATACCAGCGTAACCTCCATAAACTCCTTTGAACCCAACTTTTTTGCCGTTATGCCGGCTGCGCCATCCTCCAAAACTTCGCAGCTGCCTTCTAAAGCCCCGTACACAAAGGGCTTAACGCCATCGGGCTTTGTTCCTTGAGGCAAAGCAATGCGCATGTCCATGTTTCGCACACCCAAATCATAACCCTTTATAACGGGGTTCCAGTAAAGCACCGCCGTATCGCGATACAAAGACACCAGGTCATTGAGCCGATACTTTAAAACAACGGTGTGTTTACCGCCGTCAGCTGGGAGATACATGAGGACCTCTTGAACCTCTTCTGGGCTGTCCCCCGGCTTTGTGGTATAAACCTTGCTCATATTCTGGTCAGGCTCATCCACAAATTCATAGGGCTCAAGCTCAGGTTGGTCGCTATCTTCTGTATCGGTAGGGATCACCGAAAAGACCTCTAAATTTTCCATGCTGGAGGAATGAGCAATGTCGATATGCCGCACCACAGGACCTTCATGGCTGCGCGGAACGTCGTAAGTTATGTACTCCTCCACATTCATCGAACCATCTGGGTTTACCACCGCCGAGATATGCCATTCCCGCACAGAATATTTAGGCGGTGTATCAGCATATACTGTAAATGTTACAAGAGCATAAACTATCAACAGCGCCAGCGCAAACAAAACCTTTTTCACTATATACAACCCCCCGTCTGTCTCTATTGTAACACGAAAGCCAGTGGAATTTCCACATATAAAAATCTTAAAAATTTTTCCTATGAACATACGGCATATGATAAAATAAAGCCAGAGTTTAGGGGGAAACAGGGGGTTACACCGGTGAAGAAGATTCGATTTTCCCATATATTGATATCAATCGTTCTCATTGCCACCGTGTTGTTGGCGGTATTTATGCTGTATCCATCCCCTCCTGAAAGGGCAGTCAAACAATTCCTTGATTATCTATTGACTGCCGATAAAAGGCTTTACAATTTGCTAGAGAGGCACATAGACAAAGCCCATCCTTTTTTAAAGCTAGCATTTGAACAAGCGCCCTTTAAAAATTTTAAAATAGCAGAGTCAAAATCCATAGCAAAAGGCGTTTATCGAGTAAGGGCTTTGCTGTGTCTGGAACAGGGCTGTATAAGCGTTCCCTTTACGGTAGCTCAAACCAACGGTAAATGGTACATACAATACCTGCCCAGCGTAATCCATTTTTCAGCCGCAATACCGGTAATGGAAAACAGGTCAAGCGGGCGCTCAACGGAGGTCCTGCTTTACGTAGCCCAGGACCGCCTCCTGTGCACCAATCCCTTGCCTCCCGATAGGATTCAAAATTTAACGCCTTCCGAGATAATACTGGTGGAAAATCAGATTGTGTATATAAATCCCCTCAAACCCGTAAAGCTTTCAAAAGTCTTGGCGGCATCCCGCCTGGGCCGTTATATCGAAGATGCCCGCCTGGGCAGGATCCCAACTACAGGCGATATTCCTGTGTATTCCATCAAAGACACTTCTATCTTATATCAGGGCATAATGTCGGGCCTGGTGGGCCGTACCGATTCAACACTGTTTTGCGATAATGATGGTATCGGACGAACGATTATCACCCAGGACCAGCTTATACCAAGGGACGGAATACGCGTGCTCATAAAAAACAAAGAAGACAATGGCGTGCTTCACAGCCAGATCAGCATCACCTGCAATGCAGATTTTACCGCTCAAACATTGATACAGCCGGTCTCCCATACCTTCAAGGCGGGCGAGGTTATAACCCTGAAACCTGATGCCGAGGGCATGGCCCTGTATCTAAACGGCCGAAAGCTGGCCTCCTCCCCCAACAGGTGGTACATACGCCCTATGGAGGGCGGCAGGCTTAGCATCCTGGATAACCACAGAAGTTCGCGTAAAAAATCAAGCAGCATACCCTATCGTGGGACTCTGGAGGTAGCCTTAGACGGCAATGATAACGGTGGCCTTATCATAGTAAACGAGTTGAGCCTCGAAGAATATCTGTATACCGTAGTACCCAGCGAAATGCCCATAAAATTTGGTCTGGAGGCCTTGAAGGTACAGGCCATAGCCTCTAGATCCTATGCCATACGATGCTTCAAATCCGAGGGCTATGCGCCCTTTGGAGCCCACGTCGATGACAGTACAGCCAGCCAGGTGTACAACTCCATAGCGGAACAGCCGATAGCCGTACAGGCGGTGGATGAAACCCGCGGACTTGTAGGCTTTTTCGGCGACCAGGTGATAGACGCCCGCTTCTTCTCAACGTCCTGCGGATATACCGCCAATTTTCACGAGGTATGGAGCGATAAAAACAACAGATTTCCATCGCAGGAAGTACCGTATTTGATAGCTAAGCCCCAGTTTCCCAGCAACATCCCCGACCTTCACAACGAAGAAAACTTCAGGGCATTCATAAACCAGAAGGATTTAGACGGCTATGACCGCTTTTCGCCGTTTTTCCGCTGGAGCGTCACCATGAAGCGTAAGGAACTGGAAGCCAGCATTCAGCGCAATCTACCGCTGGTACAGCGCTCGGAGCCCGCATTTGTCCTCACGAGAAAAGGTGAAAGCGAATTCGTGCAGCAGGAAATACCGCAGGATATTGGAGAGCTGCAGAACCTGGTTGTGACCCGCCGTGGCCAGGGCGGAAACATGATGGAGCTTGAAATAACCACCACCCATGGAGTATTTAAAGTCATAAAGGAGTACAATATACGAAAGGTGCTCCAGCCGGTTAACTACCTTGATTCAAACCGGCCAATAAAGCTATACTGCTATGATGGCTCGGTAAGGGATAACTTCCCTATACTGCCCAGCGCTTTTGCCTACATAGACATACACAGAAACTCCGAGGGAACGATCGAAGAGATAACCATATCGGGTGGCGGATATGGCCACGGCGTTGGTATGAGCCAGTACGGCGCCTATGGCCTGTCCCTTCTGGGTTATTCATTTGAGCAGATATTTCAGCACTTTTATCCCGGTTGCCAGCTCAAGAATATATACGAGATATACGAGGGCAGGTTTTGATCACAACTATCATTCAATGAGGAGGCTAAAACGAATCTGGATCGTACCAAAAAGGCTGAAGACATTTATCTGGGGGAGACTAAAAACCAAAAATGAAAGAGGTGTAAATCATGAGAGAGCATTATAAAAAACTCAGCCCAGGAATGAGAATCGGATTATGCCTTGTATTGATTTTCATTTTACTGACAAGCTGCTCAGGTTCAAACCATATTAGTGCCTCGGAGGCCACTCCCCCTGATACTCCTTCAGATGGAGAAAACTCTGGCGATATAATTGGCACCAACCACTTGAATGAGAGTGCCAAAACAGCAGAAAATGACAATGGAGAACCCTACTATTATGCAAAAGAAGACGATAAAATAGGCTTTTGGGATTTTAATATGGCGTATGATTTGTGTCAATCCGCTCTAACTGATTATTATTATGCAGCAAGAAATAATTCTGATATAAATCTGGACCTTTATATATCCAATGAAAATCTCAAGGCTTATACTGAACGGAAAATAAAAGTGGAACAATCTATACGTAAAAAAGCTAATGTAACCAGCTTAATCGATGATGTCTCATGTGGTGTTTATGAAGTTAATTATATTGATAATGCCGTGATTTATTTTAAAATAGGAGCACGTATAGATAGTGGAGTTGGTTATTCAGCAGAGCCGACAGAATTCCTGGTAGGAAATCAGGATGGAAGGCTTGTGATTCTAGACTGGTATACCAATGGTTTGGATAGTATTGATGTAGTTGTAAGAGGCGAGGCGCAGGTCATTGATAACCCAGATATCTGGAATGACAATGACTGGGTCCAGGGAATATTTGATAAGTTAGAGAAGTTAGAAGATAAATATGGTGCTTAAGGCATTGACTAATAATATTAGGCATATCATAATTTTAAGTAGAGCTGATATGAAATTAGCATAATAAATCATATTTCTGAAAAATAAATATATAATAACCACAAAGGGTATTTGTTTTGACGATGAATCCCAACATCAATATATCCCTTCCCAAGGAAGTCGAAATGATATTAAACCGAATAATGGAAAAGGGTGGACAGGCGTACGTTGTGGGCGGTGCCGTTCGCGACGCCCTCCTGGGCAGGCCCGTAAACGACTGGGATGTGGCCACATCCTTTCACCCTGACGATATCGAGAGGATATTCTCGTTTGCCCGCACCATTCCCACCGGCAAAAAATACGGCACCGTAACGGTCATCATAAACGATATGCCTGTTGAGGTGACCACATTCAGGGGAGAGGGACAGTACAACGACTTCCGCCATCCAGCCCAAATAACCTTTCTATCAGATATCATTGAAGACCTATCCAGGCGCGACTTCACCATAAACGCCATGGCATATAATCCCTATTTGTCTGAACCTTTGATAGACCCCTTTGACGGGCTTGGGGACCTGTCGCGAAAGCTTATAAGGACGGTGGGCCAACCAGAACGCCGCTTTGCGGAAGACCCGCTGCGTATAATGCGAGGAATCAGGTTTTGCGCCGAACTGGGCTTTAGACTGGAGGAGAATACCTTTAAGGCAGCCTGCGCTCACCATCACCTGCTCTCCAGGATATCCGCCGAGAGAATCCGCGATGAGCTCAACAAAATAATGGTTGCTCCCGACCCGTTTGAGTCTCTTGTGCTGCTTTACGAAACCGGCACATTTGAAGTGATACTCCCAGAATTCAGCCAGTACTTGTCCCATACAGGGCAGCTAGCCTTCAAAGCGGTAAAGCTGTGCAGGGCCGATGGCGTGCTGCGGCTTGCTGCGCTGTACTGCTGCATGATTGCACGACCGGACAGCACACCGGATCAAACGATAAAGGGCTACGCTCCCGAGCTGCCAGACAAGGTCAAATCGGTGGAGCGCTCCCTGAGACGATTGCGCTATGACAACAAAACCGTGCATAGGGTGACGCAGCTGGTATCCAGCTTTCCGGTGCAATTCAGTAGCAATACGGCCGAAGCAGCCTATCAGATAAGGAAGCTCATGGGCAACCTGGGCGTCCAGGACGCCTTCAATCTTTTTGACCTCAAGCGCGCCTATCTTTTAGCTGCAGGGCAAAAAGAACAATCAGAAAGGATAGCTGCGCTTACATCAACGGCCCGTGAGATTTTAGCAAGGGGGGACGCTTTAAACCTTTCGCAGCTAGCCATCAACGGCCATGACGTAATGGCCATAGGAATTGGTGCGGATGACCCGCGGGACATCGGCAAAGCCCTGCAGCAGGCCTATGAATGGGTGCTCATGCACCCCGAATGGAACGACAAAAAGCTTCTCCTGTCCAAGCTCAAAGCGTTGTACAAACAGGACAAGGATGAAGAAAAAAGATGAGCAGCTTTTCCGGCTGGTCCTCATTTTTTGGTCAAAAACAACATCACCGAGATTACAATAAATCCTATAACCCCCAGTAAGGGGTAAATAAAAGCCACAATGCGTGAAAAACCTATAAAAGACAGCACAGCACAGGCTACAATAGTAAGCAACAGAGCTATGCGCACAGGCAATTTAAAAATGTCATTGACCGCACACGCCACCGAAAACACGTTGGCCACAAGAGTGGTAAGTATGGCTCCCCACATCACCACCGCAAAAGCCGCACAAAAAAAAGGCCCCATCCGGTGTACTATGTACAGCATGGGAACTTCAAACTCGTAAATCTCAGGCTCATATCGCATCAAAGAATAGTTGCTCATAAGGAGCATTGCCCCCAATATGACGCCTCCCAAAACGCCTCCCATCTTCAGAACCCGTGGGTCATCCACCCCAGAGCCTGCGGAGGTCAGGACTCCCACCGCCAGCACAATATTGAAAGAAGCATACGATATGCCGGCTTTGACGATATCGAAAACCGTCACATCAAACCCTGGGGCAGCATCGACTGCGTAGCCATCAACCTGGAGGCTGTATACAAACACAGAAACGTTAAAGATCACTATGACGGGGATGATCCAGGTATTTATTGCAAAGATACCTTTCAACCCAAAAGCCACGATCACCCACACCACAAGGGCCGTTATGCCTACCCCTATATAAAAAGGGATGCAGACATATTCTTCAAACAGCGCGCCTGCTCCGGCCAACATGGCCGCTGCGATCGTCATTATCGCCAGCATCATATACGCGTTGACGAAAGGGGATACCCTTCCGAAAACTAGCTTCATGGTATCCCGAAACGACCTAGACCTCAGCTCAAAGCCCATCTTCAAAACGCTTATTCCCACCCATACAAACAAAAAAGTGGCCAGCAGGATGGAAAACACAGAATACTTCCCATACATGGTAAAAAACTGCAATATTTCCTGGCCGGATGCAAAGCCGGCTCCTATCACGGTGCCCACGTATGCAAAAGCAATTCTTACGCCCAACATGACACGGCTATATCTGCTCAATGCCCAACTCCACCTTCCAAACATTCACACAATGAAACCTTCTATAAGTATGAATATTCGGAAGGCAGAGCTGTCATGCCTTATTTTGGATTTAACGCCCCATATGCTTTATACGCTTTCAGGCCCATTGAATAAACGCTCCAATGTCTCAAAGGGGTTAAAATACACTTCAATTTTGAGCACATCACCAACGCGACACTGAAGCGGCAAGTATTTCAGCGGTATGACAACCTCTTCCCCGTCTTGGAATGATACCACCGCTTGATGGCCTTCAACGCGTTTTACCACTACATCCCACTGCACGCCAATTCCTCCTCTCCCCACCAATTCATGATACCATTTTATGTCCCATTTTAAAAGGGTAAAATTCTCCAAAAAATTCATAAGGTATTTACAATTTGTTCACACTTTGTTCATACTTTCTTACTATAATATGCCATGCGTTGGCCAACGTTACATAAATATCTCGAAGGGAGGGAAACATCTTGAAAAAGTGGGCAGCGGTCTTACTAACGGCTCTGTTCTTAATCACAGCAGTGGTATTCACAGGCTGCCAGAGCAAATCCACAGATTCGCAGGAGGGTACTGGCCAGGAAACTACAACCACTGAAGAGAGCTCTGACAAAGCAACTGAAGAAACCTCTGATAAATCAACAGAAGAAACAGCAAATGAAGATGACGAATCTGCTGATAGCGAAGAAAGCGTAGAAAACGAAGAAGCTTCTGACAGCGAGGAGACCACTGAAGAGACACAGGAAACCGACCAGGAATCCTCCAGCGACAGCGAGGCAACCGAAACCACTGATGAAAACACGCAGAATTAACAGCCTATAGCCAAAGCAACTGACGTACCCCTTCATAGTGTTTAATATAAAAAAGGCTGCTGAAATGATTTCAGCAGCCTTTTTTATTGCAGATAAGGGGTGACCCTGTTGTACTCGTTTTCCAGCAATGTAAGGCTGATGCGCCTGCAAGCATTCAATACGGTAGAATATGCAGCGCCGTAGCGATGGGCTAGTTCCATCTTATCCACAGCAAAGCCAGAAGTTAAACAATAATATAGTTCCAGCGCTGCAGCCCACGCTTCTGGCTTTCTTATCCTAGGCAAACCGTAAGGTAACATCGCTGAAATAAAATTATCCCATATTTCTCGTACCTGGACCTCAAAGCCTTCCTGATAACGCTCCTTCATCATCTCAACTGCCATGTTTACCACATCACGAAAGACCTGAGGGAGGTCACCAGGAGGATTTTTAGCCACGACGTCTATCTTGATCTGCACTATATTATCGTCCAGATAGGCTATATATGGCTCAGGAGCGCCCATCTGCTTAAGCAGCATAACCGCTTCCCTCTTCAGCTCATCATCCACGCTTTTCTTCAGTATAAACTCCCTCAAGAAGCTTTCAGCCTTTTCATCCTTAAACGAGGCGATGACGCTCAAAATAGCCCTCTTTATTGAAGGATCGTTGAGCTCCAGACCCCATTTCAGCAAAGCCAGCAACTCATCGCCGCTGCTCCACCGCTTCTTCAAATCCTTATGCGGAAGCCTGAGGAGGTCGTTGATCTTTTTTATGCGGCATATGATCTCTTCATACGGAACCTGAAAATGATAGGATATCTCGCTGAATTCCCTTTCGTTTGTCATTATAGCCCGTGTTAACCTCTTATAAAAGCTGCTTATGGTATTGTTGGGCGCTATCTTGTCGATCTTGCTCCAGTATTTCAGCGCCTCCTTATACCTCTGAGTATTAAAGTAAGAAACCGCGATATAGTGGAGTATCTTTATGTCATACGGCTTGTATTGTAGCAATCGCTTAAGCAGCCTATTAGCCTCTTTATGCTTTTTGAGCTCACACAGCGTCACAGCAATCTTATGAATCTCCTCGGGGTCATTGGTCTCTATGCCCAGTACGGTCTGCAGGTGCTTCTCGCTTTCCTCCTCCAACCCCTTTTCATGGTAAAAAATAGCTATATTGCAATTGGCATGAACGTTTTGCGGCTGCTCTTTAAGCACGCCCTGGCACACACTGATAGCATCATCAAGCCGCCCCACGCAGAAATAGGCCAGAGCAAGGTTGTTCCTGGCAAATACCAGAGAAGGGTCTTTTTTTACCACGCTTTCCAAACAGCGGATAGCTCTCTTGTAATCTCCCATATCCAGAAAATTTTTGCCTTTATTGGCAAGCTTGTATAGCCGCTCTCTGCCGGAATTCAACATGACCTCTAGATCGTTGTCAAAATATATTTCATGGCTTTGAAGTATATCCAGCAAATCTTCGGCATCCTCGGAATAGATCCCGTCAGGGTCCAGCTGGAGGTATTTTTCGAAACACTCCTTTGCCCTTTCATACTCCTGCAGCCCTAAAAAATTACACCCTAGGCAGAAATAACAATCGGCTTTGTTCTCATCCCTTTGCAGTATATAGAGCAATATCTGATTGGACTCTTCATAGTAGCCCATTTCGGTAAAGACCTGGGCCAAATCCAACCTGTATTCCAGATTGTCAGGGTCTTTTTCAACAGCCTTGCGATAAAAGCTTAGCGCGTCTATATAATTATTGCTTTCAACGTATTTTCTGGCTTTTCTGTAATAAAACTGCCCATTCTGTTCAAAAGGAATGACCTTCCTTTTGGTCCTTGCAGATAATCCTCCCGCCATATTCCGCTCCTTACTCAACATAATTCTTGGGAATTATTATAGCATATAATCCCGAAAAGCTCTATACAGCCAGCTAGTTTTTTGCATCGAGATTTCGGATTACTGCTCATTATCCGGGTTTTCTTCATCATAACCGAGCACAGGAGACTCCATCTTCTTCAAGATGGAGAGAAATACGCTCTTTCCTCCTTTCTAACATTAACGTCTTCGCCCTTTCTATAAACCTTAACTTGCTATGCTTTGCACTATCGCGTATCTTCTCCCCTGAAAGACTTCTTATAGCAAAATATTCACTACCCCTTAAACCCGCTATTATCCCAACCCTGCCTTTGAGATTACATACACCATATGCGGTAAGCCTCCTTGCGGAGTTAGGTGCTCATCGCCAATGTTAGACAGGCTTGTCATGTACAGGTTACTGCCCCTACCCCTCAGGACTGTTTAAACCTGTACGACAGAGCCCGGAGCTTGAGCAGCACCCCGGGGTGTCATGACCTGTCTAACGTAGCCCCGTCAGCTTTTTGCTGGTGGCTGAGGCTAGTCAACCGGGGCCTTTCGCAAGCCCCCGCTTCTTTAAGCGGTGGGTTGTTGACCTTTTCTTCTCTGTTCTAACAGCTCTTTTAGCTCTTCTTGTTCGAAGATGTATTTTTTATTGCAGTAATGGCATACCACTTCAGCCCTCTTATCATTCTCTATAATATCGATAAGCTCTTTCTCTTCCATGCCCATCAAAATGCCCTTAAGGCGTTCCCTGTTGCAATCGCATTGGAACCGTGCATCCACTACAGCATTTATCTTCATCCCATGCTCACCCAAGATATTTTCAAGCACCTCTTCGGGGGTCTTGCCTTCATCAAACTGGCGGGAGATGGGGGGGCTATTGTTAATCCTCTTTTCAATGGCAGCGATAACATCCTCCGGCGCCCCCGGCATGGCCTGTACGATAAAACCGCCAGCAGCCTTTACGGTATAATCGGGATTGACAAGCACGCCCAGCGCCACCGCTGAAGGCTGCTGCTCCGACACCGTGAGATAATAAGCCACATCTTCGGCTATCTCACCCGATATCAGTTTGGCTTGTCCTATATACGGTTCTTTCAATCCCAGATCCTTTATAACAGTTATCCTGCCATTTTTACCTACAGCAGCTGCCACATCCAGTTTATTGTGAACATTAAGCGGTAAATCCAGCTTGGGATTTGCAACATACCCCTTTACATCACCGCCGGAAGTTGCCACCACCACAACGCTGCCCAACGGGCCATCCCCTTTTACGATGAGCGAAAGGGTATCCCTTTTGCCTTTCATGTCGATGCCCAACATAACGGCAGCGGTCATGGCACGTCCCAATGCAGCGCTGGCTATGGGAGACAACCCATGAAGCCTTTGGGCTTCCTGTACCAAATCGGTGGTCCTAGCAGCAAAGCCGCGAATAAATCCGTTGGCAGCTGTAACCCTGATTACGTAATCTTTCATCCGCGACCTCCTTTTTCTCCTTTAGTATAGTAGTGTTTTGTGAGTTTTACCAATCCTTACACTGCAGCTCATACCTTTTTAGCTGCAAAAAAAATACGCTCAGCCCTCTTCTTTGGTGGCTTCAGCGTAAAAGGCTGATATACCCCTATCTCTTCAAAGCCGTTCTTTTTAAGGCGCTCGACGATCTCATCCACCTCATAAGCGCGCTGGTAGTGAATCTCATCAAATCTCCTGTAATATTCCCCTTCTTTAACAAAAAATGACAGCTCAATCTCGCATATCCTAGAGCGCCTATCAAAATAGTTCTGCCATATATAGCTTATATTCTCAGCGGTCCTCACAAACGTATTATTTCCCAATATCGAAGAAAGCTTATAGTAGGAACTGATGTCGAATATGAAAATTCCCTGAGGGTTTAAATACCTGTATACGCCTTCAAATACCAGATCAAGCTCCTCTTCTGAAGGGATATAATTGATGCCGTCACAAATGCACGTCATGGCATCCACAGGATGATGAAGGCTGATATAGCGCATATCTTGAAATATAAAAGGGATGTTCATCCCTCTGTTACGCGCCTTCTCCCGTGCAACGAACAGCATATCCTCCGACTGATCAATGCCTATGACCTCATAGCCCCTCTCTTTCAAAAGGATGGTGACATTACCCGTGCCACACGCCAGATCCACTATTTGCCGTGGCTTTACGCCGTAGTGTTTAAATAACAGCTCAATATAGTCAACCCACCTTGGGTAATTTACATCTTGCATCAATGCATCGTAAATATAAGCAAAACCGTTGTAAATATCCATCTACCCCTTCTCAATTCGATTTAATACTCTGTTCCCCCCATCATAACCACGGGCAGCCGTACATCCCTTTCACGGCCGTCACTGCTCATCTTGCTTCTCTCTATCGGCATCACTCTCGGCCGCGTTATTGGCGGGTCTGTCCATGTACTTATAAAACACCCAGTTGGCCAATGAAACACCTATGAACATGGGGAAAGTCAATCCCACAAAAAATACAGGAAATATATACCAGGCGCTGGCTATAAACAAAGCCACCATCAACACAAAGATTATAAAAGTATGAGGGAGTTTTGCCAAGGTAAAAAGCAGTGCATTCTTGAATATCTGCCTTACCTTTAACTTGTAAGTGACCAGCATCGGGAAGATATAGATATTCATCATGGCGTAAATAAGCCCGATCATCAACATAAAGTAATACAACATGAGGAACAAGATATTCTGTGCCGCCATTGCGCGGTAAAAAGTCAAATTTACATAGAATATCATCAGCGCAAGCCCATTGATGAACATGACGATCAAGCTTTCTTTCCAGTTCATCTTCCACGCATCTTTAAAATCGCTGAAAACCCAGGCATGGTCATCCCTCGCCCAGTTTCTGAGCACATAAGTGACACCCGCCGTCGCAGGCCCAGCAAAAAGGAGACAGGGAATCAGTACCAAGAAGTAAAATACGCTTATGGGTTCCCCGGTCTGTGCAGTAACCTGCAACTGAATATACGTCCAAATAAACGCTGGAAGCCAAAAAATCGAATACAGCAAATTCAGCTTAATGAGATTCCAGAACCGCACCTGCAAAACGGTAAAAAATAGCTTAATGGGCTTTTCCCTGAGATTTTCATACTTCAAATCGGGTTTATGGGGATTACCATAATACATCCTTTCAAAAAAACCGCCAAACATATCAACAATCCCTTCTTATTGTTTTATATTATTTATTAAACTTCCTGCATTTTAATTCTAACAATAAACTCTTATTTATTCAATAGAAGAATTTTATCACTGCAGATAGCAGGAGATAGCTACCTAAACCCTAACGGACAACACCAAACCCCTTTAGAATGTCATGAGAGACCTGCAACCCGTACAGCAACGCTTCCTCATCGAAGTTAAACTTGCTGCTATGAAGCGGAGCGGTAAAGCCTTTGCTTTCATTCCTGCAGCCAAGGAAGATGTATACACCAGGCACTTTCTGCTGATAATACGAAAAATCCTCGGCTATCATCAAAGGATGTACGTCCACAATCGCATCGGGCGGAAGGCACTCCTTCAGCTGGCTTACCAGGTTAGCATCGTTATTCACTACAGGATAGTATACATCTTCACGATACTGCGCTTTTACCTGGTGTGAGAGCTCAAGGCCACTTAAAAGCCCCTGAATGTTTTCCTTTATGCGTTCATAAACTCCTTCGTCAAACGTGCGTATGATTCCTTCTATGGTTGCCTTACCTGCAATTATATTCCTTTTCTCCCCAGCATGAAGCTTCCCGATGGTCAACAGCGCCTTATCATCAGGAGAGAGCCACCGGCTTATAAGTCCATGTACAGCGTTCACAAAATAACAGGCCGCCAACAGCGCATCAACCCCACGATGGGGCATTGCCCCGTGAGCGCTTTTGCCAATAATCTCTACCATGAATTCACAGGTCTGAGCCATCACAGGCCCGGCCCTAAGCCCTATCTTGCCCTGAGGAATATCGGGCAGCAGGTGAAAACCAAAAATGGCATCTACCTTTGGGCTTTCCAGCACCCCCTCCTTGATCATAGGTAGAGCGCCCCCCACTGTCTCCTCAGCCGGCTGGAAGATGAGGACGACGTTGCCTTTCAATTCCCCTTTGTGCAAGCTCAGCCATTCAGCAAGCCCGAGCAGAATAGCCATGTGCCCATCATGGCCACAGGCATGCATTCTTTCGCAGTTAACCGAAGCGAACTCGACACCCGTCTCCTCCTGCAAAGGTAGGGCATCCATATCCGCCCTGAAAGCCAGGGTTGTGCCTCCATCCCCGCCCTTCATGACGGCTTTTATGCCACTGCCGGCCAGTATCCTTATCTCGTCAAAGCCCCACTTTTCAAGCTTGGATAAAATATAATCCCGGGTAGCTGTCACCTCGAACCCAAGCTCAGGATACTTATGCAAATGCCTCCTGTATTGGGTCAACCTGTCTTTAAGCTGATAAATTTCTGCATCTATATGCATTACGGATTCCTCCACTACAAAACTGCAATTTAAAGCAATCCCTCTCCATCTTTATGATGAAGAGGGATTGCACATAGTCTGGATCTTGCCTGTTTTATAAAAATTGCTTTAATGTAGCCTTTTATCCCTATTTACGGGCCATTTTGAGTATGTTGAGCACGTCTTCCCTACCCAGTTTCCTGAAGTTGCCTATCTGTTTTGTGCCATTGTTGGTGCACTTATCGGCCATTTCCTCCAGCCTGTCATCCGGTATACCCAGCTCTTCCAGCGTCACTGGCAGGCCAATCTTTTTGAAGAACTGGGTAAGACGGTGTATCCCCTCCAGAGCTGTCCTCTCAGGATTTGCAAAGTCCATCTCTACGTCCCAAACCCTGGTTGCAAACTGCACGAACCTGTCCACATCCTCCTTATAGACGTATTTCATCCAGGCAGGAAATACCACGGCCAACCCAGCTCCATGAGGCACATCGTATATCCCGCTCAGCTCATGCTCTATTGCATGGGACGCCCAGTCGCCAATCCTGCCGGTGCTCAAAAGGTCATTGTGCGCAATGGTGCTTGCCCACATTATCTCAGCCCTGGCCTCATAATTCTCCGGTTCCTCAAGCGCTATGGGCACGTTCTTAATTATAGTCTTAAGGGTGGCCTCGCACAGCCTATCGGTGAAATCGACATCCTTTTGATGGGTAAAATACCGCTCCATCACATGGGCCATGATGTCAGCAGCGCCGCAGGCCGTCTGATAGGGCGGAAGCGTAAAGGTAATCTCGGGATTCATTATGGCAAACTTGGGACGTATTATCTCAACGTTTAATCCCCGCTTGTACCACCCATCCTCATTGGTAATTACCGAGCTCTTACTAGCCTCGCTACCTGCCGCTGGGATGGTAAGTACCACGCCAACCGGAAGCGCCTTTTCTGGCACTGCCTTGCCGCTATAGAAATCCCACACATCGCCTTCATAGGGTACGCCAACGGCGATGGCTTTGGCCGAATCGATGACGCTGCCACCCCCCACTGCCAGGATGAAATCGATGTTATGCTTCCTGCAAAGCTCGATCCCCTGTTTCACCAAGCTAAGACGCGGATTGGGCTGTACCCCGCCCAGCTCAATGAATTCTACGCCTGCATCCCTGAGGGACTTTACCACCCTGTCATAGAGCCCTATGCGTTTAATGGTCCCCCCGCCATAGTGCAAAAGAACCTTCTTGCTGTAAATCTTAGTCTCTTCTCCTACCTGATCTTCTACACCCCTACCAAATATGATCTTAGTAGGGCTTAAAAATGTAAAATTTTCCATAATCCACTTCCCCCTATTCCCAATTTTAATTAGTAAATATGTGAACCATTATACATCTATTGATGTGAACACTTAATGAGAAATTTGGCACTCAAGTTATGCCCATTTCACGGATGACTAATGCCCTCACATCTTTTAAATTTATCCTAGCATATATGTATGGAAAAATCAAGAAGTATGGGAAAGCAGTTCGTGTCAAGATTTAGTAGGTACCTTTAGAAAAATTTTTTCCTATGAGAACCCACCATTTGATAGAACAGCTTTGCCATATAAGTTTTAGCTACTATCTTACCCACAGCAAACCCTGGATAATTAACCTGGTAAAACGGTAAAAGAAAACTCCTATCTCCATCCCTCCACAAAGGTAATAATACACCCCCTCCTAGCCCTTCACCCCTTAAAAGGCTATACTGGCCGTGGTTCTGCCTCTTCACCTTCCAAAGCTAAAAAGCATCCAACTATCTCACAAGAGCCCAAAGGCTGGGCCGGATAAGTTCCCGTATCCTACGCCGGGCTATGTTGTGTTGTATCTGCCCTTCTATGGTACCTAGTCGCTTCGCACCAGGTGAATTAATTATCCCTCCCTTAAACACTCGCCCACTTGTTGAAGAGTCTGCCATATCTTCATGACGCTTACCCCAGGTGCTAAATATCCCAGTATCTCCGCCGCCCGGCCAAAGGATAACTCACTACCCAGTTTGATAAGTAGCTCCTTTAGCTTTGGAGTAACCTTCGCTCGAGAAGGCCAGCCTAAAACTTCGTCTAAGTGGTTTTGTTTATTTTCCCGGTGAGGTCTCTTTTTCTCTATTACACCCCTATTCTCCTGCTACTACCTACTGAAATTTTACACGGCCTTATAAGTTTTTCATTTTTGACATTTTCGAACACCTGTTCGTGGTGGTAAATATCTTTACACCTATTCGAGGAAAATAGCAAAAAACGTTTGACAATTAAAGCTATAAATGATATGATTTTAGAAAATGAATATATGCGAAGCAGTTTAGAGGCGCACCTTTCAAGAGTAAGCAGCTGGAGAATACGGGGTTCGATGAAAGCTGTCGAAAGGGGAAGGTGCCGAAGGATGTGGTATGTCCCCGCCATCCACCTCCTGGGCCCTGGGTTAAGAGCCCTGGGACTGTCATCATTGGAAGCCAATGATGGAGCGCTAACTGCTTTCGAATCGCAAGCGTTTTGCAGGGTTTAACTCATCTGCAAAAAGGTTGTATTTGTGATACGAAAGCGGCTGGTCATCCATCAGCCGCTTTATTCGTGATTATATATATAAGGCGGAATTTAATGAGGCACCATAACCTGTAACGACATATGATGGATAATGAGGTAAACTCTGCAAGATAAAAGCACAAAAATTATGCATCTTATAAAATGTGAGGAGGAGAAAGCCATGCAAAAGTACAACATAGCCATTGTCGGAGCAACCGGGATGGTAGGGCGCAAATTTTTAGAGGTCTTAGAGGAGAGGCAGTTCCCGATAGCCAATTGTTATCTATTTGCATCGGCGCGTTCAGCAGGAACTCGTATAAAATTCATGGGAGAGGACCACGTTGTGGAAGAGCTGACCGAGACCAGCTTTGATGGCAAAAACATCGACATAGCCCTGTTTTCAGCCGGTGCAACCGTCAGCAAAAAGTTTGCGCCGATAGCCGCATCCAGAGGTGCCGTGGTCATCGACAACAGCAGCGCCTGGAGGATGGAAGAAGATGTACCGCTGGTGGTCCCCGAAGTCAACCCACAGGAAATACTCAAGCACAAAGGGATAATCGCCAACCCTAACTGTTCCACCATTCAAGCCGTTGTGGTGCTCAAGCCGCTGCACGACCACTATAAAATAAAGAGAATCGTATATTCCACATACCAGGCGGTGTCGGGCGCTGGCATGGGGGGCTATTTGGACCTGCAAAACGGAATACGCGGCGAAAAGACCCTGCAGAAGTTCCCTCATCCCATATTTGCCAACTGCATTCCACATATAGACGTATTCCTGGATAACGGCTACACCAAGGAAGAGATGAAGATGATCCAGGAAACCAAAAAAATCCTGGGAGATTACAGCCTCAGAATCACCGCAACTACGGTGCGTGTACCGGTATTTTACGGGCACAGCGAATCCATAAACGTCGAGTTTGAAAAGGATTTCGACCTCGACGAACTGAGAGAGCTTTTAGCAAAATCGCCTGGCGTCATTGTAGTGGATGACCCGAAGAACAACCAGTACCCCATGCCCATTTACGCAGAAAACAAGGACGAAGTGTTTGTGGGGCGCATAAGAAGGGATGAAAGCGTACCCAGCGGTGTAAACTTATGGGTAGTAGCAGATAATATACGAAAGGGAGCAGCTACCAACGCCGTACAAATAGCACAAAAGGTTGTCGAATACTGGGAAAATGGTCAGCTTGCCAGGTAAGGAAATTTTAGTAAAAAATATCAGGGAGTGATTAATAGTGAGCGTATTTACCGGGTCGTGCGTTGCCTTGGTTACACCCTTTACAGATGAGGGCGTCAACTTTGAATCCTTAGCCAACCTCATAGAGTTCCAAATACGGGAAGGTACCGACGCCATACTGGTGTGCGGTACCACCGGAGAGCCGCCCACCATGACCAGGGATGAAAAGTATTCTGTCATAGGCTTCACCGTTGAAAAGGTGGCAAAAAGGGTTCCGGTCATCGCCGGGACGGGTGGTTATAACACCGCCACCGTCATCGAGGACTCAAAAGAGGCCGAGAGATTGGGTGCCGATGCGCTGCTCATCGTAACCCCCTATTACAATAAGACCACGCAGAAAGGCCTGATCCAGCACTACGCAGCCATAGCCGATGCCGTCCATATCCCCATCATAATATACAACGTGCCGGGCAGAACGGGCCTCAACGTAGCCCCTTCAACCTTAAAAGAGCTTTCAAAGATAGACAATATAGTCGGCATAAAGGAAGCCAGCGGCAACATAGCCCAGGTAACCGAAATGGCTAGGCTATGCGGTGATAAGATAGACATATACTCGGGAGATGACAACATCGTAGTGCCCATACTGGCACTTGGAGGAAAAGGTGTCATATCGGTGGTGGCAAATATAGCTCCCCGGGATACCCATGAAATGGTAGCCAAGTTCCTAAACGGAGACATTGAAGGAAGTCGAAAGCTTCAATTTAAGCTGAACCCTTTGATCGAAGCCTTGTTTTTAGAGGTCAACCCCATACCGGTAAAGACCGCTTTGAACCTCATGGGAATGAATGCCGGTAAGCTCAGAATGCCTTTGACCGATATGTCGGAACAAAACCTGGAAATCCTCAAAAAGAGGATGGTGGAGTACGGCCTTACCATACAGCAGTAGGCTTGACAGCATAGCCTCGCTAACATAAAAGCTTGCCCATAAGAGCCAGTCATTAAAATACAGAATTTCGCCTGAGATTTTGCTTACAATCCATCATTTTTGTCTCTAAGCTGCTGATTTTACTAGGAAAAATAGGTTTTCAAAGTCGGATTTCCAAGCTCAAATAAAATCAAATCCAATTAGAGAAATGGAGTGAAAATACACCAATGATAAGAATCATCATTCACGGTTGCAATGGAAAAATGGGTCAGGCGGTTGCTTCGGCTGCAGCCGCCGACCCTGACATCCAGGTTGTAGCCGGTATAGATAAATTCCCTGACAGCAAACAAAACCCATTCCCCACCTATGGCTCTCTGAGCCAATGCAAAGAAACGGCCGATGTAATTGTGGATTTTTCCACCCCAGCGGCTCTTGCCGACCTGCTGGCCTTTGCAAACGAGCGTAAAATAGCAGCAGTGATTGCAACCACAGGTTTTTCGCAAGACGATATAAAGCTTATAGAGCAGGCTTCCCGAAGCATTCCAATTTTTCGCTCGGCCAACATGTCTTTAGGGGTTAACGTTATGCTGGAGCTGGCGCAAAAAGCCGCATTCACCCTGGGCGATGAATTTGACATCGAAATTATCGAGAAACATCATAACCAAAAAGTCGATTCACCCAGCGGCACCGCATACGCCTTAGCCGACGCCATAAACCAGACCCTGCTCAATTCAAAGAATTATATTTATGGAAGGCACTCCAAAAACCAAAGGCGCTCCAAGTCAGAAATAGGAATACATGCCGTCAGAGGAGGTACCATACCCGGCCAGCACACAGTACTGTTTGCAGGCAGCGACGAAGTGCTGGAGATTACCCATACCGCCTATTCAAGGCAAATATTTGCCCTGGGCGCACTGCGCGCCTGCAAATACATAGTGAGAAAATCTCCCGGCCTGTATGGCATGAAGGATATGCTAAACGAACAGGCGGCTGTCACAAACATCAACTCCGACAACCAGCAGGCTTTAATCACCATAAATAACATACCTGACGACACAGCAGCCATTGCTAAGATATTCCAGAGCATTGCTCAGCAAGATATAAATATAGACATGATAAGCCACACCACTCCCGTTAACGGTCAGCTCAGCATATCCTTTACGGTGCCCCGCAAAGACGTAGGAAAAGCCATAGAGGTGGTCAACGACCTTGAGACCTTGCTCCCCACTATAAGCCTTAACACGTATGAGGGCATAGTAAAGCTATCGGTTGAAGGACCGGGGATGGCGCAGCAACCTGGTATAGCCGCAAAGGTGTTCAGCATCATGGCACAGCAAAACATCAAAATTATGGCCATAACCACCTCTGAAACCAAAATTTCTTATATAATCCATCAACTGGACGAAAAGAAGGCTCTGGAAGCGCTCATGGAGGCATTTGAACTGTAGTAAGGTGGCACGGTATTCAAGCTTTAAGGTGTGCGGCCTCTTAAGCTAGTACGCCGTAAAAATTTGAGCACAGACCATCTCAAGAATATGAAAACTTTAAAACAAATAAAAAGCGCTCCCTGATACATTGTGGATTTAAGGAGCGCTTTTATTTGTTTTTATTTTATGCCATTTTAATCTGTTTTTTGTTAAACAGACATAATTCTAAAACAGCTCTAATAGAGCACTAATACTCAATTCCCTTTCTTGCCGGAACGCCTTTATCCATATAATGCTTGACATTGCGCATCTCAGTTATCAGGTCAGCCCTGTCGGCAATTTCACGGGGCACGTCACGGCCGGTCAAGATAAGCTCCATCCCTTTGGGCTTATTGTCTATAAGCCGGCATACCTGCTCTACGCCCACCAGCCCATTGTGTATGGCCGCCATAATCTCATCAAGTATTAGCACATCGCATGAGCCCTCTTCCATCAATTGTTCAAGCTTTTGCATCTCCTCCTGAGTCTTCTCCTTAAGCTGCGCTTTTTCCTCATCGGTAAGCTGCCAGAAAAACTTCTTGGTCTCGGCAAACCGCATAATGGTGAATTCGGGCTCAAGCCTCCTTGCCGCTTCCAGCTCTCCCGATTCGATCCCCTTGAGGAACTGCACCATCACAACTTTAAGCCCCCTGCCCACAGCCCTTAGCCCCTGTCCCAACGCAGCAGTGGTCTTACCTTTCCCCTCCCCGGTGTATACCTGCACATAGCCAACTTCCATAACCAAACCTCCGTAATCAACCAAATAAAAATATTCTTCATTTTTGAGCATTAGTTACGTTTTCCTCCTATATCCCTGCGATAATGCATATTCTCAAAGCGTATCTTCTCTACATTTTGATAAACTTTCTGTATGGCCGTATCCAGGTCCTTTGCGATGGCCGTTACGCCCAGCACCCTGCCCCCGCTGGTATAGTATTTCCCGCCTATCTTCTTGGTCCCGGCATGGAATACCATAATACCAGGTTCCTTCAATACCTCCTCAATGCCCGAAATCTCATATCCCGTTTTATACGATTTGGGATAACCTCCCGATACCAAAACCACACAGACGGCCGCATTGTCCTCCCATTCGATGTTTATCTCATCAAGCCGTTCATCGATCACCGCTTCAAATATATCCACTATATCGGTCTTAAGGCGCGGCAGCACCACCTGTGTTTCGGGATCGCCAAACCTTGCATTGTATTCCAGTACTTTGGGGCCCTGCTCGGTAAGCATCAAACCAAAATACAGCACCCCTTTGAATAGCCTTCTCTCCTCAGCCATAGCCCTGATAGTGGGCCTGATTATGCAGTCCTCCACTTCTTTTGCTACCTCAGGCGCATATACGCGGCTGGGCGAAAAAGCCCCCATACCACCCGTATTTGGGCCCTGGTCTCCGTCGTATGCCCTCTTGTGGTCCTGGGCGCTGACCATGGGTATGACGGTCCTCCCATCAGTAAAGGTCAAAACCGAAACCTCCGGGCCAGTCAAATGCTCTTCAATGACCACCCGCAGGCCAGCTTGGCCAAATACCTTGTCCACCATCATGGCCCTTAATGCGCCTTTTGCCTCATAAACGTCCTTGGCAATTATAACGCCTTTGCCCAGGGCCAGCCCCTCAGCTTTTATAACAGCGGGATATTCTATTTGCTCCACGTATTTGACCGCTTGGTCATAATTATCGAAAACTTTGTACTTTGCAGTAGGGATGCCGTACTTGTGCATCAGATTCTTGGCAAATACCTTGCTGCTCTCTATCATGGCAGCATCCCTGGTGGGGCCAAATGCCCTGAGGCCTTCGACCTGCAGCGCATCCACCATCCCCATTGCCAGAGGGTCATCGGGCGCCACAACGGTTAAGTCTATATTGTTTTGCTTTGCAAAGCGCACTATTCCCTCCACATCGGTGGCAGGTATATTGACGCACTCCGCAAGCTCCGATATACCGCCATTGCCCGGTGCGCAGTAAATCCTGGAAACCCTGGAGCTTTGGCTTATTTTCCACACCAGGGCATGCTCGCGCCCGCCACCTCCCACAACCAGTACCTTCATTCGATTCACCCCATCATTACCATCATTATATCTAACCCTGTATTTGGGCACTGCAGCTTCTGTATTACATAGTACGCCAGTAGCCTGCACATCGCATCACAATCAGTGTTTGAAATGCCTCATGCCGGTAAATATCATGGCAATTCCATACCTGTTGCAGGCATCTATGGACTCCTGATCCCTGATCGAACCGCCCGGCTGAATTATGGCTGAAATGCCGGCCTTTGCGGCAGCCTCCACGCAATCCGGGAACGGGAAAAACGCGTCGGATGCCAGAACCGCACCCTTTACCTTATCCCCGCTTCTCTGTATGGCCTGCTCCACTGCCCAGATGCGGTTGACCTGACCCGGCCCTATGCCCAGCGACTGCTTGTTCTTGGCTATAGCAATGCCGTTGGACCTGGTGTGCTTTACCACCTTCCAGGCAAATATCAGGTCTTCCATCTCGGCATCTGTGGGCTTTTTCTCGGTTACCACCTTAAGCTGGGACATATCGGGCAAAAGCTCTGTATCCATATCCTGCACCAGCAAACCGCCCAGCACCTTCCTGGTATCCCAAATTCCTTTCGGCGGCCTGGCTGAAATATCCTCAAGTTGCAGTATACGAATGTTCTTTTTCCTCTTTAATATTTCGAGAGCTTCATCGGTATAGGAAGGCGCCACCACAATCTCTATGAATATCTTGTTTATCTCAGCTGCGGTTTGCGCGTCTATTTCGCGATTGGCTACCACAATCCCACCGAAGATGGATATGGGATCAGCCTCATATGCCTTCATATATGCCTCATATATGGTTGGAGCGCTGGCCACCCCACAGGGATTGGCGTGTTTGACAGCCACCACGGTGGGTTCATCAAACTCCCGCAAGAGGTCCAAAGCCCCGTTAGTATCGCTGATGTTGTTGAAAGAAAGCTCTTTGCCATGGAGCTGCTTGGCCCCCGTTAGGCTGCCAGGTACCGGCAGCATTTCACTGTAAAACACCGCCTTCTGATGGGGGTTTTCCCCGTAACGCAAATCCTGCACCTTTTCATAGGTAAGAGTGAGCAGCTCAGGGAAACCAGCGTCCTTAATCTGCTTTCTCAAATAGCCGGCAATAAGCGCGTCGTAATGTGCGGTGTGCTCAAACACTTTAACCGCCAGCTTAAACTTGGTCTCTTGCGACACTTCACCATACTTTGCCAGTTCGCCCAGCACCATGCTGTAATCAGCAGGGTCCACAATCACCGTCACATCCTGATAATTCTTAGCAGCAGCCCTGAGCAAGGTAGGGCCACCGATATCTATGTTCTCTATGGCCTCTTCAAGCTGTACATTTCCTTTAAGTATTGTCTGCTTGAAAGGATACAGGTTTATCACCACAAAATCGATGGGCTGGATGCCAAGGGACTTAAGCTGCCTCATGTGCTGCTCATTCTTTCTGATGGCAAGCACCCCGGCATGAATTACGGGATGCAGCGTTTTCACCCTTCCATCCAGGCACTCAGGAAAGCCAGTAACATCGCTTACGTTTATTACAGGAATACCAGCCTCGGCCAGCGTCTTAGCCGTCCCTCCGGTGGATACTATCTCCACCTCCATACTGCTTAACGCCCTGGCAAACTCTACAATGCCGGTTTTGTCCGATACGCTGATTATAGCACGCCTTCTCATGCTCTCGTTCACTCCCTCCCAAAATCCTGACCTTGCGTCCCTCCACCACAAGCCTTCCTTCCACAAACAGCCTGACCGCTTCTGGCAGAAGCTGGTGCTCCACCTCCAGTACCCTTGCGGCCAGCGAGTGCACATCATCGTCATCCCTCACCTCAACGGGACGCTGAAGTATTATCGGCCCCGTATCGGTGCCTTCATCCACAAAATGCACCGTTGCGCCTGTTACTTTTACTCCGTAATCTAAAACCGCGCGATGCACCCTCTCTCCATAAAATCCCTTCCCACAAAAAGCGGGAATCAGGGACGGATGTATATTGATGATGCGATTCGGATAAGCCCGCACAACCTCCGGAGATAGAATGCTCAAATACCCGGCCAGCACAACCAAATCCACCCTGTAAAATTTAAGCCGCTCCAAAATCGCCCCGTTGAAAGCCTCCTCACTTTCAAAGTCCTTCTTCAGTACGCATTCGGCGGGAATGCCATGGGCTCTCGCCCTTTCCAGGCCATAAGCCGTCTTACAATTGGATATGACCACTACAATTCTCGCATCCGGTATACGGCCAGCCTCAATGGCATCGATCAGCGCCTGAAGATTTGTGCCACCTCCAGAAATCAACACTCCTATACGGGTCACCGGATAAACACCACCCCGCCGGTTCCTCTCCCGACCCTTCCGATCACATAGGAAGGGTAACCATCGCCTTTCAGCTGGCCAATGATGCCATCCACCTCTTCAGGGCTACATACCAGCACCATGCCTATTCCCATGTTAAAAGTATTGAACATCTCCCTGTCTTCTATGTCGCCCCACCGCTTGATGAGCTCAAAGATTGGCAGTACAGGCCAGCTCCCTACCTGAATTTCGGCCACAAGGCCCTCAGGCAAAACTCTGGGTATGTTCTCAATAAACCCTCCTCCCGTTATATTGGCAATTCCCTTTACCCGATACCGCTTGAGCACGTTGAGAATACCCTTTACGTATATCCGGGTGGGCTTGAGGAGCTCCTCTCCCACCGTACACCCCAGCACGTCATACCGCTCCCCAAGGCGGTTTTTGGCTTCTAGCACCAGCTTTCTAACCAGGGAATAGCCATTGCTATGTACGCCCGAGGAAGCCAGACCTACAAGCACATCGCCTTCCCTGATAGTGGACCCGTCTATTATCTTTGCCCGATCCACTATTCCCACCGCAAAGCCGGCTATATCATATTCTTCCTCCTTATAAAACCCGGGCATCTCGGCCGTTTCACCGCCTATGAGGGCACACCCCGCTTCAACGCATCCATCTGCAACGCCCTTTACTATATGCGCTACTTTCTCAGGCTTAAGCCTGCCCGTCGCTATATAATCAAGAAAGAATAAAGGCCTGGCTCCCTGACACACCACGTCGTTTACGCACATGGCCACGCAGTCCTGGCCGATGGTATCGTGTTTATCCATTATAAAAGCAAGCTGCAGCTTGGTACCTACCCCATCGGTTCCGGCCACCAGCACAGGCTGCTTCATGCCCTCCAAATCCAGGGAATACAGGCCTCCAAAGCCGCCTATATCGCCTATGACGTTTTTATCATATGTCCTTTTCACAAATTCCTTCATAAGCCTAACAGCTGTATATCCTGCCTCTACGTCAACGCCCGCATCCTTGTAAGTATAGCCCATATGCCCTTACCCCTTTCTCTAGCGCTGGCCGTTCATCTTTATTTTTGTTCATCATCATAACGATGGCATACCTCTAGTCAAAGACAGGTTTGTACCGTCCATCTTTTATATTATTGGTGTTCATCCCTTTTGTAAATTATATTATAAAACATCCCGCACAAGGCAGCGCTTTGAGCCATCACCCACAGCCTGACCAGCGCTGCCGTTATTCGGCTTTTCCCTCTACGGCTATTGGATATTCGCCGCTGAAGCACCCCAGGCAGAAATCGCAACCGCTGCCCTCCACCGTCTTGAGCAGCCCCTCAATGCTCAAATATCCCAGCGAATCGGCGCCTATTATACGGCATATCTCTTCAACGCTGTACCTGGCACCAATAAGGTGCTCCTTTGTGGGCGTATCGATGCCGAAATAGCATGGGAAGCGAACCGGTGGCGAGCTGATGCGCATGTGAACCTCTCTGGCGCCCGCCAACCTGAGCATCTCCACTATCTTCTTGCTGGTGGTACCCCTCACTATGGAATCGTCTATCATAACTATCCGCTTGCCCTTGACGATCTTTCTCAAAGCATTGAGCTTTATCCTGACCCCCTGCTCGCGTATAGCCTGGCTGGGCTTTATAAAGGTTCGGCCCACATACCGATTTTTGATAAGTCCCTCTCCAAACGGAATGCCCGAGGCCTCGGCATATCCAAGGGCGGCAGTGGTTCCCGAATCGGGCACCCCTATTACCAGGTCGGCGTCGGCTGGGTGTTCGGCTGCCAGTATCTTGCCCGCTTCCTTTCTGGCCGTATACACGCTGACCCCGTCTATGGTGCTGTCAGTCCTGGCAAAATAGATGAATTCAAACACGCACAGCCCAGATTTTAGCGGCACAGGTGTCTGTATGCTTCTGAGCCCATCCTGCGAGATGATTATTATTTCCCCCGGCTTCACATCCCGTATAAACTCGGCATCCACCGCATCAAAAGCACATGATTCAGA
Organism: Caldicoprobacter oshimai DSM 21659; assembly: GCA_000526435.1. GTDB lineage: Bacteria > Bacillota > Clostridia > Caldicoprobacterales > Caldicoprobacteraceae > Caldicoprobacter > Caldicoprobacter oshimai. The sequence continues at coordinate 203,093 of JAGB01000002.1, forward strand.
TGCCACCACATAGGAATGACCGATCCTTCCCAGGGCCAAAGGCCTCATGCCGTAAAGGTCCCTGACTGCAATGAGCTTATCCTCTGTCATCAAAAGCAGGGCATACGCCCCTCTCAGCTTTGACATGGTATTCTGTATAGCAGTCTCCAGCCCTTCGTCAATATGCCTGGCAATGAGGTTTGCTATGACTTCGCTGTCCACCGAGGTTTGAAAAACCGCACCCGCCTCCTCCAGCTCGGTACGGAGTGCATTGGCATTTACTAAATTCCCATTGTGCGCCAAAGCCAGAAATCCCTTTTTATACTTAATGACCAGTGGCTGGGCGTTGTACAAACTGGTATCACCGCAAGTTGGATAGCGTACATGCCCTATGGCGATCTTGCCGCCTTTCAACGTGTCCAGCGTGTCCTCGTCGAATACCTCGGGGACCAATCCTCTCCCCTTGTGATAACGTATAGTGTGGCCATCGGCCACCGCAATGCCGGCGCTTTCCTGTCCCCTGTGCTGCAGGGCATAAAGCCCGTAATAGGTTATCTCCTCGACAGCCAGCCCATCCTGATCAAATATGCCAAAAACCCCGCATTCCTCGTTTAACTTATCTGCTAAAAATGGATCCCTGGGATACATTCCTCATCATCCCTCTAATCAAGTATCACTACTGCAATGTAATTGAACATCATCAAACTGAAAAATAACCTCATACACAATTTATGCCACTGGCGTTTAATTCAGCAGATTTGCCCATAAGCCGATTGAGTATTTCCTGGTATGCCTCCTCAACTTTGCCCATATCTCGTCTGAACCTGTCCTTATCGAGCTTCTCACCTGTACGGGTATCCCAGAAGCGGCAGGTGTCGGGCGATATCTCATCGGCCAGTATGACTTCACCGTTGAAGCGCCCAAACTCCAGCTTAAAATCGATGAGCTCCACGTTGACGTATTTCAGATAATCAGACAGGATTTGATTTACTCGAAGCGACATATCGGCAATCCTGGCCACCTCCTCTTTGGTAGCCAGTTCCATGGCATAGATGTGATACTCGTTCACCATTGGATCTCCCAGTTCATCATTCTTATAGCAGTACTCAAGAACGGTGGTCTTTAGTCTTGTACCCTCGGGAATCCCCAAACGCTTTGACAAGCTGCCAGCAGCTATGTTTCGCACAATGACCTCCACAGGGATTATCTGAACCTTTTTAACTAAAGTTTCTCTATCGTTCAGCTCCTGTACATAATGGGTGGGAATTCCGTGCTTTTCAAGAAGCTGAAACAGGTGGTTGGACACCTTGTTGTTGACAACGCCTTTGCCGGCAATAGTGCCCCTCTTCAAGCCATTAAAAGCTGTGGCATCATCCTTGTACTCTACAATGACATAGTTGGGGTCATCTGTGGCATACACCTTTTTGGCCTTGCCTTCATAAAGCTGCTGTAATTTTTTCATGATATAACCTCCTCCTGAAGCTTTTTATCCTGCTCAAGCACCTGCTGGGCCATACGCTGTTTATGCTCCCTTAGCTTATCTGCCAAGTGCTTATAGCGCAAAGCCAGCATTTGCACAGCCAGCAGAGCAGCATTCTCACTCCCGTTGATGGCCACGGTTGCCACGGGCACTCCCGATGGCATCTGCACTATGGACAGTAGCGAATCTAACCCATCGAGGGTAGAAGACTTGATGGGCAAACCGATAACCGGTAGAGTGGTATAAGCCGCTAAAACCCCCGGCAGGTGCGCTGCTTTGCCGGCGGCGGCGATCAATACTTCTATGCCATTTTTCTCTGCATCCTGAGCATACCGGGCAGCTTCGACGGGCGTGCGGTGAGCCGAAAGCACCCGCATCTCCACTTCCACTCCAAAGCCTTCCAAAACCTTTTTGGCGCCCTTTACCACTTCCAGATCGGATATGCTTCCCATTACAATGCCAACTTTAGGCATCCCTTATCCCTCCCTCTCGCGTAGCTTTTTAGGCTGTTTAAACCCCATTGGCCCTAGCTAACCGGATTTCCGTTTTGTCCATTTCCTCCAACGTTTGCTATCAGTGAGCACTTGCTGTCAGTCAATGCAAACCACTGTGAAAGCTGTATCAAAGGATCAGGCAGTTTAGACACTGAAACTCAAAAATGGATACATTATTGCGAGATTTAACGATATTATTCGGTATTTCTAGTATTATATTAACAGTGATCGGCTTTAATGTCAATAAAAAAATCGAACGTTTTTAAAAAGTAAACATCAAACGTTCGACTCCAAAACTTTTAGCTTTATATCCAGTTTTGAAAACTCCTGCATGGCTTCATCGTATATTTCTCTCAACGAGACGCCATATGTCCTGGAGGCAAGCCTGCAATCCTCATACTCGGGAGCCGCCTTGAATACTCCATCCCCATAGGCCACCTTGATACGGATATAGCCATATCGGGTGCTCACTTTTATCCATTGTCTTTGCAGCGTCTTTCTGAAAGCGCTGTAGCTTCTTACCCCCAGGGTGGTGGTCTCCCTCAGCAGTATATCCTCCAGCTTCTCCTGATCTTGCGGATGGCACAACACGCTCACTTTAACACCAGGGCGATTCTTCTTCATGTAAATCGGGGTATACCACACATCAAGGGCATTGTGCTGCAGCAGCAGCTCCATCAAAAAGCCCAAAAATTCGCCGCTCATATCATCGATGTTTGTTTCGATAACCTTCACCTCCTCCCCAGGGGATTCTATTTTTTTAACGCCTCACCCCAGCACACCCTCAGGCAGTTGGGCACCTTGTAATCCCTTTTTCCCAATCCATACCCAATTTTCTCTATAACCATGGATGGAAAGTCAACAAACTCACTGCATAAAGCCGAAAGTATGGCAGCACCGGTGGGAGTGACCAGCTCGCCCTGAGCATTTTTGGAATAAACGGGTATGCCTTTAAGCAGTTCCAGCGTGGCAGGAGCAGGGACTGGGAATATCCCGTGCTGGCACTTTACAAACCCCCCGCCTACATTTACAGGTGAAGCCATAATAATATCAGGCTTTAGCATATCTATGCAAATGGCAGTCCCAACGATATCGACGATAGAGTCCACCGCTCCAACTTCGTGAAAATGCACCTGATCATAGGGAATACCGTGGATCTTGCCTTCGGCCATGGCCAGCTTCTCGAATATCTTTAAAGCGGTATCCTTAACGCTCTGGGACAACGCGCTGTTTTCTATCAGCTCTTTTATTTCGCGGAAATTTCTCTGAACCCCTCCTCCATTGTGGGAATGAACATGGGTGTGGCTATGTACGTGGGAATGCTGGTGCACCTCATCGATTTCCATCTGTGAAAACTCTTCGGCAGCCTCTTCTTTGTGATGCACGTCATGAACATGCTGATTGTGGTTTACGCCATGACCTTCCTGATGGGAATGAAGAATTCTAACCGTCACATCCAATCCCGTAATCCCTTTTTTAACACTTCTTTTAATTTCGATGTCATACTCCTTCAGCCCCAGTTTATCAAGCTCGTTTAAAAAAGCCTGCTGATCCAATCCCAAATCCAGCAGTGCCCCCAATGTCATATCGCCGCTGATGCCAGAAAAACAATCAAAATACAGTATTTTCATCGGAATTCCTCCTTTTTTAAATTTACTCACCAGCTGTCATTCCAACTGCTCGTTTAAAGGCAGCGCAGTTTTATAAAACCCGTTTACGGGCAAAATATACATTCACCATACTATCGTAAAAAGCCCCATAACCCCAAATCCTTTACTATTTTACAAATACAAACATTAAATAGCCAGAGGATATATAATGCAATCAGACAATACAAAAACACCGAGGAACCCCTCGGTATAATAAAATTTGCTATGATTGCTGTGCCAAGCGATTTATCAAGCTTGCCATGTATCCTGCCCCAAAGCCATTATCTATATTGACCACCGCCACTCCGCTTGCACAGCTATTAAGCATGGTCAACAATGCTGACAGCCCGCCAAAGTTGGCACCGTATCCCACGCTGGTAGGAACAGCGATGACGGGTTTGTCCACAAGGCCCCCTATCACGCTGGCCAGTGCTCCCTCCATGCCGGCCACCGCTATGACCACATTGGCCTCATTAAGCGTCTTGACATTTGCCAGCAGCCTATGCAGTCCTGCCACGCCAACATCATACACCCGTTCCACTTTATTGCCCAGAACTTCTGCCGTAATAGCCGCCTCCTCGGCCACGGGCAAATCCGACGTGCCCGCGCTTACAACGGCTATCTTGCCCTTTGAAACAGGCACTTCGCTTCTTTTCACCACAACGATTCTGGCTATCTCATGATACTCGGCATCGTAAGCCACCTCTTTGATGGCCTGGTATACCTCCTGGCTTGCCCGGGTGGCAAGGATGTTTCTGTTGCCCCTGGCCATCATACGTTCCACAATGGCCTTTACATGTTCGGGCCTTTTGCCCTGGCAGTATATCACCTCGGGATAGCCATTGCGGAGCTGGCGGTGGTGATCCACCTTGGCAAAACCAAGGTCTTCAAACGGCAGATATTTCAAGGCATCGATGGCCTGCTCCACGGTACATCGCCCTGCTTTGACATCCTCCAGTATGAACTTAAGGCGCTCAACATCCATAATTCTCCCTTCCCCTTTCAAAGTGGTGGCATCACAAAGCAGGTACTCAGCCACCCGCACAACAAAGCGATACAATCCTCATACGCCTGTGCTGTAGTTTGGCGCTTCCTTGGTGATATAGATATCATGGGGATGGCTTTCCCTGAGCCCGGCACTGGTAATCCTTATGAATTTTGCATTCTTTCTTAGCTCTTCAATGGTACGAGCACCGCAGTAGCCCATGCCAGCCCTCAGGCCACCCATCAGCTGATACACCGTATCGGCCAGCGGCCCTTTAAAGGGTACTCGTCCTTCAACGCCCTCGGGAACAAGCTTTTTAGCGTCTTCCTGGAAGTATCGATCTTTGCTGCCTGCAGCCATGGCGCCAAGGGAACCCATACCACGATAGACTTTAAAGCGCCTGCCCTGATAGAGCTCTGTCTCGCCGGGGCTTTCCTCGGTACCCGCCAAAAGGTTGCCCACCATAACCACACTGGCCCCCGCAGCTATGGCCTTCACGATATCCCCAGAATATTTAATACCTCCATCGGCAATGATGGGGATGCCGTATTTATCGGCTTCCTCCGCGCATTCCATTATGGCCGTGATCTGCGGAACCCCTACCCCCGCAACAACACGGGTGGTACAAATCGAACCAGGCCCTATGCCTACTTTGACGCAATCGGCACCCGCCTCTATCAGCTCGCGGGTAGCCTCAGCCGTTGCCACATTGCCGGCAATGACCTGCAGATCAGGGAACTTCTTCTTTATCTGCTTTACCATGTTGATGACTCCCACAGAGTGGCCATGGGCGGTATCCACCGTTATGACGTCCACCTTGGCAGCTACCAAAGCCTCTACCCGTTCCATGGTGTCACGCGCAATGCCGACGGCAGCGCCCACCAGAAGGCGCCCGTTTTTGTCCTTAGCGGAATTGGGATACTTAATGGCCTTTTCTATGTCCTTGATGGTTATCAAGCCCTTGAGCATTCCCTTTTCATCCACTATGGGCAGCTTCTCAATCTTGTATTTTCTCAGTATCTCCTTGGCTTGTTCAAGGGTTGTCCCCTCAGGAGCTGTGATCAGGTTTTCAGAGGTCATTACCTCGCGTATCCTCTTGGAAAAGTCGGTCTCGAAACGGATATCCCTGTTAGTAATGATTCCTACCAGTTTGCCGTTTTCAGTGATGGGAACGCCCGAAATGTGATATTTCTCCATGAGAGCCACAGCATCCGAGACCAAATGGTCTGGCGAAAGATAAAAGGGATCCACTATAACGCCGTGCTCGGAGCGCTTAACCTTATCCACTTGCTCGGCTTGTTCCTCTATGGACATATTCTTATGAATAATTCCTATGCCGCCCTCCCTGGCTATAGCAATGGCCATCCTGGCCTCTGTAACGGTGTCCATGGCCGCACTTGCAAGGGGAATATTAAGCGTGATAGTCTTGGTAAGCCTGGTTCTTAAGTCCACATCTTTAGGAAGAACCTCCGACCTTTGAGGAACCAGCAATACATCGTCAAACGTCAACCCTTCACCAATAATTTTATTACTAATGACCAACACTCCTTTCCCTTGAACTTGAGGTTTAAATACAGCCGATCATGTAATTGAAAGATAGTCTACCAAAAATGACGCCCCTCTGTCAACCCGCATTTTCCCGCAAACCTCAGGGCTAAATTAAATGGCAACCAAAAACTCTTTTCATCCTTTCGATAATAACCTTGTGGTCCACCAGATAGAGCTCTTTAAGCCTGGCTTTTATGATCTTCTTCGATCATGTCATGCATTCTTCGTCAAACGGCAAATTTGCCCAGATACGCCGTAGGTAAAACCCAGATCATGTGATGCATTCGCGTGCGTAATAGAACAAATACTGCTGCGCAAAGCCTGCCAGATGGCCAAACTTTCGCCAGGCAAACTCCTTCACCTCTCTGTTGGTGCCACTACTCTCAGGGTAAAAACGCTGCATAACCTTTTTGATCCACACATCGACCGGGAAGGCCTCGGTCTTACCCATTGAAAACAGAAGAACGCAGTCAGCCACTTTAGGCCCGACCCCCGGGCAGGCCATAAGAGCTTTGTAAGCCTCTTGATAGGGCAGGCCAGTTATCTGTTCCAAGCGTATCTCACCGCTGCATACCATCTCGGCCGTTCTCTTTATGTAGTCCGCCCTGTAACCACACCCACAGGCCATGAGCTGTTCAACCGATGCGCCAGCCAAATCAACCGGAGCAGGAAAGGTATAGAATTCCCTTCCCCGCCAGCTTACCCTTCTTCCAAACCTGGCTGCCAGATTTTCAATGATACGCTTGATCCTTGGTATGTTGTTGTTAGCCGATATAATGAACGAGATCAGGGTCTCCCATGGGTCCTGATTTAAAATGCGTATCCCCCATCCATACTCCATTGCCTTCTCAAGCACAGGGTCGCAGGATAAAGCGGCTTTCACCTGGCCGTAATCCCTGTCCATGTCAAAATAGCGTCTCCAAAATGAGCAGTAATCCTCGATGGAAGCATTCTCCAGTAAAACATCCCCCTCATGACACGATACCCTTATTACCCTGTCACCTGCGACTCCCACATAACCGGTGCCATCCCAGTTCCACCTGAAAGCCTGCCCGCACTCAAAGATGTGTACAGGATAAAAATCGTCAACATCTTTCAGGAGTACACCTTCGCTTACCTGTATAATCTCCAACGCACTACCACCTTTTCATCGTCAATTTTCTCCAAAAATACAATTTACACTTTATCGCCGCTTTTATCAAGATGACGATAAAGTGTAAATTGTTACTCTTCCTTGGACAGCCTCTCATGTATGGCTTTGGCAGCCCTTTTACCCGCTCCCATGGCCAGGATAACGGTGGCAGCCCCCGTCACGGCATCGCCACCGGCATACACCCTGTCCTTGCTGGTGGCACATGTCTCCTCATCTACTATAATACCGCCCCATTTTTGAACCGCCAAGCCAGGGGTGGTGGAAGCTATGAGCGGATTGGGGCTTGTTCCTATCGCTATTATCACCGTATCCACATCCATCACGAACTCCGAACCCTCAATGGGTATGGGCCTTCTCCTGCCTGATTCGTCTGGCTCGCCCAGCTTCATCCTTATGCACTTAAGTCCTTTTACCCAGCCATCTTCACCCAGCACCTCGATGGGGTTGGTGAGCACATCGAATATTATTCCTTCTTCTTTGGCGTGATGTATCTCTTCCAGCCTGGCAGGCATCTCGGCTTCCGAGCGCCTATATACTATATGCACCTCATCGGCCCCCAGCCTCAAAGCGCTCCTGGCGGCGTCCATAGCCACGTTTCCTCCGCCTACCACCGCCACCTTTTTACCCCGCTTTATGGGAGTATGGCTGTTGGGAAAATCATAGGCCTTCATCAGATTTATCCGGGTCAAGAATTCGTTGGCAGAGTACACGCCGTTTAAGTTTTCACCCGGGATGCCCATGAACTTGGGCAGGCCGGCACCGCTGCCTATAAACACCGCTTTGTACCCTTCTTCCAGCAGCTCATCTATTGTAATGGATTTACCCACTATGACGTTGGTTAAAATTTTTACTCCCAGCTTTTTAAGCCCCTCTATTTCCCTCTTGACCAGAGACTTGGGAAGCCTGAACTCGGGTATACCGTATATCAAAACGCCGCCGGGCTCATGAAAAGCCTCGAATATGGTGACATCGTACCCCAGCTTTGCCAAGTCGGCAGCAGCCGTCAGGCCGGCAGGCCCTGCCCCCACTATGGCCACCTTTTTCCCGTTGGGCTTTACCTCTACCTCATCCTCTATGCCTTTCTCCATGCAGTAGTCGGCCACAAACCGCTCAAGCCTGCCTATGGCCACAGGCTGTCCACGCCTGCCAAGCACGCACCTCTGCTCGCACTGGGTCTCCTGGGGGCAAACCCTTCCACATATGGCAGGTAGGTTGTTGGTCTGACGTATGATCCTGAATGCTTCCTCAATGTTACCCTCCACTATAGCTGCAATGAACTGGGGAATCCTGACATTTACAGGGCAGCCTTCAACGCACATGGGCTTTTTGCACTGCAGACACCTTTTTGCCTCCTGCACGGCTTCTTCCAGGGTATAGCCCAAAGCCACTTCATCGAAATTCCTGCGCCTTACCTCGGGGTCCTGTTCCCGCATGGGTACTCTATTCAAGTTCACTGCCATGGCTTACAGCCCCTCCTTCTCCATCAATTTGCAGATGTGCTGCTCCTCTTCCCGGTACATACGCTGCCTCCTCATAGCCTCGTCGAAATCCACCAAGTGCCCATCAAAATCCGGACCGTCCACGCAAGCATAACGGACCTCACCGCCCACGGTGACGCGGCATCCTCCGCACATACCGGTACCGTCCACCATTATGGGATTCATGCTGACAACGGTGGGCACATTGTACTGCTTGGTAATCTCGGATACTACCTTCATCATAATGAGGGGGCCAATTGCGATTACCCTGTCATATACATTTCCCTGATCAAGCAATTCCTTCAAGACGTCGGATACAAACCCTTTGCGCCCGTATGAACCATCATCGGTGGTTATATACAAATTATTGCATATGCACCTTATCTCTTTTTCCAGAATAAGGTATTCTTTGCTCCTGGCGCCTACAATCACGTCGACGGAAGTACCTTTTTCCCATAGATATTTTACCTGCGGGTACAAGGGCGCTACGCCCACCCCGCCGCCTATGCACAGCACGCGCTTTAAGCCATCCAGCTCAGACGCCCTGCCCAGCGGCCCTACAAAGTCCAGGATGCCATCGCCCTCATTCAGCTTGGCCAAAAGGCGGGTGGTCAACCCAACTTCCTGAAAGATGATGGTAACCCATCCCTCCTGCCTGTCGTAATCGGCTATGGTCAAGGGGATCCTCTCCCCTCCCTCCTTCACGCGCAGAATTATGAACTGCCCGGGCATCGCCCTTCGGGCTACAAACGGCGCCATGACTTTCATAAGCCATATCCCCGGAGCCAGCTTTTCCTTCCGTAAAATCCTGTACATCCATCCTTCCCCCTTTTATTGGTTTATTGCTCCTTTAAACGACCAGATTTCGTGCCGTGACGTTTACAGCGATCACGTTTATACCAGTCAATCTATCCACATCCTTTGCCACCGCCGACTGTACCTCTTCCAGCACCACATGTATTCTATAGCCATACTTCACCGCCAAATCGATGTATATTATCAACCCGTCATCCCTGCTGGTAAGGCTGGTATTCAAAACTCTTGCTACCCCTTCCACCTTTTGAGCATTATACGCTACAATGGACTCAATTGCCGTGTCGGCAATGTAGAACCTGCCCATATAGCTGTAAGTAGGGCGCACCACCGTCTTCTCCACCGCTTCCACCTTCTTGCCCTTACCGGCGATCCTGAATATCTTCAGGGGGTCAATGAAATAGCCCGAGAAATCCTTGCGTATCTCGAACGTCGGTACCGGGATGACGTGCTTGCCCTGTTCATACCGGTATTTTTGCGCCAGCCTGATTTCCTGGCTGGTTGAAATTTCCTCAATCCTTATGACCTCGTGAACAGGTGGCAACTCCAAGCGTTTAATTATCCTGTCTATCATCCTCATGGACGTACCAAGGATTAAGATAGAATCAGGCATAACAGCTCTGATAGCCTCTTTTACCTGCTTTGCATGCTCCTCATCCATAAAAAGAGCTCTCCTGACAGCTGCTATCCTCGTGGACTCCTTTTTGGCAGAAATGCCGGCAACTATCTTATTGCGCTTTATAAACAGGCCATCGTCGATTATATACTCAATTCCTTTTTCGCTGGCCAGGGTAAGGGCCTTATAGCTCTTACCCGTGCCACTTGGGCCTATCAAGGCGTAAACCTTCAAGGCTTGCCTCCCCTTAATCTCATATTCGCGCCACACCGGATTGTCTGGCAGCCTGCGCCACAGCCTGGGCTACGGTCTGCCCCACCCGTTTATCAAAGGGAGCTGGTATTATATATTCCTCGTTGAGCTCATCATCGCTTACCAACGACGCTATGGCATATGCCGCCGCTATCTTCATCTCATCGTTTATATCCCTTGCCCTCACGTCAAGAGCCCCTCTGAAAATGCCAGGGAAAGCCAGCACATTGTTTATCTGATTTGCAAAATCCGAGCGCCCTGTTCCCACTACCCTGGCCCCTGCCTCCTTGGCTTCATCCGGCATTATCTCGGGCACCGGATTGGCCATAGCAAAGACTATGGGGTCCCTGGCCATGGATTTAACCATTTCTTTTGTAAGCATGCCAGCGGCCGACAGGCCGATAAAGACGTCAGCTCCTGCGATCACATCCTTCAGGCTTCCCCTTTTCCGCTCGGGGTTTGTGTGCTTTGCCATCTCGGCCTTTTTCGGCATTCAAGCCCTCCCGGCCCTCATAAATAGCACCCATCCTGTCACACAGTATGACGTTTTTAAGCCCTACAGCCATCAACAGCCTGGTAACGGCAATCCCCGCTGCACCAGCGCCGTTTACCACCACCGATATATCCTTCATGTCCTTGCCTACTATCTTGAGAGCATTGATCAGAGCAGCAAGGGTCACCACCGCAGTGCCGTGCTGGTCATCGTGAAACACGGGAATATCGCACTCGGTTTTAAGCCTTCTTTCTATCTCAAAACACCTAGGCGCCGATATGTCTTCAAGGTTTATACCTCCAAAGCTTCCGGATATGAGCTTTATGGTGTTTACGATCTCGTCTACGTCTTTTGACCTTATGCATATGGGAAAGGCATCTACATCGGCAAACAGCTTAAACAGCACGCACTTTCCTTCCATAACCGGCATGCCAGCCTCGGGCCCTATATCGCCCAGTCCCAGCACTGCCGACCCGTCGGTCACTACAGCCACCAGGTTCCATCTCCGGGTATATTCATACGAAAGGTTGACGTCCTTTTGTATGGCCAGACAGGGCTGTGCAACCCCTGGCGTATAAGCCAATGACAAGTCCTTCTTGTCTTTGATGGATACCCTGCTTACGACTTCTATCTTGCCCTTCCACTGCCTGTGGAGCTCCAGGGCTTCCTGCTGTATCGCCATACAACTATTCCCCTTTCTTACATGCTTAAAGCACTCAATATGGCCCTCGCTCACATCTTATGCCTGATTTTACATTACAACAATGCTGATTTTATTAACACAATTCACCCCGTCTGCTCCCTATGACTTTCAAATAAAGTGCTGAAGGCCCAAATTAAAAGGCGTCAACGAAGACCAATTGCTCTGCAAAAATTATTTATCTCTGGCGTTATAATATTCACAGTATTCGGCCAGAAAACACTCATGGCATTTGGGCTTTCGGGCGGTGCACACCCTTCTCCCATGGCGTATGAGCCAGTGATGGGCCCTCGACCACTTGTCCTTGGGTATATTCTCCATAAGCTGCATCTCGGTATCCCTTACGTTTGCAGCATGCGCCAGTCCCAGCCTGTTAGCCACACGAAACACGTGGGTGTCAACCGCAATGGCATCCACGCCAAAGGCATTGCTGGCCACAACATTTGCCGTCTTTCTGCCCACTCCTGGAAGAGTCTGAAGTTCCTCAATATCCTGTGGAACTTGTCCACCGTATTTATCGAGTATGATTTGGCTTGTCTTGATTATATTCCTGCTTTTGGTTTTATAGAAGCCACAACTGTAAATTTCCTTCTCCAGCTCTTCCGGCGACAGTCGCGCAAAATCCTCCGGTCCCGGGTATTTTGCAAAAAGCGTAGATGTAACTTTATTTACCTGCCTATCGGTGCTCTGGGCCGAAAGCATAGTAGCCACCAGAAGCTGAAATGGGGTTTTATATTTGAGCTCTGTAGTGGCTCCTTTATAATGTTTTTCCAGTTCATCCAGGATTTTTTGGTATCTTTCCCTGTCCGTCAACAGAGCTCTTTTCTCCTTCCTTCAAACAGATTATCTTTGCATATTATACAATAAACGCTGCAATTTACTCAAGCAGGATATATATAAAAATCTATAAGCAAATACCTGTGCCGCCCATATCAAGCCTTTACAGGCCATATGGGCGGCATACCATGAACTAATTCACTATAACCACCGGTTTTATAAAGCATAGAAAACGACAGCCAATTACGCCCATTTTCTATGCCTTTTATAAAATATTCAACCAAACTCGGTAAGTTTTCCTCTGATTCCGTTATAAATCCCCTCATTAGTTAAGTCCTTTCTTTACAGGCCTCCACAAAGGCGATGACATTCTCTATAGGGACATCGGGTTCCAGCACATGTGTAGGCTCAAGGATTAAAGCTCCGTCATATCCTAAGGTCCTTTTTCGTTCCCTTACCACTCTTTTTACTTCATCTGGCGTTCCAAAAGGCATGGTGCTCTGAGTTCCAACCGTGCCTTTGAGAACCAAGTACTCCCCGTATTTTCGCTTTACCTCAATCGGATCCATGCACTCAGGCTGAATAGGATTCAAAATGGTAACTCCAATCTCAATAAGCTCGGGTATAATATCCATAATATTTCCATCGCTATGATAATCCACCTGTATATCAGGTTTTATATCCTTTGCAGCTTTTATCACTTTGGCCCATCTGGGCTTCAAAAATCTTCTCCAGTGTTAAATATCGAAAACATAAGCGTTCTTTCATTGGCCACATCGTCGCCTATGGTCAACCAATCTACCCCGGCCCTTGCCGCAGCTTGAGCAACTTTCACGTTCCGCTCACAAATCTTATCCAGTATGAATTCACATATCTCGGGATTAAGGAGCATATCCACGAGAAACTGCTCGTATCCCCGGTTCTGCCAAGCAACTTCATAGATATGCCCCACCCAGCAGATAACAGGTTGATTGTTTTCATGAGCTATCTTAACCTGTTCTGCCATATGGCAATCCGTCCAACCCTCTACATTTGGATATGGAAAATCTTCTATTTCCCTAAGAGTTTTTGCGTTTCTCAAAGGACTGACATATCTAGTGAAATGATACAGACTTCCCGGTATCTCCAGTACACCAATATCGTTGATAAACGCATTGGGTGGAATATCCATATCCTCGTAATACTTAGAAAAATCGGGCTTTTTAAAATCCTCAGGGGGCTTTAAGGCCACATACGCAACACGAGGCATATCAAAATTTTCTACAAAGCTGTCCTGTGGCTTTAAGCCCAGATGTTGGCGAAGGCGCCTTTCCAAATCCGGAGTACAATGGAAGAAAAAAAGGTATTCATCATGTGGAATATGCTCCACTGTCGCCTTAAACAATTCCAAACTATTCACAATGCTCCCCTTTCTATGCAACCCTTTTAAAATTATTGGGTTTCTAAGCCATAGTTTAATTGTAAGTGAAAACCTTGGCCAAGCAAATCTATCCTTCCAGAGCCACCGATATCATAGCATAGCAAAGTACTTTTCATCCGGCACATACTCCGGGATGCTGTTGCCTGTCCCCAGCGCGTAACCACCTGTGTTTTTTGTCCTTTCCAGCATGGCCCTGCAGTGCTGCTTGATCTCATCGATCGAAGCCCTACACACAAAATCCACATCAATACCACCAAGAATGGCTATTCTTCCACCCCAGCGATCATATGCCTCCTCCACTGGCATGATGGCATCCTCAAAGGAATGCTTTGCATCATATTCCATATCTTCAATACCAAGATAACTTATGGATATAGAGACCTGCCGAAAAGCTTTGCAGCGCACTACCTCTGTTCTCAACACAAAACTCATACATTCTCTATCTGTCACCTGACAACACACAGACTCATCAGCTGTTTTCTGCCAAAACTATTTTACCATATTTTATTAGGCAATTCATCTTTCTCATCCTCAGAAAAACAAATTGACAGAAGCGATAAAACGCATCAAAATCCTTGCAATAAAATTCTCATGCGGTGCATATAAATTTACTGAACTTACCTGTCCTACGTGATTTATTAATGTCAAAAATCAAGGGGTTTACAGATAGGAGGTGGCAAGGTGAAACTCTATTACCGCAATGACTATATAGTGCGGTTTAAAAACGGTGACTTATGGCACTTTTTCTCTCAAAAAGGAAAGGGTATATACTTCCGCTGCATGGAAAAAAGCCGAAATTGGGGAAATGAGACAGAGCTTGTAGCAAACGCCCACGAGTACTTTTCCGTGTCGATCGACAGCCATGACCACCTGCACCTGATATACCAGGACCATAACGGAGAAATAGTATACATGGAGTATAACGGGAATACGTGGAACAAACAGTTGCTTCATCAATACGATACTTCATCGTACATAGTGCAATTTCCTACCATTATTGTTCTCAACGAGCAGGTTCACGCCATTTTTGCTGTGGGCACAATCCCCTCTACCGGCCTTTGGAGCCTTTATCATTGCTATAACAACGGCAACGGCTGGATTAAAGGCGAGATAACCAGGTATGCGGATGGAAAACAGACCAGCCCCTTTTACCTTGACTATGACCAAAGAAACATTCACATGATTTACCGCAGCCTGTACCGCAACCATCACAGATTATTTTACTGCCATTTTGATGGCGCCCGTAATCGATGGAGCATGCCCGAGAGCTTAAGCCGCAACCTGACCGACTGCAACATGCCCAGCATCCTCGTCAAAAACAACAGGCTTCATCTTGCATGGACGTCAATAAAAAATTCCAACCTGCAGGTTATGTACCGAAACTGGAACCTGAATTCATACTTCAAAACTGGCTTGGAAAAAGAGGTGCTTTTGTCCAGTGAAGAATCGAACTGTTCGGATCCACAGCTCTTCTGGGCAGATAACCAGTTATGGTGCATGTGGTATCAAAACGACGATATATACTGCTGCTCATCCCCCGACGACGGCGTGACCTGGACCCAAGCAAAATCCCTGGAATGGTCGCATATCGGCAGCTGTTACTGCATAAAATATTCCAGCAACTATCCCGAAGACCAGTCCAACCTTAAAGTGCGTCGAATATTTGCAAACCTAGACAACGGCCTGGAAATTCCCATACCGGGAGAATGCAAGGGCCTTCCCGAAGCCATACATAGTGTAAAGATAGAGGATTTGCCTTCGAAACCAACCATGGACCAACCGCATTTTGAACATCCTGGTTCATTTCAGCAGGTAAATGCACCTTCTGCACCTTTAAAACAAAACAGCGCCGCTTCTGAGCTGCTCGCATCCAAAGATGCACCCTACAGCTCATCAGAAAAAGCTGCACAGGGAGATGCATCCCCCACACCGCCAACCTCCAATCAGGAAATGCACGATTTAAAACCAGCCGACGGCGGGCATGCTTCCGAAAGCGTGCATTCAACCAACGCAAATTCCACAACCCGTGATACAGCTTTGCATGCCACAGACTACGTGGCAGATAAAGAGCAAAGTATACCACAGCCAAACACACAACAGCCGGAGACTGAATTAAAAGAAGCACCCATAAAGTCAGATAATATAAGGCAAGAACGCCATCACCCTTATGAAAAAGCAGGGCAATTACCTGCCAACCAGACCATACCCGACAATGTCGTAAATCGCGTACTGGCCTTGATACAGGAGATGAACAAGGTCAATGGCCTGAGAGCAAGATTTCAGGCTCTCATTGCCAAAAACCAACCAGAACAGGACAGCACGTACTACCTTTTCCAACTTGATGCCCTCTTGAATTCCTGGATCAAAAAAGCCGAGGGAATCCAGGCTCAAAACCAGACCATCATGAGGGAAATCGAAGCGCTGCGAAGGCGTTCCATAGAAAATCAGCGGCAATGGGAAATCCTCCTGGAAGAATTTGAGGAAATAAAAGACCTACTAGAAAAAAACTTGAGAAGGGGTTTTTTAAGAAAAATCATAGGCTAATCCAACAATCATCCAATACAAAACAACACAGCTATTGGCCACAAAAATTATATTTCCCAATAAATGCATTTAGCAAAATTACTGCCACAAAAACCGGAATATCAGTGAAATATATTCTTCTGTCTTGGAGAATGATATACTTCTAAAGGAAGGAGAACTCAATTATGGTGATATACATGGACAACGCAGCCACTTCATGGCCAAAGCCCAAATCAGTCTACAGGGCCGTTCTAAATTGCATGAAGAGATATGGAGCCAACCCTGGCCGTTCGGGGCATAAGATGGCTATAGAAGCGGGAAAAATACTACTACATACCCGTAAAATGCTGTGTCAGCTCTTTTCGATAGATAACCCATTTCAAATGATATTTACCCTGAATGCTACCGAAAGCCTGAACCTGGCCATCAAAGGGTGTACAAAGCCAGGCGACCATATCATCACCACCTCCATGGAGCACAACTCGGTAGTGCGCCCGCTCAAAGAGCTCGAAAAGTATGATATAAAAACCACCTACGTAAAAGCCGACAGCCAGGGACGAATCGATCCTCACGACATAAAAAAGGCTATTCGAACCAATACACGGCTCATCGTCACCACCCATGCCTCCAACGTGACCGGGACCCTTGTACCCATAGACGAAATAGGCAAAATCGCAAGGGAATACGGCATACTCTACCTAGTAGATGCAGCGCAAACCGCCGGAATCATACCCATCGACCTTTCAAAATTGCCTGTGGACATGATGGCCATGGCGGGACACAAAGGGCTACTTGGCCCTCAAGGGACCGGCGTGCTTTACATCGCCCTCCATGTAAAGTTAAAGCCGTTAAAGGAAGGGGGTACAGGAAGCCAATCGGAAAACCTTTATCAACCCGAATTTGCCCCCGACAGGTATGAAGCCGGAACGCAAAACACTCCTGGAATTGCCGGCCTTGGAGCGGGAATTAGCTACATACTCCAACAGGGCCAAAAAAAGCTGCTTTCCCACATCATCAGGCTCGAGAAGTTCTTTTTAGAGGCTGTATCCCATATTCCCGGTATAAAGATCTACGGCCCCACAAACATGGATGAACGAATCGGTGCGATTTCAATAAATATAAAGGATTTTGACTCGGCATACATCGCCAACTTATTGGATGAAAGGTATAACATCGCAACTCGCGGTGCCATTCACTGCGCTCCTTTGGCCCATCAAACTATAGGCACCTTAAAGCAAGGAACCGTACGCTTCAGCCCCGGCATTTTCAATACCATGGACGAAGTCAAGGAATGCATAAGAGCGCTGGAGCAGCTCAGCCACCTCAAATAGCATTAAAGAAAAACCCCTGCAAGTTGACGCTCTGCAAGGGTTTCTCTATCTATTGGCCGAGTATGCTCTTGACATTCACCAGCCCTCTGCCCTGGGCATATATATTCTTATCTATACTTCTTGCGTATTTCATGATCAGCGCCTTTACCTCATCCGGCGTGTACTCGGGATGTGCCTCAAAGATAAGGGCTGCTATGCCGGCTACTATCGGCGCTGCCACCGACGTCCCAGACATGGTAGTGTACGCCTTCTCCAATGAATAAAGCTTTGGTCCACCGGTATAGTCGCGGTCGGTGTTTAAAGATACCACATTCACTCCGGGCGCCACCACGTCGGGCTTGGGTATGTTGCCATGGGCTGGTCCGCGACTTGAAAACTCTGCAACCACATCATCGCTTATATCAACGGTTCGCTTATCATCGACCGCTCCTACCGTTACAATGCTTGGGCTTATACCCGGGGTGGTGATAGTTCCTTTCTTTGGACCAGAGTTGCCCGCCGCAGCCGTCACAAAAATGCCCTGTTTCCAGAGCTGGTTGACAGCCACCACAAGAGGATCATTCCTTATAGCTCCGGAAGGTTTGGAGCCGAGCGATAGGCACACCACCCTTATATTGTATTCCTTCCAGTGATCTGCCACCCATTGCATTCCAGCGACTATCTTTGAAGCGCTGCCCTCCCCATCCCTGTTCATAACTTTAACCGCGATTACGTTGGCCTCTGGAGCCACCCCTGCATACTTTCCTCCCGATGAATAGCCGTTCCCGGCCGCCACCCCTGCAACAAAGGTGCCATGCCCGTTATCGTCGTAAGGGTCCTTTTTGTCATTCACAAAATCCTTAAAGGCAATGATCCTATTTTTGGGCCTTATCAGATCAGGGTGAGGATAAACACCGGTATCAAGTATGGCAATTCCTATGCCTTTTCCAGTATACCCCTTTAGGTTGACATCCCTGGCACCCACCTCTTGTGTGGCTATATTTAAAAGAGAATTTATATCCACATCGTCAGAAATATATCTTATGGACTCTATCTCTACAATTCTCTCAAGCATGGACCTAGGAATCTCAACCGCATAAGCATTGATAAGCGGAAACTCATACACTATCGTTACGCCCATCTTCTGTAAGCATTCCTTGCAAACAGAGGCTTGCTCCTCTTTAGAAAATATAATAGCCGAAAGCCTACTGTCTGAATTTAAGGTTTGAACTTTCTTGATAAGCCTACGATCAATTTTCTCCTCAGCTCTAGTTACTCGATCTAAAAAAGGAAATAGCAACATTCCGAATAGAATGTTCAATATTTCGCCCCCTTTACTTGCATTTGGTATATCTTATGTATACCGTCAACAAGTTGTTAAGGGGGTACAGAAAAAGTTTATCAATTAGCGGCCTTGCAACTCCCTAAGAAGTCTATCCAGCTTCCTCCTCTGTTGTGGCTCCAGCACAGGCATAATAGCCTTTATCATACCTTCGGCCTTTTCTCGTGTAATTCCCCCTTTGCCCGATTTGATCATGGCAGCCAGCTCACGTATCATCTCATCCTCCGATTTCCCCTGCATGCTTTGAACCATCTGCAACAATCTTCTTATGTCCTGATTTCCCATATTCATAACAACACCTCCTCTAAATCATTTTAATGTTGTTATAATACATAATTATTCAAAATCTCAAATATTGCTACTCCAAACCAATGCACATTTTATAGATAGCAGCATATTATGGGTAAAGAAAGCATCAAGGGTGGTGAGCGACTTATGTCACAAGAAGTGCTCAAAGGCAGTTTCAAAGGTACCAATGTGCTGTTTTTCTTCATGATACTGACGCTTATATGGGATGTACATTTTGAGATAAATCACCTGTTTTTCTTCTTTATATTTCTGGTATTGACATCTGCGGTATAGAACCGTGCAAAAAGCAAGGAGGAATTCTATGGAGAACAAATACCCTTTTACCCCGGTACCCTCAAGACAAACAGCCCATAAAATGGGGCAACCATACCTCAGTGCTCCGCAGGAACGGCCATCTGTCGCTGCCAAACCGACACCGCTTGCACCAACAAATTCAGCTACCAGAAACTTACCAAATGTACCAAAAAAAATCCCTGGTTTCTTGACCCCTCCCATAAATCCGCTGCCGCTGTTCCTTCTTTTCATCACAATCAAAGTACTGGCTTCAGAAATACATAGCGGCAACAAGGGTAGATTTTCAATAAACCTGTGGAACTCCATCAGCCAGGCGGTGTACAATCCCGAAACAATAAACATGCTGATGGCCGTAAGCCCTTACTTGGATGTACCAGAGCAGGAAGGGATATATACCATTATAGGCATACTGGAAGCCATCCAAGTACTCAAAGGACTTCGAGAAGGAAGTTATCAGGCGCAGCGCATGCAGCAAATACCTGTCCTGGGACTGGAAAATGAAAACAAGGGATTGGGGATCATCAAGGCCCTAAGAGACTACATGCCTGAAAATAGCCGTCCCACCATTGACAGGGCTATACAGATCCACGAATCGATCGAAAAGCTCTCCAATAACATAAAAATATACAGAAACAACCTGAAAATTGCAGGCAATCGCAAGCCAAACCCCATAGAGGAATTGGGCGAAATCATAAAGGTTGTAAAATCCATAATCCCTGATGAACAGCAAAGCAAACTGAATAAACTGCAAAAGCTCATTCAGGTTGCTCAAGTAATGGATTTGGACGAGGTCATAAAAAACAGGAATTCAACCCTTCAGTCCAGAAACAATGATTCACAAAAAGATAAATTTAAAACAGAAGACGAGGTTATTATAGACAAAGCCATGCAGCACAAGGACAACATCTATCCCAGGGAACAAAAAAGCACGGCTCACAGCGATGACCATCAAACCGCATCAAATAATGACCAGAATCAATCCCTTGAAATGCTGCTCAGGTTGATGCAGCTCCTATTGCAGCCTTCCAACACAAAAACGGAATGAAAAAAGGGCCCTTGCTATCAGGCCCTTTTCCCTTGTTCATTTTCAACTGCGCTCCAAAGCCCTTTCTAGCATGGGCAGCACTATTAACGCCAGTACACCACCTATCGAAGCGGTGATCAGTTGAGGCCAGCTAAACTTTAAAGACATCAGCTCCTTGGCCTGTGGCGGCGTGTTGGGCATAAAGAAGGGGATTGCCACATGTACCACCGTTATGTACAAAACTAAGAATTTGCACAGGGCCCCTGCAGCCAGAGCTACGTATTTATTCTTTCTATAAAGAAGCGCTACCAAAACGACGATGGTGGCATTGCCCAGGGCTACAAAAGGCACCATAATGGGATTTGCCAGCACATTCTGCAAAAATGCTATAACCGGAGTCAAGATTGCGACTATGAGCCCTCCCTCGATCCCCACAACCACCGCTGCGATGATCAAACACAGATTTACCAATGAACCTACAACGTACTGGTCCACCAGGCTCGGAATGGGCATAAACAGCCTCAAAGATTGAAACAGCACTGCCAAAGCCAGAAGGATTGCCGTCCTGCCAATAAAATTAACCGTTTTATTTATAATCATCACTCCCCATCAATCATAAAATTTTTTTGACGTCAAAGCGGTTTTAACCGTAACCCCTTTTAGATTCCCAAGCTTTCCGGTGAGCGCTCCGATGTCGTCTGTGGTGCCCTCCACTATAAGGGCAATCACAGATATGCCCCTTTCCCGATAAGGGATGCCCATCCTTCCCACGATGATATGCGAATACTCCCTGATATAACTGTTAACTTGCTCGCCCCACTCCTTATGGTCATCCACCACAATTCCAATTACCCCAATCCTCTTTTCCACGGCCTGTACCTCCACCCCTCAATCTTAAAAACTTCACAATTTACCCTCTTCACTTCGCGATATACGCCTCCCCTCTTACTCAGGGCCATCCCCTCATAATCAGGAGCTTCTTTAAAAAAATTATACATCATTTTTACAGGCTTTTACAACCAGAACCGTCACGTCGTCCAGCATCTTCTTATCCCCCAAAAGCACGTGGTATGCATCGATGATCTCGTCGCATATCTCCTTAGCCGAGGTATCCTTCAGCCATTTTACAAATTCCACCAATTTATCCTGCGAGAAAAGCTCAGGCTGGGCAGGGTCAATCTCTATCAGCCCATCGGTATAAAATACAAGGCTGTCTCCCGGTTCCAAATGCACCGTCCTGCTCTCGTAAGACGGCTTAAAATAGGGGGCAAACTTGCAAATCGGAAATCCATCAGCCTGTAGGACCTCAACCTCCCCATCTGCTCTGATAATAAGGGGATTGGTGTTCATACCGGCCGACGCATAGGTAAACTTTCGAGTGGCGATGTTGTAAATGCCATACAGCATCACCACATATACCTCATCGGGGAACGGCATCTCGTTATAGGTGTGATAGCAGTTCATGAGCACTCCCCTCGGAGTGAACACCTTCTGCCGTCCATCGTCATACTCCTTTTTAAAGTTTATGTTTTGATTTATGAAGACGTTGATCATAGCAGCAGACACGCCGTGTCCCGCCACATCCCCTATGAGAATGCCTATGTTCTCATCATCCAGCTTGAATATATTATAGAAATCACCGCCCACGTTTTCACAGGGCATATACCTGGCCGCAAATTCCACACCTTTTACATTGGGAAAGGTGGTAGGCAAAAGCGCCAGCAAGATATTTCGGGCATACTCGAGGTTTTTCATCAAGCTCTGATTGGCTGCGGTGATTTCAGCAGTCCTTTGAGCCACCAGCTGCTCCAGGTTGTTTACATAAATGCTCAGCTGGGTTTCAACGGCCCGAAGGTCCTGGTATGGTTTCTGCACGTTTTGCACAAACAGAGCCCTAAATAGAAGGTAATAGGCTATTATTTTGTAAATATGTCCCAAAAAGTTATATGTATCGTATACATTGGTATAGCGCGTGAAAGCCATTTCACTGAAGATGCTAAACACCAGCGCTTTTACTATGAGGGCATCCCCCTTATCTTCACAATCCCCCCTTATGTAAGCCATCAAAAATAAAGCAGCTGTTATAAGCTGGATGAGTATTATTAAATACTCCAAGTATATCTTAAGAGGCGTTAAACCTTTTCCCTCAATGAACAGAGGCGGCAAAAAATCAATCCGGTAATGCACCACAATGAGCCAAAAAATTGAATACGCTATCGTGGGTAAAAGCCATAATCCCTCGCAGCTTCTCACCTTTCTATCGCACGGCACCAGGGTGGAAGTCAGCATACCACATGACATGGTAAGGCGTGCCAAAATCCAGAATGCAGTGGCCTTTTCCGCCGAAGATTCAGTTAAAAATACCGGCATCCCCTTGTAGGATAAGGTATGAAATAAATCAATCAGCGATACCGCAAGAAAAGTGCAAGCAATTATCATCGATCTTAAACGGTTGGATTCCTCAAAAGTGTAAAAAGTAATGGCAAATACGGCAAACGACATCACAATGCTAGATAATTCTAAAAAAATGTGCCAGGTTAAAAAAAAATCCGACGAAAAGATCCTGTACAAAAAATGGTCACACCAGGCAAGCACGATGAACAAAAACACAGATATCACTATTATGTAAGCAACACCGGTAAGGTCTTTCTTTAACTTTAAAGCATAACCCGCCATAAGATTTACAATTGCCCCCAAACCATACTTAAATTTCTATTTAGCGAGTTTATTCAAATTTTCGACAAAATTATATTTTTATTATACTCGCTATTTGGGATAAAGTCCATACCACCTCCCCGCGTTTTTTATTATATGCTTTACAAGTAAATCTGTTTATCAGTTTTCCCTTCCAACTTGCCGATTCCATATCCCAATGAAAAGCTCTGCATCATGCTGCCTGCGATGATGAGGACCAATAATTCCCTGCTTTCCTTATCCAGACCCACATCCGCGGTTTTCATAAACTCACGCATCTTATCCCTGGCCAGATCCAGAATGGCCTGACGCGTACCACTGTACTGTTTATCCAATTTTTTGTTCCCTTCCCTAGTGTATTCCTTCAACATCTCATCAACCTTCATGCCAATCAAAACCCCTTTTACTTCGTTATGGTATTTTTCCCTTTCAATGGTACCCTAATTCCCCTGGTTTTATACTTGGAACTCCGCCAATTTATTAAAATTAAAATTAGAAGTAAATCAAAAAGGCCTATGGGAGACAAGCTCCCATAGGCCTTGAAATGAAAAGACTCACTAAATAAAGCTACTTAGATGCAAACACATAGTTTTGTCCATTGTTGTTGTCCCAGTGGCCAGCGGAGTCTTTAAAGGCCACATTGAGGTTACCCTTGCTGGTTACGGCAAACTGGCTTTCAAACTTTTGAGGCCCCACTTTCCTCATCTCAATGAAGGAAACATCTGTCCACCTGGTATTGGGCCCATAACCTATGCAGGCAAAAACCCTGTCAGCCCCGTGCTGAGCGAGTATGCCCTCATATGTTAGATTGACCACTTTCCCTTTTTCAACAACCTCGGGATTGCAATAAACGCCGTACTGTGCATATTTCCCGCCGTTCATTTACATCATCACCCTCCTTTAAAGCCATCAATCATAGTATGCGGTGAATTTTTTAAAATATATCTGTATATTTTTTCTCTTCTCAATAGTTTTTATCGAAAAATCTCCTTCAATAAAATGTATTTTATTGTATAAAATTCCATTTAAGCCCGAAGATATATTTTACACCGCTATAAATTGAATCTGTAATCCTATTTGCTTTCAAAGACAGAATTTGCTTGATATTTTGTTTGATATGTTGATGGGAAATGCATATGATTGGCAAAAAACAAAAAGCGCCAGACTCGATGGCTGGCAGCTCACTCCTCAAAATTGCTATTGATCAGCTTAGTGATTCCACATAAGGCCTCTGCCTCATCGGGCCCTACAACTTGGACCCTGAATCTACAGCCCTTATAGATCCCCAGTGCAAGGATGGACAGCAGGCTCTTGCCATTGCCAATCTTTCCATCTTTTATAACAAAAATCTCTGATTTGTAGCTGTTTGCAACCTTTGTAAATTTTGCAGCAGGACGTGCATGAAGACCTACCTCGTTTTCAATGACAAAATCCTTCTCCAGCATTTTGTCCCCTCTTCTCCCATCCCCGTTTATAGCTGCTTGAAAATAACGTTATCATGAAAAATATTCTTGTCCTATATTGTACTGCAATTTGACATAAAATACAATGCCGATGTTTGCATAAATTTAAAATTTATATTCCAACAGATAGTCAAATACCGCCTTTAACCTATTGAGCTGCTTAAAGGCTTGACGGTCAATGCGACCTTCCTCCAGAAAATACTCCAATTCATCGCATACATTGCTGTACGCAAAGCTGATGTGCTTATTGAACCCGTCTATATTGACCTCCAGTATAAGTTCCATATTTGGATACATCTCAATGCCAGGAATAAATTCTTTCGGGTAACTGGACTGCAACTCCCCTATCCGCAGTTTATTTATAACATGATTTAGTATCTGTTTAACCTGTCTTTGGCTGAGCTGTCCACTTTCCACTTTACTCTCAAAGATGTCCCTTCGTACGCGTATAACCCCGTTGCCATACAGCTCAAATACCGTATTATCACCCTTAACTTCCTTTATGCGAATGATTGCATTCTCAGAAGATGGGTCATAGGATATCCCTGTCTCAAAGGAACACCCTCCTAAAATGGTTGCTAAGGGCATCATAACAGCTGAAACAATCAAAAATACCATGGTCGTTTTCATGCTCCTCACCCCAACCCCTCGATTCTCCAAACTATTAGACGGTAGTTAAAACTGAAAGGTTTCAATTTTGACGCCCACAAACACCATAAAAAATTACATCTGTTGCAACCATATCCATAGTATGATATTATTTTGATAACCGTGAAAATTTGCAGGTTGATTACATAAAAAGCCGGTATAAGCTAATTTCAATGACGAGGAGGTATACACAGCGTGGCAACACAGGATAAGATGGACAAGATAGTAGCCCTATGCAAAAACCGTGGCTTTATTTATCCCGGTTCGGAGATATATGGCGGATTAGCCAATACCTGGGATTACGGTCCTTTGGGAGTGGAGCTTAAAAACAATATCAAAAGAGCCTGGTGGAAAAAATTCATCCAGGAAAACCCATACAATGTTGGTGTAGATACCGCCATCATCATGAACCCTCGCACATGGCTGGCCTCTGGCCACCTGGAGAGGTTCAACGATCCGTTGATGGACTGTAAGGAGTGCAAAGCCCGTTTCCGTGCCGACAAATTGATTGAAGATTACATGGCAGCCCAGGGCGTGCCCAATCCCTCGGTGGCTGGATGGAGCGACGAACAGATGGAGAACTACATAAGGGAGCACCAGATTCCCTGCCCCGACTGCGGCAAGCACAACTTCACCTCCATACGATACTTTAACCTGATGTTCAAGACCTTCCAGGGTGTCACCGAGGACTCAAAATCAGAACTGTACCTGAGGCCCGAAACAGCGCAGGGCATATTCGTCAACTTCAAGAACGTGCTCAGGACATCCCGAAAGAAAATCCCCTTTGGAATCGGGCAAATAGGTAAGGCCTTCCGCAACGAGATCACTCCGGGCAACTTCATCTTCCGAACCAGGGAATTTGAACAGATGGAGCTGGAATTCTTCTGCAAACCGGGAGAGGACATGCAGTGGTTCCAGTACTGGAAGGAGTTCTGCAAGAAATGGCTTATCGACCTGGGGATGAAGGAAGAGGACATTCGCTTCAGGGACCACTCTCCAGAGGAGCTATCCCACTACAGCACAGCCACCACCGACATAGAATACCGATTCCCCTTCGGCTGGGGCGAAGTGTGGGGCATAGCCAACAGAACAGACTTTGACCTAAAACAGCATGCAAAGTACTCCGGCGAGAACTTCAATTACCTGGATCCTACCACCAACGAACAGTACATTCCCTATTGTATAGAGCCTTCGGTAGGCGTTGACCGTATAATGCTGGCCTTCCTGTGCAACGCCTACGACGAGGAGCAGCTAGAAGACGGAGATGTGAGGACGGTATTGAGGCTGCATCCGGCTCTGGCTCCCTTTAAAGCAGCGGTACTGCCGCTAGTGAAGAAGTTGGGCGAGCCGGCACAGCAGCTATACCTTAACCTGCTCAAGAAGTTCATGGTGGACTACGACGAAAGTGGAAGCATTGGCAGGCGCTACAGGCGCCAGGATGAGATCGGAACCCCATTCTGCATAACCATAGATTTCGATACGCTGGAGGATAACACCGTCACCATCAGAGACAGGGATTCGATGGAGCAGATAAGGATTAAGATGGATGAGGTAGAAGATTACCTGGAAGAGAAGACGCAATTTTAAAAAAGCAGCCGGGTGTACACCCGGCTGCTTTTTTAAAATTGCTCATGATAAAGTTCTATTCTACCACAGACAACACGCTGTAAAACGCAGGCTTTGGCTGCAATTTGCCATCAAATAAACGAGAATAAGTTTTGTCATTGCTATAAAAAAGATACTCATCCATCAGACCAAACACAGTGACGCTGGTAATGTTGGCATTGCCACCACTTGCAGTATCCATATCTTTTAATACGGTAAATACTTCTTTATAGCGCTCAGCCTGCTTTTTCATAGATTGTTCGCTTTTATCATCGCTGCTTATGGTCAGCTCAGTAATATGTATCTCCAACTCCAACTCGGCAAATTTAGAAAGCGCTGTTTTGAAACTGTCCGGTCCATTCACTATGCCAGGGTATGTCAGGTTCATATAACCTTGCATGCCAATTCCGTCAATCAATCCTTTCTCCTTCAGATAGGATACCAGCTTTATGATGCTTTCGGTCTTTTTGGGTTGAAAAGTATTGTAATCATTGTAAAACAACTTAACCCCCGGCGCTGCATACTTCCTAGCATATTCAAATGCCTTTTCAACGTACTCTACGCCTATTACCTTATACCACAGATTATCCTTATTACCATCATATTTGGTTCGAATATTAAAACCCGATTCAGTCTCATAGCTACCGTCTATTATTTCAACAGCTTCATTTACAACGTCCCATGCATATATTACGCCGGGGTATTCATTCTGGGTAAACTCCATAACTTGCCTAATATAACTTTCCATTCGCGCCAGCATGGTCTCTTTATCCACAAATTCACCATCGAATTCATATCCCTCACGGAAAAACCAGTCCGGTACTTGATTGTGCCATACAAGAACATGTCCTCGCATTTGAATGCCGTTTTCTTTGCAAAATTCCAAACCAGGTATGACGGTATCAAATTTTACTGCGGGCTCTGGATTTCCATTTTTATAATTTTCTATGCTTCCTTTTTGATCAAGCAAATAGGATGGCTTCATAAGATTGGTATAAGTCACACTGTTGAAATGATACTTGATAATTTCTACCATAGCAGCAGACCGAACGGTATCAGTTGAAGTAGAAGATCCATTCAGTCCCACGCCTATTTTGAAATAATCCCTATAAGCCTCTTTAAGAGGTGTACCCGTTACCGATGCAGTAATATCATATCCATCCACGATCACTCGGCTTCCCCCCTCGGCAGTTTGATTTTGTCCTTCAGCATCATCAGAATTTTTCCCTCCAGCATTGTCACTATCCCCATCCGGGCTATCTTTCGTATCATAATCATCGCTTATTGATTTATCGTCCCCATCTCCTGCGTCAACGACGTTGTCACCTGAACCTTCATTCTCTCTTGTCTGCCCTATCTGAAATTTACCTGTTTGACTGCATGACAAAAGAAAAACTGCTATTGCGAATACCATCACCAATAACAAACACCTTTTTCTCATAATTCCAGATACCCCCTGAGCACTTCATAAATTTTGCAAAAACATGAAATGTTTATACAAGTATGAGTATATATGGTTTTCACCCAATAATCAATAGTTTGTTTGCCGAAAAAACTATTTTGACCAGTCTGATAAGTTTTGACATTTAAATTATTGCATTTTTATTCATTTTATTGTATAATTATAAACATCAATTTAAAGGGGGTCAAAACATGGATACACAGAAAATAATAGCCCTCGATAAAAAATACTACATGAATACCTTCGGGGAGCGGATACCAATCGTATTTGAATACGGTCAGCAATCCACGCTGTACGATAAAGAAGGAAAAGCCTATACAGATTTTGTCGCTGGGATAGCGGTCAACGTGCTGGGGTATGGCCATCCCGCTCTCGTGGAGGCTATCACCTCCCAAGCAAAAAAGCTGATCCACTGCTCAAATCTGTTCTACATTGAAGCCCAGGCACAGCTGGCAAAGCTTTTGGTAGAAAACAGTTGCGGCGATAGGGTGTTCTTTGCCAACAGCGGAGCCGAAGCCAATGAAGGGGCCATCAAACTGGCCAGAAAATATTTTCGGGACAAGGGGATGAATAAATATGAGATAATAACGGCCGTAAACTCGTTTCACGGCAGAACCCTGGCCACCCTTGCCGCCACTGGACAGGAGAAATACCAGAAACCATTTGTCCCCATGCCAGCCGGGTTTAAAAGCGTACCATACAACGATTTGGAGGCTGTCAGAAATGCCATCACCGACAGCACCTGCGCCGTCATGATAGAGCTTATTCAAGGGGAGGGCGGCGTCATCGAAGCCACCCATGAATACGTAAAGGGCTTGGAACAGCTGTGCAGTGAAAGAGGCATTTTGCTCATACTCGATGAAGTTCAGACCGGCATAGGAAGGACTGGAAAGCTGTTTGCGTACCAGCATTTTGATATACAACCCGACATCATAACCCTGGCAAAGGGATTGGGAGGTGGAGTGCCGATAGGGGCCATAATAGCCAAGGAAAGCGTGGCATCGGCCTTTGAACCCGGAAGCCACGGCTCAACATTCGGCGGGAACCCCCTCGCCTGTTCGGCATCCATAGCCGTGCTTACCACCCTTTTGCAGGAAGGGCTCATAGAAAGATGCGCCGAGGTGGGTAACTATTTTAAACAAAAGCTCAATGCCCTCAAAGACAGATACCATTTCATCAAAGACGTGAGAGGGAAAGGGTTGATGCTGGGCATGGAGCTTGACCCATCCGTTCCGGGCAAAGAAGTGGTGAACGCGGCATTAAGCGAGGGATACATCATAAACTGCGCCGGACATAACACCCTGAGGTTTGTACCACCGCTGGTGATTACCAAGCAAGAGATCGATGGCCTGGTAGATACTCTGGATAAGATATTTAAACGGACATTGGAAACCAGAAAGTAAAAGTTTCTTCCTAGCAAAAATGATAATTCCATCAAATTACGAAAATGATAGTGCGAATAGTACGCAGTACTGATTAATAGAAAGACTGCATAAGGAGTGAACTAACATGTTAGATCTGTATAATTACAAGCCAGAAAAGCCTTTTTCGCAAAAACACCTCATAACCCTACAGGATTACAGCCAGGACGAAATATACCAGGTATTAAGCACTGCGTTTGATTTAAAGAAAAAGCTCAAGGCGAATATCCCTCACCCCTATCTTAAGGGCAAAACTCTGGGCATGATATTCACCAAATCCTCCACCCGCACCAGGGTTTCTTTCGAAGTGGGTATTTACCAACTGGGAGGATACGGCCTTTTCCTGAACGCCAGCGACATCCAGCTGGGCCGCGGAGAGACCATAAGCGATACCGCCCGGGTATTGTCCCGTTATCTAGACGGGATAATGATAAGGACCTATAAACAGCAGGACGTAGAAGAGCTGGCCAAATACAGCTCCATTCCCGTTATAAACGGGCTTACCGACCTTTTGCATCCCTGCCAGATACTGGCCGATCTGATGACGATATATGAGAAAAAAGGTACTTTGAGTGGCCTTAAACTGGCCTTTATAGGAGACGGAAACAACGTGGCCCATTCGCTGCTTATCGGATGCACCAAAGTGGGCATGGATATATCCATAGCCTCACCCAAGGGCTATGAGCCAAAAGAGGAAATTGTCAAAATGGCAAAAGAAAACGGAAAAGCCACAGGGGCCAGCGTGTCGATAACTAATGATCCGGTAGAAGCCATACAGGATGCAGACGTAGTGTATACCGACGTATGGGCCAGCATGGGGCAGGAACACGAGTTTGAAAGCCGTGCAAAGGTATTTGGCCCATACCAGGTCAACAAAGAGCTGTTTTCGCACGCCAAAGGCGATGCAATCTTTTTGCATTGCCTACCAGCCCATCGCGGTGAAGAGGTAACAGATGATATTATAGATGGCCCGCAATCGGTAGTGTTTGACGAGGCTGAAAACCGCCTGCACGTTCATAAGGCCATTATGGTACTCCTGATGGGCGATAAGTAGGCTTAAATTGATAGTTTATTCAGATTGCAACTCAAAGCTCATACAAGAGATGTTAATGTTGTCGTAAAAAAGTATAGGGATATAACGTACCACGATATCAACAAAAACAACCCCGAAATTTTTACTAAAAGGGAGACGAGTGAAAATGGATTTGGTCATAAAGAAGGCTTCCGAACAGGATGTGTTTGCAATACATGAGATCGTTCAGGAAGCGTTTAAAGAATACGCGAGGGAGCTGGGACTCCCCGATAAGGTATCGGCACTGAAAGAAACCCCGCACATCATCCTGGAAGAGATGCGAAAAAAGACCATATTCATAGCCTTTCTTGATGGTCAACCGGTGGGAACCATACGCCTAGAGGTTCTCCCCCCCGGGAAAGTGGGCTATATCAGCCGCTTTGGCGTACGCCCTCAAGTACAAAACTGCGGCGTGGGAAAAGCCCTCATCAGAGCGGTAGAAGAGGAAGCCAAAAAGCTGGGCCTGCGTGTCCTTACGCTTCACACCGCTTCAAAGATGACCTCCCTCGTACGCTTCTACTATGGAATGGGATTTTATATCCATTCCACTTCCACCGATAGGGGCTATATCCGTGCACTGCTGTGCAAGGAGCTAGAGCAATGCGATGCCCTTGATTTGAATTCTGAGCTAAACGCGGCCTATGCCAAATGAGGATAGGGCCTGGCCCTAAAAAATCTTGACATAGATTACTAATGCACAATCGAACCCCACTCTAGCTTGCGGGCTTCTTTAAACTTTTCCTTATCTTTTCGAGTTATAGTCGCATTTACAATGCCTTCAGGGGTACACAGTTTAAGATAAACGTGCCCCTTTCTTATTTGTGGGTGTCGCACAACTATACCTTTTATGTCCACTCCCGGGATGCGGGATAGACACACAAAAGAAAACTTCTCGTCTTCATACGAGAGGGTACCCCCTTTGATTTGCCTGTGCAGCCGAGTACGGTTCAACCTCTGAGAAAAATGACACCAGTCATCCTCGGCAATGGGACAGGAACTGCTATGGGGACACGGTGCTGCAATGCTGGCACCCTCTCCCAGCAGCCGTTCTCGCACCTGCCTTATCAATGAAAACCCGGCAGGCGTCCCCGGCTCTATGAAGATCAAAATCGAGGCTGTACTCTCCCACAGTTTCAAAATAAATGATCCTATACTCTGCGGAGGCAACTCGTTGAGCACATACGAGGCTATCACCACATCATGCTTAGGAACGTTCCATTCGCCCATTACATCAGCCTTTATCCACTCTGCCTCCCTTATAGAATGCAGGCTAGCATATTTGGCCAGTTTTTTGCCGATATCTATCATATTCTGGTCTCGCTCAATGAGGGTTATGCGCTCCAGCTCCGGCCACACCATAGTAGCAGCCCACATGGCAGTACCCGGCCCAGCCCCCACATCCAAAAGCGTATTAGGGCTTAAATCCGGCAGTCGTCCTTTCACCTGAGACAGGACAAAATAGGCGGCGGCAAATGTGGCGGGCAACCTGAAGGCCATATAAGCCAATGCTTCTTCATAAGTACGAATATAGGGTTCCCTGCCCAAAATCTTGCCGCTGCGATAATCCTCAGAGAGTTTGGCTACAAGAGCCGAAAGCTTTTTTACCGGTATAAACGCAAGCTGTTCCTCTATTGCAGTACTCAGCTCAAATGGCAGTTCCATGCACTAATCCCCTTCTCTCGCTATACCTTTATAGTTTTCCACTTGCCCGAATTAAACCTCATCAGCACCAGAAAAGATCTGAGAAATTGGTCGGCCATCAAAGCAATCCACGCGCCTATCAGTCCCCATTTCAACACGCGAATGGTAAACATAGCCAATCCTGGTCGTACTAACAATACGGTTATAAAAATGATTTTAGCTGTGGCCCTTGTGTCCCCCGCCCCTCTCAGCGCACCTGCCAAAATGAGCTGGGACGATTGAAAGGGCTGCATGATAGCCACCAGCTTAAGTATTCTTGCTCCCTCTTCTATAACAGTTTTATCATCGGTATACAGCTTTACGATTTCCTTCCCAAACAGTACAAATGCTAAAGCCAGCAACAAAGACACCATCATTCCCATGCGCCTTGTATACCTGCTGTAGGCCTGGGCCATGTCAGGTCGCCTTTTCCCTAAGCTCTGTCCTGTAAGCGAGGTAGCAGATACCCCAAAGGCTTGACCATTCATAAACGACATGGATTGAATATTCATACACACGTTGTGGGTTGCAAAAGCCACCGTACCCAGGGATGCAACGGTTTTCGAATAGGCTATCATTCCCGCTCTCATAACTAGCTGTTCAACCATTGCAGGTATACCTATCTTGAATATACTTTTCATTATATCCCATTTCGGCCTGAAATCATCTTTGAAGCTAAGTCTAAGGTATCGATTCCCTCGCAACACAGAAAGCATAGCCAATACAAAGGCTACGCACTGTCCTATGACGGTGGCTATAGACGCACCGGCAACCTCCATCCTCGGGAACCCAAAATGTCCATATATAAGCATGTAATTGAATATCACGTTAACCACATTTGCAGCTAGATTGTATATCATAGCCGTCCTTGAATCCCCAATACCCCGCAGAACCGCCGTTATGGTGCTTGTCAGGGCCAAAACCACAAAACCCACCATTTGAATCTTTAAATAAACCGTACCACCGGTCAGCGTCTGTTCATCAGCTGCCCCCATAAAACGCACCATCGGTTCTGAAAATATAAAGCCTATGGCGGAAGAGATTGCCGACAAAACAAACGTGAGCAGCAGCGCCTGACGTAAGACTATATTGGCCTTTCGTTGATCCCCTTCACCCTTATACCGTGCAATCAACGCGGTAGCTCCCACATTCATGGCCATGAACATGGTCATCAGCAAAAACTTGGGCTGATTTGTCAACCCGACAGCAGCAATAGCCCACGGTCCCAGCTGACCCACCATCATCATGTCAACCATGGATGCTAGCTGCGTGAGAATGAATTCCATAAAGGCCGGCCACGCTATCCTAATAATATCCTGATACAACATCTTTGAAGTTATACCGGGTGGGAGATGTTTTGTTACACGCTCTGGTTGTTCACAGCTGTCCAAATCACCAGGTTCTACCAATTCAATGGCCAGTTGCACCGGCTTGCGGGGTTCACGTGTACGATGCTTGAGTGTTAAGTTGCCTAGTTTAATATTCATCTTTGCCCCTACACTTCCTTTAAATGATAAAATTACATACCTGAAATATCATATCATAAATAAAATATTGTGTCTATTCATTCAATAAGACAAAAAACTCTACATAACCCTTGCATTGCTTGATACAGCAAACTTAATGTCAGAATTCCAATATTATCTCAGCCTGCCTTGCAAATCTATTTATCACATCGTCTATCCTAAATACCTCTACGCCGTTCATATATGTATATATCGTATTGTTAAAAGATTTGTACCAGTGTTCGGGTATCCCGCTTTTGCCGACTATTGCGCCCACTATGCTTCCCGCTGTAGCTGCAGTGCAATCATTATCTAACCCCATGGCCACCGTCTGTGAAAGCACCTTAGTAACATCAGTTCCTCCTATTATAAGGCCGAAAATTGTCAAACAGGCGTTATTTATGGTGTGCACGCTGCTCATACCCTTAAACCGGTCATCCACAGCCTGGCGCGCATCGCGATAATCCTTTATATTTTTCGCTTCCTCAAGCGCCCATCTGACTGCTTGTGCCAAAAGACAATTACTGGGAATCTCTGTAAGTCCTATCTTAATGGCGTCTATACAATTGTCAACCTCAAAAGCAGCAGCTTGAGCAGCGCTGAAGAACATCTCACCATATATGCCATTGCGCCTATGGCTAAGATAAGCATCCCTGTACGCCATTTCTGCAGCTTTTTCAGGATACCCAGGTGCCATATAGGCCCAAGGATCTGACCGAATAGAAGCGCCTATCCACTGACAATAAGGGTTGTCATGATCAGCGGCTTGATAAGGGCTTATACCAGCCTTTATATTCTTTAAAGCTATATCCTCGGCCGTACACGCTATGGGCAAATATTTTTTCCACGCCTTTGCCACATCCTCGGTGGTAAAATCTTTGCCATATTCTTCTACTATTAACAGCCCCAGTAACGTATATGTAATGTCATCATCTACCGGTACCCCAGACATGCCATTACGCGTGTATGCATAATTTGAGCTTTTACCATATCGGATATTAGAAGGGTCTTTAGCCTGCGACCAGTAATCAACAGGCGGGAAAGGATCACCAATAAAATTAGCCCATTCTTGCATGCTCTCTATTGACCAACCCTCTACAATAGCCCCAAGGGTACAACCGGCCATACGCGCAAGAAGGGCTCCTTCCAGTTTATTCAGATATTTATCTTTTTGAAATTTTTTCCATAATCTTCTAGGCCCATTAGGCCTTAATTTGCGAATCTCACTTAAAGAATTTGGTTCGTGCTGTGCCAACCTCTCATCAATAGGCAGCTCATTTATTCTAAAAATGGCGTTTTTTAAACTTTCCTCTACTTCTTTAAGGATGCTTTCAACGCCCTGCGCACCGTATTCACATCGTAACTTTGCGTATTCAATCAAATGATCGATAAGAACATGGTAGTTGGGTATTTGTGGATACTCCATAATAACTTCCTCCTAATTTGAATTCTATATACACTCTATGAAGATGACAACACAGCCACTACCGCCTCTGATGTGGAATTACGCATCCATTATACCCTTTTACCATGTCATATTCAAGAGCAAAGTATACTTTTCCATTCTATACTCCTTTTATTAAAACTTTGAAGTCACCTTTTTCTCTTTGTAACAAATAATCCCTTTACCCCTTCAACTGTGTCCTTTGTTGTGGAGTATAATCCCGCCGCCGCCAAGCCAAGGGCCAGCCCTACAAGCACGCCTTTTTTGATGTCATCGGGCGAAACGTACACCACTCCAATGGCTATTCCGAGTATCACTGATACAAGCGCAGCAAATTTGGACGGAAGCCCGATTTGCTTTAAAAGTTCGACGATACCCACGATAAGAGGAATAATTGCGATATCATATATGGTCATTGAAAACCCTCCCTACAAAGCGTTATAGAATTCTCTTTAATGAAATCAAGACAGCAAACTCCAGCTACTACCCAAGCTTCATCTTAATGCCCATTATCGCTTATTCAAAACATCGCTTTCTCGCAATAGACCTGCCAATATCATCAATATGCATCAAAAAGCAAAATAAGCACAAAAAAAAGCAGGGATCATACCCTGGTCCTCATCCATTTATGTCTTTTTCAAAAAACGCAAGACCTGATGTATTTCATACGCGTTTATGACATCGTTGGCCTCAAGCCAGCCCTTTCTGGCAATTCCAATGCCGTATTTTACGTCTTCAAGCCCTTCTATGCTGTGGGCATCGGGGCACACGGCAAACTTTACTCCCCTCTCCTTGGCATGTTTTATGTACCTCCAGTCAAGGTCCAGCCTATAGGGGCTCGAATTTATCTCAATTATCTTCCCGTACTCTCTGGCAGCTTCAATGACCTCATACACATCGATGTCGTAGCCATCCCTTGAAAGTAAAAGCCTGCCAGTTAGGTGTCCTATAATGTGTACATGCTTACTTTCAATGGCTCTTATCACCCTCCTGGTCATCTCTTCCCTGTTCATCTTAAAATGCGAATGGATCGATGCTATCACTAAATCGAACTTTTCTAAGACGTCATCGCTGTAATCAAGGGAACCATCGGGCAGTATGTCCACTTCTATACCTTTCAATATAACCATATCATCATACTTCCTGTTCAGGGCTTCTATCTCTTCCCATTGTGTTAAAAGCTTTTCTTCGCTAAGCCCAGAGGCGTAAAAAGCGGACTTGCTGTGGTCGGTGATGGCTATGTAACTGTATCCCAGTTCTCGAGCTCTTTGTACAATATCAGGTAGTGAGTTTCGCCCATCGCTGTACGTCGTGTGCACGTGAAATATGCCCTTCAAATCCTTCTCTTCCACCAGCGTGGGAATTTTTCCTCTTTCGGCCGCTTCAATCTCCCCGGCGTTTTCTCTGAGCTCGGGCGGAATGTAACATAGGTTGAGCTTTTCAAAAATTTCTTCCTCAGAAGCGCACCTTATTAAAACATCCCCCTTGAAAAGGCCATATTCGTTCATCTTTATGCCCATGGCTTTTGCCCTGTGCCTCATGGCAGTGTTGTGTTCTTTGCTTCCGGTAAAATGATGTAGAGCATAAGGAAACTCCTCATCCTTTACCACCCTTAAGTCGGCATTTATACCCGAATTTAAAACAACGCTGGTCTTGGTATCCCCTTTGGCAACCACATCCTTGACGCCCTGGTAGTTCACAAAGCAGTCCATTAGCCTATCAGGCTGGGCGGATGTGGCCAGTATATCTATATCCTTCACGATCTCCTTTTTGCGCCGTATGCTGCCCGCGATCTCACACCTTATTACAAGCCCCGTATTCTTCAAATACTCCTTAAGCTTTACAGCCTCCTCATAGGCTTCGAAATAAAGGTGATGCCCGCTGAACTGCTTTATAAACTGGATCCCCTCAAGGATCTTCTTCTGGGTCTTTTCTCCAAAACCCGGAAGGCTTACCAGCCTATTTTCAATGCAGGCATACTCCAGTTCCCCTATCGTCGTAATGCCCAGCTTATCATACAAAGTCTTTATCTTCTTAGGCCCCAGACCGGGAATCTTGAGCATCTCTACAAGGCCAGGAGGCACAGACTCCTTTAACTCTTCGTAGTACTTAAGCCTTCCCGTTGTCACAAGCTCGGTAAGCTTTTTGTTGAGCGCCTCCCCAATGCCTTTTACATCCTTGAGCCGCCCTTCACTCACCAGCGTCTCCAGGTCTTCATCGAGAACTTCGATGATGCGAGC
The DNA here is from genome assembly GCA_000526435.1 of Caldicoprobacter oshimai DSM 21659. Classification (GTDB taxonomy): domain Bacteria; phylum Bacillota; class Clostridia; order Caldicoprobacterales; family Caldicoprobacteraceae; genus Caldicoprobacter; species Caldicoprobacter oshimai. The sequence continues at coordinate 240,966 of JAGB01000002.1, forward strand.
GGCATTGTAGTAAGCCCTTGATTTAAAAGGGTTTTCCCCTTTAAGCTCGAGCAAAAGCCCGATCTCGTTCAATATGTCCACCACAGTTTTTTTATCCATATTTCACCACTTCGCTGTTGAAAACGTACAAAAAACGTCTAGCGTTTTTCGGTTGTACTAAACCCCAACAAGTGTTCCTCATGTCGCTCCATTTAACTTCCTACATCTTTTAATATTACTTATAAAGTGCCAAAAATACAATAGCAACCGACAAAAATAGCGTTTGACCATCAGTTTAAACTTGTCATATCGTATATTATTCGCGCTCAACAACAGAAAGTTGTATATGCTCCAAAAAAGATATATATAATAACTCTAAGCATAGTCTAGTGGAGGAACATGACAAAATGGACAATCCTGTAAGGATAGAACAAAAACTCGACCAGTTAAACGAGGTCTTTGAACAATATCCGAACATTATTGCCGTAATAGTGTTTGGATCATACAATACTCCCTATTACAATCAAAACAGCGATATCGATTTTGGAATCATCTATTCGGTGAAATAGTCAAATATCTTACGACCGAGTCTTGATAAATCCCTTAAAAAGGTATTCCCAGTTTTCTTACTCCTTCGACCATCTTCTGCCATTCCGCAATCATCCTGTGAAGGTAATCGATGCCAGCCGGAGTGATCCGGTAATATTTTCTGGCGGGCCCGCTGGGAGAATCTCTTGTATACGTCTGTGTGTATCCCTCAGCGTTAAGCCGCCTGAGTATTGCATATATCGAACCATCATACACATCGCTAAATTGATCTTTTATGGTTTTCATTATTTGGTAGCCGTATAGCTCCTTATCTTTTAATTGATAAAGGATACACAGCTCCAGTACACCCTTTTTGAGCTGGGTATTCATGGCACTTTTATATTTCCTCCTTCGTGATATTCCGCCTTCTGTGCTTGTATTATCCCCTAATTTGGACTGATTTTGCTGTAAAAAATCATTTAAGCGATACTGAAACCAGCAACACTACGACGCGCAATTTACTGCACTCCCGAATTGCTTTGCATTAACCGGATAATTTTTGATTTCAAATTCAAGAAACTTTCGATTTAAGCAGCAAAATGCTTTTACGCGTAGACGTCCTTTTTATTTCAATGTCCATCCCTGACATCCTCAACCACCATGGTTCCTGCCAATTTATCATGAACAGTATTGTTTGCTTTCGAAAAAACTGCCCAAAAGAACGAGACAATATAGGATATGTTCCAAGTTAAACTTGCGAGCAGGACCTTGCCTATAAACTGACGTACCAACACATCAATTGGCCTTAAAGCCGTTCTATCCCTCTTTACAACTTTTATATTCATTAGCCGCATGCCTATCGTCTTGTCCTTCATTATTATCATGGCCAGCGTACTGTACAGCCAGAAAAAGATAAAACCCGCTAATATAAGAATAATATGGATGGTGTCCACGGTAGGGCTAGAACTAGAGTAGTGAAGGATAACACCAGGTTGAGGGCGGAAAAGATGTAAAGAATTAAAAATGAAAAATACCGGAAGCACCGGATTGTACATCATCATTGGCAAAATAAGAAAAAGGACAAATCTGGGTGCTTCTCCGATGATTACGAGCAAAGCCAATGGGACCAAAGAGAGTATATAATCAATGATAAATGCCACAACCCGCCTGCCAAGCGGCGCAACAGGATAACTGCTCTCAGCGCCCGGCTTTGATGTGTTATTGTTAGGCCACTCGTCTAAAATGGTCTTTGCAACCAATGCCGGTGAACCGATCATGTCCGATATCTCATCCTCGGTCTTGTTCTCGGCTTTGCCTGATTCAAATATCTCATCATAGTCCATAATAATGTTTTCCAGCTCGTCATCGCTGATCTTGCCCATCAAGTTATACCTAAGTTCCCTTAAAAATTCGCTTTTTTTCATCGCCATCCCTCCATAATCATTGACTGACAATTGGCCAATATAAAATCAGCTGTTGAAGTACATCCTTCTGTGCCCGCCCTTCACCATTTACTGACTATTAGCCAATATAAAACTTTTCCATATTTCATCCCACAACTATTATTCAATGAATAATAGTACGCTAACAGTATACCACACTATTATTCAAAAAACAATAGTGAAATCGCTCTTCAATTACGATAAAACCATAATACTTCACCATCCGGATTTTAAACAAAAAACAGGGTAGCCCCTGCTACAAAAACTTTATGGAAAGCTTCTCGGGGTACCCCGTCTTTTGATTTTTTCCGCACTGCCAATTGGCTTTTTGCACTTTTGGTTGATTGTCTCTCAATAGACTGATTTTTTATATTATATTTTTGCTGACCATAGCCCAATAAACTGGGCCTTTTACTGTTCCTTTCACACGGCAGTCTTTTACACCAAACTTATTTTTACCGGCGTACCATTGGACAAGGTATCGCTCACCGGGCATCTGTCTTCTACAGCGTCAAGCCACTTCGACAGCGTTTCGGCATCGGCGTCGGTATCGGCCTTTATGTTTACCCTGATCTCCTTGTACCCTGCCCTGTCGGCATTGGACTTGCCCATAAACCTTGCAGGATTCAAATCACCCTCAAGGTCGATCTGCAAGCCCTTGAGCTCGAAGCCCATCTCTTTTGCCACCACATGCCCTACCACGTTGATGCACCCGGCAAGGGCGGCCAGCAGATACTCTACCGGATTAGCTCCGGCGTTGGTACCGCCCAGGCTCTCGGGCTCGTCGATGATAATCTTAAATCCCCTTGTCTCTACCACCGTTTTGGTGGGATTTTCACTATGCGCTTTTGCCCTGAACTTTAAATCCGGCATACCATCATCTCCCAAATCAACATATGTTTTTCCTGTTGCGGACTACCGTCCATTAAGGAGGCAGTAACCGCCAAAGCCTAATCACCAACAGTCAAGTAAAAACTTTCCTGGCTACCGCTTCAATAGGCTTATAATTTATATTTACCCGTTTGGGATGCAATTAAAACATAAAAATATTTTACACAGATTTAACACAAGCTTGTCTTTAACTTTACATTGCCGCTTTACACTGTTTGGTGAAAGCAAAATGATAAATCTATATGAGAAAGGAGCTTAAGTATGAAAAGAACAGTAACCTTGTTCATGTACGCCATATTCATAGTGGCCATTTTGGCAGGATGTGGCGCTCAGGGCAACAATTCCGACAGCGCCAAAAACGGCAACGAATTTGACATCTCAAGAGAAATCCATGTAATCTCCCGTGAAGAGGGATCGGGTACCAGGGGTGCTTTCGTAGAGCTGTTTGGCATCCAGCAGAAAGACAGCAGCGGCAATGAGATCGACTATACGACGGAAGAGGCCCGCATAGTGAACAACACAGCGGTAATGATGACATCTGTCGCAGGAGATATATACTCTATAGGGTATATATCCCTGGGCTCTCTAAACGATACCGTAAAAGCCCTCAAAATCGACGGAGTTGAACCTACGGTGAGCAACGTAAAAAGCGGAAAGTACAAAATCGCCCGTCCCTTCATCATTGCCACAAAAGGCGAAATAAGCAAAGTGGTACAGGACTTTATAGAGTTTATCATGAGCAGCGATGGCCAAAAAGTGGTTGAAGAAAACGGATATATCCCGGTATTGGATAATCCAGCTTACAGCGGGGATAAGCCCGCAGGCAAAATCGTAGTCGCAGGTTCATCATCGGTCTCCCCGCTTATGGAAAAGCTCAAGGAGGCCTACCTTGCTATCAATCCCAATGCACAAATTGAAATTCAGACCAGCGACTCAACTACCGGCATCAATTCGGTTATAGACGGGATATGCGATATAGGAATGTCGTCCAGAGAATTGAAAGAGAGCGAACTCAATGCCGGTTTGACCCCCATCACCATCGCTATGGACGGGCTTGTGGTAATCGTCAACAAAGGAAATCCAGCAGACAACTTGACAAGCGAGCAAGTCAGGGCCATTTTCACAGGCGAAATAACGCAGTGGTCCGAGGTGCTAGAGTAAAACTTGTAAATAAAGTTTCAGCAACAAAATCCATCTCTCCATTATTTAATTTAAAAAGACGGTGAGACAAAGATGAGAAATTACAAAGAAAAGGCAATGCAAATTGTGTTTTTGATGGCCGCCTGCACTTCAATCCTAGCGGTGGCCTTGATTTGCGTATTCCTGTTTGCCAACGGAATACCAGCCATGTCCGAAATTGGAGTACTGGATTTCTTTCTAGGCAAAAAATGGCGGCCATCCAATGACATCTACGGGATTTTGCCGATGATTTTAGGGAGCATCTATGTAACAGCAGGTGCCATAATAATAGGCGTTCCAATCGGCATACTGACGGCAGTGTACATGGCAAAGTTCTGTCCAAAATATATATACCGTTTTTTAAAACCCGCTGTTGACCTTTTGGCAGGCATCCCATCGGTAGTATACGGATTTTTCGGTTTGGTCGTGATAGTCCCTTTTGTGCGCGATAACTTTGGTGGCGACGGCAGCAGCATACTGACGGCTTCCATTTTGCTGGGCATCATGATACTGCCCACCGTCATCAGCGTGAGCGAATCAGCAATTCGCGCCGTTCCCGACAGCTACTACCAGGGTGGTCTTGCCCTTGGGGCAACCCACGAGCAGAGTGTGTTCTTCATCACTCTGCCCGCGGCCATCTCGGGTATTATGGCAGGCGTGGTCCTGGCCATCGGGCGGGCAATCGGCGAGACCATGGCGGTCATCATGGTGGCGGGAAACCAGGCACGGATGCCTGCAGGCCTGCTCAAAGGCATCAGAACCCTCACCGCCAATATAGTAATAGAAATGGGATATGCGGCCGACCTGCACAGGGGCGCGCTCATCGCCACCGGAGTAGTGCTGTTCGTATTCATACTCATCATCAACCTCTCATTTTCTCTGCTTACGAGGAGGACAAATAGATGATTAAGATAGACACACGAAGCATACACCGCAAGCTGAGAACGTATAAAAGGTCTCCCCTTTCCCTCGTACTGTTGTTGCTGGTGTTATCGGCTACAGCCATTACCGTAAGCACCCTGCTGTTCATCATCGCGTACATCCTCATTAAGGGAATTCCAAATATAACCGCTGATCTGTTTGCATGGGAATACACCTCCCAAAACGTATCGCTCACCCCGGCCATCATAAACACGCTTATCATCGTGGTACTGGCCCTCCTTATTGCCGTGCCTTTGGGCATCTTTGCGGCCGTCTATCTGGTGGAGTACGCAAAGCGCAGAAACAAGCTGGTTGAAATGATAAGGCTGACCACCGAAACATTAGCTGGTATCCCCTCCATCATCTACGGTTTGTTCGGCTTGTTGTTTTTTGTAACGGCAATGGGCTGGGGATTCTCCATTCTGGCCGGCGCCTTTACCCTTGCTATCATGATACTGCCTGTTATCATGCGCACCACAGAAGAAGCTTTAAAGGCCGTACCCGACTCATACCGTGAGGGGAGTTTCGCCCTGGGCGCAAACAAGTTACGTACCGTGTTCAGGATCGTCCTCCCCAGCGCTATGCCCGGTATCCTGTCAGGCATCATCCTCAGCATAGGAAGAATAGTTGGTGAGACGGCAGCTCTCCTTTACACCGCCGGAACGGTAGCGGAAATCCCTAAAAACCTGTTGTCGTCGGGCCGCACTTTGTCGGTGCATATGTACGTCCTCTCGAGCGAAGGGCTGTATGTAAATCAGGCATACGCTACAGCAGTCGTGTTGCTGGTTACTGTAATGATAATAAATTGGCTGTCAAATTTTTTAGCAAAAAAGATTACGAAAGGATAGGGGGATATATGGGGAAGATAACCATAAACAATCTAAACCTGTACTATGGAGATTTTCATGCGCTGAAGGACATCAACCTAGACATAGAAGCCAACAAGATCACCGCCCTCATCGGACCTTCGGGCTGCGGCAAATCGACTCTCCTCAAGTGCCTGAACCGCATGAACGACCTGGTGGAAAACTGCAAAATAACAGGCAAAATACTGCTTGATGGAGAGGACATATACAACATCGATGTAAGTCTGCTGCGCAAAAGAGTGGGCATGGTCTTTCAAAAGCCCAACCCTTTTCCCATGAGCGTGTACGACAATATTGCCTTTGGGCCGCGCACACACGGGATTCGCTCCAAAATAAAGCTGGACGACATCGTCGAAAAATCCCTGCGAGCCGCCGCCATATGGGACGAATTAAAGGACAGGCTAAAAAAGAGCGCTTTGGAGTTGTCGGGCGGTCAGCAGCAGCGGCTCTGCATTGCAAGGGCTTTAGCGGTGCAGCCCGAGGTGTTGTTAATGGACGAACCAACGTCGGCACTGGACCCAATTTCCACATCAAAGATAGAGGACCTTGTTATGGAGCTTAAAAAGAATTATACTATAATTATCGTGACCCATAATATGCAGCAGGCAGCCCGCATCTCGGACAAAACAGCCTTCATGCTAAACGGCGAGGTAATAGAATACGACGATACCGAAAAGCTGTTTTTTATGCCACAGGATAAGCGCACAGAGGACTATATAACCGGGAGGTTCGGATAATGAGGAGAAAATTCGATGAGCAGCTGGAGTTGCTCAACCGTGAATTAATAGAGATGGGCGCCCTGTGCGAAACGGCAATAGCCAACGCTGCTAAAGCGCTAATAAACCACGACAACTCTTTGGCTCAGGAAGTCATCCGTATCGACGCCGAAATTGATCAGAAGGAAAAGGACATCGAAAGCCTGTGCTTCAAGCTTCTGCTGCATCAGCACCCTGTAGCCAGGGATCTAAGGCAGATCTCCTCTGCCCTCAAGATGATAACTGACATGGAGCGCATAGGAGACCAGGCAGCCGATATCTCTGAAATAATCCTGTTGGGAAACGTGCATTCCCTGAACAACGCCGTGCATATAGACGAAATGGCCAGGGCAACCATTAAAATGGTAACCGACAGCATCGATGCCTATGTGAGACGGGACCTGGATCTGGCGCGATCAGTCATAGCTTACGATGACGTGGTGGATGACCTTTTTAATCAAGTAAAAAAGGAAATCATAGATATTATAGGCAAGGACAAACAAAACGGGGAGTATGCAGTCGACCTGCTGATGATCGCCAAGTATTTCGAGAGAATAGGTGACCATGCCACCAACATAGCCGAATGGGTGGAATACTCCATAACAGGAATCCATAAAGGTGGAGAAAGGATATGATCTTTTTCGTCGAGGACGATGATAACATAAGGGAGCTGGTGGTGTATACGCTGCAAACGGTAGGTTTTGAAGCTCGCGGCTTTGAGAACGGCAAAGCCTTTTTTGAGGCGCTGTCAGCGCAAAAGCCTGAGCTCATCCTCCTCGACATCATGCTGCCCGATGAAGACGGGCTGCAGATTCTAAAAAAATTGAAATCCAATCCTGCCACCAGAGAAATACCCGTCATAATGATTACAGCCAAAAGCACCGAATACGACAAGGTGATTGGCTTGGACAGCGGGGCCGATGATTATATTACAAAGCCGTTTGGCATGATGGAGCTGGTCTCGCGCGTTAAAGCGGTACTGCGCCGCACATCCGCCAAAAGCAATCACCCAACACATGTATTAACGGTGGGGCCCATAACTCTGGATGCCAGCAAATACGAGGTCACTGTCAACGGCAGAAGGCTAGAACTAACCCATAAAGAGTTTGAACTGCTGCGCTATCTCATGGAAAATGAAGGCATTGTATTGAGCCGCAACAAAATCCTTGAGGCAGTTTGGGGGTATGATTTCGATGGTGAAACCCGTACCGTCGACGTCCATATACGTTCACTCAGGCAAAAGCTAGGAGAGTGGTCTGAACTTATAGAGACGGTGCGGGGAGTGGGGTACCGAATCGGAGGCCCAAAATGAAGCGTAGAATATTCTTAAGCATGTGCCTTCTCGCTATGTTAATCGTCTTTCTGTCCAGCATGCTGACCTTTGTCGTCGTGTATCGGCAAATTTTCGATATCATGCAGCGTGAAATAGAAAAAGAAGCGTCTTACATTGCGGCCAGCCTTGAAAACGCCGAAGACCCACGCCTTTTCTTGCAGAACGTATCAACCAAGGCACATCGCATCACGCTGATAGCGAATGACGGTACCGTATTGTTTGACAGCGCTGAAAGAGCAGAAAACATGGAAAATCATAGAAACAGGCCAGAGGTATCGGCCGCCCTGAAGAACGGAATTGCAAAGTCAGTGCGCCTGTCCAGGACTCTAGGCAAGCAAACCTTCTATTGTGCCGTCCTTCTGAAAAACGGCATGGTGCTGCGGGTAGCAAACGTGGTCGACAGCGTTTACAGCGCCATATTGAGTTTTGTGCCCTATATATTGTTCATCATCGCCGTCACGCTTGCACTTGCCCTACTTATAGCCAATCGGGAGACCAAAAAAATAGTTGAGCCCATAAACGCGCTGAATCTACAAAATCCTATGTCCAATGATGTCTATGACGAATTATCTCCCCTACTCATGCGCATAGCCCAGCAGAACCAGCAGATAGAGAATCAGATGCGCGCTTTGCGGGAAAAGCACGAAGAGTTTAACGCCATCACCGAAAACATGATCGAAGGATTGATATTGCTCAACGAAAGAGCTGATATCCTATCGGTCAACAAAAGCGCCATACGCATATTTGGCGGCCACGACAGAAGCAGTTATCTCAATAGAAACATCCTCACATTAAGCCGTGATTTAACTTTGCGGGCGGCGGTAAAAAAAGCCCTGGAGGGCGACCACTGTGAAGAAATACTTGAGATGGGCGGCCACCATTACCAGCTTACAACCAACCCCGTTTGGGTCAACGGACGGGTAAAAGGGGCCGTTGTCCTGATTCTGGATATAACCGAAAGGTATGCCGCTGAGCAAATACGCCGTGAATTTTCTGCCAACGTATCCCATGAGCTTAAAACACCGCTTACATCGATATTGGGCTACGCCGAAATCATCAAGAACGGTATGGTAAAGAGCGAGGATATCCCCCGCTTTGCCGAACGCATTTACAACGAGGCCAACCACCTCATCGCCCTGATAGACGACATCATCAAGCTCTCACGCCTTGACGAAAATAACATCGACATCCCACGCAAACGCGTAAACCTGCTCGAATTGTCGAAAAAAGTATGTGCCAGGTTAGAAACGCAGGCAAGAGAAAAAGGCGTCATCATTTCGGTATCAGGCCAAAACGGATTCGTATTTGGCATAGAGGAAATCCTCGAGCAAATGATTTATAATCTCTGCGATAACGCCGTTAAGTACAATCGCGAAAACGGCAGAGTTGATGTCAACATCTCTCAAAACGAAAAGGAAGTGGTTTTGACCGTATCTGATACGGGGATAGGCATCCCCAAAGAACATCAAACCAGGGTATTTGAGCGATTCTACAGGGTTGACAAAAGCAGATCAAATCGAACGGGCGGCACCGGCCTTGGGCTTTCCATAGTAAAACACGGCGCAATGCATCACAACGCCAGGATAGAACTTGAGAGTCAGCCAGGCCATGGAACCACAATACGGGTGATTTTTCCTGCCCCGCACAACTGAGAAGCAGGCCTGTATAAATCACGCTTTCATATATGCTAATATATCAGATTAGTTGACTTCTCCCCGCCCTGGAAGGGGCGAGGATTCTTGACAGCTCCGAATTTCAGGCCGTCTTCCCTACTGGGTGGATATTCCACTCAATAGGGCAACACAGGTGTGGTGTGTACCTCACACCTGTGGGGCAAGCCAATAGCCCTACTACCAGGCTTAAAGAGCCTGTATACTTTCTGTATATGTTTATCGCTCCCACTCCATCCCTGTGATATCTAAAACCACAGCTTTTGCATTCATAGTTCCTGTTTTCTGGCTTGTTTTTGCTACCACACACAGGACAACTCTGTGATGTCCCATTTTCTTTTATAAATTTGACTTCTATCCCCACAAACTCGGCTTTCTCTTCTATCCTTCTTGCTACTCTTCTAAACATCCATTGATGGATTTTTTGATTTGGTACTTTCCCATGTCTTGCCCCATTCCTTATACCCTTCAAATCACCTAATACAATTGTCCCTATGCCATTTTTAATACAATACCCTACCAAATAAGATGTGTATTTTTCCAACACATCTCTAATTTGATTGTTAACTCTTTTCAATACTTCCCTCTTTGCTCTCAAAAGCTCTTTGAATTTTCTTGAATCTTTCTGACACTTAGATAGTTTTTGCTGAAATTCTCCAAGTTTTTTATTGCGGTATCTTATCTTTGAGTTCAGAATACCACCATTATAGATTAAAACTTCTCTGCCATCAAAACAAACCATCGGATGTATTACTCCAAGATCTATTGCCATCACTCCTGCGGTATTCTCAATTTTTCCTTCTTCTACTTCAACCACAATGTGAAGATAATATTTCTTCTTGTCTTGATGGAAAATCAGCTCTGCATACTTGGGAGCACCTTTTAAACAACACCCTTTTATAACCATTGGTGCTTGTTCCTTCCCATTTGACAAAATCAAGTCCCCATCTTTAAAATGAATTGCGCTTTTCTTAAAAACCACTTTATTATACTTCTTGTTCCTGAATGGTGGTCTTATCTTGGATGTATCTTGGCCTTTCTCCTTTGCCTTTTGTAATCTTTTCAGGTATGCCTGATATGCAGTCCAAAACTGCTGGTATGCTGCCTGTTTGCTTTGACTGTGAAGTTTAAAACTCTTTTGATGCAGCCACCATTCCATATACTGGTCAAATGTCTTTCTCGAAACATTTATCCCTTTTGCTTGTATCCTTTTAAAAAAATTTACTGCTTTAGAGTAGATTTTACCAGATACCATTGAAATTTCTCTCGCTAAACCTTGATATTCTTCTGGAACTGACAAAATATATGTCTTATCCATCCTTTTCTACCTTCTTCCATTGGCTCTCTATATACTTCTTGATGGTTTCGGCAGATACATTACCTGCAGTTGCCACAAAGTACGCTCTTGTCCAGACAGAATCTCTTTGTTTGTACTGGGGAAACTTTTGTCCTATCTTCCTGCCAGTAGCGCCCTTTATAACATTAATAAGTTCGCTTGGAGAATACCTTGGAAGTGCAGAAATAAATAGATGAATATGGTCAGGCATTATTTCAAGTGCTAAAATATCAAACTTGTATGTCTTGGATAGTTCCCTGATTGTTTCTTCAACTGTATTTTTTACCTCAGGGTCTTTTAAAAGGTCTTTTCTGTACTTTGGTATCCAAACAAAGTGGTAGTTGATTAGGAATTTAGCATGTCGTGTGGATTTGTAGGTATTCATTCTAAACCAACCTTCTTAATTCCAAGATTTGGTTTAATTATATCATACTTGGTTCTCAGTTTCAACCCTTGCATTCATCCCCGCCCTACAAGGACGAGGCTTTCTGCAGAATTCTTGTAAGCCTCTGAAACGAGAAGGCCGTGGGTTTGCGAACCGAAATATATCACCCTTGAATCCACAGGGTCGACTGCCAGCCTCTCTCCCGTTCTCCGCCCCGGACATTTCCGTTGACTCCGGCCGGAACAGGGAAGTACTCAAAGTGCTCGCCCCAGTCCTTTAAGCGGCACAGGTAATTTTGCTTCCAGTCTCCAGCAACTACATACAACCAGTCGGGATGATTGGGATCAATCGCTATGGATAAGGGGTAAGTTTTCCATTTGCCGATGTGCGTGACGTGGTCCACCAAAGAAATCCAAGCCTTTTCATCAAAATCGTAGCGATAAACCCCGCCAATATCGGTCCTCGCATACAGTATTCCTTTTTCTTTAGGATGAAACACAAAACCGGTAACAAAACCACCACCCGGTATGGATGCGTGTCTGTAAACGCATGAAATGTATTCATATCTTTTTGAGCTTTCCACCTTTTCCCCTCCCAAAGTCTATACTTTGAATTGTTTCGTACACCAGTACGCCAGCATCAAGCCCATGTCCAGGCCAAAGTATTACATCCAATATTAGTTCAAATATATACCATTAACTTTAGCATACAAAATTTAACATCAATACCTGCGTACATCAATACCTCAACATCGCATCTATCCGCAAACTTATCAGAAAAATACTGGTAAGTCAAGAATTTTTATCCTAATAATAGAGCTTACATTAGCGCCGCTTTTCTTAGACATACAAACTGTTTGGGCAAGTCCGCAAAACCTAGAAGGAACATTTAAAACAACATAGAAACAATTTAATATATAAAAATTCAAAGGAGGTTATAAACCCATGAAAAGACAAAACCTGGACCGGGAATGGAGGTTTAAGCTCATCAGCACATCCCCAAACCAAGATATCCAATCTGAGTACACCTTGGTAGACCTCCCTCATGATTTCAGCATAATTCAGAAGCGAGATCCGCACACGCTATCAGGCGCCAGCAACGGATTTTTTCCGGGTGGCATAGGAATCTACGAAAAGACCCTTTATGCCCCAGTTGAGTGGAAGGGCAAAAAGGTCATTCTCGAGTTTGAAGGCGTCTATATGAATGCCACAGTACATCTAAACAACCAATTGGTAGCCCGTCATCCATATGGCTACACCAGTTTTCACTGCGACTTAACCCCGTATCTGCTATACGGTCAGGACAACACAATCCGCGTTACCGTAAACAATAGCGCACTGCCCAATACCCGGTGGTACAGCGGATCGGGAATCTACCGCCATGTGTGGCTAATGATAGGTGAAAGCGTGCATATAACACCCTGGGGCGTATATGTCACAACACCCAACGTCTCCACCGAATGCTCCACGGTTCACGTAAAGACTACGGTAGAAAACATCAGTGAGCAACCCGAAAATATCATTATCCGATCCACGCTGTTGACAGCTTGTGGTAATGTGGCAGCCATGGATGAAACAAACCTGTATGTTCCCAGCAAAAATACAGCAGAGGCACAGCAGGACCTTATTGTATCACCTGCAAATTTATGGTCAATAGAAAATCCTTACCTCTATACCCTGAGAAGCGAAGTTATAAAAGGCGGAAAGGTAATTGACAGCACCGAAACCCGAGTAGGGATTCGCTCCATTTCTTTCGACCCGCAAAATGGATTTCAGCTAAATGGCGTTCCCATCAAGCTCAAAGGAGGCTGCGTACACCACGATTGCGGACTGCTTGGAGCAGCGGCTTATGACAGAGCAGAGGAGCGCAAAGTGGAACTTTTAAAGGCCAATGGCTTCAACGCCGTGCGTTGCGCCCATAATCCCCCTTCGCCAGCTTTTCTGGATGCATGCGATCGACTGGGATTGCTGGTAATCGATGAGGCATTTGACTGCTGGCGCGAGGGTAAAAATCCTAACGACTATAGCCTGTATTTCGAAGACTGGTGGCAAAAAGACATAGCATCCATGGTCCTCCGCGATCGAAATCATCCTAGCATCATCATGTGGTCGACAGGCAATGAAATCATAGAAAGAGATGGCCGTTCAGAAGGTTACATCTATGCTCGGAAGCTAGCTGATTTCATCCGCAGCCTGGACAACACAAGAGCCATTACCAATGCGCTGTGCGACCTGTGGGACGACACGGCAGTCACAGCGCTCAAGGGAAAGCTAGGTGACCTGCCTGAGGACTACGATGTCTGGGGTGAAGTCACAAAAGAATTTGCAGAACCTCTGGATGTGGTAGGATATAATTACCTTTTGAAGCGCTATGAAAGTGATGGTAAAAAATTCCCTGGCCGTATAATCTGTGGCACCGAGTCTTTCCCGAAAGAAGTCTTCGACATTTGGTCCACCATTGAGCGTCTACCCTATGTAATAGGCGATTTCGTATGGACTGCTTTAGATTACCTTGGCGAAGCCGGTATCGGGCACGTATGGTACAACGGAGAAAAAAGCTTCCTTGGGAAATACCCGTGGCATCAAGCCTTTTGCGGAGATATCGACATATGCGGATTTAAAAGGCCTCAATCCTATTACCGCGACTGTGTCTGGGGCATCGCCAAAGCACCGTATATTGCGGTATATAAGCCGGAATATTACGGCAAAGAGGCCGACATATCTAGATGGGGATGGCCCGACGTTGTTTCATCATGGACCTGGCCGGGTTTTGAGGGTAAACCAACCAGAGTAGACGTATACAGCATGGACAGCGAAGTGGAACTGATTCTCAACGGAAAATCGCTTGGCCGCAAACCCGCCGGAAAGCCCAACAGGTATATAGCCTCGTTTGAAGTGATTTATGAACCCGGAATACTTGAAGCCGTAGGTTATAATGAAAAAGGCGTCGAAACCTCTCGTACCGTTCTTAAGACTGCAGGAAAACCAGCAGCCATTCGGTTAACACCCGATCGCGGCAGGCTAAACGCAAAATTTGGGGATCTTTCATATGTTACCGTTGAAGTAGTAGATGCTGAAGGAAACGTGGTGCACAATGCAGATATCAACATCTATTTCACCGCCAGCGGAGTGGGGTCGGTACTGGCCGTAGGTAGTGGGAACCCTGTAAGCGAGGAGATGTACGTAGGAAATCAGCGCAGAGTCTACCAGGGCCGTGCCATGGTGGTAGTTCGGGCCAACGGAGAAGTCGGCAATATCGTTCTGACGGCTTCAGCAGAAGGCATCCCCTCTGCAAGTACGGTTATAGAGGTGGGAGAATAAAAAATTGCCTTTTGTGTCACGCTGTAACTATAAACTCGTTTTTGTGTCATGGCTGTAATCATAAACGCTATTTTGAAAGTTTAAGTAAAAATGCAAAATTAAATCGGGTAGGAAGTGGGTAAAACAATTGCCTGCTTCCTACCCGTAAAATATCATATGCCTGTGCGTATAACTGTTTAAGGAAGGAGGTTTGGGGAAATAGTATATGCAATTTCAATGTAAGAACATTGGTTCAATACCACATGACTTTTTGTACAACATCTATCAGTTAAAATATACCTTCAAGAAGGTGCTATACTCTAGCTCTGTTTTTTGACAGCACATCAAACGCTACGGCCATCAGCAGAACAAAACCTTTAATGATCATCTGCATATCACTACCCACACCCATTATAGACATACCGTTGTTGAGTACACCCATAACCAGTGCACCAATAATGGCTCCGCTAACGGTACCAACACCGCCGTAGGCCGATGCACCACCAATAAAGCAAGCAGCGATCGCATCGAGCTCAAAATTGATACCCGCTTGCGGCGAAGCCGCATTTAAACGTGCAGCAAATACAATACCGGCTACTGCCGCTAAAAAGGCCATATTTACATAGGTAAAAAACAGAACTTTATTTGTATTTATACCCGAAAGCCTTGCGGCCTTCTCGTTACCTCCCATAGCATAAATATAACGTCCCGGTACGGTTTTTGTGGTAAAAAAGGAATAGACTAAAACTAATATTCCTATCAAAACAAATATAATAGGCAATCCTTTGTAAGCCGCCAGCCAGTAGGCAAACAGATTTATACCTGCTAAAACCAATACAATCTTGGCAATAAACAGCGGCATTGCAATTACTTCAAAGTTGTACTTTTTCTGTTCGGCTCTCTTCTTAAACTGCAAGATTACATAAATGATAGAAATAATCGCTCCAACTACCAGAGCCGTAATATTCAATTTGGTGCCAAAACCTCCAAACACATCAGGAATAAAGCCCGTACTTATTCGCTGAAATTCCTCGGGAAACGGCGATAATGTGAGTCCTTTTAACATAGCAATGGTAAGTCCTCTGAACATAAGCATTCCCGCAAGAGTTACGATAAAAGCGGGTATTCTTAAATAGGCAATCCAGAACCCCTGCCATATCCCTATTGCTATCCCTATTAAAAGACATATAAATATGGTCAAACCCACGTCCATTTTCATATTGATTATAAGGGTCCCTGCAATGGCGCCAATAAAGGCACTTACAGAACCTACCGAAAGGTCAATGTTGCCCCCCGACAATATACAAAGCGTCATACCGATAGCTAGAATTAACACGTAACTGTTCTGCAGAACCAGGTTTGTGACATTCTGGGGTAAAAGAAGAATGCCATCGGTAAGAATCTGAAAAAATATAGATATCACAATGAGAGCAATGAACATACCATATTGTCTTATGTTGTTTTTAAAAACATCTTTAATGGTTTGCATTACACGACCTCCTTAATGCTCTGCATAATGCATTTCATTATGCTCTCTTGAGATGCTTCCTCGCGATCAAGTTCTCCTACAATCCTTCCCTCATTCATAACATATACTCGATCGCACATTCCCAAAATCTCGGGAAGTTCAGAAGAAATAAGAATAACAGCTTTCCCTTCCTCAGCAAGGTTGTTTATAATCTTATAAATCTCATATTTAGCACCTACATCTATACCCCTAGTAGGTTCGTCCAGTATCAATATATCAGGTTTAGCAAAAATCCACTTGCTGAGTAGAACCTTTTGCTGATTTCCCCCTGATAAATTGCCTGTCTTCTGCAACACGCTGCTGCATTTAATATTGAGTTTTCTGCGATACTCTTCAGCAACATATATTTCCCTGTTTTCATCAACCACCAGGTTTTTGCTTATATTATTAAGGCTTGCAAGAGAGATATTTCTTTTAATATCATCAATCAAAATAAGTCCAGCTGATTTCCGATCTTCAGTAACATAAGCCAAACCATTCTCTATCGCCTGGCGCACACTATTCAGCACCAATTCTCTGCCGTTTTTTATTATCTGCCCGCTTATATGCTTTCCGTAAGATTTACCAAACACGCTCATGGCAAACTCGGTCCTACCCGAGCCCATAAGCCCGTATATCCCTACAATTTCACCTTTTCGCACCTTTATGCTTACATCCTTAATCACTTTTCTGCCTTCGATCAAAGGATGATACACATTCCAGTTTCTCACTTCAAAAATAACTTCGCCAATTTTGCGCGTTCGTTCAGGGAAACGGTTTGTAAGCTCACGTCCTACCATTCCTTTGATAATCCTATCTTCACTTACATCATCTTTATGTCTATCAAGCGTTTCAACCACACGACCATCCCTGAGAATTGTAATGGAATCGGCAACTTTTAGCACTTCATTCAACTTATGCGAAATTAATATGCAAGTAATCCCTTCTTTTTTAAGCTCCAAGAGAAGATTCAAAAGATTCTCTGACTCCTTTTCATTTAAAGCCGCTGTTGGCTCATCCAAAATTAGCAGTTTTACATTCTTGGCCAGTGCCTTTGCAATTTCCACAAGCTGCTGTTTACCCACACCTATATCTTTTACAAGGGTAGCAGGACTTTCCCTAAGCCCTACTCTTTTCATAAGCTCGGCAGCCTGCATATGGGTTTGATTCCAGTTTATCAGCCATCTTTTTGCCCTTTCGTTCCCTAAAAAGATATTCTCTCCTATAGAAAGGGATGGTACCAAAGCCAGTTCCTGATGAATAATGACTATCCCAGTCTTCTCACTGTCCTTGATACCTTTAAAGATGCATTCCTTACCTTCAAAGAAAATACTGCCACTATAAGTGCCATAAGGGTAAACACCACTTAGCACATTCATAAGGGTAGATTTTCCGGCGCCGTTTTCGCCCACCAGCGCATGGATCTCACCTTTTCGAACCTTGAGGTTAACATTGTCCAGCGCTTTTACCCCCGGAAAAAGTTTTGTAATATTTCTCATTTCAAGAATGTACTCCACTGCTTTATCAACCCCTAACATCATTGTATTGACAAATAATATGGTCTCCAAGCAGCAAAAACTATATGACATCATATTTGCAAGCCGAACAGCTAAAACCTGTCCGGCTTGCAAATATACATTTAAGTTAAAGGCCAATTATTTAAAGATTTTAACCCCCAACCATTACTTTAATTATTGTTTTAAATCATCCTCGGTATAATAACCGCTGTCCAGCAATATCTCCTTATAATTGTTGACATCTACATATACGGGATCGCACAGGTATGAAGGAACGACCTTCACTCCATTATGATAAGTCTTAGTGTCATTCACAGGTACCTCTTTGCCTTGAGTTATAGCTTCAATCATCTCAACAACTTTAGAAGCAAGTACCCTTGTATCCTTAAACACCGACATCGACTGCTGTCCGTTGATCATGGCAATTACATTGGGTTTATCGCAGTCCTGTCCCGTCAGAATCGGATACGGCTTATCAGCTGTACCATATCCGGCATTCTTAAGAGAAGCGATAATACCTATTGCCAAACTATCATTGGGCGAAAGCACAGCATCTAACTTGGTCCCATCTGCATAATAAGCAGTGATAAGATTGTCCATTCTAGCCTGAGCTTTAGCAGAATCCCAACCTTGAATAGCTACCGTTACAAAATCCTTTTGTCCACTTACCACAACCAGCTGACCGTTATCAATATAAGGCTTAAGCACACTCATAGCGCCATTGTAGAAGAAGGTAGCATTATTGTCATCGGGTGAACCCGCAAATATCTCTATGTTGTATGGCCCCTTACCTTCTTTCAACCCGAGCTTCTCTTCAATATACTGCCCCTGGATTACACCAACCTTGAAATTGTCAAATGTTGCATAGTAATCAACGTGCTCTGATTGCATAATAAGACGGTCATATGCAATAACCTTTATACCGTTATCAGCTGCTTTTTTAAGCACATCAGTAAGAGCCGAACCATCGATAGCTGCAATTACCAGAACCTTGCTACCTTTAAGGATCATATTCTCAATTTGCTGTATCTGGGTATTTACATCATTGTTCGCATACTGAAGGTCAACCTTGTATCCTTTAGCCTCAAGTTGAGCTTTCAAATTGGCTCCGTCCTGATTCCATCGCTGCAAAGACTGAGTGGGCATGGAAACACCGATAAGAACATCTTTTCCATTATCCGAAGAACCAGACGATGGATTTGCTGAATCTTTTGTCGCTGAACCACACGCAGCAATGCTCACCATAATAGCAGCTGCTAAAATAAAGATAATAAGTTTCTTCATAAGAGCTCCCCCTTTTTTTTAATATATTGACTTAGAACCATGCCCATTATACAGTTTTTACAAGCAATGCTCAACGTAATTAGCTGCTCAGTTACAAAAAAAAAATGCTCTCTTAGAGAGCAATATTTTACTATTGGTACTCCATTGCGGTGTAGATTTTAATGCAGTTTCTCCCTGTACTCGGTTGGCGTCACCCCTTCATACTTTTTGAATACCTTGCTGAAATAATTAGGATCGCTGTATCCTACTAAATAGCATATTTCCTTGATGCTGAGAGAATCGTCCTTAAGCAATTCTTTAGCCTTATTTATTCTAATCAAATTTAAATAGTCAGAAAAATTGTATCCAAACACCTTTTTGAAGGTACGGCTAAAATAATATGGACTTAGATTAAATTTTGCCGCAGTATCCTTAAGGTTAATATCTTCTTTTAAGTTATCAGTAATATATTGCTCTACCGCTTTAAAAAGAGCAAATTTTTCCCCGTAACCGTTTTTAAACTTGTCATTCAAAAATTGATCATGAGCTATGAGATGTTCGATATCTTGATAATAAACCACACCAGTATCATCAAGTGAATACTCCAAAGCCTTGCAGGCCTCTTGATATGATTCATGCATTTGATGTATGCCATCGTAGCATTTCCCTAAGCCTATTCTAATTGGTACACCAAAAAACCTCTTTACTTCCCTCTTCACATCCAAAGCCAGATTGATCACATTTAATTTAGTTTCATCCGCATCTTTATGAAGTGACATTTGAATAAAATAAATCAGATCTTTGGTAAAACGGTAGCTTCCTATGGCCTTGTAGCGCTGATTCAAAAAAACCTTTATATGTTCACCAATCTGAGTTTTTAATCTTTCAGAAAAATAGACCGGCCCATCGTTGTCATCTTCTTCCTTAAGCCTTACCACCATGCAAAAGGTGTTTTTAAAATCCATGTTCAAATACTCCATATACATTTCAACGTCAATGACTTCCAGCATATCATTGACAATGGAATAGCTCAATTCATTTTCCATCACCGGAATCAGATTGTATATCTTCTCCTCATTTTCAATCTCTCTTTTACGCTTCTCCTTCTCGGACTGTACATATTCGACGGCTTCCCTAATTTTTTCGCGCAGTTCCGCACGGTCAAATGGCTTTAAAATATATTCCCTGACGTTATTCCTAACAGCTTCCACTGCAAAGTCAAAATAGTCATACGCCGTAAGAATAATAAAATAAGCATGGGGAAGAAAGTTCTTGATTTCCTGTATAGCCTTTAATCCATCAATACCTGGCATTTTTATATCAATGATTATAATGTCAGGCCTTAAGCGTTCGGAAATTTCTATGGCCTCTCTTCCGTTTCGCGCCTCGCTGATTTCAAATTGCTCTTTTAGCTCTTTGAATGCGCCTTCTATAACATCTCTAATGGAATCACGAACATACTTTTCATCATCGGCAATTAAAAATCTTAACATGGCCTCCTCTACTCCCTTATAGGAATTTTGAGATATACTCTAGTACCAAAACCTTTTTTGCTCTCAATTGAGAAGATATCATCCCGGTTGTACATCAGCTTAAGCCTTTGAACGACACTCCTTATACCCAGACCCGTAGTATGTCCCACAGGCCGCTGTTCCGGGCTATCTGAAATAATTTTTTCCAGCATATCCTTATCCATTCCACATCCTGTATCTTCTATGAGTATCGTACAGTAATCCCCTTGCTCGTTTATTTCAATATTTATAACTCCTCCCTCTTCTTTGGGCTCTATACCGTGTATAAATGCGTTTTCTACAAAAGGCTGCAGTGTCATTGCCGGAACTATCACCTTTTTCAAATCGGCATTTATCTTCAAATTAAACTTAAACCTATCTTCGTATCTTATTTTTTGAATATACATATACTGCCTTACAACGTTTACTTCTTCTTCTAGAGTAGCATTTCGATCCATCATGCTTAAGCTGTACCTGAGTATACCGGCAACCGCTCTTATAAGGCTTTCTGTTTTATCGGCATTTTCTTTAATCGCCGTCTGGCTTATGCAGTTTAAAGTATTAAACAAAAAATGAGGATTTATCTGAACCTGTAGAATTTTAAGCTGTGACACCTTTAAGGCATTCTCATAGCTCAATAGCCTCATCTGCTCATCCTGAAGCTTCCTTTCAAGCTCAGCTTTCTCCTGCAAGGATTCAATGTATTTGCTTATGTGGGTAATCATCTTGCTGAAAGCCTCCGAGAGAATGTCCAATTCATAAATATACGTCTTTTCACCTTCATTATAGGTAAAATCCCCTTTTACCACCTTTTCTGAAACGTTTACCAGCTCCCTCAGTTTTCTTGTTATATCGCCTATAAACAACAGCGTATAGATAGCACTTACCATCAATGCCGTCATTATATACGCCATCAATACCCTGTTGACATGGTCCTGCTTTTGCTTCAACTCATTATAAATGTTGACATTGTAATCAAAATAGCTGTCGCTCAGCATTGATATAAAAGCATTGCAGTAGGATACGATTTCTTTGGTCCACACATATTCCTCGTAATACACATCAACCCCGGAATGGTTGTCATAAATCTCAATGGTACGGTCTGCAGCTTCCTTAAAACTCTTCAGGGAATTTAAAAGATCCCTCAGAATGTATCTACTTCTAAGATCCGAATCCTCCTGAAGCGCTATTACATTTTCAACGGCTTTATCGTAATGAAATTTATAAAGCCGTTTAGATTCTTCCGCATTGGTCAATATATATTGATTAAAGTGAAAAAACGATTCATTTAAACTATTTTTAATTTGATTGGTGACGCTCATTCTGTTCATCATAATATTATAGGTGCTGCTTATCCTATTGCTCATTATTAAAGATACAACATTGCTGGTAGCAATAGGCAATATAATGATCACAGCAAATATAATGAACTTCTTCTTTAAGCTACTGGATTTCGCTATAGTATCCTTGCTGTTGTTTTCTGAACTCATCAAGGTTTTCTTTGTCGACCACCAGCACATCTGTAATAAACAACCCCTTTGTAGTTTTTCCTTCGATATTATCCATAATGATATTTACAGCTTTGTAGCCCATAAGATAAGGCTTCTGCACTACAGTGGATGTAATTACCCCTTTTTCAATGTTGTCAAGGGTCTCGGGCAAATCATCAAAACAGATAATTTTTACTTTTCCGGTAAGCCCCAAACCCTTAACCGCTTTGGCTGCACCCAATCCATCTAAAGCTGAAGTGCAAAACAATGCTTTTACGTCAGGATGCTGATTTAAAATCTTTTTTGCTGCCAGCTCGGCTTCTAATAGATACGAATCTGATGACTCAATAGCCGCTATAACAATATTTGAGTTGCTATTTATATAGTCTTTAAAGCCCTCCACCCTCTCTATCTGGTTCTTTACACTTTTGCCACCCATAATTATACCAACCTTGCCTTCGGTGCCGATTTGACGAATCACTTCCCTGCCCCCCACTCTTCCCGCCTCTACATTATCTGTGCCCACATATGCAAGGCGCTTGCTGTTTTCGGCATCAGAGTCAATGGTAACTAATGGAATACCGCCTTCTATAACTTTATTGATGACATCATTATAGCGTGTTTCATCCTGTACATAGGCTATTATTCCACTCACCTTTGCAGCGTACGCCATCTTAATCAACCTTATACCCTCCTCAACACTCGCAGTATCAGGCCCCTGAAAATCTATGATAACTCCTCTTTCCTTAGCAGCTTTCTCAGCTCCCAAGCGTACCTGTTGCCAGTAAGGATTGGCGTAAACATGGCTTATAAGCACTATTTTGGGTTTTATCTCCTCTTCAACAGGTTTCTCATATTTTAGGCTGTCAAGCAGCACCAAATTAAATATAATGAAAAGTAAGGCCGCCGAATAATATACCGCGTATTTTAAGAATCTTTTCACCCGCTTCACCCCCTCTGTAAGGGAACAAAGTTACCGGCTTAAAAATAATTATAACCAGCGAGCCAGCTTGTTCATATTTATTATAGCATTATTTTGTGAGGTTTACACTATTGTAACGCTTGCCTTAGTTTCCAAATTATTCTAGAAAAATGGACAATAAATACTTTCTAATTCATCATGGGATACAATAAAAGTCTCTAATTAATTACAAGCACACAACCAAAAATGTTTCCAAAGAACATAGCCACTCACAACAGCGCCAATGGAAAACGCATATTTGATTACGTACCAATTGATTTTTAATTAAAAGTTTCACTTGAAATGGAGAAATCGTTACTGTATCCCTATGACACCCTGCCTCTGCAAATATCAAAATATTGTTATTAATTTACATATACATATACAATTACCTTTTTCAAATTTTATTTAAATTTTTAGCAGATTATGTAAATTTTTTAGATTTATATGCTGTACTCACCATAGTAAACGGGATTGACGTTGCATTAGCCATACTTATATGATCTAGCAGTTATGGAACATATCTAAAAATAGTTATGACAATCAGTACTATACCACAAAAATCAGTAATATACATACATCAGGAACTTTATGAAAATCCTCAGAAAAATAAATTAGAGGGGGAACTTAAAATGAAAAAACCAATCAAAATGATTTCTTTCTTACTGGTTTTAATTCTAACAGTAGGCTTGTTTAGCGGATGCACAGGAACATCATCTGACAAAACAGGTGATACCACTACAAAAGTAGAAAAAGATTCAACAGATAAAAACGATGAAAAACCAGCCGAGAGCGAAACTAAAGAAGGTGAAAGTGAAGCAGGAAGTTTTGCACTACCTATTGTGGATAAGCCTATAACCTTTACTTATTGGGTGCCTTTCGGTGGAACAGCCAAAGAAATCATACCCGATTTAAGTCAAAATGAAGTTTACCAGGAGCTTGAAAAATTGACAAACGTAAAAATTGAATTCATTCACCCTCCAGAAGGCCAGGAGACAGAGCACTTCAATCTTATGATTTCTTCAGGTGACCTACCGGATATAATAGAACAAGGCGAAAGATACAAAGGCGGTATAGATAAAGCCATTGCCGACGGTATCTATATTAGGCTAAATGAACTGGTAGATAAATACGCTCCCAACTTTAAAAAAATCATAGAATCAAATGAAGAACTGAAAAAGCAAGTATATTCAGATGAAGGCAATCTGTTAGGGTTCGGCATGATTACCAGTGATGTTCCCGGAACATCATTAGAACCGACAGCAGAGAATCCGTGGTGTGGTCCTTTTATAAGGAAAGATTGGCTGGATGAACTAGGCATGGAGATACCCACCACCATAGATGAGTGGTATACTGCACTGAAAGCTTTCAAGGAACAGATGAATGCTGAAGTTCCCATGATATGGAACAATGCAATAGGTATGGAACCTTCAACAGGCGCTTTTGTAAGTGCTTTCGATATTGGTCCAGGCTTCTATATAAAAAACGGTGAAATAAAGTATGGTCCGATAGAACCAGGATTTAAAGAGTATTTACAATTAGTAAACAAGTGGTATGAGGAAGGATTGATAGACAGGGATTTCCCAACCAGGGATGCTAAGAGCATAGATGCTCTTGTAATGTCAGGAAAAGTAGGCGCAAAATTACAGGATGGAACCGCATTGGTGTTAAAAGCAAGAGCCGTTGGTATTGAATTTGCAGGAGCTCCTTATCCAAAGAAGAACGAAAATAGTGAAATACACTGGAGATATAAAAATAATATATGCAGAGCCAACTACGGTGTTATAACATCTAAGTGTAAAAACCCCGAAGTAGCTGTCAAATGGTTTGACTACCATTATACCGAAGATGGTTTCAAACTCTTCAATTTCGGTGTGGAAGGAAAGAGCTATACTGGCATAGATGAAAAGGGAAGACCAAAATATGTTGAATATATAAGCAAAAACAACTATCAGGATTTTGACAGGTACAATTCTGTATTCAGACTTCATAATGGACCTTATCTAAAGAGCGACCTTAGAAGCAATCCCAGAAGATGGATGGAAGACTTAGAGCAGTATCGCATTACATGGAATAACCAACCGGCTGACTATGTACTGCCTCCTATTACTCTGACAGCAGAAGAAGGCGCCGAATACGCCAAAATCATGAGTGATATAGAAGCCTATAGAAATGAGATGATGCTCAAATTCATCATGGGGCAAGAGCCTCTGGACAAATTTGATGAATATGTAAACAACATAAAGGCTATGAACATTGACAGGGTTATAGAGATTTATAAAGCTGCACTTGACCGATATAACAAGAGACTTGAAAAGGTTGATTAAGAAAGAAGCTTTTTGCTTCTTTCTTAATCAACCCAATAATTTAAGGAGGAGGCTGCTATATGACCCGTGCTCAGATAAAAACTGATATTATAAGAAACAAGTATATATATATAATGGCATTACCTGTAATTGCTTACTATATAATATTTCACTACATGCCCATGTACGGCGCCATTATCGCTTTCAAGGAGTTTAATCCGGCCCTTGGCATAATTAGAAGCCCTTGGGTAGGGTTTAAACATTTTAAAAGCTTTTTTGAGGGCGTTTATTTTTGGAGGTTAATAAGAAACACTCTGCTCATAAGCATTTATAGCCTTGTATGGGGGTTCCCTGCCCCGATTATTTTAGCTTTATTATTAAACGAAGTCAAAAATAACTATTTTAAAAGAACGGTTCAAACCATATCTTACCTTCCCCATTTTATTTCTCTAGTCGTCGTTTGTGGTATAATAAAAGATTTTACCAGCACGGATGGTGTAATAAATGACATAATTGAACTTTTAGGGGGAGAAAGGACCAATTTCCTTATGAAGCCAGAATGGTTCAGACCTATATATGTAGGTTCAGGCATATGGCAAGAAGTTGGATGGGGAAGTATAATTTATTTAGCTGCTATAACAAATATTGATCCAGAATTATATGAGGCTGCTACTATTGATGGAGCAAGTCGTTGGAAACAAACATGGCATATCACTCTACCAGGTATTGTGCCTACCATTGTCATCCTGCTTATACTGAGATTAGGTGGATTAATGAGTGTAGGGTTTGAAAAGATAATTTTGCTTTACAATTCAGCCACTATGGAAACGGCTGATGTCATTTCCAGCTATGTATACAGAAGAGGATTATTAGATTTTGACTACAGCTTCAGTGCCGCCGTAGGTCTTTTCAATTCGGTCATCAATTTGATATTGATAACATCAGCAAATAAATTAAGTAGGAAAATTTCAGAAACCAGTTTATGGTAGGAGGTACACTGTGATGGTTACAAAGAAAACCGTAGGCGAAAGAATATTTAATTGCATCAACATCACCTTTTTGACAATACTGGCAATAGCCTGCCTATATCCTATGCTGTATGTATTATTTGCCTCCTTTAGTGATCCAATAGAGCTAATGAAACACCGAGGACTTATGTTAAGACCCCTTGGATTTACCATTGAAGGATACAAGCTCGTCTTTAAAAACCCAAGTATAACCACGGGGTATCTAAATACGTTATTTTATGTTACTGCTGGCACGGCTATAAATCTATTCATGACGTCACTTGGTGCATATGTTCTTTCCAGAAAAAATGTGCTATGGAAAAACGCAATAGCATTTATGATAACCATCACTATGTTATTCAGTGGTGGATTAATACCGTTCTACCTACTCGTTAAAAGCCTAGGAATGGTTAACACCAGATGGGCATTAATTATACCAGGTGCCATATCTACTTATAACCTTTTTGTCATGCGCACTTCGTTTGCTAGCATCCCGGACAGTTTAGAAGAATCCGCAAAGATTGACGGTGCAAACGACTTTATAATTTTGTTTAGAATAATACTACCTTTATCAAAGGCTGTATTAGCTGTCATGACCCTCTTCTATGCAGTTGGGCACTGGAATGCCTGGTTCAATGCAATGATATTCTTAAGAAAGAGAGAACTCTTCCCTTTACAATTAATACTAAGAGAAATACTTATAGCCAATGACATGCAAAGCATGAGTAACCTTGAAGGATTGGTAGACGTAAGCGTTCAAGCAAATGCTGACATTGTATACTTCGCACGACTGCTTGTGCAGTATTGTACTATAATAGTTGCCACCCTGCCCATTCTTTTCCTCTATCCTTTTGTACAAAAATACTTTGTAAAAGGTGTTATGATAGGTTCACTAAAAGGATAAAAAAATTGTATCAAAGCAATTTAATAGTAAAAACAGGATTCCCAACTTCTCATTCTTTATGGGAACCCTGTTTTTATTCTCGTTTGGCAAAACCTTCACTCTAACACATACAAACAACCTAAAAAATACCTCTTACTCCTTTATTGCTCCCAGCATAATTCCAGCAACAAAATACCTCTGCAGGAATGGGTAAACAATGAGCATAGGTATCATTGCTATAAACACCTTTGCAGCATTTAAAGATTGATTTGAGAGCTCTGACAACCTTTTATATTGATCCGGGGTCAAGCTTGTATTTGTGGGAATGCTCACCACCAGCTGCTGGATATACGTCTGCAACGGATATTTGGTGGCATCACTCATCAACACCAGTCCATGAAAGAATTCATTCCAGTGATAAACGCCTACAAACAAAGTAATGGTTGCAATAACCGGTATGGAGCAGGGAACAACTATTCCAAACAGTATACGCCATGGCCCTGCACCGTCAATTACCGCTGCCTCTTCAATATCCTTAGGTAGACTTCTAAAAAAATTCATAATAAGAATGGTATTGAATATTGGCAGCCCACCTGCCAGTACAAGTGCCCATATAGTGTCCAGCAAACCATAATTTCGAACAGTGATATACCATGGAATGAGGCCACCATTGAAAAGCATACAAAAGATAAGGACCCACATGATTATGTCTCTAGCCCTAAACTCCTCTTTCGATTTTGAAAGCGGATAAGCCATCATTATTCCCACCAAAAGCGAAATACCGGTTCCTAAAATAGTGCGTTGTATGGATATCCAAAAAGAGTTAAAAAATTTAATATCACTCACGATCTCCTTATAGGAAACAAGCGAAAATCCAATGGGATAAAACGTCACCAATCCTGCATTGGCTGCTGACTTATTGGAAATAGACAAACAAAACGTATACCACAGCGGATACAAACAGCTTAAAGTTATCAAACCAAGTATTACTATATTAGCGACATCGAAAGCTCGAGACCAAAACGTCCTATCCCTGACCAACAGCTATTCCCCCTCTAAAATATCTTGTAATCGGCAAATTTATACGCGAGCACATAAGAGATAGTAATCAGCACAAAACTCACCACCGACTTAAATAACCCTGCCGCGGTCGCAAGAGAAAACTGCAAGTTAGTTAACCCTAATCTATAAATCCACGTATCCAAAATATCTCCTGTAGAATACACCAAAGGATTGTATAAGTTGTACACCTGGTCAAATCCCGCATTCAGAATATTACCAAGTCCCAGAACCCCTAATAATACAATGGTGGGTTTTAATTCCGGTAACGTAACATACCGTGTTTTCTGCCAACGATTAGCGCCGTCAATGGTTGCGGCTTCATACAAATTAGGGTTAATAGACGTCAATGCAGCCAAAAAAATCACAGCATTAAAACCAAAGCTCTTCCAAACATCAGTCCCTATGACCAGCTGACGGAAAATAGACGGATCAGCCATGAATAAGCGAGGCTCTAAACCAAACCAACTCCTAATGGTGTTTATGGCTCCCCTGTAACCAAATATATTTATAACTATACTGGCCATTATAACCCATGATATAAAATGTGGCAAGTAAACGATAGTTTGTACAAGTTTCTTATATTGCAATTGCGTAACTTCATTTAACAATAAGGCGAATATAAGTGGAACAAGAAGATTCAACACGATTTTACCACTTGAAATAATGAGGGTATTTATAATTACCTGCTTACTATCATCTAATTGCATTAAATACCTGAAATTTTCCAATCCAATCCATTCAGAACCAAAAATCCCTAGCCCCGGATTATAGTCCTGAAAAGCCATAACAATGCCTACCATTGGAACGATGCTAAACAAAAACAGCCAGACCAATCCTGGTAAAACCATTAAATAGTAATGTTTTTCGACGTTTCCCCTCTTGCCTTTCATAATCCACTTCCCCTTAAATCTCAAAATTAAACCGTGAAAGAATTTTCATTAAGCGAGGTGCTGAAAATACCAGCACCTCGCCTAAATTAATTACATTCATTTATTTTTTCTTATCATACTCAGCCTGTACTTCGGCAGTTATTTCGTCTCCGCCTTGTGCCTTCCACTTCTCTACAAACTCATCAAAGCTACTAATAGGTTCTTGCCCAAGGATAATTTTAAGAATAGCCTCATCTTCTAACTTCTGGAGATTAGCCCATTTTCTCTCCATGGTCTCAGTCTGGTTGTATGTCACGCTGTAAACCTTCTTATCAGGAGTAATTGTCGCATATGGGCGATTGCCTATCAGCAACGAGTAGAAGCGCTGGAACTTACCAAAATCAGTCTGATCAAAATCCTGTACATTCAGCATTTCGCTATTTGGATCAGCCGGTTTGACAACATTTTTTATAGCTTTAGCATCTGAGTACATCAGCTTATACGGATTGCCGGGTATATTGTAATCCTCTGGATCAGCTTCTCCTCTTAAAATTTTCCACAGCTCTTTGTATTCATATTCACACTCATCTGCCGGTGCCATAACATTGCGCAACGGATACCAACTAATCGCAACAGAAGTATCAAAAACACTCTCGTCTCGCACAAGCACGTTGTTCATAATTATTATTGCTTTAGCAACATCTTCACTTGCCTTTTTACTGATCAACGTATACGTCGTACCAACCGTTTTCATGCGTACATTCCACTTGCCGTCATCGCTGTAAACCGGATAGGCTTGCCAGTTAGCATTGGGGTCATTCTTAAATGAATCTCCGTTACCATATCCTATGCTCCACCATGGTCCAAAGAAAATACCTGCCTGATTAGCATTAACAACCTCGGCCGAGGAATCCCTTGTACCCAGCTCAGGGTCAATAATACCCTCCTTATACCACCTAGCAAGAAGTTCCAATGTCTTCTTTGTGTTCTCGGTCAGGGTGCCATATACCACTTTTCCTGTACCGTCATCCAACCAATACCCTGGGTAAGCATCCATAGCCTGAAACACAGGATCAAACCCAAATCTATTGTTAGATGACAACAAGAATGTGCTGTAAGGACGACCATTTTTGTCAGGCCCTACTATGCCTATGGTATTCTCCCCTGCCATTTTATTTTCAATAAACGCCTTTGCTGTCTTCTCAATATCGCTTAGAGTTTTTGGTACAGGAAGGTTTAATTTATCCAGCCAATCTTTGCGTATCATCATTACATATATACCATCAGTATCAACAGTAATGTTGGGGAGGGAAACCATCCTACCATTGTAGCTGGCATTCTCCATAGCACGGCCTTGAGTACTGGCCATAATCTCTTTTACCTGCTTAGAAGCATATTTTTCAAACAAATCCGTAATATCATACAACAACCCTGATTTTGCAGCTCTCACCATATAAGTGCGATCATTTACAACCAACCCATCAGGGAGATCGCCGGAAGCAATTGCTAGGCTGACTTTTTGATTGTAGTTCTCACCCTCTGCTGCAGTCCAATCCACAATAACGTTGATGTTAAAGTTTTCTCGTAAATAACGAGTATACTGATTATCCTGTGCACTGTCACCTGGAGGCAGTGTCTTATCAACCGGCGACACGCTCATGCCGATATGCACGTCAACCGGTTTAGGAAATTTCATAAATGCTGGGTCACCACTTGATTCACCCTCCGAAGAGCCATTTTCTGATGGCGTACTTTCTGATTCATTATTAGATGAAGTATTCTCATTGGCATCAGAACTGGGAGTTTTGCTCCCTGAGGAACATGCTACGCTCACCAACGCCAGCATACATACCAGCACAACCGCTATTAATTTTTTAATCAACTTAATTCCCCCTTCCAATCATTTGTGCTCGAAAACTAGCAAGCCTCCGAGCATTTTGATATTTACACTTTAATAATATTAAAGAAAAATATACTAGTAAACGGTGTACCGTTCTATGTTTATAATACATCTATGCGGATTTACTGCAGGAAGGGGACTTTTGTTATGAAGATATTTAACAATTATCGCTACACAAAGAAAATTTTTGCCTGAATTCCGACGGATACATACCAACCTGTTCATAAAATACATGAGTGAAATACTTGACATCCTCATAACCTACGGCCTGAGCTATGCTAGCCAATGATTGGCTTGACTCAAGCAGAAGTTTCTTGGCTACAGCAACTCTCTCCTTTTTTAGATAATCATTAAACGTAATTCCCACCACTTTTTTAAAGGCCTGTGAGAAATAGCTTCTGCTCATATTAACGTGGGAAGCCACATCCTCCTGACGAATTTTCTCACCAATATTTTCCCTCACAAAAGCTTTTGCTTTCATCATACACACTGGTATATTGCTCAGGTCTTTGGATTGCAAAGCTTTGTGATACAAAGACTCTCTGAAATTCCTCATCCACTCGAGGGCACTCTCAGTATCCTTGATATCCGGCATAGTTTCATTCTTGATCCCAGTGGCCAATTCAATCATCACCAAAAGCTTTATAAACAGCTGCTCTACATAACGCACCGGAACATTGTTTTTTTCTATCTCTGAACACAACTCCTCAAATACTTCATCATCATACAGCCAGTATAGCTGGTACCAACGGCGTTTTATCTTTTCCCACACCTCGGCATTTACACTCGTCTCAAAACTGCGTTCGGTGCTCAATCCACCCGTCCTGCTTTTCTCTTCTATCTTCTGTACAATGCGCTGAAAAATCTGATCGTAATCTTCAGACTCGAGCTCTGCTTTAGATATATAATCCAGTGCACCCAAACGAAGTGCTGTTTGTACGTATTCAAAGTTTTCGTGAAACGTTAGCACAACAAAATTAACTTTGGGATACATCTCCCGTACCTTTTCCATTAACTCTATTCCCGACATCACAGGCATTGCAAGGTCAACAAACATCAGGTCCACCGGATTGTTTTCAAGAAACTCCAGGGCTTTTGCGCCATTGGGTACATCGCCCACAACCTGCATGTTATATGAACCCCAGGGCATCATTGAAATGAGCCCTTTACGCGCCAGCTTATCGTCTTCAACTATCAATACGCGAATCACCATCTCGCCCTCCTTTAGCAGAATGGTAAGAAGAGCTTGACCGCCGTCCCCTCATGAGGCTTACTCTCAACAATCATTGAAGCGCGATCCCCATAAAAAGATTCAAGCATAAAATAAACATATCGTAAACCTATACCCTGACCAAACGCCCCATTATTCAAACTGCCTGGATAACGAATAGCTTCGAGGATTTGCGGATCCAACCCCTTCCCGTTATCTTGAATAACCACTTTAATCATATTGCTTTGATAATCTGGCGATACATCTATAGTTAGTATACCATTTTGATCAAGCCCGTGGCAAATAGCGTTTTCTGCCAACGGCTGTAATATAAGCCGTGGTACATGGGTATCAAGATAATCGCCTTCTACCACGTTCACAAAGGCTTCAAAATCATAGCGCATTTTTTGCAAATCCAGATAGGTCTGAAGCATTTTTATTTCAGTCCTAAGGGTGGTATCCTGATCCGTCTTCCCTAAGCTGTAGCTTAGAATGTAATTGAGTTTTGATATATAGTTGCTTATATCGTGCTGCTTGTTTATGACAGCCATCCAATGAACAGAATTTAACGCATTCATCAAAAAATGCGGATTAATTTGATAATACAACTTTTCCACTTCTAGAGCATGACGCTGTTTCTCCTTCTTCTCTATATCGCGCATAAGATCTTGAATCTGCATTTTCATGGTATTGAATCTATCAAACATTCGATCAAACTCTTCTATACCGATGTGATAGTTTATCATTGCCATATTACCCTTGCCAACTTCCTCCATCTCGCGCTCGAATAAATGTAAGGGCTTATAGATCAATTGATAAAGCATGATACCCATCAAAGCCACGATGAACAGAATAATAAATGTAATGAGCAGCATGGTGGTGCTCCATGCATAAAGTTCACGATTATAGCTACTTATTGGTACCAAAATGATATTTGTAAAACCGTGTTGGCTCTTTCTTTGATTCCATATATAACCATTAATCCTTCCTGTTGACTCTTGGGAACCCAAATCAAATCTTTGACCAACGCTAAAAATGTCTGGAGAACTACTATATTTTATCTCTTTATTCTCATTTACCTGTAAAAATATATAACTCATACGTTGAGCATTAAAAAGCGCGTCTAAACTTTTTTCGATATCGCTTCTCGCTTCAACATAAATTACCATGCTGACATCATTTGAAAATAAAGCAGTGCGTGTCACTGAGATAACTTGCTGATCTCCAAATCTGTATATAGAAGGGTGGAAAGTATGATAAGTTATTTCTAAATGTTGCTTTAACTTTGGTAGGTCTTCCAAGGAAAATTTCTCAATCGGAGGAAGGTTATAAAACAAAACAGCATCATCTCGAGGATTATAATACATAGCAAGGACCACATTAGGATATGGATAGGTAATAAGCTCGATGTTTTTAGATATTCTACGTGTTAGTACGGATTTGTTATAAGGCTGAGTAGTAAAAAAATATTCATCCACATCACTACCTATATGCCCTTGTGGCATCATCTGCTGGGTAATCTGCATTATGCTGTAATAATCCCTGTCCAATTGATCCGTGAGACGTTCCAAGGTAGACGATATAGCCGTATTTATCTTGTTCTGCTGTATAGAAATAATTGAATTATATGAGACTATTGCAGAAAAGACTAGGCTTATTATGGTACTAATTCCCAATAAAAAAATTAACCTTTGTTTAAGGGAATTAAATTTCAATACACTTACAGACTCCAATCCCATTATAATTTTCTTAAACAATAATATGATTTTGCTTATCACCGCTCACTCCCCTCAGCCATCCCATGAAAACCGTTCTTCAATTTACTTATTCCCCCAATTCAAAATCCCAAAAATCCAGTGCTGGTGCACCATTTCAGTGCACCAGCTCTCTTATGACTTCTTTGTAAATAATTCCGCTGTTAATCCCTTATGATACTTCGATAAACACCAATCCCCACAACTGCCCCCACAGAGTCGATCAACACGTCTTTCACCTGCGCACCTCTGCCCGGCACAAACATCTGGTGTATTTCATCAGTAGCAGCGTATACAATACAAATAGCCAAAGCCCAAGCAACAGCTTTAAATGTCGAAACGCTGCTTGCCCTCAATGCGTTTACAGTTAAAACGCCTAGTACAAGATAGATTGCAAAATGGGCTACTTTTCTAATTAAGTGGTTTAGCGTTGCTATATCCACAGTCAGCTCATCTAAAGGCATAACTCTTTTTGCCAGCTGAATGACAAATAGGGTTACACTTTTGCTCAGGCCATCGGATTCATGTGCAGGTTGAGCCGAAAATAAGAAGATAACAGCCATCCATATAAATACAACAGTCCATGACACCAGTACGAATATCCTTTTCTTCCCGATCGTGTACATTATACTTTCACGCCCTATCCTTTGCGGAAAAAATAGCAGCCATTTTCACAACTGTGTCATGGACCCGCATCGTTTGAATACACGGCCGATTTATTTCTCATATCCGTTGGGGTTGTTCTTCTGCCAGTTCCACGAATCCCTGCACATGTCCTCAAGGTTTTTCTCTGCCTTCCAGCCCAGTTCCTTATGCGCCTTTGTGGGATCAGCATAGCATTTGTCTACATCCCCAGGCCTTCTACCGGTAATGACATAGGGTATCTTTACGCCGTTAACCCTTTCAAAAGTCTTGACCACGTCAAGCACACTGTACCCCACGCCCGTTCCCAGATTGTACACATCCACACCGCTGTCCTTCATCACCTTCTCCAGTGCCTTCAGGTGCCCTTTAGCCAAATCAACCACATGGATGTAATCCCTGACGCCCGTACCGTCATGAGTGTCATAGTCGTTGCCAAATACATACAGCTTTTCTCGCTTTCCTACAGCCACCTGGGTTATATAGGGCATCAAGTTGTTTGGTATGCCGTTGGGGTCCTCCCCTATCCTGCCGCTTTCATGAGCACCTATCGGGTTAAAATATCTCAGCAGAATAATACCCCACTCGTTATCCGCAACATACACATCCCTCAAAATCTCCTCTATCATATATTTGGTACGCCCATATGGATTGGTGGGACAAAGCGGGAAATCCTCCTTTATGGGAACGCTTTCGGGCTTGCCGTATACAGTGGCAGAAGAGCTGAAGACTATTTTTTTGACGCCATGCTTCTGCATGACCTCGCACAATATAATGGTACCCATGATGTTATTGTAATAGTATTTAAGCGGTATGGCCACCGACTCACCGACAGCCTTAAGCCCTGCAAAGTGTATGACGGCTTGAATGTCGTTCTCCGAAAACACCTTGTCAAGCCCGTCTCTGTCCAGAAGGTCAACGGCATATACCTTGAAATCCTTGCCGGTTATCTCCTTTACACGCCTCAACGCTTCGGGTTTGCTGTTGGAGAAGTTATCCACAACAACGATGTCATAGCCTGCGTCCAACAGCTCCACGCAGGTATGGCTTCCAATATACCCTGCACCACCTGTTACGAGTATAGACATGGTATCCCTCCTCTTGTATTTGCAATGCAATTTAGTTGAAAATTAAAGCAAAATAGCAAATTTACACACTACTGTCAACTTACGAGATAATGACTTTTATGGGAAATCTAATGCTGGCTGCCTAATGGGACCCAAATCCGTCCTATACTTTCTTTACCATCACCGACAAATATTCTATCATATTTTTTCGGATAATTCATCTTCATTAAGATGGAATTTTATTACTAAAATAGAGTAAAATCCAATTGAATACATATCCTTTTAAAACATTCCGGCCATCTATTAATGCAATTTTAAAATGGCTACTGCAAAACACCACTACTTGCTCAAATACCACTCCTCGATGTTTCTGTATATATTGAGCTCCCCGGGGGCCTTGACGCCGTAAACCCTACTGCTGGTTACAAGCGAGGCGGTCTGAAAATACAGGCTGACCACAGGTAGCTGCTCGACCAGGTGCTTTTGTATGCGGCTGTAAAGCTCAATAAGCTTGGCATCTTCATAAGTCAAAGCCGCCTCATCGAGCAACTTGTCAAGTTCCTCATTGCGGTATCTCATAAAATTATTGAGACCATTCCCTATCTGCCCAGAATGGAACATGAATCTAAGGTCCGGGAATATATCCAGGTAGTAACCGGTCAATACCGCTTCAAACCGGCCACTTTTCAACCTTTCGGTTAGCTCCTCCCAGGGGAGGATCTCTACCTCCACTGCAATGCCCACCCGTTTTAGCTGTTCAGCAATTATTTCCAAGGCATCCTTCCTCAAGATATTTTCAGAGTTTGTTAGAATAGAAAATCTAAGCTCAACTTTTTGAGACCCTATCATTTTGTGCCTGACCCAATTATCCTCCTGCTGACTTTGTGCCAAACCGTTTTCAGCAGCCTCATCTTGCAACACTTGGCCTTCATCGGTCTGCTCCTGTGCATTCTCGGCAGCCTCCTCTTCCAGCATCTGCCCTTCCTCAATCTGCTCCTGTGCATTTTGAGCATTGGACCCATTACTGGCGGTTTGATCTGTCTTGCCAAGCACCCAGCCCGCTTGCTCGAGCAGTTCAATTGCCTTATCAGGGTCGTAATCATATATCCTGTAACTGCTATCGTAAAGCCATGAATCGGAAGGAATGGGAACATCCACAGCTTCCGCATTGTTCAAATATACCTTGAAAATGATATCCTTTCTATCCAGAGCATAGGCAATGGCTTTCCTAACGCTAACATCGCTCAATACCGGGTGGCTCATGTTAAACGCCAAAAATTCGTAATTGCGCGTGAGATATCGGTGGACCTTCGCATCCTCTTCCCTCGGATAGGGATTAATTACAGTAGCCATAATATTCATCAAGTCTATCTCTCGGTCATGGAAGGCCTGCCTTACCTGCATCTCATCATGATAAATCCGGGCCAGTATGGCATCGATATAAGGCTGTTTCCCCCAATATTTTTCGTTTCTCACCAACCTGATTTGTCTAAGCCCATCCCCCCTCTCCTCCCGCTCAATTCCTCCCTTATCTACCTTATAAGGGCCTGTTCCTACCGGTAGGAAACTCATATCCTGCCTGTGCTGCAGCATAAACTCATCGGATTGATATACCCATTTAGGAAGCACGGGGAAGGTCATAATATCCAGCATGTTGTTTACAGGTTGAAATAGATACACGTTCACCGTATAGGGATCAAAGGGGTCTGTTTCAATCTTTTGTATACTTGCGTTGCCGGCAATGCCCTTTTGATAAAACGACCCAAGGCGTCCTCCCTGCAATGCCAAAAAGGTAAACACCACATCATCCCCAGTGAGCGGCCGCCCATCATGAAACACTACATTTTTTCGCAAATGAAAACGCCATAGTTTTCCGTCATCTTCCACATCCCATGATTCAGCCAAGCAGGGTTGAGGCTTCATATTCTCATCGTATTCAAACAGCCCTTCAAATATCAGACCAAAAAAATTAATCATATCCCTGGATTTGGTAAGCAAAGGATTAAGCGTATCAGGTGATGGTATGGGCACCACCAACTCGCCCCCCTTTTGGGGCTCAGGAGTTTGAGCCTCTTCCCCCTCAGTTTCACCCATTTCGATATCCTGTTCTACGATATGAGGTGCCTCTACAATTTTACATGCTGTCAAAGTCAATATATAGATGACCAACGATATCAAAGCAAGCCCTTTCTTCATACGCTCCCCCAATCCCTCTCATCAATAGACATCATGTATGCGATATAGCTGTTTGTATTTATCGTAAGCGCTCCATACCCTGGCCACAAAATCCCGTGTCTCTTTAAAAGGGATATTATCCAACCCTTTCCCGTCTTTGCTATACCTGGGATCTTGTAGCCATCTCTCGACATTGCCACTGCCGCCATTATACGCTGCAAGAGCCAAATCTAAATTCCCTTTGAAGTGATTGCGAAGCCTATCAAGATACCAGCACCCTATCCGTATATTCACCGCTGGGTCATAAAGGCTGTCATCGCTGTATCCTTCGATACCCAGCCTTTCTGCCGCCCACCGTCCAGTAGAGGGAATGACCTGCATGAGCCCTCTTGCCCCTTTGTGTGACGTTGCAGCCTCGTTAAATTTGCTTTCAACCCATATCACTGCACACACCAGATATGGATCCAGCCTGTATTCGCTTGCATACCGAAGTATCAACTCTTCGTACTTCAAAGGATACATCCTCCTCTGAACCCAACCGTACACCAACGCCACGCACAGTATAAATAATGCCAGTATGATGATGAGCACAAATTTAAAGGTCAAAGTTCTGCCCATAGCTGCTCCACCTGCTTCCGGGTATGCTCCATCTCATGCGAATTATCTATTATTCTGTCAGCATACCGCCTCTTTATATCCTGATCCATCTGGCTGTTTATCCTGTTTAAGGCCTGCTGGCGCGTCAGCCCGTTCCGCTTCATAAGCCTTTCTATCTGAGTCTCCCTGTCGGCCACAACCAGCCATACCTCATCCACCATATCGCACCATCCGGCCTCAATCAGCAGCGCAGCATCCACCACAACGGCCTTATAGCCGCCCCTGGACTTTAACCTATCTATTTCGGATAGCACCTGATGCTGAATTGCCGGATGCGTAATGGAGTTAAGTTTTTTTAAAGCTTCGGGGTTGGCAAACACCAGCTCTCCCAATTTTTTTCTGTCAATTTCACCATCGGGCAGCAAATACTGATCCCCAAAGGTTTCCTTTATCCTCTGCCACACAGGCGTTCCCTTTTTCATTATTTCCCTGGCAACCATATCAGCATCTATAACTGCGGCTCCCAAATCCGCAAGCATCTTGGATACCGTGGACTTGCCACAGGCTATCCCTCCGGTTAGTCCAATTACCTTCATGGCTCTCCCCGCTTTTCATCATGATCATATCATATCAACTTAGATTAATTCCTTCACAATCATTTCGTTACACCATAACAATATCATTACTATTTAAAAATTCCTCATGCCATGACCGCAGCAATGTCAAATTTTTGCATCATACCAAGTTATTGCATCCTATTTAGCGTCATACCAGCTCCTGCCCACTCCTACATCCACTACCAGCGGAACCGAGAGCTTTACGGCATTCTCCATGCACCGCACCACCAAATCCTTGACCTCCTCCAATTCGGGCTTATAGGTGTCTATGATCAGCTCATCGTGCACCTGCAATATGAGC
Source organism: Caldicoprobacter oshimai DSM 21659 (assembly GCA_000526435.1). Classification (GTDB taxonomy): domain Bacteria; phylum Bacillota; class Clostridia; order Caldicoprobacterales; family Caldicoprobacteraceae; genus Caldicoprobacter; species Caldicoprobacter oshimai. The sequence continues at coordinate 280,189 of JAGB01000002.1, forward strand.
TTTGACCTTAGGTTTCGCCTCTTCAATTCAGCATACACGTCATTCATAGCCTTTTTTATTATATCAGCCGCACTGCCCTGTATGGGCGTATTCATGGCCAGCCGCTCGCCCTGTGAACGGATGTTAAAGTTTCGGGACTTAAGCTCGGGCAAATACCTCCTCCGGTTCATCAGCGTGGTCACATACCCCTGCTTTTTGGCGATTTCCACTATCCGCTCCATGTACTCTTTGACCTTTGGATAGCGGGCAAAGTAACTGTCTATATACTCCCTGGCCTGCCTACGGCTTATTCCCAAGCTCTTTGCTAGACCGTAATCGCTGATACCGTACACAATACCAAAGTTAACCGCCTTTGCGCTGCTGCGCTGCTGGGGAGTGACCTTGTCGATTGGCACGCCAAATATCTCGGAAGCGGTTCGCAGGTGTATATCCTGATTGTTCTTAAAGGCATCGATAAAAGTGGGATCGCCCGACATATGCGCCAGTACCCGCAACTCAATCTGCGAGTAATCGGCGTCCACCAGCACATAATCTTCTCCGCTGGCAACAAACACTTTACGTATTCTACGCCCCATCTCAAGCTTAACAGGGATATTCTGCAAATTGGGCTCTGCGCTGCTGATCCTGCCGGTAGCTGTCACCGTTTGATTAAAGCTGGAATGGATCCTTCCATCCCTGGGGTCGATGACGCTCAAAAGCCCGTCTATATAGGTAGATTTAAGCTTCATCACCTGGCGATACTCGATGATTTTCTCCACCAACTCATGATACGGGCGCAGCTGTTCCAGCACCTCGATATCGGTGGAATACCCCGTCTTGCTCTTTTTTATGACCGGTAGCCCCAACTTTTCAAACAGCACACTGCCCAGCTGTCTTGGCGAATTTATGTTGAACTCCTCCCCCGCCAGGGCATATATTTCCCGGGTAAGGCTTGATAGCTCGGCGGAAAACTCCTCTCCCAGCTGCTCCAGCATTCTTTTGTCCACTTTAAACCCCGTAATCTCCATATCGGCCAACACGTTTATAAGCGGATGCTCAATCTCCTCGTAGAGATAAAGCATCTCGGTCTCCTTGAGTTTCTCGCGCATATGCTCCGCCAACAAGTATAGGTCAGCCGCATCGGCATCATCGACGTCTAGGTCAGCATACTCATAAAGCAGCTGGCTCAAATCGTAACGATTTTTTGCAGGGTCCAGCAGGTAAGCTGCTATAAACACATCGAATTCAAGCCCTTCCACACAAATGCCATATCTGTAGGCCTCCAAAATCAACCTCTTGCCATCGTATACGATCTTCCGCACCTCTTGCCTTTCCAAAATGGGTTTTAACTCTATAAATATATCTTGCAGGTTTAACCCTTGAGACAGCAAATCGTTTTTTACTTTTATCCTGTACACCCTGCCTGGATTATCGGCAATGGTTACACAGCCATCAGTTACCAATATGGCCAGCCTGCTGCTCTTGATGAGATTTTCCACCTGCTGTCGCAACTCTTCCCCCGTGTTAACCTCTATCACGTTTTTTTCACGAACAGACGTTTTAACCGAAACCCTGCTCTCTGGCTGTATACCGAGCTTCTCAATTATGCTGTGAAACTCCAGCTCTTCCAGGAATTCCAGCAGTTCTCTCGAGTGCGGTATCTCATAACAGCAATCCTCCAGCTTTATATCCACCGGTGCATCCTGCATAATGGTGGCCAACCTTTTGCTCAGCATGGCCTGCTCCCGGTACTTGATTAACGCCTCCTTAAGCTTTTGACTGCTTATCTTATCGGCGTTATCCAAAACCTGCTCAACAGTATGATACTGGTGCAGTAGTTTAAGAGCCGTCTTTTCGCCTATACCTGGAACACCGGGTATGTTATCGGAACTATCACCCATCAAGGCCTTTAAATCTATGATTTGAGCAGGAGTCAAGCCATACTCGTTCTTTATCCCTTCAACATCAAAAACCCGTACATCTGATATACCCTTTTTTGTCATAATAACCCTCACTTCGGGGGAAACCAGCTGAAGGGCGTCCCTGTCGCCGGTGACCAGATAAGCCTCCCATCCCCTTTCCCTGGCCAAACGCGCAAAAGTCCCCAGGATATCATCTGCCTCATAGCCCTCGACTTCGTATATGGCTATTCCCATAAGCTGCAACATCCTCTTGAGGAGGTCAAACTGGGGAATGAGCTCCTCAGGAGTCTTTTGCCTTGTGGCCTTGTACTCGGTATAGGCCTCATGGCGGAAGGTGGGCCCCTTCTTGTCAAATGCCACCCCCAGATAGTCAGGCTTATAATCCTCTATTAGCCTTAAAAGCATATTGGTAAAGCCATACACGGCATTGGTAGGCACGCCCTTTTTATTTGTCAACATCGGTAGGGCATAAAATGCGCGGTGCATCAAGCTATTTCCATCTATTATCATCACTCGCGGTCGTCCCATGAAAATCTCTCCTTAAAACTTGGCATTTATCGAGCCAACAGCCATTCATTGCTTATATTACCTGACATTTAGACTTTATCATATCCACCATCAAAATTCAATCAGCCTTTTTCATTAACATATATTTCCTATGAATTGCTTTGCTTTTATTGTCAACCATAGTGACTATTGCTTAATATTGATGTTTTTTAACCTGTATTATATATGACGGATCAATATATAATTTACATAAAATTTATAATTTAAGGAACAGCGCTACAAAAGAAAAATTTTAGCCTTTCACCAATAAAATTACCATAATTTTTATAATGACAAATATGTTACGATTATGTTAAAATGTATTACAGATATATAAAATATATTAAAAATTGGAGGTCATAGTTATGAAAAAACGTATTTCCGCAATTTTATTGGGTATCTTCCTAATAGGGTTGCTGCTCACAGCAGGACAAGCATCGCCGCAGACAGCAGTACTGGCAGCAGCTGAGGAAGCATGTCCCGCCAAAGTAATGATCACAGCAAATAACCTGAATGTAAGAGCAAACAGCAACACACAGTCGTCTATAATAGATGTTTTGAGGAGTAACCAGGTAGTCAATGTACTGGGCCAGCGGGGCAACTGGTATATAATAAAGACCGATAACGGAGAAATCGGATCGATCCTTAAGTGGTTTACAAGGCCTGTGGAACAGCAGCCTACACCGCAGCAACCTGCACCACAACAGCCCCAACCACAGAAGCCTGCTCCGCAGCAACCCGCTCCGCAGCAGCCTGAACCTCAACAGCCTGTTCCGCAGGAGCCTTCAAACCAGCTAAGCTATGAACAGTCAAGAATGTTGGAGCTGGTCAATGCCGAGCGAACAAAAGCAGGCCTTAAACCTCTTATATGGGATGCCGAGCTGGCCAGGGTGGCCAACATCAAGGCCAAGGATATGGTTGACAACAACTACTTCAGCCATACTTCCCCAACTTACGGCAGTCCGTTTGAAATGATGAGGAAATTTGGCATACAATACAGGACTGCAGGCGAAAACCTGGCGGGCTATCCCTCTGTGGAAGGGGCACACAACGGCCTCATGAACTCGGAAGGGCATAGGAAGAACATCTTAAACCCCAGCTTCACGCATATAGGCATAGGGGTTCAAAAGAGCCCGAGATACGGTTATGTGTTCGTTCAAATGTTTGTAGGCAGATAACCGGATAATCAACAAAAGCGGTATCTACATGATACCGCTTTTTTATATTTTTAATATTCCCTCGCCCAAGAAGATTTCATCCCCCAAAAAGAACGAGAAGATAGCAGATAGCTAAGGTCAAAAAGCAGAAAATCGGCTACACCCTTTATATGAAATCGCTACTTCCACAATCAGCCGTTTATCCTTCATACAACTGCATGTAGTGGTTCTATCAATTCCCTCTTAGCAAAAATCCCGGCCAGTTCCATATTGGGCACAATGGACGGTGGTAGTTTGCGGATTATTTTGGTATAATAATTCTTGAAGCGCTTATCTACAACTAAATTAATGAGGCGGGAGGAATGTAATATGGATAAACAACAAGTGCTAAACTTCTTCTTCAAAAGAAGGAGTATCAGGAAGTATAAAGACATGGGTGTAAGCCAGGAAGACATCGACATCATCCTGAGAGCGGCCATGTCGGCTCCCTCTGCTGGAAATCAGCAACCCTGGCATTTCATAGTAGTAGACGACCGCCAAAAGATGAAGGAGATCACCAAATATCACCCCTATTCTTCAATGCTCAACACGGCACCCAAGTGCATCATCGTAGCAGGGGATGTGTCTTCGCAAAGGTACGAAGGCTACTGGGTACAGGACTGTGCAGCTGCCACACAGAACATGCTGCTGGCCATAGCGCAGCTAGGGCTGGGCGGAGTATGGCTGGGCGTCCATCCAAGGAAGGAACGTGAGGAAGCGATCCGTAAGATATTCAACATTCCTGAGCATATTGTACCTTTCGCTATCGTGGCAATCGGCGTACCGGATGAGGAAAAAGGTCCCTCTGACAGATACAATCCCGAAAGAGTACATATGAATACGTGGTGAAAGCAATGAGAGTTTTCATCGCCATTGAGTTTGAACAGCATATAAAGGATTACCTAAATAAAATCCAGAAACAGGTAATGAGCTACAGCACCGATGGAAACTTTTCAAGGCCGGAAAATTTCCACCTAACGCTCAAATTCATAGGAGAGGTACAGCCGTCTTTTTTGGGCAGCATTACTGCAGCGATGGCCCAATCGGTCCATGGCATAAAGCCTTTTAAGCTTCGCCTTGACAATCTGGGGAACTTCCCTCGGGGAAACAAGATGATCATATGGATGGGAGTCAATGGAGAATTGGACATGTTAAACCTGCTGTTTGACCAGCTGGAAACATCGCTAGGCAGCATAGGCATTGCTAAAGACACAAGGGGATACTCACCCCATATTACCCTGGGCAGGGAGGTGCGCCTGGCAGTACCCTTCTCAAAAGTTGCCAGCGCTGTTGCAATAGACCGCCAGCAACAGATAATCGAGGTGCACAAAATATCCCTTATGGAAAGCAAAAGGGAAGATGGCCGCCTTATATACACCCCTCTTCACAGGCAACCGTTAGCCGATTAATCCCAACTGGCAGGGGTTATTGCAACAACAAATGCGCCAGCTTCCCTCACCCCTTTAACTCTTTGATTTCTCTAGCTTTCATTCCATAGTTGTTAGCGTTTTGCCGCCTCCACTATCGTTCTGCACGCCTCTAAAAAGATTCCTACATCCACCGAATACGATAGATACTGAACCCCTGCTTTCTTCCATCGCTTGATATCCTCCAGGCTATCGATAAACGTCCCGATAATCTTATTCTTCCCTTTAGCCTTATTTACGATAAATTCCATTTGCTCAATTACTTTAGGATTTTTCACCTCCCCTGGTATCCCCAGGGATTGAGATAAGTCATACGGCCCTATAAACAGCATATCCACTCCTTCAACTTCCAAGATCTCATCGATGTTTTTAAGCGCTTCCTGCCCTTCTAGCTGCAGAATTATCAAGTTATCATCGGCTGAACGAAAATATTCGTACCTGTCCATTGCAGAATAACGGGCCGCTCTGACAAACCGGCACACTCCCCGGCTTCCATTGGGATAAAACCTGGCTGCTTTTACCACCTTTTCAGCTTCCTCAGCATTGGTTATCTGTGGCACCTGAACGCCCAGTGCCCCGATGTCCAGTGCTTTGGCTATATTGACCTCCTGGTGATCCTGAACCCTTATGATTGGCACAATACCTGAAACCAGCGCCGCTCTAATGTTATTTTGCATGCTTTCAATGCTCATCGGACCGTGCTCGGTGTCCAGTATAACAAAGTCAAAGCCTGCATACCCTGCCACCTCAACAAAGGCAGGATCTCCCGTCTTCATAAATGGACCTATAACATATCCATTGGCAAGTTTTTGTTTGAAGCTGTTGAGTAGTTCTTTCATTAATATAGGAGCGCATGAGACCCCATCTTTTTTAGGATGGAATGCGCTCCCCCCTCCTTTCTAACTTAATGTCGTTGTCGGCTCTACAGGTTTTAATCTGCTATGTACGTTGTCGTACATCTTCTCCCCTGAAAGGCTCCTTATAGCAAAGTATCCGCTGGTCCTTAAACCATTAAATTATTCCACGCTACCTCGTACAAGGTTTGCGCTTCCAATCACATTTACGATAACAGTTATGGCGATCGTGCAAAACCTATAGCTTCAAAAAGTTTGCCCGACAAAGTATCTCAAAAGCCCACCCTGGGTATTTCCTTAGGCGGCTGGTCATAATTTGCCCGCCTGCCATCGGCCACCTCATACAGAATCCTGTTAGTCTGCATAATCCCCTCGATGAATTCATGATAAGGCCTTTGACAGATGTCTACACACCCTATCTGAAAGTTTTCACCATCGAATCGCCCCAAAGCCGCCTGATCATTCAGGGTAAAGTGGTGTGCTCCCACAAAATACTTGCTGGTAGCAGCAGTTTCCATATAATAGCGGTAGGCTTTTCCGCGTTCTTGTTGCGTAGCAACCCCGCGTATTCCCGTGGCTGGCAATCCCCGATCCAAAGCGCCATGGTGGAATTCACCTATCATCACCGGCATTCCTGTAATTTTACCTATCTGCTCGATGTCCTCATAGGGAGTAATCTTATAACAATTAATAGAAAACACATCAAAATTTTCATAGCCTGCCAGTAGGTTCTCATTGGCAATATAAGCGTACCGCATACCGAGATTCATATGGTATGGATCTACCCTCTTGCAAGCAACGCTGGGAATCTCCACATATGCCTTGATCATCATTCTTGAAAACTCATTCAGGTCCTCTGACGCCTTTTTAGATAGCTTTGATGCACGCTTAACGCCTTTCCTAAGTTCGCCAAAACTGTGCAATGCAAGATTCCAAGCCCGATTGAATTTTTCAATATCACCGTCATACCGTGTTGACAAGAATTTTATTAGAACCTCCTTTGAAGCCAAATCCTCCTCATTCTCCAGCAGCTCTTCAGCAATATTCAAATCGTGGATAAAAGCCCATTGTGGTTCATTCCTCAAAAAGTATCCGATCATGTAAGGGTCTCCTTCAAATTCCTTAAGCTGCTCAGCAAACTTCTCTGCATTATTCTTGTATTCCTGGCTGAATACGTCGGGGAAATCTCTAAAAACCTTTTTAGTAGTATCGGGGAAATCCCTTAAAGGCCACACATATGGCAACTTGGCATAGCGTATAAACTTAAGCGATGACCAATTGCCAACGGTGTTAAATCCCCATTCAATAAGCCTTCTTCTAGTAATTTTTGCCCATTCATCCCACCATGCCTCACCAAACACCCTGATTAGGTTGGCTATCGCAAAGTCAAAATACTCGCCCCTGTCTCCTTTGCTCCAAGCCTCTTTATATATACCATCTTCATCGGGTAACCACTTGTATAGTTTTCTGATGCCATCAACCCTTCCCGGAACCCCCGGACTGATACAGTCAAGGCCTATGCTCAAAAATGCATATCCATCTGGATCAACCAACCACCACCGTTTTCCATCATGCTCAGCTCTAAAGTACCCGGTGGAGTCAAATCTCTTCTCCAGCCATCCACCATATTTGCTTCTATTATCAAATAATGCTATATCGTCGGATTTCGCAGCTTCTTTTCTGAGCCATGTTTTAAGCTCATCTACACTTTTCGTTTTGCCAGGCCACTCACGATCATCAAGCTGTCCCAGCTCATCCACAAGCTTGACATCAGGCAGAGGATAATCGGGTTCAACATCCGAAAGATGAAGGTTGGATATTTCCAGCTTATGATCTTTGAAATATTTCATTGTCCCAATGGCAAATCGGTCTATTTCTTCTATCGCTACCTTGTTACCAAACACTACGGTTTTAAGCTTGCCAGGAGTCCTATCCAGAAACATCCTTTGAGAGTTTAAAGCCTCAAGGGGGAATGATAGTCTAGTCTTAAGTCTTGGAAACAGTCCAAGGGTTACAGTCAAATTAGGTTGATCGCCAGGATTTCCCTTAGCCCAAAATTCCAAGGTCACCCCCATCACATAATCCTCGTGGTTGATAGCATCAAAAACTATGTACTTAGCATCCCTCCAGTCAACACCCCCCAAACTGCCAGGTATACCCTCTACCTTAAGCTTTCCTCCTTCGCTATTGCAAATAAGATAGACTTCTCCGCTTTGTCCATTCTCAACCCTGCAATTGATAGGAGTAAACTTACTTAAGTCTAACATCTTCATCAAAAATACCACTCCCCTTCTTTTGACTTCACATTTTCATAACTTAGCCCCGCTTTTATAACCACATCCTACTTCTCTTTTTTGCAGACTTAATCTACCACTGAATCGTGAGTCATAAGCGTACCCTAAATTAACTGAGTCTAAAAATTTTTACCGTGTGAGCAGACACACAATTCTGCCCACACGGCAAAAACATACCATTTAATGCACATTCATTTATTTAACGATTCATTACTTAGTTAAGACAGTACCAAAGTACCTGACATTATTTTGCATACCTTCCCTTTTTCAAGACAGTACCAAAGCGCTTGACATTATCTTGATACTTCTTGTCATAGGTTTCCTCTATCTGAGGCATTCCATTTTGATCACAGAACTTGATAATGTCTTCGTATACCTTTTCTGCCTCTTCTGGGGATTTTGCCATGATCACTTTTGGATAATTCGCCTTTATATAGTCTTCGCACAAAGTCCTCTGAATACCCATATCGCTCTGTGGGTCGATGGTCTCGCCAATGCCTACAAACTCGTCACTTAACAGCTTAGTTGGCGTCAAGATATGTGCCTGCATTGAAACTACCCAGTTTCTCTTTTCCTCTGGTAGCTTATCATTTACTGCAAACTTGATGGTATCAACATGGTCGCTGTGTCCTGGTATCATCCAGAACCAAAGCCCCAAACGATCACGCTCTTCGGCCGTCAATTCACCTTCAGCCTTTTTCAATATGGGTAACCCCTGGTCGTCTAAGGTATCCCACAACTGTCCCGGTGGGCCATACATTTGGATTATCGCAGCTTCCCTCGTTAAGAAATAGCTCCGTTGAAGTGCCAAATATCCTTGTGAATCAACAGCATCAATCCCGCGAAATCGTTTTAGAAAAACCGAAAAATACATTTTACGGAAAAACAAAAAATTGTTTTACTTTGAGTTTAAAATTATCATGAAATTTTTTACTACAATGATAATAGCATATTTAATGAAAAATGTAAATACAAAATTGCAGAAAAATAAAAAGGGTGAAAATTGCAATATTAAATGCAACACTTTTTTAAGGAAAAGTATGATATAGATATCCAAATTTTTACTGTTTAAAATGTAAAACCTTATGTTGTCAAGGGAAGGGTGGAGATTTTCGAGCGTAAGCGAGAAAATACTACCCGACCTTGACAACATAAACCAAATGATATAATTGTTTCCAGGCCATTTGGCACACCCAGCCAAATGGCTTTAACTGTAAACTATCATTGGGCCTTCTTCAAACTACTACCTTAGCCTACTTGAACAAACTGCCTCTCTAATACTTTGCCTTTTTCCCTGCAAATACTTAATAGCTCTCTGTAAAAACATTGCTCTGCCGTACTGTAATCCAGTATTTTCCTAGGATATTGATTCATCCATTTCTCTATCTCCTTAATCTCTGATGGCGGTATGTTTTTTATCGCTTTGCCCTTGGGAATAAAACGCCTTATGATCCCGTTTTGCCTCTCATTGCTTCCCCTCTCCCATGATGAGTAAGGATGGGTAAAATATGCCTCACTTTTTAGGTTCTCTAGAATAGTTGATAGCTCACTAAACTCTGAACCGTTGTCGGCTGTTATACTCTTAAACACCTCCCCAAACAGTTCCCCGTAACAGGCTTTAAGCTCCATAAACACTTTCTTTACCGCTTCACTATTCCTTGATTCTAGAAGAAATATGTGCTCGTACCTGGTTTTCCTTTCAGTCAATGTCAAAAGTACCGCATCACTAGAACGTTTGCCTACTACAGTATCTATTTCCCAGTGCCCAAATTCCTCCCGTGTCTCTACTTCCTTTGGCCTTAAATCTATGCTTTTACCCATAATCCGTTTAGGCTCTCTTTTATTCATCCTATCCCTGGGTTTTAGCCTCGGTTTGAGTAACAAATCAATATTGCGTACTCTAAGCAGTCCTCTGTCTATATAGTTATACAGAGTTTTAGTACAAACAATAGGTTTATCTTTCCAACTAGGGTCCTTCTTACAATAACCCACTATAGTATCTGGAGCCCACGGCTTTTCTTGGAGCATCTTTTCCTCCGCAAATCTAATGAAGTCCTTAACGAGCGGTAGTTTGAGTTTAGCACCACAATTTTTCCGTCTCTTTTCATATATTGCCTGCCCTGCTTCAGGAAAGTATGCTTCATAAGTAGACAAGTCAGATTTAAGCTGAGTAACAGTGCCACGCTTAATTTCCCTGCTAATAGTACTTGGAGCTCTGCCTAGTTGTTTTGCAATGTAGCGTATACTTTTGCCTTCTTTGTACAAGGCAGCAATTTTCCCTCTTTCATAGACACTTAGGTGTTTAAAAGAGCGACATTTCGTGGTACAATTATGTTGAGCCATAGTGAGACCTCCCTGTATGTTTAGGGTTTTGGATATCTATATCATACAGGATTTCTCACTATGGTTCTACTATTTTTTAGGTGTTGCATTTAATTTTACAATGAACCGAAAAATAAAAAGGGCTTAAAGCCCTTTTTATATATAGTTTAAACCATTTGGCCAAGGTAAAGGCAGTGGGAAAACCTGGTCCCATGGCTGACCATAAGACGGTCGATTGAACCCAGTAAACAGGAATTCTGCCAGCTTTGCGTCATCATCAGCCACTCCGTTTGGTAATTCGGCTAAAGAGGAAGGAGGTACGCCCTCATCCCAAGCCTCATCAACGATAGGGTATATGTCCCTCCATAAGCTTTCCTTATCAACGATTCTCAAGGTTGTACCGGGATAATATGATGAAACCCCATTTAATCCTACTGAATTCAAGATTGATACAAGGCCCCTATCATATGCGGGTACCTCCAATATCACCTGTTCCATTCCACTGTCATGTAAGAGCTTATCAACAAGCCAAACAACAACCATTCTTTCCCCGGCATACTCCACCACTTTAAATGCCCCGGGTTTTCTCTCGTACCCTATAAGATAGGCAAGGCCCGCATTTTCCTCAGCAAAAGCCACCGCCACAGTTAGAGCCGGAACGGGGGGATGGACCATGGGAACCGCTTCAAGCAGCACAGGAAATTCCCGCTTGGTTCGCTGATACCTTACCGGCTCTCGCTTATATATATCAAAAAGAACATCTGCTCTATCTGCGTCTTCAGAGATATGGTACCGGATTCCTTCAAAATTTTCACATGAGAATTTACCCTTTTCTAATACAAACGTAAATGCCTCACCTATCTCTACACAGGAATTCCTCTTGTACAAGCCTCTGGTACCAGATATACTGACCAACCCTATACCTTCCTCACCCAGGCTCCTGAACACCTCATGAAGAAGTCTGGTTCCAATCCCTCTCCCCTGGTAGTCCGGATGGGTACATACCGCACCCATGTTGGCCATACTGACTTTATGGCCATATACCACGGCTGTATTCTTCTTTATACCGATGTGTGCTACAATCCTTCCATCGTCAACAGCCACATAAAGATTAGGAGCGTTTTCTACACATATAAAAGTAGGAAACTGCCTGCCCATAGTGGGCTCTAACCCGCTGGACGTACGAAAAACATAGTTAACCAACTCTAGAATTTGTTCCACGTCTTCCGGCCTGGCCGGGCGAAAATCCACCATAATCCTTCCCCCCTCGAAAAGAAATAATCAAGCGTAAGGCTTCCTTTCGAAGCCATTTATTTATTCCTTCTTAAACCTCTCAACGAAATCGGGAGCAATCTGCTTGAGCATATCCTCCAGCTCGCCATCGGACATAACAGTGGTGCGTCCCTGTGCATACTCCTTATCCACCAGTTCCTTGAGCTTGATCACCACCGGATCCCTTTTATCTATGGCATTTTCCCCTTCCAGCCCAAAGTAAGAATTGATCCAATGGGCAATCCCGGCCAAGCCAGAATGCTGACTTACAGCCACCCTGGGCGGCCTCTTAAGTATCTTACCCGTGTCAAATATGTTGTATATCTCCTCATCCTTCAAAAGGCCATCGGCATGAATCCCCGCCTGGGTTACGTTGAAATTCCTGCCCACAAACGGCGTATTAGGCGGTATCTCATAGCCTATTTCTTTCTCAAAGTATTCGGCAATCTCGGTAATAACCGACAGGTCCATGCCATTGGTGTCGCCCCTTAAAGCCACATATTCTATAACCATGGCCTCAAGAGGACAGTTTCCGGTACGCTCGCCTATGCCCAGCATGGTACAGTTGACCGCCGAAGCGCCATACAGCCAGGCAGTAGCAGAGTTGGTAACCGCCTTGTAAAAGTCATTGTGTCCATGCCACTCAATAAGCTCGCTGGGTATGCCCGCAAAGTGTCTCAAACCATATATTATGCCCGGCACGCTCCTGGGCAGCGCAACTCCCGGATAAGACACGCCATACCCCAAAGTATCACATGCACGAATCTTTATAGGTATCCCGGATTCATCCATCAGCTTCTTAAGCTCAATGGCAAAGGGCACCACAAATCCATAAAAGTCAGCCCGCGTAATATCTTCAAAGTGGCAGCGAGGCCTGATACCGTATTCCAGCGCCATCTTTACCACCGACAGATACATATCCATGGCCTGCTTACGCGTCATGTTGAGCTTTTTGAATATGTGGTAATCCGAACAGCTCACCAAAATACCGGTCTCTCTTACCCCCATCTCCTTTACCAGCTCAAAATCCTTTTTGGAAGCGCGTATCCAGCTGGTAACCTCGGGATACTGATACCCTCGCTCCATACACTTGCGCACTGCTTCCTTATCCTTATCGGTGTACAGGAAAAATTCGCTCTGGCGAATAACGCCATTGGGCCCCGAAAGCTTGTGTAGCAAATCAAACAGGTCCACAATCTGCTTCACCGTAAAGGGTGCTCTTGCCTGCTGTCCATCCCTAAAGGTGGTGTCGGTGATCCATATTTCATCAGGTACATGCATCGGCACAAGGCGATGATTGAATGGTATTCTGGGTATGCTGTCATAAGGGAACAGATGCCTGTACAGATTTGGCTCCTCTACATCCTGAAGCGAATATTTGTATGCCGACTGCTCCAGCGTATTCGTCCTCTTGCTGAACTCCAGCACCTCAACATCTCCTCCTCCCAAATAAGTCTCCAGGCTTTCTTGACGTCTTTTAAGTTGGCTATATTTCAACAACCTGCTATATCTTTCAATTGTGTTCATGTAAAAAATTCAATAAATTATTTTTCAACAAAAAAACATTGAAACACAGGGTCGATGTACTTTCGGGCCGGCACATCTTCAGTTATTTGTGTATAATTGTATACAGTTATACACGTATTTGTCAAGCCCTTAATTGTAAAAATGTTGTTATTCTGTGATAATGTCATATTGAAATTATTCTGATATAATGTCATACATGAGAGAGGAGATATTCAACATGACACAAAAAGAAATGACCCGTTTAAGAGTCATAAATCAAACAATTGATAAAGTTATAACCATCAGAGAAGCTGCTGAGCTTCTAAACCTCAGTGAACGCCAAGTAATAAGGTTGAAAAAGGGGGTTTTGAAAGAAGGACCTGCGTTCATCATCCACAAAAACAGAGGTCGAAAGCCCCAGCATGCTCTCTCTGATGAACTTAAAAACACCATCATTAACCTTAAAAAAAGCGAAAAATACTGTGACGTAAACTTCAACCATTTCGTCGACTTACTTATGGAAAATGAAAACATTAAAGTAAGTTATTCCTCTGTATACAGAATTCTAACAAAAGAAGGTATTAGCAGCCCTAGAAAACACCGTAAACGTAAAGCCCACCACAGAAGAAAAAGGATGCCCCAGAAAGGTATGCTCGTCCAAATAGATGCTTCTAAACACGATTGGATAGATGGACTTCCACCTTTTACCCTCCACGGGGCTATTGATGATGCCACAGGCGAAATACTCGCTCTATTCTTCACTCAACAAGAGTGTATGGAAGGATACTTTGAAATCATACGTCAAATAATCACTAATCATGGCGTTCCCTTAAGCCTGTACTCTGACCGCCATACCATCTTCGTCTCTCCCAATGATGGTAAACTTTCTATCGAAGAACAACTTGCAGGAAAAACAGTTAGCCTTACACAGTTCGGCAGAGCTATGGAAGAACTCGGCATCAATATAATCAAAGCCAGATCCCCTCAGGCTAAAGGGCGTGTCGAAAAACTCTGGGATACTCTTCAGGATAGGTTGAAAGCCGAACTTAAAATCTATGGTATCAATTCAATTGAGGCTGCTAATGCTTTTTTACCCAGATTTATTCAATCCTACAACAAAAGATTCGGGGTTGAGCCTGAAAACCCACAGCCTGCGTTCAGGCCTCTTGACCCTGCTATCAACCTCGACTATATCCTGTGCATCAAGGAACGTCGCACCATCATCGAAGGCTCTGCCTTCTCATACAAGGGGAAATATTATCAACTGGTCAAGGACGGCAAAAAAGTCCCTGCTATGCCCAAAGCTAAACTTACCGTCCTATTCAGCCCTAAAATAGGCGTAAAAGCTTTCTATGCCGGTACGATATATGATACCCTAATACTCGAAGAACGACCTAAAAAACAAGCTTTACAGCAGTCTGAGCATAAATCAGAGAAAAAGCATAATCCCGTAAAACCGGCTCCTGACCACCCATGGAAACAACAGGCTCAAAAAAGGCCTAGAATCTCTTACGAAGAAACTGATCGCGAGATCCTTGAGATGCTAGACCAGCTGTTTAATTCCACACGAGCTTGGGCATAGCATTTTTATCTATCGCTTCTCCTATAGATTATCATACAAGCTTTGATAATATTTATCAAGGCCTAGTTTCTTATTGCCTTTTTTGCCCCCATAATATAGTATTAAAAAGCCCTAGACTCAGAGTGCATGTCAAGTGGACCGTGGAATAAGTTGGAGTGACCCTAGAGCTTTGCTGCTTATGCCGCGAAAGCCACTTGACATGCACCCCCTTGGGTAAGCTTTTGCCTATGCCGGTGGGTGTATTACACCCACCGGCCTGCCTAGCGGCGAGCGTCAAAATTTCTAATAGCTTTGCTATAAATTATCTCTGTAATATTTTTTAAAACCCATAGTTGACATTTTTACTGAATAAAATTATCCTTTTTGAGGTGACATTTTCACAGACTATTGACAGCCCTTAATTGTAAAAATTGAAAAATTATTAAGAATACGATTTATAATCGGACCTTATGGAAATTGCTTCTACGAAATATCCTGTTCCCAACATTATAATCAAAAAGCACGTAAGTGATGGAAGGAGGATAAACGCCGCTTTTTACGCCTTCCACAACATCGTATTCGAATACCTCTATATGAGACATACGGGATATCTGCCTGGGCGTATACCCTTTAAGGTGCGGCATAAATTTTAGCACATTTTCTTCGTTTTTAAAAAAAGAATCAACAGCCTTACTCAGACCCGGTATCTGGGGCGGCTCTATACCTTCTGGATACCTGCTGGGCTTTTCCTGGCTTACCCAGTCAAACCGCATGATATTTGTCAATAGCCTGTGATCCACGTTATCCAGCGTAAGTCCATACTCAAGCAATATCTCATAAAGGCGTATCTGGCTATATGAAAGCCCTTCATAGCCCTTTCCCTTCCAGAAAGCCATAAACCTTTCAAAAAATTCGAATGGATTGTCATCATGGCAACTGATCAGGTATTCAAGAGTATATTTAAAGCGACCGGAGTTGTAATACTTCTCAACCAGATCCTCTATCATCTCAAGCTTTGCGATTTCCTCATAAGTGATATAGTTGTTCCTGAGCACCTTATAAGGCGGGTACTGGGTATATTCATAGCCGTATTTTTCAGCTCTCAGCCTGAGACCCGAACCCTTGAGTAACTTCAAAAATCCCAACTGGATCCTGTTGGGTCGCAAAAAATACACGTCATTAAATGAGCGTTTAAAGGAGGCATAATCCTCTTCAGGCAATCCGGCTATTAAATCCAGATGGAGATGTATGTTCCCGCTATCACGCAGCCGTGCAACCGCCCTGGCCAAAGCGTCAAAATCCATCTTCCTTTGAATCTCATGTATTGTGTCGGGATTTGTGGACTGCACCCCTATTTCAAATTGAAAAAGTCCGGGAGGCGCCTGCCTCAATATATCCAGCATCTCATCGTCTATCAAATCCCCCGCCATCTCAAAATGAAAGTTGGTTTGCCCACCGAGCGAAATGAGGGTCTTAAATATATGCTTTGCCCTCACCGGATTACAGTTGAACGTCCTGTCAACCAGCTTAACCTGCGGTATACCTGCCTTTACAAATAGCGCAAGCTCCCTTTCCACCCGCTCAAGCGAAAAATACCTCACACCCGGAATGGTTGAAGAAAGGCAGTACTGACAGTTAAAGGGACAGCCCCTTGAAGTTTCGTAATAGAGGACCTTGTTTTCAAGCCCCGCAAAGCCATCCTGATACGGAAAGGGAATCATATCCAAATCCTGTATCAAAGGCCTGGCCGGATTGACGACTATATCCCTACCATGGCGGTAGACCAGACCCTTTACCTGTGCTGGATTCCCCTTGTCCTCAAGGATATGCAGCAGCTCATGGAAGGTCTCCTCTCCCTCTCCCGCAACGATATAATCAACCGCAGGATTATCCCTCATGACATCCCCGGCATCAAAGGCAACCTCGGGTCCACCCAGCACAATCGCGCACCGGTCCATCACCCTCTTTAATGTGTCAGCCACCATCAATACTTCTCTAATATTCCAGATATAACATGAAAAGGCCACCACATCAGGCCTGACAAAATAAATCTCCCTGATTATCCTCTCTATATGATCGTTTATAGAAAACTCGAGAAGATCCATCGAATGCTCTTTACTACAGTACGCTTTAAGGTACCTCAAAGCCAGGTTGCTGTGGATAAATTTTGAATTTATTGCAACTAAAAGCACCTTCATGGCTGGCTCCTCCATTTTCTTTTTATCGCAACGCATTATCTCGCCTGCTTGTTCAGTTTAAATTCCTTGGTTACTTTTAAAAGCCGTTTTAAAAGCAGAATTAAATGTTTTACCCATTTAAAGAATATACAAGTCTTATAAGCCTCTCATCAACAATTCGTATATTAGGCTCGTGACAAATCTTTAATACCTCTGGCCATAATCACCAAACCACCCGCTATGATGTTCAAATAATAGGTCATAAACCGCCACAGTAGCATGGCGACAAATATCAAGTGCCCCGGGAAAAACCGCTGAAAAAACAGATAAAAACCGCCTTCGGATGCTCCCATGGCACCCGGAGCAGGGAAATATGATACCGCCAGATACAAAAAGGATTGAACAAATATCATATCCATCCACGCACTGTCCTTCAAACCGAACGCCCTGTAGACAAAAAACGTGACGCTGAAATAAAAGATGAGCTGCATAGCCGTCATAACGGCCATCAGAGCCATGCCTTTGTAGTTTCCCCGGAACATGCACAGGCTCCTGTGAAAGTCCTCCACCGCTGCTTCCATTCGTGCTTCCCACTTTTCCAAATCTTTCACTATACGCACGCGGTGAAAAAATTTCAATACAGATAATACTATTTTTCTTATAAAACCGCGATTAAGTGACAGAGAATATATCAAAAACACTGCTCCGGCATTGATCACAAACCCAATTAAAGATATCCAAATCACTACAAAAGGATATGAAAATATCAAACCAGCCTTAAATATAAAGGCTATCGCACAGAATATTGACAAAACCACCTGGTAGACCAGGTATTTAATTATGAGCGCCGAGGTGGAATAACCGGCCGGGATGCCAAATCGGGACATATAATACACCTGCGCAGGTTGCCCACCGCTGGCAAAGGGCGTAACGGCATTGTAATATTGACCTATTAAGGCAACCTCCATACAGCCCTTAAAACGCCTGGGTTCAAAAATGGCAGCCAGCGAATATCTGAGTATTAGAGCATCCATAACCCAGAACATCAGCATGCACGCCGCTGCCCCCGCAAGCCAGTGCAGCTTAAGCGTGTTAAACGCACGGCCTATATCCTTAAGGTTGGGATCCAAAAGCCCTATAACTGCAATAATTATGATATTTACTGCAATATAAAAAAGAATTGCGTACTTTTTCTTGTCCATATTCTCTCCTTAAATTATTAATATCCTTACTTCCCATATTGCATACATCAAGCCAAATACCTGTTGCATAAAACAAAAACACACTGGCGGCTCCATCATTGTCTCTATTATACTATACTCCAAAGAATACCGCAAACTGAAGACAGTATACACCACCATGGCCTGATAAAATCACATAAAAGCCGCGGCATACAAGACCGCGGCTTCTTATCCCTGTGATACTACTTGTTCTCGATCAAAATATTTCTATCGATGAAAAGGATTCGATTTATCTCCTTACACATTCCTTAACGCATTCGGCGCCCCTCTTTAAAGCCTCCTCATTTAACGGAATGAGGTGCTCTTTGGAAGGCCCCAGCGCCTTTCTCAAAGACTCTATGACAGATGCCGGCGATACGACACCCGTCTTTGCTATATAGCTTCCCAGCACTACCATATTGGCCACACGGCTATTTCCCAGCTGATCCGCAATCTCATTTGCGGGTATATAGCAAACCTCTATATCATCTCTGGAGGCTTTTTTATCTATCAGCGAACTGTTAACCAATAGCAGGCCTCCCTTCATGACAGCACCCTCAAACCTGTCCAGCGATGGCCTGTTCATAACCATGACCGCCGTCGCTTCGGTTACAATGGGCGACGCCACCGGCTCATCAGATATGATGACGTTGCAGTTGGCCGTGCCGCCGCGCATCTCGGGGCCATATGAAGGAAGCCATGACACATTCTTGCCTTCCAGCATGCCAGCATAGGCCAGGAGCTGTCCCATCAGCATAATCCCCTGCCCGCCAAATCCTGCAATGATAATCTGGTGGGTCATATCACTTTCCCTCCTTTTTAACACCCAAAGGATAATAAGGTATCATATTTTGCTCCAGCCATTTCAGCGCTTCCACCGGCGTCATACCCCAGTTGGTCGGGCAGGTAGAAAGGACCTCTACCATTGAAAAACCTTTGCCGGCCAGCTGGGTTTCAAACGCTTTTTTAATCGCTCTCTTGGCTTGATTTATATGCTTTATATCGTGCACCGAAACCCTTTCGATGTATGCCGAACCCTCAAGGGTTGCCAGCATTTCGCTCATTCTTATGGGATAGCCCGCCTTGCCAGGGTCACGCCCATAGGGAGTGGTGGTGGTCACCTGTCCAATAAGGGTGGTGGGTGCCATCTGCCCTCCTGTCATGCCGTATATGGCGTTGTTTATGAATATGACGGTGATGTTTTCGCCTCGCGTGGCAGCATGCACTATCTCAGCCGTGCCTATGGCCGCCAGGTCCCCGTCTCCCTGGTAAGTAAACACAACCCTGTCGGGCAAAACGCGCTTGATGCCGGTAGCCACAGCCGGCGCTCTACCGTGTGCGGCCTCCTGCATGTCACAATTGAAGTATTTATAGGCAAATACGGCACATCCCACCGGGGCAACCCCTATCGTCCTCTCACGGATGCCCAGTTCATCTATCGCTTCGGCCACCAACCTGTGAACTATGCCGTGAGTACAACCGGGACAGTAGTGAAACGGCTTATCGGTCAGAGATTTTGGTCTGGTAAAAACCTTGGTCATCTCGAAACACCCCCTATGACCTTCTTGATCTCGGACAGTATCGCATTGGGCTCGGGTACCATTCCGCCTGTCCTGCCGTAGAAGTACACCGGTTTTCTGCCATTGACGCTCAAGCGCACATCTTCCACCATCTGGCCCATGCTCATCTCCACCGACATAAAGGCCTTGACGTGTTCACGCTGAGCCCATTCTTCAAAGGTGCTGGTGGGGAAAGGCCAAAGGCTGATAGGGCGTATAAGCCCAACGTTCATGCCCTCGCGTTTTGCCTTCTGAATGACGCTCTTTACAATTCGAGCGGTGGTGCCATATGCTGCCACGATTATCTCGGCATCCTCGCAGTTGTAACACTCAACCTTTACTTCTTTTTTCTTTATTTCCTCATATTTCCGGTAAATTCTCTTTACATGCTCTTCCAGAGCCTGCGGGTCAATGAACAGCGAGTTTATAATATTTCTCGGCCGGTCTCCCGTATATCCGGTAGTAGCCCAGGTTTTTGGTGGCAGCTCCCGTTTGCTGCTCAGAGGCCTGAATTCGACCGGCTCCATCATCTGGCCCAGCATTCCATCTCCCAGTATCATAACCGGATTGCGGTACTGATCCGCTATATCAAAGCCCTCCATTACCAGGTCTACCGCTTCCTGTATTGTGGAAGGTGCCAGCACCACCAGGTGATAGTCGCCATGGCCGCCTCCCTTTGTTGCCTGGAAGTAATCCGACTGCGCAGGCTGAATTCCTCCCAATCCCGGACCTCCGCGAACCATGTTTACCACGACGCAAGGCAGTTCAGCCCCCGCAATGTATGATAACCCCTCCTGCTTCAGGCTTATGCCCGGACTGGAAGAAGACGTCATAACGCGGGCACCCGCACCCGCTGCACCATACACCATGTTTATGGCAGATACCTCACTTTCGGCTTGGATGAAACACCCGCCCACCTCTGGGAGCCTCTTGGCCATATACGCGGGGATCTCATTTTGCGGAGTTATGGGATAACCAAAGAAATATCTGCATCCGGCCTGGATGGCCGCCTCAGCAATGGCTTCATTGCCTTTCATCAACACTTTTGACATAAATACACAACCCCCATTTTCTTGCTTTTATTGCCTTGCATGACGCGTACCGGCTAGCTTTGCAGTATCAACTTGGCAGACAACTGATAAACCGCTTCAGTTCAACACAGTTAATCATCAATTGCCCTTGCACATATGGGCTTTTATCTGCCCGATACTGGTGTTGCACTGCGTAGTCCCTTTGCTAAATCCCGCACTCCACTTCTACTTCTCCACCTCAATAACCACATCCGGGCATATTCGCGCACAAAATGCACACCCAATACATTTATCCATCTCTATCACCGTAGCCGGGTGATACCCTTTGGAATTCATGCGATCACGAGCCATCACCACAATCCCCTTGGGACAAACCGTGGCGCATAGTTCACATCCCTTGCATCGTTCCTCATCAAAAATAACCCTTGCCATAAATATACCCCTCTCCTTAGAGAATTTTTAGCCTAAAATCTTAACTGATGTATTAAGTACATTAATGTCTATCTTGTCCTTCCATACAATCTTATTTTAAATGAATAAACGCTATTTTGCCAGCAATAATGCTGTGAACAACATTGTGAAAATCGTACCACACAAATCCATTAAGGCTAATGTCTTTATAAATCGCAATTTTCACGCTTTATAATATCTTTATAATATACAAAGAAAAACACAGTACTTCACTCCACAATTACACCACTTCCATTTATTCACTAAAAACAATTTAAAAGAATCACAACGTTTACACCTCATCCTCGCGATCCCAGGGAGGATGGAGATAGATATCTATAGGGAATCCCTTTTTGTTGTACTGTTCCGGCAGTTGCTCAATAACCTCCGCAACACCGGAAATATAAGCAATCGGTATATTTAACTTTTCAGATACCTGCTCCACGATCTCCTGTCCTTCAAGCAAATGATTTAAATTTGTCTCATACATCAAATTGGTGTTGTTAATGAGGTCAGTAACTTTTAACCTTGAATGACTCTCAATAGCCTTAAGCATCTCTATGATCTGCTCAGGGGTACTGGACAGCGGCCTTCGCGCATTGATCACAAAAAACATTCGATAAGGCTCTTGCATGAAATAAGGATAGTATCGCCCCAGTGCCGTAGCCCCTATATCATCTCCACCTACATCGAAAATCACCTTGCTGTTTTTGCTTTGAAACACCGAATAAATTTCAGGGGGCAGCGACGGGACATCCACAGTAGTCCCAACAAAATTAGGCGACAAAAGCCTTATCCCCTCTTTTTCTAAAACATCCCTAACCTCGCTTGAACGAAAAAATGGATTCACGATATCCAGGTCCACAACAGTCACCGCCTGCCCCTGCCTGGTCAATTTTATACTATAGTTTATGGCCAGCTCAGTCTTGCCGCTACCGAAGTGACCTGTAAAAAGTATAATCCGCCTGTTTTCCTGTTGCATGTAGCATCCAACCCTTTCAGCTATAAAACAAATACATTTTCGATTATTTTATCACATTTTTTTGCATTATTCTATTAATTGTTTGTTCCTTTTGGTGAACTACCAACAACCTGTAAAGGTGATGGCTTCATGATTGTAACCTTCTTGCATATTTTCTGAACAGAAAAAAGACCCCCATCCCTTTAATTACAAAATAACAGGATGACGGGTCTTCTTGTAATCATTACAACGTCACACCATTTTTGAAGATAGCGATTTCTCTGAATCCCATTTTTTCGGACTTTGTCAGCATGCCAGATGCCACCCTGATCACATAATCTATGAGTTCCTCGGTAAGCTGTTCCATGGTTTCCCCCGCAAGAAGCCTTCCTGCATCAAAATCCATCCAGTGGGGCTTCTTATTAAATATCTCACTGTTGGTGGCAATCTTTATGGTGGGGACCGCCGTTCCAAGCGGCGTTCCTCGCCCTGTGGTAAACAAAACAATCTGGCATCCTGCTGATGCAAGCGCCGTTGAGGCCACCATGTCATTGCCCGGCCCGTAAAGCAAATTCAGCCCTTTTTCTCTTACCACATCACCGTAATCCAATACATCCACGACCGGGCTTGTCCCACCCTTTTGCGTACATCCCAGGGACTTTTCTTCAAGTGTAGTTATACCTCCCTTTTTATTGCCTGGAGAAGGATTTTCGTATATAGGCTGGTTGTAACTCATAAAGTATTCTTTGAAATCATTTATAAGCTTTACAATCTTTTTAAACACTTCCCTGTCTTTAGCCCTGTTCATCAGTATGGTTTCTGCTCCAAACATTTCCGGTACCTCGGTAAGCACGGCACTTCCACCACAGGCTATGAGTTTATCTGACAAAAAGCCAACCAGGGGATTGGCGGTAATCCCAGAAAATCCATCAGACCCTCCACATTTTAGGCCAATTACCAAATCGGAGATAGGGCACTCTTCTCTTTTAAACTGCACGGCATATTCAATGAGTTCACCGATAAGCTTTAGCCCTTCCTCAATCTCATCCTCCACTTCTTGAGCTATAAGAAATTTTACCCTGTTAGGGTTATACTCTCCCAGCACCTTTTTAAACTCCTCTATATTGTTGTTCTCACAGCCTAGGCCCAGCACCAACACTCCCGCGGCATTCGAGTGTTTAACCAGATTGGCCAGGATTTTTTGTGTATTAATATGATCCTTCCCCAGCTGAGAACAGCCATAAGGATGTTTAAATTCATATATACCGTCTATACCATCCGCATTCGCATATATCTCCCTGGCTTTCAACGCTATCAATTCAGCATTTCTGTTTACACAGCTTACAGTGGGAATTATCCAAATCTCGTTTCTTACACCCACCCTGCCATCGTTCCTGCGGTAACCCATAAAAGTCTTACAACATTCTTCATATTTAAATTCATTTTTTTGAGGACAGTATTCGTATTCCAAAATCTCTCCCAGATTAGTCTTCAAATTATGGGAATGAACCCATTGCCCTGCTTTTATGTCTTCAGTAGCATGGCCTATTGGAAATCCATACTTTACTACATTTTCTCCTCTGCGTATACATTTTAGCGCTATTTTATGTCCCCTTTCTATATCTTCAAGGGCAACAATGGAGGAAGCCCCTATTTTAAAGGCTTCCCCCTTGTTTATCCTCTCCAAAGCTACAGCTACATTATCACAAGGATTTATGACCAGCACTTTCATTTACCGGTTTCCTCCCTTCACCAACCGGTTCACCACGTCTTTGATTCCAGATACTGCTATCTCATACAGGTACCCACCAACCTTCTCGGCAAATCCCGGGATGGCATTCAAGTTCTCATTCCACAGTGCAGTATTACCAAGTATCCTCTTGGCAACCTCAAATGCAGACTGGCGGCTACCGTCAAACGCTTTCCAAACATTTTCATAAAATTCCAGGACAGGGAGGTCATCCCTCATGATAAATTCTCCCTTTTCCCTATAGGCCCTCATAGCATTTCCTTCCACCTTACCGTCCTTATAAACCGCTATCAACGCTGCCATAGAAAATGTTAGCTTCTCGGGCAAATTGCCGTATTTACTGTAATATTCCTTGATGGACGGAAGTACCCTCGCCTTAAACTTGGACGTTGAGTTCAATAGAATGCTTATAAGATAATGCTTGATAAAGGGATTCTTAAACCTCTCTATAACAGCGTCGGCAAATTCTATAAGCATATTCCTGTCAAGGTCAATTGAAGGAATTATTTCATCGTATATGATGCTCCTTACATATTCGCCCATCACTTCATGATCCATCATCTCGCCCACAGTTTCAAGCCCGTAAAGAAACGCTGCCGGGACCGACGACGTATGGGCACCATTTAATATCCTCACTTTGCGAGTTCTATATGGTGTCATGTCATCAGTCCATATAACATTAAGGCCTACTTTTGTAAAAGGCAGCTTTTCTGAGAGTTCTTTCGGACCCTCTATTACCCAGAGATGGAAAAGTTCACCTGTATCCAAAAGTTCATCTTCGTATCCCAGTTTTTCCCTTATTGCCTCTATTTCATCCTTAGGATACCCTGTTACCACTCGGTCCACCAAAGTGTTAAGAAAAATATTGTGTTCTTTTACCCATATCTTAAATTCTCCAGGTAAATTCCAGTTATCAGCAAGCTGCAATACTATTTTTTTCAGGTTATCGCCGTTCCTGTCTATAAGTTCGCAGGGTATTATTATCATTCCTTTTTCGGGGTCACCATTAAAATATTTGAATCTGTGGTAAAGGTATGCCGTAAGCTTTCCAGGAAAAGAACGGGGCGGTTTCATTTCAATGCTGTCTTCTCTGTCATAGGCTATTCCCGCTTCGGTGGTATTGGATATCACAAACTCTATTTGGGGATTTTCAGCACATTTTATAAATTCGTCCCAATCCTTATAGGGATTTATTCCCCGGCTTACCGAGCTGATTATCTCCTTTATTTCCGTAGGTTTGCCATTCTTCAATCCCCTCAAAATCAGAGTATAAAGCCCATCCTGCTCATTTAATTTTTCAACAAGTCCTTCAGCAATGGGCTGTACAACCACCACACGCCCATTAAATAAACCTTTTTTGTTCATTTGATGAATCATCCAGTCCACAAAGGCCCTGAGGAAATTCCCTTCTCCAAACTGAAGAACTCTCTCGGGTAGATTTGCAGGATATTTTGGAACCTCAATATCATCAGGAAAGTTAAAGTTTCCTTTCAGTAGATTGCTGCAAAGCTTTTACACAATTATTCCTCCTATCTCAAACAAAGCTTACAATGCTTTCCTTGAATTAGTAAAATTCCGTTGTATTAAATATTACCCCTCAGCAAAAGTAAACATAATGGTTATATATAGTAAGCCTTATTACTGGCCAGGAATGCCAAAAAGTCGTGCAATAATCATGTGTACGTTGTCAAGGTTGGGTAGCATTTTCTCGCTTACGCTCGAAAATCTCTACCCTTCCCTTGACAACGTAGGGGTTTGTAGTTTACATACATAAAAAGATGTTCAATTGCAATTTAAAAATCTTAAATTTTATAGCTTTATCAATGGCAACCAGGTATTTAGTGTGTTTTTTCCCACTCTTGTTCTTTTAGATTTGTATAAATATATATTAAGGCTGGAATTGATGATAATACAAACATAACTACAGAAAGAGCTGCTGCTAGTTCATAATTTGAATACTCGGAGAATTGCTTACGCAGATATACACCCAGCATAATAGGATTGTTGCCTCCCATCACATACGGGGTAGTAAAGGAACTAATATTGCTCATGAAAATAAATGTCATGGCAATCATAACATCTTTAATTGAAAGAGGAAGAATAATTTTGAAAAACACATTGAGTTTTTTGGCACCCACATCTCTTGCACTTTCTATAATCGAATCCGGGATAGCCGAAAGTGAAGCTACAATGATCATGGTAGCAAAAGGGATATTAAACCAGAGATTCATTAAAATAATACCCTTAGCGTTGTACATCAGACCCGGTTTAAAATCACCACCAAATAACACGGAAATACGATTAAGCAAGCCTGAATCTCTGATAACAGTTATCATCGCATAAACTGCTACCAGGGTCGGCATAAATCTAGGCAGAATATATAGGGTACCAATGAACTTACTAATTTTACTATCTGTAAATCTTAAATATAGCGCTAGCAAATAGGATATAAAAATTGATCCAATTACAGTTACAACCACAATCCACAGAGTATAAATGATATTTCCAACTGCGATATCATCAGTAAATATAAATTTATAATGTTCAATAGTAAAACTGCCGTCCTTTGCAGTAAAACTACGAATAAATGTGTTTATCAATGGATAAACAATAACTCCTAACGTCATTATCAATGACGGTGCTAGCATCAAAACGATGAATAGATTTGTCTTCCATGTCTTTTTCTCCATATACCAATTCCCTTTCTTTCCATAAATAGTTACCAACTACCCACCATATTATAAACAAGCATTTGATTTTACCTTTAATGGATAATAAAATTCTATTTGTTCTAGCAATGTAAAATGTTGCGGATAGGACAAAACATCTCCTTATATACAGTCTGTTATTGTGAAGCAAAACGGTTGATGTTTTCACGGTAAAGTAGCAATGGTTTTGTCCCAAATCTGGTTCCTTATATCTTCAAGTTTACCTATAGATATAACATTGAATTTTGAAGGATCAAGATCTGCTACCATCTGTTTAACATCAGAATCAATTAAGCTAATGTCAATAACCGGTATAGCGAAAATGGTTTCAAGACATATTTTTTGCCCTTCAGGAGAAATCATAAAATTAATAAAATCATACGTATCTTCAGGATTACCACCAATACTAGGTATAGCAAAAACAACATCTGTACCGCTAAGCGGCGGATCAAGCTGGTAAATCTTAACCGTATCAGGTAAAATACCTTTGGACAAGTTGTCCAATACCATATCTGCCCATGCAGGAATTAGGTCAACTTCCTTGTTAATTAAGAGATCAAGAGCTCCTTGATTCTTATTGGGATAAACGACTTTTCCACCTGATTTATACAAATATGGATGTATTTCCTTGAGCCACTCCCAACCAGGACCCCATTGATCTACCCATTTTTCATCGGTAGAAACTTTGGCCTCTGGAGGAAGATCCTTATAAAGCGCCCAATTTACGAATGCTGCACCCGCTCCTCCAGTACCAGGAGAATTATAGGTAAACCTACCCGGATTATTCTTGATCCACTGTGTCAACTCATCAAATGTTTTAGGCGGATTAGGCAGTCGAGCAGAATCATATGCCATTACAACCGTGGTACCCCTATAAGGAACTACATATTCTGTATAAAAAGCAGATTTCATCTTAACATATTTAAAATTGGGAATTTTTGAAAAATCAATAGGCACGAACAGATCTTTACCAGCCTTATCTACATAATTTGAAAGTGATGAACCATTTTCCGCCAATAAATCAAAATCAGTGTTGGTCTGGCCTGCCAATTTGGCAGCAGCAATTCTATCACTCAACGATTGTTCACCTGTTCCAGACATAATAAACTGAAGTTCTACTACACTTTTAGCATCAGGTTTTGAATTATAGGTGTCGATAGCTTTCTCAAACAACTTGCGCACGTTATCTGAGCCAGTTGCCCACAGTGTTACTTTCGGTTTCTCGTTCTGAGTCTCCTTGGATGTCTCTGAAGATTGTTGTTCTTTTTGACAACCCCCAAACATTAAAATTGCCAGTGTTAATACTAATACACAAACAATAATTTTCTTGTTTTTCATTTTTATTCCCCCTTCTCAATAAATTGTTTATTATCTTTAATATTATCTTTAAATAGCTGCATATATCATAAAATTATACAGCTATTTAGAGCCTCTCTTACTTTTTCTCTAATAAGTTACAATAATAATTACCTTCTTCACATATCTCTATAATCTCTATCTTAAAAATATCCACAACTCTATGAAAAAATCAAATCTGTAACACTTTTTCCCACCTAGCATTCCCTATCATTTATTTCCCTCTGCATGTTTGCTTTTACCTTTTTTCGTATTGTCTTATAAAAGTAGTGGAAGATGCAATTTTGCTAGCATCAAGAGTCTATACCTTAATGAAGTTGAAGCCTACTATCCCCCATCAACCTTTATTCATAATTTTTCCTATTGTGCAGTTTATATTTACCTTTCTCTCATTAACTCCAACTACTTTCTTTCACTTATACTAGTCTTTCTTTTTTACAAGCACAGACATAATCTTCTTCACTTTGATAGTTTTTATTATTAAGTACCTATTTATTTTTATTCTCAAACTAACTCTCTCGTGTCTAATATAAGTTAAGTACATTAAGTATATAAAGACTCTATTCTCCCTTTGTGCCTGCTTAACATCAGTTACTACATCTCAATATAAAAGATTTTTTGCATTACTAGACCACCTTTCAAAAATTCTGTCCTTCTTTCCGCTCTCTTGAACTGTGCTCTTATTAAATTAAACCAGCATTTTTCAATGTGTTCCCACCTTGCAAATTGACTCAGATCACTTCTTTCTTTCAGTGTGTCTGCTCTCGCTATTACACTAATAACAGTATTACTCACCTATTATTATATCTGTCATCTCCGCTACTTAATTTACCTGACATCCCCTTTCTATTCCAAACAAGATAACCTTTTTATTTATACCACAGTCCCACCGCTTTCTGCTTTTTTCTTTTTAAAGAGTCCCTCTTATACTACTTCCCACAAATCTCTTTTGTCCCAGCAACTTCTAATCTTTGTATATCATACTAAAACGGATAATGATCCCTCTTTTATTAGAATTTTTAAATATCTCTCTAAAGAATGTTATTAATTTTTTAGAACTCAATATTCATATAACTTACTTTGTTCATACATTTACTAGCTTTCTGTATATAAAGTTTATCACCGCATAATTGGCTTACTATCATAATTTAAGACAACATAAGCATAAACCTATTTACATTACTACCTTCTCATCTTTTGGATACTCAAGGAACTTGCTAAATGAAAGCGTTACACTTTCTCCAGGATAATAGGAAACGACGCTCTCATTTGGAACATAAGCTTTAATAATACCATACTCGCTATCCACTGTAATTTCAACATAATGGCCAAGTATCATAACAGCACGAACTGTACCTTTTATTCCGTTTCCTTCTCCTGATTTAACTGAAACATGTTCAGGACGGACGGCAATCGTTTTGTCTTCTAGTTCAATAAAATTCATTTCACCGATAAAACTGGCCACATACTTATTGATCGGATTTTCATAGATATTTGCAGGAGTGTCAACCTGCACAATATGCCCCTTCTCCATGACCACAATTCTGTCTGACAAAGCCATCGCTTCCTCTTGGTCATGTGTCACAAATACTACTGTTATTTTCAAGTCAATCTGAAGTTTTCTAAGTTCCTCACGCATTTGTGAGCGAATTTTAGCATCTAAAGCTGAAAAGGGTTCATCTAAAAGCAATACATCAGGTTTTAAAAGCAAACACCTTGCAATCGCAATCCGCTGTTGTTGACCTCCTGATAACTGGCTTGGATATTTTTTCTCCATACCACTCATTTTGACAAGCTCAAGTATTTCCTTAATTTGCCTGTCTCTTTCTTGTTTTGGAACCTTACGTAATTTTAAACCAAATGCCAAGTTTTCGTATACAGTCATATGTGGCCACAAATTATAGTTTTGAAAAACCATAGCTGTCGGCCTTTTTTCCGGAGGTAGATGATCAATCCGTTTACCATCAATTAATATTTCACCCTCATCACATTTCAGGAAACCAGCAATTGTACGCAAAATCGTAGTTTTCCCGCAACCTGACGGTCCCAATAACGTAACAAGTTCTCCTTTTCTCACCTTCAGGTTAATGTTTTCTACCCCATCCCCCGTCTTATATTTTTTAGTCATATTCCGGATTTCCAACTTGATATCTTCAGCCATTTTATGTATTTCCTCCTTAAAATTATTGCTTTGTTAAATTAAACGATTCTTAATTTAATTCATCTTAAAGCCCTTAGACAAAGTTTCCGGTCCGATATATCTTCTTAGAAGCAGAAGTAAAAGTAAATGCGGTATCATGAGAATAAGTGCGAATACAGCACCTGCTGTAGCAGGATAATCAAGTATAACACCATACATTTCTACTGGCATAGTTTTATATGTTGGTAAACCTACGAGGAGTGTTCCTTGATTTTCACCCAGAGAAGCAATAAATGCAAACACAGCAGCCACTGCAATTCCTGGCCAAGCCAATGGAAGTGTTATACTGAAAAATGTACGTACAGGTCCAGCTCCAACATCACGTGCTGCCTCTTCCATTTGACGCGGTACACTACGGAATGCACTAGTAGGTAACCAAATCATTATCATCATTGATTCAATCATATGTATTATTAAGACACCCACAAAAGTACCCATTAAACCCAGCTTATAATAGATAATACCAATAGAGGTGTAAAGGCCAATTTTAGGAAAGGCATTTCCTATCAAAAAAGACAGCATGATAAGCTTCCTTCCTTTAAAATTGTATCGTGATAGAATAAAAGCTGCCGGCAGGCATATTACCATAGAAATAGCTGTAGATAAAAAGGCAAAAGTAAATGATAAAGACATGGAACTGACCAAGCTTTTTTGTTTAAATACATATTCCCACCAGCGAATACCAAATTCTCTCGGCAATACCCATGGATATTCATATTTATCAGCAAAGGCCAAGATAAATAAATGAATAAGTGGTCCATAGAAAAAGACAATAAACACACACAAAATTATTAACTCCGTTATTTTTTTTCGTCCCAATATGTAATACCACCGTCTAGGGTTAAATAAACCTAAAGTCATGAGAAAATTTTCTCCTCCCTAATATAAGATTTTTCTTCTTGATAAAATCGTTCGATAAAGTGTTCTACATCTTCTTTAGTTCCTCTAAATGGTCCACTCTTCCCCATTTTTAATGAAACTAATGCTGCAGCATAAAGAAGAGATTCACTTATAGAATTGTTTAATCGCTTACTTAGATAAGCTCCAAAACACGTGTCTCCTCTTCCTGTTCTACCTATCAAATTCAGAGGTTTTAATGGAACTTTATAATAAGTGCCATCATACACAATTACTTCACTATTTTATGAGTTATCATTATCTCCTTAACACCCCATTCATGAATAATTTTTGCGGCTTCGTATCTGTTATCTTTGCCTGTTAATACTCTTGCTTCTAAAGCATCTGCTTTTAAAAACTTAAGCTCCAGTTCCTTGCTGTTCCAGTCGATGGGCTTAAACTCCACTTCCACGCCCAATCTCTTTGCAGCCTCTTTAGCCAAATCGATGTCAAACCTAACGATGTTGCCCTCCTCATCTCTGAAGCCCATGGGGGCAAATGTGTCGTCAAGCCCTACTATAAACTTTCCGGCCTGCTTAATCCTCTCCAAAGAATCGTCTTTAGCGGTCTCTTGAGCTCCCGAACAGGCACTCAATAAAAGTCCAACCATCAATGCCAAAGTTAAAAGCACAATTGTACTCCTCTTCACTTCAATTCCTCCATTCAAGGCTTGTTCAATTTTCAAACAATAATATTATAATTTAATATGCTAAATTAGTAAAGTATTAAACTCCAATAAAATTGAATACTTTCCTATTACGTGAAAACAATAAGTACTGTTAAATATTATGGATTTAAAGAGGTGTGAAATGAAGCAGGAAATATTTACATTCCCATTGTGGGACGCCTTCCAGGAAAATACCGAGTGCCCTCTATGCCATATAATGGAGAGAGCTGAAGAATCTTATATTTCAGGGCTGTTCAGGGATATGGTTAACGATGTAAATTTTCACAGGTCTCTGGAGCATATGAGCTTTTGCTCGACGCATTTCCAGCAGCTTTTAAATTACAGAGATAAGTTTGGATTGGCCCTCATTGTGGATAAGATATTATTGCACGAGATGTCAAAGCTGCGTAAGTTCAGAAGGATAATGGAAGTCCCTTATTTGCCGTCAAAATATCATGCTTTAAACATCATAAGGAAGATATTTAATCGGCACACAAATCAATACGATATCGATGAATCTCCATGCTTTTTATGCATTCATTCAAAGGATGCTATGCATAGCTATGCTGCGTCCATCATTCAGCTGTGGGCATGCAATAGCAAATTTCAATCGCTGTATGAAAACTGCAAAGGCTTTTGCTTCAAGCATTTCTACCTCTTAATTGGGGAGGCACAGCGCCTGCTTAGCGGCCCACAGCTTAAAAAATTCTGCCAAGCCACCTTTTCGCTACAGGAAAACAACCTCAAAAGGCTTAACGATGAATTAAACTGGTTTATCAAGAAGTTTAACTATTACTACATTGACAGCCCGTGGCATACTTCCAGGGATTCACTAAAAAGGTGTATTTTTAAAATAAAAGGTGGTTCCATCAATCAAGAATAAAACATATACGTTCCAGCCAATCTATATATAAAAATACAAGCAAGGGTGAGAGGTTGTACCTATGTTAGTGGCGTTTTTTCGAGCTTTAATACTCTATGCCGTGGTAGTCACTGGGGTAAGGATTATGGGAAAACGGCAGGTGGGTGAGCTGCAGCCGTTTGAGCTGGTGGTGACAATAATGATAGCTGAGCTGGCATCGGTACCGATGCAGGACACGAGTATACCCCTTTTGAACGGAATCATATCCATCCTGGCGCTGCTTTTGGCAGAGGTGGTTATTTCATACATCACTTTAAAAAGCGAAAGGGCCAGAACCATTCTATGCGGTTCCCCCAGCATCGTGATACAAAACGGCAAGATTGTACAGAAGGAGCTAGCTCGGTTGCGCTATAACGTAAACGATCTGCTGGAACAGCTGAGAGAAAAAAATATAGTTAACGTATCGGATGTCGAGTTTGCGATACTTGAGACCAACGGCCAGCTAAGCGTTATACCCAAACCTCAAAAAAGGCCGGTGACCGCAGAGGACCTCAAGCTCTCCACCCGCTATGAAGGCCTACCATACACTCTCATCATGGACGGCCATATACAACACAAAAACCTTACCAAGGCTGGCGTGGACATCAACTGGCTGCTTCAGCAGCTCGAGATTCGCGGGCTTAAACCCGAGGACGTATTCTTCGCTTATCTTGACAGCCAGAGAAATTTACAGATAGAAGAAAAAGAAAAGCGGAGGTGAGCTCATTGAAGATACCCCTGATAATGGTAGCAATAACCATCATTTTTATCGGCTTTGCGGTCTGGACCCAACACAGCCTTGCGGCCTCCGCCGAAAAGTTAGAACAACGCCTGAGCAGCCTGGAATCGGCAATAAAAGACGATAACTGGGAGATGGCTAACGACCAGCTAGAATCTTTCAACCAGCTATGGAGAAAAACCAAAAATTCCTGGCAGATATTTATCAACCATGAAGAAATAGACAATATCGATGCAACGTTGGCAAAGATAAAACAGCTGGTAAGCCTTAAAGCAAAGGCCGACTCACTGTCCGAGATCTCGGCTCTTAGGCTTTTTATAATCCACATTCCACAAAAGGAATCCCTGTGCCTTGTAAACATATTTTAAGGCATAAATGCAACTTGCATCTAGGCACTCTTCTCGACCAAAATTTATTTCTATCAACATACGCTGGGTTGAACGGACATCAACCCCAAAATATATCGGCATAATCGTCTTCAACATACTCGCTGTAAAAATCTATAAACAATCCAGATTTTGGCGGGCTGGCAAGCGCGATCCTCCACCTGTACCCTGCATAAAAAGTCCTGATTTTCAAAGAAGCTTATGGCTTCGTAGTCCCAGGGAATGTCGCTGCGCTCATATATGCCATACCGTTCCAAATCCTTTAAAAACGGCTTTATTTTGTCCTCCGAATCCACATCCACCTCAACGCTTCCTTTTTGCCTCAGCTCTTTGACGATCTCATCGGCCTCGCCGGTCTGATAGCGAAAAGCTCTTTCCACACACATCACATCCTTTCTACTTTTTCACATATTGAGTACCTGCCTTAAAAATTTGCCTGTATAGCTGCCCTCCACATTTGCCACCTCTTCGGGGGTGCCCTGGGCCACTATCATCCCACCCCTTTCTCCACCTTCCGGCCCCAAATCGATGATGTAGTCGGCCGTCTTTATCACATCCAAATTGTGCTCGATGACCACTACGGTATTCCCTCCATCGGTCAGCCTGTGCAGGATATCGATCAGCCTGTGAACGTCGGCAATGTGCAGACCCGTAGTGGGTTCATCAAGTATATATATGGTACGACCGGTACTTCTCTTGCTCAGCTCGGTGGCCAGCTTAACCCTCTGGGCTTCACCGCCAGACAGGGTGGTTGATGGTTGTCCAAGCTTGATGTAGCCCAGTCCCACGTCATACAAGGTTTGCAGCTTCCTGTGAATCCTCGGGATGTTCTCGAAGAACTCCATAGCCTCCTCAACCGTCATATCCAGCACATCGGCTATGTTTTTCCCCTTGTATTTTACCTGCAACGTCTCACGGTTATACCGCTTCCCCTTACACACCTCACAGGGCACGTAAACATCCGATAAAAATTGCATCTCGATCTTTATAATGCCATCGCCTCGGCAGGCTTCGCAGCGACCCCCTTTGACGTTAAAGCTGAAACGCCCTTTGTTGTATCCCCTTACCTTTGCATCGCTGGTCATGGCAAATACTTCGCGTATATAATCGAACACGCCGGTATAGGTGGCAGGGTTAGAACGCGGCGTCCTGCCTATTGGAGACTGGTCGATGTTTATAACCTTATCGAGGTGTTCGAGCCCCAATATCCTTTCATACCGTCCCGGCTTTACGCTTGCGCGGTTGAGCTCCTTGGCCAGCGCCTTGTAGAGGATCTCATTCACCAGAGTGCTCTTGCCTGAGCCAGAAACGCCGGTCACACAGGTCATTACCCCCAACGGTATTCTGACGTTTATATTTTTTAAATTGTGTTCGCTGGCTCCCACAACCTCAAGCCATTTGCCGCTGGGCTGCCTTCGCACAGGAGGAACCTCTATCCTCTTTTTACCGCTCAAATACTGCCCAGTGATGGACTCGGGGGTATTCATAATATCCTCGACGGTACCGGCAGCAACCACCCGGCCACCATGGGCCCCGGCCCCTGGCCCCATGTCTATGATGTAATCGGCCGAGCGTATGGTCTCTTCGTCGTGCTCCACAACGATTACGGTATTGCCCAGATCCCTGAGTCGCTTCAAAGTGCGTATCAGCCTCTCGTTATCGCGCTGATGCAGACCTATGCTAGGTTCGTCCAGTATATAGAGCACCCCAACCAGGCTAGACCCAATTTGCGTAGCCAGCCTGATGCGCTGAGCCTCACCGCCCGACAACGTTCCCGCAGGGCGCGACAAAGTCAGATAATCAAGCCCCACATCCACCATGAACTGAAGTCGAGAGCGGATTTCCTTGAGTATCTGATGGGCAATCAGCTGTTGCGTAGGCGTAAGCTTAAGGCCGTCGATGAAATCCAGGAGCTCCTTGACCGACAGATTGGTCACCTGGTATATGTTGAGCCCTCCCACCGTGACGGCCAGCGCTTCGGGCTTTAGCCTGGCGCCTTTACAAACAGGGCAAGGGGTATTGCCCATGTATGCTTCGATCTCTTCACGGGTCGATTCAGAATCGGTTTCATGGTAACGCCGCTGCAGATTTGGGATTATCCCCTCAAAGGGGGCCATAAAATAGCCCGAACCATTGCGGTCATACTTAACCCTAATCTTCTCGCCTCTAGTGCCGTATAGAATGATATCGATAATTTCTTCAGGCAGGTCTTCAACAGGGGTGTCCAGGCTAAAACCGTAATGCTCGGCCAGCGCCTCCAAAAACATTCTGGCCATGCTATCCCCGTTGCCGCTGTTCCATCCAGGAACGGCAATTGCCCCCTCTGCCAAACTCAAAGAAGGGTTGGGAATTATCAGATCGGGGTCAATCTCCATCAAAACGCCCAGCCCGTGACAGTTGGGACAAGCTCCAAAAGGGCTGTTAAACGAAAACAGCCGAGGAGTTAACTCCTCTATGCTGATCCCGCACTCAGGGCAGGCGTACTTTTGGCTAAAGAGTATCTCCTGTCCCCCAATCACATCTACAACCGCCAACCCATCGCTTAACTTTAGCACCGCCTCCAGCGAATCGGTGAGCCTCTGCTCGATGCCCTTCCTTACAACAAGCCGGTCGACCACCACCTCGATGGTATGCTTCTTGTTTCTATCCAGCTTTATCTCCTCCGAAAGCTCACGCATCTCCCCATCTATCCGAACCCTCACATAGCCTTCCTTCCTTATGTCCTCGAGCAGCCGTACATACTCCCCTTTTCGGCCACGCACCAGAGGAGCGAGAAGCTGAATCCTGGTTCCTTCCTCCATTCCCATGATGTAATCCACCATTTGTTCGACCGTCTGTTGCTGGATCTCCCTGCCACAGTTGGGGCAATGAGGAGTGCCTATTCTGGCAAACAAAAGGCGAAGGTAATCGTATATCTCGGTAACCGTTCCCACCGTGGAACGGGGATTCCTGCGCGGGGTTTTTTGATCAATGGATATGGCGGGCGAAAGCCCCTCGATATAATCCACATCTGGCTTTTCCATTTGTCCCAAAAATTGCCGGGCATACGCCGACAGCGATTCTATATACCGTCGCTGCCCCTCGGCATACAGGGTATCAAAAGCCAGCGAGGACTTACCGGAGCCGCTGAGCCCGGTCACCACCACCAGCTTATCCCGGGGAATCACCACGTCTATGTTTTTTAAGTTGTGCTCTCTGGCGCCTTTTACATAAATCACCTTGCCGTCATCCATGCGTCAGCCAAACCCTCTTTCGTTTTATTAAATTTATCTCTACCACAACAATTCAGAATACAGTATAGCAAAAATCCTCACAGAATGAAAGGGAGGATTATATCACTTCCTTCCCTAGGCCCTGTCAGCCACAGCCCTGCGCTCCTTTATCCCCACTGTTTGGGAAATCCTGCTGGCATCTACCGGCTGATCATTCAAACCATACTTGAGCTTCAAAGCTATAACAGGCACCTTTCCCTCCGTTATGTCTGGAAACACTATATGCGCCTCCACGACCATGTCAGCTCCTTCTTCAATGGCCCGCTTGAAAGGAATGAGCTCAAAGCTTTTGAGGCGT
This sequence comes from Caldicoprobacter oshimai DSM 21659, assembly GCA_000526435.1. GTDB lineage: Bacteria > Bacillota > Clostridia > Caldicoprobacterales > Caldicoprobacteraceae > Caldicoprobacter > Caldicoprobacter oshimai. The sequence goes on from JAGB01000002.1 coordinate 317,640, forward strand.
TGCATGTGGTGTTCCAATCTAGGAAGGTCCACGCAGGAATCCATATCACGGTATCGCCATGCCCTGGAAAATGTTTAATCTGCGAAACTTCTGCCAAAAATAAAATAAAACAAAAATGGCGGTGAGCACTTCTCGTGCCATCCCGCCAGTGCAAACAATATCATCCATCTTTTTAGGCTTCAACCTGTAACAAAGCATAATCTGGCAGTTCCTCTCAACAAAGCTTATATCAACAACGCTTGCAGACTCTTACCAGCATATAACGTAGCATCAAGAGCTGCATACATCAACATAAGCGTGTCTGCGGTGATCAAAATACTGCCCCTCAAAAAGCCGTATGAGGGTATTTGTTACATGAAGCTCAAGTTCGTTCTCCCCGGCCCTGATCCAGTCTTTATCTATTATCCAACGGTAAGGACTCCATGCCCTCGTTCCAGCAAGATGACCATTAACATAAAGAGCTATCACATCTTCCATACCTGTATCATCGATATACATCTCCATCATCTCAGCCGCACCATCGATGAACACCTTTTTTCTGTATACCACAGTACCTGCGTAAAATGGCAAGCCAATTCCTGTTAAATCGCCCGGCTTTCCAACATTGCTAATTGAACACAGTTTCCATTTTCCATTCTCTTTTACCACCCCAAAACGTCCAAACAGATACAGCGGGTTTACAAGGCCATCATGGTTGGCTTGAGTAGTTATCCTCACCTGTATCTCATTCAAGCCCTTCTTTATATACGGCGATATATCCACAGCCAGGTTAGTGGGCAGGTATATCTCCTGTGGTGCAAACTGAGCGGAATTTACTCGATTGCCGTTCACCAGCATATACCATTCACCCTGTACGCTGCCGGGTTCCATGACCAACAATACCGGCAGCGAAACATCATCCTCGACAGAAAATTCAGCTGTGTATATGCAGTTAAGTGTGGGCAGCTCCAGCTGCTTGGGACAGCCAAAATGATCCTTTAACTTTACAGGTAGAGCAATTCCTGTATCGTGAATCTGATCTATTATGGGTTTACACTCCACCAGCTTCTCATCCGAACTGCCTTCAACTTTAAGCCGCCAGAGACCCAGCCTCAAGGCATTCATGCCCTTGGGGTGGACTTCCCAATTATCATCAAGGTCTATCTTTTGTCTCGCTGCAGAACTCTGCGCTTTGGCCTGTAGCCCAATCGCTTCATCCTGCCTCTCTTTCACTGTCAAAATATAGGCCTGATAAGGCGCAAACTCAAGAACAAAACCTCTCTCTCTGGCATTCTCATCAAGCTCAATAATGCTTTCGCTGCCCTCCAAACCGGGATCGCTACAGGATACCTGTGGATGTAAAAAACTGTTGCAGTTGGGGTAAATTCTCACCCTGTGCTGTGTACCTGATGTGTTGACCAAAAAACAGCTCAGCTGGCCATCAACTTCATAGCATGCCGCTAATATATCCTTTTCTTGAGAGGCATCTATGCCAGCCGGACAGGCCTCTATGCTTTCCAAGTGGGAATCTTTAACTTCACGACATGTGGCTTTAGCGTTTTGATAAATGTCTTCTTGTTGTATATCTCTGCTTTCGCAGCAAGTACCTCCAACTTCTTGATAAGTGCCTCGGCTTCCCTGACAGGTATCTCTAATGATAGAGATAGGCCGCTGAACCATTTTAGCCACCATTTCCGGAACTTCTTCTACGCTTTTTACAAAAAACGCCTTTTTCTTTTTAGCAGAAGCCTCAATACGTATTTGATTTTCATCGTTTTGTTCATTGTAGACATTACCCGCAACCACATCAGTATAAGTTGCTCTAGCGTCGGATAAATTTTCATTCCCCACATAACGGCCGTAAATATCCCGAGCATCCACATCGAACCATTGGCTGAACATTGAACCGGTGTCTGAACTTCCGATCTTCTCAACGGGTAGGCACTCCACCCCTATGACGATGCCTCCACCTTCAATGTACTCCTTGAGCTTTTCCAATGCGCATTCCTCAATATTGAGCATTGGTGGAAGGATGAGCACCTTGTATTCCTCATCTCTGAATCTGATGCATCCATGCCTTGTGTCGCACTGGCTAAACAATTCAGGGTCCATTATATAATAATCAAAATGGTTTTCCAGAAGCGCCCTCTGCAGCCTGGAAAATCCATTCTCTAGCTTTTCCTTCAAATGCCTTTTCTCTCCCATGGCCGTCCACTGGCTTGAAATCGGATCCAATATGATTATATCCACCTTTCGCCTGCCTCTTTTCATGATATCGGTTATTTTATCTGCGTAATCAGACAACAAACCCATATAGGACCAATAGGGCATTTGATAAAAGCTGGACGGAGGGGCATCATGTTTGGTCAGCCCATCGGTGGTATAAAAGAAGGCATGGGGTACAAAGAAGCCTATCCCTTGAACCGCAAGACAATCGAACGTCCATTTCATGTCTTGAAGGGTCATACCCCACCCTATGCTGTGGAAGCACTCGCATAAAGCGCCGGGTTTTCCATAAAAATGGGCTGCCGAGCTGACAAGCTTGGCATTGGCCCTGTATTTAGGGCTGGCAACGTCTGGCCTGGTACCCACCTTTTGATGCCCCGCATCTATGCCCGGTATATGAAAATACTTAAGCTGCTTGCTTCTCAGTATGGGCTTTTCCCCCACATACAGCAGATTATTGGCTTCGCACCAATCCCGAACCTGGACCTCGTAGCTTTCAATAAAAGCGTTTGTGACGGTATTCCAGTAATCATACCTCACTCTATCGGTGTCAAGCCCCATGCGTTCAAACAGGGCGGGCAACCTGTCCACCAGCGAATAGCCGTTTCTTTTTTCAAACATTTCGGGTAAAAGCGGTGACCACGGCATACCCGGCGGAAAAGCCGTTATTTCATCAGTGAAAATCCCCTTTATGGTTTTTCCAAACTCATGGCTGAAATATTTCTTATACTGCTCATGGGTGGTATTGATATAATACCTCATCGCCTCGGGATTTAAGGGATCCACATATTTCCCGAAGTATTTGAAGTCACCCACCGCTACCTGCAACACAATACAGACATGCCATGTACCTTCAGGTGCATCCCAGTGAAGCTTTTTTACAGGCTTGCCTGTAAAAAACCTTTTTCTGTTGTACTGGGTAAGCCCGCTCATCTGAAAGATGTTTTCCTTATATCCCGTGCCTATGCAGTGCAACAGCTCCACCGGGTCATCCCAGTCGATCACATCATTCTTTTTTGGATATGCCCTTGCCAGCAAGGCTTGCCCCCATGGCAGTTCCATACCGACGGCTTTAGGGCCTTCCACATCGAATATTCGGGCTTTAAGGGCTTTTGCCTCAAATTCCGGATGATCCAGCACCACCAAGCCGCCGCTTACCCCGCTGGGATAGGGGTATTCGTCATAGAGCCATACCTCTAGACCTCTCTTTTTTGCCTCCTCAACGGCAATGCCCACTTTTCTAAACCACTCTTCAGACAGATAGGGCACCGAAAGCCCTTGACGGGGATGAATAAAAAAGCCCTTTATCCCCTTTTCAGCCATCTCCCTTATTTGCCTTCTTATCTCGTCATCCCTCATATCGCCGTTCCAGAACCAAAAAGGCTGTATACCAAATTTTAGAGACACACAAATTTCCCCCCTCTAAAAGCACCATCTCATAACATAGATTAATATAACTCGCTCTCACTTCCTACACAAGGTAAACTTTCTCTTTTATTACGACAAAACATTCCTCTGTAGTAGGTTCGCCCTCTCCACGACAACAGACGTTTCATCGCTGGGCCTCAACCTTATCTTTAGCCATCGGCCGCTCCTTCTACAGAGGAACTTTGCGTGGGTACTTGGGGCACCTGATGAGTCTGATAGGCAATGTCATAAACCGTTATAATTGGTCACTTCCATCTTTTGCTGTTCATAATTACATTATACTGCAAGTATTAGATGCATACAATTTAATGCTCAAATCAGGGACCGCTTTTCATCCTTTCCTTAAAAAGAAGGCTTTCCCGGCGGTTGACCGTAAATTTGTATAAGGAGTTCAGCTATTTGAGCATATCATAGTCTGCAGGGGCAATATACACGTTGCAGCGCCCTTCTCTATCGGAAGTGAAAAGTACCATGGAGTCATCGGGGAACCATATCGGGTGTGGATGGCTGTGCTGTGCTTTCCAGGAAGTTCCATGGGTGCAGAGGATTTTTTGCTTCGCCAGCCCGTTTTCATATTTGATGAGCGATATATATTGATCGCCGTCCTTGGGCCCATTGATCATAAAAGCACCGTCACCAACGCCATACTCTTCTGTGGAATTTACCTGTACATGCATGGGTTTCGGACCGGGCTTGTACTCAAACATCACCATGTTGGTACCATCGGGATTTATAAAAAGGTCGGCGCACTTCCACTCATCGGATATGCTCTCGCGGCGCCCATACTGGGTGCATATACACCCGCTGCGCGTAAATATCTCGTGCCCTGCGCGTTCCAAGTACCGTTTGGTCTCAACTATTGGCCATACTTCTGAAGTAGATGCTCTAACAATCCAGGTCCTCTGCACCAGATGCCAGGGGCCTTCATGACAAAAGCATACAATATCGTTATCCACCGGGCTTACTATTACGTGGGTGATCCACTCCCGCTCGCCCCATATGGCTCTAGCGGTTTTGTCCACCACATTTACCTGCATGACCACGCTAGCCGGGCGACGGAAAAACGTCTCGTTCATCCCGGAATATATTTTGTTGGTTACAGTGGATAAAGCTAATTTTTCTGAGTATGCAAAATACAACGTTGAACCGTCCGAGGTAATTGAAAGTATTGAGCCGACAAAGCCCTCGGGCAGTGTATAATACTCATCTTCCTCAAGAGTATCCAAGCTTACAGATTTTAATTTTCTGCCGGCCCAGTAGAAAGCCCTCATGGTATTGGGGTCAAGAAGCGAAGCTCCCGGCCGGATATCCGGTTCATCGGTGAGCTGCACCATATCCCCCGTCGGAATATGGAGGCTATAAAGTTGCCAGGAACCTGTTCGGTCAGAAGCCACCAGTACATTCTTCCCATCAAATGAAAAAAGAGGCTGAGTAAAATATGGATGAAAAGTATTTCCAACATTGGGGCTTATCCTTGTGACTTCAACCCCAGTGAAACTATCTTTAACGGTTACTTTATCTCCCTTGAATACTGTCCCTTTGGGCATGGCAAAACAACCTCCATTTCTGTTATTTATATGCTTTAATTTTGTGCCAAATTAAAAATATTTGTTCAGTTACAAAAAATGTATAAGCATTGCATTTTTAATCGATTACGCCAACTAAATTTGAAAAAATCCAAAAGATATACCAGCCCGTTTGTACCGGACTGGTATATCTTATCGCATCATCATTCGATATTTTTTGGTGGGATTTATTGATTTGCTTTAGCCTTTTTATACAAATCATTTATCTCCTTGATATAATCATCGCCGCCCAACTTACGCCACTGCTCTATAGCATCCTTCCAACCCTGCTCATCAATCTGGCCTACGATGAACTGTACCCGTGCGTCTTCAATGATCTGGTCAAGTTGAGGCCCTTTTTGGCTGTATACCTCCGAAATAAGGGGTTCTGCAGGGTTACCAACAACTATCTTTTCGTTTTCAGCTATAACCTTTGTCTGCAGCTCTCTCACTTCTGTATCCACTCGCGGCGTCTGATTATTCCTTGGCACAAACAGCAACAGCTGATTAAGCCCCGATAGCTGTGCACCCAGCCGTTGATCGCCTTCAATAGGTTTCACTTTTCCATCAACTAACTCATAATGTACACCTTCAATTCCTCTATCGAGCAGGTCCTGCATCTCCCTATCGCCCAGCTGGTCAAAGAATTTCAACACTCTTTTAAGTTCATCTTCTGTCTTTACCGACTGCTTTGAAACAAGATAGAACAAATTATACCCTGATGTAGGCAAAGCCCTCAGGCCTTTGGGGCCCTCAACAGCCCCTACAATACCCAAGCGTACATCAACGTCCTCTGCGGTATTTGGCGTTCCTACGCTCTTACCGGCATCTTTAAATCTGGATTCCAGCCTTCCGGCATCGTCACACACCTGTATCTCTGCGCCCGCTTGCTCGTTTATGATAAAGTCATATCGTTTTTCGGGGTCCAAAGCAGCAAAGTCCTCGTTTATCAGTTTCTCATCATATAACTTTTTCCACCATTTTAATGCCTCAAAATATTCTGGAGTGAGATGGGCAGGTACAAGCTCACCATTTTCGTTTTCACCCCATCCATTGGGTGCACCAAACCACAGGGCAGAAACATTGAATTGATAATTGCTTTGATGAACCACCATACCAAAGGTATCGTCTTTTCCGTCACCATCAGGATCTTCGTAAGTGAATTTCTTAAGCATGGTATAGAAGTCGTCAATAGTCTTTAATTCATTCATTCCCACTTTTTGTAGCCAGTCATGCCGGTAGATGATACCATTTCTTCCCAAATCTCTAGCTCTATACAGCCCGTACACTTTTCCATCGATTGATATGTTGTTAAGGACAATTGGGTTGAACTGGCTCAAGTTCGGATACTCCTCAAAATACGGCCCTAATTCCCAGAAAACCCCATTTCGGCACGCGCTTATCACTGTAGCCGTTTTGCCGGGAGCAAGTATGACCATTGGCATATCATTGGAAGCCAATGTTACGTTAAACTTGTCCTCATAATTAGTTGAAGGAGTCCACAGAATCTCCAGATCAGTATTGGTATACTCTTCTAACTTTTGAATAACCGGACTATCCTCGGGAGCAGGCTCTGGTGCCTTGTCGCTTGGATAGAATATGGTCATGATGCTCAATTTAAAAGGTTCTTCCTGCACAGGTTCATCAGAAGAGCCGCCGGATTGCGTCTCTTCCCCCTTATTCTCGGTTTCTCCACTCTGTGGCTGCTGGTTCACAGCATCCTTGGAACATCCTGCCAACACGGCTGAGGCAAACAACATAATACATACTAAAACCATTAAGAGACGTGTTGTTGGTTTCAAAGACATATAACTTTACCTCCTTTTAAAATTTATGTTGAATTTTTATTAAAAAGTTGTTGGTGATTATAGCTTTCCGCAGCTAAAACCGCGGAAACGTTCATTTTAACCCCCAAAACAACGTTCGCAAATATTTATCCTTTCAGAGAACCTATCATAACTCCTTTCACGAAATACCTTTGTAAAAATGGGTACACAAGCAAAATCGGTACCGTCGCCACTACAATGACCGCCAATTTTAGCGCCTGTGCGGGTGGCTGATAGTCAGGCGGCATATCCACCAGTGAGCCTAAACCTGCCGTGCCGGACGAAGCTATTATAAGATTTCGCAGTATGATCTGTATAGGCCATTTCTTCGAATCATTCAGATAAAGCAACGGTCCCATAAATGCGTTCCAGTGACCTACTCCATAAAACAGTGCAAACGTAGCCAGCACTGCTTTTGAAAGCGGGAGTACGATATACCACAGCGTCTGCGGCACATTGCATCCATCTATTTCAGCAGAATCCCTAAGCTCCCCTGGAAACTCTTCAAAAAAGTTGCGCACTATAAAAAGGTTAAAGGGACTGATGGCACCGGGCAACCATAAGGCCCAGTAGGTATCTAACATGCCTAAATTCCTTACCAATAGATACGTGGGGATCATCCCACCACCGAATAGCATACAGAATATGACCATATTTATTATGGCATTTCTGCCAATCAGGTCCTTTTTGGCCAGCGCATAAGCCATGCTAACCGTGAAAAAGAGATTTATGGCTGTACCGCCAATTGTAATGATTAGCGTATTTTTGAAGCTGTTGGCAAGAGCCGACGTCGAAAATATATACTTATATGCGTCCAACGTAAAGGTACGAGGTATTATGAAAAAGCTCCTGGTGGTCAGTTCCCCTTCGGTTGCAAACGAACCACCTATAACATAGAGGAATGGGAGAATGCATAACATCCCCGCAAAGGCTAAAAAAACATAATTGAAGGCATCAAATATTCTGCTCCCGAGCGATTCCCGAATTGCGTTTGACTTCTTGCCTCTCAATACCATCTTTCTCTCATCCTCTTCCCTTTTATTTCAAATATTTCAAGAAGTATTAACATCAGAACAAACTGATGTCTGATACTTTCCGAGCCAAAAGATTGCTCAGCTGTATAAGGACTATACCCACAATCGATTTAAAAAGTCCAACCGCTGTACTGTAGCTGAATGCTCCTCGGGCTATACCCATAGTATAGACATAGGTATCAAAGACATCAGCCACTTCCCTGTTAAGCGAATTCATCATCAAGTAGATCTGTTCAAAACCCGTGTCGAGTATGCCACCCAACCGGAGTATCAAGAGTATTATGACCGTTGGCATCAAGCAAGGCAACGTAATATACCTCATCTGCTGCCAACGCTTAGCACCATCAACTATTGCTGCTTCATATAATGAAGGATTTATATTTGTAAGTGTAGCTAAGAATATTATCGTTCCCCAGCCCGTTTCCTTCCATATAGTCTGTATTATTATCAAAGGCCTGAACCATTTCGGATCCGTCAGAAACTGTATCTTTCTCCCCGTATGCTCATACAGCCAGTTGTTTACAAATCCACCTTGGGTGGTTAAAAATATGTATGTCAAGCTTACCACTATAGTCATGGATATAAAATGGGGTATATACACAAGAGTCTGAACCGTTCTCTTAAACAGCGCATTCTTCACTTCGTTCAACAACAATGCAAGTATTATGGGCGCCGGAAACGTAAATATGAGGTTATAAAACGATATCAGCAGAGTGTTTCTCAACAGCTTGAAAAAATCGGGATTTGCAAAAAAGTCTTCAAAGTTTTGAAATCCCACCCACGGGCTTTTCCAAAAACCCAAGAAAGGCATATAATTTTTAAAAGCAATGAGTATTCCCCACATAGGACCATACCTGAATACTAAGAAATAAATTATGCCGGGAAGCAAAAGCAGATAATACCACTTATCCTTCCTTATTTTTCTCCACATCTCTCTTCTGTATTTGGTTTCTAAGTTCAGCGTTGGGCTGTTTGTTGCAACTCTCATACAAACTTGTCTCCCTTCGTATAATAAAATGATAGCTGGCGTTTAAATTTTACACTTATCCGTCCATATTACGGGCTCTCCTACACCATTAATTTTATGTTTGGGATCCATAACGCTCAATAATCACTTTATTGAATCCCCTTAAAATGCCGCACTGGATAGACGATGATTATCCTGTTTAATGTTATTTTTTTGTATTAATGTATTTTTATCCCATTAAAAGGCGTATATATACCTTTATATCTTAACCGGGAATACATTCTAATCAAATATAATCTTAAAGCTCCCCACCTTTTTGACCCTTGAAGTGGCGATATGCGTTTCTGTACTGTCCTGGCGTAACTCCCTCCATCTTCTTGAAAAAACGTATAAAATTTTGGGAATTGCTGTATCTCAACCTTTCAGCTATTTCTGCTACGCTCATATCGGTCTCTCTTAACCATTCTTTAGCAATTTTTAGTCGGTACTGCGACAGATAATCGCTGAACGTAGTATTATACTCCTTGCGCAGAGCTTTCCAAATGTAGCTGGGATGGTAATTGAGCTTTGCAGCACAGCTCTCTAAAGTTATATCGGTATCATATTCCTGATGGATTAAACTGATGACGTTCTCGGCTATCTCTTTGCTCTGACTGACCCTGTATTCCTCCAAAATGTCCACAATTGGTTTAATCAGATAGTCCATAAACCATCCATGGGCTTCCTGTGCGTTCCTGAGCGTATATAATTTTTGAACATACATTATACTGGAATCAGAAAACAGGGGATCGATATTGTTGCCCACATCCTGCACTATTTTGATCAAGCTTACCATAAGGCGCAATAATGAGAAGAAGATATCGTTTATACTGGTCTGCCGGCTGAATATATCATCTATAAGTTCTTTCAAAATCGCTTCAGCCTTGTCCAGTTCTCCCATATTGATCGCATCAATCAGCCGCCCCTCGAGTATCTGAGGATATGGCTTTGCATTGTAGCCATCGGTTACCATCTCGTCAAAAAACAATACGGGACTTTTTACGCCAAGCAATTGATTCGTGATCAAAGCCTCTATGCTTTGCCTGTAGGCCACATACGTATAATCCAAATCGCTGAACCTACTGCTAACCCCAATATTTACCTGCATACCCAATCTGTTCATTATCTCCTTATCAATCTTTTCAGCAATACAACACAAAAATTCTTTTGCGGTTTCAACCTGTTCATCCTTCTCATTGCCAATTAACAATACAACGCCATCCTTTTTTAGCACAGGTTTTAACGACCGCGATGGCGGAATTATTTTCTCTAAAATCTCTTGAATCACGGTTATAGCCAATTCTTGGGTATCACTTCGCCGTTGGTAGTCGCCTTGCTTAAAAATTTGGATTGTAACCACAAAAGCAGAATCCCACAAGTACTTGCGGCCAATGCCTTCCATTTTTTTCTTAAACTCGTCGCTCCCCAGCTCTCCATTTATCAATTTAAGGACAAAAAACTTTTCTAGCTGTGTGACCATTCCTTCCTGTATATATACAAACTCATCGGTCTTCCCAGATAAACTACTGCCATCGCTAATATTGCGCATAATTTGATAAATATGATTTATAGGTTTGTACATAACGTTGGAACCCGATATAGAGAAAACAACGACAATCAATATCATAGAAACGCAAATAATTACGCTTGTAATACCCATCGATCTGGATTCTTTTGTTATATCAGAAATAGAGTAAAATGTTAAATAAATCCATCCATTATAATCGGACTTTCTGAAGATTACCCCCATTCTTTCATCATCTATATTCGCTTTGAAAAAGCCCGACCTTTTATCAGCCTCCATAATCTTCTTTATATACGGCAATGTCGACATGTCCATTCCCGCTATGCTTGCATCAGAAGAAAACAAAACCCTTCCATTTTCATCTACAATGATATTTCTTTCGCTTCCTTTACTAGAAATGATTTGTTCAATAACATGCCTCGATATATTTATTATTATGGCCCCTGAAGGAACGGGCGAATTTACCGGCAATTTAATAATCAAACAAATGTTCCCTATAGGGAACTGCTTGCTTATATTCATGTGCACAGAAGTGTTAGCCGGTGAATCTACATAAGTCCAAAAGCTGTAAGCGGGATTCTCCAGTATCTTTAAAATCTGCTCCTTGTTGCGCATAGCAGAAAATGAGCCCATGCTATCGTTGCCAATCACCCAATCTTTTGAAAAATTTACCATGTAAGCGCTATGAATAGCAGGGATTATATATTGAGGGCCCTTAAGCTTTTTTAAAATCTCGTTTACTTTATCGTATTCTTTAAAACTAAGGGGTCTGTCCATATACTGACCAGCCGAAACGCTGGCAAACAAGGTATACTGTGAGCGGATGCTTTTTAAAATCTCCTCTATCCTCATCTGATTCTGAACCAATAGCTGCATGTTTAACTCATAAACCTTATCCTGGATCGCCCTAGAGGACCTATGATAAAAAAATACGCCTTGTGTAATAACCGGAAGCACGCCTACCAACAAGCTGAAGATAATAAGCTTTGTGAGATATCGCACACTCTTTATATTCATTTTTGTAAGCCTCCCGTTCCCAAGCACCATATAGAATCAATTCTACAATTAAATTTTGATCAACTTAACGGGATGGTTAATATATTCACCACCGTCTATATATCAACCACTAGAGATTTTCTTTAATGTGTTTCTCTCCCAGTCTATATGGAGAGCTCTATCATGTCCCCTCGCCGGATACGCGTTGTATTATTCAAAAATATTTTATCATATTCCTTTTTATAATTCATCCCAATTTTATATAAGCCAATTTTATATAAGATGAGACCTTCCCCTGCTCAATTAAGACAAGATTGCACTACATACTGCCTATAATTACCGTAAAACAAGCCAAAAAGGCACAGCGTACTATAGAAGAAAGTGCAGTATGTTTTAGCCCCTATATATCACAAAAAAGGGATGGCCTGATATTGCCATCCCTTTTTCATATATTTTTATTACAACTTTATTACAACCTCTCTAAAATCTTCACCCCATATGGCGGAAGTGATATACGGCCTGTAATATCTTCACCAGTTATCATATCCTTAAACCGCATATCTTTGAGGTCCACTTGCCTCTCTTCGGGCACAAAATTGAGTATGAAAACGAAAACCCTTTCCCCATCTGTGCGCATCTGTGCCGTTACTCCCTGCGGCAGCTCAGTATCAACTGCCCTCTTAAGATTTAGCTCCCTGATGAGCGCTCCATAAAAATCGGTGAGGAAATCCCCGTTGTTCCTAAATGCAATATAATACGCCTTGCCCTTACCAAAGGAATTTACCGTCAGAGCCGGCCTGCCGGCATAGAAATCGCTCTTGTAAGTGGCCAGCACCTCAGCAGTCTCGGCGTGTATTAAATCGCACAGCTCCCTGGCCTCATACTCGCCTTTAAGCCCCAGTGGATTGTCATCCTTCAGCACCACATGGTTCACATCGTGGTCATATAGCGCATCTATCTCCTCAGACCATATTCCTGTCACCTTCCTCAAAGGCCCGGGGAACCCTCCAAAGAAGCAAAGGTCATTCTCATCTACAATGCCGCTCCAGTATGTGGTTACAAATGTACCTCCCTCTTCCACAAATTTCTCTATCCTCTCAGCCACTCCCGGACGTACCATGTACAGCATGGGGGCGACGAGCAACTTGTAACCCAAAAAATCGCAGTCCATATCTATAACATCCACGGGCACGCCATTTTCCCAGAATGGCCTGTAATGAGACTGGCAGGTCAACAGATAGTCCTTCTTCTCCCGCCGTGGCCCCTGTGCATCGTCTATTGCCCACCGGTTTTCCCAGTCATAGATTATCGCAACTTCAGGCCTTACCGTCGTACCTATGATAGGATCCAGCTTCTCAAGCACCTTACCCACTTCTGCAACGTCTCTAAAGACGCGCGTATTCTCATGGCCGCAGTGGTCAACCACTGCACCGTGGAATTTCTCCACACATCCCCTGCTTTTTCGCCATTGGAAATATTGCACCGTATCCGAACCGTGAGCTACCGCCTGTATGGACGACAAGAGGTGCATGCCCGGCCGCTTCAGCTTAGCCACCGGCTGCCAGTTGGTCATACTGGGCGTGCTTTCCATTAGCATAAAAGGCTTTCCGCCCTTTAGAGAACGGTTTATATCATGCACAAAGGCCACCTTATAAGCCAGTTCCCAGTCAGGCTCCTCACCGTGCCATCTTGGATAGTTATCCCATGAAATCACATCGAGCTCAGGAGCAAATTTCCAATAATTCAGCCCAGTATATGTCCCCATAAAATTGGTGGTGACAGGAACATTTGGCGTGATTTCGCGCAATGGGGCAATCTCGTTTTTCATGAACTCAATGGTCTGATGCGTTACAAACCGCTTCCAATCCAAATTGAGTCCATGGATAGACCCTTCTCCATGAGGTGCAGGCGACTGTATTTGGTCCCAATCGGTATATGTATGGCTCCAAAAACCCGTCCACCACGCACGGTTGAGCTTATCCAGATCATTGTCATACTTCTTCTTCAGCCACTCCCTGAAAGCCTGCTGGCACAGCTCACAGTGGCATTCGCCCCCATATTCATTGGATACATGCCATGCCAGAAGGGCAGGGTGGTCCTTGTAGCGCTCGGCCAGCTTTTGATTTATAAGGCGCGTCTTTTCACGATACACAGGCGAGGTATAGCAGTGGTTGTGTCGCCCTCCAAACAGTATTCTCACGCGGTTGGGCAAAACGCGGAGCACCTCTGGATATTTGGCAGCAAGCCAGGCAGGCCTTGCCCCGCTGGGAGTAGCTAAAATGGCATAAATGCCGTTCTCAGCCAGCTTGTCCATAATGGTATCTAGCCATCCAAACTCGAACTTACCTTCTTCAGGCTCTAAGCTGGCCCAGGAAAAGATCCCCACCGACATCACATTGCAATGGGCTAACTTCATAAGGCGCATGTCTTCATCCCATACCTCTGGCGTATGTTTCCATTGATCAGGATTGTAGTCACCGCCATGGAGAAAATGCGGAAACTTTGGGTTTATAGGGGGATACTTCATCGGTTTCATAAACATCACCTCTCAAAAAATTTTTATCGCTGGCAAATCGCTTCCACCAATTTTAGATTATCCCATTCCTCAAAGCCCTATTTATTTGCCACAGCAACAGCAAATGCCTAAAGTTTAATGTCAACTGGTGCAAGCCTAGTCCCTCTTGTGAATCGCAGTTAAATTCTTATAATATAACTATATTGATATTGTATATTGTCCAAAGTTCAAATTCAATCTCAATATATTGATGCGTATATGGCTATATTGATCTATAGGGGGGGTAATTTCTCATGAAAACAGTCTTTGCAATGGTTACAGGAGAAGAAGACAAGCTCCCATTTCACGTTAAAGGCGTGGGAATACAGCAAAATCAAGAACACATCATAAGGCCATCAGGGCTTCCGTATTACCAATGGCTTCACTGCATCAAGGGAGCCGGAAAGTTAATCATCGCAGGAAATGAATACCGAATCTCCGAGGAAATGGGCTTTTTTCTTTGTCCCAATATACCTCATGAGTATTTTGCCGTCACAGAACCCTGGACCACCCACTGGCTCACATTCGATGGACCAGCCCTTGACCCATTGCTCGACCTGCTAAACATGGGCAAATGGAACGTTTTCCACATATCATCCCTGCAAACCCTCAACAGGATGCTGGATGAGATATATCTCTCGATATGCTCTGAAAGCCCGCTTAAGCTAGTGGAATGTTCTTCGCTGCTCTACCAGTTTTTGGTAAAACTCAGGGCCTGCACTCATACGGAGTCATCATCAAATACTTCCGCACCATACAGGCAGCTCCAGCCAGTCATCAATTACATGGAACAAAACTATTTTTTGAGCCCCTGCCTAAACGACATGGCGTCTATAATAAAGGTCAGCCCACATCACCTGTGCCGCCTTTTTAAGCGCACTTTTCACATGACGCCGTTCCAGTATCTGACAAGGCTTAGAATTCAAAAAGCCAAGGAACACCTCATACAGGTACCCGGCGCTACCATAAATGAAATCGCGCAGAAGGTGGGTTATAGCGATACCAGCTATTTCTGTGCCGTGTTTAAAAAATACGAGGGAGTCACGCCCATGGAATTTAAAAAGATCCACGGTGCAACCTGAAGCATCAGAAAGCCCTTTGGGCAAAGAATATCACCACGGGCAGCGTGAAAAGGCAAAGCAGAGTCGTTACAACCACCGTCTGGGTAGCAAACTGGTGCTCATTTTCAAACTCCACCGCGATCAATACCGTATTTACAGCGGTGGGCAGCCCCCCGGCTATAAGAAGCGTCTTGGCCATCACGCCGCTAATTCTGAAAGCTATAATTAATAAATACGCCAGTAAAGGCGCCACGCACAGCCGCATAAAAGCCGCCAAATAAACGTCAAAGTCCTTAAAATTGAAGCTCACCGACGACAGCTGAATGCCCAGTATCAGCAGATTAACCGCAATCATAGCGTCGCTTGCATACACCACAGCCGGCCACAGGAAAAACTTTCGCACATCATAGGGAATTATTTTTAGCAACAACACCAGCAAAATAGTATAAACTGTAGGCATTTTAAAAACCGCCTTAACAGCGGATTTTAAATCCATCTTCCCCCTTGCCGCATTATAAAACCCCAGAGTGTAATTTAGCAAATTCTGGCTCATCATGACCATGATCTGATTCGATACCGCGTATTCGAGCATAGGCGTATTGGCAAACACCAGGCTTATCAAGGGCAAACCAAAATTGCCTGAATTGTAAAACATTATTGCATTCTTAAAGGCGTTTTTTCTTGAATCGCAATAGCCTCTTAACCTGGCCGGGATTATGCTTACAACAGAAAGGATTAAGACAAACGCAACAGTGAAAAACGCCGGCATCAAAAGCTTAAGATCAACCCCAGTCTCGTACATCTTTACGATCATTGTAGAGGGGACCAGCACATATATGCTTATCTTGCTGAGGGAACGGATATCCAGCCGAAACCCCTTTCCCAATATGTAACCCAAGCTGATTAGAAAAAACACGGGAGCAATATTATGAAGCAGTATATGTAGCAGCATCTATTTAAAACCCCTTTCCTGTCCACTTACAGCCGTTCAACAGTTACCATTGTAGCATCAAAACAACGTGGCATTCAACCAGCCTTAAATTTAACAAAAAACGGAGTGACAAATATAATGTCACTCCTTGCAAACTCTTGTATATATCTTACACAGCCAAGGCTGACTATGCGTCAAATATCAGAATCATCAATTGAATGAATCGCTCGTATCTATCCACCTCAACTTACGCGCGCCAGCTGATGCCCGTCCTGATCACCCTTGCGGGATTGCCTGCCACCAGAGAATTTGGCGGAACATCCTTATTTACTAGCGAATTGGCGGCAATCACGCAATTATCGCCTATGGTTACCCCTTTCAAAATAGTGCAATTGCATCCTATCCATACCTTGTCCCCTATCTTTATGGGTTTGCTTATGGAATTCTGCTCTCCATCCTCGTAGATAATGGTATGGAAATCGGTGTCCAGGATGGTTGTACCCCACGCGATGGCGCAGTCCCTTCCAATGCTAATACCGGTCGCACAGTGTATAACCGACGAAGCAGTTATATAGGTATTGTCCCCTATGGTCAGATTAGCTCCCGGCTCCAAAATCACCCGTACTCCCGGGCCCAGCTTCACTCTGCCTTCTATATGACAGGTTGAATTTCTGGACAGCTTCAAATAAGCTCCATTACCGCTCTGCTCGCCAATGTATCTTCCACCTAAATATAGCCGCCCATTTATCTGCAACCTGGCCTTACGTGATTTCCTGATCTTGCTTCCCACATCAACGATAATCGGAAACCTATAGAATTTGATCCCAAAAAGCCTCAGGCCCACAAAAAAGCTATAAATGGCATTGAAAATGAGCTTTGGATTACTCCAAATAATCCTCCATATTTTTCCTATTTTCGACTCTTTAAACCAGCGGAACTCCCACCATGGACTATACCTACGCTCAACTCCAATTTCCATTCCATTATCGTACATAGTTTTTCACCCTTCCTACCTTATGTACCGACTCTCTCAGCTAGATAGGTGGGGTCCGCTGAACACAAATAAAGTTAAGATACTAGCAAACTTCTACTGCTAATACTATTCCTACTGCTAATACTATTCCTACTACTAACCCTCCTTTGATTTGTAAACCATATAATCTCAACAACAATGCGCTTATCAACTAAGTCTATTTTAACATCCTTTTAACTTTTGTACAAGCATATATTTAACGCATAGACTTTAAAAAATTAACAGAAAAAACGTTGTACTCAGAAATATACCACCCTTTCCTCGTCTGCCGACTGCCTGGCTTTCAAGCACGCCTCGGTCACATAGAAGGAATCGTGAGCAGTAACCAGGCACTCGCCTTCTCCCCTTATTTGCCTCAAAAAATCGATAAATATGTTCTGCTTGGGCAGAAGCGGGACTTCCCTGATGCCGTCTATGTCATCGTTTATCAGGTACACCTTGCCGTTTCTCACCTCAAGGACGCCGCGGGTGCCCACAAGGCGCAAACGGTCATCGTCGTGGGTAGGCGCCTGCTTGGGACGCAGATAATCTATGCTTACCGAACCAAACACTTCATTGGAAAAGGTGAAGTGGCACAGCGCCGACACCTCAAGGTCACCATGCTCGCGGTTATACCTGTTAGAGTGCGATGCGAAAACCGATTTAAATTTTTGGCCGCTGAACCAGTAAAGCCAGTCAATGGCATGGCTCCCCACCCATGGAATGGTGCCCCCGTAAGTTGAGCGGGATTTGTAAAAATCGCTTCTCTGGCCGAGTTTATACGATTTTTGAGCATTCATCAGCCGTATCTCTCCCACCACACCATCTTTCACCAGGTTCCATGCCGTAATGAAATGGGCAGAATACCTGATTCCAAACATGGCCGCAAGGTGCACACCTGAACGAGAATGGGCCTCCTTAAGCTGCTCCAGGTCCTCGAAGGTGGTGGCAACCGGCTTCTCCACAAAGGCGTGTATTCCCCGTTCAAGCACCTGCATTGTGACTCTGGCGTGGTGGCCGAAGAAGCAGTTGACCACTGCTATGTCGGGCTTTACCTCATCAAGCATGATTCTGTAATCATCATATACCTTGGGTGCATGCCCTATCTTACACGCCGCTCGATAAGCAGGGCTTACATCTTCCCCTTCCGAGCCCGGGGCTACTCCCACAATAGTAACATCCCTATCCTCCCTTATTCCTTCAATTGCATAGTTATAATGTCCGCTTGAGCCTATAATAACGACTTTCATCCTATATCATCCCCCTTAAAATACTGATATCCCCTCAAATCCATTGTCTTTCCGGCTTTAGCCCATTCCACGCCAATTTCATGCGGCAGCTTCCATTCCTGATAACATCCCTTCAGAACATCGTTTAACCCTTCCACCCAGGTTACTTTTGTGTTTTCGTCATACTTGATCAAATTTCCCGGGAAATAAGGTATACGCGGCACAGACTCCTGCATGCCGTTGATGCACAGGGTCTGAGAAGTAGCCGCTTCTATGCCGCACACCACATGCTGTACACCCTTAACCGCCTCTATAGTCATCCACAGCTTCTTTATCTTTTCTTTTTCGGGATTGCCGTAAACTTTGCAGGTGCCATCATTAAATACAGCTAATATATTGTCGCTTTCGCCCTCTAATGGCCCATATACCACCCTTGCCTTTTCAAATTCGAAGCAAAAAGTGGGATTCACGGTCTCGGTAACGGCATGTGTGACATAAAAAAGCAATTCTACGCCTTCTTCAGTAAAAATCCTGACGGCAGCGGTATCGAAGTTTTCAATCTCATTGGCGCGATAGAGCTCCGCCGTAAGCTGGGCGGGCTTTGCACTCTCATTCTCTTCCCTGCCCAATACGTAAAACATGTTGTGCAGATGATGAGCTGTTGCATTGTTGGCGACGCTGTCCAGTATCCATCTTCCCTCCGCATCCCGCAGTTTACCAGCCCAACCACGACGGTAGTAATCCCGATCTCTGGGCCACAGCACGATCGTTTTGAACCTCTTGGGCCTGCCGAACAAGCCCGATTGAATATCCTTTTTAAGTGCGCGTATGGCATCGGTGTATGACCATTGATAGCCGATTGCAACGATTTTCCCGGCACGATCCCTGGCCTCCATCATCTGTCGAGCTTCCTGAATGGTTGCGCTCACCGGCTTTTCGCACAATACATTGCTTCCCCGGGATAGAGCATAACAGGTTTGACTGCAATGAAAATGAATGGGGGTTGATATGATGGCCAAATCGGCTTTAAAGCTGGCATAAAACTCTTCCATTGACGAAAAAATGGGGGTCCCCATCTCTTTAATCCTATGCAGATTGCGGCATCCTTCCGGCCTAGGGTCAACCGCCCCTACAATTTTAAAGTCACCTCGATCAAGATTACTAAGCAGTGCATCGACGTATATATTGCCATATCCCCCGATGCCCACCAGCACAATAGAAACCTGATTATCGTTGTACATTTTCATCATCCCTCCACAAAAGCATATATTTAAATTTTGCAAACGATTGCACAAGGTATAAAATAATTTAGCTATTCTTCAACACATTTTAACTACACCGTTAATTTAAATCTTGCTCAGCGCAAACATGTACAATGGGATGAAAACAAGGCTGGCCATTGTCGTCACCGTAACCATAGCAGCTGCATACTTGTAATCTGCCTTGTAAGCCTGAGACACAATGGCTATCTGAGTCATGGTGGGCATTGCCGCCTGTATGACAAACACCTTTTTCATAAGGACAGGCAAAGGCAAATAATACATAAAAGCCAGTATCAACAATGGAGCCAGCAAAAATCTGCCCAATAATATGATAAACATGTCCTTATCAAACTTTACATCCTGCATCGTTATGGAGTTTATGACAATGCCTATATATAACATGGATAGGGGAGTGGTAAGATTACCCATGTATTTGCATGCGTCCATAACAAACCTTGGAAGCTTGGCATTCAACAGTATCAATAAAACGGCCAGTAGGAAGCCCATCAAAGGCGGAGACAGAAAATTCTTGAGCCTGCTGGATATAGAAGGCGCATCGCCATTCATCCCATCGCGTTGAATCCCGCTGATTCCAATGGTCCAAAACAAGACCGTATTGGCGACATAATACAGCAACACAAAAGAAGTGCTTTCCTCCCCGAAAAGCGCAATATTGACCGGCAACCCTATAAACACCGTATTTGAAAAGGCAAACATGGCCAAAAAAACGCCGCGTTTTTGAGGCGGTATACCAATTAATTTTACTGCCACCAACCCCGCCCCGTACAGCAGCAGCATGCATGCCATGGGTATGAATATGCCCATCCCCGCTTCGAACAACGTGTCTCTATCGAAGGTGGTTAGTAAATTTGAAATCATCAGAGCGGGCAAAGACACTTTGACCACCATCTTGGAGAATAGCTCGGAAGCGCGCTCATCAAACCAACCCCGACGGCTGAGCACATAACCTATCGAGACCATAGCCAAAATGCTGAGCACGCACTGTATAGCATCAAAAACCACCATAGCTGTAAGGCTCCTTTTCAGTTATCATAATCATTCTATTCTAGAGGCTTTTTAAATATTATCCCATCTATCTTCCACAGCCCCGCTCGCTTTTGAAGCAAGATTATCTTCTCCCCATTCTGCCACGGAGGGGGAGTTTTAATCTCCTGGTCCTGGCTTCTGGGCTTTGCAACTATTCTAGGAATTTCTTCTTCAATGACAACCCTGGCCGAATCACTCCACGGCCATACCCACAACCATTTAATACGAAGTTTGAGATTGTAATCCTGTATGATGAAATCCTCATACTGATTGTTGTTTAATAAGGGATCAGAGTTCAAATAAGAGGAAGTGAAGAACTTATTCAAGACAATATTTTCCTGACCGTCCAATACTGCGGTAGCCCTCTGAGTCATCCCTTCAGTAACCACAATATATATGTTGGCACAATCATATGCAGTAAAGGTAACCAACACGGCCAACCATATCAGAATCGCTATGGCGATAAATTTCTTTGCAAGATATTGTATAAACTTGAGCATTATATTCAAAAACAAACACCCGTCCCCTGCGCAAGGTACACACTTTCACCCAATAGTTATCCTGAAATTATTCTAATTTAACACCATAATAACATAAAAAAGGGGGTTTGTAAATTTGAAACTTGTCTTCCATCCACCCCCTTTAAATGTTATAACGCCCTCAATCTTCTGCCAAACCACCTGCCAAAATCGTCAATAAGCGAATATATAACAGGCACTACCACCAGGGTCAGAAATGTAGAAAGCGTCAGTCCGCTCATAACGGTAACAGCAAGAGGCACCTGAAGTTCGGAGCTTTCCCCAAACCCCAGCGCAAGCGGTAAAAGCCCAAGTATGGTGGTCAAGCTGGTCATGAGCACCGGCCTCAATCTCGTAGCCCCAGCCTGCACTATTGCCCGCTTAAGGTCGGCATTACCTTCACGAAGCCTGTTTATATAGTCCACCAGTACGATACCGTTGTTGACCACAATTCCTACCAGCATAATAAACCCAAGAAAGGCTGGCACGCTCAAAGGCTTTCCGGCTATCAGCAACCCCAGTAGCCCCCCCGTGAAGGCAAGCGGCACAGTAAACATAACGGTAAACGGATGGACCAGCGATTCAAACTGTGAAGCCATTATCATGTATACAAGGGTCACTCCTAGCACCAGTACCAGCCTTAGATCGCCAAATGCCTCCGATAGCTGCTCCTGCTCGCCACCGTACTCTATAAAATACCCTTCAGGAAGCGGATAATCGTCCAGACGCTCCTGAATGTCCTCTATGACCTCACCGAAGTTTCTACCTTCATAATCGCCGCTTACAGTGACCATGCGAGACTGGTCATGCCTTTCAATCCTTACTGGCCCTTGTGCATACTCAAACCTGGCCACGCTCTTTAAGGGGACCGATATCCCTAAAGGTGAAGTAACCATTACATTCTCGACATCCTGCACCTTAAAAACGCCATCATCTGGGAGCTGTACGCGCACATCGATCTCTGTACTCTCCTCCTTATATCTGGTAGCCACCACTCCCTGCAGGTGGCTTTGAACGGCCGACGAAATCATAGCAACATTGAGCCCATACTGCGAAGCCCTCTGTCTGTCTATGATTATGCGGAGCTCCGGACGACCTTCCTCGAAGCTTGAACGCACTTCACGGGTCCCCGGCACGCTTGATACTACCCTCACAATATCATCCGATATTTTTCGGAGCACATCCAGGTCCTGGCCTTTTATGCTGATGGATATAGGCGGCCCCATCATGCCCGATCCCAATCCAGCAAACCCGCCACCAGTGTTTACCTGTATCTGGCACCCTGCTATATCCTTGACCTTTTGCCTTATTTCCTCGCCCACCTGCTGCGTGGTCCTGTCCCTTTGCCCAACGGGTTTTAATACGGCCGTAATGCTGCCTTGATCCCTAGCAGATACCCCCATTCCCACGCTCAGCTGCTGCCCTCCTATACTGGCCCATACCATCTCAACCTCTGGAATTTCGCTTACCATCTTTTCAACCCTCTGAACGGCTTCCAGGGTTTCACCAAAACTGCTTCCTCTAGGCAACCTGACCTCAATCTCTATCTGGCCCTGATCCACCGCCGGGAAGTACTCTACTCCTACCAGAGGCAGCAGTACAATACTCATACCAAAAACCACGGCAGTGATAAGCACAACCGTTTTTCTGTGCTCCAGGGCCCATTCCAGCATGCGCCTGTATTTTTCTGTCACGCGCTCCACAGTAACATTTTTCTTGCTAAAGCCCTGGCGGGTCACCAGCTTGGACGCCAGCATGGGCACCAGGGTAAGCGCCACCACCAAGGATGCCAGCAGGGAAAATGTAACGGTGATGGACAGCTCCCTGAATATCTCGGCCGTCATGCCCCGGGTAAAAACGATGGGTAAAAAGACGCATACCGTCGTCAAGGTAGAGGCCACTATGGCCATTGATATCTCGTTGGTACCCTTTTCTGCGGCATCGATGGGACTTAAGCCTTCCTCTCTCATTCGATAGATGTTCTCCAGCGCCACTATGGAGTTATCCACCATCATGCCCACGCCCAAGGCCAATCCGCCCAGCGATATGATGTTCAAGGTAATACCGCTGAAATACAGCAAGACAAAAGTGGATATCACCGAAAAGGGGATGGACACGGCGATAACCAGGGTAGGCGTAATATTTTTTAAGAAGATGAATAATATGGCAATGGCCAGTATAGCGCCTATATAGGTATTGCTGGTTACAGCCGAAATGGAACTTTTGATGAATTTCGATTGATCCACTATGGTCATAACGGATATATCGGGATAGGACTTCTTTATACTCTCTATCTCCCGATTTACCTTTTCAGCCACGCGGACGGTATTTGCAGTGCTCTCCTTGTAAACCGATATGGATAGGCTGTCGTGTTGATTGACC
This sequence comes from Caldicoprobacter oshimai DSM 21659, assembly GCA_000526435.1. Taxonomy (GTDB): domain Bacteria; phylum Bacillota; class Clostridia; order Caldicoprobacterales; family Caldicoprobacteraceae; genus Caldicoprobacter; species Caldicoprobacter oshimai. The sequence continues at coordinate 341,221 of JAGB01000002.1, forward strand.
CTTGAATACTGTCTGTCATCCCTTACGCCCTTTTCAACCCGTGCCAGGTCCCTCAGCAGATAGGTGGCACCAGTAGAGCTCACAACGGGCACATCCAGCAATTCATCAAGGCTTTTAAATTGCCCCGAAACCCTAACCAGCAAGTCATACTGCCCGTCCTGTACAACTCCGCCTGGCATGTTCAAATTTTCTGCCCTTAAAGCACTCACAACGCGATCCATGGACAGGCCATAGCTTATGAGCTTCTCCGGGTCAACTATGACCTTCACCTCGGTTTGCTTTGCACCCAAAATTGAAACCGATGCAACGCCTTCAATGCGTTCAATGCGCGGCTTCAGCACATCCTCCACCCACACCTGCAGCTCTTCGTCGGTCTTGCCCTCCTGTGATACGGCAAAGCTCATTATGGGCAGCATGTTAGGGTCAAGCTTGAGCACTATGGGGTCAGACACCCCATCCGGCAGCATACCCCTTATCATGTCCAGCTTTTCGCGTACCTCAAGTGCCGCCACGTCCATATCGGTGTCCTGCGCAAATTCAAGGATCACCAAGGAACTGCCTTCGGACGATGTCGAGCGCATGGATTCAAGGTTGCTGACTGTTGCCAAAACGCTTTCGATGTTCCGGGTAACTATGCTCTCGACCTCTTCAGGACCTGCACCGCTGTACTGCACCGACACCACCATGACGGGCAGATTTATGCTGGGCAACAGGTCCACATTAAGCCGCGTCAGCGAAACAAACCCTAAAATCAGCACGATCAGCACTACCATGACGGTGGTCACAGGTCTGCGAATGCTCAATCCTGCAATGTTCATAATACGCCATCCTCCTGAATTTTTAACTCTTTATGTCTGATTGCATCTATTGCAGAGGTCACATTTTGCACCCGTGATATATTTGCCCTGCATAAATGATGCTGCAACTGCGCTTCTGCTTACTTTGCTGATTTATAGCATCCTTCAACTTTCCTGCTTAACTACATTAACCTCCTGACCTTCTTTGAGATAGGCCTGCCCCTTTACAACAACCTGCTCACCGCTCTTCAAACCCGAAATGACCTCTATCCTCTCACCATCATCCATGCCAACCTGTACCTCTCTTCTCTCCACCGAGCCACCTTTAATGACGAACACATAAGCCTTATCCCCTTGCCGTACAATCGCCCTTTTGGGCACCACAACAGCATTCTCCTTTTTGTCAAGCACCAGGCCAGCCCGTGCAAACATGCCGGGACGCAACTTTCCAGGCGAATTATCGATCTTTATCCTCACTCCATAGGCCTGGCTCCTGGGATCGGTAGAAGGGCTCACCCACTCAACTACGCCTTCCACCGGCTGAGAACCCGCCGCATCAACATACACGTCAACCTTTTGCCCCGGCTGAACTTTCACCACATCAAATTCGGACAGGCGTATATCAAGAATCAGGGCAGTCATATCTATGACGGTAACGGGCGGCGATGCCTGTGCCGCCATCTGCCCTGTTTGAACGCTCAAGCTGCTCACCACTCCATCGATTGGCGAGAGGAGCTTTAGCTTGTCGGCCGCGCCTTTGGCGGCGTCCAAAGCCATTTTGGCTTGATTGAGCTGGGCATCCAGTGTCTTGCTGTCATAGGGCATGGACTTTATGGCGCTCTCTATCTCTAGTTTGCTCTTCTCCAAAGCCGCTTTTTGCTGGACCAATTTTTCTAAACCGTCCTGCAGCGGCTTTAACTGTTCTTCCAGCTTGGCCTTCTGCTCCTCGAATTGCTCATCAGTAATTGCGCCTTTTTGGCGCATCTCTTCGAGCCTGGCAATCTCAGGTTCAATGGCCTGCTTGGCCTCATTCAGAGCCTTTTGGACATCTTCAATCTGCTTATTTACCTTATCAATTTCAACTTGAAGCTTGCTCTTTTGGGACTCTAGATCGTTTAACCTCTTTTTTGACAGCTCCACCGAGGCTTTGGATGCCTCATATGCCGCCTGCGCTTGAGCGATCTGCTGTTCAACATCGCCGGCCTCCAGCTCTATAAGCACATCCCCTTCTTTGACCTGCTGTCCCACTTTCACATGCACCTTTGACACCTTCCCCGGTATCTGGGGAATAACCATGGCTTCATTTATGGGCTTAAGCACGCCCGAAAACTCTTTTTCATTCTGGATGGCATCCACACGAGCAGTTGCCACTTCAACCGGCACTTTTTGGCTTTCAGCCGTTTGCTGTACATTCTCTTGCTTTTTGCCCAAGCCTCCAAGTGCTGCACAGCCTGATATAATCCCTGCTAAAAGAATCAGCACCATCATATATGCCATTAATTTACTGACCCTAATCTTCACACCTTATACCCCTTTCGTTGATGAACTATTTATATCTATCCTTGGCGCCTTAAAAGTAAATCATTATTATTCACATACAAACTACTATCCACCTATGATGCGGTAGCCTCGTAAGAAGTTTGATTTGTTTATTTAGTCTTGTCCATTTTCATTCTCTGATAATATTTTATCACATTTTACAGGTAATTCATAGTAAACTGCCCCTCCTATCCTGGAAATTTGTGTATGTTTCTTTGGAAGGGTATATTACACTTCCTAATTATATCAAACAGGATGGAGGCAGTTTCAACTCTTTTTTACCGCCTTTTCTTCTTCGATATTTCTCCATCCTTCTTCTAAGTGGTAAATATCTTTACACCTATTCGAGAAAAAACCAAAAAATAACTTGACTATAATTGATATTTTTGGTATTATAAAGGCAAAAGAAGTTTCCGATAATAAGTTTAAAAGCCACACTTCTGAACCAAATAATGAAGCTGTTCATATGCAATATTCGTATAACGTTTTTTGCTGATCTTAAAAACACAATGTCATTTAATACATTTTCACCTCCAATACACAAAGAATTATGCAGCAATGGAATAACGTGCAACTTCGCAGAATAAAGAAATCAATTGTTGATGCCAGATATAGCAAACACTATATTATCAGAACCACAAGATAGGCGCACACAAGTTAGACGTTGTGTGGCGTGAAAGTGGATTCTTGACTCCTTTCAACTTGTTTCATGCGAGTTCCTGGCAAGTTGAAAGGGTGTCTCTATAATTAAAAGGGGGGTATACTCAGATGAGAAAACGTATTATCATTCTGATTGCCGTCCTTTGCCTGTTTACCGTATCTGGCACTGCGCTTGCTGCGGAATCTTTTGATTTTACCTTCACACCGCCGTATGCCGGCAGCATGAAATCCACACTACTCGTGAGAAAAGAGGCAGGAACTTCGCCCTATGTGTGGCCCTATATTTCAGCTACGCCCACAAATTATTTCCTGTCTCCAAAACAAAAATCCGCTACACAAGCAACAAACATTATCCAAAATGTGTCTTCACCAGGGAAGCGTTATTTCACTTATCTCCCCGGTTACGGTGGAGTTGATAACCTGTTATGCCTGTCTGGCTATCCAACATATTATGAATTTACGACCTATAGAGTATATGGAGAATGGAGTCCATAAGTCAATGAACTCCATAAGTCTGATAAGAGTATTTACCACCGATTGAAAAATGCAGGTGTACTCGCCACCTGCATTTTTCAAATTCGGCGTTTTTTATTTAACAAATCATATTCAGACAAATTCACCGACTTAAGCAGCAACATATAGTTAATACAGTTGAATTAAACCTTTATTGACAACTGTCTTCTATTATGATAGAATAATACTGGGGGCATTCTATTATAATAGAAAAGCATATGTGAAGGAGGTACATATTGATATTAAGCTGTTTTGCTTGAACCCAAAAAGAGAGGATAGGAACTTTACCTGAGCCGGATAGTCGTCCTCGCTGTTAACGGTGTGACATATGTGTTGACAAAAAAGAAGGGTAGGAGGATTTAGCAATAAAATTACAGGAAAAAATTTGTTATTACCTAAACAAATAGGGAAGAAAGGAGATTTGCAGTGAAAAAAACCCTTATACTGCTGCTTTGTCTTGTATTATTGACATCAGCTTCGGCCTGTGGAAAACTGCAGGTGAATAAAGAACGTCTTGAAGAACTGCTGGAAATTATGGACTTGAGAACCTTCCTGCAAACGGTGGATTTGCCGGATAATTTCTCTATTGGGTTTGACGCAGCAGATGTCAAATCCGTAGATTCTGCTAGAATATATAAAGCAGTGCCCCTGGAGCTTGATGCTAACGAAGTCGCTGAAAAACTGCTGAAGAGAGAGAGCGTATCGACAAAAGTATATGCCGAGGGACCGTATTTTGAAACCGGCGACGAGACATTTAAGGAACATCTCTATGTTTTTGACGGAGGCAAAAGCTTTGGGATTGATTCTGGAGTTGTAGGCGGTCTTAGTTATTCAGTGGTTATAAATGGGGAGCGGATAAGGAATAAGCATGGAACGGTTATAAGAGTTGCTCCGGGACCGCCGGATGATATCATCGCACAAAGATGGAAATATGACTTAAAAAGCGATTATGCATCCTTTGCAGATCTATCTTTTATGAGCTACAAGGATGCCCTTGCAGCAGTAGAGGAGCTTCTATACGATACCCTGGGATTTCCCGAGCTTGAGGTTGCGGAAGCCTATTCGATGGATTTGGAAACCATGCTAAAGCATTATGAGCTTTATAAAGCAGCAGGCGGAAAAAAAGAAATCACTTTCTCTAAGGATGACGAGTGTTATGTGTTCTTCTTCCGGCAGGTAATCGATGGCATACCCGTTGTAAACATTCACTGGAAAGACGCAACTTTTGGTGAAACGATACCGGTAACCTCTGTTGAAGTCTTTTATACCAAGGACGGAGTGAGAGATATTTATGCTATTGATCTGCTTGATATTGTTGAGGGCGGAGAGAATAAACCGCTGATCAGCGCGGCAAAGGCTTTGCAGGTAGTAATAGATGATTACTCGGAGATTATACTGGAAAATGAAACAATTGTCGAGTCCATGGAGCTGTGCTATGTGGGGGTTCCTGTAAAAAACGGCTATGAGCTGGTTCCGGCATGGGTCTTCCGCATTGTGGAAACTGTGAAATTTACGAATCAGGCGGACGGTAATGTGTATTCATACGATTCATACAGCTACTATGTAGTAAACGCCATTACGGGTGATAGAATAGAGTAGCGAAGGCAGGGTGATATGATGAAACAGTTTTTCTATCTTTTAGCCGCTGATTTACGCCGGGCGATACTTTCAATACGATTTCTTCTCAGCGCCTGCGGTGTTGCATTGGTGTTGTTTATAGCTTCCTGGGGTCAGATAAAATTTGCCCGGGATGTGTTATACCCTCTTGGATTGGGTATAAGTGGAACCGCAAGCATGCTTATTATAGCGGGCATCTTACCGCTGTTTCCCTTTGCGACAACCTTTGCCACAGAATGGCAGGAACGTGCCGTCAGATTCTGGATTGTGCGGACGGGCATACGGAACTATTCGATGTCCAAAGTTCTGGTGAGCGCTATATCCGGCTTTTTGACTACGGCCGTCGGTATGCTTATGTTCGTGCTTGCTTTGCGAACCAGGCTGCCGCTTTTTGTTGAAAGCTTTACCAGAGATCCTTATGAACCTTTATTGCTTGCAGGTAAGCCGGTACAGTACCTGTGTTATTATATTACCCACTATTCTCTTTCTGCAGTACTGTTTGCGGTGGCGGCGGTGTGGGTATCAACTTTTATCCCGAATAAGTTTACAGCAGTGGCAGCGCCGCTTGTATTGTATTTTGTGGCTCACCGTGCTACCACCGGACGAAGTATTCCTCAATATCTGAGGATAGTTGTACTGGTAGAAGGTATGTATCCCACAGGCTCTCCGCATACATCGTTGCTATTGAAGCTGGGAATCGTTTTAATTTTATGCCTGCTGATGGGATATGGAACGGTGAGGCAGATACGGAGGAGGATACAAAATGACTGATCTTAAAACGATACTGCTATGTACCAGGGTTAATTTCTTTAAGTGGCTGGTAACCCCCCGCATTCACACCATTGCTGCAGTAATTATCGCCTTTGGCCTTTGGAGTTCATCAGGGCTTTCCGAATATGCCGATGCCGTAGGTGCTGCCGTAACGCCATGGGTCTTTCCGCATTTGCTTACCAGTCCCGCTATGCTGCTGGTTTTTGGGTGCCTTACAACGCTGCTGTTCTGCAATGCTCCGTTTGCCGATGACCATACGCCCTTTCTTGTTATCCGGAGCGGTCGACTTAACTGGGTAGTGGGGCAGCTGCTGTATATAGTTCTGGCAGGATTTATTTACACAGCATTCTGGTATGTTGCGTCGGTCGTTACGCTTATACCGAATTTACAGCTGTCCACCGACTGGGGTAAAGTTATAAAGACACTTGCTGCCAATCCAATGAGTGCACGCAATTACGGCATTCAATTGACGGTTTTCTTTAATCCTGAAATCATTGCCATGTTTTCGGCTGTTGAAGCGACCCTGATAGGCTTTGGACTGTTCTGGCTTGTATCGGTATTCATTGGTGTGCTTATATTTTGCTTTAATATCGTGATCGGTAAGATGAGCGGGTTGGTAGCAAGCGGCGTGTTCATATTCATGTCATATTTTTCAATCTATGTCGGTACTCTAAACTTTGGTCCTAAAATCTATTATTTTTCACCGTATAGCTGGGCCAGCATGAACTATCTGAACTGGAAGTATACAGGTGAGATTCCTTCGCCGACTTATGCGGTGTTCTGTCTGCTGGGAGCGATATTATTTATGAGCATAGTTTCGGTAATAGTGTTTTGTAAAAAAGATATGAATATACAGGAATGGGGGGCTTGATGTGGCGGAGTATATGGTGGAGGTTTTGGATGCAGTGAAAAAGTTTAAAGAAACGGTGGCGCTGAATCATGTGACGGTCAAATTTGAGACCGGCAAGATCCATGGGATAATCGGGCGCAATGGTTCGGGGAAGACCGTCCTTTTCAAATGCATCTGCGGGTTTATGCAATTAACTTCCGGCAGCATTTTGATAGACGGTCGTCCCGTGAGGCCAGGAGCAGCTCAAGAGATCGGCATCATTGTTGAAGACCCAGGCTTTATCGGCTCACTAAGCGGATACAAAAACCTTAAGCTGCTGGCATCCATACGGCGGAAGATATCGGATGCAGAGATTCGTGAAGCTCTTGAGCGCGTGGGGCTTGATCCCAACCTTAAAAAGCATGTCAGCAAATACTCTTTGGGAATGAGGCACCGGCTAGGAATTGCACAGGCCATAATGGAGAGGCCAAAGCTGCTAATTCTGGATGAGCCGATGAATGGCCTTGATAAGCAGGGCGTTTTGGAGATTCGCGAGGTGCTCAAGGAATTGAACAGGGAAGGAGCTACCATTATATTGTCATCCCATTATGCCGAGGACATAGAGGCGCTTTGCGATACCGTTTACGAGATGGACGGAGGTGTTTTGACGCGCATTAGTTAACGGATATTATATTGATTGCGAGTTAAGTTTTAAAAAATTTAATAAAAGTAATATTAACAATCTCCTCAAAAATGAGGGAACGCCCGGAAAATCCGGGCCACCCTCCCCTTATAGGTAACTAAAACTTTTTTAAGAAAAATTGAAGATTATGATGTTGTTTCAATCCCTTATAGGTAAGCTAAAATTCTATTATCACGATAACAGAAAACTGTCGAGAATTCACGTCTAATTTTTTATTTTTATAATTTCATCCTTGTAATGCTATATAATAAAATGCTGCATTATACTGCATTACAAGCGAGCATTAAAAATTTTATGGTTTCTTTTTCTAACTAAGTAAGCTATTCTCCAATTTGAGGGAAAAAGGTTCATTGTAAAATTAAATGCAACACCCAAAAAATTATAGAACCATAGTGAGAAATCCTGGATGATATAGATATCCAAAAACCTCTAAACATACAGGGAGGTCTCACTATGGCTCAACATAATTGTATCATGAAACATCGCTCTTTTAAACACCTAAGTGTTTATGAGAGAGGACAAATTGCTGCTCTGCACAAAGAAGGCAAAAGTATACGCTACATCGCAAAGCAGCTAGGTCGAGCTCCAAGCACTATCAGCAGGGAAATTAAACGTGGTACTGTTACTCAGCTTAAATCTGATTTGTCTACTTACGAAGCGTACTTCCCCGAAGCAGGGCAGGCAGTATATGAAAAGAGACGTAAAAATTGTGGTGCTAAACTCAAACTACCACTCGTTAAGGACTTCATCAAATTTGCAGAAGAAAAGATGCTTGAGAAAGAACCGTGGTCTCCAGACAGTATAGTGGGTTATTGTAAGAGGGATCCCAATTGGAAAGATAAGCCTATAGTTTGTACTAAAACTCTGTATAACTACATAGATAGGGGATTACTTAAAGTACGCAATATTGATTTGTTACTTAAACCGAGGCTAAAACCCAGGGATAAGATGAAGAAAAGAGAGCCTAAACGGATTATGGGTAAAAGCATAGATTTAAGGCCAAAGGAAGTATAGAGACACGGGAGGAATTTGGGCACTGGGAAATAGACACTGTAGTAGGCAAACGTTCTAATGATGCGGTTCTTTTGACATTGACGGAGAGGAAAACCAGGTATGAACTCATATTTCTTCTAGATTCGAAGGATAGCGAATCAGTAAAGAGAGTGTTTATGGAACTTAAAAGCAGTTATGGAGAATTATTTGGGGAAGTATTTCGTAGTGTAACAGCCGATAATGGTTCGGAATTTAGTGAATTATCAAATATTTTAGAGAGCTTAAGGAGTGAAGCATATTTTGCCCATCCTTACTCATCATGGGAAAGGGCAAGCAATGAGAGACAAAATGGGATTATAAGGCGTTTTATTCCTAAGGGTAAAGCAATAAAAGGTATACCACTATCAGAGGTTAAGGAGATAGAGAGATGGATGAACCAATACCCCAGGAAAATACTGAATTATGGGACACCAGAGGAATATTTCTACAGAGAGCTATTGAAGATATGCAAGGAAAAAGGCAAAGTGCTAGGGGAACAGTATGCCCAGGCAGGCTAATACAGCAGATATTTGAAGAGAAAAACGTAATGATAGTGTATAGTTAAGGCCTTTTGGATAGATATGCCAAAAGGCCTGGAAACAATTATATTATTTGTGCACGTTGTCAAGGTCGGGTAGTATTTTCTCGCTTACGCTCGAAAATCTCCACCCTTCCCTTGACAACGTAAGGTTTTGCAATTTATAGAAGTAAAAATTTGGATATCTATATCATACTTTTTCTTAAAAAGTGTTGCATTTAATATTGCAATTTAGATTTGAGGGAAAAATCAAAAAATAGCTTGACTATAATTGATATTTTTGGTATTTTAAAGGTAAAAGAAGTTTTCGAGAATAAGTTTGAAAGCCACACTTCTGAATCAAATAATGAAGCTGTCCAGATGCAATATTCGCATAACATTTCTTGCTGATCTTGAGAACACAATGTCATTTATGTATTTTCAGTTCTGATACACAAAGGATTATGCAGCAATAGGATAACATGCAACTTCGCAGAATAAAGAAATCAATTGTTGATGCCAGATATAGCAAACATTGTATTATCAGAACCACAAGATAGACGCACACAAGGTTAGACGTTGTGTGGCGTGAAAGTGGATTCTTGACTCCTTTCAACTTGTTTCATGCGAGTTCCTGGCAAGTTGAAAGGGAGTCTCTATAATTAAAAAAGGGGGGTATCCTCGGATGAGAAAACGTATTATCATTCTGATTGCCGTCCTTTGCCTGTTTGCCGTATCTGGCACTGTGCTTGCTGCTTCGTATAGCTATAGTTTTACATTCAATCCACCTTTTGTCGGTAGCTTAAGAACCACAAATCCACAGAAAAGAAATGTAGGAGATTCGCCTTTTGTGTGGCCCAGTCATTCAACAACACCTACAAATTATGTCCTCGTTCCAGAACATGAGATTACACCAGCAACAAACACTCTTAAGGAGATATATACAGCAGGAAAGCGTTCTTTTACTTATCTCCCTGGTTACGGTGGATATGGACAAAAGTATCGTCTGGCTGGCTATCCGACATATACTGACTTTGAGACATATACCATAAAAGGGACATGGTCTCCATAAATCTAATAAAAGTAGTTACCACCGATTGAAGAATGCAGGTGTACTCGCCACCTGCATTTTTTAAATTCGGCGTTTTTTATTTAACGAATCATATTCAGACAAATTCACCGACTTAAGCAGCAACATATAGTTAATACAGTTGAATTAAACCTTTCATTGACAACTGTCTTCTATTATGATAGAATAATACTGTAGGTATTCTATTATAATAGAAAAGCATATGTGAATGAGGTACATATTGATATTAAGCTGTTTTGCTTGAACCCAAAAAGAGAGGATAGGAACTTGACCTGAGCCGGATAGCCGTTCTTCATGTTAACGGTGTGACATATGTGTCGACAAAAAAGAAGGGTAGGAGGATTTAGCAATAAAATTCCAGGAAAAAATTTGTTATTACCTAAACAAATAGGGAAGAAAGGAGATTTGCAATGAAAAAAACCCTTATACTGCTGCTTTGTCTTGTATTATTGACATCAGCTTCGGCCTGTGGAAAACTGCAGGTGAATAAAGAACGGCTTGAGGAACTGCTGGAAATTATGGATTTGGAAACTTTCCTGCAAACGGTGGATTTGCCGGATAATTTCTCCATTGGATTTAACGCAGCAGATGTCAAATCCGTAGATTCTGCCAAAATATATAAAGCAGTGCCCCTGGAGCTTGATGCTAACGAAGTCGCTGAAAAACTGCTGAAGAGAGAAATTGTATCGACCAAGGTATATGCCGAGGGACCGTGGTTTGAAACCGGCGACGAGACATTTAAGGAATATCTCTGTGTTTATGACGGAGGCAAAAGCTTTGGAGTTGATTCCGGAGTTGTAGGCGGTCTTGTTTATTCCGTGGTTATAAATGGCGAGTTGATAGACAGTAAGCAGGGGATGCTTATAGCAGGTGACCCGGGACCGCCGGATAGCATCGCACAGGAATGGGGTTATAACTTAAAAAGCGACTATGCATCCTTTGCAGACCTTTCTTTTATGACCTATAAAGATGCCCTTGCAGCAGTAGAGGAGCTTTTATACGATACCCTGGGGTTCCCTGAACTTGAGGTTGCGGAAGCTTATTCGATGGATTTGGAAACCATGCTAAAGCATTATGAGCTTTACGTTGAGTCGCGGAGTGACTTTGGCGGCGAAAAAGCAGAAGAAATAACCTTGACCAAGGATGACGAGTGTTATGTGTTCTTCTTTCGGCAGGTAATCGATGGTATCCCCTTAGCAAACGTTAGGTGGCAAAAAGTAACTATTGGTATGAAAGTGGCACCAGCACCCTCTGTTAAAGTCTATTATACCAGAGACGGAGTAAGAGGTATTTCCGCTGGCGGTCTGTACGATATCATTGAGGGCGGAGAGGATAAACCGCTGATCAGCGGGGCCGCCGCTCTGAAAAAGGTGATTGATGATTACTCAAAAGTTTTTCTGGAAAACCAAACCAGGGTGATAGCCATGGAGCTCTGTTATGTGGGAGTGATGGCACAAGACGGCTATGAACTGATTCCTGCGTGGATCTTCTGTATTGCTGAAGCTACTAAAGTTAAAGATCCGGTGGATGGCACGGAGAATTCATACGATTCATACAGCTACTATGTAGTAAACGCCATTACTGGCGATAGAATAGAGTAGCGAAGGCAGGGAGATATGATGAAACAGTTTTTCTATCTTTTAGCCGCTGATTTACGCCGGGCGATACTTTCAATACGATTTCTTCTCAGCGCCTGCGGTGTTGCATTGGTGTTGTTTATAGCTTCCTGGGGTCAGATAAAATTTGCCCGGGATGTGTTATACCCTCTTGGATTGGGTATAAGTGGAACCGCAAGCATGCTTATTATAGCGGGTATCTTACCGCTGTTTCCCTTTGCGACAACCTTTGCCACAGAATGGCAGGAGCGTGCCGTCAGATTCTGGATTGTGCGGACGGGCATACGGAACTATTCGATGTCCAAAGTTCTGGTGAGCGCTATATCCGGCTTTTTGACTACGGCCGTCGGTATGCTTATGTTCGTGCTTGCTTTGCGAACCAGGCTGCCGCTCTTTGTTGAAAGCTTTACCAGAGATCCTTATGAACCTTTATTGCTTGCAGGTAAGCCGGTACAGTACCTGTGTTATTATATTACCCACTATTCTCTTTCTGCAGTACTGTTTGCGGTGGCGGCAGTATGGGTATCAACTTTTATCCCGAATAAGTTTACAGCAGTGGCAGCGCCGCTTGTATTGTATTTTGTGGCTCACCGTGCTACCACCGGACGAAGTATTCCTCAATATCTGAGGATAGTTGTACTGGTAGAAGGTATGTATCCCACAGGCTCTCCGCATACATCGTTGCTATTGAAGCTGGGAATCGTTTTAATTTTATGCCTGCTGATGGGATATGGAACGGTGAGGCAGATACGGAGGAGGATACAAAATGACTGATCTTAAAACGATACTGCTATGTACCAGGGTTAATTTCTTTAAGTGGCTGGTAACCCCCCGCATTCACACCATTGCTGCAGTAATTATCGCCTTTGGCCTTTGGAGTTCATCAGGGCTTTCCGAATATGCCGATGCCGTAGGTGCTGCCGTAACGCCATGGGTCTTTCCGCATTTGCTTACCAGTCCCGCTATGCTGCTGGTTTTTGGGTGCCTTACAACGCTGCTGTTCTGCAATGCTCCGTTTGCCGATGACCATACGCCCTTTCTTGTTATCCGGAGCGGTCGACTTAACTGGGTAGTGGGGCAGCTGCTGTATATAGTTCTGGCAGGATTTATTTACACAGCATTCTGGTATGTTGCGTCGGTCGTTACGCTTATACCGAATTTACAGCTGTCCACCGACTGGGGTAAAGTTATAAAGACACTTGCAGCCAATCCGGGTAGTGCAGACAAATACGGTATTCAATTGACAGTTTTCTTTACTCCTGAAATCATTGCCATGTTTTCGGCTGTTGAAGCGACCCTGATAGGCTTTGGACTGTTTTGGCTTGTATCGGTATTCATTGGTGTGCTTATATTCTGCTTTAATATCGTGATCGGTAAGATGAGCGGGTTGGTAGCAAGCGGCGTGTTCATATTCATGTCATATTTTTCAATCTATGCCGGTACTCTAAACTTTGGTCCTAAAATCTATTATTTTTCACCGTATAGCTGGGCCAGCATGAACTATCTGAACTGGAAGTATACAGGTGAGATTCCTTCGCCGACTTATGCGGTGTTCTGTCTGCTGGGAGCGATATTATTTATGAGCATAGTTTCGGTAATAGTGTTTTGTAAAAAAGATATAAATATACAGGAATGGGGGGCTTGATGTGGCGGAGTATATGGTAGAGGTTTTGGATGCTGTAAAAAAGTTTAAAGAGACGGTGGCGCTGAATCATGTGACGGTCAAATTTGAAACCGGCAAGATCCACGGGATAATCGGGCGCAACGGTTCGGGGAAGACCGTGCTTTTCAAATGCATCTGCGGGTTTATGCAATTAACTTCCGGCAGCATTTTGGTAGACGGTCGTCCCGTGAGGCCAGGAGCAGCTCAAGAGATCGGCATCATTGTTGAGGATCCAGGTTTCATAGGCTCGCTGAGCGGATACAAAAACCTTAAGCTGCTGGCATCCATACGGCGGAAGATATCGGATGCAGAGATTCGTGAGGCGCTTGAACGTGTAGGGCTTGATCCCAACCTCAAAAAGCATGTCAGCAAATACTCTTTGGGAATGAGGCACCGGCTAGGAATTGCACAGGCCATAATGGAAAAGCCAAAGCTGCTTATACTTGATGAGCCGATGAATGGCCTTGATAAGCAGGGCGTTTTGGAGATTCGCGAGGTGCTCAAGGAATTGAACAGGGAAGGAGCTACCATTATATTGTCATCCCATTATGCCGAGGACATAGAGGCGCTTTGCGATACCGTTTACGAGATGGACGGAGGTGTTTTGACACGCATTAGCTGACGGATATTATATTGATTGCGAGTAAAAAACCAAAAAACGTTCTTTACATACCCCAGCATTCGGTGTATAATTGTATAAAACTGAATAGATGGATACCAACGCTAGGGGTGCCGAAAGGCTGAGAAAGGGCATGCCGAGAAGGCTGCTCTTAACCCTTTGAACCTGATGTGGTTAGTACCACCGTAGGGAAGCGTTGTGGATATATCGACACGACAAAAAGCCTACCCTATGGGGGTAGGCTTTTTCGGTTCAATGCCCCTCTCTCCTTTCACCCCTGTTAACATGCGCCCTTTAAAATCCCAAGTGAGTATCCATAAAAACTCCTGATAAGCAAGGTGGCTTTGGATGCAGAATCGCCAAGCCAATACGTTTGAGCCGCCGACAAGGCAGGCGTAAGTGCCTGCAAACAAGAGAGGCCAGATATAAACAAATAATTGTCATAAAGTTCCAAAGGCATAAGGTGGAGCTATTTAGTTTTGTTACACATTATAGCCAATTGTTGAGAGAGGAGGAATAAAATGCAAATAACGGTAAACGGTCAAAAAACCACAGTAAACGAGGGAATTACCCTATACAACTTTTTAAAGGACAAAGGGCTTGACCCTCAGAAGGTGGTGGTTGAACACAACTACAGGATAGTCAGATCCGAAGAATGGCAAAACATAGTGCTAAAAGAAAACGACAACCTGGAAATCTTGAAATTTGTTGGAGGAGGCTGATACGCCATGGATGACAAACTGGTCATAGCCGGTCAGGAACTCTCAAGCCGGCTTTTCATAGGCACGGGAAAATTCCACTCACATAGGGTCATCCCCGAGGTGATAAACCGCTCGGGAGCGCAGGTGGTTACCGTTGCATTGAGGAGGGTAAACCTGGATTATCCTGAGGAAAACATGCTCAACTACATACCCGACGGGTGCATAATAATGCCCAATACCTCGGGGGCGAGAAACGCCGAAGAAGCGGTGCGCATAGCAAGGATAGCAAGAGCAGCCTGCGGCAGCAACTGGATAAAGATCGAGGTGATCAATGACAACAAATACCTGCTTCCCGACAACTATGAGACCATAAAGGCCACCGAAATACTGGTAAAGGAAGGCTTCATAGTCCTTCCCTATATGAGCCCTGATTTAATAGACGCACGGAGGCTGAGGGATGCAGGCGCTGCCGCTGTTATGCCCCTTGGCGCCCCGATTGGTACAAACAAGGGGCTGAAAGCCCGGGAACTCATAAAGATCATGATCGACGAGATCGACCTTCCCGTGATAGTCGACGCCGGGCTGGGAAGGCCCTCCCATGCCGCCGAAGCAATGGAGATGGGCGCCGCTGCAGTGCTGGTCAACACCGCCATAGCCACTGCCGACGACCCGGTCGCCATGGCAGAGGCGTTTTCGCTGGCAGTCAAAGCCGGTAGAATGGCTTATCTGGCGGGCATGGGGGCGGTCAAGGAATACGCCGAAGCTTCTTCGCCTCTAACCGGATTTTTAAGATAAGATTCGAGGTGCAGGTATATGAGCTTTTACGACGTGTATCTCAAATATAAAGGCTTTGATTTTGAGGGCTTTTTAAACAGCGTAACCGACAGCCAAATAATGAAAATACTCAGCAAGGAAAAGCTTAATGACCTTGACTTTTTGGCCCTGTTATCCGACAAGGCCAAGGAATACCTGGAACCCATGGCCATCAAAGCAAGGCAGCTTACCCTCAAAAACTTTGGGAGGGCGATCCTGCTCTATACTCCCCTTTACCTTTCCAATTACTGCGTCAACCAGTGTGCCTACTGCGGCTTCAACTGCAAAAATAAGATAGCCCGGAAAAAGCTTTCACTGGATGAGGTGAGAAAGGAGGCCGAAGCCATAGCCTCCACAGGGCTCAAGCACATACTCATTTTAACCGGCGAATCCAGAAAGCATACGCCGGTCTCATACATAAAGAGCTGCGTGGAGGTTTTAAAGGATTACTTCAGCTCCATCTCGATAGAGGTATATCCTCTGGATACCGAGGAGTACGCCGAGCTCATAGAAGCAGGAGTCGATGGCCTCACCCTGTACCAGGAGACATACGACGATGAATTGTACATGGAAGTGCACCTTAAGGGACCCAAGAGGAATTACAGGTACAGGCTTGACGCTCCCGAAAGGGCGTGCATGGCATCCATGCGCTGCGTCAACATAGGTGCACTTTTGGGGCTGAATGACTGGCAAAAGGAGGCTTTTTTTACCGGGCTGCATGCCAGTTACCTGCAGGATAAGTACCCCGATGTGGAGATAAGCGTATCCCTGCCGCGACTGAGGCCCCATTTCGGGAACTTTACGCCCAGATCCCCTGTCAGCGACAAGGACCTGGTCCAGATAATGTTGGCCATAAGGCTGTTCATGCCACGAGCTGGCATCACCATCTCCACAAGGGAAAGGCCCCAGCTCAGGGATAACCTGATAGGGCTGGGGGTCACCAAGCTTTCGGCGGGGTCTTCCACCCAAGTGGGCGGCCACGCCATTGAGGACAAAGGCGACGGCCAGTTTGACATAGCCGATACCAGGAGCGTGGCGCAGATAAGGGACATGCTGTACAGCAAGGGATTTCAACCGGTCTTCAAAGACTGGCAGGCAATCTGAATCAGACTATGAAAGGATGGTCGTACAGCCGTGAACCGATTTGAAGAAGCACTGGTGAAATATATTGGCCATACAAACCTTCAAAAGCTCCAGCAGGTCAAGGTGGGCATAGCCGGCGCAGGGGGCCTGGGCTCCAACTGCGCTTTAAACCTGGTAAGAAGCGGGATAAAAAGGCTCAAGATAGTGGACTTCGACAGGGTGGAGCTTTCCAACTTGAACAGGCAGTTTTACTTTTACGACCAGGTAGGGATGCCCAAGGTGGAAGCGCTGAAATCAAATTTGCAGAGGATTAATCCAGACGTGGAGATAGAAACACTACAGGAAAAGATCACGCAGGAGAACATCCATGAAATATTCGATGACTGCGACATCATCATTGAGGCCTTTGACAACCCCTCATGTAAAAAGATGATAGTGGAGCATTACGGCTCAAGCGGTAAACTGGTGGTGGCGGTCTCGGGCCTGGGCGGCTGGGGCAACAGCGATGACATCAAGGTAAAAAAGGTCCACTCCACCCTGTATATAGTAGGGGACATGCGTTCAGAAGTGGATAAAGAAACTCCACCCCTATCACCCAGAGTCAACATAGCAGCTGCCAAACAGGCAGATACGGTACTGGAGTTTATCTTAGGGGGGAGAAATCTGTGAAGGAGCTTTTCAGGATAATCGACGCCAACATAAACAGGGCATCGGAAGGGATAAGGGTTTTGGAAGACATAGCCAGGTTTTACTACAACAACGCCAGCTTGACAGAAAAGCTCAAAAGGTTGAGGCATGAAATAAGAAAGAACATCATGGAGTACCTGCCCCAGTGCATTTCGGAGCGAAACGCATTGGATGACGTTGGCCTGCCGGTGTCTGGCAGCCTTAACGTCGATGGCAGAAATGACCTGTTTGAGGTGATCGCTGCCAACTTTAAAAGGTGCCAGGAAGCCTTAAGGGTTATAGAGGAAAACTTAAAGCTGCTGGGCAAATACCAGCTTTCAAAGCTGTACGAAAGGTTAAGGTTTGAGTGCTATACACTTGAAAAGGAATACATAAGTGCCGACTGGGCACTGGAAAAGAGGAAGAAACTGGACACCGACATATACTGCATTACAGCCGAGGAGTATTCCAGGGGCAGGACCAACATAGAGGTAGTGGCCCAGATGATAGAGGCGGGGATAAAGATAATCCAATACCGCGAAAAGGATAAAAAGCTCATCGACAAGTACAGGGAATGCGTCCAAATACGCGAGATGACCCAAAAAGCCGGTGTGACCTTTATAGTCAACGACCACGTTGATCTGGCCATGATGGTTGGAGCAGACGGGGTACACATAGGCCAGGATGACCTGCCGGTTGAAAAGGTGAGGGAGCTGGTGGGCGAAAGGATGATAATAGGGGTATCCACCCATTCGCCGGAACAGGCCCAAAAAGCGGTAGCCGGCGGAGCCGATTACATAGGGGTGGGCCCCATATACAGGACCTTTACAAAGAAGGACGTATGCCAGCCGGTAGGACTCGAATACCTTAAATACGTCGTAAAAAACATCGATATACCCTTTGTGGCCATTGGCGGCATAAAGGAGCACAACGTCCTTGAAGTCAAAAAGGCAGGAGCAAAATGCATAGCCATGGTGTCCGAAATCGTGGGGGCCGACGACATAAAAGCCAAGATTGAATCCATAAGAAAACGGCTGGCCCAATAATACCCAAAGTGCATGGTTTTTAAAAGAGCCTTCATCCTTGTGCTTCAGCTCATTAAACACCGTCAAACCGCCAAAATAAGCTAAAACGCCAAAACGTAATTATGCTCCTTACACACTTTGGCTGATAAATGTGTTGATAAAAACCAATATGGCACATTAACAACACCTTTTAATACAAATAAAAAAGGAGAGGGTTTATAATGGAATACACCACACAGATGGATGCCGCAAGGAAAGGCATCATCACAAGAGAGATGGAAATAGTGGCACAAAAGGAAGGAAAGACGGCCAGGGAAATAATGGAACTGGTAGCCTGCGGCAAGGTGGTAATACCCGCCAATAAAAACCACAAAAGCCTTAACCCCGAGGGCATAGGCCAGGGCTTGCGCACAAAGATAAACGTGAATATCGGCATTTCCCGCGACTGTTTCAACTTCGATGCCGAAATTGAAAAGGCAAAAAAGGCTATAGAGCTTAAAGCCGAATCCATCATGGACTTGAGCTCCTACGGCAAAACTCGCCAGTTCAGGCAAAAGCTCATAGAAATATCCCCGGCCATGATAGGCACGGTGCCCATATACGATGCCGTAGGATATTACGACAAGGACATAGGAGAGATAACGGTGCGTGAGTTTATAGATATAGTGGAAATGCACGCCCGTGACGGTGTGGATTTCATGACCATACACGCAGGGGTAAACAAGGAAACCGTACGCCGCTTTAAAAACAATCCCCGCCTCACCAACATCATCTCTCGGGGCGGATCCATCATATTCTCCTGGATGCAGCTTACCGGGAATGAAAATCCCTTCTATGAATATTTCGATGACATACTTGATATATTTGCAAAATACGACGTGACGATAAGCCTGGGGGATGCCTTCAGGCCTGGAAGCATACACGATTCCACCGACGCAGCGCAAATAGAAGAGCTGATAGTTCTGGGCGAGCTGACAAAGCGGGCATGGGAAAAGAACGTCCAGGTCATAATAGAAGGCCCTGGCCACATGCCCTTAAGCGAGATTGCCGCCAACGTCCTGCTGGCCAAAAAGCTGTGCCATGGCGCCCCATTCTACGTACTCGGCCCCATCGTAACCGACATAGCACCGGGATATGACCACATAACTAGCGCCATAGGTGGAGCCATAGCAGCAGCCAGCGGTGCGGACTTCCTGTGTTACGTAACCCCTGCGGAACACCTGAGGCTGCCAACACTGGAGGATATGAAAGAGGGCATCATAGCAACAAAGATAGCCGCCCATGCTGCCGACATCGCCAAGGGCATAAAGGGCGCAAAGGAATGGGACGACAGAATGAGCCAGGCAAGGAGAAACCTCGACTGGGAAAAGATGTTCAGCCTGGCCCTGGACGGTGAAAAGCCCCGAAGATACCGCATGGAATCGACACCTGAGTGCGAGGACACCTGCACCATGTGCGGCAAGATGTGCGCCGTACGAAACATGAACAGGATATTAACATGAACAGGATATTAAAAGGAGAGGACGTAAGCTTGATATAACGTCCTCCCCTTTTTTGTCGTGCGTTTGCTATATGGCAAAAACATCAACTGTACGCTGAGATGTCTTTCGATTCACTGAACGAGAATCAATTCTCATAGATTTCTCTCGTATATTATCCTCAATCCCTCAAGGGTAAGCAGCGGGTTGGTCTCCTCTATGGTCTCGGACTCCTCGGCTATCATGTGCGCCAGGCCCCCCGTGGCAATGACCTTGGCATCCTCCCGCCCCAGCTCCTTCTTCATCCGCCTCACAATATAGTCCACCTGCCCCACATAACCGTATATTATGCCGGCCTGTATGCTATTGACGGTGTTCTTGCATATGACCTGCGGGGGCTTGACAAGCTCAACTTTGGGCAGTTTGGCCGCCCTCTGATACAGCGCCTCGGTGGAGATGGTGATACCCGGCGCGATGCATCCGCCCAGGTACTCGCCTTTGTCGGAAATGGCGCAAAACGTGGTGGCTGTGCCGAAATCCACCACTATAATGGGCCCACCGTATATCTCGTATGCCGCCACGGCGTTGACTATCCTGTCGGCCCCAACCTCCTTGGGATTCTCGTAGCGGATGTTTATACCCGTCTTTATCCCCGGCCCCACTATCAGCGGCTTAACATTGAAGTACTTGTGGCACATCTCCTCTATAGCGTTCATCATGGGAGGCACCACCGAAGAAATGGCGATGGCGTCGACGTCCTTCGGCAAAAGGCCTTTATACTGGAACAAATTCAGTATTATCATGGCGAATTCATCGGCAGACTTATCCCTATCCGATGCCAGCCTCCAGTGGCTGAGCAGCTTCTTCCCATTGTACACCCCTGCAACGATGTTGGTATTCCCGATATCCATTACCAGCAGCATATATCGCTCACACTCCTTTTTACACACCCAAAAACTTTCATCATATACGAGCGCAGGAGACTCCATTTTCGAATCCGTCAGTCAAGTCCCTCTTATCAGATCTCTTTGGTATAAGCAATTCCCTGGGAGACCTTAAATCTTAAAAAGCCCAATAATAAAAACATTAGAAACATAAATAAGGGCAGGACTTTCCTGCCCGGGAAAATCAAAACGCCTTCCTGTAAATTCGCTGCAAGGCCTGAAGCACCGCGGTTACAATCAGTACAGCCACGATAATCTCTGGAATCCCGTGAGTTACCGCAATCCCCATTATCACTCCCCCAACCGCCTCGGGCGCTACCCCTAGCTTTTCGGCGTATTCCACCCCATGCCTTAAATAGATGGTGAGCAACACCCCTATCGTATTGGTCAATGTCCCCACCGCTGCCGCCACCATGCCTGCTGCCACCGCCCAAGAATCTCTCTTCAGCACGGCCTTTACGCCCCTGTAGGCATAATAGGAAGTGATGGCAATCAGCATACGTGGCAGGACGGCCACCATGGGATCCAAAAACACGAACTGTGCGGGATTGGCAGCCATAGTGGCAGCCTGGTACATGCTAAAACCGCCGAATATCAAGCCTATTATCAAGCCAACGATGGGGCCCTCTACGATTGAACCGATGATGACAGGGATGTGCATGATGGTGGCCCTGGCAGGACTAAAGGGCAGGGGGATAAAGCCGATGGGGGTAAGTCCCAAAATGATGGAGATTGCAGCCAGCATACCTGTAACCACCAGCCTGCGAGTAGTAAGCCTCATAAAACAACACCTCCGTTCAAGTTCCAGATTTGGATACCTGACGGTATCTTGTCTCATAGAGTTGAATATTATTAGTCCGGCTCTACGAGGGATACCGGCTTTTATGAGTAATATTTTAGCAGGATTATACCTAAAGCGCAAGAAAAAATTTGGGTTTTCAGTATGGTATTCTCATAATTTGAAGCCTATTGCCTATGCGTTTAACATGGTAAAATCCTGTAACCGGGTATTTGCACCTCTCATATACCTCCATAACCTTCGATGTCAAGGCTATTGGAAATTTAATGGATAAACCACAACCCAACGATATCTCCCTGGGAGTTGACACCAGTTGAACCGGGCAGCCGGCCAATCTCAGTATATCGCTGAAGTGAATGGCATGCTGCCTTGAGCTAAAGGCAATCAACCCGTATTCTTCCACGTAGTTCATAATACTCCCCCATTCTTTCATTATCGTAATTGCCAGAACCTCTAATAAACCTCAAGCCTATTACTGCTCTTTGTCATGTGCTCTCTATTTTTATAACTCTGTTTCATTTAAGACAGACAATAAAAGCCTGTGGCAAAGTCATACAGGCGCACAGGCTCAATAAAACGTTCCATTATTAATATATTCTCTGATACCCGATGTGTTCCGGTACAATACTTACACATACTGAATCTATTACCATCGTATACAAATACCGCTAACTCTTTTCGAACTCAATATACCTATTTATATCCCATTTCAGACAGTTTTGCAATACATAGTATAGAAATTTAAAAATTATAAAACCGAGAACAGTCCCTGCAATGTTCAAAAACAAATCATCAACATCAAACGATTTATATCTACAATTAACTAATAAAGATATAAACATCTGCATTACTTCAATACAAAGTGAAACACAAAACCCAATAATAATTACCTTCCAAACATTGACATGTTTTTTTACAATAAGAGGCAAATAAAAACCTAGAGGCATAAACAGCAGTATGTTTCCAATTATTATTTTAAACCATACAATCCAATGGGTAGCTTCAACTATATTACTAATTATCGATTTAAAGGGTATGTAATTATTTGTAATATGAATTTCTCTTAACATTTCTATTGCTTGAGGTTGTATGGGTATTGGAAAAAGGGTGATTCCAATTAACGTAAATGTGTAAACTAGAAAAGTAAACAAAATTATATGATAACTTAATGAGAACTTTTTAAAATTTATAAAAATATAAAAAAAATATACCACGAACCCAATTAAAACAAAAATATTAACTTTCAGCATTTTCCTCCTCCTTTCATAAAGCATATATAAACAAACATTTTAATAACCCTCTTTCAGTATGTTTATCGTTTCATCATGTATAAAATTTGAAACAATTCTATCTACCTGGCCCAAAAGTGTAAAATTTACCATACAAACCTGTATATAGAATAATTCTAAACAATTCTCACCGTCAAACTCTTTTTTTCTGTTTTTTGTTTTCACATGTTTTTATCCATCTATCTTTCATTTTCTCTGAATATCTTTGTTTTTTGTAGGATATTGCTAAAAAATTATAACGTAAACACCTTCTCGCAATTATAGATAACATGAGTTTTCTGATAAAATTAAATGCATAAATCAAGCAGGAGCTAAATGATAAATTTAGCGTCCTGCTCGATCTCTTGCATAGCAGATTATAATTACATCCTTTGCTGAATTGCTTAATACCGCACTTCCACGTCATACAGCCTGCAAAAACTTATACTGTGCCTTATACAGGTTGTAATACACTCCCCGCTTTTTGAGCAGCTCATCGTGATTGCCGCACTCTATGATCCTACCATGGTCGATCACCATGATGCGGTCGGCATTGCGTATGGTGGACAGCCTGTGAGCTATTACAAACGAAGTCCTCCCTTTAAGAAGCTCTTTAAGCCCCTCCTGAATCAGCATCTCGGTGCGCGTATCTATGCTGGATGTGGCCTCATCGAGGATGAGTATCTTGGGGTCTGCCAGAAGCGCCCGGGCAAACGAGATAAGCTGCTTCTGCCCCTGCGACAGGCGTGAACCCCTCTCCTGCACCTGCGTGTAATACCCGTCCTCCATTTCCTTTATAAACTCATGGGCATGAACTATCTTGGCCGCCTCTATGACCTCTTCATCAGTAGCATCCAACCGCCCATACCGGATATTGTCCATAATGGTACCCGAGAAAATAAAGGGCTCCTGAAGCATTATCCCCATTTGTTTGCGCAGCGAATACAGCGTCACATCGCGAATGTCCACTCCGTCTATAAGCACACGGCCCTCCACAGGGTCATAGAACCGGCTTATGAGGCTGACGATGGTGGTCTTTCCCGCCCCCGTAGGCCCTACCAGCGCAATGGTCTCGCCGGGCTTTACCGTAAAGCTCACGTCTTCCAATACCGGCTTTTCGGGCTCATAATAGAACGTGACGTGGTCAAACCGGACTTCACCCTTGATGGGCGGAAGCTCTATAGCGTCCTTCTTATCGGTGATATCAGGCTGTATATCCAGCATCTCAAATATGCGCTCGGTTGAAGCCGTAGCCATAAGCAGCGAGTTGTAAAAATTGCACAGATTGTTAAGCGGCTGCCAGAACCGCCATACATACCCTGTAAAGGCCACCAGGATACCGACCGTTACCGTGCCCTGATCCAGGAATTTCATGCCAAACCAGTAAATCAAGAATGTACCTATGGCCGCTATCCATTCAACCGAAGGCCAAAACAGGTTGTTTACCTTTATTGCGTTCATCCAGGCGGAATATATATCTCCACTCAGCTGGCGATAGACCTGTCGCGTCTCGGGCTCCCGTACAAAGGCCTGGGTCACCCGCATGCCCGCAAGGCTCTCGTGCAGATAAGCGTTCATGTTGGACACCTTCCTGCGCACCGTCTGCCACCTGAGCCTTATGACCTTTTTAAGCAACACTATGACCAAAGCCATCAGCGGCACCGTCACCAGCGATATCAAGGCCAGCCTGAAATGTATGGAAAACATGAAAATCAGCGCCACAATCAAAGTGAAGGCATCGGTCACAACGTTTATAATCCCGTTGGTTAAAAGGTCGCTCAACGAGTTCACGTCATTGATGATGCGCACCAGTATCTTACCGGCCGGCCTGCTGTCATAAAAGGTAAACGATAGCTTTTGTATGTGGTTGAACAGGTCCTGTCGCAGTTTGAAGAGAACCTCCTGCCCCACCACCACCATAATCCTGACCCGTTTGCGCACGCATACCATGTTTACCAAGTTGACCCCAAGAAAGATAAACGTAATGAATGCCAGGCCAACGTAGTTGCCCTGCACCATATACTCGTCAATGGCTATCTGAAGGATGAGCGGTCCCAGAAGGCCGCACACCGATGCTACGATCATCAGCAAAAAGGTAATTACCAGCTGTTTTGTATAAGGCTTCATATAGCTCAACAGCCGCTTGAACTGCTCCATATTAAACGGCTTTTCGAGCGCCTCGTCTTCAATTATCCTCTGCCTCAGCATCGTTACATCACCTGCCTTTTTGGCTGGAATTCCTCGAAGTCCTTGTACTGCTGCCTGTACAGTTCGTAATATCTGCCCCTCTTAGCCAGCAACTCTTCATGCGTACCCCGCTCGACAATCTTACCATTTTCCAGGAATATTATCTCATCAGCGTTGCGCACCGAAGAGATGCGATGGGCTATGATAAACGTGGTGCGCCCCTTCATGAGCTTCTGAAGCGCCTGCTGTATCTGGTATTCAGTCTCCATATCCACAGCCGAGGTACAGTCGTCCATAATAAGGATTTTGGGGTTCTTGAGAATAGCCCTGGCAATGGCAATCCTCTGCTTTTGGCCGCCCGACAGCCCCACGCCGCGCTCGCCGATGATGGTGTCATAGCCCTGAGGCATCTCCATGATGAAGTCATGAGCACAAGCAATCTTGGCAGCCTCAATCACTTCCTCCCTGGTGGCATTGGGGTTGCCGTAAAGTATATTTCCCTCAACGGTATCGGAAAACAGAAATACGTCCTGCATCACGATGCCTATCTGGCTCCTTAAGGCGCTCAGCTTCCAATCCCGCACGTCCACTCCGTCCACCAGCACTCTGCCTGCCGTCACGTCGTAAAACCTGGCTATCAAGTTTATAATAGACGTCTTTCCTGCTCCTGTAGCACCCATGATGCCTATGGTCTTCCCTGCCGGAGCGTTTATGTTTATGTTGAAGAGCACAGGCTGTTCCTTATAACAAAACGAGACGTTCTCAAACACCACATCCCCACGGAATTCGCTTGGGCAATAAGCGTCTTCTTTTTCCTTGATGGATGATCCGGTGTCCAGCACGTTAAACACCCTTTTGCCAGAAATAATGGCTTGGCTTATCACGTTGACAATCCAGCCCAGCATTCTAACCGGCATAATCAGCATCCACAGATATCCGTTAAAAGCCACAACAGTTCCCAGTGAAATCTCCCCTGCGGCAACCATCCATCCACCGTAACCTATTAATGCTACCGCACAAAAGCCGCTCAAAAACTCAATGAGCGGGAAATACTTGGACCATATAAAGCCGGCATTGATGTTTTTTTCCATATTAAGCCGATTTTCCTTTTTAAACTTCGCTATTTCATAGTCTTCCCGTGCAAAAGCCCTTACAACGCGCACTCCCGCGATGTTCTCTTGAGCTGCCGTGCTGAGATTTGCTTGCTGTTCCCGTATCTCGCTGTAAGCAGGCCCGATATTCTTGTTCAGCTTAAAAGCCGTCCACCCGATGAAAGGCAAAATAGCCAAAGTAACCAGTGCCAGTTTAACGTTCATGGAGAATAGTACAATTGAGGTACCGATGAAGTAGATGGCATTTTCCAGCAAAATGGGCAACCCGACCACCAGGAACATCCTTATACCCTCAATGTCTCCAGTCATCCTGGACATGAGCTCACCAATGCGGTTGTCATCGTAAAATGAAAATGACAGCTCCTGAAGATGGGTGTACATGCTATTGCGCAGGTCATACAGGCACCTTTGCGATACGTCCTCAAATAAATAGGACCTGATATACAAGAAGATTCCCTTGCAAACCGCGCACCCAAGAATTGCCAACAAAATTGGCAGCAGAAGTGAACGTCTGCCGCCTCGTATTACATCGTCAACCAGTATTTTAGAAAGGTACGGTGTTACCAGATTTAAACCGATAAGCAGCAATAAAAAAACGGTAGCAGCAATAAGTCGCCACTTATACCTCCAGGCATACCCCATTATTCGCTTTAAAATATCCAATAAAATTACCTCCACTCCTATTCATGATTTAAAAGCACTCACCCTTCAAGGCTCCTCAGCCATTTTAACGCTAACTTTTGCTATTATCTTTTCCTCAAGAGGGGACCTCAAATGTTGCGACATGAATAAGAGCCTGAAAAGCGAAGTGCTTGAAAAGATGAATTTATCAAAAGTCTATATTATATTAAATGACTTTTTCGATGCCGTCAACAAATGAGAGCCGTGGTAATCTGCCATATACCCTTCTGTACCCCCATCCACTGCCATTTCACGTATTTTAACCCTAAGTTGTGGCCATTTTCTCACTTTTCCTTCAAAAAATTAACATGCTCAAAATGATGTCTAAGCATTTTCCACGGCATTGACCACAGCCCTGGCAATGGCCTCGGCAGCCGCCGTACCAATGACGTTTACATCACACTCGATTTCGCCGGTCGACAGAACAAAGAGAGTATCGCCGTCTAGCATGGTATGTACAGGCCTTATGGTCAGCGCCAGGCCATCATGCGCCATGGCAGCCACCTTGTTGGCCTGCTCCTTGGTAAGGTAAGCGTTGGTGGCCACAACGCCAATGGTGGTGTTACCGGCCTCTGCATCTTTTATGGCATTGCCTTCCAGTATAAATTTCCATGTATTTATGAATTTCCCTGTTTTGGGGTCCCGGGCACCTGCCAGTATTCTCCCGGTTCCCGGCTCGACTACATCTCCCAAAGCATTTACCACCACTATGGCCCCCACCACAATGCCTCCAGGCAATCTGATGCTCGAGGTACCAACTCCTCCCTTCATGCACCCCTCCATCCCGAGTATTTTGCCGACGGTAGCTCCCGTCCCTGCGCCTACGCTGCCCTGAGGCACATCGCCGGTGCTGGCATTCAAACACGCCTCATAGCCCATCCTTTCGTCTGGACGAACGCGCCAATCACCGTACCCCAAATCAAATATCACGGCGCCGGCCACAATGGGCACCTTGGCCACGCCGGTGTCAAACCCTATTCCCTGCTCTTCCAGGTATCTCATCACGCCGCTGGCTGCAGCCAGGCCGAAAGCGCTCCCGCCGCACAGCACCACAGCATGGACCCTCTCTACCAGATTCATAGGGCGCATAAGGTCGGTCTCTCTGGTACCGGGTGCCGAACCCCGGACGTCCACGCCTCCCACCGCCCCTTCCCTGCTTATAATCACCGTACAACCCGTCTTGGCATCAAAGTCCTGCGCATGCCCCACCTCAATACCGGGCACGTCAGTAATTTTTCCATCATACATAGCCGTTCTCCCCCCTCAGTGATACATCTCCCGCCAGTATTCTCTCCACGCGGCCGTCATCCAACCTAAGCATCAAAGAGCCATCAAGGCCAAACCCTTGTGCATACCCTGAAAATTGGCCATCAACGCCAATTACCCGTATCCTTTTCCCCAATATTACCGAACGCCTCTCGTACTCTTTTAAAAGCCCAGCAAACCCATCATCCCTCAACCCCTGCAAATAACCTTTCTCCATCTCCTGCAAGATGGATTTTATTATATCCGCACGGTTGAACTCCTTGCCCTTCTCTATTCTTAAAGAGGTAGCTATATCCCTTATATCTTCGGGTAAATCCTCAAACGAAAGATTGACATTGAGCCCTATCCCCACAACGGCATAGTGTATAACCTCCGGTTCGGCATGTACCTCGGTCAAAATGCCGCACAGCTTCTTCCCACCGCATACTACGTCATTGGGCCATTTGATGCCCACATCAATCTGAGCAGATCGCTTTAAGGCATTTGCCACCGCAACGGCCGTCATAATCGTTATCCGTGGTACCTGCTGTGAAGACAGGCGGGGCCTCAATATGACTGACATCCATATGCCTTTGCCGGGTGGCGACACCCAGCTGCGCCCCAATCTTCCCCGCCCTTGTACCTGTTCATCGGCAATGACCACCGTCCCCTCACGAGCACCACTCAATGCCAGCTCCTTGGCCCGCGCATTGGTAGACCCTATGGAGGAATGTATCTCCACATTCCTGCCCAAAATGGACGTATTGAGCCCCCGGGTCAGCAGCACTTCATCGAGAATATCCGGAACCTGCCTTAAGCAGTACCCCTTTTTGGTGGACGACTCTATCAAGTACCCTTCGCTCTGCAAAAGCCTTATGTACTTCCACACGGCAGCCCGGGTGATGCCCAGCTGTCTGCTTATGTCCTCACCCGAAACGAAGTTGCCCAAATTATCAAGCAACATACTAAGTACCGCATCCCGCATAAGAATCAGCACCCTCTCTTGTGCAAAAAACCGTGTTAAACATCAGTTTTAAAGGTTATATATTTTTTAGATATCAGAAAACCGCTTAAATTAATACCAGTGCTCTCGATTTAGATTCATTATATCACGAAACAGTATCAAAAAGTACAGCCGAGATTAAAAAATAAAAACGCAGTTATCCGTTTCGGTACACATATATGGTATAATATTTATAAATAGAATACCTTGGGAACTTTAAAAACGCATCATCAACTGCTTTAACCGTCCCACCAATTCGATCCTAACTTAATGCAGCAGTCAAACGCAATTTACTGAAGCTTTTAAACCATATGGCATCACATTTGACCATCGGTTAAAAATTCCGCTTTTTACTCAGGTATGCAAAACAAAGAGATTATTATGTAAAATCAGCAAAACGATAAAGCAAGAAGGTAGGTAAAAACATGAACAATCCTCAAAAGCTCATCAAGGCCATTCAGGAAAATATAGAAAAGGTAATAGTAGGAAAGAGCGAGGTCATACGCCTTATCCTCATCGCCCTTCTGGCAGGAGGGCATGTGCTTATCGAGGACGTCCCCGGGGTGGGCAAGACCACCCTGGTATCGTGCCTGGCCCGGTCCCTCAATCTGTCCTTTAAGCGAATCCAGTTTACGCCAGACATCCTGCCCTCGGATATAACCGGCTTTTCCATGTACAACTTCAAAACCGGCGAAATGGAATTCAAGCCAGGGATGATAATGAGCCAGGTCATACTAGCCGACGAGATCAACCGCACCTCCCCCAAAACCCAGGCCAGCCTTCTGGAAGTCATGGAAGAGCATCAGGTAACAGTGGATGGGAAAACCTATTCCGTACCGCAGCCCTTCATAGTACTGGCCACCCAGAATCCGATTGAATACATAGGTACGTTCCCGCTTCCCGAAGCTCAGCTGGATCGCTTCTTCATCAAAGTGTCGATAGGCTATCCAACAAAGCGCGAGGAGATGTTCATCCTCTCCCGCTTTCAAACACGGAACCCTATGGAGGATTTAAAGCCGGTAGCCGACGCACAGCAAATCTTGGACCTTCAGCAGCAGGTCAGGCATGTAAACGTGGCCGAAGCCATAAAGGAATACATAGCCGAATTGGTTGCCTGTACGCGTGAACACAAGGACCTGACGCTGGGCGCAAGCCCCCGGGGAGCCATTGCCCTCATGCGTGCTTCCCAGGCATATGCCCTTTTGGAAGGCAGGGACTACGTCATACCCGATGATGTGCAGAAGATGGTCATCCCGGTCCTGTCCCACCGCCTGATACTCAAGCCCGAAGCGCGGCTCAAGGAAATGACGGCAGAGCGGATATTGAGGTCAATTTTAAACTCGGTATACGTGCCAGTGATCAGGCCATGAAGCCGCTACGTGTATTCATCATAGGGCTTGGAGTGCTTTTCCTAGGATTGGGGCTTTATACCGGCGAAAAGATATTCTTCATGGGATTTACAGTCATAACATCCCTGGTATTTTACGCCGTCATAACCAACCTGTGGGTGCTTACGGATTTTCGGTATCTGCAGAGGATAACCCCTGAACAGGCAACAAAAGGCGACAGGGTTTCGCTGGTGATACAGATACACAATGACAAGCCATTTATATACCCCTACATAAAGGTGTTCTATCAGATACCGCAGTCGGTTCTGACAAACGAAGTCAAAGAAGAGGTGCTGTGCATCCTTCCCTTTCGTTATGGCGAAATTAAGGAAGACTTCATATGTGATTTGAGAGGCCAGTACACGGTGGGCATTATCGGCGTGGAAGTAGGTGACCCGTTTGGCCTGTTTACGTTCTCCATGAATCTACTCAGCCGTTCATACCACAAACCCCTTCAGCTAAGCGTGGCACCAAGAGTTGTCAGGCTGTCCAGCCTTCCACTGCCTCAAATTCAAACCGAGGGCACCACCAGACAGGAATTTTTGGCCACTGAAGAGCCCGCATCCCTTAGCGACATACGCCAGTATCAGTACGGGGACCCGCTTAAAAAAATTCACTGGAAAATATCCGCCAAGCTGCAGAACCTGTACGTCAAAAACTACGAGACCAATACTCAGCCGCAAATACTCATGTTCCTGGAAACCTTCCCCTATCCATGGGAAGGGATAGCCCGTTACAAGGTGGAGGACCAGATGATAGAATGCGCTGTAGCCGTTACACACTTCATACTCTCAAACTGGCTTTCCATGCAGCTGGTGGTCTATCACAGGGAACGGCAGCAGGTCAGCGGAAGAAATCCTGGGGATTTCACCCGTTTTTTTGACTACCTGGCAGCACTACCGTTTAACAGCCCTTTTCGCATGGACGAGATACTTTCCATGGAATCTACTGGATTTAGCAAGGGCGAAAGCATAGTGCTCATCGTCCACGACATGAGCTACCGCCTATTCAACCATCTCTGCCTGCTAAAGCAGTCGGACATACACCCCCTGGTGTTTTTCGTACATTACAACCCACAGCTGAACGACGACTTAAAGCGCATAATTGAAGAGCTAAACAGGCGGGAGATTCCATGCTTTGCCCTGCACACCGATGAACGAATAGACCGGGTACTGGAGAGAGCGCTATGAGCCAAAGATCCATATCCAATCCTATGCTCAATTACATAATGAAATGGCTTATATTCACCTTCATGGTGAGCGGGCTGGCAAAGTCCATACTGGTATCTCTGGGCTTTCCCATGCCATTTTGGACCATACTGCTCATGGTAACGGCATTCTATATAGCGCTTTCTATTTATTTCTCCAGCCGCCTAACCTTAATAGCTATGACGATTGCTACGGCTACCGGTATGGGGATATATCTGAAATATTTTGCGGCCAAAAGCTGGTGGGACGACGCCCTAAACTTCTTTAAATGGCTGCTTGACTATACCCTTGGCGTGGCTTCTTTTGAACCACAATATGTCTACCCCGGCACCTGGCTTATCGTATTCATTCTATCGCTTATCATATACCTGTTGGTCATAAAGCTAGAATGGCTGTTTATATCCTTTGTGCTGTGCACCGGTATTATAGCCATAGAATGGGCTTTGGGGCATACTGAGATACTCCCCTGGCTGTGGCCTCTAGCTTTAGCGTGGATTATGCTGCTGAGCACAAAACAGTATAGGAGACTTTCGCACCAGTACAGCATGCCTGATTTCGGTGTGTGGCAGGTTTCCACGCTGCCCCTGGCAATCGCCATAGTATTGACCTCGTCAATATTTCTACCCAATGATACACGGCATCTCAAATGGGATTTCCTCGAGCGGACAGTTCAGGACATCAGCGACAGGTGGTCAGAGTGGTCAGTTTTCTCAAAGCCCAGGCAACCGTTTCGCCTTTCTCAGACCGGCTTCCCGTCTTCATCTGAACAACTGGGCGGGCCTGTAAAGATAAGTGGCGACGTGGTGTTGAGAGTAACAGCAACCGACTCGTTGTACTTAAGGGGCACCATACTCAACGAATATACAGGTAGCGGCTGGAAAGACTCGATAGACGATAAACGATATAAGCTTAGCAGGATGAGCTGGGATAATACATACCGCCAGGCATTCGACTGGGACGAACCAATATGGGAGGACCTAAGCCGAGAGCTTAGGGATCGTTTTTTTACACCTGTAAAAGCCTCTGTTACCCACGCCGGCATTGAAACCTCGGTCATATTCAACGCCCAGCGCCTAGAAGGCATCACCGTACAGAAAAGATGGGGAGGCTTCACCCCCTATTTCAACGGCAAGGGCGAAACCTTTACCTCAAGAGATATCTCGACATCAGAGAGCTATATATTGCACGTCAGCATACCCAATATTGAAGATAGAATATTTCAAAACTTTCTTGACGATTACGTCCCCATCATCGATTGGCATAAACCTATCCCTCAGCAACTTCCGTGGAACGGTGCAAACCGCCAAAAGCTGCTTCATATACAAGAGCACTATATGTCGGTCCCTGAAAGCGTTCCTTCAAGGGTTGCAGAACTGGCTCACAGCATTACCCGGGAAATAAAGACGCCTTTGGGCAAGGCGCTGGCCCTTCAAGCCTACCTGCAACAAAATTACGATTATACCCTGCAGCCCCCTTATACCCCTCCTGACGTGGACTTCGTAGATTACTTCTTATTCAAGCTCAAAAGAGGCTACTGCACCTACTTTGCCACCGCAATGGCGGTGATGGGCAGGATGGTTGGCCTGCCCACTCGCTATATAGAAGGTTTCAAGATGCCGTCTCAACCCGATGAGGGAAACCTTTTCGAGGTTAGAAAGCTCAACGGCCATGCTTGGGTTGAGATATATTTCCCAAAGGTGGGATGGTTGACGTTTGACCCCACTCCCCAAACTCAACATCAGCATGGCTTAACAGGCCAACACCAAGCTCAGTATCCCGGCTACTATTGGGATGAGCTTACCTACCCATGGATGCAAGGTGAACAGACAAATATTTACCAGCCCGACATAAACGCCGAAGTAGGCAGCCCCCCCGATTCCTCCTCGTCAAACAAAATTCCCTGCTTTGTAGTGGTTTTGCTGATAACGCTTATCTTAATAGGAGCAGGCGTGGCAGGACTCAGGGTGTGGGACATCCTCCGCTGGAAAAAAATAAAAAAGCTGCCCTTTGAAAAGCAGCTCAGCTATTGTTATCAGCAAATACTGTGGCTTCTTACCCTTTACGGATTCCCTATGCACAGAGGGGAAACCCCCTATGCCTATGCCCAGAGGGTGGATGCATGGCTTACAAACTCTGCCGGTACCATGTCGGACATATGCCACTTAATAGTCAAAAACCAGTTTGGGAACTACCAGCTGACCGAGCAGGAAATGGAAAGGATACGCAAATTTTATCGTAACTTAGAGGAAAACATAAAAAGCCTGCTGGGCTTTTACCCTTATACATTCAAGCTGATATCCAAACAGCTCTCTTCAAAAATCTCAAAATAAGGAAAACCTTGAACTTGAACATGTGCCAGCTCACTATCCCTGTACCTTTTGTACTTTCCCCCTTTTTTCGCTTACCATATGGATAGAGCGGCGAATCATTTCTTTAGGCTCAACCGATTCTTCCTCATGTATAGGGGATACCAGGAAAGTTATGGCTATAAACCGTATGATGGAAGAAAGTATAAACAGCATATGGTAATTGGTTAGTGGACGGCCGAAAATTACGATATTCAAATCCCTGGCCAGTTCAGCCGTAGCCTCCATGAACAGCCCGCCAAGGGCATAAGCCACTATACTGCCCACCACCGATGTCACCATTGAAAAGCTGGCGATGTAAAACGAGCGGTTTTCATCTGGTGAAAGGCTCATCACCAGATTATTGGAGGTCAAATCAATCCCACTCCAGAATATGCCGGTAAAAACGTGTATAAAAGGAATGATCATGTAATTCTCTGGAATAGCCAGCAACCATAGAAATGGCAGGGCAGCCACTCCGGTACCGCAAACGCGCAGTACCGGCTTATTGCCAAACATATCAACCAGCATGCCCCATTTTCGTATAACGAGCATAGTAAGAATATTGCTAACTACTTGAGTATAGATGGTGATTTCCAGGTAGCTCATCTTCAAATAATCGATCATATAAGCACTAAAAAACGGCCCGGCAATATTGATACCAAATACCCATACCGCCCAAAAAATCAAATATCGCCTGAAATTTGAGTGTTGCAAAACTGCACTCCACATTTTTTTTATCGGCAACTTGTGCTGCGGCCTTACCATGGGCGGGTCATATACCCGAATGAAACAAAGAATATCCATTATAGCAAATACCGTTACCACGCTGAATACCACCGCAAAGCCTACAAAACCGCCTATGCGATCCAGTGCCCAGCTTGCCAGCACTCCCCCCACCATACCGGTAAAGGTGAACATCATCTGCCGCTGGCTGAAAAATCGGCCGCGTATTTTCAATGGAACAAGTGCCGCCATCCAGGATATAAAGGTCACGCCGTTGAAGGCACCGCCCACTGCCGAAACAAGCAAAAAGAACACTATAAGGCTTATTGTCAACCCTTTAAGCTCTTCAGGAATTATAAGAGGGAGAATCACCACAGGAATTATGGAAAGGCGCTGAAACATGCCCCCTATCAAGAACAGCTTTTTCCTGGCCCCTGTGGACTCCAGCACATAAGCCGCCAGAACCTGGAAGACACCGCTCACCACCGGAAGCGACATTAAAATGCCATACATCAGCTCGCTGACGCCAAGGGCACGAACAAAGCCAGCGAAGGGGGCGCCGTTCAGGCATACGAAAAACACTATGCCTAAACTTACCCCCCAGGCAATCCTATTGAGGTCTTCTCTTAGCTCCTGTGTAATATCCAGTTCCTTAAACAGCAAAAACCTGCCCTTCACAGCATTGAATCCCCCATTAAATATTACAGTCTAAACTCCTCGCCTTTTATAAACACCTTGTTGACATACAGCTTTTCATCCAAAATAACCAGATCAGCATCAAAACCTTTCTTTATCCTGCCCTTTTTATCTCCGATGCCTATGATGTCGGCCGGTACCTCAGTAAGCATTTTAACAGCATCTTCAAGCGGTATACCTATCAAAACCATGTTGCGCAGGGCTTGGTCCTGGGTAAGGGTACTGCCCGCAAGGTTACCTCTCTCCTTTAATCGAGCTACCCCCTCTTTTACCACTACTTCCAGACCACCCAAGACATAGTCACCATCGCCCATTCCCGTAGCTGACATGGCATCAGTAATAAGGGCCACGCTGTCGCTGCCCTTCACAGCCACCGCAATTCTCAAGGCAGCAGGATGCACATGAATCAGATCAGCGATGAGCTCCACCGTCACCCCATCCCTATCAAAAGCAGCGCCCACTGCTCCGGGTTCCCTGTGCCTCAAGGGCGACATAGCATTGTACAAGTGGGTGACGTGGGTCATCCCCCACTCGAACCCGGCCATACACTGCTCATAATTGCCCACTGTGTGTCCCATAGACACCACTATTCCTCTACCCGTTAAATAATTCACCAGCTCCTTAGCCCCTTCAACATCGGGAGCCATCGTAACCCTTTTTATGATACCCTCGTAATCCCCTACCAGCTCTCTAAAACTCTCACGGCTGGGAGCAAGTATATATTTTTCATCATGAGCACCTTTTGCCTCGGGGTTGATAAAAGGGCCTTCCAGATGGACTCCAAGAATCTGAGCCCCTTTAATATCTTTATGTAAAGCATCACTTACGGCTTTCAAGCTCTTCTTTATCTCTTCTCGCCCATGAGTTGTAGTGGTAGCCAAAAAAGCCGTAGTACCATGTGCAGCCATAAATTCAGCCATGACTTCAAGGGATTCCACGCTGCCATCCATGACGTCCCGGCCTTTGCATCCATGAACGTGGATATCTATAAATCCCGGGCATATATAATTCCCATTAGCGTCTATAACTTCCCCCTCAGCATACTTTCCTTTAGGAGCAACATCCAAAATTTTGCCATCCTCCATCACCACGTCTACGTTGCATTTCCATTCTCCCTCAAGATAAACCTTCCCACCGGTTAAAATTTTCACCGACCACACCCCCAATTAAATTATTTCATAAAAAAGCCCCCTTGGAGTCAGCAACACGCGCTTAACCCAAGGAGGTTTGTTGCCTTCAATCGCTTAGCTTGACTTTTTTGCCTGCTGGCACAATGCCATCCTCAAGGTTTCTCAAGACGAAACCTTCCGCGTAGTCCTCTGATAAAGCCTGCCGGTCTGCTTTAAAGCACCAAACAGCAATGCCACCAGCACCACGTTACCCACTGTAGCGGGAAGCACAGCGGTTACAAAAGCGCCTACAAACATCTCTGCCGGAAGAACTTCCAACGCAATTGCTGCACCCAGAAACACCAGCCCGCTTATTATAGTCCCAACAATCGGCACCACAATAGAGAGGATATACATGTTGATCAATCTCTTTAAAGCATATATAAGTGCTATCAATACAGCTGTTGTAATTATCTTATCAATGAGGTTGGGTAAAAATCCCCCCGGCACGCTGGTGGTAAGGCCCGACAGCACACCGGCTGCCAGCCCGGCTACAAATCCCACTTTGACGTCCTCAAAACACAGCAGGCATAAAAACAGCATCGCCAGCAGAAAATCCGGCTTCACGGGTGTGCCTGTCGAAGGTGTGATATAATGCAACACCACCCCAATTGCAAGCAATAATCCCGCTAAAACAAAATCCCTTAAATTTTTCATATCTCCTCTCCCCTTTCTCTTCTCCTCTCGTCTCGTCTCATCGCGCCAGATAGGCCATTCTTGAAAGCCGTTCTACGGCACGCCTTTTTATATAAGC
The DNA here is from genome assembly GCA_000526435.1 of Caldicoprobacter oshimai DSM 21659. Classification (GTDB taxonomy): domain Bacteria; phylum Bacillota; class Clostridia; order Caldicoprobacterales; family Caldicoprobacteraceae; genus Caldicoprobacter; species Caldicoprobacter oshimai. The sequence continues at coordinate 378,478 of JAGB01000002.1, forward strand.
TTATAGTATCAAACCTCTAAACGGTTGTCAATAATCAAAATGATAAAGCCGTACATACTCTTTATGGATTATTGTATTTCGACGGCCACATCACCCGATCTTCTAATTCATCAAATAGTTTTTGCCAGTAAGCATCTTTTATAAAACTTTTCCCCACAGGATTCATTAATGGATCCTCCAAGTATTCTCCATGTTCGTTCCGAAATTCTTGAATAACCTTTTGTAGTGAACTCAATTTTTCTTCTAATTGAATGCGATTGAAATATTCAATTAAATTATCAGGTACTTCTATTTCATATTTGCCATGATTTATCAGTTTATATGTTTCCACATAAATTACTGAATGCATAAGCTGTATATATTGATCCGGTACTTCTAGCATATTATTACTGTTTCCATAAAACGCGTTATAGTAATCTCTTAATTCTCCAACAAAGTCAACAATCTCTTTCGCTGATTGATTTATAAAAACTAATCCTTCGATTGTTATATGCTTTTTTCAAAAACGGGCTTAAATTGATCATATAAATCCTCATTATACCTTAAAAAATAATTAATAAATTTCATATAGAAGCTTTGGTTGACAAAATCTTCCATTTTATCCTTTTGAACTTTATAATGACCTGCCATAACAGCTGTGATGATAATAATCGCCAATAAAATAAAAACGATAATGTCTTTCTTTGACACTTTCATACTAGTGGACACCCCTATCGAATAAGGACTATAAGGGGCAGAATATCATATTAACTTTAAAAATCCTACTATCACCGGATGTTTTTTATACTATTCATTATTATATAGCAATTTACTGTTTAAAATCTACTTCATATTAGAAATATAATTTAAAGTAGGACCAAAATCTGTATAATAATCCTGTCTTCCTTCTGAATAGTAGAATATGTCAAATGTCCATCCAAATTTTGCAGTTGTATTAACGTTAGGAGTTTGAGCGCTGTCAATAGTTGAAATAGAATTGGCTATTATAAACAAATTGTCTCCATGATTTAAAACCACCTCGAATCTAAAATTACCTGTAAAAAGCATGGTTTCCTATGGTAGTAATATAGGTCCGATTTCTCACAATCCAGCTACCGCTTGCCTTAGCGGGATTGAAAAAGTACAAAGCATTTCCCACGGGTTTTGAACCGGAATAGGCCTCCTGAGCAGCACGGTAGCTCTCGCTGCTGGGCGTGTTGTATATGGTACCATCCTGTACAGGGCTAAACTGCGGTATGCCCTTATAATGTTCAAATATAACGCCATATATCGTGTTGGGAAAGCCGGGAGAACTTACGCGATTCATTATGACGCTGCCAACGGCCACCTTGCCTATATATGGCTCACCGGCAGCTTCAGCGTGTATAATTCTAGCCAACCAGAATAGGTCATCTGCCACTTTCCGGGATGAAGCATCACCACGACTGGCATACTGCTGCGATGCCATCTGGCCTGCATACAGCACGCTCTGAGTCTGAGGCCCCGCTATGCCGTCGATTCTCAATCCCTTGGCCTTTTGAAAGGCTATCACGGCATTTTCGGTGATCTTGCCGTAATACCCCGTGACATTGGCATAGAAATACCCCTGCTGTTTGAGTGCGCTCTGAAGCCGTGAAACATCCGGACCTCTCATGCCAAACTTTAAAGTACGATAACCGCTTCCATAAAGGACCGACTGGGTAACAGGGCCTGCAATCCCATCCACCACAAGCCCGTTTGCCCTTTGAAATTTCATGACCGCCTCTCTTGTAATAGGGCCATAATACCCCGTAACTCGCCAAAAAGTATAATATCCCTGGTTCTTGAGCTCTTGCTGCAGCCGTGCAACCGCCTCACCCCTGCTTCCCAGCGATAGTACAGGGTATGCAGCCCATACTCGTCCAGCGGGTAACAATAAAAACACCAAGATGATTGCCACAATGGCCAGCCTATAAATGCCGGTCCGGGATAAAATATGCCGCACTTACTCTGCACCCCCATAACCTGAATTTTATGTCGGTTACTATTATAGGGTGCGCTTGCATATACTGTCAAATAAGTAAATCTCCGTAAGACAAATTGTTAAAAAAATATTACGTAAATATTAAATGTTTTTTGCACCATTCTCCGTATAATACGTGCATACCATATTATAGTCGCATTACACAAAAATGCATAATAAAATACATGGCTTTTGTAATGGAGAACAAAATAAATGATGCCCGTTTAAAACGGGCATTTATCGAATGATGTGCTCTATTTCTTTCCGCTGCATGAGGCTCTAATTATCAGCTGCGTCTTTAGTTCGACCATCCTGGACGCGTTTTCGCCTTCTATTTGCTCCATAAGCAGCTCAACGGCCACATCGCCGATCTCCTTCAAAGGCTGTTTTACTACTGTTAAGGGCGGTTCCACAACCTCTGAAAGCTTGCTGTCATCAAATCCGATGATGGACAACTCCCCCGGTACATCGATGCCCATGTCTTTAGCGCCTTTCAAAGCCCCTATGGCCATGAGGTTGTTCACGGCTATTATGGCAGTGGGAGGTTTCTCAATCTGCATCAGCTTCCTGACGCATTCATACCCCCCGTCCATCTCAAGATTCCCCGATACAATGAGATTAGCATCTATTTCTATGCCTGCCATCTTCAGCGCATCCATATAGCCCCTGCGCCGGCTCTTCCTGGTTCCAGCCTCCAGACCATCTATAAAGCCTATCCGCCTGTGCCCCAACTCCAAAAGGTAGCGAGTGGCTTCCAAAGCACCTTCATAGGTATTGATGTACACCTGACTGACATTGCTAAAATGGCTACCAAAGGCTACAACCGCTATCCCATTCTTTCTGAGCTCTTCCAAATTCCTCGCATTCACCAAGTTGTCCTCGGGCTTCACCCGCGTTGGGCTGAATATTACTCCGTCAACCCTGCGGGCTATAAGGTCGTCCACGTATTGCGTCTCCTTTTCGATCATGCGCTGGGTATTGCATAAATAAGTGCTGTATCCCTTTTCGCCCAGCTTCTGTTCTATTACCTCTGCAATCTCGGTATAAAAGTTATTGGTAATGCTGGGAATAAGCAGGGCCACGGTAAAGGTACGGCGATGCGCAAGGCTCTTGGCAATCTTGTTGGGCCTGTATCCCAGCTCTTTGGCAGCATCAATTATTTTCTTGCGCGTCTCCTCTCTTACCGGGTGATCCACGCCGTTTAATACCCGAGATACAGTAGCTACAGAGACACCTGCTTTTTTGGCTATATCGTATATGGTAGCCAATCTCCATTGCCCCTTTCCGCTTAAATAAATTTACCATTCAAATTGGAGAGGTAATCGGTTACTTGTATTATAAATACCGCAAATCAATTTATCAAGACAAAGTACATTTAACAAATTAGCGCATTAATCCTTATATCCCACCGTGATAGCCCTTAAAAGCACCTTCTTGTAATCCTGCTCCAACTGCCTGATCATATCCATTTTTCCTGCAAAAAATGGGGGTTCACCCAGCCTTTTTAGAATGGATTGTTCCACCAGCGGAGGTTCAACGGCTATTTTTATATCCATGCTTTTCATCTTACCAGTCCAGTAATTGATAAGCGATACGGCATCGTGCTGTGAGCTACCCTCTCTTTCAATCTCTTGAGGCAAACCTCCCTCCTTTTTTGCCGTCATCGGTTCAGCGGCACTTGTCCTCCTGTTGCGAATGGCTTCCATAATCTGTTCCCTGTTCATTCCCCTTAACTTGAACAGCAAAAAAGGATCCCGGTCAAACTCCTGGGCGAGGATATAATAAACTGCTGCTATGTGCTTGCAGGGGTTGGCCCCGTCGGGACAGGTACAGTGGGCAGACAGGTCCATGGCATACCTGGGGAACAGGGAAACTTCCAGCGAAGAAAAGGCCTCCTCGATATTGTCAGGCATCTCGCCCGCCAGAAGTTTTGCCGAAAATATCGCTTTACTGGCCAGAGCATCCAATACCTGGTCCCATTCATACTGCGACAGGGTTTTCATGGAAATCTCCACTTTATAGGGAGTTTTCCTACTGCCCTGTACATGGGCTTTTACCCTTCCAGGAGATATCTCTACATCAAGCACATTTCCGTTCCTTGCATAAGCTCTACCGCGCGTCAAACGACTATCCCAGCCAAAGGACTCCAAAGCCTCCAGCCATTGCTTAGCCCACCAGCTGGAGCCAAAGCCCTTTTTCCCCCTTGACGCCATCATCTGCCCCTCCTATTCATTCCGTACAGCCTCGCTTTCAAGAGCAAACAAATTTCTCAGCTCATCATCGCTGAGTTCAGTAAGCCATGCCTCTCCAGTACCCACCACTTTATCGGCCAAATCCTTTTTCCTTTCAATGAGCATGTCGATTTTTTCCTCCAGCGTACCTATACAGATGTATTTGTGCACCTGTACGTTTTTGTGCTGTCCGATTCTAAAAGCGCGATCAGTGGCCTGGTTCTCCACAGCGGGATTCCACCACCTGTCAAAATGGAAAACATGGTTTGCCTGCGTAAGGTTCAACCCCACCCCTCCTGCTTTCAAGGATAGCACGAATATATCGGGGCCTTCTTTGGTTTGAAACCGCTCTATCATATGGTCCCGTTCATCCTTTCGGACACCTCCGTGGAGAAACAACACCTCCCGTCGAAATGCCCTTTGCAGATACGTCTGGAGCATCTTCCCCATTTTGGCATACTGGGTAAATATAAGCGCTTTATCCCCTTCGCTCAATATCTCGTCAAGCATCTCAACCAAGCGCATAAGCTTGCCCGACCTGTTGTCAAGTAAGCTGCCGTCACCTAAAAACAGAGCGGGGTGATCGCAAATCTGCTTGAGCTTAGTGAGCAACGACAGAATCAATCCCCTGCGCTCGATACCCGTCGACGCGGCTATACGCTCCATGGTTTCCTCCACTACCGCTTGATACAAAGTGGCCTGCTCTTTGGTCAGGGTACAGTAAACCTTGTTTTCCTGTTTGAGCGGCAGGTCCTGAATGATGGCGGGATCGGTTTTTACACGCCTCAATATAAAAGGCTTGATCAGCTGCTTGAGCTGCCAGGCACGCCTTTCGTCCCCATGCTTTTCAATTGGAATGACAAACTTCCTGCGAAAACTCTCACGGCTACCTAGATACCCGGGATTTAAGAACTCCATAATAGACCAAAGCTCCATTAGTCGGTTTTCTATAGGAGTTCCCGTAAGAGCAATCCTGTATTCGCTCTTCAGTTTACGTACGCTCTGAGCCTGCTTGGTGGAAGGGTTCTTTATGTTTTGTGCCTCATCCAGCACTATGCCCTTCCAATTGACCATGGCCAGGATATCCAAATCCCTGTGTACCAGATTATAAGTGCTTATAACCAGGTCGTGACGGGATGCCTTTTCGACGAACTCCTTACCCGTAGCCCTATCGGTGCCGTGGTGAATAAACGTCTTCAAGCCGGGAGCAAAGCGTGCTACTTCACGCATCCAGTTGCCCACCACCGAAGTGGGACATATGAGCAGCGTAGGCCCTCTCACCCCTAGGCATTCCCTCTCATAAAGCAGCAGCGCAATCACCTGAACCGTCTTGCCCAGCCCCATATCGTCAGCCAGGCAGGCACCAAAGCCTCGCTTTCTTAAAAAAGCCAGCCAGGAAAACCCACGAATCTGATACGGTCTCAATTTCCCACAGAAACCCGGTGGGGTATCGAGGATGGTATACGATTCACTGCCCGCCAATCCCTGCAGAAAGGTATGCAGCCACCCCTCAGAATCTATACCGGTGATGTCCGGACCATCGTCCTCAACATACATCACCATCCCAAGGGCTTCTTTAAGCGATACCTCCTTTACACCTTTCTGCCTCTCCAGCCACCTTATCACGGCTTCCATATCCCTCGGATTGAGTTCCACCCATTGCCCACGAATGCGCACCAGTGGTTTCTTCAGTGCAGCCAGCTGTTTAAATTCCTCATAATCAATGGTCTCTTCACCAATGGACAATTTCCAATCAAACTCTACAATGGAATCCAGACCAAACTGTCCAACCGAATCAACGTCTGAGTAATCCTGAGCAGGACGAAGCTTTAACCTTACCCCCGGCGTTCTTTTCTTCCTCTCCCGCCACCAGGAAGGGACAAGCACTCCAAATCCGCTGTCCTGAAGCAGTACCGATATCTCCTTCAAGAAAAAATACGCTTCATCGGTCGTAAGGAACATCCCCTCGGGTCGGGGCTCCATAAGTCCCCTCTCAAGGGGTGGATATATCTTAAGTATCTTCCCCAGGTCTTCAAGCAACCTCTCCTGCGGGTGCTCAAACTGCCTATTGAGCAAAGTGACAACCTTTCCGTTCATCTGCCATACATCTCGCGCCGATACCAGCAAACTTGGGTCATCGGTGGCCTGAAGATGAAATGACAGATACCAGTTTTCGCTCCCATCCCGGGGCTCTTCAAGGCGCAGGCAGGTACGGAAACTTCCCCTGTTTTCCCTCAAGACCGCAGTCCACTCTTTGAGCCCTTTCACCAATCCTTCGATTTGCCTTTTAGGTGCAATAATGCGCCGTTCCCTACCTCTCAAAGCATACAGCCACTTTCTCTCAACAGGAGCATTTTGATCAGGTTGGCTGACATCGCCCAACCAGGTACGGATGAGCTCATCGGTGGCTACACGCAAATAGTCCATGATAACGTCGTATGGCATTGCCAGTTCAGCATGTTGCTTCGGTTGCTTAATCATGCCACAGCATACCGGCGGCATAGCGCTTATAAGCCGTTTTAAAATCCCGCGGTCCTCTGGGTCCTCAAAAACCGGCTGCCATACAGCCACCACCCCTCCCTCTTCCCCTGGGGCCAAGGAGGGAATGAATTTCTGGCGGCACAGCATGCGCAGCACAAACCGTCCACACAGCACCCAAAAATTCCAGTCATCGCCAAAAATTAAATGGCCATCGCCGCTATCACCTTCATCGCCGTACTGTTCATCGTGGTTACATGCCACTATACCTTCGATGAAAGTGGGTATAGGAACAGACAAGCCGGTTATCTCCCAACCGGCCAACTTGTATTCCCCATTTTCGGATTCCGCAGATAACCCCGGTGAAGGTAGCGGCATACGCTTTCCGGTAGGCAACAAGATCCACAGCTTGTCCTCTTTGGCTACTTTGCCCCAATCGACACCTGGGTATAAAAGAGAAAGCAATGAAACGATTTTGCTTACAGGAGCTTGGAAGGGGTGAGGTATCCCCCCGGGATTTTTAGGCGGCCTCCCCCTCTTCCTTTGAGTACAGGAACCAAGCTCCTGCTCAGCCCATATAAAGAAACTCCTGCCCGTCCAAGCTACATGAAGTACAATCATAACTTAAACTTCTATTTCACCCTCCAATATATGCAGCATAAGCTTTACACCGTTTTCCATATCAGATGCATCCACCATCTCGCTGTCACTATGGACATGCCGGCACGGTATGGAAAGGACTCCCGAAGGAATACCTTCTCTGGTAAGGTGAATGGCCCCGGCATCGGTACCGCCGGCATCCAGTATCTCCATCTGATAAGGTATTCCGGCTTCCTGTGCCCTGCTCACCATCAAACTTCTGACCCTGGGATGTGCCAGCACCAAAGCATCCTTTACTTTAATAGCAGGCCCACCCCCCAGCTTTACAGCCATGGGCCTGGATTTTGGCGTATCCCCCGTCAGCGTGACATCCACCGCAATCCCGATATCGGGGTTCAACGCATATGCGGAGGTCTTTGCTCCCCTGACCCCCAGCTCCTCCTGCACGGTAAACACGAAGTATATCTCATGGGGCGAAGCCTGAAGCCGCTTTGCGGTCTCTATGAGCAGCGCACATCCCGCCCTGTCGTCCATGGCCTTTCCGATATATCTGCCGCCATTTTCCGAAAAGGCCGAGTGATAGACCGCCACATCCCCTATGGATACCATGCTTTCCGCCTGTTCACGGCTGGAAGCCCCGATATCGATGTACATCCTCTCAAACTTGATGTCCCTTATATCGTCAATCTCCTCTTCATAGCTTATCACGCCGGTGACCCCATTTTTGAAGATCACCCTGCGGTGTATGCTGTCCCTGACCGAGACTCCGCCAACCCTTGTAAACCTCAAAAATCCTTTATCATCGATATGGGTTACCATAAACCCTATCTGATCCATGTGAGCGGCCAGCATGACCTTTTTGCCGCTGCCCTTTCTGACCGCTATCAGGTTACCCAGCGTATCTACCCTTATCTCGTCCACAAAGCCTTCGATCTCCTGACGGATAACGTCCCTAATAATCTCCTCATTGCCTGAAGGGCCGTATGCCTCTGTCAGTTTTTTCAGAAGCTCCTTCATTACAGCTCACATCCTTTCAGAAAGGCTGATATCAAGCGTATTGTATTCTTGTAATCAGTTAAATCCATAACCGAAGATGGGCTGTGTATGTAGCGACATGGTATGGATACCGTTGCCGTCCTTACGCCTTCCCTGGCCAAATGGATCCTGCCGGCATCATTGCCGCCCGATGCCCCCTTTTTAAGCTGAAAAGGTATCCCTTCCTTTTGGGCAGTATTTATGAGCATCTCCACCAATTCCTTGTTTGCATAAGAGGAACTGTCCATGATGGTGATGGCAGGACCTTTCCCCATTAAAGTAGTATAGAGGTGTTCCTCTACACCGGGAACATCGGAGCAGGTGGTAGCCTCAACCACTATGGCTATATCGGGGTTTATGCTGTATCCCAAAACCTCGGCTCCCCTTAAGCCCACCTCTTCCTGAACGCTGAAGCAGGCATATAAGTCAAAATCATACCTTTGCTTTTGCTTTATAAGCTCGATGAGCACTGCACAGCCCGCTCTATCGTCCAGCGCCTTGGCCTTAACCTTGTTGTCGCCAAACTCCACATAGCGGCTGTCAAACACCGCATAATCTCCCGGCTTTACTACCTGAGAGGCGTCCTCCTTCGAGGTAGCGCCTATGTCTATGTACATCTGCTTCACTTTAACGGCGTGCTCACGTTCCTCGGGCTCTTGAAGGTGAATGGCCTTGATACCCAGCACTCCCGGACATGCTTTTTCGCCCACCAGCACCCTTTTGGACACCAGCACGCGCGGATCTATTCCCCCTACCATCTTGAACCTCAACATGCCATCCTCGCCTATTCCGGTTATTATAAACCCCACTTCATCCATGTGAGCGCACAGCATGACCTTTTTGTCGCTGTTTGTGCCCTTCTTATAGGCTATAAGATTGCCCATCCTGTCGGTGTATATGTCATCGACAAAAGAGGATATCTCCTGCCTTATAAGCTGGCGAACCCGGCCTTCATCCCCAGATACGCCCCCGACCTCGGTTAGCATTTTCAGTAACTCAGCCATTCTTTCCAATCCTCCTTCAGCGAAGCGATAAAACGCGCCAGCAACCTTGCCGCCTGCTTGATGTTGTTCAAATTCAACGTCTCCACAGTCGTGTGCATATACCTCAAAGGTATCTCGATGAGAACGGTCGGAACCCCCCGACGGGATATCTGAATGGCCCGAGCATCGGTACCAGTGGGCCGTGGTTCCACCTCTACCATGTAATCCATCCCGTATTCCTTGGCCACGTCCATCAGCTTTTGCGTCAGCTTGGGGTGCATGTTTGGCCCTACCGCAATGACCGGCCCCTTATTCATGGAAAAGGTCTCGTCCCTGGGCGCATCCGGCATATCGCCATGGGTGACATCTACCGCAATCCCTATATCGGGCTCAACCTTGTATGCGCTTATGGTAGCTCCCCGCACGCCCACCTCTTCTTGAACGGTGGCTACAAAGAACACATCGGCAGCAAAGCGCAGGGCATCCAGCTCCTTCATGGTCTGAAGGAGCACTGCCACTCCCGCTCTGTCATCCAGTGACTTTCCGCTGACCGTCTGTCCCCTCAAATCAGTCAACGGGCTTACAAAGGTGATGGCATCGCCTATGTTGACAAGTTCCTTCACCTTTTCATAAGGCAATCCCACATCTATGGCCATATCCTTTATCTTTATGGCTTTCTTGGCGTCTTCCCTTTGCTGGATATGAGGGGGCTTGGCTCCAATGACGCCAAACAGCTTTTGCCTTCCATGGACCTCCACTTCCTGAGCCAGCAGTATGCGTGGATCCACCCCGCCCACGGTGGTGAACCTTATAAAACCCCTTTCGTCAATGTCGGTCACCATAAGGCCTATCTCGTCCATATGGGCAGCAATCATGACCTTGGGCATATCATCTCTTATGACGTCGGTCTTACGGCCGTACACATTATAAAAGCGATCTATCCTGACCTCCTGGCAGTATGGCTCAAACGCCTGGGATATGAGCTGTGCAGCCACCTCTTCGTTGCCCGATATCCCCGGCACGGTCACCAGCCTGGCCAGAAAATCCTTGATTTCCATATCTATCCTCCTTACTAATTGCGTCAAGCCTTAAGAAATTACGGTGCTGAATCTCTCGTTAAAATCGGGTGGAGATAACACCAGTACACAGCCGTTTTCCCCAGCTACCTCCACAGCCTTTTGAATGGCCTTGTAACAATCCATCTCATGTCCTATAACTGTATTTCCCATTTGCTGCGCTATATTAAAAGCCTTGTCCATGGAGCTATGGGAGGCATAATCGGTCACCAGTATACAGTGATTACTATGGCGATTGACTACTTGTCCTATCTCCCTGTATTTCGATACATCAATGCGCCCGCCCACAGGAAAAAGCGTCACCATTTTGCCTTTCGTTTCAGCCTTCAACTCCGAATACAAAGCATTAAGCTCATCCACATCCACCATATCCCTTACGTATATATCTACATTCCTGTAATCGTCATTTCCTGTCTCAACAGGCACTCCACTCTCGAAATTCTCAAGCCCCCGTCGCACAAGCTCCACATCCATGCCTTTCTTTAAGCACCAGGCAATGGTTGCCAAGGCATTATACACGTTGTGTATTCCGGGCACATTGAGCACCATATCCCAGCTGCCTTCAGGAGTCTTTACGGCAAAACGGCTGCCATGCGGCGTCAAATGTATATTCTGCGCATAGACATAGCCTTTATGGCAAATGCCGTACCCCACTACTGTACGCCCTTTAAGCTGATTGGCATAATAATCATCCACATTCAGAATTATGGGCGAGTTTACGCCCTTCAGGTGGTCTATCAAAGTTTTCCTTATTTCCAGATAATGGCTGTCAGCCCTGTGATTCTGAAAATATGTGTAAAGGTCGGTATAGATTATGCTGTCAAACCATATATGCCTCAACAAGTCCTTAACAATAGCGGTATATGAGCACTCTACCACGCCAATGCGTATGCCCTTTTCAATGGCTTCATGCAATAAAGGATTCAATGTCAGAGGGAAGATGGCATTCTTAAAGAGCCTACAGGGTTCACCTCCCATCTGACAATAGGTGTTGCCGATGATCACCCCATCCTGTTTTGATGCATCCAGCACCGACTTGATCATCCAGCCGACAGTGCTTTTGCCATGGGAACCAGTTATGCCCACAAGCTCTAGGATTTGAGAAGGATTATGATAAAAATTTCTCGCAACCGCCGATATAAATCGATTGATGTGGTAAGTTTTGATAAAAGTTGCGTTTAAAGGAATTATCTCCTGATCCTGCCCGATACATATGGCTACAGCTCCTCTTTCGACAGCGCACTTCACTGCCTCCTCATAGGGAAACTGGGTCATCTCGGGATCATAGATGAATAGATAGCCTTTTTTTACTTCTTCAGGATCAACAGTAATCCCTGTTATATCAATTTTCCGAAAACCTACCAGTTCATAAACAGGTGTACTCGCCAGAAGTTCCTTTAAAAGCATACAACTCCACCTTTTCAATATTTTTATTAATCCATTATAACATAGTTTTTTTTCGAAGACTACTATTTTGTAATCTTTCCTCAAGTGCATACTTGAAATAAAAGGCTTCCCATCACAACGAAAAAATATTATAATATATATAAAAGCAAGCTGACAAAAGCTTGCCCGGGTCGCAGCTACCCCGGTTAACAAAACAAGGAGGTTTTTTATATGTTCAAAAAAGCAAAAGATATCGCAGAGGTTTCCTTTGTTGCCTGCCTTTATGCCGTTATCACAGTAGCCTTCTCTTCAATCTCTTATCTCCCCACACAATTTAGAATGGGCGAACTTGTAAAACCCATTTCAACCTTTCGCAAAAAGTTTGCGGTATCCATGATGATTGGAAACTTTCTTTCAAATCTCTTCAGCCCTTTTGCCGGTCCAATGGAACTTATCTTTATGCCCGTAAGCAACCTCATAGGGTGTCTATTGGGTTATTATGTCGGTAGATACACAAACAAATTCGTGGGCTCAATATTCATTGGAATATGGATATCCGCCAGTGTAGCTCTCACTTTGAAAGTAGCCGCAAACTTTCCATTTTTCCAGACATTTGTCAGCGTTTTAATCGCCGAAACCATTTTAATGGCAATAGGTTATTTCATTATTTTGACAATCTTTAAAAAAGGGGGTTTTAAAATAGATGGATAAATACAGCAATAAAAGATTTGATGTTTATGGATATGATAGAATCGACACTGAAGTATTAGAAGCAATGGATTACGAATATCCCGGCAGGGATACCCTTGTGGAGTATTATACTGAGGAATTTTCATCTGTATGCCCCTGGACCGGCCTGCCAGACAACGCCAAATTGACTATTAAATATATACCTTCTAATAAGCTGGTGGAATTAAAATCGTTGAAGTACTATCTCACGTCCTATCGCAATGTGGGAATACTACAAGAACATGCGGTAAACAGGATATTAGATGATTTGGTAAATCTCATCAAGCCAAGGTATATGGAAGTCATAGGCGAATTTGTGGCAAGGGGAGGCATATCCACAAGGGTAACGGCCAAATATGATGGGAAAGAGAGACCTTGATATATTCTTAATTGTGTCTCTCTTTCAATCTTTCTATATGTTTTATTATTAGAGATCTATATCTGTTTTGACAGTATTCGGGCAAAGCATTATCTCCATATGCCAACTCCCGTAAAGCCCTGATCACGTTATCGATTCCTATTTTTTTAATTGCATAATCTTCGGCGCGCTCTTCTTGAATTTGTTTGATTTTTCGGAATATTAACAATATCAAACTAAAGACGGCAATCCCTATAAGGACTACTTTCCATAAAGGTAGCTTATCTGTAAAATATAGATAAGCAATACTGGATATAACAATAAAGGCTGTCCAAGGAAACAATAAAGGTGATAATAAAAACTTTATCTTAGCATAGGGATCTCTTATATGCCCTTCTTCATGCGCCACAATATACTGCAAAATTGCGTTGTTTTCAGCAATTAGAGGATTGATGTATATCTCATTTTTGTGTGCCAGACCGAGGGAAAATCGCCTTTCTAAAAATGGCATCATAGGGCATACATAAATTATAAAATCAGAGTGAATATTTTCGATTCTTTTTCTAAAAGTTGTAATTACTGAGGCTTTATATTGCCAATTCCAAGGCATTATTGAATAAGGAGAAAGATAGAATGTTAATACAACCATGCCAAATATCATTATTAGATTTTCTGAAAAATTGCCAGGAAGACCCATACTAGATAGTATTTTAGAAATATAACTGTTTAACTCAATAAAAGCCATTGGTGATATGATCAAAATTACTAAAGCAATCAAAATTACAATTATAGTTGTTATATAATCAACCTTTTTTATTGGTTCTTTATTTTCAATTCGTAGACGACTACCATAGGGACACAACGATACTTTTTTTAAGCCTGATAATACTACAAGATTTCTTTCGACTTCTTTAACCTTTAGCCCTTGCATAAGAAAAAACAGAGTAGAAAGTACACCTGAAGATAAATAATATTCTTTTCCCCGTATATTCTGGCCATTCTTATCTAAAAGAAATTTTGGTTTTCCCGAATAAATTAAATTTAAAAAAAGAGCACATGCAATATAAAGAATATTACGTGATAAATCATCACGTATAATACCGTTTCCTAATGGCATCACCAGTATTTTAATATTAAGCGATGAAAAAAGAATAGATATAAAAGCGGTGCGCGCTGTCCAAGCCGCCAATTCCGCCCAGGAAACCAATTTTATCCCTCCACCAGAAAAATACAACAAAGCCAACAGTCTTAATAAGCCCTATCTACCGATGAGGTATGAACGACATACAACTCTATCAATTCCTCCACCAATACCTGATCCGATTACCGGATACTTCGTATTTCATTCCTATTTCATCAAAAACCTCCAATAGTTTATCTCTTTTTGTCCTTACAAGGTTGTTGAAATCGGAAACCAACGCATTAACATCCCTTAAATATTGGTTTCTTACGTTACCGTCTGTGCTATTGACGACACGCAAACTTGTTTGTAAAATTTCATAGCACAAATCGGCTTCGGCCAATAAAATTTCATGGAATTCCTTCATCACATCCGGCGGATTAATGGATTTTAATTCTAAAATATCCTTATTGACCTGTTGAATATGCTTGTTAACCTCTTTTATATACTCATGGTGTAATTTCTGATTTTTTAAAAATTCATTGAATTTTGTAACGGCGTCGTTCAGCAAACTTTGTATCTGTTCTTCCTTTGGGTCAACAACCTTTAAATAATTTGCTACTTCCCTATGCCTTTCCGCTCCACGGTTAAATATACTTTCAACTGAAAAAAGGGGCTTCCCAGTTATTGAATACGCTATATGGTTTACCCATGTCGATATTGCATAGAAATTCCATAGAAATAGCAACAGACTCGCTATGCTTACACCAGATATTATCCTTCTTCTCCTTCTTTTCCTTGTTTCATAATAGTGGCTTATGAAATCCTTTTCGATATAGCTGTAAAATTTCTCATTTTCCCTGTTTTTCTGCTGTTTCTGGAATTCCCTAATTTGCCTTCTAAAATTTTTTTGTACTTCAGTGGGCATGGATCCCCACTCCGTCTCCCATGTGTTTTTAGGTAAGGTTACAAAAACTTACAGAAAAATCCACCATAAAAACATAAGAATCTATAAAAGTTTATCTGATACAAGCGAAAACTAAAAGACATTCGAACGCTAAAAACAAACTCATACTACTTTAATAAATAACACGCAAAAACCAAACAAACGAGATCAATAAAATCCCAGCCAAATCCTCTATTTCAACAATTGCTCCACCTCATCGATGGATGGCATAGCGGGTATACCGCCTCTTTTTGTTATGCACAAAGCAGCGGTGGCATTGGCAAATCGGATGATCTCTTCTAGCTGGTGGCAATCCATCTTTTCTATAGGACAATCTATTCTCGAGATATTGTAAAGCATCCCTCCCAGAAAAGCATCTCCTGCTCCTGTGGTATCCACCACCTTTACCTGATAGGCGGGAACATGCCCCCGTCCGCTCGAGTGCATATAATAACAACCTTGATCCCCCAGCGTCACCAAAACAAGCTTGACACCCATGTCAAATACAATTTGGGCGGCTCGTTCGATATCCGGCTCTTCTGTTAAGAGCTTCAGTTCTTCCTCCGACAACTTTACTATACCAGCATATCTTAAACCTAAAATCATCTTCTGCTTTGCCATATCAACATCCTTCCACAACGAGGGCCTCCAGTTTGGGTCGTAGGAGATGACCTTCCCGTTCTGCTTTGCATACTCTACTGCTTTCAGTGTAGCTCTTTCGGCAGGCTGATGTGTCATGGATAGTGACCCAAAATGAAATATTTTCCCTTTGTCTATTATGCCGGTCTCAACTTCATGCTCCTCCAGCAGAGTATCGGCTCCGGGATTGCGCAAAAACGTAAAGCTCCTCTCTCCTCTGTCATCGAGGTGTACAAAAGCAAGTGTGGTGTTTGCTTGCCCTGTATATTTCAAACCTTGAGTATCTATATTGTTGTTCTCAAGCGTCTGCTTCAGAAAATGGCCAAAATGGTCATTCCCCACTTTCCCGATAAAGGCACACCTACCACTCAGCCTCGCAACCGCAACCAGTACATTCGCAGGAGCACCTCCAGGGTTCATCTCAAAAAGCGGATTCCCATTATCGGAAATACCAGCTGGAGTAAAATCGATCAACAGCTCCCCTAAAGCGACTACATCATAACCATGCATTATAATCCCCCTAATCCATAAATTGTTTATTATTTTCAATATTCATTCATACAAATAAAAATGTGCCTAAGGACCCCTTCAAATACATACGATATAGACAAGCTCAATGCTTTTAATAAAAAAGGCCTACCTATGATAAAGAATTATAATTCTACAAAAGATTTCGATCTGCAATATCTCTCAGCCTTAATATACTTAATATATCCAAATCCTTATCTTTATTTACTAGATATTCTGATACCTCTGCATATACCTCAATGAAATACATTACAACTTAATAGTATTAGTTTATATAGTTTAGATTAGTTTAGAATAAGTTCTCAAAATACTCAAAATATAACCCGTTATTCGCTTATGGACGTTCACATTTTTTACAAATCCTCAATAAATTCCTAGCATGGTACATTGTTTATTATATTAAATTTTACAACAAATTTCAAAAATCCTATGATTTTCAATACTTCTTTTCTTCTAAGCAAATATCAATTATTTTCTTAATAAATAACCATTTTGCTCTTTTTAGTATCATGCTAGCACCATTGATACCGATGAGTATCAGCGCTAAAACAAAAATAACAAATTCTCCAATGGTAGCGTTAATTAATCAATCAAGTATCATTCCTATTAGAGCCGCAATTACAATCTTTATTAATCCAGATGCCGTATCATTCTCCAGTTTACTCTCGATATCAGCTTTTAAAAAGCTTTTAAATCATTATAATCATATTTTTGAAAATTACTTTTAAACTCCTTAATTTTGCTTAGTTTGTTCTCTAAATCAGGTGTTTTTTCCTTTTCAATATTTTTAAACAATAAATCATACTCTTTATTTGAAAAAATAAATTTACAAACGTTGAACAAATGCTATTCCCTCCTCTTTAACAAAATTGCTATCTATAATCTAACATCGTATAATTTTACATACACCTTTAGTCTTACGGAGGAAATTACACTATAATATTTTAACAAATTCCTAAATTATTTTATAATGCCCAGTTTTTAGGCAGGATCAAGTCCAAATTTTTGTGTAAAATTCCCTCTGGCTAGAATCAGGTTAAATTATCACCACTAATCTTTAAATTTTACTGCTTCCGGCTTCTTTTAGGTCAAGGATTCGCTATCGCCGGGCTGCGCCCGTCCTTGACCTAAAATAGCCTCCAGCAGTTTTATAACTCTTAGCAGTGGTGATTACACTACCCTATTAATACTACCTTTTCCTTCAGCTTCTGTGCTTTGCTACTACACCATTCAAAATACTCACTCATGTCAAAATATCTTTTTCCACTTCCCCACCTCTCATCTATTTCCATCAGCAGTGCCCCTATTAAGCGTATTGCGGATTCCCTGTTCGGAAATATCCTTATCACCCTCTCTCTTCGCCTTATCTCTTCATTTAACCGCTCTAACCCATTGGTAGTACGCAGCCTCCTGCGGTATTGCTCAGGAAGTTCCAATACCGCTGTCGCATCTTCAAACCCTTCCTCTAATACCTCCATAGCCTTGGGGGCCTTCTCTTTGTACTCCTCTAATACATCATTTAACAGCTTCCTTGCCGTTTTTGAGTCAGGTGCTTCCAATATAGCCCTTACCTTGCTATGAACCTCTTTTTGTAACTGTTTTGGTGTCTTATCAAGAATATTTCGCATAAAATGTGTCTGACACCTCTGCCATGTTGCTCCCTGAAAATGCTGCCTGATAGCTCGTATAAGCCCTTTATGTTGGTCTGATACTATAAGGTCTACCCCATGTAATCCCCTCTGCTTGAGCCATGAGAAAAATTCTCCCCAGCTTTCTTCACTCTCACTATCCCCTACCATAAATCCTAATACCTCTCGGTAACCTTCTTCATTTATCCCAATGGCAATTAATAACCCTCTTTGCCGAACTCTCTCTTCTTCCCTTACCTTTATTACCATGGCATCTACTATAACAAATGGAAACCTCTTTTCATTAAGCGGTCTGGAAATCCATCCTTGAACTACTGGATCAAGGTTCTTGCATAGCTCAGATATAGTAGATCTGGAAAATTCAGTACCGCAAAGTTCATATGTTATTTCTTCAACCTTCCTTGTAGATACACCATTAACTACCATTTCCATTAAGGCAAGTAATAGTGCCTGTTCACTCCGTTGATAACGTTGAAATAAATCAGTTGTAAATTTCCCATACCTAAACCTAGGAATCTGCAATACTATATTCCCAACTCTTGTGTCTAATCCTCTTTTGTAATAACCGTTACGATAATCTTCTCTTTCTTTAGTCCTTTCATATGGTTCGGCTTTAATCTGTTCGGTAGCCTGTGCCTGCAGTACTTGATTCAACACAGACTCTAGTAACTTAGCCATACCTTCATCTTTAGCTCCTTTTAAAAAAAGATAGTGCAAAATTTCAGAATCAATGGTAATATTGTATTGAGCCATTTCTCATCCCTCCAGTTAGTTTTGGTTTTTACATTTTTAATTCTAACCAGAGGGGTGGGGGTGGCTCAACCCCTTTTTACACAATTATATGGACTTAACTTTAGGCAAGCATTAATTACAATTCTGTTTTAATTTAAGCACACAAAAGGGAAATTTAAAAGATAATTTCAATCTTGCATAATTATCATCCGAAAAAACAATCCCCTGTTTTCTTTTTCTTCACTATTATTTGTAAAACTTCTAAGTGCTCAACTTTTAAGACTAAGGCGTTTATTTGCTATACATATAATAACTATGATTCTTTTAAGTCTGAGTAAGACAAGCCACCAAAAACTCCTCTCTCTCTTCGCCACAGATGAGGAACCTAGGAATTTATTAAAACAAATTATAAAATAGGCCATCCAACTGTCTGGATGGCCTATTTTATAATTTACTGGTTATTTTTATGTCCAAGATCCACCACTCATTTTAAAGCCTGGGCTATGGTTCCTCCTCCGACCACTATGTCATCCTGATAGAACACGGCGGCCTGGCCGGGAGTTATGGCCCTCTGGGGTTCATCAAACACCACCTTCAGTTTACCATCCTCCTGCGGATACAGAGTGGCCGGTGCCTCCTTTGCCGTGTATCTAATCTTGACGTTAGCCCTGATCGGCTCATCAATGCCGGGCACCGAGATCAGGTTTACATCCTCAACTAACATGGCCTTGGAGAAAACCTCATGGTGCCGGCCCAGGACCACCGTATTGGTTTCCGGGTGTATGGCCACCACATACATGGGCTCACCCAGGGCTATGCCCAAACCTCGCCTCTGCCCAATGGTATAATGTATTATACCCTTGTGCCTGCCCAATATATTTCCCTGGGTGTCCACAAAATATCCCGGTGGAATGGGCTTTGAAGCCCTCTCCCTCACAAAGCGGGCGTAATCGTTGTCCTTTACGAAGCATATCTCCTGGCTGTCAGGCTTATTGGCCGTCCTTAAGCCCAGCTCCCGCGCTATCTGCCTTACCTGTTCCTTAGTATAATTTCCAATGGGCATTAGGGTGTGCTCAAGCTGGTACTGGGTCATGGTGTACAGGGCATAGGTCTGATCCTTTGCCTGGGTGACCGACTTCTTAAGCAGATAACGGCCCCGCTCCTCGTCGTACTCTATGCGCGCGTAATGCCCGGTGGCAACGTAATAGGCATCAAGAGCCATGGCCCGCCTGAGCAGCTCTTCAAACTTGATGCGTCGGTTGCACATAATACAGGGATTTGGCGTGCGGCCCTTCAAGTATTCATCCACAAAATAGCATATGACCTCTTGGTCAAACACCTGCTGGAAGTTCATTACATAAAAGGGGATGCCCAGCTGATTGGCCACTCGACGTGCGTCTTCAACGGCAGAAAGCGAGCAGCACCCGCCTTCCCTTTCAACCATCTCCGGGTCATCGCTGGGCCATATCTGCATGGTCACCCCTATAACCTCATAGCCCTGCTGTTTTAGGAGATAAGCGGCTACAGAGCTGTCCACTCCGCCGCTCATCCCCACCACTACGCGGTTCTTATTCATGAATTCACCTGCTTCTCCTGCTGCCTTCTTCTGTAATCCTCAATAGCCGCCTTTATGGCCTGCTCGGCCAGTACCGAACAGTGCATCTTTATGGGCGGCAGACCATCAAGTGCCTCAGCCACGGCTTTATTGGTCAGCTCCAGAGCCTCATCAATAGTCTTGCCCTTTATGAGCTCGGTGGCCATGCTGCTGCTGGCAATGGCGGCACCGCAGCCAAAGGTCTTAAACTTCACATCCACTATTCTATTATCCCTTATCTTCAAGAATATCTTCATGATATCGCCACACTTGGCGTTGCCTACCTCACCAACACCATCAGCGTCTTCTATTTCTCCCACGTTTCTGGGATTCATGAAATGATCCATTACCTTTTCACTATACATAACGCTTACCCCCTTTATTCTGTGCAAATAGTGGAGACATCTCCCTCAGCCTCTGTACAATATCAGGTAATACCTCCAGCACATAGTCTATATCCTCATCTGTATTGTCGTCACCCAGCGTCAGCCTAAGGGAGCCATGGGCAATCTCGTGCGGCAACCCTATGGCCAGCAGCACATGGGAAGGATCAAGCGACCCCGATGTACAGGCCGAACCGCTGGATGCCGCAATGCCCTTCATATCAAGGCTGAGCAGCAGAGATTCCCCTTCAATGAATTCAAAGCTGAAGTTGGCGTTGCCCGGCAAACGCTTGGTGGGATGGCCGTTAAGGCGTACGTTTTCTATGGTGTTGAGCACGCCGGATATCAGCCTATCTCGCATGGCCGCGAGCCTTTTACTGCTCTCTTCCAAATTGGCAACGGCCAGCTCTATCGCCTTGCCCAATCCCACGATGCCGGCCAGATTCTCGGTGCCTGCCCTCCTGTTGCGTTCCTGAGCCCCGCCGTGAATAAACGGATGGAGCTTTACGCCTTTTCTGATATAGAGCGCCCCCACACCTTTGGGCCCGTAAAACTTGTGAGCCGACAGAGACAAAAGGTCTATGTTCATCTCCTTTACGTCAACCGGTATATGGCCCACCGCTTGTACCGCATCGGTATGGAAGTATATGCCCCGCTCTCTGGCTATCTGGCCGATCTCCCTGATGGGCTCAATGGTACCTATCTCGTTATTTGCAAACATCACGCTTATAAGTATGGTTTTATCGGTAATGGCCTCCTTCACCTGTTCGGGATAGACCAGGCCATAACTGTCAACAGGCAGATAGGTCACCTCAAAGCCCATCTTCTCCAAGTACTGGCAGGTGTGAAGCACGGCATGGTGTTCAATTGACGTAGTGATTATGTGATTTCCTCGCTCTTTGTTGGCCCACGCCACGCCCTTGATAGCCCAGTTATCGGCCTCTGTACCCCCACTGGTAAAATATATCTCCTCAGGTGAAGCATTGAGGGCAGCGGCCGTCCTTTCCCTTGCAAGGTCCACAGCCTTCCTGGCTTCTCTACCAAAGCCGTGAACGCTCGAAGGATTGCCATATATCTCCTTAAAATAAGGTAGCATCTCGTCAAGCACTTCCTGCTTGGTGTATGTTGTAGCAGCATGGTCCATGTACACTCTTTTTTGCATGCTAAAGCACTTCCTTTCGCTAATATGTTAACATTTGTATTTCCTGTTTTTGCATACATTAACTGTAATTTCTATTTCTAATAACACTAAGCCCTACCATACATAATCTTGATTACTACTATTATAATAATTGGTTAAGCATAAAACTTTTAGTTTACTTGCTTCCTAAAGCTAAAGTTTAAGCAGTTACCTATTCACTCCTGCACTCCTAGCCTCAAATAATATCTTTTAGCACCTTGTGGCTGCACAGTAACTTTATGCAATGGTAACACCATCTATTCCAATCTCCGTTTTTCAACCTTCCTTTTCCGCCTTACGCTGATGGAGCCGCTTGTAATCGTCTATCATATCCTGCAGGGTTATGGAATCCACCACCTGATTTATGCTGTCCCTGATCCTTTCCCAAACCAGGCGGGTAACGCAGTACTCGGCTTTTTCGCAGTCAGTCTCCTCGTTCTCTATCACGCAATCGACGGGAGCCATCGAGCCCTCCAGGCTCCTTATTATCTCTCCAACAGTTATCTTATCAGGGGAAGTACTCAGCATATACCCTCCCTGTGCACCGCGCACGCTCTTTACCAGGCCAGCCTTGCGCAGGCCTGCCATCAGCTGTTCCAGATAAGCCTCCGAAAGCCCTTGGCGCTCAGCGATGCTCTTTAGCGAAACAGGCTCGCCCGAAAAGTTGAGTGCCAAGTCAAACATGGCCTTTACCCCATATCGCCCCCTTGTTGAAAGCTTCACATTACACCACTCCTTAAAACCAAGTAAATTACTCGGTTTTATTCTGGACACAGGATAGCATATCTTAGTATTTTTGTCAAGATTGGCTCCAAAAAATTTTTATCTGAGCTTTTCCAGTATTTTCTTGATACTTGCCTCCCACCCAGAATCTTTGGGGAAATAATACCTAACGCCTTCCAGTTCGGGCGGCAGGTACTGCTGCTTGGCCCGGGCATTGGGATAGTCATGGGAGTACTTGTACCCCTTGCCGTGCCCCAGCTCCTTTGCTCCCGGATAGCTAGCATCCCTCAGGTTAAGCGGGACGCTCCCAACGTTTTTGGTACGGACGTCCTCCAGCGCCTTTTCTATACCCATATAGGCTGAATTTGACTTGGGCGAGCAGGCCACATACAAAGCTGCCATTGCCAGTATTATTCTGCCTTCAGGCCATCCCACGCGCTCCACTGCTTGAGCCGCTGCCACCGCCACCTGCAGAGCAGTCGGGTTTGCCAGCCCCACGTCCTCAGCCGCTGCGATTATGATGCGCCGCGCAATGAACTCGGGCTTCTCCCCCGACTCCACCAGCCTGGCAAGCCAGTGCAGCACGGCATCGGGCTCCATGTAGTTCCGCATGCTCTTTATAAAAGCGCTCACCACGTCATAATGATTGTCCCCATCTTTATCATACTTTATAGCCTTCTGTTGTATACATTCCTGCGCAACTTCCAGGTCAATGTATATTTTTCCATCCTCACGGGGCGGAGTGGTCAAAGCGGCAAGCTCGAGGGCGTTCATGGCCACCCGGGCATCGCCATCGCTCAACCGCACTATGTGGTCGATGGCTTCTTCGGTGATAACGATGGGATACTCGCCCAGACCTCTTTCCTTATCCTTCAGGCACCTGTCGATAATGGTTCGTATCTCCTGTGGGGACAGGGGCTCAAATTTGAATATGGTGGAGCGGGACAGCAGCGCCTTGTTCACCTCAAAGTAAGGGTTTTCGGTGGTGGCACCTATGAGGATGATGGTGCCGTCCTCCACAAAGGGGAGCAGTACGTCCTGCTGCGCCTTGTTCAAACGATGGATCTCGTCAAAAAACAGTATAACCCGACCTTTTGGATTTAGCAGATAGTTTCTCGCTTCATCGGCTATCTCGCGGATCTCCTTTACCCCTGCGGTTACGGCATTCAACTTCTTGAATGGATACTTGGTCTCCTTGGAAATTATGTACGCAAGGGTGGTTTTTCCGGTGCCTGGAGGCCCATAGAATATGGCCGAAGTAAGCCGATCGCTCTTTATGGCCCTGTAAAGCAGCTTGCCCTTACCTATTATATGCTGTTGTCCAACGAATTCCTCCAGAGAGTTAGGACGCATCCTAGCTGCCAAAGGCATGTTCTTATCCATTTCCCTCAATCCCTTTTTTATTTTTATTATTAATCACCAACCTCCTGTGGAGGTGGCAAATTCACGGAGGACTTCAACATATGGGTTAACTTAGTCATCCGAAAAGTGGAACCTGCGATGTAAAACCGGGAAAACTGGACAACCAGCCGTTTACACCATCCCCGGCAGACCAGTTTGTCAACCATTGCACACAATGCTCAACTGCCCAAATCAAATATGCACAGAACAAAAAAGATGATCTTTTACAAGACCATCTTTTTTGCCCCGATAAGCTAGAAGTTTATTTCAAAATGCCCTGGCTGTATAGCGGATAGCGTTTGCACAGGTCATCGACTATCTCCAGAACCTGCTCCCTGTTTTTCTCAAAATCCGGCAGAGCCAGGGAAATCGCCCGTGAAATCTGGCGCATGTCTTCCTCTTTCATGCCTCTGGTGGTCACAGCCGGCGTACCCAACCGTATACCGCTGGTCACAAACGGGCTTTCAGGATCGTTTGGAATGGTGTTCTTGTTGACCGTTATCCTCACCTTATCCAGAGCCTTTTCGGCATCCTTACCCGTTATACCGCGATTGCGCAGGTCCACAAGCATCAGGTGATTATCTGTACCGCCCGAGACGAGATTAAACCCTTCTTCTATAAGACCACTGGCCAAAGCCTGCGCATTCTTTATGATCTGCTTCTGGTACTCCTTAAACTCGGGCTTTAAAGCTTCTCCAAAGCATATGGCCTTGGCCGCTATCACGTGCATCAGCGGCCCTCCCTGGGTCCCCGGAAAAATGGCCTTATCAATGATTTTTGCATATTTTTCCTTGCAGAGTATCATACCCCCCCTGGGCCCTCTTAGCGTCTTGTGGGTGGTGGTGGTCACAAAGTCGGCATAAGGTACCGGACTTGGATGCAGCCCAGCCGCCACTAAGCCTGCGATATGGGCCATATCCACCATCAGATAAGCCCCGACCTCATCTGCGATCTCGCGGAACCTCTCAAAATCAATCACCCGTGGATATGCGCTGGCACCCGCAACAATCAGCTTTGGCTTGAATTCCCGGGCCAAACGCCGGACCTCGTCGTAGTCTATATAGCCGGTATTGGCATCAACGCCGTAAGGAACGATCTTGAAATATTTACCCGAAATGTTTACGGGGCTACCGTGGGTTAAGTGCCCGCCGTGGGCAAGGTTCATACCCATGATGGTATCCCCCGGTTCCAGCACTGCAAAATATACCGCCATGTTGGCCTGGGCTCCGGAGTGCGGCTGAACGTTGGCGTGTTCGGCACCAAAGAGCTTTTTCGCCCTTTCAATCGCGATGTTTTCCACCACATCGACGAACTCACAACCGCCATAATAACGACGACCCGGATACCCTTCCGCATACTTGTTGGTAAGATGGGTACCCATGGCTGCCATCACAGGCAGGCTAACGAAGTTTTCTGAAGCGATGAGCTCTATGTGGTCCTGTTGCCTTTTGAGCTCTTTTTCTATGGCCTCTGCTACCTCTGGATCAGCGTTGTATATCTCCCTCAAATCTACCATAGGCAAGACTCCTTCCTTTAATGAAATACTTTTTAACTTGAAAGCCGCTCGAATTTTATATCCATTATAATTACAACTTTCAAAATTGACAAGTTTTTTCACAAAAAAAGATCGGATTTCTTCCGATCTTTTTATAGAACAGTCTGTATTACCCTTTCAAGCTCGGCTTTTGGCCTTACCCCCACCAGCTGGCTTACAGCCTCTCCGTTTTTGAAGAAGTACAGCGTTGGTATACTCATGATCCCATATCTCTGGGCCAGCTGGGCCTCTTCATCGACATTCACCTTGCCCACCTTTAGCCTGCCAGCGTATTCATCAGCCAGCTGGTCAATGATGGGTGCAATCATCCTGCACGGACCACACCAAGCAGCCCAGAAATCTACCAAGACAGGTACATCCGATTGCAGTACCTCTTTATCGAAATTATCAGCGGTCAATGTAATAACGTTTTGACTTGCCATATCCAACTCTCCCTTCTCTTTTTTAATTATTTCCATCACCTATGTTTTCATTATTTAGTATTGAGACCATACGCGGCGTAAAATGATTGCTCCTTTTAAAGACGGGGTCCAAAGCGCGTATAACCACAAAGGCCACCGCGGTAAAGGCAAGCCCCAGCACCGCTCCTGCCAGCTGCCGGTCAATTGCCATATACCCGCCCAGTGCATACCCCACTATGACCCCCATAATCAATGCAACCAAAGGAATCAAGTAGGTTATGGCTGATGCTTTGAGTAGCTGGCCCGATTCCAAGCTCAGCTCAACCAGGTCACCTGGCTTAGCATTTAGGCTATTGGGCAGGGTAAGCAGCATGTCATTGGGCCCGGCACCCAGGCCACAGGCCCCACAGCGTCGGCATGCCGAGCTTCGCTGGATGCGCACCACCGCCATATCGCCTTTCGTTTGAATCACTTCTCCCACTTCTGTCATCAACGATCATCCCCGCTTGTAAAGAGTTCTGCAGCCAACCCCCTGATAATCAGCCTCATATGAATGAGGTTATCTAACGCCATGTGGCCAATCGATGAGGTCCTTTACCACTTCACTCGCTATGATGAAGCCCACCACCGGCGGAACAAATGATATGCTACCTGGCGGATGCTTGCGACCGCTCGCCTGAGCGATAACACCTTCTGCTCCGCCCTCATTGTTTGAGTCACCTCTACCGTCAAAACCGGCAGAAGTATACCGCGGTTTTATGGGTGGTTCGGTGGAATACACCACCTTCAGGCTGTCTATACCCCGCTTTTTGAGCTCACGCCGCATGATTTTAGCGATGGGGTCCACTGAGGTCTGATATATATCTCCCACCCTAAAGGCGGCGGGATCCATCTTGTTCCCGGCTCCCATGCTGGAAATGATGGGTATACCCTTTTGCTTACATCTTACCACCAGGTCAATTTTGGAGCCTATGGTATCTATGGCATCGATCACGTAGTCACAGCCTATATCAAGCAGTTCATCCGCCGTGTCGGGCCCGTAGAATGCTGCGCGGCATATGACGTTCAAATCGGGATTTATTTTAAGGAGCCTTTCCTTCATCACTTCAACCTTGGGCCGCCCAATGGTTGTGACGTCGGCATGAATCTGTCGATTGATGTTGGAGGGGCACACCCTGTCATGGTCGACCAGGATCAGCGTGCCCACCCCACATCTTGCCAGAGCCTCGGTGGCAAAGCTGCCCACCCCTCCGATGCCGAATACGGCCACGGCGCTGCTATTGAGTTTCTTAAGCGCCTGCTCGCCGATCAGCCACTGCGTCCTTATAAAAGCGTGGAGCATATCATCACCCGCGTTATCATTATATTTAACCATTTATCGCGATATTAAACCACAATTTTTAAATTCACGCATCCACACGGATATGAACCTCTTTCAGTTGTTTGGGCTCCACTTCCGATGGAGCATCGGTCAGAGGGTCTGACGCGTTCTGCATCTTTGGAAAGGCTATGACGTCCCGTATGGTATCCCTGCCGGCCAGCATCATCACCAAGCGGTCCAGGCCATACGCAATCCCTCCATGAGGCGGCGCGCCATACTTGAAGGCTTCAAGTAAAAATCCAAACCTCTGCCAGGCCTTTTCCTTTGAAAAGCCAAGGACATTCAGCATCTTCTCCTGCATCTCGGTTGTATGAATTCTTATGCTTCCTCCGCCGATTTCGACGCCGTTCAGCACTATGTCATAGGCCTTGGATCGCACCCTGGCAGGGTCGGTATCCAGGTATTGTATATCCTCATCCATAGGGGCGGTAAACGGATGGTGCTTGGCCACAAAGCGCTTTTCCTCTTCATCATATTCCAGTAACGGGAATTCGGTAACCCATACCAGGTTGTATTTCGATTTGTCCATCAGGTTCAAGCGACGACCCAGCTCCAGGCGCAGCTGCCCAAGTGCCTGGAACACCACATCGTCCTTGTCGGCCACAAAAAGCAGCAGGTCACCAGGCTCGGCTTCCAGGCGCTGCAATATGCTGCTCAGCTGCTGTTCGGTGAAAAACTTGGTGATGGGCGACTTCAAGCCGTCATGCTCAACGGCAATCCATGCCAACCCTTTTGCTCCGTAGTTTTTGACAAAATCCACAAGGGAATCTATTTCGCGCCTTGAAAATTTGACGGCACAGCCCTTGGCGTTTATGGCCCTTACGCTGCCGCCAGACGCGACAGCGCCCGAAAACACCTTGAACTCGCAGTCCCTTACCAGGTCAGTTACGTCCTTGAGCTCAAGGCCAAATCGGGTGTCGGGCTTATCTGTCCCGTACCTTTCCATGGCTTCCTTGTAAGTGAGGCGCGGCAACGGCAACGAGAGCTCAATCCCCAGAGCCTTTTTGAATATGTCGGCCAGCATCTCCTCATTTAAAGCTATGACATCATCTACATCCACAAACGACATCTCGATGTCTATCTGCGTAAACTCTGGCTGCCTGTCGGCCCTCAGGTCCTCGTCCCTAAAACACCTGGCGATCTGGAAATACCTATCAAACCCCGACAGCATGAGTAGCTGTTTGAAGAGCTGAGGCGATTGTGGCAGCGCATAAAACTTCCCAGGATGCAACCTGCTGGGCACCAAATAATCTCTGGCGCCCTCGGGCGTGCTCCGTGTGAGCATTGGCGTCTCTATCTCGTAAAAACCTTTGGAATCCAGAAAATCCCGCACCCACTTGGTTATTCTGTGGCGCAGAATTATGTTCCTCTGCATCTCAGCCCGCCTCAAATCCAGGTACCGGTATTTCAACCTCACCGACTCGGACACGTTTATGTCATCCTCAAGGCTAAACGGCGGCGTGTTCGAAACCGATAAAATCTTGAGCTGGCTTGCCACCACTTCAATCTCGCCCGTGGGAATCTTGGGATTGACGGTATCGGGATCGCGCTTTACCACCGCTCCCTTCACGGCCAGGACGTACTCCGAGCGCACCGCCTCGGCTTTTTGGAATACTTCTTCGCCGCACCGCTCCTTGTTAAATACCACCTGTACTATGCCGCTGCGATCCCTCAAATCGATAAAAATCAAGCCTCCCAGGTCACGGCGCCTGTGAACCCATCCCATAAGGGTCACCTCTTGTCCTATGTGTGCCAGGTTCAAAACGCCGCACATATGGGTTCTCTTCCAGTTTCCCATTAACTCGACCATACCGTATTCCTGGTCATCTAAACTGTACACAACTGCACAAGTTTAGACGGCTGGGGTATTTCTTACCGCCTTTCAAGTTGTCCCACCCCCAGCTGGCGGTATTTGGGACAACCATAGCCCCTGCCCCAAGAAGCAGGAACTCACGCCCTTAACCGGGTCTCCCCACTTGCCCTGAGAATAATACCCCCCTCAGGGCAGAGACATCTCTTAATACCCTCTCAGGAGAGAGTGGCGTTACCACCGCTACCTTGAGAACTCGCCAGAGTTTATAGCTATCGCTACAGGCACCAAGACTTGTTCCATACAGAGGTCTTGATTCCTCCCCTGGCTCACTCTCAAGGCTTTGTATCCACTTTTTAACCCTGTCTATTTCTCTCAAACGTTTCTTCCTCAACCGTTTATTCTTAACCGTTTTCTTTACATGCTCTTTCAATCCCTCTAATTCCCCAGCATCTAAATGCTCTACAATTGCCATATACCCATCCGGAATCTGCTCTTTTAGTCCAAGCCCTCTCCTCGCTATCACATACGCCGCCGCTACGTCCTTGCTTATCATATACTGCGGCGTATATTTTAAAAGCCCTATCACTGATGTATATGCGGGATTAACCTCTATAACCTGTATACTCATATATCTCAATCCTTGTGTTGAGATTCCCTTTCTTGCTCCTGTCACCTCTTGAATAAAGATTGCCTTTCCTTCTCTCTTGCCACTCTTGTCTTAACCTCTCGTATGCTTTCCCGTTTATGTGCCGTTTCTTGAGCTTATCAAACAAACTCCTGCCACCAAAAATAACCTTACTGGGGTTTTCGTCCCTTTCTCTGCAAGACTCTAAAACGCTCTTTGCCTTCATTATCGCATCATCTACATACCTCGAATTTAAATTAAAAACTCCCTGTAGTTCTCTTTTTAGTGTGTTTCTGCTCGAGCCTTCTAAAAGCCTGTTATATGCATATCTCATGCAGGATGACCATCTTCTCATTAAATCCAGGACTATTTGCTCATCTTCCTTGCTTGGGAAAGTAAGTTTAGCCTGCATTGTTATCATGTCTTTCCCCTTCTTTTTTGTATCTTCTTCTCCCTTTTGGTGTCCTAATTGGAGTTATTAACCCTTCCTTTTCCCAATTTATTAATGTACTTCTGCTGATGTTGTATGTTTCTTTAACTTTTTGTATACTCAACAACATCGATAATCACCCAATTAAAATTATATCATTTTGTATTGTTATTTTCAACCGTTGTTACCTCCTTTTTCTTTATATTTTGTGAGTTACTTGGTTGAAATCTATATCGTTTGACATCACCATCTATCAACAGTGTGACTTATCATCTTATCATCCCGCTCGGAAACCACGCTGTGACACAGCAGCGAAAAACCAAACAATACAAACATCACGGCAAGCCATCTTATCTATCGCTTAACCGAGCTTCCTCAAACGCTCAAAGTACAGGATAACCTCATCCATTGGCACCGTCTCCTCTTGCCCAGATACCATATCCCTCACCTTGACGTTCCCCTGCCTGAGCTCATCCTCGCCGATTACACATACCCTGGGTACCTTCAGCTTGTCTGCATATTTAAACTGGGCTTTTATGCTCCTGCCCACGTGGTCCATATCGGCCGAAATTCCCCTCAAGCGCAAATCCTTAACCAGCTTAAAGGCCTTAAAGCGCACCTCATCCCCAACAGTTATGAACATGACGTCCAGATTTGATGGCTGCGGTATTTCAACTCCCTGATTTTCCATGACCATGAGCAACCTCTCAATCCCCATGCCAAAGCCGGCGCCGGGCGTTTCAGGGCCGCCGCACAACCCCACCAACCCGTCATAACGGCCTCCACCGCACACCGTTCCCTGCGCCCCTATGTCCTGGGAAATAAACTCAAACACCGTTTTGGTATAGTAATCCAGACCTCTCACAATCATGGGATTGACCTTATAGGATATGCCTGCGGCATCAAGATAGCGCTTAAGGCTATCAAAGTGCGTCCTGCACTCATCGCATAGAAAATCGAGTATTACCGGAACGGACGCAACCACCTGTCTACACTTTTCCTCCTTGCAGTCAAGCACCCTCAGCGGGTTTCGATCGAAGCGCTGCCTGCAATTTGGACACAGCTGGTCCAGCTGTCCCGAGAGGTACTCCTTGAGCGCCTCATGATATCTGGGCCGGCAGCCGGGACAGCCAATGCTGTTTATATTAAGTTCCAGGTTTTTTATGCCGAGCCTCTCAAACAAAGCCGCTGCTAGGCTTATGACCTCGGCGTCCACCGACGCATCCGGCGCACCGAACACCTCCACACCGAACTGGTGGTGCTCCCTCAAGCGCCCTGCCTGAGGTTTCTCATAACGAAAGACGGGAGTTATATAATACATCTTGACCGGCTGTGGCTGCGCATAAAGCCTACCTTCTATGTAAGCACGTACCGCTCCTGCCGTCCCTTCCGGCTTTAGGGTAATGCTTCTTCCACCCTTATCGATAAAGGTATACATCTCCTTCTGAACCACGTCGGTGGTGTCACCCACCCCCCGTTCAAACAGCTCGGTGTGCTCAAAAGTGGGGGTACGCACCTCTTTATAGCCAAACAGACGGGTAACCTCCCGTATCATCCCTTCAACATAGTGCCATTTATATGACTCGTCGGGCAAGACATCCTTCGTGCCTTTAGGTGCCTGAGTCAGCATCTCCCTATCCCTCCTCTGCATTAACTTAAAAAACCTCTCATTCCCTTCATTAAATAAGGGACGAGAGGTTTAACTGCCCGCGGTACCACCCTTGTTGGAGAAATAAGCTTCTCCCACTCTTCCCTTAACGCCGGATTGGGCGGATCTGCCTACTTCCATTCAGCAGACCGGCTCCAGGGTGTCCTTCCCGGGACTTCCGCAAGGGATGCTCCCACCCACGACCAACATTTGGACCGCGGCATCCCCTCTCTGATGCATCCATCCAGGTACTCTCCCCTTCACAGCCGTTGGGGTATAATGTTATAAGTATTATAAAGCCAAGGACAAGGTACTGTCAACTATGGTTTTCTACAGCTTCAATACGTTGAGCCCCACATCCTGGTCAAACTCCCTATCCACTTCTCCTTCCACTTTATGGACGAAAACCTCGCACACGCCGCTTACCACAGCCGAATTCAAATGCCCCCCTACAGCATTAAATTCGGAATTGGCAAGAGTAACATGTATATGAAGATATATCTCGCCATTCATGGTGGTAACATTGCCCGTGAGTGAGGTTATCTCGTGCTCACCGGTTATCTCCTTGGAACGATACACCTTCTCCTTTGTATCAAAGATTCCTATAACCAATTTGTTTGAAGCCCCTATACCGGTGATATATCCCAGCTTAACGTTTTCCTCCTGGCAAAACCGCTTCAGTGATTCGACCACCTCCTCCCCCTTTTCAATGCTTATAATGTAAGTGTTTCCAAACCTTTTATAGGTCATCCTCAATACCTCCTTTACAGTCGTCTATAAACCTCATCTTTCGCTGTACCATCTCGTCAAGCCTCTCCATATACTCCTTCACATCCTTAACGTTGGGGACGCGCTGTATGCAGTCATTTTCGGCAAAGTATACCTTGCTCACCGCCCCAGCACCAAAAGCCCATATGGTCTGCTTCTCACCCATCATCTGGATGTTGTATATGCACGCCTTGCCAGGCTTAGTATACCCAACATTTTCAAGGTTACCCACCATGTATTTCTGGCGATAAAGATAATACGGCACCAGGCCCATCTCCTTGACCCATCTCTGGCATACCTCCAGCATTTTCTCAGCTGTATCGTCCGAGGTTAAGGGGTACTTATCCAGCGATTCCTTGAGCCTGGATGCCCTCTTTACGGCAAGGGTGTGGACGGTGAGGTTATCGGGCTGCAAAGCCGCAATGGCCTCCATGGTTTTTTCCATGTGCGGCACGCCTTCGCCGGGCAGCCCCACTATGACGTCCATGTTTATGCAGTCAAATCCAATATACCTGGCCATGTGAAACCGCGATATCACCTGCTCCACTGTGTGCCTCCGGCCGATCCGAACAAGCGTCTCCTGGTTCATGGTCTGGGGATTGATGCTTATGCGGTTTACCCCGAAAGCCTTGAGCAACGAAAGCTTGTCAAGGTCCAGGGTATCGGGCCTGCCGCACTCCACCGTATACTCGTCTATGTGCCGGCCATCCAGCAGCAAGTCCACGGCACTCAGCAACCGCTCCAGTTGGGGATAGGCAAGGGCAGTGGGAGTTCCGCCACCCATATAAAGGCTTTGAATCACCACCCCTTTCTGGAGCAAAACCGAGACCACCCTCTTTAGCTCGGCAACAAGGGAGTCTATATAGGCATCCACCATCCCCCCGCACCCGTCCATCACAACCGATGGAAAGGAACAATAAAGGCATCTGGTGGTGCAGAAGGGAATGTGTATATACAGCGATACGGTGTCGGCAGAGGCGGATTTTATCACATCCCGCTGGTTTTTTGCCGTCTCAACCAGCAGCGAGGCCTTGTCATCCCTTACATAGTACTCAGACTTCAAGACGCCCAAAACCTCTTCATCGCTCAATCCATCATCCATCAGGTGGTGCACCACCTTAAGCGGGCGCACGCCGGTGAGTATTCCCCAGTGCGGATGCTTGCCGGTAAACTCCGACAGCACGTCATACACGCATTGGCACAAAACCTTCTTTATCTCCCTCTTTTGTTTGAGATAAGACCTTCTAGTGCTTTCATCCAATTTTTGGCTTCGCTGGCTGCCAAACAGCACCTTCCCGCTACCGTCTTTCAGGTAGCTTTTAGCTACAACTTCAAAGTCCGAGCAGGTATATTCAACAACGATGAGCAAACCCTTATGCCCATCGGCTTTCCCTCCTGAATTATCCCCTTCTGCCGGCACATCGTCCAGCACCTTGACCGGCCAGCCGGGGAAAAACACACGAGTCAGTTCCCATACCTCGTGCTCAAAACCGCCGCTTGCAACATGAATATATACATTCAAATCACAGCAGCCCTCCACTCATTGTCTGATTTATACGCCATCCTCTTGCTTGTAAAATCGGACAGGTCAAGCCCTACAAGTCTGATCATGGCTCAAACCAAGGCCTTTAAAACGCCTTTCATCCCCTCAAAAGAAGCAAGGTTTCTCGACGGAGCTTCACAATAAGATAGACGTACACAAGATTGATTCAGAAGAATGAGTTAAGTTAAGGCCTCTCATATAGCAAACGATTCTTAACAACACTTTACCAGATTCTCAACAATACCTTTTAGCAGCCATCATTTTACATAATACCTTATAAACGGATTGGCAGTCCTTTCAGTACCAATGGTGCTCTTCAATCCATGGCCTGGATAAATGGTGTAATCATCACCAAGTACCATCAGCTTATCCTTTATGGAGCTGATCAGCTGGTCATAACTGCCGCCAGGGAAATCGCTCCTGCCTATCGACCCCTGAAACAGCGTATCCCCTGTGAACACCGCCTTTACCGGGCTGTTCACCACGAAACACGCGCTACCCTCCGAATGCCCCGGCGTATGGAGCACCTCCATCTTTATATCGCCAATGGTAAGGACATCTCTCTCTTTGAGCAATAGATCTGGCGGCACCTGTACCGAATGCTCTCCCATGAATGCTGACAAGTTTATGCTGGCATCGGTAAGGGCCTCCGCATCACCGGAATGAATGGCCACAGTGGCTCCCAATTGCTCCTTGAGAAACTTTACAGCCCCTATGTGATCAAAATGGCCGTGCGTAAGCAGTATATACTCCACTTTAAGCCCCTCATACTGTATGCGGTTTAAAACGCGCTGGCCCTCTGCACCGGGGTCAATAACGACGGCCTTTTTGGTATTCTCACAATACACTATATAGCAGTTGGCAGCTAGCTCCCCCACCGGCATGGCTATTACCTTCATGTTTGCTTCTCCTTTCCGCATCAAAAAGTCCTCTTACTGTCCAGCAGTATGGTCACAGGGCCGTCGTTGAGCAGCAATACCTCCATCTTCGCCTGAAATATGCCGGTGGCTACAGGGATGCCCAGCTGACCTATTCTTTCTACAAATAAGTCATAATATCTCTTGGCCATATCGGGAGGTGCCGCCTGAGTAAAGCTGGGCCTACGCCCTTTTCTGCAGTCGCCGTACAGGGTAAACTGCGACACCGCCAGTATGGCCCCGCCTACATCCTGCACCGACAGGTTCATCTTGCCATTCTCGTCCTCAAACACCCGCAGGCCCGCCACCTTGTCCACTATATATGCCAGGTCATCTTCGGTATCGTCCTTTTCCACACCCAAAAAGACCAGCAGTCCCTTTTCAATTGAGCCGACTATCTCTCCATCCACCTTAACGCTGGCGTGCTTCACTCGTTGAACAACAGCTCTCATCCAAAACCACACTCCATTTTGCCTCTAATTTTAATTCAAGAATTCAAGCTCCTAAAGTTACGATACCAATCCTTCTCAGGCATTCACCCTGTGCACATCCAGTATATCAGGCACCTTTTTAAGCTGCCTCATCACTTTTTCAAGCTGTTGAGTGTTTTTTATCTCCAGGCTTAAATTGATAAGGGCTTGCCGCATCCTGTTGGTCCTGGCGTTAACAGCGGTCAAACCTATATCCATATTGGCAAGCGTGCTGGTAATATCAGCCAGGAGCGAGTGCCTATCCCGCGCTATTATCTGTATTTCGGCGTTGTACGATGCTTTATCCTCACCCGTCCAGTCGACCTCCACCAATCGGTGCCTTTCTTCAGGAGAAATATTGGCCAGATTTACGCAATCGGTTCTGTGCACCGATACACCTCTACCCCTTGTAATATAACCCACGATTTTATCACCCGGCACAGGATTACAGCATCTAGCAATCCTCACTAGGATATTGTCGACACCCTTCAC
Organism: Caldicoprobacter oshimai DSM 21659; assembly: GCA_000526435.1. Taxonomy (GTDB): domain Bacteria; phylum Bacillota; class Clostridia; order Caldicoprobacterales; family Caldicoprobacteraceae; genus Caldicoprobacter; species Caldicoprobacter oshimai. The sequence continues at coordinate 414,273 of JAGB01000002.1, forward strand.
CTGTATACCATTGTCAGCATGCCTTTTGGGCCTGTCTTCCTTTGCCTGCCTTGCAGCTGCCCCCTCCTCTGATTCGGAAGCGGTCACCTTTTGATACCGCTTGTATTCGTTGATGAGCCTTACCAGCACCTGGCTGGTGGTAAGCCCCCCATATCCTACTGCCGCATATATATCGTCAAGGGAATGAAACCCGTACTTTTTCAGTATAGGGTCAATCCATTCATTTTTAAGGAGCTGCGACAGGACATACCCCTGCCGCTTTGCCTCCTTCTCCAGCATTTCTTTGCCCTTTACTATGTTTTCCTCACGCCGTTCCTTTTTGAACCACTGCTTGATCTTGTTCTTGGCCTGAGTGGTCTTGACTATCTTAAGCCAATCACGGCTGGGCCCGCGGCTGTTAGGAGAGGTGATGATCTCCACTATATCGCCAGTTTGAAGCTGATAATCCAAAGGAACCAGCTTGCCGTTTACCTTGGCACCCACGCACTTGTTTCCTATCTCGGTGTGAATGGCATACGCAAAGTCCAGCGGCCCTGCTCCCTTGGGCAGGTCAATGACATCGCCCTTGGGTGTGAAGACGAACACCTCATCGCTGAACAGGTCTATCTTTAGGGTCTCGACAAATTCCCTGAAATCCTTAAGCTCGCTCTGCCATTCCAAAAGCTGGCGTATCCATGACAGCTTTTCGTCAAGGTCGGTTGAGATCTTTCGCCCCTCTTTGTATTTCCAGTGGGCTGCAATCCCGTATTCGGCAGTGCGGTGCATATCCCAGGTCCTTATCTGTATCTCAAACAGCTCGCCCCTTGAGTCAATGACGGTGGTATGAAGCGATTGGTACATGTTGGGCTTGGGAACAGCTATATAATCCTTAAATCGGCCGGGTATGGACTTCCAAAGGGTATGAACTATGCCCAAAACAGCATAGCAATCCCTCACCGAGTTGACGATGACGCGTATGGCCAGCAAATCATAAATCTCCTCAAAGCTCTTGTGCTGCATGTACATCTTGCGGTAAATGCTGTAAAAGTTCTTGGGACGCCCTTCTATCTCGGCCTCGATGTTCATCTCGTCCAGCTTTTTCTTGAGCGTTTGAATGACGTCCTGGATGTATGCCTCTCTCTCTCTTCTCTTGGCCGCAACCTTTTCCACCAGGTCATAATATCCCTTAGGATCGATATAGCGCAAGGATATATCTTCCAGCTCCCACTTTATCTTGAATATCCCCAGTCGGTGAGCGAGGGGGGCATAAATCTCCAGCGTCTCGTAAGCCTTTTCGCGCTGCTTTTCCTCATCCACGTACTCAAGAGTCCTCAGGTTATGCAGCCGGTCGGCAAGCTTGATGATTATAACCCTTATGTCCTTTGCCATGGCCACAAACATCTTTCTTAAGCTTTCCAGCTGCTGTTCCTCTTTGCTCTTGTACTCTATACGGCTGAGCTTTGTAACCCCGTCCACCAGCTTTGCTACATCAGCCCCAAACTCCTCCTCAAGCTGCTGTATGGTCACGCCAGTATCCTCTATGACATCGTGCAGTATGCCGGCCACAACCGTATCGACATCCAAACCAAGCTCCATCAATATAAGGGCCACTTCCACAGGGTGGATAATAAATGGCTCGCCCGATGACCGCTTTTGCCCCTCGTGTGCCTTTGCGGCACAAACATAGGCCTTGCGGACCTTCTCCAATCCCTCTTTGCCGTATGCCTGCTCCGCTTTGGCCTCAAGTTCAGCCACCTTGGCTTCTATCCCATTGCCATTCATTATTCCACCCCCTTTCTTTCTGCAATGGAAGTGCCCGTTCAGATAAATACAAAGAATGGCTGGTACAGCAGCACCAACCACCCTTTGCTTCTTCATCTCTATGCTCAGTCATCGTAGGTAATCACGGAATACACGTCATATCCTTCCAGGGTCTTTCTGCCATTTAAGTAGGACAGCTCTATGACAAACGCCACACCCGTCACTATACCCCCTATCTTCTCGACAAGCTTGACAGCCGCCAAAGCAGTACCACCCGTAGCCAGCAGGTCATCTACTACTACCACTTTCTGCCCGGGCTGAATGGCATCCTTGTGTATCTCCAGTACATCCGAACCATACTCCAGGCCGTACTCGTATCTGACAGTCTCGGCTGGCAGCTTGCCCGGCTTACGCACCGGCACAAATCCCACCTTTAGGGCATACGCCACCGGCGCTCCCAGCACAAATCCTCTCGCCTCGGGTCCGACTATAAGTTCAGCCCCCTTGTCCTTGCAAAAAGCCACCAGCGAATCTATGGTGTAGACATAGGCTTCGCGATCCTTGAGCAAAGTGGTTATGTCCTTAAAGCTTATGCCCGGCTTAGGAAAATCCGGTACCACCCTGATCTTTGACTTCAAATCCATCTTTACTCCTCCTTCTTACAGTGGGATTGCAGCCCTTCAATCCATGCCCTGTATTTTTGATAAAGCACGCTCTCGGTAAGCTCGCGGCTGCGTGGATTTTGTACGCATTCAACCTTGACGTAGGACTGCTGGCTGTCTATCCTTACAAAGTCCAGCTCCTTAAATACGCCCAACATCAGGCGCAGCTGAAACTCGTTTATATCCTGGCCCGTTGCCCGATTGAACTGCCACACCATCTTGGACACTCCCGGCCACAGGTTCTGGCCCTGGCGCCTTGAGTGCAGCCATTTGTACAGTGCCACAAAGTGGGGTCTCTCCACGTCCAGCCGCTCGATCACATCCTTTAATAATACTTCCTGGCTGTTCCAGCCTTTTATGACGTACACCCTTTCCCTTAAACCTTCCATAAGGTGCAATCGCGGGTACAGAGGAAGCTCTCCTTCAAGCAAAAAGATCCTCCTGTAATGCCTGAAAAAAACCCTGTCGATCACAGGGGCAAGGAGGATGCCGTTCATTCCCGTCTCCCACATCTCGTGGAAGTATCCGTATGCAAAAGCCGTATGTGACATTTCCCCTTCAACCATTAAGCTTAATGCCCACCGTGCTCCTTCCAGGGTATTTGCCAAAATTAAGCTGCCCACCTTTGACGTCTTAAAGCAGCGCACCGCCTCCTCACAACCCACTTGCTGGAACGCCGGCCATTCCGCTTTGCTCAATTGTTTGCCATTTATGCAATCATTATTATACATGATTTCTTGCAAAAAAGCATCAAAAAATTTAAAATAAAACGGTTCCAGAAAAGCTTCAACGTCATTACGATCGTTTAAAACGGCCTGCATGGATTTTACATTGAACTGAATTTTTTTCACGCCGCCCCACTCGTTTTCCTCAACCGCGGCAATGATGTCCACCTTTTTGCGCCCACCCAGCAGATAATCCTTTTTGTCGCCCAGTCCAAATCCGATGGCATCCCACAGTCGCTGTCCGGTGGAAACCGACATCTTAAGATGCTTGCCGTCATTCCCAACGGTCCAGCAGTTTTCCACTTCAGCATTGCAAAACAGGAATTGTGGTGGTGGATTCCCCATGCCAAAGGGTTCTAATCGTTTTATCTCCTGCACCAGCGCCAGCGTAATATCATGCGGCATCAGCAGGCCGTCATGATAGTCGCGGGGAATAAGCAATGAATCGTCCATGTTGTGGTGTGCATAGCTTAAAAGACGCTGTTTTAGCTCCGGAACGGCCTCCCTGGGAATGCTAAAACCCGCAGCCATTTCATGACCTCCGAACCGAATAAAGAGGTCATCCACCTGTTTTAAGGCATCGTACATATTAAAGCCTTCAATGCTCCGCGCAGAGCCTACGCCGATATCACCCTGCAGCGAAATCAATATACATGGCCTATAAAACTGCTCGCTGATTTTGGAAGCCGCAATGCCTATGACACCAGGATGCCAGCCTTCCCCTTCCTCCCCTTCCAGTACAATTATCCACTCAGTGCTGAGGTCGCCACTTTGGAGAAGTCTATCCCTGCATTCCTCCACCAAGGCATTTTCGATCTGCTGGCGCCTGCTGTTCTCCTCATTAAGCTGCCGCGCAATGCGTATGGCATCCTCTTCATCCTGTGCTGTGAGCAGCAAAAATCCCAGATAGGCCGTTGACATCCTCCCGGCAGCATTGAGCCTGGGCGCCAGCATAAAAGCTATTCTGTATGCATCGATATTGCCCTGAGACAGCCCAGCGACTTTGATCAAAGCCTCAACTCCCAACCGGGGAGAGGTGTTTATGCGCTCTATGCCCTTGGCCGCCAGTATTCGATTTTCGCCCAGCAAAGGCACTACGTCGGCCACCGTCCCCAGAGCTATTAAATCAAGATACTCCTCCACCGCTTCAATCCCGCCCAGGGCCTGAATCAGCTTGGCGGCCACGCCCACCCCCGCCAGATTGCAAAAGGGATAAGAGTGGTCGCTGCGGGAGGGGTTGATAACAGCACAGGCATGGGGCAGGTCATCCGAACACCGATGATGGTCGGTCACTATAACGTCCATACCCAGTTGCCTGGCCAGCTCAACTTCCTCAAGAGCGGTTATGCCGCAATCTACCGTTATGATGAGCTTGGTCCCCCGGGCATAAAGCTGCTCAACAGCCTGGCAATTCATGCCGTACCCTTCTGAATAGCGGTCGGGGATATACACCTCAACATCAGCACCTCTGCCCTTTAAAAACAGATACAGAGCAGATGCCGCAGTAATTCCATCCACATCATAATCCCCGTATATTGCAATATGTTCTCCGCTGTCGATAGCCTTTCGTATTCGTTCTACAGCTGTTGCCATATCGGGCAGCAAAAAGGGGTCATGCAGCCCATCCAGCGTGGGGTTGATAAACAAAGCAGCCTGCTGCAAATCGGTGATACCCCTGTTTACCAGCAATCTCGCCATGACCTGGGATACCCCAAGGCCGCTCTGTATTCTCTCTATACACCTCTTCCATTCTGGCGTCTCCTCCACCAGCGGAAGGTATAGCGGCATGACATTTCAGCTCCTCCCACCAAAAAATAAAGGAGTTTCCTCTCACTAACAGTCAAAAACCATTCATAAAAATAACAACAAGAGCTTCCCGAAGGAAGCTCATTTATAACCATTGCATGACCATGTTCAACCTCAAGCCCACCTTTTCAATACGTCATTTTGCTGTAGCAAGCCTGCGCCGCTCTGCTCTTTCACTCCATTCAACCCACAGGGGGCCAGCAATGAATATGGTAGAATAGACTCCCGATATGATACCCACCAACATAGGTAGCGAAAATTCCTTGATGGATTCAACCCCGAACACATACAAAGCCGTTACTGTAAATAAAGTAGTGAGAGAGGTGTTGATGGTACGGGTAAGAGATTCGTTGATGCTCCTGTTGACTATCTCGGCCATGGACAGCTTTTTGCCAAACCTCTTCTGGTTCTCGCGTACCCTGTCAAAGATGACTATCGTGTCATTGATAGAATAACCTATTATGGTAAGCACAGCTGCCACAAATGGGCTGTTTATCTGGGTTCTCAACAAGGCGGCAGCCGCAACCATTATAAGCACGTCGTGTACCAGAGCGACGATGGCCGCCACCCCTGACTTGAATTCAAAGCGTGTCCCGACGTATATGAGTATAAACACCCACGATATGACGGTGGACAGAATGGCATTACGCGTAAGGTCCTTTCCTATGGTGGGCCCCACCGTATCAACGCTGAACCTCTCATCGGTTAAATCGTACTTTTCCTTTAGGGCATCTATCAATCTCTGCTGTATCTCTTCCTGATTTTCCATATACCTCATGCGTATAATGGCGTCCTGCTTGTTGTCGCCCACCTGGACCACAGTAGCCTCTATACCTTGGGATGACAATATGCTACGAATATCATCCGGCGAATAGGGTTTACCGATGTTCACGTATATCACGGTTCCACCCTTGAAATCGATCCCCAGGTTTAAGCCCTGGAAAATCATCACAGCCAATCCAGCTATGATAATGACCAGCGAAATAGCCACAAATATTTTATATTTTGAAACGAAATCTATATTCATCTCCGTTATTCCCCTCTCATACACCATACAGCTTCTTATTTTGAACATTCAAGTCTATGATGAGCCGCAGGACATATTTGGTAAAAACTATTGCGGTAAACATGCTCACCACTACGCCCAGCATCAGCGTCTTGGCAAAACCTTGAATCGGGCCTGTCCCGAAATACAGCAGCACCACGCCAGCAATAAGGGTCGTAACGTTGGAATCCAATATAGCGCTGAATGCCTTTGAAAAGCCTGAGTCCAGAGCCGCCCTCAAGGTCTTGCCAGCCCTAAGTTCTTCTTTAATCCTTTCAAATATTATGACATTGGCGTCTACCGCCATACCTATCGATAACACTATGCCTGCAATTCCCGGAAGCGTAATGGTAATACGAGCCAACACCGTAATCAGCATCACCAACAACGTATACACCACAAGGGCCAAATCAGCAACCAGGCCAGGCAGCCTGTAATAAACCAGCATGAATAAGAACACCAGCGAAAGCCCTACTATGCCTGCCAGTATTCCCCTTTCAAGCGCGTTGGCTCCCAGCGTTGCGCCAATGGTCCTCACTTCCACCTGTTTGAGCTCGACGGGCAGGGCACCACTTTCGATCAAGGTAGCCAGCTTTTGGGCCTCCTCTATATCCCTCATGCCATGGATTACGCCCTGGCCGTTTGGAATTACCTCATCCACTGTAGGCTCCGATATAGGATTGCCATCCAGCACGATCTTTATCACTTGCCCAAGGTATTTCTCTGTAGCCTCGGCAAATTTTTTGGCACCCTCGGGATGCAGTTCAAAGTGCACAACGGGCTTTTGCCCCGTAATATATCCTGGCTTAGCGGTTTTGACGTCTTTTCCTGTGATTATTACATCCCCTTCTGGGCCAATAAACTCCAGCACAGCGGGCTTCATCAATATATCAGCCAGCTCCTGCGGATTATCCACACCCGGTATCTCCACTACAATGCGGTTGGTCCCCTGAGGTGCAATGGTGGCCTCGTGCTGGTTTGACTTGTCAAGCCGGTTGCGCATCACTCGTATGGCACCTGCTATTTTGCTGTCCCTGTCTGGATCCCCGGGGGCGATATCGGCCTCATACACCACATAAAGCCCACCTTTCAGGTCCAGGCCTTGCTGCACCCTTTCCGCAAGGGGGACAATCCTGTATATCCCTATTTCAAGGCCGTTTAACGCAATATAACACAGTATGGCAATGCATGCGATTATCAAAAATAGCTTTAAACCGCTTTTCTTTCTCATTCCCTGGCCCCCTTTGAAAAACGAACTTACTTATCCATTATAATATCTGGCTACTGTACTAGTCAATAACGGAAACAGCGGACAGCCCAATAAAAAACAGCAGTAGCAAAGGCCACTGCTGTTTTCCTGCTTACGCCATAATTTATTACAAATGTTCATACGTGTTCACACGACACGACCGAAATTATTGCTTTTGGCAGGCTTGATTGGCCACAGTGCACGACGTCTTGCAGGCAGATTGGCAAGATGCCTGGCATTCCCCGCAACCGCCCTTTTTCAAACTGTCCTTCAATGTTCCCTTATGTAACGTCTTGATGTGCTTCATACTTTATACGCCTCCTTTACAGCAAATTCATACAATTTTCACCTATTTTTTTAGTTTTTTGAACTCGAATAATTTTTTCACGGTAGTAAAAAATCTTTCCATATTTATCAATATGACTCTTTAAAGAACCATTTCTTAATGAATCATAATGGACTATATCGAAATAATAAGGCACAGGTAGTTCTTCATTTAACATCACACTTAACCTGTTCACAACCTCCGGAGTAATATTTCTGCCATAAATGACCAAGTCAATATCCGAGCCATTTTTATAGGCCCCCATCGCACGACTTCCAAAAATGCCAGCCTTTTCAATTGCTGGGCACTGAGATAATGCATATATTATATAATCATAACTTTTCTTTGAAATACCAAAGCTCATAACCTGTCTCCCAAACACCTGTACACCTGAGATATAGCTGGATAATAGCTTTCTCTGATGTTCTCAACCACTAATTTAAAACGTTCTTCATCATAAGTATGAGCCATAAGATTTCTTTTTTCCAGCATATCCAGCCATATATCCCCATCTTCTATTAATCCATAATGAAAAGCCGCTTTAATAACCTCTCTTGGAAATCCTGCTAAAACCCCTTGTGATTCTAAATAATCTTTTAATGTTTTCCAAGCTAATTCAAAAGTATACTCAAATCTTTGGATTAATCCTTCTTTCTCAAGTAAGCTAAGGTTTTCAAAATTTGCAATAGCCGAAGAAAGAAGTTTATACGCTCTTTCAAAGTTCTCGAACCTCTGTCTCCACCTAATATCCTTTTGATTCACTTCAATTCTACTCCTTCGCAATTGCCGGTAACCATCTCAGCCCTATTTTGATATTTTCTTCTGTATAACAGCGTATATATTACAAGTATTTACACTAAAAGTATATAAAATGCAACTCCAATTGTCAATCTTCACAAAGCATTTTTGTATTTTGGTTCTATTCAAGATTTATGCCTATAATGCCTCCAATGGCACCCACTACGATGCCCAACAAAGCATCCGATAAGAGCACGGTATCAAAAGCGTATGTACCTCCGAATATGGCGCTTATCGCGATGGCCCACACAATATACAGAAACCCTGTTAGCGCACCCTTGAGCCAGCCTCTTGTACGGCTGCTGCGCGCTGCAACGGCGCCACCCAAGGCAATGCTTATTATGCGAATGGCCTGATTCACCGGCGGGATTATGGTTTCCTGCAAGTTTGCCAGCTTCATCACCACGGCAAATATCAGAAAGCCCACAAGAGTTACTATTACCGCCAAAAGCGAGGCCTTCAATATCACCAATCCGCTGTATATAACGCTGTTTCTATCGACCTGCACGGAATTCTTTTTGAGGCTCCTCATCTTGCTCTCCCCATCCCTTCACATTGCTTTCTCACTTTACTTTTATGCCGTGCAGGTGCAAAGTATGACAAGCAAAAGGGCACAAAAATAAAAAGGCTTTACCCACTCACAAAGGACAGATAAAGCCTGAAAACTAAACACCCCTCTGAACAGTTCAATTAATCCGCCGAAATTGGCTTGTCTACGCTGCGGATAGCCCATCTCTCGAGTACCAGCTTCACCTTGTCTGGCCCCACCTCTATGGTAATGATGTCATCGCGGATGCGCACTATCTTCCCGCAAATTCCACCTATGGTAGTGACATTGTCCCCTACTTTCAAAGAGGCCAACATCTCCCTGGTCTCTTTTTCCCGTTTCCTTTGAGGCCTGATGATCATAAAGTAAAAGATTACTATCAGCATCACAAACGGGAGCAAGGATTGAATCAAAAGTGCAGTGGTGCTCGCTTCCTGTGGAGGCATATCCTTCCCTTCCTTTCTTGAATTAAAAATATTTTCTCATTTGTTTCCAAAATCCATATTAATCAAATTGTATTTCTCTTATTCACTTGCCCTATAAACAGTCAATTCTGCTTTTAGAATAAGTATAACACAAAAATCAAATCCTGCCAATTTGCTTTTTATTCTTTTTGAGTATTGCCAAAAACAAAACTTCCAAGAGCCAGCCTTACTTTAAGCCGTGTATATTTATTCTTTATTATTATACCCGTACTTTTCGAAAAAGCTATCCCTGTACTCAAGGAGGCAGTCATTCCTTATTGCCTCCCTTATCTCCTCCATAAGCCGTATCAAGAACCTCACGTTGTGAAGGCTGATCAATATGGCAGCCAGTATCTCGCGCGCCTTTACCAGGTGCCTTAAGTAAGCACGGGAAAAGTTTTGGCAGGTATAGCAGTCACACTCGGGATCAAGAGGGCTAAAATCCCGTTGATATGGCGCATTGCGCAGCATCACCTTCCCGCGGCTGGTCATGGCCAAGCCCGTCCTGGCCGTCCTGGTGGGAAGCACGCAGTCAAACATATCCACCCCTCTTATGACTCCCTCGATCAAACAATCGGGCGAACCCACTCCCATCAAATACCTGGGCTTATCCTTTGGCATAGCCGGAATCATGTGCTCCAGAATCTCATACATCACCGGCTTGGGCTCGCCTACGCTCAAGCCCCCTATACCGTATCCAGGGAAATCCAGCTCCAGCAGCTGTTCAAGGCTTCTCATCCTGAGGTCACGAAAGACGCTGCCCTGAATGATGCCAAAAAGCGCCTGATCCTCCCGCTGGTGAGCGGCCTTGCAGCGTCTGGCCCACCTACTCGTCCTCTCAACGGCGTCTTTCGCGGTTTCATAATCGCAAGGATAGGGTACGCACTCGTCAAAAGCCATTATGATATCTGCCCCCAGCGCATTCTCGATCTCTATGGCCTTTTCAGGGCTTATGAAATGCTTTGAACCATCCAGGTGCGAGCGAAAGTACACCCCCTCATCGGTTATCTCCCTTAAATCAGCCAGGCTGAACACCTGGAAGCCACCACTATCGGTAAGTATGGGCCTGTCCCAGTTCATGAACTTATGCAAGCCACCGGCCTGCCTGATCAGTTCATACCCCGGCCGCAAATACAGGTGATAAGTATTGGCCAATATTATCTGAGCATTTATCTCTTTGAGGTCCCTGGGCGTTAAAGCCTTCACCGTAGCCTGAGTGCCTACAGGCATAAAGATGGGCGTCTCAAAACTACCATGAGGGGTATATATTCTGCCCAGCCTTGCACCGGTTTTTGAACACTCCTTTATAACCTCAAACTTAAAGCTCATGTTTCACCTCACACTGCAAAAATTCCAGCATCTCCAATTTCACGAAAAACACAGGCTATACCCCACATCCAATGATGACAAACCCAATGTCAAAGCATATTGATAAAACAAAACAGTTTCAAAGTATCAGCATAGCATCGCCAAAGCTGAAGAAACGGTATCTTTCCTTTATAGCCTCCTGGTATACCCTGAGTATCTCTTCCCGGCTGCACATGGCGCTCACCAGCATAAGCAGGGTAGACTTGGGCAGATGGAAATTGGTGATGAGCGCATCCACCACCTTAAACTTATAGCCCGGATATATGAACAGGTCAGTACAACCCTTTTCTGTGGGATGTACTCTTCCGCTGTCATCAGCCGAAGATTCAAGGGCCCTTGTGGAGGTGGTCCCTACTGCGATCACGCGCCCGCCTCTTACCTTGGTGTCGTTTATCACCCGTGCGGCCTCCTCGCTGATCCTGTAATACTCCTCGTGCATCCGGTGTTCCTCTACATTGTCAACCTTTACGGGTCGGAAAGTTCCCAAGCCCACATGAAGGGTTATCCTGACGATATTCACGCCCGAAGCCTGTATCTTCTCAAGCAGAGGTATAGTAAAATGAAGCCCTGCGGTGGGCGCTGCCACTGACCCGCGGTGCCTGGCATACACGGTTTGGTAGCGCTCGGGGTCATCGATTTGCTTTCGAATGTACGGCGGGAGCGGCACAATCCCCACCCTATCCAGGATCTCGTTGAAGACGCCCTCATATTGAAACTCCACCACCCGGCCACCTTCAGGAGTCCTATCAAGGACTCTGGCCTCAAGCAGCCCATCGCCAAACACAAAGACAGAACCTATCTGCGCTCTCCTGCCAGGTTTTACCAAAACCTCCCAGCGTTTGTCGTCTATCTGGTTAAGAAGCACGAACTCGATTTTACCGCCAGTATCGGCTCGCCTGCCCAAAAGCCGTGCCGGAATTACCCGTGTATCGTTGATGACTAAGCAATCGCCTTTATGCAAATACTCAACTATATCCTTAAATATCCTGTGTTCGATTTTGCCGGTATCGCGATGATAGACCAGCAGGCGGGACTCATCCCGCTTTTCTGTCGGCGATTGGGCTATCAGCTCCTCTGGAAGGTAATAATCAAAATCTTCTACCTTCAACTTGCTACCTCACCTTCACTTCCTATATTTATTGTTTCCAGCTTCAATGATTAATAATTGACTTTGTTGCAAACTTAATTTGCTTGGGCATAGCCTGATAAAGTAACGCTTCACCTTGCAATTTTTGCTTGCTGGTCATTTTTGATTCAAAATTACGGATTTCGTTTTGAGCAGCAAAATAGACTTTTTACACTAAAATCATAATTATACCACAAAAGGGTTAAGACTCCTTATCAGCACCAGCCAATACCTGTAGAACAGCATTATATCATCCTTTGCTGCTCCTGGTAAGGAATTTTTAAGTGGCGGTAGGCAAGGGACGTGACCACCCTGCCGCGGGGGGTACGGGCAATAAAGCCCATTTGGAGCAGAAATGGCTCATACACGTCCTCGATAGTGGTGCTTTCCTCGCCAGTTGAAGCAGCCAGCGTATCCAGCCCCACCGGCCCACCGTTATACTTTTCAATGATGGTCCTTAAAATCTTGCGGTCGACCTCATCCAAGCCTATCGAATCCACTTCCAGCAGCTCAAGAGCCTCCCTGGCAACCTCCTGTGTGATCACCCCATCGGCCTTGATCTGAGCAAAATCCCTCACCCGCTTGAGCAGTCGATTGGCAACTCGGGGCGTACCGCGGGACCGCGCGGCAATCTCCCGTGCCCCCTCAGGATCTATCGGAATTCCCAGGATACCAGCAGAACGAATGACTATTCTGGTCAGCTCATCGGTGGTATAAAGCTCCAGGCGGTGTATCACCCCAAAACGGTCCCTGAGTGGAGAAGTCAGCATCCCCGCCCTCGTGGTAGCTCCTACCAGCGTAAACTTAGGAAGGTCAAGGCGTATCGAGCGGGCACTTGGGCCTTTACCTATTATGATGTCCAGAGCAAAGTCCTCCATGGCCGGATAAAGGATTTCCTCAACGCTCCTGCTCAACCTGTGAATCTCATCTATGAACAGCACGTCTCCGTCGCTTAAGTTGGTAAGTATGGCTGCCAGATCTCCCGGCCTTTCTATGGCCGGGCCGGAGGTTATGCGGATGCCCACCCCCATCTCGTTGGCGATTATGGAAGCCAACGTGGTCTTGCCCAATCCAGGAGGACCATACAGCAAAACGTGATCTAAAGGTTCGCCCCTTTTCAAAGCAGCCTGTATAAATATTCTAAGCTGCTCCTTCACCTTTTCCTGCCCTATGTATTCATCAAGGGTCCTGGGCCTTAAGGTCTGCTCGGTCTCGCTATCCTCATGAAGCTTTATAGATGTCACGATCCTGTTTTCCTGCTCGGCCAATGCATTCACCCCTATCTTCTATCCAGGGCTTTCAGCGCCAGCTTCACCAGAGTGGCAGTATCCTGCGCCTGGTCTTTTACCAGGTCCACAGCGCGCTGCGCCTCAAACGCCTGATATCCCAATGCCATCAGCGCCTGCAGCGCCTCTTTTTCTATCCCTTGCGCAGCAACCACTTCATCGGCCACCATCGGAGAGCTCTCCACCACTTCCTTGTCAATCTTTTCCCTCAATTCCAATATGACTCTCTGTGCCGTCTTTTTCCCGATACCCGGGGCAGCGCTCAAAGCCTTTACATCCCCGGTGGCAATTGCCAGGGCCAGCTGAGTGGATGACAAAGTCGAGAGCATGGAAATTGCGGCTTTGGGCCCTATACCCGATACCGATATTAGCTTCTCAAACAATAGCTTGTCCTCGCGGTTTAAAAAACCGTACAGCTCCATGCCATCCTGACGAACGTTGAGGTGTACATACAGCTTGACGTCATTTCCCCTGGAAGGCAGTTTGGACACCACAGAGGATGGAACAATTATATAAAACCCAACCCCCTGAACATCCAGCACCACGTGCTGTGGCCCAACTTCCACAAGCATACCCTTCAAATAAGCAAACATAACATCTCTCCTATCGAAAAACCCATCTCAAAAGCCCGCCTTCTCCATTTTATCCTTCAGGGCTACCGAATGGATGTGGCATATCGATACCGCCAAGGCATCTGCGGCATCATCCGGCTCTGGTACACACGGCAAATTAAGCAATATCCGCACCATCTGCTGTACCTGCTGTTTGGAAGCCCTGCCGTATCCCACCACCGCCTGTTTAACCTGCAGCGGAGTATACTCATACACCCCAATGCCCTTGAGGGCAGCAGCCAGCACGGCCACCCCTCTGGCATGGCCTATGGCAAGAGCTGTCTTAACGTTCTTGTTGAAAAACAGCTCTTCCACAGCCACCGCCTGGGGGGCGTAGCGATCTATAAGCTTACATACCGACTCAAAGATGGCAACGAGACGATGAGGCGTCTCCATGTCAGATGGCGTATTCACAACCCCATAATCGATAACCTTCAAGGAGTTGCCATCCTGTTTGACCAGCCCATAGCCCAGGATGGCCATCCCCGGATCTATTCCAAGCACCAGCATAAACCCACTCCAAATATATTTGTAGCGCACTATTGCCACACATTATCAAATACGCTATAGTAATATTATGATTTTTTCGGCGCTGTGTCAACCACAACTGTCGGATTAGCATCCTCTCCCGTATCAATGCGATAGGTAAAATTCGAATGGCAGCAAACACACGCTAATGAGTTATTGCATAATTATACAATTCGATGTATAATTATTAAAAACAAAAAATAAATAAACGGAGGTTGAAGCACATGTCTGAAAAGCAAAAAGTGGTACTGGCCTACTCCGGAGGATTGGATACATCCATAATAATTCCCTGGCTCAAAGAAAATTTTGACTATGAAGTGATAGCTATGATAGGAGACGTAGGCCAGGGCGAAGAGCTGGAACCTCTAAGGGAAAAGGCCATCAAGAGCGGTGCCAGCAAAGTCTATATAGAAGACCTAAAAAAGGAATTCGTAGAAGACTTCATATTCCCCACCCTAAAAGCAGGCGCCATATATGATGGCAAGTACTTGCTGGGCACATCTTTTGCACGGCCGGTAATTGCCAAACGCCTCGTAGAGATAGCCGAAAAGGAAGGCGCTGTGGCGGTAGCCCACGGAGCCACCGGCAAGGGCAATGACCAGGTGAGGTTCGAGCTTACCATCAAAGCACTAAATCCACACCTCAAGATCATAGCACCCTGGCGAATGTGGAACATAAAATCGCGAGAGGACGCCATAGATTACGCCCGTGCGCGAAACATTCCCGTGCCGGTGACCAAAGAGCATCCCTACAGCATGGATCGAAACCTGTGGCATCTCAGCCATGAGGGCGGCGAGCTGGAAGACCCGTGGAATGAGCCTGGAGACCATGTTTATCTCATATGCACACCTCCTCATAAGGCCCCTGATGAGCCCGAATACGTGGAGATAGAGTTCGAAAAGGGCATTCCAGTAAAGGTCAACGGCATCAAGTATGACGGGGTAAAGCTTATACAGACACTAAACGAGATAGGAGCCAAGCACGGGATAGGGATTGTAGATATAGTAGAAAACCGCCTGGTAGGCATAAAATCCAGAGGGGTATACGAGACCCCTGGTGGTACCATACTCTATACAGCTCACGGCATACTCGAGAGCATCACGCTGGATCGTGATACTTTGCACTACAAACAGCATGTAGCGCTCAAGTTTGCAGAGCTGGTATACGATGGAAAGTGGTACACTCCTTTAAGAAAGGCGTTGTCGGCCTTCGTGGACAGCACCCAGGAAAATGTGACCGGCCGGGTACGGCTCAAGCTGTATAAAGGGAATTGTATACCCGCCGGGGTTGAATCGCCGTACTCCCTGTATGATAAAGAGCTGGCCACCTTCGGAGATGACAGCGGCGTGTACAACCAGAAAGACGCAGAGGGCTTTATCAACCTGTTTGGGCTACCGCTTAAGGTCCAGGCACTTTTGAGGGAAAAGAGAAAGGGTCTTGACTCATGAAGCTATGGGGCGGACGCTTTGAAAAGGAGACCAGCAGGGAGGTAGACGACTTTCACTCCTCCATCCACTTTGACCACCGCCTGTACAGGCAGGACATACTGGGCAGCATAGCCCATGCCACAATGCTGGGCAAGCAGGGGATTATATCCCCCCAGGAGGCAGAAGCCATCTGCCAGGGGCTGAAGCAGATACTGAAGGATATCGAAGAGGGCAGGGTGACTTTCAGCGTCACCAGCGAAGACATACACATGAATATAGAATCGCTGCTCATTGAGAGGATAGGAGAGGTTGGGAAAAAGCTGCACACGGCCAGAAGCCGCAATGACCAGGTGGCGCTGGACACCAGGATGTACACCAAAGAAGCCATCGATGAGATAATAAAGCTTCTCCTGGCGCTTGAGGAACAGCTGCTCACCCTCGCGGATAGGTACAAGGAAACCATCATGCCGGGGTATACCCATCTTCAAAAAGCTCAGCCGGTAACCCTGGGCCACCACCTCATGGCATACTTCGAGATGTTTCGTCGCGATATAGAGCGGCTCAAAGATGCACTGAAAAGGGTGGACGTAATGCCTCTGGGGTCGGGTGCCCTGGCTGGGACCACCTACCCGCTTGACAGACATTACGTGGCTCAACAGCTGGGTTTTTCCAGCATATCGCGCAACAGCATGGACGCCGTTGCCGACAGGGATTTCGTATTGGAATTTTTAAGCTGCGCAGCCATAATAATGATGCATCTGAGCCGGTTCTGCGAAGAGCTTATACTATGGTCCACCGATGAATTCAAGTTCATCGAGATGGACGACTCTTACAGCACGGGAAGCAGCATAATGCCGCAGAAGAAAAACCCCGATGTGGCCGAGCTGATACGCGGAAAAACCGGCAGGGTATACGGCAACCTGGTGGCATTGCTTACGACGATGAAGGGGCTTCCACTGGCCTATAACAAGGACATGCAGGAAGACAAGGAGGCCCTCTTCGACGCGGTGGACACCGTCAAAAGCTGTCTTTCGGTGTTTACCGGCATGCTCAGGACCATAAAGGTGTATTCTGAAAACATGCTCAAACAGGCTACAAGGGGTTTTATCAACGCCACCGATGCCGCCGATTATCTGGTAACCAAGGGCGTTCCTTTCCGCGACGCCCACCACATAGTGGGCAAATTGGTGCTTTACTGCATACAAAACGGCAAGGTGCTGGAGGAATTGACATTAGAGGAATATCGTCAGTTCTCTGACAGATTTGAACAGGACATCTATGACGCTATATCGCTCAAAAACTGCGTAAGCCGCAGGAATCTGCCGGGTGGTCCTGCACCTGATGCTGTCTCACAGGCCATTGAAGAAGCACGCAAGTGGCTTGAGCAACAAAAATAAAGGGCGCAACTAAGCGCCCTTTAATCATTATTCCCTTATCTGCCCGTTGCCGTATATGACGTACTTGATGGTGGTGAGCTCCTTAAGCCCCATGGGGCCCCGGGCGTGCAGCTTTTGCGTGCTTATGCCTATCTCCGCTCCAAAGCCAAACTCGAATCCGTCGGTAAAGCGCGTCGAGGCATTGACGTAAACAGCAGCAGCATCCACTTCCTCCAAAAATTTTTGAGCTGTAAAATAGTTGGAAGTGACGATAGCCTCGGAGTGTCCCGTCCCATGCATCTCGATATGGCGTATAGCCTCGTCAACCCCGTCCACCACCTTGACAGCCAGTATATAGTCCAGGTATTCGGTATCCCAATCCTCCGGAGTAGCAGGTACGGCATCGGGAATAATCTCCAGTGTCTTTTCGCAGCCGCGGATCTCGACGCCCTTTTCTCGCAAGGCTCTAACCGCTTTGGGCAAAAACTCGGCCGCAATCCTCTTATCCACAAGCAGCGTTTCAGCAGCGTTGCAAACCCCCGGCCTCTGCGTCTTGGCATTGACTATGATGTTTACCGCCATGTCCTGGTCGCACTCGCCGTCCACATATACGTGGCAGTTCCCCACTCCCGTTTCGATGACGGGTACGGTGGCTTCCTCAACCACAGCTTTTATAAGCCCGGCACCGCCCCTGGGAATGAGCACATCCACCAATCCGTTTAAACGCATGAGCTGCCGTGCACTGGCCCGATCAGTATCCTCGATGAGCTGAATGGCCCCTTCGGGAATGCCAGCTTCATAAGCTGCCTGGGCCAAGACTTTCACGATGGCCTTGTTGGATTGAATGGCCTCAGAGCCCCCGCGAAGTATGACTGCATTGCCGGCCTTAAGGCACAGCCCAGCTGCATCGGCCGTCACATTTGGCCTTGACTCGTATATGATTCCTACAACGCCCAACGGTACCCTGCGCTGGCCGATGATCAAACCATTTGGTCGCTTCCACATGGCCACTACCTCTCCCACCGGATCGGGAAGGGATTTTACCACCCTGAGCCCATCGGCCATATCCTTTATGCGCTTTTCGTTGAGGGTGAGACGGTCAATGAACGCCTTGAGTTTGCCGTTCCGTACAGCTGCCTCCACATCGGGTTTATTGGCCTGGATGAGAAAATCGGTTTGGTCCTCAAGGGCCTGAGCCATCATCTCCAATGCCCTGTCCTTAACGCTGGATGAGAGCTTGGCCAGCTGAGCAGCAGCTGCCTTGGCTTTTTTAGCCTTTTCCAACACCTCGCTCATTTTATTAGTCCTCCTCTCCGTTAGGGACAAAAATAGTCCCCACAGGCTCTCCGTTTATGATCCTGCATATGTTGTAGGGGTTGTCCCCGTTTGCGATGACCATGGGTATGCCGTGGCTGTTGCATATCCTGGCAGCAGCCAGCTTTGTTATCATCCCGCCGGTGCCGAAGCTGTTGTCGGTGTTCTGACAGTTCTGCTCAATCTGGCGGGTTATGCCGTAGACAACTGGAATGAGCTTTGCATCGGGATGGTGCTTTGGATTTTTGTCATACAATCCATCTATATCCGAAAGCAGTATCAAAAGGTCTGCCTTCACAAGCACTGCCACCACCGCCGACAGCGTATCGTTGTCCCCGAACTCGATCTCCTCGGTGGCTACTGTATCGTTCTCATTTACTATAGGAATGCTTCCATATCTGAAGAGGGTATTAAAAGTGTTAATGGCGTTGAGCTTTCTCTCCTCATCCTCTATTACATCCTTGGTAAGCAGGATCTGCGAAGCAATTTGGCCATACTCGCTGAACAGCCTTGAATATACGTGCATCAAATTGACCTGACCTATGGCAGCCAGGGCCTGCTTCTCCGGCAGCGATTCCGGCTTCTTTTTAAGCCCCATCCTGGAACATCCGACGCCTATAGCACCAGAGGTGACCAGCACTACATTCTTGTTCTCGTTTTTCAGGTCCGACAAGGCACGGACCAGCTTTTCAACCACCAGCAGGTTTATAGTGCCATTGTGGTGAGTAATGGTGGAGGTGCCCACCTTTACCACAACGGTTTTTGCGTTTTTTATCCTTTCTATGACGCTCTTTGCATCCCTTGCCTTTTCTTTATCGCCTGTATATCCTATTCTCGCGGTTATTCCCTCATCCTTCTTCTCCTCTACAACATCCCCCATATTGCTTACCCCTTCTTTTAAAATTAATTTGATTCTACTGTAAAAATCCATTTTGCTGCTAAAAACGAAATTTGCCTAAAGTTAAGTTGTAAATTAAGCTACAAAAATCAAGTCACATTGACCTCGCAGCACGACTCTGAGGCAAAAATGACAGAAAGCGAGATTTGCATACTCAAGCGTTGTTTTCTCAAACAAACATCCCACAAATCAAATTAAGTTTTCAGTTAGGAAAAGGTAGGCAAACCAATCATACAAATCATACAAAGGCCCCTGCTAAAATATCATTATTCCAGCAAGATATTGCCGTTACATGAAAAAGCATTCAGCTGTCCCAGCTTTCCATCAACCGCTCCACCTGTTCCAGGGAATCCACTACCCACCCTTCCTTTATACGCTCTTGAACATCGGCGCTCAGAAACGCCGTGTCGATGTTCGTCTGGTACACCAGATAAACGCCCTGACCATTTTCAAGAGGTCGGTAAATCGCTATGCAACCATCCTTCTCCTTTATGATATAATGATTGGGACAGTAACCATCGACTTCTCCGTATAACCACACAATTGATGGCGAAAACTCTTTTATAGCCCACGAAGAATGTACGCTCTCAATCTGTTCTCTTGAAAGTCCCACCTCTTCCGCCATTGCGGACCTATACGTAATTGAATTATGACCACAAAGCTTATACATCCTCTCAAAAATAAAGGTAGTCTCCTGCGATGTGGTCTGGGGTTGCTTGACCGTTGCCAGAGGTTCAAAGGAATCCGACAGAGCACCTGCTTTGTTTACCTGTGCCCTCTCGTCAGCAATGCGCTCTTCCTCCTCAAACATCTCTGTTAAAAGGGTATAAGAATAACCCATTACCATTCCCAATATCATCAACGCCACCACACCCACAAAAACGCTCTTTCGGCTGATGTACACTATAATCCCTCCAAAATATGGATTTGGATTATAGTGTTCCCATTTTTAACACTTATTATACATAGGCCCCGTAGATTGGGGCCCATGGCGGTGGCGTTGCTAGAAGCTGTCGGGCTTTGTCACGCCTGCCATTGAGGGGATGGCAGGTCAAGTATAATTAATCACTTTATCACCTTGTATAACTCAAAACTTAACCACCAATTCATATTACAAATTGCAATAATCATTTATTATTCCATCTTCAGATTGGTAAATACGTTTTGTACGTCATCATGATCTTCCAACTTTTCAATGAGACTCATCACCTTGCTACTAGCCTCCTCGTTGAGCTCCACGTAGTTCTGGGGGATCATGGCTATCTCAGCGGTTACAAACGAATATCCCGCCTTTTCGAGATGTTCCCTCACATCGGAGAAATCTGATGGCGCTGTGATGATTTCAAATACGTCTCCCTCGTCGGATATATCCTCTGCCCCGGCTTCCAAAGCATGCATCATGAGCTCCTCTTCATTTATGTTCTCGTTCTTTTCTATGACCAGCACACCCTTTCGGTCAAACATCCAAGCTACACATCCAGCAGCTCCCAGGTTTCCCCCGTGGCGTTCAAATATGTGACGGATATCGCTGGCCGTTCTGTTTCTGTTATCCGTCAAGGCTTCAACAATTATGGCCACACCATTTGGGCCATATCCTTCATAGGTGACTTCCTCATAATTTACCATCTCCAACTCTCCAGCGGCCTTCTTTATGGTCCTCATGATGTTTTCGCTAGGCATGTTGGCCGCTTTAGCTTTGGCAATGGCATCCCTTAACCTGGGGTTTGTATCGGGATTGCTGCCTCCCTCTTTGACAGCTACGGCAATCTCTCTTCCAAGCTTGGTAAATAACTTGCCCTTTTGCGCATCAGTCTTTTCCTTTTTGTGCTTGATGTTTGCCCATTTTGAATGTCCAGCCATAGCATGTAACCTCCTGAACCGACGCTTATTTCTTTCCTATAATAGCATAAGTTTATAAAACTGTGAAGAGGTTGGTTTTTACAGCCATCTCAGCTAATAAAACAGGCTACTACCGCTTGGCAGTGGATGGATGGCCTTACGCTTCCTCCGTTGAGGTACCTTGAAACGGTGCTTTTTGAAGTGTTGGCCATTTTAGTAACGTTTCCATTTTAATTATCAGGGTATCATGAATCGCGTAATAGTGTTGATAAAAATTTGCGCTATTTTTAAAAAAAGCAAACTTACCCGAGCTATTTACAGCTATAGGCATAAAATACCTAAAAAACCAACTTTAGCGGCTGTGTACACAATTAGTTGTGTGTGTTAAAATTAAAACACCAATATATAGTATGCTGTCATAAGGCCCTGAATGGGCATCAATAAAGCTTATAAAACGCTGTGATGAAAGCTGGGACAGACAGTAGACATACAAAAGCCATTGATCCCCGGGGAATTGGCTGAAGAGTTCGACCCAAGATAAAAAACACCGTTTAAAATTGTATGAGCTTTAAATCGATCTATGTTTTTTGAAAGGAGATTGGATACCATGATAACGCAGATTCGCAAGCGAGATGGAAGGATTGAAAAATTTCAGCCCGAAAAGATCACTTGGGCAATATTCAAAGCGGCTATGGCATGCGGAGGTAACGACTTCAATCGTGCCGAAGAGTTGAGCCGTCAGGTAGTCGACATAGCCAACCTCAAGTTTGGCGACAGGATCCCAGATGTAGAGGCAATACAGGACATCGTAGAGAAGGTGCTTATCGAAAACGGCCACGCTCAAACGGCAAAAGCGTACATATTGTATCGTGAAAAGAGAAGGAATGCCAGGAATCTGAACGCCCTGATTGGCGCCACCATTGAAATGTTTTCAAATTATCTGGGCGATAAGGATTGGCAGATAAAGGAAAACGCAAACACCCACAAAAGCGTAAACGGGCTTAATAATTACGTGCGCGAGGTGTTTACCAAAAACTATTGGCTGCACGAAATCTATCCCCAGGAAGTCAGGGAGGCACACGAAAGCGGCGATTGCCATATCCACGATCTGGGCTTTTTCGGGCCATACTGCGCTGGTTGGGACCTTCGCCAGCTCCTGCTTGAGGGATTCGGTGGGGTACCGGGTAAGGTTGAGAGTAAACCCGCCAAACACCTTCGCTCATTTTTGGGACAGATTGTAAACTCCACCTTTACCACCCAGGGCGAGACTGCGGGAGCTCAGGCCTGGTCCAGCATCGACACCTACTGCGCTCCTTTCATCCGCTATGACAAGATGACCTACAGCCAAGTACGCCAATGTATCCAGGAGTTCATATTCAACATCAACGTACCCACGCGGGTGGGATTCCAGTGTCCTTTTTCCAACCTGACCTTTGACATAAAGGTGCCTGCCACGCTGCGCGATCAGCCCGTCATAATAGGCGGCCAAATGATGGACGAAACCTACGGCGAATTCCAGGAAGAGATGGATATGTTCAATCGGGCCTTCTGCGATGTAATGCTGGAAGGCGACGCAAAGGGGAGGGTATTTACTTTCCCCATCCCCACCATAAACGTGACTCCTGACTTCGACTGGGACAGCCCGGTGGTCGAAGACTTCATGAAGATCACCTGCAAGTATGGCATACCGTATTTTGCCAACTACATAAACTCTGACCTGTCCCCTGAAGATGCGGTATCCATGTGCTGCCGTTTGAGGCTGGACATAACCGAGCTCAGGAAGCGCGGTGGCGGCCTTTTCGGCAGCAATCCCATGACCGGTTCCATTGGGGTGGTAACCATAAACCTCCCCAGGATAGGATACCTGTCCTCCTCCGAGCGCGAGTTCAAGTCCCGCCTGTGGAGGCAGGTACAAATTGCCAAGACGGCCCTGGAGATCAAGAGAAAAGTCATCGAACAGCAGTCCGAAAATGGCCTTTACCCCTACTCCACTCACTATCTCCGCCATATAAAGGAGCGCACGGGACAGTACTGGTACAACCACTTCAGCACCATCGGCATTGTGGGCATGAACGAGGCGCTGCTCAACTTTATGGGCAAGGACATCACCACTCCGGAAGGGCAAGCCTTTGCCATAGAGGTCATGCACTATCTGCGTGACCTGCTCATAGAGCTGCAAAAGGAGACAGGCCACTTCTATAACCTGGAAGCCACGCCGGCTGAAGCCACAGCCTACCGCTTGGCCAAGCTGGATAAAAGCAGATATCCCGACATCATAACCGCAGGGGACGATGAAACGCCCTACTACACCAACTCCACCCAGCTGCCGGTGGGCTATACTGACGACATATTCGAGGTGGTGGCTCTGCAGGATGAACTGCAGTCGCTATACACCGGAGGGACAGTGCTGCACCTTTACCTCGGCGAACAGATAGAGGATACCGCTGTGGCTAAAAAGCTCATTCAAAAGATCTTCACACAATCCAAAATACCCTATATATCCATCACCCCTACTTTCAGCATTTGCAACCAGCACGGGTATATAAAGGGAGAACATTTCAAGTGTCCTCAATGCGGAGCCGAGGCAGAGGTGTGGTCAAGGGTGACGGGCTATTTAAGGCCGGTACAAAACTACAATCCTGGCAAAAAGCGTGAGTATTTTGACCGCAAGAAATTCAAGATACGGGAAGAGACGCTATGAGAATAGCTGGCATGCAAAAGAACTCATTCGTGGATTATCCGGGCAATATCGCTGCAGTGGTGTTTACCCCCGGCTGTAACCTGAACTGCTACTTTTGCCACAACCGCCACATCATCAACCCTAAAACCATCGATATGGAGTATGACATAAACGAAGTAATGCGGTTTCTCGATACCCGCCGCTCATTCCTTGATGGGGTGGTAATAAGCGGCGGGGAGCCCACCCTTCAACCCGACCTCGAAGAATTTATCATAAAAATAAAAGGGCTGGGATACTTGGTAAAGCTGGATACCAACGGTACCCGCCCTTCTGTGCTTGAAAAACTGATAGATAAGAATTTGGTAGATTACATCGCCATGGATATAAAGGCTCCACTTAGCAAGTATAACGAAATCTGTGGAGTGAAAGTTGACATCACCAGCATCCAGCAAAGCATAGAGATTATAATGAACGCCGGGTGCGACTACGAGTTTCGCACCACCTTCGTACCCGATCTGAATATGAATGATATATTGGAAATTGCCCAAATGATAAGGGGCGCAAAGCGGTACGTGCTGCAGCAGTTCAGAATACCACAAAAACAGAAGGGGATAGAGGATATACGGCTTTACCGCACTCCCCATCCCCCTCATGTTTTCGCCGAAACGATATCAGAAATAGCTCCACTGCTGGAATTATGCCTTGTGCGCGGAGTAGAGTAGATCAAGCATGCATGGAAACCGTGAAATTGGCTGACATATAATTATTCTGTTAATATTCTGCGCGCCAGCCACTATATATAAGATTTAAGCTACTCTATTGCCCACCTAAACGCCGGAGGCTACTCCCTCTGCCCGTGCCTCCAGCAATGGCCACGGCAGAATCCCCTGCCCGAGCCGAGAGGCTCATGGCACACCACATCATTCGAACCACAACGGGGACATCGATAAGCCCCTTCTTTTATTTTAGAAAAATTCTCATAGCTTTCATCCCACTGGGCCATACATTGTCGGCAATAAACCCTGCATATATTTCGGGTGAAATACCCCCCTCCAATCCTTATAGCCTTACCATTGACCAAGGAATCGGCCACCTTCTCACGGGCGCTGTTTAAAATGCGCTGGAAGGTCTGGCGCGAAATGCCCATTCTCTCGGCGCAGGCCTCCTGCTCCAATCCCTCTAAGTCCTTGAGGCGCAGCGCTTCCAACTCCTCTATCTGAAGCATGTTCTCTTCAACTCCACTCTGCGGCACATCCACAGGTACAAAATGTCTGACGTTGGGTATAAATTCTACTCTTCGCCACTTGACGGGTCTTGCCATAACTTCACGCTCCTTCCTTGCTTATTTTAGCACATAACGCGCTGGTTGACCAGGTATGAAAAATCCCGCCCATCCTTCAGATGGGCGGGATTCTTATTGGCAACTTTGCACTGACTCAAAGCCGTACGTCGGCCACATCCCTGCTTAAAGCCACCTTTAGCTTATCAGAACAACGAGAAGGCTATAAACAGGTTGGCAGCCAGCGAGGATATCAGCGAAACCACAGTTACCTGGGTATTCAACGATGGCCCAGCAGTATCCTTGAATGGGTCACCGACGGTATCGCCAATAACAGCGGCCTTATGCGCATCTGACCCTTTACCGCCATGAACCCCTGTCTCGATGTATTTCTTGGAGTTATCCCACAAACCACCGGAGTTGGCCATCAACAAAGCCAAGAACAAGCCCGATACTATGTTTCCGGTTAGGAATCCGCCAATTGCATGGATTCCTCCAATAAACCCTACCACCAGCGTCACCACGATGGCCATCAAACCGGCAGGAATCAACTCTTTTATGGCACCTATGGTTGCGATATCGATGCACTTCTCGTACTCGGGCCTGACACCCTCTTTGCCTTCCTTAAGGCCGGGTATGGTCTCGAACTGGCGATGGATTTCGGCCACCATTCGCTCAGCGTTTCGGTCAACGCCCAGCATCAACATGGCAGCAAAGACAGCCGGTACCGCCAGCCCTACCATTATGCCAAAGAATACCAGCGGATTCATTATATTGAAACTTATGTCGGAACCCGTCACATTCATTACCGTCTCTCTATAAGCTCCAAGCAATGCGATAACTGTAAGACCTGCTGCACCAATGGCAAACCCTTTGGTTATAGCCTTGGCGGTGTTTCCAGCAGCATCCAGCTCATCGCTGATGACCAGAGCATCATCTCCCATCTTGGCCATCTCAACCAAACCGCGGGCATTGTCCACAATTGGACCAAAGGCGTCGTTTGAAATGATCATTCCTACAATGGATAACATGCCTATGGCCGCCATGCTTATACCAAACATGGCATAGCTTGCTCCCAGAGGTTCGCACAGCTTATAGGCTACCAGCGCCGAAAAGCCGATACCCAGCAGTGCAGGGAAGCAGCTCAACAGCCCATAGGAGAAACCGCTGAGAATGGTGAAAGCCGGCCCTATGCTGGATGCCTTAGCCACTTTCTCAACGGGCTTTTTGCCGTCCCCTGTGAAATAATCCGAAGTGATGCCGATGATGACGGCAACAATGAGCCCTACCATGGTAGCTCCCCAGATGCGCAAATCATACTTGAAGGCCAACGATACCACAAGCGTCAAAACCGCAAACAATACGGTGGTAATATAAGTCCCTGTATTCAAAGCCTTGCCAGGATCTTTGTGCTTGCCCATGCCTATGAACAACACGCCCAGTATAGAAGCCAGCAAACCTAAAGTAGCATAGCAGAACACCATATGCTGCTGGCCGAGGGACAAACCTATAACCATAGCGGCAGCGATGGAAGCTATGTTGGAGTCAAACAGGTCAGCACCCATGCCGGCCACGTCACCAACGTTATCGCCCACATTGTCGGCTATTACCGCCGGGTTCCTGGGGTCGTCCTCAGGTATCCCCAGCTCAACCTTACCTACTAGGTCAGCGCTAACGTCAGCGGTTTTGGTATAAATTCCACCACCCGCCTTAGCAAAGAGAGCCAGCGTACTTGCACCAAAGCTGAAACTCAATACGGTATTGGGGTCCTTAGTGAGGAGGTACAATATAGCAGCTCCAAATAAGCTACAGCCCACTACTGCCATACCCATAACTGCTCCGCCCTTGAAGGCCACTTCAAAAGCGGGGGCTATACCCTTCTTGGAGGCCACGGCCGATTTCAAATTGGCAATGGTAGCAATGTCCATACCGATCTTACCTGCCGTCGCCGAAAGCGAGGCACCAAACAGGAAAGTAAGAGCCATTCTAAAGTTGGTCCAAAATTCGCTCCTCCATATAGGATGGGGCAGAAAAAGGAAAATCAAAAATGCCAGCACTGATGCAAATACAGCCAGTATCTTGTACTCCCTTCGGAGAAAGGCATTGGCCCCGCGCCTTATAAGCTGCGCAATCTCCTCAGCCTCTTTGTTGCCACCTGGCTGCCGTTTTACCCAATAGTACAGGTATCCTGCAAGCAAAAAGGAGGCAACTGAAACTACGATAGCTGCGTAAACCCAAAACACCTTCCATTCTCCTCTCCTTTAAAATTTTTAAAAAGCTTATGCCGCACGGAACCCAGTTTGCAAAGCACAGCTGCCTTACCTTTTTTCCTTAAGCAACTTGTACATTTACAAACTCAAGCCCTGCAGCAAAATTTTATTCCTCTTTTAAGCATCATGGTCTTTGAAAGCTCTCATCAATATCTTTATCATCAGGTAGAAAAGCGCCAAAGTGGTATAAACGCCTGTTACTCCAACCACCAGGAGAAAGAGCGATTTTGTGAGGTCCGATGCGTGTGCAATGCTTTCAAGCATACCGTGACACCTCCCAGCTTAACCTGCCAAAAGCGGCACCAGCGCTAAGATCAATCCCCCGGCAATTATGGAGCCTAGCTGGCCTGCGACATTTGCGCTCACCGCATGCATGAGTATGAAATTCGAGGGATCTTCCTTTTGCGCCATCTTCTGAATGACTCTTGCAGACATCGGAAAAGCCGAGATACCAGCTGCCCCCACCATGGGATTAACCTTTTTCTTGAGGAAGAGATTCAAGAACTTTGCAAACAGCACGCCGCCCGCCGTGTCGAATATGAAAGCTCCCAGTCCACCCAGAAGGATGACCAGCGTCATGGGCTGCAGAAAGTCCTCTGCAACCATCGTCGAACCGATGGTGATTCCAAGCAATATGGTTACAATATTTGCAAGCTCGTTTTGAGCCGCCTTTGAAAGCCTCTCCAACACTCCGGATTCCCTTATCAGGTTACCGAACATCAAGAGACCCACCAGCGGCACGCTTATAGGCGCTATGATGCCTGCGATGATTGTAACAAATATAGGAAACAAAATCTTGACAGGCTTGGGCACCTTGACATCCCTGTATTCCATTCTGATCATGCGTTCCTCTTTTGTGGTCAAAAGCCTGATAACGGGCGGTTGAACGATGGGAACAAGAGACATGTAAGAATATGCAGCCACCGTTATAGGCCCAAGGTATTTCTGCGCAAACTTGCTTGCCACAAAGATGGCTGTGGGACCATCGGCAGCTCCTATAATACCTATGGCCGAAGCTACTTTAAGGCTATCGGCTCCAACCAGCAATGCGATGACTATTGTAGCAAATATGCCGAACTGAGCTGCAGCGCCAAAGAAAAGCATCTTGGGATTGGCAAGGAGAGGGGTAAAATCGATCATGGCTCCAACGGCTATAAAGATCAACACCGGGAAAAGCTCAGTCTGAATGCCGGCATCAAACAATATCTTGAGCACCCCTGGAGCGCCTTCATACTCCAAAACCGCTGAAAGTGGCAGATTGACCAATATGGTACTGAAGCCTATAGGTAACAACAGCATTGGCTCGTATTCCTTCTTGATTGCAAGATAGATCAAGAGACCGCCTATTATATACATGATTATCTGTGGTAAACCTATATGAGCAAACCCCACGAACAGCTTATCCATAATCTACCTCCATTAACCATACTGAATTGGAAATTTTTAGTACACGTTGACCTCAAAAATATAAAATCACCATAAAATACTCACCAGAAAACATCTATGCCTCCCAACCGGTTAAAAGACACATATCGCCTCCCTTCTGGCAATACCCATCATCCCGTTAAAATCAGCAAAATACAGTAGTTTTGAAAAATTTCACCGCTATAAATAGAAAAACTGACGGATATGCCCATCAGTAATAGGTACAAGCGGTATATGAAGCGTGACGATACCCCCTCCTTAAGCTGCATATCCTGGTCCCTCCACAAAATCACTAGTGCAATTATACCATATCGCTGAATAAATGCAATAGTGCCCCATTACTTTTTTAAACGCTTTTTAAACCCATTTTACAAAAATTCCGAGCAATCGAGATTTTTTTACGTTTTGCTAGGTATGAAGCCTTCGGCGACCACCAAAGGTACTTTGTTTCTCTTGGCACTGGTAGATGCCAGGCTGGCAAGATTGATAAGATTTTCTATATCGTCTACATAATTCCCAGAAAAGCGGCCTTTCTCCCGCCTGCCTCCTGAAATACCGGCAGAAGCCGTAATATTTACTTTAATGCTATATTCATGCTGCGATATAGCGTCCAAAAGCTCCTTGGCCAATTCTATACATCGTTCTTTTTTGTAAGGGGTCAACACGGCAAATTCATCACCGCCATAGCGGCATAAAAAACAATCGGTGGGTACTTTAACCTTAAGCAAATCACTTACTTCTTTCAGTATCAGGTCCCCAAATATATGGCCATACTCTTTGTCAATGATGCCAAATCCATCAATATCTATAAATATGATAGAAACTTCTTTGCCGCTCCTGAGCAGTTTAACTCCCTCATAGATTATATAATCCTTTTTGTTAAGCTGGGTAAGTATATCAAAATGCTTGGCAATCTCAAAGTAAAGCCTGGTCTTTGTAATCAAACCTATAAGCTGCCCTTTTTCCACTACCAGCAATCTCTCTATACAATATTTATCCATTTTTTCCT
Organism: Caldicoprobacter oshimai DSM 21659; assembly: GCA_000526435.1. Lineage (GTDB taxonomy): Bacteria > Bacillota > Clostridia > Caldicoprobacterales > Caldicoprobacteraceae > Caldicoprobacter > Caldicoprobacter oshimai. The sequence goes on from JAGB01000002.1 coordinate 444,070, forward strand.
TTGCTTCCCATAACGAAGCCGTAGGCTCAACATAAACAGGAGGTGCAGTCATTGCATCAGCCACCAACCGGTTAGGGTGAGAAGATATGACATCCCACGTGGTTATAATGCCCACCAAACGCCCGTTCTCCATTACCGGCAAGCATCCAATCCTGTTTTGAGCCATTATCTGCCGAGCATTATCCACGCTATCCATCGATTCAATTGTAATGAGGTCTTTTTCCATTATAGAAGACACCGTCGTAATCATAGGTCAACGGATTTGCTAACACACAACACAATGCTCAGCTGAACTTTAAGGATGGTTGCTTCGTTAGCCACCTTCCCTCCTTCTTCCAATATAAGGGAAATAAGGCGATCGCGGGCCACCATTTGCATAAGGGCCTTCCGAATAACCACTGCTTCTATAGTAGGGTGTTGTATCTTTACAACCTCATATTGGTTAGGAGATAGAATATCTACCATCCTCCTGGCAGCCTCAAAACCGATAGGTGCCTTGCGACCTATTATAAGCGCATCCTGCATTGGGGGCATCTCAAATTCAGACAACCTCAAGGTTATTTCCACCTTCGTAGAACTGACCGATGAATCAGCCATCGCGAATACTCCTTCCCTCTCAGAAACCCTTCATAACCTTAATTTAGGACTTAATGCCTATGACATTAGACCTACTTTACTAGTTATTGTAATACATTTCTATTAATAATACAAGGAAAAAATGAGCATAAGCATATTAACCTACAACTTAAGTCCTATTTTATAGGATCACATCCTTCAACAAAATACGACAAACAATACAAAAGTCCTATTGCATTTAAACCTACGATAATTTAAAATATAGACATATAATGTAAAAATTTGTACGAATATGGAACCAAAAAGGAGTGTAAATGATGACACTCTTATATGGTTTAAAAAAGCTGTTTAGCAGGCACAGAAAATTTGCTCCTCCAAATGAATACAGGTTGACATCCAAAGAGCGTGAAAGCGTAATAGTATTCTTCTCCGTTGTAATATGCTGTCTCTTGGTAGTGTTAGCCCTCAAGATGATATACTAAGCATACCATTATGACCCCCAAAAAAGCGGAAAGGACATTTATGCCCTTTCCGCTTTTTGTTATACAAGGCTACTCCTCCTGCTCGTCCTCCAGGGAGTATAAACGCGGATTGGGAGATCGAGCGTTATCGCGTACATCTTCAAGCTGTGGCGGGAACAGCGGAAGCCTGAAGAACTCTTCGCACAGATTCTCTGCAAATTCTTCACAGGGAGGAATCTCGCAGAACCCAAACGAAGGCACCAGCAGGTCAACCTTGGCTACAATCTTCAGAATGATAGTGATGCATACATCAACCTCAAATTTTAAAACGTCACCGTGCACCGCCTTGCCTGATACGCACATAGCGTTAACAGTGCTCTCCAGCTGGAAGGGAATTACCGATTCATCCGGCACAAAGAGTATTACATCTTTTGGAACAGATATAGAACTGTTACCTATACCCCTCTTGCCGTTCGCATCCTCAAAAATTACCTCAACCGGGATCTCTACTTTCGTTTGTATCCTTGCAAAATTCGGGCGGTCGGGCAGCCTGGTGATCTGGGTTCCCACCAGTTTACCTTTTACGCTGGTGCTTCTGCAGCCTATGAAGGTAAACGGCGGTGTAAAGTCCCTCCAATCGCCGTATATGTCTTTTACCGTAATCCTTATATCTTTTAAAGTTTCCTGCTGGAGACAGGCATCATACACCTTATCCACTTGGATGCATACCTTTTCGATTATCTTTTTGCATGCATCAAAGCTGATCCGACTAGGACACCGTTCATTGCCCTGATTTTTATATGAATAGAAAGACATCTTCAAACCTCCTTTTCTCACAGTATATGTCCGAGGAAATCTATATTTCCTCTCACTGCATAATATGTAAAAATTCAATTATGTGTGATAACGTATGTGATAAATTCTCGAATCATATCATAAGATTTACTAAAACGATTGTGTTGAAACGGGTGATATCATGGCAGGCGTTGTTGATAAGTCATTCGTGCTCAAAACCTCCTCGGGAAATCGATGGCATTTCTTCCTCTCGCCTGAACAGAGCATAGTGTATTCTCAATCAGATCCCCAATCAAAAATCGGGACAACGGCTCAGAATGTTTTGTTGGATTCCCAGCCGGTTAAAGATCTGGCGGTCACAATCGACTCCAGCGATAACATCCATGTATTGGCATATACTGTAACAAACCAGCTGGTGTATTACTGGTGGAACGGCCTCAAATGGCAACGCCAAACAGTGGAGTACATTCGGTCTCCGGCACAAAACATCTCCTATTTCACCATAATGGCATACCGAGATACCATCCACATACTATATTACATTAAGGGCTCATTAAGGCGTGGAACAGAATTCCTGATACATTATCGAGGTAATGGGAATAAATGGACAAGGCAAAGAACATGGACCTTTGCTTCTGATAGCCTTACGACCATAGAGAACGCCTTTGTAGACAACCTAGGAAACGTGCATCTGTTGTTCAGCCAACAATCCAACAATCAACCTTCACTCCTGTATTCTTGCTTTAGTCCCTCTTTTTCCTCCTGGACCACTCCAGTAACGATATACAAGCCTGATCGAGCCTGCTCAGAATGTTACCTGTATACCGATCCTCGCCAGCGCATTTACATCATATGGAAAGAAAAAGAAGGTGCCAGCCACATCATAAGATATCTATCCTTAAGAAGTGCACTTCAACCAGAAAGCGATACACAGGAAGCAAAGGTTATATACACGGGCCAGGACGAGCCCGTCCTTCCCACGCTGCTGCTATTGGACCAGTTGTACTGCCTGTGGGAGATGAAAGGCGATATATACTGCACAACCTCACAGGACGGCGGCAATACCTGGAGTATCCCTAGAGCGATTCCCCACGCTCCCTCGGACATCGTAACCTTTTTCTACTACACCTCGTTTGACAGGCCAGACCTTCCCCCCACTTTAAGGCTGTGGGGTATAAATTATAAAGAAGTCCTGGACCTTTCCCTTTCAGGCTCCCATGCAACGCTCAACGCTGCTATCGCGCAAAAAAAGCAAGACCAACAGTTACCGTACAGCAAATTGGAAAAAAGGATCGCCGCCATCGAACGGCAGCTTGAAAACATAACCTCCAGCATTTACGCTTTTCAAGAGCAATTGCTACAAAACAGCAAGGCCATGTATTTTCTGGAAGCCATGATAAAAAAGCTCAACTTCCAGGTAGAACAGCTCAGGACAAACAGCAAACAGTCGCTTACCAACATCGACACGCTTCACAAAGAAAAAAGGCCCGTTCCAACAAAACAGGCCTATCAAACAGCGTCAACTCCATCGTCTTCAATGGACGACAATGCCACGCGCAGCACATCGCCATCCTCTCCCCCTATACGTCCTGACAGCAACGAGCTACCCTCAAGCGAGGGTAAACAAGAGGATAAACAAGGCATCACACAACCCGGCGTCAGTGCACAACTCCCCCAGAAAACCGGAAATAGCTCTCAAGGTACAGACAACGCCCAAACTCCAGCCACCACACAACCCAAAGACACCCCTCACAGAATAACATTGGGCAACGTGGACATAATCATAAATCCACAAGACGAAGAAGACTAAAACTATTGTTTCGGCTTAGGAACCTCCACCAGAGCATGCTCAAGCACTTGATCCATATGTTCCACCAATACTATCTTTACCTTTCGCTTAACATTTTCGGGGATCTCCTTCAAGTCCTTTTCGTTTTCAGAAGGGATGATGACCTTGGTAATCCCAGCTCTATGGGCTGCCAATACCTTTTCCTTTAAGCCACCGATGGGCAGCACCCTGCCCCTCAAGGTTATTTCGCCCGTCATTGCCACATCGCTGCGGGCGGGTATCCCCGTTAGAGCCGATATTATGGCCGTGGTCATGGTAATACCGGCCGAAGGGCCATCCTTGGGAATTGCCCCCTCAGGGATGTGCACGTGAATATCGGTATTGTTGTAAAAATTGGGATCAATACCGAAATCCCGTGCCTTGGCACGTATATAGCTGAACCCGGCCTGTGCCGATTCCTTCATGACATCGCCCAGCTGACCGGTGAGCACCAGCTTTCCAGTACCGGGCATATGGATGGCCTCCACCAACAGGGTGTCACCCCCCACCGCCGTCCAGGCCAAACCGGTGACAATACCGGCCTGGTCGTGTTGCCCCGCTTTCTCATAGCGATATATGGGAACACCCAGATAACGCTTTAGGTTGCTGCTGGTTATTCGGACGCGCTGCTGACCAGTCTCCAGTATCTTCCTGGCAGCCTTTCTGCATATGGTAGCAATCTGCCGCTCCAGATTGCGTACACCGGCCTCGCGGGTATAATAATTGATGATATCCCTTATGACTCGCTCGGGTATCTGAACGCTCCCCTCTTTAAGCCCATGCTCCTTCACCTGCTTAGGGATAAGGTAACGGGAAGCGATGTGCAGCTTCTCCTCTTCGGTATAGCCCGAAATGTGAATAACCTCCATTCGGTCCAGCAAGGGCCTGGGTATGGTCTCAAGGGTATTGGCGGTGGTCAAAAACATCACCTTGGACAGGTCAAACGGCACTTCCAGGTAGTGGTCTCGAAAAGCGAAGTTCTGCTCCGGATCCAGCACCTCCAGCATGGCTGAAGCCGGGTCTCCGCGAAAATCGCTGCTCATCTTGTCTATCTCATCGAAGAGGAATACCGGATTCTTGGTACCAGCCTGCCTTATCGATGCTATAATCCGGCCAGGTATAGCCCCTACGTAGGTTCGTCGGTGGCCGCGGATCTCAGCCTCATCCCTCACGCCGCCTAGGGACATCCTAACGAATTTCCTGTTGAGCGCCCGCGCGATGGACCTGGCAATGGAGGTTTTGCCCACTCCCGGCGGCCCTACAAAGCACAGTATGGGGCCTTTCATCTGCTGGGTCAGCTGATGTACCGCCAGATACTCCAGCACCCGTTCCTTTACCTTCTCCAGGCCATAGTGGTCCTCATCCAATATTTTGGCGGCCTTTTTAATGTCCGTATTGTCCTCGGTCTCAACATTCCACGGCAGCTCCACAAGCCAGTCCAAATACGTCCTTATGATCCCTATCTCGGGCGAACCGGGAGGCATCCTGTACAGCCTGTCCAGCTCTTTCATGGCCTTTTCGTAGGCTTCTTCAGGGAGCTGTGCTTCTTCTATTTTTCGCCTGTATTCCTCAACCTCTTCGCCTATACCGTCCTTCTCGCCAAGCTCCTTCTGTATGGCCTTGAGCTGTTCCCTTAAATAGTACTCCCGCTGGAGCTTGTCTATCTGCTTCTTTACCCGCTGATTGATCTTTCTCTCAATCTCCAGGATCTGAATTTCCCTGGTCAATATGCCGTACAGCTTCTCCAGCCTATCCTGCGGGTCAAATGCCTCCAGGATGTTCTGCTTGTCCTCAATCTTGACCAGCACATTGGCAGCAATGATATCGGCCAGCTGGCCAGGTTTTTCAACCGCGTTGACCGATATCAGCGTATCAGGGGACACCCGGTTGCCAAGCTTTACATAATCCTCAAATATGTCTAGCACGCTTCGCATCAAAGCTTCTTGTTCTAGATCGCCTGGCTCAGGGTCATTTTCTTCAATCTCCTCAATCTCCACCTCAAAATATGGATCGGTGGATATGCACTTGACAATCCGGCCACGCTTAAGCCCTTCTACCAGCACGCGTATGGTATCCCCCGGCAGCTTGAGAAGCTGCTTTATTTTGGACACAGTACCCACATGATATATGTCATCAAAGCCTGGGTCATCCATCTTTGCGTCTTTCTGTGTGACCAAGAACAGCTCCTGGTCGTTTATCATTGCCTCCTCCAGTGCGGCAATGGACTTCTGTCGCCCTACATCAAAATGCAGCACCATATACGGAAAAACCGTCAATCCCCTAAGTGGCAGACAGGGAATGCGCCTTAATCTATTATTGGATTTCTTTCTTCGCCTGCCCTTTTTCTTTTCAGCCGTTTGCTCGGCCATATCATTATCTCCTCCACATCTATAAAAAAATCCCGCACCTATATTTTGCACATCTTCTCGACTTTTAAATTATATATAACAACTGTATAAAAAATCAAGCTCTAGCTATCCAATCTCATAAATGCCATCCTGTATAGTTTACACCGCCTTAAAACCCATAAACTACACAACAAAAAAGCCGGGATGCACGGTCCCGGCCTTGTTTATTTTGCTGATGCACTTAAGAGCCCGGCTTGATGGGGTACATTTGTGACACTGGCGTCATCTTCTCCACGATACATAGCATGCTCTATAACCTGCTCGATCCTCTCCACAGGAACAATCGATATGCTATAGTTCTTGAAAGTCTCCTGCCAGTTCTCCATGGGGATTATCACCTTCTTTACCCCCGCCTGAACAGCCGCTTCTATCTTGGCAGCTATGCCGCCCACTGGCTTTACCACTCCCAGGATTGATACCTCTCCCGTCATGGCTACCCTACCATCCACTGGCTGTCCCGTTATAGCCGAATACACTGCCACCGCCATGGCGATTCCCGCCGAAGGGCCATCCACGGGGATGCCGCCGGGGAAATTGAGGTGTATGTCGTAATCCCTGGGATTTACGCCCAGCCATTTTCTTACGGCTGTCAGCACATTTTCCACCGAATCCCTGGCGGTGCTTTTCCTGCGCATTCGTTTGCCTTCAGAACCCATCTCCTCTTCATCTATTATACCCGTCACCGTAACCATGCCTTTCCCTTTTCCGGCAGGCATGGCCGAGGCCTCTACCTCCATGATGGTCCCCAGGTGAGCCCCATAAACGGCCAGTCCATTTACGCAACCCACCCTTGGTTTACCTTCTACCTTTTTCTCCGGCCTCGGGCTGTAGTGCCCACTGTTTATTACCCATTCTATATCCTCTACGGTAATGTCGGTCCTTCCTTCGGTCAAAGCGAGGCCCCCTGCCAGCTGTATGATGTTGACCGCGTCCCTGCCATTGCCAGCATACTTGCCCACCAGTTCGACCGCCCGCTCGGCAATGGAAAATCCACCTTTCTTGGCCGCATTTCTGGCGATCTGCATGACCTCATCGGGCCTTAACTCCCTGAAGAATATCTCCAGGCATCGAGACCTTATGGCTGCCGGTATCTCGCTGGGACTCCTGGTGGTTGCTCCAATCAGACGAAAATCGGCCGGCAGCCCTTTTTGAAATATCTCATGTATATGGCGAGGGATATTGGTATCATACGAGCTGTAATAGGCGCTCTCAAAAAATACCTTTCTGTCTTCCAGAACTTTCAGCAGCTTGTTCATCTGTATGGGATGAAGCTCGCCGATTTCATCCAGGAAGAGCACCCCTCCATGGGCTTTGGTGACGGCACCCGGCTTGGGCTGCGGAATGCCAGCAATGCCCAGAGGCCCAGCTCCCTGATATATGGGATCATGTACCGAGCCGATGAGCGGATCGGCTATGCTGCGCTCATCAAAACGTATAGAGGTGGCGTCCATCTCGATGAACTTGGCATCTGGACGAAAGGGTGACATGGGATTTTTTTTCGCTTCTTCCAGCACCAGCCGCGCGGCACAGGTTTTGCCCACTCCGGGCGGACCATAGATTATGACATGCTGGGGATTGGGTCCGCATAGCGCAGCCCTGAGGGCTTTTATCCCCTCTTCCTGTCCTATTATCTCTTCAAAGCTGGTAGGGCGGGTCTTTTCAGACAATGGTTCGGTCAAAGAAATCTCGCGAAGCCTCTGGAGGTTCTCAAGCTCCTTTTTCGACTCTTTCTCCACTGCAATCTTATTCCCCTGCTGGCTCTTAAGCAGGTTTAAAAAATACAGCCCTATAATTATGGCAAAAAAGAGCTGTATTATGATCACGGCGTTCCCTAGCAACTGGTATTCCCCCTTTCTGAGATTGACCATAGATTCACCATGAACCTTAAAAACTAATAACCTGGTTTTTAACTGTTCTTCTGGATAGTATATGTAGCCAGATGATTTTTATCCAATTTTGATATCTTTGTTGCCATGAGCTATTTATTGGATACCCCCGGTATTATAATTTCTCAATTTCATTACATATTTTGTCAGAAGACCCGGGTTCATGAAAATGGACTAAAAAAGACCTGTTGATTTCTCAACAGGCCTTTTGTATGTGTTAAATATAGTCACCTGGTTATCGCCCATTGCCGTGCGCACCAATGAAAAAAGGGAGCGGACTTGAATCGCTCCCCTTTGGCTTTTAAACCTTTTTGCGATGCTTACGATACCGATTCGCGCTTCTCCTTTTGCTTTTTAATCCCTTTGCGCGACCTCTGCCCCTCCGAAATTATTATGATGGGCTCGCTCTTTTTTAGCACCACGTCTTTAGTTATTATGCACTTCTCTATATCATCGCGCGAAGGAATCTCAAACATCACATCCAGCATCAATTCCTCCATTATGGCTCTAAGGCCACGAGCTCCTGTCTTTCGTTCCAGAGCCTGTTTGGCGATTAGCCGCAGGGCTTCATCTTCAAATTCTAATGTTACGCCATCAATCTCAAACAGCTTTTGATACTGCTTGACCAGCGCATTCTTGGGCTCCTTCAAAATTTTCACCAGCGCCTCCTCATCCAAAGCATGGAGAGTAACGATGATGGGGAGACGCCCAACGAACTCGGGAATTAAACCAAACTTGAGCAGGTCTTCAGGCATTATGTGCTTTAGAAGCTCACCGGGATCGCTGTTGGCCTTGCTTCGGATTTCTGCCCCAAATCCCAGCGAATTCCTGCCTATACGGTTCTGGATAATCTTTTCTATGCCTTCAAAAGCCCCACCGCATATGAAAAGGATGTTGGTAGTGTCTATCTGTATAAACTCCTGATGCGGGTGCTTGCGCCCACCCTGTGGCGGAACGTTGGCTATAGTACCCTCCAGTATTTTGAGCAAAGCCTGCTGTACGCCCTCGCCAGACACATCTCGAGTTATGGAAGGATTTTCAGATTTTCTCGCTATCTTGTCTACCTCATCTATATACACTATACCCTTCTCAGCCTTTTCGATGTCATAATCTGCAGCTTGAATGAGCCTCAAAAGGATGTTCTCCACATCCTCGCCCACGTATCCCGCTTCAGTCAGGGTAGTAGCATCGGCTATGGTAAAGGGAACATTCAATATTTTGGCCAGCGTTTGAGCAAGAAGTGTCTTACCGGAACCCGTGGGCCCCAGCATCAGGATGTTGCTCTTCTGCAACTCAACGCCATCCCTCTTTACATCGCTGTTGATCCGCTTGTAATGATTGTAGACCGCCACTGATAGTATCTTTTTTGCCCTGTCCTGGCCTATCACATACTGGTTGAGAATGGAGTATATCTCCTGTGGCTTTGGGATGTCGTGCATATCAAAGCCCGACGACTCTTCAAACTCTTCCTCTATAATCTCCTGGCACAGCTCTATGCACTCATCACAGATGTAGACCCCTGGTCCGGCTACCAAGCGCCGCACCTGGTCCTGGGTCTTGCCACAGAAGGAACATTTCAATTGTTTTCTATCATCATATCTTGCCAATTTTTTCACCTCTTAACTCACTATTTGCGCGATACAATGACTTCATCGATGATGCCGTACTCCTTGGCCTCATAGGCCGACATAAAGAAGTCACGATCAGTGTCCCTCTCTATCTTTTCAAGAGGTTGCCCTGTCCTCTCGGCCAAAATCTCGTTAAGGCGCCTCTTGAGCTTGAGGATCTGCTCGGCGTGTATCTTTATATCCGATGCAGAACCCCGTGCTCCACCTATAGGTTGATGAATCATGATCTCGCTGTTGGGCAGAGCAAATCTCTTGCCCTTTGTACCGGCTGCCAGCAAGAAAGCGCCCATGGAAGCAGCCATCCCGATACATATGGTGGACACATCGCACTTGATGTACTGGATGGTATCGTAGATGGCCAGTCCAGCCGTTACCGAGCCACCAGGGCTGTTGATGTAAAGCTGTATATCCTTGTCAGGGTCCTTGGCTTCCAGATACAGCATTTGAGCCACCACCAAATCGGCGGTTTCATCGTATATTTCCCCGCCAAGGAATATAATTCTATCCTCTAAAAGCCGTGAGTATATATCATACGCGCGTTCACCACGGCTGGTTTGTTCAACCACTATAGGGACCAGGCTCATACCACCATCTCCTCCTCAATCACTCATAATCACTTGAGTTTATTCAGCAGCGGTACCCTCCACCGGCTGCTGGTTTGCACCCTCGTCGGTATGCTCAGCCTTGCCATCAGCTTGCTGCTTATCCTGCTCTGGCTGCTGTGCCTTATCCACTATAACGGCGTTATCCATCAAGAAATCAATGGTCTTTCTGGTCAGTAGCTCGTCCTTTCTTCTCTCCAGGCCTTCAGCATAGCGTTTTCTGGCTTCATCCACAGTTATATTGAACTGATTGGCAAGCCCCTCAAGCTCCTTATCCAGGTCCTCCTGGGTAACCTCGATGTCTTCCACTTTTGCTATCTTCTCAAGCACCAAACCAGTTTTCACTCTAGTATATGCCTCTTGCCTATATTGTGCCCTCAAATCCTCCATAGATGTGCCGGTAAGCTCTAAATACCGCTTAAGGGTCAGGCCTCGATAATACAGTCCAAACTCAAAATTGCTCAACATGTTGTCAATTTCTCGTTCCACCATAACATCGGGGATATCAACCTTGGCCCCCTCAACTACCTGTGATAAAAGTTGCTCCTCCATCTGCTCACGCGCCTGATTTTGGGCTTCCCTTTCAAGGACCTCTCTAAGATGAACTTTGTATTCCTCAAAGGTTTCAAAATCGCTCACGTCTTTGGCAAACTCATCATCCAGCTCAGGCAGCTCTTTCTCCTTTATGTCGTGAATCTTTACCTTGAACACGGCCTCTTTACCCTTTAATTCTTCTATTCCATAATCCTCGGGGAAGGTCACCTTGATCTCCTTTTCATCGCCCGCATTAAGGCCGATGAGCTGTTCCTCAAAGCCCGGAATAAAAGATTTAGAGCCTACTTCGAGGGCATAGTTCTGCGCACTGCCATCCTTTATAGGCTGACCGTCTACAAAGCCCTGATAATCAAGGGTGACTAAGTCGCCTTCCTTTATAGGCCTACCTTCTACAGCCACCCATCTGGCATACCGTTCCTGTATCCGTTTGAGGGCATCCTCTACGTCTTTATCTGTAACATTATACTCCACTTTTTCCACTTCTATTCCTTTGTACTGTCCAAGTTCCACCTCTGGCTTTACAATTACGCTAGCAGTAAACACCAGGTCCTTGCCGCTTCCAATCTGTTCGATCTCCTCTACTTTTGGATAGTCAACGGGTTCAAGGCCGTTTTCTTCAACTGCCTTCCAGTAGACCTCGGGAAATATCTCATTAAAGGCATCTTCATAAAACACGCCTTCCCCATAATACCTTTCTATCAGCTTCCTAGGCGCTTTGCCCTTCCTGAAGCCCGGTATTAGGAATTTGCCCTTGTTTTTCAGATAGGATTTGTCCAAGGCTTTTTCAAAATCCTGAGCATCGACCTGAATTTTCAGCTTAACCTTATTATTTTCTATCTTTTCAGCTGTAGCTTTCACCCGTAAGTTCCTCCTTTGTTAAATACTGCTCTTTTCACAACATTTTAATTATAGCACAAACTGTAGACAAGTCCAATATTTTTTGGTATTCTATTAAACAGCAATTTCGGTATTTTTCATATTATAGTAACACAAGCACTGTTTCGATGCAATATCCAGCCGCTGAAATTTTTCGCATATATTATAAACCGTACGTCCTGCTATTAAACACAATTTGCCTGTAAGTCAATAAAGGCAGGTTCAACTCTATCAAAACAACTTGAAAGGATGATGGTAATGGAAAATCTGCTTAAAAACAAAAACATACTGATAATGGGTGTGGCCAATAAATGGAGCATCGCATGGGGTATAGCCCAATCGTGCCTGAAAGCAGGCGCCAATTTGATATTTACATATCAGGGAGAGCGCACACGGGATGCGGTACAGGAACTGGTGTCTGGCATCCCGGGAGCTCTGCTGTATCCCTGCGACGTGACCAGCGATCAAGAAATAATAGACCTGTTTGACAACATCAAAAGGGATGTTGGAGTCCTGCACGGCGTGGTGCACAGCTTGGCCTTCGCAAAGAAAGAGGAACTGGCCGGAGCATATTACAACACTTCTCGAGAAGGGTACCTACTAGCTCAAAACATAAGCGCGTATTCGCTGGTAGCGGTGGCAAGGCATGCCCTGCCCCTTATGACCGAGGGCGGCAGCATCGTAACTTTGACATACATTGGCGGTGAAAGGGCGGTACCCAACTATAACGTGATGGGAGTAGCCAAAGCGGCGCTGGAATGCTCGGTAAAATATCTGGCAGTGGACCTGGGGCCGCACAACATCAGGGTAAACGCCATATCTGCCGGGCCCATAAAGACTATTGCAGCAAGGGGCGTCAAAAATTTCAGCGAAATACTCAAAACATACGAGGAAAAGGTGCCTTTGAGGAGAAACGTTGACCAATCTGATGTAGGTGATACCGCCCTGTTTCTGCTGAGCCACCTGTCCAGGGGCATCACGGGAGAAGTCATACACGTGGACGCAGGGTATCATATACTGGGTTAAAATGAAAGAAAATCCACAAAGACGCTTTGGAAATCGAGGCGTGAAGAGAGTTCAACATAGCTCGTCCTGTGCCTTATAAATTCGGCCATTTCCATGTATTCCTTGGACAGAAGCGCCATCTTGGCTCCTGCACCAGCGGCATTACCGATGGCAACTATCTTGCTTCTCAGCTCACTTGGAATAAGCCCTATATCCGCCGCATGGTCGTAATCTATGTAATTGCCAAACCCTCCTGCCAGGTACACCTTCTGGATATCCTCATGCCGTACCCCCATCTCCCTCATCAAAATATGGATACCGCTCGCGATAGCCGCCTTGGCCAATTGTACCTCACGTACATCCTTTTGGCAGATGTATATATCATCCAGCGCCCCCTCTTCTCTCGAAGCAATGAGGAGGGCAGGCTTCCCATCCAGCTCCTTGACCCTGCTGGCCAGACCGGCAGGTAACTCAGTTTTGGCCTCCTCGGCGCTCCTCATCCTGCCAGTAGCGTCCACAATGCCTGCTTTTAGCATTTGTGCCATGGCATCTACAATTCCGGAACCGCATATGCCACGGGCAGGCTCACCGCCTATGGTGTCGTACTCTATCCCGTCCTCGGTTATTCTCATCTTGCTGATGGCACCTTTTACGCCGCCCATGCCATAGCGGATATGGGCACCCTCAAAGGCGGGTCCCGCCGCCGTTGAGCAGGTTATGACCCCCCCACGATTCCCCAGCGCAATCTCGCCGTTTGTGCCTATATCGATGAGCAGCGCCAGCTCGTCCCTCTCAGCCATGCCGGATGCCAATATGGCGGCAATGGTATCGGCGCCAACATACCCTGCCACCATGGGTAGTATGGTTACTCTACCAGAAGGACACATGTTTAGTCCCACCTGCCAGGGTTCAAGCTCGAGGCGCCGAGCTATGACCGGGATAAAGGGTGAAACAGCTATGTTCTTAACTGGCAATCCCGCAAACAGGTGCATCATGATAGTGTTGCCCACCACCGTCATATGGTAAATCCTATCGGGAGCAATTCCCCATCTTTGTTGAAAGGTTCTCAGCATGTTGTTTATCTCGTCCCTCACCAACCCGCTTAAGACAGCAAGTCCATTCTCGTTTTCCACGGTAAAATCAGTACGGGTTATAACATCGGCGCCATACTGGCGCTGGGGATTTATGGCTGAATACACATCCACCTGCCGGCCTGTGACCAGATCCATCAGGAATCCCACCATTGTGGTGGTGCCTATATCAACCGCCACCCCGTATTTGGCATCAGAAGTATCCCCGCCTTCGACCGCAATTATGTCCTGATCAAAGAACACCGCCGTTACTTTAAAGTCATGGGCCCTCAACGTTTCCGATAAATCCCTCATAACAGCAGGATGAATCCTGCCAGGGGCTTTAAGGGCCTTCTCGATCCTGTCGACATCGCTAGCCTGATCATCCAGCGATGGTTTAGGCAATTCAACATAGCGCTTGACAACCATGGGATTTAAAGCAACATCGCTTTTTCCGTCTGTAAGAATGGCAGCATCCCTCTGACCGCTCTCTGGCACCTCGACAGTCAAATCCTCATTTACTTGTACCCTGCAGGCCAGGCGTATGCCGCCCTTTCGCTCAATAAACGAGAGGTGCCCCACCTCGTCTGGCGAACACTGGCTTCCGGCCATGTCTCCTTTGACGATTCTCACTTTACACTTGCCGCAAAATCCCCTGCCGCCGCAAGGCGAATCCATATAAAACCCTTTTTCCTTTAAAAGCTTGAGCAGGCTATAGCCTGCCGGCACCGAGTATTTCTCTAAACGGCTACCCTGTCTTACCTCTACCTGGTACAACCCGACGCTACCCCCTTCTCAAAAACATGTATGCCGCAGCCCTGGTCAAAAGCAACCTTAAACAGCACATCCAATACTGTGAATCAGAAGATATGCCTATTCAAGAACAACCTGAATAATCTGTCCAACTCTATAAGGACTAAACCTTATTCTATTAAGGTTAAGTATTAACTTAGTTTAAGGCTGCTTATCTAAGGCCAATTTACAATATATTATACAATACATAAAAGATTCATGTCTTCAAAAAAATATTGTTTTTAAGAGGGATAATCTTGCTGATCTGACATCTTATATCATTTTAACCGCAAATTAAAGTTGTGAAAATTGTAATATTAAATGCAACACTTTTTGATAAAAAGTATGATATAAATATCCATTTTTTACCTTTGTGTTTTGGTAGGATGTCATGTTGTCAAGGGAAGGGTGGAGATTTTCGAATGTAAGCGACAAAATACTACCCGACCTTGAAACATGCCTAAATGATACAATTATGTTCGTGTCTTTTGGCATTCCTGGCCAAAAGGCCTTAGCTGTACAAATTAAGTAGAGCTGCAATTTGCCCTCTCTCATAAGCATTTAGGTGTTTAAAAGAGCGTTTTGTTGTGGTACAATTGTATTGAGCCATAGTGAGACCTCCCTGTATGGTTAGTGATTTTTGGATATCTATATCATACAGGATTTCTCACTATGGTTCTATAATTTTTTGGGGTGTTGCATTTAATTTTACAACGAACCATTGAACTTTGCTCTTTATATTCCGCCAGTATCCTCCATCCAGGATATTTCTCTCTATCCATAACTGAAGTAATGAGAACAAATGTCGATTCCATAAATAAGTCTTTCTCACATGCCATATCGTCCCTCTCACCTATAGTATGCTTTACATAGTAGCTTACTGTCTCCTCATACCTATCTTCCGTACCAGGCCTCCCTCTTCTATTATACCTCCGAGTAACCTCCTCTTCTATATGAGCTTCTACATTGTAATGCAAAGACTTAACTTTTTCCATAAAAGCCGCGCTCTCCCGCATTGCATCTTCAACACATGCAAATGCTCTCTTGCCTATACGCTTAGCCTCCTTCTCCAACTCTTGCTTCTCTTTCTCCCAGCGCTTCTGCAATGTCTTTGTTTTCTGCTCCCTTAACGAATTTGTATGAACTAATACAAATCGATATGGCTTCCCATCTATAGCCTCCACAAATTCATAAATCCTGTATTCTGCTGCATCTTTACGTGAAGACTCACTTAATGTCCCTACTTCTTCCCAATTTACCCCCTGCCATGCCTTCTCTTTCCACTCAGAAACACACGAAAAGTTCTCAGGTAAACGTGATATAAACCGTATACCCTCCAGCTGCCTTAACGATTCATATGAAGATACAGTCGCAGAATGTCTAAAGCACGAGCAAATGCATCATCGTTTAATTGTTCTACTGTGATACCGCTATCCTCTAACATGAATTCAAGCTTTTGTTTTCTCCAATACTCTTCAATTTTCCATAAAGGCTGTCTCCTATGCATTATAGTTACTACCAATACTTCTATTAAAAATCCTGGTGAAATCTAAAATTTAAGACTTCCACTCCACCATATCGTTGACAGTCTCTGCTATTTTTGCAATACGGCACATCTCAAACAATACTGGTATGCTGGAGGCATTGTATGCTATTATGCTCTTAACATCATTTATATCCATTCACAATCACCCCTGCATCTTTATACAGGGGATATATATTCGACATAAAATTCAATAATCCTTTTGGTAATATATGTAATTAAATTGCCTATTTTTTACATGCGGAGACTCGGCTGTATCAATTTCTTCATAACATTCATAGATGCAAGATAAAGCATCTTCTCAAGTGCACTATCAGAAGGAAATACAGATTTTGTCTTGATTACTTTCTTAAACTTACGATGTAAACCTTCAATAATATTGGTGGTATACATAATCTTACGTATGTCTCAAGTATATTTAAAAAACGGACTTATTACATTCCAGTTGTTTTTCTAACTACGAAATGCATAAGGATATTGTTTTCCCCATTTATTACCCCCACGTTTTACTAAGCATTTACCCCCGCGTTTCACGCTGCAACAAAAATTTCCCATAAAAAAAGAGGATGAATGGCTCATCCTCAATACAGCTTGGTGATCATACGCGTAATATCAATCACTTTCACATCTCCCGGCTCACCCGAGGCCTCCACCACGCAGGGGACGCCGGGCTCCAAGATAACGCAGTTATCCGACAGCTCAACATCCTGCTGGGTCTCCAAAAACACCCCAAAGGCCGGTTTATCGGATACAAGCTCTATTCTGCTTCCTTTTACGGCGCAGCTTACGTTAGGCTCTTTGAGTTCAAGGTTTCTGAAGGCGTCAAACACCAGGTAATTTTTCACGCTCTGGCCATCGGCCACCAGCTCTACAAACAGCACGGTATCCAAAAGTTCACCGTTCTCTTCAACGGGGAAAGTGGTTGAACCCGCATCCACAGGCATAACGACGCGCCTATAACCAATTCCCAGCTCTTCAGGCTTTATACTGCCCACTGCCGAAGCGCTGTTGGGCAGCAAAACCGTCTTCATGTACATCTCGCCCTTCTTGGTACCATCGAGTGCATAGGCCGTTACTCGTACTTGGGCATCCAGTTCATTGAGCGTGTCATTTACAGCATGAATGAATATGCGCCCCTCCTTGTATTTGGGTACCACCAAGATATTATGGAAGAATTTCTTGGTATAATAGTACAGGCCTTTCTTCCTGCGCTGGTAATCGATGCACGACCAGCTGGCCACCGGCCAGCAATCGTTGATCTGCCAGTAAAGCGTACCGGCGGTCTTAAATTTCCTGGTGCGCCAGTGCTCTACACCGGTCTTTATGGCCTCGGCCTGGATAAACTGCGTGAGATACACGAAGCTTCTGAAATCCCTTGGGAACCCCGCTTTGGCTATCATAAACCTTACCAGCCTCTCAGTGCCGCACACCATCTTATTGTGGGACAGCATCACCGGGCTGAGCGGATGGCGATCCTCAGGCTGCGTAAAAGAATATATGGTCTTCAGACAGGGCATGGCCTGGAATCCAAATTCGCTGAGGAACCTGCCGGTATCGTTGAGATACTCCTTATAGTCTGCCCAGCCGCTCCACACCGTCCAGGAATGGCGATCTCCCTCGGCCATCGAGTTGGGGTCCTCGCCTCCATATGGGCTGGACACCCAGTAAGGACGGGAAGGGTCATTCTCGGCACAAACCCTGGGCAGTATTTCCTGGTATATATAGTTGCCTAAATATTTGGGAACGCCATTGCCCCACCAAGAATGGAATCCCCAATTGTTTTCGTTGTTGCCGCACCACAGCACTATGGATGGATGTATCCTCAGGCTCTTTACCACGTGCTCGGCCTCCACCTCGGCCAACCTTTGGAACCAATCAAACTGGTCTGGATATTGAGCACAGGCATACATGAAATCCTGCCATACCATGATACCCATCCTGTCGCATGCCTCGTAAAACGCGGGATGCTCGTATATGCCACCACCCCATATGCGAAGCATGTTCATATTGGCATCCCTGGCAACTTTTATGTAATAGTAATAATCCTCCTCGGTCAGCCTGGGCAAAAGGCTATCGGCGGGTATCCAGTTAGCCCCTTTTGCAAAAACCTTTTCCCCATTTATTTCAAAGATGAAGCTTTCGCCTTCCTCATCCCGTTCCCGTATAAGCCTCACAGTGCGAATGCCTGTGCAAAAGCTGTGCTCATCTACGGTTTTGCCATTATACATAAGGCGTAGCTTTACCTCATAAAGCGGCTGCTGACCCATACCATTGGGATACCACAGCGCCGGCTTTTCGATCACGCCCTGCCAGCTTATCTGCAGCTTCCCCCTGAACCTGTCAATGCTTGCCTTGTCCGAGACGACGATTTTCCCATCGTAGAGTATCTCCACAAATGCTTCCATTTCATCATAGGAAACTGCCTTCCCATCATCACGGACAACCATCTCAATCTCGGCGCCCGTTGCTACAAAAGCCCCTTCTTTATCGATACGTCGGGTTTCAAAGAAAGGATAGCGTATCTTGGCGGTTTCAATGACCTCCAGATACACCGGCCTCCACAGTCCTACCTGCGCAATCCTTGGGCCCCAATCCCAACCATAGGAATATTGCGCCTTTCTCACATAGGGCCTGCCAATCTCGCTGCCGCCGCGCAGAGCAACCGGACTGTTGCGTTCCATTGCCCGAATTGTCCTAATCGGAGAATCAAAATGTACCTCCACTTCATTTAATCCAGCCCTCAGGATATTCCCCACATCAAAGCGGTAAGGAATAAACATGTTTTCTGCTCTGCCGAGATGATGCCCGTTCATATACACATCTGCCAGGGTATCAATGCCCTCAAATACCAGGTATACCTTTCCTGGTACAGGAAGAACGTCGTTCCATTCAAACTCCTTGCGGTATATCCACTCTTCCTCTTCCAGCTTGTGAAACTCTACCTCGTTTAAACGGTAAAAGGGATCCCCCAGCTCTCCCAATGCCATCAGATCCAGCTGAACACAGCCCGGCACCTTGCCTTCTTTCCATTGCCTGTCCTTTTTTGAACAGAACCGCCATGTCCCGTCAAGGCTTATAACCCGATTCATACAGCCACTCTCCCCCTTAAAAATTTTTAATAAACCAGACCACAATCAGGTCTGGGAAAGTCTATTTCCTCATAATAAGCATATTCCATACTTGGGGCAAAGCTTCTCTTAAAATAAAAATTCCAATTCCTACAAACAGGAGGCCAGCTAAAAGCTGCAGATAAGATGTGGGAACATACCTGGTTACCACTCCACCCAAAAAAGAACCCAGCAGAGTAACCACAACTAGAGCTAAAGAAGCACCGAGAAACACCGGGAGAGGCTCTTTATGCTGAGTTGCCAGGGTAAAGACAGTCAGCTGAGTCTTATCGCCCAGCTCGGCTATAAACAGCATAAAGAACGACAATAAGAACAGTTTCCAGTTCATTATGTACCGGCACCTTTGCTCCTGTTACGCCGTATGGCACAGAAACGTGCCGCTCCCTCCTTTCAAGCCATTTATTGTTTAACTCATGTTTTCATACCCTGCAATGCATAAGCGCTTTTACTTAGCTTTTACTTGGGAAGCCACCAAACTGGCAAACATCAAAATCACAAAGATAAACTTTACAGCCACCAGCAACTTTTAAGGGCCTGTCTACAAACCGCTTTTGAGCCAGTTTATTAAAATTTTTACAGCTGCAAAACTCAGCATCAAGTCTTTTATCCTGAAATTTACTTCGATGCCAAGCTTTCAAAGTTATTATACCCTCTAATGTTTCAAAACTTCAAGAGTTTTTAACCATGAGTTTTCACGTGTGCACACCTTTCCAGCAACTGGGCCGTAGCTTGAACCATCCTTTCAGCCGAGAAGTGCGTCATTACACGCTCACGCCCTTTCTGGCCAAAAGTATTCCGCAGATAAGCATTCTTAATTAAATAAATTATGGCAGATGCCAGAGTCGCTGCATCTCCCGGCGGTACTAAATACCCGTTTTGCCCGTGCTCAATTATCTCAGGTATTCCGCCAACATTCGAAGCTATAACGGGTTTACCCATGGCCATAGCTTCGAGTACGGAAACGCCCAGACCTTCGGACAAGGTGGGCAGTACGAAAACATCCATGGCATCTAAATAATCCCATACCGGGGTTACGTATCCCGTGAATATGACATCACCTTCAACGCCAAGGTCCTTGGCTCTCATCTTAAGCGCCCCCTCATACGGGCCATCTCCCACTATCATAAAGCGAACATCTCCACAGTAGCCCTTTACCAGCGGTATGGCATCCAGAAGGTGTTGAATACCCTTGGATGGTATCAGCCTGGCCACACTTCCTATCACGATTGCATCAGGCCCTATCCCGAGACGTTGCCTTACATTCTCGCTCTCGCCATCACCGGGCAAGGATATACCGTTATATATAACGCTGACCTTGTCGCCGGGAATGCCGCACTCCCGCTCCAGTTCAAGCTTGAGCGCACGGGATACAGCGATGATGCCTTCTGTACGTTTTGCCAGGACTTTTTCCGTCCTGACAAGCATTGTGCGCTTAAGCCTATGAGATAAGGGCAGCACGAAGTTGTGAACGGTATAAACTTTAGGGCATCTGGCCAAAATCGCCCCGACCCTGCCCACCACCCCGGCCTTAAATCCGTGGCAGTGCAGCACATCCACGCCTTGCTTCATTATGATGTGCGCAATTTTCACCGCTTTCATCGCGTCCAGATGCGGCTGTACCTCTCCCGGGAGATGAAATGGATAAACTTCTATACCCTCATCTCGCAGCTCTTCCATTGTGGTTTTGTCAAAGCTGCACGCTGCCAACACGTCAAATCCCGCACCTTTCAACCCCTTTGCCAGGGAAACATAGTGTTGCCTCATGCCTCCCGAAGCCGTTCGTATAAGTTCTAGAACCTTAACCCTTTTATATCCGCTCA
The DNA here is from genome assembly GCA_000526435.1 of Caldicoprobacter oshimai DSM 21659. Taxonomy (GTDB): domain Bacteria; phylum Bacillota; class Clostridia; order Caldicoprobacterales; family Caldicoprobacteraceae; genus Caldicoprobacter; species Caldicoprobacter oshimai. The sequence goes on from JAGB01000002.1 coordinate 465,043, forward strand.
TGCCTTACTCCTCTTGGCTGTGCGATACCTTCATTTTCAGCTTTTCTTTAATTACCTCTGACATGATGCACTCCTCTTTGCTGTATAATATCCTCTATCTGCTGTGCAATGACAAATATAAACGATAGGCCTACATATATCATGCAGGTGGCAGCGGCTACTATGCCCGAATCGTTAACTGCAAAGGCTACAACGCTTCCCACCACTCCGCTGATAAAGCCGTAATGCAGTGACGGATACCGCTCCTTTACGTCCTTGAAAATCCCTTTGGGCCGATAAAACAGTATGACCATGGCAAGCAGTGAGGATAAAAACACCCGCGTCCATACAGTATATCTAAAGAGGCGAATGTTCATGGATATCTTCCTGTAAGCTATGTTGAACAGCTCCTGCACCCCATTTTCCCTTATCAGCTTCACGGTCTGCCCTATATGCGACTGGCTTTCAACCGCTCTGAAGCTATCCAGAATAAACAACCCCACAATCGCAATCGCCAAAGTCACACTAAGCGCTGCTATTCGTTTCCACGTAATCCTCAATCCCGCCATCAGCATGATGAACACGCCAAACGCCATAAATGCTGTTATGGCCCCACCTACATTGGTACCCCACCAGGGCAAGGCCAGCACGGCCAGAACCACGGCCAGCAGCACAGCCGCTCCGCCCAGGATTATGCCGCGTTGCAGCCTCAACCGCTCCACAGCCGCCGCAGTACCTATACAGGCAGCTCCAACCAGCGCACCCATGTATTCGTTGCCTATCCCGTAAAACCTCGCCCCGCTTATCACATCGTATCCCAGCGGAGACCCCTGTATCAGCCTTGCACCAGTCCACTGATCGAGCAGCAGTGTGGCTACCATCATAAGGCATACCATTATGATCCTGTCCAGCATGCCGGGAATAAGCCTCCAAATGACAGCCGCAAGCAATAAGGTAAAAGCCGCCGCCACCAAAGCAGCCACTACCAGGGAAGGCTGGTGCACCAGAGGCAGAATAAGGTAGGTAAAGGGTACTAACATTACAAACAGCAGGCAGAACTTGACCAAGCCCAGGTATTTTCTCCTGAAGAACAGCACCACCAGCGAGCCTGCTACCACCGCTATGATGCAAAATACAAATGCTCGTATTAAGAAGGGACGTTGATTGAAAATCTCTACCAGCCTTTGATTAAAGGCCATAATGCCATCTACGCCGCTATCGTTATAGACGCTCCTCATGGGGGCACCCCCTTGTTCGGGGAGAGGCGGTATGCCAAAGAAGTCGAGTACAGTAACTCCCACATCCAGATTGGTTACCACGCCCATTCGATGGGTGGAAGCAGAAGTAAGCCATCCCTTGCGTACGCCTTTGCCTGCCATAATCACGGGCGTCAAACGGTTGTTAACCTGCAATTCGCGAAGCGGGCCCAAAGCCGTAAAGACTACAATAAGGTCCCTGTCCATGTCAAGCCGCTTCATCAGCCACCCTATGAAGGCATCCCCATCCTCCAACGCCTTACGCCTGTGCTCCTCCACCATATCATCCATCACCATATGCCTGTAGGCTTCGGCCCTGTAGGTATCGCCCCATTCAACGGCTATGACATCGGCTTCATCCCATATCCTTTCAACCGCCTGAGCCATCCTGTTGAAATCAGCTCTCATGCCAAAAGGCCGGGTACCGTCCCTCACGTTGAGCCATTCCCCCACATCTCCCAGTGGAACGACGCCCTTATCATCCATCATCATGGATGTCAGATACCGCTGTTGCTTCTCGGGAGTGTCGCTGTTTCCGATGACAGCCACCTTGTATCCGTTTTGTGCCAGCGCAGTACCCAATGCCCCCACTTTAACGGGATAGGGCCTGCTCGCATTGTTGCGATACACAGCAGCAATCCCTATGCTGGCTATTGAACCGGCCTCCAACCTGTGACCGGTTATTTGGTAATAGAGGTCGGCAACTTTTTGGCCCTGATATACGTCATCGGCCGAAAAAGCCAAAGGGGAATTGGAAGAGCCGGTAATCCTGGCACCTGCCCCCATGGTGACATACAGGTTGTTACAGGAACGGCTTCCTGCCGTGTTGGTGGTCATAAGCCCAATTGCACCAATCTCCATCAATCTGTCTATATTTGGGGTGGAGGCCTCTTTTATGTCCTTCCATCCTATGCGGTCCAAGGCCACCAAAATTACCTTGCCTTTCTCTGTCTCGGCCTCCTCTACCTCAGACAAGGGGGTATTCTGCACAATTGTGCCACTGGATCGTGGCAAGAATCCGACATACTCATTAGATCCTGGCAAGAACCCAGCTTTGGCAATCGAAATGCCAGCCGGCCGTGTATTCCGTTCAGCCTGTTCATCCATGTCTGCCGTAATGAATCTGCCGTCTGCCGCAGGCTGACAGATTGACGCTGCAGCATTGGCCAGTGCTGTACTCCCAAAGTTCAAGGCTATAGCACATGATAAAACGCTGAACACGATTAGTAAAAGAAGCGCCTTTTTCAACAGACCTCACCTCATCTTTAATTTTTCATACCTCACCTTATCTTTGATTTTTCCCCAAAATATCCCTGTCATACCTGGTGGCAACATGCTATCCCGCACAAAAAAAGCGACTGCAAAATTATCGTCAGCAGCCGCTTTTTTCTTTAAATCACTATAACACAATACACATTAAATAACCGAGCAATCGTCACCGTCAAATAACCTCATACCTTGGCTTTTACCGTTTTAAAACTGGGCAAATTGAGTATCATTTCGTCGGTTCAACCCTACCGCTGTCCACTCAGCAGGCGGAAAGCCCTAACGGTTTCAACTATACGGGCATCCCCCGGGTCCACCACCGGAGCATCAAGGCCGTAAGCCAACGCCATGGCAAGGTATGTACCTCCAATGCTATCATCATTGGGCCATCTCCTGCACACTTCCCTTATATCCAAAGTGGTTGCCAGCCCCAACTCGTCCTTGATCAGCCTAATGGCTTTCAAAGCCTCCATGGCTTCCCAGGAAAGGGCACCCACATCTGCCATGGTACAATCGATTATCACATCCTCCTTTGGTATGCCATAGGATTCAGCAGCAAGCGCAATCCTCTCGGCCATTTTCAATCTATCCCTGGCATCAACTGGAGTACCCCTCTCATCTCTTCCAGTATATCCCACAACGCAGGCACCGTATTTTGCAACAGCTGGAAATACCGAATCCATGATGGCCTGTTCAGCGTTCACTCCCCGCACCAGCGGCTTACCGTTGTACAGCTTCAAGGCCACCTCCAAAGCATCCGCCTTTAGGCCGTCTAACTCCAGTGGAAGATTGACGACAACCTGTATCTCGCGTACCAGGTTGAGCATTGCTTCCTTCTCATCCATTTCTGGGATAGCTACATCAATGGCCAACACATCGGCTCCCTGGCTTTTCTGGACGATGGCTTGTGATACTATATCCCCTGTGGTGCCATTGCGTATTGCCCTAATAACGCTTTCATTGAATTTCGCATTTATACTGCCGCCAATGACCTTAACGCCCTGATGGAAAACGACGGCCCTTGAACCCGAAGCCACGGCCGTAAACCTCTTAGCTGGCAGCGCTGCAGGCGTTAAGCCATCCACCCCTTGCCTTATGGCCCTTATAAAATCGGGGGTGGTTCCACAGCACCCGCCCACCAGCCTTACTCCCATCCGTACCATTGTCAAAATGTGCCGCTGGAAAACTTCAGGAGTCAAGGGATAAACCGCCCGCCCCTCCACCATCTGCGGCAACCCTGCATTGGGCTGCACCAAAACCGGAAGGCTGGAATATGAGACCAACTCCTTCACGATGGGCAGCAGCCCTTCCGGCCCCAATGAGCAGTTCACTCCCAGGGCGTCAACGCCCAAGCCTTCAAGTACCACCACAGCAGTCAACGGGTCAGCGCCAGTAAGCGTCCTCCCGCTTTGATCAAAGGTCAACGTGCATATGACAGGCAAGGAGCTGTTCTCCTTAGCAGCCAGAACAGCTGCTTTAGCCTCGTACAGGTCACCCAGGGTCTCAATCAAAATAAGGTCAACCCCCGCTTGTACTCCTGCTTTGACCTGCCTGGCATATATCTCATAAGCTTGCTCAAAGGATAGGCACCCCATGGGCTCCATGAGCTGACCTATGGGACCCATATCTAAGGCTACCCATTTATTCCCTGCAGCGCGCCGTGCCAAAACCACAGCCTGGGTGACCACCTGCTCCACCGTATATTCTGTACTTTTGAGCTTGAGCTCATTGGCTCCAAAGGTGTTGGTGGTTATGACGTCGGCACCCGCCTCTACATATTGCCTGTGAATATCTTCGATAACATCAGGGTGTAGAATATTGAAGGTCTCAGGCAGTTGACCAGGGGGTAGCCCATAGTGCTGTACCATAGTCCCCATTGCACCGTCAAACACAATCAAGCGGCGTTTCAGCTCGCTTCTAAAATCCATAAGCAAACTTCATCCTTTCCTCTCCATCTGCCTTAATCGCCTTTTGCGCCATTTGTTATAACCATTCCTTCTCCACGCATATTATTGAATAATGGCGCGCTCTCTCCAGAGTTCTTCCGCTATAAGATGAGGAAGAATACGCTATTATATGAAGTATATATTCCACCGGTTAAACCAGCCTTTTGATGGCTATAGATGAGAAAGAAGATTGGAGCCCGTTAAAGCAATTTCTCAACGTCCGGCGCCTGATAGCCTTTAGAGGCATCATCCAGTATTAGAACCCAGTCGTTTCCCCTCCCGCTCGATGGCGGCATGAAGCTGTACACACCTTCATTGTCATATTCTCCAATAAAAGCAGTGCTCCCCTCTCTTGGATCGTACCAGTAAGCCCTTACCTTTTTACCCAATATTTTCCCCATATTAACTTTTATCTCAAGCCCATTGGGACTGTATACAAAGGCATAATCGCTCCCACGCATTGCCCTCAAGTGATTGGCGCCTTCATAGTTTTCAGCAATAAGGCTTTGGTCAGGAATGCTTTCTAGAAAAGGCCTTGACTCCATAAGCGCTCTTAAATACTTCATTTGCTCTGCCCCAGGCCTCATAATAGCCTGTTTCCAGTGCATAATGAAATATGGTTCTGGTTTTGTGCACATAGACCAAACGCAATGATGCCCATAGGTATGACCTGCTGCTCCGGCAAAAACCGCCCAATACGCAGCTCTTCTCACATCGGCAGCATCAAAATAGCCATTTTCAGGCTTAAAACCAATGGGATGGTCTTCATAACACGGCTCCCCATCCAGGGTAGGCTTTATGGGCGTCAAATTGTAATCATCGTTCACCATCTTATAGTTGGGAGTATTCAGGGCACCATGACCTGATTGGATCATATTGAAATCAAGCCATTCCTCGTCATGCACGTGATACGAGGATGAATAGCCTCCCGTTGGATGAAACGTCATTATGTGGCTTCCACTATCCCCCTCTTTGAGTCCCTCTGCCATAGCCCTGATAATGGCAAAATGCTTAGCGGTGGTCAACGGGCGATCCCCACCCAGCACCCATATAATATTAGGCTTATCCTTATAGCGCTGGCCCAACCATCGTCCATACACCCTAGCATTGTACTGGTCAAATATGACCGGCCCTTTGCCCCAGGCTCTGTTATACTTATCGCCCCATGTGGGAAGCAGCGCTATATATAGTCCCAGCGAAGCAGCTTTGTCAATTATGAAGTCCACATGATCCCAATAACTATAACCGTTATCCCCCGCCGAGACATCAGGCAGAGTGGGGTCATATTGGCCACGGCTGTTCTTCAATAAAGGCATTCTTCCGTAAGCATTGGGTACAGTCAGGCCGTCAAACTCCGCCAGCGCAACTGCTTGAATGACTGTAAACTTTTGCCGTGCACGTACTGACAGGTAATACTCGGCTTCTTCACGGTCGAGCCTGTGAAATAACTCCCATGCTGTATCGGCAAGCCAGAAAAACGGTGTACCATCTCCCTTTATTATAAACCGGCGGTTTGGGCTTACCCTTAAGTATTGCATCTTTTACCCTCCATAATGCTCACCTTTATTTGCGATTGTCTTTAGCCTGCTCAGCTACAAAGGCTTCCACCTGCTCCAGAGAAGGCATGGCAGACTGAGCCCCCTTTGCAGTAGTGGATATGGCCCCCACAGCGTTGGCAAACTGTATGCACTCAATTATATCCTTGCCCTGGGCCAGGGCAAAAGCAAAACCCGCATTGAAAGAATCCCCTGCAGCGGTGGTATCCACTGCTTTAACAGAAAAGCCAGCTACATGAACAAATCCATCATGGGATGCTAGATACGCACCATTCCTGCCCACCTTGGCAATAACATTTTTCACGCCTTTGCCAATAAGCCAATCACAAGCTCGATACAGGCCTTCAACGCTTTCTATCTTCAAGCCCGTTATGACTTCTATCTCAGTTTCATTGGGAGTGATATAATCCACGTTAAATAAAAGCTCATCAGGCAACCCTCTCGCAGGGGCAGGATCCAGGATAATGACTTTACCTGCCTTTTTAAGCCTTTCTACAGCATAAAATACAGTATCAAAAGGTATCTCCAGCTGAAATAAAAAAATATCCCTTTCTTCCATAAGATGCCAATTTTTATCAATGAAAGCTCTGTCTACTCTTCCGTTAGCCCCTGCAACGATAACGATGTTATTTTCACCGGCGTCATCCACCTCTATCACAGCAATCCCCGATGAAATGCCTTTTTCTATACTCACTCCATCCACCGACACACCATTGTCTATTAAATTCTGGATATACCGCTCTCCAAATACATCGTCCCCCAATTTCCCAACCATCAACACATTGGCACCCAGGCGTCCTAGGGCTACCGCTTGGTTTCCACCTTTGCCCCCTGGATATGTAGCAAATTCCTTACCTGTGATGGTCTCTCCCGGACGCGGAAACCTATCGATTGTCACCACTAAATCCATGTTCATGCTGCCAATCACGCATATCTTTTTCACATAATCACCTCACCAGACGAGCCTCCATCTTAAAAGTATACAAGGAGCTTAAAACATCATTCTTCTTTTACAGCCCTCTCTGCATATTCTTTAAAAAGTGCAACATATGTTTTGTAATCATCAAGTGAAACTTCTGGAGGGGTTTGATGATCTACCGAGGGTATATAACCGCCTGACTTCATGACCGGCAACAGCCTTTCGAATTCAGCCCTCATCTCTTTTTCCCCTTTAGACATAACCATTTTATCATAGCCGCCCATCATAAGAAAAGCCGGGTGTTGTTTGCGTATTTTGAGGATATCAACTCCAGCCTGCTTTTCTAAGGGATACACTCCATCTACTCCCACTTCTCTTAACCATGGAATCATAGTAGTGACATCTCCATCACTATCAACAAAAACTTTTACACCATATTTTTTAATGCAGGGAATAACCCTTTGGTAGTAAGGCCCCAAAAACTCCTTAAACAGTTTATATGATAACATTGGCCCATGGTTATAGGACATATCTTCTGCAAAACCCACCATGTCCGGAATTAATATTGAGAAGAGCTCCTCGATTACATGGATATTGAACTCCGTCAAATCATTATTTATGCGATGCATAAGCTCGGGGTAATCGTAAAATGCATAAAAATGATTTTCAATGCCAAAAAGAGTTCTGGGAAACCAGAAATATCCGTCCAGCCACAGCCTAATAATTATTTCTCCTTTATCGTGCTTTTCCTTTAAACCCATCGCTGCTCTTTTTATAGCATCGATAATCGAATCGGTATACAGGTATTGCTTTATTTCCTCATAAGACCTTTCATCAACGATGATAGGGGCTCCGTGGAAAGGAGGCTTAGGGCATTCAGGGGATTTAGCACTGCCATTTATCATAAGAAGAGGATCTAATTCAAAATACCTAAGCGATTCCTCCCATGACATCCCCACAGGTAAGCCCTCATTATTCCACCGCTCTATAGTCTTGTTCCACCAGGGTGCCCATTCCACCATGGGAAGCCTATCATCCGGCTTCTCAAAATTGAGCACTTTCAAAAAACGCTCCCTCGGCGTCATACAACATATCACCTCTTATTACATGACCGGAAGTTCTCTTCTTACAAACTTCACAACTCTTTCTGCATCATCTATATCTTCAGCTACATACCAAATAATAGTCTTTTTGTCTTTCAAAAACTCCAGATTATCTATTATCTCTGGATAGGTCAATTCCACTACAACTATCTTATCCTCTAGATGTTCTGATAACTCCTTATATATCTCAATAGCACGACACGCATTAGGATCACTGGATATTTCAATCACATCGACTTTTTGGATGCTGGCAATATTAGGTATATTATGTTTGCCTAGCGAATGGGTATGCACAAAAGCATGTTGATATACACTAAGCAGTCGCTCTGTATAAGGTAGACCAAATGCTCTATAAAATTGTGATGAACACATTGTACTGGCATCTTCAGACAATTGACCTATCGAATTTCCTGGCAACCATACATCAAATCCTGTTATAACCCCTCCTTCTACTTGTCCAACGACTTCCCTCTGCTTTTCTATATACCACTTATCTGCTCGAACGCAAAAATCCATCAATCGATGTACCATATCTGGATACTCATAAAAATCTAAAAACAATTGATTACCTCTAAGAGCATTGGCTAAATCCATGGGGCCGTGGGACCCTCTAAGCTTCACAAAGTAGCGCCCTTTCGACCTATCCTGCAGGTAAGCCAGCCCATTTACGACCATACCAAGCCATTGATTATTCTCGTCAATCTCAATTTTCTCCAAATCCTCCCAACCGCTGATTAACGGTTGATGGTAACTGGTATCTTCAGTGAATGTCACTTCTCCCCCTACAAAAGCGCTATGCTCTGCTATACCAAACCAAGGATGTAAAGCTGGAATCAGATCGTCTTTAATATCCTTTCTTTGATCCCAATAATGTACCAACCTATCGATACAACAATCCAAATAACTATATAAATCCGATGGAAAATCCCATTTATTTAAAGGTTTTATATAAGGCCTTTTTATTGAGCGTATGTCCTTTATCTGTATTAAAGCCTGCCCTTTTCGCGAAGATTCATAAAATCTACGGGTTCGACCCACAATTTCTTTTATATCTTCGAGATTGTACATCTTAACCCCCTTCTTTTCAAGTTTTTTAGATACCCTCTCCCTCAATTCTTTTATAAGTTTTAAGTCGGAGTCATTCAACCAACTGTTTTGGCAAAATATAAACCGTCCTATCTATGTTGGTAAAATCCGTCATGTAGATGGTAAAACTGTAGGAACTCTTTGGTTCGCTCCCTCTCATATTGGGTGCATACATATGTTTATTAAACCCTGGCCCTATAACCAGGCAATCTGTATCCTTGATGACCTTCACGCATCCTTCTTTCAGAAACATATACCCTCCGGGATTACCTTCTATTATAAAGCCTTTCCCTTCAATTACAGAATAAGGTGTAACTCCCACTTCTAACTTTACAGGTACTCTGTCACATCCGGTAGTAGTTACCGTCAACTCTATTCCGCCATCTACTTCCTTTACTGTCACTATAAAATCGAGAGTCATCTCCTTCACAATTTGCCTCTTGGTGTGATCCATCTCATCCCATACTGATGTAGCAGGCTTTTTTTCAAAAGGCATCAAATAAAAACCTTTGGCGGTGAATTTCATAATATAACCATCCTGAACCTTTTCAAGGGACTCTGCCTTAAACTGAGCCTTTGCATAAAACGAAGCGCACAACTTTACATAACATTGCACACCACCATTTTGCATAAACAAAAAGGCGCTGCTGCCCTTAAGCAAGGTATACGACCATCTATCTCTTCTTACTCTAACTATCCCCGAATTCTTATAATACTTCTCATAAACGGTGGGCAATGGGCTCAATTCTATTTCAAATTCTCTTAGCTCCGGTACAAGCATGTATAGATATAAAGCATTTGGAATATCCATTCCACTATCCACAGAATGTCTCATAATATAATCAGCCATTTGAGCATATACAGAATTCTTAAATTTATATGCCATATACATATATAAATCATAGTATATAGTAGGATAAAACTTCTGGTTTAAATACCCTTCTCCCTTGTCTTGACGCCTAGAATTATAAGTGAATATGGAGCCATCGGGTTCGATATAGTAAAGCATCATGTCCAAATTTAGAGCTACATACTTGAGCAACTCTTCTTCTCCCATTTCCTCAGCAAGAATTATTAAAGCATTGTCATTGACTGCGTTATAAATACCTGCTGACCTTTCTGTAAATTCACCATTTTCGTCACAATCTATACCCTCTGCCAGGTATCTCAATGCCATTTCTTTGAAAGCTTCTTCTTTGACTATATTGTAAGCCATCATCAAGGCAGCAGCAACAACCCATCTATGATTGGGAGTATGAAATCCTCCGCTAACCATTCCATAACCTGATCTTTTAATCATATTATACAGCCTTTCTTTTGCTTCAGCTATTATCGCATTAGCCTCATACCTTTCCATTATTTTATACGCCCTGGCAAGATTGTGAACCATAAAACCAGTATCAGGAGAAGAATAGAAATTACTTACCAACAAGTCAAAAGTTCCATCTTCTCTCTGCACTCTTTCAAGGTAGTCCAAATTAAGCAAAATTACCTGATATATTTGAGGATCACCAAAATATTTAGAATCAGGATTGAGGTACAAAGAAACCAGTGTTAATAACGCACCCGATGCACTGCCTGGATGCACTAACCTGTCTTTTCTATCAATATACCCACCATAATCAAAGGAATCTTTGTCGGTGACCAAATTTTTTAGCATCGTTTCGATTCTATTTTCTATATGGCCCAAGATAATACCGTAATGGGATTTCATATTACAACTCCTTCCTTTTTTTGATTTTATCGTCTAAATAAGTTAAAGCCTTCTTCTAGAGCAGCAATGTAATTTTCAACAGGCATGTAGTTGGGTAATGAGTTACCCGTCCCCAGCGCCCAATATCCGTCGTAAAAACACTTTTCTATCAAGTCTCTAGTATAAGCCTTTATTTCCTCTTTTGTACTGCGACAGAGAAAGTCCACATCGAGACCGCCCAATGGAGTAATACGGTCCCCGTACAGTCGCTTAAACTCGCTTACCGGCATTATTACATCCTCAAAAGAATGTTTTCCATCAATCTTACAATACTCTATCAGATCTTGGTATACCTCCTTCAAATTTCCACAGGAATGCAGAATAAAAGGCTTACCTTCACGATGAGCAATTTCTGCTATCTGCCTGTATATAGGAAAAACATACTTCCTGAGATGTTCAGGCCTGAGAAATGTAGAAGTTTTATACCCAAGGTCATCGCCCTGACGGAGAGCGCATATAGAATCCATAGAAGCAAGCTGTCTATCTGCACTTAAAATCAACCTGCCAATCTTGTCGAACATAAGACCTACAAGCTCTGGATTATCGTATAGAAGGTAAGATAACCCCACAGTCCCTAACATTCTGGAAACCCATTCGTAAGGTCCCATGGCTACACCGCCTACAATTTTAGCTCCTTCTGGCAACAAAGCTGCCACCGTCTCAAAATATTTGAATTCAATAGGATTATGTTCATCTGGCCAAGGATATTTTTCAAAATCCTCCAATGTCCGTATAACTACGAAAGTCTCACTTCCCTCTGACAGCTTACCATGACCTTTGGGAAGAGGACATTTCAATGGCACCTCCATCGGTACACAGTCAAATCCCATCCCAAGCCAAAAATCTACATAGATACGCCAATAATTCTCGTCTTCTGGTGTCATTTTGTCAAAATGCGTTCCTGTTCTTCGAGCTATAAAGCCAGGACTTGCATAGTGTTCATAAAAAGGCAAATGATCAGGTTTACCCCTTCGCCACAATACTTTCAAAAACTGCGTGTAATCAGGTTGTCTCCGTAAAATGTTAAACACATCAATACCCCCTCTTTGTAATTAAATAGCATGTCAAATATTCTACATTCTTTTGCTTTTACCAAAGATCCTATATAACTTCAAAACAGTATTCACCTGATACCAGATCTATTAAAACATTGCTTGCTTCGATATTTGTTTTGATGCTGTAAACCTCTTCTATGCTTTTACCGTTCTCTTTTATTCTTCCTTTGTAAGAAAGAGGCAAATAAAGAGTGGCATGTGAACCCACTGGAACCTTAACATGCAGGGTTATCATCTCATCTTTCTTATACCAGCTGCATTCTATCTCACCGTACATAGAATCATGCCTACACTCCACAGACGATAGCCCGCATTCCAAAGCCGGCCTCAATATTATATGCCTAAAACCCGGTTCTTCCTCATCAGGACATATGCCCCCTATATATTTATAGAAAAATGCAGAAACATCCGAAAACGCATGATGATTATGTGAACCTTGTCCATTCCAGCATTCCCACAAGGTAGTAGCCCCCATATCAACCCACCATCTAAAACTGGGAAAAGTATCCTGTAAAATCATTTGTAACCCTATCTCGGGTTTCCCCATCTCTCCTAAAGTATTCAATAAAAATTTCATCCCCAAAACGCCCACATCCAAGTGGCAGCCTTTTTGCTCTATTTGTCGGAGCAATAATTCAAACAAAGCGGGTTTTTCTTCATCTTCCGCTAGGCCGCAATACAACATACAGGCGGTGGAAGTCTGACAGTCCCCCATGATCCTTACATTCTCTTTGTCATAGAAAGCCATCCTAAAAGCCTTTTTAATGTTTTGTGACAATTCCTTGTATCTATGGTATTCTTCATGTTTACCCAATATCTTTGCTATTTTCGATACAGTAAGAGCAGTTAAGTAATAATAAGCCGTGTCGGTCAACGCTATAGGAGATTTAAAAGATGCCATATTCACTGCAATAGCCGGCCCCTCAAAAGGAGCGCACCAATCCCCTATACCATATTCCACAATATAATCCGTTGCCATTTCCGTAATGAAATCACAGTGCTTTTTTATTACATCATACATTTCGCGCAATACATCCCTGTCCCCGCAGTATAAATACATATACCACGGTATCATGGTTAGAGCGCTAGACCAATCGGGACCATTCCCCCAGTTGTAGCCCCAACCTGTAGAAGGAACTATACATGGTATGGAACCATTGGGCCTTTGCGCGTCTTTAAAATCCCTGAGCCATTTGATGTAAGCTGCCATAGGAGAAAAATTGAGTATAGTCTGCTCGGCAGATAAAGACGCGTCGCCTGTCCAGGGATTCTTTTCCCTATGAGGGCAATCGGTTGGTACGCTGTGATAATTTGAAACAGTCGACCAATAGCACATCTTCTGTATTTTATTTAAATATTGGTCCGAACACTTAAAATGTCCTCGCTTTTCAAAATCAGTATGCATAACCAGGGCGGTAACAGCATCCAAGGTCGGTTTATAATCTATTCCTGAAATTTCCACATATTGAAACCCATGATACACAAATATAGGATTCCACACTTCAACGTCATCGCTCTTTTTTACATACCTATCGGTCTGAAACTCCCCGCTCTTGACAAAGCCCTTTATTGAATCCTGATCTAAATCCAAGTTGTTCCCCTTTAACCTATCGGAATATCTAATGGTAATCTCTGTTCCTCTCTTCCCTTCAATTTTTATTCTAGCTGCACCTGCAATATTTTGTCCAATATCAAATATCCAGGATCCAGCAGAAGTCTGCCACATTTTTATTGGCTTAATTTCCTTTACAACCCTAATTGGCTGCATCTCACAAGCTCTAAGCAGTCCCCCTGGCGGACGAACCACCCTCACATTTTCCCAGGTTGAATCATCAAAGTTAGAAGTGTTCCATCCTGGAATTTCCAAACGTGCATCATAGTATTCCCCATTTCTTATGCTGTTAAAGATGATAGGGCTCTTAGAGGCTTTCCACCTATTATCGGTAACGATAACCTTGCAACTTCCATCATTTAATTTAAGATGAAGTTCCGCAATTAACTTGGGGATATGGCGCCACGCTGCCTCCCTAGAATTCCAGGGATCCTCTGCGAAACAATTATACCATCCATTCCCCAGAATAACTCCCAAGGCGTTTTTCCCCGGTTTCAAAAGTCCAGTAACGTCATACGTCATGTAAAGGACAGTACTGTCGTATTTTGTAAAGGGTGGCGATAAAACGTCATCCGACACCCTTTGTCCATTTATGTACGCTTGAAAATACCCTAAGCCGCATATGTATAACCGCGCTTCAGCGGGTAAATCGTCTATATAAAAAGCGGTGCGCAATAAAGGTGCAATATATGAACTGGTCTCGTTTTTTATATAATGCGCAGTAATCCATTTGGCACACCACTTTTCGTCAAGCTTTCCGGTTTCAAAAAAAGCGATTTCACTTTCATAGGGTATATCTTGGACATCATATACAAAGACTTTCCACCAATACCGCCTTCTAGGTGAGAGTTTTACTCCCCCAAAAGGCACATGGATACTGTTTGATGAAAACACTTTACCGCTATCCCACACATCATATATGCCTTTGTCGAGATTTTCTCTTGTGCTTGCAACGCATAATCTGTAAGCCGTTTGTTTCTGGCCTCTGATTTTGGAATATATCTTCCAGGATAATCGAGGTGGTGAATCCAAACCAATGGGATTTTTTAAATAATTGCATGTGAGGCCATACACCTTTAAACCATCTGACATTGTCAATATCCCCCTGTCAATCCCGCTAAAATTCCGTTTCTCCTTCCCAAGCTTTCCATTTATGGTCCGCCGTTATCAGTTTTTTCGCTCTAAGTTGATAGGAAGAAAACTTGGGAGTAAAAAATAGGCTTTTGTGCTTAAAGGCTAAACCGCTGCCATCAATCAAACCATATTTTACAGATTTTTCAGTATCATCTACCCATACGTAAGAGAAATCTGCATCAGTGGTTATTAAGCCATACTCTATTTTCCCACTCTCCCAGGTATACTGAGGACAAAATTCATCCGATAACAAGCCTTTATCCAAATCCAGCTTAACTGTAATATACAGCTCGTCTTTATCGGCCACAGCCGATACGCATATATAATCTTTGTCCTCACCCAAAGCCTCAACCTTGACTTTTCTTTTCCAACGAATTTCGTTTTTATCCCTCCGTTTGGGACAGAGAACTGTCACGAAGCATTCAGATTGTCCTGCTTTGTAGTGACCATTTGAATACTCATATATTACAATATTGTCACCGTAACACCTCTTTATGGGCTCATGGCCTATGTTTTTTCCCTCTAAAGGAAACTGAACTAACAAAGAATAATCGGTCTTATTCTGATACGGCTGAGCATCATTGGGGTACCTATGTATGTCTTTATAGTATACATCATAACAATTGCCATAGATTCCATTTATGATCTGTGAATGCCACAAATTGGCACACATATAATTTCCTTCTTTGTTAAACTTGACCCAATCTATTATGATGAACATATCCTCCTTCAAGACATACACGATTGATCTATCCCATACTATATCTAGAGGAAGGTAATACATGCGAGTTCGGGACATTTCCAATTGGCTGAAACGTTGAAAATGTATCTTCTCTGTAAACACTTTTTTGTAACTGCCATCATCATGAAGAAATTCCAACACAGGTATATGGTTTGCCTTTATTCCCTCTCTAAACACCATTCTGTTGTGATATATATCGGCCCTATACTTACCATTTGGTAAATTTTCTCTGTAGCCTCCGTCGCAAAGCAGTATATTCCCAGCCTTTGTAAGCATAACAACGGAGTTCTCATCACTATGTCCATGATGCATCTTTTCTGCCTTTACATCGATGGTGGTTCTTAAATACTTGCGAGGTATATAGGCATAATACCCCTCATCCCTATAGTTAAAAAGCATGTAAGTGGAACCTTCTTCCCACCCGTTTCTAAACACTATCTTTTTCCCCACAAGGTCTTCTAGAAGCTCATTGCTGCCACCAGTGGGTTTTTTAGGTATAATCCCATCATCAGCATACATATAAGCGTAAACGAAATACATAGCCAATCCTAGAGAATATATCCCTTTTTCGTGTGTTGACATTCCAAACTCATATATCTTTTGCGCTGCGTACTTCATATGCCCACACTTATAGACCGATGCTCCTTTTTCCAAACAAGCCAACCATATATACCAATTGCTGTTAAAATTGGCGTCGCCAAAATCCGGAATTAAACCATTGGGAGTTATTAAATTAGTTATGAAATCAAAATAATACTTGGTCTGTGGCATTCTGTAATACTCTTCTTCTCTGTTCATAATCTTTACATATTCCATGGTAGCAAATAACCACAAAGGTACATAAAGCTCCGTATCTTCTATAGACCATCGTCCTATAGTTTCAGAAGCTAGACATTCACACAGCTTTAACCATTCTTTGGTCTCCACGCTTTCCCCTAAAGCGGCACATGCCAACGAAATTCCCCATACCCGAAGCATTGACCTGTTATGAGCTCCCCACTCCGGGAAATGCAGAATGACTTCCACAGTCTCTTTAATCGACTTTCGTATTGACTGCTCTTCTTGTTTCGATAAAACCCCGCTATCTTTTATATATAAATATGCGCTTATATATGGTTGAAAAGCGAAGAGGGGTTCAGTAATGGGCAAAGCTTCTCTATAATCCTCTCTTTGAACAGATGCATCCATGGGAAAATATTTCTTGAATTCTTCCATTTCTAAAAGGCCCTTTTTGGCCCATTCAGCATGTTCTATATCCCCGGTAAGCTTATACATAAAGCCTTCGAGAAATGCCTGAACTGGAATATGACCTGGTGGGGTATATCCGAAAAACCCCCGGGGATCAAAACTCTCAAGCCACTTTTTTGTATTTTGCTCATATGTTTCTCTTCCATATAAAACAGCATTTTTAATGTAAGACAAATATTCCTCTTTCCGCATTCTCAATCAAACCTCCACTCCAAAAATAATGTGCTTTAAAATTTAAATTCCTTGTCCACAAAATGAGTTACAAGTTCAATACAGCAGTTAACATCAAACATATCCACCATCGAAACTGGGCTATGACCATATCTTGTAGGTATGGAAATCCCTCCCGTTAACACGCCTTCATTGGATTGATTTATGGCACCTGCATCGGTTCCTCCCGAAGGCAATACATCCAGTTGATACTTTATGTTGTACTTTTGGGCAGTTTCTATCATGCTTTCCACCACTTTATCGCTACAAATTACCGAATTATCCATAATCTTTATTGCCGCTCCTTGGCCAAACATCATATTTCCATTGCCGCCCTGCGGTGTATCATATGATCCTGTTATGTCTATTGCTACGCCTATGTCAGGCTTTATCCTTTGAGCAGCCACTTTTGACCCTCTCAGTCCCACTTCTTCCAGTGCAGAAAAAACAAAATATACGTCATTATACGGTGTACCCAATTTTTTCAGCGCTTCAATGGCAACATAGCAACCTACCCGGTCATCCATTGCCTTGGCACATACCCTATTATTAGGGAGTTCAACATAATCTCCCACATATGCGGCAGGCTCGCCTACAGCAATATACCTTAAAGCATCCTCTTTGCTTTTTGCGCCTATATCGATATAAAGCTTTCCGATATCATTCCCCTTGGCTTCAGCTATGGAATCTTGATAGTCCACAATACCTACAATGCCATTTCTAAACTTAACTTTATTGAAAACCGACATATATATGGAAATACCGCCAATATTCCTAACCTTCAAATACCCTTTATCGGTGATTGAAAGAACCATAAAACCAATCTCATCCATGTGGCTTGCTATCATTATTTTCTTTTTATTAATCCCTTTTCCTTTTTTAAGGACTATAACATTTTTAAGAGCATCAACAAAAACCTCATCAGCATGCTCCTTTACATTTGTAATTATCAATTGTGAAACCTCATCTTCAAATCCACTTACACCAAATGCCTGCGTTAATTCTTTTAAAAGCATAAAAATACCCTCCCTCTTATTTGGCTAAAACTAAGAATACATTAGTTATATACATTTTCATGCTTGATACTGGCTTTCTTATCTATAAACATATATACTAATTGTAATATAGTCATACCCACCATTGAAATAAAATACAATATTCTGAATTCCGCAAACTCAAGACCATCAATTACACTCAAACTTCTTTTAATAAACCCACCTATTATAGGACTTACTATAAGAGCTGTAGCAACGCTGGCACCAAAGAAACCCTCATAAAATGATTTACCTTCCTCTGGCATCATTAGATAACGTACATTAAATACACCTATTGCAAATCCCGCGTTGGCAACAGCTCCAAATATAGTATTTAATAACATAAGATACTTTACATTTTTGCTGTTTATAACCACCCAGGAACCCAAGAAAGCTACAAAACACCATATTGACCAGTTCAGCACAAATTCATGCCCCTTGGAATCCCCTAACCTTCCCCACCAGTTGTAAAATATTATTTGTAACATCGCACTTACCACACTTAATACATTTATAAATATGTAAGATAAACTTAAATATTTTATCATGTATACCTGTGAAAACGCACAAGATATATATAACATAACATAAAACGCAAAAATATAAAGCGTATATATGACAAACTTTCTATTAGACAGTGGAACCCTTATTATATCTAAGACTTTACTTGCTGTTCTCTTTATCTCTACTTCCTCAATATAAGAAAACGTCATATTTTCGGCTATTAAAAATATCATAGCTATTGTATTCATTATTAAAAAACCAGTGTATTTATCTGAAACGTTATCTATAAATCGTCCTGCTATAATCGGCAAAAATAAATGTATAATGAGCGATATACTCTGTCGCCTAGCAAAATACCTGCCCCTTTTGTCTTGAGGAACTAAATTCATGAACCAAATATTTATAGCAACCGCGCAAATAGTCAAAAATGAATATCCTACAAAAACCATTACCATCAAAGTCGGGATCTGCACACTTTTGGGCAATAAAAAAGGAATAATCACCACCGCGCTTATAAGCACTTTACCTATATATAAGATGTTTATTATAACCTTCTTTCGTCGTTCTATCTTTTCCCAAATTAATCCCGAAAAAATATTCACTATACCAGCCATGCTAGGCAATAACGTTATAAAACCCGCTACTTCATCTGATGCCCCTAGTAAAACGGCAAAGCCTGTCAGAAATACTCCTCCTGTGAGTATGCCATATACCACCGCAAATATATTTTGTAATGTAAACAAAATCTGTGTTCTCTCAGAACCTGATTTTATGTCGCTTTCTATTACTATTAGTCTTTTTAACGTGTGTATTATATTCATACTACCCCTCTTATACATCTAAAAAACTTCTAGTGCTTGGTCAAGGTCCTCTATAATACTGTCCACATTCTCTAAACCTATGTGAATACGTATTAGTCCAGGAGGAATCCCCATTTCACGCAATTTCTCTTCGCTCACGCCCACTCCAGGTGTATTGATCAAACTTTCAAAACCTCCCCAGCTTGGACCTTCTTCGAAGAACCTAAGCCTTTGGATAAATGCCCTCACATTTTCAAGATTCCCTCTGGGGATAAAGCTCATTAAGCTAGAATATCCCTTCATTTGCTTTCTGCCCAGTTTATATTGTGGGTGTGATGCTAACCCAGGATAGAATACCTTACTTACCTTGGGGTGCTCAGAAAGAAACTGTGCCACCTTCATGGCATTTTCTTGATGTTGCTTCATCCTCAACGGCAGCGTCCTGAGGCTCCTTATCAAAAGCCACGACTGAAAAGGGTCCATAACTCCTCCAAATAGCGCCCGTTCATTGTGGATGATGTTATTTATTATCTCGCTATTTGCTATCAGCACACCCCCTACTATATCGCTGTGCCCACCCAAGTACTTAGATACCGAATGTACAACCATATCGACCCCCATCCGCAGGGGATTTTGGAAGACAGGAGTAGCCCAGGTATTATCTACAACTGTCGCTATACCATGCTGTTTAGCCAGCTTTGTAATCCCTTCAATATCCTGTATGACAAATACGTTGGATGAAGGCGACTCTAGATAAAAAAGCTTTGTGTTAGGCTTGATAGCATTCCCAAACTCCTCTACCGTACCGTTTTTTACAAACGTCACTTCTACCCCAAACCTAGATAAATACGTTCCTAAAAACTCTCTTACTGGACCGTATACCGAATTTACAGTAACAACGTGGCTATCCTTTTCAAGCCAATACATTATAGCAGCTGTTATGGCTGCCATCCCTGACGAAAAAAGCTTTGCAGCCTCACCGTATTCAAGCTCAGCTATTTTCCTCTCAGCAATCTCTGTTGTCGGGTTATTAATACGGGTATAGCTATAGCCATAACTGCCTTTCTTCCTGGTGAATAAAGTATTCATGAACAAAGGAGGCACCACGGCGCCTAAAACCCTGGAGTAATCTTCTCCATAATGCGTACAGATGTCCTCCACCTTCATTTCATCGTTTTCTTCCATGATTCCTTGCAACCTCCTTTTCAAAATTTGGTCGTAAGCGAAAAATCTCGCTTACGACCAAATCAGGAATCTATATCGACTTTTGTTCACACCATCAATATGTCTGCTTTGCTTGCCTGCCAATAGCAGCGTTGGCTTCCTGCAGGATGATGTCGCCCCCAATTGCTTTCATCTGTTTTCTGTACTCGGCTATCGCATCTTCGGCTTTCATCTCACCGGTTACCACTTTTACCACCGTATCATTGAATATCCTGTTTACATCTGCTGATACTTCTGTATATTTATCGGACAGCAAAACATCCATTTTACCGGGACATTCAAACAGTATCTTGATGGCAAAACCCTCTTCCGTCATCTTTTTCTTTATATTGGCCATCTCTATGCTTCGTTGTTTTTCTTCCTCGGTTCCATCTGGTATAATCGTTATTTTATCGCTGCCAAACCGAGGAATCTCGCTGACTATCCCTGGCTGGGCATAGCCTTGACCGGTTCCAGGATCTTTGAGAGTGTATATTGTATTATCGTCTACAAACTTAAACGTCTTATTTTCTATCCCTAACCTGCCCATAAAATGTCCTAGCTTATCTCCAAAGAATATATCCAAGAAGGCATTAACTACCTCTTTGGGCTGTGGCGTGCCTTTAATCAGTACATACGGCGCACCGGTAGTAACAACCTGATTGAGGTTTTGGGTCACCGTCCCTTTCAATCCTACTACCTCTATAACTTTAGCATCAGGTATTGACTTTTGAATTTGCGGCTCAGAGCTATAACCCCACATTGACCAATAGAATGTACTTCCATATTTCCCCGATAGGAATTTCTCTCTCATCTGGCTGCCTGAATTTGTAAATACCTCCCTGTCGAGATAACCATTCTTATACATGTCAGCAAGATAATTTAAGGCGTCAACCATTCCCGGCTTCAACATGCTGTCCACCCATGCATCCTCGTTGGGATCCCAAGCTATACTGTTGCCACCAACGTTGTTAAGCCTTGCGCCAAACGCCTGGAATATATCCTGTAGGTTCCATGTCCCAGCAGACACTAGGCCCACTGTATCATCCTGGCCGTTCCCATCAGGGTCATCCAGTGTAAATGCCCTTGCTACCTCATAGAGTTCATCTACAGTCTCGGGGACTTTCAACCCCAGTTTGTCCAACCAGTCCTTTCTGATAGCCCGAGTGAAATAATTGCCGCTGTACCCCATAGCAATTGCCCATACTTGGCCATCATATTCATGCAATTCTTTGAACCCATCGGGCATTGAATTCCATACAGCATTATCCTTTATATACTCATCCAGGGGTTCGATTACTCCATCATCTTTATACTTCAAAACATCGTTGGGAGTAAAAAGGTTTACCAAACCTTTTAGTTCGCCTGAGGCCACCATCAGGTTTACTTTTTGCAAATACTCATTTCTTGGAGGTGAATTTACCTTGATTTTTATGCCAAATTTCTCTTCAAACGCTTTACACCATTCTTCCTTTAAGTCTGGATTGTCTGTAGCATCGCCAAAATAAAGGGTACGCGTTATTTCCATAAACTCAGGCCTGGCTACCGCTTGGGGTGTATCCTCGCTTTTTTGTTCTGTTTGTCCTTCTGCCTTTTGTTCTGTTTGCTTGTCATCTTCCTGCTTTGTTTGCTCCTCGACAGTAGGTTTACCGCTCGGTTTCTCGCCACAACCGCTCATTGTGACAAACAGTAAGCACATGCACATAACCAGAACCATTAACCTCACAAAAGCCTTTTTACTCATAATTCAACCTCCTTTGTAACATTATTTTTGTTTGTATATAATAGAGAAGGTTTTATACCCCCTCAATAAACCTTTCCATTCCCAAATATCTCACAGCCTTTAATCACCCTTTTAATGAGCCCACCATTATACCTTTCACAAAATACTTTTGCAGGTACGGATATATGATTATGATTGGCAGCATGGATAAAATAATCATAGCAGCCGAAAGTCCCTCATTTGTCAAGTTTTGCCTCAAAATGCCTTCCCCACCTTGGGCTAGCATCTCTTCGAATCTTTGAGTCGCCTGCTGCTGGACTAATAGCATTTCTCTAAGCTTGACTGGAAAAGTAAATTTGGTAGGAGTATTAATAAATATCAGGGCGCTAAAGAAAGTGTTCCAATAGCCTACAGCAGTAAATAAGGCGATAGCTGCTATTACCGGGGTTGAAACAGGGAAGACAATTCTCCACAATATAACAAACTCGTTTGCACCATCTATCCTGGCCGATTCTTCAAGGCTGGCTGGTATAGAATTATAGTAATTACGTATAAGAAACATATTCCATCCACTCATACAAGCAGGTATTATCAAAACAGCAAAGGTATCTATCATCCTCAAAGTCTTCATAAGCAAATAGAAAGGGACAAGCCCACCGCCAAACATCATTGGAATGATGAGCATATAAGTAAAAAACGAATGCCCCGGCAACTCCTTCCTGTGCAGAGTGTACGCCCCCATACTCTGCAATGCAACGGCCAGCACAGTCCCTACTATAGTAATATAAGCCGAATTAACGAAAGTCCTGTATATTCCTTTATCCCTTAACACTATCCTGTAGTAAAAAGCGGAAAATTCCTTTGGAATGAGGGATAGGGTAATATCTCCCGCCCCTACGTCAAATGATCTCTTCAATACGTACAGCACGGGAACAAGCATCAGGAGAGCCACCACTGCAAAGACAACATATATCATCACAATAAAAACTTTTTCTCCCCGCGTCAGTCTATTCATTTTAACACCCCTTCAATCTTATAACTTTATATAATCCCTCTGCCATCTTCCGTTAACCTTTTACTCATAAAATTAGCAAATAACAAAAGCACAAAGGATATAACTGACTTAAACAATCCTGCAGCCGTAGCCAAAGAATATCTGGCCTTTACCAATCCAACATTGTAAATATATACATCCAGCACTTCAGCAGTGGATTGTATCATTGGATTCATAAACACAAACGGCGGCTCAAAGAAATTCAACACCCCTGCAAAGGATAATACCAGCACCACCAATACAGTGTTTTTGATCCCTGGCAGCGTAATGTACCTCATCTGATGAAATTTAGTTGCCCCATCTACTATTGCAGCTTCATATAATTCTGGATCTATACCCGAAATAGCAGCTAAATATACTATAGCGCTATACCCCACTTCTTTCCACACGCCGATCAATGTGAGCAAAAAGGGAAACAACTTTGGTTTGGCCAAGAAATACACAGGCTCCCCACCGCATAAGCGTATTATATAGTTTATATAACCCGTAGTTGGAGAAAGCATTGAAGTCCATATGCCCGCTACAACAACCCACGATATAAAATGGGGTAACGTACTAATCGTTTGTAAAAATTTTTTATAATAAGTGGTTTTTACTTCATTCAATAAAATCGCAAATATTATAGGTGCAGGGAAAGAAATCAGATACCTAAGAATGACAAATATCCATGTATTCAAAAAAGCCTGCCAAAAATAAGGCAAATTAAAAAGATATCTAAAGTTTTCCAGTCCAACCCAGCCGTTAAAGCCCCCTATCCTATAATCAGCAAAAGCTAGCAGTATACCCGGCATAGGAATATAAGAAAATATTACATAATGAATGATGGCAGGCAAAAACATTAAATAGAGCATCACATTAGAAGCTGTAAAAATTTTTTTCTTCTTCTTTTTTTTGGTGCTTATATTTGCTTGTAATGCAGCATTCACCTTTGTTTTTAAAGTCATTTTTATACCTCCCGAATATGGATAAAATACACGAAGTGGGATATTTCATGGGGAATATATACTAGACCTTCACAATACCAATTATCTTATTTTAACCGACTGCTCCAGAAATGCTTCCAGTCTTATGAAATCTTTTGCATTGCTTGTATAGTTTAATTATAAATTTAATTTATTATTTTTGTCTTTATTATTTTTTAGGTAATTATTTAATATTTTATTATTTTTTAGGTAATTATTTAATATTTTTTTTGTTTTTTTAATATTGTTTTCTTCGTGTATATACTGTGTAGGAGACAGGCCAAACTCCTTTTTGAATGCCATACTGAAAGCGTGTACCGATTCATAGTTTAAAATATGAGCTATTTCTGTAATTGTATATCTCTTTTCCGACAACAATTCCAGAGCCTTTTGGAACCTCTTTTTATTATAAAAATGAGTTATGCTATATCCCATCTCTTTAGAAAATAAATTGGATAAATACGAATAATTATACCCAAAAATATCGCTTAATTCTGAAAGATTTTTTATTTTTAAAAAATGCGTGTCAATATAATTCAATACCTCATATACCAGGGGATGCACTAAAAACATTGACTCTTCTAAATGCTTCTCCCTGCATCTATCCCGCCCTTTTTTGGATGCACTAACGTTTCTGTAGAGAAAGATCAAAAGCTGTTCTATGAAATTTCTTATGCTAGTTTCGTAATATGCCTCTTTGTTGATCAGCTCATTGAATAAGTTCATAAAAACATTAGCAATTCCATATCTATCTTTTACCACAGGCCTTTCCATATGCCTCAAGCTGTGTAAAATATCTATCCAATTTTGATCACTTGCTTTTTCATCTATGTCCAAGCAAATGAAATAAATTCTAAAAGGATCAATTACATCAGCACAACCTTCATGCTGTTGTCCTGGCAAAACTACAAACAAATCGCCTTCCGAGAGCACAAACATTTTGCTGTCAATACGCATATTTCCTTTTCCGGAAACTGTATATATAATATCGTAAGACCTCTGAACATGAAAATTTATTTTATGATTACTAACGCACTTCAAATCTCCTACCTGATATATCAAGAAAGGGCCGCATCTATAGGGTGAAGACCACAATTTATTATCAAAACACAGCGGTTTAATGCGTTGAGCCCTAAACCTATTATATCGTTGTTTAGTAATAGACACCTTTATCATTCCTCCCTCTCGAGCAAATAGCTGCCAAAACCATCTTCCAACGGCTTTTTTCTTCTCATAACTATTAGAATAGCCCGGTTGCTAATCACTCCCCTTGAAAAGGAAGCGCTAAACGTAAATAAGCCATTTATAAGCTCTGACATCATAATGGTATTGGCAGAGGCATTGGCAGAATAAGAATAGAGGTGAATTCATCAAATCTTCCCCCATTGTTGATGACCAAGTTGGAGCAGACATTCTTGTAGACACTATATTCACATGATCATGTAGGTTAACAAACTCAGTACGGCATAGCCCCTAGACTTCACATGATCTGGTATAAGTACCCTATTGTAACATGTATAACACGTATAACAAGCAAACCTCCCCTTTTCTCCCCACACCTCTTTGCTTAATAAGTAATCAGCTACTGACTTTATAGTACCATCATTTTTGTACTACGTCAAACGTGTCTTCATAATTTCACGCTATGCTCTATTTCAGCAGCCGTGCCCATAGATGAGTCCAAATCAATCCGGCCAAGTGCTATCTCATGCCAAGGTCCCAAATCCTTGCTGGTATTCTCACAAGCCCATTGTAAACGATGTGGAGCATCACCTGAGCACACCGACACCTGCAACCCGACTCCCACAGCCACTAGGTAAATTCTGCGATTGATGGCACGTCATCACTGCCATTGATCGATATCCACTCCATGAATAGCTACCTCCCTTTATGCCGCCACTTCAAAACAAATCCCTATTGCACAAATACATCTTCCGATAAGCCTCAAACCTTTCCTGATATATCTCGTGATTTTCTTTGTTTGGAACTGTCACCTCGGGATGCAAATGAACCATATGCTTGCAGGCCTCCTCAAAACACGGGTAAAAGCCAACTCCCACCGCTGCTGTAATGGCAGCTCCAATACATGCCTGCTCATCATGCATGCTCCTGTATATCTCCTTGCCAAACACATCGGCCTGAATCTGCAAGAACAGCCTTCCCCTGGCGCCGCCTCCGGAGGCTATTACTCTTTCAAATTTAATGCCCAGCCTCTCAAATACCTCAAGCGAATCCTTTAGAGCAAATACGACGCCTTCCACAACGCTGCGGATCAAGTGCTCTCTAGAATGCTTGAGGGTAAGCCCCAGGAATATCCCTTTTGCATCGGGGTCATTGTGGGGCGTGCGCTGCCCGCTGAGATAAGGCAGAAACAGCAAGCCCTCGCTGCCTGGCGGCACATTTTGGGCCAGCTCCATCATCTCATCGTAATCCTTCATCATCAAAACGCTATCTTTTAACCATTTCAAGGTGCCCCCGCCACTTAAACAGGCCCCCATAATTGTCCACAGGCCCTCCCTGGCATGGCAGAATGTATTTGTCCTGTACTTGTCATCATATAGCGGCTGGTCAAGCGCACAGGATACCTGGCTTGCCGTTCCGATGTTTGAAGAGAGAATGCCCGGGCCTATGATGCCGTTGCCTACCAACTGCATGATGGTATCGCCTCCACCAAACACTACAGGCGTACCCTTTTTCAAGCCCAGTTCCCTCTCACATTCTGAAGTTACAGCACCGGCAACTTCATAAGATTCTCGGCTGACAGGAAACATATCGTGCGCCAAGCCTAGCTTATCAATCAACTCCCATGCCCAATCCCTTTGTGCAACATCAAATATCACCGTACCTGAGGCATCTGATTTATCCGTTCCGATTTCCCCGCACAACCTGTACCGAATATAATCTTTGGGCAATACCACCTTAAATGTGCGTTTGAAATTCTCGGTTTCATGCTGCTTGACCCACATAAGAGAAGATATCAAAAAACCGGTACTCAAAGCGTTTAAGGTAAATTTAGCATACTCCTCTTGCGGTATTATCTTATAAATTTGCTGTATTTCTTTCTTAGAACGTTGATCTGCCCAGATGATGGCATTTCTCACGGGCTTAAGCCTTTGATCAAGCAGCACCAGCCCATGCATCTGGCCCGACAGGCCAATTGCTCTTATACGTTCAGCAATACCGTCCTTTTGTGCCAGCGCCTCTTTTATCGCAAGTTTGGTGGACTCCCATAAGGCTTCAACATCCTGCTCTGCATATTTCAGTTGGGGCTTTAAGATATCATATTGCCGCTGAGCTGATGCAACCACTGTACCTTCCTCATCCACCACCACAGCCTTAACGCTGGATGTTCCAATATCGATACCCAAAAAATAATTGATCATCGTAAACTTTGCTCCCCTCTTCAAGTTTATCTCTTTTTACTTCATCATTTATCATTATGAGGATATTTTACCACATCATTTTGAGCAAATCACTTCTTCATAAAGTTTTTTAAAACACCCCTCCACAAGATTTCACTAAACTTAACAAGATAGAATGCAGACATCCCGGATATCAGTTGATACAATAAAAGGCAAACACAGAACAGCACATCCATAGTATATCAAGGGGGTTACAAGATTATGGAAGCCATAACAGGAAAAGAGCTGCTTATAAGGACTTTCAAACATGAAAAAGGCCTTCCAAGGGTGCCTTGGGTGCCTTTTGCCGGTGTCCATGCTGGCAAGCTCAAAGGCTACAGCGCCATCGAGGTTTTAACCGACAGCAAAAAGCTCTTTGATTCCCTTATGGAAGTGAACAGGCTGTACCGCCCAGATGGGCAGCCGGTACTGTTTGACCTGCAGGTAGAAGCTGAAATCCTGGGCTGCCAGCTGGTATGGGCTCAAAAAGCCCCGCCATCTGTCAAATCCCATCCACTGGCTTCTGATAAAACCGTTCCTCAACGCCTGCCCGAAAAATCAGATGGGAGGCTTCCCATGATACTGGAAGTGATGAAAAGATTTAAAGCCGAAGTTGGCGAGACCACCGCTTTATTTGGACTGATATGTGGACCTTTGACCCTGGCATCCCATCTGAGAGGTACCGAGCTGTTCATGGATATGTTCATGGACCCCGATTATGTACATCAGCTCATTAGATACACCAGCGAGGTAGCCAAAAGGATGGCAGAATACTACCTAGAAGCCGGGATGGACGTCATCGCAATTGTGGATCCTTTGGTCTCCCAGATCTCTCCACAGCACTTTGCACAGTTTATATCGGAACCTGCTGCCGAAATTTTTAGCTTTATCAAGCAAAACGGATCCTTGTCCTCATTCTTCGTGTGCGGCAATGCCTCGAAGAACATCGAGGAGATGTGCAAAACCGGCCCTGATTCCATATTCATCGATGAAAACATAGACATGGTTGAAGCCAAAAAGATTACCGATAAATACAACATAGTGCTGGGCGGCAACATCCCCTTAACCTCCATCATGTTGTATGGCAGCCAGCAGGACAACATGAAGTACGTGGTAGACCTGTTGGATAAGCTAAATCACCACAACCTGGCCATTGCACCAGGATGCGACATGCCGTACGACGTTCCACCCGAAAACCCCATCGGCATACAGCAGGCCATACGCAATACCGACGAGGTAAGGAAGATGCTGGAGAATTATCAGGGTACACAGCTGGACATTGAGGTTGAGCTGCCCGACTATGAAAACCTTGAAAAGCCGCTTATCGAGGTCTTCACACTGGATTCGGCTACCTGCGCTGCCTGTACCTACATGGTGAACGCCGTAAAAATCGCTAAAGAACACTTTGGCGACAAGATAGACTGGGTGGAACACAAGTTTACCACCCGTGAAGGTATAGCTCGCATCAAGAAGATGGGCATAAAGAACCTCCCGTGCATATACATCAACGGCAAGCTCAAGTATTCGTCCATAATACCCAGCAGAAACGATCTATTCAGAAGTATTGAGGAGTGTCTAAAATGAGTCGCAAGATATCGGTATATTTGATCACCGGTTTTCTGGGAGCGGGTAAGACCACGCTCTTAAAAAACCTGCTGGAATTTAGACAAAATAATAAGATAGGCATAATAATGAATGAGTTTGGCAGTGTGGGCATAGACGGTACACTGGTCAAAAAGGAAGGCATAGACCTGATCGAAATAAATAATGGCTCTATTTTTTGCAGCTGCCTTGCCTCCACTTTTGCCGAAGGGCTGATCGCAATGGCCAGCACCCCCATTGAATCGCTATTTATCGAAAGCTCGGGGCTTTCGGACCCATCGGGGATGGAAAAAATCCTTTACGACATACAGCCAAAAACCGGCGACGTCTATGATTTTAGAGGTACCATATGCATTGTCGACGCCACCTCGTTTATAGAACTGTCACAGACGCTGGAGGTTGCACGCAAACAGATAGAATACAGCCATTTGATAGTGATAAACAAGGCGGATCTGGTGGATTCCGCGAGGCTCAACAGTGTGGAGGAAAGCATTCGAAGCCTGAATCCTGTCGCCCCCATAGTAACCACCTCTTACGGCAGATTGGACCACACCTGGTTGCAGCAAAATCTTGAAGGGTTTCCGCTACCTCCAGCAACTTCCAACCTCAATTGTCCGTCCAACAGGCCAAAAACCCTGCTGCTTGAAGCCGATGGAGTATTTGAGAGGGAAAAGCTAAAGGGTTTTTTGCAAAGCCTTTCGGACTTCGCATTCAGAATAAAAGGTTTTTTCAAACTAAACGAGGGGTGGCATTATGTGGATGGAGTGAATGCCTCTATCTCTATAACGCCGATGAATATAGAGCGCAGCGTCTCGCAGCTGGTAGTAATTTTAAAGACAAGGCAGCCAGTGGTGGATGTTATACAAAAAAGCTGGAAAAGGCATTTCAGCAACAAATTGCATATTAAATAAACTCTGACTTTAAGACCTTAAAGATAAAATTTGGAATACTGTATGACAAATAACAAAAAAGAGGGCATTTCACCTTAAAGTGCCCTCTTTTTTTTATGCCTTTTTATATTTCTCCTGCACTTCTTTAATACAGCAGTCACTATGCGATCTCACATCAAAACCATTAAGGCATTACGCTACAAAGGTCTTTGCCAGATCAGCAGCCGATGCGGCATCAGGCGCATAGCCATCAGCGCCGATCTCATCGGCAAACTTCTGCGTGACCGGCGCCCCTCCTACCATAACCTTCACCTGGTCCCTTAAGCCTGCTGTCTTCAAGGCCTCAATGGTATCCTTCATGGCCGGCATGGTGGTAGTGAGCAGCGCCGACATGGCAACGATACAGCCTGGCCCTGCAGCTTTTGCTGCATCGACAAATTTTTCGGGCGAAACGTCGATGCCAAGGTCGGTTACCTCAAATCCCGCCCCTTCAAGCATCATGGCAACCAGATTCTTGCCAATGTCATGTAGATCGCCCTTCACGGTACCAATGACTACCTTTCCCATCGGCTTTACATCCCGTTCGGCCAGCAAGGGCTTTAAGATGTTCAGTCCGGCGTACATAGCGCGAGCAGCAATGAGCACCTCTGGAACGTATATCTCGTTGTTCTTGAACAGCTCACCTATCTCGCTCATTCCCACTATGAGCGCCTTATTCACAATATCCTCGGGGTTTACCCCCTCTGCCAGCGCTGCCTCGACCATTTCCTTCACCTTTGGAGCATTGCCGGCTTTCAAAGCATCAGCGATTGCCCTAAAATCAGCCATTTATTAAAACCCCCCTTTTATCAAATATCATGAGCTCATCGCTTCAACAATATATCTCTGGTTCCTGCCATAGACATGCTTTAAAAGCTCACATTTTAAATTATAACAGGTTTGGTTCTAGCCGTACTGGTTAAATCTTGTGAATATGGGTAAAATCTTGCCAAGCCCAACATCAGAGATTCTTCCTGTATTGTGCAGGGGATATGCCGACGTATTTCTTGAACACCTTGCTGAAATAGCTGGCATCCTCATAGCCCACCTGAGATGCAATGGCTACAATAGAGAGCGATGTATCCTTGAGCAACTTTTTGGCCTCTTCCATTCTCACCATGGTCAAATATTCTAAAAACGTTATGTTAAGTTCCTCCTTAAATAAGTGGCTGAGATAATAAGGGCTTATATACACATTTCGCGCCACATCCTCAAGGGTGATATCTTTATTATAATTCTCACGAATATACTTTAAAGCCTCACCAAGGCTTTTGGCATTGCGAACTTTTTTGGTTTCGTACACGGTATCCATGAAGGTATCCAGCACCTTCACAACCCAGTGACACACTTCATCAATGCTGTTCATCTGCGACAGCTCGGAAATGAAGTTGTAATTTAGGCCCAACAACCTTTCCAGGCTAGCGCCCCCTTCCACCGCTGCCCTCGATATGACAACCACGAGCTCCAATATCCTGGCTTTCATGAGGTCCATGTTCCCTGCTGTGCGGAAGAATATATCCCCCAGCAGGTCATTTAGAATTTCCTTTGCACCGGTACGATCTCCCAGCCTGACCCTGCTTAAAAGCTCCTGTTCTTTGTCTATAGGGTATATCGATACTTGAGCCTTGGCCTCAAGGGCCTTAATGGTCTCCTCGGCGCGCTTTCTCTCAAATATCGCTTCGGCCAGCTTTGCCTGCTGTTCATTGAGCTCCTTTCTGTACTGCAGCGTAAGCATACCGGTTTTCGCGATGTGATTGGCCACTATGAAAATAAGCTGGGCCGCTGCCTGTACGTTCCTGCTGGACAGCATCTTGACCTGCCTGCTGGCCACCACCAAGGCTTCACGGTTGATGTTGAGGTCCCGGGTTAGATTCAAAAACTCTTGAAGAGCAATCTCATCCCATTCCCACATGATGACAGGTCCACACGAGATGCTACCAAGATATATGTCCTTGAACATTATGGGAGCAGCAAACTCTATCAGACCGGCATGGCAGCGGAAGATATAGGGCTCACCCAGCTGCGCCGCCTGTCTTCCCGCATAGCTCATGGACTGATTACACCGCTTAAGGCCTTCGGGATCAGAGCGCACTATTTTGCAGAACGGACACTGACCTTCGTATTCATCCGGAACGATGATGGGCTCGCCTTTGGCGTTTGCGCATATCGCCCCTAGCCCCGTGGCCAGCACAAAGCAGTTGAGTATGCCCTTTAATTCCTTTACATCGATCACATCCTCTATGCTTATATTGTCCATGTCATGGATTTTACTGTCGTACTCAGCCACCCCATAATCCCCCGCCTTCACGCTCGTTCTGTCACAATCCAGACATCACTTCATCGTAAGTGAGGGCATTTCCCTAAACATCACCTTCATCCGCCGAACTCTCCCCATCTTCATCAGGATCTTCCTAAACTCTCTGCTCATTCCTCACTGCTTCTGAATTATCTTGCCCATCGCCCGCAGGTTCTTGATTATCATCCGGTGCCTGCGAGTTGTCCTGGCCATTTTCCGGTACCTCACCACCATTCGGGTCATCTGTACCACCTTGCGGTGGAGAACTTGGTTCTTTCCGAGTATCGTTATTACCCTTCTCTTTTTCTTGTTCTATCGCATTGAATATGGCCTCGGCCTGTTTTTTCAATTCGGCCGTTTTGTTAATAATATCTTGGACATTTTGGCCTTTTAATGCTTCATTTACGCTTGCAATTGATGCCTCAATCCTTTGCCTGTCTTGGGGGGATAGCCTGTCGCCCTTTTCTTCGATCTGCGCGGTGGCCCACTGTATTACCTGTTGAGCGTCCTTTCGGGCTTTTACAAGTGCCTGCTCATGTGCCTTTCTCTCCTCATCCTCTTTCTTTCGCTGAGCGCACATTTGAGCCAGCCTGTCTGTATAATCCTTTAGCTCTCTTGTTGCTGTCTTGATAGATGCCACATCCTCAATATCTATGCTTTGGCGCACTTTATTAATGCGCGACTCAACACCGGCCTTTTCTTCTTCCTTTACGTATGCAAAATATGTTGACATAACCTTTTGCGCTTTGTTTATCATATCATTGGCTTCATTAATAGCCGCTTTAAGCGCCTTGAGCTTTTCCTCTAACTCCTTCTTTATATATCTTACATCATCTCTAGGGTCTATCTCTATTTCAACGCCGAATATCTCTTTTACTAGGTCTTTTTTACCGTATTGATTTACTCCCCAGTAGCTTATTCCGTCAATATTGAGAAAATCACCAGGTATGCTGTAAGTATGGATGTTTGAAAGGTCCAGTTTCATCCCAAAAACTCCCAAAGCAGCAATCTGCTTTGCGTTTAGATTGGTGTAAACTTTGCTCTTTACCACTTCATAATACTTCGAAACATTGAGGAGCTGTTTTGAAGACTTGAGCTGATCAAATATGGCCAGAAGCATCTTTTGCTGGTTCTTAACTCTCTGGATGTCTCCCCAGGGGAAATGCCTGTTCCTGCAGTAATCCAGTACCTGCTGTCCACCGAGCCGTTGCAGTCCAGGCTTTAGCTCCCTTCCTCCTATTTTAACGGGAACGTCCACCTCAAATTCCACACCGCCCATGATGTCGACTATTTCTACAAAGGCGTTCATATCAATCCCAACGTAATAGTGTATGGGAATTCCGCCCAAAAAGCTGCTTACCGTTTCTATGGTTCTCTCAAAGCCTTTGCCATTGAACCCACCACCCCATACAAAGGCGGTGTTGATCTTATCCCTCTGTTGTCTTCCAGGTATCTTCACATAGCTGTCCCTGGGAATTGAGATGAGATACACATGATTGGCTTGAAAGTCAATGGACAATAATATGATTGTATCAGTTCTAAATGCTTTCATGGTCTCATAGCGTTCTTGATCCGCATCCAATCCGAGCAGGAGAATGTTGATTCTATCCTCATCGAAACGGTACTGCTCCTCTGGCTGCCGGATGTGTACAGAAACTTCTTTATCGTTTTGTATCGGCTGCTTGGTATCCGCATTTTCTTCGGTATGCGGCTGTGTTTCGAACAGGGTCTCGGGATTGAGAACCTGATAGAGGGTATGAGCTACATAAGAGACTCCCGACACCAGAAACAGGGCAATTAAAATTAATACCTTCCTTTTCATAAGAGGCGCCATCCTTTCGCACATCATTTCAATCTTTATTATACATTATTACCTCTCAATCTGTCTTTACATTTAAACAAACAAATTGTTACCTTTGTATTAAATGTCATGCATAAGTTCACCGTTTATTGCCCTGCGGCTATCCTTATCATGACCTGGTGCTCGGTATCTACCTGCCCATCCTTGTGGCGTACGCTATTCAAAAAATGAATATCAAAGTGCCCATCTGCTCCATTTCCCTTTATCTTATCGTAATTTATCCCAGGCCCGTAATCACCACTTCTCCAGCTCACATAGGCTCCATCGGGTGCCGAATCCAGACCGGCATGTAGTGCCGCAGTGGCAGAGGCCGCCAGCTTGCGCCCGTTTATGAGTACCAGCACCGGTCGCCTGGCCCAGTAGTTTACAGCACCGCTTGCCAACCTCTCATATCTTTCCCAGATGCTCTTCATTATGCGCGTATCCTCATAAGTCAGCGGTTCTACATCGGCATGCCCCGTTCCATATGTCCTTACTACTCTAAAGCTGATACCAGTATGAAAATCCACCACGGTTGCCGTGGAATTGAGCGGAAAGGCGTACTGGGCTTCCTTCCACCAATCCAGCAGCTCGCCATATTGAGGTCCAGGCGTGGGTTTTACAGGTATCTCCTTCTTGGGAATCCTTAAAACCTGGCCTACATACAACACAGTAGAAGTGGTTATGCCATTGGCCTGCGCAATTTCCTCCATGGGCACGCCGTACTTGTATGACAGGTTCCATAGAGTATCGCCCTTAACTACGGTGTGGGTTATGTATGTAACCCTTGGTGCATCTATGGGGGCACCGCCCCGGGGAATGATGATTTCCTGCCCTGGATAAATTATGGTCGAACTGTTCATATTGTTAGCCGCAAATAGCTCGTCCAGTGAAACCCCGAAACGCTGGCTGATCTTCCACAGGGAGTCCCCCGGCTGTACAATATAAACGCTGGTAGTGTCGCCCCGTGAAGGAGTCGAGCCGGCCAGGAGCTTGTTCATGACACCGCGGGTAATAGGGCCTATGATGCCGTCAGCTGTCAGCCCGTTCGCCCTTTGAAAAGCCTTTACAGCCGTCTCGGTTACACTGCCAAAGTAACCTGTGATCTGAGGGTATGTAAAAAAGCCCAGGTCCTTGAGAAGGCGCTGTACAACGGCCACATCTTCACCGCTCATCCCCTTTCTCAAATCCCTGGTAAGCTGATACCCTGCAGCTGAAACTTTTGGAATAGCTGCGCATAAGAATAAAGCCACGGTTAATGCTATAAACACTGCAAATTTAAATCTTTTCGTTGTCATGCTCTCTTCCTCCCTATCCCAGATAATTGAAATGATGTGCTAAAAAGGATGGCTTGTCTCTTATTGTAAATATATTATAACCTGGTTAAGGGAGGATCCTCTAGTTGAAAAATATGGTATATGAAACACCAATGGTCACTGTATATAATGTTATGACCACCAAACAACGTTAACTACAAGCATATTCAGATAGAAAACGATGCCATTATTTGGACAAATCGCTCGGACCAGCTGATAGTCGGCCATCTGATTAGCCTCTCATCTGCAACATAATCTCCCTTTCCTTTTCCTCCATAAACTGGTTTGTATACAGCCTGTAATAGTATCCTCTTCGCCTGAGTAGTTCGGAATGAGTACCCTGCTCAACCACACGTCCATTGCGAATCACCAGTATGCGATCAGCTGATCTTATGGTAGACAAGCGGTGGGCTATCACGAAGCTGGTCCTGCCCCGAAGCACCTTTTGTATGGCATCCTGAATGATTTGCTCGGTCTCGGTATCCACCGAAGAGGTGGCTTCGTCCAATACAAATATCCTGGGGTTGGCCAGAACGGCACGGGCAAACGAGATGAGCTGTTTCTGACCGGTAGACAGCCTGTTTCCACCCTCGCCCACTTCGGTGTCATATCCCTTCTCCAGCTTCATGATAAAATCGTGGGCGTTGACTAGCTTGGCGGCTTCTATCACCTCTTCATCGCTGGCATCCAACCTGCCGTACCTTATATTCTCTTTTACGGTTCCGCTGAACAGATGGGGTGTCTGAAGCACATACCCTATGTTGGATTGCAGCCACAGCTGAGAACGCTTGCGGTAATCCACTCCATCGATCCTGATCTCACCTTTAGTAGGCTCATAAAAGCGGCACAGCAGGTTTACGATGGTGCTCTTGCCGGCCCCCGTCTCACCCACCAGCGCAATGGTCTCTCCTGCTTTTACCTCCAGGTTAAAATCTTTAAGCACCTCCTCTCCCTCTTTGTATGAGAAGGATACGTTGTGGAAAGTCACATCCCCTTTTATGTGCGGCCAGTTCTCCTTTTTGGGCGTGAATAAATCGCCGTATTTCTCGATAACCTCCGGTGAATCCTTAACATCGGGCTGGGTTTCGATCATGGAAAAAACCCTTTCTGCTGAAGCCTGGGAGTTTTGCAGCTCAGCAAATATTCGAGCCAGCTCACGAATGGGCTCAAAGAACTGCATGGTATAGGTAATAAACGCCACCAAGGTGCCATAGCTGATGGAACGTCCAATGACGCCCTCGCCTCCAAACCACAGTGCCAGCCCAGTTCCAATGCTGCCCAAAACCATTACAATCGGCATATAAATCGATGACACCACAACCGCTCGAACTGATGAATGCTTCATCCTTTCGGTAAGCTCTTTAAACTCTTTCAGGTTTTCCTCTTCCCTGGCAAGGGTCTTAGTAGTTTTAGCGCCCATTATCCCTTCGTTAAAAGCCCCGGTGATCTGAGAGTTGATCCTGCGCACCTGGCGGTAAGCCATCAATATCATCCTCTGGAAATAAATGCTGACTACCGCTAAAACTGGCACCACCGACAGGGTAATGAGCGCCAGTCTCCAGTTCAAATAAAGCATGATCCCTATTGTGGCCACCATCATGGCGCTCCCCCACATAAGGTCTACAAGGCCCCAGGCAACAGTTTCGCCCAGACGCTGGATATCGGAGGTCATCCTGGCCATGATCCACCCGACGGGTGTTCTATCAAAATATGAAAATGACAGCTCCTGCAGCTTTTTAAAACCTATCTTCCTGATATCATAACAAAGGCCTGTCTCAATCCGGCCGGCAATGCATATAAGCATCCACACGTTGAGAGCCTGAACTGCGATGAGTGCAGCGTAAATCAAAGCAAAAATCCACAACCCTCCCAATTTACCCGGTATGATGAAGTTGTCAACGGCGTACCTGTTCATGAGCGGGAAAATGGCATCAATGCCACCCGACGCCGCCATAATGACCGCCAAGAACAGCAAATCCCTTTTGTAAGGTCGAGCATAACGAATAAGCTTTTTCCACAAATCTATATTAAACGGCTTAGTATATTCCTGTTCCTGGTAGGTGTTCATTCACATCACTCCCCTCTCCTGTGCTGGATACTCCAAGCTGTTATACTCATTTGCCAACTCCTCTTCCAGCTTGCTCTGCAAAGCCCATATCCGCTGGTACAGGCCCGGCTGCCTGATGAGCTCCTCATGGGTACCTGATTGAACCAGCCGTCCCTGATCCAGCACCAGTATCAAATCCGCTTCAGCCAGGGTAGTGATGCGATGCGAGATGATAAAGGTAGTTATCCCCTTCCGCCTTTCCTTCAAAGCCTTGCGAATAGCTGCATCGGTTTCGGTATCCACAGCGCTGAGAGAATCATCGAAGATCAATATGGAGCTGTTTCTGACAAGCGCTCTGGCAATGGCAACCCTTTGCTTCTGTCCTCCAGAAAG
This sequence comes from Caldicoprobacter oshimai DSM 21659, assembly GCA_000526435.1. Lineage (GTDB taxonomy): Bacteria > Bacillota > Clostridia > Caldicoprobacterales > Caldicoprobacteraceae > Caldicoprobacter > Caldicoprobacter oshimai. The sequence goes on from JAGB01000002.1 coordinate 503,012, forward strand.
GGTCACTCCCCTCTCGCCCACCAGCGTATCATAGCCCTCTTCAAATTGCTGTATGACATCGTTGAGGGCAGCCACACGCATGGCCTCCAAGATTTCTGTCTCGTTGACATCGCTTCTCCCCAAAGCTATGTTTTCCTTTATCGTCCTGGAGAACAGGAAAGGCTCCTGAAGCACAATCCCAATATGCTGGCGCAGCCATTTCTTGTTTATCTTCTTAAGCTCAACCCCGCCAATGGTGATGGAACCACGCTGGTAATCATATAGCCTCAAAAGTAGGTGAACCAGCGATGACTTTCCCGAACCGGTGGGTCCGAGTATGGCGACAGTTTGCCCTTTTTTCACCTTAAAGGATATATCCTGAAGTACGGGACGCCCTTTTTCATACTCAAAATACACGTTTTTAAATTCGATATCGGCATTGAGGTCAGGTGTAAGCCCATCCTCGTTCATATCCTCCCTTGGCTTGTCGAGAAGCTCTTTAATCCTTGTCAGAGAAATCTGCGCCCGGCCCATGTCGGTCAGTATTCTACCCATCTGGCGGACCGGCCATAGCAGCATGCCCTCATAGCTCATAAAGGTCAGCAGTGTCCCAAGCGTCATGGTACCTCGAGATGCCCAGTAAACACCTATAACCAGCACTACTCCCATCTGAAACATTATAAGGAAATCCGAAATCGCCCAGTAACTGGCCATCAGCCGTGTCAAACGATACGATAAATCCCTGTATTCCCTGTTTTTGCTATCAAACTTCTCAACCTCATAAGCCTGCCGTCCAAATGCCTTTACAACCCTTATTCCCGTCAAGTTTTCCTGCAAAACGGTAGTCAATTTTCCTTCAGCCTCATCAGCCAGTCGAAAAGCCTCTTTTACTTTCGAGAAAAACACGTAGGAAAAGGCAAATATGATGGGAACTACAGCCATGGAAATGAAGGTCATCTTTACATTCAGACTGAACATTATGGTCAGAGCCATGACAAGCAGAAACCCTGTTCTTCCAATTTCTACCAATTGTACGGCTAAAAAACGCCTTATGGTTTCCACGTCAGAAGTGCAGCGCTGTACCCAATCGCCAGTCTCGGCCTTCACATGCTCATCATAGGGCAAATTTTGAAGGTGGTCATAAAGCAAATCCCTCAAATTTTTTGCCATGGACTCAGAAGCCTGTGACGTCCATTTTCCCCTTACATACAGCAACGCACCGTTTACCAGGCTTATAGCCAGTAAAGCCACGCCGCATACCCAAAGATTGTGCGCTAAATTATCCCTACCCCCTAAAAGGAGTACAGCATCCTCCACCCAGCCAGGTACATCCATTGGCTTATCACCAATGATCGAATCCACTGTGGTCCTTATAACCAGCGTGGGTATGAGGGAAAGCAGTGCAGAAAAGGCCGTAGCAACCACAGCACATGCATACCGCATCCTATTTCCCTTCATGAGGTCCCACAGCAACCGCCATCTGGTAAACATCATCCCACTCCTCTGGTTTTGAGTACGTCTCTTCCCGAGGTTAATCGCTCTCTGAACTTAATCCCCTCCCGAATTTAAATTTTTCAAAGATTAAACACATCATTTAAACAACCTGAAAAACCAATTTCGCCTTATGACAACAGCCTTATGAGGACATAGCTCTTGGCAACAATAGCAGCGAATGCATGTGTTTAAATCAATGCGTGGTTTCCCCTCCATCATTTTTATGGCTTTGGGTGGGCAATACCTGGCACAATCACCACATCCGGCACACGCATCATACATTATCATTGGATGAGGGCCCAAATAGAACTTCAAAAATTCCGAAACCCTATTGTTGCTTTCAAGGGCTCTCACCAAAAAGCCCAGCTTTTTGGAATCGGGCAGTTTAAAGTCAGACACATAGAGCTCATCAAACGAATCCCCTACCAGCTCTATATCCTCCAGCTTGCTGCTGCACAGGCCCCGTTCCTCAGCCCGTTGAACAGTGCATATCCTCTCAACTGGCAGCCCTACCAGTGCGGCTGAGACCACATCCAGGGCATAAGGGCTGGGGCTCATAAGCAGTGCCCCCACATGGCGTGGCCTGCCGGCCGACGGGCCGTTGCCCTCCATTCCCACTATCCCATCCATCACTGAAAGCACAGGCTTTACGTAGGTACATATATCCACCAGCAAATCTGAAAACTCTTCAAGCCTCTTCATACGCAAGTGATATTCCGCCTTGGTCATACCCGGTATAACGCCAAAAAGGTTTTTGACCGCGCCGGTAAACAAGGTCAGCTCATGGGTCTTTAGCTTTGCCAGAGATATGACGGCATCCACATCCTGCAGCACCTTTATCACCGTTATGCGCTTTGCCACCTTGCCCTCAGGGTGGCTGACCTCAACTATATCGGTGTTGTAATTGAGCAGAACCCCCGTCCTCTCATGTACCTCTTCCATACCACAGGCCCTGTATATGCCTTTTAAAATCCTTTCGGTGTACAGCCCACCGGGGCTGTCGGCAATTATGGGTATAGCCCCTACCGACTGCACAGCCCTCACCACAGCCTCCACCACAACAGGATGCACCGTCACGGCCTCCTCGGGCTTTTTCCTGGACAGCAGGTTGCACTTCAGCAAAACCTTCATCCCGGGCTTTATATACCTTTCAATGCCGCCCAACAGCTCTACAGCCCGCTTCACGGCATTTTCTACTTCCTGGCGGTCATAGCTCTCACACTTGACCAGCGCTACCGGTCCGTACTTCATCCCCCACTCCCCCATCAACCAGTGTATTCGCGCTGCTCTACACTGCGTAGCCTATACTGCCGATACTACAAAAAATTCCTGCACATTATCAACATCTTCTAGCCTCTCAAGCTTAATCACTATCTACCGATGTCAAAAAAATTCCCGCCTCTGAATGCAGCAATAGTCCTCAAGTCTATATACGATGGACAATTATCATACGGCATATACCCTTCACCATAAAATGAGGCTTCATATCTTGGAACGCAATAACCGTTATCTATATACATAACCCTTTTGCCGTATTTCCTCTGCCCAATCCACAGGCCCAGGGCAAAGATTATAACGATGAGCGCCCACACAACCGCTTTATCCGACAGTCTGCGCTCGCGGTACAACCCCACGGCATTTGCGGCCAAAAATCCCCCTATCAGGCCTCCTATATGACCCCAGTTGTCAATGCCCGGCTGAATAAAGCCGAACAACAGGTTAATGCCTATTATGATAAACAACCCAGGGCCAAAAGCCCGCTGGAATGTGTTACGCCTTCGCTTACGGAAATAAAGCAACGAACCCATAAGCCCGAATATGGCGCCAGAGGCGCCGGCTGCAGGATTGGGGCTGAATAGATAGCTGAACAGGCTACCCATCAGCCCCGACAATACATATATTATCACAAACCGGATTTTCCCATACAGCTTCTCCACTATCGGCCCGTATACATAGAGGGCATATGAATTGAACAAGAGGTGCATAACCCCTACATGCAGGAACATGGCGGTAAAAAGGCGCCAGTACTCCCCTTCAGCAATCAATTCGTTCACCTTGGCACCAAAGTACAGCAGCTGATGGTTTAAACTGATATCAAATACCGTGCCTATAAAGCTCATGACAAGCCATACGGCAACATTCAAACCCAGAATAGTGTATGTAACGTACGGCGGACTGGGGTCCAGCCGTATATCGGCGTTTTCCCAGCTATCATGTGTTCCACCCGCATCCCACTCATCGATGACCTCATACTCTCCCTCTATGATGTCCGGGTCGCGGTCCCATTCATACCTCATGATAACCTCCTTAGTCACAGTATCTTTTTCAAAAAGTTGCCTATTCGTTTTATGGCTTCATTGATGTTGTCGATTGAATAAGCATAGGAACACCTTATAAACCCCTCACCGCTGGCCCCAAAAGCTGTGCCTGGAACCACGGCAACCTTCTGATCCAGCAGCAACTTTTCGCAAAACTCTTCCGACGTCATTCCGGTTTTCTTTATCGATGGGAAGACATAGAACGCTCCTTTGGGTTCGTAGCATTCCAGCCCTATCTCCCTAAAACCGTTCACCATGACTTTTCGCCGCATGTTGTACTGTTTAACCATGTACTCCACCGAAGCAAAACCATCTTCGAACCCCTTTCTGAGAGCTTCGATGGCTGCCACCTGAGCCATTATTGGAGCGCACAAGGTTGTATACTGATGAATCTTGACCATGGCGCCAATAAGTGCAGGATGCCCTGCGGCATATCCCAGTCGCCAACCCGTCATGGCAAAGGCCTTGGAAAAACCGTTTATAACTACAGTGCGTTCCTTCATGTCTGGCAGGCTGGCTATGCTGACGTGCCTTTGACCATAAGTTAATTCGGCATAAATTTCATCGGATATGACAATAATATCAGTGCGGCGCAGTACCTGCGCGATTGCCTCCAAATCTTCCATAGTCATGATGGCTCCGGTAGGATTGTTGGGATAGGGCAAAATAAGGGCTTTTGTCTTCGGGGTGATCTTCTGCTCCAGCTTGTCAGGAGTCAAACGAAACTCGTCCTCTGGCCTGCACTCCACCGCCACGGCCTTAGCCCCCGCAAAACGGACGCAGGGCATATAAGCCACATATGACGGGTCGGGTATCAAAACCTCATCCTCTGGATTGAGGATTGCACGCAATGCCAAATCTATGGCTTCGCTGGCACCAACAGTCACCAGTATCTCATTTTTAGGGTTATACTCCAGCCCAAATCGCCTGCTCAAGTAACAGCTTATGGCTTTTCTAAGCTCTGGCATCCCCCAATTTGAGGTATAATACGTCATCCCCTTTTCCAGGGAATAAATACATGCTTCGCGCACGTTCCACGGGGTAACAAAATCGGGCTCACCCACCCCCAGAGAAATAACACCTTCCATCTCGCTGGCGATATCAAAAAACTTTCGTATGCCTGACGGTGGTACCTCCTTCACCCGCTCGGCTATCTTGCTTTCCACGTTCATGGTACGATCACCTGCCTGTAATCTTTTTCTTCATCTTCCAATATAACTCCATCCACCTTGTACTTCTTCAAAACGAAGTGCGTGGCCGTACTGAGCACCGAATCCAACACCGACAACTTTTCGGCGACGAAAAAAGCCACCTCCTTCATGGTTCGCCCTTCAATCATGACAGCTAGGTCATAGTCCCCCGACATAAGGTAAACCGACTTAACCTCGGGAAATTTGTAAATCCGCTCCACGATAGCATCAAACCCCTGGTCCCTCTGAGGGGTTACCTTTACCTCGATAAGGGCTGTAACGTATTCCCTGTCAGTTTTGTCCCAGTTGACTATGGTGTTGTATTTCACTATAACCTTGTTTTTTTCAAGCTCCGCTATTTTCTGCTTTACGGTCTCCACGTCCGTCCCCAGCATCACAGCTATCTCTTCAGGAGTCCTCCTGCTATCCTCGTTCAATATTTCAAGAATCTCATTGACCATAAGCCAACCCTCTCCTTCTTTTTGTGAAGGTATATTTGGATAATTGTATCACTCACTTGCAACTTACGTCAATACACGTCGCAGCCCCTTGGGGTAATAATTTTTCAAGAGCCCATCCGACAGCTTACCCCATCCCAAGGAATAACCGTCGACGGTTATAAGCACCCATCCCTTTCCATCAAACCCTGTAAGGGTGAACCCCTCCAGATACTGCATTACCTCCTTTGAATCGCTTGAAAAGTCAATGCTTTGTACCACAGATTCCTTTCTGGCAGACATGGCCAGGGCATGGCCGGGAATAAACCTTCCCTTTCTGATGGTGCCCAGCCTGAAACCCGGCCGCAGCACCTTAAGCCCGCTTAAATCTGGAAGGGATGGCGGTATCCAGTACAGCTGGTCCTTATGCACATAAAGATGATCTTCTATGAACTCTCTCATATATTCCTTCATAAAGCACTCATACTCAACTGGCAGCTTGCTTATTCCTCTGCGTTTGTAGAAAAGTGGTAAAGTGCTGGCACCGCCATCTGCCTTCTTTTCAAACAACGCCATAAAATGCCCCTCGCCCTTTATTTTATGAGGCCAAAGCCGGAAAGTCTTCACAAGTTCCGGACTTCCGTTTACCCACTCGGGTACACCTCTGTCAAACCACTTGAAGTGAACATCCTCCACCAGCGAAAAATCAGGGTGCTCTTTTAAAAACCAGTCCACCACTCCCTCGTTTTCCTCGGGAGAAAAGGTACAGGTTGAATACACCATCCTTCCTCCCGGGGCTAGCATTTCGGCCGCATGCTTTAATATGCTTTTTTGCCTCACGCTAATCCTATCGGGAAGGGTGTAAGACCACACAGAGCACATATCAGGCCTCTTTCTAAACATCCCCTCGCCCGAACAGGGAGCATCCACCAGTATGCGGTCAAAATAGTTCTTGAACACCGCCGCCAGCCTGCCAGGCGTCTCTTGAGTAATGGCGGCATTCCTAACGCCCAGCCTCTCCAAATTTTCGCCCAAAACGATGACGCGCGAAGCATCGATTTCATTTGCCAGTAAAAATCCCTTGCCCTTTAAGCGGGCGGCTATCTGGAATGATTTCCCACCAGGTGCGGCGCACAAATCGAGCACCTTGTGTCCCGGCCTTACCCCCAGCAGTTCGGCCGGCGCCATAGCGCTGGGCTCCTGAATGTAATACAGGCCGGCATAGTAATAGGGGTGCTTCCCCGGGCGATCCTGGTCACCGTAGTAAAACCCGCCTTCCGCCCATGGAACGGGCTTTAGCTCAAAAGGAGCAAGGGACAGAAAATCCTCTATGGCGATCTTTAAGGTATTTACCCTTAAGCCCTGGTAAGGGGGATTTTTAAAACAAGCCATGAACTTGGGATACTCAGGGCCCAGCAGGCCCTTCATCTTATCAACAAAATCCTCAGGCAAATTGCTCACTTTTCCACATCATCCCCTTCAAATAAGCCTGCGATGGCTTTAAGCTGTTCTTCAGTAAAACCTCTGGCTTTAAGCGGCCCAGTTATATCCCTTTTCTTGTTAGGGACATATGCCTTTATTATGGTGCACTCCCCTTCAATCATATAATCTCCCAGACAGGCCGGTATGAGAACCGAATCACCGGGCTTAAAAGGCTGACTGCCCTGGCTGTACAATATCTCGCCCTGCCCCTCCACCGCCGTTAACGTAAAAAATTTAGACCCATCGGCCATCTCTTTCATGCAGCCATGGCACTCCAACTTTTCAACAGCGAAATAGCCACAGGCCACATAGTATGTACGCCTGCCGCCTTCTTCTTCGGCGGGTAAGCCGGGCAGCTTGTCCTTTGCCAGCCTTCCACTGAAATCTATCACGTCCAGTGCTTTGTCCACATGGAGCGTTCTGGGTTTACCATCATCTCCGAGTCGGTTCCAGTCATATACCCTGTATGTGGTATCGGAATTCTGCTGAATCTCGCATATCAAAATTCCCGGCCCTATGGCATGCACTACCCCGGCCGGTATATACAGCACGTCTCCGGCCTGTACTTCGACGCTTCTCAAGTACTTTTCCAGACGTCCAGCCTTTACAGCCTCCTCAAACTCTTCTCTGGTGGTTCCCGGCACAAGGCCGTAAATCAGGCTGGCACCAGGCTGTGCATGGATGATATACCACATCTCGGTTTTACCCGGCTGGCCTCCCTCATGCAATGCCGCATATTCATCGTCAGGATGCACCTGCACAGAGAGGAACTCTGTAGCATCAAGAAGCTTTATGAGCAAAGGGAACTTATTCCCAAACCTTCTTTGCACCTCGTCTCCCAATAGCTGGCTTCCATAGGAGTCAATGAGCTGCCTCAAGGTCATTCCTTTGAGAGGGCCGTTGGCCACCACGCTGGTACCGTTCGGATGGCAGGCCACATCCCAGCTCTCCCCTATCCTATCAGATGGAAGCTTCCTGCCATATTTCTTTTGAAGAGCATTACCACCCCATATCTTCTCCTTTAATATGGGATCAAACAGCAATGGATACAGCACCGCACTCCCCCTCCGGTTATTGCCTTGCATTTATTTCACCGTAAAAATTTTGCCGACCAATCACCCTTCTATTATAACGATTTAAGGCCAAAAAATGAAGGACAATGTTTCAAATAAAAAACTTCCGGTTGACGCCGGAAGCATGAAAAAGCCAATCAAGATGCAATTATTCAGTTCCCCTGGCTGCCCTGTCCTTGTTGCTCATCTACCATTTCATCTGAAGAAACTTCGGTACCATTTTGGGTTGACGGCGTACTGCCACTGCCGGCAGGCTGTCCATTCGGTTTTTGTGCCTCCACAGGAGGTTCAGCTTCAGGAGCCTCCTGTTCAGGAGGTTTTGGTGGTCCTACCCTTTTCTTGCCCACAATCCTGGGATAGTTGCTGTATGCCTCTTTGACCCTCTTGATTTCCTTTCCGTCCTTGTAATACACGCGATAGGTCTGCACCTTGATGCCCGGCCTGGATTCATATTCTATAATCTCTTCGCCGGGCTTCAAGCTATTGTCCTGTACCACCTTTTCAGGTGGCTTTTCGGTCCGCTCCAATATTACCGACACCAGCTCTATCCTATCGTAATCAGTGGGCGCCTTGCCGTATACCTCAACATAAAGCCTCCCACCACTGATATACCTGTTGAAAAATACCGGCGTGTCCTTGTTGTTCCTGATCTTTAAGTCAAGATTAGGATAGTTTACTGTCGCATCCTGACCTACTTCTGTATAGGCTGAAGGCCATGAATGATGCCACCGTTCCACTATCTCCAGGTCAGCGCGTACAGCAGCGCCGTATAAAGTGGTGGAGGTCTGGCAATTGCCTCCCCCTGGCTCGTCTACCAGCTTTTTCCCTTCTTTAATGACCGGGGCATCCAGATACCCGTGCGCTTTATCCCTGGGACCTGTTGCCTCGTTAAATGAGAACACTTCCCCTGGGTCAAGGCGAAGCCCATCAAAGCTCTTAGAAGAAAGGGTTATATTATGAATTCTCTCAGGGGTACCGCTCAACTTGGTGGAATAAACGGCAATCCTGCTGGTCCAGGTTTTGACCTCCTCCAAAGTATATTTGGGGTAAAGCGTTTGAACCGGAATCTCATAAGGAGTAAAGTCCCTGGCATCCACCTTGGCCTTTATATCGGCCATAGCCTGTTCAATCAGCATTCCTTTTCCTATGACCTCTTTCGTGAAGGTAAACTTTTGCTTGCTATCAGGATGAAACTCAATCTGGGCATCTACAGGCTGGATGTTTATCTGCTGAGCAATTGCCTCCAGCTCATCCTTAAGAAGAGAGACGTCATAGGTCAAAGCAGTGGTAAAATGTCGCCCTTTCTTACCAACTTCATATATCTCCATAAGCCGCTCAAAGATGTTGCCCCGCCGTCCCACCTGATAGGCTTCTTTCACAACATCCTCTATGTTGAAGCTTGCACCAATGTCCCGGTAGCTGTATTCCCATTGGTGCTCTCCATGCCGCAGTATTAACTTCATCGCATCCAGCTCAGGTTGGCGAAGGTCACGGATGGCTTTCAGCCCTTCCTCAAACGTCAACCCTTGCAGGGATACGCCGTCAACCGTCACTCCAGGATAAAACCTGTCACTGCTTAAAATATGATAGGCATAAGCGCTTACCCCCAAAACCGCTAAAAAAATGACGGTAAAAATCATCATCAATACCGCTTTGTACATTGCATCTTTTTTCTTTCGTTGTACAGCTTTTCTCCGCACAGCCTCTCGCTTAGACTGAGTAGTGGATTGCATTCATCTTACCTCCGCTCATTACAGGGGCTTACCCATTTATTTTTATACCATCAGCACTTTACGTTCATACAATTTATATAGTAGAATAACCTCAAGCAGAAGTAAATATGTTATGCCATAAAATAATAAAAGCTTAACAGTCTGAAGCAAAACCGTAAAGTTTTTTAAAACTTTCGTAACAGTTTTACCCCACAACTGTTAAGCCCAAATTATAGCCGTTTATCATACGGCCTCAATATTCATGGTAAGCTCAACAAGCTTTCCTCCCGCTTTTACCTTATCGATAAGCTCCTCGGTCACTATATCCCCCTCGGCAGCTAACAATTCTCCGCTCTCGCTTATTATCCGTTTAGTCACCTTCTTACCAATGAGAAATCGCCTTTGCTTTTGTTCGAATAAAGAAGAGCCCTTATCCTTGAATTGCTCATCATCTGCGTTCCCCGCAGACTTGTAAACCTCTTGAGGCAGTCCCTTGCTTTCATCGGCAGCTGTTTCACTGACACCATTGCGAACAACGAGTATACCTTTACCATAGGTAACTATTTGAGCGGCATCCAGCTCAAATCTCTCCTGGTTTTCCCTAATCAACTCACATTTTACAACCCTTCCGTCTCCCTCGTTAAAGTAATATTCTTTCACATTTCCGATGTATTCGCCATTTTGCGTGTAGACCCTGGCTCCGATCAGGCCCATCCCTCGTCTTATCAAATCAGGAGCTTCCTTAACCTGTGAAAAAGGCAATATATTTTCCCTGGTCTCTGTGATAACGGCATGGCGTCCCATTCCTAACACCTTATCAAAAGGCAATAGTTTGGCGCCCAAATACCATTCCTCATCCTCAATGATGAGGGAGTGTACTTTCCCCTCAGAACAATCAACCAGCAAATCTCTAACCCTGCCGCACTCAATCCCTTCCCTTACGCATATCAACGGCAACCCTTCAATCTCATGCCTGCCTTTCACATTATCAACTCCAATTACCGCATCATTGACTTCATGATGGCATTCTAGCATGTCGGTTACGATTTTGCATTGATTCTATAGCACAGGATGTAAAGGCTATCGCTCAGGTGAACGTTTTCAACTATGACATCATCGGGTAGAACCACGTCAATTGGAGCAAAATTCCATATATACTTTATCCCGCAGCTTACCAGAAGTTCAGCCACTTCCTGCGCCTTCTCCTTGGGGGTACAGATAACCCCTATATCTATATGCTGGCTTGCCACATAGCTTCTCAAATTATCCACATCGTAAATCTCGATACCGCGTATGGACATACCTATCAAGCGGGGATTGACATCAAACATGGCTTTTATAAAAAAGCCCTCTTTTTCAAAGCCGCTGTAATTTGCTAGAGCCTGACCTAAATTCCCGGCACCCACCACTATCATGTTGTACTGCCTGTCCAACCCCAGTATCTTCTTGAACTCCTCGCACAACTCTGCTACATTATAACCGTATCCTTGTTGCCCAAACCCTCCAAAACAGTTAAAATCCTGCCTAATCTGCGATGCCGTAAGTCCCATTTTCTGTCCCAATTCGCTGGACGACACCCTTTGCACGCCATTTTTTTTGAGCTCCATAAGGTACCTGTAATATTTGGGCAACCTCCGTATGACTGCCTCGGAAACTCTACGCCTGTCTCTTTCCATCACAAAATCACCTCCTGAAGGGTTAAACACCGTTCAAAGCCATCCCAATCCCATTATTTCGAAATTATTACCATCAATACCAGTGTAACAAATAATACAAGCAAGTTCAATAGCAAACTGCAAAAATAAAGCATTCCCGGCCTGGTAGCTTCAAAGCCACAAAACCGGGAATACCTTCTCATCAATCCTTTTCTTCTTCACTTTGTTCCGTTAAGGAGTGGAGGTTTAAAATGGCACGGGAAATATGCTCGGCCATAAGCCTTTCAGCTTCTGCTGCATCCCTTTTCATGATCGCTTCAAAAATACTCCTGTGCTCATGGAACGATAGACGAGCTCGCATGGGCACCTTTAAAGAACCACGCCGGGCCCGTTCCACGTATCTGAGCAGATTGTCCAGCATATGCTTCAATACTTTGCTGTCACAGGCATCATATATCACACCGTGAAAGCGCGTATCCAGCTGGGTGAGCTGGTCAAAATCGTTTTTCCTAGTATAATACTCCATGAGCTCCACGATCTCTTCCAGCTCTTTGAGCGCTTGCTCATCTATACGCTGGGCTGCCCACCGGGCGGCCAATCCCTCAAGCATGGAACGTATCGTATATATATCATCTATATCCTTCTGCGAAACCCCGCTTACCACGACCCCCTTGTTGGGGATCGAAATGACCAGTCCTTCCAGCTCTAGCTGTCGGATGGCTTCGCGTATCGGGGTTCTGCTCACCCCCAGCTCCTCGGCTAGCTTGGTCTCAACCAACGCATCGCCGGGCTTGTAGCGGCCATTTAGTATGGCATCGCGAATATAATTGAACACATATGAATGCAGAGAATATCTCTCAAGCGATTGCATCTTGGCAAACCTCTTTGCTTTTGCCACCCTGCTCTCTTCGAAATCGTCCATAATACCTCACTCTCTATAATTTTTTATTTTCCCGAATTCTTTCGAGTGTAATTGAGTAAACCTCCCGCCAGTATGACCTCCTTTAGTCTAGGCGACAGATTCAACCCTACCTTTATCTCCTTATTCTTGGTGATGTTCTTGACAATCAGCACATTCCCCTGTTTTATCTGCTCAATGGCATTTTCGATAACAAGGCGATCATCTTGGTCGATGTCATCATAATCCCTTTCATCCACAAATGTCAAAGGCAGTATCCCCGAATTTATAAGGTTGGCCATGTGAATCCTAGCAAACGACTTTGCTATTACACCTTTTATGCCCAAATACAAGGGTACCAGGGCTGCATGTTCCCTGCTGGATCCCTGCCCGTAATTGTGGCCGGCCACCAGGAAACCGCCGCCTGCTTTCCTGGCACGCTCCGGAAAATCTTTATCCACCAGAGTGAGGCAATAGTCCGCCAAATAAGGAATATTAGACCGGTAAGGGAGCAGCTTGGCATTGGATGGCATAATGTGATCCGTAGTAATATTATCCTCCATCTTAAGCAGCACTATCCCCTCTACTGTATCGGGAAGCTCTTTATTGACAGGGAAAGGCTTGATGTTGGGACCGCGAACTACCTCCACCGGCGTCCCTTCTGGAGGAGGTGGAATGATGCAGTTGTCGTTTATCTCGAAGGTCTCTGGCATCTCCACATCAGGGTATTCGCCCAGGGTACGCGGATCAGTCAGCACACCGGTCAAGGCCGTAGCCGCCGCCACCTCAGGGCTGGTCAGATACACCTTTGCGCTTGGAGTTCCGCTGCGCCCATAGAAGTTACGGTTGAAGGTTCGCACAGACACCGCATTGGTAGCCGGCGCCTGGCCCATGCCGATACACGGGCCGCAGGCACACTCCAGAATGCGCGCACCGGCCGCTATCAGATCTGCCAGAGCTCCGTTGCGTGCCAGCATGGTATAAACCTGCTTGGAACCAGGGGAGATTACCAAGCTGACGTCGGGATGCACCGTCTTGCCTTTCAATATCTTGGCTACGCGCATCAAATCAAGGTAAGAAGAGTTGGTACAGCTTCCAATGGCCACTTGATCCACCTTGATGGGCCCTACATTCCTTACGGTGTCCACGTTGTCAGGGCTGTGCGGCTGCGCTACCAAAGGCTCCAGCTTGCTCAAATCGATCTCGATCTCCTCATCGTACTGGGCATCAGGGTCAGCCTCAAGGGGAATCCATTCATGCTCACGCCCTTGAGCCCTCATAAAAGCCCTGGTCACCTCATCGCTTGGGAAAATAGATGTGGTGGCACCCAGCTCTGCGCCCATATTGGCTATGGTGGCCCTCTCGGGCACCGTCAACGTGGCAACGCCCTCGCCGGCATACTCCATGATCTTGCCCACGCCGCCTTTGACGGTGAGCCTCCTTAAAAGCTCGAGGATGATGTCTTTGGCACTTACCCACGGCTGAAGCTTCCCCTTGAGCCAGACCCTGCATACCTTGGGCATGGTGAAGTAATAAGGCCCTCCGGCCATGGCCACCGCCACATCCAGCCCACCGGCGCCAATGGCCAGCATGCCGATCCCACCGGCCGTAGGCGTGTGACTGTCAGAGCCAAGCAGAGTCCAGCCCGGCCTCCCGAATCGCTCCAGGTGCACCTGGTGACAGATTCCATTGCCTGGCCTCGAGAAGTATATACCGTATTTGGCTGCCACCGTTTGAATGTACTTGTGGTCATCGGCGTTTTCAAAACCCGTCTGAAGGGTATTGTGATCTATATAAGCCACCGATTTTTTGGTTCTCACGCGCGGCACGCCCATAGCCTCAAACTGGAGATAAGCCATGGTACCTGTCGAATCCTGCGTCAAAGTCTGATCAATAGAAATGGCAATCTCCTCTCCCGGTATCATTCTGCCGGATACCAGATGGCTCTCTATGATCTTCTGCACTATGTTTTTACCCATTATCAATCCCCCTTTGCTGGAATTAGAGCCACATACAACAATCACATTAATTGTATACAATTATACAAGTTGTGTCAATGAATTTATCGTGAGTAACTCATCGCGCAGTAATTCATAGATCAAAAAAGAGGAAAAAAGTTTCATTTTGCCAATTTGTATATTGTGATATAATAAGAAACAAGTCGAAAAATACAGCAAAAAGGAGGGTGCATATGGAAATCCTGGAACGGTTAAAACAAAAAATCATGAAATTTGCCGTAAAGCAACCGTTCGTATTTGCAGCCATACTTGCAGTAATATCCACCATAATAGAAAAGCTCATCGTACCCAGCATTGGAATAGGTACCATCTTCATCTTGTTCATATTAAAATTAGCAGTACTGGAACTTATAGCGTACATATTGATGAAAGCAATGCATTCAAAAGTAGAATCCATAGCCTACATAATGGACCGCATAAAAAACAGGGACCTGTCCTACACGGTAGACGTCTCGGAGTTTGAAGACCTGCAAGCAGTATCAGCCAGTTTCAACAACATGATAACCGACCTCAAATCCATAATGTCCTCATTGAAAAACATCACCAAACAGTTGGTGGAGGCGGCCGATCTTTTAAACAGCAATACCACCAGGGTCAACCAGGCCATCGATGATATCTCCGCCTCCATGAACGAGATCGCGCACGGCGCATCCGAACAAGCCGCAGAGGCCGAAAAAGGGGTAAGCCTGATAACCAGGCTATCAGAGCAAATTCAAGTGGTATATGAAAACACCAATAAAGTGGTGGAAGACTCCAACAATATGCGCGAATTGAATGAACAGGGGCTTGAAGCGGTCAAAACCCTGCGCGACTCCAACGAGCAAAGCCAGACGGCCGCCGCCAAAGTGCTGGAGTTCATCAATTCGTCGGCCGAAAAATCAAAGAGCATAGGTGAATTCGTCAGCACCATCAACAGCATAGCGGAGCAGACCAACCTGCTGGCCCTCAATGCGGCCATAGAAGCGGCAAGGGCAGGTGAAGCCGGACGGGGGTTTGCGGTTGTAGCCGATGAGGTCAGAAAGCTGGCCGACGCCACCAAAAAAGCCACTGAACAGGTGGAGGAGATAATGACAAACATCATAGAAGAAGCTGATAAAGCGTCGGTTATAATAGATTCGGTAAGGACCGTCATGGAAAACCAGGTAAAAGCGGTGGACAATACATATGAAGCATTTTACGCCATTGCGAAGGGCATTGAAAACATAATAAGCCGCATAAACAATATAAGTCAATCCATAGCAGCCATAGAAGAGGATAAGGACAAGGTGATTGAAGCCATACAGAATATCTCGGCAGTTTCCCAGCAGGCTGCCGCCGCCAGCCAGGAAGTGGCGGCCAGCACCACCGAGCAGAGAAGCGTGATAGAGCAAATCGCATCGTACTCAAAAACCTTAAGCGAGCTGTCCCTGGAGCTAAGGAAATACGTCGATGCCTATAAATTATAAAAAATTAGTAAAAAGCTATCGAAAAGTAAACGTCCTAGCTATTGCGTTTAACAGCATAAGCTAGGACGTTTACTTTTGCTTCAACCTTTAACAGAGTGACCCGAGCTGGCAGGGTGATCCGGTTTCATGATGACGATCCTGTCTCCTTCCAGCTCAACCTTTACCCTGTTTTTCCCTATTAACCCCAAGGCCTCAAGATACTCTCGAGGAATCTGCAACCGCCCGACCTTGTCGAGAACCGCCAGCTCTTCATGCGTATCCCTACCCACAGTCCCTATATCGTTGCTCAGCTCAGCCAGCTCCTCAGCATAGGACTTCTTTCGAATGAATTCGCTGCTGGTCCTGCCATCGCGTATAGCCACCACCCTATCCACCTTTCTGGCGACTTGCCGGTCGTGAGTGACTATGATTATGGTAACGCCAAGGGCGCTGTTTATTTCCCTGAACACGTCCAGTATCTGGGATGCCGTCTTGGTATCCACCGCCCCGGTGGGCTCATCCGCCAGAAGCAACTTGGGGTTATTGGCCAGGGCAATGGCGATGGCCACGCGCTGCTGCTCGCCACCCGATAGCTGCTCCAACTTATATTTTTTCCTGTGCGACAATCCTACCATGTCAAGCAGCTCTAATGCCCGTTCCCTTCTGGCCCTGCCGGTCAAGAGCATTGGGAGCTCCACGTTTTCCAGCGCAGTCAAATAAGGTATCAAGTTCCTGGCATTGTTTTGCCATACAAACCCCACAGTCTCCCTCTTATACCTGACCAATTGCTTATCTGTTAGCTTTAGTAGATCTTTCCCATCTACAAATACCTTACCCGCAGAGGGGCGGTCCAGCCCGCCCAGTATGTTAAGGAGGGTGGACTTGCCGCTGCCGCTGTTCCCGATGATGGCCATAAACTCGCCCTTTTCCACCACCAGGTCAAGGCCCTGTAGCGCCACCACCTCGATGTCGGCCACCTTGTATATCTTGACTAAATTGTCGCACACCACCATGTACTTTACATCTTCATCGCTCATCCACAATCTCCCCATCCTCTAACGTAAATACCCTGTCAGCTATCTCCACCATGCTGGGGTCGTGAGTGGTCATAACCACCGTCAACCCCTCCTTCTCAACCAGGTCTTTGAAAACTTTTACCACCTGCAGGCCAGTATGGGTATCCAGTTCAGCGGTGGGCTCATCGGCAAACACCACCCGCGGACGATGCGCAATAGCCCTTGCGATGGCCACGCGCTGCTGTTCCCCTCCAGACAACTCGTGGGGCCTGTGGTGCATCCTCTTTTGAAGCCCCAGAAATGCAAGGCACTCCTCAGCCCTCTTCTTCCTCTCTTTGGGGTCATACCCCGCTACCCTCAAAGCAAACTCCACATTTTCATAGGCCGACATCATGGAAATAAGGGCTATTGACTGAAAGACAAATCCCATCTCCTTTTGCCGTATCAGGTCCCGCCTGGATTCCGCCATACCGGTGATCTCATTGCCGTTGAAGTATATCTTGCCGCTACTTGGTTTATCCAGAGCTCCCAGCAGATTTATGAGGGTGGTTTTGCCAGAACCTGAACGTCCTCTTAATATGGTCAAAGTGCCTGGTTCTATAGAAATGCTGACGTTTTTCAAGGCGTACACCACTTCCCTGCCAGAAGGGAAACAGCGGCTTACGCCTTCCGTCCTGATTATAACAGGTTTCACCTCAATCACAACCTTCTCAAATCAAATGCGCCTTCCATTATTTTATATACGACATCGACACCCAGAATTCCTTTTTTAAATGCAATTTTATTTGTCCAAAAAGAAAATGCCGCCTTCCGGCTTTGGCTCTTTAAACCGAAAGGCAGCATCGTTATCAAGACTAAAGAAAAAAATCATTAAAACTTGACCAGGTCGTCTATGTCAACGGGCATTCCCGTCCTTATGGACTTGTTGGCCGCAATGCCCGTCAATATGGACATGGCGCCGTCTATGTGCGATGCCGCTCTCTTGAAAGGATCTTCAGCGGGGATACCAAATAAATCGTTGAGCATTATGGGATCCGCTCCGCCATGGCCCCCTTCGCTCTCCTCAATAGGCACGTTATAAGGTGCACCAAACATTGGAAATACCGTGATGCTCTTCTTTCTTACGGCACCCTCTTCGGTCACATCGCCTCCTGCGTTTATATACGTTCTTTCAACCACCGTTGCCTGGATACGGCCTTTGTTGCCGTTGAAGGCCACCCTGAAGCCCTCCCATGGCATATAGGCATTCAGCGAATAGGTCATGATGGCATTGTTCTTGTAGCGAACCATGACGGCCATGGTATCCTCAATGCTTATACCGTCGCCGAATACGCTCTGGTCCCTCAAGTAACCATCTTCCTTCTCAGCATCCAGGTACATGGCTTTAAGCTGAGGATTCTTATCCAAGTGTATCGCAAACGGGTCATCCTTAGCAAGCTCACTGCCGTATGCCCTGTAATAGAACTTGTATATACCACGCTTTTCAGCATTTTCACGCCCATAGAACATGAGGTCCCCCATGCTGAATACCGTCTTGGGCTGGGTGTTCAGCCAGAAGTTGACCAGGTCAAAGTGATGGGTCGCCTTGTGTACAAGCAGCCCGCCGCTATTGCGCTTATCCCTGTGCCAACGCCTGAAGTAGTCGGCGCCATGGTGGATATCCAGCAACCACTCAAAGTGCACAGACAGCACATCGCCGATGGTCCCATTCATTATGAGCTCCTTTATCTTGGTATTGTGAGGTGCATAGCGATAGTTAAAGGTGACCCTCAAATTCCTCCCGGTCTTCTTTACGGCATCCAAGATGGCCTGGCATTTCACCTCGTCTATGGTCATGGGCTTCTCGGTTATTACGTCGCATCCCAGCTCCATGGCGCGAATGATATAAATATGATGAGTGCGATCTATGGAGGTGACGATGACCACATCGGGCTTCTCATTTCTGATCATATCATCGAATTGATCCGGCGTATAAGTGTTCACAGGCTTTGCGCCATATTCCTCCTGCAAAACCTTGTTGGCATAATCCATGCGCACCCTGTTGATATCGCAGAAACCGACGAGCTCGCATGTATCCTTAAAGGTGCTGGCAATGGCTCCATAATACAGCCTGGCTCTCCCGCCTATGCCTACCATGGCATATCTCTTTCTTCTAGTCATTTTTGACTACCTCCCTATCGGATTTAAATCTCTTTTTGCGTCTATTATAGAGCAATATTTTTATAATTTCTGCTTATTTTTTGCTTAAATCGCTAAAAACACTTCATATTTTGCTTTATCAATCGGCAAATTTGAGTTAATATTTAATTGAGGAGGAGAGTGAAGGGAAGATGACAGGATACAGCACACACAAGGTGAAGAGCGCTCCATTTTTGGTAAAAGTCACCCATTCAAAGAGGCGGGGGCACTTCACCATGCCCGTTCAGCATTACCACGAACATTATGAGATATACTATCTGCTAAACGGCGAGAGGAACTATTTCATCCAGGACAGGATTTACGCCATAAAAAAAGGCGATATAGTTCTCATATATAAGAATGTGGTACACAGGACCATCGATAGCTCGATCCCCGACCATGAAAGGCTGCTGGTGGATTTTACCGACGAAGCCTTAAATGCCGTGTCTTCCAAGGAAAGAGCCCTGCTCCTGCAGGCCTTTGACATGAACAGCCCGGTCATCAGGCTTGAACCCTATGAACAGATAATGGTAGAACACCTGCTAAACAAGATGCTGCAGGAGGAACAAGCAAAGGCGCCGGGATACAACATCTGCCTTAGGGCCTATCTTCTTGAGCTGCTGGTATTGCTCGTCCGCTTAAGGGGACAAAAAAGGAAATCTCTGGCAGAGACGATAGAGGCATCCGATCCCCTACACCAGAAGATTTCGGAGATCGTTCAGTATATAAACGGGCATTACAGCCAAGAGCTAAGCCTCACAACGCTTTCCAAAACATTTTATATAAGCCCGTATTATTTAAGCAGGCTTTTTAAACGGGTAACGGGTTTCAATTTTGTAGAATATTTAAACCTCATAAGGGTAAAGGAGGCACAAAAGCTGCTTCAAGGCACCGACATGAAAATCATAGAAGTCGCTCAAAGAGTGGGGTTTGGAAGCGTGGCACACTTTGGAAGGACATTCAAGAGCATCACATCGCTATCCCCATCGGATTATAGAAAGACCTTTAAATCTACCAGAGAACCTGCAACCGAAGGCTGACTTCTAACCCAAATTTATGTCCTTGTACACTTCCATAAGCACAACTTAATGCTATTATAAGTATTTCTAAAATAAAATCCTAAAAATTTTAAAAAAATAATTCTTGAAACCGAAAAACAAAAGGTTTATCTTCGTATATGTGGTGTTTTTCTGTTGATTTTTTGATATTGGAGGTAAATTGTTATGACAATAACAAAAGAAATAATCGAGTACATCGCAATGCTGGCAAGGCTGCAGCTTGATGAAAACGAAAAAAACAGCATGGTGGCAGACATAAGCAAAATTATCTCTTATTTTGACAAGTTAAAAGAGCTGGATACATCCAACATAGATGCCATGGAATTCCTTGTCATGGATGAAGACGTATTTGAGGGCGCTCTGCGGGACGACATCGTCGGCAAATCATACGATAGGGAGGATTTGCTGCACCCCGAAGAAGAGGAAGGTTCAGAATACTTCACTGTGCCACGGGTGGTTGAATAACTCTGGAATTGCATCATGGTAAAAACGAGGCTCCAAAAGCCAATCCGTCTATCCTTTAGTGCCGTTTTTTCTCTTTTACGGGCAAGATACGGTCTCAGAAAATTAGCATATTAAAAATAACAACAAAAAGCTTTATTTACAACTTTTACCAAAAACAACATAACATCCAACGTTTAAGAGAACGGAGGGAAGTTCGTGAAGCTTCATGAATACACCATAAGCCAGCTGCATGACCTGATAAGCAAAAGAGAGATCAGCGTACCTGAACTGACGAGATACATGCTAGACAGAATAGAGAGCCTGGACTCAAAGCTTGAGTGCTATATAACCGTCACTGAAAAGCAGGCCATGGAACAGGCCGAAAAGGTCCAAAAGATGATAGACGATGGCACTTTAAACTCTCCCTTGGCGGGCATACCCATGGGCATTAAAGACAATATATGTACCAGGGGCATACCCACCACCTGCGCTTCCAAAATGCTGAGCAATTTTGTACCACCTTACGATGCCCATGTGGTTAAAAAGCTTTACGACAACGGGGCAGTGTTGCTTGGCAAGCTGAACATGGACGAGTTTGCCATGGGAAGCTCTACAGAAAGCTCCCACTTTAAAAAGACCAAAAACCCGTGGGATACCGAAAGGGTACCGGGCGGATCAAGCGGTGGATCGGCGGCCGCAGTAGCCGCAGGGGAAGCCATATACGCTCTTGGGTCGGACACCGGTGGTTCCATAAGGCAGCCTGCCTCATTTTGCGGCTGCGTCGGTTTAAAGCCGACTTACGGCCTGGTTTCGAGGTTCGGCCTTGTAGCCTATGCGTCTTCCTTTGACCAGATCGGACCTTTGACCAAAACGGTAACCGACTGTGCGCTGGTTTTGAACGCGATAGCAGGCCATGACCCGATGGATTTAACCTCCTCAAGAAGGCAACACCCCGACTACACAAAAGCGCTGATCAATGATGTTAAAGGAATGAAGATCGGCGTGCCCCGTGAATTTATCGATGACAGCGTACAAAAGGATATAAGGGATGCTGTGCTCAACGCCGTCAAAGTGTTCTCAGACCTGGGTGCGCGATGCGAAGAGATCTCAATCCCCATTATGGAGTATGTGGTGCCTACATACTACATAATAGCCCTTGCTGAAGCCAGCTTCAACCTTGCTAGATACGATGGCGTAAAATTTGGCTACAGGGCTGCCAACCCCAAAGACATGCTGGACTTTTGCATGCGGTCAAGGAGCGAGGGATTTGGCACCGAGGTAAAACGGCGGATACTCCTGGGTACATATGTATTGAGTTCGGGATACTATGACGCATACTACAAAAAGGCCCTCAAAGCAAGAACTATCATAACCCGTGAGTTCAATAAGGCTTTTGAGGAGTACGACATCATCATAGGACCGGTATCTCCCACAACAGCATACAGGATAGGCGAAAAGATCAACGACCCTGTTCAAATGTATATGGAAGATATATTCACGGTCCCCGTCAACATCGCCGGGCTTCCTGCCATTTCAATCCCCTGCGGGTTTGACAGCAAGTCCCTGCCCATAGGGCTTCAAATCATCGGAAAGCGATTTGACGAGACAACCATTATAAGAGCGGCTTATACATTTGAGCAGAACACGGATTTTCACAAAGCGAGGCCCAGTTTAAACGAGTAAAATTAAATTCTAACCAAAATTGGACAAAACAATGATAGAGGTGAAACCGATGGAATACGAAGCGGTAATCGGATTGGAAGTACATGCTGAGCTATCCACCAAATCAAAGATATTCTGCTCATGTACCACCGAATTTGGTGGCCAGCCAAACACCCACTGTTGCCCCATTTGCCTTGGCATGCCGGGAACGCTGCCGGTTTTAAACAAGAAGGCAGTTGAATATGCAATAAAAGCCGGACTGGCCACAAACTGCACAATATCCCTTTTTACCAAGCAGGACCGAAAGAATTACTTTTACCCCGACCTGCCAAAGGGGTATCAGATATCCCAGTACGACCTGCCGCTGTGCAAGGACGGGTACGTTGAAATCGAGACCGAAAACGGGAAAAAGAAAATACGCATAAACAGAATCCACATAGAGGAAGATGCCGGCAAGCTGGTACACAGCGAATACGGCAACTATTCCTTTGTGGATTACAACCGTACAGGGGTGCCGCTCATTGAAATAGTGAGCGAACCCGATATATCCTCGGCAGCAGAAGCAAAGGCCTACCTTGAGAAGCTCAAAGCCATACTGCAGTTCATAGGGGTTTCTGACTGCAAGATGGAGGAAGGTTCCCTCCGCGCCGACGTCAACATCTCTGTTCGCCCTAAAGGTTCCAAACAGCTGGGCGAGAGGACAGAGATGAAAAACTTGAACTCCTTCCGGGCTGTATACAGGGCTATAGAGGCCGAAGTTGCCCGCCAAATAGAAGTCATAAAATCCGGTGGAGTGATCCACAGGGAAACCAGGCGCTGGGATGATGCCAAGGGAGAAAGCTATCCCATGAGAAGCAAGGAAGACGCGCAGGATTACAGGTATTTCCCCGAACCCGACCTGCCTCCCTTGATAATTAAAAAAGAGCTCATTGAAAGATTAAAAAATGAACTGCCCGAGCTTCCCGACGCCAGAAAGCAGAGGTATATATCGGAGTACGGTTTACCAGAATACGATGCAGGGGTCTTAACATCTTCAAAGGAGCTGTCCGACTTTTTCGAAGAAGCAGCAAAGGCAAGCACCAACGTCAAAGCAGTCAGCAACTGGGTCATGGGAGATATGCTGCGAATACTGAGGGAAAAGAACATGGAAATAGCCGAAATCCCATTCCCACCAGCATATCCGGCCAAGCTGGTGGCCTTGATAGACAAGGGAGTAATAAACGGCCCTACAGCCAAAAAAGTCTTTGAAGAGATGTTTGACACCGGCAAAGACCCCGAGACAATAGTCAAGGAGCAGGGCCTTGAGGTTTTAAACGATGAATCGGTCCTTCTCGAAGTAGTCGAAAGGGTGATCCAGGAAAATCCGAATTCAGTAGCCGACTACAAAAAGGGTAAGAAAAAGGCAATCGGTTTCCTAGTGGGACAGGCCATGAAAGCCACCAAAGGCAAGGCCAACCCGCAACTTATAAACGAACTGCTGATAAAAAAATTAGAGGGCTAAAGCCTAAACAGCGCCTCTTCCATGGTAGACCCCTCAACCTCATATGTCCTGCCATCGATGATCTTCATATACGGTTTTGAATACTGTGGCGGCAGGATACCTCTTTCTGTAAGCTCAACCCGCAATCTTATTGGCTTTTCAAAGACGAATGGCTTCAGATGAGGCAATTTCAAAATTGCCTCTTTTGTTTTTTGTTTGATGAGAACATAGGCTTTCTCTGGCGGCAACAACATCCCGCCTTTCCAAGTGATACCCTTTTTCACTTCGGCAGTGACCACTCCCGGCAAAAACGCCTCGGCTTCACGGCAAGCCTTGTCATCCCCCGAAACCATTATGACAGGCTTGCCGCGTTCTCCCACGATAGCAGCATCAATGGCAATCTCCCCCACCTTCTGGCCGTTGACCCAATAGTTTTGTATAGAAGCCGAACTCATGGTATGCTCGAGTATACCACCGGAAGTCCCGGCCATAGAGTGATATCCCAATAGAATTACACCATCGCATTCATCCAGCCCTGGAAAGCGATCTTGACCGGTGTAACCAACTATATAATAATCTGCAAGGCTCGAGAGCTTGCTCCATATGACATTTGTCCCATTTGCATGGCAATCCCTGACATAGACTTTTTTCGCCCCTGCCTCCTTGCAGGCCTCAACGCATGCATTTATGTCCCGTACCATCAGCTCTCGTCCTTCACTGTACCGGCTGCCAGATGCCATCACCTGTTCGGAATCAAAAATGCCGCTTATACCCTCAGCATCCACCATTATATAGATATTCACTTTTACTCCTCCTCCGATGCTTTTAAAAAAATACCATAGTACATATAAATTTCTACACTATTTCAAAAAATCCTCTTTAAATCTTCTTTTTATAAAAGCATCTGTAAATTTCCAGCCAACAACGCCATATCCATGAGCTTGCTTGTGTATAAGACGCATAGCTCCTTCAAGGTATCTACCTCAATATTATGTCTTCCCTCTTCGGGCCATTTGATATCATCTTAACTTGTTTTAAAGCATTGGAATGCCTATGAACTCCTCTATAAACTCCACGTATCTTTTAGCATTATCCGGAAGGTCACTGTACTTCCTGACCTTGCTTATATCACATCTCCAGCCAGGAAACATCTTATATACAGGTTTAGCTTTCAAAAGCAAGGGCGTAACAGGAAAGTCCTGCGTGATATCTCCTTCGATGTCGTAAGCAACGCATACAGGTATCTCATCGAAATATCCCAGCACATCCAGCAGCGTCAGTGCCACACAGGTCGCACCCTGCACCCTGCAGCCATACCTTGTTGCAACCGCATCAAACCATCCCATCCTTCGAGGGCGACCGGTTGTAGCCCCATATTCTCCGGCGTCACCGCCCCTCTCGCGAAGATTTGCCGCCTCTCCTCCGAATATCTCGGATACAAAGGGACCTGCTCCGACACATGTGGAATAGGCCTTGACGACGGCTATGATTTCGTTTATCTCATAAGGTGGAATACCTGCACCCACGGCAGCAAAGCCGGCCAACGGAGACGAGGATGTGGTAAAGGGATAAATCCCGTGGTCGGGGTCCTTCAGCGCACCCAGCTGCCCCTCCAACAAAATCCTCTTGCCCTCTTTAATTGACTTGTGCAAAAAAGCAGTGGTATCAGACACCATATGCTCTATCTCTTTGCCCAGCCTCAAAAAATCATTATAAACTCTTTGCCCATCTATAGGAGGAGCATTGTAAAGTGTTTTGAGCCATAAATTCTTAACTTCCAGTATAGAATCTATTTTTTCCTTCAATACGGTAGGATAATAGAGGTCACACACCTGTATTCCAACCTTGTAGTACTTGTCCGAATAAAACGGCGCAATACCTGATTTGGTAGAGCCAAACTGCCTGCTGCCCAGCCTCTCTTCTTCATATCTGTCCAGCAGTATATGCCACGGCATTACCACCTCAGCGCGATCAGATATGAGAATGTTGGGCCGTGGCACCCCTTTCTCTTCCAAAGCTTTCAATTCTTTTATAAGCACCTCTATATTGAGAGCAACGCCCGGTCCCAACACATTAGTTACATGCTGATAAAACACTCCCGAGGGCAGCATATGCAGAGCAAACTTTCCGTAATTATTTATTATTGTATGCCCCGCATTGCTCCCTCCCTGAAACCTGACCACTATATCCGACTCTGCCGCCAACATATCGGTAATCTTACCTTTCCCTTCATCGCCCCAATTGGCACCTACAACAGCCTTAACCATTCACATAACCCTCCAAACAACAGATTTTCATTTGCATTTCCAGTGTTAATTATATTTCTTTTGAGGATACCAGTAAAATTCACGGTTTTTATTCAAAACATAAGGCAGGATTATATTCTTCGTGCATTCCATAAGCCATATCAGAAACTACATTGATGCCGTATTGCCTGAGCCACATGTCAACTTGAATCAAATATGCACAAAATTGAGGCCCCGTCATAAGCTGGCCAAACCACGGAGTACTGTCTTGACTGCTCATTACTTCTTCGAGCAAAGCCTTCACAGCAGCAACATCTATCAACTGCACAAGGGGCGACGAAGGACAACTTATTATCCTGTTAAGCTCACACACCACCGCTTGCGTATATGATGGGTTATACGTTTTAGGATAGGGATTCTTCTTCCGGGTCCTCATGGATTTTTGCATAGGTTCGCTAATATATTGGGCAGTTGGATTTGCCATAATGTTCGGAAAAGATATAGGCGGTTTCTTGGGTGGCAGTGGATTTTTCATGCTCGACAGCTTTGAGCATTTGGAACTGGGCATCCCTTTGGAGTCCTTCCTCATTTTCCAGACGGTATTTGCCGTTACTGCAGCCACCATCGTATCAGGTGCCATGGCAGAAAGAACAAAATTTATCGCATATTGCATATACAGCGCCATCATCTCGTTGATCATTTACCCCGTCGTCGGACACTGGGCTTGGGGCGGCGGTTGGCTGTCCAAACTGGGATTTATTGATTTTGCCGGTTCTACCGTAGTCCACTCAGTTGGCGGCTGGACCGCCATGATAGGCGCTTGGATGGTGGGCCCGCGTTTGGGGAAATACTCAAAAGATGGAAAAGTTAACGCCATTCCGGGCCACAGCATTACGCTAGCCGCCCTGGGCACATTCCTGTTATGGTTTGGTTGGTTTGGCTTTAACCCGGGCAGCACCTTGTCAGGCACAACCGATTCCATTGGTCACATCGCGGTTACCACTAATTTGGCTGCAGCCGCTGGTGCTAATGCCACCATGATTTTTACCTGGCTCAAGTACAAAAAGCCGGATGTCAGCATGACCCTAAACGGCGCTTTAGCGGGGTTGGTAGCCATCACAGCAGGCGCCGCGACGGTAAATCCTGCCTCGGCCGCCATCATAGGAACGGCTGCGGGAATCCTGATGGTGATATCGGTAGAATTCTTCGAGAAAAAAGCAAAAATCGACGATCCCGTAGGAGCCATTTCAGTTCATGCCGTGTGCGGCTCATTCGGAACCATCATGGTAGGCCTTTTTGCAACCGAAGGAGGTCTATTCTTTGGGGGCGGCATAAGGCTCCTACTGATTCAGCTGCTGGGCGTTTTAGCCACGTTTGTATGGACCATAGCTACTTCGTTTATACTGTTTAGCATTATTAAGGCTACTGTAGGCTTGAGAACTTCTTCCGATGAGGAAATTAAAGGCCTTGACCTGGAGGAACACGGTTCAGTAGCATATGGCGACTTCGTAATAAAATCCTTCATGGAAGAACAAGTTTCAATAAATTGACAACCTGCAGCATAAAAACAACTGAGGGGTATATTTGTGGAATATACCCCTTCCTTTTTGGTTATGTATCGATTTCAAACATATATGTCTTTTTTGCCTTTCATATCTATGCCAAGTACTATGTAGCATGCGGCTTTCCTCACTTTTGAGCCCTCTTTTATCTAGCAGTGATAGGCATTGAGTAATAAAGCAAACACCGATTCGGGTAATTCCCGCTCTTTGAAAAGGTCCAGTCCGCTTTATAGGTCATCTTTGATTTTACTCAAGTCCATCATCAGAGTAAGGGAGGTCGAAGCTTCTGAGAGTGTTTAAGAGAAAAGATTCTGAATAATCATTGACAACAATGAACATTTAAAAAATTTTTATTCTTATGTCACAAAAACCTTCTTTGATTTGTTATATTTGTTAGAGAGATGAATCAAAAAAGGGAGTGATTCCAACGGGCTATGAAATTCAATATAATGAGCGAAGCTAAAAAGCAGAGCCCCGGAATATGCAGAAATAAAGCTCTAAGACTTTTCGAGAGTGTATAACTACACTATAGAAAATGAGGAGACTTTTCCTAGAAGACAACAAAGTACTATTTACTTCTTGAGATATGATATTGTACGAATGCAGAAAAGCTTCGGGGAAAAGCAAGAATGTCCCACTGCTAATACTCGCGCATGCATCGCATCATTCATAACCTCAACTACTAAATGTTCAGTAATCATACCTGCGAGTCTAGAGACTACTGGAGAGCTTCAAGCACCTCATATAGCCGCTTGTACATCTATACTTTTAGGAAAAAATTTTAAGGGAGGTTTTACAAGTGAAAAAAGGATTAAATTGGGCATTTTATTATTTATAATTGCCACTACACTTTCATTAATTTTATTGGGTTGTAGTCAAGAACCGTTTAATAACAACGTCAGGGAAAACAAAGCTAAAGAGCAGCCGATATCAAAAGAAAGTCTACAAAATCCAGAAATTATTTTGGAAAGTTTAAAATCTGCATCACCGGAAGAAGTCATTCAAGCATTCTTTTGGGGGCATAGTAATCACAGCAAAGAAGTCGTTAACGCTACGCTCTATCATGAATATGAGAAGATTAATAGCGATTATCCAGAAATTAAGCAATGGAAAGTCCTACAGATAACCAAGTTACATAATCCCCCAGAATGGCTAAAAGACAGTGAAAAGCAATTTAATCAAGTAGAATATTTTAAGGTTAAACATCGCTTAACCCTCAATCCAGGATATGATTTATCCAATACGCAGCTAGCTGAAATAGCAGAACGAGGGGAAATTGAATGGTACTTTGTTCTTGCCAAGGAAAAGGAGTCTAGGTGGTTTATAGTATACTATGGAAATTAGAAGATGGTGGGTCATTAACCCACCATCTTCGGTCTTTTTACGGCAATGGCGCCTTTCATCCCGCTCCACGGTTCTACAGAAATTTTCGGCAATTGCAGAAATTCATCCTTCCCTTCACCCAGGTAAGGGTCATCGGAAAAGTGAGCTTCAAAATGGGACGCCGT
This sequence comes from Caldicoprobacter oshimai DSM 21659, assembly GCA_000526435.1. Classification (GTDB taxonomy): domain Bacteria; phylum Bacillota; class Clostridia; order Caldicoprobacterales; family Caldicoprobacteraceae; genus Caldicoprobacter; species Caldicoprobacter oshimai. Next base: position 531,846 of record JAGB01000002.1, read on the forward strand.
AAGAATGCCGTACTTAAGAATAAACTTCCATATGCCATCGATGGCCTCAATACCGCCGGTGCTTTTATCTCTGTTTCCAATGTAAAAATACCCTCGATCTTCAAACATCTCGTCATCACTCCCCATTGAATACGCTTAACACTACACTTTTGCTTAATACCCTCAGTTACCATAACTTAATGAATAATTATTTTTTCTTAGCTCGCTTTCAAGCTTTGTGCCTATGAAAGCAGGGATGTTCACATTAATACCTTCCGTTGTGAGTGCTATATACTCATCATCGCCTAAATAGCTTGGGCCGGTTATCCTGAATTCGTTCACTACCTCCCCATTTTCTTTGATTTGGATATAAACACCAAAAGGACAATTAAATCCACCTTCAAGATAATTCTCCTCATTTTTTATCGCTTTATAAAATTCCTCTGCTAGTGCATTATCGTAAATCAGCACTTCTCCACAATATGTAACTACTCTTAAATATTTCCCTTTTGGCTTTTTGATTTCAGCATTAGATAACGCCTTTAAATACATATAAAGCTCATGATTTTGGATGATATATTCTTCTCCTCGAAATATGACGCGAAAAATTCCTTTTTCATTTCCTGCCATAAGCTCAAGCTTTTCCCCGTTTTCAAATAAAACCTCAATTTTGTAATCGGCATCAAAACGCTTCCCGGATAAAACATCCTTTTCACGTTCTGTGAGATAAGTTATATTGCCATTTAAATATTTATCATATATAGATAGCGACTGATTATAAAGGTTAACAAACCTCTCAATTATATCCTTGTTGGAATCTTTTTCATAATTGCCAAAATACGCATTGCCTGTAATAAGGCTTTTTATGCTTATCTTACTTATCCTTTCATAAGAAAGAACAATTGGGGGTTCTAATCCGAAAAAGCCTCTTATGGTCAAATAATTATCCAGCATATGATTTTCTATTCTCAATGCAAGATCCGTTGGTATTTTTAATACAACATAATAATATGGTGCTTTATCTTTATAACAAACACAACATGTTTCATCAGCCCAACTAATATCCACTTCTTGTATAACGTTACCATTACAAATGATCTTTATTTCATGTCTATAAGGAAGACGTACGTAACTTTTAGGTAATAACTCATCTCTCGTGTGAATAACTTTCAGGAGTTCCCGCGCCAGCGTATCGTCCTTTATCTCAACTTTCCCAGATCTTCCCGCAAAGAGTCCTTCTACAACAATACTATAATCACTGCAAGCTTCCGAATTAGCATCCATATCATTTGGGTTTTCTTCATTGTGCAAAGTTTCTGACAGTCGATTTGATTCCATAATAGTACTGTTATACTCACCTTTATCATTTAAGTTAAATTGCTGACATCCGGAAAATATAAGTAGACAAAACAGTAAAAATACAATTAGCTCTTTTTCACTTATACATCAACTCCTTTCAATTCGCAATACTATAAATGTTCCAGCAAGGGGAAGGTAATTCAAATATTATTTCCCAAACAGATATATAGTTATATATAACAAATCAAAGAGGACTTTTGTGATACAAGAATAAAAAATTTTTATTGTTATTGCTCATGATGAGCACACAATCAGAAATAAGCCGATAAAGCCAGCTTATTTCTATAAAGTGAACGTCATATAAATCTATTGAGTAAAAGTTTACTTTTTATTCATATTGATTAATCCACCAAACCCTCCCAATATTGATAGTATTAAACCTATGAGTATATTTTTCTTAATGCATTGTTCTAAAAAAAGTGTGTAAAGATCTTTATTTAAACCAATTCCCCTATCGATCATAAAATTAGCTATTTCTCGATATGCTAAATTTACACTTTTTGATAATATTAAAATTCCTAATATAAACAATGCCCAAAAAAATATTGGCTTCAAATATTTTTTTACCATCATATAAACCTTTTCTCCTTTCCGTGTTCCGATATATTAAAAATAGAGCAAATTAAAACACCTAGTGAACAATACGATACATATTCTATAAGTAATCAATCCAAAATATCTATAATTATTAAAGTTCAGTAAATACTTTCCTTTTCCTTTGTATCCCATAACTTTTCAGCATCACCCAGCAATGTTTTACAGCTTATTCGTCTAAAATTACAGTTGCCGTCTGTACGTTTTGAAACTTCATAGCTACCTTTCGAGAGTGCCCCTTTGGAGAGAGCTCTAATTTAGCTTCCCATTATATGTTACTCCAAATGATAAATATATTTTAAAAAAGAATTAAATTTTACATTATATTTATTCACGATTGATTTGAAAAACATGTGGAATAACTTAAATAAACTATATCCTATTTACGGCACCACATGTATTAAAGATTATATCGTTTACATCCACATACCTAAATGTAAATCCGACAATTAAAGCAATAATCAATTGCATAAGCTCTAGTGAAAAACCTAAGCCAAAACCTAATAATATGACTTTTTTAAAGCTAGTTTTAATTAAAAAACAAATTCCAAAACCAAAAGTTAAGTCCATATAATTGTGTAAAAAGGGGTTGAGCCACCCCCACCCCTCTGGTTAGAATTAAAAATGTAAAAACCAAAACTAACTGGAGGGATGAGAAATGGCTCAATACAATATTACCATTGATTCTGAAATTTTGCACTATCTTTTTTTAAAAGGAGCTAAAGATGAAGGTATGGCTAAGTTACTAGAGTCTGTGTTGAATCAAGTACTGCAGGCACAGGCTACCGAACAGATTAAAGCCGAACCATATGAAAGGACTAAAGAAAGAGAAGATTATCGTAACGGTTATTACAAAAGAGGATTAGACACAAGAGTTGGGAATATAGTATTGCAGATTCCTAGGTTTAGGTATGGGAAATTTACAACTGATTTATTTCAACGTTATCAACGGAGTGAACAGGCACTATTACTTGCCTTAATGGAAATGGTAGTTAATGGTGTATCTACAAGGAAGGTTGAAGAAATAACATATGAACTTTGCGGTACTGAATTTTCCAGATCTACTATATCTGAGCTATGCAAGAACCTTGATCCAGTAGTTCAAGGATGGATTTCCAGACCGCTTAATGAAAAGAGGTTTCCATTTGTTATAGTAGATGCCATGGTAATAAAGGTAAGGGAAGAAGAGAGAGTTCGGCAAAGAGGGTTATTAATTGCCATTGGGATAAATGAAGAAGGTTACCGAGAGGTATTAGGATTTATGGTAGGGGATAGTGAGAGTGAAGAAAGCTGGGGAGAATTTTTCTCATGGCTCAAGCAGAGGGGATTACATGGGGTAGACCTTATAGTATCAGACCAACATAAAGGGCTTATACGAGCTATCAGGCAGCATTTTCAGGGAGCAACATGGCAGAGGTGTCAGACACATTTTATGCGAAATATTCTTGATAAGACACCAAAACAGTTACAAAAAGAGGTTCATAGCAAGGTAAGGGCTATATTGGAAGCACCTGACTCAAAAACGGCAAGGAAGCTGTTAAATGATGTATTAGAGGAGTACAAAGAGAAGGCCCCCAAGGCTATGGAGGTATTAGAGGAAGGGTTTGAAGATGCGACAGCGGTATTGGAACTTCCTGAGCAATACCGCAGGAGGCTGCGTACTACCAATGGGTTAGAGCGGTTAAATGAAGAGATAAGGCGAAGAGAGAGGGTGATAAGGATATTTCCGAACAGGGAATCCGCAATACGCTTAATAGGGGCACTGCTGATGGAAATAGATGAGAGGTGGGGAAGTGGAAAAAGATATTTTGACATGAGTGAGTATTTTGAATGGTGTAGTAGCAAAGCACAGAAGCTGAAGGAAAAGGTAGTATTAATAGGGTAGTGTAATCACCACTGCTAAGAGTTATAAAACTGCTGGAGGCTATTTTAGGTCAAGGACGGGCGCAGCCCGGCGATAGCGAATCCTTGACCTAAAAGAAGCCGGAAGCAGTAAAATTTAAAGATTAGTGGTGATAATTTAACCTGATTCTAGCCAGAGGGAATTTTACACAAAAATTTGGACTTGATCAAACCAAACGGTATTGTCATAACTGTATTTAGTATAATGTATTTTAAATTATACTTAAGGTTTGCAAACGGTAAAAAATTACTGTCTCGAAATACGTTTTGTCCTATTATAGATCTCATTTCATCATTTAGTATTATTGGGAATTGCGTATATTTTATGACAAAAAACACGTATACATAAAATATTGAATAAAAAAACAAATATATATTGTCTTTTTTCTTTTTCAGAACAGTAATATATATAACAAATTAAAGAAGCCTTTTGTGAAATGGAAATCAAAAATTTTTTCCAACATCTTCATCAGCGACATTTTAAAGCCCAGAAACTAAACTTGTTTCATAGTCTAAGTAATATTTGTCCATTTGCCTCTATTTTTTTATAATACATACAAAAAAACGGCTTATAAGCCTCTTTGAACGCCATGTAAATCATGTCAATCATATTCATTCCCATTCTTTAACTCACAATTAATATCGGTTTCATCTCGCAGTTATAATATAAATATGAGCATATTTTATCTTTTTACAATATCAATCATTTTCTTGACAGGATACTTTGATACTACAAGGCTAATTGGATAATTGTCTATATTCTTCCATGTCCTTTTGTTGTAATGATATTCTCTTAAGTCAAAAGGAAGGTAAAAATCCATCTCAGTACCCGGCCTTAAAGCCACTGCTATAACCCCATTTGCCTCGGGATTTACCAACCTGTAAAGCTCAAGATTTATACTGGTATATTGGTCCACTCCTTGTAAAATCCAGTTTGGCAGATATATCCCACCAGTTGTGTTATCAATGTTGCGAAGTGTAATGTGCACATCATAGACCTTATCGGGAGGATATCTATCCTGTACATCCTTTTCCGTTAATCCATATTTTTTTAGATATTCACCATAGTCCATCACTCTCGCACTGTTTACAATAACTTCATAGCCATTCATATTCTCTGTGGAATGCACAAAATAATTATCCTCTATGGCAACCACTTCGCCAACGTCGTAGTGTCTTATTTCGGCATCCTTTGTCTTTCTATTTACATCAATGAAACGAACAATCCACGCCACCATAAGGCATACGGCTAAAACCGAGATTACAATTTTCTTTTTCATATCATTTATCCACTCCTTTATCAGGACCTTCCATCACTATATGATCCACCAGTCTTCCTCTTTCCATCACATGAATTTCATCGGATACTTCTTGCAATATGTCAAGGTCATGGGAAGAGATGATAATCAGCGCACCACGCTGTCTCTCCTGCCTCAATATATCTTTTAGCAGCTCTACACCCGAGATATCCAATGAATTTGTAGGCTCGTCCAGCAAAACAATATCAGGTTTTTCCATAATGGCGGCGGCTATACCAAGGCGTTGTTTCATTCCAAGGGAATATTTTCTGTATGGCCGCCTGTCATCCGGGTCAAGCCCCACCCGTCTGATAGTTTCCCTAATCTGTTCATCCCCTATTTCATTTTTGATGGATGCCAACATCTTTAAGTTCTTAAATCCCGAATATCCATCAAGAAAAGCAGGGTTCTCAATCAAAATACCTACGCTTTCAGGAAAGGTAATATCCTTCCCCAAAATTTTGCCATCTATGGAGATTGTACCTTCCGATGGAAGGATTAGACCGCATGCCAGACGCATAAGCATGGTCTTCCCCGAACCATTTATCCCTTTCAATCCTATTATTTTCCCGGATTCGAACTTTACATTGACGTTATCAATCACCTTATGTCCTTTTATCGTTTTTGTAACGTTAATAAATTCTATAACCATAACCACCCTCCTTTACTCCCTTTTTAAAATATCATACCGGTTAAAGTATATGCTTCCTATAAAAATAGATAAAACAACCATTATAGAAGCTGCAATAATGCCCCCGCCTGTATTTACTCCTCCTTCCATCATAATGCTATTTCTCATCACCATAGAATAATTTCCTACTAAAAATGGGGAAACCAAATAAGCGGAAGAAAGAAGTATAGATGCAGTAACCCCAAAACTATAAAGCGGCCTAAAAAACAAAGACAATGTCATCTGGGTAAGGCACAACCCCAAAGATATAAGCGGCGGAAGTAAAAACAGCGCCACAATTACCTCCCCAGGAGATGCTATTAACGGATGCTCAACTTCCATTATAGTGGATAAAAACTTAGGATCAGAGGTTATCTCAAATTTTATCGGAATTTTGGCAAAAATACAAAATAGAATTATGGTGGCATAAGCCATAAAATAAAAAATTATTACACTCAACATATTCCATATACATTTTGACAGCCACCAAAATATCCTCCCACCGGTACGTATGAGCACGTGTTGTCCGAATGATTCAAGGTCGTTATATGGATAATCGAGTGTGATATAGGCTGGAAGCAGTTGAACGATTATCCATATAGCCGGAAATTTAAAAGGCTCATTGCCGGCAGGTATATATTCCTTCATGCCCTTAAAGATATAAAAAACATAATCGGCCATAGTAATTGCAGGTTTAACGGCGTCACTGTGGGCATAATAACTACTTATGGTGCGGAACAAATCGATGCAGAATACAAAAAACACCAGGACAACTATTAGATATTTTTTATATCTATATATAATCCCGTTTACAATATCGTAACTTAAAAGTTTAAAAAACTTCATCTCTTATCCCTCGTTTCATGCACACGGTAAAAGTAAGCAAAAAGATCACCAGTGCCTCTAAAACAATTATCCATCCCTTTGCTGGATTCTCAATCGGCGTAGAATGAAGAAAATTCAAGGGGGAAATCTCCACATAAGCTATCCAATATAGAAATCTGCGGCTGTAATGAAGCCCGAGCATAAGAAAAAACGGCAGAATTACAATAGCAAAGCGGTTTTTTACATAGAAAGAAAGTGCCATGCTTATAGTCGCTATAAGCCCACAAAAAATAAAATCAATGACAAGATAGCCTATTACAAACAAAAACGGCTGAGTGTAATAAAGTCCCGACCACATATTTGGCTGACTCAAGTGGTAATATATATAGCTTTTGTCCGGAGTAAGGGCTGGAACAACCAAAGCCATTATAAGAAAATTTAGGGCAAGAGGAATCGCTACTGCCAATCCGCCCGAGACAAATACCGCTATGTATTTCGATAAAAAATAATCTCTTTTGCTGACCCTGGTCACCACATTTTTTACATACCCGCTTTTTAGTTCCACAAAATATGACCATCCATATGGTATAGTGGCAAACAGTGGAAGTAGGAAAAAAAACAGAGCAAAAGAAAGCGTCTTGCCTTCTCCCCCTATCCATGAATTGAAAAGCGCATATGCATGAACCTCAGGATTTGTTTCATAACCTAAAAGCCTCTCTATTTCCTGCATCTCTCTCCTAAAATCATTGTAAGCTCCCACCATGTACAGCACATTAAACAGGCTGATAAAGAAGGCTATGGATACGGTAGTTATAAAGAATTTATTGGTCAAAGCCTTGTAGATTTCTATTTTCATTATGTTTTTCATCTCATTACCTCCAAATCCAACTCTACGTAATACCTAATTATATTCGTATTTGCACCAAGACAATATACTACCTCATTGTTTTTTACCAGCTCCCGAGGCACAAAAAAACCTATCTGACAGTCCAATGATTCACCTTTCGACAGAGTATATTTATAATAATTTTTTTGCCAGTCAGCATCTTCTCTTGAAGGGGAGTGGCTGAAATAGGCTATTGGAAAATACGAGACAAGACTGTCTTGATAGCCTATATAATCTCTCTCTATAAGTACACCGTCAATATAAAAATCTTCACCATCGTTTCCCAAACCAGAAGCATCAATGTTCTTTATGGTGAGGTCAAGCAAGACAAAATAATTGCTGCCATCTTCTTTGACTTCTTCAGAGTGAAGCCTTGTTTTGTCGATCCCCGCATCGCTCATACTGTCAAACACCTTTGCGCTGTTTACTGTTAATTCCATTTTACCCCATATGTCAAAAGGAATAACATCGCCTATATGAAATACTCCCTCGCTATAGCGATATTTTTCATCGATATTTTGTGCAGATTCTCCATTTTCTCGATTTTCTTGCCGATTTTTCCCTATCTCTTCAGTCAATTTTCTCTTTATACTGTCTTCAAAACGATAATATGAACAGGCGGTAAGCAGCAAACACAGCAAAAGGATCAAAATCATCAACCTTTTCATGGAAAACCCCTTCCTAAGTTATACTTTGTTTATTTTACGGCTGTGCTTAAAGCACAGCCGTAAAATAAATACCTTTATGGATGTCCATATCCATGCTCTATCCATAGTTTAGTCAATTTACCACTACGTATTGTCTGGTGCTGTCAGGACTCCAAACACCATATGCGACGCCATCCTCAGTAAACTGCTTAATACCCAGCCGAGCTATGCGTCCACCCCTCTCATATATCAGGGTGCGGATAGAACTCTGCTGTCCTTTAGGAAGAACCACATCTCCCCCTATAGTGTCATTATACCAATAATATGTCCCTGTGGTAGAACCAGAAGCAGTGCGATATCCCTCTGCTCGTGCATAAACAAAATATATAGGTGCTTCCTGAAGATGTACATAAACCGAAGTAGTGTTCTCTTTAGCCCTGCCTTCAGTATATCGCCAGTTGTTTCCAGATAAATAAAAGTAAAAATACATGTCTGTAACATTAGCCGCTCGAACCGATATCCCAAATATGGGCATAAATAGAACAGTTAATAAAAGGATAACATAAATTTTTACTCTTCTCATCTAAATCCCTTCATTTTTTATAAAGTACGCTCTCGAAAAGTCTGGGAGCTTTTTTCTGCATGTTCCAGAGCGCGACCTTTAAGCTTTGCTCCTTATTAACCTTCACCCCCTATATTGTATCCTATTGCCCATTGGAATCACCCCCTCTTTGATTCATCTTCCTAACATATATAACAAATTAAAAAAGGCCTTTGTGACATGAGAGTCAAAAAAATTTTTATTTTTTTGTATTTTCACCGGCAACATCTATATTATAAACGCCACACCAGAAAATGGATGATGCTTTGGGGCAATATCAGCCGGTTATGCAGCTTAAATTTAATTTGCTATAAAAACAGTATAATTTATATCTCTATTTTTTGCAAGCCTGAAATGGCATCTACATCTGTTTGGGCATAAAGTTATCGCCCATGCCGGGCACACATAAAAAAGCGGCTTATAAGCCGCCTTAAATAACATTTGACTTCTCCCCGCCCTGGAAGGGGCGAGGATTCTTGACAGCTCCGAATTTTAGGCCGTCTTCCCTACTGGGTGGATATTCCACTCAATAGGGCAACACAGGTGTGGTGTATACCTCACACCTGTGGGGCAAGCCAATAGCCCTACTACCAGGCTTAAAGAGCCTGTATACTTTCTGTATATGTTTATCGCTCCCACTCCATCCCTGTGATATCTAAAACCACAGCTTTTGCATTCATAGTTCCTGTTTTCTGGCTTGTTTTTGCTACCACACACAGGACAACTCTGTGATGTCCCATTTTCTTTTATAAATTTGACTTCTATCCCCACAAACTCGGCTTTCTCTTCTATCCTTCTTGCTACTCTTCTAAACATCCATTGATGGATTTTTTGATTCGGTACTTTCCCATGTCTTGCCCCATTCCTTATACCCTTCAAATCACCTAATACAATTGTCCCTATACCATTTTTAATACAATACCCCACCAAATAAGATGTGTATTTTTCCAACACATCTCTAATTTGATTGTTAACTCTTCTCAATACTTCCCTCTTTGCTCTCAAAAGCTCTTTGAATTTTCTTGAATCTTTCTGACACTTAGATACTTTTTGCTGAAATTCTCCAAGTTTTTTATTGCGGTATCTTATCTTTGAGTTCAGAATACCACCATTATAGATTAAAACTTCTCTGCCATCAAAACAAACCATCGGATGTATTACTCCAAGATCTATTGCCATGACTCCTGCGGTATTCTCAATTTTTCCTTCTCCTACTTCAACCACAATGTGAAGATAATATTTCTTCTTGTCTTGATGGAAAATCAGCTCTGCATACTTGTGAGCACCTTTTAAACAACACCCTTTTATGACCATTGGTGCTTGTTCCTTCCCATTTGACAAAATCAAGTCCCCATCTTTAAAATGAATTGCGCTTTTCTTAAAAACCACTTTATTATACTTCTTGTTCCTGAATGGTGGTCTTATCTTGGATATATCTTGGCCTTTCTCCTTTGCCTTTTGTAATCTTTTCAGGTATGCCTGATATGCAGTCCAAAACTGCTGGTATGCTGCCTGTTTGCTTTGACTGTGAAGCTTAAAACTCTTTTGATGCAGCCACCATTCCATATACTGGTCAAATGTCTTTCTCGAAACATTTATCCCTTTTGTTTGTATCCTTTTAAAAAAATTTACTGCTTTAGAGTAGATTTTACCAGATACCATTGAAATTTCTCTCGCTAAACCTTGATATTCTTCTGGAACTGACAAAATATATGTCTTATCCATCCTTTTCTGCCTTCTTCCATTGGCTCTCTATATACTTCTTGATGGTTTCGGCAGATACATTACCTGCAGTTGCCACAAAGTACGCTCTTGTCCAGACAGAATCTCTTTGTTTGTACTGGGGAAACTTTTGCCCTATCTTCCTGCCAGTAGCGCCCTTTATAACATTAATAAGTTCGCTTGGAGAATACCTTGGAAGTGCAGAAATAAATAGATGAATATGGTCAGGCATTATTTCAAGTGCTAAAATATCAAACTTGTATGTCTTGGATAGTTCCCTGATTGTTTCTTCAACTGTATTTTTTACTTCAGGGTCTTTTAAAAAGTCTTTTCTGTACTTTGGTATCCAAACAAAGTGGTAGTTGATTAGGAATTTAGCATGTCGTGTGGATTTGTAGGTATTCATTCTAAACCAACCTTCTTAATTCCAAGATTTGGTTTAATTATATCATACTTGGTTCTCAGTTTCAACCCTTGCATTCATCCCCGCCCTACAAGGATGAGGCTTTCTGCAGAATTCTTGTAAAATCGTATATACATATGGCTCTTGTTTTAAAGCAAATGTAGTTTGTTAAGAAAAGAATCATATAGTACTAATCTGTATTCTGGAATATAGGTCGACCTTGCACATCAAGGAGTTGATAAACCAATTCAGTTGGAGAAGTGCTTGCTTTACCTGTAGTATAACAAATTCGCAGCCCTTTAGCTTCTACAATCTTTGTCTCCTTACCATTAAATAGTACTTTGGCGACAGAGCTATCTCTGACGATACCCCAAAATATCCATGCCCTACCTTTATTGTACTTGTATGAGCTGAATAAAAAATCGGCAGGATCTTTACTGTTTGTCGGCCATATTCCCGAACTGATTCTCAATAAACCATATGACAAAAGCTTCTTTTTAATGATGGCACAGGCAACAATTCCTCTTTGATCTTTATAGAAAATGAGATATTCCCCTTCATCTATATTTACTTGATAAAGCATTTCAGCTGGTGTACGTGCATTGTCATTTTCCATTTCTTTTACTAAGAAATCATATGGTGAAAGAGTAGCATTTCTAACTATAGAAATGATACCAATAGTAAAAACACATACGATTGCGATAACTAAAATTAATGTACCCTTTTTCAAGTTATTACCTCCCTGTAGGTAGCAAGCCACCGTAATTATTACGGTGGCTTGCTAAACAATTGGCAAATTTATTATATCATATATCATAACGTTTTAGTAGTAGAGGCCGTTCATGATACATATGATGCTCCATTGTTTAAGAGTATTTTGGAGTACGAAGCCAGCACCTACATTGCCAGGAGCAGCCGAGATTTCAATACCGCCGGTAGGTTCTTGATACGTATGAATATATTTAAGAATAGCCTGTGTCGTGTTGCCACCACCAGTCTTACGATTCTTAGAGAGGGTAGCTCTGATATTTACTTCTTCTACCCAAAGCATAACTTTGCCAACCTCATGCAAGAACTCGTCAAATTCCCACACGACAGCTGCATTAGGTACAGCATCAGCAAGGTATATAGTCGCGGACGGGCCGTGAATCCAAGTACCAGTAGCATATAAAATCGTAGAAGTAAAGCCACCTCCCCATGCAAAGCCGAAGAAATCTTCACCAACAGCAGGATTCTCCACAGCATTGTACCACCAGTTTAAGCCAGACCAATTTGCCTTACCATAGAGCTCATAGCGGGTAGAGTTACCAGACGAATTATCATAGCAAGAGAATGTAATCGTCAAAGTGCCCCTTTTATTAACAGCAGTAGCTTGGGTTGTGATCGGTGATTCCATTTGCATCTCTAATGACTCGAAATTCTCAATGCCGATAGCTTCTACCTCGTCTTTTGGAAGGAGCCTGCTGTTTGTAATAATGATTTTGCCATCTCCTATCTCATATGTTTCTTCAACGAAAACTGTAGCTGTCACTAGACCCAACGAGTTTCCCTTTAGCTGAAGACGAAGCAATTTTGAAGCAAAAATGACAGGACGTTATTTTTAGCGGCACTTGAACAGGACGTTCAATTGCTGCGTGTGAAAAATTGCAAGTCGAAGCGTTGCTCTATCAAGCAAACATTCCGCAAATGGAGTTTTTGCAGCAGAATCAATTTTAAGCTATCAAATATAGCTTTGCGCCGATATAACTTTGCACCAATTTTAATCTAATTTTACAATGTTGGCAGTTTCAATGCAATTTTAAAATTCATTTATTGCATAATTTTATTTTATATCAAATATAAGCATTATTGATTTTACTTGCGTAAAAAACTTAAATATAATGTTGCATACGATAAATTCTAGTTATATCAATTAAACGAATTTGTCCTAAATTGTATACGGTTAAGTAATTTGTGTAAATTTTTGCAAGTTAAAGTTTTGTATATTTCATTTTGTTATAACGTTTATTGTTAAAAGTTACCTTGTTTTATACAAAACCAGAAATATCCTTAAGGAAGCAGGGTGATTTAAAATGCTACTTCGTGAAGGTAATATAAGGATTCCGGCAGGATGCGCTATATCGGGCATTATGAATAAAAAAGGCCTTCTGTTTTCAGGGGATGACATAGTAAAGTCCATCGCTCTGATGCATGAACGCTCAAACGGACTGGGAGGAGGCTTTGCCGCATACGGGATATACCCCGAATACAAGGACTTATACGCGTTTCACGTGTTCTATCACCACAGCGGCGCAAAAGAAGATACCGAGACATTTTTAAAGAAACATTTTGACATAAAATTGTCGGGAGAAATCCCCACCAGAAAAGTCCCCTCCATAAAAGATGTTCCCATAATCTGGAGATACTTTGTCCTGCCCAGAGAAGATAAGCTTATGGAATGGGGCTTGGCCGAAGAGGAATTCGTAGTAAGATGTGTCATGAGGATTAACTCAAACATTGACGGCGCTTTTGTGGTATCTAGTGGTAAAAACATGGGAGTTTTCAAAGGGGTGGGGTATCCCGAAGACATAGGCGAATTTTATATGCTGGACACATACAAGGCATACATTTGGACGGCACACGGGAGATTCCCCACCAACACTCCTGGATGGTGGGGTGGTGCCCATCCCTTTACCCTGCTTGACTGGTCAGTGGTCCACAACGGGGAGATCTCATCCTACGACGCAAACAGACGGTGGATCGAAATGTTTGGTTACAAATGCACACTTCAGACCGACACCGAGGTCATCACCTATATATTCGACCTTTTGATACGCAGGCACGGACTCCCCCTTGATATTGTTGTAACCGCACTGGCCGCACCGCTATGGGATGAAATACAGAGGATGGATGACGAGAGACAGGAACTTGTGAAAGCGATACGGGCAGTGTACGGCAGTGCCCTGATCAACGGACCATTTTCCATAATACTGGCCTGCAAAAACGGTATATTGGCTTTAAACGACAGGATAAAGCTTCGCCCGATGGTGGCGGCAACCAAAGGCGATTTCGTGTTTGTCGCCAGCGAGGAATCGGCCATCAGAGCAGTATGTCCACAACCCGACAGGGTATGGGCCCCCATGGGCGGGGAGCCAGTAATTGCTCTACTGGAAGGAGTTGAAGATATATGGCCATAAGCCTTCTTACACCGGAATTCATAATAGAGAGAAACGACGCGCGCTGCATAAGGTGTCAGGTATGCGTAAGGCAGTGCGCAAACCTCGCACACATATATGACCAAGAAGAAGACAGGGTTTTAGCAGACGATTCCAAGTGCGTCAACTGCCACAGATGCGTAACCCTGTGCCCCACCAGGGCAATTACTATAAGGAAAAATCCCCTTGAGTTTAAAGAAAACGCCAGCTGGACGGCAACTGCTATAAGGGAAATATATAAACAGGCAGAAACTGGCGGCATACTGCTTACCGGCATGGGCAACGACAAACCCTACCCCATATACTGGGACAGGATGCTCATAAACGCCAGCCAGGTAACCAATCCATCAATAGACCCGCTGCGCGAGCCCATGGAGCTCAAAACCTTCCTGGGGCGAAAGCCCGAAATGCTTAAGGTTGAAAACGGAAAGCTCAAGGAAAAACTACCACCTCAGCTGGAACTTGAAGTTCCCATCATGTTCTCAGCCATGTCGTTCGGCTCGATAAGCTTTAACGCCTGTCAAGCCCTGGCAATGGCAGCATCTGAGCTGGGCATCATGTACAACACAGGCGAAGGCGGACTTCATAAGAATTTGCGCAAATACGGCAAAAACACCATAGTACAGGTGGCATCGGGTAGGTTTGGCGTTGACCCAGAGTATCTAAACGCCGGAGCAGCCATTGAGATAAAAATCGGCCAGGGCGCAAAGCCCGGCATAGGGGGACATCTCCCGGGTGAAAAGGTGACCGCTCAGATATCCCAAACCAGGATGATCCCTTTAGGTTCCGATGCCATATCCCCTGCTCCCCACCACGATATATATTCAATAGAGGACCTGCGCCAGCTCATATTCTCCCTAAAAGAAGCCACTGATTATCGGAAACCGGTGGCGGTTAAAATCGCAGCGGTCCACAACGTCGCAGCCATATGCTCGGGCATAGCAAGGGCCGGGGCCGATATCATAGTTATCGACGGGTTTAGAGGCGGCACAGGCGCTGCTCCCTTGAGGATACGGGACAACGTTGGAATACCCATCGAGTTTGCATTAGCCGCCGTAGACACCAGGTTAAGGCAGGAAGGCATAAGAAATCAGGTATCGCTGGTTTGTGCGGGAGGCATAAGAAACAGCTCAGATGTTATAAAAGCGATAGCCCTGGGGGCCGATGCCGTCTATATTGGACAGGCAGCCTTAATTGCCATGGGATGCCACATGTGCCAAAAATGCTACACCGGCAAGTGTAACTGGGGTATAGCCACTCAGGACCCCAACCTGGTAAAAAGGCTCAACCCTGAAATTGCCGCCAGAAGGCTTGTCAACCTCATCAAAGCCTGGGCTCACGAGATGAAGGAGATGCTGGGCGGCATGGGGATCAACGCCATCGAAAGCCTGCGCGGCAATAGGTTCATGCTGCGGGGAATAGGGCTAACCTCTAGAGAGCTTTGACATACTGGGCATAAAAGCAGCCGGAGAATGAGTCATAGAGGCTTTCAATATAAAATCTAGTTAACCATTGCCATTCATCGCAATAAATAAAACATAACCAAAATTACCGTCTCTAGACTTTAAAATTTTCGCGTGCGGTGCCTCAAAGCATATCCTTTAGTAGGTTATTACAAACCAATCGCCTTTTTAGCAGAAAAATTAATCATCACCGCACAATATATATTTTATAAATATCCTGGTAAAGCGAGGAGTGTTATAGAATGGATAAATCCAATATCACAGCTCCAAAGAAGATATACGCAAAGGAAGATGTGTGTATAGGATGCAGGCTATGCGAGATTCACTGTATAGCCGCCCATTCCAAATACAGACATGACCTTATGGCGTAAATGTTACGGTGATAGACATCATGGACAGGATCATGCCACGGGTATTTGACGAAACAGCCTCTTCAATGGCACTGAAAATGCTCGAAAAGTACGAAGCCAAAGTGTTGCTCAAAACCAGTGTGGAAAAAATCCTCGGCCATCAGGCCGCCATCGGCGTGCTTCTCAAAGACGGAAGGGAAGTCCCCTGCGATTTTATTGTTTTGGCAGCGGGTGTAAGATGCAACACCGACCTTGTCAAAGGCACAAAGCTTAAGATAAACAGAGGAATCATAGTGGACACCATGATGAGGACAAATATCCCTGACGTCTATGCCGCAGGCGATGTGGCCGAGGGATATAACTTCATAGAGGAAAGAAATGCCGAAATCCCAATAATCCCCAACGCTTATAAACAGGGAGAGACGGCAGGGCAGAACATGGCCGGAGCACAAAAAATATTTGATAAGGGGTTTATAATGAATTCAATGCCCCTGCTGGACCTTTCAATTGTGAGTGCCGGCGTGTCAACCCCCGGTGAAGGAATAACCGTAAAAACCATATACAACCAGGAAAAGAACACCTATAAGAAGTTTTATATCAGAGGAAATAATCTGGTCGGCTATCTTTTAATAAATGACATCGACAGAGCCGGTATATATACCGATTTAATCAGGAGAAAGATAGATATATCCTCATTTGAACACCAGCTTGGGAGAGATGACTTCGGCTTTATATACTTACCCAAAGCGCTCAGGAGCCAATTAATACTGGAAGGATGATTGTTTATGCTATTTTCAATCGATTATTCTAGCGGTCATTAACCGATGATTTTCCATAGAAAATTCAATTTGCTGGATGCCTGCATAACACAACAACTTCTCGACTTTCTTTTTCAGTGCGCATTCAAGCAAATTCGTTTAGCAGCAACATCGGCTTTTACACTAACATCAACAATCAATTGAGGAAGGATGATTCGTATGAAAGTGATAGATGCCAGCGGCATGCACTATAAAGACCTGAATGCCATGATTAAACAGCTTATAAAAGGCAATGCTGCTGAAATACTCGTCAAGAACGTACAAGGCCAGCGATATATAGGCGACGGGATACAGGGAAACTCAAAAATCATAATAGAAGGGACCCCGGGCAACGATATGGCGGCTTATATGGACGGCGCAACAATTGTCGTACACGGAAATGCCCAGGACGGCGTAGCCAATACCATGAACGACGGCAAGGTGGTCATACACGGAAATACGGGCGACATTCTAGGATATGCAATGAGGGGTGGCGAGGTCTATATAAAGGGCGATGTGGGGTACCGGGTAGGCATACACATGAAAGAATATTTGGACAAAAAACCTGTCATCGTAATCGGTGGAAAAGCAGGGGCTTTCCTTGGAGAATACATGGCAGGAGGTATAATAATCCTGCTGGGCTTAAATGTGGATGACACACAAAAGATAGTTGGAAACTACTGTGGCACCGGAATGCATGGCGGCGTCATATATTCGCGCATCCCCATCGATAGCTACAAACTGGGAAAAGAGGTAAAACAGACGCAGGCCGAGGATGGCGACATGGAGATTATAGGTTTATATGTAAAGAAGTTCTCTGACTATTTCGGATTTGACTACCGCTCAATAATGGACAGCCAATTTGTGAAGATATATCCGTACAACCATCGCCCTTATGGCAATCTGTATGCTTATTGAGTCTGGGGGTAAAATACAAAAATATTTTAAGCTTGTACAAAACAAAAATATAAATTATTATATTTTTGGGAGATCTTCCTAATGATAATCATCCGGAAGGGGGAATATAATTGTTTTCTTTAGCAGAATTAGCGGCGTGGCTTACTCGCGCCGCTTTTTGGTCTATTGAAGAGGTTGAAAGAGAGATGCAATTAAGAAAATACATTGGAAGAAATAATTATATTAGTGCGATTCCAGTAATTATTACATCAGTTTCAATTTTGTTGGGAATATTCAATGGATTAAGTTCAAGCTCTAATAAAGAACTTAGTGATAGCATTTTAGATATTTTAGTGCATATAGGCTTGTTTGATAAAATCAACATTGGAAATTCACAACATAATTTATATTTCTATTTTTTGCAAGCCTGAAATAGCACATCTGTTTGTTGGCATAAAATTATCGCTTATGCCGGGCGCACATAAAAAAAGCGGCTTATAAGTCGCTTCAAACCCCATGTAAACCAAGGCAATAATATTAAATTTCATTATTAAGCATCATCAGCATCCGATCCCAGTTCATGTTTGATTTCCGAGGCCAACTGAAACTTGCAATATCGATTATACTGCGTTTCCACTCCCATCGAGAACCATTTGCTGCGGTGTATATTTGGCTACTAATAGGCATGGGCTTGCACGGAAATTTATTCCCACCTGATTACTGCAATCCTTTCCGTTCAGGAGCAGGAGACTCACTTTTAATCTGTACTGTATACCGCATTTTATCGCCCTGCTGTGCGGTTGTGAATAAGTTTACCCTTAAATAACTACCATCTTCGCCTTTCCACATCACACTTTTCCCCTAAACACCTATATTCTCTGCATCATCAAGTACGCTTAAATCATTTCAAACGGTTCTGGAAGTAATTTTGACAAACGGGTTTTAAGCTCCTCACAAAATTTAATAAATTGTTCCTGGTTGGCAGTTGAGAATAGATATTCACTCTCGATATCGTAGTGTCAAAATTTTTTATACAAAATCAGCTTTAGTTACTGATATAACTGGTTTTTAGGGATATTTTTTTAATACCTCCTTAGAGCGGGTGGCACCTTAAAGATAAATAATACTCTTTTAAACACAAATTTATCGTTTCTCCATGCTGAATTGATAGTACCATTAACCAAAAAAGGTTGTTGAAATATCACGGCGGATATACCGCCGTAATCACAGCAATAGTTATTGTGGAGCTTGTGGCAAAGTGCATACCAGCTTGGAAATACTTGCTGAAGCTTAACAGTTCCTGCTGGGATGGCACAGTGCCGCCAAACCGAAGCGTATGGGGAAACCCCTGCGCGCATCCATTTAAAGGATGTCCCCAAATTCATTCGGGGGGAGAAAGGACTTAACAACATTCCCCTGGAGCCCATCCTTAGATCTTTTCTGGTAAACGAGTTTCCTGACGGCACAGCTCGGTATAAATGGTTGCGTACATCCCTCTCTTGCGAAGCAACTCGCCATGCGTTCCCTGTTCGACAACCATACCTCTACTTAGCACAAGTACCTGATCGGCTATCTTGACAGTGGACGGGCGGTGCGCAATCACGATAACGGTGACAGTTTTCTTAAGATCCATGATCGCTTGATGTATGGCACTTTCCGTTTCCGGATCTAAGAAGGAGGTGGGTTCATCCAAGACAACTATCTTAGGATTGGCCAAAAACAGCCTGGCAAGTGCAATACGCTGGGCTTCGCCACTAGATAATTGGAGTCCACCCTCTCCGATCCGAGTGTAGAACCCCTGAGGCAGTTGCATGATAAAATCGTACGCTTTGGCCCTCTTGGCAGCATCAATAACCTCCTCCTCACTGCAGGAATCCACCCCATAACAAATGTTGTCCCAGATAGTACCGCTAAAAAGGAACTCCCCTTGAACAACGTACCTAACACCAGCACGCAAGGAGTCTAACGTGACCTGTCTTATGTCGATACCGTCGATCAGAATCCTCCCTTTCCAGGGATCATAAAGCCTTACCAGTAATCGTGCCAGCGTGCTCTTACCGACTCCACTTTCTCCAACCACGGCGGTGATTTTTCGCGGCTCGAAGGCAACACATAACCCCTTTAAAACTGGTTCCTTAGATGTGTATCCGAACCAAACGTTCTCAAAAACCACCCTGCCTTCTTTCACTGATAGTTCGAACGCATCCGGAAGCTCGTGTACCGTCGGCATCACTTGATAGTACTCTAAAAACCGTGACAGACTGGCACGCACGTCCTGGAAAGAAAGTACAGCATGAACAACAGAGGCTATACGAGGATAAAGCATTCCTGCGGTGAGTAAAAATGCCATAAGCGTCCCCAAAGTGATTTGCCCTGCCAATACCAACTTTCCCCCGTACCATAAAATCCCGAAAGACCAGATGTTGTTGACCAGCTGAGTGGATAACTCCGAAAACTTCCTGAGCATAAACGCTTTGACGTTGATGCGCATCAGTTCTTCCAGACCTGACCTGAACCTATATGCCTCTACCACCTCGGTATTTAATGTCCTGATAAGCTGAATGTTCCTAAACCTCTCAACCACGAAACCGGACAAAAATTGCGACTTACTTTTCTGAAGTAGAGCGTAGGTCAACAAGGGTTTTTGAAACCCTATAATTACAAGCACTTGCAAACACAATACAGCAAAAACAAAAAGCGCCATGCGCAAATTCCAACTAATCATAATAGCGGAAATGATAACAATAAAGAGTAAGTCAATGGGTAACGCGATAAGCAGCTGATTAAAAAACCCCTGTATAGTCCCCGTTTCCCCAAAGATGCGATAATTCAGCTCCCCGCTTCGCTGCATTGACAAGAAATCTGTTGATGCCTTTTGCAATCGCCTAAAAAGGTCGTACCTCATTAACAACTTAGCTCGCTCGAAAGCGTTAACCAAAAAGTAGTCTGAGATAAGCCCCGTAAAAAACAGGATGATGAGGATGATCCCACAGATAATCAGCAGCGGTAAAAGCAAATCCGCTCGATTGGAGTGAAAAACCACATCAATTAAAAACCTGGTTATATAAGGGGTAGTAATACCAGTTAGCGAAAATATGAAACTGGTAAAGAAACCTAAAAAAATCGCGCTTCCCTTGCCCTTTAGGTAGGTTCTCGCCAGCTTCCACAAAGTGACTAGATCCTTCCACATAAGTTCAAATCCCCCAAAATTAATTGTAGCTCGCCACTTAAAATCAAAGTTCTGCCGGCTGCGCTCCCCGTGCTATAAGTTCCCAATAGAGCTCTTTTACACCAGGGTGTAAGAGCACATAGTAACGACCATCAGATTCCAACACCACCCTATAGGGCGACTCGCCATGCCGGAAATATAGCGCTTTTTTGCCGTTTTTAAATCTAAACCAGCCGGCAGAAAAACCAGGAAGACCAATCCCGTTCTCTCGCCGCGTTGCCTGCCACGGTCCGGCGCTATCCACCAGAGCAATCCGTGTTTTTTTCAGTTCTAAAGACTCTGGCGCTCCCCAGGTAGCTTTTATCAGCAGCGTCTCATCTTCCAACCGCCACCCAGAACCAGTATAAGGTAAACTTATGGCCAGCATAGCTATTAATACAATTCCGACCACTGCAATAATGCTCAATATCTCCCCAAACGACGCTTTTTTTATCACTTTTGTTAACGCGTACAGCAGTAATACAGCAACAGGAATTAACATAATTGAAAGAAAAAGGGGATGTAACGGCACAAAATAAGCTTTGATTATTTCCCAGAAACTAAGTTTATAGGCCATTTTTTCACCTCCAATTGTGCAAAAATTTCCTCTTTTCTTTTAGCTAAAGCTCTCAACTTCTCCCGGCAGGCCGTGCCCAAGTAAAAGCAAGCTTCGCACCTCCGATAGAATTTCTTTTCTACTCCCAGTTCGGTTAGCACTGCTTCCGGTCCTTCAAGATTCAGCCACCAGTAAAACACGTTCTTCTGCATTCGCTCGACAATTTCGACCAGAGACGTCCCGGAAGCCAGGCTGCCTATAGTCATGATTTCCTGAGCCTTGCTATTTACAATATGTCCACAGCAAAACAACACTTCCCCATCCGGCAAGATCACTAATGTTTGTCCCGCGTCATTACAGCCACCTCGCTGTCGTTTTTCTACATCGGAGGGAAAAAAGTGTGCTGGCAGTTTCTGCCGAGCCCGCCCCAGGGGAAATACAAAATCCTCCAGGAATTTGATCTCTTGCTGGATACCTGCATCTTTAAAAACCCTGCGCAAATAACCAGACGATATTTTAGCGCCAGGATATAATGTTGACCCTACCAATACACTCATACCCAGATCGGTTGCTGCTCGCACAGCATTAAGCACATTTTGTTCGCACCCAAACGCTTCCAGATATGCGGCATGAAAGTCATCATAACTTATATTAAGCTCGTTTAGCCCTACCATCCGAAAGTCTTGTAGAAAGCGGTATGCACTCTCTGGGGTTTGAGCCCACCAGGCGTTAGTAACCAGACGAGTAATAAAGCCTTTCTCATGAGCCAGCTTAATCCCGTCTTGTAGCAAGTCCTGATAAAGAGACGGTTCACCACCCGTAAAAGATATCACCCGGATGGACGGCAGAATGTAAGCTTGCTCTATTGCCAGCCGCATAACATCTTTTGCTATCACTTCCCGACGCCCCGGCCCAGCAGAAACGGAGCAGTGATCGCACAAGAAGTTGCACCTATACGTTATTATGAAAGCTAGAACTTGTGGAATCATGGATTTTCCCCTCCCTGAAAGTGCTGGTTTAAATATTGCTTTAATGCTTCGACGAACTTTTCTGGTTCGGCTGGAGATATATAAATTTTTTTGCCATCTCCAGTCTTAATTTGAACCAATTGTTTAAGATTCGTTGCATAAATCCTTACCCTGTCGTTATCATCCTTACTATAAAACAATCCATAATAACCAAATAGCCCCGCATTTGCAAAAACTTTATAGCCTATGTTTACGCTATTTACAACTTTCGCCGCAATAATCTGGCTATAAGGCAAAGAAAATGATCCCACCGGCCTATTGATAACTAACCGGTCTGCCTTGATTACATATTCGCGCACCGAGGAAAAGAAATAAGGATAAATATGGAACAAAAAAACCATTAAAGGAAAAATCCAGACCTTTGAAGCAACTGCAACAACTATAGCAAATATCGTGAGAATAGGACTTACTATATACGTCATAGTTTTCACAAAGGCATCGTATGGAGCTACTTTAAAAACTCCGGTCACGCTCATTAATTTGCTACCTCCTTTCACCGATGATTTCTCCACCCCATTAGGAGAGGAATTGAAGAGTATTTTAAACGCCCTTAATTTCTTTTTGCCAAATTGATATATCAGACGTCTTCTTCCCTCTTTGTCATTCAATTAGTAATGTAATTTATGAAAATTTTATTGCTTCTTAAACTCGTACTTGAGCTAATATTTTATTTTTGTCCGCTAATAACGAGATCAATTTTTAGGGCTACACAATTTTTACTATTAAATGACCAGCAGCTATTAAAGACACACCAACAGCATTAACAACTCCAACATACATGTATACGCCAAGTGCTATTATGACCCAAGTTGCAAGAGAAAATACTGCTTCAGGTTCTACCCCGTCACCAGATGATACCATAACTACAGGATCAACTGGCCGGTTAAGTTCAAATTCCCTCACGATAGCTCACCCCCTTTACCTCGCAGATTTTAGAGAAAAGCATCCTCTGCCGAAAATCGCTCTCCTAATGGGGGGATAATTGTCACACAAGGCAAGGTAGATCTTCCCATGCTGAGTTGCTTAAAGATAAGCTGATCGAGCAGAAACCACCTTTTACTCTCGCTTATCACTTGCCCTATCCACCGCCCGCTCTATTAGATCAATAAACCGTACCAGTGAATGCATTCTCTTTTCAACAGCCATTTTCTTCATTTCTTGTAACACAATCTTGTCATCACCATCTATCTTCTCAACCAAAAACTCCTCATCATTGGAGTAGGCGAACACCTCTTGATATTCACCAGTTCTACTTATATTTACAAAAGGCTCAAAAGCCTGACTGGAGAGGTTACGGAAAGTGTACAATACATTTTCGATGTTCTTCTTGTGCGTCAAAGCATCTATACTCGTAGAAGTGCGCAAGTAAACAACAATGTAACCCTCTTGTGGTAAAGTGTCTCCTGCCTGAATTTGTATTGTCACTTTGGACCCTGCACTCATCTTTACGTCCATTGTTCGCGCCAGGGATAAGTAAGGAGCCATATAAGCCAGGTTTGTCGTAGCAAGAACTCTTAGCAAAGCCTGTCGTCTCAAAGCTTCTAGCTCCCTGATATCCCTTTCCCACAAGTTTCCTTCCGATATTCCTGACTTTCTTTTAAAATTTTCCTTCACGTCATATCCCTCCTCAAAGTATAGTCAATTATGACTTGCTTCATTTTGGATAGTGTATATATTTTTAGGTCAAAAAGAAAGAAAAATCAGGAAGAATATAGAAAAAGAAACCACTATCAGTTTGTGACATAATAAAAAAGAACAGATTTACAAAATAAAATCCTTCTTCAACAGCATATAATTGCTCTTTTGGAAAAACCTGTAATTTACAAATTTGATCATCCAGAGATATCTATCATCATCCGTAGCGTAAAATATTAACACGTATACCACTTATATCGCAACGTTGTAAAACTTGAAAAGCAAAGGCCTATCAGTTTTAATCTCTTTACTAAAAAATAATTTTCTTTTTCGATATCTAACCTTAATAATGCATTGTTTACTATGCTATGTTTGATACGCTTGTATATACTTATTAATTGTTCACTTTTAATTGTATTTTTATCCAAATAAATTGGCAACTCTTATTTTTTTTTTTTTTTTTTTGCTATTTATATTCATTTACTTTCTATTATTTTATAATATCTCCACTTTTTATTGTATTTCTATTTTTTAGAAAAATGCAGGAGATCAAGGGGGCAGTAATCCCCCTCATTTATTGAGGAAATACACGGACTCCCTCGCCCTAACATTTACAGCTGTTTTGCGGTATGTTATTATAATACTATAAGAAAGCTTGGGAAGCAATTGGATTTTGGGCTACTGTAGCCGCTGTAGCTTCGGCCCCATCATTAGCAGGTATTATTATAGGAGCATTAGCTGCGGCTATAGTTATTTAATATTTATAAATTGGGAAGGAAGAATGCAGTTGTTTTCTTTAGCAGAATTAGCGGCGTGGCTGACTCGCGCTGCTTTTTGGTCTATTTTTTTATCTTCAATTGCTATTAAAGCATTAGTAATACCCTTAGGAAACGGTATTATACAGGATAATTTATTGCGTAATGTTTATTTTATTTTAAGTGCTCTTTTTTTAAAATTAATTTCAGGGAGACCAAAATTCTTTTTAGCAAAGAACGAGCAAAATTTACAAGAAAAAGAATATTATTTATCTTCAGGTGTATTCTCCACTTTGTTTTTTCTAATGCAAGGATTAAAGGTCAAAGAAGTTGAAAGAAATTTTGTAGTATTATCAGGCTTAAAAAAGTACTACTGTTCTACCCCTACGGGAATCGTATGCGAATTGAAAACAAAGAACCAATAAAAATGATTGATTATATAATAACTATAATTATAATCTTAATTGCTTTAGCAGTTTTGATCATGGCGCCTACAGCTTTTATTGCATTAAACAGCTGTATTTCCCATATACTATATATAAAAGGTCTTTCCAGTAATTTTTCAGAAAATTTAATTATAATATTTGGTTTAATTGTATTAGTATTCTATTTTTCCCCTTATATTGCGAATAACCGGCAATATCAATCATCGGTAATTACTACCTTTAGGTATAAAATAGAAAATATTCACTCTGTTTTCCCGGTTTATGTATCTCCAATGATGCTATTCTTAGAAAAACAGCGTTCTCTCGGTCAGGCACATAAAAAGGAAATATATATTAATCCCTTAATTACTGAAAACGATATAATTTTACAGTACATTATAGCACATGAAGAAGGTCATATTAGAGATCCCTATACTAAACTGTTCTGTTTATTGCTGTCTTTATTGTTTCCCTGGGGTGTCTTTATTGTTGTTTCCAGCATAGCTTATCTGTATTCTGTAGATAAGTTAAATTATTCTTTATGGAAAATAGTTCTAATAGGCGTTGTTATAATTATTATGATATTCATCATATCCTTTAAAATCAAGCAAATGCTAGAAGAGCGGGCAGTAAATTTTGCAATTAAAAAGATAGGAATTGAAAAAGTGGTCATGGCTTGTCGGGAGATAGCATATGGAGATAACGCTCTGCCTGAACAATGTCGAAACAGATATAGATATCTATTGGAAAAACACATAGAGAGGTTGAAAGAGAGATGCTATTAAGAAAATCCATAGGAAGAAATAATTATGTTAGTACGTTTCCAATAATTAGTGCATCAGTTTCAATTTTGTTTGGAATATTGAGTGGACTAAGTTCGAGCTCGAATAAAGAACTTAGTGATAGCATTTTAGATATTTTAGTACATATAGGCTTGTTCGACAAAATCAACATTAGAAATTCACAGCAATAATTTATATTTCTATTTTTCGCAAGCCTGAAATGGTATCTGTTATTGGCATAGAGTTACCGCTTTCTTTATCGTGCGCACAAAAAAAAGCGGCTTATAAGCCGCTTTTTTTGCCTGTAAATCAAGGCAACCACATTAATTTTCTTTATTCATTCATCATCAGCATCCGATCCCAGTTCATGTTTGATTTCCGACGCCAACTAAAACTTGCAATATCGATTATACTGCGTTTCCACTCCCATCGAGAACCATTTGCTGCGGTGTATATTTGGCTACTAATAGGCATGGGCTTGCACGGAAATTTATTCCCACCTGATTACTGCAATCCTTTCCGTTCAGGAGCAGGAGACTCACTTTTAATCTGTACTGTATACCGCATTTTATCGCCCTCCTGTGCGGTTGTAAATAAGTTTATCCTTAAATAACTGCCATCTTCGCCTTTCCACATCACACTTTTCCCCTGAGCACCTATATTCTTTGCGTTATTAAGTACGCTTAAATCATTTCCAAACGGTTCTGGAAGCGATTTTTTCAAACGGGTTTTAAGCTCCTCACAAAATTTGATAAATTGATCCTGGTTGGTAGTTGAGAATAGATATTCACCGGATACAAATTTGTCGTCGTCAAATATAAATAACACCGTTTGCTCCAGCGAAGAATTGTTAAAAGGAAAAGTTCCCTCTATCTTCAGCAAGTCATCTCTTACCGAATGACTGTCATTCAATTGCTTCTGTTTCATTACTTCTTCTTTGGATATCAGCCATGACAAATCTTCAAAAACGTATTTCCCCCTTTGATGAAGGCTTGTTAATAACTGATCAAAATCTTTCACTGTAGTTGCAGGACCTCCATTAGGGGTACAACCACTACTAATTAGTGCAATCCACAGGGTAAAGAATATACACAAACTGGTCAATCTTTTTATCTTCCTCATAAAGCATAACCCTCCCTAATATTTCACCTCATTATCGATATACATAATAACTTACATCATCCGTCCTAGATTTTCCATTCACACTGTATTGAAGTCTTATATAGATAAGCCCACCATGATTCCAATAATCAGTAAGCAAAACGACTCTGTTAAGTGGCATGGTGTGGCTGCCATCAATATATACAGTCCCTTTAATAGGATTGCTTCTTTCAATACTACTTCTAATGAAATAATCGTTTTGAACTTTTGTACTAGATAATGGTTGATCCATGACTTCTGGATACTTGTACAGATCCCTACAAGTATCATACCATACTCTCATATTTGATACAGTTACTGTAGAATTACTCGAAGACCACCAGGCTTCTATTCCAGCATGGCGATAGAAATTCAAGAAATGATAGGTTGAAAAATAATGCGCATAGTAAGTTCTAACTGTTACTGTAACATCGACAAATGTAGATGGAACTTCTACAATGGCCATAGGGCTAACTTCGTTCTGTTTTCGTTTGTTAAACTCAGATAAATATTTAAAACTATTTACTAAGTCACCATTTTCGTCGACTTTGTAGGGAATGATAGTTGTTAACGCTTTTTCATTTTTTCATTTACACTTTCATACTGTACTGCATATCCATAATCTGTTTCAATAACTTTAGGTTCGCTAACATTCGAAAAGGAACCCAAGGAAGAAAATTGCTCGGATATAACTTCATTCACAATTAGGTCAGCATTTAGAGGAAGATCTGTCTTAAATCTGATGAGTGCTTGCCGTTCTATCTCATTTGCGGATACTACAGATGTAAACAAAATCAACATAATAATAGCAGCCAGCACAAGAACAAAACTCAAATTGATTTTTTTCGTTTTTGTAAGCATTTGTATTAAAATCCTTCTTTCAATATAAATAATTTTGTTATCTATTGGAGTTACTTCTTTTGTTTTTTTCGGCACTCTTAAAAAGTCCGAGGACTTTATTTTTATGGTTTCAGCTTCACCACTTATATTAAATATTGTTGCCCATTGGAATCACATCCTTTGATTCATCTTCCTACCATATATAACAAATCAAAGAAGGCTTTTGTGACATAGAAATCAAAAATTTTTTAATTTTTTTCAGCATTTTAATAAGCAGTTTTTGAAACCCAGAAACCAAAGCAGTTTTATAACCTGCATTCGCAGTATTTTCTTGCCTCCCTGCTTTATTTTTACCCATAGTGGTTAAATCTTTATTTGATAACAACAATCTTATTCTTTAACCTTAACGCTTTCTGCAATCTTAATCCTTATCAAGAAGCGATGACGCCACATGCGCGCTTTGTATTAAATATCAAGCCCCTATGGCACAAAATGACAACCAAATCTATTCCTGCTTCCCCACGTTTTATGCAGTTTATATTAAATATAAACACCTACACCGTAAGTTGTTTCTTGCAATAGATTTTCTTAATTGAATTTTTTCAGCCCCTTTATTTCAACCTCTTTAATAGACCAAAAAGCAACACCAGTCAGCCGCACCGCTAATTCCGCCAAAGAAGCCCGCATTCTTTCTTCCCCAAAGTAATATAAGCTTACATTGAGCGATTATAAGAGAAGCTAAAACAAGGCAGAAATCACCGATATTACTATGAGCGTAGTGACGGTGACTATATATATTTGAAAAGTTTTTTTCCTAACTTTTTGCTTGTTTTTTAAAGCAATATAATAAGATAGAAGAAAAACAGCTACAACAACGTACTTGTTTAATGCCATACCAAAAAAACCCAAAACTATTTCTCCCAAATACAGCCCACTGGGGAATTTTATGCTGAATAACAGCGCTATTATGCTAAACAAATAAGCTATATAAATCCAGACCGGCGTTGGTGATTCTTTTTTTATTATCAAGGATTATACACTCCTTCCCGTTGATGTTGATAATAAAAATATATCCCTATTTTCTCAGAAACATAATCATGCATTATTTAACAGTTTTAACTGATAATCATGAATAATGTACTTTTTTGTAGCCAAACAATTGCTCACACTTTCAATGTGCGTTGTAAATATAATAACCCCTCCCCTCTTTGAAAAATCGAACAATTTTTCAAGCGCAATTTTCTGGGCTTTTTCATCCAATGCACTCAAAGGCTCATCAAGCAACAAAAGATCTACTTCCCTAGATAGTATGCAGGCCATATATAATTTATGTTTCATCCCTAGGGAGTAATCTTTTACATAATTATCCAGTGCCTCATGCAGCTCAAACTCCTTGCACAAACTTTCTACTTTGCTTTTAACTTTACTTTCACCAAAAATATTCATAATTAGTTCTATGTTTTCTTTCCCCGTTAAATAATCATATAAGTAAGGCTTGTCGGGAATGAACCCTATTCGCTGAATCACACTTCTCACATTAGTATCATATACACCAAAAAAATTCATTTTCATTTCGCAAAACAATATTCCTGCCAAAATTCTCAAAAAAGTCGTTTTCCCGCTTCCATTTTCACCTAAAATACATACCCTATCGCCTCTTTGAGCATAAAAGCTAGCATTTCTAAAAATTAACTTGTCACCATAACTAAAGTTCAAATCTGTGATCTCCAACATTTGTCATCACCTTTCTTAATTCTTAATCATTAATGCTTAATCTAAACTGCTATCACAGCAACAGCGTGTTTCAAAAATTACTAATATTCGCTTCAATGTATGCAGCAATTATAATACAACAATAAGAAGACAATATATAAGGTAATATATCATATAAAAGCAGTTTGTGGAATGGCACTGGAATATCTTTTTTTAACCTAGCATACCTAACAACTGTGCTCCAAAACATGAATGGCACCATCGCTGCTGCTAATAATCCAGTTATTTCTATAATCCCATGCGGTAAAAAACCACTATAAAATGCAGCAAATTGTTTATTTTGAATTATCAAGCTCAAAGCAATACCAACCCCCAAGCCATTTATCACTAACATAATTAGTGCATAAATCCCAAAAGTTATTATCCCCAATATAATTATAAGACTTATCTGTATGCCGTTATGAATTAGAAGATCAACAAAATTTGTTTTTGTAAAAAACAACGGAACACTATCTTTTGACTGTTGAACTTGAAATCCAAAAAACAAAGACATAACATATATAAAAAATACAAACGACAGTACTATCAGGTTGTTCTTAAGTTTGGATGATATTTTTTGCATAGAAGTACTTTTCCCCTTTTTTTATTGTTTTAACAATTACCAGAATAATTATGACGAAGAAAAATAGATTTGCAACAACAAAAATACTAAGTATCATCTTCCCTGAGAATCCATAAAAAGCAATTACCAAAAAAATAGCATATATAAGATCCAAAATCCTTTTAGGTATTATATAGAATTTGCCAAAAAAATCAATTTCTTTCGAAAGTTTTGTCATTTCTGCATAGCTTTGATAATTATAATTTATGTCATAACAATAACCATATAATTGAAACCATCCTGAAAGCGACAGTATAAAAATTGCCCAAACAATCAAAGCTAAATGTAACCAAATATATAATTGGCAATGAATAATAGAAATAAATATATTCAGCAGCAAAATAATTACAGTAGGTATTATGCTCAGTTTCGTAATTATAGACACCTTCTGAGCAAGCATTTTCAAAAAGCCGTAATTAGAAATTTTTATCAGCGATATATTTCTCATTTCAGCATTTGGCAAAACAATAAATGGCAGGTTATACCTCAGCATACGCCCATACTCAAATATGGTGACCATCACCGTATAAAATGAAGCAATCACTATAGCGTTGATATTATCAGTTTGATATATTGCTAAAAGCATTCCTCCATAAACGAAAAGCGAGCTAGGCAGAATTAATCGCAACAAAGGTTTTTCAAAAACTAGTATATGATTTCTTAAGATCATTTTTAAATCCTTTTTCATATATACTTTTTCGTCAATTCCAGGAGTAAGTTTACGCATTATAAGTACAAGCCTTTCTAAGAGCCTGTACTTAAATCCATATTCAAGGTTTAGCGGCTTAAATCTATATCTCACTGACCTGTTTTGGGCAAATAAAACAATACTTATTGCAGCAAATATAAGCGTCATAATTGTTAAGATAATAGTTTCTCTTTGAAAATATGTTACGTATATCTGGTATATGTTTCTAAAATGATCTATTTTTTCTGTGACCAATGGAAAACTTGTGCTTAATGTCTCGGCCATTACATTTTTTAAGGTGTCAATAAATGAATATCCCTGCAAAAAATAATCTAGCCCTTTGAAAACAAAGCCAATAGCAAATTTTACCATAACATAAAACGCAAACGACAACAAGGTTGCCCTTATAATATAAACAATTTCTTCAAAAATACCTGAATGAAATTTTTGGTACTTCTTTGCCTTTGCATAAATTCCTATAATAAATAAGCTGAAACACGAAACAAAAAATAATAAAACAGCTACAAAAGCACTCAAAAAGTTTGACTTTGACGCAAAAATTAAATATACAGGTATTACAAATAAAGGTAAAGAGCTCAAAATATAGCTTATCAACTCTTTTGCCATAATTATGTAATGGATTATATTATCATCTAAAGCACTGTGCAATAATATGTCATTTTTCTCTGGTAAAAATACTCTTTGTGCTGAATTATTCCCATCAACGACAGCAGCAACAAAACAAAATCCGATACTTGCCCATAAGATAAATGACAACCTATGGGGAAATCCTAAAGCAGAAAAGACTAAACATAATATAAGTGGATTAATTAACTTTACTAAAAACGACAATAAATGTATGTAAAAATAATTTATCTTAGTATTAAAAAAATCTGAAACGGCTTCAACAACTGCTGAAAACTCTTTACGATATTCATTTACAAATAAATACTTAAGAATTATATAGTACGAACCCACTATACTGCCTCCTTGCATTAGGTAAATTATAAGGAGGGGCAATGATATGCCTTTTATCAGAAGCTCCTATGTCATAAAATTTAAAGTAAATTACCAAAGTACAGCTACTGCCCACAAATTTCTACTTAAATATGATTTTACTGTAATCACTACATAGTTTAAAATAGATGCTGTTACAGTAAGTCCTCCAAGACTCAATATTGATGCTATAATAGCAGCTGCAACTGCTACCCAGCCCACAGAATTTATAATAGAAACAATTTGTTCTGCTATCATCCTGTCAACTCCTAAAAATGACATTACATTTAGCATATGAACTCTTCACCTCCTTCAACAGCATATCATTGCCCTTTTTAGAAAAACCTGTAATATCCGAATTTGATTACTCAGAGATATCCATTATAATCCGCAGTATAAAATGTTAACACCTACACTGATATCACGATATTACAAAACTCGAAAAGCAAAGCCTATCAGTTTTAATCTCTTTACTAGAAAATAATCTTTTTTTTGATATCTAACCTTAATAATGTGTTGTTTATTATGCTATATTTGATACGCTTGTACATACTTGCCAAATGTTTACTTTTAATTGTAACTTTATCCAAATAAATTGGCAATCCTCTTTTTTTCTATTTATATTCATTTACTCTGTATTTTCTTATAATACCTCTACTTTTTTATTGTATCTCTATTTTTTTAGTTCTATAAATATCCAGAATATCTAAACATCAGCATAGCCATTTATATAAAAATTGGTCAACGCTTAAACTTAAAACCCGGCATATGGGGACATCTCCCCGGTGAAAAAGTAACCGCTCAAATATCTCAAATCAGGATGATCCCTTTAGGTTCCGATGCCATATCACCTGCTCCCCACCACGATATATACTCAAATGGACAGACCATTTAATCCACTTTGAAAGATAAAAGTCTACCTATTTAAGAAAATATTTAATTTTATATAATTTTGATGTTTATCGACTTTATGCCCCAAAACATGCAATTATTGCCTATTTTGGGGCATAAAGTATCAGAGGTAAAAAAGATAACCATTCAGTTAAATTTACTTTTCAGTGCTGTCCCCGATAAATTTATATTGCATTATTTGGGTAATTGTGGTATACTGATACTTGCAAAGTAAAAATAAAACAAAAAATGTATTTATTTTCTGTTCTAATCGTTACAAGAACTATTTCATTTCTTAAGTTTTGTAAACAACGATATAGAAATTATCAACGAAATTGAAAAAATGATGTTGTTGAGATCTCGCACAGGATTCTCTTTGTTTTGTGGTTTAAATTTGTTACTTGGTATTAATCTATTTACAAAAGTAAAGGGAATTCCTGCTTAATTAAAAATAATAAAGACAGTAAAAACCCTGAAAATAAAATTTTAAGGGTTTTACAAAAGGCCAAATTAAAATTTAAAAGTGAGCTTTGAATGGGAGATAGGTGAATGATATGCAAAGAGGTTACAAAATAGTCGCTGTTCTTGTTTTTATTGTTATTGCTGGGGTTGGAATTTTTACAATATTAAGTAATGCCAAGAATCAAGAGAATTTACCATTAATTGTTCAGCGCCCAATGCCTAAATCCGGTTCTGGAGGAAATTTTTTAAGTTTAACCTTAGACATTCCCGAGCCTCAGTTCCCGGAGAAAATGATGGTTTATAAGGTTATTAAGCCTGCATTGACAAAGGAGATGATTCGAGAACAAGCTGCAAAGCTTGGCGTAGTTGGTAGTGTTGAAGAAACAGAAGTTGACTTTCGTGTGATGGCAGCCAATGGTTCAATATTCTCTGTTGACAAAGAAACTGGATCTATCAATTTTACTACCAAAGAATTCGAAACAGCCGTTTCACCGCTAAAAACGGTGCTTTCAGATGAAGAGTACAAAAAGTTAGCCTTGGAATTTCTTACTTCTTGTGGCTTAATGAAAGAGGAAGCAGAATTTAGAGATGTTAACAAAGAGAACACAGTAACTATTGTAGAAAATGGCGTTGAGAAAAAACTCCCATTCATGATTGAGGTGAGGTTTGGACGGAAAAAAGATGACATTCCATGGGGCGGAGTGGGTCCGAAAATATCGGTGTACTTTGGAGAAAATGGGAAAATAATCGGTGCTGCGTCGGTTTGGCGGGAGGTAGAACCATTTCGTGAATATCCTATTAAGGAGTTTTCCAAAGCCTTGGAGGATATAAAACAAGGGAAAGCCACAATATATGAGGCGTTGCCTAATGATTCTGGTAAAGTAAAAGAAGTAAGGCTTATGTACAGGTTGGATCCAATTGGATATCAGCAAGAATATGTTATACCTTATTTTATGGTTATAGGAACCAACAGCAAAGGAACACCTTTTGCGGCTTTTACCAGAGCCATTTCGGAGGAATATATACTTGAAAAACCTGTCCCACAGGTAACGGCACCAGCAACAACGAAATAATGATATTGCACAAAAGTTTAAGTTAACAAATAAAAATACAGGCTGTACCTTTAAGCAATCATAATGGTACAGCCTTTTTCAATATACTTCCCTATTGGTGGCGATACAGCGTTTTGTTCATTTGCTCTGTATAAGCTCCATAAACCTTTTAGCAGCGGCGGTGAGCGGCACATTGCGCAGCTTTATTATACCAAAATGCCTGGGGGGGATCTTTTCCTTCAAGTTAATCTCAAACAGCGTACCTTTTTTTATATATTCCTCTGCAAAATTCCTTACTACGCAAGATATACCTAGACCTCTGCAGGCAAACTCCACTATCAAATCGCTGGTGGCAAGCTCAAACTCCGGGACCAGGTTCACCGAGTGTCGGGAAAGAAATTCGTCTATATACCGCCTTGTGCTGGTGTTTCTCTCCAGCATGATAATGGGGTACTCCGCAAGCTCCTTGATGGACACTTCCCGCCCGGCAAGATGACCAAAGCGCTCATTTGCCACAAAGCAGTCCTGTATCTCCGTCGCCTTGAAAATCTCCAGCGAATCATCGTCGGGCAGCGGAAGGCTCACCACACCGAAATCAATAGCCCCCTTCTTCAAAAACTCTACCGTCTCTGGCGAAGGCCTGTTGGTGACCATTATCTTCACCTTGGGGTACTGCTTGTGAAACTCTTCAAGATAAGGAAGCAGGAAATACTTTAGCGTCATATCGCTTGCGCCTATGCGTATGCTGCCGATATCCAGATTTATAGCCTCCATGAACTTGCTTTCAGCCAGCATTATCATATTGTATCCCTGTTCGATGTACTTGAACAGCACCTCGCCTTCGGGCGTCAAGACAATGCCCTTTGGCGCTCGGGTAAAGAGCTGGCCTCCCAGCCTTGATTCCAGCTTTTTGATGGCCTGGCTGACAGCAGGCTGAGATATAAAGAGCTCCTGGGAGGCCTTGGATATGCTACCCGCTTTTACAACGTGATAAAAAATCCTGTAGAGCTCCAGATTTACATCCATCACAAGCCCACCTTTATAAGGTATACCTTTAAATTAATTTTAATCCATCTCTCAATACTTGGTCAAATAATGCTCAATCTCCCATGGAGTGATCTTCGTCCTATAGTCTTCCCATTCTTTGCGCTTTGCTTCAATGTATTTGGTCAAAATGTGCTCTCCGAGAGTTTCCCTCACCAGTTCACTTTTTTCCATTTCATTGATGGCCTCTTCCAAGCTGGCCGGCAGCGAATCAATGCCCTCTTTCATCCTTTCTTCACGGCTCATCCTGAATATGTTCTTATCGATAGGTGGCGGTGGTTGAATCTTATTCTTTATCCCATCAAGCCCGGCAGCCAGGATGACAGCAAAGGCCAGGTAGGGGTTGCAGGACGGATCGGGAGACCTGAGCTCCAGGCGTGTGGCTTCGCCCTTAGCCGCAGGTATTCTGATGAGCGGGCTTCTGTTTCTGGCAGACCATGCGATGTATACCGGAGCTTCGTAATCAGGCACCAGGCGTTTATAGGAATTTACCAGCGGATTGGTTATTGCAGTAATTGCCTTTATATGCTTGATTATACCGCCTATAAACCAGTAAGCCTCCTGGCTTAATTTGAGCGGGTCATTCTCATCGTAAAAGGCATTTTTACCATCTTTATACAGCGACACGTTGGTGTGCATACCCGAACCGTTTATACCAAATATCGGTTTAGGCATAAAGGTGGCATGCAAGCCATTCCTCTGAGCCATGGTCTTTACAACCATCTTAAAAGTCATCACATTATCCGCGGTCGTAAGGGCATCCTGATATTTAAAATCAATCTCATGCTGTCCGGGCGCCACCTCGTGATGTGAGGCCTCTATCTCAAAGCCCATTTCCTCAAGGGCAAGGCATATATTTCTTCTCGCATCCTCGCCCAGGTCCACAGGACCAAGGTCGAAATAGCCGGCGTTATCATGAGTTTTAATGGTAGGTTTCCCCTCGCTATCGGTCAAAAACAGGAAAAACTCGCACTCGGGTCCCACATTGAATTTATCATATCCCATGTCGGCGGCCTTTTTCAAAGCCCGCTTCAATACATACCTGGGGTCTCCGCTAAAAGGAGTACCATCGGGATTGAGCACATCGCAGATAAGCCTTGCCACCCTGCCGGGCTGTGGACGCCACGGGAATACCGCAAAGCTGTTTGGATCGGGTGCCAGGTACATATCCGATTCTTCAATCCTGACAAAACCCTCAATCGATGAGCCGTCAAACATGCACTTGTTGTCCAGCGCTTTCTCAAGCTGTTCAGATGTGATTGCCACATTCTTTAGAGTCCCCAAAATGTCGGTAAACTGGAGGCGTATGAATTTTACATCCAGTTCCTTGACCAGCCTTAAAATATCCTCTTTGCTGTATCTTGCCATACAAACACTCCCCTTTTAAAGTTAAATTTTAGCAAAACAAAAAGACGTACTCAACAGACGGTTGTACTCGCCGTTGAGTACGCCTTTATAAACATACTAACGCTGCGCGCCATTGCGCAATATAAAATATACACCCTACATGCTGATAGTATATAATGAAGCATTAAAAATGTCAACAAAAATTTTTCATGGCCTTTATGCGCTCTATAGCCTCCCTGGTATCCTCCCTGCTCCCAAAAGCGGTCAACCTAAAGTAGCCTTCACCGCTGGGACCGAACCCCACTCCAGGCGTTCCCACAACGTGAGCCTCATTCAGCAACTTGTCAAAAAAGGTCCAGGAATCCATTCCTTCAGGAATTTTGAGCCATATATACGGGGCGTTTATGCCGCCAAACACCTGAAATCCCATCTCCAAAAGCCCTTGACGAATTATGGCTGCATTGGCCATATAATAATCTATGAGCTCTCTCACCTGTTTTTGCCCTTCTTCGGTATAAATAGCCGCTGCTCCCCGTTGGACTATATAGGACACACCGTTGAATTTCGTGGTCTGCCTCCTGTTCCAAAGCCTATTGAGCGGCACGGCCTCACCTCTTTGCGTGTACCCCATAACCTTTTTGGGAACCACGGTATAGGCGCACCTCGTACCGGTAAAACCGGCTGTTTTTGAAAAACTCCTGAATTCTATAGCAACCTCTTTGGCCCCTTCTATCTCATATATGCTGTGGGGCACATCCTCTTCCCTTATATATGCCTCATACGCAGCGTCATACAGTATTACCGATTTATTCTCCCTCGCATAATCCACCCACTTTTTCAGCTCCGACTTTGGAAGCGTCATACCCGTGGGATTATTGGGGTAGCAGAGGTATATAATATCAACGCGCTGCTTGGGCAATTCAGGTATAAAGTTATTTTCGGCATTGCAAGGCAAATACACTATCCTGTCATATTTGCCTGACTCATCCAGATTGCCGGCTCTCCCAGCCATGACATTGGTATCCACATATACCGGATAGACTGGATCAGTAACAGCTACTATATTATCGGTCCCAAATATTTCCTGGATATTACCGGTATCGCACTTTGAACCATCGCTGATAAACACCTCGTCCTCTTCCAATTCTATGCCGCGAGACCGGTAATCATATTCGATGATCCTTTTGATCAAAAAATCATAACCCTGTTCTGGGCCATAGCCTTTAAAAGTCTCAACGCGCCCCATCTTGTCCACCGCCTGGTGAAGGCTCTCGATTACGGCCCGAGGCAGCGGCCTGGTGACATCCCCAATGCCCAGGCTTATAACCCGGGCATGAGGATTCCGCTGTTTGAAAGCGGCCACCCTTCGCCCTATTTCTGCAAAGAGATAGCCTCCACGCAGTTTAAGATAGTTTTCATTGATCCTGACAGCCATTTACACACCTCTCCTATCTTGTATTGATCATTACCGGGTTAACTTTACTTTTATGCCCAAAAGACTGCCAATGTCCATCAAGGCTATTCTGGAAAGCAAAATGGTTGACATTCATCAGTTTTATAATAGCTATTTAAATAGCAGTTTTAGAAAACAGCTCAACATCTATTTCCCCGTCAAATACCTTAACAGCCGGTCCGGTCATATACACATGGCCATCGTCCTCGCTCCATTCCACCATTAAATCTCCACCCAATAGCTTAACCGTAGCGCTTCTCTGGCTTATCCCATTCAACACAGATGCCACCAGCACCGCGCAAGCACCGGTACCACAGGCCATGGTTTCGCCCGCACCGCGCTCCCACACCCTCATTTTAAGGGTTTGTCTGTCGATGACCTGTACGAACTCGACGTTTATCCTGTTGGGAAACAAGGGGTGGTTTTCGATCTTTGGCCCCACCTTTTCCAGCTGAAGGCCGGCAAGGTCAGGGACATAGATCACCGCGTGTGGATTGCCCATGGAAACGCAGGTTATCTCAAAGATTTGTTCATCCACTTCAACCGGTTGAGAAATAAAAGCTGTTTGATCGCTTTTTACCGGTATCCTTTCAGGTTCAAGTATAGGGCAGCCCATATCGACCTTTACCAGCTCGACTGTGCCGTCTTTCACCTTCATATCAAGCAGTTTAACGCCAGCCAGAGTCTCTATGCTTACAGCAGCCTTTCGCGTCAATCCGCTGTCATACACATATTTGCCAACACACCTTATGGCATTGCCACACATTTCGGCTTCAGAACCATCGGAATTGAACATTCTCATCCTGAAATCGGCAACTTCCGAGGGCAGGATGAGTACCAGCCCATCCGCTCCCACTCCGAAGTGCCTATCGCTTATAAAGCGAGCTATTTCGGGCAGGTCATCCATCAGAGCCTCACAATCCTGCCTTACACAGTCTATATAAACATAGTCGTTACCCAGACCATGCATTTTAGTAAACTTGATCATTTCTACACCCCTTTTCAGGCCTGATTTGCATATAGAAGTCCTATCTAATGCTTTACGCCTGTTAAGGTATAACAATGCAGCACCGTATTTGCAATATTTATACCACAATCTTGCGCTTTGTGTGTAATTAGTATTTATTAAAATCGAAATAAATATTTTTAATACCTATATGCTTGAATTTATATTGCAAAACGCCCGTCTATTCATTGCAA
Source organism: Caldicoprobacter oshimai DSM 21659 (assembly GCA_000526435.1). GTDB lineage: Bacteria > Bacillota > Clostridia > Caldicoprobacterales > Caldicoprobacteraceae > Caldicoprobacter > Caldicoprobacter oshimai. The sequence continues at coordinate 571,309 of JAGB01000002.1, forward strand.
AATTAACGTGGCAACTGTATAATAAACAAGGAAATAGATCTCGCGAGGGGAAGAACAGCATGAACGGAATTAGAATATGCCTTGCTCTAAACCAAATAGAAGAGATGAAGAAAATCAAAGTATTCTTAACCCAGCAAGGCTTCACCGTTATAGATGAATCAACCGATGGAGCATCAGCCTTGCGGCGTATAAAAACCCTGCAGCCTGACCTCATTATTGCGGATGCCGACCTGCCTGGCATCAATGGAATACAGCTTGCAGAGATTGCAGAACAGGAGAACATCGCCCCTGTCATCGTAATAACCAATTCGGATACAGGGGACCTGTGGAACAATTCAAACAGTGGCATTATATTCCTCCAGCGCCCCCTGACCAAATCGGGGCTTATGCAGACTATTCAGCTTTCGCTATTGAGCTACCGCAAAATAATGAGCCTCAAAGAAGAAATAAAAAAGCTTAAGGCCCAGCTGGAAGAGCGAAAGCTGATCGAAAAAGCCAAAGGCATCAACATGGAAAAATACGGGCTCGCGGAAAGCCAGGCTTACAGGCTGATGCAAAAGCGGAGCATGGACACCGGTACACCCCTGCGCGAGCTGGCAAAAGCCATTATATTGTCCCACCAGCTGGAGGATTAAACAGAGTTAACCTCTATTTACCGGCCGTAGTAATATTCATGTCCGGAATGCAAGGCGCCTTCATCTTATGGCTGCTGGCTGCCTTTCGCCTTCTCACCTCTTCAACAATTCTCACATCTCCCGTCCCAGTCAGGATGACCTCATCCAATTGCCTGTAGGTAAATCCCAGTTCACCCTCATCGGTCTGCCCCGACCATAAGCCTGCACTGGGAGGCTTATTTATTATACTATCAGGAATACCCAGGTATTTGGCCAGTTCCCAGACCTGCGTCTTCACAAGGCCTCCAAGCGGCAGAATATCCACGCCACCATCGCCGTACTTGGTAAAATAACCTACCTCCAGTTCACTCCTGTTGCCCGTCCCCACAACGACGTAATTGTACAGGTTGGCAAAATAATACAGCACTATCATTCTCAGCCTGGGCTTTATATTGCTCGAGGCCAGCCTCTCTGAATCGGGCGTAAGTATGACCTTCCGTTCCAGCTCCCTCATCTCCTCTGCCTGCCGTGCATCCTCCAAGATGCCCGCCAGGCAATCATAGACACCATTGAGGTTGACCTCCCTGTAATTGATGTTTAAGCTTTTGGCAACAAGCCTGGCATCATCGGTATCCTGCGGCGAGCTGTAGCAGGGCATATGAAGTCCTAACACATTCCCGGGGCACGCCTTTGCGCACAATGCAGCCACTACTGCCGAATCCACCCCTCCGCTTATCCCCACCGCGCAGCCTCTGGCATGCGCCTCATCCACTTTGGACCGTATCCACTCAACAAGATATTGAGATATCTCTTTATACATGGTTTCACCTTCCCTCCCAAGCAATGTATAATTTCCGATCACATATTAATAAACTAACATTGCGTCACCCTCGTGAAGTGCAAAACGGTAAATTGAGCACTATTCGCATATCATCAACAGCTGTTGTTACTATCAGTATTCTTCACATCATCAGGACCGTGTATGCCATCCGCATTCATCATTTAACAAAGCTACATATCGGGACACACATTCACTTAACAAAAGGACATCAAATATCATGCAGGCATATGACATCAGTACAACCCTTCTGCTTTGTTCTTAATTTGAAGGAATTTATAAAAGCCCATGCTGTATCGAGGGAGGTTATACACGGTACCGAGTTTTCCACCGCCATCCGCCTTATCCTGAAGCCATCCCTCTGGGGGACCCTCCCACGAGTGGGTGTATTGATTATCAAATTCAGCATCCCCTTCTTTATGGCATCGCCGATGTTAAAAGCGGGCTGGTTCAGCTTGCTCAAAACCTCAGCTCTTATGCCCTTTGCCCTCAAAGCCTTTGCCGTGCCTTCAGTGGCAAATATTCTAAAGCCCAGGTTTTCAAACTCCCTTGCAAGGTCTGCCGCCTCATATCGGTGCTTACCGTCTCCGGATTGTTGTTTATTATCACCGCCTCATACCCCAGCTTCTCGAGAGCCCATATGCAGTGCACAGAACAGTAATCAAACTCAATGCCCTGGCCAATCCTGATAGGCCCCGACCCTATTATCACCACTTTCCTCTTTTTCCCCGGGTTGACCTCGTCCTCACAGCCATAGGAGGAATAATAATACGGGCTTACCGCTTCAAACTCTGCCGCACAGGTATCCACCACCTTAAACACTGGCGTTATCCCGTATTGCTCCCTCTTTTCCCTTATATCTTCCTGGCGTGCCTTTACAAACCTTGCAATTGCCCGATCGGAAAAGCCCATGTGCTTACATCGCTCCAAGGTTTGCTTATCCAGCTGCTCTAGAGACATCCCTTTAAGCTCCTCTTCCATTTTGACTACGTTCAGCAGCTTATATAAAAAGAAGGGATCTATACCCGTCTTACGGTGAATATCCCTTACATCCATTCCCCTGCGCATCGCTTCGGCAATCACGAACAGGCGCTCATGCGTCTTTTGCTCAACCATAGCAGCTATTTCTTCATCGCAAAAGTTTGACAGGCGAGGCAATTCCAGAGAATCAAACCCCAGCTCTAGGGAATACACCGCCTTCATCAAGGCCATTTCAAAATTGGAACCTATTGCCATGACCTCTCCGGTGGCTTTCATCTTTGTTCCCAAAGTGGTATCGGCATTTACAAACTTGTCAAACGGCCACCTAGGTATCTTTACAACCACATAGTCCAAGGCGGGTTCAAAGCATGCAAAGGTTTTCCCTGTGACGCTGTTTTTTATCTCATCTAGAGTATATCCCAGGGCAATCTTTGTCGCCACCTTAGCAATGGGATAGCCTGTGGCTTTGGATGCCAGCGCGCTAGAGCGGCTTACCCTTGGATTGACCTCTATTACGTAGTATTTCATGCTATGGGGGTCCAGGGCAAATTGCACATTGCAACCGCCCTCGATTTTTAACGCATCTATTATCCTTATCGCAGCCGTTCTGAGCATCTGATATTCCTTGTCTCGGAGGGTAAGCGAAGGCGCTACCACTATGCTGTCTCCAGTATGAATCCCTACCGGGTCGATGTTCTCCATATTACAAACCGTTATGCAGTTACCCTTGCCATCGCGTATGACCTCATATTCTATTTCCTTCCAGCCCGCCACCGATTTTTCTATTAAAACCTGATTTACCCGGCTGAGCCTTATCCCGTCGGCGGCAATCCTTGCAAGCTCCTCTTCATTATTGGCGATACCCCCACCGGTACCTCCAAGGGTATAAGCCGGGCGAACGACAACCGGATATCCTATGCGGCGCGCAAATTCCAGCGCCGTTTCGACATCGTTTGCCACCGCGCTTTCTATCACCGGCTCCCCTATCTCCTCCATAGTCTTCTTGAAAGCTTCCCTGTCTTCGGCTTTTTTAATCGATTCGGCAGTGGTCCCAAGCAATTTGACATTGTACTCATCTAAAAATCCGCTTTCTGCCAGCTCCATAGCCAGATTCAAACCCGTCTGCCCTCCAAGGGTAGGCAGGATGCTATCTGGCCTTTCTTTTTTGATGACCTCCTTTATGACATCGGCTTTTAAAGGTTCTATATAAACCCTGTCGGCCATGTATTTATCGGTCATTATTGTAGCGGGATTGCTGTTGACCAAAATCACCCGGACGCCTTCCTCTTTCAATGCCCGGCATGCCTGGGTTCCCGCATAGTCAAACTCGGCCGCCTGACCAATTATTATCGGTCCCGAGCCTATTACCAGTACTGTATTTACATCCCTTCTCTTGGGCATCCGCATCTCCCTTTCAAGCCAACTGTCAGTTGTCTATCAGACTTAGGAACTCATCAAAGATAAATTCCGTGTCGCTGGGGCCAGGACAGGCTTCGGGATGGAACTGCACGCCAAACACAGGCCTGTCTTTATACTTTAGCCCCTCGACGGTTCCATCGTTCAGATTCCTATGGGTGATCTCTATCTTTCGCACATCCACAGTCTCCTCCTTGACCGCATATCCGTGATTCTGCGACGTAATGTAAGTGCGGCCACGGGTCAAATCCACGACGGGATGGTTGCACCCCCTGTGCCCATACTTCAACTTATGGGTATCTGCTCCTGCTGCCAGCGCCAGGAGTTGATGTCCCAAACAGATTCCAAATACAGGTTTCTTCTCCACAAGGTTTTTTATGGTCTCAATAGCTTGAATATTATCTTTTGGGTCTCCCGGCCCGTTGGTCAACAGAATAGCATCGGGGTCAGCGCTCAAGACCTCATACGCTTTGCTCTTTGCCGGGAATACCGTTATGCGGCATCCCCTGTGCCTTAAGGATTCTATGATATTTCTTTTTACTCCGAAATCGACCACCGCTATATGATGGCCTTCACCTGGAATGGCATATACCTGATTTGTGGTTACATTGTCAACAGGATTGCGGAGAGCGTATTCCTTGAGCTGAATGATGTCCTCACGAGTAGGTGTATGTGGTGTGATAAGTCCGATCATAGTACCCTTTTTTCTTATCTTCCTGGTCAAGGCCCTTGTATCTATTCCCTCAATGGCAGTTATATCATATTTGCGCAAATACTCTTCCAGAGTTTCACGGCTCATCCAGTTGTTTGGCGTCGCGCACGCTTCCCGGACCACCAACCCCTTTACCTTTGGGCTGTCAGATTCAACGTCGAGTTGGTTGATGCCGTAGTTGCCTATCATAGGGAATGTCATCACCACAATCTGACCATAATATGAGGGATCGGTCAAAATCTCCTGATACCCCGTCATCCCCGTATTGAACACCACTTCACCGACAACCCTCTGCTGCGAGCCAAATATGACCCCCTGGAATACCGTGCCGTCCTCCAGTATCAAAAATCCCATAACGATCTCTCTGCCTCCATAAATCTATTATGAATAACTACTTGAATAAACTTGCAAAACAGGGCGCTCTGTTTTGCTTTTCCCAATAATTATATCCATAAAACATGCAAGAGTAAAATTGAGAATCGTAATATTCGGGATAACTATAGATTATAGGCTGGAAGCAACAGATTTTGAACAAGCAGCACCCAGCGCCAAAATATAAAAACCATGGCAAGGGGTATTACACCCTCTTACCATGGTTCCATCCGCCTTATCATGACCAGTATATCCCACCATATAGTATAAAGACAATGGCTTCGCAAAATCTACCGACATTAGGGAACTCATCAATATCTCACGCAATTTCTCCCATCATTTTTTGCCCTGTACATCATTGCATCAGCTCTCTTCACAATGGAATCCGCTGTATCACCCTCTTGGTATTCAACCACGCCAAAGCTGGCGGTCAGACTATCGTCGTTTCCCACTTTCAGCTGCATCAGTTTCTGGCGCAGTTCCTCGGCCAATTTCACCGCATCCTCCAGCTTGGTATTTGGAAGGAGGATTATAAACTCCTCACCGCCCCACCGTGCCAGAGTATCGGTTCTCCGTATTCGTCCCTTCACCATATCAACCGTGGCTTTCAGTATCAAGTCTCCCACTTGATGGCCAAAGGAATCATTGAAACTCTTAAATCGGTCTATGTCAAACATTATGAGCGTAAAGCTTTCGCCGTATCGCTGCGCCCGCAAAATCTCCTCTTCAAGCTTTTTGGTAAAATATCGGAAATTATACGCATTGGTCAGGGGATCGGTGATGGACATCTCGTAAAGCTGCCTCTCCATCTCTTTCTTTTCGGTTATATCATCCATTATGATTTGGGCGCCTTTTACCATTCCATCCTTATTTAAAAGGGGTTTGATGTGAGTCCTGAGCCAGATGCTTTTTCCCGATTTTGATGTATAAGACTTTTCTACAGTCTGGGACAGGTTGTTTTCCATACACTCCTTTAATTTTTGCGACAGGCCTGCCTCGACAAGCAATGGAAATGTCAAGAAGTTTATACTACTGGTTTCCTCCACCCCCGGAGATCCGAGTATCTCCAGGGCTTTTTTGTTTATGTATACAATATTTCCCTCCACATCGCACTTCAATATACCAATGGGAGCCTCTTGTGCCAGCTCGACATACTGCTTCCTGCTCTCATCAAGTTCGTCCTCGACCTTTTTTCGTTCAGTGACATCAACCGCAAACATCATGCAGTATTGGGATCTCCTGTATTCAAAGAGCTGCAGGTATGCTTCTACATAATACAGCGAGCCATCCTTCCTTCTGTGAACAGTATTAAGCACCACCCGCTCCTGTTTGCCATGCATCAATCCTTTAATGATTTCTCTCAAGGTTTCAGTATCCAGCTGTGGATTTATATCAAAAATCGTCATTGCCTCAAGCTCACGATAGCTGTATCCCAAATTGCTTGTGGCGGCCCTGTTGACCACCACAAACCTGAACGACTCCGGGTTAAATATATAGAGCTCATTTACGGAAGTTTCAAAAAGGCGTTCAAACATGGTGGCATACACGCTTGCTTCGTGCAGCCTCATAGCCATATCTATCGTGGAAAGCAGTGCAATCCTGTCGGTATCCTCGAGCACAAATCCATACGCTTTAACCCTTCTAATCTTCTCAATGATCTCCTTTGACGTGTTGGCGGTGAGAAATACAATTGGTACATCCTGCTGTTTCGATATGATATCCGCTGCCTCAATGCCATCCATTTCCCCGGCCAGCTCTATGTCCATCAAGATCAAATCGGGAATTATACCCTCCTCTATCCGCTGTACCACTTCTTCTCCCGTAGGCACGACCTCTACTTCAAAGCCATTTTTAACCAAAAAATCGGCCACCATGGCAGCCGTCAGGCGGCTGTCCTCAACCAGCAGAATCCTCTTTTTTTCAAGTTTTTCGCTCATATTCCAATTTCATCCCTTTGTAAAGTCAACAGATATTCCTCCTATAATCTAATCTCGCCTACTTAAAAAGTCAAGTACACAAAATCAATATGGATTATATACCCAAAACCTTACTATATATAGGTAAACCTCAGACAGCAATGTTAAACGCCGTATCGATGAGTTCAAAAACTCTGAAAATTTAAAGGCCGGCCCTAAAAGCCGGCCCACACAGCCAAAATAAAAGATAAGGAGCCGGAAAACGTCCTCTTAGCCCCTTATCTTTCATGCATCCAAGCGCTTCAGATATAAGCAAAACCTCTTATCATATTCGTACCCTTATTTGGTCAGTCCCTTCCTCAGCCTTGATGCAAGTCCCCAATGAATCCTGAGAAGCCCTTATTCCCTTTATAACCTCCACCGGCGTGATGTTGCGCAGCAATACATTCCACGGCTTGGCAGCGTTATCCACGGTAACGGTGATGATATCGCCTTCTCTTTCGGCCCGCACGCGCATTTCAGCCTGGCCGTGGATGTTGGGAACCTCTGCCTCCACGGCATTGCCATCATCCAGCTGGAAGATATGGAAGGTTACATTCTGGCTGTAATCATAATCGGGCCTTGTATCAACTGCACCCACAGCAACTATGGAATTGGGCCTTACCCATAGGGGTAAGCTCATATAATCGTATTTCTCCCTTATCCATCGTCCGCCATCCACTACCCGTCCATCTAGGAAGTGAGTCCATCGCCCCTCGGGGAGGTAATATTTGGCTATGCCCTTATCGTTGAATATGGGAGCCACCAGCAGAGCCCCGCCAAGCATGTACTGCAGGTCAAGATAGCTGCACGTGGGGTCGTCTGGAAACTCGAGCAGCATGCTCCTCAGTACGGGAATTCCCTTTTGAGAAGCCTCGCAGGCCGCAGCATACAGGTAGGGCATGAGCCTGCATTTCAGCTTTGTAAAGTGCCTGACCACATCCACTGCTTCCTCGTCAAACAGCCAGGGCACCCGGTAGGAGCTGCTGCCGTGCAGGCGGCTGTGGGAAGATAGAAGGCCGAAAGCCGCCCACCTCTTATACAGGTCCGGCGTGGCGGTGTGCTCAAAGCCGCTTATGTCGTGGCTCCAGAAGCCAAAGCCCGACATCCCAAGGGATAGGCCTCCCCTCAAAGTCTCGGCCATTGACTCATAGCTCGCCGTGCAGTCGCCTCCCCAGTGAACCGGGAACTGCTGGCTCCCTGCCGTAGCCGACCTCGCAAACAGGCACGCTCCGCCTTTGCCGTACTTCTCCTCCAGCACCTCAAACACCGTCTTGTTGTATAGATAAGTATAATAGTTGTGCATCTTTACCGGATCCGACCCATCGTAATACACCACATCGGTGGGTATCCTCTCGCCAAAATCGGTCTTGAAAGCGTCCACGCCCATATCAAGCAGGCGCCTCAGCTCGGCTTTAAACCATTCCCGTGCCTCGGGGTTGGTAAAGTCGACCAGAGCCATGCCGGCCTGCCACATATCCCACTGCCACACATCGCCATTGGGGCGCTTGAGCAGATACCCGTGCTTCATGCCCTCTTCAAACAGCCTGGAACGCTGGGCAATATATGGGTTGATCCACACGCATATCTTGAGCCCTTTTTCTTTTAGCCTCCGCAGCATACCCTCAGGGTCGGGGAATACCCTCTCATCCCATTCAAAGTTGCACCAATGAAACTCCTTCATCCAGAAACAGTCGAAGTGAAACACATGGAGGGGGATATCCCTTTCAGCCATGCCATCGATAAAGCTGTTGACGGTCTTTTCATCATAGCTGGTGGTAAAGGAGGTAGTAAGCCACAGCCCAAACGACCAGGCCGGCGGAAGAGCCGGCTTGCCGGTAAGGTCGGTATACTTCTCAAGTACCTTCTTGGGTTCGGGGCCGTAGATTATGAAGTATTCGAGGTATTCGCCCGGCACGCTGAACTGCACGCGGCTTACCTTCTCGGAGGCTATTTCAAACGACACCTTCTCGGGATGGTTGACAAATACCCCGTACCCCTGATTGGTCATGTAAAACGGGACATTCTTGTAGGCTATCTCGCTGCTGGTACCCCCGTCTTCGTTCCACATATCCACCGTTTGCCCGTTCTTTACAAAAGGAGTAAACCGCTCACCCAGCCCATATACGCATTCCCCAACTTTAAGCAGCAGCTGCTCGTGCACGTACGTCTCACCGCTGTCCATGACTATATAGCCCATATTCCTGAAGCTGCTCTCGGTGACCAACTCATCGTCTCGCCCCAGAAACTCCACCCGCCAGTCGCCCTGCTTTCTCACCCGTACCTTAAGCTGTCCCGAAATGAGCGAGGCGTATTCGTCACCATCCACGATCTCGACATTTACATCGCGCTTTTCGTTGATATTGAAAAACGGCGGCTTTTCAACCTTTCCCTTGTGATGGCATATCTTTACTCTGATAACGTCCTCCATGGGCGAGCTGAACTCCACCGTAAAGAGCAGGCAATTCAGGGTATCGCCCCTGTGCCTTATGTGCCTGCAGGGAGCATACACTATGAGGGAATTGCCCTTTATTTCCACGTCATGTACCTCTGCGGGAAAAAAAGCCTTAAGCCCTTCGCGCATCTGCCAATAACCGTTTGTAAACTTCATCCAATCACCCTTTCCTCTCAAGAAGCTTTGTGTATTTATACCTGTTGAAAACTTCTTAAAAATCCGGCACTCTTCTTTTTAAAATATTGCCGATAACACACAGAGTGGTTGACACACCCCTCGCTGATTTTAAAGCATTTTGAAGCTTAACCGAATACTTTCTTTAAAACCCTTATCCAACTGCCAAAATTCCGCTGTTGAGCCAACAAAGCGCCCTCTATCGGCTCTAGACAAGCCAAGCAGGCTTACTTCTGCCCATAATAGGCATTGGGCCCATGCTTGCGCAGAAAATGCTTATCAAGTAGCACCTGATCAATGGCCTTGACGTTGGGCGATAGAGCAAACGTGTGGAAAGCCAGCTTAGCCACCTCTTCCATCACCACAGCGTTGTGAACCGCTTCATGAGGGTCTTTGCCCCAGCTGAAAGGCCCGTGGCTTTTAACCAGTACACCGGGCACATGCATGGGGTTTATACCCCTTGCCCTAAACGTTTCGACTATGACATTTCCGGTTTCGGCCTCATAGTCCCCCTGTATCTCTTCAGCCGCCATGTCACGGGTACAGGGTATCTCGCCGTAAAAATAATCGGCATGGGTGGTGCCCAGCGCAGGAATGCCTCTTCCCGCCTGCGCCCAGCTGGTAGCCCACGACGAGTGGGTATGTACCACACCTCCAATTTCGGGGAAAGCGCGATACAGCACCAGATGAGTGGGAGTATCAGATGAAGGCCTGAGCTTTCCCTCCACTTGATTCCCATCAAGGTCCACCACAACCAGGTCTTCCAGCTTTAACTCTTCATAAGGGACACCGCTTGGCTTTATGACCACCAAGCCCTCTTCCCTGGATATGCCGCTGACATTGCCCCAGGTATATATAACCAGGCCTCGCCGGGGCAGCTCCAAATTGGCCTCGAGCACAGCCTCTTTAAGCCATTTAAGCATATTAAAACATCACCCCTTCTTTATCCTCTAGTTCTAATCGATACAATTGAAAGCCCGTTGTTTCGTCAATACATTTCCCTCTTCCTTCAATCACTAATGCTTTACTGCTTCAACCAAAAACTCAATCAGCCTTAATTATTCCCATGAATGAAAGACGGGCGTCATTTCCCTAAATTCAACATTTCCTCCACACATCTCCCTCAGCATACCGCAAAACTCGTCCCAGTCCACAGGAACGACAACCTGCATGGTGACTTTGTCGCTGTATTCCACCCAGACAACGTGTACGCCCTTCTGACGCAAGAAATACTCCACCTGTCCTATGTGAGCATAGTCTAAATATATAATGCCTCTGGGGCTCAATACCATACGCCTTGTCCCGGCCCTATCCAAGACCTCAGCAGCAGTTCTAGAATAAGCCCTGACCAGCCCATTGGCACCAAGCTTTATCCCGCCAAAATAGCGCGTTACCACCACCAATACATTTTTGAGTTCCCTGTTTTGTATCACCTGCAGTATAGGCATCCCGGCAGTGCCGCCGGGCTCGCCATCATCGTTAAACCGTTGAACCAAAGCTTCCTGTCCTACTATATAGGCATAACAATGATGAGTGGCATCAGGAAACTCGGCCTTTACATCTTGAAGCCTTTCAAGGGCCTCACCCTCTGAACTTACATAGAATGCATCCCCTATGAATCTGGATTTCTGTATCACGATTTCATGCCGAGCTCTTTGCTTGATGGTGCAGTATTCCCTATTCATCATGTACGAGCGCAAGAGACCCTCTCTTCTTCAAGAGGGAGTCTCTTGCGCCTTTCCTCCCTTTCTGACACCAAAGTTTTTTACCCCTCTGCAAGTTTTAACCTGCTGTATACCTTATCCGCCGAAAGGCTTCTTACAACAAAGTAACCGCCCCTTACACCGGAAAATATCCCTTTCTCTTGCACATCGCATTTTGCATAACGCCAGATGCCTCTCATCTTTGAATCCCCAGTATTACATCTACCGCCACCGGCTGCATCCCTTTTAAATTACACCCATATTCTTAAGATTATCTATGCTCAGCTTAACGCTCTCCAACGGCGGCCTTTGGCACACATCCTGCTCAACTATTCCCCATTGAACCCCTATTTCCCTGGAGACCCTTATGATGCCGGCAATATCGATGCAGCCCTCTCCCACCTCAGCAAAGGGCGGTTCCTGGCCCTTGATCATATCTTTGAGATGCACCATGGTAACGCGGCCCGATAAGCCCTTCAAATAATCAACAGGGTCGACGCCTGCATACTGGACCCAGAAGGTATCCACCTCAAGCTTGACCACATCGGCATCGGTGTTATCAATTAGGATATCCAGCCCATACTTGCCATCAAACTTCTGAAATTCAAAGGCGTGGTTGTGATAGTGCAGGTTAAGACCCGCCTCTTTAATTTTCTTGCCCATGTCCTGCAATTGTCTTGCAACGGCTATCCACGCTTCCTTGCTGTTCCGCCTGTTTTCAACAAGATAGGGTACTGTTATATCCTTAAGCCCGATCCCCAGCGCATAGGAAATCTCGCCGTCCAAATCTTTCTCCAGCCTCTCTATTGCCACATGGCTGTTTACTGGAACTAAATTAAATTCTCTCAACGCATCCCTTAGCTCATCTGCTGGGAGTCCACCATACCCCGCAAACTCCACACCTTGATAACCGAGTTCAGCCACCTTTTTTAAAGTACCTATAAAGTCCTTTTCGGCCTCACTTCGCAGAGTATACAACTGTAAAGCGATGGGCATTTTAACAGACATAATAAACACCCTTTCTTTATTTGATATGTACCTATGTTACATTATACCACAGTTCAAACTCTTTTGAATACGAATTTGGTCTTGAAATTAGATTTTCAATCCATTAAACTTAGAGCATGTATACTCAAGTAAACAGGTGCTGGTTTTAAAGCTTTTAATTTTGACCAAAGGGGGACAACGTTGTAGTTATATGCTGGGCTACTCATAGCATATAAGCTTTGCTGGAGGATGTTTTATGTTCGAAGCGATGCCTAATATAAGGTGTCACCCGAATTAAACTGAAAAATTTTTAAAATTAAAAACAGGAGGGACCATATCATGAAGAGGGAAGAAATGATTCAAAGGGCAAAAGAGCATTTCGGGAAGCTCATTGAAGAGCAACTCGAAAGGATAGAGAGGATGAAGAGCCAACAGGACTTTATCGATTACAATAAGCTGCCCACAATAGTGATCGGTATAGTAGGCGGTGATGGCATTGGCCCATACATCACCTCTCAAGCTCAAAGGGTGCTGGAGTTCTTGCTTCAGGATGAGGTAAAAGCCGGCAAAGTAACGTTTAAAGTCATAGATGGGTTGACCATCGAAAACCGCGCAAGGCATAACAAAGCCATCCCCGATGATGTATTGGAGCAGCTCAAACAGTGCCACGTAATACTCAAAGGCCCCACCACCACGCCAAGAGCGGGAGATCCATGGCCAAACATAGAAAGCGCAAATGTGGCCATGAGAAAAGAGCTTGACCTTTTCGCCAACGTGCGGCCTGTCAAGATACCCCAGGAGGGCATAAACTGGACCTTCTTCCGCGAGAACACCGAAGGTGCCTATGCTGTTGGCAACAAAGGCATTCACGTCAATGAAGACCTGGCCATAGACTTCACCATAACCACCTACGAAGGGTCATACAGGATCCTCAAAGCCGCTTTCGATTATGCCCGTAAGACCGGCTTAAACAGGGTAACGGTAGTGACAAAAGCCAACGTCGTCAAAACCACAGATGGAAAATTTCTAGAAGTAGCCCGAGAAGTGGCCAAAGAATATCCCGAAGTTGAATGGGATGACTGGTACATCGATATCATGACTGCAAAGCTTTTGGACCCCAAACGCAGAACGCAGTTCAAGGTGATAGTTTTGCCCAATCTTTATGGGGATATACTGACCGACGAGGCCGCCGAACTGCAGGGAGGCGTAGGAACCGCCGGAAGCGCCAACATCGGGAAACGCTATGCCATGTTCGAGGCCATACACGGCTCTGCTCCGCGCATGGTGGAAGAGGGCCGTACCCAGTACGCCGACCCCAGCAGCATAATCCGCGCTGCAGGCATGCTTCTTGAACATATAGGCTATGGGGATAAAGCTAAAAAGCTGGACATGGCACTGGATATTTGCGGAACATACGAGAAAAAACTGGTCATAACCGGCAGGGATACGGGAGCCACAGGCGCCCAATTTGCCGATTACGTAATGGAAACGCTGTCTGATGAAAACCTGGAGAATCGCTGGGCAGAATATACAAATCTGCTCAAAGATTGACATTTGACAGTCTCATGAATCCATTAAAAAAGCCAGGGCAAACAAGATTATAACAGCTTTGCCCTGGCGTAAATTTTATGCCAATCACTCCAAAATAATTTTTATATCCCTCAAATTTTTATCCAGCAGCTCAAGGTATTTTTTGTAAAACATATCGCTGTGCTGCTTTTCCCATTCAGCCAAGTCGGTGAGCAGCTTTTTGACCTCAGGCTCGTCCACCGCCTGAGCTGCCTTGTTGTAGAAGTGCCAAAAGTCGGTCTCTATCAAATAGGCCATACGCATTACCGATACATCCGACACCCCTACATCCGCCTCTTGGAGCATATCGGAATTATCTGCCAATATATGAGGGTCTCTGGCTTTAAAATTGTCATCCACCACCCATGAGATATCTATGGGAGCCTCTGTAAAGCCCAACTTATCATATTCCTTCTTTAAGGTGTCAAAGTGCTGCTTTTCAATTTCAATCAGCTCTTCAAAGATGCGCTTTGTCTCCTCCGAGACATCCTTCTCAGCATAAAACTCATAGAAATCCTTGGCGTTTTTCTCCATTCTCATGGCAAATTTCAATATCTTCCTGATCTTTTCCATAAAAATCCTCCTATTCGTATTATTAATTTTATGTTCTACTACTCTAATACTACTACTCTAATACAAAATACCACACTGCGATAACAGTTGGGCTCTGCTATCATACGGCATTATACCATATCAGTCTTAAATAAATCTTAAATGAAATCATTTAAATACCCCTTTATCTTTTGTATATCGACGGGCCTATCTATAAGTGCAGGGCCTTCCCTTAAGAATTCAATCTTATCGCAGTATGTGGGTTTTTCTTCGCGATAGATTATGCCAATGGGTATACGGTCCCCCCACTCCATGGCCTTTTCCATGGCCTTCAGCTTATCGGTAGGGTCATAGCTCTCATCTAGTTTGTAAACCCTTTTGCTGTACCACTGAAAGGTGTTTACCTTATTAAAGCTGACGCAGGGCTGGAGTATGTCCACCAGAGAATACCCCTTGTGCTTTATGGCCTCCACCATGATCGATGTCAAATGTTCTTTATCGCCGCTGAAGGCCCGTGCCACAAAGCCTGCACCCAGCGCTATAGCCAGAAGCACTGGGTTGAGAGGCGGGTTTATATTGCCCGCAACCTGAACCTCGGTAACATGACCCAAATCAGTGGTGGGAGAGGCCTGCCCTTTGGTAAGCCCATATATCTGGTTGTCGTGCACAAAATGGGTTATATCGACGTTTCTCCGTATGTTATGTATGAAGTGGTTTCCGCCTTCACCGTATGAATCGCCGTCCCCGGTGTGCACGATAACGGTAAGGTCCTTATTCACCATTTTGGCTCCCACAGCGGCCGGAAGCGCCCTACCGTGCAGGCCGCAAAACCCGTTTGTGTTTATATATTGAGGTGTCTTGGCGGCCTGACCTATCCCCCCAACGATTAGCACTTCATGCGGCTTTTTCCCGAGAATCTCCAGGGCATTTTTCAATGCTTCAAGGATATTAAAATTGCCACAGCCGGGACACCATGCAGTCTCTAAAATGACATAATTTGTATTGCTCATAAGCCCTACTCCTTTTCCCTCACTTTCTCAAAGATATATCGTGGGCTCATCGGCCTTCCGTCGTATTTCAGTACGCTGAAGTCGCAGAATATCCCCGCCACCTCGGCCACCAGAGAGGCAAGCTGTCCGGTGGCATTTTGTTCTACGTTTATTATCTTCTTTGCCTTTTTGGCCTTTTCCACAAGCACCTTGGTAGGCAAAGGCCATACATCGCCAAACACCAGAGCAGCATATCTTGTACGCTGCCCGCTATTCAACATCGACACCGCTTCAGCCAGCGGCCCCCAGGTTGAACCCCACGCCAAAATCAACACATCAAAGTCGTCGTCGCCCAAAAACCAGGGCTCCTGCAATTCCTGCTTCAGATACTCCAGCTTTCTCAGCCTTTTGTCCACCATCTGCTGCCTGACGTCTGCCGATTCGGTTATATGGCCGTACTCGTCGTGTTCATCGCTGTCCACCAGCACCGTAACGCCAGGGATTTTACCCGGTATGACCCTGGGCGATACTCCTGTGGGAGTGATTTTGTACCTTTTGTAAGGCTTATCCTCCACAGTATGCGTTATGTACCTCTCATGGCGTATTCCATCGAAATCAAATGGCTTTATGGTCACCGTCGAATCGGCAAGGAATTGATCGCTCAAAAGTATGACTGGAATCTGATACTTATCGGCCAGGTTGAAGGCCCTCACCGTCTGGTAAAAGGCATCTTCAGCATTTCTGGGCGCGATGACCATGCGTGGAAACTCCCCTTGGGAAGCTGAAATCACGAATTTCAGGTCGCCCTGCTCGGTCCTGGTGGGAAATCCGGTTACCGGGCCCGGACGCTGCACCTCGGCTATGACCAGCGGCACTTCAAGCATGCCGGCCAGTCCCAGCCCTTCCACCATGAGGGAAAACCCTCCGCCCGATGTACCAGTCATGGCTCTTGCCCCTGCA
This sequence comes from Caldicoprobacter oshimai DSM 21659, assembly GCA_000526435.1. Taxonomy (GTDB): domain Bacteria; phylum Bacillota; class Clostridia; order Caldicoprobacterales; family Caldicoprobacteraceae; genus Caldicoprobacter; species Caldicoprobacter oshimai. The sequence goes on from JAGB01000002.1 coordinate 587,586, forward strand.
TACGAAGCGCCGATTGCCATGTTTATGGCAGCAATCTCATCCTCGGCCTGCTCAACCACTATTTCAGCGTCCATCATCTTTGAAGCCAGATAATTCATTATGCTGGTTGACGGAGTCATGGGATAGGCCGAATAGAATTTGCAGCCCGCCGCCAGCGCTCCGAGGGCAATGGCCTGGTTGCCATTAATCAATATGTTTTCGCCTTCCTTGGGCAAGGATAGGCTATTTTTCGGCAATGATAGGTTATCCCCAGGCAATGACAGGTTGTACCTTGGCTGTACCAGCTTGCTGCCCTCCAAAACGGCCTCGGCGTTTTGCCTTGCTATATCGGGCCGAAAGATCTTCGAATATACGGCCTCAACTTCGGTCGCTGAAATGCCTAGCAGCGCTAGTGCCGCTCCCAAAGCAGCGCTTCCTGACACCCTGGCATTTCCGACCCGCCTGGCGACCTCCATCAAGGGAAGCGCCATTACCCTGTCATCGGCGTGAGCAACTTGCTTATCGCAAATTACAAAACCGTCCGCCTTAAGCCTGCCTATGTGTAGGTCAACCGTTTCCTCGTTCAAAGCTATTATGCCATCCAGTTCATCTGCGTGAGAAAAAAGCTCTTGGTCTCCAAAGCGTATCTGAACGAAGTTGTGGCCACCGCGTACCCTTGACATGTAATCCCTTATGCTGAAAACCTTGAAGCCATTTCTCTGGAGCACCTTTTCGAACACGCTGGACAGGGTCTCCACCCCCTGACCGGCCGCGCCACCTATCAGGATATTGTAATCCATCTTTTCACTCCCTTGTCTCTTTTATATTACAGTGAAATGGCTTTCTTACACGCCACCTATCTCGACAAATCGTTTATTTAAAACCCCTTTCATATACACGGCACACCGCTCAAAATCCCAAATCGTTCTAAAAGATTTATACCCCCATATCTCGTTTTAAAAACAAAGATTCTGCTTTTTTATCGTTTATTTTCAATACCGTGTTGGGATAACAATATACAGCATCAAATTTCCCATCAGCATCTACAATCTTGCAATAAGTACTTACGCCCGTAGAAGAACCTACTATTCCGGCTTTTATCCCCTTGCCTGCTACCAGCATTCCGCCCAATACTACACTTTTGGGATCTTTGAAAATAATGCGGTTTTTAGCAACTATCTTGGATTGATAGCTTCCACGCCCTGTTACAAAAACGCTCCCACTGGCCAAAATCAAGGAGTTCTCACAATAGCTGAACGTTATGTTCATATTGGCGACATAGCGTTGTTTAAGGGCATTCTCATACTCGATAAACTCAGCATAAATTCGATGCATTCTATCTAAGCTATCTATTCGAAAAGCATTAATGCCAAGCAACTTATCTTTCATTTTATACAGCAATTTTGAAATATCGCTGGCTTCTTCCTCTTCCATGAGGGGCAGTATATTCTCTATATCCTCCACAAGCGTCTTAAGCTTAGTATTTTCGTTTATCAATCTATATACAACGTGTGCTATGCTCTCATTCCCTTGCCGTAAATACATCACAGTCACTTTTTCAATGATAGCCTTCAATTCACGATTAATTCTTCCTATGGTAGGGAGTACAAACAAATGTTGGACGATATTGCCGCCTGCTGTGACCTTGCATTTGATGACTTTGCCGTGTATCTCTACATTTCTACCTGCTTTTATTGTCGCATGATAGCAGTTCCCGTAAATTATAATGTCCCCTCCAGCTATCACTTTCAAGCCGTCCTTTACATCACCTTTCACAACCACGTCACCATCAAACCTAATATTGCCTGTATCCACATTGACGTCACTGGGAACAGTCAATACTGGGTTTACGCTCACTACGCCTTTCTCCAATACAGGCCTTCCGGGGATAGTCGCCACAATTCTGTTATTATCTAAAAGCACTGCACCTTTTCCTGCTTTAAACACCGCATCCTTGGCGGGACGCGCTTTAATAACCTCTCCAGTAACCGTCATTCCATCCATGCCCGGTATAGCAGGAACCACCTTTTCAGCCAATATTTCCCCTACTTTAACCGTGGGAATAATGGTGTGATCCATCATATCCACTTTTTTGTCAGTATCAAAATCAGGGTTTCTATAGCTATGTTGGGTGAAAAAGTACTTTACACGGGCGTCAACGCCATCAATCGGTGGTCTCCCTTTTGCCACAACTGCACTTCCATTTCTTGGTAATTTAAGCAACTTTTCAATTTCTTCTATGAGTATGAACTCTGGTAAGACTCCATTCTTAATCAACTCTTGAATACACTGTTCAACCGTGATATCAGGTGGCGGAATTTCCTCATAATCTCCGCTAACCACAATGCTGTTGCCGGCTTTTACATCCCTCAAAAAGTACTTTTTCCCTGGTATCCTTTCGATTTTTAAGATTGCCTGCATCTTATCGGGTGTAATATAAACCTCCACGCGGGACACCGGAGGGATTTCCTTGGGTATAACCTGTATCCAATCTCTTTCTGTGACCACACATGATCCAACCGCTCTTTGGCCATTTATATATACTTCGATGTTTTGATCATTTACAATTAAAGAAGGATATTTCCCTCCACTCACGGGATTCTTGACTCTCACAACCCCATCTTTAATCTCTACTGTTCCATCAATGGGTTTAACACTTTCAATCACTTTTTCCCTCTTTTGCCTGGATACCTCTATCCTATAAACCCCTCGCCACCTGATAATTCCCCAAAGCATGGAACCCGGCGGCCTTATAGTATAAACCCTCAAATAATTTCTATGGCAGTTATAATACTTTTCAGCCCTGGATAGCGCCTCTTCTACGCTATCTGCCTTAAACAGCATGCCCTTCCCCTTTCGTCTCTTAACTAAGACGTTTAACCTTATTGATTTTTCCTTCATCCTCCTTTGTCAGCAAATTCAGAAAAATTTCCACAACCCGTGGGTCAAACTGCGTTCCAGCGTTCCTCTTTATTTCCGCAAGCGCCATTTCCCGGCTCATGGCTTTGCGGTACACACGATCGCTGGTCATAGCGTCATAGGCATCAACCACCGCCAGAATGCGGCACAGCAGTGGAATCTCTTCCCCCTTTAACCCTCTCGGGTACCCGTGCCCATCCCAGCGTTCATGGTGATACAGTATATACTCAGCAATATGTACCAGCTCCGAAATGCCCTTTGCAATGCGCCAGCCAATCTCGGGGTGTTTCTTCATCTCCTCCCACTCTTCCGCGGTCAGCGGTCCCGGCTTTTTCAGTATGCTCTCATTTATACCGACCTTGCCTATATCATGGAGTACAGCCAGGAGGGCCAATTCATCCAGTTCCTTGGATGAGAGCCCCATTTTTCTGCCTATTGCCAAGCAATAGCTTTTCAATCGCTCGGCATGCTCCTCGGTCTCCGTGCTTTTGGCAAACAGCGCCATAAGAATGCTGTTAACCACGGCATTGCGATAGCTTTTCTCCTCCATAAGCTTGGTACGATGCATCATCTCTTCTGCTTCTTTAACAACCTGATTCAAGCTTTCCAAGGGCTTTTTCTTTACCGCATAACCAATGGCCAGGCTGAGCTGCACCTCCCCCTCTTTCTCTTGTAGGCACCTGCTTTTTATCCTCTCCACAATTTTTTCGGCAGCCCTTGCTGTAATGCGTGGCAGAAGAATTAAAAATTCGTCTCCGTCCCATCTGGCTACTATATCGGTTCTCCTGCAGCTTTCCCTCAATATCCTGGCAGCCCTTTTAAGCAGGTTATCCCCTTCCTGAACCCCAAACATGTCGTTGACCAGCTTAAGCCCGTTGATATCAGCCACTATAACAGCAATGGAAAATGCTCTGGAAGAAGCCTGCCATCTTGCGAACTCTTCTTCCACAAAACGCCGGTTGTAAAGCCCGGTTAGCGGGTCACGGTAGCTCAAACTGTTAAACTTCTCCTGCCATACCTTTTCCTGCGTGATATCGCGAAACACCATGACTGCTCCCACTGTTTGGCCTTTCATATCTTTTATAGGCGCTGCCTTTATTGGTGTAACACTATCAGCTATCAGTACCCTACACCCTTCTTTGGTTACCAAGGCAGTATGTTTGGCCAAGCTAACAGTACTTCCTGTCCACAAAGCTTCAGCTATGGGGTTCTCTACCATTTCCCCTGTATCCTCATTTATCAACTTAAAAACCTCATCAAAGGGCTTTCCCTTTACTTCATCCTCGCTCCAGCCAGTAATCTGCTGTGCGGCTGGATTGAGCATGCTAATCCGACCGGCCTGATCAGTAGTAACAACGCCCTCACCGATGGAAAGCAGGGTAATCCTGTACAGTTCTTTTTCGCAATACAGTTCTTCTCTATACCTTTCTCTGTCAGTGACCTCAAACCTCTCATTAAATATCACGTCAGGCTCTGTAGTAAGGTCATTTATCCTACTCTCCTTCTCTCCCAAAGCATTCTCCAATTCCACTTCTTTGGTGACATCCTGAAATACCGTAACAAAATGCTCCTTATCTATTGCAAAAGCTGTTATCTTATACCAGCGCTTCAACGATTCCAGATATTGTTTAACCTCCTGTGTTTGTCCACTTAAGGTTACCCCTTCATATAAGCCTATCCAATCAAAAGCCCTCAGCTCTGTACCATACAAGACTTCCTTTACTCCCTTGCCTACGATAGCTTTCTTTGTTAACCCAGTCAATTTTTCAAATGTAGGATTAACATCAAGAAAGATGTAATCCTTATTCCCACCTTGCTCCTCAATCAGCTTGTGAATAGCACAGCCAAACGGGATCTGCTGCAGAATTTTTCGCATGATTTTCGCCTTCATTTTATCCCCCTTACCCCTAACTTGCTAATTTATAAAAATAAAAGGCCGTTGCAGCACCCTACCATATAGAAATACACAGCACAAGTCTAAAGTTGTGGTGCCCAACAGCCCTTCATGGTACACCAACTGCATATTTAACATTTATAGGTTTAGCTTCCATTTTATTACATTTAATGTATAAATTACCCCCCCCCCCCCCCCCCCCATGCGAACATATGTTTGGGATTGCTGTTGACAAAGGAAACTCCATCCATATTCCCTCTAATTGCAAATCTATGTAAACCAAATGCGAGAATGGCCATACACCTTCACCACCAGACAAATTTCAACTACTTCTCAATCACACGTACGTTCAGCCAAATAAAAAAGCTCTGCATGCCGATTGCAAAAGGAGTACATCTTCATCCCATGCAGAGCTACGTCTGTCTTTACAATCACCCTTTGTGCAACCGGCTGCCATAGAACGATAACGTTCCTTAGGCCCTTGGCTTTGCGCCCCTGCCTTTCGACAGGTTTGCCCTTTAACAAGGGTTACAGTTTTCCCCATTTTCATGGATTTAAGCCAAATACACCCCTAAAACGTATAGTAAAATTTTTTAACTTATTATAGCAACATTTACTTCATATTTCAACAAATTACTCCATTTTTCTGCAATGTTTTTCATCGAAACTTTTATACACAGCCAACCAAAACCCCCTGATGCCAAAAATAAAAACAACCCCTCACGGGGTTTTAAAAATTTAATTATCTCTTCAGTGTTATCTCCAGTCTTCTGTCAATTCTGTATTCAAAACAGACCACCGCTTTCTCATCAGCAGGCACTTCAACCACAAATTCTATTTCGCTGGATGACTTCTTGATATAATCGTGACTTGACGATACCATCTCCCACACGCCCCAGATTTTATGAGTAAAATGCACTTCCGCTGGTTTATCCTTATGATTTTTTATTGTGTACTCATATCTGTAATGCTCAAAACCATTTAGTTTTTTACGCCCCACTTCTCTACAGTCAAAAGTTATATCAAAGGCATTGCCTATCTTGAGCTTTATGTTTTCGTCTTTTGGGGTGTGATCTATAAAGTCTTCACCTATAAACTCCAGAGAACCATCGTCCTCATCCACCTTATACAGTTTGACTTTGCCTTTAGGCATAGGAATGCCCAGACCCGATTCCCTCGTGTTGGCAAACTCAACAACGATGTTTACTTTCTCATCATATACATCCAGTTGATAGTATTTCTTATATGGCACATTTAAACCGCTGAGTATGTTAATCTGCTTGGTCTGATTATCCTTCAACGTGGTAGGATGAAGCAGCGTATACATGTGATAGTCAAAAAAGCTCTTCTCTTCAGCCTGCGGCGCCATTGCCTCCTTAACATACACTCCATCCTCAAAACATTCAATCCGGCGGAGTTCCTTGACACGATACACATCACCGGCTATAAGCTTGACCTTGGCATTTTCAAACGTTGCCCCGCTCTCATTTTCAATCTCAGCCCATCCGGCGATGTTTAAAACATTTTCTGAAAGCTCTACCACATAATTGGCAACCCATTTAAATCCACGGCAGAGATAAGAAACCCTAACAGTATCCGTTCTGCTAGGCGCTATCTTCCATACAAGGGCCGGCTTCACGATTAGGCCAGACGGCAGCGACGGCAATACAATTTCAGCCTGTGAGTCAATGTATATCTCCTTTGTAGCACAATCTTCCAGAACACACTTACCTCCCTCTTCAACCGACAACAACCGGCATTTTTTCTTTTCACCAGTCTCTCTATCCACCAGCCATACATCTTTATCGATGTACTTTTGGAGGAGCTTATCCCTGCTCACCAGGTCATAATCATAGTTGAACTCAAGCACGTTTAATCCCTCAACAAGCAGCGAATCGGTTTCTATGCGCTGGGCCACATCTGCGAAGACAAGCTCGCTCTCTTCACCTGTAAGGCCAACCGTACGAACTTCTTTGACGGTTCCAAACCCTCCGTTGTAGATGGTCAAAGATACTTCTTTTGTATCCGCCGAGGTGCAAATCTTTACCATCGATTTTCACCCCCTGTATCTTAAACGTGCTGATATGCAGCTCTTACTGTGACAGCTTTTTACAAAAATGACATTGTCTATATGCCTCTTTACATCCTACTTATCACAATATATACTTGCCGATTGCCCTGCTAAACGCCCGGATATCAAAAGAACCGCGAAGCTCGAATTTGACCTTACCAATAGCGCTTACATATATCTCCAGTTCACAATCCCTATCAAACACACCCGCCGTTTCAACCGAAAAAGCCTGAATTCTGCTGTACGGAATCGACGTGTAATCCACTTTGGTCCCGGTAAGGCCCTGCACGTTTACTGCGATAATGCGCTTATTTGTAAAAATTAGTTTATCCCGCACCGATTGAAAAGCTGCAATAACCTCCTCATCGTCTATCAAAAGAGGTGCTACCGCCTTTTCTCCTTCTGCCTTTGAGATTGGCGAAAGCTTAAACCAGCCATTTTTAAAGTCGATCATACCCTTTCTCCCTTCCTTAAAGATTTGTAATAAAAAGCGTCAAAGTCAAAGTTCAATTCGTTACTACATTTAAATAAGATGCAATCACCATCAAGCCTTTTTTATCAGCTCCTGCCTTTCATACGTGATACGCTCAATCTCTCTTTCAGCCTCATCAAGGGCTCTCTCAAGCCTTTGCTTAACATTCTCCACCTGCCTCAATACCCGCATTGCGCTTTCCCGCGATTCAGAAATCCGCGATTGAACAACCCAATCGGCAATTAGCCCATCAAAGAAGAAGTCGGCAAAGGTGGCAAAGGAGCCTATATCTATATTCAGATGCTGAAAGCTACCCACATCCATAAGTTCCCTCTCCAGCCTGCGCAGCTGATATTGTACTTGACTTACGGCAGCTTTTGCGTCGTCAATTTGACTTCTCCCCGCCCTGGAAGAGGCGAGGATTCTTGACAGCTCCGAATTTCAGGCCGTCTTCCCTACTGGGTGGATATTCCACTCAATAGGGCAACACAGGTGTGGTGTGTACCTCACACCTGTGGGGCAAGCCAATAGCCCTACTACCAGGCTTAAAGAGCCTGTATACTTTCTGTATATGTTTATCGCTCCCACTCCATCCCTGTGATATCTAAAACCACAGCTTTTGCATTCATAGTTCCTGTTTTCTGGCTTGTTTTTGCTACCACACACAGGACAACTCTGTGATGTCCCATTTTCTTTTATAAATTTGACTTCTATCCCCACAAACTCGGCTTTCTCTTCTATCCTTCTTGCTACTCTTCTAAACATCCATTGATGGATTTTTTGATTTGGTACTTTCCCATGTCTTGCCCCATTCCTTATACCCTTCAAATCACCTAATACAATTGTCCCTATACCATTTTTAATACAATACCCCACCAAATAAGATGTGTATTTTTCCAACACATCTCTAATTTGATTGTTAACTCTTCTCAATACTTCCCTCTTTGCTCTCAAAAGCTCTTTGAATTTTCTTGAATCTTTCTGACACTTAGATAGTTTTTGCTGAAATTCTCCAAGTTTTTTATTGCGGTATCTTATCTTTGAGTTCAGAATACCACCATTATAGATTAAAACTTCTCTGCCATCAAAACAAACCATCGGATGTATTACTCCAAGATCTATTGCCATGACTCCTGCGGTATTCTCAATTTTTCCTTCTTCTACTTCAACCACAATGTGAAGATAATATTTCTTCTTGTCTTGATGGAAAATCAGCTCTGCATACTTGGGAGCACCTTTTAAACAACACCCTTTTATAACCATTGGTGCTTGTTCCTTCCCATTTGACAAAATCAAGTCCCCATCTTTAAAATGAATTGCGCTTTTCTTAAAAACCACTTTATTATACTTCTTGTTCCTGAATGGTGGTCTTATCTTGGATGTATCTTGGCCTTTCTCCTTTGCCTTTTGTAATCTTTTCAGATATGCCTGATATGCAGTCCAAAACTGCTGGTATGCTGCCTGTTTGCTTTGACTGTGAAGTTTAAAACTCTTTTGATGCAGCCACCATTCCATATACTGGTCAAATGTCTTTCTCGAAACATTTATCCCTTTTGCTTGTATCCTTTTAAAAAAATTTACTGCTTTAGAATAGATTTTACCAGATACCATTGAAATTTCTCTCGCTAAACCTTGATATTCTTCTGGAACTGACAAAATATATGTCTTATCCATCCTTTTCTACCTTCTTCCATTGGCTCTCTATATACTTCTTGACGGTTTCGGCAGATACATTACCTGCAGTTGCCACAAAGTATGCTCTTGTCCAGACAGAATCTCTTTGTTTGTACTGAGGAAACTTTTGTCCTATCTTCCTGCCAGTAGCGCCCTTTATAACATTAATAAGTTCGCTTGGAGAATACCTTGGGAGTGCAGAAATAAATAGATGAATATGGTCAGGCATTATTTCAAGTGCTAAAATATCAAACTTGTATGTCTTGGATAGTTCCCTGATTGTTTCTTCAACTGTATTTTTTACTTCAGGGTCTTTTAAAAAGTCTTTTCTGTACTTTGGTATCCAAACAAAGTGGTAGTTGATTAGGAATTTAGCATGTCGTGTGGATTTGTAGGTATTCACTCTAAACCAACCTTCTTAATTCCAAGATTTGGTTTAATTATATCATACTTGGTTCTCAGTTTCAACCCTTGCATTCATCCCCGCCCTACAAGGACGAGGCTTTCTGCAGAATTCTTGTAAAAAAGGTACAAAGATTCAGCATAAAACATTAACAGGGGCGTTTGAATAAAAGACCCCTGTCTCATATTACACTCTCCCCTCATTTATAGCCCTTATCTTGCTCGGATCAATTTTGGGCTTCCTGTCATATGTCATAAGGCCGTTAACCTCCTGCTGCACATCGGTAAGCTGGGTATAGCAAAAGCCGCATATATAGTCTATCGACATGATAGCGCGAGTCAAACCGGCAAAGCGCTTCAAAAACTCCTCCTCATCAGCAACCTTATCACCGTATCCCCATCCCTTGCCCGATGCAAAGGCTATACCGCCATACTCAGTTATAAGCACAGGCTGGCCTTTATAAGCATATCCATCAGCAAATATGAATTTTCCAGCAGGAGCACCATTTACCACCTTATCCTTATCTGCATAAACCCTCCTCAAATCCTCTCCATTTGAACGGTAATCGTGTATGGTACACAAATCGGTATCGGTATGCTCCCAGCCATCATTGGACACCACCAGCCTCGTTCTATCCAGGCTCCGTATCATATTGACGACAGCCACCGTATGGCTCTGCTGCTGCCTATCCACCATTACATTGGGCACACCCCAGGACTCATTGAATGCCGTCCAGGCTATGATGCAGGGATGATTGTAATCCCGCTCGATGATTTCCTGCCACTCCTTAATATACGCATTGGCTGCCCTTGGGCTGTATTCATAATATGAGGCCATCTCTCCCCACACTAAAAGCCCCAGCTTATCGCACCAGTAGAGATACAATGGGTCCTCCACCTTCTGATGCTTCCGTACGCCGTTGTAGCCAAAGGCCTTGGTCATCTTTATGTCGTTTATCAAAGCCTCCTCGCTGGGAGCAGTGAGGTTTGACCCGGGGAAATACCCCTGATCCAGTATCAGCTTTTGATAATAAGGGCGATTGTTTAGTAGCACCTTGCCGTCCTTGACCGACACCTTGCGCATGCCAAAATAGCTGACAACATGGTCAACCGTATCGCCTTTTTCATCCACCAACGTAAACGTTATATCGTAAAGATTTGGATTTTCCGGGCTCCACAGCATTAAACCCCACTTGAAGGCATGGCTTATGACGCTCACCTCGAAGATGACCCGCTGCTGAAGACAGGGCACAACAACTGAAGCTACTGACACGCCGCCAAAAGATATACAGGCTTTCAAGGTGCAGCCGACGGCTTGTGGAGTAAGGAAAGCCTCTATGTTGACAGTGCCTTTGTCAATATCAGGAGTCATGCGGACGTTGACAATATGCGCCGGGTTTACGGGCTCCAGCCACACCGTCTGCCAGATCCCAGAGGTACGGTCATACCAACAGTCAAAAGGCTCATCCAACCACGACTGCTTCCCACGAGCCTGCTGGCGTTCGGACGATATGTCGTCCGCTTTTACCACCACTTCATCGCTGCCATCCCACCTTAGAGCATCGGTTATGTCAAAGCTAAAAGGCGTATGGCCACCGGTATGGCTCCCCATATATACACCGTTTACCCACACTTTAGCGTGGTAATCCACTGCACCAAAGTGCAATATAATCCTTTTGCCCTTCCAGCTGTCCGGCACTGCCAGTTTGCGCCTGTACCATATGTGGTCATGGCGCGACGTATCCCCTATGCCGCTTAACTCGCTTTCAAAGCAAAACGGGACATTTATGGTACGTGAAAAAGCGTGCCCTTTATACCACTTCTCCCTCTCCCCGACATCTTCATCATCGAATTCAAACTCCCACACCCCATTTAAATTAAGCCAATCTTTTCTCACAAAATTGGGACGCGGATACTCAGGCCGTGGTATGCTTAACATGAAAAACCCTCCTTTTTCAAGCTTATACACCAATTTGTTCATTGCTCAAAAGCGTTTTTTTCCGCCAGTTGCCTTTTTTGTAGAAAACCGTGGTGATTATGGCACCACACACCCAGGCAATCAGCAGGGATATAAACACAGACTCTGGCCTGCCAGTGGGATAGGCTTCACTTCGCGTCAGGTAGGCGATGCCGTAGGCAATGGGCACACGCAAAGCAATTGTGGTTATAAGGGAAATCCACATGGGCGTCATGGTATCGCCTGCCCCGCGCATAACCCCCGACAGAACCTGCGTCACCGCCATGGCGATATATCCCGCCGCAAGGATGCGCATCATGCGCATGCTTAAATCCACAAGCTCAACGGTACTGGTAAATATGTTCATGAGATACCTGCCAAAGGTCAATATGATTATTGTAATTATGGTAGAAACGCTAACCGCGATTATAAGACCCTCCCGGGTTCCCCTCTCCACTCTGTCCATCTTTCTTGCACCAACGTTCTGCCCTGCAAAGGTAGTCATGGCAACGCCAAAGGTAAAGTTTGGCATCATGGCAAAACCGTCCACGCGCATGACTATGACGCTACAGGCGATAACCATTTCACCGAAGGTGTTGGTCAAAGACTGTACAGCAATCATTGCAAATGAGAATATGGCCTGAGTCAGTCCGGATGGTATCCCGAGCTTTATCAGCTGAAGTACATACCTCTTCAGCGGCTTGAGCACCTTCCAGTTGAGGTCAAATACTTCATCCATTTTTTTCAGCTTAACGAGGCACAGGACGGCAGATACCATCTGCGCAATAACGGTTGCCAGCGCTACCCCGGATACACCCATATTAAACCCTGCAACAAACCATATGTCCAGTACCACGTTGAGAGCGGTAGATATAAGCAAAAACACCAGCGCCGAAAGCGAATCTCCCAGGCCGCGCAGGATTCCCGATAAAATATTAAAGTACGAAAAACCCCAGTTGCCTACTAATAATATCAATAGGTAATTGGCGCACCAGTCTAAAATGGACTCGGGCGTATTTATAAACACGAGCATAGGACGGACCACAATGGGCCCCACCACCATTATTATCAACGACGCTATGGCCGTAAGGGTGATACATACACCAATGGAACGTGAAAGCCTTTCGCGGTCCTTTGCCCCGAAATACTGCGCGACCATTATGCCCGCACCGGTGGCCACCGCTACAAAAAGCACAAGCAAAAAATTCAATACCGGGAAAGCAGTACCCACAGCAGCAAGGGCATTATCCCCCACATACCTTCCAATGACAATCGAGTCAACGGTATTATAAAGCTGCTGCGCCACATTGCCAATAAGCATGGGAATGGAAAACTCGATTATTCGCTTCCACGGTTCCCCCACTGTCATATCTCTTGGAGCAAACAAGTCTGCAAGCCTTGCCATATGTACATTACCAACCCCTTTTTTATAAACCCCTTTTCTGTGTATTTCGCTGCTATGAATATCCTTTCACCTCATTTTAACAAACATCCCACAAAAGGTTAAATGTGCATAGCCACCCCACCCCCTACGTATCACATATCAAGCAAAACCCAACACTTATTTTACCATATTTTTGTGAAATAGTCTCGTCTTACGAACTTTTTGTCAGCTCTGAAATCCCGAAAAGAAAGCTTTTGCTACTGTCACAAGTTATTGACAAATAACATGACCGTGATTATTATATTACTCATATAGGATTACTTAAAAATATTCATTATTAAAGAAGGCTGGTTTGATAAAAACCACCCTAAGCATATAAACTTTTAATATTGGGTAAATAACGAACAAGGGGGGTAAAAATAATGCCTACTGGAGCACATGCCAATGAGGCACATGCCAAGCTGGAAGCATTGAAAGATTTGCTCAAATCCATGGGAAGCGTCGTCATCGCCTTTTCAGGGGGAGTGGACTCTTCTTTCCTTGCAAAAGTAGCCCATGATGTTTTGGGGGATAAGGTGCTTGCTGTGACCGCCAGATCCTCTACATATCCCGAAAGGGAATTCAATGAGGCAGTGCAGTTTGCAGCCGAGCATGGAATTCCACACAGGGTAATAGTATCGGAAGAGCTCGAAGTGAAAGGCTTTTCTGACAACCCTTTAAACAGGTGCTACTTATGCAAACATGAGCTGTTCAGCAAGATCAAGAAGCTGGCAGAGGAAGAAGGCTTCAAATTTGTAGCCGAGGGCTCAAATTATGATGACCTCATAGGAGACTACCGCCCCGGCCTTCAGGCGGTGTCAGAACTCGGTGTGGTAAGCCCTTTGAGGGAAGTCAAGCTCACTAAGGAGGAAATCAGGCTGCTGTCAAAAGAGATGGGCCTGAAAACCTGGAACAAGCCCTCTTTCGCCTGCTTGTCATCAAGATTCCCTTACGGAGAGAAGATAACGAAGGAAAAGCTGGAAATGGTGGACAAGGCAGAGCAGTTCCTTATAGATCTGGGCTTCAGGCAGGTCCGCGTAAGGTATCACGGCAGCGTAGCGAGAATCGAGGCAGATGAAAACGACTTTGGCAAATTCCTGGATAAGCAGGTAAGGGAGGCCATATATTCAAGGTTCAGGGAGCTGGGCTTTCTATACGTCGCCCTTGACCTCAAAGGATACAGAACGGGCAGCATGAACGAAGGTTTTTTCAAAAGGGGTGAGGCAAATGCATAAGGCCGTGCATACCGATAAAGCTCCCGCTGCTATAGGGCCATATTCTCAGGCTATAGACACAGGGGCTTTGATTTATACATCGGGGCAGATCCCAATAGACCCTTCAACCGGCCAGGTGGTAAGCGGCGGGATTAAAGAGCAAACCGCCCAGGTGCTGGAAAACCTGAAGAATGTGCTTGAAGCGGCAGGAAGCAGCATGGAAAAGGTGATAAAGACCACCGTATTTATGAAGGACCTCAGCGATTTCTCGGCCATGAATGAGGTGTATGCAAAGTATTTTTCCGAGCCGTATCCCGCAAGGTCGTGCGTTGAAGTAAACAGGCTGCCCAAGGATGTATTGATAGAAATCGAAGCCGTTGCGCTAAAGTGAAAGAGGAGCGGTGATGTTTCATGGGGATATCCAAGCAATTGAAACTCGAAACCAAAGTAGTACATGGATATAAGGGCTATGACCAGTACACCGGCGCGGTAAGCTTTCCGATATATCAGAGCGCTACCTTTAAGCATCCGGGCCTGAATCAAACAACGGGATACGATTACTCCAGGGTTCAAAACCCAACAAGGGAAGAGCTTGAAAATACCATTGCAAACCTTGAAAATGGAAAACATGGTTTTGCATTTTCAAGCGGTATGGCCGCCATTTCAACAGTGCTTTCTTTATTTGAGCCAGGCCAGCACATCATCGTTTCAGATGACCTTTATGGGGGTACATACAGGCTGTTTGAAGAAATTTACAGGCGATACGGTATTGAATTCACTTATGTAGATACCAGCCGTATCCATGAAGTAGAACAGGCCTTAAGAAGTACCACAGCTGCAATATTTATTGAGACACCTTCCAATCCCATGATGAAGGTTACCGATATCGCCCTCACAGCCGCCCTTGCAAAATCAAGAAAAATACTGACCATCGTGGATAATACCTTTCTTACCCCATATTTTCAAAGGCCTCTCGAACTGGGAGCCGATATCGTAATCCACAGCGGGACCAAATACCTCGGAGGCCACAACGATACCTTAGCCGGGTTTATAGTTGTAAACGACGACGACATAGCCGAAAGAATAAAACTGATACAGAAATCCGAAGGAGCGGTTTTGGCTCCCTTTGACAGCTGGTTGATCCTCCGGGGAATCAAAACGCTGGCAGTAAGGCTTGAAAAACAGCAAGAAAATGCGCTGACTATCGCTAAATGGCTGCAAAACCATAAGAAGGTTGAAAAAGTGTATTATGTAGGGCTGAGCGATCATGAGGGCTACGAGATTTCCAGGAGGCAGGCTTCGGGTTTTGGCGCAATGATATCATTTTCAGTTAAGGACACAGCACTGGTAGAACAGGTCCTTAAAAGGGTACAGATAATTATGTTTGCCGAAAGCCTTGGAGGCGTAGAAAGCCTCATAACCTATCCTATTGTACAGACACACTCAGCTATACCTGAAGAAATGAGAAGGCGAATTGGCGTTACAGATAAACTTCTTAGGCTGTCTGTAGGAATTGAGGCGGTTGAAGATCTTATATCCGATCTGGAACAGGCGCTGGACTAAGAACTTAAATAAAATAATCAAGATAAGGTGATATATATGAGATTTGCAACAAAACTAATTCATAACGGAAATGAAATGGATAAAAATACGGGAGCGCTCAGCATACCAATATACCAGGTTTCAACCTACCACCTGAGAGACATCGACCAACCACAGGAATACGAATACTCCCGCTCGGGCAATCCAACCAGAAAGGCCCTTGAAGAAACCATAGCCATACTGGAGGGAGGCGATAAAGGCTTTGCCTTTGCTTCCGGAATGGCCGCAATATCCTCGGTGCTCTCGATTTTTTCTTCGGGCGATCATATTATAGTGAGCCAGGACGTGTATGGCGGAACCCACCGGATCATAACATCCTTCTTTGCCCGCTATCACCTCTCCGCCAGCTTTGTTGACACAACAGATATCGATGCTGTAAAGAAAAGCATCACCCCTAATACCAGGGCGATTTATGTCGAAACGCCTTCAAATCCCCTGCTTAAAATAACTGATTTAAGGAGTATAGTTAAAATCGCCAGAGAGCATAACCTTATCACCATTATCGACAACACCTTTATGTCGCCCTATCTGCAAAGGCCTATAGAGCTTGGGTTTGACATTGTAATTCACAGCGCTACAAAGTTTATCGGCGGACACAGCGACGTGATTGGAGGCCTGGTAGTGGTCAAAGGCGCTGAATTGAGCCAAAGGATATATTCAGTGCAAAATGGCTTTGGCGCAATTCTTGGCCCTCAGGACAGCTGGCTGCTTTTAAGGGGCTTGAAAACGCTTAAGGTCAGGCTTGATTATCAGCAGGATAGCGCGCAAAAGCTCGCAGAATATCTGCAGAAGAATAAAAATGTAAAACAGGTATACTATCCTGGGCTTCAAAATCACGAGGGCAGAGACATTCATTACAGCCAGGCGGATGGAGCAGGAGCTGTGCTTTCTTTTAAAACCATCGATGCTGAAAAAGCAAAGAGTTTCATGAAAAAAATAAAGCTAGCCGCAGTGGCTGCAAGCCTCGGCGGAGTTGAAACCATCGTATCCTATCCGGTTAAAATGTCGCATGCCGCTGTACCCAAATCAGAAAGAGAAAGGCTGGGGATAACAGACGATTTGATAAGAGTATCGGTGGGGCTTGAAGACATAGAGGATTTAATTGAAGATTTCGAAAAAGCGTTATATTGATTCTTTTATGTTGATTCTTAAAACTCCTAACTAAAGGCTTACCTTAATTCAAGGTAAGCCTTTTTTTATAAGTTTTTAAGTTTTTACAACTATTCATATTATTCATATAGGAATTATTTAAAATAACTGTTGACAGCCGTTATGTTTTTAAATAAAATTAAATAGTACTAATCATATAGGAATAGTATTATTTGCAGGAGGGTTGGAAATGAAGTTGCACCATCCACGCCACTATCATCACACACATTTCGGCCATGAAGAACGGGTTTATTACCATCATACTGACTTCAACGACTACATCCAGGCAGTAGAGGAATATAAAAAAAGCTTTCCTTCAAAAAGCGATGTACTGAAATATACCCCCGACCCGGCAGTCAGGGAAATGCTTCTACATATGGAAAAGGCGGGATGTGAAACCTGCTTTGACCGCTTTGACAAACAAAAACCTCAATGCTCTTTCGGTATAGCAGGTGTATGCTGCAGAAACTGCAATATGGGTCCATGCAGGATTACCAAAAAAAGCCCCAAAGGAGTATGCGGCGCAGACGCCGACCTTATTGTGGCCAGAAATCTTTTGCGTTGGGTTGCAGCAGGAGTGGCAGCTCATGGCGCAAGGGGCCGCGAAATAATGCTGGCTTTAAAAGCTGCCGCTCAGGGTCTTCTAGAGATGCCCATTGCAGGAGCTGATAAGTTGAAAAAGTCGGCCGTCCAGCTTGGAATCAATACAGAGGGAAAAACCTTGGAAGAAATAGCTTCTGAGGTAGCCGATATTCTCATCGAAGATTTATGCAGAGCGGTCCCTGGCAAACATAAAACCTTGCACGCCTTTGCACCAGAAGAAAGAATAAGAGTATGGGAGGAGCTTGATATTCTCCCCATCGGAGCCTATCACGAGGTGTTTGAGGCTCTTCACAGAACAAGCACGGGGACCGATGGAGATTGGGAAAATGTCATGAAGCAGTTCTTAAGGTGTGGGCTTGCATTTGCCTGGACCAGCGTACTTGGTTCCTCCATAGCCATGGACAGCCTTTTCGGCATGCCCCAAAGAAGAACGGTAAGAGCAAATTTAGGAGCTTTGAAAGAAGGGTACGTCAATATTGCCGTCCACGGGCACTCTCCGTTGCTGGTTAGCGAAATCGTAAAACAAGGAAGAAGCCAGGAGTTTATAAACCTCGCAAAACAAAAAGGTGCTTTGGGCATTCAATTTTACGGCATATGCTGTTCAGGGCTTTCTGCAATGTATCGTTACGGCGGAGTCATTCCGCTATCAAATGCCATTGGCGTAGAGCTGGTGCTTGGCACAGGCGCTATTGACCTGTGGGTAGCAGATGTTCAGGATGTATATCCTTCCATCATGGAAGTGGCGAAATGCTTTAAAACAACTGTGGTGACAACCAGCGATTCTGCAAGGCTACCGGGAGCCGAACATTACGGATACGACCACATGCATTCGAATCTGAGCGAGACCAAAGCGCTCGCAAGGAAAATCATAAAAAGAGCTATTGACAGCTTTGCATCGAGGAGGGATGTTCCTGTCTTCATACCCCAATATGAAGTAGAAGCTGAAGTAGGCTTTTCATTGGAGTATGCCATCAGCCATTTTGGAAGCATAGAAGTAATAGCCAACGCCCTGAGAGACGGCAAGATCGCGGGAATTGTAAATCTCGTGGGTTGCAACAACCCAAGAGTGATTTATGAAAAGGCGATTACAGACATCGCATCGATCTTAATACAAAACAACATCCTCGTTCTGACAAACGGCTGTGCTTCATTCCCTTTGCTGAAATTGGGCTTTTGCAATAAATCCGCCCTTAGCATGACCGGGAATGAATTAAGAGAGTTTCTCCAACCGGATCTCCCTCCGGTCTGGCATATGGGTGAGTGCCTTGACAACGCGAGAGCATCTGCGTTTTTCAGAGCACTGGCCGATGCCTTGGGTAAAGATATAAAAGATATGCCTTTTGCCTTTGCAAGCCCAGAATGGTCCAATGAAAAAGGAGTCGGGGCAGCTTTGGGGTTCAGGCTCCTCGGAATCAACTCCTATCATTCGGTTTATCCACCGGTGCAGGGTTCCGAAAAGGTGATGAAATTCCTATTTGAGGATACGCAAAAGACTCTGGGCTCGGTTATGGTTGTGGAAGTAGACCACGAAAAGCTTGCTGAAAGAATAGTGTCAGATATAAAAAACAAGCGAAAAGCCTTGGGATGGGAATAAAAATCATTACAACAATCAGAGACAAATCGGAGGTAAATATTGGAGGGAAATATTAATGAAGGAAAAATTTATTAGAGCCATCTTTGCCCTTATATTAGCGCTTTTGATGCTCAACCTAGCGGGCTGCAAATCAACATATGAGACAAATACACAGGCAGAGACAAAAACGATAAAGATAGCATATATTCCAATTACGCATGCAGTCCCGCTGTATATACAAAATGAACTATTAAAACAAAACCCACAGGATGTAAAGCTTGAACTCGTTAAGTTTAGTTCATGGCCTGAGGTTATAGAAGCTTTAAATGCTGGTAAAGTGGATGGCGCCTCCATATTGATTCAACTTGCAATGAAAGCCCGAGAACAGGGAATTGACTTAAAAGCCGTTGCTTTAGGCCATAGAGACGGAAACGTTGTTGTGACATCAAAAGATATAAGCAGCGTTGCTCAATTAAAAGGGAAGACATTTGCAATTCCCCATCGGCTTTCTACCCACAATATTTTGCTGTATATTATGCTAAAGAACAATGGGCTTTCATACAATGACATAAACGTAATAGAGCTCCCCCCGCCAGAAATGCCCGCAGCTCTGTCGGAAGGAAGGATATCCGGCTATTCAGTTGCAGAACCCTTTGGCGCTGTGTCGGTTGCCAACGGTAAAGGAAAGGTATTGTTTGACTCTCAAAACCTGTGGGGGAATTCCGTTTGCTGCGCTCTTGTGCTGAGAAATGATTTCATTCAAAACAATAGATCCATCGCAGAAAAATTTGTACAGGAGTATGTAAATGCAGCCCATAAAGCAGATTTAAAAGACCGCGCTACATTGGATATCCTAACAAAATACTTAAGAACCGACTCACGCGTCCTTGAGCTATCGCTCAAATGGATTTCTTATAAAAATTTAAAACTTGAGGAAAAGGATTACAATGACCTTTCAAAATACCTTGTTGAAATGGGCCTTATAGAAAATCCTCCTCCATACAGTGATTTTGTAGACAATACACTAATAGATAATGCGAAGTGATGCTGTTATGGGGAAAATAGTAAAAGTTTTAAAAGTTATCTCAAGTTTGGCTTTATTCGTTGGAATATGGGAGCTGATAGTGCTTACAGGAAGATATGAACCATCCCTCCTTCCCTCCCCTGTAAAAGTGCTAGAAGGAATGGGAGAACTGGTAAAAGACGGAACCCTTATTACCCATTTTAAAGTCAGCCTGTCAAGATTTATAACGGGATATGCTATGGCTATAATTACAGGAATCAGCCTTGGACTTGTCTTAGGCTACAATAAAAAAGTATGGGAATTTGTAGAACCCGTTGTGCAATTGTTGAGACCTGTGTCTCCCATTGCCTGGTTTCCTTTTATCGTTCTTTGGTTTGGTATAGGCGATGTTCCTGCAATCATCATCATTTTCATTGCCGGGTTCTTCCCTACCCTTCTTTCCACAGTTTCCGGAGTTAGAAAGGTGGATCCTGTTTATTTGAATGTTGCAAACAATTTTGGCATCCGACAGCCACACTTGCTTTTTAAAATCATACTTCCCGCCGCCTTCCCAATGATTGCTAACGGGCTGCATATAGCGCTCGGTACAGCGTGGGTTTTCCTGGTTGCTGGAGAAATGGTAGGAGCGCAATCCGGCTTAGGATACCTGATAATAGATTCAAGGAATTCCTTAAGATCGGATCTGGTTTTGGCAGGCATAATTTTTATTGGCATATCAGGGCTCGTTCTGGATCGGCTGATAAAACTCCTGTAAGGCTATATCGAAAGACAATGGGGAGTCTCAGATGGGAGGAGGAACTAATATGTACATTTCTATCGAGAAAGTATCAAAAGCTTTTACGTTGAAAGATAAAAGCACCTTGACAGTGCTCGATAAAGTTGATTTGTATATAAAAGAAGGGGAATCTATATGCCTTCTTGGCCCCAGCGGTTGTGGAAAATCCACCCTTCTAAACCTGATAGCGGGCTTTGACACACCGTCTACCGGCACCATCAAGATAGACGGAGATACCGTTACACAGCCCTCTATTGATCGCATAGTTATATTTCAAAATTATGGATTACTGCCGTGGAGAAATGTAATAAAAAATGTGGAACTTGGCCTCGAAGCTAAGAAACTAAAAAGGAAAGAGCGCCGTCGAATAGCGGAGGAATATATTAAGCTCGTGGGGTTATCGGATTACAAAAAACATCATCCACCACAACTATCAGGAGGAATGCAGCAGAGGGTTGCGCTGGCAAGGGCCTTAGCAGTTGAACCCAAGATTTTGCTCATGGATGAACCTTTTGGAGCATTGGATGCCATGACCCGTATGCACATGCAGGATGAAATAGAAAGAATATGGCAGGAAAAGAAAAAGACAATTATATTTGTAACACATGATATTGAAGAAGCTGTCTTTCTAGCCGATAGGATTGTCATCATGACACCCTCTCCTGGAAGGGTTAAAACCATTATTGAAGTACCATTGCCAAGAAAAAGAGACAGAACAAGCCTTGATTTTCTTAAAATCAAGGACAAAGTATTTACGGAGTTCAATCTCAAATAAAATTCTTTTTTCAGCTTATCCCAGTTGTACCTTGCCACATCACCTCATCACCTTAGATTTTATGCATGAAAAAAGGGCCTGTTTAGGCCCTATCCTTGTGTGGTTGTTTTTTTAGTTCTTTTTTTCTATTTAGCACAAAATACGATATTTGCATGGCAAATACAAGCAATATAATCGTAATAATTACTACTGCAATCATAACAATTACTACTATGCTATCATTTCTATTCAAAACAAAGAACATTTCTCTGCCTATAACTAGCCATATTAATGCAACTATAAATGCCATCATAGTCGTCAATATTGTCGTTTCTGCTTTTGTTTCCGGTTTTAGTTCGCTGGCCAATGAAAGAGCTGTTACCTTTTCTGTTGTTTCTTCAACAATTTTATCATTACCTAGATTAGAGATAATCAGTTCAATCATTTCTTTTCTCTGCTCTTGGGGTATTAGCTTGATGTTAATTATTTCTTTCACTAATACAGCTCTAATCTGGTTAATGTTGTATAAATCTTTTATATTTACATTCAATTCTAACGACACTGCATAGATAATTTCTTCTATTACAGTTTTATCTACATTTTTAAACGAAATTATATAATCGGTTAGCAATTCTATTATATTGGAATTAGCACTATTGACCCTCTTGTAATATTCACTTTTATTTACTCTCTTAGTAAGCCAGTTACTTAGCGGCCAAGTTATAATAAAGACAATTATCCCGGAAATATAGGGATCTGTTAATACTTCATATACTCTTTCCAATCAAGCTCCTCCTTTCAATCTGCTACTCCTACAGAAAAGTAAAAAATCTTTGCAATAAAATATAGCAAGTTCGACGTATGACAACAGCCCAGCAGGGAAAACCGAACCTGGGAAGGAGAGGAATTTGCATAATCGCATCTTATACAACCACCCCT
Source organism: Caldicoprobacter oshimai DSM 21659 (assembly GCA_000526435.1). GTDB lineage: Bacteria > Bacillota > Clostridia > Caldicoprobacterales > Caldicoprobacteraceae > Caldicoprobacter > Caldicoprobacter oshimai. The sequence continues at coordinate 610,010 of JAGB01000002.1, forward strand.
CCTATTCTCTGTATAACTCAATCCAATCATCCAATCGCATTGTAACCGACCACTCGCAATTGTTTTTTGTGAAATCTTCTGCTGCTACCTAAATTCTTTATAAACATATAATGGTATTAACCAATGTATTAGGAAGTGATTTATATGAATTACCAGTATCACTCTCATAGCCTTTGTGGTCCAACATCATATGATGATGGCCATCTTCACCATTATGGTACAGTAACAGAACTTGCTCCCAGTGGGGTTTCTCACATTCATAGGTTCTGTGGTGATACTTCCTATATCGATGGTCATACTCACCCATATTATTCAGAAACAGGTCCAGCTATACTAACTAAAGATGGTAGACATTATCATGAATACCATGCAATAGTTCAGTGCGTAGATGGCCATATTCATCATATATATGCGGATATACAAGTATTGACTAATACCTTATATCCATACGGTAAATCCAGGACGCTTTCCATGGATCTACTAGTACATAAATAATCACAAAATCAAGCATTTGTTCCATTACCGCGGTAAATGGTGGAGCAGCTATGATAGGTACACGCAAATATGCCGGCCGAAATAAGACTGCCATAGCTGCTGGTATGTTTCATCCCTCTATGAAGGTAAAATGGAGGAGCTGGAAAACGAGAAGGCAAACTTGATACAAAAACTAAAAGAAGCTAAACTTAAGGCTGACATGCACACTCCAAGCGAAGATAGGATATTCGGTTATTTGCAAAAAGGTGCTGACACAAAAATAAAAGCCTGGAAAAGCAAAAACGCACCATCCAGACTTACGTTGTATGCCTTCTTTCTGTCTTCTAACTACTAATGGAATACAATGAAGAATCAGTCTACCCCTTTACTTGCCAAACACATTAATATATCCCTGAATAAGTACCACTATGATAATAGCAGGTAATATCCAGGTCAAATATCCTTTCAGCACACGAGGCATTTTCAGGCCCTCACCTGTATTGACTTCCTTTAGGTAATTGTCAAATCCCCATCCGTAGCGGGTAACGCAGAAAAGCACGTAAACCAGTGAACCCAAAGGAAGCAGATTATAGCTGAGTATAAAATCCTCAAGATCCAGTATACCGGTACCCTCTCCTAAAGGCTGAATCCAGCTGAGAACATTGAAGCCTAAAACACACGGCATGGAAAGTACAATAATTAAAAACATATTAATTATAGATGCTTTTTTTCGGCTCCAGCCCCAGAGATCGACTCCAAAGGAAATAATGTTTTCAAACACGGCAATAACCGTAGAATATGCAGCAAATGTCATAAAGATAAAAAACAGTGAACCCCAGATTCTCCCGCCAGCCATTGAATTAAAAATATTGGGCAGCGTTACAAACACAAGACCTGGGCCTTGACCTGGGTCAACATTAAAAGCAAAGCAGGCCGGGAAAATAATAAGCCCTGCAATCAACGAAATTGCAGTATCCAACATGGCGATATTAATGGACTCGCCAAGAAGGCTGCGTTCTTTCTCAATGTAGCTTCCAAATATGGCCAGAGAACCAATTCCTATGCTCAAGGTAAAAAATGCCTGGCTCATAGCTGCAAATACTACTTCCCAGATACCATATTCTTTTATACGATTAACATCGGGCATTAGATAGAACCTTAAACCTTCGCTTGCATTTGGAAGCGTCATGGATTTAACCGCAAGTACCACGATGATAGCCAGCAGCAATACCATCATGACCTTGGTAACCTTTTCCACTCCCTCTTGCAAACCAAGTGAACATATCCCAAAACAAATCACGGTTGTTATGACCATCCATATAGTCATTTCTACCGGATTTGCTATAAAATCTGTAAACACTTGACCAATCTGCTGAGTATCAAGCCCCTCAAATTGGCCTGTCATAAACTTGTAGAAATAAGCCAGCATCCAGCCTGCGATGGTGGTATAAAACATCATAAGTATGTAATTCCCGGCTACACCAGCATAGCCCATCCAATGCCATTTTTGGCCTTTTTTCTCCAGAACGTTAAATGAAGTAGCAATACTTTTTTGACTGGCACGTCCTACTGCAAGCTCCATTGTGATGATGGGCAAACCAAGCAAAAAAATGAATATCAGATAGACTAGAACAAATATTCCTCCGCCATATTGCCCTGTGATATAAGGGAAACGCCAAACATCACCCAATCCAATCGCACACCCCGCAGAGATCAAGATAAAACCTAAACGGGAAGCAAATCTCTCTCTTTTTTCCATTTCCCAATCTCCTCACAATTATAAAAATCAATCCACAACATTGAAAATGAACGGTTTACCCTTCAGGTCCGTTCATTCAAATATGCACTAATACGCATTAGATTATATTACATTTTCTGCCCAATATCAACAAAACATTTTATTCATGTTATTATACTAAAAAATACAAAGATGTAAACTTCAGCCACTTTGTCGACTTGCTTATGGAAAATAAAAACATTAAAGTAAGTCATCCCTCTATATACAGAATCTTAAACAAAAGAGGGCTTCACCAGCCCTAAAAAACATCGCAAACGTAAAGCTCACCACAGAAGAAAAAGAATGCCTCAAAAAGGCATATTAGTTCAAATAGATGCTTCTAAACATGAATGGATCAAAGGCAAAGAGCCTTTTACCCTCCACGGCGCTGTCGATGATGCTACCGGCGAAATACTCGCTCTTTTCTTCACTCAAGAATAGTGTATGGAAGGATATTTCGAAATCATGAGACAAATGATCAATAACCAGGGTGTCCCCTTAAGTCTATACTACGACCTTCGTACTGTCTTTATCTCCCCCAACGATGGTAAACTATCCATCGAAGATCAACTGGGGTGGTCTATGATACTCTAGTACTCGAAGAACGGCCTAAAAAACAGACCTTAAAACAATCCGAAAATCAATCAGAGAAGAAACATAATCCTGTAAAACCGGCTCCTGATCATCCGTGGAAACAACAGGCTCAAAAAAGACCCAGGATTTCTTACGAGGAAACTGATCGGGAGATCCTGGAAATGCTAGCCCAGCTGTTTAATTTCACACGAGCCTGGGCATAGCAGACTCAAATCTATTACTTTTCTCATAGACTATCCTACAGGCTTTGATAGTATTTATCAAGGCTTAGTTTTTTATTGTCTTTTTTGCCCCCTTATAGTAGTAAAAAAGCTCTAGAGTCAGAATGTATGTCAAGTGAAGCGTAGAATAAGTTGAAATGACCCTAGAGCTTTACTGCTTATGCCGCGAAAGCCACTTGATATACATCCTTTTATGCAAGCTTTTGTCTATGCCTGAGGGTGTAGTACTCCCACAGGCCTGCCTAGCGGCGAGAGAAAAAATCCCTATTAGTTTTAATCATGAGCCCTCTTATAAGTCCATAGTGACATTTTTCCTGAATAAAATTGTCCTTCTTTATGTGACATTTTCACAGATTATTGACATCATTATGTTTTTCCTCTTACTTTGATATCTCTAAACCAGTCCAGCTTAAACACACTCTTCTGTCAAATCAAAATCTGCAATAAATTCCCTTGCTACTTTCTTACTACTCTAATATTTCAATTTCCCTCCAGGATCTTTCACTATAGTTCTAGAATTTTTCGGATATTGTATTTAATTTTACGACAAATCACAAAATTATTTACATTTTCTCGTTTTTATAATTTTTATTATATCTTTTCCTACAGTATGTCCTCGTATTTTTTTATCAATTCCTTTAGTCTTGAAGAACTTTTAACTTCCTCTGGTAATTTTCCTAAAAAATAATCTTCTAGTATATCCCAAATTTCTTCGCTGGAATAATTACCTTCGAAAATGTGGGTCATTAGTTCAACCGAAAGTTTGTGCCTATCTCTGACTAATTCTAGTAATTTGTTTGTATAACTATAAGGTTTTTCTATAATTTGCTTCATTGTCTTTGTCTGATTAACATAAATATAAAGTTGACTATTTTGACCACCTAAAGCATTAAAAACTAGTATATCCAAAGTTTCAAGAACACCTAATATTGTAAATATTTCCTTGAATTTACTCTCTCCGTCATTTTGAACTACACATATAGTATTTTTTCCCTGTCTTATTAAATCATTGTAAAATTTTTCTATCCATTTAAAAAACGTTTCAACGCCATTATAAAATATGTACTTAACCTCGCCATTCATGAGCATTTTATCTTTTATAACCCTAGCATTTAAATTGTTAGAATAATTACGCTGATACAACATTAAAGCATTTATAATATTCTCCACTATACATTTTGCTTTATATCTCTCTATTTGACTGTATTTTATTAACTGTTCAACCAGACCATCTTGTCCTTCAATCGAGTAAAATTTTTCTTCTCTTACGCATCTTCTAATTATTGTCTTTATACTTTCATAGTACATACTGTAATTTTTGCTAAAGTTTTTATTAAAACTGATATCAACCCTAATAGCTGGCTTCATCAAATTTTTATACTTGAAATTTAACTCGTCTGAATTGCTGTATAATAAATATTTAAATTTAGGAAAAGAATAGATAGATATAAAATCCTTTTCCCAAATAGCTTTCAAATTTACTGAATATATATCCTGCTCTTCCGTCCTATCAAGTATATGTCCATAATCATTTTCGATTTCTTTTACATAAGGCCTTTTAATCTCAAAAAAACCTTGCTCAAATAAAGGAATCGGCCTTACATAAAATGGAGAAAATGAATATTTTCTTTCAAAATCCTTTTGAATTAGAAGCATAGCTGTTTTTACTTTATTAATAGCATCGTCTTCACTAAAAAAAGGATTCTCAAAAATATGAGCAAAGCTTTCTGCATCAACTAACATCTCATTGCGTTTGCCCCTCTTCTTATTATCCTTAATATTATACTTAATATTTTCTTGATAAATTTCATAAACTTTTTTTATCACCTCAACCAACTGATATTCTTTGATAACGGATAAACCGTGAAGCCTATTTATATGTTTAAAATCGTTACTCATAAATTTATAGTAAGCTTCTCCTATTATTTCTTTCCTTCTTGCCGCTCTACCTATTTCCTGGACATAATCACATACATTTCCAGTAGGAGCAAAATGCGTAATTACATGAATATCGTCTATATCTATACCCATTCCAAAAGCCTTAGTAGCAATCATTATTGGCTTTTCCTTTGTTAAGAATTTATAATAATTATCTTCCTTCTCGTCAGGCAGCATCTTGCCATGATATTTTGCTACATATCTTCCAATATTTTTTAAATAACAATAGTCATAAAATCTTTCCAAAAGCGCTACCGTCGGAAAATAAATAAGCATTTTTTTATCTTCTAGCATTACCTCATCTATTTTTTGTATTAAATTGTCAAATTTGTTTAATTCATACTCAGCTTTGTTAGTAATAGTTCTTGTTTTATCTATATTTATTTTTATATCTTCCCTTTTTATGTAACCTAAATAGACAATAGGGTTAACCATTTTTAAGCTTTGCACTGTCTCCTCATACATATTTTCAATTCCACCATAAATTGCCGTTGCAGTAAAAGCTGCTATAACAAATCCCATATTCTTATCTTCTTTCCTTAGCTGCACTTTTTTTAATCTACTCAAATGATCTCCTAAATACCAATAGTCTGGTCTAAATTGCTTACCCCAAGTAGTAACTATATGTGCCTCATCTACAACCAAAAGCCCAAGCACTCTATTACCAATTATCTGTTCTAAATCACTCTTACTTAATAGGGACTCTGGAGAAATATACAATATATGACATTTTCCATCGTGGATATCATCTATAATTTTTTGCCTCTCCAGAGGAGATATATCAGAGTTTATTGTTCTAGCATGCTTGTAATTCCTTATTTCTAAATTCTTTACTTGATCTTTCATCAATCCAATCAATGGAGATATAACTATAGTAAACAATCCATACTTTTCAGCAAGATATATTGCTGGAATCTGAAACATTATTGATTTACCTGATCCTGTGGGTGCTGTAACGAATATGTCCCTATAGTCTTTTTTATTCATACAATTCTCTACTTGTTCTACTATATTTGAAATTATTTCGCCCTGTGATACCTCTTCTATCATCTTTTTGCCTAATTCCAGTTGGTTTAGGTTATATGTTCTAATACTTCTAAAACTGTTATAACCCCAATATTTTTTTAAAATATTTAAATATTCTTCCTTTATATCTACAGCCCTTTTATCTTTAGTAAATGCCAGTTTTATTTTTACATTATCACCACAATACTTATTCAGTATACTCAATCTTTCTATTAATATACTTTGAGGGATAGCGCTGTTTTTATATATAACATAAAATGTTCCTGAGTTCATATTTAAGACATTGTCCAAAAAAACAATATAATCCTCTTCATCTATTATCTGTACTATTTTAGAACTATTTGAAGTGCCGTTTATTTCAATTTTTCCTATTTCCAACTGTGCTACATGGAATATATTTTCAATATACTCCTTTTCATTTTCTATATTCTCATTATACGCAACATAAATTTTCCCATTTACTTCCATAACATTTGCATATATATCAGTATACTCTTTTAACTCTTGAACAGAAATATTTTCTTTATCTTCACCCTCACCAAAATGACATAGAAGCTCCCTTATTTTTTCTTCATTAATTTTTGCTGTCAAAGGATAGTAGTGAATATAAAGATTATTTTCCAATATAATTATTTTCTTATACTGACTGACAACAAAATCATATAACGCTAAATATTCATCATAAGTTATTATTTTTCTACCCATTTTATATATTTCAAAAAAATAAGCCAACTTATCATTAAGTATTTTATCTATGTCTATTACTAAGTCACTATAAAATTTACTTATGTCAACACCTTTCAAAACTATTATCCCATCTTGACCCAAATACTCTCTCACCTTTTGATTTATTTGTTCGTCTATATTCATTTTCCACATCACTCCTCGATATAAGCTCTAAGTTTTTTACTCCTTGAGGGATGCCTCAATTTTCTAATTGCCTTTGCTTCAATTTGCCTTATCCTTTCCCTTGTTACACCTAATTTCTCTCCAATTTCTTCTAATGTCCTTGGTCTTCCATCTTCAAGCCCGAATCTTAACCTTATTATCATTTTCTCCCTAGGCGAAATAGTATTCAGTACATCTTCAAGATCTTTCCTCATAAATTTTGTTTCTATTTCCTTTTCTACAGATAATAAATTTTCATCGCATATAAATTCAATTAATTCAGTATCTTTATCTTCACCCACATACTCATTTAAAGAAGATAAGTTCAATATATATTTTGATATATACATCAACTTATCAAATTGCTCTCTAGACATTTTATCAGAAAAATAATTCTCGTAAATTTCATCTTTGGTTAGGTAATCCTTGTGTTCTACTATAAATAATAACTTAAACAGCTTTTCATATAAATGAACAGGTATTCTAATTAATGAGCTTTGATCCATTATTCCTCTTAATATAGCCTGGTCAATCCACCATACAGCGTAAGTAGTAAAATGGCGCCCTTTTTTTACATCAAATTTTTGAATAGCCTTCATCAATCCCATCATGCCGAATTGATACAAATCATCAAAATCAAGACTATTCTTATATGCTTTAATATACCTCAAAACTCTTGATCGCACTAATCCTTGATTTTTGACAACAAGAGCTTCCATTGCTTTTTTATATCCTTGGTCATATAAAGCACAAAGCTGCTCATTTGTCAAACTACTAAATTTTTTATCTTCTCCAGCATAGACATATAGCATTGTCGGGGTCGTACTATCGTTTCCTTGTCCTTCCATTTCATCGTATATAATATCTATACCTTCTTCAATAAGTATGTTAATAACTTTATACTGCTGGCGCAATTCTAAATTTGAAAATAAGCTGTCAAATTCCTTTTCTGTTATACTTTTATTTTTTAAATAAGGTCTTATCCTATCCAATACGTACTGTTTGTTCACCTTGCATCACGCTCATGTTAAATAAAATAGCAAAAAATAACTAGAATCGCGAAAATAATTTCCATACAGCATGAAACGAAGAGCCAAGCGAAGGCTCTTCATCGCATTTTTATATTTGTTTTCCTACATAATCATTCGTTTTGCAATTCTACTTTTTCCAATCCACTAATAACTATCATTTGTCCATCTTTTATGGAAATTCTGATCTTTTCTACCCCAATATCACCGCTCCCTAAAATTTCATTTACAACCGGGAAATCGCCATCATACACAATAAAATTTCCAGTCCCTTGAGGAGCAGTCACTATATAAGTTCCAGCAGGAACATCTCTTCCCACGAGGTGATTGCCAGAAACCAACGTTGTTTTGAGTGCAATCTCTGCTGGTTTTAACAAAACCTTATTTATACCAGATATTTGAATCCTGTTTCCTTCGTACAAATCAATTTGTATTCTGGTTACACCTATCTGTCCACCAGCTTGGTTCGTAAGTATTTCGTTCACAATGGGCATCTCACCATCATATACAACAAAATTACCAACCCCGTCTAGACTCGTAATATCATATCTTCCAGGTACTACATTTTCTCCTACTATAAACTCTCCTGCAAACAATTCTACCTCTTTAGCAGTATTAACATATGTTTCTTCATTTGTTGTTTCTGCTGTCTTAGAAGTATCTGTCGTCTCAGTATTCTCAACTGTTTGTGCTTCTGTTGATTCTTCAGGTCCTTCTTGAGATCCTTCTTGTTCGGGCTGTTCCGCCTCACTTTGGGTATTCCCTTTCGAAGCCACATTTTCCGTATTTTGGTCTTGACTTGTTGGCGTCTCTTTTTTCCCTCCGCTACTTGCAATTGCAATTATGATAACTATCACAACAACCCAAAACCACCAGCGCTTGAAAGCAGGTTTCTTTGGATTTTCTGACAATTTTAATCCCTCCTATGTAATTTTGTTTGTATTATAACATAGGAGAATAAATTTTTTCTACTCTTAATTAGCCACTATTTTTGGCTCATAAAATATAAATGAAAAAACCGATCATGATATTTCCGTTTTCCCGTAGTAAAAGAAGCGCATATTGACAAGATCTGCCCTTCCCGCTGGTGAATACCTTTCTGGTTAGGATGATAATGTCGTGCTTCTTCCAAAGTAAGCAAAAAATTCCCTCCTTTTCCCAAGGTTCCCTATCTCCATCCCCTCATCAAATACTTTCGTTTCTCCCTGTTATCCAGCACCCTAGCACAGCTTTCCCAGTCAACCTTGCCTACATTGACGTGGTATCTTATTTCAAAAGGATGCTGCTTGGGTATAGCGTCAATCTTCTTTTTCGCCTCTTCAATTTCATTTAAGGCCACATGTACCCATACATCCTCCAATACATCGGGGATTTGCCCAAACATATTGTAAATATTTGCAAACCTTTCTGAGAGCAATTGATGTACCCTGTCTTCAACCGAACCTTTATACCTCATGTTATATATATACACTTTGTCATAAACTTGTCCTATGCGCTGGATTCTGCCTTTGCGTTGTTCAAGCCTTGTTGGGTTCCACGGCAGGTCAAGATTTATAAGCGTGCCCAGTGTTTGAAGGTTTAATCCCTCACTGGCCGCATCAGTTCCAACCAAAACCTTTAATTCATGCCTTTTAACCATTTGTTTTATCTCTTCCTTGCTTTTTCTTTCGTATATTCCATCGACAAATACTCCTGATTTATCTCCTCCTGCATAAAGCCCTATTTTTTCATTTGGAAGATCGCGAGATAAGCTCTCGGCAACCCAAAAAGCCGAATCATAATACTGAGAAAAGATAATACACCCGCGTTCTATCCATTTATCCTCAATTAGCAATTTTAAAACGAGATTGTACTTGGGATCTCTTTCCTTATTAATGTTCAATGCCTCGATTAACTTTTTGAGACAGTTTCTTTCTTCTTCGGTCAAGTTTTTCTCTTCGCTCTGGAGATCTTTTTCTTCTTCTACTTCGTCCTCCTCATAATCTTCCTCCAGCACAAGTTGGCCCCAACTGTTGAGCATCCTCTCTGCTGTAATCTTACCCGCAATTATAGTACTGCCAATTCTTCTCAATAGCAGTGTCTTGAAAAATCCCTTAGTTTTTAACCTTTTCTTGAGAAGTTCGCAAAATTCCTCTGCATAATTGTATGCTTCCTGCAAATAAGGAGGCAATATGATAGCCTCATCATCGCTTTCCCCCATCAACTCTACTTCAATCTTTTTTAAATACGGTTCTCCAGTTTCAGGATTTATAGTATTTTCAAGATAATCCCTCGTCCTTCTTACAATATGCCTTATAAAAGGATTGTGTTCGGTCATAAAGTTATCATCAATAATCCTAAAGATCCTGCGCTTATCCTGTTCCCTCAATTGGTCAAACGCTTCAGGTCTTATCACAAACTCGTCATCGGCCATCCCCAACTGTTTTCTTATAAACCCAAATGTCGTTTCTCCTTCTGATGCAGGGGGAAATGGGTTCCGTATCCATTCCCAATTTTCTCTATCAAAGCGGTCAAGCGTTTGTTTGCCCGTGATCAAATCAATGGCTCTTTGAGGATATTTTCTCCACATACTGAAAGCATTCCCTAAAACAGCATCGCTTCCTTGGGCAAGAATATAAAGCAAATCCCATGCTTCAATTGGATACAGCTGCACAGGCGTTGCGGTAGCTAAAAGCATGCTCTTGGTACGCTTAGAGATTTCAAGCAAGAACTTCATAAGATTATTGGGCTCGGGCTTTTCTTCCCTGCCAGGCCCTAAATTTTTTCTCCTGGCCCTGTGAGCTTCATCCACGATTACGCACTCATATTCTAAATTCAGAAGATGCTGAACCTGCTCCGAATTTGCCGTGATCAAGCCTTGCGAGATTATACCGATACGCCTCGGACACTTTTTTATAGCTGCATCGCCATTTGCGGGATACCTTATGCCGTTTTCATCCACCCATCCTTTCCCGTCCCATACGGCCGAGGGCATATCCAAAAGGGTATTCATCTCATCCTGCCACTGCCAGATAAGAGTTTTGGGCACAATTACGAGAATAGGCTTGTCTCCGTACAAGGCCATAAGCTGCGCGGCCATGGCAAGCTGTACGGTTTTTCCTAAACCCACCATATCAGCAAGCACATACCTTGCTCCATATTTTTTATGGTCATTAAATGCCATATTTATAAAATATTTCTGGTGTTCCCACAAACCCAGTTCTTCCCTGTATACTGGCGATTCTATAACAGTCGAAGCAGGTTCAGGGTCTTTTCTCCATTCCTCAATCGAATAAACCACTTTTCTACGGGAAATTCTCTTAATGTCCTCAACGATAAAATCCGCCAGGAGCACCGCATAGGGGCTATTCCAGAAATAATCAAATTCTTCCTGAACCCACTTTACTGCCTCTTCCGAATCGTCCTCCCAAAGTATCTCATAATTCAGTTTCCAACCGGCATAGCTTTCGTTTACACTGCCTATAAAAGCTGTTTTTCGCCCATCCTTCAGAGTTATGACCCCTGCCTTCCCATGGATAAGGCCAAACACATCGTTGGGAACAACTTTTATGAGCAGCTTGCTACTTTTTATGAGGTCATAAAGCTTTTCCAACCTTTCAGGAATGTCCATATATCTCTCTTCGGGCTTTATGCTACACCATTCCCTGCGCATGGCGTTTACAGCAGCGCTTGCTGTCACCACATCTTCCTTTTTCATCTCTGAATTGCACACAATTCTGGCACAGCCCTGTATGCTCTCAATTGCCTCTCCCGCCACTTCAATGATGGAAGAGCTGAAATAACCAGCAATCCTGTCGTAACTTATGGCATCTTTTAGCTTTTCATTTAAAAAGCTAGTATCTAGCCTTTTTCTCCTTGAGGAATAACGATATATCATTATATAATCCCCTCGCTCATACTCCATCATTTCTCACCAGTTCTGCAAGAAGCCCTGCATACTTGGCCTCTTCTTTCCAGTGGGGCATCGTTTCAATATTGCCCAAAGCGGATATGTATTCCAATATATCAACAATGGTATTCCGCTGATCCCAGTAATTGGGCAATTCATTTTTAAGCCAGTTTCTGCCCTTTGTCGTATCCTCTGCTTTTATGGCCTGATGCAGGGCGGCAAGGATGTTTCGAACGAGCGTATTGCTGAATTTATCGCTGGTGCCCAATCCCCTCATCCCAAACTCCAAAGCAGTCTTAAGCCTTGCCTTGTTGGCGCGGGTAGAGGCAAGAAGGTAACTGTACTCCCTCACGCCGAAGCCCTTTGCCAGTTCTTGATATGCGCCCAGCTGATAAATGCCGTCCTTTTCCAGGTCTAAGCCTTTGATATAAAACCTCTCTTCTGGTGTCAACATCTTCCACGTATAGGAATCAAAACCCTTAGGTATAATGTAGTCATAGGCAATCTTCACAGCTTCATTTATTATCTTCTCAATGGGCGATTCCTCACCCGGTTGCCTTGTCTTTGAAAGTTCATACTGGATGTCTATGTCTTCTATCTTCCTGTAAGAAGTCAGCACCTTCAGCGAAGCCGCATAAGCGGCAAGCAGGTAATCGGTATCGCTGAAATTGGGGTCTTCCTTGTCATCCAGCTCCCGCATGATGTCAATTTGCCTTTGAACCTCGCTTTCAATCTCGGGATAAAGCTCGTCAAGGTACGCGGTCTCTTCGGATGTCTGCTTGCGAAGGACAAGTAGGACAGTCCCTTTTACATAGTTGCCCTGCTTTATTCCGCTGGCGTCGGTTTCAGTGGCTATGTTCCATGCAGCGGTCACCCTCAAACCCGCCGCCCACAAAATCAACGCCAGATCCGCCCACACGCTGACATTTTGATGGGTAAACATTATTATCTGCAGCCCATTATCGGGCATATGCTCCGCCAGGTTCCTGTAAACCTCCACCATGCTGTGCTTGAAGCTTTCTCCAGTTCCCTTTATTGCAAGGGCACGCTTGCTGTCGGCATACCAGTCAGGAAAAATATCAAGGAGCATCTTCTTATCCCATGCAAGGAAAAATTCGGAAAGCTCGTGGTAGTTTATAGCGTCGGCATAGGGTGGATCGGTGAGCCAGATATCTGATTGATTTGTTATTTGTCTTGCATCTTTCACCATATGCAAAAATTCAGGATTAATTAATCGTTTTCTTAGATATAAAATCCAATTATTTCTCAATAAAAATAACGATTTTGTTCCATAATTATACAGGGTATTAAGTGCCTGATTATAATAAGTCTGTTCACTTTCATCTCTTCCAGAATGCCATCGTGATAACTTCGAATTCCAATCACAACATTTATTCACCCCCAACAGCCCCACTACTTTCTCCTTCTTCGTCTTCGCATGCCTATCAATAAGCTCCATCAAAAGTCCGTGTATGAGAAGCTGCCTCGGGTTGAACAGCTGATGCCAGTATGCCCAGCCTCTTGTTCTTATGGGCTCATTAGTCTTTTCCCCTTCTTCAATTATGCTGCTCGGAATATACCCCTTCTCCTGCCACTTGTTGAACCTCTCCTTAAGGAGATCTACAACTTTCTCTTCCCTCTCTAAATCTTCTTGTGTGGGAGCCGTATAATACCTCTTGCCGTCCTGCGTTTCGTACCTTATGCAATACAGCCTCTCCTGAAAAACATCGTCGGGGCGGGGTACAAATTCATGGGCTTCCCATCTGCGAAGGCCGTATTCTACCGAGCCATCCTCCCTTATCCTGTCTTTTCGGATAGCTGCTATGGGAGTTGACACTTTGCAGTGAGGACACACCAGGCTGCTATCACTGACGGTTGCCATCCTTTGCGCAAGTTCCATCTCTTTATCAGTCGCATTTGACTTGATTTCAATATCAAAGCTTTTAGTCTGTGGATTTTCCTTCAAGATAGCAACCGTCTTGGTCCCCTTACCTATGACCCAGGATGGCGCAAGAGGCACCCTCCATCCGCATTCGGGACAGATGGTTTCATTGCAGTATAAATAAGCGTTTGCCCTGTGCCCCTGTTCGTTGTGTTCTATCCCCCACTCGGTAATCTGCTTATCGGCCAGCTCAAATATCTTCTTTTGAAACTTCTTTAGGCTTTCAATCTCCTCCTCGGAACTTCCCAGTATATTCAGAGAAGCCCACGTCAAAAGCATGGCAATGGGATTCAAATCCGAAGCATATACGTCAAATCCCATCCTTGCCGCTTCAAAGGGAACGCTCCCACCGCCGCAGAAGCAGTCACCCACAACCGGAACTTTGCCAAACCTCTTCTTACCCAATTGATGGACAAGCTCCTGTAAGCTCTTGGCATTTGTGCCCAAATGCTCATTTATGACCTGCCACTCGGACTCGGGCAGATTATCTATTTCTTCAGGCCTTAGACAATATTTCAGCTTTTCATCATAAGAAAGCCTATTAAATACAAGCTTTTGCAGCTTTTCCCTATCCTCTTTGGTTATACCCTTCTTATATGCAATTTTCCCATTGGCATCCTCGAAATATCTTTGCCTTTCCTCTTCTGATAGATTTTCGTATATCACCGCCGCAGGAATCGACTGCTTTTTGCGAAGCCATAGCCCCTCTTCATCCATCGTCAATATTTTTAAGAATATCTCCATATCCTTTTTGGGATTGTCGCTTGCAGGCATCAGCAGTCCCAGCAATGCCGCTCTGACAAGAATAAGGGGCTTTCTGCCCCACCATTTCCCAAGCCCTGTCAACGTTTGACCGCTACCTGCCTTTCTCTCTTTATAGCTCTCCTTTGAGACCTTCGAAACAGGAAATTGAACTTCTATAAAAGATGTATCACATCCAAACACACTACCACCCCTTTAGTCGTCTATCTTTCTCTGAAGCAACAAATCAAATAGATCCAGCTGCTTATTGGTCTCCTCAACGGGATTTTCAGTAAGCGCGTACCTTATAGCCTTTCGCCAGCCTCTTTTGTCATAGAGCCCCCCTGTGGCGGCATTGGTCATGGTAAACAGCCACCAGCGCTCCTCCGGCGAGAGCCCGAGCCAGTTTTTAATGGCAACGGGTATAACCGAGGGATCGCAGTCCTCTATTGCCCAGGCCAAAAGCACCATCTCTTTGCCAAAAAGCCGCTGAACAGGAACCTGCCCCGTATGCCACTTGCCGGCAGGCAGCTTTTCCTTCTTCAGCCTTGCATTGAACTCATTTTTTAGAGTATCTTCTATCTGTTTCCATTTGTATTTCGAAATCTCCACTTTCGGCCTGTCCTCTTTTATGTCAATCGTCTGCTCTTTGGCGCCATCCTGCCATTTGAAGCGTTCATAAATGATAACCTTGCCATTGCTGGCGCGAGGTATAATCACCAAAAAATGATGCTGTGACTCTTCGGGAATAAAGCCAAAGCCCAAAACTTGCCTTTTCTCTGCCATTATTGAACGATCTCCTGTTCTTTAAAGTCTTTTAAATCCAATTTCTTTTCCGCCACCCAATCCATAAATTTTTGTCCGCTATCAAAGTGGACAGCATTGCATTCAAAATTGATGTTGACTTTACCTTCATTGACAAAGTTGTCCCTGATGTTGTCTATCCCATTTTCAAGCTTTTCAATATCCACTTTCATGGAAGAATCAAAGGTTAATTCTATCCAGTTTTTATCTCTATCACTGCTCTCTATGTAGAAGGTAACTATAATATCGCTGACCTTGGCTCCGTACTTTTTGAGCAAATCGAGCTCTTTATAGGTCTCGGCCGTATCATTTGTCCTTATACGCCTACTGAGCGTCAACGGCTTCTCAGGAATAATATTTGCTTTATCGTCTCCTTTCTCTATTTTGATTTCCACGGTATCTGAATAGACCCCCGCAGCTTCTGCAACCGCTACCACATAGGTACAGCCTTCAGGCACAATAATCTCGTCCTCGTATATCCCCCCGCTTTCTTTCGGATTGGAACCATCAGTGGTATACCTTATAGGGACCGGGGGAATAGACTTTAGCTCAACAACCTTGTTGCCCCCTTTGCTGTACTGCCGATACTTAAGAGTTATTTTATTGGTCCACTCTACCGGTTCACCCGTTTCATGCTCACCAGTGCTGTCAACGCACAGAAACGACAGTTTAACCTCCTTTGTCCTAAACTCATACGGGTTTTCTACGAGATTTGAGGCTTCGGTGGCTACAGAACCCACCTCATAGTAAATCTTATCTCCATAAAGCGGGGTAATCTTTAGAACCACTTCGCCTGTTTCCTCGTCCCTGCGCAGCTCCTGAATCTGAACGCTGGTTTTTTCTTTGGGGAAAGGTCCCTTATCTATGTATCCGCCATATTCACGCCATATACCTTTCCTAAGCATCTCTTCTTTTAAATTGTCAAGCGCTGTTGGAATATGCCACTGCCACAATGGATTTGTTGCCGCTCGCTCTTTCACATCGCTCCACCGCATCTCTTTTTGCGTAAATATCCTCTCTTCGCACTTCTTCCTGAATATATCCCCTGTGACATCGGTAGTAAACTTCTGGCGCTGTATCAGTACATCCCTTATCTGCTTCTCTCCGTTATACTCGTTACCCACAAACTCCATCAAGAAATCGGCTTTCAAAAGGCCGGCCTTGCTGGGGTAATACAGCTGCGTGAAGGTTTCTCTGGCCGCCTGTAAAAGCTCCAACACTATCCTGTCTCTCTTCTCAAGAGCTTTCTGGTATTGAGGATTGTTGGCGGGAACTTTATCAACGTTTTCCATCCTGTTAATTATTTCATTAATCGCCCTGTGTTCCTTTGCGGCATGCAAGAGCTTTTCCATTGTACTCCTTGAACCAGAGAGAAACATTACCCTGTTCTTGTACTTCTCGTTCTCATAGAATTTTCGCAAGTCAGGATGTAAGCCCGAACCGCCTGTGTATGGTTCAAATAAAACAAGCGTAACCTTATCCTCAGAAAGCTCTATTTCATCAACAGCAGGGAAAACCAGTACTCTCTGGTAACAATCACCTATATTGGGCTTGAACTTTTCCTCCAGGAAAGTCCTCAATTCTTTTCTAGCGCTGTCATTGTCATAAGAATCAACCAGCGAATTAAGCTCGGCAATCAAGTTTCTGGTATTTTGGAAATACAGCCTGCCGTCCCTGTCGGTATGGAGATACCAGGCACGCATAACAAATTCATCAAGCGCCCTTTTCACACGCCTAATGTCTTTCCCGGGCTCGCATAAGTACCCTATGGTCTCCTGCAGGGAAAGTCCCAGCAAAGCATTGGGCACATCCGCCAAAGAGGAAACCAGTATAAGCTTTGCAAGGTCCTGCATGTGGGATTCTCCCAAAGCCGCATCAACCGTTTCCGCAACCGACTTCCCACTTGAAGCAATATCATGAGCTATGGCATTGGCAAGCGAGGGTTTTACCTGTGTAATAGCACTGAGCATTTCGGGGTCATTTAAGTCAAAATCATAAGCGTGTATCAAATATTTATTTTTCGCCTTTGGATTGTCTCCCCTGTAAAGCTGAGAAACCACAATGCGCATCAACCGCAGCAGGCCTCTTGTCTGCTGAAAACCGGGATTTTCTTTAAACCTTGCATACAAGTCTCTCAGCGAAGGATGGAAAGGATAAGAATCCTTTATCCCAATGAAAATTTGATCAGGCGGCACATTGGTATACCCCATCTGTTTTGCTTCCGAAACAGCCTGTTTATAAGCATTTGCCACTTCATTTATCTCCGCATCGGATGGCAAAACTTTAAAAAGCCTCTTTCTCAAAATATGGTATATCTCGTCAGATGTCATGTTTACAGGTTCAATGTTTATAGCCAAACGATTGACCTCATTCTCAAGTTCCTTAAAAGAGGACTGCAAGAGTTCACTCCCGCTTTCGTATGTAGCCCTCAAATCTGAAATAACCAGGCACACGTTGGAAAGTTCCTCTTTATTTAAAGCATTAAATAGGTTTGCCAAAGCAGTGGTGGTCACCACGGCCAGATTAGAATCGCCAATAGGCTTCGACTTTGCATATTCCAAATAAGGAGGCAGCTCATCAAGGAGTATCAATAGCGGCTCTCCCTTTAAGAGGTTCACCCACGCGCTCTGGCCAGGCGCTTGCAGCGGGGAATAATAATCTCTAAACATCTCTTTTTTCCCGAGCTGCTCCGCAATAGCTCCCCATATACCATAGGGGGCATCACTTTCCCTTCCTGTAAAACCAACAACTTTGATCTTCCCCAGGTGGCTGTCCTTGAACTTATCCCCCATTATCTTTGTTCGAAATTCGGGATATTGGCACAATAGCCCCAACGCAATCATGTTATGCGTCTTACCGCCGCCCATGTTTTGAGTCAATTTAATGATACCCGCTGCGCTCTGCCTGTGAAAGCGCTTAAAAGCCGTCTCAAACAATATTTTCATGCCTTGAGTCACGTAGTTTTCTTCAAAAAATCGGTTGGGATCTATCCTATTTTCGATTAGATTTGTCAAATCCAATACATCATCTCTTTTTGTCTCATCGAAAACACTCTCGCGCGGCACACAAAGGTCATATAAGGTCTTCATGTTTAACCCCCGCCCTTCACTTTTTATTTCACAGCTAATAAATCAGTAAAAAAAGCATATTCATACAAGAATGCTGCGTAGCTCTGTGTAAGATCATCTCAATTTCTTTGAAAGATACTATAAAAATCATTAAGCTAATAAATAAGTTTAATTTTCCTTATTTATCATATCACAATACAAAAGAAAAATCACGATGTCGTTACGTTTTTGCGCTAAAGTTAAGTCAATACAATCATGTAAAAAGCAGTTACACTTTCAAAAAACTAAAAACGAGAAATGGCTCCTACATTCACAAAAATTGAAATTGAGCATTTGATACATTATAATAATATTAATATTTATAAGAACAAACGTTCGCATTTGGAGGCGTTTATATTATGACACCTGAAGAAAGCACATATGTTGCAGGAATCATCGATGGTGAAGGAAGTATTATGTTAATCCGGTTTCACAAAAACCAAAATCCCGCACCATGCGTTAGCATCTCTTCCGCTTTAATTGAACTCCTTAAATGGATAAAAAAATTACAAACCAGATATTTACCAAAATTCATATGTATATACTGTAAAATATAATGAAAAGTTAAATTGGCCGTATATATACTACAATTTTTCCGCTTTACTATTATTTTTGTTCCAAAATTGCAGAATAATTTAGAACAACACAAAAGGGCTGCTCTTTTGAGTTAACCAAAGTAGCAGCCCTTATCTTTTTGGTGGAGGCGAGGGGACGCATGCTTCCACTGTTTCCAGTGGTGCTGACTATGTCTTGAACTCCATACGGAGTTCCCCGGCGTATTATGGAAGCCATATTTTAGGTACCAGCTTCCATCCTAGTACTTCATGTCCGATGGTATTTTTAAATATCACACATCGGATTTAGAAGCCTATGAGTCGATACAGGGCTGTTGGATTTCTCCACATACCCCTCGGCGTTACCGTCGGCTTCACGTTACGGCTTCGCCGATTAAGCCGGGTTTACACTTGCAGATCGCTCTGCAAGGCGACTCTTTCTGAATCGAACCCCTGTCCGAAGATGCCTCGGCGAAAGCCTCTCCGAGCGCAGTCAGTGTTTTGACATTCCCTTCACCGGGCTCCCACTGACAGGATCCCGGCGTCGGTAGCTTCATTGAAATCCGGCCTGCCCCGAAGCAAAGGCAGGTTCGTTCCCCACTGAGTCGGCGCCCAGCACCTGTAGCGTGGGCACTACAGGGTGGACGTTAGCTGCTTCCTTACGCAGCTAAGGCTAACTGTGCGTCGTCTGCACTTATTTTTTCTCCAGGTTGTTGACGCGGTCCCGGAGTCCGCGGCTCGCTTCTTTCGCCTCAACTATCCCCGTCGAAACCCAGTACGCCCCCACGATATATATAGCGTTGTACATTTAGCTGTCTATATGGATGCATCGTTGGATGCATCTTTTAACAGCCTACATCTTCTGGCGTTCGCGGAAGGCCCTTTCTATAGCCCTTTGGGCATCGCGCTTGGCAATACTCTGGCGCTTATCGTAAATCTTCTTACCTTTGGCTACCGCCAATTCTATCTTAACCCATCCCCTCTTTAGATAAACCTTAAGGGGGACCAGGGTATAACCCTTTTGCTGTACATAACCCGTCAGCTTATTGATCTCGCTGCGGTTTAGCAACAGCTTGCGCGTCCTCAATGGGTCTCGATTGAATATATTCCCCTTCTCATAAGGGCTTATGTGCATGTTGTAGAGGAAAACTTCGCCATCTTTGATGGCGGCATAGCTGTCGCGGATATTCACCTTGCCCTGGCGTACTGACTTCACTTCTGTACCCGCTAGGACAATCCCTGCTTCATACGTCTCTTCAATGAAGTAATCATGCCAAGCCTTTTTGTTCTGGGCAATTATCTTTATACCCTCATCTGCCATTCAATAAACACCTACTATCGACAAAACAACCCTACTTGAACTGATCAAGCAGCACAAATAGGGTTCATCTTCTTGCTACTTCCTATTCAATTGCGATTAAAGTATATCACACATCCAGCAACATGTCAATAAGGGAACATGGCCGTTTTTATCATTCCACCAGCACAAAATCGATATTTCTGGATGCCATGTCCACCCCCACAACCCTTACCCTGACGGCATCGCCCAACCGGTATATTTTATTGGTCCTCTGGCCAATCAAACAATAATGCTTTTCATCGTAGACGTAGTAGTCATCGTCCATGGTACTTATGTGCACGAGGCCTTCCACCGTATTGCCCAGCTCCACATATATGCCGTAGCTTGTAACTCCTGATATTATCCCGTCAAACTCCATGCCTATTTTGTCAAGCATGAACTCGGCTTTCTTCAAATCATCGACCTCGCGCTCTACTTCATCCGCAACGATCTCGCGTTCCGAACAATGCTCGGCTATCTCGGGCAAAATGCTTTCAAGCTTCGCTATTCGTGCTGAATCCAACCTATTATGGAGCATATCCTTTATTATCCTATGATCCACCAGGTCAGGGTATCTCCTGATTGGCGAGGTAAAGTGGCAGTAATGCTCTGCCGCCAGTCCAAAATGGCCTGTATTGTCGGGGCTGTACCTGGCCTTTTGAAGCGACCTCAACATAACGGTGTTTATTATGGCCTCTTCCCTGGTCCCGCGGATCTTTTCCAGCAGCTGTTGCAGCGTCTTGGGATGTATTTGCCCCCCGATTCCCTTTAAGTGATACCCAAAGTTGTGTATAAACTCGTTGAACTCCAACATCTTTTCAATGTCCGGATCCTCGTGTATGCGGTAGATAAAAGGTATATTTCGCCAAAACACATGCTGCGCTATAGTCTCGTTGCATATGAGCATGAACTCCTCTATCATGCGCTCGCTGACGCCGCGGGTGTACAGCCTGACGTCAACCACCTTGCCTTCTTCGTCTAAGGTTATCTTAGCCTCATTGAGGTCAAAATCTATGCTGCCCCTTCTCATCCTGCGCCTGTGAAGTATCTCGCTCAAACGTTGCATGTTTCTCAAATCCTCTAAGAACTCGGCATACTTGGGCAGCAGCTCCTGGTCGTTATCCTCCAAAACCCTGTTGACCTCTTCATATATCATTCGCATCTTGCTGCGGATAACGCTCTCGTATATCTGATAATCCACGACTTTGCCTTCCTCGTCGATTTCCATCATGACCGAAATGGCAAGGCGGTCTTCATTTGGATTCAAGCTGCATATGCCATTGGACAGCTCGGGCGGCAACATGGGAATCACCCTGTCCACCAGATACACGCTGGTACCCCTCAGCAGCGCCTCTTTGTCTATGGGCGACCCTTCCTTGACATAATGGCTCACATCTGCTATATGGACACCCAGAAGGAAATGGCCATTGTCCATTATCTCAAGGGAAACCGCATCGTCAAAGTCCCTTGCATCGGCACCGTCAATGGTAAACGTCCGCAAGTGCCTGAAATCTTTGCGCCCCACCATATCCTCTTCCCGCACTGTCTGGCTGATCTCAGCGGCAGCAGCCTCAACCCCGGCAGGAAATTTTTCCGGCAGCTTGTACTGCCGTATGATAGACAGCACGTCAACCCCGGCGTCATCCTTATGGCCCAAGACCTCGATAATCCTTCCTACTGGATTTCTCCTTTGCTCAGGCCACTTATAGATCTCCACCACCACTTTATAGCCCGTTTTGACGTTGATACCCTCTATCGAGGGAATAAATACATCCATCCCAATCTTCGGGTCATCAGGCACCACAAAGCCATGACGGCCTTTACCGTTGGCCTCAAAGGTGCCGACGATGGTCTTGTTCGCACGCTCGAGGACCTTGTACACTTCTCCCTCTCGCGATGGATAGCCATACACGTTGGGCAAAAGGCGTACTATGACCCTGTCGTTGTGCATGGCGCCGTTCATGTTCTCTGCCGATATATACACATCTTCCTGAGCGGGGTCATCGGGAATCAAAAATCCGAACCCTCTTGGATTACCCTGAATCCTGCCTATTATATACCCCAACCGCTCAGGTAGGGCATATTTCTTCTTCTTGGTCTGGATAATCTGTCCATCTTTGACCATTTCATCCAGTATGGACTGGAGCATCTTCTTCTCGCCAGGCGAAATGCCAAGGATCTCCATCAACTGCTCGATATACATGGGCGGCCTATTGTTCTCCCCTAAAATCTCGATTATCTTGTCCTTTATCCTCAAGCCTTCTTTCCTCCACTTCATTTGTTTATCGTTTCCCGCCAATGCCATAAAAATTCTTGTGACCTTCTCCCACCTTTTTCAATGGTAGGCTTCCTATTTCATCGAAGGGGACTTACACGAATGCAGGAATTGCTCTCCGGCACCCGTGCAGCGGCCCCTTTCTCCGGAAGCTTAAATTCGGACCGGTCCAGCCCTACTACATCAAACCGCCTTTCATCCCACATTTAAAAAAGTTGGATTTACCGGCGATTTGATCATAAAACCGTTCTGCAATCTAAAGCTTATTTATTCTTATAGTTTAACCTTTTTAACAGCATTGCAAACAAGAAATTGCTATAGCCCCAAATCATCGGCTATGGACTGCATGGCAGTAATCGCCAGGCCAATGAACTCCTCCAGGGTGAGTCCCAGCTCCTGGCAGCTCATGATTTGCTCCCTTGAAGCACCGCGAGCAAACGATTTTTCCTTGAATTTTTTCAATACAAATTCGGTATCCACGTCTGCCAGCTTTTTGCTTGGCTTAACCAGCGCAGCAGCTACAATCAACCCGGTTACCGGATCAGCGGCATACAAGGCCTTATCAAGCTTGGTTACGCGCTGGTATCCCAAAGACTCGTTGTGGGCCTTCACCGCGTTTACCTCGTCCTCTTCCATTCCTGCTTGGGCAAGCATCTGCGCCCCTATAAGACCATGCTGCAATGGAGAATCGGCGGTCTTTTCATAGTCAACATCATGGACAAGGCCTACCAATCCCCATTTCTCCTCATCCTCGCCTAATCTCCTAGCCAGAGCGCGCATGACCGCTTCGGTGGCCAACATGTGTTTTATCAAATTGGCGTTTTTGACATTCTCCTTCACCATCTGAAGGGCTTCTTCTCTCGTCATCCTTATTACCTCCCTGAATTTTTGGTTTACCTACAAACCTCTCATTTGCAAGGCGTTAACCTCAAACAGACACTCGCCTTCATGCGAATTTAATCTCTAATACAGGCCATGCTCAAAACAAGCCGCTCCTCTAACAAAAGCACCATACGCATATTCGTCACCACTACAGCAGCAACTGTCTTGTTAGAAAAGTTCCACTTTAAGCCCCGACTTAACTTTACGTGTAGCAATAAAAAAACCATATCCTCATATAACAGAAAAAACGACCATTGGGTCGTTTTTGTTCACCTCTTCTTTTTAAAATCTTTAACTCAAAGGAACTCAAAAGTTAGACGACAAAAAGCAAATCCTCCGGCGCTGTCAGAAAACCAATCCTCCCTACTCCAGAATGGCCAGAACCATCGCAATGACTATGAACAGCACCGCTGATATCTTGGTCAATCGATGAAGCTTTCCTTCAAAGCTTCTAGCCTTGTTCTTGCCGAAAAAGGTCTCGGCACCCCCTGCAATGGCTCCCGATAAACCAGCTTTTCTGCCCGACTGGAGCAGTACGACGGCTATCAAAAACAGCTCGACGATTACAAGCAACGCAGTAAGTATCCCTTTCACAACAGCCAACGGAACTCCTCCTTCCTATGGATGACGGCAATATTGTACCACACCCTCATGGTAAAATCAAGGCAAATTTTTTCAACATACCCATCCAGCACAATCCTGCTGCAGCATAAATATATCCCCCACCTTAAGTCAGGTGGGGGATACTGTCTTACTTGTTCTTCAGATTGAACCAGGCATTGAGGCCAGGATACTGCGCCACATCGCCCAGCTGCTCTTCTATGCGGAGCAACTGGTTGTACTTGGCGACGCGGTCGGTACGCGACGGAGCACCCGTCTTGATCTGGCCGGCATTTACGGCCACCACCAGGTCGGAGATGGTGGTATCCTCCGTCTCACCCGAACGGTGAGATACAACAGCCGTATATCCTGCGCGGTTGGCCATCTGGATGGCATCCAAGGTCTCGGTCAAAGTGCCAATCTGGTTCACCTTGATAAGGATTGAGTTTGCAACGCCCAACTCAATACCCTTGGCCAATCTCTTGGTATTGGTTACAAACAGGTCGTCGCCCACCAGCTGGATCCTGCTGCCCAGCTTTTGGGTGAGCAGCTTCCAACCATCCCAGTCTTCCTCGGCTACGCCGTCCTCCAGCGATATAATCGGGTACTTATCAACCAGGTTGACGTAATAGTCTACCATCTCGGCTGCCGTCCTTACCACGCCTTCGCCAGGGAAGTGGTATTTCCCGTCTTCTTCATTGTAAAGCTCGGTAGCTGCAGCGTCTATAGCGAGGCGTATGTCATCGCCTGGCTTGTAGCCTGCCTTTTCAACGGCCTCAAGAATAACCTCTATAGCCTCTTCATTGGTCTTCAGGTTTGGAGCAAAACCGCCTTCATCGCCTACAGCCGTGCTGTAGCCCTTCTTGTTCAGCACCGCTTTCAGATTATGGAATACCTCAGAGCACATGCGCAACGCTTCTCTGAAGCTAGTTGCTCCAACAGGCATGATCATGAACTCTTGAATATCCACGGTATTATCGGCGTGTTTGCCACCGTTGAGTATGTTCATCATGGGAACCGGCATAACTTTGGCGTTTACGCCGCCGATATACTGATAAAGCGGAAGCCCAAGCTGTTCTGCTGCGGCCTTTGCAACCGCCAGGGAAACGCCCAGTATGGCATTGGCGCCCAGTTTGCTCTTGTTGGGCGTACCGTCCAGCTCAATCATGAGCTTATCGATTCCAACTTGATCCAGTGCATCCATGCCGATAATTTCCTGGGCAATCACATTGTTTACGTTGTCCACTGCTTTTTGTACACCTTTGCCCATGTACCTTGATTTGTCCCCGTCTCTCAACTCCACGGCTTCAAAGGCACCTGTCGAAGCACCGGAAGGAACAGCAGCTCTGCCTACAGCCCCACCTTCCAGGTACACTTCCACTTCTACCGTCGGGTTACCCCTTGAGTCCAGAATCTCTCGGCCTATTACGTCCACAATGGTCGTCACGGCTTTAACTCTCCTTTCATTATTTAGGTATCGTAAGTATTATAAAAGTAACATTAACTAAAAAAGCCGCTTTATCTTTCTTTACAATCCCGTTTACGTTTTTGTTTCAACGCTTCACTTCTTCAAAATCAAGCTTTCCCCTGTCATCTCTTCGGGCTTATCCAGTCCCATCAATTCAAGCATTGTGGGTATAATATCGGCCAGCCGGCCCCCTTCCCTCAAGGTCACGTTTTTTCTGGTGTCATCTATCAATATAAAGGGAACGGGGTTTGAAGTGTGAGCGGTATGCGGCTCGCCGGTTTCATAATCTATCATCTGCTCAGCGTTGCCGTGGTCAGCCGTTACGATCACCTTGCCACCTCTTGCACGGACAGCCTCGACCACGCGCCCCACGCATTTATCCACCGTCTCAACCGCCTCAATTGCCGCTTCCATCACACCGGTATGTCCCACCATGTCGCAGTTGGCATAATTTAAAATAATCACGTCATATTCCCCTGAAGCAATTCTCCTTTCAACCTCATCGGTCACCTCAAATGCGCTCATAGACGGCTTCATGTCATACGTGGCAACCTTTGGAGAAGGTATGAGCACCCTGTCCTCGTTCTCGTTGGGGTACTCCACGCCGCCGTTAAAGAAAAACGTCACGTGAGCATACTTCTCGGTCTCAGCAATCCTGAGCTGTTTTTTGCCCAGCTTGCTTATATATTCACCAAACGTATTGGTAAGAACCTGAGGCTCATAGGCTACATGGATGTTGGTAAACGTCTCATCATACTGGGTCATTGATACAAAGCATACGGGGAAATAACCCTTGCCCCGCGGGAACTCATTGAACTCGGGCTGGATAAAGGCGCGGGTAAGCTGCCTGGCCCTATCGGGCCGGAAGTTGAAGAAAATGATCGAGTCGTTGGGCTCAATGGTGGCAACCGGCTTACCGTTCTCCAGCACCACTGTGGGACGCACGAACTCATCCGTTACGTCTGCCTTATAAGACTGTTCCATGGCCTCCACCGCTGAGGAGGCAAATTCCCCTGTGCCTAAAACCAGTGCGTCATAGGCCTTTTGCGTGCGGTCCCACCTCTTGTCTCTATCCATTGCATAATAACGCCCCATTACGGTGGCGATTTTGCCAAACTTGTATTCCTCAAGCTTTTGTTCAAGGGTCTCAATATACGACTTGCCGCTGGTGGGCGGAACATCCCTTCCATCGGTAAAACAATGTATGTAAACCTGCCCCAGGCCATTTCTCTTTGCCAGCTCTACCAGCGCGTATAGATGTTCAATGTGGCTGTGGACACCTCCATCCGAAACCAAGCCCATCAAATGGAGCTTTGTGCCGTGCTTTTTGACGTTTTCTATTGCAGCCAAAAGAGCCTTGTTAGTAAAAAAGCTACCATCCTCTATGGCTTTGCTAATTCGCGTAAACTCCTGGTATACGATCCTGCCGGCACCTATATTGAGATGTCCCACCTCAGAGTTCCCCATTTGCCCTGCAGGAAGCCCTACATCCAAGCCGCTTGCCTGAATAGCTACATGGGGATATTCGTTCCAGTATCTATCTAAATTAGGGGTCTTGGCTTGATAGACCGCATTCCCTTCCTTTTGATCGCTCAACCCAAACCCATCCATTATGATGAGAACGATCAAATCCTTTTGCATATCTTCCTCCTAATACTTCACGATTTTAGCAAAGTCCTGTGCTTTCAAGCTGGCTCCTCCCACCAGTCCACCGTCAATCTCGGGCATCTGCATCAGCTCGGCAGCATTCTCGGGCTTCACACTGCCGCCGTACAAGATCCTCATCTGCTGAGCTGCCTGGCTGCCCAGCACCTCTCCCACAACCTTGCGGATGTATCCTATAACCTCGTTTGCGTCATCGCTGGACGCCGTCTTGCCCGTACCTATAGCCCATATCGGCTCATAGGCAATGACCACTCTATCGGCCACTTCAGGGCTTAACCCCTTCAACGCAGCACGTGTCTGTCTGTCCACAACCTGTTCGGTACTTCCCTGTTCGCGCTGTTCAAGGGTCTCGCCAACGCATATGATGGGAATAAGGTTGTGAGCCACAGCAGACAGTACCTTTTTGTTTACCATTTCATCGGTCTCACCAAAGTATTGCCTTCTCTCGGAATGGCCAATGATGACGTACTCCACGCCCAGCTCTTTCAACATCCCGGGAGCCACTTCACCAGTAAAGGCTCCTTGCTCTTCCCAGTGCATATTCTGGGCACCCAGCTTGATGTTGGAACCTGCCAGAGCCTCCTTTGCAGCAGGTAAACAAACAAAAGGAGGACACACAACTACCTCAACCTGTGCATCCTTCACCAATGGTTTCAATTCATTTATGAGAGACACCGTCTGAGACGGCGTTTTGTGCATCTTCCAGTTACCTGCTATGATGGGTTTCCTCATACGCAACTCTCCTTACATCACATCCCAACCTACCTGCCCGGGAGAAAAATCCCGGGCAGCATCCGGTTGGGTAATCTATATAAAATTTAGGGGGCAATGTTGGCAATCTCACATATTTTTTTATTTAACACAACATTCCTTGTAATGTCAATACTCCTTTTTGTTTTCGCACAGCAAGTTTATACTCGGTCATTTATCATTAAGGGCTGCAATTCCCGGCAGCACTTTGCCCTCAAGGAATTCCAGAGAGGCGCCGCCGCCAGTCGAAATGTGGGTCATCTTATCGGCAAATCCCAGCTGCTCTACAGCGGCAGCCGAATCGCCACCACCGATGATGGTGGTACCGCCGCATTCGCTTACATATTTGGCCACAGCCTTGGTTCCTTCAGCAAAGGCGGGCATCTCAAACACTCCCATAGGCCCGTTCCAAACGACGGTCTTGGCCTTCTTGATTTCCTCGCCGAACATCTCCCTGGTTTTGGGCCCGATATCCAAGCCCATCCATCCGGCGGGAATCTTGTCGCTATCCACGACCTTATAGGGTGCATCGGCTTTAAACTCTTGAGCCACCACGTTATCGACGGGCAACAACAGCTTTACGCCCTTTTCCTTTGCCTTTTCCATCAGCTGTTTGGCCAACTCAACTTTATCCTCTTCCAGCAGGGAATTGCCTACCTCATAGCCCTTGGCCTTAAGGAATGTATAGGCCATACCTCCGCCGATTAGGAGAACATCTACTTTGTTGATGAGGTTTTCAATTACCCCTATCTTATCCGACACCTTGGCACCGCCCAAGATGGCCACAAACGGCCTCTCGGGATTCTCCAGGGCCTTACCCATGACCTCCAGTTCCTTCTGTATGAGGTAGCCCGCCACAGCCGGCAGGTAATGGGCAACCCCTTCAGTGGAGGCATGAGCCCTGTGCGCGCTACCAAAGGCATCGTTGACATATACATCGCCCAACTGCGCCAGCGCCTTTGCAAACTCTGGGTCGTTTTTTGTCTCCTCCTTGTGGAAACGAACGTTCTCCAGAAGGACGACCTGCCCTTCCTTCATGTTGGCAACGGTATTCTTAGCGCTTTCCCCTATCACGTCTTTGGCCATGATGACCTCTTGACCTAGCAGCTTGCTTAGGTGTTTGGCAACAGGCGCTAGGCTGTATTTGGGGTCAAATTCTCCTTTGGGCCTTCCCAGATGCGACATGAGTATTACCTTGGCGTTATTTTTGATCAAGTACTGTATAGTGGGAAGGGCAGCCCTTATACGCGTATCATCAGTGATATTGCCATTCTCATCCAGCGGGACATTGAAGTCTACGCGTACCAGTACGCGTTTACCTCTTACATCAATATCCTCTATGGTTTTTTTGTTCACAAAGACCACTCCTTTACATTACAGGCCCTTGGATGCGATGTACATGATGAGGTCTGCCACCCTGTTGGAGTAACCCCACTCGTTGTCATACCAGGCTACCACCTTTGCTAAAGTACCCTCGATTACCATGGTCGACAGCGCATCAACTATGGACGAACGAGGATCCTGTTTGAAATCGATGGATACCAATGGCTCTTCCTCATAGCCCAAAATGCCCTTCATCGGACCTTCAGCAGCCTCTTTCAGTGCGGCATTGATCTCCTCTGCCGTAGCGGGCTTCTCCAGGTCGGCTACAAAGTCCACTACCGACACGGTGGGCGTTGGCACTCTCATGGCAAATCCATTGAGCTTACCCTTCAGCTCGGGCAATACCAAAGCAACGGCTTTAGCAGCACCAGTGGTAGTAGGAATAATCGACAGTGCAGCCGCTCTTGCTCTCCTCAAATCCTTGTGAGGCAGGTCCAAAATCCTCTGGTCGTTGGTGTAGGAGTGAACGGTGGTCATAAGCCCTTTCTTGATGCCGAACTTCTCATGCAGCACCTTTGCAACCGGAGCCAAACAGTTGGTCGTGCACGAAGCATTGGAAATGATGTGATGGTTAGCAGGGTCATACTTGTCCTCGTTAACGCCAATGACGATGGTGATATCTTCGTTCTTTGCAGGAGCGGTGATGATGACCTTCTTGGCGCCACCTTCGATGTGTTTGATGGCCTTATCCCTCGATGTGAAAAGCCCTGTAGACTCTATTACGATGTCTACTCCCAGGTCCTTCCAAGGCAGATTAGCGGGATCCTTCTCAGCCAAAATCTTGATCTCTTTCCCGTTTACAACCAGCGTATCATCCTTCGCAGTAACTTCGCCGTTGAACTTACCAAAGCACGAGTCGTACTTCAGCAGATGGGCCAGTGTAGCGGCATCGGTCAAGTCGTTGATAGCCACAAACTCGATATCGTTGCCGTATTTCTCCAGAGCTGCCTTAAAAGCATTCCTCCCTATTCTTCCAAATCCGTTAATACCAACCCTGACTGCCATATGTACATTCCTCCTCATTTTAAATTTTTATTATAACCCATGAAAGCATGGGATTCATACTAAATAATATCAACTGATCATCAAAATCTCAAACGTTCAATTTACATCAAGTTCGGCCAGGCGTATTATCTCCCGCGCTGCGCCCTCATCAGTCACAAGGATGCCTTTTCTCCAATGCTTAAACACCGCCACTATGGCCTGCGCCTTTTGCCTCCCGCCCGCCACAGCTATAACCTTTGGAATGCGCTTTAGATTATCCATCTTCAGCCATATGGAATTACATGCATACACTATTTCGCCCTTTGCATTGAAGAAATATCCAAACGCCTCGGCTACAGCGCCGCGCCTTTCCAGATCTCGCTGCTGCTGTGGGGTGAAATTTCTTCTCTGCATCATATCTTGTGCCCGGCCTATCCCATAAATAAGTATATCGGCATTTTTGAGGTTGTCAATAACGCTCTTTATATCCGGCTCATTCAAAAGGGTCTCCATCGATTCGGCCCTCAGCTGGTCGGGGATGTGAAGCAGCCTGTACTGGCCTCCCAATTTCTTGGCAAATATGGAGGCTATTACATTAGATTGATGCTCGACATTTCTGCCCATCCCACCTCTGGCAGGTAACACCACTATATCAGTATTATCATTTATAGGGGAAAGAGCATTGGCCACTGCACCCACGGTGGAACCGCCAGTCACGGCTATTATATTGCCCCGGGTAATGATGCTCTCCAAAAATCGTGCCGCAGCTTTGCCGATATCCTTTAACACCAAGGGATCTTCATCTACATCGCCGGGAACAACTATGGCGCGCTCCAAGTCAAAAATCTCTTGCAGCCTGTGCTCCAGTTCGTTGAGCCCCTTTAGCTCATGGGTAAAATCTTTAAGGCCCTCCAGCAAGAGCTCGCCCTCTGGGGTCACCCTCATCCCAGATGGGCCGATATCAAGAAACCCTGCGTTTTTCAAAAACTCCGTCTCGTTGCGAACTACCCTTTCTCCTAGGCCCAAACGCGATGCCAAGGTTCTTCGGCCTATCGGCTGAAAATTATATATACTACGCAATATAGTATATCTCTTCTCATATACTTCTATTAACTCTGGAACTATTTTCTTCAACAGTATGTGGGGCTGTGACATAAACTTCACCCTGGACTACAATTGTCCCACCGTGCGGAAAACGTCCCACCCTACCCATAAAAAAACTGCCGCGTCTGAGAGACAATTCCAAATTACGCCTTTTATTTTATATTAAAAGGCCAAAAATTTCAATAGAATAGCGGCAAAAATTTAAAAATTTATTTAGTTATAGCTCTGACGATCTGCTTGATCACATCAGTAGTCGTTTTTAAACCATTTGGGCTCTCAGATACGGCTGAGAAAAAATACCCTATCTCGAAAATTCCATGGGGAGTTTGAATGTACTTATCCTCAACAGCCCGGCTCACAGCAGATACATGCATGCCACAGTCATCGGCCACCACCTGCATGGTTAGCGGCTTCAAATGCTTGGGCCCATGATCCAAAAACTCCTTTTGCCTCGAAACAATGGACATGGCCACCTTATTGAGAGCAATCCTGCGCTGCTCTACAGCTTTAATCAATCCAAGAGCAGAGTTCAACTTGTCAGCGATATATTCCAAAACGTTTTTATCCAAATGAGGTTCTTGGAGAAGCCTTAGATACATTTTATTTATGCACAGCCGAGGGGCAGCATGTTGCAGGACTAAAACATAATACTCGTCTCCTATTCGCTTCACCGCGATATCAGGAGTGGTATACCTGACTTCTCGCGATGCCGCAAACCTTCTTCCAGGTTTTGGCTCTAGAGAGCGTATAAGGTCCCTTATGCGTTGAACCTCCTCCAAGGAAATCCCGGTCTTTCTGCTTATCACCCCCAACCGATTGCAGGCGATGTCCTTCAAATGCTCAAGTATTATCGTCCTTACAAAAGGCGTGGCCTTGCCCATCTGGGTCAGCTGGATCAACAGGCACTCGCGAAGGCTCCTTGCACCCACCCCTGGAGGGTCAAGGGTCTGAACCAGGCGCAGCATGCGCGAAACCCTGTCCCTATCGACCTTGAGTATGGCGGCTATTTCATGCTTTGATATAGGCAGATAACCGTTCTCGTCGAGGTTTTCAATGATGAAAGCGGCAACCCTCTCATCCGCTGGGGGAATATCCATCGCTTTAAGCTGTGACATAAGGTGCTCCTGCAGGGTAATTCCGCTATACGCCGTACCTTCGCATTTACGGCGGTGTTCCTCTTCATAATAGTTCATACTATCGGTCTCATCATCATAATCGGCATCTTGAAACCACTCATCCCAGTCCACCGGAAACTTGGCATCAAATACCTCATCGGTCTCCCTTTTGGAGTCCTCCCGCATCTTAAGCAAAGGATTTATCTCCATTTCCCTCTGTATATAACGATAAAGCTCTTCAGAAGACCACCGCAATATCTCATGTAGCGCCGTACCATCGCTATCCTTTCGCATCCGCCTTGTCTCAAAGCCAAAATCCTGCTTCACATAGGATTCCTCCCCCAAATAGATGGTCCTTGCCGCCTTTTTAAGGTGCATCTCAATATCAGTATATTATCGGTTTCCGGCTATTATATCCAGCATGCCAAAATAGGTCCAATCTATGGTTGCCCATTTATTTCAGACCTCAGTCTGCCCTTAAGCTCCAGTCCGGGGAAACCCAGCTGTCTCAGCGCCTCATAGACTATGATGGCCACAGAATTGGATAGGTTTAGAGATCTGGCCTCCGCCCTCATGGGGATCCGTATGCAGCGATCATAGTGCTTCTTAAGCAAATCCTCGGGAAGGCCGGCCGTCTCCTTGCCAAAAAATATAAAACTATCCGGGGTATACCGTACCGAAGTATAATCCTTTGCTGCCTTGGTGGTGGAAAAGTAGAAATCCCCCTGCGGGTACTGGGCAAATATCTCATCGACGGAATCATGGTAATGTATTTCCACAAGATGCCAATAATCTAAACCCGCCCTTTTGAGATACTTATCGTCAGTGGAGAAGCCAAGAGGCCTCACCAGGTGGAGAATGCAGCCAGTAGCGGCACAGGTACGCGCTATATTGCCCGTATTCTGCGGAATCTCAGGCTCTACCAAAACGACGTGCAAAGGCATAATCAACCCCCCTAAAACCCTGCTTCTTTTAACCACCCTTTCAAAATCTCAGCCGACCTCCTGAATCCTTCCTGCTCAGATTGGCTTAAAGGAAGCTCCAGCACCCGGGCAACTCCCTTAGCATTGACCAGCGTGGGAAGGCTCAGGCAGATGTCCTCCACGCCATAGTAGCCCTGCATAAGCGACGACACCGACAATACGACGTTTTCATCACGCAGGATAGCCTCCACGATGCGCCTGACAGCAAGCCCCACCGCATAATAAGTGGCGCCCTTGGCTTCGATTATTTTGTAGGCCGCATTTTTCACCTCATCGAATATCCTCATCTTTTCGTCGCTCTCGCAGGCCCGTCCACACCTCAAGCAGTACTGCTCTATTGGCATTCCGGCTATATTGGTAATGCTCCAGGCAGCCACCTCGCTGTCGCCGTGCTCGCCTATGATATAAGCGTGGACATTCTGGGTGGCAACATGGCAGTGCTGCCCCAGCAGGAATCTGAAACGCGCGCTGTCCAGCACGGTACCCGAGCCCATGACCTGAGAGGGAGGCAGTCCCGAAATCTTAAGCGTCACGTAGGTCAGTATATCCACCGGATTGGTGACCACCAGTATTATGCAATCTCTATTGTACTCCACAATCTTGGGCACGATTGAATAAAACACCTCTATGTTTCTCTTGAGCAGATCAATGCGGGTCTCACCCGGCTTTTGAGCCACCCCTGCGGTTATTATGACCACATTGGAATCGGCACAATCCTCATACGTGCCCGACCTTATCCTCACCGGCGGAACAAAGGCAATACCATGATTAAGATCCATCACTTCTCCTTCAAGCCTCTTCTGGTTTATATCCACCAGCACGATTTCTGAAGCCGTTCCGCCCATCATCAAAGCATAGGCGGTGGTAGCACCCACAAAGCCCGCCCCAATTATGGTTACCTTATTTCCGTAAAACCTGGTTTCCATCGTCTCTCCCAATCCTCTCTTTCAGATTATATTTTTCAGATTATATTTTAATGTCTTTGTGTAGATTTTACCATATTTTTTTTGCATTGTGTCGAATCCTTCCAACTATCATTTTGATCTCTATACAGACTCTTAATGTAAATAATATTTCTAATTAAAATTTTTATTCTAAAGCAAGAAATCCTTCGCAAGCAAGCTGTACACTTGCGCAAACCGCAAATCAATGGTAAAATATGTTCATACAGTGAAGGTGAGGTGATCCCGTGTCAAACATAGTTCGACAGATATTCGAGCATAAGCTGGCAGAAATCCAGAGCCGTTTACCCCATAATGTAAATCTCGGGTACAGGAAAAGCGTCGTGTCGTTTGAAGAAATGCTACAGCAAGCTGAAAATGCACAGCAGATGCCTTCAAACCAGAAATCCCAGCAACACACTTCAGGAAAAGCCTTCACTGATGATGTGCAACCAAAACCTGATGGAAATCAATCAAGTTATGTACAGCTGCATGCCCGACAGTTAAATGGACAGCGGCCATACAATGAGTGGCTGTTTGCTTCCCTGTTACCCCAACTGAGTATAACCGGAGTGTCCTTAATGTCGGGCATAGACGGCGACTCATCTTCGCTGTACACCAGCCTGTTGCCGTTTATGCATTTGTATTCTCAGCAGCTATACGCTGGAAGTCATGGTAATCCGATAGAGGCGTTGCTCCCACTGCAGCCATATCCATGGATGGCATATGCCTGGCAAATGATGGCAAGCCAGTCAAGCTTTCAGACCCAATTTGATGGCATCATTGAACAGGTAGCCAGCAGATACGGCGTAGACCCAGCGCTCATCAAGGCCATCATCAAGGTTGAATCCAATTTTAACCCGTATGCCGTATCGCCTGCTGGGGCCATGGGGCTTATGCAGCTCATGCCCACCACTGCCAAATCGCTTGGGGTGACAAACCCGTTTGACCCGGTACAAAACATCAATGGCGGGGTACGGTACCTGCAAAGCCTGCTCAAGCGCTTCAACGGAAACGTGGATTTAGCTCTGGCTGCCTACAACTGGGGTCCGGCCAACATCGAATCGCGCGGCATCACCGATTTGAACGACCCTGTCCAGTTTGCAAAGCTTCCCGTCGAAACGCAGAATTATATAAAGAAAATTCGTGAATTACTCTCAGCTTAAAAAAGTGGGTACCTGTGAGTAAGCCCTGCTTGAAGAAACAGGGCAACAAGCTCAAAATCGGCTAATAACTGTCTAAAGCCATAAAAAAATGGGTTACCGCCACAAGGGGCCGTAACCCTTTTGCTCTCCTACCAGGCATTAGTTGATGTCAATTTTTCTGCCACGCCTTGTGTACTCCTCGGCCTTGGGCAGCACAACCCTCAAGATACCGTTTTTGTACTCTGCCTTTACGCCGTCCTCTTTCACGCCTTCCAGGATGAAGGTACGGTACACCTCGCCGTATCTTCTCTCGCGGCGGATATAATCAGCTCTCTCCTCATCAACGGCTTCTTTACGCCTTGCAGATATGATCAACCTGTCATCAATCAGCTCAATGTCGATATCATCTTTATCAAATCCTGGTAGTTCAGCCTCAACGATGTATTCCTTATCGGTCTCCTTCACATCGGCGCGCATGCCGGCTAAACCGGAACCAAACCCGGTCAAGAATCCCATATCAAAGAACTCATCCAAAAGATCTCTCCCGAAAAAGTCTCTTATCCATTCGCTGGGCGTCAAAGCGGGACGTCTCCTCCTGAAGGGCGTAATATCACGCATTGACAACCACTCCTTTTCTAAAATAATTTTTTGTTTTGGATTTTTACTTTTTTAAGTATCTCCTTTCGAGTTCGCTTTTATTATAAAAATCAAAGTCAAAGTAAGTCAAAGTCAGTTAAATATCCTTAAAGAAGAATAGGCCCAATTATTACCTATTCTTCTCATCAAAAATAGTTTTTTCCCAATAATTCTTCTTATTGCTTTAATTTTCTTATATAACTAAATTTATGCACAGCGTACCGTAGGGCCGTATGGACAGAACGGTCACTGAACCCTTTCCAAATATGCCCTCCATGAGCCCTACATACTCATCCAGCAGTTCATTGGGCATGAACACCAGCACGGTTCCGGCAAAACCACCACCGTGCACCCTGCAGGCTCCTTTTCCGCCGCCCTTTAAAAAGTTCTCGGTGACGCTCAAAGCCAGAGTAATCCCCTGCTCATGCGGATTTTTGGTGGTATAGCAGTTCTGAAGCCATTTCCACGAACTGTTCCCCGACTCATTCACCAGCCTCAAGAACTCGTCAAAATTTCCTCTTTCCAGAGCCTCTACCTGCTGTGCCACCCTCTGGTCCTCGGACAGGAAGTGCATGGCCCTGAGTATAGCGCGATCCCCCACCCGCGCCCTGAGCTTGGGAATATTTTGAATGACCTCTTCCATGGTAAGCTCCCTGCAAACCTTCTTACCTAATGCGCTGGCTACCGCCTTCATCTCTCGAGGCACAGAGGCATAGTCATCGGTGAGGTCGGCATGGCTGCCTCCCGTATTGATCACCAGCAGAGAATAGTTTTGGGCCGCAAAATCGAAGTCGATCTTTCGAACAACGGGATTGTCAAAATCCTTAAAGTCGATTGTAACAAATCCGCCTACTGCACAGGCAATTTGATCCATCAGCCCGCAGGGCTTGTTGAAGTATACGTTCTCGGCATACTGCCCTATTTTAGCTAGAAGTATCTCATCGATTTTGCCGTCATTGTACAGGTGATTGATGATGTTGCCCAGCAGCACTTCGATACAAGCCGATGAGCTAAGCCCCGAACCGCCTAATACCTCGCTGGTAATATAGGCATTGAATCCACCGATCCTATAACCCAGCTCCCTCATGCGACTGGCGATTCCTCTTATAAGTGCGGAGGTGGTCCCTTCCTCTTCTTTTCTAGGGGCCAGGCTGTCCAGCTCAACCACAAACGGCTCTGGATACCCTTCGGAATACACCCTTATGACGTAATCCGGCGATGGCGTTGCAACCGCGATGGCGTCCAGGCTGACGCCTGCCGCCAGTACCCTTCCTGCATTGTGGTCGGTGTGGTTTCCGCCGATTTCGGTGCGCCCAGGGGTGCTGAACATGTAAAACCCCTTTTGAGACTCATGTGGAAAGAATTGGCGGTAACGCACAACAGCCTGTACATACCTGTTAATCTGCTTTTCGATGATTTCCGGGGCCTGGCCATAGAGCTTTGCCAATAAAACCCTGCCTTTTGGGGAATTCAACTTTTCCTTAAGCAACTCTAAAGTTATCATCGCACCTTTACCTCCCAACTTAAAACGCTTCATCTGAATAGCGTATTTGCTAACATGCCGTCTATTTATCAGCTGATATACAGCATGAATTACGCCACCTGTGAACCACATCAAATACAGAGATGCTGTAACCCACACATCCACCGCTGACTGCCTGCTTAACCGCAGACTCGCCAGCTACTTTGGTGTACATATATTTTTACCCGCAGTTCATCTCTCCATCTCATAGAAGATGTAAAATATGCACCTACACATCAAAAACCTCAGCCGACTATAAAGCCAGTCAAACCCTCCTTATTCCGGCCGTCTCCAGGAAGCGGTCAAAGGCCTGACGCCCCTCTTTCGTAGCCTTAAACACGCCGGCATGATGCAAAACCTGCAGGCACTTCTCGCCCACCGAATCCTTGATTATCCTGCGGGCAGCTTCATCATCAAGATTAGTGCCGTACTTACTAATCAACTCTTTAATCCAGTGGAGGTGTTTGTTGAGTGGATGAGACTGCTGATAGACATCATCGCTTATAGTTTTTTTGCCTGTCAGTATATCGCAGATATCTGCAAGCTCATCCTTCAGACGGCCGGGAAGTATAAACAAACCCATTACCTCGATAAGCCCTATATTTTCCTTCTTTATGTGGTGGAGCTCTTGATGAGGATGGAATATGCCCATGGGATGCTGTTTGCTGGTACGGTTATTCCTGAACACAAGGTCAAGCTCATAGAGACCATCCTTACCTATCCTG
This sequence comes from Caldicoprobacter oshimai DSM 21659, assembly GCA_000526435.1. GTDB lineage: Bacteria > Bacillota > Clostridia > Caldicoprobacterales > Caldicoprobacteraceae > Caldicoprobacter > Caldicoprobacter oshimai. Next base: position 648,510 of record JAGB01000002.1, read on the forward strand.
GCAATCGGGGTAATGGTGTTATGGGGCACCTTTTCCCCTTTTTCATTTATGGTGAATGCTAAAACATCCACCGACGGGTCGGAGTAACCCCTCCAGAGGTGAAGCAGCTTATCGGCCAGCTCCACCAAAACCTGCGGCTTTGCATGACGAAGCCGCACAACCGACATGGGCCAGTGAACCACGCCTATCGTAACATCAGTATACTCTTGCGATTTGAGATAATACTCAACAGGCGCCTTTTCCATTGGAAAAGTATAGTAACCGCCTTGGAAGTGGTCGTGATTGAGTATGGACCCACCCACAATGGGTAAGTCGGCATTGGAGCCAATGAAATAATGGGGGAAATACTCGAGAAATTCAAAAAGGCGTTCAAACGTCTCCCGGCTGATTTTCATGGGCACATGCTGCTCGCTCAGCACAATGCAGTGCTGATGATAGTACACATAAGGCGAATATTGAAAGTACCACTGCTCACCCCTAAGCTTGATGGGCAGCACTCGAAGGGTCTGCCGCGCGGGATGGTTGATCCGCCCCGCATAGCCCACGTTTTCGGGGCACAGCAGGCACTTGGGGTATCCCACCTGTGGCGCGTTTTTAAGCGCGGCAATCTCCCGGGGGTCCTTCTCGGGCTTTGTGAGGTTGATGGTTATCTCCAGCTGACCAAACTCGCTATCATACTGCCACTTTATGTTGCGGGCAATGCGGCTTACGCGTATGTAATCGGACTTTTGGCAGAGATTGTAAAAATCATCGGTAGCAGCTTTGATGCCCTTCTCGGCCTTTATTCTGTTAAACCGCTCAATGACCTCCGACGGCTTTGGCATCAAAAGGCCCATTATGCGCGTGTCAAACAGGTCTCTGTACGTAAGCGTATCCTCAGGTATGAGCCCTCGCTGAACGGCATAGTCCAGGAGCTCCTCCAGTATAGGCGTTGCCGTCTCCGGCACCTCCAGGCTTTCAAGGTCTAGAGGCTGCGGATAAGGCTGGTCTATCTTTAGAAGGTCCAGCAGCTGATTCCTGGTATAGGTGACATCAAACTTGGATATCATGTCATTGGCCAGTGCAAAGGCCAGCAGCTTTTCCACCAGGTAGGCTGCACGTTGCTGCAAATCGTCCATGTTTACACCCCTTTCGGCTCGTCATTGCGGCAACCATCGCCGTGTTGACAACAGAAAGATTTATCTTCAACACAATGGACAAAGCAAGAGCCGTTCTCCTTGTTCATCCCAGTGACAATTATAGCATATTATACTTCAGCATTCCACAAAATAACCAAATGCGGCAGGCAAAAAGAGTTAAAGATTGATTCTGCTGCAAACTTAACTTGCTCAATGTAGCTTGATAAAGTAACGCTTATGCATGTAATTTTTCGCTTACTGTCATTTTTCTTCGAAATTGCCGCGGTACCAAGCGACTGACTAATTTTTGCAGCTCACATTCAATAAAATTTCGTTTTGAAAAGCAAAATTTAACTTTACACCAAAATCTAGAATTAAATGGCTTTAGCACTACGAACCAAGCTCAGCGTTCACAACATCATGGCGTTTATGCCTTTCAATGTTTTCAAGGATAAACAGCAGCATAACGCTGATGCCAAAGGTAACCATGATGAGCACAAACGGAAGCTTTGGAGAAACAGAGGAAAGCAAGCCGCCTATATACCCAAAGGGCGTTGTCAAACCTAAGACCAGCACATACAGGATGGACATGACCTTGGCTCTGTCCTCGTCGTTTATGCTGTTGGCCACCAAAGATTCAACAAATGGGTAAATTAATGCCATGCCGGTAGCTCCGATAACGATAGCAAGCACTGATAGGTGGAGCTTCCCAGGAGGAGACAACACAAAGATGCCATTGCTTATTATAGACAACACAAATCCCCAGAGAAGAGGACGGGTGACTTTGAGCTTTCCCAAAGTAGGCATTACAAACAGGTATATAAAGAGCATTATGGCAGATGTAATGGCTGTAAACATTCCAATGGTTCCCTCAGAAAGTCCCAACCCTTTGGTATAAAGGATGGCCGAAAAGGTATTGCGCAGAGTTACCTGCACGTTGTTAAACAGCATGAGCCCAAAGGCCAGCATGGTATGGGGGCTTTTTAAAAGCTGCATACATATTCTTCTGTACTCATCCAGCACCTCTATGACATTGAACCCCTTTGTCGTTTGCATCTTTATAAGCCCCATCTGCGTCTCATGGGTAATCCTATTCCTTATAAAAAACATGCTGGTCATGGAGACAAAGGCAAATAAATAAAGCCCCCTCATGGCAGGAACCACGCCATACCTTTTGACGAGCCAACCCGCAATGGGCGCAAAAAATCCCGCCAAAAGTCCTGCCACTTGAATCCAGGTATACACATGTACCCTCTCTTCAGGACGGGTGTCCTCAACCAGTAGACAGGTCCATGAGGTGTGTACTATCCTGAAAAAGCTGTTGACTATGCTGGCCACCAAAAAATAATAAAAGTTCTGTGCAAAAGCCCATATCAATACAGCCAGGCTCCATCCTATAAGGTCGAAGATGAGCGTTGTCCTCTTCCTCCCCAGCCTATCTGTGATGTATCCGCTTATAAACGAAAAGAACACCTGGAAGAGCAGCCCTACCGATGTTATAATGCCTATGTGCTCATCAGTACAACCCAGTTCTAACATGTATACCGAGGCATAAGGAATAAACAGGTTATAAGGTATTCCCCACAGGGGTTCAACTACCAAACATCCCCTTGCATTACCCCTAAAGCTCTTCAATATATTCCACGTCTCTTGAAGCTGTTTTTTGATTATACCCAACCCCATCCCCACCCTCTCTTTATAATGCACCTTATATTTGATAATGCCCCTGCAAACCTGATATGTCATAACAAAAAAATAAGCCCGGCTTAAAAGATCAGGCCGAGCATCATTATACTTGATATTGTGGGATTAAGCAATATGATGTTCCATGATTTTTATTGCCCATACCCCTGCAATCAAACGGTTCCTTTGCCTTAAATACTATACATACGATTGATCTCCCCTATGCAATGCGCACCGTCTGAACCACTTTTTAATACCCGCATTAGCCGGATAAACTGGAGCTATATCCATTGAAAGCTCAGCCACAGGTTTTCAGTGGCATAATAAACAACATCTAGGGCTCGGTACTGTTCCCCAGCTTGCTGGCATACACCGTTTACAGTAGGAAGGTTATGATACTGTGATTGCATGGTCCATATCTCATACCTCGAGCTGCTAAAAGTCTTAGCGGTATATGTTTCAACGCCCACATCAATAAATAATATGTCCAAGCCAATAGCCCTGCCGTTTCTCCTGCAAAGTCCATAGAAGTCCGTTATACATTGTACTCCAGCTTAGGAAAATTCATAAGTAATTCCTATAGGAAGCTACTTTTATTTACTAAACCGATGTATTAGAAAAATCATCCTCATCAGATATTTTACTATTCAGCCTCTCTTTCTTTATTTGTTTTCGCAAACTCAAGCTAGCCCAAATTAACGTAAGAGAACTGATAACAATAGATAATGCTAAAGGTACAAAAGCAGCAGAAGAAGGATTACTCCACGGCAAAATTATAATGCACAAGACAATAATAACCAACGCCATGGTAATGGTACTACGATGTAACCCAGACAAAAAATCTTTTTTCATTCAAGATAACTCCATTCTGGAATAGTCTCTACATGATGACATGCACAAAGACGTCCATTAAATGGAATTAATTCAGGTTCTTCTATGCTGCACTTTTCATCAGCATATGGACACCGAGGGTGAAATCGACATCCAGAGGGTGGTTTTGCTACAGAAGGCATATCTACAGATTTTAATGGCAATTTCCTTTTTCTACTCTCAATATCAGGATCTGGAACAGGAACGGCAGATAGCAAAGCCTGCAAATAAGGATGAGCTGGCCGCTCCAATACAGTAGCTGTTCTGCCAGTTTCTACTATTTTACCGAGATAAAGAACAGTAATACTACCATTTTGTGCTATATAACGAGCAGTAGCTAAATCATGGGTTATGTACAAAAACGCGATATTCATTTCCCTATTTAACCGACTCATCAAATTTAATATAGCGATACGCAGCGATACATCAATCATAGATACCGGCTCATCAGCGATGATAAGTTTGGGATTCATCAATATTGCCCTTGCCATTAAAATGCGCTGACGCTGTCCTCCAGATAGCTGATGAGGATACTTTTCTAAAAACATTTCAGGTGGAGAAAGCTCTACACGTAACAGAGCCTCTTTAACCTTCTGTAATGCTTCCTTCCGGTTTTTAACTATTTTTCTAGAAAGAATAGGGCCAACAAGTGAATGTTCAATAGTATGCACTGGATTTAAGGAAGCATATGAATCCTGTTGTACAAGTTGCACACTATGACGATATTTTCGAAATTCTGCTCGCGTCATCTTATAGATATTTTTTCCCTCAAAAAGCACTTCCCCACTAGTGGGCTTTAATAATCCCGCCACAATATTCCCTATAGTGGTTTTTCCTCCCCCGCTTTCCCCTACTAAAGCAGCTATTTCACCTTCATTTATAGTCATATTAATACCTACAGCAGCTCCTATGGGAATTTTAGGTTTAAAAAGCCCACTCTTTTTATAATAGTACATATCCACATTTTTAAGCTCCATCAAAGGCTTATCCATCTTACTGCTTCCCCCTTCATAATTTATAGGTATAGATGACACATGACTTTATGATCAGGTGCTACATCTACCATTTGAGGTATTTGTTCTTCACAGATAGGTTTTGCGTGTATACAACGGGGATGAAAAGGACAGCCTTTAGGCATATTATATGGATCAGGTGGAGTACCCATGATAGGCTTTCGTTCTTTCAACTCATCCAACAATGATGGAGCAGCTTGAAGCAACTGTTTCGTATATGGATGAGCAGCATTATAAAACATATCTCGTATTCCTCCTATTTCCACCAAGTACCCCGCATACATTACACCCATTCGTTCAGCTACTTTTGCAACTACTGCAATATCGTGGGTTTGCAGGAACATAGTAATCCCCATCTCCTCATGAATGCGTTTTAAAATGTTAAAAATGTAGTCCTGCGTAATTACATCTAAAGCTGTAGTAGGCTCATCAAGTATAATCATTTGTGGATCCAATAACAGAGAAAACGCAATCATAACCCGCTGTTTCATTCCACCCGATAATTCGTGAGGATATGAATCTAAAACGCGATTTGCTTCCAAACGTACATATCCAAGCAATTCAGAAATTCTCTTTAGAGCTGCACTTTCATCATAATTCTCCATATGTATTCGTGCTGTTTCTAAGAATTGTTCTCTTATAGTCATAACGGGATTAAGGGAATTTTGTGCCGCCTGAAACACCATTGATACCTCTTTCCAGCGATATTTATTTAATTCTCTATTGTCCATTTTTAATACATCTCTGCCTTTATACAGTATTTGTCCGCTAACAATCTTACCAGGTACTGATACTAAACCAATAATAGCACTGGCTAAAGTAGATTTGCCGCTGCCCGATTCTCCTACCAGCGCTGTTACTTTGCCTTTGGGAATATCCAGATCTACATGATTAACCGCACGAATAGTACCGGCACGCAACGGAAAATCAATGGTTAGATCTCTAATTTCAACTAAATTCTCCATATCTATTCTCCTTTCGTTACATTATTAGTTACGCAATCGAGGATTTAATGCATCATCAATTCCACTGGCAAAGAAAATACATCCCAGTTGGAATAAAGTAAGACACAAAATTGGTGACAATAAATAATATATAGCATCTGGATTGGTTAACCCTTGACGAATTGCACTATTTAGCATAACCCCCCAATTAGTCGGCGTATATGGAGCAAATCCTAGCATCATAACACCTACACTAGATACAATTGAAGACTGCATAATAGTAATAAAATTGATTGCTAAATAAGAAACCATATTGGGCAACACTTCACGGAAAATTATATAAAAATTATTAAGTCCCATAACCTTACAAACGACAATGAATCCTCGTTCCTTTATTTCTAAAATCTGAGCTCGTACTGCTCTTGCTAGCCCTGCCCAACCAAATATGGCAAGAATGCTCGCCATAACCAGTGGGCTTTTTATTGAAATAAAAGCCGATAATATGATCATTATAGGAAAGCTTGGAATAGTAAGGAATAGGTTGGTAATTAACATTAACATTGAATCTACCCAGCCACCGATAAATCCAGAAAGAGCACCAATGGTAACCCCTATTAAAATAGCAAAAGTAGCTGCCAAAAAACCTATCGTCAACACATCCCGTGAGCCATGTACAACCTGCGCAAAAATGTCTCTTCCAATATAATCTGTTCCCATTATATAACGCTTATTTTTATATAAATTTCCCTCTTTCTCCTCTTCTTCAGTTTTCTCTTCCTGTTCTCCCATCTGCATAAAAGGATTACGAGCAATTTCCATCTCTTCATTAGTTTCATCCACTTCTTTTACGCCAAAAATCATTTCGATGATAGCTGGCCTACGATAACGATTTTCAAAATTAGGAGTAAGATCAAGTGGGACAACTGCAGCTCCTACTGTAGCCATCAGAATGAACATGACGAGAATCAGCATTCCGATAAATGACTGCTTATTACGGTAAATTATTTTGAAAAACGTTTTTATACTCTGCATACATTATCCCTCCGTCTTTACGCGAGGATCGAGCTTACTATATAAAAGGTCAGCAATTAAATTTGCTAAAATGACAGCAAAACTCGTAACAAGCAACATTCCTTGCATCATCGTATAATCCCGCTGTGCAGTAGCCTGTGCAATAAATGCTCCCATTCCTGGATAACTAAAAGTGGATTCAATCAAGGTTGATCCCCCAACCATAGTACCAAAGCTCATGGCAAGATGTGTAACCATTGGTAACATAGCGTTTTTTTTCACATACCTTTTCCTAATCAAATTGTCTGGAATACCTCTAGCACGGGCTGCAGTAATATAGTCTTCACCGAGTACATTCATTGCTGCACCCCTCATTTGCAAAGCCCACATACCTACAGAAGTGAGAACATATGTAAGTATCGGTAATGCTGCATGATATAATACGTCTAAAATAAACTCCAGTGTAAAGCCTGGTTTGATGTTGGGAGAATATGCACCTACCAATGGAAACCACTTCAGCTTAATACCGAATATAAGTATAAGCAGTATGCCAAAAATGAAATTTGGAATAGCCGTAGTAATTATAGAATATACAGAAATAACAGGATTTATAAATGAATTACGTTTCCACGCCATCAACATACCAAGTCTTGTTCCTATGAAAAAACTTAAAATTAAAGAAATGGACAGCACAAATAGCGTCCACGGTAAAGTTTCTGCAATAATCTGATTTACCGTCAGTGTTCGCGAATACATGGAGGTTCCTAGATTACCCCGTAAAAGTCCACCATAATAACGAGCCATCTGACGTAAAATAGGTTCATCTGGATCATAATTAAGCATATTAACCACAATTTTTCGAGCATCCTCAAGACTAATACCTCGGCTTTGCGCTTCACTACGGCTCATCATTTCAACGACATCACCAGGCATAGCCCGCAGAATTAAAAAAGTCATAAAACTTGCCAATATCAATGTAAATAATGCAATCCCGAAGCGTTTAGCAAGGTGTTTTATCACATATTACACCCCTTTCAACAATGAAAATTCAAAAATAAGGGGCAAGCGGGCATTCACTTGCCCCTAGTTAATATCATATACTTTATGTACCTTGGCTTACCGAGGTTTTAAATCTCCTGACCAGATTACATACATGTCAGCAAAACCTATATTTAATTCGGCGATATCTACAATCTCTTCAAAATTACGACCGACTGGCATAAATTGATTGTATTTGTCTATTTCATCCTCCATAGGTAAACCAGTTATAGTTTTCCGGTTTAGCCATACACCAGTAGTATTCTGATAAAGATTGGCACCAAAAGCATACTCGTTACAGATCCATACCAGAGTATCAATAATCTTCTGGCGTTCTTCTTCATCGGCAGTAACCGGCAGTTTATCAACCAACTCAATAGGATCCACTTCTGTTCCATCAGGTCCTTTAACTTTCAAATTAACCCGATTTGTTTCAGGATCCCGCGGAAGTCCCATTAATTCACTGGGACCACCCTTAAAGGTATTATTAAGGGGACTCCATGGATACATAAATGACCATGTTATATCTCCCCACTCAATGACCATATCATACATTCCTTCTTTAGCAGCATTATTCCAAAATACTGAACTGTCAACCGCTACAACTTGAGTAGGAAATCCAAACTTTGTTAGCTGTTCAGCAGCAATAGAAGCTGCAGTATCAACTACGCCAGCAGGTTGCCAACCGGCATTTACAGCAATTGTAAATGAATATGTCTTGCCATTTTTATCTTCCCAAATACCGTCTTTATTTCGTTTCCACCCGTTCTCTTCAAGAATTCTGGCTGCTTTTTCGGGATCATATTCATATTTAGTTAGCTTAGCTCGCATCTCTTCGGAAACATATGTTTCAAGCGAAGAAGGTGGCATACCTACCATGGATATAGGGAACTCTTTACCATAATAGTTAGCACCTTCACGGATCTTAGTACGATCCAAAGCATATACCAGTGCACGACGTAAATTTACATCATTAAATGGTTCACGTCGTTGATTGAAGAACAACACGTGACAAGCTGGATCGAACATTGGATAAAATACGATATCCTTGTTAGAAGCTAAAATAGATTCCGCTAAGTCCTTTGGAAGTGATCCGTTATAGATATCAGTAGTACCATTGCGTAACATACCAAGCATACTTTCTGCTGTACCCGTTATATGATGGATTTTTTCAAAATAAATTTGATCGGCTGCCCAATAATCATCTCGCTTAACAAGAACAGCATCAGAAGCAGTGACACTTTCCACTACGTAAGGACCAGTGCCTATAGGTTTTGGATACGTTAACTTCATCATCTCATTCCAATTATCGCTTAACGCTTTGTCCTGTTCTTCGGTTAATTTTTTACCAAAAGCGGTACGCGCAACAGCAAGCTCTTCTGGGGTGGCATCTCTGGCTGATTCGTAAATAGACTTTGCTTTGTCCACATATTCTTTAAAGATATGATAAGGTACATTCATAGTACCATCCTGAGCAATCAGCAAATCGCGTAGTTCCATAAACGGAGGTGGATCTTGCCATACAAGTTTTACCGTATAATCATCGATTTTTTCTACTTTTGTTAAATAATTGCATATAGTACGTGGATTTAAATAAAAAGCTGCAATTACATCATCCGCAGTAAACTTTTCTCCATCATTCCAGGTGACATCATCCCGTAATTTAATGACAGATTCTCTCTCACTATGTTCTATAGATGTAGCTAAAATGGGGTGAATAACATCTGTAGAACGAACAATCTGTGTTAAACGTTCAAATACATATCTGCCCATTTCGCCAACTCCGCCCTGGGTAAACGGATTCCCTTGAAATTGAGGTGGTTTAGGCCATGATCCCCAGGTAGCCCTAAACACTTTTTCCTTATTGACTTTAGGTACATAATCATCTGCTTTGACCATTTCAGTATTTTGCTCGGATTTCTGTTCAGCATTTTCACTGTCCGTCTTATCTTGAGGTGTCTCGGCAACTTCCGTTTTCTTGGATTCGTCAGATGCTGTTGGTTCCTCAGGTGTTGTCGCTGTTTGTTGTTGACATGATGCTAGAATAGAAACGGCAAGCAGTAAAGACACCAGAAGCGAGATACTTCTCACAAACCTATGTTTCACATGACCCCCTCCTTAATTATTTTTTGATTGCGTAAAACCCTGAAATTCCTTACTTTTCAGGGTTTTACCTTTTATAGAGATAGGATTCTCTTCATTTTTATTAGGTTATATATTATGCCAAATATGTAAAAATTTAATTTATAAAATGAAAGGGCTCCTGCAGTATAGCTAAACATCCCTACTTTTAATAATTTTTTGAATAATCCCCATTAATTTATAGTAATTTAAAAGTATTGCATCTTTGACAAATTTTTATAGTTATACTTAGTTTTTAAGCGTTATAGAATGCATATACTTAGCACGTGTTTTTACTTTATGTATACAAAAGAATAGATAAAAGCTTGGACTATGAGCACTCCCTTGTTCATGTTTTGTACTTATAAAAATTTTCCAGCAAAATGATATCCACTCCGTCTCCTAGATTCTGAATCTATTTTGAAATCCATACTAAATCCAATTTATAGTTCTATAACTATCTTATTCAATTTCATCAAAATTAGAACCATAAAATTATAGGTACAATATTTAGGTACAATTTTAGGATTGTATTCACCTTTGCGATCTCTTGGGATATCGAGTTCTATTGGACCTAGTTCAGTGCGTACAATCTTGGAACTCTAGCCATTTCTAGTATTGTCTGTATCAGCAGTGGGCTTTTCTCCTTTGGAATAAGGTATACATCCATTTCTGTTTTTAGTATTTCTTGGAAGGATATTTTTAAAGGCTTCCTTCATGAATTTCATGATCTCTTAAGATGTCTGAAAATTATTTTCCTTGATTATTTCCATAACATTTCTTTTGGTAAAACACCTATAAATAAAAAGCTCCTTTCTGATTTATGTTGTTAATTTTCATCAGAAAGGAGCTCCATTATTCATTCATACACAAAATTTGGAATAGCCTCCATTGAAAAATTAAAGTTGTAGATCTTTTGGAAGTTCAGGTACTTTTACAGGAATACCCCCCTGACGCATTGATTCCGCAGCAGCACAACCTGTTGCAACACTCATTCTCCCAGCAATAGGCGTAGCAAGCGGCTCTTTCCCATATATAATCATATCAATAAAATCCTTACAAATTAATGGATCTGCACCACTATGACCTCCTACAGTTTTTTTGATTTCATAAGTGCGATCAGCTAATTCTCTCCACGTATTAGATCTTCTTGTTTTTACCCATACTTTCCCATCCGGTTCAGAATTTTCAATTCTTCCCTCTGTTCCAATAAAAGTATAATTTCGATGATAATCAGGAGTAAAATGGCATTGAAGATAAGACGCTTTTATACCCCCTTCAAGCTCCATGATAACCACATTATTATCTTCAGTTAAGTCCATATAATTGTGTAAAAAGGGGTTGAGCCACCCCCACCCCTCTGGTTAGAATTAAAAATGTAAAAACCAAAACCTAACTGGAGGGATGAGAAATGGCTCAATACAATATTACCATTGATTCTGAAATTTTGCACTATCTTTTTTTAAAAGGAGCTAAAGATGAAGGTATGGCTAAGTTACTAGAGTCTGTATTGAATCAAGTACTGCAGGCACAGGCTACCGAACAGATTAAAGCCGAACCATATGAAAGGACTAAAGAAAGAGAAGATTATCGTAACGGTTATTACAAAAGAGGATTAGACACAAGAGTTGGGAATATAGTATTGCAGATTCCTAGGTTTAGGTATGGGAAATTTACAACTGATTTATTTCAACGTTATCAACGGAGTGAACAGGCACTATTACTTGCCCTAATGGAAATGGTAGTTAATGGTGTATCTACAAGGAAGGTTGAAGAAATAACATATGAACTTTGCGGTACTGAATTTTCCAGATCTACTATATCTGAGCTATGCAAGAACCTTGATCCAGTAGTTCAAGGATGGATTTCCAGGCCACTTAATGAAAAGAGGTTTCCATTTGTTATAGTAGATGCCATGGTAATAAAGGTAAGGGAAGAAGAGAGAGTTCGGCAAAGAGGGTTATTAATTGCCATTGGGATAAATGAAGAAGGTTACCGAGAGGTATTAGGATTTATGGTAGGGGATAGTGAGAGTGAAGAAAGCTGGGGAGAATTTTTCTCATGGCTCAAGCAGAGGGGATTACATGGGGTAGACCTTATAGTATCAGACCAACATAAAGGGCTTATACGAGCTATCAGGCAGCATTTTCAGGGAGCAACATGGCAGAGGTGTCAGACACATTTTATGCGAAATATTCTTGATAAGACACCAAAACAGTTACAAAAAGAGGTTCATAGCAAGGTAAGGGCTATATTGGAAGCACCTGACTCAAAAACGGCAAGGAAGCTGTTAAATGATGTATTAGAGGAATACAAAGGAATACAAAGAGAAGGCATCCAAGGCTATGGAGGTATTAGAGGAAGGTTTTGAAGATGCGACAGCGGTATTGGAACTTCCTGAGCAATACCGTAGGAGGCTGCGTACTACCAATGGGTTAGAGCGGTTAAATGAAGAGATAAGGCGAAGAGAGAGGGTGATAAGGATATTTCCGAACAGGGAATCCGCAATACGCTTAATAGGGGCACTGCTGATGGAAATAGATGAGAGGTGGGGAAGTGGAAAAAGATATTTTGACATGAGTGAGTATTTTGAATGGTGTAGTAGCAAAGCACAGAAGCTGAAGGAAAAGGTAGTATTAATAGGGTAGTGTAATCACCACTGCTAAGAGTTATAAAACTGCTGGAGGCTATTTTAGGTCAAGGACGGGCGCAGCCCGGCGATAGCGAATCCTTGACCTAAAAGAAGCCGGAAGCAGTAAAATTTAAAGATTAGTGGTGATAATTTAACCTGATTCTAGCCAGAGGGAATTTTACACAAAAATTTGGACTTGATCCGTACTTACTACTTCTCCCAAAGTTAATTTTGAAAATATCAACCCTTTAGAGCACCTACCATGATCCCATGTACAAAATACTTCTGTAAGAATGGATATAATAAAAGAACTGGCAAGCTAGCAACTATTATTGCAGCATATTTTAATATTTCTGCCATCATTTGCCTTCTGATTACAGAATCATCAGCAGCAATCATTTCAGCTGTTTCTTCCTTAATTAAAATTGATCTTAACACTAACTGTAATGGATATTTATTTTGATCCGTAAGATAAATTAAAGCATTAAAAAAACTGTTCCAATGTCCTACACCATAAAAAATAATCATGACGGCTATGATGGGTATTGACAATGGGAGTACTATCTTTAAAAGCAAACTTAAGTTCCCACATCCATCTATCATTGCCGATTCCTGCAATTCAAAAGGAATACTCGTCTGAAAATAATTACGCATAATCGTCATATTCCATACACTTACGGCTCCTGGTAATAATAGAGCCCATATTGTATCCAAAAGCCCCAACTGTTTTACTACCAAATACGTAGGAATCAACCCCCCACTGAAAAACATCGTAAATACAAATATGAAAGTAAAAAATGACCTCGCACGAAAATCACGCCGAGATAAAGGATATGCACCAAGAGTTGTCATTACAAGATTTATAAATGTGCCTAACAACGTATAAAATATTGTATTTCTATACCCTATCATAATCTGGTCATGTGAAAAAACTAATTTATAACTCTCTATATTAAATCCCTTGGGCCATAGCCAAACTTGACCCTGTAAAACACGCACAGGATCACTAAAAGAAGCTGAAACAACAAAGATTAAAGGATAAAGAATAATTACTAGCACTAATGTAAGAATAATTATGTTAACTGTATCAAAAATTTTATCTACTCTTGCTCTTGCTATTGTGTTCATTCCTTTTTTCACTCCTTTTTGTCACCACAAACTAACCTCACTAACTTTACGAGATATATAGTTCACAATTATTATAAGAATAAAATTTATAACCGAATTAAATAAACCTACCGCAGCAGAAAAGGAATACTGAGCACCAAGCAATCCCATTCTATACACATAAGTAGAAATAACATCTGACGATTTCATGTTTAAATCATTTTGTAGCAAAAATACCTTCTCAAATCCCACATTCATTACCTGCCCTAAATTTAATATAAGCAATATTATAGCTGTAGGCATAATAGTTGGTATATTAATATACCATATTCTTTGGATTTTATTTGCACCATCAATAATTGCTGCCTCATGTAACTGTTGGTCAACGCTAGTTAATGTAGCTAAATATATAATAGCATTCCAGCCTGTATGCTGCCATACTCCTGACCATACGTATACATGTTTAAACCAAAAAGGTTCACCCATGAAATAAATTCTTTCTCCTCCTAAAGCTTCTATCAAATGATTGACTATTCCCGTTCGAGGAGATAAAAAAGTTGTCAACATTCCAGCTATTACCACTGTAGACAGAAAATGTGGAGCATAAGTTACTGTTTGTACAACCCGCTTGAATTTACTATTGGTAACTTCGTTTAATAAAAGTGCCAATATAATAGGAGCTGGAAACGACGCTATGAGTTGGTACACACTAAGAGTAATTGTATTCCTTATCAGATTTACAAAATGATAACTATGAAAAAATCTCTCAAAATGATAAAATCCCACCCATGGACTACCCATTATCCCTTTTGCAGCGTTAAAATTCTTAAAAGCAATTTGAACACCATACATTGGCCAGTAAGAAAATATTATGAAATACAAGGTAACAGGCAATATCATTATATACAATGTTTTATTTTTTATAAGATCATATAAAAGACTATCTCTAGAAATTTTACTGTTCTTATCCATTTTCACTTCACCTTTTTATAAAAATTTGTGACGACACACTTAAAGCCTTTGTTAGGCTTTAAGTGTGTCTCTAATCATCTCTTGGTTTAATTTTAGTAAATTTTAGTTACTTTTATATCGTTCATAACCTTTCTGATAAATCTCCATATATTCCTTTAATCCCATTTTTTCTATTTGTTGTACATATTCATCCCATTGATCAAAAGATGTTTTGCCGCTAATAAATTCAGCTCTCATAGTATTTATATAAGAGTGAATATCACTTTGCAACTCATTAAGTCTCTCTGCTTCTTCTATGGTAAAGTTAAATCCAGCCCATATTTCTTTCGGAGCATAAGGTGCCACATTCTGTGCCGCTTTTAAAGGTATAGGATGAGTCTCCCCTCCTTTAAAATAATGCGTCATGGTAATTTGTGGATTACCACCACCCATATATGGTGTGTATTTACCAACAATCTGGTCAAAGGAAGTCCCTTCAGGCATGCTTTCGAGTTCTGGTATAGTATATTCTAAAGTACCGTCTGGATTTCTCTTATATGTTACGCCTTCTACGCCCATGTAGAAAAACGTAGCACCTTCTTCAGAATAGAAGTAATCAATCCATCTTATAGCAACTTCAGGATACTTGCATGCACTTGTTATTTGAAATGAGCCTTTTGAACTAAGTACAGGTCCTTTTCCTGCCCAAATCTTATGCCCATGTGGCCCCTCCAGAGCTTCTGGAATTCCTTCATATTCTTTCTCATGTGTAGCACCAATTGCTTGTGAATTTACAAAACAAAATGCTCCTACTAAATTCTGTTCACCTTTTGCTATTAATTTAGGATGATCCATTGTAAAAATTTCTTGATCCAATAACCCTTCTACATATAACTTATTAAGGTACTGCCATAATTCTTTCATCTCATCAGTAGTGTAAATGAAGCGTAATTCATTAGTTTCTTCATTCATATCAACATAAGGATGTTTACTTCCCCTATTTTGTAATCCCCAGGCTCCTTTTAACACGCCTTCTATGGCAGTAAGATCCGAACTAGTCCATGGTATTTCATCAGCCTGCCCGTTTCCATTAGGATCTCCTTCTTTAAAAGCCTTCAACACATTATATAGTTCATCAGTAGTAGTGGGCATTGATAACCCCAACTTGTCAACCCACGTTCTCCTTATAAAAAGCCTTGTTCCCATTTGAATAGCTTCCGAATCAAAAAGAACGGGTGTAGCATATATCTTACCGTTATATTCTGGCAGACCCTTTTTAACTTCTGGATATTTTTCCATACAAGCCTTTAAATTAGGTGCATATTTGTCAATTAAATCGTTTAATTCAATGAAAATCCCTTGTTCCCCATACCTCAATACATCTAAATCTGGAAAGTTACATCTTATGAATGCGTCCGGTAAATCGCCAGATGCAATAGCTAAATTTCTTTTTTCAGCCAAATCTGTATCAGGAACATTAATCCACTCAATCTTTACTCCAGTCATCTTTTCATATTCCTGCCACACAAAAATCTCTTCATGAGGAGGTTGAACAGGTGTTTGCCTTACCATGAACCTCAAGGTAATCGGTTCTTTTACAATGGGAAACCCCTCTTTATTTAGGTAAGGTGGGACATCTTCATCCTCTTTTGCCTCTTCTTCTTGATCAGTTTGTTTAGATACAGATTCACCCTCTTGTTTTTGTCCTTCTTTATCCGCAGTTTCACTAGATGTACACCCTACTACCAACGATAAAACAAAACTAATACACAAAAGCACTACAAAAACCTTTTTTAGCCTCATTTATAATACCTCCCTATCTTATAATAAAGTATTTAGACTTTTGTAAACTCATAACAATTCTTTAGAGTTTTACTCTTATATAAAGTAAGAATTCCTCCTATTTTTGTCGAATCGTATAGTTATATGTATACAAATTTAATTTATAATAATAAAGAAAGAAACCCTATATGAAAACTAAACTACTTCATTTTTTGTCTTCTTTGATGATTTTGGCTTCAACTTCTCAAATAATATATTAAAATTCACAAACTAAATTTACCAACTTTATCTTTACACCTATTTTCCATCAACGATAACCAGATTAAGGTTAGATGGCTCAATCCAGTTAATAAACTGAAATCCCAATCTTGACTTCACAAGGAGAAATCGTCTTATTGGCTTTAACTCACCCCATAACATCATACCTATTACATAGAGTTTCTTCTATTAGTGACATACTTGCATACCAGCTATTTGTCAAAACATCAAATTGTTTAATTTTTGATAGAATATAAAATTGATTAAACTGTGCTTCATTCATTCCATAATTTACATCTTGCAAAAAGCAACTAATTTGTTATTATGATTTACAATGGTGGTTTGTATAGTTACTACCCCCTGTGATGAATTTATGATAAATCAATTTATCACAGCTTTAGTAACTGTGCTATATTTATGGTAACCTTACCAATTTTACTTGTTTTTTGCAGAATAAGAGTTAAATAATTGTTCTCTACATTATTTTTAACATTATTCCAAATATAGGAATACAATCTAGACACTTCATAGATTCTATAACTAATTTTATTCAATTACGCCAAAATTAGAACTCTTTAAACTAAACAAAACTGAAAATTATTTTGCACATTAATGCTGCCAAATATATAATACTATTAATGGCTATAATCATTCTTTCCCTGCTACTTAATTTTAACAGTCCAATCATTATTGACCATTGCACAAACCTGACAGCTATCTCTCCTCTCCATAAAAACTCACTTAAAACCAATGTTGTCCAACTCTTTGTCCAACTTTCCTGGTTTGTATGCTATGTTGGAAATGCCGCATAATGTGGTTTATACTATACGAGATGATGTGCTGCCTACTTATCCACAACCACCTAGTTTCATCTCTCCTACAGCCCAGGCTTCTCATATAAATTTTAAAAAGCTTCACCGACTTCAGCCAAAATTTCCATGTTCAATTACTGCCACTGTTGTTTAACCAATTGGCTAATCATATTTTACTATACCAAACGGTTAATGTCAATAATATTTTTATAATTTAGGTAAGTTTTTTTATGTTCTAAAGCAAAGCGGATTATAATATTTGGTTAAGAAAGGGGTAAAGCGGATGGACATATTCATAAAAAGGCTTCAGGAACTGCTGGATGAAAAGGATATGACGCAAAGGGAATTAGCAGAACGAATAGGGGTAACTGAGGTTACTATATCCAGGTATATAAATGGTGAACGGAAACCCAGAATCGATATAATAGGAAAAATTGCCGAGGTTTTTGGCGTATCCATAGATTATCTTCTTGGGTACTCCAATATTCGTAATCCCTACAACAACGTTAAATCAAATGACCAACAAAATAAAAACAACGAAGATGATGAACTTATGAGCGAAGAAGACCTGTATGTAATAGAACAGTTTAAGGAATTTTTAAAGCAACAGAGAAGGATGAAGAGGAAAAAAGATTAATGAAGTAACTGCCAAGGTGGTGGCTTTGTGAGAAATTTGGTGGGTGGCTCACACACCCACTACTGACCCTTTGCCAAATGGTAGACTCGCCAGCTACTTTGAGGCATCTACACTTGCCTTCACCCGCAATTAATCGCCATGTTGCAGAATATGAGGTCTTCTTGCCTATTTTTGATAAAACCGTTTGAAAGTTGACATATCAAACAAGGCGCTTATATTCCTCATAATCATAAAAAATGCGGAGCCTTACTCTTACATGGCTCCTCTCAGCTATCAGCCATCATCAATTCAACAAGCATCCATCCCTACTCCTTTATCAACTCAGGATTTCGCACAAAGGGATCAGCCAGCGACATATGCCCAAATTCATTGGTTACCTTGCCGTCCACCAAAAATTGAATCTGCCTGACGTTGTCGGTATTAACAGGGTCAGTGAGAGAGTTTACGATGGCGTAAAGGGCCATAATCTCACCTGTGCTTCCCAGTCCAGATGGATTGAACTTTGAGGGCAAATTTACAAAGGCTGTTTGCCCGCTTACATACGCCTTAATATCCCCTACTGAAATATTGGAGGGGATGACCGCCATATGTCCTTCTTGAGAAGGGCCCTCAATTAGCTCATTCAATATCTCATTTACTATATCTTTGGAATCTCTGTTTATAATCCTATACTCTGGGACCAAGTTCATAGCATCTTTATCGCTGAAATATACCTTGATCCTTTTACCCAGCTGAAATGGCAAGCTATCCTTGTCAAACCTCCTGTTTAAACCCATGGACACCACTGGGGTATTCACGTATTCGCCATTTTCATTCTGGTAATATATCCTTATCCAGTCTACACCAGGTAAATCTGTTAAACTATAAACCAGTGAGCCCACCATCAAGGTTTCGGAATTAGCCTCCTTGTTAAAGGACAATTTAAACTCTTTTGAAAAGTACAGTTCAACTCCCTTTGATGAATCTGCATCCTCGACAAACTTAACATCCATAAGCTGCGTCCCACTGGGTATAGTAGGATACAATCCTTCGTTTTCGCTGACCGGCCCTTTTATCAATTCGCCCACAATCGCTTCAACGTATTTCCCTTGGCTGACGGGAACATCCCTTATTTCTGGAACCAAAAACCTCCTCTCATGATCCTGAAAATATATCTCCCTCTTGATATACTTGACATCCCCCTGTGAAGTGAGCTCCAGCTCTCGTGATCTAATTTGTTCCACCTCATTTGGATATTTTGTCAAAAGCCCTAAAATCTGTCCATCGTCCTTCCCATTATGGGTCAGTTCCCGCCCTTCCACATATATCTTCACATACTTCGCTTCCTGAGACTCCAATATTGTGTTTACCAGTGCAGCCCTAGCAATAGCGATGTCCTCGCTTTCTAAAAATTCCTTTGACAGATACACGCCCACCACATTTCCGTAGCGTTCCACTTTCTGTAGCTTTACCTTAGGAGATATGACATGTTTCAGCCCTTTAACCTTTGGCCCCTGTAAAAATTGGCTTATGACCACATTCAAAATCTGGTCTGTTTTCTGAAGGTTAATAGTTCGCTTCTCGGGTTCCAACTTGTTGGTATCGGGGTTATAAAAGTACAACACGACATCAACAGAATAGACATCACTATCTTTCAATATAGAATATAGATTTTCATCCTGCTCAATATCCCCTAAACTTCTAAAAAAATCGTTCTTAGTCGTCTTTCCTCTACTTTGCTGTGTTTCCATCTTTTCATCCACCTGACTTTTTGGCATTGCACTACAGGAGGCAAATACCACGGCTAGAACTGCAAACACAACTGCTACAGCAACTGCCCGAATAAACCTATACATCATACGATCCCTCCTTTGTCGTCAGCCTGTTGACCATCCTCCATTGACCACCAAATGCATCACCATCCTCACCTGCTGTTTATTTACAACAAACACCTGCCAGACCTTTTGCTTTAATCCTTACCTCCTGTTAAAGATCAAATTAAAATTATTGCTAACTTGATGTTAACCTCACTTTCAGCACCCCACAAATCCAAAAGCACAGTTACTCAACATTGGTAAAAAAGCCCGGCAGCCTCAACTTCCAAATCCCTTGTTCATTTACCACCCTCAACACATCGCTGTCGCGGCTTTCCTTTTTTCCGTTGGCATACTTGATTGCATATGTTACCGTAACAAAAGCCTCCCCATCAGGTTTAATCTCCTCGCTCATTATAAAATTGTTGCTATCAAACTCCAAACCTGCAACATAAGCTGAATATACCTTTTGTATCTCATCTATAGGCGGGCGCTCTCTCCCATCGGCATTCTTTCGCGCCAGGAAAGCATCAATTCTTTCCCAATCCGGCTCTCCTACAAGAGAATTAAACACCTGCCTTACCGCTTCAGAGGGGCTTAAGATAAAATTCTTGTTACGCGTAAGCGCCATAACGGGAGTGTCCTTATCAACACTTGCCGTCTGCGAGGCTATGAGCTCAGCCCCCATCTCCTCATACGTGAGTGCCCGGTTGTTGACCAGTATCTTCACCCTGTTGACGCCATCCAATTCGGTAAGCGAGTTTACAATCGAATAGATGCAAAGCATCTTCATCTGAGCCAATACATTTTCCTTTTGGTTCTCCGGTACGTTATCCTTGCGCACCGCAGCAAGGTCAATATCGCCCCTGAACTCTTCGCTTAAGTTTACAAAGACGGTATCGCCGTTGCGTGTAACATCCAACACCTTGACATTGGGGGGCATTACAGCAACCCGTTCAAACGTAGGCCCTTTGAGCAGCTCGGATACTACAACGTACTCAATCGACTGGCTCCCTTTTTGCACCGCCCTTTTTTCAGGCACCAGATAGTCGGCCAAGTAATGTTTAAAGTATAAAGTCACATTGACCTCGCTGATCTGAGGCTCAGGGTTTATATACTTCTGCTGCTGTTTGTCCCCTAAATCGTTTCTCCTGTTAAAAAATATTATTCTGTCAAAAATGGTATTACACCCTGCTAAGATAATAGTTATAGCTAAAATAAATGCCAATATTGATAAACGCTTTAAACTGCGCATTCCCATATCCCTTCTTCACCTTCACTGCTTTTTTATTATAACAAACTATTTTTACAAAAAATTTAAATAACTCTAACAAAACAACAATTATCATTGTTTGTTTTCTTTAATTGGCAGTTCCACATAAAAAGTGCTGCCCTTCCCCTCCTCGCTCACCACACGTATGTTTCCTCCATGCTGCAACACGATCTTCTGTGCTATAGATAAGCCCAAGCCTGTGCCGCCCGTAGTCCTTGACCTTGCCTTATCCACCCTGAAAAATCTATCAAAAATATGCGGCAGGTCCTTGGCTGGTATTCCTATGCCGGTATCGCTTACCTTTACCACCGCATTTTCAACGCCTTTGTAAACCTCGACAGTCACTCTGCCCCCTTCTGGGGTGTATTTAATAGCATTATCGACTATGTTGCTTACCACCTGCCGCAACTTCACCGCATCACCAGATACTATCAATCGGTCGTCATAAAAAGTCTCCAGCCTTATATTTTTCTTCTGTGCCAAAATTTGTAAACCTTTCAAGGTGCTATGCACCAGCTCTACCAGATCCACCGGCTCTTGTTTTAACTCTTCAGCTTCAGTATCTATTTTCACCAGCGTCAACAGATCGTTTATAATTGCATTCAGTCTATCGATTTCAGAATTTATATCTTCCAGAAATTCTCGATAAATAGACGGGTCATCGACATCCATATGAATGAGCGACTCGGTTAATACCTTAATGGCGCTTAAAGGCGTCTTAAGCTCGTGAGAGGCATTTGAAACGAATTCATTACGAGCTCTATCCAGGTTTTCAAGCTTTTCGCTCATGATATTGAATGCCTCGCCCAGTTGCCTGAGTTCTTTGCTTCCCCGTACCTTTACGCGTTGATCCAAATGCCCCTGGCTCATCTTCCTGATGACATCTGTCAATTCTTTGATGGGTTGTGTGATAAATCCGGATATCATATAGCTGGCCATTATGATAACAGCGCTGGTAATAAGCAAATATGTGCTCACCCTGGTTTTTACTTGGGCCAACATCTGCTCAATCCTGGACAGCGAAGTGGATATGATGACCATCCCAATGATGCCGTGTTTCTCATGCTGAATGGGAGCATAGGTATACAGCACCAGCTTGGCATCACGCGAACCCTCGGGCCTTATATACAATTCCTTTGGCTCTACCCTCTCTCCTGCAAGCACGGCCTTAACTTCGGGGAAAACTTGGCTTAAATCCTGCTTTAAAAGGCTGTCAGGCCCATGCACTATGTTATAGGAATCGTAGTCCACCACCCCGTTTTTATTCAATATAAGTATTCGAGTGGCTTCAAGCTCTTTGTTGAAAATCTCCTCTCCCAGGGCCTGAAGGTCATATACTATGCTGGCAAGAATATCGGGATCGCCGCTGGCATAGTCATAAGAAACAGCCTGAGCAACCCAGTTAGCGTACAACCGAAAGGCATTCTTCTTGCTGTCAATCATGTATTTTCCTATAATATCCAAAACCGATATGCCGATAAAGGTGAACCCGACCAGAATTATAATCAAGTACGTGAGCACGATTTGCCATCGAAGGCTTAAAAAAAAAGTCCTATTTGTCAGCAAAATAGTATCCCACTCCCCATTTTGTGAATATAAACTCGGGCTGGCTGGGATTCTTCTCGATCTTTTCTCGCAGCCTGCGTATGTGAACGTCTACCGTCCTTACATCACCAAGGTATTCATACTTCCAAATGAGCTCCAGCAGGTTTTCACGGGTGTATACCTTACCCGGATTGGTGGCAAAGAGCTTAAGCAGGTCAAATTCCTTTGCAGTCAAGTTGACCTCCTTACCGTCTATGGTCACGCTGCGGTTTGCCAAATTGATGGTCATGTTTTTCACTTTGATAATCTGTTGTTCATTTTTAGTGTCGTTTGTTCTCCTGAAAATGGCTTTAATCCTGGCCTTCAATTCTAGGATATTAAACGGCTTGGTTATATAATCATCGGCACCGTACTCCAGGCCCAGGATCTTATCCATATCCTCACCCTTGGCTGTCAGCATTATGACGGGCACCGACGATTTCTCCCTTATCCTCTGCAACACCGTCAACCCATCGAGCTTAGGCAGCATTACATCTAGGATAACAAGGTCGTATTGATTTTCATTGAACATCTTCATGGCTTCCTCGCCGTCATATGCGGCGTCAATCTGATAGCCATCCCGTTCCAAACTGAACTTAAGCCCTTTTACGATAGCAGGCTCATCATCCACCACCAACAGCTTCTTCGGCATAGGTTCTGTCCCTTCCTTTCAAAACCTAGATACACAGATTTTATTGTATCACATGCCAAATGTAAAATCAATTTTGCTAAGCGCAAGAAGCCTGGTACAGGCGGTAAAGGCTCAATAGCGAAAACCAAGTATTAGTTGACTGTAATTAAATCCTTGAGCTGTTCGAAAGTTTTATCACCGATCCCTGATACGTTTTTGATCTCTTCTACGGATTTAAATGGTCCATTCTGCTCCCGATATTCTATAATCCTCTTTGCCTTGCTGGGGCCAATACCCGGCAGGGTATCCAACGTAGCCTCGTCTGCGGTATTGATGTTTACCTTTTGCTGCCCCTGCTCCGATGTAGTGCCTGAAACGGCAGGATTTTGTTCCAACAACTCTTCTCCTATTTTAGGAATTTTATACATGCCTTCGTCCTGCACCCTGAGGGCCAGGTTTACCTTTTCTAGGTCAGCCTCTTCTGTAGCCCCGCCTGCCAGCTCAAGCACATCTATCAGCCGGCTGCCCTCCTCCACTTCTATAACCCCTGGATACCTTACCGCACCCACGATGTACACTTTTATCTTTTTGAGGGATCGCTTGTCCTCACCAGAATCATACTGAGCGGGTACACCTTCCCTAGAAACAGCTTCATCTGAAACATCTTCGCTTGCGCTTCGAGAACTGGTCTGCAGCACCAGCTCTTGCCCCTTACGCACAGCTGTAGTTTCACTATCGCTGGCAAATGCATTCCTAAAAATGTATCCCGCGGCCAGCAAAACCAGAACAGTAACCACCACAAGCAAAATCTTCTTTTGATTGACATCGAGGTTAAGCATGGCATCCACCCCCCGTTAATCAACTCCAAACCTATATAGGCCTGTACGCTCTACTTTGAGAATATTTTACCACATTTTTGCAACCAATTCACTATTCTTCAACTTTTTCTGTACAAACATGCTGATAATCTGTTATACTAAAAAGGCAAAACACTACTGCTAGGTAAGGGGTTTTGATGATGAAACGGTTTTTGGCTTTGATAGTGGTATTATTTGTGCTATCATTCCATATTCAATCATCAGCCGCCATGCTCAATCCCGAGAACTCCCAAAACCAAGATGAAAGCGCTGATTTCATAGAAAAGGTAGAGCCTTCATCCACCCCAACATTAGAACTCGAAGCCGAAGGCGCTGTACTCATCGAACAGGAAACCGGAAAGGTGCTTTATGAGAAGAACAAGGATGAAAAGCTGTATCCCGCAAGCACAACAAAGATTTTAACAGCTTTGCTGGCAATAGAAAATGGAAACTTGGATGAAATAGTCACAGTAGGCAACGAGGCCAACCTGGCTCCAAGAGACAGCAGCCTGGCTTGCATTGACGTAGGTGAAAAGATAACCCTGAAAGACCTGCTGGTAGGGCTGCTGGTGTCTTCTGGCAACGATGCCGCACTCACCATAGGCGCCCATATAGGGCGTATTGTATCCGGCGACCCTGACATGCCATACAACCAAGCCTTGGATAAATTTTACGAACTCATGAACAGCAGAGCTGCAGAGCTGGGGGCAACAAACTCCCACTTTGTCAATCCTCACGGCTATCATAACAAAGACCACTACACCACCGCATACGACCTAGCTTTAATCGCCAGAGAGGCCATGAAACACGAAGTCTTCAGGGAAATCGTACAAATTACCTATAGAGAATACCCCGACTGGAACGAAGTCGATAAGAATGACCCTACCAAAAAGGCCATTCGTTATTGGGTCAATAAAAATAAATTGCTGGATAAAGACAGCAAAGAATATTACTACCCATACGCCACCGGCATTAAAACTGGGTATACTTCCCATTCAGGCCACTGTTTGGTATCCTCTGCCACAAAAGATGGCATGAATCTCATCGCTGTTGTGCTGAAAAGCACCAGAAACGGTCAATGGATCGACTCAAAAAAGCTGCTTGAATACGGATTTGAGCACTACACCATGTATGAACCCCTCAAGCAGGGCCAGGTTGTCGCCACCACCCAGATAAGCAACCACGCCCCTGAGGATTCGGGGATGCTAAACATCGTGGCAGCTCAGGGATTCCGCGATGTCGTAGCAAAAGAAGATGTGGCCAAGATACAGCAAAACATTGAATGGTACTATACCGATGAAAACAACCAACTACACCTGGAAGCTCCGGTTTACAAAGGGCAGGTGGTGGGCAAGCTCACTTACAGCCTTAATGGTAAAGTAATAGCGCAAAGCGAACTGATTGCCGAACGGGGTATCGAAAGGAAAAAGGCTATAATCGATATGATAACCCCCGATTCCGAAGGCAGGAGAGTCGACAACACCAACAAAGGGCGTCACTATTCATGGATAGCAACAGTTCTTCTCCTCTTTGCATTCATCAATGTGTTATTTTACATCTTAAGACGCAAAAGGCGGAGAAGATATATTTTGCGGCGATATCGGTGAAATTTCCTTAAAATTCAGGAAAAATATTAACAGGCGTTTCATAAAAACAGGGGATATTCTCTCAGAATATCCCCGTTTTTTATCTTACATCTATTCCAGCCCACCTTTAGCTATTTAAGTACTTTTTATTGTTCAAGGTACGGATTTCCTCCTTCAATGCATCCGTCCTTTCGACCGGGAATGCACATATACATCCACAGATATGCATTTGCACTTTCCCGCAGGCGTTAGTCAAAAATATCTTGTCCCTATCCTTATTGGGCCATCCTCCAAAACCTTCACTACCGCTCCATCTGTCACTTTACCACAATATTGACCAGCTTCTTTGGCACCACAATGACCTTTACAACGCTCTTGCCCTTGATAAGGTTCCGTATCTTGCTGAGGTTAAGTGCCATATCCTGAACCTCCTGTTGGGAAGCCTCCGCCGGCACCATCATGCGATCTCTGACCTTTCCATTGACCTGGACCACCATTTCAACCTCTTCCTGTACCAGAGCCTGCAGGTCATAAACAGGCCACGGCTGCGCGTGTATGCTCCCCTCATGGCCGGTGACCTCCCACAGCTCTTCGGCAATATGTGGTGCAAAGGGTGCCAGCAACAGCAGCAGATGGGTGATGGCTTCGCCTAGCACAGCCATGTTCTGCTCAGCTTCATCCACCTTTTCCTTGTACTGGTGTATGGCATTCACCATCTCCATGATGGCGCTTATGGCCGTATTGAAATTGAACCTTTCTTCTATATCAACCGTTACACGTTTTATGGTGTTGTGGACAACATATCGAAGCTTCTTATCCTGCTCAGAGAGATTAGCGGGTTTCTCACCTCTGACATAGTGCTTGCAGGCATCTTTGCACTCATTCACCAATCTCCATACCCTGTTGAGGAATCTGTAGCAGCCCTCAACCCCCTGATCGCTCCATTCAAGGTCCTTCTCGGGCGGTGCAGCAAACAGTATAAACAGCCTTGCGGTATCAGCTCCGTACTTGGCGACGATATCCTCGGGGCTTACCACATTGCCCTTGGATTTTGACATCTTGGAGCCGTCCTTGAGCACCATCCCCTGCGTGAGCAGATTTGTAAAAGGCTCATCCACGGGACACAACCCCATATCGTACAGCACCTTGGTGAAGAACCTGGCATACAGCAGGTGAAGTATGGCATGCTCCACTCCACCTACGTACTGGTCCACTGGCATCCAGTACTCCGCATTTTCGCGGCTGAAAGGAGCTTCGGTATTCTTGGGGTCAGTGAACCTCAAGAAATAGAACGAAGAGCATACAAATGTATCCATGGTATCAGTCTCGCGCCTGGCCGGGCCACCGCACTGTGGACAAGTGGTATTGACAAACGATTTGCTCTCGGCCAGCACCGATTGCCCCTTCCCAGTAAAGGTTACATCGGTGGGCAGTATCACTGGTAGCTGTTCCTCGGGCACCGGTACAATACCGCACTTATCGCAGTATACAATCGGAATAGGTGCTCCCCAGTAACGCTGACGCGAGATGAGCCAATCCCTCAACCTGTAACTTACATGCCTCTTGCCTATCCCCTTCTCTTCCATGTATTCGATGATCCTTTGCATCGCTTCCTGGTTGGACAGTCCATTAAATGGCCCAGAATTTATCATTATACCCTGCCCTTCAAAGGCCTCTTTTAAATTGTGCACATCTACGCTATCGTCTTCAGGCTTGATAACAGGAACTATGGGCAGCCCGTATTTGGTCGCAAAATCGAAGTCTCGCTGGTCATGAGCTGGAACGCCCATCACGGCACCCGTCCCATAATCCAGCAATACGTAGTTTGCTATATACAGCGGCACTCTCTGGCCGTTCACTGGGTTGATGGCATATCGTCCAATAAATACGCCTTCCTTTTCGGTTTCCTCCGACGTGCGCGTGATTTCATTCATGTACTGCATCTTATCTATAAAAGCCCGCACATCGCCCTCATGCTCAGTGCCCTCGACCAGCTTGAGTACCAGCGGGTGCTCCGGCGCCAACACCATATAGGTCACGCCATAGATGGTATCAGGCCGCGTGGTAAACACGGTGATGGTCTCGTCGCTGCCTTCCACCTTGAAATTCACCATGGCGCCCTCGCTGCGGCCAATCCAGTTCTGCTGCATCACCTTAACCTTCTCCGGCCAACCGGTCAACCGATCAATGTCCCTGAGCAAACGTTCAGCATAGTCGGTGATCTTGAAAAACCACTGTTCCAGGTCCTTTTTACCCACCAGCGTGCCACAGCGCTCGCAGTGTCCGTTGACCACCTGTTCATTGGCCAGCACGGTGCTGCAAGAGGGACACCAGTTCACAAAAGCTCGCTTTTTATAGGCCAACCCTCGTTTGAAGAATTGCAAGAACATCCACTGGGTCCATCTATAGTAGCTGGGATGGCAGGTAGCCACCTCCCGTTCCCAGTCATAGCTTATTCCCAGCCCTTTAAGCTGCTCCCGCATGTTGTTTATGTTGTCCCACGTCCATGTGCTGGGATGAATTTGGTGAGCGATGGCTGCGTTTTCAGCCGGCAGACCAAAAGCATCCCACCCCATCGGGTGCAGCACGTTATATCCCTGCATGGTCTTGTACCGCGCTATAACGTCACCAATGGAATAATTCCGCACATGCCCCATGTGCAGCTTGCCTGATGGATACGGGAACATCTCCAGCATATAAAACTTCTTTTTGTTAGGGTCCTCTACTCTACGGAAAGCCTTGTCCTTTTCCCATCTCTCCTGCCACTTTTTCTCGATCTCACTGAATCTGTATTCCATAACGGTTTTCCCTCCATATTAAAGTGACCTCCTCCCACCTCTGAAGGAAGTAGGCTTCCTCTTTCACCGAGGGAGGCTTACACGAATGCATGAATACTTCCCTGCATCCATGTAACAATCTCCTTATCCAGAGGCTTAACTTCAAACCGGTCCAGCCCTATAACATTAAGAACCGCCTTTCATCCCATCCTTGAAAGGGTGGGCTTTCCCGGCGGTTGATCGTAAAAACTCCCATCCCCTAGGGGCGAGAGCTTTAGTTTTGACCATGAACCGATAGGGACAAGCTGTCAGCCCATAACCTTTCTAGATTATAAAAAGCCCTGTCTTCACGGTGGAAAAGATGCACGATTACATCACCATAATCTAAAACAACCCATCTGCCATGCCTATATCCTTCCTGGCGGCGTACGTCAACGCCCTGCTGTCGCAAGCTCTTCAGCAGCTCATCACACAGAGCCCTAACCTGTATCTCGGTGTTGCCGCTGGCTATCACAAAATAATCAGCAATAATGGTCAAATGGCTGATATCGAGTACCACTACGTCTATTGCCTTCTTTGCATCTAAAATCCTTGCAATCTGCAAAGCCAGTTCCTTCGAGTTGTTTTGCAAATCCTTCCCTCCATCTGCATTTTCTTTACTTTATTATATCCATTATACACAATTTGTCAACATAAGGAGGATCAGCCCTCAATTTTTTGTTCCTTAAACCTTTTCAGCATATCATTCCACGCCTCAACCGTCCTGGGATGGAGAAAGCGGTCAGTGTCCAGTACATACTTGATGGTTCGGCGCAAAGCCATAAGCACAGCTTTGTCAAGGTCCTCCATGGCCGCACGCCGCAGCTCTTCCACCTCTGGGAAATCCCTGTTGGGTTCTATGTAATCGGCCAGGTATATTATCTTATCAAGCAAGGCCATATCGCTTTTTCCTGTGGTGTGGCATTCAATTGCACTCAATATCTCGGTGTCATCGATCCCGAATGTCTGCCTGGCCACCACTGCCCCGACAGGGCCATGCAACAAAGCCTCGGTCTGGAACTCTTTCGGGCCAAGCTCTATTCCAGCCTCAACCGCCCTGTTTATCATCTCCTCCCTTGGCAGGCCTTTGGCGCAATCATGAAGCAACCCTGCAACTCTCGCCTTCTCCACGTCGGCCCCATACCTTTGAGCCAGCATAACCGCGCAATCCCTCACACCCAGAGAATGGACATACCTCTCCTCATCCATCAAAGTCCTGAGCTTCTCACACATCTCGCTTTCCTGCATCATTTCGGCCATCATATTGCAAACCTCCTGCTGCTAAAATTGCATATACAAATGATTTTTATAGATATACTCTTCCACCACTGGTGGGACGAGATAGCGTATGGACTTCCCCTGTTTTATTCTATCCCTGATATCGGTGGATGATATATCCAGCAACGGCCCCTGCACAGTATATATGGATGCTCCGATGCTCTCTCGCAAAAGCCGTGCTTCCCTTTCAACCACATCATACCCGGGCCTGCTGTACACCACAAAATGACAATACTTCACTACCAGTGATGCCTCCCGCCAGCCCTTGATTTCGGGCAGAGTGTCGCTGCCTATTATAAAGAAAAACTCCACGTTTTCGGGATATATACTCCTAAGTTGCCTTAAGGTGTCTACAGTATACGTAAACCCTTCTCTTTTCACCTCTATATCGCTTATTTCAAAATAAGGGTTATCCATTATGGCCATCCTAACCATCTCATATCTATAGACAGCCGGAGTAACAGCATAATCCCTCTTGTGCGGTGGAATCCCCGTGGGTATAAAGAGCACCTTATCCAGGTTGCACTCCTGCCTGGCCACCTCTGCGATTATGAGGTGGCCTATATGTATCGGATCAAAAGTGCCCCCTGCTATCCCCAGCCTTACAGGCCGTATGCCCTCATCATTGATTGTCATGCCCTCACTGCCCATCATATCCGGCACACCAATCCCGTCCTTCTCAAAATTTTTAAAATAAAGATATCGAACACTTTTTTAACCCGAAAAAAGCCACCACGGCCAATTTACCAAAATAAAGAGCACCGCTCTTCAGCAGCCGATAAACCGATATTTATTATAGCACAAATCGCTTAAAATGACGAATAAACCGACACCGTTCAGGGAAAAATTTCCTAATAGGGAGGTTTTGTGCTATGGACTTTTTGAAAAGGCTTTATGCCAAAATCGGCGAATGGAACTATTACCTTGAA
Source organism: Caldicoprobacter oshimai DSM 21659 (assembly GCA_000526435.1). Classification (GTDB taxonomy): domain Bacteria; phylum Bacillota; class Clostridia; order Caldicoprobacterales; family Caldicoprobacteraceae; genus Caldicoprobacter; species Caldicoprobacter oshimai. The sequence continues at coordinate 679,234 of JAGB01000002.1, forward strand.
GAAGAAGGTAAACCTACATCCATCATAAGCTGGCTGGTCGATGGTATAATGCTGGCTACAGCTGCACTAGTCATATCATATCTGTGGTTTGTCTATAAGACCAAAATCCCCTGGCTATCCGTCATCTTTGCCCTTGTGGTGGCAGTGATCATCAGCATCGGGCACTTCAAGTTGAGGGCAAAGCAGCTTGAAAGAAAGCGACAAGCAAAGCTAAACAGCGCAGCGGCTACATACAGAAAGAAGGAACTGTTGAATCTTACGCCCGAACAGTTCAAATGGCGCCTTGCAAAGGCCCTGCTCCACAGCGGAAAATTTGAAGACATCAAAATAGGCAAAAGGTTTTTGAAAGCCACATACAAGGGTAGGCAGGCACTCATAGGTTTTTATCACACACCTTACAGCCAGCAGGTACCTCCATTTGAGGTGTACAAATTCTTGAAAGTCCTGAAACACTGCGGATACACAACCGGCTTTTATTTCACCTCGTCCAGCTTCAGCGATACGTGCCGCACCATCTTGCAAGACCATGAAGACGTTGAGGTACACCTGATTGACGGCGATGGACTGCTTAAAATAATGGAAAAGGAAGGCACCTTCAATGACCAGGATGCCATAAACCTCTATGTTAAAAGCGAGATTGAAAAGTCAAGGCTGAGGAGGAAGCAGGCCAGGAAAAATCTCCTCACCCCCGCAAAGGCCAGAACCTACATCCTTTATGGTCTGCTATTCCTTGTGTCATCCTTCATCTTTCACACCTATTTCATATATTACCTTATATTATCGGTATCCTTCGTACTGCTGGGTATTTTAGTGTATACCGCTAATCCAAAAGCCAAAGAGGCCAAACCCCGCGACGAAGTTTTAAATGACTAGTTTACATGGGCTGACAACGCACATGGATCGATAGCGTACAAGTTCCAACAGTGCCACATGGCCTGATGGTTTACGGGTCTCAACAGCGCACATAGCTTAACAGAAAATTGCAACGCTAACAAGAGCATAACGATCAAAAACAAAAGGGCAAGCCTCATAAGGCATTGCCCTTTTTAGCTTTCAATTTATAACCCTTACACTTCCAGCTCTTTGCGGTTTTTTCTTCTGTGCAGCTCGTATTTCGGGTCGCCTTTTTTCCAACCGCTCCGGGTTTTTTCAATGACCGTGGTTTTGGAAGTGTCAATGACAAATTCCCCTTTGGCAGCACAATAGTACATAGGCTGACCCATCTTGCAGTTCTGGCACTGAATGCACTCCATAGCTGCTTTCCTTGACCCCCTACTCAATGATTTAATGATGATGCATCACTCAATGAACTCAAACTCCACATCATTGATACGCACCGTATCGCCATTTTGAATACCTTTCTCCTTTAAGGCATCAATGATCCCTCTCCTTCTAAGCGCCCTTTGAAAATACTGCAGGGAGTCGTAATTATCCAGGTTTACGCTAGCCATCAGCCGATCCACAGCCGGGCCTGATACCACGTATACATCTCCATCACGAGTAATCTCAAAGGGCTCCTGCTCTAGTGTATTATCATAAGTTTCTGCTACTTCCTCCTCAAAGGACTCAACAGGGGGAAGCTTCTCCAGCATCCTGAGAATCTCCCAAACCAGTTCTTTGAACCCCTGGTTTTGAGTAGCAGAAACCGGAAACACCTTAATCCCTTTAGGCTCCAATTCCTCTTTCAAGCGCTTTACGTTGTGCTCTGCCCCCGGCAGGTCGCACTTGTTGGCTGCTACTATTTGAGGGCGCTGCGCCAGCTCAGCGCTATAAGCATGTAACTCCTGGTTGATGATATAGAAATCCTGTACAGGGTCTCGGCCCTCTATCCCCGATGCGTCCACCACGTGAACCAGCATCCGGGTACGCTCTATATGGCGTAGAAAATCATGTCCCAGGCCTAAACCCTTATGTGCTCCTTCTATCAAACCAGGAATATCGGCCAATATAAAGGAATGCTCTCTATCAACCTCCACCACCCCCAGGTTGGGAGTCAGAGTGGTAAAAGGATAATTGGCTATCTTGGGACGAGCAGACGTGAGCACAGAGAGTATGGTGGACTTGCCTACATTGGGGAAACCGATCAACCCAACATCGGCAATTGACTTCAACTCCAATACGACCCACCGTTCTTCTCCCTTTTCGCCCGGCTGAGCAAATCTGGGGGTCTGACGCGTAGAAGTGGCAAAACGTGCATTCCCTTTGCCACCACGGCCTCCCCGTGCCAGAACCTTTCGCTGGCCAGGGTGCGTCAAATCTGCCAAAACCTTACCCGTCTCGAAGTCCCTTATAACAGTACCGGGCGGCACCCTAATGATGAGGTCCTCACCGTCTCTGCCTTTCATATTACTAGGTCCGCCGTTATGCCCTGACTCAGCCCTGTAATGCTTCTTGTATCTAAAATCCATCAAGGTGCGCATACCTGGATCCACAACAAAGATGATATCACCACCGTCTCCCCCGTCGCCCCCGTCAGGGCCGCCACGGGGAACGTACTTTTCGCGCCTAAAAGAGACAGCTCCGTTGCCTCCGTCGCCACCTTTTATGAATATCTTTGCTACATCTACAAACATCGCATCACCTGTACTTTGATTATGTGTCAATATTATATAATAAAAAATCGATGGTTTTCAACAGAATCCTTTGCCAAATTCAGCGTCATGGCTCATAAGGCACCCAGCGATGGTGCAGCATCGATATAACGCTCAAATCCACAACTTGTGATACATTTAAAATCTCCTTGCACCTTATTATTCCGAAAAAATATCAAAAAAATTAAAAGAAGAATGCATGAGTACCTCAGCAGGGACGAATGACTCCACAGGCCAAGCGCCTGCCCGCGTTGCCTGCCGGTTGAGAGCGATAGTCATCAGGATTCTCGTGAATGATAACTGAGTGCCCCACCACATCCCAAACCTTGAATTTATCCGTAAAAAAGGTCATTCGGGCATAGCCGTTATTTGAAAACAATACCGGGAAATCCCCTACATGGTTGCCGTGAGGCTGCTGCGTGGGATTCCAGTGCCCTCCCGCCTGCTGGAACGGGTCCTGAGGATCGCCCACATCGCAGTTGCCAAACTCGTGTATATGAAAACCATGTGGCCCAATGGGTTGTCCTCCAGGAGGCGCCGGCTGATACGGCGGAAGCCCCATTACCTCAACATAAACCTCTGTGCCACCCGGCACATCGGTAAACACCACTATGCCTCTGAGCTGAGGGGCCAGTGGCCCTCCTTTTATCTCGGCAATGGCCATAAAAGGCCGATGCACTGAATACATTCCAGATTCCTCCCGTCCATCCGTTTTATCTGAATACGATGCATATTCATCTAAGCCTTGAAAGAGTATTCTAGGTTAACTTTTTGTCTTATCCAAAATTTTGCTACAATTTGATGCCTTAACACCGGCTATTGAACACCTCATCTGAATACTTTCATCTTGTGCCCTGTATTATTAATATATTCACAAACAGCACATCCGGCTATTTCCTGGCCAAAAAAATAAAAGGCCTGTTTTGCAACAGGCCTTCTATCGTGCCATCCCCTTTACTGTCGTACAGTAGCTATTTCAGCCACCTGTTCCACAGGATATACGCTCACCCTCTTCTTGTCCTTGCCAAGCCTTTCAAACTTTACAATACCGTCAATCTTGGCAAAAAGGGTATCATCCTTTCCCAATCCTACATTCAAGCCTGGATGTATCTTGGTACCTCTCTGACGCACCAGGATGTTACCCGCCAGCACGAACTGGCCGTCAGCTCTTTTTACACCAAGGCGCTTTGACTCGCTGTCACGTCCGTTACGGGAGCTACCTACTCCCTTTTTGTGTGCAAAAAGCTGAAGATTCATCCTGAACATCTACCTCAACCTCCTTTCTTCAACTTTAATGTATGTTCCGTATCCCTCCTGTATGCTTCTCAAACCGCACAGCATAGTTTCTAAAACTATATTCGCTTTTTCCCGAAGGTCAAATGGAAGCCCTTCAGGAACGCTGCACCGGGCTTCTCCCGGCCTTTGGTCATATACTACCTCAATCCCCACCACATCCGTCAAGCCCAGAATGGCCGTCTGGACAATCGCAGACACCGCGGCGCACACTATATCCTTTCCCGCCTCGGCATATCCCGAATGACCGGACACCTCAAAACCTATTATATCGCCCGATGGAGCTCTGTTTACCACCGCATGAATCATAGGCCAACCTGCTATTACCAGCGGGTTTATCCAATAATCTTGGTAATGCGGATCTGGGTGTAGGGTTGACGATGACCGTATTTCCTGCGGTAATTCTTCTTGGGCTTGTACTTGTACACGATAATCTTTTTGCCTTTCCCGTGCTTCAAAACCTCGGCCTCAACCTTTGCCCCTTCCAACAGAGGAGTTCCCACTTTCAGGTTATTGCCATCGTCGCTTATGGCCAGCACCTCGCTGATTTCAATAGTGGATCCTTCCTGCGCATCCAGCTTTTCAACGTTCAAAATATCCCCTTCATGCACCCTGTACTGCTTTCCGCCTGTTCTAATAATAGCGTACATTCTGTACACCTCCTCCAACCAGACTCGCCGAATGGTGGTATCCCCCATGGGAATTTTAAAACCACATTCGAGCGGCTTATGCACTCGCTAATTGTAACATATAACACGTCCTGTTGTCAATTTGGTATTAAAAATTCGCACAATTACAGGATTTTTCCGGCCATCAAACTTATACGTGCAGTTCATTGTAGGTTTTATCCTCCACCGGATAAAGCCACACCACTTCTTTTTCTAGCTGCTTGTAAAAGCCCCTCTGTTCCACCTGCAATTTAACAAATTCTTTGCTAGTATAGACCAACAAATCCACCGGCACCGGTATATTCAGAACATCCCATTCGCTTGGCCTCTCGTAAAACGGCTTATCGGACTCCTTTACCACCACAATCAAATCAAGGTCACTTCCAACACCCCAATCTCCCCGTGCATAAGACCCAAAATATCCTATTCTCACTATATCTGACCTTATCTTTAATACTTTTTTTACCCACTTATCCAGTGAACTAACTACTTCGCTTAAATCAGGCCATTTTAGAACGGACGAATTCAACGATCTCACAGGCATACTTTATAGCCTCCTCGCTCTGTAAAGGGCCATAATGCTCAAAAGGTGCCCCTTCAGGATGACTGTCAGGATATCTAGCAGGTATGTAAAAATTATCAAGCACCTTTGCCATATTAATGAGCCTATCTTCAACTCTAACCCCTTCCGGCAAGTCATATATGAGCCTGGCAACAACATGCCCCCAGGCCTCCTGCCCCAGATAAAGATGAAGAGCTTTCACGGCTTTCTCCGCCGCTTGCTGGGATACAAAACAGGCCCATTCATGATGCCCACTATCTCTGCACTTTTTTGCAAGTTCCAGGTCCTTTACAGCCTGGTTTAACCAGTCAAAGGCGCGGTTTGACATAGACAAGCTACTTCCTTTCTTAAAACATATCTAAAATCTAGAATAATAATATCAAATTTCAGATGCTCTGTAAACTTGCAAAAAAGCATTGCCTAAACTGTATTCTGTTTAAAAATTATTTCCCAAAATGCGCATGCACCAGATTCAAAATTGGGGCTTGCATTTTTGGAGAATTTGTAGTATTATTTATAGTGCTCGAAACGGTTATCTGGGTGTGGCGCAGCTTGGTAGCGCGCTTGAATGGGGTTCAAGAGGTCGGAGGTTCAAATCCTCTCACCCAGACCAAGCGAAAACCGCTCAGCCGTAAGGGTTGAGCGGTTTTTTCATGGTCGAAAAGACACCCCAAAAAGTCGCTAAAAATGGCATAAATTTTCCAATGCAACAAGCACAACACTAACACATCACTTCATGTTCACGACGCAACATTCGGGTAAGTGTACACCTTATCCAGATAGTTTTTCAGCACCACCTTTTCATCATCCATCGAGATGACGTACTCAGGATTTATGGGGATTTTGCCTCCACCGCCGGGAGCGTCTATGACGTAAGTTGGAACAGCATAGCCGGATATATATCCCCTGAGGTTTTTGATTATATTGATTCCGGTCTCAACCGGCGTTCTGAAATGGCCTATTCCCAGCGCCACGTCGCACTGGTACAGATAATAAGGCCGTACCCTGGCCTTGACCAGTTTCAACAACAGCTCCCTCATGGTTTCAACGTCATCGTTTATACCTTTTAATAGAACCGTTTGATTGCCCAGGGGTATTCCAGCATCCACTATCCTCTCACAGGCAACTATAGACTGATGGGTGAGCTCAATCGGATGGTTGAAGTGCGTATTTATCCAGATGGGATGGTATTTCTTCAGCATGTTCAAAAGCTCACTTGTAATCCTCATGGGCAACACCACAGGGGTTCGCGTGCCTATCCGGATGATTTCGACATGCGGAATATCCCTCAGCATGGAGATTATGCGCTCCAAAAACTCATCGGGCAGTATAAAGGGATCTCCTCCAGACAGCAACACATCCCGTATATTCCGGTTATCCTTTATATATTCTATCGCCCGACTGACGGCCTCGTTGTCTATGGAGAAATCCTCCTCGCCAACAAAGCGCCGTCTCGTGCAGTGCCTACAATACATGGAACACTTATGGGTCAATATAAACAGCACCCTGTCGGGATACCGGTGCACGATGTTGGGAACCGGAGAATCCGCATCCTCCCCGAGAGGATCGGCCAGCTCATCGGGCCGAAACATCAACTCGTTGGCAGATGGAACTGCCTGGGCCCGGATAGGGCACCTTGGATTCTCTGGGTCCATTAATGTGGTATAATAAGGAGTGATTGCCATCCTGTATTTATTGAGGCACATCTCTATCTCCTTTTGTTCCTCATCCGACAGGGGTATAACCTTCGCCAACTGCTCTACCGTAGTAATCCTGTTTTTGACCTGCCACCTCCAGTCGTACCACTGGTCAGGCTCCACGTCCTCCCATAATTCTATCGAATGATAATCTCTCACAACACCATCTTCTTTCCTTGTAAATTTTTAAAATCAAAAACGCCCTAAAAGCGCTCGTTCACAAAATGATTTTCACATGACAGGAGCCATACCATACCGCTTCAGGGCGCTATTTAATATCATCTTTATCACTGTATTATATTCCACACCGCAAAATTCCGCTATCATGGGATAATCGCTATATCCGGGGGCTAAACCGGGAAGAGGATTAATCTCGATAAAATAAAACCTGTTGTCCTTTGACATGCGAAAATCCATGCGAGCAAAATCCCTGCACTGCAATACCCGGTAAATCTTACCGGCAATATCCATTAGCTTCTTTTGCAGCTCAGGGCTCAAATCAGGCGGGCATACATATTCAACATATTTTTTATAATCCTTTTTCACCTCAAAGCTGTATATATTTTTACCATCTCGATCCTCTTTGTATACTATTTCCATTGGACTGAAAACCCTGGTCTCATGACCATTGCCTATAACGCCCACCGTAAATTCTCTGCCAGGGATAAACTCTTCAATCAGCATGGGCTGACCGTACAGTCGGAAGTTTCTCTCAAGCAAAGATTTGAGCTGTTCCATATTGTCCACTACGGCCATACTGGATATTCCCTTACTGGAACCCTCGGCATTGGGCTTGACGATGAGCGGGAACCTCAAATCACGCCTTATCCTTTCGCCTTCATGGGATATGAGCTGATGCTTGGGTGTTAAAATTCTAAAAGAAGTGAGCAGCCTTTTGGTGAGTGCCTTATCAAGCGCTATGCACAGTGTGGTTTCGTCAGATCCAGTAAAGGGTATTCCCAGGAAACTGAGAATGGCAGGAATGTGTGCCTCCCTTCCCCGTCCTCCCAATCCTTCGGCAATGTTAAACACGATGTCCACATGGACCTGCCTGAGCTTATCCAAAAAACTGTGGTCGGCCTCCATAAGTTCCACCCGGCAGCCAATCGACTCCAGGGCATTTTTGATGGCCATTACCGTATCTATGCTATCGTATTCGGCTTCAATATCCTCCACGCTGCCCTTAATTCCTTTTTTCAGATTAAAGGCCAGGCCAACCCTGTATGATGAGGCTTCGCTTTCCAATTCAATCACTTCCCCCTTACCCTACACATTTATATAGCGCCCTCTGGAGCGCAAACAAATTTATTTTATCTAATTATAAGCATACTGAAACCTAAATAAAATCCTCAAAAAAGATTGTCTATTACTATTTGGGGAAGTGTTGAAGGCTTTCATCTTTTTATCTCACTGTGTTATTGCATATTGAATTATTTTAAATGTTTACTCATTTCCACACATTTGCCATTTAAAACCATTTCAATGCAAAAAATTTGCTCCTCTCAAGAACCTTCTTTCAGCACATTTCATACAATGTTAATGTTAAAAGATAAAACCAACGATTTCTGGAGGTGAACAAGGTGTACAGCTATAACGGCGCAAATCATCATGAAGACTACAACTACTACGATGATTACTATAACGACTACTATAATGACTACTACCCCAGTTACGGCAACCACGGCAGATATGACTACATGGATAATGAACACTGTGGCTGCTGGGATCCCTATAGTCCGGAAATGGACCCTTACTGCTACCCTGTCTCGCCGGGCCTTATAAGAAGCCTGGAAGAATACATCAAAGACGAGCTTACAGACAGCAGGTATTATGAACTGCTGGCACAAAAAGCGCCCACCCAGAGAGCAAAGGATCTACTTATGGAATTCAGCAAAGACGAAAAGATGCATGCCCAAGACTTCATGAACGCCTATTTTATGCTGACCGGAAGAAGGTATCAACCTCCAAAGATTGAAGACCCTAAAGTCCCTGACGATTTCATGGAGGCATTGCAGCAGAGGATACTGGCCGAAACCAACGATTACAAAAAATACGGAGAACAGTACCTCAAAGCCCATACTGCCTATCTCCGCGACCTGTTCTTCATGACCAGGACATCAGAGGCACGGCACGCCATGAGAATCCCCTACCTGATGCACGAACACCACAGGCAGACCATGAGATAAAAAGTTTTATTAATTACAAAGTACAAAGGCAATTCAATCTCTATCTTAACACGGATAGAGATGAATTGCCTTTGCGTATACAAAAATATTTTCGGGCATTAAGCCGTCATTTTCAACCACTCAATATGAGTCAAATGTAATTTCACGTTCGACTTCCCAGTAAAACAGCTAAATTACAGGGCTTCCAGTACCTCCTGCTCGGTAACCGTGAGCACTTTTGAGAGGTCAAGGAGTATGACCAGGCCGCTGTCCAATCTAGCCACGCCAGTTATATAATCCTTGTTTATCCTGGTCATCTCAGGGGGGTCGCTTATCCTGGAAGAGTCAACCCTTAAAACCTCTGTGACCTCATCCACTATAAAGGCCACCTTCTTTTTGCCCACCTCTGCCACGATAAACCGTGCCTCACGGCCGTAATCGGATTGCCCCAGCCTGAACCTCTTCTTAAGGTCCAGCACAGGCACAACCTCCTGGCGGTAGTCGATTACGCCCTCAATGAAGTCGGGATTGTTTGGGACTTTCGTTGGCTTCACCGGCAAAATGATCTCCTGGATGTTATGTATTTGTGCGCCATACATCTCATTTCCCAGCCTGAACACCACAAACTGCATCTCATCCATACAGCATCCCCCTTTTCCTTTTCTGTCAACCCTTCTTACCAAAATCGCTTTCTTCGTGATATTTTCTACACTTTCGACACATTTTCCTGCTTTTTAATGCTAAAAATTGTTCATCTTTTTATGCTCCTTTCCCCACACAGTTCAGTCGTACGTCATTTGCCGTGCGTTATTGGCTATTTAATAAGTTATTAGCTACTTCCCGTATTCGTTAGCCCATTTTAGCTCCAACGTAAATATAAAAAACATCTCGATGAACACTGTACATCGAGTACATTACACATTTGAGCGACCACTATATAGATTCGAGCACTATACATTAATGATCGAAACGAGTACTATACATTATAATGACACCATATATCACAACCAATACTATCTAAGCAGGTAAAAAAATAAACAGGGGATGGTCAGCAGCTTCAAGAGGCATTGGCTAGCAAATAGGCGTTTATAAACTGGTCAAGCTCTCCGTCCATGACCGCCTGAATGTTGCCGGTCTCGACCCCTGTACGGTGGTCCTTTACCAGGTTATACGGGTGAAATACATACGACCTTATCTGGCTCCCCCACTCTATCTTCTTCACCTCACCCTTAAGCTGCCTGAGCTTTTCCTCGTGTTCCCTTTCCTTAAGCTCGAGCAGCCGGGCTTTCAGCATCTTCATGGCTGTCTCGCGGTTTTGAATCTGCGAACGCTCGTTCTGGCACTGCACCACGATCCCCGTTGGAAGATGGGTTATGCGCACCGCCGACTCGGTCTTATTGACGTGCTGGCCACCTGCACCGCTGGCCCTGTAAGTGTCTATGCGCAGGTCCTCGGGACGAATCTCTATCTCAGTGTCATCTTCAAGTTCCGGCATTACATCCACCGATGCAAAGGAGGTATGCCGTCGTCCCGAAGCGTCAAAGGGCGAAATCCTCACCAGGCGGTGCACTCCCCTCTCGCACCTTAAATAGCCGTACGCATTGGGGCCAATAACGTGGAAAGTGACGCTCTTTATACCGGCCTCTTCTCCCGGCAGCATATCCAGAACCTTGACCTCGTATCCCTTGTCCTCGCACCACCGGGTGTACATGCGGAACAGCATAGCCACCCAGTCCATGGCCTCAGTGCCGCCCGCTCCGGCGTGAAGGGATACGATGGCGTTGTTTCGGTCATAAGGCCCGTTAAGCAGCGTCTCCATGTTAAAAGCGTTGACTTCTTTGTCTAACTGGCGGAGACTGCTGCTCACCTCATCGGTCACCGAATAGTCCTGTTCCTCCAGCGCCAGCTCTATGAGGACCTCCAGGTCCTCGATTTTGGACCAGAGCTTTTTGTACCTTTCAACCTTATTCTTTAAAGCCTTTATCTCGCGATTTACTTTTTGAGAGCGCTCCAGATCGTTCCAAAACTCAGGGTCATTCATGGACTGCTCCAGCTCTTTTATCCTGTGCTCGCAGCCCGATATGTCAAAGTGAATCACCTATTCTAGCGAGTGTATCCTTTATCGATTTCAGCTCAAATCGTGCGTTTTCAAGTTCAACCACTCTATCATCCCCTTTCTCAAAGATTTTTTACTTGGCTGTGATGCGCTTAAACGGCCCGGCCACAGCACTTTTTGTATTTCTTCCCGCTTCCGCAGGGACAAGGATCGTTCCGCCCTATCTTCTCGCCTCTCACCACCGGCTTTCTTACAACCTCACCGTGAGTGGCAGTGACCGGTTCGGCCACCTTCTCCCGTTTGGGCACGTTATCCTTGATTCTGAGGCGATACAGCAGCGATATCGTCTCCTCCTGGATGCTGCGTATCATCTCCTCAAACATCTCATACCCTTCTATCTGGTATTCAATCACGGGGTCTCTATGGCCATAAGCGCGAAGCCCTATGCCCTGCCGGAGCTGTTCCATGTTGTCTATGTGGTCCATCCACTTCTTATCCACCACGCGCAGCAGTATTACCCTCTCGGCCTCGCGCATGTTCTCAGGGCCGTTTTCCTCTTCCAGCTTGCGATAGGTGGCCTCTGCCACCTCCATAATTTTGGCCTTCAGCGATTCGCGGGTCAACCCGGGAATCTCGCTGTCCTGGATGACTATCGAACCCTTGGGCAGGAACAGCTCCTCAAGATACTCGATAAGGCCGCGGATGTTCCATTCCTCTGGGTGATCAACCCCTCCGGTATACATAGATATGGCGTTTTCCACCACAGTTGCAACCATCTCCATGATGGCATCCCTGAGGTTTTCGCCCTCCAGGACCCTGCGCCTCTGGCTGTAGATGACCTCGCGCTGGACGTTCATGACGTTGTCATACTGCAGAACGTGCTTACGGATATCGAAGTTCCGCGCTTCCACCCTCTTCTGCGCCTGCTCGATCTGTTTGGACAAAAGGCCATATTCTATGGGCTGGTCTTCATCGATCTTGAGGGCCTGCACTATGGACTTTATCTTGTCGGAGCCGAACAGGCGCATCAGGTCATCTTCTAGGGATATATAAAACCGCGAGGACCCGGGATCACCTTGCCGCCCAGCGCGGCCCCGGAGCTGGTTGTCAATGCGCCGGCTCTCGTGGCGTTCGGTACCGATTACGTGAAGGCCACCTAAGGCAACCACCTTTTCCCTCTCTTTATCGGTTTCAACTTTAAATTTGTCATACAGTTCCCTGTAAACCTTTCGGGCCTCCAGCACCTCAGGATCGTCCACCTCTTCAAAGCCGGTTGCGCGGCTTATAAGCTCCTCGGAATACCCCATCTTGCGCATTTCCTTTTTGGCCATGAATTCGGGGTTGCCGCCCAGCAGTATGTCGGTACCCCGGCCGGCCATGTTTGTGGCAATGGTAACAGCTTTGTACTTGCCAGCCTGGGCTATTATCTCGGCCTCTTTCTCGTGATATTTGGCGTTCAGCACCTGGTGAGGAATACCGCGCCGCTTGAGCATCTCGCTGAGCATCTCGGAAGTTTCGATGGATACCGTACCCACAAGCACCGGCTGGCCAACGGCATAGCGCTGGGCTATCTCCTCCACCACTGCCCGGAACTTGGCCTCCTTCGTCAGATAAATCACGTCGTTGTAGTCCTTTCGAATCATGGGCTTATTGGTGGGGATGACCACCACGTCCAGGCCGTAGATGGTCTTGAATTCCTCTTCCTCGGTCTTGGCCGTACCTGTCATGCCGGCCAGCTTTTTGTACATGCGGAAATAGTTCTGGAATGTGATGGTGGCCAGCGTCTTGCTCTCCCGCTCCACCTTCACCCCTTCTTTAACCTCTATAGCCTGGTGCAGCCCATCGCTGTACCGCCTGCCCATCATGAGCCTGCCGGTAAACTCATCCACTATTATGACCTGGCCGTCCTTGACCACATAGTCCCTGTCCCGCTTCATGAGCGCATGGGCTTTAAGCGCCTGCTTTATGTGATGGGACAACGTGATGTTCTCGGGATCCGCCAGGTTTTCCACCCCAAAAAACTTTTCAGCCTTTGCAACGCCCTCTTCCGTCAGGTGCACCGTATGGGCCTTTTCGTCCACCTCATAGTCCACATCCTTTTTAAGCTGCAGCACAAAGCGGTTGGCGTGATAATAGAGGTCGGTGGATTTTTCGGCCGGTCCCGAAATGATAAGGGGAGTCCGCGCCTCGTCTATCAGTATCGAGTCCACCTCGTCGATTATAGCATAGTTGAGCTCCCGCTGGACCATGTCCTCCTTGTATATGACCATGTTATCCCGCAGGTAGTCAAACCCGAACTCGTTGTTTGTGCCGTAAGTGATATCGGCCGCATAGCTCTTCCGGCGCTGCTCAGGCGATAAGCCGTGCACTATAAGCCCCACCGACAGCCCTAGGAAACGATATATTTTGCCCATCCACTCGCTGTCGCGCCGGGCCAGATAATCGTTGACTGTGACGATGTGCACCCCCTTGCCGGTCAGGGCGTTTAAATATGCCGGCAGAGTAGCCACCAGGGTTTTGCCCTCGCCGGTCTTCATCTCGGCGATCCTGCCCTGATGGAGCACTATGCCGCCCAGCAGCTGAACCCTGAAATGCCTCATGCCCAGCACCCGCCTGGCTGCCTCGCGCACCACCGCAAAGGCCTCAGGCAGCAGGTCATCCAGGGTCTGGCCATCGGCCAGCCTTCTTTTAAACTCCTGCGTCTTCTCCCTCAGCTGGCTGTCGGATAGCGCCTGCACAGCAGGTTCAAGAGCCTCTATCCTGTCAACTATCTTCTCAAGCCTTTTTATCTCCCTCTCGTTGCTATCCCCCAGCAATTTCTTCAAAAACGAAACCATATGCCATCAACACCTCGATACGCGCTACATTCAAGGAGCGCAATCATTTACATGAGTTTATAACCATTTAATTTTAACACTTATTTAAACAATATTCAAGGATTTCACGGAATGCGCTAGAAAAGTTTGCAAACCGCCCCATTTGTGATGTCTTCTTGAAGACAGTAACAATAAATAAAATCCGGCTTTAAGGCTAAAACTGTATAACATTAAAAGGGAGCTTATCGCTCCCTTTTTTCTACATGTATTCGGGTTCAATTAACCCGTAGTTGCCATCCTTGCGCTTGTAAAGCACGTTGACCTGTTCGGTGTAGGCATTGGTAAATACAAAGAAGCTATGCCCCAAAAGCTCCATCTGCAGAATAGCCTCATCCACCGTCATGGGCTTTAGCGGGAATCTCTTGGTCTTCACCACTCTGGGCTGTTCTTCCTCGGGCTCTATCTGCTGGCCAAAAGCAGAAGCATCGTATTTGAACGCCCCGTTTTTCAGCTTCCTCTCCAGCTTGGTCCTGTGCTTGTGGATCTGCCTTTCAAGCTTATCCAGCACCTTGTCAATGGATGCGTACATGTCATCGGTGGCTTCCTCAGCTCGGATGACCAGACCGTTGAACGGTATGGTGACTTCAACGATGTGGCGATAGTTTTGAACCGACATGGTCACCTGCGCCTCGGTATCAGCCGGAAAATACTTCTCCAGCTTCCCCACCTTTTTATTGACCTGCTCCCTTAAAGCGTCGGTGATGGCCACATTCTTACCGGTTAACTTAATTACCATAAAAGGCCAGCTCCTTTCCCAATTACTTTTTCTAATTATCTTATTCGAGGAAAGATGAAGAATTCCTCTTTTGCCCTTCTACTAAATTTTTACCCCTTGTCCAACCACGCCAAACACCTTTTAAAGGCATGTCGCATTTTGTTGAATAATGTTATAATTTATACTATTTCGTACTGTTTTGTCACTTTTTTCACCAGCAGTAGAGAACGTGTCACAATATAGGGAAAGGAGGTGCAAAAATGGATGAACAATGGCTAATCAGGCAAATTGAAGAGAAGCGGGAGGCCTTGAAGAAGCTGCTCCACTCCAAAGATTTTAATTTAAATGACCACGAGGTAATAAAGCTCAGCCAGGAGCTGGACGAGCTGATACTCCAATACACTCAGTATAAGACCCGGGAATGACATCGTAACATCACGATTTTATTTCAAGAAACCTTATGCCGGACATCTTCTCAACTTCCTCTTGAGAAACAACCCAGTGTTTTAGCGCCTTCCACTTATTATCGTAAAACTTAAACCTTACAGCCGTGTAAATGGTTCGTCCTCCCCCTTCATGGCGTGCATACATAATGGCCGTATCGCCGTCGTTGTCATACGCCTGCTCGCTTATGGCAACCGAATATTTTTCGCCTTTTACGAAACCTGCCTCCTTCAAATCTTCATCCGGTATGGGTCTAAATCCCACATCCACCAAGCCTGCATCAAGCAGCATCTGCCGGTAGGTAGCCATATCTATGTCGCCCTCTATGCGCTGGGTGAATATGTCAATGGTGCGCTCCATCACCAGCGGCAGCTGATACCCCAGGGTGAACCGGTATAGCGATAACAAGAACACCGCGATGATCACGCACGCAATTATAGTCAAAGCCAGTCGAACATATGCGCTCTTTACCTGTTTATCCTTCCATCTGCGCCATATGGCTTTGGCATTCAACACCACAATGGGTGCAAAGATCAGCATGCTGATTAACCAAAAAACTATTCTGGCAGACCTCAACTCACTACCTCCTTTATAAAACTTTGCTCAAAAAGGCACGGGTTCTCTCTTTCTTGGGATTGCCAAACAGCTCTTCCGGCGTGCCCTCTTCCAAAATGACTCCCTCATCCATAAATAGGATCCTGTCCCCTACTTCTCTCGCAAAGCCCATCTCATGGGTTACCACCACCATGGTCATGCCTTCCATGGCCAGTTGCTTCATCACAGCCAGCACCTCGCCCACCATCTCGGGGTCCAACGCCGATGTGGGCTCATCAAACAGCATAACCTCGGGGTCCATGGCCAAAGCCCGCGCGATGGCCACCCTCTGCTTTTGACCTCCCGAAAGCTGGCTGGGATAGACGTTGTCCTTGTCGGACAGACCCACCTTTCTGAGCAGCTCAATGGCCTTGCGCCTTGCCTCCTCCTCGGGCATCTTCTTTACCTTCACAGGCGCCAGCATGATGTTCTCCAGCACCGTCATATGAGGAAACAAGTTGAACTGCTGGAACACCATGCCCACCTTCTGGCGCAGCTTGTTGATATCCTTCTTGTGCTCCATGAGCGAAATGCCATCGATGTATATCTCACCTTTGGTTGGCTCCTCCAGCAGGTTCAGGCAGCGCAGAAAGGTGCTCTTGCCCGAACCGCTGGCCCCTATAACGCAAACCACTTCTCCCTTTCGAATTTCGGTGTTTATGCCCTTCAGCACCTCCAGGTCGCCAAAGGACTTGTGCAGGTCAACCACTTTAATCACTTTGCCTGAGCCTCCTCTCCAGCCTGCCCATAAAGGCCGTCAGCATCGAAGTAATGTAAAGGTATATGAGCGCCACCAGTATAAAGGGGGTATACGGGTCAAAGGTCCGCCCGCGTACGATGGTCCCGGCCCGTGTCAAGTCATCCAGGGCGATATACCCTGCAACTGCCGTCTCCTTAAGCAGCACAATAAATTCACTAACCAGAGCGGGTAAAATATTCTTTATAGCCTGGGGCACTATGACGTAGCGCATGGCCTGAGAATACGACAGTCCCAGGGACCTGGCGGCTTCCATCTGCCCCTTGTCAACGGCCTGTATCCCGGCACGTATGAGCTCGGTCACGTATGCCCCGCTGTTTATGCCGAAGGCCAGCGACGCCACCAGCAATTTGGGAAGCTGACTGCTCCCTAGTATAGCATAGTATATCACAATTAGCTGGACTACTGAAGGGGTGCCCCGGATAACATCGGTATAGGCCGTGGCAATTCTGTTCAATATTTTATTGTTTGTCAGCTTGGCTATAGCCATCAAAAGACCTATTATAACGCCTATTATTGCAGCAAAGACAGTAAGCTGTATGGACACCTTAAGCCCGTTTACAAATAACATGTATCGGTCTTCCCTGATCAGATTGAAGTATATTGCATCAGATAAAACCCTGTATACGCCCTCCAACACAATATTCTCTCCCTCTCCTTAAAAAATTTTATTTATAAACCAAAAAACAAGCTAGCACCGGCCTCATTCCAATGCTAGCTTATGCCTAAAACCTTAACTTTCATTGTTCTCCAAGGGAATACTTCTTCACAAGCTCCTCTATCTCCCCGTTTTTCTTCATCTCGGCAAGCACCTCGTTGATTACCTTCTGAAGCTCGGTATCTCCTTTGCGCACAGCCAAAGCATACTCCTCTTCCTCCGAAGGTTTCTCCTCAAGTATCTTTACCTCCGGATTCTTCTCCGCCAGCATCCGAGCCGGCAGGTCATCAATGATTACAGCATCGATGTTGCCGTTCTTAAGGTCCATCACGGCTTCCATTCCGTTATTGTAGCGCTTGACCTCGGCTCCCTCAATTTTAGAGGCAACCAAATCGCCGGTAGTTGCATTTTGCACGCCAATCTTCTTGCCCTTCAAATCTTCAGGCCCTTTGATCTCTTGATTATCCTTCATCACGATTATGACCTGTACGGCCGTGAAATAGGTATCGGTAAACAGTACCTGTTCTGCTCTATCGGGATCGACCGTATAACCAGCGGCTATGAAGTCTATCTTCCCCGATACCAAAGCCGGCAGTAAAGCGTCAAACTCCATGTCTTCGACTACCAGCTCTACGCCCAGCTTATCAGCAATCCTCTTTGCGATTTCAGCATCGATGCCGATAACCTCATCTCCCTGCCTCATCTCAAAAGGCGGAAAAGCAGCATTGGTGCCCCATATAATCTTCTTGGTCTCCTTTATGCGCTTCATGGTATCGATTTTTGTACTGCAACCCATGAATGAAAGCACCACTACCAGGGCAAGTATATAAATAAGTACGCGCTTCATTATAACATCTCCTCCAATCTCTTTCTCTACTGCAATATATATTGCCTCGTTAATTATAAACGAATATTTAATAAAAATCAATGCATATTTATGTGCCAAAAAATACCTCAAATTTTGACATATTATGCCATGTGTATGTTATGCATTTTCACACTTCCTGTGGATATGTGAATAAAACGCCTGTGGATAATGTGGATAACCCTGTGCATAACTGCGTTTTTAGCACTTTTTTCTGTGGATAAAGGCTGGATATCCATTTATTTACATGTATTCGAAACGCAATTTTCGACAAGCGCAAGGCAAACAAAAAAGCTCTGGATTGGCATCACCAGAGCTCTCGTTGACCAGCTAATTTTTATCTGTGATTTCGATAGCAATTACTGCAGTAAACCGGTCTATCATTTCTCGGAACGAATGGAACCTTGGTGGGCGCACCACAATCGGCACACACTGCATCGTATAGCTCTCTCCTCCCGTTCCCTCCGTTCCTCCTGCTGGCCTTTCTGGCATCACGGCAGGCCTTGCAGCGAACAGGCTCATTCTGAAATCCCTTTTCAGCGTAAAACTCCTGCTCTCCTGCGGTGAAAACAAACTCCGCACCACAATCTTTGCACACTAAAACTTTGTCCTGATACATGGAAATAATCCCTCACTTTGATAATATTTTTATGCTCGCCATCTGAGCCCCGGCCTTCCACCCTCATCCACCCAAGATGCCACTCCTTTAACTATGATCAAAGCAGGGGGTAGAGGGACAAGTGACCCAGGCTCCTTTGTGCACCGATATGAATTTCCGTAGGGATTATTTCCACCGGGAAATCTATGGACCACACAAAACAAAAAGACGCCTTTTTCACTGTCAGGCTCTACAGCCTGCCATGTCATAGCCTGCATCCTATCCATCGGCGCCACTTCAAACCGCAGGAGGCAACCTATGGATAACCGCAGCTGTCACGGACTCGGGTCAAATCCAGGGACCAAATATTGAGCATTTATGTATATTATATACCTTATCGGCAAAAAAAGCAACTACAAATTTTTATTTGTGTTGTTATTCTGTGATAATGTCATATTGAAATTATTCTGATATAATGTCATACATGAGAGAGGAGATATTCAACATGACACAAAAAGAAATGACCCGTTTAAGAGTCATAAATCAAACAATTGATAAAGTTATAACCATCAGAGAAGCTGCTGAGCTTCTAAACCTCAGTGAACGCCAAGTAATAAGGTTGAAAAAGGGGGTTTTGAAAGAAGGACCTGCGTTCATCATCCACAAAAACAGAGGTCGAAAGCCCCAGCATGCTCTCTCTGATGAACTTAAAAACACCATCATTAACCTTAAAAAAAGCGAAAAATACTGTGACGTAAACTTCAACCATTTCGTCGACTTACTTATGGAAAATGAAAACATTAAAGTAAGTTATTCCTCTGTATACAGAATTCTAACAAAAGAAGGTATTAGCAGCCCTAGAAAACACCGTAAACGTAAAGCCCACCACAGAAGAAAAAGGATGCCCCAGAAAGGTATGCTCGTCCAAATAGATGCTTCTAAACACGATTGGATAGATGGACTCCCACCTTTTACCCTCCACGGGGCTATTGATGATGCCACAGGCGAAATACTCGCTCTATTCTTCACTCAACAAGAGTGTATGGAAGGATACTTTGAAATCATACGTCAAATAATCACTAATCATGGCGTTCCCTTAAGCCTGTACTCTGACCGCCATACCATCTTCGTCTCTCCCAATGATGGTAAACTTTCTATCGAAGAACAACTTGCAGGAAAAACAGTTAGCCTTACACAGTTCGGCAGAGCTATGGAAGAACTCGGCATCAATATAATCAAAGCCAGATCCCCTCAGGCTAAAGGGCGTGTCGAAAAACTCTGGGATACTCTTCAGGATAGGTTGAAAGCCGAACTTAAAATCTATGGTATCAATTCAATTGAGGCTGCTAATGCTTTTTTACCCAGATTTATTCAATCCTACAACAAAAGATTCGGGGTTGAGCCTGAAAACCCACAGCCTGCGTTCAGGCCTCTTGACCCTGCTATCAACCTCGACTATATCTTGTGCATCAAGGAACGTCGCACCATCATCGAAGGCTCTGCCTTCTCATACAAGGGGAAATATTATCAACTGGTCAAGGACGGCAAAAAAGTCCCTGCTATGCCCAAAGCTAAACTTACCGTCCTATTCAGCCCTAAAATAGGCGTAAAAGCTTTCTATGCCGGTACGATATATGATACCCTAATACTCGAAGAACGACCTAAAAAACAAGCTTTACAGCAGTCTGAGCATAAATCAGAGAAGAAGCATAATCCCGTAAAACCGGCTCCTGACCACCCATGGAAACAACAGGCTCAAAAAAGGCCTAGAATCTCTTACGAAGAAACTGATCGCGAGATCCTTGAGATGCTAGACCAGCTGTTTAATTCCACACGAGCTTGGGCATAGCATTTTTATCTATCGCTTCTCCTATAGATTATCATACAAGCTTTGATAATATTTATCAAGGCCTAGTTTCTTATTGCCTTTTTTGCCCCCATAATATAGTATTAAAAAGCCCTAGACTCAGAGTGCATGTCAAGTGGACCGTGGAATAAGTTGGAGTGACCCTAGAGCTTTGCTGCTTATGCCGCGAAAGCCACTTGACATGCACCCCCTTGGGTAAGCTTTTGCCTATGCCGGTGGGTGTATTACACCCACCGGCCTGCCTAGCGGCGAGCGTCAAAATTTCTAATAGCTTTGCTATAAATTATCTCTGTAATATTTTTTAAAACCCATAGTTGACATTTTTACTGAATAAAATTATCCTTTTTGAGGTGACATTTTCACAGACTATTGACACTACAAATTTTTATTTGTTCGCCTGCCTCACTAACTCAATAACCCCTGCCCTGTATAGCACTCTCAACAAAATCGTTATGACCACGGAATACAGCGGAATGTTAAGCATTTGCCTGCTTGCGGCCTTGGTCATGGTCAGCCACAGAGGATGCCCAAACAGTATATTCCTGAAATAGGGGACCATTATAACCGAGGTTATCGTTTGCCCCAAGAATATAGACACCAGTATCTTCCAAAAAGAGGGCCTTTCAAAGTCAACCTTCAGCAGCCTGACCATGATGCCGGGGATGACGCCGGTTAAAGCCGAGGTCAATGTAAAATGCGGCATAAACGGCCCGCTGCTGCTGGGCCGGGCTATAAAACTGAGCACATCGCCTATGGCGCCTATCACGCCCCCTGCAACGGGGCCCAGCACTATACCGCCAAAAATGATCGGAAACCCGCCAAAGCTTATCACTCCCGGAATGGTAAGGACACTTGACAAAACTACGTTTAGCGCTATCAATAAACCCGATATAGTGATCGTCCTTATGCTGAAATCACTCAACCTACTCATGATAAGTCTCCTTTCCCTAACACTTGCTACATCAGAAATAAGAAGTTAAAGCAAGAATTTTAAAAAGTTACCACAAGAAGCAACACAATACACGGCAATACACTATCGCAATATGTTGCAACAATACACCCTGGATGACTGTGTGCAGATTGAAGAGCCACCATGCTTTTATGCTTCAACCTCTACCACACCGCCCATTTTACCATTCCATTTTCCATAAATTATACTCTCTTCTATACCTTTTGACTACCCTGAGTTTAAAATTTATTGATCCGGCATGTATATATCCTAAATATCACTTCTTAAACACTCCATATAAAATTTATGGAGTGCATGGAATTTACTATGGACAAAATCAAAAAGCGGCGTACTTTCCACGCCGCTTGCCAACCAAAAACTGTAAAAACCTCATCTTTATCAAACTTTTCTTACTATTATTTGCCAATTATACCTTTGATTAGAAAATGCTGGACGAAAGACAAAAACCTACACCCACCCAGGCCCCTAAACATACATATCTAATCCTGCTCACCGCACAGGACAATTTATCTTCTCTACTGCGGAAATATGGAAACCATCGCACTGCACTATCAGTCAGCGGTGGTACAAGCTACTTTCTTTGGTCAATGAACACACCATCTGCCTGCGGCACTCGCTGCTTGTATGCGTTGTAGCCTCTCTTACCCCTGTTTATACTGCTTATCCTGGCCTTGACATTCCGCATGACCTCATGGAGCCTGTTCTGGTTCTCGGTCTCAAGATTGTAAATGGCCTCCACCGTATCCTTTATTTCGCTCACGCTTGCACGCAGTCCGGCATACAGGTCATACCCTTCAGGATTATCGTTCTTGAAACCGTCAGAGCGCACCTCTTCCTTTATCTCCTCAAAGATGCTGCTGAACTCCTCATCCAAAGCCTTTATGGCGTCAATATGCTCCTGCTTGTCTTCTATGTATTCCAGCAGCTGATCCACCTGCTCGGCCGATAAAACCTCTGACTGCTTTTGAGTGAGCTCCAAAATCCGCTGCATATGCTGCTTCTTAGCCTCGATAAGCTCAAGCAACCTCTTTAATCCTTCAATTACCTTTTTTCTGGTTTCATTGCTATCGTCCATCATATTCAACTTATCGCCTACTCCTTCTTGTATATCTGCTTTCGCGTAATCTTTACGGCCTCGGCCCAGGTATCACGAAGCTCGGTCACAAACCCCAGTACCTCTTCCAGTGCGGCCACATCCTTCCTGGTGTTAGCCTCCACAAGGCGCCTGTGCAGGTAATCATAAAGAGCCATCAAATTGTGCGACACCTCGTACTTCATATCCAGGGTGGTCATAAACTCAAGGATGATATCCTGCGCCCTTATTATAGCCTTGTGCGCCCCCTCCAGGTCCTTGCCGTTTATGCACTCTATCGCCTGCTTGATGAACCGTATGCAGCCGTTGTAAAGCATGACCAGAAGCTCTCCCGGGCTTGCCGTCATGACGCTCTGCTGCTGGTACTGCTGATACGGGTTGTTAAGTGCCATACAGTGTTCCCCCTTTAAAACCTATAATCAGGCCCTAAATATTCGGTTTCCATTTTACTCAAGCGCCACTTTCTGCCCTGCTTCTTTTGTGAATTTTTGTGAAATACCCCCATAAATCTCAAACCAGCATCCGATAATATCTGTTTTGCTACTCTTTCCCCAAACATGCACTAAAATTTAAAACCATCACTTTCAAGTAAACCACTAACTTCAAACCGTTTTTTCCGGCTTTTCCCTATAACACAAACTCTTCAGCTTTACCGCTCTCAGCCTGCACTTCATTAAATGCCGCCTGAATTGACCATACCAATTGTCACCACTTCAGGATCCAAGATAACATTGAACACTATCAACATTGGAGTACAACACTAATACTGATTCATCCCCATCTGCTGCATGAGCCACATGCTCTGCATGTTCATCCTCTGAATGGCCTTCTCAAGGGCGGTAAACTGCGCCCAGTACCTGTTCTCTTGCCTTATCATGGCCTCCACAGCGGCGTCAATCCTCTTATCCAGCCTCCTTAATTCCGCATCCATCATATTTTGAAACTCGGTTATATCCCCAACGATACCGGCTTTTTCAAGCAATATTCCCTTCCTGCCGTATTTATCCCTGGTGGTACGGATGTTATCCATGAGTACATCCGAAATTCTATACATAAGCCCCGACTCGTTGTACCTCTGTATCCGCGAATCTGAATCCAGATTGGGCGAATAATCGATGCTGGATTTCTTTATGAAAAGCTGCATCACCTGTTCGGGGTTATTCCTCAAGGCCTCTTTCAGCTTGTTCTCGTCAATATGGAGCTTGCCCCTCTCGAAATACGAGCCGGTGGTGATGCCAATTGACGAGAGGTTTATACCCACACCTTCAACGGCATCGACCAAAGCCCTGCGCATGTTGTACACTATGTTCTGAAGTATTGAGTCGCCTCTTAACAGGCCGCTCTTTGCTTTCTGCTCCCAAAGCTCTATCTCCTTCTCGCTCATCTCCTTCTTCTGCGCATCGGTCAGCGGCGGATAATCGCGGAATCGCTCTTCATTGAGTTTACCGTTTATCTTGTCTATCAGCTCGTTGTACTTGTCAACGAAATTTTTTATGGCGTTGTACGCCCTGTCTACATCCTGCGTAACAGTGATGGTGATGGGTGCCATACCATCAGGTGTGGTATTTTTCAGCGTATAGGTAACGCCGTCGATGGTGAAGGTGTTGGTAGCGCTTACCCAGTCTATAGTACCGGTACCGCCCACTTTTTGGAAAGTTACTACGGCATCGGTGCCGTCTATCTTTTCCTTTTCTGCACCATCGGCCAGCAAACCTATATCACGCAGGAAAGTGCCTGTGACATCGGTCATGTTTTGGTAAAGACTGATAGTAGCTGCCCCAGTAGCCTTGGTTTGAAGTATAAACCTCTTCTCTATGCTGGAGTAAAACAGGTTAACCCCAGCTTTGCTGTTTGTATTTATGATGTTCATGAGCTGGCGCATGGAGGTCTTGGTAGGGTCTATAACTACGGTATCGCCAGATAGCTCTTCCCCCTCGGATGGAGTTCCTATCAAAAATGTGACTCCATTGATGGAAAACTCTGCTCGACCATCTGCCGCAACCAGGCCAAGCTGCTCCAGCGTGCTGTCCAAAGTTTTGCCATCGGGAAATGCCCATGTTGTCCCCTTTATGATGGTAGGGGTAGCCAGTCTCTGGATTTTGGTAATGGCATAGCTACCCTCCATAGCGCTGGCATTTGCAGTTGCCGTCACATAGGCTTCAGCGCTGGAAGTTACATTGAATGTCTTGTATGTATTGGATGAGAGCATGTATGTATCAGTTTTCAGCATATTGAAAAACTCGTCCTGGAAAGCCCGAAGAAGGTTGGTTATCTCCCTGTAGGCCTCCTTGCGCCACTCAACCAGCTGTCTCTCCTGCTTTAGCCTGTCCACTTTCATCTGCTCAATCCGCATCAAGTCCTGGATGATGGAATCAACATCAAGACCGCTAGCCAATCCTCCTATGCGAAGCATACCGGGACTGTATGTGCTGTAGGTAGAATCCACAGGCATCCTTTCACCCCCAAATCTTCCATGTATCCCTTCTACACCTTTTTACTATCTTCTCGTTGGCAATGACGTCATTACCTTTTATATCCTCTCGTCCACTATTACGCCCGTAACTTTTACACTCTTTCGTCCACTATAATCCCGGCCAGCTCCCACAGCTTGGCGATAAGATCGAGTATCTTCTCGGGAGGAATCTCACGTATCACCTCATTGGTCTCGGTATCTATAACCTTTATCATTATGGTGTTGGTTTGCTCATGGATGGAATATTCAAAGCGCCGGTTTGTACCCTCAAGGGCCTTGTTGGCCCGTTTGACAGCTTGCATGATATCGTCCTGTAATATATTTCCATTCAATGAAGAGTCAACCTTCTGTCTATTCAAATCGCCGGATTCTTTAAAGCCTATACTCTTAGACTCGGGTTGAACCTTCAGTGCCGGTTTTACAGTTGTAATCGTAGATACGCCTTCCACGCGCATTTGTATTCCCCCTTTCATTTAATATCCTCTCAATATCTTCTGTAGATATTATCGGATAAGAAAGGAGAAAACTTTAGAAATATACTTTTTTTCTTAAATTTATTTCATCAGACCCAAATTACGTTTTATCTGGGTGGTTGAAATTTCCGGAGTTCTAGGTAAGTAAATTACTTTACAATATTTCTTTAAATAATCAAATTTACCTTTCCAGTCATCTCCCATTACCAAAATATCTATTTTAAGTTCCTTTATGTCCTTTACCTTTTGTTCCCAACTTTCTTCAGGTATTACCAAATCGACATATCTAATTGCTTCAATCAATTTTTTCCTTTCCTCATAAGTAAAATAGCATTCTTTACCTTTAATTTTATTAAACTCGTCAGTAGACAATCCTACGATTAAATAATCCCCCATCTCTTTAGCTCGTTTCAACAAATTAATATGCCCGTAATGCAATAAATCAAACGTGCCGTATGTTATTACTCTTATCATTAGCCCTACCTCCCAGCTTGCTTGTACATTTACACGTTTTCATAAAAATTAAACATAATTTGGTTGATTTTTACACCAATATCAGGATATTTGTGACATTACTTCATCAATAACTTTCCATGTGCGATGTATAGAATTAGTATCGATATATTTAAAAAATACCGGCCGCAGCCTCTCTCTATGTTCTCTAAAATAATTACGGTCAGATAAGCATTTAAGTATTTCCTCTTGCAGTTCTCGCTGTGACTTTACTTTAGGGCCAGCAGTCCAAAAATCGTATGGTTCCAATGCCAATCCTCTATTCTTTCTATACTCTTCAATATCCGTAACTACAAAAATAGTTGGCTTATTCATAAATAAAAAATCATTATAAACCGTCGAATAATCTGTTATCAATAGATCCCCAGCTCCTAAAATCTCATACAAGTCTAAATCATGCTTTTCCAAATCATAATTAGTGATAAAAAACATACTATCGTAATTTCTATTTTTTGTTTTAGTATAGACGGTCATCTCTTCGCCGTGATGTACTTTAGATACACAAATCAAATTATGCTGTTTTAAGAAATTGTTAAACTCATTATAGTCAAAATTATTGATTTTAAAACTATCATCTAAGCCAGCACCGCCTTCAATTCTGCCTGCTTGTTCAAAGACACGAAAGGTGGGCATATTGAAAATAACCCTTTTCCCCTCCAGGCTAACGCCCAGCAATTTCTCCAGATTCGCTTTACTATCCGCAAAAAATAATACATCAGTTCGTGGTAAACCTGTTATCCTATATTTATTCTCAGGTATAGCATAAAAAGCACTATTTATAATCATATGAAGTTCAGAAGCAACACACACAACATCTACTTTTTCATAAACTTGTGGATTCCCCCCTGAATTTTTATCTTTTTTATCCATCATACCGCTAGCTTTAATCGGTACGCCGTAATGGCCAACTTCAATATTATATGTAAACTTAGGATAATGGTAAAGGAAAGTTGCAAAACCCGAAACTGTAACCGAAGAAATCAAAGGAACTTTTACAATATTTTCTATGCTCCAAACATCTTTTCCGTATATAACATTCAATTTATATTTTTTCTTATATTCCTCCGGAATATATTTTATCAGAGCATGTACATTTGAATCTGCTGCATTAAACTTGTTAAAAGTAATTGTTTTGTTATAATCTTTTCTTCTTATATGTTCCATTAATTCTTTATCTATTTTTACAAAAATAACTTTTTGTCCCAGTATTACTGCAACCTCGCATTCCTCAATACCTTTTTCTGCTAAAGTTCTTACCAGTTTTATATAATCAGTTCCATAACAGACTATTACCTTTACTTTCGCATGTCTTTGCATTTCAACTACTTCTTCTAAAGCAACTGCCTTAATCCCATATTTTGGTCTCCCATCATTATTACAAAATCCATCAACTGCTACATTGTTTAAAGACAGCAATCTAACAAAATTCAAAGAAACGCTATCATATAAATCGGCGATAAAAACACGATTATTTTTTGTTTCCTGATTCACAATTATATCGTTCAAATACCTATACAGCGGGTGTTTTTGACTACTTGCCGATATCGATTTTAGCTCTTCAATCTCTAATTTTTCTCCAATGATATAGTTGATATAGTTCTTATATATCAGCTTTACTTCATCATTACCAATCTTATCTATCCATCGTAAAGCCTCTTTTAAATTTCCTATAGCAATACTAGCAAGACATATTATCAAATCTGAATCACCCAATTCTTTACAAAACAACACTTCCTCTTTGATTGCATTATTAAAGAAAACTGAATTAAATACAGCTTCAACAATTGCATCAACATTCATATTTTTTATTAGTGCTGTAATATACTTTGAAACGATATACTTATTATATTTCAGCTGCTGATAAGCCTCTCGTGCAATTTTTTCAAATTCAACGTTATCTTCTAAACTTAAATATAGGCCCCATAAAATCTTAAAAACAGGTGAATCATATTGGAACACCAGACGGTACAATTCTTCTCCTAAAGATTTTACTGCCCTCTTCTGCTCTGTTACCATCTCCCCATCTGCTATTTTGCACAGCAAAGCCGCTCTTGCATTCCAGGAATTCCGCAGTAAAAAATCACTAACAGCGTCTTTATCAATTTTAAGATTAAGGCATTTTTCAATTGCCTCATTAAAGGCATCCTTGGTATTGGCAAGAAAAGTATATATTTTATCGATAGCCGATTCTGGCATATATGTGGTTATAACCGGCAAACCGCAAGCAATATATTCATACTGCTTTATTGAATCACATGCAATATCTATATCAGCAGTATCGATATAAGGCACTATGCCAATTTGCATAAATTTCAAATAATTCTTTAACTCTGAGTGTTTCTTAGGCCCAAGTATATACAGATTATTTCTTTTTTCTTTCAACATGCCGTTGTATACAGGACCAATTATAACAAATGACTTATCAGGATTTGAATCAACAATCTCATAGAATAATTTTTCATCAAATCTATTATATACAACCCCAGTATAGACTATCCTAGGCTCTGGTATATTTATCAAATCACTTGGCATTTGCAAATCATCTATAATGAAATCTCCCTCATTAACAGCATTTCTCAAAAGAAAAACATTTTTCCTACCTTCAACAGCAACCCTTTGCAAATATAAAGAAGTAGCCGTTGTAGTTATGGCATCGGCTCTATCCATCAATTCCTGTTCCCATAGAACATCTTTTTTCTGCCCCCAAAACGCATACTCAATATCGGTATGGTCATCAACACATTCATAAATATGAAAATAGTCCCCTTTCAGCTGTTTAATTACTTCTACCTGGTACGGCATATACGTGATAACAACAGTTTTATACGCGTCTGTTGGAATACTCAGTATATTCTGAACCAAATCTAAATAATTGTTGCATATCAACCGGCCGTCATATTCAACAATCAAAGGGAAGTATATCTTAACCCCATCAACAACTCTATAATTATTCAAACAGTAATTCGTTATATCCGCCGCAGAAACTTCTCCACTATTAACAACGGCCTTCTGTGCAGGACATATGAAGATAACCTCATTTCCAAATTTGGCAAGGGAACGAGCTATATGGTGAGGTCTCTGGTAAACATCTCCCCATCCGCAGGAAGATAAAATAATAAACCTTTTTTTGAGATTATTTGCTGCTACATAGAAAATATTTTTAGAGGCATCATTCTCTGAATTTAACTTTTCTAATTCCTTTTTCAATTCATCATCTTTACAGTATCTGTATGCAATACCGTAATAAAGCGAAGCATCGCTCCAATTGCCTTTTGACTTCATTTCGTTTGCCAAACTGTAATATCTTTGAAAATTAGCTTCTTCAATTATCTCTGCCTTGGTTTTATTTATACCTAATAATCTATATAAATCCACCAAAGACTGCTGGCTTTCCCTGTCATCAGTCTTCAATATTGCTTGATCGCAAAGATTTTTAGCTAAATCGTACTTGCCCTGCAATATATAGAGATAAGCAAGATTATACATTATATCAAAATCTTCCTGTATCGATAACCCTTCTTTTAATATTTCCTCTGCCTCTTGATATCTCTGCTGGCTAATGTAAATAACTCCTTTAATTGAATATATCTCAATGTCATCGCTTGCTATTTCTTTATATTCATTAATAAGCTCTTCTGCCTCTTTTAGCATTCCCTTTTCAATTAAAATTTTTATATTATCTTTAAATTGCTTTTTATAGATTTCCATTTTTTTGCTAGTACTATTCTGCGTTTCAAACATAAACAAACTCCCCTTATTTAAATTACATTTTTCGTAAATATAGATTAGTCCACAGCATAAAATCTTTTAAATCATTATCTCTGTATCCTTTATCCTTTGCCAAACTAAACATTTCCTTTGCTTCAGAATATTTTTCCATCTTAAAGTAGCACAAACCCATATAAAACATCAATTCGCTTTCTTCCATCTGTACATCTGTACCCTGGCTTTTGATATTGTACAAATAATCACACAAAGCCAGTCCGGAAGCAAACATTCTATTGTCAATCATTATACTAAGAATATCCTTCCATACAGCTTTTTCAAAAAATTGAGCAAGAACCAAATATTTATTCAACAATTCATCGTCAGCAACATTAATTATGTGTCTAAGAACATTCAAGTAAATGCTGTTAAATTTTTCTGGTATTTTATCATCATTAAAGTTAAATATTAGCTCTAAAAATTCCCTATCTTGAACATTAAAGCCATCAAGATTATCCCTAAAAGAATAGGCATCACTGCATAATATACATGCTGCCAGAGTAATACTTCTCAATTCATCGTCAGGTGAACAAGCTTTATATACCTCCATAAATTTCATAAAAGCTCTTTGATAAAGTCCATTTGAAAAAAGGGTGTAAGCGATCGTCAAATCTTTTTGATTGTATTTCTTAATCCAAATCCCCTCATAATATGTCAACAATTCCTTATCTTTCAATATAGACAAGGCTTTAGTCAAAAAACTGATATCTTCTTCGTTTTGAATATCGTATATCGAATTAAAAAGCGCTACTTTTTCATGTACGGCATTATATTTAACCAACATATACAAATGCATAAAAGCTGGAAAAAAGTGCTTTTTATTTTTCAAACTCTCAACAAAATAGGAAAAAGCATTTTCGTAGTCATTGACTAAATAATATATATAACCCATTTTATAATAAATATTATATACATTGGTAGCAGCTAAGTTTATTTCAAAACCCCGATAGCTTGCATTAAGCTCAACAGCTTTTTTATAAAACTCAAAAGCCTCAGTGTATCTTTTAAGGCTAAAGAGTGCATCTGCCATATACATATAAAATGTGGGATTATCCGGAAATTTTTTTATGAATTCTTTTATTTTGTCTATTACAACTTCAAGGTCATCTCCCCTGTTTAGCATAGCCTCAATAATGTTCATATACGGTTTTATATTATAGCCAAACATCGAAACTCCACTGTCGATATGTTTTTGAGCATAAACAATTGCTTTATCCCAATCCTTCATCATAAAATATGAGTCGCTCATATATACATTAAAGTATGGTGGAAAATCGCCCTTCTCTTCACATTCCAGCAGCAACTTCAAATTCCTTTCGGCCTTGGCCATTCCTATACTAGACGAATATCCGGTATGATAAATTAAGATATCGTCCTTTTCCACAAAAAAAACATTAAGCCTGCTTGTTTCTTTATATATACACTCATGAATGCTGTTTTTGTACCTTATATCGGGATGATTCCTAAAAATCCTTATTTGAACAATATAATTTATTATTTCTCCATTTTCCTGTATATTAGCCATTCTACAGCCTATTCCATCAAACCGCTTGTTCCGATGTATCAATTTAATGTATTTCTTTACATTATAGCAGTGCCCTTCTGCAAAAAATTCATCGGCATCAAGAAAAATAATCCAATCCCCTTTTGCTAAAGATAATGCAAAATTTTTAGCCTTTGCAAAATCATTCTGCCACTCATAATGATAAACTTTTGCTCCTAAATTTTGGGCAATTTCAGCGGTTCTATCACTCGAACCGGTATCCACAACAATAACTTCATCTACTATATCCTTATAACTATTAATGCACCGTGCAATGTTTTTTTCCTCGTTTTTGGCAATAACGCATCCCGATATTTTCACACAGTTCACCTCAAATTTAAAAATTAGAAAGATGGTCAGGGGAAAACAATACCCCAACCATCTTTCCAAAAATTTAAAACCTTTTATGGTTGTAACCATTAAATCAACTAATTTAACGCAACAACTGCAACACTGCCTGTGGCTGCATATTTGCCTGAGCCAACATTGCCTGAGCAGCTTGGGACAGGATGTTCATCTTGGTGAACTCCATCATCTCTTTTGCCATGTCAACGTCACGTATACGAGACTCAGCAGCCGTCAGGTTCTCTGCTGCGTTGTCAAGGTTCTTTATGGTGTGTTCGAGCCTGTTCTGGGTAGCACCCAACTTGGAACGTTGAGATGAAACTGTGTTAATAGCAGCATCTATTGCCGAAATAGCTGCATTAACAGCACTGGCGCCACCATTAGCAAATGATATTATATTAATCGTATCAGTAGATACTCCCAACGACGAAGCAGTCATAGCACTAATAGTCAGAGTCAACTGTTGCCCTTCATTTGCTCCAATCTGGAAAACTCCACTATAAGTACCATCTAGTAAGTTTTTGGTGTTAAACTGGGTACGTTGAGCAATCCCATCAATTTCATCAATTAAAGCACTAATCTCATCCTGAATAGCTTGTAGATCTTCACTCTGATTCGTCCCCAAGTTTCCTGCCTGTACAACCAACTCTCTCATGCGCTGGAGAATAGCATGTGTCTCATTCAAAGCACCTTCAGCAGTCTGAATGAGCGAAATAGCATCCTGTGCATTACGGCTAGCTTGCTCTAACCCACGAATTTGGCCTCTCATCTTCTCAGAAATAGCCAGACCTGCTGCATCATCTCCAGCACGGTTAATCCTAAGACCAGATGAAAGTTTCTCAAGAGACTTTTGAACACCGGTATTGTTGATGCTGAGCTGTCTGTATGCATTGAGAGCCATTATGTTGTGGTTGATCCTCATCTTATCATTCCTCCCTGAATTTTTTTATTTCCGCCGAAGTCCTTTTCAGCGGTTTTTTGTTTAAAGCCCATCCTCTGCCCGGCCGCTGCAAAGGATAAGGCTTTGGTTTTGCTTTCACTCATATATATCGACAACCTTCTGCATAAACTTTAGGGGTGGAACAAAAAATTTTTATCCTCCTGTAGAACTTTTTGACTGCTTATGTAGTAAATTTTTACTATGTTTCCCCACAGTTATTCTTTCAGGTCTTCCCCGCTCTATTCTTTAAGCACCCTGTTCAGCTCTTCAAGCGAAATACCGAAGCTGTCCACCACTGCCTCGCGGTTGGCCTGCCTGAC
Organism: Caldicoprobacter oshimai DSM 21659; assembly: GCA_000526435.1. Classification (GTDB taxonomy): domain Bacteria; phylum Bacillota; class Clostridia; order Caldicoprobacterales; family Caldicoprobacteraceae; genus Caldicoprobacter; species Caldicoprobacter oshimai. The sequence continues at coordinate 712,075 of JAGB01000002.1, forward strand.
CTCGTCCATGAGTTCCTTCCTCAGAATGGATATATCCTTTGGAGCATTTATCCCTATTCTGACCTGGTCTCCCTGCACGTCTATTATCTTCACCTCTATGTTATCGCCAATCAGAATCGACTGACCCGGCTTGCGGGTTAAAACCAGCATATCTCCACCTCAATCTACTGATTTATGCACCTTTTTTCATTTCTTCGAGTATATAATGCCTAGTTGTGTATTTTTCATCATCAAGTATAACCTGCATGGCGATGTTCTTCTTTGCGTTTATCACAATAGGTCCCTGCAAGTTGGCAGTCATCTTGTACATATCCTGGGGAATGACGACAATTGATAAAAAGCGTATGTCAGTCGGGTCCTCAACCTCGAGTTTATGCAAAACCTCCTCATTTATCGAAGGCGAATAGTCCTTTTTAAACACAAACGGGTCTATGACCACAAAGCATACATCCGGGTTATGCACAGCATGAAGCCACATGAAGGGGTTGTCATCCCCCACCTTGCCCAGCAACACGTACTCCTTTATGTCCTCAAAACCATACAGCCCGTAAGGAAATCTTATGATCTCCTCTTCGGGTATTTCAATATAGCCAAAGTGCCTGGACTCAATGATCAATTCTATACCCTCCTGTCCATGTAATGCCCCGCATATTCTATGGTGATACTTGGATACTGCCTCATGTAAATTTCCACCTTGTGTGGCGTGACTTTATACCTCACCGGATGTACAACGGCGTTAAAATGAACCTTGCCCGGCTGATAGTCAATCCTGATTCCACCGGTTACGTAGAACTTGGGCCTAGGCAACGGCAGCTTCACGGGCTCGGCCTCTGGCACATGGTACGACCTCTCCTCGGCAATGTCAGCCATGGGGTTTCCGCCCAGCTCTATGGCAGCCAGCCGATCGCCGTCCTGGGCGGTTTGGGCTATGTATTCCATAACCCTTTGGTAGCCCTTTTGCGCCTGCGCGCGTGCAATGTCCCAAAAATTTTTATATCCCAGCTCTGCAAAACATTCGTACTGATCAATGTACACCCTTACGGGTTCGGTCTTTATATCAAGCCTAGGGGGCTGCCGCTTCATCTCCAGAAGAGGCTGTGAACTGTCTATCTCCACCTTGGCCGGCTGTGTACGAATCCCTATAAGGGCAGGCTTGGTGGTAATGCGCAGATACAACGACATCCACTCCTAAAACTCACTTTAAACTGCCATACAACTTAAATTACCATACAATATACAGGAATTTTACTACAATTGTTATATTAATCCTCTTGTATAAAACGAAATTCACTGAAACACCAAAATACTTTAAACAGCCACACTATTAAATAAAGCCGCATATATTTTTACACGACTACACAATGCTACCTCAAAAAGTCCATAAGCGTTGGCATGATGATGCGCGCACCTGCAGCCAGCGAAGCCCTATAAACGTTTTCGGCCTCTTTAAGCCGCACTATGACTTCAGCAATATCGACATCCTCGTTCTGCGAAAGCAGGTTTGTAAAGTTTATCTCTTCCTCTTTCAGCCTGGCACGGATGAGCTCAAATCGGTTTACCTTGGCACCCACCATTGAGCGCTGGGACAGTATCTGCGTCATGCGCTGGTCTATCTCGCCTATGTAACCGCCCAAATTGGTGGCATTATCACTTCTCAAATCATTTTTAAACCGCTCCAGCACATCGTAAATCTTGTCTATTTCGGCACCGCCTTCGCCGCCCAGCACATTTACCTCTATGCGGTTGCCGACCCCTATCTCAAAGGCTATTTTGCCGCTGTCACCCTGATACACCAGGCTGCCGTTTTGCTCCACAAACGCCGGCTGATCCGTCCTGTAACCGGCAAATATGTACCGTCCCGCATAGGTGGCATTGCCCACCTGCACCACATGTCCCTGCAGCTGCTCGATCTCATCGGCTATTGCCATCCTGTCCTCGGGGGCAAGGGCTCCATTGCTGGCCTGAACCGCCAGCTCCCTGGCCCTATGAAGTACGTCCCCCAGGTCCTTGAGGGCCGATTCGGTGGCCTCAAGCCACGATATGGCGTTGTCTGCATTGCTCACATACTGCTGGTTGTAGGCAAGGTCCGCCCTCAGCTTGAGCGACTTGGATACGGCCACTGGGTCATCCGACGGCCTCAAAATCCTCTTGCCGGATGAAAGCTGGCTCTGCAGCTTTTCAAGGTTTCGCATATTCTTCGCATAATCCCGCATCATATTGGTAATCAGCATTCCATTGGTTACACGCATCTTTCAAACCACCTTTACACATTTGCTGTTATTGTATTTTATCTCCCCACCACACCCATCCTGTTGATGAGCGTCTCCAGCATCTCGTCAATGGCAGTTAAAATTCTGGCCGAAGCGTTGTAGGCATGCTGGAAGCGCACCATGTTAGCCATCTCCTCATCCAATGATACGCCCGATACCGACTGGCGCCGCTTGTCCATCTCGGCAACCAGCATCTCCTGATTATCGGCCATATGAGCGGCCTGACGGCTGGCCACGCCCAGCGTGGAAATAAGCGCCTTGGTGAAATTGTCCATATTGTTGCACTCGGGCACGTAGGTCTTGTGCCTTAAATCAAGAAGCCTCAATATGTTTTTGTTGTTGCCCTTTGCTTCGGCCGGGTTAAACCCTTTTTGAGGGTCCATCCCGTTAGCTTTATCCTCCTCATCAAAGTAGATGGCCGCTATGTTGTTCCAGTCCTCCCTTATGTCATCCGATATGGTGATGTACTTGGCTATGGGTTGTCGAGCGTTTGCCGGGTCAAAATCGGCACTGCCATCCGAAAAAAAGTATATCCCGGTCTCACCATTCAACGTGTACCCCTGGCTGTGGATTTCGTTAAAGGTAATCATAAGGGTATGAGCAAACAGGTTCCACATGCGCATGTAATACGGTATGCCGTATTCGGCGTTTTGGTTGGGCGCGGGCTGAAACTGCGTATCAGCAGATGAGGTACCCGTCTGGCCACTCGATGCTCCCCGTTCCAGCAGCTCGTCTGGAACCCCCGGCAATGGCTGCTCCTTGCCTCCTATGCCATCCCGCATGTCGATAAAGCCTTTCAAAATGCCGCCGGTGATGTTGACTCTTTCACCGGTATCCTTCCATACCACTTCCACCAGCTCGTCCACATCCACGTGGTTGTTCTTGGGATAGGGCATGCCGTTTACACTGCTGCTCCTTGGTATCGTGGCCAGCTCATAAACCTTTGTATGATTGACCAGCGTCTGCCCCGCAATGTCCACCCTGAACCGGCCGCTGGCATCCTCGTACACCGATACCTGCACTATTTTTGACAAGTTGTCCAATATGAGGTTGCGCTGGTCGCGCAGGTCATTGGCCGGCCGGCCGGTGGATTCAAACTTAAATATCTGCTCGTTGAGGGCCGCAATCTCCCGGGCATAGGAATTTATATCCTCCACATGGGATATTATGGCCTGGTTGGCCTCCCTCTGCAGCTCTTCCAGCTTGGTATAGACGTTCCTTATGTTTTCGGTAAGCGCCAGGGCCTTCTGTTGCACCGTAGCGCGTGTGGTTGGGTCTTCGGGATTCAAGCTCAAGGCCTGAAGGGCGTTGAAAAACTCATTGAGCACCGTATTAATCCCTGACTCGGAAGGCTCATTGAATATGGCCTCGATGTATGCCAGCATATCCCGCTTAACTTCCCACTCGCCCAGAGCCGTCGACTCCTTGCGGTACTGCATGTCCAGGTACGCATCGCGAATCTGGCGCACCTGCTGTATGTCAACGCCGCCCCCCACGGCATATCCGCCGTAGGTGGTAAACAGGCCCAGGCCCATACCGGGCTCTATGGCTTTCTGTATGACCTGCTGGCGAGAATATCCCTTTGTATTGGCATTGGCAATGTTGTGCGCTGTAACTTCGAGATTTGCCTGATTGACGTGCAAACCCTTTCTTGCAATTTCCAGGCCGTAAAAAGTAGACCGCATAAAGCTCACTCCCTGTTTTATACCTTTTTATCTATCAGGCTGCGTCTCTGCTGCCTGGTACCTGCCCCACCGGCCCTACTGTATATGCTTCCCACCTGTCCCTGACCGGTGATCAGCCCTATTGAAAAATCGATAAACTCCAGGTTGTTCCTGATGAGCCGCTCGTTTATCTGGTTTACCTGCTTCTGCTCCTCTATTATGCCGTAAAGTTTTTCCTGCAGCTGCTTGAGCCGCTCCTGAATCTGCCCCTCTGCCTGCGATGTAAGGTAGGATATGGTGACCTCCGTGGGCTCAATGCCCCGCTGCCTTGCAAAATCGACTACCCATCCTTCCCGCTTATCCTCCAAATTCCTCAATTCAAAGATGAGGCGCTCCTCCATCTCCACAATCTTTTCCAGCTCGCCTATATCAGCATCCACAATAACCTGCGTCTTTTTTTTAGATAAATCCAGCAGTATGCTGTAAAGCTCGCATTCCTTATCCAGTATATCCACAATTTTTTGCAGGCTGTCCATGACCTCAATCCCTCACACACAATTTTGCCTTCGCAGCGCCTAATGCTTTGAACCCTCCCACGCAAAGCTCTTTGCAAAAGCTCTGAACTATAAACAAAAACAGCTTAAAAATGGCTTAAACGCAACCGCAACTTATCACGGCTATCTGTCCTGTTTCAGCAAATCATCCACCATCTTGGAGGCGATGCTCCAGCTGTCCACGCGGTACTGCCCGCTTTGGACTCGTACCTTTATCTCCTCCACCTTTGCCATTCGAACATCAGGTGCGGTCTTGGCAGCCTTTAGTGCTTCCTGAAAGATATGCGCCTTATCTGACAGGACAACTTGATCGGCTTTGTCGTCCTTTTTCTTGACGCCTCGAATTTGCGCCTCCTTACTCATGTACAGATTCAATATCCGGGAAATACGCGTCGAATCGATCTTCAACCCTGTTCACCTCTTTAAAATGATTCATATATAATATCGACGCGTAAGCACAAAAAATTTAGGGGTAATTTGCATTTTCCCTCTTCAATTACGTCTCTCGTCCACTAGATCCATTCATCCTATCCTTTCTGCCTGTTTATTCCTTCTACCTCTTCTTGATGATATAATCGGCCAGGTGTATTCTGCTGCTGTCGGGCTTTAAATCCGAGACCTTCCTGGCAGATTCGCTAAGCCCTTTCTTCAAGCCCCTTTCAAACACCGCAAAGCACTCCCTGCACATCCTTCCCGTGGTGATGGGCTTGCCGCACCGCTCACAGGTCAGCACCGGCGAGGGCTCCTTAAGCTCCAGCCTCCCCTCGCGCAAAAACTCGAGTATTATCTTTTCCTCTACCCCTGTGGCCTCTGAAACCTCGATTATGGTGGCATCGGGGTGCTCATACAAATAGTCCCTCACCTTTTTGAACATCTCGTCCAGCTCCATCACGCAACTGGGACAGTACTTTATGCCGTTGTACTGAAACAGCCTGTTGCACCGCTTGCAATTGCGAATATCCACAGCGCTTCACCCCTCAAACAAAAACATTTATATGGGAATGTGTGGCTTACCGGCCGGTGGCTAAAGTAAGCACGTACACCCTTTGAGCCCCTGCTTGAAGCAGCACCCTGCTGCACTCGTCAACCGTGCTGCCCGTGGTAAACACGTCGTCCACTAGCAAAACCGCCTTTCCCTGTACTGCATCGGGCTGGCTTACTTCAAAGGCATCCCATAGGTTTTGCATGCGCTGGAACTTGTCCAATCCGGCCTGTGCGGGCGTGTATTTTTTGCGGATAAGGACGCTTTCATTGACCGGCACGTCGATGTTCCTGCTGATCTCCCTGGCCAGCAGAGCCGACTGGTTAAACCCCCTCTGGCGCTGTCTCCCGGGATGAAGCGGCACCGGAACGATGACGTCCACATCCCAACCACAACGCTGATTGAAAGCCTCAGCCATCCACCACCCCAGGGTACGGCTGAGATACGATATGCCGCCATACTTGAACTGATGTATGAGCTGCTTTATCTCGGGGGTATAGTGCAGGACCGAGACAGCCTGTTCAAAATGATAGCGCACATACGCGCAGTCGATACATATGCCCTCCTCCCCGACGGGCCTGCCACACTTATGGCACACCGGCGGGGTAATAAGTGGAAGCGAGCCAGCGCATGTCCGGCACAGGCCTTTGTCGTCTATGTCCCTGGCCCTTTGCCGGCAGAGGATACAGGCTATGTTCTGGGGATACAGTATGTCGAGAATGGCCTCCTTGATGGAAGACAGGTCCATGGGTACCACCTTCTCAAAAGTTAGAGACTGCAAACAGCTTTCTGAAGTGGTGTGTAAGTCCCGAATAGCGCTTTTCCACATAATCGTTTCTGACCATGGCCTCAATAGCTCGCTCACGACCAACTATGATCACCATCTCCCGTGCCCTGGTCACTGCGGTATAAAGCAGATTACGCGTCATAAGCATGGGCGGTCCCCACGCTAGCGGAATGATAACCACAGGAAACTCGCTACCCTGGCTCTTGTGAATGGATATAGCATAGGCAAGCTCTAGCTCGTCCAGCTGCGAAAAATCATATACCACTTCCTTGTCGTCATCGAATATGACGGTCATGCTCTGCTCCTCGTGGTCTATAGCGGCGATGTAGCCGATGTCGCCGTTGAAGACCCCTTCGCCCTCTTCTACCACCATGCCGTGAACCTTTCTCTTCCAAGGGGTACGGTAATTGTTCTTGATCTGCATCACCTTATCGCCTTCCCTGAACAGAATATTGCGGAACAGCTTCTCCTGCTTTTCAGCCGAAGGAGGATTGAGAACCCTTTGCAGCTCATTGTTCAAATTGTTAACCCCAATGGCACCCTTGCGCATTGGCACCAGCACCTGTATGTCCCTGAGGGGATTGTAATCGGCAAAAGCGGGCAGCCGCCGACATATGAGCTCTAGCACGGTGTTCAGTATCTGCTGCGGGGTCTCTCGCCTGCTGAAGAAGAAATCGCCGCCCTTTACGTTGAGATACGGCATATGGCCCTGGTTGATCCTGTGGGCATTGAGGACTATCATGCTCTCCTGGGCCTGCCTGAAAATCTCGGTCAGGCGCACCACCTTGATAATTCCGCTTGAGATTATATCCTTGAGCACGTTGCCCGGTCCCACCGAAGGTAGCTGATCCACATCCCCCACCAGTATCAGCCGTGTGCCGGGCACGATGGCCTTCAAAAGATGGTTCATCAACAGGACATCCACCATCGATACTTCGTCTATTATCACCGCATCGGCCAGTATGGGATCGTCCTCATCCTTCTGGAAATAGGGCCCTTCATCGCTGTAGCTGTACTCTAGCAGCCTGTGTATGGTCCTGGCCTCCCTGCCGGTGGTCTCGGTCATGCGCTTGGCCGCCCTGCCGGTGGGGGCCGCCAGAACCACCGTCATCCCCTGCTGCTCCATCAGCTTTATGATGCAGTTGATGATGGTGGTCTTGCCGGTGCCGGGCCCACCCGTTATAACCGTCACCCCGTTGGATAAAGCCTCGATCACGGCCTCCCGCTGCTTCAGCGCAAGGAGTATACCTTCCTCTTTCTGAAATTTCCTCAGCATTTCCTCTATGTCAAACGCGCCCGGGTTTACGTCCACCATTGACAGCTCTACAAGGCGCCTGCACACACCCACCTCGGCGTAATAAAAAGGCGCGAGGTACACCGCCGTCTGGCCCTCGATGTTCTCTATAAACACCGACTGCTGAACCGCCAGGGATATGATGGCATTTTCCACCAGGCTTTTGTCTACTCCCAGCAGAAGCGAAGCCTGCTCCACCAGAATATCCCTGGGTAGGTAGGTGTGCCCATCGGCTGCCGCCTGTGAAAGCACGTATTTTATCCCTGCCGCAATTCGGTAGGGCGAATCAAAGGCCACGCCCATGTTCTGCGCTATCCTGTCAGCCGTCTTAAATCCTATGCCCGTCACCTCGTCGGCCAGGCGATAGGGATTTTCCTTTATGATGCCAATGGCGTCATTGCCGTACATCTTGTATATCTTTATGGCATAGGTGGTGGTGATGCCGTAGGACTGAAGAAACATCATGACTTCCCTTATTTCCCTATGCTCGGCGTAAGAAGCGGCTATCATTTCGGCTCGGGCAGGGCCAATGCCTTCCACCTCAGTGAGACGCTCGGGACTGAACTCTATGACGTTTAAGACATCCATCCCAAAGCGTTCTATAAGCTTTTTGGCGGTGGATGGCCCTACCCCTTTTATGAGCCCCGATGCCAGGTATTTTTCCATGCCATCCAAAGTGGAAGGCACAACGCTTTTCATAGCGTGAATTTTAAGCTGCTGGCCATAATCGGGGTGCATGGTCCATTCGCCGACGATGTGCACCTTCTCGCCCGCATTGGCATAGGGCAGGCTACCCACCGCCGTCACCAGAGCCCTGCTGCTCTCATCCCGCACTTCTATCACAGTAAAGCCGTTATCCTCGTTACGAAACACCACTTCCTCTATAATGCCCGTGATTTCCACCACTTTTTAAGCCACCCGCTTCCCGTAATTATATATAACCCAGAGCATATCACAAATCACAGCCGCAACTCGCTGGAATTTACTAAATAGCTCAATCCCTGCAAGCTTTAAAGATATTTTACCATATCCTTTCAGGCAATTCACCTCTTTTCTCATTTCGATATTATAGTCTCACATAAACCGCGTGAACGACACAACATTTACCGGTGACTCAACCGCGGCTTACAGCCTCACTACATCACGGACAAGCTTTGCTTCTGTTTTTATTCAGATAAACGATAATAAAGCGCTGCAGTCACCTTTTCTATCCCATGCAAACACTGCAGTTGATTTTTTATTTCATGGCTTTTCACACAGCGCCAACAGTACAGTTTGTTTTAATCTCTCGAGAAGATTATAGCTCCCGCCCCACTGCCTGCGCAATGGGTTTTAATGCCTCCATCAAACGGGCGAACTTCTCGGGCTGGAGGGACTGCGCTCCATCGCTTACAGCATTGGCAGGGTCAGGATGCACCTCTATCATGAGCCCGTCTGCACCCGCTGCCACAAATGCCCTGGCCACAGCATCCACCCATTTCCAATTTCCTGTACCATGGCTGGGATCGGCTATAATCGGAAGGTGCGAAAGTTCCTTTACCACCGGAATGGCGTTAATATCCATGGTATTGCGCGTTGCCGTCTCAAAGGTGCGAATACCTCTCTCGCACAGTATGATGTTCTGGTTGCCGGCATCCGCGATGTACTCGGCAGCCATGAGCCATTCCTCGATGGTGGCCGACAAGCCGCGCTTTAAAAGCACCGGCTTACCTGAAAGGCCGCACTCCTTGAGCAGCCGGAAATTCTGCATGTTGCGCGCCCCGATCTGCAGGATGTCGGCATAGCGGCTGACCAGCTCCACATCCCTGGTATCCATCACCTCGGTAACCACCTTAAGGCCAGTCATCCTAGCAGCCTGATGCAGCAGCTTGAGGCCTTCCTCCTCCATGCCCTGGAAGGAATATGGGGAGGTTCTGGGCTTGTAGGCCCCACCCCTTAGCACGGTGGCACCCGCCTCTTTCACCCTGCGGGCCACCTCATATATCTGCTCCTCGCTCTCAACGGCACAGGGACCGGCCATCACCACCAGCTTTTTCCCGCCGATTTGCACATCGCCCACTTCCACCACCGTATCCTGCTTTTTAAGCTCGCGCCCCACCAGCTTGTATGGCTTCATTATGGGGACTATGCCCTCCACCCCTGGCAGCTGTGAAAGGTTATGCTCCTTCACCAGCCTCTTGTCACCTATGGCGCCAATCACCGTCTTCACTTCGCCGCGGATGGTATGGGTTTTAAATCCCAGCTCCCTCAGCCGCTTTTCAACGTTCTCGATCTCCTGCTGGGTAGCTCCGGGTTTCATGACCACAATCACTTTAAAACCCCCCTTCGGAATTTTGTGATAAACGCGCATCATATGGCTATAAAAAAATCCCCGTCCTGTTTAGGACGGGGAGTATTTCCCGCGGTACCACCTAAATTGGTTATCGCTGCGATAACCCTCTCGTTTAAGGATACTTGTCTTTGCCCCTCAAAAGCCTGTAACAAAGGCAAAGACGCCATATCCCCCTTCCTGGATAACGGCGAAGGCCACCGTCTCAGCCTACGCAGGGAACGCACCTGTTTTAAAAAAACACTTATGGCTGCTCATTGCATCTATAGCGAGAATCGCTCATGTTTGAGCAAGTACCGCCGCATCCGCCCATCCTCGCTTTACAGGCACTTCCCCTTCAGCCTGCAGCTCCCGGGAGAACTTCCATACACCGCTTACCACCGGGCTCGCACCTTATCCCGGCTCTCTGGAGGCTCGCAGTGAATGTACTTTTCCCGTTCATAGCCTTTTATACAATATTTCCATTTTTTTATTGTCAGAAATTATACTATATCACTTTCGCCGGAGTCAATACCCCTTAATGCTCTTTATGTCATGCTTAAACCTTAAACCGTAATTAGCAAATAATTGGACATCAATGCCTTAATGCCCTTTTATATCATACTTAAATCCTTAAAGCCTCTAATATTTAACATCGCACAGAAAAACGTTTTTGGTGGTTACAATATGTTTTTTGTTTCCCATAAATTATTAAAGCAAAAAGTTATACCTTGAATGCCTCTTCAAAAAGTGACCAACTCAAAGGTAAAAACTTTACGATACCGTAAAACCTTCACGGCGCGAAGCCACTTTTTAACGCTCCATTGCTGCTATGGCCCGTGCCAGCTCCTGAATGGACTGCGTCAAACCCTCCAGCTTTCCCTCAATGCGCACAAGCAGATACACCGACAGCACGATGGGAAATCCGACGTTGCCGACAAGGCTGAGCAGCTGTTCCATACCCATTCCTCCTTACCATATTTTATGAACAAGTCAACATAATGGTGTAAAAATAGTTCATAAAGCCATAAAATCTATACAAGCTATACGAGAGCGTAGAGCATGAGACTGTAAATTCAATGAAAAATCCCCTTAAACCGATATTTCAGATATTTCAATAAGATAGAGGAGTGGCATGCACTCCTCTATCTTTCCTCAAACCAGCTGCAGGGGCTGAACCTCTGTATCGATGATGTTTGCCTCTGCTATTTCGACCAGTCCACCCTCTATATCGAAAGGATTTACGCTGATCACCAGGTCCATGAAAGCCTTAACCTCTGCCGGTTGAAGGTCTAAACGCGGGTCATCCAGCGTGATGCGGTAGGTTCTGCCTTGCCCCGTCTTGAAAACCATCTCCAGCGTCTGCGCCACTTCTCTCACCCCCTATCCTGAAATTTAAGTTTACTTATACGTTGACATAATCAAACTGCGCCGTCTTGCGGATTGCTATCACTGGATGGGACTGAAGCGATGCCAGAGCAGCAGCTATGTTGTAGAGGTCCTCATCAGATACATCAGGTTTTATTCTGTTCAAGCTTCGAGTCCTGGTGATCCTCCTGCCATTCTGGTCCTGCCCCATATCCAGCTGAATCTGAAGCCTAGCATCCATAGGCCTTATCTCCAGCGCCATCGTCCTCACCTCCTTTTCTTTATCTACTTCCTAGAATTCAAAACCGGCTTTTGAGAGATACATCGTCCTCGATTTTCTCCAGATGCCTTTTCAAGGATTTCAGAGCCCTGTCCTTCAGCCTGAGCACCGATTTGTAGTGGCTGTTTCTTGCCCGGGCTATGTCCCTGTACTTCAGCCCGTAGAAGAAGTGCAGGAGTATAACCTGCCTCTGTTTGGGTGACAGCTGGCCTATGGCACGGTACAGCCGCCTGACTTCACCGGTCTGCATCACCGTCTCCTCCACTCCGGGCTGGGGGCTCATCAGCAGGTCTCCCAGGGTACACGTATCGCCGTCATGCCCTTCAAATTCCTTATCCAGCGAAATGGCTGGAACTCTTTGCCTTCCGGCATTTATCAAGCCAAAATACACCCTCTTTTTAACGTATACCAGGAACGGTACCCCCTTTGAAGGGTCAAAATCCCTTATACACTGAAGGATTATAAGGCAGGCTTCCTGATACAGGTCCTTCCTGTCAAGCCCAGGTCCACACCGCCGTATGGCAGAACAGATGAGGGGATGCAGCCTGTCAATGACCTGTTGAGCGGCAGCAGCCTCTCCCCGTTTGGCTCTCTCAACCACCCCTTTAAGCAGGTATTCCAAGGCAATACACCCTCCCATTCATCGAGGGCCGGCCCTGCACCAATTTCTTTAGGCTGTACAGCTCATACTACATGATAGCCCAGGTTTGGAAGGCATGAAAAAAGCCGGGGAATAATCTTCCCGGCCTGAATAGAAGCTGCCCGTTTTCTTATCATGTCAAAATATAACTGTATATTTTTTCTAAAACATTATTTGGGGCCGTATATCAATCCGGTCAAATAACCGCACAGATCTTCCGGCCTTATAAACTTTATATAAGGATACTGCCTGGCAAGGCGTTCCATGACCTTTGGCGTATCATCGCAGGAGCCCACATCCACCAGCACGATGTTGACCAGCGAATCCTCGGCGCCGTCCACCGCCGTTTTAAGGATAAACCCCTTTACGATGCCCTCTATGGCATCCTCCTGATTCTGTGCCGTTATGACCACATTGAAGCTCCCTTTTTTATTGCCTAAAGCCGATGATATATCGCGAAGCACCAGTACCACGAAGCATATAAAACCGAATATAGCAAATACCCACAGGACAATGGTAAGGTATGTATCGATGTACATGCATACTCCTCCTCTACGGCGCAGGATAATCCATCCACACATTCCATAGTATGCTGCTGCACCTCAGAAGGTGAAGTATACCGCTTAAATTAAAAAACCCCAATCCCGTTTGAGACTGGGGCATGCGTGCATATTTTTGTATATACTCTAGTATCCAATGTTCCGATGTGCATATACTCTGTATTCTGGAAACAGAGTCCCGCTATTATTTGCCGAAGGCCTGCTCCCTCAACAGCTGGGCCTTATCGGTCTTCTCCCATGGCAAGTCCAAATCCGTGCGCCCAAAATGGCCGTAGGCAGCCGTCTGCTTGTATATGGGCCTTCTCAAATTGAGGTCCCTTATGATGGCACCGGGCCTTAAGTCAAAATTCTTGTGTATGAGCTCCAGTATGAGCTCCTCAGGCACCTTTGCCGTACCAAATGTATCGACACTGATGGATACCGGCCTGGCGACGCCTATGGCATAGGCCACCGCCACTTCACACTTATCCGCTAGCCCGGCTGCAACAATGTTTTTGGCCACATACCGCGCTGCATAGCTGGCCGAACGATCAACTTTAGTGGGGTCCTTGCCCGAGAAGGCACCGCCGCCATGCCGCGCGTACCCGCCATAAGTGTCCACTATGATCTTTCGCCCGGTAAGTCCCGAGTCACCCTGAGGGCCTCCTACCACGAAGCGGCCGGTCGGGTTGACCAGATAACGGGTTTTGTCATCCAGAAGCTCGGAAGGAATAACAGCCTTTATGACCTTTTCAATTACGTCCCTTTCAATGGTGGAGTGGTCGACATCCGGGCTGTGCTGCGTCGAAACGACGACGGTATGTACACGCACCGGCTTGTCCCCCTCATACTCCACGGTAACCTGGGATTTCCCATCGGGCCTTAAATACTCCAGCGTGCCATCCTTGCGCACCTGGGCCAACCTCCTGGTGATCTTATGAGCCAATGAAATGGGCAGAGGCATGAGCTCAGGGGTCTCGTTGCAGGCAAAGCCAAACATCATGCCCTGGTCGCCCGCCCCGATGGCCTCTATATCGTCTTCCATCTCATGCATCTTGGCCTCAAGGGCTTTGTTTACCCCCATCGCGATGTCTGGCGACTGCTCATCTATGGAAGTGATAACTGCACAGGTGTCAGCATCAAATCCGTATTTTGCTCTTGTATATCCTATTTCACGGATAGTATCGCGTACAATGCTGGGAATGTCCACATAACAATCGGTGGTGATCTCTCCCATGACTAATACAAGACCTGTGGTCACAGCGGTTTCACACGCCACTCTGGCATAGGGGTCCTTGGCCAAAATGGCATCCAGCACAGCATCAGAGATCTGATCACATATCTTATCGGGATGCCCCTCAGTGACAGATTCCGACGTAAACAGCCTTCTTCTCATTTGTTCGCCTCCTCAAGCAGTAAAGATACTGGTTAAATATAAATTTGTCCAACAATAGAGTTAAGTATAGCATACCATCAGTGAAAAATCAATACAGGCATAGGACCAAAATGCTCCACTCAAGCCAGAGAGTGAACCCGTTTAAAAGTCGAAAAATATAAAAGAGGGTGGCTGATATTTTTATATCAACCACCCTTTTCCCTGGTGGAGGGGGATGGATTCGAACCACCGAAGGCTGCGCCAACAGATTTACAGTCTGCCCCCTTTGACCACTCGGGCACCCCTCCATGTTGAAAATTATCAATCATACATCCCTATCGCAGTATATAATTATATGATAAAAACCCTATAAAGTCAACCTCTATTTTAAAAATTCTGTTGTTATTCTGTGATAATGTCATATTGAAATTATTCTGATATAATGTCATACATGAGAGAGGAGATATTCAACATGACACAAAAAGAAATGACCCGTTTAAGAGTCATAAATCAAACAATTGATAAAGTTATAACCATCAGAGAAGCTGCTGAGCTTCTAAACCTCAGTGAACGCCAAGTAATAAGGTTGAAAAAGGGGGTTTTGAAAGAAGGACCTGCGTTCATCATCCACAAAAACAGAGGTCGAAAGCCCCAGCATGCTCTCTCTGATGAACTTAAAAACACCATCATTAACCTTAAAAAAAGCGAAAAATACTGTGACGTAAACTTCAACCATTTCGTCGACTTACTTATGGAAAATGAAAACATTAAAGTAAGTTATTCCTCTGTATACAGAATTCTAACAAAAGAAGGTATTAGCAGCCCTAGAAAACACCGTAAACGTAAAGCCCACCACAGAAGAAAAAGGATGCCCCAGAAAGGTATGCTCGTCCAAATAGATGCTTCTAAACACGATTGGATAGATGGACTTCCACCTTTTACCCTCCACGGGGCTATTGATGATGCCACAGGCGAAATACTCGCTCTATTCTTCACTCAACAAGAGTGTATTGAAGGATACTTTGAAATCATACGTCAAATAATCACTAATCATGGCGTTCCCTTAAGCCTGTACTCTGACCGCCATACCATCTTCGTCTCTCCCAATGATGGTAAACTTTCTATCGAAGAACAACTTGCAGGAAAAACAGTTAGCCTTACACAGTTCGGCAGAGCTATGGAAGAACTCGGCATCAATATAATCAAAGCCAGATCCCCTCAGGCTAAAGGGCGTGTCGAAAAACTCTGGGATACTCTTCAGGATAGGTTGAAAGCCGAACTTAAAATCTATGGTATCAATTCAATTGAGGCTGCTAATGCTTTTTTACCCAGATTTATTCAATCCTACAACAAAAGATTCGGGGTTGAGCCTGAAAACCCACAGCCTGCGTTCAGGCCTCTTGACCCTGCTATCAACCTCGACTATATCCTGTGCATCAAGGAACGTCGCACCATCATCGAAGGCTCTGCCTTCTCATACAAGGGGAAATATTATCAACTGGTCAAGGACGGCAAAAAAGTCCCTGCTATGCCCAAAGCTAAACTTACCGTCCTATTCAGCCCTAAAATAGGCGTAAAAGCTTTCTATGCCGGTACGATATATGATACCCTAATACTCGAAGAACGACCTAAAAAACAAGCTTTACAGCAGTCTGAGCATAAATCAGAGAAGAAGCATAATCCCGTAAAACCGGCTCCTGACCACCCATGGAAACAACAGGCTCAAAAAAGGCCTAGAATCTCTTACGAAGAAACTGATCGCGAGATCCTTGAGATGCTAGACCAGCTGTTTAATTCCACACGAGCTTGGGCATAGCATTTTTATCTATCGCTTCTCCTATAGATTATCATACAAGCTTTGATAATATTTATCAAGGCCTAGTTTCTTATTGCCTTTTTTGCCCCCATAATATAGTATTAAAAAGCCCTAGACTCAGAGTGCATGTCAAGTGGACCGTGGAATAAGTTGGAGTGACCCTAGAGCTTTGCTGCTTATGCCGCGAAAGCCACTTGACATGCACCCCCTTGGGTAAGCTTTTGCCTATGCCGGTGGGTGTATTACACCCACCGGCCTGCCTAGCGGCGAGCGTCAAAATTTCTAATAGCTTTGCTATAAATTATCTCTGTAATATTTTTTAAAACCCATAGTTGACATTTTTACTGAATAAAATTATCCTTTTTGAGGTGACATTTTCACAGACTATTGACACCTCTATTTTAAAAATTCGCCCATTGATTAACAGCAATCCCAACGGTTATAATAGGAAATAGCCTTTATATCCAAGGAGTGTGTAACAATGCAAACGGTTCACATAGACGATTTTAAAGGATGCCAGGTCCATTTTGTAGGTATAGGCGGCATCAGCATGAGCGGCTTGGCCGAGATACTGCTTCAGCGGGGATACATCGTCACCGGCTCGGATTTGAAGGAATCACACATCACGCAGAGGCTTAGGGAAAAAGGCGCCAGGGTGTTTATAGGGCACCACCCCTCAAACGTGCAAGGCGCCCGGCTGGTAGTACATACCGCCGCCGTCAAAGCAGACAATCCCGAAATACAGGAAGCCCGCAAAAGAAACATACCTGTGATCGACAGGGCCACGCTGCTGGGCCAGATCATGGAGGCTTACCCCTATTCCATAGGGGTATCGGGCAGCCACGGCAAAACCACCACCACCTCCATGCTGTCAACCATTTTGCTCCATGCAAACCTGGACCCCACCATACTGGTGGGCGGCGAGCTGGATGCCATAGGCGGCAATGTACGCACGGGCAACAGCCCGTACTTTATAACCGAGGCCTGCGAATACGTCGAAAGCTTCCTACACTTTAGGCCGTACATAGCCATCATCCTAAATATAGACGCAGACCATTTGGATTACTTCAAAGACATAGACCACATATACCAGGCATTCAGCAAGTTCGCACACCTGGTGCCACAAGACGGATACACAGTGGGCTGCGCCGATGACCCGCTGGTAGCAAAGCTGCTTTCCGAGGTCAAATGCAATACCATAAGTTACGGTATCAACGGACCATCAGACTGGAAGGCCTGCGATATACATTACAACAGCCAGGGAACGGCCTCTTTCAAAGCCTACTGCAAAGGGGAATACGTGGGTAATATAAGCCTGTCTGTACCCGGCAAGCATAACGTGTACAACGCCCTGGCGTCAACCGCTGCCGCATATGCCCTGGGCATACCCTTCGAGGTAATACAGGAGGCCCTGAGGACCTACACGGGTACTCACCGCCGTTTGGAATTCAAGGGCAAAATGGGAGATGTCACCATCCTGGATGATTACGCACATCACCCCACCGAAATAAAGGCCACCTTGGAGACAGTGAGAAACTATCCCCACAACAGGATATGGTGCGTGTTTCAGCCCCATACATACACCCGTACCAAAAAGCTGTTTAACGAATTTGTACACGCTTTCAAGCAAGCCGACCAGCTCATAATAACCGATATTTACGCAGCGCGGGAAAAGGATACTGGCGAGGTTCACTCTCGTGACCTGGTGCAGGCCATCTTACAGACCGGCCAGCCATGTACGTACATGCAGACGTTTGAAGAGATAGTAAACTACCTCAAAGAGAATACCAGCCCAGGGGATATAGTAATCACCATGGGCGCCGGAGATGTATACCGCATCGGCGATATGCTGCTCAATGCTACCGTTTAAACAGCCGATTGTCAATTATCCGTTTTCTAATGAATGTTGATCATTGACATATCGTCTCTAGTTGCTCAGCTGAACAGAAAACTTCTTTTTAACAGCATAAAACAAACAAAAAAGAGTGCGGCATGAGCTGTACGAAATTTTCTGGCACTATACTGCCCGAGGTACCCGTGTACAGCACATGCCGCACAAATCATATACCCGCCGTATGCACCGTATGCTTTAAAACAGCCCCACTATGGTGCCATCGGGCTTTATGTCCATGTTCTCGGCAGCGGGGTTCTTTGGCAACCCCGGCATTGTCATCATGGATCCCGTCAGCACCACAATAAATCCCGCACCGGCCGATACCTTGACCTCGCGAACGTTGAGCTTCCAGCCCCTGGGAGCACCTTTCAAGGACGGGTCGTCCGAAAATGACATCTGCGTCTTGGCTATGCACACTGGAAGATTGCCATATCCCAGCTGTTTCAAAGTGTCTATGGCACGTTTGGCTTCCTTGCTGTACACGACGCCATCCGCCCTGTAAACCCGGCAGGCGATGGCCTCGATCTTCTCTTCGATTGACGTTTCAAGGTCATAAAGCGGCCTGAAGTTGTTCTCCTGCTGCATTGCCTCCAGCAACGCCTCGGCAAGTTCAATTCCGCCTTCTCCACCGCGGGTTACCACTTCTGATACCGCCATCTTCACCCCTATCCTTGCACAATGCTCTTTCAAAAGCTGTATCTCGGCGGCAGTATCGGCAGGAAATCTATTCAAAGCCACCACAACGGGTAGGCCAAAAATATTCTTCAAATTGTCTATGTGCTGATCCAAGTTTGCCAGTCCTCTCTCAAGCGCGGCCAAATCCTCTTCATTTAAAGCGGACAAAGGCAGGCCGCCGTGGAACTTGAGCGCGCGAATGGTAGCCACCAGCACCACCACATCGGGCCTTATATGAGCGGTTCTGTAGACTATATCAAAGAACTTCTCGGCGCCTAAGTCGGCTGCAAAACCTCCTTCGGTAACGACGTAGTCGGCCAGCTTCAAAGCCATACGGGTGGCCATGATAGAGTTGTTGCCATGAGCAATATTAGCAAACGGGCCACCGTGTATAAAAGCAGGCTGACCTTCCAGAGTCTGCACTATATTGGGCTTTATGGCATCCTTGAGCAGTATGGCCATGGCGCCCACGGCTTTCAGATCCCTGGCATACACCGGACGTCCATCATAGGTATAAGCCACCAGCATGTCTCCCAGACGCCTTTTTAAGTCCTCCATATCCAATGCCAGGCACAGTATGGCCATAATCTCGGAGGCGGCCGTGATGTCAAAGCCTGACTCCCTTGGAATGCCGTTGGCCTTTCCTCCTAAACCGGTGACTATGCTGCGCAGCTGCCTGTCGTTTATATCCATCACCCGTTTCCAGACAACGCGCGTGGGGTCGATGTTAAGCTCATTGCCCTTGACGATGTGGTTGTCAATCATGGCGGCCAGCAAGTTATGCGCCGCCCCCACCGCGTGTATATCGCCGGTAAAGTGGAGGTTTATATCCTCCATGGGCAGCACCTGAGAATAACCCCCGCCGGTTGCCCCGCCTTTTATGCCAAACACCGGACCCAGGGACGGCTCCCTCAAGCACAGCGCCACCTTCTTATCCAGCCTGCCCAGTGCCTGGGTGATCCCCACCGCGGTTGTGGTCTTCCCCTCGCCGGCAAGAGTGGGGGTAATAGCGGTTACATATATGAGCCTGCCATTTGGCCTGTCTTTAATCCTGTCCCATACCGCCAAGTTCACCTTAGCCTTATATTTGCCATACAGCTCCAGGTCATCTTCACTGAGCCCAATCTGTGATGCCACATCGACGATGGGCCTGAGCTTTGCCTGCTGTGCAATCTCGATATCGCTGAGCATTATGTACGCATTTCCCCTTTCTGTTTAAGTTTGCCATTTAAGATTTCGCATTGCTGTCATTATTTCAAATTATTACTTGCATGGACAAAAACTGTTTTAACTCTTTATCTGGTGGTTAATTAAATATATAGAAATAATACCACATCACAGCGCACAATAAAAGGGGGATGATGGTTGAACAAAAACATCAACTACGACCGGCTGATTGAACAGGTAGGAAAATGCTGCCTCACCGAGGACTTTTGCGGTACATGTCAAAAAGAGGCGTGCCTTATAGGCTATTGCAAGCACGTATTGCTGAAGGCCTTTAAGCAACACAACGAGTTCATAGAGGGCGGCATGGACAACATACCCTCCTTCGACACCAAGCTGTATGATGAAGAAGAGCTAATAAATGCCATAGCCTTTATACTTAACGAATGCAAAAACTGTCAGCTATATCACGATGACGAATGCGTCATAAACATAATAAGAAGCTGTATGGAAATAGCGCTTTTGGGAGACTACTTAGAATATAAGGGCAGCACCTTTCTGTACTTTGCCGATTTGAACAATAAAAATAAGGAAATTGCACAAAGGATATTTGACGCTTTCAGCAATATAAAAAACAACAAGTGATGGGAGGCGATAATATGCAGGATTTAAAGCTTGTAACTGAAAACATACTCGGCGAAACCAAAGGTACAGAGCTTGAAAGGGTGGTCAAACAAAACTTCAACGGCGAAACCAGCGAAGTGGGCATGTACCTGGCCATGGCAAGGCTGGCCCAAAGGCAGGGTTATCCTGAGATAGCAGAGGTACTCAAAACCATTGCCTGGGAGGAAGCCGAGCATGCCGCAGTATTTGCAGAGCTCAACGGCATGTTGCAGGAAGACATATTCGAAAACATCAAAAGAATGTTAGAAGGTGAAGTATTTGCCAATCAAGGAAAGAAAGAGGCAGCAGACAAGGCACAAGAGCTGGGTATCGCTTCGGCCCGGGACTATTTCAACCTTTCGGCAAAAGATGAAGCAAGGCATGCGAGAATGCTGCAGGGCATACTAAAACGCTATAACAAAATATAGCCTTTTATTTCAAGGTATATTAAGTTCTGGCCAGCACAAAATAATACATGGAGGAGGGAACAATCATGAAAAAGGCTCTAGCCTTCGTGCTTGCAACAGCCTGCTTCATGATACCCACCCAGGCACTGGCAGAGACAGACTTAAACCAGCACAGGGTCATAACAGACTACGTCAACAGGATATGCAGCATTACCCATTGAAAGCCAGATGATGTACACCTGCTGGCCAGAGTGATAAATGGCGAAGCAAGAGGGGAGCCATATACAGGTAAGGTAGCAGTAGCCGCCGTAATAATGAACCGGTTGAAATCTCCCCTTTTCCCCAATACCTTGAGAGAGGTTATAATGCAGCCCTACGCCTTCACGTGTGTTCAGGACGGACAGATTTATCTCACCCCTGATGTAGAATGCTATCGAGCCGCCCTGGATGCTGTAATGGGGCACGATCCAACCGGCGGATGCCTATTTTACTACAACCCCAGGACGGCCACATCCAGGTGGATGAAAGAGCGCAAAG
Organism: Caldicoprobacter oshimai DSM 21659; assembly: GCA_000526435.1. GTDB lineage: Bacteria > Bacillota > Clostridia > Caldicoprobacterales > Caldicoprobacteraceae > Caldicoprobacter > Caldicoprobacter oshimai. The sequence goes on from JAGB01000002.1 coordinate 733,292, forward strand.
CTGCAAGCAGAATAGTGATAGGCAACCATGTATTCATGAAATGACCGGGCAGTGCTCGGTCATTTCATGTTTAATGATCATCTAAAAACACAAAGCCATCCCCTCCCACGGAGATGGCCTTCATATACCACTGACTTTCATGTACCTGTGCAGATGTTATATCCACCACAATCTATATCGTCCATCAAATGCCCAACACAGCATTTGCCACAAAACTCAGGTCAAAGATACCAGCTGGCTTAACAGCTCCATAAAGAATATGGGAAATAATGCCGCCAACACCAGTATAATCGAGACTATGATTCCGGTAATCCCTCTTCCGACCTCGCTCCTGAACAACCTGTACATGGGCCTCCCCCCTCTTATTTGGTTTGCTTATATTATACCCTAGATATATTTCAAAAGTTTTACGCAACTTTTATAAAACCTTTAATAACCATCTAACAAAGTATTAAATACCACATCACAGCATCAAAGTCTTCCATATAATAGCGGGGACGCCCATACCGACTATTAAGATTCTCACATGCTCTTTATAACTACAGGCCTTTTGAAAATATTTACGATATTACTTTTATTTTTTCAATCTTTCTCAGTGTATGCCTCCCGGTCATACAACAACTACCCTATTCAGTTGGCGATCTTTTTATAGCTATTTGAATCAGGAGCTGAGCTTTTTAATTGTTCGAAGCTTTCTGACAAACACCCCAACGCCGCCATTTATGCCAATGTCCATCAGCTGACGCCGTTTTTTGCCGATGGTTGCACTCCATCGCTATACCTTGACACGACCTCTTAGCTCCGAGACGCGGTGCCCAGCTTTGCCTCGAGATAATCTATAAACTGGCGAGCCGTGCGGCCTGAGCGGCCGTTATACCTTTTCTCCCAGCGCAAGGCCTCTTCCCTCAAAGCATCGGCGTCCATCGAGATCCCGCGTCTGGCCGCAAGGCGTTCCACCATCTCCAGGTAGGTCCTCTGGTTGGGCGCGGTGAAGGTCAGGGTTATGCCAAACCGATCCGACAGCGACAGCTTCTCCTGCATCGAGTCGATGGGCGAGATTTCATCCTCCTGGCCTGAATACGCGCCGCTCCTATCGCGATGGAACTCCCTTACCAGGTGCCTGCGGTTGGACGTAGCGTACACCACCACGTTGGCAGGTCTGGCCTTAAGCCCTCCTTCTAGCAGCGCTTTTATATGCTTGTATTCCACTTCGCCTTCTTCAAAAGACAGGTCGTCCACAAACAGTATGAACTTCTGCCTGCGCCCTTCCAGCCGTTCCAGTATCTGATAATAATCCCTCAGGCAGTCCTTGGGCACCTCCACAATTCTCAAGCCCTGCCCGGCATACCGGTGCACCAGCGCTTTGACCAGTGACGATTTGCCGGTGCCCTTATCGCCATAAAGCAGTACGTTGTTGGCCCTGTACCCTTTGAGCAGCTGCTCGGTGTTCTCGATCAATTTTGCCTTTTGCTCCTCATAGCCCACCAGCTGGTCCAGCGTCACAGGATCCACGCCGGCAATTCCTTTAAGGCGTCCATGGCCATCCACACGCTCCCACCTGAAACCCTTGAATATGCCAAACATGCCAGACCCGTTGCGGTAGAAGTGATGTGCCAGCTCCCGCACCCCCCAGTTTACCACCTGGTGATACGGTACCGGCTGGTTTATTCCACCACAGGCGAATATATTTAGCCATCCGTCGATGCCAGTCTTGTGCCTGGCCAGGGTTAAAAGCTCATTCCAGTCCACCATGGCTATTTGCCTTAAGTGCCCCAACTCAAATTCCATGGCAGCCTTCAGCCATCCCGGAATCCCTTCAAAGCCTGCGTGTTCGGCAAAGCGGCTAAAAACGGTCTCGTGGCTCAGCATATTGTAGCCCCAGTAGGCCTTCCACAGCATATCCCCTGCAACGCCTCCCTCGTCCTGTGCAGCGTTCTTCTGGTTACCACCATTACGTATCTCCTCAAGGCAACCTACATCCTTGGCTTTACTCCCATCCTCCATCTCCTCACGGCAGCCCATATCGTTTGCCTGTGACTCCTGTGTACTTCCATGGTGCGGCCAAACGCCATCATTGCAGGGCAATGCTCCGTTTTCCCCGGATAAAAAGCTGCTTTCCGAAAGTTCACCGCCATATAATGAAGTGCCATCACCGTATTGAAGGATGCCGATTTCCACCAGAGCGTTTATCATACAGTGTACAAAACGGTTGTAGTCATCCCACAGCCGTCCGGCACAAACGCCGTCGCTTACAAGGCCGGCCACAAAATCCTCGAATGCCTGAACAGCCGGCTCATGCCGCAGCTGCCTGTACAAAACCAGGCCCTTCAAGGCCCTGTCGACCCTCCTTGCCTGTTCCTCAATGCGACTCATTGCAACATTTTCAACGCGCATCTCCAGTTCCCCCCATAACCCTGTGTCTTATTCGTTCAACCTCATGGTATACCCTCTCCAAGTCTATAGTGGTCAGCTGCCGCTTCCTCATCAATACCTTTCCGTTTACAATAACGGTATCAACGTCAGCGTCGCGCCCGCTGTACACCAGATGGGTGACCGGGTCAGCAGCAGGATGATAACGCGGGGCATCACACCTGACCAGTATTATATCGGCCTTCTTTCCCGGCTCCAGGGAACCTATCTCATGGCTCCACCCTATAGCCTTTGCACCGCAAACAGTGGCCATTTTAAGGGCCTGTTTTGCCGGAATAACGGTTGGGTCCTCATTTATGCCTTTGCCCAGCAAAGCGGCAAAGGTCATCTCCCTCATAACGCTCAGGCTGTTATTGCTGGCTGCGCTGTCGGTCCCCAGCCCCACGTTTATCCCCTTTTCAAGGAGCCGGGATACCTGCGCGATGCCGCTGCCCAGCTTTAAATTGCTAACAGGGCAGTGCGCCACCTGTACGTCGTGTTCCTTAAGTATGTCCATATCGCGCTGCGTAAGGTGCACGCAGTGAGCGGCCAAAACCGGCAGATTAAAAAAGCCTATACTCTCCAGGTATTCAACAGGGGTTTTTCCATGTTTCTTCAATGCCTCTTCGACTTCGGTGCGCGTCTCGGCCAAATGGATGTGGAGGCCCACCCCCAGTTGCCCTGCCAGATCCATGCAGCGCTTCAGGTAGTCACCGTCACAGGTATAGATGGCATGTGGCCCCACCATAACCCTTATACGCCCTCCTGCCCGGCCGTGCCATTCCTCCCACAGCCGGCGGTTTTCCGCAAGGCGCTGCTCCGACCTGGCATCCGGCCCCTGCAATCCTCTTGCCAGAACAGCTCGAATCCCTGAATGCTCCACCGCTTTTGCGGTTTGATCCATGAACATGTACATATCGGCAAAAGCGGTGACCCCGCTCATGGCCATTTCTGCAATGGACAGCATGGACAACCAGTAAGCGTCCTGTGGCTGCAACCTATCCTCAAGAGGCCATATCTTTTGCGCCAGCCAATTCATGAGCGGAATATCGTTGGCATAGCCCCGGAACAGCGACATAGCCGAATGGGTATGGGTATTGACAAACCCAGGTAAGGCCAGCATGCCACAGCCGTCAAGTATCTCATCGGGCACAAAACCCGCAGGCAGACGTTCTTCATCCCCTACGTATGCAATTGTATCGCCTTCTACGGCAATGCAGCCGTCAGGATATCGATTGTCTTGATCATCCATGGTAATTACATAAACGTTTCTTATGAGAGCCTTCATAACATACCGGCGCAGCACATCCTATCTCTACACAGGATATCACAAATGCGCCCATTGCCTCCTTCCGTGCATTTATATGCTTATCTTGAACCGCCTCAGTTTTCACCTCTGGCTTCACACGCCAAACTCATTTTATCCTTCAAAAACGCTTGTCCCGGCACAGCATTTCCATGTAAACTCAATAAGACATAAGATAGCGTTCCTGCTCTGGGGTCAGGGAATCGATGTTGATGCCCATGGCCTGGAGTTTCATCCGTGCCACCCTGTAATCGATAAACCGTGGAACGCTGTATACTTTTGGTTCGAGCTTGTCCCCGTTCTCAATCAGATACTGCACCGAAAGGGCCTGCAGCGCAAAGCTCATATCCATGATTTCGGCAGGGTGCCCGTCACCCGAGGCCAGGTTCACCAGCCTTCCCTGGGCCAGGAGATTCAGCACCCTTCCATCCTTCATCACGTAGCCCTCAACATTATGGCGCATCATGCGCTTTTCCACCGCCAGGGCCTCCAGATCAGGTTTGCATATTTCAACGTCAAAGTGCCCCGCATTGGCTAGCAGTACCCCATCCTTCATCCTTTCAAAGTGCTCTCGCCTTATGACCTTGGTGCAACCGGTGGTGGTTATGAATACATCGCCAATCTCGGCAGCCTCAAGCATGGTCATCACCCTGAAGCCATCCATGGCAGCCTCCAAGGCTTTTATCGGGTCCACCTCGGTTATGATCACGTTTGCACCAAGGCCCCTGGCCTTCATGGCCACCCCTTTTCCGCACCAGCCATACCCTGCCACCACCACGTTCTTGCCCGCGATGATGAGGTTTGTGGTGCGCATGATACCATCCCATACCGACTGTCCCGTGCCATACCGGTTGTCGAAGAGGTGTTTACAGTAGGCATCATTTACGGCGATCATGGGAAACTTAAGCTTGCCTTCCCGTTCCCTGGCCCGCAGCCTGAGGACGCCGGTGGTGGTCTCCTCGCAGCCGCCTATTATCCTGTCACACAGTTCCTGGCGCGAAGAATGCAGCATAGCCACCAGGTCTCCCCCATCATCGATGATGATGTCGGGCCTTATATCCAGCGTCCTGCTCAAATGCTCTTTATACTCCTCTTCGGTGGCGCCGTGCCATGCATGAACTGTAAGCCCGGCTTTTACCAGCGCCGCTGCCACGGCATCCTGCGTAGATAAAGGGTTGCTGCCGGTGACAGCAACTTCAGCACCTCCGGCTGCCAAAACGAGGCACAGATAAGCCGTTTTGGCCTCTAGATGTACCGACACCGCAATCTTCTTACCCTTAAAAGGTTTTGTCGCCTCAAATTCCTTCTCCAGTTGGTTGAGCAATGGCATGTAGCGCCTGACCCAGTCGATTCGTCTCTGGCCTTCATCTGCCAGAGTTATGTCTCTGATAGTGCTGTTCATAGAAAAATGCCTCCCCGTATTGATTTCGCAAAGTACAGCATAACCATATTTTAGCACATTGTCACAAAAATGTATCGTTAAATTCTAAACGTATGACAATCCTTACCCCTTTTCTCGGTTTTAGTAGTATGCTATAATTAATATAGCATCCCGTTTGCCGCTGTATCATATCCAGAAAGCGTATTTGCATATCTATTATACCGTATTCCTCAGCGTTTTACTTCAACGGGAGTAAAAACGTATAAGGAGGAATGGGTAGTATGGGGGCCCAGTATGTCAAGGAGTTTAATGCGGATCTGGGAGAGCTTTCATTACTTGCAGGCGGCAAACACTGGAAAAGATTCCATGCCAGCAAGATAATCAAGTTTCAACGCACCACCGGCATAAAGAAAATACTATTCTTCTCCAAGCCCGTTGAAAGGATAGAAGTTCACGTTCAGGGCGAAGATGCACCATATATCATCGAAAAGGGCATTATAAAGGACGATTTCCAGTGGATCGTCGATGTGCTCAAGAGATTCGCAGAAAAGAACAAGGTACCATTTAACGAGTAAAGTCCAGGCAAAATACCTGGACTTTTTATTTTACAAGCATCGCATTCAAAGGATTGTAATAACCGAAGATTCCAAACTTTTGTGTATAAATGATTAAAGGAGTTTCCTCCTGAGTTTTTTACTTTGCACATTAAGCTGAATAATTAGAAGAGGATCTATTATCCATGTGCAGTTGGAATTCGAGGGACCTGTACAGCAACCCTACAATCACCATTGAGATTATAAGCTCTGGAAGCAGGTAAGAGCCGTTGTAGAGTATGGAGTATACCCATGGGCTTTGTCCCTCAGGAGCGTAACTTGCAAAGACCGTTACACCCGATATCACATGGCATATGAAGCGCCCCAGTATACCCAAGAATACCCCGGCCATAACCCCAGCCATGCCCTTTTGCCTGAACAAACCAGCCAAACCGAGGCAGCCAAACGCTATGATATAATCGAACAATATCGATATTATATGATAGCTGTATTTTTCGCCCAGAATAAACTGAAGCAAGCCATATGCCATCCCGGCAAGTATGCCCCCTCGGGCACCCCATCTTACCGCAAAAAAGAGTATTGGAACCATGGATCCTGCCGTAACCGACCCACCTTGCGGTAATTCATAAACCTTTACATAGCTAAGCACCTGCGCCAGAGCTATCATAACTCCGGCTTCCACCAGCATCCTGGTGTTCGTCCTCTTCATACTATCCTCTCCTCCCTTTTTCCGGGGAGAAAAAAAGACTACATGCCAAACAATAGGGCACGTAGTCCCCTTCCACAATTGGCTCCCTACGCTGGCATTACCCAGATCAGGTTCATCGGGTCGGAGTCATACAACTCCCTCTCAGCCGAATTGCTTCAGCTCCCCGTTTGATATTTAATTTTTATTATGGTAATATAATAACATTTATACATGTAATTGTCCAGGCCTAGCACCCAACATTTTAACCCCGATAACCTCAATAAATCCATTAAAAATCAAATGAAAGTCCATTTCCCCATCTTACAACAAGATTGTGGCAAAATTTCATACAAAAGCGCATTTGTTTTTCTATGGCTCCACATATATTGCTACAGCAGTTTCATCTATTACATGCGGTTTTACCTGCTGACCGTTTACCAGGATTTTCTCGATACCTTCTCCTCCTTCAAATACTACTCTGAATTCCTTTTGCCCTTCAGGGTATTCATAATACAACCTCTCCATCTCTATTTTCACTATATCCATATCCCTCTGATACTTTATTCTATATAAATTGTACCTTCCATTCTTATAATTTTCCGTAATCATATCATCTTCATAATAAACATATTCCGCCTGCGCAACTCCCGGGAAAACATGGAATTTTACTTTTATGCCATCGGCAGTGCAGCTTACCGGTTCAGCCATGGGTATTATTGCTCCCGCTTTAACAAAAAGCGGCATTTTATCCAATGGCGCTTCAACGAGATAGTATTTGCCACCTTCATATTCTTTTCCCGTCCACCAGTCTATCCAGTTACCTTCTGGCAAATATACTGCCCTTATCGTTTTGCCGGGTTCATATATGGGAGCTCCAAGTATGCTATCTCCCAGCATAAACTCGTCAAACATGAAATAAGTTTTCTCATCACCCGGATATTCCAAAACAAGAGGTCTCAGTACGGGCATGCCGTTTTTGTGTGATTCATAAAACAAATTGTAGATATACGGCAACAGCTTATAGCGCAACTTTATAAATTGCGTAGCGATTTTTTGTGCTCGTTCTCCAAACGCCCATGGCTCCTGTTCCCTCTTTCCCAGCGCATTGTGATTCCTACAAAACGGATAGAATACGCCTACCTGAATCCATCTTATAAAAAGTTCTTCACTACAATCATCTTCAAAACCTCCTATATCGGCTCCGCAGAACGGCTCTCCCGAAAGCCCCATGTTTAAAAGCATTGGAATGGAAAGCTTGACGTGATCCCAGTGACTCCTGTTGTCCCCTGTCCACACAGCCGCGTATCTCTGTATACCCGAAAAAGCCGCCCTTGTCAATATAAAAGGCCGTTGATTGGGTCTAAACCTCAACATCGCATCCTTAGTCGCCATAGCCATATTCAGCGCATAAACATTGTGAAACTGTGCGTGTGTGATTGGCTGGCCATCGTTTAAGTGTATCATATCCTCGGGCATAGTTTTAGAAGGTGTATCCATAACCGCTGGCTCATTCATGTCATTCCATATTCCGTCTATTCCCATTTCAATAAATTCTCTGTGTTTCTCTGCCCACCATTTCCTCACATCGCTCCTCGAAAAGTCAGGAAAGCATGAAGGCCCTGGCCAAACCCTACCCACAAAAGGCAAACCATTACTGTCTGTAACAAAATAACGGTTTTCAAGGCCTTCTTTGAACACACTATAATTTCCGTCTACCTTAACACCTGGGTCTATAATAGTTACCATTTTAAATCCCATCTCTTTAAGCCGTTTTAACATTGCTTTTACATCAGGGAACCTTTCTTTGTCAAAAGTAAATACTCTGTACCCATCCATGTAATGTATATCCAAATATATTGCATCGCAGGGAATGCCCTTCTCCCTAAAAGTCTTAGCCAGCTGTTCAACCTCACTCTGAGGATAATAGCTGTACTTGCTTTGGTGATATCCCAAAGCCCATATAGGTGGCAGGTCTATTCGACCTGTAATATCGGTATATCCCTTTATTATATCTTTCATGGTTTGGCCATAAATAAAGAAGAAACTCAACGGTCCCTTTTCAGCCCCAAATTCGACTTTACTGCTATCGCTTTTCCCCATATCAAAGTAGGTCCTAAACGTATTGTCAAAATATATACCGTAACATCCATATCGATTGAATCCGATGAAAAAGGGAAAACTGGCATATAGTGGATCAGTGCTCTCGGTATGGGGTTCATAGCAATCGGTATTCCACATTGTGTATTTTGCGCCCCTCTTGTTCAAGAACCCCGTCTTTTCTCCTAAACCATAAAAACACTCATCTTCCCTTATCTTTATAGCACATGACCGCTTGCTTTCTTCCAAGGTCAATTCTATATCATCAAGTTTTAGCCCATACCTACCTTCTATTTCCATATTGCAGTTGTCTTTATGCACTTTTAAACGCAATAAACCAGTGGAAATGCACATACAGTCGTCCTTTTCGCTTACGTCAAATGCAATATCTTTATTTTTTATGACCACTGCCTGGCTGTATGGATCCTTAGAACCAAATGCAACGTCAATGTTTATTATTCCCTCGTCAAATATTTCGATGTACACATTAACGTTTTTAGTTTCCAGTGCTACCATGTTTCCTGTTACTCTATATGTTTCAATCTTGTCCAGCATTTGCTTCATTCCCCTCCCGAAAAATTTTATGGTATATTGCTATTGACCTACAATGAGGCGCTACATGATTACTTTTATATGCATATAAAAAATTTTCCTCCATGGTTTCCATAGTCTTGCAGAATATATCAACTCTTTTTGTTATAAGGTATTGTTGACTGTCCGACAATTAATTCACCATCGAATATTTTGTGTTTTTCTATTTTTTTATTGTTGTTAAGTTTCTCAAAAAGAATTCGTATAGATTCTCGAGCGATTTCTTCTACAGGTTGACGTATTGTGGTTATAGAAGGATTATAATAGTGGGCAATGTCGATACCATCATATCCAGCCACAGAATAATCTTCTGGCACTTTTCCCCCCGAATCAAATATCGCTTTACAGGCGCCAACGGCTATAGTATCAGATATAGCAAATATTGCAGAAAAATTGACATTCGATTGAAGTAACTCTTTGGCGACCTCATAGCCATACCTCATCGAAAAAAAGTCCCTATCTTCAACGTCTTTATATCTAACCAACGCTGGATCAAAAGGAATATTATTATCTTGTAGCGCCTTTTTGTACCCATAGAGTCTCGTTTTCCCAATATTTTGTGAACTTTCAGGAACAGATATGATGGCTATCCTTCTATGCCCCAATTTACACAGATAATCAACTATCTTATAGCTCTCCTTAAAATCATCAACCATTACGTAGGAATACTTATCCGATTCCACTTCTTCAGAAAAGCCACCAGTGCTTAACACAAATGGTACATTTAAATATTTCAATTTATCAACAGAATGGGAAAAATACCCTCCCAAGAAGATAATTCCTTTCAGTTTCTTCTCTTTTTCTAATGAAATTGCTACGTCAATTTCGTTTTCATCTTCCTCCACAGGATGTAACAAAAAGTCATACTTATTCTTTTCAATTTCAGCTTCGAAAACTTTCAACATTTTATTAAAAAACTGATTGGTAATTCCCTTTATAAGCACGGCTATTGTATTCGATTCAATGCGCTTTAAATTTCTTGCACTGTTATTAGGTATATAATTATACTCCTTTATCACCTGCATAATACGTTCTTTTGTCTTTTCATTAATATCTGGATGATTATTGATAGCTCTGGAAACAGTTGTTACGCTAACACCACATTTTCTCGCTATATCTTTAATCGTCAATAACGGCATCTCTATATATCATTCTCCTCCTTATTTGTCACTTTATTGCAAGTTATTATCTATCAATTATAGTATAATCACCCTTTTACCGCACCCGCAATAACTCCCTCTATAATATACCTCTGACAAGCTAAATAAAATACGATAATAGGAATAATAGCCAAAACCAACATTGCCATCATCGCTCCCATATCAATTCCACCATATCCAGTTTTCAAGTACTGAATTGCTATGGGTATAGTTTTATACTCTGCTCCTATGACAAGATAAGGGAGCAAATAATCGTTCCATATCCACATTGCATTTAAAATCGCTACAGTAATCGCAATAGGTTTAAGAACCGGAAAAACCACCCAGAAGAAAGTTTTCACAGGGTTACACCCGTCGATCATTGCCGCCTCTTCAAGCTCAACAGGAATTGATTTCACAAAACCACTAAACAAAAACACCGATTGACCGGCTCCAAATCCTAAATAAATAACAGCTATACCCACTGGATTATCAAGATTTAACATATTTGCTATTTTTGTCATAGTGTACATCACCATCTGAAAAGGCACTATCATCGAAAATACAAAAGCATAATACAGAAAGTTATTTACCCTATTTCTTACCCTTGTTATAAACCAACCTGTCATAGAGGTACAGATTACAATGACACCAACAGATAACACGGTAATGAAGAATGACCAAAACGCTGCCTTAAAAAAGCCTGTTTTGGCAAGCCCAATAGTATAATTCTTTAATCCGTAAAAGGTTTCTGCATTTGGCAATGCAAATGGCTGATCGCTTATATACAGCCTTCCTTTAAACGAGTTTATAAAGACGATTAGAATCGGGATCAAATATAATACAGATAATATAAACAGCAATATGAATAACAGGGCGTTGCCTTTATTATCCTTCATACATTATCAACTTCCTTTCTGCGGGTTAATTTTAGCTGCAAGAATGCTATTACAGCTACTATGATAAAAAATACAACTGCCTTTGCTTGGCCTACACCTTCACCATTTAAAGTGTTGTAAAATGTATTGTATATATCTAAGGCAAGCATAGCCGTTTTTCTAGAAGGTGCACCCGCTGTTAAAGCCAAGTTAGAATCAAAATTCTTGAAAGAATTCGCCATAGTCAAAAACAGACATATAGTAATGGACGGCATAATAATCGGAAGTTTGATCCTTGTCAAAATCTGAAATGGGCTTGCACCGTCAATCTTGGCGGCTTCTATTAAAGTATTAGGTATACTTTGGATTGCCGCTATATAAATTACCATCATATAGCCAATCATTTGCCAATTCATCAATATAACCAATCCCCAAAATCCATATTCAGGTTTATATGTCAAGGTAACGCCAAATTTATACAACACTCCATTTATGATCAGTTGCCATATATAACCTAATACAATACCCCCGATCAAATTGGGCATAAAAAAGATTGCTCTAAAAACATTGGTCCCTCTTATTTTTCTAGTCAACAACAAAGCAAGGCACATTGCAAAGAAATTAACTGTAATAACTGTTACAATTGCAATTTTTACCGTAAACCGCAGGGCATTAAGAAAGTCCTTATTTGAAAAAGCCTCTATATAATTACTAATGCCTACCCATTTTGCGTCAATGATGGAGGTAAAATCAGTAAACGATAATACGATTCCCAATATAAAAGGTATAACAAACGATAACAAGAACGCGAGCAAAGTTGGAAAGACGAATACAAAAAAATATCTTGACATATGCCTATTATGCATATACATCTCTCCCGCTTAAGAATTAGCTAAAAATGGTGAGTCAAATATATTGCTTGACTCACCATTTTTATTTTTCATTCTCCCTTAGCTTTTTCGACCTTCCAAGACTCGATTACGGTTTTTGTAACCTCATCCCACGATTTATTTCCTTGAACATACTCTAGCAATGCATCGGCAAAAGTATTTTTGAAATTCTGGCTTGGGAATACAGCAAACACCCATGGAACACTACTTACTCCATCCTTTTCCATCCAATTTAAAACTTCTCTTGCTAACGGATCCTTGGGCTTTTCATCTTCCTCAAATGTATTAAATGGTGCTATAAATCCTAATTCGTTGACCACATAATCCTTACCCTTTTCACTGCTAAACAACCACTCAATAAACTCAATGGAAGCTTTTTGCTTGGCCTCAGAAACTTTGCTATTGATGGCAAGATAATTCTCCGTACCTATGCACAATCCCTGGGATTCTTCTCCTTCAACATCAATATAAATTGGCAGAAATTTGATGTCTTTCTCATCAACTACATTGCCCTCCACACCTTTAATCTGTGCCCATGCCCAGTTACCATTTTGAACCATAGCTACCTTCCCAAGAGCAAACTCAGCCATGGAATCATTTACAGTCTTCGTACCTAACATAGCCTTTTCAGTACACGAATTATTTATATACAAATCAAAAATTTTCTTGTAGTTTTCACTATATTTAAAAGCAATCTCATTTGATGCCAAGCCTGCCAAAATTGGATTATCATAATTTTGCTTATCTTTAAATTCATAATAGAAAGGTATATTGGCGAGATGAGTCTCCCATCTCCAGGCTTCTCCAGGTGCTAAAGATGTAGAAGCAAACACCCCTTCAATTCCCAACTCATCCTTATGAGCTTGCATATCTTCTACTAGAGCCTTTAGTTTTTCAAAATTATTTATCTCATCCATTGACTTAAAGTCAGTAGCTCGATTCGATAAAGCAAAATATTTTTCCATAATAGCATTGTTGTATATTATTCCGTATCCTTCAACTACGTATGGTATACCGTATACACCGCCATTGGATGTTATTGCAAGGTTTGGATCGCTCAAAAAGCTATATAGCTTTGTATCCTTCAGATCAAGGCAATATTCTTTCCATGTTTGATAACCAATTGGCCCATTTATTTGGAATATGGTAGGAGGTTCTGATTTGGCTATCTCAGATTTCAGCGTTTGCTCATATGTACCACTCGCTGCCGTCACAACTTTGACCTTAATACCCGTTTCAGCCTCATAGTCAGCCGCAATCTTGTTATAGACATCTGCTATTTCTGGCTTAAAATTCAAAAAGTAAATCTCATCAACCTTCTCATTATTGTTGGACTGTGAGGGCTGTTGATTATTCTCTGCCTCTTCTGAAGTACATGCAGATAGAACTCCACACACCATCACCAATACTAATAGAAAAGCAACAAAACCCCTTCCTTTTTTCATCAAATACATCCCCTTTCTCTCCCTTCATCAAACATAATTCCGTTAACATTACCGGTAACCTTACCGGTATCGTTACCAATTATTATATCAACAGCAATATCAAAATTCAAGAGTCTAATTAAATTTTTATATATTGAAACCATTACAATAAAAATAAAAAAGCCTTTTACCCCATCAAATTCTTGACAGAGTAAAAAGCTTTTTATAACTGGTACACACGCTGGTTCATATTCCTATCAATATGCATAGAATAACATATTAACTAACGAGCGTATCAACTTTACATCGTAATATGCAGTATCCAAACCGCCAATGAAAAATATATGGTCAGCGAAATGGCATCGGCAATGGTGGTAATCAGCGGGCTGGCCATAATAGCGGGGTCAAGTCCAATCCTTTTAGCAATCATCGGCAGCGTCCCACCAATAATTTTAGCAATTATAACCGTAAATATTAAACTGAGGGATATGGTAATTGCAATGCCAAAACCATAGCCTTCAACAAAATACACCCTGATGAAGTTAACCAAAGCCAGCGCCACACCAGCCAGCACTCCTACCTGAGCTTCCTTCAATATGACCTTTAATATATCACCAAACTTCAATTCTCCCAATACAAGGCTTCGTATCACCGTAACCGAGGCCTGCGAACCGGCATTCCCTGCGGTATCCATAAGCATGGGTATAAAAGCCGCCAAAGCCACCACCGCCTCAAGAGCAACTTGATACTTCCGTATGATATATCCGCTTACGGTAGCCGATATCATCAATATGAGCAACCATAATAGCCTTTTCCTTGCAATCATAAAGGGAGTGGCATCCAGGTACTCCTCTTCGGTGGGCTGAATAGCAGCCATGCGCTGAATATCCTCGGTATTTTCCTCTTCAATGACGTCGACGATATCATCTATGGTTATTATACCCACAAGCCTTTTCTCCTGGTCCACCACCGGCACAGCCAGAAGGTCATATTTTTTGAACACATCAGCAACCTCTTCCTGGTCATCATAGGTATCAACATATATGACATCCTTCTTCATTATATCCTCGACCTTGGTATCGGGCGAAGCCAAAACCAGGTCTTTTAAAGAGACGATGCCTTCCAGCTTGCGCCAGGCGTCGGTCACATAACATGTATAAACTATCTCCCTGTCCCGGCCAACCCTGCGAATTTTCTCCAGGGCTTCAGCCACCGTCATCTCCTTTTTGAGGTCAACAAACTCAATGGTCATCAGGCTGCCAGCCGAATATTCCGGATACTGCAAAAACTGGTTGATCAACTTGCGCTCGGCCTCAGAGGTATTTCTCAATATTCTCTTGACAACGTTGGCCGGCATCTCTTCCAGGAAGTCGATCTTATCGTCAAAGAACAGGTCGCTTACAATTTCGTTAAGCTCGTTTTCATCTATCATCATGGATATTTCGCTCTGCCGTTCGGAAGAGAGATACGAGAAGACATCAGCCGCTATCTCTTTGGGCAGCAACCTGAACAGAATAATGGCGTTTTTGGTATCAAGCTCATCGACAATCTCTGCTATGTCCTGTATCTGCATATCCTTTATCTTTTCTTTCAGCTCAGCATATCTCTTTTCCTCCAGCAGCTGCTTGATGTCATCGATAGCCATACCATTACCTCCTTTGCGCTATATGATTTTGAAAGCATAATAGAGTCGAGAAATCCGTTTGCATCAAAACACCGCACTATCTCTACCTCATCTACTGCCCCGTGTTTTCCATTTACAAACCAGCTTCATAAACTTATTATCCCTATTACTTTCAAAACCATATAGCCTTATTAGGCAATGTATGGCTCAGACAATTGTAAAAAGCTTTCAATGCCAAAACATGTTTAAATTTTTATTAAATGGAAAACAGAGGCAGTAGAACGCACCACCCCCTCTATACCCTATTTCATTTATACTTTTAGGCAAATTACTAGGGCCGGCGTCCATTCTACCACCTCCATACCAGTTCAAAATTTGTAAACTTCACTCGAATAGAATAGCACACACCTGTCAAAAATTCAAACAAAATTTTTTAGACACCAAAAAAGAGAAAGCGGGCTTATTGTAGAGAGCAAACCCGCTCATTTAACAGACAATCCCATGGCTTATTCGCAGCAACTGCAGCAGCACACTATGTATTTCTTTACCACTTCATCGATTTCGCGTTCGTCGTTAGAAGGCATCTCCACATCGCCGATGAGCTCCCATTCCTCCACATGGGACAGCGTATCTCCGGGCTCGACAAGGGTCATGGGCGAAAGCGTCTCCATCTCAAGCATGAAATCGGTGGTGTAGGTCTCGTACGAAACCCCGAAATCGGGATACTTTCTGCCCATCTGATGCACAAACCGCTTGATAAACAGATTGCCGTGATTGAAATAGGCCGCCCATCCATCTTCATTGTTTATACCAAACTTGAAGGGATGTTTGGTATTGGGGTCCTGCTGCAGCACGATATACTTGTCTCCCCAGTACACCCTGTGGTCGTTCATTTTGGAATACGGCCACAGCGCAAGGACACGATTGCCCAGAAGGCCGGTATCCCTCTGAGGTTGGGGTACAACCTCCTTGCCACCGGGTGCCATGACGGTCAAGGCCCATGCGGCAAACTCCACAGGCCATGCATTCCTGTTTGTCAGGCGATGGACTATCCGTACCCTGTCGCAGCAGGATGCCAGAGTGATCTCCATCTCCTTCTCGATCTGCACCCATGGCTCCACCTTCTGCTTGACCTTTATGCCGTTTTCAACCTCTTGCCACTCCACAGGCTGGTCGTCGGGCACATAGGTACGGGGATTGTTCTCGGGGCTGTGCCACAGCCTGTGCCCACCCTTTATCTTCCATACCCCTCCTACGGGCTCCATCACCGGCTGTGAAGCCTGGGGTGCCTCGCACAGCTCATTCTCTCTGCCTACAAAGCCAAACCTTATGATCCTAGGCCCCACATCGACCGTGACCAACAGATCAACCGTTCCATTGGAAATCTCAACACATTTGCCAAACTCCCCGTAATTGACCTCTTTAACCGTAACGGGCATAGCTGACCCACTCTCCTTTCTGAATTTTTGGTATTTGCTTTTTGGAGGCTAAATATGACTTTTTACAATAATATGACATTCTTCACAAACAGTCGAAATTCCTGCTACAGCAAACATTTAAATTTGATTTTGCAGCAAACTTAATTTGCAGAATGCTCGCTGAATAGCCTGTGCTATACGTGCTATATTACACATACATCTCTCATCCATATATCTTTTCCTCTGGCAAATACCTATTAAGGTTCTGGTAAAAAAAGCCCCTGATCTCCTTTTCATCCTCATACGTCACAACCCCTCCCTCACGGCATACCATGGGAAAAGCAAATATATCGGTATCGCTCCTCAGTCTGCTGATCCTCTTGAACTGCTCCTTGCTCATGCGAAAAACCCCTATGTTGGCATCAAAAACCCTTTCCGCCGGGATTATGCTGAAAACCTCATCCAAAAACTCACGATATACCTGCTGCCAGTTGTGTATCTTAATCAATGGTTCAAAGCACAGCCTCACCTGCCATCCGTCCTGCAGGGCAGCCTTTATGGCCGTCAGCCTGGCCTTAAGGGGAGGAGCCAGCCTCTCATAGCGCCGCACAACCTCATGAGGCGACAGCGACCATGCCAGTATCACCTGTTCTACCGGGGTCAAACCGGCAATGGCGCTGTAGTTGGCACTCCTGGTTCTCAGCTCGATGCGCAGGCCCTGCCTGATGCCCGCAAACTCTATCCAGCGGGAGGCATAGGGAACTATCCCTTCCAGAGCCAGCAGGTCGGTGTCATAAGAGGGGCAAAGGTACAAGGGCCCGCTCTCAAGCTGTCTGTCCACAGCCTTGAAAAATTCCTCTATGTTTACGAAAATTACAATATTGGCTGAAGGGTAAAGCCCCTGCAGATAGCAGTAATCGCAGTCATAGATGCAGTTCAAAACGGGCGATGTGTAGTAAAAGTTCGGGTTGCCAAAATCCTCACACACTTCGGGGCCAGGATACAGAAAAGGCTCTCGCTTCACAGCTAGGATCAGCTTTGTGGAAGCCTTTTGACGTCGGAAATCCTGATGGGGCCTGTTGAAGACATCCTTGTAGTGCCGTACCATCACCCTTATAGATCCGGGAAAACGGCTCAAGACGTGCTGAGCCACAGGATAAGCTGCAGCTCGTTCCTCTATATATATGTGGGAAAATTTACTCATAAAGGAGCAGCCTTCTGATTCTCTCAAGCGCCTTCCTCCCCTCAGCCTTGACCTTGACCCTGGTTTGAGCAAACTCCGAAAAGTCAGGGAGCGGCCTGCCGGTCCTGAGCTTATACCTTCTCGCCATGTCCACCAACTGATGGCTCTGCGTCACAGTAAGGCGCAGGCTTTCTTTAACTCTTTCCAGCTGCAGGCGCTCATCCTGGGTTAGCACATCGCCTTCCACCCTGCATAACCCTTCAACCTGTTTTATAAACCCATCTACCGCATCCAGGGCCCCCGATATACATTGAGCCACACGCTGTCTGTCAAAATCCACCACATCCAGGTAATCACCCACCACCTTTATGACATATATCTGGTGTGGTGCCAAAAAACGGGATGCGGCCTGGAAAAAGCCCGATGCCTCCATGTCCACCAAATCAGCCCGCAGCTCCACTCGTCCACTTAAAACGTCCTCCCGCCTTACCACATCGTTATGCGTCTCAATGCTTCCCTCTTCAAAAGGGTGTTCTATTAGAATATCAGGGAAATATTGCTTCCCGGTCTCATGGTCTATGACCTTGTGAATGAGCAGCGGAGTTCCGATTGGATATCGCTGATTGAGCGTACCGCACACCCCTATATTGATAATGGCCAGGCCTTCCTCCCCTCCAGCTTCGTCACGCTTTACGTTTTGAGCAATAAGGTAAGCGGTAGCTATTGCTGAAGCCATCTTGCCTACGCCGCTCACTATGAGAAACATGTCATCGCTCCGGTAAAGGGGAAAATGCCTGCAGGCGTCATCCCGCTTTAAATCATATCTTTTAACAATGGGGCTGGCCTCACATGGTAAAGCGGTCACAATATATATCATAGAGCACTCCCCTTTAATACAAAAAACCTAACGCAAGATCAGTCCAAAACCTTTCCATATATACCCCCGCCTCCATGAGCTATGGCCAGGCGTCCCTCGCGCCCTTTTACTATCAGGTCCACAATGGACTGTGGGACCACCTTGGCCAGGTCCTCCGGCTCAACCCTGTGCAGGATGTTCATCTCGGTACCAAAGGCATCAAGAAGCCTGTCTATGGTCTTTGGCCCCACCCCGGGCAAAAAATTAAGAGGCACCTGATAATGATAGGGTGGACGTTTGGCACTCGAGGCTTTTTTAGCAAACTGCTCCTTCATATCAGCCGGACTCTCATCGCGATCCTTGATAACCTCTATTCGGTCTCTGACGCCCACCACTACTCTATGCCCAGGGTCATTGGGGCACTTGAGCACGGGCGGCGGCAGCTCGGTAATCTCCTTACACTGCAAGCAAAAGGTCCTGTGGTACTTCCCCAGCTTGGGGTCAAGGCCATAATTCGCCACAATTCCTCTGCTGTCCTGCCCTTTTAGCGCCTTCAACACCTCCTCATAGTTCAAAGCAGCAAGCCTCATGACGTTGTACTCCCTGCCCATCTTGATCAGCGAATGGGCATCCGAATTACTGGTAAAGGCCTTCCCGTCCAGCTCAGAAAGCAAACTGGCCATGTAGGTATCGGCGCTGAGCCCCAGCTCTATGGCAGGAATTTTGGCAAAGGAGTCCTCATCAAAAACAGTGTGCAGGCTATGAGTGCAGTTGCCGTAAAAGCTCTTGTAGGGCGTAAAGGCATGGGCCGGCATATAAAACCCGCCCAGCGAATCCGCTATATGGAAAAGCTGCTGCCCCGAAAGCCTGCTCATAGTGGAATTCTCTGCCAGATTGGGCATGTAGTCCTCCATTATGTGCGAAAACTCCTTGACCTGCGAAAAGTAGGGAAAAAACACCACAGAATGGGCATGGCAGCCCCCTTTTTCCCGGGTTTCAATCTCAGAGCCCAGAAGTATGACCAGGTCATCCCGGTATATCATGCCTCCCTCAGGCAGTTCCTCCAGCTCGCCTTTTTTGAGGAGGTATTCTATATCTTTTATAATCCAGGGTGAGACACAGTCCACCACTCCTATGACATTTATACCCTTGCGGTAGCGAGCCTCATATGCGATATTTGCAAAGGTCAGGTCATTGGCGGTACCGCGCTTGACTACTTTCCCATCCGAAGACCTTCCGATATGGACATGCAAATCCACAAAGTACTCCTTCATAACTGCTGCTACTCCTTTTAGTATGCAGATACTTTCAATTACTTTTATCGTATGGAGCTCTTTGATACTTATATAGCGCTGTTTAAAAAATTTTTATAGATGTTTCCTGTGAACTTTTTTATTTTTTATAGTATTCCTTTTTCATAGTATTCTTTATGGAAGTTGTTTGGATTATTTGCCCATGCTTACCAACTATTATATAAATTCATCCCTTTATAATTCGTACTTTGGATTTCCTAAAAATAGTTAAAAGGAATTTTATGGGATCACACAGGCACAATGCGGCAAAATATATGCCGGCATACACCCCGCATAAGAAATCAGGTTTTGCCCAGCACCACAAACCATAAAAGCATAGTATTTGTCAAACGCCAAAACGCATCCTATCACAAATCCCTTATAAAAGATCAATCCTCAACGCCCAGTACCGCCCTTACTGGCGCTCCGTCCGCCCCTGCAATCTTCATGGGCAGGCATATCAAATAGTACATTCCTGGCTGCACGCCAGACAGGTCGATTCCTTCAAGGGCTACTGTGTCATTGCGCCCCAGAAATACGGTATGTATATCCTTTGTATCGCCGTAGGCGCCTATCGAGAAATAGTCCAGGCCGAGGAGCCTTACGCCCTGCTCGAGCAGCCACTGACCTGCCTCTGCCGACAGTCCAACATAATCCCTGTGAAACTCCCTGTCATTGATTATTCGCGAGTTGGTGGTCTTGATGAGCAGCCTCTTGACTCCCGGCACCACAAGCTTTTTAAGGGCTTCAAGGTCTACATATACGCCCCTTGCTGGTACCTCCACCACCTGACAGGGCCCAATGAGCAGATTCAAATCCAACTCATCAACCTTTTTGCCATCGGGTATGAAATGATAGGGAGCATCCAGATGAGTTCCAAAATGGACACTGCATTCAATGGTGGATACATTGGCATTGGAACCTTTGCCTATCTCGCGAGTTACACGACGGGTAAACGGGGTATCGCCCGGCCAACTAGGGCGACCTTCCTCCATGGGCAGGGTTATGTCTATCCACTTCATGCTAATCTCCTCCCTCCTTTAAAACTTTTTCATCTTTAAATAAGTCACCGGCTTGACTTCGGCACTCAGCCATAATTTCAGCTGGTATAAGCTTTATCGCCATCAGTATGCTTAAAGGCAATATTATAAGATCGTCTAAGTAGCCCAACACAGGGATAAAGTCTGGAATAAGGTCAACAGGGCTTAAAGCATAGGCAACCACAGCTGTGACAACAGCCTTTACATACCAGGGAACATCTTTTCTCTTACATGCAAGGTAGAGCGCCGCAACCTCTTTTTTCAACTCTTTAGATCGCTTTTTTAGGGTGTTGGCAATTTTTTTCAACATAATAAAACACCGGCCTCGTATACTTCATCAGTATTACACTGCTTTAATTGTGTGGCCTGAAACCTTAACTATGACCATAGCAGATTATGAATTCTCTGTCAATCACATTTTTATCTCTATATACGCCTTCCACAATGCAGTACCAAAAACAACGAGTCAAAAAAGGATGGGGTAAAAACCCCATCCTTTTAAATCTCCCCTACTTCTTCACAACAGTAAACGTTACCCTTTCATCGTTTATGTTCCATTCCTTGGTGTACCCCTCGGCGCTTCCTTCGAGTATCTCCTGAGCCAGGACCTCCTCGGCTATTGCCTCCTTGTTGCGCTCAATTATTCCGGCAATCCTGTCGTTGTCGCGATAATACAGGGCAATCCTGTCGGTTACCTCAAACCCGGCTTCCTTTCTCATATTCTGCACCTTGCTGACGATCTCGCGTACAAACCCTTCTTCAATCAGCTCGGGCGTAAGGTTGGTGTCAAGAGCCACCGTTATATCGTGCTCGCTCTCCACCACAAAGCCCTCCATGTGCCCTGTCTCGATCAGCACGTCATCCCTGGTGAGTTCCACCGTCGTGCCGTCCACCGTCAGCACAAGCGGCCTGCCGTTCTCGAAGTCCTCCAGCGCCTTCTTGCCATCCACCGCCTTTAACGCCTCTGAAATCTTGGGCACCAGCCTACCGTATTTGGGCCCCACGGTCTTAAGCTGCGGCTTGATGGTCACAACAGTGAATCTATCGATATCATCGGTTAACACCACTTCTTTGACGTTGAGCTCATCCTTGACCAGCTCGATAAAGCTCTCGGGCAGATCACAGTTCAGCTTTGCATAGAGCGCCTTAAGCGGCTGGCGTACCTTCACGCTGGCTGCATTGCGGCAGGCACGCCCCAGGCTCACCAGCTTGAGCACCATGTCCATGTTCTGCTCCAGTTCTTTGTCGATCCATTTGGGGTCAGACTGCGGGTAATCGCACAGGTGCACGCTCTCGGGAGCGTCGCTTCGCACGCTCTTTACCAGGTTGCAATATATCTCCTCTGTAATGAAGGGCACAAAAGGCGCCGCCAATTTAGCCAGCTCTACCAACACAGTGTACAAAGTCATATACGCATTTATCTTGTCCTGCGGCATACCTTTTTGCCAGAAGCGCTCACGGCTCCTCCTGACATACCAGTTGCTCAGGTCATCCACAAAATCCTGTATGGCCCTTGCGGCCTCGGTGATGCGGTAGTTGCTCAAGTTGCCATCCACCACGGCTATAAGCGAGTGCAGCCTGGACAGTATCCACCTGTCCATCACCGACAACTTATCGTATTCCAGCGCATACTTGGTGGGATCAAACTGGTCGATGTTAGCATACAGCACGAAGAATGCATACGTGTTCCACAGGGTCCCCATGAACTTCCTCTGCGCCTCGCTTACGGCTTCCTCCGAGAAGCGGCTGGGCAGCCACGGCGCGCTGCTTATATAGAAGTACCATCGTACCGCATCGGCCCCCTGGCGATCAAGCACCACCCACGGATCCACCACATTGCCCTTGTGCTTGCTCATCTTCTGCCCGTCTTTATCCAGCACCAGGCCAAGCACAATCACGTTCTTATATGCCGGCTGGTCGAACAGCAGCGTGGAAATTGCCAGCAGGGTATAGAACCACCCTCGAGTCTGGTCAATGGCTTCGCTTATGAAGTCGGCAGGGAAGTTTTCCTTGAAAAGTTCCTGGTTCTCAAAAGGATAATGCCACTGGGCAAAGGGCATAGACCCCGAATCAAACCAGCAGTCTATGACCTCAGGCACCCTCTTCATCCTGTCATTGCCGCACACAGGACACTTCAAGAACACGCGGTCAATATATGGCTTGTGAAGCTCAATATCATCAGGTACATCCTTGCCCATCTCCTTAAGCTCGGCTATGCTGCCCACCACATGGCGGTAACCGCACTCACACTCCCATATGGGCAGCGGGGTACCCCAGTATCGCTCGCGACTCAAACCCCAGTCAACCACGTTCTCCAGGAAATTGCCAAACCGGCCATCCCTTATGTGCTCTGGCAACCAGTTAATCTGGCGGTTGTTCTTGAGCAGCTGCTCCTTTACTGCCGTCATCTTGATAAACCAGGTGTCCCTAGCATAGTACAGCAGAGGGGTATCACACCGCCAGCAGAAAGGATAGGAGTGCTCATACTCCATCACGGCGTATACCAGGTTTCTCTGCTCCAGGTGCTTTATTATCCCAGGGTCGGCGTCCTTGACAAACATTCCCTTCCACGGTTTGACGGCATCCACAAACTTGCCTTCAGAGTCCACCAGCTGAACAAAAGGCAGGTCGTACTGCTTACCCACCTTGGCGTCATCTTCGCCGAAAGCAGGAGCGGTATGCACGATGCCGGTACCCTCGGTCAGCGTTACAAAATCGTCGGCCACGACGTAATAGGCCTTTTTGTCCACCTTGACGAAGTCAAACAGCGGCTCGTATTCCATGCCCACCAGATCTATACCCTTCATGCGCTCCAGCATTTCATACTCCTCTTTGAGCACAGTGGGAGCCAGCGCCTCGGCCAGGATGTATATCTCGTCCCCGCACTTGACCTTAACATAGGTTTCGTTGCCGTTGACGGTAAGCGCCACGTTGGATGGAAGCGTCCATGGGGTGGTCGTCCATGCCATGAGGAAAGTATTATCCTGACCCTTCACCTTAAATTTTACGTAAATGGATGGGTCTTTGACCTCCTTGTAACCTTGGGCTACTTCATGGCTGGATAGCGAAGTGCCGCAGCGCGGGCAATAGGGTACCACCTTGTGCCCCTTGTACAGCAGCCCTTTCTCCCATATCTTTTTAAGGGCCCACCACACCGACTCGATGTATTCATTGTAATAAGTGACGTAAGGATTCTCCATGTCGGCCCAGTAGGCAACCCTTTCGCTCATCTTCTCCCATTCCTGCTTGTATTTCCACACGCTCTGCTTGCACCTGTTGATAAACGGCTCAATACCGTACTTCTCGATCTCGGGCTTGCCGTTTATACCCAGCTCCTTCTCCACCTCAAGCTCCACCGGCAAGCCATGGGTATCCCATCCTGCCTTGCGCAGCACCTTATACCCCTTCATGGTCTTATACCGGGGGATGATATCCTTTATCACGCGGGTCAATATGTGCCCTATGTGAGGTTTACCATTTGCAGTAGGAGGCCCATCATAAAACGTAAAGGTAGGCCCTCCTTCACGGAGCTTTATGCTCTTTTCAAATATGCGGTTCTGCTTCCAGAATTCCAGTATTTTCTGTTCTCTTTGTGCAAAATCCAGGCTGGTTGAAACCTTCTGATACATACCGTCCCCTCCATCAGCTCAATATAGTCTCGCATTCAGAATTCACACGCTTTTAATACAGCATTTTCATAAAGTCCAGCTTTAACCCAAATACTTCTTGGGTCACAAAGCACAACTTCCTCACGTTTAGAAAATTTACGCCCAGTTCCGCTTGAAAACACAGAGGATATAAGAAGATTTTTGCTTAAAAATAAAAGCCTTTCATCCATCATCAGGACGAAAGGCTTGGCTTCCGCGGTACCACCTGATTTGGCGCACGGCATACATGCACCCTCTTATACGCATACAGGGACTACCCTATATGCTCCCTCTGTAACGGTAGGGCCCCGTCCCAGCCTACTCACGTGCCGCCGCATGGCAACACTTTTCGGCCGGCCGTTCCGGGGTGATATTCAGTACCTCTGTTGTGGGTTGGGCTCGCACCATCCCCAACTCGCTGTGCCATCAAAGGTACCTACTTCTCCCCTTCATCACGTTTGGCTTCAAGATATATCATCCGTACAGCTTGCTGTTCCAAATTCCCGTTTGCAAGTATTATAATCAAAATATGGTCGTTTGTAAAGGCCTGGCTGCAACTTTTCATTTGCAACTATCCACAAAAGCGTAGTAGATGGCCCTGACCGCCCTTTCCATGTCCTCATTCTCAACCCCTACGATTATGTTGATCTCGCTGGACCCCTGGTCAATCATCCGAACGTTTATGCCCTCGTTGCCCAGCGCCGTAAACAGCTTTGCCGCTATGCCGGGGGTACGAGCCATACCGCGGCCTACGGTAGCAATTAGCGCCATGTTGGAGTGAACTTCTACCGAATCGGGGTTGAGCTGTGCTTTGATCTCCTCAATCACCTTTTCAAGCTTGCCATCCAGCTGGGAATCGGCAATCACCACGGATATGGTATCTATGCCCGACGGCATGTGTTCAAAGGAAATACCGTTGGCTTCCAGGATGGAAAGTAGGCGCCGCCCAAACCCCAGCTCCACGTGCATCAGCGTCTTCTCGATGGCGATCACCGTAAACCCTTTTCGTCCGGCTACCCCCGTTATACCCCCTGTGCACGTAACCGGCTCAGCCTCGTTTACTATTATCGTTCCCGGCTCATCGGGAGCATTGGTGTTCTTTATGTGTACCGGGATGCCGGCCTTTTTGACCGGAAATATCGAATCCTCGTGAAGCACGCTGGCTCCCATATAGGCCAGCTCTCGCAGCTCACGATAGGTGATCTTGCGAATGGGTTTAGGATTTTCCACTATGCGCGGGTCGGCCATCAAAAATCCCGAAACGTCGGTCCAGTTTTCGTATACCTCGGCATTTACACCCCGCGCTATTATAGCACCGCTGATGTCAGAGCCTCCACGGGGAAAGGTCTTTATCTCGCCGTTTGGCATCGAACCGTAAAACCCGGGGATGACAGCCCGCTCATGGTGGCTGAGGCGTCTAGCTACAGCCTCGTTAGTGCGTTCGCTGTCAAATACGCCATTTTGATCAAAGAATATTATCTCTGCGGCATCGATAAAGTCATATCCCAGCAGCTCTGCCAGGATAAGACCGTTCAAATACTCGCCGCGGCTTGCAACATAGTCAGCAGAAGCTCCAGCTGCAATCCTCTCCTTGATATCCCTCAGCAACGGCTCAAAATCCAGATCGAGGTTTAGCCCCTTGATTATATCCCTGTAACGCTGCGCTATAACCTCAAATACGTCCCCGAATTCCTGACCCTGACTAGCCTTTTTATGGCAGGCATATAAAAGGTCGGTTACTTTGGTATCTCCGCTGTGGCATTTTCCAGGCGCCGACACAACCACATATCGCCTCCGCGGATCGCTCAATACTATATTCTGCACCTTTCGAAATTGCTGGGCATTTGCAAGGGACGTCCCCCCGAATTTTGCAACTATCACTCCCACTTCCTTCAATCCTCCCAACGCTAGAATAACAAGGATTATTATAGAATTATGCAATATAAAAGTCAAGTGTGACTGATACATTCAATCCATGCACTATTCAAAATTTTGCAATTTTTAAAACTGCGTTTTTCATATTTGTAGAACCCGCTCAAGCCACAATTAGTGGAACATTTGGACAGGCCATAACAATCAAATTGCATCGCCGGCCTTACTTGAAACACCTGGCTGCACATCCTGCATTTTAAGCCTCATAAAAGATCGACCAGTAAAACCCCTTCATCGCCGCATTGAATTGGCCGTATGGCACATTAAACCATATGACCTTTCACCATCTCACCCGCTCCCTCTTATATATGGAAAACACCGCAGAACAAAAAGAAAGCAAAAAAAGCAGCCCCTGTGGAAATCCCCTCAGGGGCTGCTCAAGGCCATCACCACCTGGGCTGATAGGGATAAGGGCACCGCGCACCGGCCAGCTTGGCTTTAATCTGTACTATGCAGCCGCACAGCCTGCAAGTGGTGCCATACTCCAAATACTGACACTGTCTACAAATCTCAAGCCTGCCGTGATACTCCTCCTGGGTTACCAGCTTGACGTTCCTCACCTTGAGCGTTTCGCCAAATATCTTCTCTATCTCCTCCTGTGAAAGCCTGACGGTAGCGCTGCACCCCTTGCATTCGCCGTTTTCCATGACATTGCACCTCTTGAGAATACTTAATTTACAAAAACATGCTATGAGCAATACCTTTCCTTAGGCTACATCTTTCTATTCAAGAGTCAGCACTACCACAGACTTGGATGGAAGCTTGACCTCCAGCACGTTATCCACCAGAGCCGCATCGCTAAAGGCCACCGGCTTGACAGCATTGGGTTCATCAAAGGTATTATGGGCATTCATCTCAGAGGATGTCAATATGGTTCCACTGACCCTAGTCCTGCGAGTTCCCCTCAGCTCACAGCGTATATCGGCTACCGTGTTGGGATCCAGATTGCACAGCGATATATGGATCTTGCCGTGATCATCCTCGGAAGCAGAGGCGCTGACCTGAGGAATGCCCTCGTCTCCGTAGCTGTACAGGCTGCTGGTAAACTCCAGAGACAGCAGCTGAGCATCCTGATGGACCTTGTACATATCAAATACGTGATAGGTGGGAGTAACGATCATCTTTTCGCCCTCAGTCAGAATCATGGCCTGCAGCACGTTTACCGTTTGAGCCAGGTTGGCCATGTGCACCCTGTCGCAATGGTTGTTGAATATGTTGAGGTTGATGCCTGCCACCAGGGCGTCCCGCAGGGTATTTTGCTGATACAAAAATCCCGGATTGGTACCCGGCTCCACATCATACCATGTTCCCCACTCATCCACAATAAGCCCTACCCGCTTTTCGGGGTCATACCGATCCATAATGGTGGAATGCTTGGTAATCAGCTCATCCATCATCAGCGTCTTCTTCATGGTCACAAACCATTCGCGCTCGTCAAACTGGGTGGCCGACCCCTTCTTTTGCCATGTCCCCGGCACGGTGTAATAATGCAGGCTCAGGCCATCCATATAGCGTCCAGCTTCCCTCATCAACACCTCAGTCCAGTGGTAGTTGGCGTCGGAGGGCCCGCAGGCAATCTTGTATATCCTGTTGCCGCTGAAATTGCGCACATAAGTGGCGTACTGGCGGAACAGGTCAGCATAATATTCAGGGCGCATGTTTCCTCCACAGCCCCAGTTCTCGTTCCCTATGCCAACATAAGGCAGTTTCCAGGGCTTTTCCCTGCCGTTTGCCCTTCTTAAGTTGGCCAGCCAAGAGTCACCGTCAAAGGTTATGTACTCAATCCACTCGCGGAGCTCCCTGACGGTGCCGCTCCCCACATTGCCGGTGATATACGCGTCTGCACCCAGCAGCTCGCACAGCCTGAAGTACTCATGAGTTCCAAAGTGGTTATTCTCCACCACCCCACCCCAGTGGGTATTGATGGTCTTGGGCCGGCTCTCATAGGGACCGATGCCATCCCGCCAGTGGTATTCATCGGCAAAACACCCTCCCGGCCATCGGAGCACGGGCACTTTCACCTTCCTCAAGGCCTCAACCACATCATCACGTATGCCGTCGGTGTTGGGAATGGGCGAATCCTTGCCTACCCAGAACCCTTCATAGATGCACCTGCCAAGGTGCTCGGCAAAGTGCCCATAAATGTTTTTGTTTATCCTCCCCTTTTTGACATCGGCATTCAAGATCATCTTGATCATTTAAAACCCCCTCCTTCTCACCTTTTAAGTGTTTAATGATTATGTTAAATGCTTAATATAATTGTTTGTATTCATTATAAGGCGTCGATGCGATATCTGTCAATTTTTTATTTATCAAATGGTTTTGAACACTTTTAATATATGCTTCATACATGAAATACGCGGCTATTAAAGCATTACAGCCGCAGATACGCCTCTCAACATCGGTTTAAATAACGCGTGCCACACACTGTGTAAACACAAAAACATACCTACACTATAAAAAGCAACAGCAATACAAAACGCGTTCTTATAATATTAATGGGCTGTCGGCGACAGAGACAGACTTCTTGGCGGCAGACACATGCTTTACTATCTTGATTAAGCGGTTTATAATACTATTAATTACAAAGCTATGCCAAAGTACACGCCAAGTTACAGAAGGGAGGAAAAGGCGCATTCCCAGCCCAACAAGGTCAAAATGACGGAACTTCATGCGCCGTACCTGTATGAAGATAGACACCACCGAAAGATGGCTGCCTGTATACGAAGCACTGGCCAGCAATGTAAGGCTGAGGATAATAAACCTGCTGGCCCAAAAACCGATGAACATCAAAGAGCTGGCCGAAAAGCTGAATCTCAGCAATGCAATCATGACCATGCATATAAGAAAACTTGAAAAGGCCGGCATCATAAAAGCCGAGATAACCCCTTGTAGGGGTGGTATACAAAAACTATGCAGCCTGGCAATAGATTCGCTGGAAATATCCTTCCCAACAGGTCAAAAGCCCGAAAGGAAGTACCACGAGATATCCATCCCTGTAGGACACTATACCGATTTTAAGGTGACGCCCACCTGCGGGCTGGCCAGCCACGAAAAAGTCATAGGCCATTTCGATGACCCCCGCTATTTCCTTGACCCCGAAAGGGTAAACGCCAGAATCCTGTGGTTTACGCAGGGGTATGTGGAATACAAAATCCCGAATTACCTTCTGCCCAACCAGCAACCCGAAGAGCTGGAGATTTCAATGGAGCTGGGCTCCGAAGCCCCGGGCGTTAACGATAATTGGCCATCGGATATATCCTTCTTCATCAACGGAGTATACATCGGGAACTGGACCAGCCCCGGCGATTTTGGGGGAAAAAGGGGAATATATACCCCTTCATGGTGGAGCAATAACATAAATCAGTATGGCCTTTTAAAGGTTATACGCGTAAACGACAAAGGGAGCTTCATCGATGGGGAAAAGCTGTCAGAGGTGACCATTGAAGATCTATCCCTCACGCTGAAGCAGTGGTCGTTTCGCATCGCGGTTCTGGACGACGCAAAACACATAGGAGGAATCACCCTTTACGGCAAAGGGTTTGGAAACTATGACCAGGATATCGTGGTTCGCGTGTATTACACCGTGAAAAGCTTAAAAAAATAGACAATCCCCACCTCTGTCTAAGGCAGGGATTACTTTATGCTTGCTCTCCTTAGCTGTTTGCACAAAACTTAATCAAGTCCATAATTATTCAATTACAATCCATCTCGCTTGATATGGCAACATCTCTATAAATTCATTATAAATCTTCTCGTCACTTATTATATCAATGCCCCTAAAATCATTAGGAATTGAGACCTTTTCACTTGAAACATTTACAAGTACTAAAATCTTCTCGTTTGACCTATCATTATACCTTATAAACGAAAATATTCTGCCATCCAAAAATACGACTTTCTGCGAGGCATTAGGCGAAAAGGCGGGGTGCCTTCTCCTGATTTTTATAAGTTTAGAAAGTTCATTAAATACCAAATTTCTAAGAGTATTACTCTGTTCAATCTCTCGGCACACAAGCTTATAATTCAATTTTTCCCTATTTATTCTCCTGTTTATACCCGATTCTATTACCCCCTCATACCAATTCTGCGAACCTAATAAGCTGTGAATATATATCCCTGGAACTCCTCTTAATGACAACAGTATGGCATGAGCCGCAATAAATTTATTGACTCTTTCTTGCATATTTTTAGATTTTGGATCAGTCAGCGCATCCATATAAGTAATATTAAGCTCATAAGGACTTTGGGAACCATCACTATTGAACCTATAGCTTATTTTTCCTCCATGATTTATGACAGTATTGACCATCATCTGTACTTCATCATCTGATAAAATCCCTTCAACGGGTCTAAGCCCTATTCCATCATGAGATGCTAAAAAATTAAAATACGTAGTATATTCAGAAAGAGGCGTACTCTCTAAAGATTTAGCCCATTTGCTCAATTTTTCAGCATTACCAGTAATAAAGGAAAAAAGCACCAAAGGAGGCAAAGGAAATTGATATACCAGATGCGCCTCATCATACCCGTTACCAAAGTAGCTTATATTATCCTTGTGCGGAACATTGGTCTCTGTAATGATCATAGTACCTGGAAATACTTCATCCAATACCAACCTTATTAACTTTACAACCGCATGGGTCTCTTTAAGATGCATGCAAGTGGTGCCCAGCTTTTTCCATACAAACCCCACCGCATCCAGCCTTATAAACCTTGCCCCGTTATAAGCATAAGTTAAAATAACATTGAGAACCTCCAATAAAACATTGGGATTTGAAAAATTTAGATCTATTTGATCATCGCTGAAAGTAGTCCAAAGGTATTTTACGCCTTCAGCTGTCTCAAAAGGCGTCAGTAAAGGCAATGCCCTTGGCCTTATAACAGTTGAATAATCTTCATTAGGGTCTGCAACAATAAAATAATTTTTATATTTACCCTTACATTTGAGGAAACTTTGAAACCATTTGCTGGATTTCGAAACATGATTTATAACAGCATCCAGCATCAAATCAAATTTCTTTGATAATTCCCTAACATCATCCCAACTGCCCAATTTATCGTCTACTTTGTAATAATCTACCACCGAAAATCCATCATCAGAAGTATAAGGAAACATTGGAAGTATATGGACTGCTGTTATAACATCATCAGCATAAGTACTCAAAAACTTATTCAATGTTACAAGAGGTTTTTCTTCTTCATCTTTAATCGAATCTGCATAGGTAATGAGCATAACATCATTTTCAGTAACCCAACCTTTAGGGCTGTAATTTTTTGCCTTATTTTTCCAAATATTTATAAAGGCATCAAACGACTTATATAATCGTCTGCTTTTTTCTCCATATAGCACTTGAAGAAGTTCCATTAATTTTGGGGAATAATCATTACTTAATGCCATCAATGTCATCAAAAGCCTCCTTAAACTTTTCAATAAAATTATTTCATCCCGAACATCTTATCTTTTAAATCAAGATAAATAATCCTCTGCTTTTACATCAGGAGAACACCCTTGTTGAGATTCTTTTCTATAAGGCAAAACAAGCCTCTTTTCTAAAATATATTTTTCACCATAAACCATGATATCAGTAATTCCATCGTCCTTTGAAGTAATTTCAATCTTATCCCTATCGATACTTATATGAATCTTCCTTAGCTTCAATTTTATGTCAAACTCTAATCCTTCCCATTCATATGGCAATGCGGGATTTAATTCCAATATGCCTTCATTATTAAAGACACCTCCAAATCCAATAACAGCCGCAAGCCAAATGCCTCCCATAGAAGCTGCATGTATTCCATTATCAGACGAATTTGGATTTTGTCCCATATCAATCATAGACGCTTGTTTAAAGCACTCGTATGCTGCCTGAATATCATCAAAAAAAGTAGCAACAATACTGTGTATAGCCATACTCAACGATGAATCATGAATAGTTCTAGCTTCATAATATTTCCAGTTTTTTTCAATCACCTCCTTATCGAATAGGTTTTTTAATACATACAAAAGCATAACGACGTCTGCTTGCTTTAACACCTGCATGTTAACAACCTGATCCCGAGAATAATCTAATAATATACTCTGCTTTGCTTCGCTATTTCTGTATTTATCTATATCAATTTGCTTTTTAGATAAAAAGGTGTCATCCTGTGGAATAATTCCGTTTTCATTTGGTTTAGGTAGATATAGTTTGTTATATACATCTAAATAAGTGTCGTACCTCTTTTTTAGATTTAATTTACGGTCTAAGAATTCAAACGCTTCTCTGTCTATTTCAGGTAATAGGTCATATAAACGCAGTGCTATTGATATAACGTAGTGCGCCATATAATTGGTATAAGCATTGTTATCCACATGTTCCGTGTATTCGTCAGGCCCTATCACATCCAGTATTTCATATCTCGACTTATTACTGTTCCACTTTGCTCTGCTGCACCAAAACCAAGCGCATTCAAAAATTATCTCGCTTCCATACTTTTTCAAAAAATCTACATCGTCTGTAGAAAGATAGTAGTTCCAAACCGCATACGCAATATCGGCCGTGATATGATGCTCTTTTATCCCTGACCATACCCTCGTAGGCTCACCAGTTATAATATTTATTGCAGCCCATTCAGGCGTTTCTTCTTCCCCTGTATAAGCGCTTTCCCAAGGATACATAGCCCCTTCATATCCGTATTGTTTAGCTTTTTTTCTAGCACCTTCCAATGTCAAATACCTATACTTTAGTAGTTGCCCTGCAATGTTTGGCATATTATATTGAAAATACGGCAAAATAAACAGTTCAGTATCCCAGAACACATGCCCTTTATATCCCTCACCAGTTAAGCCTTTTGCTCCAACACTAAACCTTTCATCATGCATGGGCGTCATTATAAGTAAATGATATTGCGCAAACCGCAAAGCAAGTTGATCAACACTGTTTTTGCTTTCAACCCTTACTTCTACATCTTTCCAATATTGTCTCCATTTTGATTTGCTTTTCTCAAAAAGCTCATCATAGCTTGATAAAGAACAAATCTTTAAGTGCTCCAGGGAATCATGTCTCATCTCCTGAAGGTTATATTTTTCTGCGTACTCCTTATCTCTTGAAGTAAAAACATTAGCAAACTTTTCAAAATTTATAGTTAAATTTTTTTTAGCTTTAAACTCGTACAGTCCAAAAATACTACGCCTTTCAAGAAAAAAATCTTTCCGTATATAGAAGATTCTATTCATTTTATTCTCTAAGTAACAAGAACAACAGCAGTTTATAACAAAGTCGATATTGGATTCGGTAGTTGTTTGGATAAGCTGGAGATATTCTTTCTCATAAACTCTTTTTTCTCCATCTTTAAAATGTTGCACACCCGAATTAGTCATTTTCCCATTAATTCCAGTTTTTATTTTTACTATTGCATCCTCATCAATAGGGGTAATAGAAACTTTAATCCCTATAAAATGCAAATCACCAAGGGATACAAATCTTCTAAATAATAATCTATATCTCAAGCCCTTGGGGCTTTCCCATAGTACTTCTCTTACCAATTCTCCATCTTTAAGATTAAGATATCGTGAATATTCAAGTATTTTCCCATAAGTCAACGAAAACAATTCTGAATTCAGGTATATTTGCATTTCCACCACATCGGCAGCATTAGGAAGTTCTGTTACTTCATTAACATCTGCCTTATTATACGTACCTGCAACAAACATATTCCTAATCTGACCTACATAGGGCTCCTCAAAAGATGACCTTAACCCTAAATATCCATTACCCAAAGCCATAATGCTTTCACATTTATTTTGATATCTAAGATCGAAATCTTCTTCCGCCAAAATCCAATTCTCGTATTCACCGGTACCTTTGCTATAACTAAGCATATCACCTACTCCTTTTAAGTTGTTAAGTTATATAATCATTGGTTGTCCTTTCTCAGCGGATTCATACATAGCATCTATTATTTTTTGTATCATAAGAGCCTCTTCAACTTTACATACCGGAAGTTTTCCCTCAATACAGCTCATTATAAAATCAGTGATGCTTTCATAATGCTTATCGACTTCTGGCAAAAACGGCAGCTCTATATTAGTTAAACTACTACCATTTTCAGAATATATCTCAGCCGGAAATACCGAAGCACCTGCTTTTTCCCCAAAAAGATGCACGTTCATGACTTTACTTTCTTTAATATTTAAAGCAAATGAAGTTTCTATATTTATACAGGACCCATCCTTAAACCTAATAAACCCAAACGCAGAATCCTCAACTGTAAACTTGGTATAATCCCATGAACCCATCAGGCCAATACCCGGCCTGTTGCCAATTTTTTGATATGTGCATGCTAAAACACACTCTGGCTCTGGATATCCCATCAAATACAACGCAGTATCCAACGTGTGTATGCCTATATCGATAAGCGGTCCCCCTCCTTGCAATTCCTTATTAATAAATGTTCCCCAGCCCGGAATACCCCTCCTTCTTAAAGCCTGTACTCTAGCTGCGTATATATCCCCAAATACTCCTTTATCAATTAATTCTTTTATAGCCTTTACTTCGCTAGAATGTCTATAATGAAAGTTAAAGGTAAGTATCTTCTTATTTTTTTGTACAGCCTCATACATTTTTAAAGCTTCTGCATAATTGATAGCGGGAGGTTTTTCACATAAAACATGGCAACCAGCATTTAAGGCATTCACAGTAACCACAGAATGATATTTATTGGTAACACAAACGCTTACAGCATCTAAACTTTCATTTTCTAGCATTTTTCTATAATCTTGGTAGACCTTAGGTATACCAAATTTATTAGCTATATACTTCGCACGTTCTAAATTAACATCGCACACAGCAATTACGTCAACTTTATCTGCATGTCTGCTGTAATTCGGAATATGAGATACTTCCGCTATTTGTCCTGCACCTATAACCCCTATTCGCAATTTCCCCATTCTAACGCACCACCTTAGCAATACACTGTTTTATATATTCTACAGACTTTCTATATTCTACAACGGGGTCATCTCCAAGAACTCGACACTCAAAGGCCATATATCCATCAAAACCTATGTCATGTAACGCCTTAAAACCGCTCACAAAATCCATATGGCCATCTCCTGGTTGGTACCTATGACTATCCGCAATGTGAACATGGCCTATAAGATTACCACACTCTATAATGCTACGCGCAATATCTTTCTCCTCAATATTCATATGAAAGAAATCAGCTGTGATTTGCACATGTTTAAAGCCACCTGCAAGTATTAATTCTTTGGCAGCACCTAGCGTGTTAACCATGTGATCTTCATATCTGTTTAACGGTTCAAATAAAATGACTGTACCAGTTCTTTCAGCTATAATATCAAGCTTGCCTAAAGAATCCAATAATACAGCCCTATCCTCCTGTGGTGACCTTGGGGGTACTAAGGGAGGCAACCTCAATGAAAACATTCCCCAGGCAGCAGGCACTACTATACCTTTAGCTCCTATCTTTCCTGCACATTTCAGTATTTTTTCTATATCCTGCAATGCCTGCCTACGCCTTTCTTCTTGAAAGTCACCTATCCATCCTCTGT
Source organism: Caldicoprobacter oshimai DSM 21659 (assembly GCA_000526435.1). GTDB lineage: Bacteria > Bacillota > Clostridia > Caldicoprobacterales > Caldicoprobacteraceae > Caldicoprobacter > Caldicoprobacter oshimai. The sequence continues at coordinate 769,197 of JAGB01000002.1, forward strand.
ATCCACCACAGACGCTTGAAATAGGAACGCCTGTTTTTACAACAGCTTCTTCCACTTCTTCAAACCTATTAACAAGCACATTGCCATCTACCTCATAGGCATCAAATCCCAAATCTTTAACCATCATTAATTTTTCAATAAAATTATCTGGAAAAAAAGGTTTATCCTGCGTTGCTAGCTTCATAAATTCTATCCTCCCAAATAATCAAAATTGCCCTAAAACTTCACACCCATTTTAATGCTCAAATGGGGTTCCCTATCTACAAACTTCATATAAGCTTCAGCGCATTCTTCAAATGGTACAACAGGATACACTACATCTTCGCATTGTAAATACCCTTCCATGAGCATCTTCCAGCAAACATCTTCAATTCGTCTTCTGTTCCATCTTGGATAATCGGGATTGGGTTCGCTGCATGCCCTGGAAAAAATTATTCTGCCATTATTGAAATGCGCCTCTCTACCTAAATTTAATCCTCCAAATTCTTTTGCAAAAGCAACATAAGAAATAGTACCCCCATAAGCCAATCCCCGGAGAGCGTGTTGCAACGCTGATACATGCCCACTTGTCTCGATAACAGCATCCACACCCATTTTATCTGTAAGCTTTTTAAGTTCAAATCCAACATCTACTTCATTAGGATCCAGAGCCACATCTGCTCCATTTTTAAGGGCAACATTTCTTCGGAGCTCTATAGGATCAACGACAACGACAAGACTAGCCCCCAATTTTTTGCAAATCTGAGCCGCTATTTGCCCTATTGCTCCCAACCCAAAAACAGCCACTCTGTCACCCGGTCTTATATTTGCGTCCCTAACTCCACCTAAAGCAAACTGGGCAGGATCATAACACACCGCATTTTTCCACGAAACATTCTCCGGCACTTTTCTTAATCTATAATTATTCACAGCATTAACAATATGAGTCTCTCGTATACCACCATATGAACAAACCCTGTCACCTATTTCGAAATCCTTAACATCAGCACCCTTTTCTATTATTCTGCCAACCCACTGATTACCAAGGTTCCACTCACCGAATTTTACCCCTTGTTCATCCTTGTCCTCCCTAGGTAAAAATAACTGCCATTCCGGATCATATTTTTCTTTAATAAAAGGGCTTTGTCCTCTAAAATCTGTAAGTTCTGTTCCATGCTTTGGAGATGCAAACTCTACTTTGACTTTAACTTCATTAGGCATTATTTCCCTATCCTCGTATTCAACTATAGCAGCCACTCTCGGCGCAACAGCCACCAACTGTCTAGGCATATTTTAATCCTCCTTTCTTATTGCACCATCTTTTATCTTTGTCTGAAATGAAACTTTACTCAAACATCAGCCTTTTATACTACCACTAGTCAAACCTCCAGTAATAAACTTTTCGACCAGTGAAAACATGATGATAACGGGTATTGCTGTAAGGAAAGACCCTGCCATCATCCGTCCCCAAACATAATCCTTTGAATTAAAAAGCTGTCTTAACCCTACAGAGAGAGTCATATTCTCAGGTGATGACAAAAAAGTAAAAGAGAACAAGAAGTCATTCCACGCAATCATAAACACATATACAAATACCGACATTACAGCTGGTATAGAAAGTGGCAACACTATCCTAAAAATTACTTGAAGTCTATTCAACCCGTCTATCATTGCAGATTCTTCTATTGAAGTCGGGATAGTAGTAAAATAACTGCTTAGCATAAACAAAGTAGCCGGCATAGTAGACACCAGACAAGTTATTACAACAGCTATTTTATTATCATTTAAGCCTATTCCAGATATTATCCTAAACAAGGGAACTACCAATAATATGCCAGAAAACATATATACAACCAAAGTACTTTCTTGAATATATTTTTTGCCAAAAAACTCTAATTTAGCGAGACTGTAACCACCCATTCCTCCTATTATTACAGCTAGAGTAGCTGTAGCAAACGCTATCTGAGTGCTATTCCAAAAATACCTTAAAAATGGATATATTTCTGGATTTAGCACGTCGATAAAATGTTGGAACGTAATTGCTTTGGGGAAAATCTCTGGAGGATATGCCACGGAACCCGCTGAAGTCTTTAACGCCGTTGTAACCATTAAATAAAACGGAAACAACACAATGCTTAATACCAGCAGTATAAGCAGGTAAAACAATATTTTTTTAATTTTCTTTAGCGACTTCATGCTCTCTTGAACACCTTCCTTCCAACAAACAACACGAAAGTCATAATTATACAAAATAGCACAACAGTAATAGCAGCTGCTAAGCCATGATTATTAACCGAAAAAGCCGTTTCATAAAGATAGACTCCTATTACTGGAACTTGCTTAGTTAACAAGTATATATCCTCAAACTTATAGAAATTCCATATACTTCTTAAAATCACCAACGACCTTATAATGGGCAATATCTCTGGAAGAGTAATGTGCCAAAATTTACTCCACGCCCTTGCTCCATCAACTTCAGCCGCTTCATATAATGAATTATCTATAGATTGAAGCCCAGCTAGTATCATCATAAAACTATAAGGAAAAACTCTCCATGTATCAAACAGTACTACCAACATCAAAGAAAAAAGCGGGTGATCAAACCACATAGGAGCATCCTTAAACAGATGTAGTATATCTACTGTCAGGTAATTGACAACTCCATAAATCCTGTTAAACATATATTGCCACACAAAAACCGTAGAAATAACTGGCGCCACATAAGGAAGAATAATTAATGAACGTGCAAATTTCCTTCCTCTAAATTCCCTATTCATTAAAAGGGCCACAAGTAATCCTACTATTGTAGAAAACACTACCGTAATTATCACATACATAAAGGTAGTCAACAATGACCTCAAAAAACTTTCATCTGAAAAAAGCTTTAAATAATTACTAGCTCCCACAAATTTATGGGGTTTCATAGGGCTTAACGAAACCTTATGAAAACTTAAATATATATTATACATTATTGGATACACAATGATTGAAAATATTAAAAGTATCGCAGGAAGCATAAGCAAAAAACCCAATCTTGCTTCCGCCTGTTTTAGGCTCACTCTTTTTTCCCGTCTTCTTTGACCAAACATTATCCACCTCTCCACTTAAAACAATTTTTATTGAGGGGGGCCCTGTTTTTGGGCAAACAGGACCCATTTTACAGTATTTTTACTCATTGACTATCTCTTCCATTAATTGTTGAGCTCTTTCCATTTCTTCATCAATATCTTTATTTTGAACAAGTATAGCATTTAAAGCTTTCGGAATCACTAGCTTAGCTGTAATATTCCCCATCTTAGGATGGGTTTTTCCGTCTTGGAAGCCAAACATTCTAAGGTCTTCAAAAGCCTCTGGTACTTTTGCAGCAGTTTCGCCAAAAGCTTTTAACAACTCATGGGATAAATATTTTTCATCTTTTGCAACATCTCTTAATACTGGATTAGCCCCACCAGGAGCCATATGAAGCCACATTATATTGGGTTCCCGCTCAAGCATATACGCTAAGAATTTAACAGCAGCTTCTCTTTCCTCTGGTTTTACCATATTTGAAATTGTCATTGTAGATGTCATACCAAAGCTTGCAGCTACCTTTTTAGTTGGAATCGCAAACCCTATCTTGTCAGCCATATTTTGTTCATACAAGCTAGGCATAATATACGTAGAATACATTGCCATAGCCGCATTGCCACCTACAAAAGTATCCTTTACTTGAGTAACACCATTGGAACCCTTTGGGCTGTATTGATACAAATCTTTATAAAATTGTACTGCTTCTTTCATTTCAGGCGAATTAAATTTCGGTTGTCCATTTCCATCAAAAAGCTCTGCATTGTTTGAAAGAGCAATTTGCTGGAATGTCTGTTCTGTGAAATCCGAAACTTCAGTTGCAAAAACAATACCATATTTTTTATTGTCAGGATCATAAAAAGTTTGAGCAGCTTTTAATATATTTTCCCATGTATCAGGCGCACTCAAACCTTTTTCTTCAAACCAATCTTTTCTATACCAAATACCAGCTACCCAACCTGATACAGGAACACCTATATACTCTTCTTTGTCAGGAAGTTTTAATACAGCTAATGCTCCTTTAAAAAATGCATCTGCTCCCTTAGAGTTAATGGCCTTTGTGTTTGCTTCAGTATCAATAACACCTTCTTCGTACATTAACCTCATTTGATCGATAGACCCTTCTATCATCGCAGGAAGCTGACCAGACGACATAAGAGTTGTTATTTTAGTCCACAAACCATCTTCAGGCACCGGAACCTGTTTTACTGTTATCCCAGGGTTCTTAGCCATAAAACTATCAATTATGCTTTGAATTGTTTTTACACGGGCTTCTTCAGGCTGTCCATGCAGTAACTCAATAGTTACATTTTTAATCTGCTTATCAGTTTGCTCTGATGTACCCTCTTCCTTCTGGCCATTCGATATTTGCCCATCGTCTCCAGATTTTTGTTTAGTACAACCATTTAAAACCAAAGCCACCGTCATAACTAAAACAACTAAACCAATTAAAATTTTTTTCTTCAGCATATCTTTTTCCTCCCCACCTTTATTTTTATTTCTAGAATTTTACTTTATATCAGGCAGAAGTTCCCTACGATTTTGTAGAGCTATACATTCGTTGCATATTAAATTCAGTAAAAAGAAGGGAATTCTGCATGATATCAAAACAACTCACTTTTTCTGATTTCATTAGCCATCCGTACAAATACATCATAAATTTATATATCTTTTATATGCTCGAATTCAAAACTGAATATTTAATCGTTCTCCAATTCTCATAAAAACTCTTAATTGTTTTAAATCTTAATTCTGATGTACTTTTCAAAACCAAATCCGCCTTATATAAAAATTTTTCTTCTCCGATTCCAACGCTAAACATACCCGCAGATTTTATGGAATTAATTCCAGCTTCAGAATCCTCTATACCTACACATTGGTAAGGATGTACCCCCAACTCCAGCGCCGCCTTTAGAAAAATATCAGGAAAAGGTTTACCTCTAGCAACTTCTTTAGGGTTTACGATGTAATTAAATCTGTCTATCAAGCCAAGTTTATCAAGTATAAACGTTGCATTTCGAGATGCGCTTGCTACAGCCGTATACACTTTTTCCTTTTTAAGTTCCTCAAGAAATTCTTCTATCCCCGGCATAATATTAGCTTTATCCAATTTTTCGAGCATACTCACATAATAAGTATTCTTTCTATTAGCAAGTTCTTCTTTTTCAGCTGGCGTAAATTTAGCACTTATATTGTTATATTCCAAAATTCTTTCCAAAGAATCCATTCTCGATAACCCTTTTAAACTTTCATTTATTGTATTATCAAATTTTATATTAAGTTCATTTGCTAGCTGTTTCCAAGCTAAAAAGTGAAAATAAGATGTATTTGTTATCACACCATCTAAATCAAAAATTACCAACCTCACCATAATCACCACACGAAACCGCTTTCGTTCTAAGTAACATTATACTACATGTTTTTTCGTAAGTAAAGACCATTTTAAAATTTTTTGTAGATTGTAAAATCAAATTTATACACTTTCCCTTTTTCTAAAAACATAAGGTACATAATCTATCCGTTCAACAGATTCATTTTTTAACATTTTTATCAATTTTTGTGCTGCAATCCTCCCCATCTCTTTAAAATCCTGAACAACCGTCGTTAACCTAGGATTAACATATTCACTCAACTGAATTCCATCAAACCCTGCTAACGCAACATCATCAGGAACCTTTTTACCTAAATCATTAATGGCCCTCAACACACCCAAAGCCATTAAATCTGAAGCACAGAATATAGCCGTAATCTCAGGATGTTCTTTTAGTAATTCTACAGCCTTTTCATATGCTACATCCTCATAATAATCTGCATATTTTATATATTCATTACGTACTTTCAAACCTAAACCCTTTAAAGCTTCTCTATACCCTAATTCCCTAACTTTACTTACATAAGCTTCTCTTAGACCATTAATAAATGCAATATTCTTATGGCCTTTTAAATACAAATAATTTATTACCTCTTTTACCGCTTTAATATTGTCAGTAGTCACTGTAGTAACATTATCGTTCCCTTCAATGCTTATATCAATTAATACACATGGAAGCTTAAATTTTGATATTTCTTCAAAATAAGGATCACTTATTTTTAACCCGTATATTATAACACCGGCAATTTGCCTCTCCTTACATAGTTGCTCCAATTTTTTTGTTTTTTGTTTTTTGTGATCAGTATTTATTATTAATAGTTCAAAATCATTATCAGAACAAAAATTTTTAGCTCCAATTAATAGCCTATATATAATATTTCCGTTGCTATCAGTTTCACGTATATCAGAAAGAACAAGACCAATAATATTTGATTTTTTTAATGCCAAATTCCTAGCAGTAAAATTAGGAGAGTAATTATATTTTTTAGCTATTTCTATTATCCTTTTTCTGGTTTCCTCACTAATATCAGGGTAATTATTTAAAGCTTTAGATACCGTTGTTACACTCACGCCAGCTTGCTTGGCAATTTCTTTCATAGAAATCATTTTCCACTCACTCCAACTTTTATGAAATTATAGCAAATAGGTCAATAAATACAAAAAGTCAAAAAAATCAAACTTAAATTTTTGTTTAAAATTACGTTTGCTCAAAACCAAGTTAATTTACCATCACTCATCTTTATATTTTACTGTCTCTAAATTCTTCAGGTCAAGTACCAGTACAAATTAATCTAGAAACTCTAAAGATTTGTGTTTTCATCAATAAAAGCAAAAAACCAGCCCTTTCATATAAGATTGGGCTGGCCATCACAGTTTTTGTAATACCCTGTTTTCATTCGCTTAATCATTAGCAGTGTGGACATCCTTATATACCTTCTCATAAGTCTCCAACCACGCCTTAACTTCATTTATATAGTCATTCAAGGCAGATAGCTTTTGCTCATCCGGCAAATCCACAAACCGTTGATTGATACCCGCAAGCTGGCGCACAAAATCGTCAAGCTCCTTCAGCTTGTTCTTTAGCTCTTTGTTTGCTTTTTCCAGACGAGTCAGCTCCTCGCCATCTCCTTTTTCTCTGCCTTTTGCCGCCATGTCTACCAGCTGCTTCAATCCCCTGAAGAAACCCTCAACCGAGAAATCGTCAAATGTGCTCATGCTGGCAACAGCGTCTCCGATTATCCCTATAAGGGAATCCTTGCGGCTGCGCTGCACATCCACACCGCTCCTTGTATCCCCTGTAGTTTCTACATCTAGTTGGGCAGACGCTGAAACAGAGTCGCCATCCACTATTTGTCTGGTGTAAGGATTGAAATACCTGATCCCTTTTTGAGACATCTCGGCCATCAAACTCTCAACATATTCACGCTGGCTGGCTATTACATTTCTGTATTTGTTTTGTAATCTCAGCATCTTCTTTGGGTCTCCACCTGCCAGGCGATTGGCGCACGAGCGTACCGACTCGCCTTCGGCCTGGGCTATCAATATAGACATGACCAGATTTTTGACCTCGTCTTCTGTAAAAGACTTACCAGCTACTCCTTTCAAGGACCTGACTTTCTCCCTTTTCTCGCCTGACTCGTTATCACCGGCTAGCTGGGCATGCAAATAGCGGTAATAATAGTTTCTTATGGTATTGACCTTAAGGCCGCTCTTTTTCGCCACCGCTTCGAAGGCCTGCAGCATAGGAACATTTTCCTCCTTAGCACGGAGCACCTCTTCCTTCATAGAAGACATGAGTTCAGCGTCGATGCCTGGTGCGCTGTTGTCCACAGCCTTGTCATTCTTGACAGTTTCATTCCTAGCCATCGATATCCCTCCCGTTTGATTTTTTGATTTATTAATTTTTACCTATATTATTAACCATAATTATCCTGTTTATACAGTTGATGCTGTATATATTATAAAATTTAAAAATACATCACTCTTGCTCTACAATCACAATGGTTACCGTATCAGATTCAAAATTGGTCCCTACCTCTTCCACCACTCCAAGCAATTCAAGTTCACGATACAGAGCCTTGCGCTGTTCAATGGACGTAACTTTCAGCGTAATGCTGTTCTCCGTCTGGTCAACCATGTCTATTCCATGTTGAATGGCCCTTATCATAAGGGTTTGAGGGGTTATGCATACATCCTGCACCCTCAGCTCAACCTTATCCGACTTGATGTAGCCATCGACCTCTTGGGCTTGCTCTGATGTTTCAGATTCAGCATCAGAAGCGCTAACATCACCTCTATCCAGCTTTTGCTGCTTCTCAGCATCATCTGCTGGTCTATCACTTGAACCCGCCGACTCTTCGTCCTGCGAGCCTTCCAGCAAGCTCTTAGACATGCTTTCCGGAGCTGCCGAATCGGTCTGCCCCTTTTCCTGCGGAGAGGTATACAGCAGCCCGTCCAGGCTTAGCACCCTGATGGCCAGTACGATAATGGCCGCTGCTGCAGCTATACCCATCCATTTTACCCACCTGGAAAACCTGCTGTGCTTTCTGTGTACCATCCCGGTTACCTGCTCGGCCTCCAGGCGGGCCTGCAGCCTATCCAAAAAGCCATCGGGCAGCTCCTCTTCCTCGAGCACACCTACCATTTGCACCACAGCTTTTATCTGTCCAAACCTCTGCCTGCACTCAGAACAGCTTTCTATATGTGCCTCCAGCTGTCGGGCTTCTTCCCTGTCCAGCTCACCATCTATATACGGGGAGATAAGTTCCTGCACAACCCTGCAATCCATCCTACGGCTCACCTCCTGTCACTCCAGCATTTCCCGAAGAGCATCGCATAATGCAGCCCTTGCACGGCTTATATGGGATTTAACGGTACCCAAAGGGACCTGCAGGATTTCTGCAATCTCTTCATAGCTGTAATTCTGTATATCTCTCAGTATAATCACCGTTTTATATTCGGGTTTTAAACCGGCGATACAGGCTTGCAGCTTCCTGTATCGTTCCCTTTTTATCACCTCTTCTTCCGGCAGGGGGTCACTGGATACAAGCTCTATCTCAACGGAGTCTTCATTCTTGCCGGGATTTAGCGAAACGGTATCAAGCTTCCTGCCTTTTCGATATCTATCAACGCATGTATTATATGCAATGCGGTATATCCAGGTTGAAAACCTGCTGTCCCCTTTAAACGACTTTAGATTTCGATATACCTTTATAAACACTTCTTGAGCCAAATCCTCTGCGTCCTCACGGCTGTCGGTCATTCTATAACAGTAGTTGTATATCTTCTTTGCATAAAGGGAGACCAGCTCTTCAAACGCCGATACATCGCCATTTTGGGCCCTTTCTATAAGCAAGGCCTCATCATTCATTCCATTCCCTCCCCCTTTTAGATTACACACCCACTTGCCATCCCACCACTGCCAGCTGTTATGCTTACCGATAAACTACCGGCCACCTATAAAGATAACGGTTTCGCAAGAAATTTGGTAGTACAAACTACCCTCCTTATTCCCACCTGGTGGTTCACGTACCCATTCTTAACTATCCGTTAAGCAGCAAACTCGCCAGATACTTTAAGTCATGTACATCTATCTACCTACGCGTACTTCATCTCTATCTTGCGAAATATGGAGCCTTTTTACATGTCGTTGATGAACCTCTCATCATAGATATTAATTATACCACAACAAATATATACATTTAATACACATGACAAATTTTTAGAGATTTTGTATAATTTTTATGCCTTTTTATGTCTATTTTCATTAACGCCCCAACTCATGCCTCAAATCATGTGTGAAGACACGAGTGTGCGGGCGTTTCTATCCCATGAGTCACTTGTCAAAGCATCCGATTAAAAGGCAAAAAATAAAAAACGCTTTTTCAATCTCAAAACATAACAGCAAACCACACTTGATAAATACTCAATTGGTGTATTTGCACAAAATTGTTAAATAATTATCACATTATACACTTCAGCCCACTAACCTGAAAGTTGAGCCTTCAGGCGTCTTTATGACCTCGATTTGAACCGGGAAAGCGTCTTTGAGCTCCTGAACGTGTGTGATCACCAGTATCTTGTCAAACTCGTCCCTTATGGCGTTTATGACCTCTACCAGCCGCTCCCGTCCCTGCTCATCGAGCACACCAAAGCCCTCATCTAGTATGAGCATACGCATGTTGGCTCCCGCCCTGTTGGCCAGTATTTTGGCAAGGGCAATGCGTATTGCAAAGTTTATGCGAAACTCCTCGCCGCCAGAATAGGTCTCATATTTCCTGGTATCCATACCATCGGATATCCTGATGTCCAGCGTCTCCACCACGTTGCCCGACTTGGTATCGCGCTGCGTCAAAAACTCCACCGCAAGTCGCCCGTCGGTGATTTTGGCCAAAATCCGGTTGGTCTCATCCTGAAGCTCGGGTATGGCATTTTCAATGATAGCGGCCTGAATGCCTCGTTTGCCGTATATCAAGGCCAGCGCCTTGTACACCTCCAGCTGCTGGTAGAGCTGACGCTGCTCCTCCCTCTTTTTCTCAAGCTGTCGCTCGGCGGCTAAAATCTTTCCCATGCGCTCCTTTAAAGCTCCTCTCCTGGCTTCCATGGCGCGGATGTCCCTCTGAAGGCTTTGAAGCTCTCTTTCCAGCTCAGAAATCCTCGTAAGTATCTGCGGCAAGTCCTTTATGGAGCCTTCCAGCGTATCCAACAGAAGCATCATGTCCTGTATGTGCTTTTTTCTGTCATCGATAAGCTTGGCAACCCGCTGTAAGCTCTCAAGGTCGGAATCCATCTGCGCCCGAGCCTTCTGCACGGCCTCCCACTGGCTGGGCACCTTAGCCAGCCTGCTCAGCCTGTCCCGCACACTAATATGCTCCTGCGGGTCATAGCCTACCTGCTGTATTTGACGCTCAATCTCCTCTATCTGTTGCATCGCATCTTGGGCATAGTCCTTTGCTTCAAGCTGCTTTTTAAGAGGATCGAGCTGTACCATCAGCTCCTCGACCTTCTGCCGCGCCTCCTGAGCTTCATTGATCTGGTTGCTTATCAAAGCCATCTGGGATTCCAGCCTACTTCGAGTTTTAAGCCTTGTCTTTATGCCGTCGATCCGGAGCTGTACCTGCTTCCTTTCGTTTTCAAGGCTGGCCATCTCTTTTTTAAGTCCCTGTATGGACTGCTGAACGGCCTTCCCCTGTTCCGATATCCCATGCATCAATTCATCCCTGTGCTGCACATCAAGCGGCCTCCCACAAACCGGGCAGCTGGACTCAGCACCTTTAAGGGCAGTAAACCTTTCCTTCAGCTCTTCTAGCTGTCGCCTCAAAGCGCCTTCCCTGCTGGCCAGCTCGGCCGTCTCCTGCACAATCTCTGCCACCCTCTTCTCCAGCGCCTCCAGCTGTTTCTCCAGCGCATTCAGCTCCTCGATATTTTTCCGGCACACCTGGTATTCCTTGTGCAGAGCCTCTACCTGCGCAATCTTGCCTTCAAGCTGAGCCTTCTCCCTCTCCAGCACATCGATACGGTGGCGCAGCTCCTGCTCCTTGATCCTCAGCTCGCCCAGCAGGCGCTCCCGTTTATTTTTAAGCTCAGCGGTGCACTGGTATTTGTAAGCCAGGGCCTTCTCCTGTTCCTCCAAAGCCTTAAATTCTGCATAATGCTTCTCGATCTCGGCTTCGTTCTCCAGCGTCTTTCGGTAGTCCTCAATTCGCGCCTGCAGGTTCCCCCTATCCTTTTCCAGGACAATCAGCTGTTTCTGTTCCAGGTTCAACTGCTGCTGGTGATATTCGATCCTCTCCTTTATGGCGTTTTTCTCTTCCTTCTGCCTGTTCAACGCTTCCAGCTGATCTTTCAGGCCCTTCTCCTTTGTCTGCAATTCGTCAAGGGCATTTTCTACCTGAACTATCTCGCTTTGAACAGCTTCTTTCTCGGCAATCTGCTGCTGCAGCAGCTCTATCTCCCTCTCCAGCAGCTCCAGGCTGTTTTGCACCTCATTGCGCTTATCCAGCGCCTTTCTTTCCAGCTTATCGTAAACCGATAAATTGAGTATCTCGGCCAGTATCTCCTTCCGTTCGCTGGGTTTTTTAGTAGCAAACAGGTCAGCCTTACCCTGACTTAAATACCCCGTACACAGATAGGTCTCATAATCCAGCTTGATGACCTCCTGGATCTTTTGCTGGGTCTCGTCTATGCGGTTCCCGCTTATGGGTACAAAGGCATCACCCCTCTTTATCATGAAGTCCAGGGATGACAGGCCTCTTCGCTTGTCGCGCTTGCGCACCACTTTATAAACTTGGCCATCTTCTTCAAATGAAAAGGCCACCTCCATCTCGTCGGCACCCGTCCTCACCAGGTCATCTACGCCACCCCTGCCGTCCATGCCCTTACACTTGCCCCATATGCACCAGGCGATGGCATCTGCCAGGGACGACTTGCCGTTGCCGTTGTCCCCGCTGAGCAGCGCTACATCGAATAAGTTAAAGTCCAGCACCGGCGCTTTTTCGCCGTAGGACTTAAAATTACGCAGATACAAAGTGAGAGGTCTCATATGGCTCCCTCCTCCTTGAGCTCCTGAATCAGCTGCTCGTTTGCCTTAAGCAGCGCCTGCCTTATATCCTTGTACTCCTCCTTCTTTGAAATGTACTCGGCTATCGCGTGCATGACGTCCATCTTCTCGGTGATGCCCGGATGCCTCAAGTGCGAAAGGTCGGAAATTATGTCCTTTTCAATGCCGGCCACATAAAAAGCCCTCTCGCGAAGTATCCTGTAAAGCTCCTTTTCTCTAAGATGGGACAGGGCATGGGCTGGCAGCCTCACCTTTACCTTGACAATTGCCTCTTCCAAAGGTTGCCCTTGAATGGCCTCCACCACCTTTTTGAAGGGATCGCCGGTGGTGGCATCCACATAAAAGGTCTTAAAAGGCCGGGTATCCAGCTTAATGAACTCAAAGGAAGTCGCGCCTTTCTTTAGCAATACCTCGACAAAGCCCTTATCCTCTTTCTCCTCGTTGAAGTCCACCCTGTCCAGGCTTCCGCAGTAGACCACGGGTGGCTTATCGTAAAGCACCTGGTGCTTGTGGATATGCCCCATAGCCACATAGTCAATCTCGGGCCTTGCAAAGAACCCAACGGGGAGCGTCACTTCTCGCCCCAGCATAATGGCCCTTTCGGAGCCTGACACCGCGCCTATCAGAGAAAAGTGCGCCATAAGGACGGCAGGCAGCGCAGGGTCCAGCTTCTCTATCAACATGTCCAGCAGATGCCCCAGCTTAGCGCGGATGGCGATGGAGATCTCTTCTATGGTAGAACCCTCAACGGCAAGGTTGCTGGGCGAAGCATAGGGTAGGGCCACCACTTGGAAAGCGCCGCGCCGCGTATTTAAAACATCCAGGCTGGGCTTCCGGCGCACGTACACGCCCGGGAGGTCAACCACATCATATATCTCAACCGAGGTGGCCTTTCCCGCAGCGTTGTGTAGGTCGTGATTGCCCACTATTATATACACCTTTATATCGGCATCCGAAAGGCGCTTCACCCTTTTGGCAAACTCACGCTGCTGGGTGACATCGGGCTCCCTATTCTTAAATACATCACCACATATCAGCACGGCATCGACCTCGTTGCCTATGGCGTAATCCACCAACTTATCCAGGGTGGTTAAAAAGTCGTTGATACGGGAATGGATACCGGTGGCACTATCCAGCCTGCCGTAATTCTGCATCCCTATATGAAGGTCACCGGTATGAATCAGGCGTATAGGCTCCCTCATATGCCATACAACTCCTTCATAAGGTCTTCAAACTCTTTGCCGGGTGGTGGTTCATCCGTTTCAGATGCCCCTGCAGAGCTGCCAAATGCTTGTTTGGGCCCACTCATCAGGCCGCGGTTAAAGGTGCCATCCTCATCCTTGGTAATTTCCTTATAGAACGTCTCGTCGTACGTCCTGGTCTTTATAACCACGGGCATTGGAACGGCATGGCCCATGATGATGGCCTGCTGCTTTGTATCTAGGCTGGCCAGGACGTTGCGCAGCATCCTGGCATTGTTTACCCCGCACAGTACAGACTCTATATCCTTTTCTTCAGTGAGCAGGGCCACTATCTTGGTCCCCAGCTGGGAAAGCACCTCGGGGTCAATACCAGAGGGCCGCTGGTCCACCACCAGCAACGTGACGTTGTATTTCCTCATCTCCCTGGCTATCATGCCAAATATGGTCTGGCGCGACAGCTCTGGGTTCAAAAACTTGTGGGCCTCTTCGATGACTATAACCAGGGGCGTGTTGTTGCCCTGCATCCCCCCGAGAGCCTTTTCGCTGCGCTTGACATACAGCTCGTGGATGCGCCGGGTCAGGATATTGGCCACCAGCATATAGGCCAGCATACTCCTTTGATGGCCAAACTCCAGCACCACGTTCATCCCGCTATCCAGATACTGCATTATTCGCTCCACTGCATCGTCTGCCGGATTTTCTTTTATAAACGGTAGCCTCTGCAGCTGAAACAGCTTACGCTGAAACGCCTGCAGCGCGCCTTCATGAGCCCCCGTCCTATCGGCAAAGTCCTTTATGGCAAAAGCGTCCATGTTCAAAAAGGTGATCAGCCAGTCCTGCCCCAGATGCTTTTGAAGTACATATATGACCTCCAGGGCAGTGGGGTTTAGGTTTAGCTCTTCCCGCACCAGTATAATGTCTTCGGCTTCAATGGAGCGGTAAGGTATCTCCACCACAAAGTCGGGATGCACCCCTCGATTGCGCGACGACTCAGGATCCAGGGTAAAGATGGCCACCTTGGAGCCAAATAGCTGTTTGAGGCCCTTGGCCTTTTTGCGCGTCTCATCCTCATCCTCGCCTTCCCAGCCGTACTCCGAATGCATGTCAAACACCAGCACATTACAAAGCCCGCTCTTTATCATGCCACACAGCATGATACGGGTATAAAATGTCTTACCGGTACCCGACTTGCCAAATATCCCGTTGGACCTTTCTATGAATTTCTTTAGGTCTATGCATACCGGTATGTGGTCCATATCCAGCGGGGAGCCCACATGAAAATGCGTTCGGTCAGGCCGCCCGAATATCTTGAAGACGTCCTCCTCCCGCGCCTCACGGACGCGGGACAGATAGGATGGTATGCTCTTTACGGGCTGTACCTTGCCATCCTCGCGCCTTATGGCAATCATAGGCTGAATCTTTACCTTGTCTATAATTCCGGTACCCCTAACCACTTCATTGAGGAGGGAGTTGTCGGACAACGTCTCATAGAAGGCTTTTGGATTGGCCGCTTCAATATCCTCATCCACCACCATCGAGAAGAAATCATGGGTCCTGCCTTCCACCACGCAAAAAGTACCCACTTTGACTTCTTCTATATTTTCGCCAATGTCTAGCCTTACTTCCAAGCCGCCTGAAAGCGAACCCCTGAGAATCGTCCCCCTCATGCTATATCCACCCTCTCTAAAATGGATTTCAGCCTCTGGGTGTCGTAGTTCAGCATCTTCAGAAGCTCGCGCCCCGCCCTAATTATATATTCCCGCGGATCGGGATGGAAGCGCGCTGCCATGCGAATGGCCGCAGCCGTCAACTCTTCGCCATTGCCTGCAGGGCTGTTGAGCGTTTTTTCCAGAAACCCAAGGTGCTGCGAAATGGTCAATATCTCATCATCGTCCGCCTTTTCCACAGGCAGATGAAGGCTGAGATGTATGGGCGGATAATATGGATGGTACCGACCGTCTTCGGCATAACCCACCACAACGCAGGAAAATTCGGTACGAAGCAGCTCAAAGATCTGCGGCTGTTCCATCTTAAGCTCATCAATCGACTTGAAAAAAGCCTTTGCCTTGCTCACGCCATCCAGGCTGCCGGTATAGGCCCCCGATACAATGCCATACACCCTTAGATTTCCATCCTGAACCCTCACAAACGAGCCGTAAGCAGGAACCTGGTCATATCTGATGGCCTCGGCCACAAACTCGGCCGTCCTGCTCTCTATGATCTCTCCTATCAAGGTATGCACCCCTTTCTAAAAAATCCTGGTGCGCTTGCGCAGTTCTTTATTGGTGACACGGCTGGGAAGCCCCCGCCTGACAAACTGCCCTTCCACCAGGCGATAAAATGCCTCCCGCTCCTCGCCTTTTACCACCGCAAAATGATGCGCCTCCTGAAGCGCTATCGGATAGCCCATGCCCTTTTGTGCTTGATCGTACACCGCCCAGTGAAGCAGGTTAAGCAGGCCCTCGTCCTCCAGCACGTAGTCGGGCGCCTCCACACGGGCTATCTCGCTACCGACGTTTACGTAGAAAAACCCTATACGGTACAGGGGCCATTCATGCCGCGGCAACGTGTTGATGCCGCCGTAAAAGCATGCCGATCGCTCCCCTGGCCTGAGGATGCGGGCAAATAGGGTGGTATCCCTCAAACCCTCCAGCCTGTGGCAGGGCGCCGTCGCGTCGCTTCGATATTCACAGCCAGCGCAGTTCATGATGGGCTGAGTACAGTCACGAGCCCGCAAAGTGTTTATCACAAGGGAGGTGCGGGAACCCGATATGTATCCTGCCACCGGAATGCCAAGGCTTTGTCCCACTTTGAAGACATCTTTGAAGTGCGGAGCGGTAAAACCGCCTATGTCCTTTTTGGCCGATGCCGCCTTATCCCATGAAACAAGCGTGCCGTCCACCAATGCCACTGTGGGGATACCCTCTCTTCGGTGATTTAAAATCAAATCCTTCAGGTGCTGGGCCTCCATGGCGGCGCGCTTCTCAGCCAGATCCTCTCCCCGCAGCAGAAATACTTCCAATTCCCCCTGCTTGTACAGGTCCTCATACCTATAATACAGGTAGGGCAGGCTGTCCATAAGCGGCGGGTCCCCTGTACCGTAATGCAGCACCACCCTGCCTATGTTGAGCACATAGCACAATACGATCTCGTGCGTGTCCACATCGATTTGCGATCCGTCCACCGCCATAACGGTATGGGTGGAAATGGGCTGTGGAAGAGGAAAAACATCATCTAACCTGCCCCTGGGAAAGGCTACAAAAAAATGCCGTGAATCCGAATCTATTTTTTCTATGTAAGCCTGCGGGTTTTCTCGAAAATCGCAAACGGCTTCCAGCACGCAGCGCTCCTTCTCCTTCAGCTGCTGTATTTCCTGCTGCCGGGCCCGTGCCATCTCCATCAGCTGCAGGCTTATCTTGCTCAAATCCAGCATATTCACACTCTCCCGTATTGCCCCTGGTTTTCTATTAGAATTAGACTGTCAAACTCTCAAGACGGTTTCAGTTTATCAACGGCTCAGTTTAATTCTATCCCATTTTCAGCCATTTGAACCTCCCACGAGAAGTCGCGTGATTCCTGCTTCATATATGTTAATACAACTTTAACGTCCTAACTCATGATTAAAATCACGAGTGTGCGGACGCCTATCCATCAACCGACTTCCTTTTGCAGCTACATTTTTTCAAAATTTGTTTTGAGCACTAAAATAAATCTTTACACTAACAAAACATACAAGAATCCTTTTACATAAAGATAATATCACACATGAATAATACGACCAATAATATTCTATCACCTTTCAATAGAATGTTCAAAACTATTTATAGCTTAATTTACATTTGAAGCGTATGCAATTGAATTAGTGTTTTTAGTCCGTTTTACCAAAAATATATTACAAAAAATTCATTATACAAAATATGGTGGACTCTGGTATAATATAATTTGTATTAAAGCGGTACAAATCTTAAACATGCAAGAATAACGGAGAGAAACCATAAACTTTACTGGATAAAAGCGAGGTGAATGGCTTTATGGCCTCTGGACCAGGCACCAGATGCGACGTGTTAATATTTTCTGCCAGCTACGGAGCAGGGCATTACCAGGTATCCAATGCACTGGCCACAGCCATAAAGCAGCAGCGTCCCGACTGGAACGTTGAAATATGCGATTTTTTAAATTATATAAACCCGTTTTTCAAGCAAACGCTGCTGTTTGGCTATCACCAGGTCATCAAACACTTTTCGACCGGGTATAAATGGTTTTACGAGGCTACGCGCCATCTGCCTCCTGATTCCAGATGGCAGCGCATGCTAAACCGAATCGGCAGGCAAAAGCTGTTGGAAGCCATATACAGCCGTTCACCCAGCGTCATAGTGTGTACTTTCCCCAACCCGGCCGGGGTGATCTCCTACCTTAAATCCCGCGGCTATATAAACACACCCCTTGTAACGGTCATTACGGATGTGGCTTTCCACAGCCAGTGGATCCATCCGTACGTGGACGCTTATATACTGGCGGCCGACGTCGTGGCCAAATACTTAAAAAGAAAAGGCATACCTCCATCGCGCCTGTATGTCACGGGACTTCCCCTGCGGCAGGAGTTCATGGCCCCGTGCCATGACCCTTCAATATGGGAGCGCTACGGCCTCAGGCGCGATCTCTTCACGCTGTTGATGATGGGCGGGGGTTGCGGCCTGCTGTCAGATATGGAGGACATATGCGAAAGCCTGGCAAAGCTTGACTTGCCCATGCAGGCCATAGCGGTGACCGGCACCAATTATGCACTGGCCAAAAGGCTGGAGGACATTTCGCAGCATTCCAAGATACCTCTTCGCGTGCTGGGCTACGTAGACAACATAGCGGAGCTCATGGAAATATCCGACCTTTTGCTGACAAAGGCGGGAGGGGTAACCGTATTTGAAGCTCTGGCCAAGAAGCTGCCAATGCTGATATACAAACCCCTACCCGGCCATGAGAGGAGCAACGCCCGCTTCCTGGTCCGCTACAAAGTGGCCGTACAGGTGGATGACGAGGAGGAAGTGGTCAAGACCATCATCGATTGCATCAATGACCCATCCATACTGAAAAGCATGGCACAGGCTATGGAACCCATATCAAAGCCTTTTGCCGCCAGGGACGCTGCAAATATAATAGTACAGATGGCCGAGAACTACAGGAATGGTTCGCAGCAGCCCAACCTGTTTATATCATAAAATCGACCTGTAGCCTTTTTATGTAACTAAAGCATAAAACACTGGCGTTATTCGATTCAATATACTACATCGTAATGGTACTGCATTATCATAGCACTGTAAATTATTTATGCTATGATGAGCAAAACCGAACCACTATAACTGTAAAAAGTCAATTTTGCTGCTCAAAACGAAATCGACAATTTTGAAGCAAAAATGAGAGTGGGCAAAAAATTAAGTTTGCAGCAAAATCAATTATGAAACTCAAAAAGCAAAATATCTGTATCAGGAAAGGGTCGTAAAAGATGTGGGTATTTGCATCTATAGCGGCAGCTGCAATCGCGATATTTGCCATTTACTGCCTCATACCAAACTACTGGATGCGCAACCGTTCAAAACGGGTCGTGCGATGCGGAGAGACCAATAAGCCATGGATAGCCCTCACCTTTGACGACGGGCCAAACCCTATATATACGCCCAAGCTGCTGGATATCTTAAAAGAGGCCGGCGTGAAGGCTACCTTTTTTGTCGTTGGAGAGCAGGCACTCCGGTATCCTCATATACTTCGCAGAATGCATTCCGAGGGGCACACCGTGGGATGCCACTCTTTTTCCCATCGCCATGCATGGCTGATGTCCCCCCTGCGCACTTTCAGTGACATTGAGCTGACCTGCCAGGCCATCAAAAGTTCTTTAGGACATCAGCCCCGCTGGTATCGGCCCCCATGGGGCATGTTCAATCTTTGCAGCGCAGCGGCGGCTCGAAGGTTGGGCCTTGAGATCGCTTACTGGTCCATCGAAGCACAGGACTGGGAAGCCAAAACCACAGCCCGGCACATATACGACGCCGTCATCTCCCAGGCACAGCCCGGCTCTATAGTGGTGCTGCATGATAACAGGGGAGCCCCCGGGGCACCTGCCAAAACCCTGGAAGCACTCCCCTCCATTATCGACACGTTAAAGAAAAAGGGTTACACATTTGTAACCCTTGACCAGCTGAAAGGAGATAGGACATGATCAAAAGGCTTATAGCTCCCGTCTTTATACTGTGGGAAAAAATATTTTCTAGGCTGAACGACATCTATACCGTTGAAAATTCCCCCTATGGGCTGCTGAGGATGAGCATCCATCCATACAGCGGCGACCCTCTCCCCTTGGAGGATGGCTCGACCCTTCAGCCTGGAGAATACGTGGCCGAGCTTCATATCTCCAACACCGTCATATACAGCGGTAAAGTGGGAAACGTAACGGTGGCTTCGGACATACACCTGCTCCCTCTATTTAGGGAGGAGATGCACAACCTGGCGCGGCTTGCCCGCGACGGCAGGCTGGACCCGCGAGTAAAGGCGCTGTGGGGTGTCACCCTGTTTGGCCCCGGCGTAAAGCGTATGGGCTTTCAGTTACGGCCTCTGCCTTCCGGCAAAAACGCCACAATGCTCAAAGCCTGGATGGGATTTTTACGCTGGATATTCTCTCCACCCACCGCCCGGAAGCGCTCGAGGACCAGCGCCGCCAGACAAGCCCAGGAATTCTGGATGTCCATCAAACACCTAGTTGAAAAGTATGGCAATTAATCCCCACCTGCAGCTCTGTGCTTCAGGCTCTTTCGCCGCCTGAAGAAGGGCAGTGAATCGCGCACCAGATAGATCAAGGTTCCCGCCGTCAGGATAATCAAAAATATCACGACGGTAAGGGCAACTTTAAGAAGGGTCACCTTTCCCGAATCTGAGCCATGCCGATTTTGCGCTCCATCCGTCACCCCCACTGCCACTTCAAAGTGCTGGCTTCTGAATTCCAGGTCATTTCCCTCTTCGTCCTCTGCCTTCACCACCACGACAAAGGAACTGGTCTGCTCCACGCTAAGGTATGACAGGCTAAACATCTGCTCTTCCCCCGGGTTAAGCACCAGCATGCTTCCCATCCCAATGTTTCTCTCTTTAACCAGGTCCTCAATGAAGACCTCTATATTCTTCAGCGCTACCCCGCCATCGTTCTTTATAGTGCATTTTACCTGTACCGCCCCTGCTTTTTCCAGGCTGGGAGGATCCACTTCTACATCAATGGATACATGAGCCGCCTTATCAAGCGCTTGGGCAGGAATCAGCAGCTCATCAGCCTCGTATCTATAAGGAGCCCCCGTCAGCTCATCCTTGGCGGTCAAAACGGTCTTGCTTATTATGCCGTCATCATCCATTTCCTTTTCCACTGAAACCACTTCCTCATCGCCAGGCTTCAAGCTGTCAAATGAGGCTATGTTCCCCAGCTCGGGTTCATCCACCGACACATCCTTCAATGCCACCTTGCCGGTGTTACGGATTATATATGTCAGGGTAACGGTATCTCCCGGCGCTGCCTTTTGGGGCTCAAATCTTCTCTCGATCTCCACCATTGCCTCAACCCTGGATATCTCCACAGTATAATGAGCTTGCACCTTTTGAGCTCCGTCTTCGGGTACACCGCTGCACGTTATGGTGTATTTCCCCGCTGAGTCAATTGTAGCCTTATAGATAGCAGTAGCTTCCTGCCCTGGAAGCAGCTGGACTATCTCATAAAAGGTCTTCCCCTTCCAGTCGGTACACTGGATATTTTGGAGGGTAACGTTGCCGGTGTTTTTCACTTTGAGAGTAAAGGTCACCTCTTGTGCTGAGGTGATTTGTTGTTTGTCAACGCTGCCTTGTACCTCCAGAGAATATACAGGCTGCGGCTTTTCCACTTCAACTTTGACCCTTGCATCGGGAAATTCCTGTAGCACATCTCCCCGTACCGACAGAGGATCCTTGTATCTCAATATGAGGTAGCTTTCGGTGGTATCTTCCAGCTTGAACTTTCGTTTCACTGTCTTCTTTTCGCCCGGTTGCAACCTTGGAATCCTGCCCAGCTCGCCAAACTGGCTGTCCACGACGGCTATATCCGTTAAAACCACGTTTGAGGTGGATTCCACAACCGCAGCGTATTCCACCTCGTCGCCCCTTTTCACCCGGGATGCACTGGCAGCATAACTTACGTTAAATCCTATGTTGAAAATATCCAAAACGCCTTCTCCCAAAACCGCCCATTCGTTTTGCCCTTCGACCTGATATTCCACCAAATAGGTCACATAGCCATCTATGGCCTTGTAAGCTTCGCCCTCATCCGCACTGCTTATTTCCTGTTTCTCCCCCGGTGCGATGCTCCTCTCCAGCATTGTGGTTTCCTTCCCATTGGTAACATGGTTGTACAGTTCTTCCCTTATGCGCACCTTAACAGGTTTATCCATAGAATTTGTTATATTATAGATGAGTTCAAAGGGTTCTCCCGGCTGTACGACAGAAGGACTCATTCTTACCGACATAGTAACCTTACCCTGTGCCAGCGCCACTGTATCAACCAAAGCCATTACAACCATTGCAAAAATCATGATAACGGACAATATTCTCCAAAGCCTTTTAGGCATCATTTTCCCTCCCCTGCCTCGCTTACTGTATAATCTAAACCACTGTACAAAGGTTCAATATTTTCCTCCTGCTTATAATGCAAGATCCTTTTACCAGCTCCGTGAGCTTCCTCCGCCTCCGGCACTGCCTCCTCCGCCAGAGCCTCTACCTCCAAAGCCTCCACCGCCAAATCCGCCACCCCTTGGGCCCGGGCCAAACCAGCCTCCATATCCTCCGCGACCCCCAGAGCGGAATATGGTAGAAGTAATAGATCCCCTGAAAAAGGCAAAATCTAAGATGATAAATACCACAATGAGCACCAGCCATAGTATAAATCTGGACAAAGAAAAATCGTCCTCTTCAGGCTGCTCTACAGGTAAAGCTGGCTCTTCAAGCAGCGCATCGTCTCCAACCAATTTATCTGTATAGCCATACTCTAGGTAGATCTCATTTATTATCGCATTGAACCCCGCAACGATCCCCTGGCTGTACTCGCCCTTACGGAAATGCGGGATCATATATTCATCCTGTATCCTGCCGGTCTTGCCATCGGTAAGCACCCCTTCGAGGCCGTACCCTACCTCGATCCTGGATTGCCGCCCCTCTACATCGACAAATATGAGCACGCCGTTATCCTTATCCTTCTGGCCGATCCCCCACTCCCTGAACAGCCCCAGGGTGTATTCCTCCAGCGGCCTGTCACCAATGCCTGCCATGGTCACAACAACTACCTGAGCCGTTGTGACGTCCTCCAGCTCCTTAGCAACCCTTAGAATGTGCTCCTCGGCATCGGTATCCAGCACACCGGCATAGTCATTCACATAAAAAGCCTCGGTAGGGTCAGGATAGCTGTCCTGTGCAGCGCTGCAGGCAGAAAACAAAAATACAAACGCCGCTATACATACCGCTATCCGTAAAGCTTTTATCCATTTCATGCTCAAGCACCCTTAATCTCCAAATAGTTCGCCTACATCGGGAGCCTGCCTGGCATCTTCAGATGCCTCAAAATACTCAGCGCGTTCAAATCCAAACATGCCGGCTATGATATTCATGGGAAACCTTCTGATAGCGGTGTTGTAATCTCGCGCTTTTTCGTTGTAATCCCGCCTTGCAACCACAATCCTGTTTTCGGTACCGGCCAGCTCATCCTGAAGCTGGATAAAATTCTGGTTGGCCTTAAGCTCGGGATAATTCTCTGCTATGGCAAGCAGCCTGGACAAAGCACTGGCAACCTCGGCGTCTGCCTGTGCCATGCCCTCAACGGTGGTGGCACCAGCCAGCTTTGCCCTGGCCTCGGCAATCTGAGCGAACACCTCCGATTCATGGGCTGCGTACTTTTTTACAGTTTCCACTAGATTGGGTATCAAATCGTTTCGCCTCTGAAGCTGGTTGTCTATCTGGCTCAAAGCCGTTTGCACCTGTTCACTCTTTGCCACCAGGCTATTGTAGCCGTTTATTACCCATATGGCCAACAACACGAGTATAACGCCTATAACCAAGACCGCTTTTATCCAATTTTTCATGTCTTTACCCCCAAAATTAAAAAATTTATACATTCGACAACTTTATAACTATTCTACCAGCATTTATATACCATTACAAGTGAGAAAAACAAAGGCGATTTCGCGCTGCCCTTTTACTATCATCATTTTCATTTATATGTCCCACTGGGAGTTTGCTATGAACTTTAATTTTGATAAATTACATTTTAAGCGCTTAAATATGTATTGTTCATAATAGACATAATATATGAACAAGAGGATGAAGAATTTTGACCTTTATTGACTTTTGTTTCTGAATATGATAATATATTTCTGACAAAACCAATAGATGCCTGTTCCATAAGAAGACAGATATCCGAAAGGAGCTGAGGCATATGCCGTTTTTGTGGTACGATCCCACCATGATACTGCTTCTCCCAGCAATCTTGCTGGCGATGTACGCTCAATTCAAGGTACAGAGCACATTTGCCAGATACTCCAGAATCCCTGCACGCAGTGGGCTGACGGGCGCCGAGGTAGCTCGAGAGATCCTCCGCGACAACAGGATTTACGATGTAAGAGTTGAGCTGACGCCTGGCATACTTACAGACCACTATGACCCGCACAATAAGGTATTGAGGCTTTCTCCACAAGTGTATAACTCCAGCTCTCTGGCTGCACTGGGTGTGGCAGCCCATGAAGCTGGGCACGTAATACAGCATCAATATGGGTACGTACCTTTTAATATCCGCACGCTTATCGTACCGGTTGCTGCCATCGGTTCGCAGCTAGCATTTCCGCTGTTGTTCCTAGGACTGGTCTTTGGGCTCAGGGAACTGGCTCAAATAGGAGTTATAGCCTTCAGCGCAGCTGTACTGTTTCAGCTGGTCACTCTCCCTGTAGAATACAACGCAAGCAGCAGGGCCATTGAAGCGCTGGAAGTAGGAGGGTACCTCACCAGAGAGGAGACACCGCATACACGAAAAGTGCTGAGCGCTGCAGCTCTCACCTACGTGGCAGCTACTCTGACAGCGGTGCTACAATTGCTCAGGCTCATGCTGATATCAGGATTCTTCGGCAGAAGGGACGAGTAACAAAGTCGGGGGTTCACCCCCGACTTTATTTTTGTTCATTTAAAACTCTTTTCAACACCTCAATAGAATAATCAATATCATCATAGGTCAAGGCATCAGACACCTGAATCCTTATTCTGGCCTGACCTTCAGGAACCACTGGATATCCAAATCCCACTACATATACCCCTTCTTCCAGCATCCTGGCAGCAATCCTCATAGCTTTTGCTGTGTCATAGATCATAATTGGAATGATGGCGCTGTCACCCTCAAGCGCTGCGATGCCGGCTTTCTTCAGTTGCTCCCTAAAATACTTCACTTTTTGGCGCAGTGAACGCACCTTCTCAGGATGCTCTTCTAAATATTCTAGGGCTGCAAGAGCAATAGCAGCCAGCACAGGTGGCAATGAATTGGAAAATAAATGGGGCCTTGACCGTTGTATGCATAAATTGATAACTTCTTTTCGTCCTGCAACAAAGCCTCCTCCTGCTCCTCCCAGAGCCTTGCCAAACGTGCCGGTTATAATATCAACTTGACCAAGCATATTGTAATATTCCGCAGTACCACGACCAGTATCACCTATAACGCCTGTTGCATGGGAATCATCCACCATAACAACAGCATCGTATTTCCTTGCCAGCTCTACAATGCCAGGCAGAGGTGCAATATCCCCTTCCATAGAAAAAACCCCATCAGTAACAATAAGTGCCACACCGCCCCCTGAAGTGACTTCTTTTAGCTTTTCTTCAAGTGAATTCAAATCCGCATGGCGGTACACCAAACGTTGTACACCTTTTGAGACCAGCCTGCACCCATCTATAATGCTGGCATGGTTTAATTCGTCAGATATCACAGCATCTCCCTCATTCAACAGAGCCGGAATAACGGCCGTATTGGCACTCCAGCAAGAGGTATACGTTAACGCTGCCTCAGTATGAAGAAATTCTGCCACCTTATTTTCCAAAGACCGGTGTATATCGTATGTTCCGCAAATAAATCTGACGCTGGCCGCTCCTGCCCCGTACTTCTTGAGCGCTTCGATCCCTTTCTCAATAAGCTGAGGATGATCCGCCAACCCCAGGTAATTGTTTGAACACAGCATAACAACATCGCCATATTTTTCAATGGTACTTCTGCCGCCTACTGATGATACAAGATACTGATACTCCTTGTATGTCCCCTCTTTCCTCAATGAATCAAGCTGAGTTTTAATTCTCTCATAAAGCCGGCTGCTCATAAAAAACACCTCCCTTTTATTTTGAAACCTTGAGCAAAACTTTTATTGCTTTATTTGCCTCCATCTCCATAAACCCCTTCTCTACATCCTCAAGATCCAGCACATGGGTAATGATGGGATCTATCACCTTGCCATTTTTCAAAAGAAAGCTCTCGCATTGATACCAGGTTTCAAACATCCTTCGTCCTGTAATACCACGTATGGTGATCCCCTTGAATATTATCTGTTCGGCCAGATTGAGTTCCACTTCACGGGGCGGAATGCCAAGCAAGCTGACCTCTCCACCATTGCTTAAAAGCTCCAAGCCCAACCTTAATGATTGGCCATTCCCGCTCATTTCAAGAAAAACATCCGGCCCCAGTTCATCAGTGTAATCCAGAATCTTTCGCCTGATATCTGAGTCATAAAAATCCAAGACATGATCAGCGCCTACCTTAAGGGCAATCTCCCTTTTAAAAGGGTTTGGCTCCACCACTATAACCTTTTTAGCCCCACTTTCTTTAGCGATGGGAATAGCGAAAAGCCCTATGGAACCTGCGCCAGTTATGAGAACGTTCTTCATGCTTACCGGCTGAGCCATGACAGTGTGCATAGCGTTTCCCAGCGGATCAAATAAAGCACCATAAAAATCGGGAATATCAGGATGTACCGGCCAGACGTTCTCGGCAGGAACGCATACGAACTCAGCAAAACAGCCATTTCTGTCAACACCGAGTATCTTCACATCCTTGCAAATATGCCCCTGACCATTTCTGCAATACTTACAATGACCACACGTTATATGCCCTTCAGCTGATACCCTTTGCCCTATCTGTAAGTGCTTTACATTTTTGCCCAGCGCATATATCGTCCCAATGAACTCATGACCTATAATGAGGGGAGGTTTAACTCTGCTCTCAGCCCAGGCATCCCACCTGTAAATATGCAAATCAGTACCACAAATTCCAGCAATGTTTACCTTAATAAGCACCTCATCGGGAGCAGGTTCAGGAATGGCATCAGTGGTGATCTCTATCCCCCGGCCGGGCCCTTGCTTTTTTACAACATTCATTGTGGACATCTCAATTCCTCCCCCCACAGAGATTATAGAAATAGTTAGCAGTTACATTTACAAAGCTTGTTTAATATATAGAACTTTGAGTTTATTATATTAAATAAACTATGCGCTGTCAATCCAAAAAATTCTTAAATTTCAATAGTTGACCTCTGTGGCAGACAGGTCTATAATACAATTGCCGCTATAAACCGAAAACAAAAATGATTTAGCTGCAAAAAATTCACTCGTTTAAATGTTGCTTGACAAAGCAGCACTTAACTTTTAATTTTAAAGTATGCAACAGCTTCTTTTTCAACTGCACTGACGCCAGGTTCGTTTTGATCAACAAAATGATCAAACTATTTTGTTTATAAGGTAGGGAGTTTACAATGGACAAAAGGCAACCACCGGCCATTGGGAAAAACATTGCCAATTACAGAAAGCAAAAAGGGATGAGCATGGATGAACTGGCCAAGAAGTCAGGGGTATCCAAATCCATGCTTTCTCAAATTGAACAGGAAAAGACCAACCCCACAGTGGTTACATTGTGGAAAATCGCCAATGCTTTAAATATACCCGTTGAATACCTGTTAAAGACCCAGTCTGTTTCACAGATAGAAGTGCTGAGAAGGGATGATGCACCTATCTTCTATTCAGAGGATCGTTCCTGCCTTATACGCGTAAATTCACCCGTACACATGATAGACAACCTTGAACTCTATGATATGACTTTTAAACCCAGGGGCAAACTCCATTCAAAGCCCCATTTTCCCAACGCCGAAGAATTTTTAACCGTCATCACCGGAAAATTCAAGGTTACCGCAGGTGAAAGTTCAGTTATATTAAACGAAGGGGACACGGGAAGATACAAGGCCGACAGGGAACATATCATAGAGAATTTAACAGACCAGGACGCAAAAGCTTATCTGGTAGTGTGGTTCCCCCAATAGTTTTGACATAATTGCTTCTACATAGCGTTTGTACCTGGTCAAAATAAAAACCGCTCTCTTAAGGAGCGGTTTTCTGCTTTTACGATTAATGACTATTCCTCAACGTAACTTTGCTTAGCACAAAACAACCCTATTTCACCACTATCCTGTGATACGCCTTTTTGCCCTTGCGTACCAGCAAGCTGCCATCTCGCAGGTCCTGTTCGGTCAGCTGGCGTTCGATGCTGTCCACCCTTTCGCCGTTTATATAGAGCCCGCCCTGCGCAATCAGGCGCCGACCTTCACCTTTTGACGGGATAAACCCTATGCTGTACAACAAATCGATCACATTGGAATTTCTCCTGTACTCCTCCATCGTTATCTCAGTTGTTGGCACGGCATCCAAATCCCCGCCGCTACCAAAGAGAGCCTCGGCTGCCATCTGCGCCTTTCGCGCTTCCTCTTCGCCGTGTACGTTTTTTGTAACCTCATACGCCAGTACCTTTTTGGCCTCGTTTATCCTCTCACCTGGAAGGCTTGCCAGGCGGTTTACCTCTTCCATGGGCAAGAAGGTGAGAAGCGCAAGGCACTTCTTAACATCCGCATCGGCTATATTCCTCCAGTATTGATAGAAATCGTACGGGCTGGTCTTATTGGGGTCAAGCCAAATAGCCCCTGCCCTGGTCTTGCCCATCTTCTGCCCATCGCTGGTGGTAAGCAGAGTAAAGGTGATGCCGTATGCCTCCGCTCCTTCCACCCTGCGGATGAGGTCAACTCCCGCCAAGATGTTGGACCACTGGTCATCTCCGCCCATTTGAAGACGGCAGCCATACCTCCTGTAAAGCTCAAGGAAGTCATAGCTCTGCATCAGCATGTAATTGAATTCCAGGAAGGACAAACCGCGCTCTAATCGGGCTTTAAAGCACTCAGCAGTCAACATGCGGTTTACCGAAAAATGCACGCCTATCTCCCTCAAAAACTGTATATAGTTAAGGTTAAGCAACCAGTCGGCATTGTTAACCATAATAGCTTTGCCTTCAGAAAAATCCAAAAATCTGGAGAGCTGCTTTTTAAAAGCCTCGGCATTCTTTGCAATGGTCTCTGCGCTCATCATCTCGCGCATATCGGTACGGCCGCTGGGGTCACCTACCATGGCAGTACCGCCACCGATAAGGGCAATAGGCCTGTGGCCGGCCCGCTGCATGTGCGTCATTACCATGATTTGGATAAAATGTCCCACGTGCAGGCTGTCAGCCGTTGGATCAAAGCCTATGTAAAATGTAACGGGTTCTCGGCCCAGCAGCTCCCTTATCTCTTCCTCGTGGGTAACCTGCGCAATATACCCTCTCTCTTTTAAGACATCATAAATGTTTGCCACTTCGATTCCTCCAATTTAAGTTTTTTATTTATTCATTCCTAGTAATTGCTCGCTTAACTGCTCGCTTTATCACAACATTTTAATCCATAAAACGCAGAAATTCAAGCGCCAGGTTTTGATGAAACATCTGATTGAAGCTAATAATTGGCCTTCCGTATCTTCACCTTTTTAGGTTTGGCCTTAAACAATGTCCCATCCGCTTTTCTGTTAGCTATGGTGCCCAGCTTTTCCATTCCCATTGAGATTGCGTAACCGATCAAAAAACATATGGCGCTCAATACAAGCTGCCCTGTGCTCGAAAAATTAGCGGGAATGATCAAAAGCGTCGAAGCCACAACGATGCCCAGAATGATATGGGTAATAAACTCTCGGTATCTCTCCAGCAGAAAATGGACAAACCGGGCTAAAAGCACAGCCGACAACGCAATACCCACAAGCAGAGGCAAAATAACATCCATTTTCATATCAGCGATCCCGGCTGCCATCGGCTGATAAAGCCCCAGGAATATGAGTATGGAGGATGAACTCAAGCCGGGTATTATTATGCTCAATCCCCATATTACGCCGCACAGAAAATACCATCCTGCATTGGGCGTAATTTCAATGGGTTTTTCCGCTTTCAGAGACAGCAAAAACGCATAAAAGGTGATCAAGCTTATCACAAAATACGACCACGAGACGGCACCCGTGCTCTTTTTTTCCGCCTCACGAAACAGCGAAGGAAACATTCCGCCAATCAGGCCCACAAACAGAGAAGCCGCCAATGCGGAAGACGTATTGAACAACACCTCTACAGCCCTTGCAAGCCCAAAAAAACCTATGGCCCATCCTATCATAATGGGTATGAACAATCTATAATACATAATCAAAGATCGTATAGGATGCGAAAGCAATGCGATCATGGGCTGGTATATACCGAAAGCTACGCACAGAACGCCACCGCTAATACCCGGTAATATAGCACTGCTCCCTACCAGTGCACCCTGTATAATCCGCAGGGCCCACAACCCAACAGGAAAATTTAAAGCCGGAAATTTAATATTCCCCATGCCGCTATATCACTTCTTTCTACTGGGTTTTTATTTTTATATTAGCAAAAAATCGGCATTTAGGCCAGCCTTCAAATTCAAAAATATTACCAGTAAATTACATGAAATTTGTCCTTTTTAGTTAAAGCACAAAAAGTTGAAGTTTTTGTTTTAGGTCTTCTATATAATACTTAGAAGATCTATCAGTCTGTTCAAAAGCGTATACAACAGGTTTTATCCCCTTACGCTCACATTGATGTTTGACTTTTTTTGAAAATTTCCTGGCTATCAACGCCCCAGCAACACATTCTTCTCCCATTTCCTTAATATAACTTTCCAATTGTTCAATATCCTTTTCTTTCGCATCGCCGGTCTTCACTTCCAAAATGATTTTCTTAGAATAACCCACAGGCACACGATTCTTTATAAGAATGTCAACATGCCCTTCAGCTAAAGCTTTTTCACCGAGAACTTCAAAATCCTCTGCACGGAAACCAGTTAACTCGAAACCCTCAAACAAAGCTTGGAGATTTTCATTCTCTGATAAATGCTGTCTTATCAAAGACTGAAGAATAATTTCTTGAAAATAGAAAATCTCCGGTGCCATTTGAAGCTTTTTATCCCATACGATGGCAGGAATAAATGTTTCGTAACCATCTATCATCAATTGATCAAGCGGTTTGGTATAAATTTGACCCATTTGAGATACTGATTGCAAAGTAGTCTGATCAGCTTGAAAATGTGTCTTACGATAACCGCCTCTCAACAGCAGGTTTTCTGCTACATACGCAAATTCCGGTTTAACCATCGATTCAACAAATTGACGAATCGGCTCCAAGTAAAGCCGAAAAGGAAAATAATACGTCTTTCCGGAGCTAAAAGTAATTGGCGGCCATGGAGGAAGTTCATGGGCGTTCTTCAAAGCCTCCTTTTTTCTAACCTTATATAGATTATAAACTTTTGCACCATACAAAAATGACACAAAATCGCCTTCCTGAATTTCCATAAAAGTCCACAAGCCATTGATGCTATTCGTAAAACCTGCCAGTGCATATTTTATACATAAATCCAAATTCGTTTTATTAGAGACAGAAATTAGGAAATATGCCATATCGAAACCTCCTACAAAAAGCTATCGAAAAGCTCGTTACTCCATTGTCTGAGCTGGGTTATCTTTTCGCTCCACCCTGCTGGGTTCCACATGCGCAGGTCATTTGCCATCATCTCCACCGAAAGCACATCAGCAAAACCGTATTTTTCAACAACTGCTCGTCGTCCTTCAGGAGTTATTGAACCCCAGATTAGCACGGCTCCATCCGCATGAACTTCGTGACCCCTTACCTTAACCTTATATGATTCAGGATATCTTGCTAAGTGCAAAAATTTCAAAAAAGCTGTATTTCGATGATGTTCAAGCTGCCATGCATCAGTGAGGCGTAAATATCTGTAATTTTGAAATTCCAGCTCGCACTTCACCTCGGCCACAAAAATCTTGCCTGTTTTTCGATGGCAAAGAGTGAAATCGAGAGTATGTCCTCGCATTTCGCCGGGAGCGTACACGGTAGGCCGTCCCAGATCTTCATAAGGTGCTTGAGGGCAACTACACCAGTATCTAACAAGTTCTTCACCAAATATACCGAAAAGGCGTGAGAGAAATTTATCTCTTACTGGGTCTCCACTATGAAAAATTTTATCAAAGTTAATTGTCATAGGTAACCAATCCTTTTTCCACTCATGCCCGCAATTTCTGCAAAAATAATCCGGGCTATCTTCCATGATGACGCAGCCACCCAGTTTTACCTCTCCGGCTTCAGCCCTCTTGAAAAGCTCATAGGTCGGCAAGCCATATATAATTTCCCCGCAATCTGTGGAACCGCATTTTGGGCATTTCACACAATCTGTCATAAGCTTTACTCCTCCTACTCTGCAAAGCGCCAACTTCCCCATGTGACAAACATAAACCAGTTATTAAAATCAAACAACAATTATTTCCAGACTGTATTTTTTTAAGCTATTCTAATACCCTACACAATACCGCCTGCTCCAATCCTCGTCATCCCTGTACCCGTCCAGCAAATCATCCGCTATTTGCAATATAACATCTTTCAACTCGACCTTCTCGATCCACTCGGCAGGAATACGGCTCAATCCCAGATATGCTCCCAGTATATTGCCGGTTATGGCACCGGTACTATCGCTGTCTCCATCGTGGTTTACTCCAGCAGTCAATGCTTTCTTGAAATCATCCCTATACTTCAGCGCACAATATATTGCAATGGCCAAAGCTTCCTCGCCAACCCAGCCTTCACCAAGCTGTGAAATGGCATCTATATCGGATATATCGCTTTTTGATAGTTCAAGAGCCCTGTTCAAACTTCGGAGGCATTCCTCACTTCCCCTATACCCTTTCAGCTTCTCAATAGCAGCCTTTACCACTGCTTCAATATCTTCTCCTTCTATAATCAAGGCAATCATGTAAGCTAGGGCACCGGCGGACAAATAACCAGATGGATGACCGTGGGTGATGGCTGCAAACTCGGCCGCCTTCTCAAAAGCCTCATCCTTTGGATAAAACAAACCTGCCGGCGCAACCCGCATCACTCCACCACATCCTTTGCTGTTGTTAATGGGATTATCAATAGTATCCCGCTTACCGCTCGATAACGCTGATAAACAGGTATTGCCAGGCCCCCTCCTCGAATGAAGCTCTTTTACACTATACAGCCAACCATTATATATACCTTCATAAAGTCCATCAATTAAGCCGTTCACTGGGACTTCAAAATATTCCTGTGTGTGCCACCACCTTAAATAAGCACGATACACAGATGTAGTAGCATCACAATTGCCTCTGGCCCTCCGCGCAGCTTCTGCCAGGAGTATGCCCTCGGCAGTAAACAGCGTCATCTGCGTATCTCGGTGATCTGGGCTTTACCGCTTATACCCACAACAAGGTCGGTAATACCGTCTTCACCGTATTTCCTCTTTATCTCATTTGTATGCATAAACTCTACAGGCCACCCCAAAGCGTCGCCAACTGCTCCGCCCAGCAGGCAACCCCTGAAATGATCCTTATCCCTTTTCATAGCTTTTACCTCCCAAGCTGTATTGCCTAATCTATAACAAGTTCCCCCTCAACTTCTCCACAAAAGGGACATCCGCAGGCGCGAAATCATAATTCACAAGCTCATGCGGTTCAACCCACTCCGCGCGGCTGTGTACCTTCAATTTGCATTGACCGCCTTTAAAACGGGCTTTATATGCAATCAGACTTATAGTTTCGGTACCGTAGGTGTATACGCTCTCACCAAAAAACCCATCCACTTCGATATCTATATCAAGTTCTTCCTTGATTTCGCGCTTTAAACACTCCTCTGGCGTTTCCCCGTCCTCGATTTTCCCGCCGGGGAACTCCCACTTGCCTGCCAGCTTTTGCCCTTCTGCTCGCTGGGCTATAAGTATTTTATTGTTTTTTATGATGATGGCTGCAGCAACGTCCTTCACCGTTATTGTCACCTGCCTACAAAAAGGTCTTCTCGATATTGAATTCGCCATAAAAGACAAAATCATGCATAAAAATTAAAATATCCAGCTAAATTATACCATAAATTCACATGGTTTTTATCATATTGTAAACACATTATAGATTTTTCTTCTTTTAAACTTTACCTTACGCATTCTTCCTCCCCGATGTCTTAAAAACCTTTTCAATCCTTTTAGACTTTTGGACTTATTGAAATTTTTAGTTGAACAATATGTCAATACATGCTAAAATAGAGATGTAAATCATCAAAAATTAAAAAACTTCTTATCGTAACATTAAGCTGCCTTATCAAGAGTCAGGGTAGAGAGTTGGCTCGATGACCCTGCACCAACCTGCAGCCAGGAGGCTGTAAGGTGGTAAAGCCAACATCGATAAGGAGGTGGTCGGATGAGCGAATGATAGCCTTCTTGTCGGGTGAGCGGCAAGAAGGCTTTTATATTTGTCATGCTGTTTACTATCGCACCACCACGTCTGTCTACTACAACTTTATACCTATGCATGCATGTGCTTTTTAAGTCACGCTGCTTTGCCATCAAAAGCTAAAAAATAGCGTTACATATTTTGACCGGAGCGATGATACTATCTGAGCATGATACTTTCGAGGAAGCCATGGAAGCCCTGCTGGATGCTATGAAAAAGGAATCGGATGAAATAAGGAAAATCGAACATGAAGAATTGGAAAAACAAGGGATAAAGGTGCGAACGTTGGAAGAGGTCATAAAGGATATGACCCCCGAAGAGCTGGAGGCGTTCAAAAAGGAAAGGTACGAGAAATTCGTAAAACCCCTCCTGGATGAAAACATCAGCGCTCTGGAAAGATTGAAAAGGCGACTCAACTTAAAGCGCATAAAATAACCTACTTCTATCAATTCTGGCTTAGACACTTCCCATATCCATTTTAAATATAAATCAGCCAACAACTTTATAAATAAGCTACATAATAAGCCGCCAACTCACAAAAATTTATAAAAGAGCACCTCCTGGCTTAAAGCGAGGTGCTTTTTTCTGGCGGAGAGAGTGGGATTCGAACCCACGGTGCGCTCAACACGCACACACGATTTCGAGTCGTGCGCCTTCAACCACTCGGCCATCTCTCCACGTCATTTTTCTCTCTTTTTTCTGAAAAAGTCCTGCATTATCCGCCTGCATTCCTCCTCCATTACACCGCCCACTACTTCTACCTGGTGATTAAACCGCGGGTCCTGGAGAAGGTTATACAGGCTGCCGGCACAACCTGCCTTGGGATCCATTGCACCAAACACAACCCTTTGGATCCTGGCCTGTATAATAGCCCCTGCGCACATCGGACAGGGTTCTATAGTAACATATAATTCACATCCTGTCAACCTCCACCCGCCCAGATACCGAGCTGCCTCCCTTATGGCAACCATCTCCGCATGGAGGGTGGGGTCTCTACCGGTTTCCCTGAGGTTATGTCCCCTGGCTATGATTTCCCCATCCTTCACTACAACAGCACCTATGGGGACTTCATTCATATCGTACGCCTTTTGAGCCTCCAACAGCGCTTGCTCCATAAAACGCCGGAACAATAAAACCACACCCTGTCAACGCTCAGCTCCTTCATTATTATGACACAATGTATTCAGAAAATCAATGGTTCATTGTAAAATTAAATGCAACACCTAAAAAATAGTAGAACCATAGTGAGAAATCCTGTATGATATAGATATCCAAAACCCTAAACATACAGGGAGGTCTCACTATGGCTCAACATAATTGTACCACGAAATGTCGCTCTTTTAAACACCTAAGTGTCTATGAAAGAGGGAAAATTGCTGCCTTGTACAAAGAAGGCAAAAGTATACGCTACATTGCAAAACAACTAGGCAGAGCTCCAAGTACTATTAGCAGGGAAATTAAGCGTGGCACTGTTACTCAGCTTAAATCTGACTTGTCTACTTATGAAGCATACTTTCCTGAAGCAGGGCAGGCAATATATGAAAAGAGACGGAAAAATTGTGGTGCTAAACTCAAACTACCGCTCGTTAAGGACTTCATTAGATTTGCGGAGGAAAAGATGCTCCAAGAAAAGCCGTGGGCTCCAGATACTATAGTGGGTTATTGTAAGAAGGACCCTAGTTGGAAAGATAAACCTATTGTTTGTACTAAAACTCTGTATAACTATATAGACAGAGGACTGCTTAGAGTACGCAATATTGATTTGTTACTCAAACCGAGGCTAAAACCCAGGGATAGGATGAATAAAAGAGAGCCTAAACGGATTATGGGTAAAAGCATAGATTTAAGGCCAAAGGAAGTAGAGACACGGGAGGAATTTGGGCACTGGGAAATAGATACTGTAGTAGGCAAACGTTCTAGTGATGCGGTACTTTTGACATTGACTGAAAGGAAAACCAGGTACGAGCACATATTTCTTCTAGAATCAAGGAATAGTGAAGCGGTAAAGAAAGTGTTTATGGAGCTTAAAGCCTGTTACGGGGAACTGTTTGGGGAGGTGTTTAAGAGTATAACAGCCGACAACGGTTCAGAGTTTAGTGAGCTATCAACTATTCTAGAGAACCTAAAAAGTGAGGCATATTTTACCCATCCTTACTCATCATGGGAGAGGGGAAGCAATGAGAGGCAAAACGGGATCATAAGGCGTTTTATTCCCAAGGGCAAAGCGATAAAAAACATACCGCCATCAGAGGTTAAGGAGATAGAGAAATGGATGAATCAATATCCTAGGAAAATACTGGATTACAGTACGGCAGAGCAATGTTTTTACAGAGAGCTATTAAGTATTTGCAGGGAAAAAGGCAAAGTATTAGAGAGGCAGTTTGTTCAAGTAGGCTAAGGTAGTAGTTTGAAGAAGGCCCAATGATAGTTTACAGTTAAAGCCATTTGGCTGGGTGTGCCAAATGGCCTGGAAACAATTATATCATTTGGTTTATGTTGTCAAGGTCGGGTAGTATTTTCTCGCTTACGCTCGAAAATCTCCACCCTTCCCTTGACAACATAAGGTTTTACATTTTAAACAGTAAAAATTTGGATATCTATATCATACTTTTCCTTAAAAAAGTGTTGCATTTAATATTGCAATTTTCATTCAGAAAATCAATATACAAAATATATGTGCTTTTGTTTACGTTCGCCAACCAAAATGTGCTCAAAATGTGATAAAATATAATAAATCCTTCAGGGGGATGGGGGAAAGGGCATGCACAGGGAAACCGTACTAGTTGTGGATGACGAAAAGGAAATTGCAGAGCTGGTGAGGGACTATCTTGAACTGGACGGCTTCAACGTTATATTGGCCTTCGACGGTCAGGAGGCCCTTGAAAAATACGATAAACACCAACCTGATGTAGCCATTTTGGACATAATGCTTCCAAAGCTGGATGGCATGGAAGTGTGCAAGGCCATACGAGCCAAATCCGCCATTCCCATAATCATGTTAAGCGCCAAAAAAAGCGATGTCGACAAGATACTGAGCCTGGGGCTGGGAGCCGATGATTATGTAACCAAACCTTTTAGCCCAAAGGAACTGGTTGCACGGGTTAAAGCCCAGCTGAGGCGCTACAGGCAATTTACATATGCCCCAAGGAAAGCTGAGATCTTGTCATTCCATGACCTCGTCATCGACCTCAATGGCCATACCGTATATGTAGAAGGGCAGCCTGTGTCTTTGTCCACAAAGGAGTTTGAGATTCTAAGATTTTTGGCCTTGCATCCCAACCAGGTGTTTACCAGGAAAGAGATATTCAAGCACGTATGGGGCTACAACGAATACGGTGATATCAATACCGTTACCGTCCACATAAGCAAGATAAGGGAAAAAATCGAGAAAGATCCCTCAAACCCCGTGTACATACAAACTGTATGGGGTGTGGGTTACAAATTTACAGGAGGGGGCACATGAGGTTCACTTTCCGCACAAAGTTGATATTATCTTTTTTAAGCATTATAACCATACCTGTCATCGTCACTCTAATACTTATAAACCTGACCACCGTGAACATAAAGAGTGACCCCGAAATAATCAGGTTCTCCAAGATAGAGTTGAGGTTCCAAAAAATTATAGATCTGGTTACACAAAACTATTTCAATATCCAAGATTATGACCAATTTTACGCGATTGTAAGCCCGGTTCTCAGGGAAACAGGCTGCAGGTTGCAGGTCATCGACAGTTCCGGGCGATTGCTCTTTGACTCGGAAGACAAAGAGGGCTCTCTTCATAACAGGATTCTCAAAGTAAAGATCTCCGACGGCTTTGCTTTAAATTTAGAGGAAGACATCAACGGCATGAACCAGTATTCTTTCCCTGTCAAGATCGACGATAAAGTAGTGGGCAGCATAATAATCCAGTATGACCTGGATATGCTCCCTCCAAAGGTACTTCATAAAGTGATTCTGTATATAGGCGGAAGCTATATGCTGGGCCTGGCATCCCTCGTGGTGCTGGTAGTGCTGCTATCCTGGCTTATCTCGCGAAGTGTTCTGGTACCTTTGGGCGAACTGAATTCAGCCATACAAAACATATCCCAGGGCAATCTTGACTTCACTATAGGATACAGCAAAAACGATGAGCTGGGACGCCTCTGTCAGGCCTTTGAGCTGATGAGGCGCAAGCTAAAGGAGTCCCTGGAAAAACAAAACATGTATGAGAATTCCCGTAAGGCCATCATCGCCAGCATATCCCATGACCTGCGCACCCCAATTGCCTCCATTAAAGGATATGTTGAAGCACTACAGGACGGGGTAGCACGGGATCCAGAAAAATTCAACCGGTATCTCAGCATAATAAAGGACAAAACAGACAAGCTTGATCGCCTGATAGACGACCTTTTCCACTTTTCACAGATTGAGCTGGGAAAACTGCATATGGATTTCAAGGTGCAAAACAGCAGAATAATGCTGGAAGAGATACTCTCGCCCATCGAGGTTGAGGTCAGGAACAGTCCATTTCAGCTTATAGTGCATCGCCCATTACCCGAGGTGTATGTCAAAGCGGACAGCAAAAGAATATCACAGGTTATAGACAACATCATTGAAAATTCCAGACGGTACATACCAAATGATGGGCAAATTATAATAGGTGCCAGGGTTTCAGGGACTTTCCTTGAAGTTTTCGTCAAGGATAATGGAGAGGGCATTTCCCCCGAAGACCTCCCCCATATATTCGAAAGCTTTTACCGTGGAGAGAAATCCCGCTCGCAGAATTATGGAGGCATCGGGTTGGGCCTGGCAATATGCAAGCACATAATCGAGGAGCACGGCGGCAGGATATGGGCAGAGAGTGTCAAAGGGCAAGGCACCACCATCTATTTTACCCTCCCCATAATCAACAGTCAGCATACTGAAGCCGGTTTGACCCAATGAACATTATTTTGTGCCTTTGATGATGTAAAGCGGTATTAAAATAGCCTGTAAAGCTTATATTTATTATATCGAATAATTATTCCGCCAATTAATATTAACGTTCACAAAAACATTAACAATCTATAACGATTTGTTTTTCGAAACCTCTCAATAAGCCAAATATGCACTCAATACTAAAAAATTTAAGAAAGGAGCTTTAAAATGCGATTTTTAGTCAAACAGAAAATATTTTCGTTTGGAGACAACTTCGTCATTAAGGATGACGAGGGGAATGACCGCTTTGTAGTAAAAGGCAAGGTGTTTGCTCTGGGGGATAAGCTGAGGATCTACGACATGCAGGGACAAGAGCTATTTTATATCGAACAAAAATTGCTACGGCTCCTGCCCGAATATACCATATACAAGTCAGGCCAAGCCGTAGCAACAGTAAAAAAGGATTTTACCTTTTTTAAGCCGCGGTTTAGTATCTGGAGTATGTACGGAAACTACACCATCCAGGGCAATTTTTGGGGTATGGACTTCTCAATCCTCAAAAACGGCAGGCAAGTGGCACAGGTATCCAAGCGGTGGCTGTCCTTTGGAGACACCTACGGTGTAGATATTGCAGATGACGAGGATTACGCGTTCATACTGGCCCTGGTAATTGTAATAGATCAGGTACTCCATGATGATAGGCATAATAATCGATAATGAGTAGGAAGAACATCAATGCCAATGTATACCAGTACCAGTGGCCTTACCATTATAAACTGCTCTCACCTGTATAGGCGGTAGCTTTATAAAAAGCTTGTAGGTGGTTCACGCTCCTCATTGATGAACTTTCAAATAGCAGACGACTCCTCAGCTGCTCTGAAGCAATGTATATTTGCTATCACTCAGACAATATTTCATCATTGCGGCTTTAGTTTTGAGCAGCAAATTGAACCACAAAATTTAACTTTACTTCGCCCAGTAATGGTCCATCAGTTCATAAGTCTGGCCCTTTACCATCTTCAGCCTTTGGGCTGCATCCTTCTCTCCTCTTATATACCTCAGCATCAGGTCCCCTTCTTCATAACACAGCTCATCATGTTTAGGAAATATTTCTCGCAAAAGGAAAAGAGCGTACTTGACCAGCCTTAAAGGTCCAAAAACCCTCGCCGGACAATCAGGCAGCTTTTCTACCGCTACGCTGTAGTAATTCTTTATAGATTCCTTTATATCATCCAGTTCCAGCCCCTCAGAGAAGACTATGGTGTATATCCATCCAAATGCTACATCACGCTCACAGCCATGAGCATCGCTACATCCCACAATGGCTATTTTATTGCCCTTCGCACGCTGCTCATTGTAATGAGCCACCTGCAGCATGTTGGAATCAACTTGAAGCCCGCCTATTCCTAGAAGTTCAAAAGCATCAA
Organism: Caldicoprobacter oshimai DSM 21659; assembly: GCA_000526435.1. Classification (GTDB taxonomy): domain Bacteria; phylum Bacillota; class Clostridia; order Caldicoprobacterales; family Caldicoprobacteraceae; genus Caldicoprobacter; species Caldicoprobacter oshimai. The sequence continues at coordinate 809,928 of JAGB01000002.1, forward strand.
AGGGGTGCTTTTCCAACATGTACTCTGTAAATACCGGTGATATGTTGTAACGCCTGCCAACCACCCAGTATGGATGGCAGAATATGCCCAGTCCGCCGCTTTCCCTGATTTTTTCAAACCCCCATACACAAGCTGCGTACTCAAATTTGTTTACTCCAGCCGGGACATCCTCTATACTATTTGCAATGGCCTCAACCTCAGCCCTATATTTATCTTCATTTTCCTGCACCAGTTGGCTGATACTAAAACTTCCTCCAAAGTTGACTATATGTACCTCAACATCAGGCAAATGGATTTCTTCTCCCGGGAATATTTTAAGGTCGATATCCACATCTTTGAAGGCTTCCCTGGCTCGGATAGAAGGCTGATAAGCTCGATGATCAGTTACCGCCATGAAATCCAAACCGATTCTTCTACAGGCCGCCGCTACATACTCCGGAGATTCCTTGCCATCCGACAAATTGCTGTGTATATGTAAATCACCCTTATAAGGACGCCGACGAAATAGATCTTCCTTCAAAGAGTATACAGAAAATGCGCCGATTTCCTTCTCCTCTTCATTCAAGCGGACGGATATCAAAAGGACATGTTCCTGCTCGCCCGCAAAACAATGCCTCACTTCAAGCATTCCATTGGACGGCTTTATCACCTTAGTATAATATTGTTCTCCGCCCTTCTGTGCATGGTAGCTATCCATAGGTATTATTTTAACGACATACTCTAAGTCTGCCTCGAACTTGCAGTGGGCATACAATGGAACGATTTTGACAACGCTTTCACTGTCAGCAGGCACTATCTTGGGATACACATCATAATACCTTCGATAATATGTCTCGCGGAAAATTTCATAAACTTGTGTAATATCCATAATAAAGGCTCCCCTTTCTCAACATTGCTTTTATTTATGTTTGCGCTGCAAATCGCGCAAATCTTTCCAAGAGATAATTTTAATATTTTCCTGCGCAATAACTTCCCTAACTTCCGGGTCCTGAAAAACCAGGTATTCATTTTTTTAAATTTGATATTTTATAGAACAATGTTTTTGTGAACACAAGACTCCCCGGATATCAAATCTTCTCCCGCCACTCCAAAATTTCATAAGCCTCATCTTCACTATCACAATATCCTGATACATAAACGCCTTCAGGCGAAATCCTTTCAAAAAGCCATTGTATCTTATCAAGGGTAATTGAGTCACAATTTAAAACCAACAATTTGCCCTTCTTCTGGATTCTCTCGTACAATTTAAGCCATGCCTCGGAAATCACATTTGGGTTGCCAGCACCGGGGACCCACTGTATACCGTCTATCTCCTCTATGTCCAACAACATATCAAGATGTGGAATCTCTCCCGGGCCATCCAAATGGTATATGGTATGGTCAAGCCGACAAGCCTGTTCCTTCAAATAGGGAGCCACAAACCTTTCAAACATCTTGGGGGATATCATTGCTGAAAAATCGCACTGTATTGGATACCATCTCCTGGGGCACCACAACCCCATCCAGGCAGAAGTCCCTTCCATATACTGTGATAATATGCCATCAATTTCATCATATACATAATGCCATAGCTCCAAAATTTTATCCATTGCCATCACAACTAGTTCAAGCCGCTCTATGAGGTCTATTAAAAGATTTTCTGTACCTCTTAAAGAGGCCAAAACATCGGCTATTCCTCCTATATCGGTCATTCCTGGCACAAACTTACCCTGGCTTTTTCCCCCTATCAAATGCGCAAGCCTTTTAGTATAAAGCCACCACTCATTGTTTTCATCTAGAGAGTCAAGCAATTTTTCTATATCATCCCATTCCATGGGATGCTCAAACCATGCGGTATCACCCGTAAATTTTAAAAAACCGGTAATATAAGCCGCCAATACTCCTGGACCAAGGTTAAGCCACAGATTGGGATATGCCCCTCCTAAGTACAAAATGTCTTGTGCCCTTCTTTCAAAGTTATCTACTGCCTTTTCGGGATTATCCTTTTCCCTCAGCAGATCCCAGCCATCCCATTTATACGTCTTACCCTTATATTTTTCTTTAGACACAGTGATGCTCAGAAGCGGCTTTTTAGTCTCCTTATTCCACCATTTTTCATACTCCAATTTTGTTAGCTCCCAATCTTTCTTATATAACAAGTGACATCATCCTTTCAGCAAAATTATGCATATAACAAATTGACCTTACAACACCGTAGTTAAGCGTTACATTATAAAAGCCTATACTTTCCTAACCAGGACCGTAGAATCTTTTAATTATCGAGTTAATCATCGAGTGCCATTTCACTAAAAACGAAAAGAAAAACTTGCTGTGTCGCGTACAAAGAACGTTAACCACTGCATTAATCAGTTTTGTATATCGTTGGGGACAGTACCTTATACCACTATTTCATATTCCTCCAAAAAAATTCTAACGCTCAATGTAAACCTTTCACAACGCTATCGTTTTATGCTTCCAAATATAGGTTATGTATACACCCTCCCCCACTATCAAAAAAGCTACTTCTTTTTCGCTATCATAATAGCCGTAAAAGGAAAATCCGCTTTAATCCTCACCCAGCTTGATGGCCTGATGTATTTTTATCCTGGATATTATGAAGCCCAAAACCGACAGCCCTATGCTAAGCATCATCAATACGACGGCATAAATCCTGATGTAATCCTCCCGGGCAGCGGCTACCTTGAAGGGCGGTACCTGCTGAGCCGCGCTGTACACCATCTGAAGCAGCGGTACAAACAGATCGCTCGCTATGCCGCCAATAATTATGCCAACCAGTATTGCCGTCCCTGATATCAGCACCTGCTCGCACACCAGCATCCCAATTATCTTTTTGACCGACAGCCCCATGGCCCTGAATATCCCAAACTGAAGCACCCTCTGCTTTATGGATAAAATCCAGTAGATGAGAAAACCGATTGTGCTTACAGCCATAGTCACTATGAATCCCAGCGTCAAGGTGCCGTTGGTGCCCTGCAGCATCGGATCATTTTTCTTTATTATGATTTGCTGGCTGCTATCCTCCAGCCTTTCTATCAGAAGCTTCTTATTTTCAATATCTTTATATATCTGTTCGCTGGTGGCTCCAGGCGCTTTCTTAAACCACACCTCATAGGGCTCCAGCGCCATATTGGCCTGTATATAGGGTAGATTTGCCACCACAAGATAGGGAGAGCTGGTTTGAATCGGCTCTGTTATATTTGGGTTGAAAGTAGGCCAATAGTCCACAAACTCATATACGACTACCTCAAGATATCCCTGATTTCCCCAAGTAATCCACAGGGAATCACCTTTCTGCACCTCAAAATCTTTCTTAAATGACGTTGATACCAGCGCCGCCTGTGGATGGCGCGACATCAGGTTAAGATAATGGTACCAGTGAGGAGTCAGCAAATCGTCGCGGAACCAAGCCACCTTCCCAAATTCGTTGGGTATTATACCCATAAGATAGACCCTATTCACGTTTTGTCTCGTGGCAGTTTGTACCGTTACTCCTTCTTTTCTAAACACTTTAGTTGCCAATTCCACCCCCGAAAGCTCAGTATACGGAAGAAAAGGAGGCTCTATATACTGCACAGGCTCTTCCTCCAACCCCGGAAGCTGCGACATCCCCATCATGGCTGCCGGATCAGCCGGCATTATATCCGGCTTATTATCCTCCCAGTGGGCTTGAATCACTATATCGGCGCCTATATTGTATCGAATCTTCTCCTCGATATTGTTATTGAGCGTCCGCGCCGCATTGGCGTTAAAAATGCCCACAGACAGAGTAAGAATTATGAACAGCATCAAAAATCTGTCCTGGCCGCTCGACCTTCCCACCTGTATAAAAGCCGCATACAGCACAGGAGACCAAGCCTTTCTGCCCAGCCAAAATATCAACCTGACCATATATGGGAAAATTCTCAAGAAAACCAAGCCTGCACCCAGTATAAACAGGGTCGAAATGATAAAGAGAAGAGGATCTATGGCAAGGTCAGTGCCGCTGACACCGCTCACCATTAGGGCCTGCTGGCGCATTTGATAGCTATAAAGCCCATACCCTGCAACTCCTAAAAGAACAACATCCAGAAAATACTTCTTCCACAGCATAAACACCGCTGTGCGCGCCTTCCTCTGCTTGTACTGCACGATTGTGGTTCGTGAAGACAGAGAGGCTGGTATAAGCATGGTGACCATGAATACTAAAACCGTCCAAAAGGAATAGACATAGGCAGCTGTATTTAGACGAACAGGGAGAGCCGTCCTCTGCACAAATTCCAAAAATCCGTTAGACGCTCCTAATAAAGAGCACAACAGCAGCCCCAAAGGCGGCCCAATGGCAATAGCCACAGCGCTCAAAATAATGGACTCCACCAAATATATCAAGAAGATCTGTATGCCGCTTGCGCCTCTGCTCTTTAAAACCGCAATTTCATTCTTCTCGTGCTCAACGATAAGCTGAGATACCATGAATACATAAAAGATCAGCATGAGCATGATGGGAACCTGAACAACCCATAGCGTGGTCTTAAGCTGTTTTTCCCGCTCATAATACTGTTCCAGGATAGAAATTGCCGGCATCTTAAAGTCTATCCTCTTGTCGGTAAACCATCGGCTGTGCGATTTGTATGCATCCACAATGGAGGCGATGTTATCCAGGGTTATCTTGTAATAGTCAAAAGCGTAATACCATTGGCCTTTTGTCAGCAGAGAAAATTCCGTCTCTATAAATTCCCTATAGAACAGCGAATAGTCTATCAGAAAACTTTCTCTAAATGCCCAAAGGCCTTGAAACCAATAAGGATCGACCTGCTCCTTTATAGTAAACACGCCAACAACCTTTATCCTAAACGGCTCTGATTCAGGATTGATAAAATCGCTCACCACATAAACCTCATCCAGCCGCAGGTCCAGGTTCTTCATCGCCTCTTCGGTCACAATGGCCTCAATGATGCCGTCCTTCTTTTCGCTGGAGAACAAGCGCCCGTGAACAATCTTTATGTGCTCCTGCAGCCCTGACATGGCCTCTATCTTGACAAACCGCTTTTTGGGTTCCTCTTCCCTCTGAACCTCAGGCAGTGCGGTCATATAATCGATCACAAGGTCCTCCGCCTCGGCCATGACCGGAAGCCCCACATCCCTGATGAGCTCCTGCTTTACCCTTTTGTCAATCATGTGATAGGCCTTTATGCGGTTGCTGGCGTCATAATGCGAATATATGCTAGCCTGTACAAGGCACTGCCCAGGGAAGACCCCGGAGGATATCTGATATTGTTCTAGATCCTTTGTCAGCATCCGTTGAAGCACACCATTTGTATAAATGGGTATACTGCTTATCATGGCCACTGCCAGCACCGCACCCATAAGCAGGCATATGACCATCCACTTGTTGTTGAGCATCTTTCTGAGTACCATCAATATCAAGGCTTAGACCCCCTTTAATTCACAATTACCTGCTCGCCCTCTTCAAGGCCCTTGATGATCTCCACTTCAGTAGGAGTCTCCAGCCCCACCTCAACATCGCGCTCTTTCTTGAGACCATTCTCCAGCACCAACACATACTTACGGCCCATATAGTTTCTCACGAGGTTTCTTGGAAGGACTATGACGTTTTCACGCCTATCCAAAGTAAGCGTAAACTGAGCGGTATCACCCATGGTGACGTCCTCGGGTAGATTAGACACTTCTATACGAACTACGTTTTTAAGGCTCTCATCTGCATCGACGGGGACAGTGGCTGGCGTCATCACCACTTCGCCCTCATACACCTTATCGCGTATCTTCACCTCTACCTTCATGCCCACCTGAAAATCCGAAAGATTGCTGCCTGAATACTGCAGCTGAAGCTTAGTAGGATCGGCTATCTTTACAAGGGTGGAATACGCATCTATGTAATCGCCCTGCCCCAACCGGTTATCCACGTAGACCACAGTGCCATCCATGGTGGACACCAGTTTGGCTTCTTCCAATTGGCGCTGCAGATTTTTTAACTGGAGTCTTGCCAGTTCAATGTCACAGGCAGCTATCGCTAAGGAGTATTTATCTCCCCCCGACTCTTTGATCTGGTTGTATCGAAGCTGCGCTTTACGAAGCACCAGCTTCTGCTGTTCAATTTCATACTCCAATCCGGCGGTATCGAGCTCAGCCAGCAAATCGCCTTTCTTGACCTTGTCCCCTATCTTAACATGGATGGCCTTTATGCGCCCACCCCGTGCCTTAAAAAACATGTTGCCCTGCTCAACTGAAACAAAGGTCCCTGAACCGGTAATCTTTTTCTCTATAGTCCCCCTCTTTACCTCCATAACGTCGTAGGTAATTTCGGGGGGTTCAATCAATGGCGGTGCCAACACCTCCTCTTCCTTGGGGAACAAATAACATCCGGAAAGGAATGCGCCCAGAAATGCTGTTAATAAAAAGGCTACAACCCCCTTGAATCCCCTGCCATGATTATCCATAATAACCCCTCCAATGCAGATCATAAAATCAAAAAAATCCAATGCCACAAAACCCGGGAAGGTTTGACGGGATGAGTGCTATCACGGCTGATAGGATGAATATATATTTATGTGAATGGTGGAGGTGAAATGCTGTGTATGATCGGATCAAATCCTTGATGACCATTGTTGTGATAATGGTGGTGATTGTTTCATTGATAAGCAACGGCTATTCCTTATATGACGGAAATTTTAAGCATCATATTGAAGCATTTTCACAAATAAACCCTACATATGAACCTCATTACGGGTATATACAACCCCAGGTGGTGGACGGGTTTACCGAAAGGCCTATTGAAGGGGCGGCTGTAGTAATCCCTGAGCTGGGAAAAAAGTTTATGACCAACGCCCAGGGCTTAACCCCGGCCATCCAGGTACCCATAATCGAAGACGCACACTATAAAAATATACTCCCCAAAACCTGGGGTGAGGTTACTCTCATCGTTTACAAAGAGGGATATATCGACTACGTTTTGTTCCACACCCACGTATGGGAAAATCAATCCCGAAAAGGGCCTAAAATCCTTCTTTTCCCAAAATCAAGAGGCGAGGTGTCTGACCCTATGGCCATAGTGGAAAGCCCTCACAGGCTGTGGGTAAGACAACTTGTGGAAAAGTTCAAACGCTAACTTTGGGGTACAACCCTCAGCTCCAAATCCGGCAAACGCTTCTCCATCTCCTGTATTATGTTTCTATCGCCATCTCCTCGAGAACCGGGCGATTCCCCCATAATCACAATGGAAACATTATTCTTTCTCGCAAAATCCACCAGCGTATCCACCACGCGGTCAGAGCGAAGCACTGTCATCTCAGCCCCCGCCTCTTTGGAGACCTGAAACAGGTAATCCAGGGCTTCCCCTTCATCGGGATTACCCAGAAAATTTACCCCATTTTTCGCCACATGAACTACATATAGTTTAGCACCGGTATAGCCTTTTACAATCTGCTTTCCCAATTTTATTAAGCGTTCGCAAGCCTTTTGTCGCGTCACGCAAATCATAACGTTGCGCTCATTAGCCATTTGATAACCCCTTTCCCCCCCCCCCCCCCCGCAAAACTTGGAATTGTAGTATTTACGTCCGAGGGAGCCAGCAGGCTTGTCAAAATCCATTTTGGACCCAATCAAAAGCCCTCACCCATCACTTCCCTCACATCGGTAACCAAAACGAAAGCTAAAGGATCCACCTCGTTTACGATGGCCTTTAGCCGTACCACCTGTGCTCTATTCACCACGCATAAAATCACATTTTTCCTTTGCATGGTATACGCCCCTCTACCTTCTAAAAAGGTGACGCCTCTGTCTATTTCGGTCATAATCCTGTGGCTTATCTCATCGGCATGGTCAGAAACGATGATAAAAGCCTTGGCTGAGTCCAAGCCTTCCAGCACCACGTCTATCACGCGGGCGCTCAAGTATAAAGACACCAGCGCATAAAGCGCCTGGTTTGGTCCAAAAACGATGGCGGCCGTCAAGACAACTAAAAAGTCAACGACAAAGAGTATCCAGCCCACTCCCACCAGAGGGTAAAATTTGTGCACTATCTTGGCAAACAGGTCGGTGCCCCCGGTGGTAGCGTTGCCCTGGAAGACAAGTCCCAAACCAACGCCCATCAGCACGCCGCCGTAAATGGAAGCAAGTATGGAATCATGCGTAAGCGAGGGAACCTTTACAAGATCAATAAATGCCGACAGCAATACCGTAGCCAAAAGCGTCTTAAATCCAAAATCTTTACCTAATTTCTTAACGGCCATTATAAATATGGGCACGTTGAGAAGCAGCATGGTAACGCCCACTGGAATCCCAAAAAGGTAGTACAATACCGTGCCTATACCGCTTAATCCCCCTGGAGCAATCTTGTGCGGTATAAGAAAGAAGTTGAATGCAAGTGCAGTCAAAAACGTGCCTACCACTATGAGCACATAATCTTTTATCAGCAAATACAGCTTCTTCATGCAGTACTCCTTTTTAATCCTTTTGTTGTTTCGAGTGTAGTACTCTCCTCTCGTATATAAGATATATAAGAGTAGATTCCACAGCCGCTATTTCTGCTCCACAATCAGCTTTATTGGCAATCAAAAAATTAAACGCCCGCCCCATCCTGCTTTACAGATCAATAAGTCCCAGGCTTATCTGCAGTGCCTCGTTTACCTTTTCCATAACCTCGGGCGACAGCGTGCATATTTTTTCCCTCAACCTCTTTTTATCAATTGTCCTTATTTGCTCAAGCAAAATGACCGAATCCTTAGGCAACCCATACTCGGATGCGCTAAGCTCCACATGGGTGGGAAGCTTGGCCTTGTTAATCTGCGAAGTGATGGCCGCCACGATGACGGTGGGACTGTATTTGTTTCCTATATCGTTTTGTACTATGAGCACCGGCCTCACTCCGCCCTGCTCCGAGCCCACTACAGGGCTGAGGTCAGCGTAATAGATTTCTCCTCTTCTCACTATCATAATTAATCATTCACTCTCCGATAAAAGGGCTTCATAAGTCGCCAACGCCTCGTTGCTGGACTCAAATCCTACCTTGCTCAACTCGGCATTTATTTTTGCCATCTCTTCGTAGCCCTTTTTCATCTTTTCCCTTATTTCCATCTTATGCCTCTCCCTGATGTAAAGTTTCATGGCTTCTCGAATAAATTCGCTCCTGTTTCTCTTCTCAATCGCGACAATCTCATCAACTTCCCTCAAAAGGCTATCAGGTAAGCTCACCAAAATCTTCTTTAATTCAGCCACAGTGGGCACCTCCTATAAATTATGTACTCAAGATTCCCACCTTAACTGCTCCCTAGCAAAAACCGGAGCTTCCCACCTGCACAAAATTACCCCCTGCCTCCACAAACAATGTCAGCTATGTTCATCCAGGAAAGCAGGAAGATTTATGGTCGGCCTCACGCTGATGTGCTAACATACACCATAACTATATTCAGTATTATATACGATGTGACCAACTTTTACAATGCTCTGCCAGCAAATTATACATCTTCTTAAGTGCCAGCGGCACGGCCTCAAGTATATCCCCAGCCACCATTCCTGCCTGACCGTGGGCATCAGCCGCCAAATCGCCTGCATAGCCATGGACAAACGCGCCCAGTGCCGCCGCGTCAAAAGGCTCATACCCTTGTGCAATAAATCCGGCAATGATGCCGGTTAAAACATCACCGCTTCCCGCCGTAGCCATCCCGGAATTCCCAGTCGTGTTGAAGTATACTCTGCCATCCGGATGGCAAACCACCGTAGTGGCACCCTTTAGCAATACCACCACTCCTGTTTCTTGTGAGAACCTTTGTGCCACCTCCACAGGAGACTCCACAATTTGAGCAACGCTCAAGCCTGTCAACCTTGCCATCTCCCCAGGATGGGGCGTAATCAACACGGGCCCTGCATGCTTACTGAGCAGGCTAATATCCCGGGATATATGATTTAATCCATCTGCGTCTAATACTATGGATATATCAATTCTACCCAAAATATTCCTTAAAACTTCAAATACGGCACCGCTTTTCCCCAGCCCCGGCCCTATGGCCAAAACATCTGCATCCCTCACTAAGTCCAGTATATCGTCCAATGCCTCCTCCTGCAGGCACCCCGTTCCATGGTCCTGCAGCGGCCTGGTCATAACCTCGGTCAGCTTGTTCTCCAAAATATCATTTAGGCTGGTCGGTATCCCCAGAGTGACAAGCCCCGCTCCGCTGCGCAATGCTGCCATAGCGGCAAGGCAAGCGGCTCCCGTCATGCCGGTAGAACCCGCCACCACGGCCACCCTGCCAAAGGTCCCCTTGTGTCCCTCGGCAGGCCGCTCTCGAAGCATCGCAGCCGCCTCATCTTCACTCAGTGTAAAGCCCTGCGCTCCAACAGCCTGGGCGCTATCAGGCGGCAAACCTATGGGGACAACATGCAATTTTCCGGTATATTTTCGGCCCGGGTATAGCAGATGCCCCCTTTTTGGATACCCAAATGTTACCGTATTCATAGCCTTTATGGCCGTCCCCATAACGCGCCCATCTGCGCCATTGACGCCAGAAGGTATATCGACAGACACAACTGGAACCGACATGCGATTGACCAGCTGGATCACCTCTGCAAAAATCCCCTCTACCGGCCTGGAAAGCCCTGTACCAAATATAGCGTCAACCACAAGCGTTGCGCTCTTCAAGCTCCCCTCAAGCTTTGCTACATCGCTCTCGTACCGTACAAAGGACAAAGGCACCCCCAGCTTTTTGACGATATCCAGATTGACCCTTGCATCTCCCGATACAGCCTCTTCCCGTGCCAGCAGAAAAACCTTCACATTTACGCCCTTCAAAAATATATGGCGGGCAACGGCCAGGCCGTCACCCCCGTTATTTCCCATACCCGCCAGCACGACAACCCTGTCCCGCTCTTTTAAGCAGTAAACCTCTTCTATCACTTCCACCACTTTAAGGGCAGCATTTTCCATAAGCACAATCCCTGGGATGCCAAACTGTTCAATAGCCCTCTGGTCAATTTTCCTCATCTCGGATGGGGTTACGACAACCATGTTCATCCTCCTCAGTTTCGATAACCGCCTGGGCTACTGCCAGCTCCTTTATATGTGATATGGAAATCCATATCCTTTTCCCGCCCAGGCTTGACAACCTATGGGCCGCCCTGCCATGAAGCTGCACATATGGCCTGCCATCAGACCCGTGAAGCACCTCTATATCCTTCCAGCCCACACCGCCCAAGCCCGTACCCAGGGCCTTCATGACAGCTTCTTTGGCCGCAAAGCTTCCGGCAATGGTGTATAGATTATTTCGACGGCTTTTAAAGTATTCCCGTTCCCTTTCGGTAAATACCCTCTCTAAAAAGCGCGTTTTGCCACACGCATTCTTTATCCGCTCAACCTCGATGATATCTATACCAGTTCCAACAATCACCGCATTCCTTCCTTCCAGCCCATTCATTCTCAGGTTTATATATGCTCAATAGTCCCTTACCATTTGTTATTCCGCTCTGCTCTCATTCCGCTCTACTACTCCCGTATTAACGGTGATCCCTATCGCCCTTCTCCAGTATATTTTAACATATCTTTTCTCTTAATTCACCACCAATTTAATCAAGGGATGCTGTACAGCATGGCTCCAAAATGGTACAATTCTGTAAAATTCAATGCCAAGGAGGTCTATATGTCAGGTTCAACCATCGGAAAGAACTTCACCGTCACCACCTGGGGAGAGTCCCATGGCAAAGCCCTGGGCGTGGTTGTGGACGGATGCCCGGCCGGCATTCCATTATGTGAAGAGGATATACAGAGGGATTTGGACAGGCGAAAGCCGGGGCAATCCCCCTACTCCACACCGCGGCGCGAAGAAGACAAAGTGACAATACTGTCAGGCGTGTTCCAAGGCGTAACCACAGGTACGCCCATATCCCTCATCATCGCCAATCAGGACCAGCATTCAAAAGACTACTCCCAGGTCGCACATGTATATCGCCCTGGCCACGCCGACTATACCTATCATCACAAATACGGAATATGGGATTACAGGGGCGGTGGCCGCGCCTCAGGCAGGGAAACAGCCGCCCGGGTAGCCGCCGGCGCCATCGCCAAAAAAGTTTTGTCCCAACTGGGAGTGCGAATACAAGCCTACACCCTCTCTATAGGCCCCATAAAAGTCAACCCGGAAAATTTTGATGAGAACGAGATATACCGTAATCCCCTGGCCATGCCTGACGGCGAAGCAGCGAAAAAGGCTGCAGAGTATATCCAGCAGCTTAAGGAAAAGGGCGACTCGGCAGGCGGGGTCGTGGAATGCGTAATCCAGGGCCTGCCCAGCGGAGTGGGAGAGCCGGTCTTCGACAAGCTCGACGCAGCTCTTGCTAAAGCCATAATGTCCATTGGCGCGGTAAAGGGCATCGAATTCGGCAGAGGATTTGAAGCAGCTTACCTCACCGGTTCACAGAACAATGACACGCTGGTCTACTATCCAGACAGGGGGCTTACCAAACCCACCAACAACTCGGGGGGTATAACCGGAGGGATAAGCGAGGGATTCCCCATCGTATTCAGGGCAGCATTTAAACCCACGCCCTCCATTCGCATGCCGCAAAAGACAGTAACGCATGATATGCAAAACACACAGCTGGTATTGACGGGCAGGCATGACCCCGTAATAGTTCCCCGCGCCGTGGTGGTGGTAGAAGCCATGGCAGCCATTACCATAGTGGATTTGCTCTTCCAGCGCATACTATCCAGGATAGACCTTATAAAAAAGGCGTTGTCTTGATAGGGCTATATTTTAAACAGCTCTCAACAATCTGTGCTTGAGTTTTATTTTTGTAAGCTATGTTTGAATTTTACTCAAGGAATCGGTCAATCATTATATTATATAGATAATTTACAAATTATTCACGCAATATTCACACGATATTCACAACTTTAATATAGAACACGGGTACAATATTAATAAGACAAATCTAAAGAGGAGGTGAACAGACTTGAAGAAATGGTGGATCATGGCCATAGCCATAATGCTGGTAGGAGCCATTGCAGTGCCTATTGCATGGGCCCAAAACGAAAATACGCAAACTCCTTCCAACGCTGCGGGAACACAGCTCACTGAATCACAGAAAAAAGAGCTGGCACAGCTGTACTCAAAAATTACCGAGCTCAAGAAACAAATCGTGGACAAATATCTGGAGTTTGGAGTAATCGACCAAGAGCGAGCAGAATTTATGAAACAGAGAATAGACCAGATGGAAAAATTCCGAACCGAACAAGGATACCTGCCAGGATTTGGCCGTGGCAAATTTAACGGTGGTTTCGGACGGAGAAGAGGTATGGGTTTCGGTGGGCACTGCCCATTTATTCAGCAAAACCCATCACAGCCTACACAAACTTCTCAGTAAAAATAGTTTAAATTAAAGGGGGCTTCAAGCCCCCATTTTTATTTGCTGTATAATGAGGTCAGCCAGCTCATCCGCAGCATATGGCCTGCCTACCTCACGCATCATCTCGATCAAATACTTTCTCCTGCTGTCATTGTGAAACAGCTGGTAAACCGCTTCATCCACCGGAAAAGTCTCGCTGGTCTTAATGGCCAGACCATTGTTCAGCAAGAATTCCGCATTCCTGTCCTCCTGTCCCGGAATGGGGTTTATCAGGATCATGGGAATGCACTTGGCAAGGCTTTCAGATACGGTAAGCCCTCCAGGCTTGGTCAATATACAATCCGAGGCGTCCATCATGATGTCCACATTGTCCACAAAGCCGTAGTTGTAGATCTTTTTCTTTATATCCAGCGAATCAATCTTTTTCTTCAATGAAGCGTTATTGCCGCACACCGAGATTATTTGAAAATCCATATCCATGTTGTCCAGCCTGCGAATGACGTCATCCACATTTCCATAGCCCATGCTTCCGCTCATGACCAGAACCGTGGTCTTATTCTCAATACCCAGCAGCTTTCTGGCCTCCGCTTTGTCCATCTTATTGGCAAACTTTATGAAAATGGGAATCCCAATGGGCCAAACCTTTTCGAGGGGTATCCCCTTTCTTTGAACCTGCAGGTTCAGCAAGCTGCTGGCAGTCACGTAATAATCCAAATTGGTATCTTCCCAAAAAGGATGGACAGTGAAATCGGTTATAATACCCACGCTCTTGCATGACAGCCCCTTTTCCCTGAGATAGCTTATCACCTGTGCAGGGAAAATATGGGTGCAAATGATCACGTCAGGTTGATATTCACTGAGGAACACCGTCAATTTCCTGGACAAAAGCGAGCTTATTATCTTACCTATGTAGAGCTTTTCGTTAGATTTCTCCAATCTTTCTCCCAGCCGGTACAGTCTCCCGTAAACAGCGGGGGTAAATTTCGTAGAAATGAGATAGGCCTTGGCAACCGATTCGCTCAATATGGGATTTATATACTCAAATATATCCAGCAACACGCAGTCGACGCCTTTAGTCTTCAAACTCTCCATGGCAGCCCTGGCCGTCTGATTATGGCCATGACCTGCTGATACCGATAAAAACAGTGCTTTCACAGCCTTCACCTCTTTCGTTAACGCTCAGCAACCAGATCTATGATACACTCAAATCAAAATTTTGTGAACTATCATTCACTTTTGGGAATCTCAAGTATATTTTGCCATATTTAATCTTAAGTATATTCTACCATGTTTTTTGATAAGTGTATCCCGCTACTTTCGTAAAATTCACATTAAGCTAGCAGCTATACTCAAGGACGGTCACCTTGCAAGAAATTTTACAGCATAAAAAATTAGGGGCCCACCCTTTGTGGGAAATAGGCCCCAATGAGCGTATAATCGGCAAATAATGCTTGTAAATCGATGACGGACACTTCAATCAGAACAAATGCACTTATTTCCTGCCATACAGCGGTCCAAAGGCAGCACATGCTCTGTAGTCTGCACCCTCCAAGTCATTTGTACCAAACGCATTCCATGCGCTGGGCCTGAATATCCTGTCCTCCGAGACATTGTGCATGCATACCGGAATTCTCAGCATGGATGCCAGGGTGATGAGCTCGGCTCCAATGTGGCCATAACACACAGCCGCGTGGTTAGCACCCCAGCTGTTCATTACGGTGTATACATCCTTAAAAGCGCCCTTGCCTGTAAGTATGGGAACAAACCAGGTAGTGGGCCATGTGGGATCAGTGCGCTTATCAAGAATATCGTGCACATCCTCAGGCAACTCCACCGTGTAGCCCTCGGCCAGCTGAAGCACCGGGCCTAACCCCTTCACGATGTTTATCCTCGAGATGGTAACCGGCATCCCGCCTCTGGTGGTAAAATCGGTCGAGAAACCGCCGCCGCGGAAGTAGCCCAGATTGGCGTACCTGAACTGGGTTGCGTCGAGGCATCGGGCAACCTCCTCAGGCGTCACTTCCCAGAAGGGCTTGATGGCCGGCTTGCCGTCCTTGGTCTGCTGGCCCGTACCGTCCAATGCCGCCGACCCGGAATTGATGAGATGTATAACGCCATTGGCTGCCAGCCCGGTTAATTCCTTGCCGGTTACGCGCTTTACGGCCTCGGGGCTCCAGTAGGTCCTCACATCAGCAAAGATCTGGGCCGTACCGGTGAGCAGATGCCCAAACAGCATGGCAACGCCGTTTAACGAGTCGTTCTCGGTTGCAAGGATGTAGGGCTGCCTTATGCCGTTCCAGTCAAACGACGAGTTGAGTATGGTCTCCATAAAGTCGCCGTTGGGGAAGTGGTCGGTCCACTGCCTCTGCCCTTGGAAACCCGCCACGATGGCATTGTGTCCCAAGGCTTCCTCCTCAAACCCCATCTCGGCCAATTTTGGATTGCCCACCATAAGGTCACGGGCAATCATTGTCATCTTTATAACCATTTCCCAGTCCTTATCCTTTTTCTCCCTGGAAACCTGCATCTCTGGCGGGTTGTTGTCAGGGCCCTCTTTGCAGTTGGCCTTTACCCAGCGCAAAGCCCGTTCAAACTCCTCTTTATCGTAGATGCCTTCCTCGATGCGCCTTATGAATTCTGTCTCATCTATGTATTCCACGCGCATCCCCAAATAGCTCTCAAAGAAATCGGGATTGACCATGGAGCCGGCAATGCCCATCGATACCCCGCCCATGGAGAGATAGGATTTGCCCCTCATGTTTGCCACAGCCAGGGCCGCTTTGGTAAACCTGAGAAGCTTCTCCTTCACATCGTCAGGAATGGTGGTATCGCCAGCATCTTGTACATCCCTGCCGTATATGCCAAAGGCCGGCAAACCTTTTTGATTGTGAGCCGCCAGCACCGCAGCAAGATATACAGCCCCCGGACGTTCGGTCCCATTGAAGCCCCATATCGCTTTTGGAATAAAAGGATCCATGTCCATGGTCTCAGCGCCGTAGCACCAGCAGGGCGTCACGGTGATGGATACGCCCACCCCTTCACGAGCAAACTTCTCGGCTGCCTGTGCCGCCTCGGCCACCCCACCAATGCATGTGTCAGCAATCACGCATTCCACCGGCATGCCATTGTAGTGCCTGACGTTTTCCTCCAGAAACTTGGCCACCGCTTTAGCCATATTCATGGTCTGCTCTTCCAGAGACTCCCTGACACCTCGCCGCCTTCCATCGATGGTAGGCCGTATCCCGATTTTGGGCATACCTCCTTTAAACCTGTTGTGCGGCGGAATCAATTTCATTCCCTCAACATTGGCCATAAATCTCTCCTCCTCTTTTATGTATTTAAATTTTTGATTTTAGTGTAAAAAATCTATTTTGCTGCACAAAACGAAATTCACAATTTGAGGGTGGAGTGGTTTCGCCAACCCAATCGCTTCTGAGCATATATTTTCCCCAACAGCATCATATCAACTCTCACAGGCATAAACTGCATCTCATCATTTTACGCCCTGTTCAAACACCACCATCTCGTGTCCTTCTACCCTTGGCACCACCACTTTTACATATCCATCCGTATACTCAAAATCCAGCTGTGTGCCTTTAGGAGCACAGTACACCCTTTCAGGCTTTGAAGAAAGCTTTACCTTCACCTCTACGTTATACAGAGGAATTACGTCTTCTATAATGTCTATCTCCTCGCACCGCCTTTGGGGGACATAATGAAGGATATGGAGAACATACCGGTTATGGGGCTTCTGGTAATTCAAGAGCATATGCGCCGTGGTGGGTGCATTGGTTTCAACCAGCTTATCAGGCAAAAGCAGCCGCAAAGCGTTTACCACCAGCTGCTTATAAACCCTTGCTCCATGCTTATGATACATTGAAAACACAGGGTGTGCAAAATAGATGATGGAACCTTTCTGCGTAACCGCCGGATATCCGCTTTCCTTTTCAGGTGGCGTCTGACGATGGGAACAAAAATGCTTGTAGCTTCTGTTGAAATAGGGATTCCAGATTGAGGCCAGTACCCTGGTCCCTTCCTGAGGCTTTACCCATAAGCCCCTGTCATACATGACATACTCCGTATCAAACAGGCCCTGATTTATGGCCTCACCCGCCACCACATAGTCGGGCGAGTATTCAGCGTCGCCCACCAGCTCAACTCCCATACCCGACAGCACGAATTGTTGTTGACCTCTTGCCATCCCGGATTTGTATGAGAGCAGCAGCTTGCCCCCGTTTGCAACGTAGCTTTCCAGTTTATCTTTTAGGGCCTCATCCAGAGTGATTACATCAGGAAGAATGTTGACCCTGTAGCGGCTGAAATCCATCTGTTCATCGATTACATCAAACTGATAATGTGACTCCTCCAGCATCCTGTAAGCGCCTCTCAATGATGGATGGAGCCTGACGGCAGTATCCTCAATCGCTTCTGGCGTAAATACCCCTATCTCGGTCACCGCAGTGACATCATCGCACCATGGTTCCTTTTCTTTTACTTGGCTATACACGCTGCTAATAAGCTTGTATGTAGCTTTATTTATAGCTCCACTGGGATGAAGCTGATCGCCTATGGAGCACTTGGCGCCATGAGCCAGAGCTGTAAAGCATTCATATTCCAGCGCCGCCTGATTCTTAAACCCACCGAAATCGGCCCACGACTTATGGAATCTGCCGGTCATCCCCAGATATTCGTATCCCAAATTCCTGGCATACCTTACAGTGATGGGGAAATGCTCGTATCCCCACCCACCGCTAGGCAGGGATTCCAGCTCTAAATGGGTATACGTATCCAGGGTATCCCTAATTGAGGGACCAATATGCCCTGCATTGTAGAAAATGGTACAGTCTTTATTATACCTGCGCACAGTGGCCGTCATCCTTTTCTTGAAGGCATCCAGAACCTGCTTGGCAAACTTTTTGCGATCCTCCGGGTCTTCAGGGTTTAGCCCCGCCCGTTCCATCCCTTCCATGCAATAGCTGCAACAGCAAGGGTGTTGGATTATTATGTCAAAGAACAAGCCATCCACTTCATCTCCAAACTTTTCCAAAACCTCAATGGTCTGTTCCTCCACATAATCGATGTACGGAGTATTAAAGCATAAATGCTTCCAGCCTGCCTCTAAAGGCCCAGCACCATAAGGCCTGCCATCCGGCATCCTCTCCAACCACTCGGGATGCTGCTTTGCCATGTATTCATCCCAACCCACGGTTATGTAGATGGGTACCCGAATGCCTACCGCATGACAGGCTTCAATCTGCTCTCGCAAAAGGTCTCTTTTGAGCCCGGGATGCCGCGCAGGAAATTTGGTATCGTAGTAAATCATCCCGTGGTGACATCTGGCAAAGCAGGTGATGGAATCAACGCCAGCTTCTTTCAAGGTGTGAGCAAACTCCTGAGGGTCAAAAGCGTTTCCCACCTCCACAATCTTCTCGGAAGTGTGAAAATCCAGATGAACCTGCCTGAACCGCAGTTTACCCATGTTATCTCCCTTTCTATTCAAATTTGTTTTTAGGTCTTTGTAAATCAAGCAATTAAAAATATAATCCTTTCTAATCAAATTAGATTTTGGAAACCCAGCAACCAAAATATAGCTATCAAAATTGAAACGGTTCAAATTAAGCGTAAAAGAATTAAAGAACACATCTAAGACATTATTTGAGTATCAGGCTTCTTCTTTAACTGCCAAGACTAAGAAATGGCTCTTACCGAATCCCTCACAATCATCCTGGTATGAAGCGTGTGTACCTCCGGGTAACCTGTATAGTCTCCCTTTATCCTCTTTAATATAAGATTGCCGGCTATTTCCCCCATTTTTGAGGTGGGCTGTTCAATCACCGTCAATGAAGGCTTTATGACATCTGACAGCTCGAAGTAATCAAAGCCTATGATGGACAGCTCTTGCGGAACCTTGATATTCAATTCATGGATAGCCATGACAGCTCCCAACGTCATGTAATAATTGGTAACATACAGGGCAGTGGGAATATCAGCCCCTTCAAAAAACTCTTTGGCAGCCAGATAACCTCCTACCGTCGTAAAATTACCATATTTAATCCACCGGGATTCAACAGGCAGGTTATAAGCTTCCAATGCCTGCTTGTATCCCTCAAACCTCTGCTGGCTGACCCACGAGTTGGGCGGCCCATTTATTATGGCAATTTTGGTATGGTTGGAGTGTATGAACCTCTCAACCGCTCTGAAAGAGGCCCCGGCATTATCCACCAGTACTTTATCGGTATTAAAACCGGGAATATCTTCATTTACTATTACTATGGGAATCCCGTCACGAATATACTCGTCCATTATGCTCAAACGAACGTTGTTGGAAAAAAGGATAAGCCCATCCACAAAACGGTCCCTTAAAAAATTCAGCTTCTGTTCGAGCTTCTCGGTATCGCCTTCGTAATCGCACAGTATGATGCTGTAATTCTCCTTTTCCACAGTCCTTTCTATGGCTGTTACGATAGAAGTGCAGAAAATGTTTGTAAAATCATCAATTACCACTCCGATTGTCATGGAACGGTTACTTTTGAGGCCTTTAGCGATGATATTCTGCTTAAAACCCAACTCCTGGATGGCTTTCTCAACCTTTAAACGGTTCTCTTCCCGCAACCTATAGCCATTGAGGTACCGGGATACCGTACCCAGCGATACACCTGCACGCTTTGCCACGTCGCGGATGGTTACAGCCATATCTCTCTCCTACATGCCCTATAAAAATTGAACCAGTTCAATTATTATTATAATCTGATGTAATGGACACGTCAAGATTTGGAAAACAAAACCCCCGACTGAAATTATCATGGCAGTCGGAGGATAACACTGCACATCTCTTTACTCCTCAAATTCAAGGCATATGCTGGCAACGCTACAGGGTTGTGCATCAAATGATACACATGTATCATCTATGAAAATATTAAAACCCGAGTCAAGCCAATCACGTTCATGTGGGGCGACCCACAACCCATGCTGTCATACCCTTGCTGGGGTTTTCTTCAATTAACCTGAAAATGCCGGCAAGAGACCCACTTTATAAACTCCTCTCCCAAACCACTATCTCAGCCGCTTCATCGCTTGCCACCGGTGCAGGATTGAAAACGTGGAATATGCGGGTCTTTCCCCTACCCTTCTCGGATTGGGTCACCTTAAACTGTTCTGCACCAAATCGCGCTCCGGCCCCTCAGACACGCTGTCCCTATCGTCTTCTTCTGATCTCTCAACCTTTTTAAGTGTTGTTCCATAGCAATCCCCCTTTTTCAATTTTCGATTTTCGCACCCAAACCTGCGGAATAAATATAAACCCACTTAAAGACCTGCCATGTTATACGTTATTGTTTTTATAAACGGTATTACAAAGTTAAGATGTGTCCCTTTTTTCTCAAAAACGAAAAAACCGCCTTCCTTCACCCTCAGGCGGTCTTAACTGTGGTGGAGCTAAAGCGCATAAGGACATAACCCAACCAACCTGGCCAGGTCCGTGTAGAAATTAGGATAGGGGGTGGCTTTTAACTGCCCCCTATCCTAATTCCCACCCTCCATAACTGATAAGACGCTGATATAAGAAACAAAAGTCCGTAAGAACACACATTATCCAGGCTTACGTAAAAAATACTCGTGTACGATGGCAAAGTTGACATCAACACGATTGTGACTTTTGATGGTGGAGCTGAACCGTACCAGAAAAAGGTCACAATTAGCACACAATCCTATAGGTACAAATCCACCATAAAAACGTTGACCAAGCCTGGATAAGAATAAAAGAGCGGCTTTGATGCCGATTTATCTGAGTCTTCCATGTAGCCGATATGGCTTCTTTTTTACCAACCATATGCCATAATAGGACCATATTGGATTTTCCGAGATTTTCCTAACACAATACAGCTCTACCTGACCAGAAGTTCAGGAGTTAAAATTCTCCCAGCACACCAAGTAATTAAATGACTCTCATCGCTTTACAGTATTCGTAGAGTTTTTCCAAAGAGTACCTAGAAATATCTGCAGCACTAGCTGTTTCCCTCCACATAAATTCAATTCTTATATATTTCCTTGGAATGCTGCAAATCATATCGCTTATTACTTCATAACCATAATAACCAAAACTTTCCTCTACCTCTCCTACATTTATTATATTATTCTCTTTTAAAAGCCTGCAGATTTTTCTATGTATCAGGGTATCATTAGTTTTAGATAAAGCTAAAATTTTATTAAATGCATCTTGACTATTATACTTCAATGTGTCTTTCTTTCTTTTATATGGTAATCCCTCGATACATCTTGTCAAATTCATTGTCTTGAGTATTTCTAATTGTCTTGCGGATTTACTTAATTTTAACCCACACTCTTCCTGTATATATTTATCAAACTTTTCAATTGTTATATCATCACATTCTGATTTAATTCTTAAAATCTCTAAAATCTCTAAAATCTCTTGCCAATCTATTGATACAATTTTAAAATTTAATTGCGTTGCTACCATCGAATAAATACGTCTATGCCTTGCTATCATTGACTTAATGTTACTATCTGTAGCTGACAAAAGCCTGTCGAAATCCACATTACTATAATCACCTTTTGTTAAATACTCGACTTCGGTTATTGGATTATTGCCAGCAACGACACATATGATTAAATCAAATAAATCACCAACATAATCTTTAGAATCTTTGATCTTATTATAATCATCAAGTAATTGATTTCTGACTTCTTCTAGAAAATCGCCAATAGTACTATTGGGACTCATATTATTCAAAATATCTTCTAGATATTCGTCTGTAAATCCCATATCAGAAATATCGCACTCATTAAAAAACTCATACGTTTTCTTCAAAATAGGGATAAAATTATCCCTAGATGGACCGTTATATTTTAAAACCGTATCTTTCCCAATTAAAGATGAGCCACCAATATGCCTCGCAAAATCAACAATTTCATTAGCCATCTCTTCACCATTGCATGGCCAAACTACAATTGTATTTCTACCTTTATCAGATCTAATAAATCTATTTATAAGGTGCAGTTCTTGTTCCAGTTGATGAGTAGCTAAAGTTTCTACAGTTTCCCTATTCTCTAATACTATAATTCTAGGGTTATTAGTATCTTCCATCTTGTTTATTTCTTCATCTAAAGGCCTTTTATTGTATATTGATTTAACTTGTATATTTTGAATGTAAAGCGGCAATGTGTTTAAAAATGTCGTTTTTCCTATACCAGATTTGCCTACTAGAATTATAAAAGCACCACTATTACTCGCTTTCATTGTACGAATTATTCTTTCTATATATTTATTCGATTCCTCTACTGGAAATATAAAACTTTTTAAACGTTCTAATTCACTTTGAGAATATGATGAACCTTTACTTATGTTAAAATTTTCAAATCGACTTGGTAAAACTGGTATCTTCATTTTTACCCTCCCTGTAGTTATAAGAAAATATTAAAATTCAGTTCTAAATCAGCGAAATATAAAACATTTTTGTTATTGCAAATATTCTATATTTTTCAACAAAATCCTTCCAAAAACACTGAATCTGAATATATAAAAACAAAAAAGAGGGGCTCACTGCCCCTCGGCTTTATTTTATCACCAGTTTTTGTCCTGGATGTATCAAGTTAGGATTTTTTATCCCATTGTCCCTGGCCAGCTTCTCAACAGTTGTGTTGTATTTCTTGGCTATCTCCCATAAAGTATCTCCGCTTTGAGCTGTATACACAATTTCTTTGTTTTCGCTGCCAGTTATCTTTATCTTCTGGCCTGGGAAGATGAGGTTCGGATTCTTTATCTTGTTAAGCTGTACGAGCTTTGCCACAGTTGTTTTAAACATTGCAGCAATCTTTGAAAGTGTATCGCCTTTCTTTACGATATAGATAAGGTCTGGCTCTGCTCTTGAAGATGGCTCATCCTTGCTCAATCCGTTTAAGCCTTTGCTTCTGATGATAGCGGGATAATCCTTAAATGCTATGTTCATATCAACCCTGCCGGTTATTCCATCCACTTCTCCGTCTGAAGTATACTGCCATATCCCTGCATCGTCTCTATCACAGGCAGAACTCCAATAAGCATACCACAAATCGTATTTTTTCAACCTATCCATATCGAACATATTTTTCAGATAATCTTTGTTTGCATAATTCATCGCATAATAGCCAGCTTTTTCAACTTCATCACAAAATGCCTCAACAAGTGCTGTTGCTAGAGCTTTGTCGATGATAACACCTTTTTCCTGTGCATAACGAACCGAATCGTATTCAAAATCAAAGCAAACCGGGTATTCTACCTTGTATGGTTTTATTGCTTCTAAGCAATATCTTGCTTCTTGTCTGGCCATTTCCTCGTTAAGTGCATAGCTAAACCAGTACACTCCACATGGGATACCCAGTCGATTACACTCAGTAATGTTCCTCACAAACTGCTCATCAATATTGTTTTGGCCATAACCTACCCGTATAATCGCAAAGTCTATACCGGCCTTTTTGACTTTATCCCAGTCTATAACGCCCTGCCATTTGGAAACATCTATGCCCTTTCTCATTTGTCTTCCTCTCCTTTCTCTTTTAGAACTGCCACAGCTTTTCGCAGTGCTTCCGGTATAGGCAAACCGATACGGCCTATATTCTCAATTATGCTCAGCAATTCATTAGCAAGATAGAAAAATATGGTTGCATCTCTAAAGATATGAGCATCGCCCAGTGCTCTGTCAGCAAGGTTAGCAACAGCCACAAGAGCAAATATAGCAACCTTTTTGGCAATGCCCTTCCAGCCTACATTGCTATTTAGTTTTCCTTCTATATTAGCAGCCATAACACCGGTCAGGAAATCAAACGCAACAAATGCTAATAATATCTCCAGCAATGCGCTCCACCCCCCAAAGAAAAAGGAGGCAAGAGCGCCTCCTACACTGCATATTGTTTTGTATATATTTTCGGGTTTCATGCTTACACTTCCTTTCTGGCACAAAATCAAAAAGGACCCATGCGGATCCTTTATAATCCTAATTCTTGTCTCACAGGCTCCCTGTATTCTTCTGGGAGCTTTGCAATTTCTTCTTCTGCATCTGCTCCTTCGTGTTCAACCTTATGCTTTATCACCCTTGCAAATATACGTACCATAAACTCAAATGGCATCAGACATACCCCCCAAACAGAAAGGCTATAGCTGCCTCCAAATCGTGTAATCGTTGTTCGAACGGGTCCATGCTTTTAAATTGGCTTGACTTGTCCAAAGCCAATATTTCTTCTGTTATTTCATTGACCTCTATGTCATCATCCAAAATGATATACTTACAATTTATCCCTGATAGCTTACTACCGTTGTTGTACTCGATTGAATTACCTTTAATCTGTATATTTTCGGCGTCCCGAATTACATTCAGGACGCCGTTGTCATTGTAAAATACTATCTGCATATTCTCACTCCTTTACTTTTGCCCAGTAATTTCAAGCCGAATATCATATTCGGACTTGCCAAGCAATATCACATACGGACTGCCGCCGGATTGATATATAGCAAGTCCTTTCGCTTGATTGTTTCGGATTTCGGTTATAAAGCTGGTTGGAATGTTAACAATACTTTCTTGGTCACAAGCTAGTGCAATCAAGTTGCCGTAGTCTGTACCAAGAGCTGGTTCGCCGCCAGGCTTGCTTGCATAGTTGTGGCTGTAGAATCTGATATTTTGTGCTGAATATACACCATGGGATGGCGCACGTTTGATATACAGCTTAACGCTGGTGATGTTGTAACCGTTGAAAGCAGATTTTATGTCGCTGATTACACTATCACCAAAGAAAATAAGACCTTTGTGGTTGCCATAACCCCAGTTGCCTTGGTACACTCTGTCGTTATCCGTACGCCAACCTGAAGACCGCCATGAAGCTGTAGAAACTGCCAAATATGTTTTTGTAAGTATCGTCGGTTTCGGTGGTGCTGCTGAACCTAAATTTACCGGAGCTGAACCAAATATTTGCCCACCATCCCACGTAATTTCATTGGCTGTTGTACCACCAGGCACTGAAATTGTTTTCAAGATAAAAGCACCACCTGCTTGCAACCCATACTTCGCTATTCCTCTACAATTTACAACAAATAATGTATGTCCCTCTGAAACAGTAAAAGCAGCTTCTGTGGCGTCGTAAACTTCGCAGTCATTCACCTTTGCTGTACAATGCACCTGTATACCAAACTGACTATTGTTGTAGCAGTTAACCTTAACTTTCCATACGCTTAAAAACATTGTTTCATATGCTGCTATCCCACTTGATATTCCACTTGCAACTATATTTATAGTCCCGTTATAAATGCCAATATAAACGCCACATCTAAGCACTTGAATTCTACCATTTATTGTCTTCCCGTTAAGGTCAAGTATGAATCCACCATTTCCATAAAACCCGTCAATTACAACAGTTTCGTTATAAACAGTCCCAGTCAAAACTAGCCTTACATCGCCTGCAAGATATTTATTTAAGCTATTAATAGTCGCCTGTATTTGATTATCTCCTACATTAATTACTGTTGGTGCCTGCTTCAAAACTGCATTTGGGCATGTTAGTTCACCAATATATAACTTATTAAATCCTTGATTTTCTGCTGTAATTATAACTGAATTATCTTCCCCATTAGAAGCTAATAATTCAAGATTAAACTGCTGTGTTCTTATGTTAACATGGTCATCTGTTACTTCCATTGTAGAAGATTTTAACTCATTCGGATTTGGACTCCAAGCAGTTGCATTTTCGCCTTCTTCTAGCTTAATGTTGTCAACCCACAGTGTACCTGTCCAGTCCCTCATATAAATTTGAACACAAAGACGAGTATAATCGGTAGCATTTCTTACGGTAAATGTTATTGAATATTTTGTCCAGTCAAAGGTGCCTGTAGCAAAATTTCCTGATACTCCTATACCCGTTACATAGGTGCTGTTATTATAATATTCGCCATACAGAGCTACAAATGGATTAGTTGTACCTTTAACAATATTTAACCCTTTAACTTCAGCAGACAAAGTATATTTTTTGCCCTTCTTAAGTACTGAAGCAGGTATGTCTTGATATATAACGATTGCATTGCCAAACGAACTACTCACTATTTTCAAACACTTGCCACCATCTATACCTTCTGAAACAATACTTGTGCCTGTCACCATACCGTTCCAATTCGTGGAACCAAACTCAAAGCTACTGTTCTTTAAAAGATTGTTTCCACCTATCTGCCCTACTGCAATTTTAACGCTTGCTGCATTTTGCACTATTTCACTACCTAATTGATCTTTGCGCACCCTTAAAGCTATTTCGTTAGCGTGTTGGGTCAAGGTGCTTTCAGCTGAAGTAACCCTTCCTTCAAGCAAATCAAAATCTGTTTGACTTACCTTTGTAGCTATCTCATTCGCATGCTGGACAATAGTGCTTTCTGCTTGAGTTAATCGAGTATCTAACCCATCAATAGTAGAATCCACATCTTCAGGTGCGGGCGTCCAGTCGGTAGCTTTATTGCCTTTTTCGAGTTTCGGCCTTTTCATGTACAAAATGGCGTTCGAGCTGAATCCATATCCGTACATGTAGAAGACTATCGGCTTTGAAAAATCAACATCGTCCCCTAGGTTGCATTGCGCCGACATCCTGACCCATTTGTTCGTTTCGATTGGGACAATATTGAATTGACCAGCACGAAATCCTGGTGATGTATCGCCTACTCGGTAATAGTAAAAGCCACCAAAAAACTTGGTTCCTACATCAGTAGCATATAAGTCAACCGATATTGTATATTGACCGGTTTCCTTGATTCTGGCGGTTACATTTTGTGATATACCTTTCCAATTCCTTGTCCCGTCTGATTCGTTGAATTCATAAACTGGCTCACTGAATGTATCGGTGTCCAAATGTGCATGGTAGGAATTGGTCGGGTTTGTAATCCCGGAATTGTAACCACCAAAGTAATCAGCGTAAAGGTTAGGGTGTTTGGTAGACGACCCGTTTGTGTTTTGCTTGGAAAAATCGCTGTTTATCAAAATATTTCTTCCACCGATTTTTATGTTACTAACTTTATCGTCAGCATAAACCTTAGCGTTGTTTTCTGCCGTTGCTAGGTCGTTCTGGTATGCACTGGATTGTCTTACCGTGGATACAATTGCATCAGGTATTATTTTTAGTTCTGCTTGGCTTAATCTGTTATCCAAAGAGTCTAGTTCACTGTTTATAGAGTTCATCGCTGAATTAAATGTGGTTTGTGTTACCCTTAGTGCTATTTCATTTGCATGTTGAGTTAAGGTGCTTTCAGCGTTCGTTACCCTATCTTCTAACAGGTCGAAATCCGTTTGGCTAACTTTCGTAGCTATTTGATTTGCATGTTGAACCAGAGTAGATTCTGCTGTATATACTCGGCCTTCAAGGGCTGTAAGGTCATCTGCATCGGCTTTACTTGCCAGTTTGTTATCAGTCTCTGTTTTGGTGTACGCTCCCACTTCTCCGGCTGTTGTCGGAGTTGCCTTCACCCATGCGGAGCCATCCCAGCGCTTTAAAACGTTTGGTATAACCGATGTATCTATCCACAATTGCCCGATTGCCGGATTACTCGGTGCAGTATTCGACCGAACGATGGCGTTTTCTTTCTTGGCCAGCTCTTGGTTAAAAACAGTTTGGCTGACCTTTGTGGCTATTTCATCGGCATGCTGGCTTATCGTGCTTTCTGCAGATGAAACCCTATCCTCTAGTAGATCAAAATCTGACTGGCTCACCTTTGTAGCTATCATGTTGGCGTGCTGAATTAGCGTGGATTCTGCTGTGGAGACCCGTCCCTCTAGTGCTGTTAAATCGTCTGTATCGGCCTTTGTTGCCAGTTTGGTGTCCGTTTCGGTTTTCGTATAGGCCCCCACTTCGCCTGCTGTGGTTGGTGTGACTTTCACCCATGCTGTTCCGTCCCATCGCTTCAAAGCATTTGGCATGACCGATGTGTCTATCCACAGTTGGCCGGTTGTGGGATTGGCTGGTGCGGTGCTTGAGCGAACAATGGCGTTTTCTTTTTTCGCAAGCTCTTGAGTAAATGTGGTTTGGCTGACTTTTGTGGCGATTTCGTTGGCATGTACTACTAGCTCCGCTTCTGCCTGTGTTAATCTATCATCCAAATCTGAAATGTTGCTGTTAATTTCTGCCATATCCTGCTCGTGCTGGGTCGTTGTGACTCTAGCAGCGATCTCATTAGCTTGTACGGCTAACTGGGCCTCTGCCTCGCTGATGCGGTTGCCGAGCTCATCCACGGTTGTTTTGTCAGCTTTTGCCTCAATCCTCCCGTCCCGCACCTGCAATTCGGTGTTGACATATGTGATTACGTCCTGTTTTGCTGCGTCCACCTTGGCCTGTGCGCCTTCGGGTGTCTCCTTCTGGCTTGGATCGTATCCTGCTTCAAACTCTGTCTGGCTTCCTATCTGCAGGAATTGTGCCCGTACTCTGCCAGCCATTATTTCATCCCCAGAGAAACCTTTCCCTGTACCAAATACCCTCCAATTCCACGAGCCATCTGGATTTTTGCTGTTCGCTATAGCAAAAATGCCGGGGCCGATGTATAATGCACCAAAATCCGGGCTGGTCGGGTCCGTGTTTTCAAACAATGCCCCCTTCCCCTCAATCGGCGTAACGTGCTGATATGCTCCGCTTGCCCGTAATCTATTTACCAATAAGTCAATCTCGCCTTGGAGCCAGCTCGTCCGGACATACCCTTCGTCAGTAATTGCCCGGTCTACTCTGCGCTTGGTATCCTCAAATTGACCTAGTACGTCCTCTATTCTATTTGTAAAATTCCCCAATACTACAATACTATTTTGTCGTTTTACCGGGTCGTATTCGTATTCCAAAATGCGGGCCTCTATCTCTATGCCTAGCCGGTCATTCCAAATATAAACAGTATCCCCTAGTCCTAGCGTCTCCAACTCCTTAAAATACTTGTATTCTTCGCTGTCTCGCAGCTCTATTAAATCTATGGCATAGTATACGTATGGTTTGTCTACTGTCTGTAAATATTCCTGCGCTGCTTCCAGCAATTCCTGTGGGTCCTCTATATCCTCAAATGTTACCCTTCCAACCTTAATGTGACTGTAGTTACCGATATACGGACTGTCTATATACTTTTTGCCGTTATTTACACTTTCTATGGTGAGCCCGTTTTTCCCTTTTACGTACAAGCGGGTGATTACACCGCTGATATCCTCCTTGTAGTTTAGTCCTTTTAGGTTTTTGCCCCTGCGGATGTGTATTTTTTTATCCTGTCCAATCCTTGCTTTAGCCGTTACCGTGAAGTTGTCTATCTCAATTTCGCATTTCCAACGAGGTATTATCTTATCATTTATACTTTTTAGCTTGTTTTCTTCTATAAAATAGGCTGTGGCCAGTCCTAAGTCGTCACATATCCCTACCGTGAATGGTGTTCCTTCTAGCAGCCTTTCTAATGCTGTTTGAACACTTGCGTCTACTACCCTTTTATCCTCCGTGTCATAGTCTATCAAATCAAAAAATATGTGTGGCGCCCGCACCTTTATCCATTGCCTGTCCCCTGTGTCATATTTTTCTGTCTCAATAATTCTGAACAGTTGGCCGTCCGCCTTGATTATATTTTCTTTTTCGAGATATTGCGCCTTCGTGTCTCCCGGTAAGAGCGGGTACTCAAACGTCAGTTCGTATGTTGAGTTTATTCTGCGTTTTATTTTCGCATTGCGTACATCCGTTAAAACAGCCAGCCCCAGTCCCAAGAAATTTGTTTCGTTCTTGTCGTATATGTTGAACATCTGTCCCCCTCCCTTACCATCTTTCAATTAGCAAATAGCGAAGCGTAAAGTTAAGGCCGGTTCCGTTTATGTTTATCGTATTATTGCCCGGTGCCAGCTTTATTGGCTTACCGGACGTCTGTGGCAAATAATTCACCCTTGACCCGGCATCTATGGTGTATACCTCCATTTTCTCGTTGTCTATATACAATGTCCCTGCAGACAGCGCCCTGTTTATAATCAGGTCCCCTAATGCCAGCGTAGTAAAAGAGCCATCAATCCTGAAATATGGTTCTGTCTCAAATACTCCGTTGTTGTTTATCTGTATTGCTCCGGGTCCGGTTATGGTGTGGCTGCCGGTGGCGTTGTCCGCCGTTATCTGTTCGGCAAAAGGTATGAACAGGTCTGGAATGAATCCGGCTGCCGGGCTTATAACCTTATATGCAAATGGCTGACATCTGAACAGCAGTCGTATGTTTCCCCATTTCACCTGCTGCTCTAGCGGTATCTGGTTCGCTATTCTCCCGATATAAAATCGTTGTGGGTCGTCCCAAAAAGACAACCACCCTTTTGGGGACAACCATTTTTTCGCTTCGTATGCGTTAGTCATGACCTCCTGTTCGTTCTCACCTAAAATAGCGCATTCCGCTTCGATGATTATATCTTGATATGTGCCACTATCAAATTCTATACTCCCCGATTTACCCGGAATTAGTTCATATTCCGTGTTTCGCTGCGGTAGAAAAATGGGCCGGTAGTTTATAAGCACTACGTTTTTGTCCGTTGATTTTATCCCGTTAAATACAAAATAGTCCATGCCCTATTTCCTCCCCCTGTAAAATCGTTCATTCTGCTGTAGGTTGTACAGCTCCCTGCTTATCAGGTGGATGTCTGTGTCATCCCTGACAACCATCTGCTCAATAATTATAGTTGGGGCTGGCGTCTCTATCTGAATATCGGTGCCTGTGCTGTATCGGGTCCCACCGGCCATTATTCCGCCATGCTGGAATGTTGGCAAATTCATCATCTTGGCCAGCTCGATTGATTTTTCGTGTGGAAATATTTTTGTACCTGTGGGTAGCTGTACGAGCTCCGGTCCGCTTACCCCTACCCATGCCAACTTTCCTGTGGGCAATAGTGCTAGCTCCCGGCCTTCTTCTCCTACCAATCCTATTCCGCCAGGGTAATAATTTGTTCCTTCCGCATAGCCTCTCCAGTATTCGCCGGTGAAAATTCGTTTTATCGTCTCTATTATACTAAATCTTTTGGTCTCCGGTTCTGTTGCGTTCCACCTGACAATTGCATCGGTTCCTTGGTCGATCTTCCGTCTTACTGTGTCCATATTATTTCCTGTGGTGATAGCCATATCGCTAAAATTCTTATTTGTTCTTTCTCTCAAATTTTCCATTGTTTGCCTCAATGTTGCTGCGTTTATTTCTACCTTTCCCAGTCTGTCCCTAATCGTTGCTGTGTTTATATCCGTATTGTTTGCCATATCATTAAGAGCGCCATTGTATGCATTTCTTGTTGTGTTTGTTGTTTCCTGCAATCCCAGTTCCTTACGCACAGCCCTGTCCAGGTTCGCCGTCACTATATCGCTGAAACTAATAGTGTTATTTTTCATCGATTCCAGCGCTTCCTGAAGTTTTTGTTTTGTTTGCTCGTGTTGCTGTTCAAATTCTCTTAATTTGTTTTGGGATGCGTTTATAGCCTGAATGATGGTTCCGCCCTCGGCCAGCGTGTCGTGATATGCTCTGTCCGCCTCATATAACTGTTGCCTCATGCGTAAAAATCTGTCTCTGTGTACTTCTTCCATACTGCTTATAAACTGGTTGGTGGCTGTTGAGCTTTTGTTTACTTCTTCGGCCAGCAGTTGCCATCTCTTTTTGATTTCCCCAGTGCCTAAATCTACCGCATTTACATATTCCCCAAGTTGTAATTGTACCTCGGTAACAATCTTATCGTGCATCAACTCAGCTTCTCTTACTGTTTCATCTCGTTGCCTTTTTGCCTCTTCAATAAGTTTGTCTGCCTGATCTTCAGCCAGTGTCCCCAAAATATTCTTTTGTATAAGAATTAAGTCTACCGTTTCTTTATACTGTTTTTCAGCTTCGGCTACTACAGCCTCTCTTTGTTTTATACTATTCTTTATTACTTCTGCTGCCTCTTCTGCCTTTAGTTGTGCTGCATTCTGTTTCATGCGTTCATATATGAGCCGTTGTTCGAGTTCGTTCTCGGTCAATATTTTTATAGCTGCTTCTCGTGCCTGTTGCTGCAGCTCCATGAGTATCTGATAATCTTCAGAGGTCAGCCTGCGTTTTTCCTTTAATGCCTCTTCAATAATCCTAAGTTGCTGCTTCATATTTTCTTCAACAACACGGGTCTGTTCGTTATATCCTTCCGTTACCGATTTTAATATTTCAGCCTGTTCTTCCTTTGTAATCGTGGTGGATTGAGACATTAGGCTACTTAATATGCTTATGGCCTCTTGCTTATCTTTCTCTATACCTTCTACCAACGTCTGGCCCATTTCTTGAATATTCTTGGTAACTTCATGAGCCATGTCCGCTGTGACTGTTTTACCAGCGAAATACATTTCATCCAATGCTACTTTTACACCTTTTTGCAGTTCCAGAAATCCATCCAGAGCCTCTTTTGTGGCCTCTGATACTTCTCCTCCGAATAAATCCACAGCGGGTATTACATCCTGTGATAAATAGTTGGCCAGAGCTACTCCCCCAACTGCTGCTGCACCTATTGCTAGCGTGAACGGGTTGATTAGAAGTGTGGCTGCGCTTATGGAGCTGCCCATTGCGCCTACTGCTCCAGCTGCCGTGGTGGCTGCACCTGCTGCTGTGGTCATTGCTCCGGCTGCTGCGCCCATTCCCGTGCTTACTATTCCTAGCGTCCCGCCCAATGTGCCCAATAATGAAGCAATGCTGCTTATGCTACTGGCAAACTGCCCCATTACCATTATTGCAGGCCCGATAACTGCTGCTAGTCCTGCAAAGCGCAGTATACTGGCCTGTGTACTCTCATCCAAGCTGTCAAACCAATCTACGGCTCTTGATATACCGTTTATAAGATCGCTGATATACGGAAGCAGCATATTACCTATACGTATGGCCACGCCCTCAAGCTGTGATTGCAAGTTTGATAGCTGCCCTTTTAGGTTTGCCTGCATGATATCAGCCATGCGCTTCGCTTCGCCGTTATAGTTCCTTGTGGCATCTACTAAAGCCCTGAAATCCTGTTCGCTGGCATTTATAATGGCCAACATACCTGACATGGCTTCCTGCCCAAATAGCAAAGCTGCGTATTGTGCTTTCTGGGATTCTGTCAGCTTGGAGAATTTATCTCTTAACTGCTCCATGATGTTTAAAAATGGCAGCGTATTTCCCTGTGCATCCGTTATCCGGATTTCCAGTTTCTTTATTAGGTCCTCGGCCTCGCCCACCGGCTTTACCAGCCTGCTTATGGCAGCCCTTAAGCTGGTTCCTGCTTGGCTGCCTTTTATACCAGCATTGGCCATCAAGCCTAATGCCAGCGCTGCGTCCTCGGCTGAAAATTTTAGCGTTCCGAACAGCGGTGCTACATACTTAAACGATTCGCCTAATAGCACCACATCCGTGTTTGTGGCGTTTGCTGCCTTGGCCAGCAGGTCTGCAAATCGCCCGGCTTCGCTCGCCGACATACCAAATGCCGTCAAAGAGTCTGTTACTATGCTGGCCGTTGTAGCCAAATCCTCTCCGGAAGCTGCTGCCAAAAGCATGACGCCCTCTATGCCTTCTAACATCTGCTGGGTAGTCCAACCGGCCTGCCCCATGAATTTTAGTGCTGCTGCAGCGTCCGTTGCACTGAATTTTGTTGTCGCTCCCATTTCCTCGGCTTTTTTGGTTAACAGTTCAAGGTCCCGGCCCGTGGCTCCGGATATGGCTGCTACTTCGTCCATAGCTGCTTCAAAGTCCACCGCCGTTTTTATTGCTGCAGCCCCCAGACCTATGATTGGCAGCGTCACTCGTGTTGTGACCTTTTTGCCGATTTCTGTTGTGTCTTGTCCTGCCTTTTTTAGTTCTTCTGTAAAACTTTTCATGCGTTTTTGTGCAGCTTCCATGCCCTGCTCGTATTTGCTGGCATCAAGTATTAGTTCACTATATACTGTTCCAGCATTTATTGCCAACCATATCACCACCTTTTAAAGCACACAAAAAAACACTCATTTTAAATGAGTGCTTTTGATTTGGCATTGTTATTTCAACTTAAAAGCTAATTATTCGTTTCTTAATACTTCAAAAGCTAATTTAGGCCACCATGCAAAATGATATTTTAGATCACCTCTTACTAATTCTGCAATATCTTTCCCCTGTTTTATCTGCTCTCTGAGCTCCTCAAGTATCTCACCACACTCTAGTCCTTCTATCAAAGTACCTAGCACTGATATAGCTGTGGAGAAAACCTCTTTTTCTTCAAACTCACCTACTATTGATACTCGTTTAAGCATGCCATCTGAGTTAACTGCAATAAAAGCTTTAGCTTTTTGACCCGATTCGTTTACTATATCACCCAAATAGATTCCCTCTTTTTCGCCAGCCCTAACATTTTCGAGCTTTACTTTCACCTCTTCTTTACCTATCGAAGCAAGAAAATTGAAATCATCGACGAACTCTTCAAGCGAGACATCTAGACTACCAAGAGGGATATTATCCTGTTCTTTGGTTTCTTTCGCATCTTCCCCACCTTTCAGCATATCCTTCATATTAATTTCGACTGCACATCCAACCAACATTAACACAGCCACCAAAACCATCAACAAAACAGCTACTTTCGAGAAATGTTTTTTCATTATGTTTTCCTCCTTTTAGAAAATTTTACACATTGTTATTATACATTGTTATTATTTGTTATTCCATGTTTCTGAATGAATTTTATAAGTTCGCTGTTTGTTGTATGGTTTTTATCCCGTGGTCTTCTATCTTTCCACCTTATTTTGTCCCAGTTTATACGTCCATCCTTTTCCGTCGCTGCTGTCAATAGCTGAAAAGCTACCTCGTCAAAACAGTAAGACTCGTACTCGTCTTTTATTCCCAAAATCTCACTTGGCCTTCTTTGGTATATCTGCGCCATCATTATTACTTGTATCATTTGTTCGCTCTGAACGAAATTTTTCCAGCCGCTGTACGCCCCCAATCGCCCAGTAAAATATGGCAAACATTTGGTCATCCGTTATATAGTCCTTTATCTCCTCCCATGTTGGCTCCACTAAACATGCCATACAGTATATTTGTATGCTTTTTATCCCTTCTAGTGCCAGCTCGTCCTCGCTTTTTGCTTTGCGCATATTGCGTCCATCCAGCATGGCCAGCGCTGTTGGAAGTAAGGGATTGGGTATCTTTCCGCTGGTGATGAGCTTCATTATCTGCGGTTTTCGTACCCTAACAGTAATTGTGCCCTCCCCACTAAAATCCGGAATCTCAATTGTCTGTGTCAATTTGTCCTTTATGTCCTCAATTTTTACGACCTTGTTCATTTTATCCCTCCTAAAATTAGTTTAGAGAGCTGTCTGCAAAAACAGACAGCTCTCATGTATTAGGCCGGTAGTTGATCCAAAAATTCTATAGTGACCGGCTTTTCCCCACTCTTGGGCCTCGACCTGATTGTGAATTCTGGGACAAAGAATGCGTTGTCCTGCAAAGTATAGTTTACTGGCCGTCCCGTACAGTGCAGATAGGTGAATTTGACATAGCTTACTACATCGCCGTTTACGTCTTTTTCCTCTGTGTAGATATGAAGCGTGAATTTTTTCCTTTGCACCGGGCTGCCTACGGGTGGCGCATCATATTTGACCACTTTATTCGGGTCCATACTGTCATAGGTCAGCGTCCCCCCGTCTATTAGTGCCAGCACTTCCGGCACCATTGTAACTGCTACTAACCGTATGTCATACCCTTTGACGATGTCTTCTCTCATGTTCTGCGCCTTTATCACGTTCTTGACTCGCAGCTCTTGTTCTTCGCCCTCCGATATAACAGCTGTCACCTCTGCCTCACTGTACACATCGGTCAGTCTGTATTGTTTTGGAGTCTGCTCCTCAGTCTCAATTTCCACCCTTACAATATTGGCGAGTGGAAATTCTTTCACGGTCTCAAAAGCCATTTATTATCCCCTCCTGTTATAGTTTTTTTAAAACCTGATATTCTATGGACGCCGTAAATGCCTCCTTCTCGTCATCCGGTACGGGTGGCGTCTCATTCCCCGTTGGCCGTATAAAATTTAATTCCTTCATGGCCTCTTTTATCTCTTGCATATATGGCTCTATGTCCGGGTACCGTGTCTTTGGCACATATACGATTATGTCAAATAGCTTTGTGCCTACCTTGTTTGTACCCGCCATCGGCATCTGGGAGCTCGTCCTTACTATGCAAAATCGCTCTTGGCAGACCCCTTCATACATCCCGGGAGCGTATGGGTTCAAGCCTTTTTCCTCTAGCTTATCCATTATTCTGCTCCACATTAATCCTTCACCAGCCTCTGATACTCGTTTATTATATCCGCTGCATTCTTTTCAATAGTGGGTTTCAGTATTGCGTATTTTTTACCGTGTGCCAGCTCCAAATATGGGCTGTATTCCATCCCGCCGGATAAACAAATTACTAGCCGGTCCCCTACCCAATCCGCTGTTCCCTGTATGCTCTGACGTGCGTGACCAGTTCTGTCTGTCCAAGGAGCTTCCCTCTTGGCCTGCCCTTCCATGTTATGTGCCGCTACCAGTGCAAATGCCAGTAATGCTGCCTTTTGCCTGTTTTTGGCTTTTAGCAGGTTAAAATTTTTCATGTCCACCTTTATCATTGTTTTATCACCTCCCGGGATCACCCTATCTGCTCCAGCTCTGCCTGTATACCCGCAAGCTGGCCGTTTATTATGTGTGGGTACACCGCCTTTACATAAAATTTGCCTATGCCGGGCACCTCAAATTCATCCCTTACGTTGGGACCTGCCCGTATGTCTGCCGTATATTCTGCTAAAAGTCCCCAAGTCTCATTACTCCAAGATGTGCCCGCTGTGGTCAGTCGGTCCTGTATAGTTCCCTGCCTGAAACGGTACAGCCTCACCATGTATGGTCCTTTTGTGGTTTTTGTTTCTATTGCTTCTCTATTCGTTTTTGTATATTCCGTCCGTCGGATCGTTATCGAAACAGGATTCTGTTGTATTGCCCATTTTACATTTTTTCGCCGGAGCTCCACCAAGTCCATTTATAGCACCTCCGGTGGCTGTATTCTCAGTATCATACTTCCCATGCCGCTGGTGGCCATGCGACTATAGGTATCGGCCATTTTAAGCGCATAATCCAGCATATCCTTGAGTTTCCGCATATCGTACCGTTCCTGGCCAACAGCATAGCTTTCAATCTGTCCTAACTCTCGTTGAAACATGGCCGCTTTCATTGTCCAGCCAGTCGCCGCTGCCTCGTATATATTTGCCGTTTCAATTAGCAACTCATCTATATCCGCATCCGTAAAGCGAGTATCCGCGTCACTTCCGCCTTCTGGTATTCTTTCGTCCAGCAGCTTCCTCAGCTTTGTTCTCAGTTCTGGTGTCGGTATCATTATCGCTCACCGCCTTAGGCTCTTCATAATACGGGCAGTTATGTTCAATATTTGCACTTTCTATAGTCCACCTACGGGCAGGCAATTCTTTTGCGCATTGAATTGGTGGCAACATAGAATAATCAGCGCCCGGAATCCACGGAAACCGGGCGCAATCTATACAACGCGCCATTTACCTCACCGCCTTAAGCCAGGGCAATTTCCTGAACATTTTCTTCTATTGCGGCATATACACCCCGGTAAGCATATGCCACGATCTGGCTTTCAACCAGCCTGGAGAGGTCACCGCTAGTTGCCTCTACCCTCAAATCTTGCTTAACCAACTCTTTGAATCCTCTCTTCGGTCTAATTAAGTATGCCTTCCCAGGTGTCACGCCGGGATAGCTATAAGTCTTCTTGCCTACAACCGTCTCCCAGCCATCATAGTAGATCACAGACTGAATACCACTGATAGCTGGGTAGACAGTGCCCTCAATCTGGTGTCCGCCTTTCAAGGCCATTTCGATATTAGCTTGGTCAGCTGTAGAGGCCAGCAACACCGTCCCGGGACGCTTCGCCTTAGCTGCGTCGGCAAGGGCTTTAGTGATTGTCTTATATACGCCTACCCATGCAGGATCTCCAGCGCCACCCTGGTAAGCCGTCTTATTGGCAGCGGGGTAATTGAAGCTCAAAATCGGGTACAGGTGAATGTGGTTCAGTAATGCGTTGTACGCTTCGCCGATAGCTCTGTTCAGGATCTCAACCGAAAAAGCCTCGTTAAAATCCTTCATCTCCTTGGTGTATTCAAACCCCGCAGTATAGGTCAGGATCCGGGCAGTAGGTCCCTGTTCGGCCTGCAAACGACCAAATTTTACTTCTTCACCTTCCATATGCTCGGTGAACACAACAGTTCCAGTAAGCGCCCATTTAGCATCGAGTACCCTGGGCAAATTGGCGTCCTGGATCCGTTCATAAATCGGCTGGTAGAGCAACTGCACCTGCTCACGACCAAGCTCAACATCCAAAACAACCTTCCTGAGTAGATCCTTAAACTGCTCTACGCTTCCACTGGTGAGCATTTCCCCTATCGGCTTGGAAAGCTCGAAAGTCTCCATCTCTCCGTTGATTATCTTCTTTTCTACCTCATACAATTTGCCGTCCAATACAAAAGGCACCTTCTCAGTATAGGTGCCCTGGCGACGTGCTTCTTTCAGTGTTTCCTGGCTATATACTTTGTAAGCCACCTAAACCACCTCCATTGGTTTTGTTAAACTTGCGGTCCGAGAATGAACCAGATTACGTTATTTGCATCCTTCGGCACTGTTACTCTGCCAACCTTGCGGTTAGCCCCTCCGCCATCACTAGTTGTCAAAAGTTTGTTAGTAGCATCAAAATACACCAAATCTCCTTTATTGAAGGCGTCGCTTGTGTTGATTTGGTCGGTCTCATATTCTGCCTGTTCAATGCTCAACACTACTTCAGCTGTCTCCCCAGCACCAGTAGCTACCGACTGCATAGCGCAGCCGAAGAAGCCATCAAGAAGATAAAACTTCCCCGCTTCAATAGTGGTGTTTTCGGGGACCGTAACCTTCACCGTTTTTCCGTCACTGATTTTCCCGCCACCGATGTTATGAACGGTGCTGGGTACAGGCTGTCCTACGTAAGCCATTTATTCCACCTCCTAAAATTTATATAGCCTGCCGTTTTACACGCAGGCTAGTTGTTTCTTTTCCACCGCCTCCTAGAATTGGCGGTTTGTCCACGTAGAATTTGCCAATTGCTGCCTTTATGGTTTCATCGGCCAGAAGTTTATCAATCTCACCGGCAATCTGTTCTTTTGTGGCATCTTCAGGCACGTTGAGCATCTTTTTTACTAGTGCCTGAGTCATTTCGCCAGCTACTTTTTCCTTCAATACTTCATCAATAAGCTTTTCTCTCTCAGCTCTCACTTTCTCATCAAGGGCCTTTTTCGCTTCGGTAGCTACTTTTACAACATCCATTTCGCCGACAGCTCCAAGCGCTTCTCTGACCTTTTTTAGCATGTCGGCAGCTTCAAAAGCCTGCTTGATCTCTTCCATCTCTCCGGCAAGAGTAGAAGCGGTAAGCCCCATTTCTCCAACTATTTGGCTGATGGCAACCTCATTGTTGGCTATCATTGTCTTTAATTGAGCAACAAGTTCCCTCCAATTCATTGTCTTTTGTCCACCTCCTAAAACTTCATCAATTGTAGCCATTTCACCCGTTGCCACTACACGTGTAGGCATTCCTGCTCGGCCCAACGGTGTCCAGTCTATCGACAAAGGAACATAATCCACTACATGGGTTTCTCCGGATACCTGCTGTAGTTTTGGTATGCCGAAAATGCTTACAGTCCTCACTACATTTGCTTTTATCCAACGCTTCAAATCGCTTGCTGCTTTGTCTATCACCCCCCTGAAGTATGCCTTCCCGTCTTTCCACAAAGCTCCTACCCAGTGTGTAACTGGAGTGGGAAACTCATGGTCTACATCTTCGGGTCTTTGGTGCCCCAAAAACCCGGGTAATCCTTGCGACATCACCTCGCCAACAATTTTCTGGAGAGCTTCGGGTCGGTAATACCACCCGCGCTTGGAGTAGCCTGCCGGAATTTCTACCACTACTTCCATCGGTTCTGGATCGTCTGCTTTTAGTGCTTCAAGATTAGCCCACGATGCTAGAGGGATATCCTCTACCTTCATTTCGCCGGATATGATTGCTTGAATTGCCGATATTTCGCCTTTCGGTTCTATGCGGATTATCTTCCCGTCTTCGCATTCGTATTTTCCACCAAGCAGTTTCGTAGCAGCTTCTGCAATCCGTCTACCGATAATTGCCCATTCTGCCGGTGTATATCCGCCTGCCTCTCTTTGCCCTTCGTGGTTGAAATAGCTTATCGCCGCCCTGATGTGTTCTCTATCTATTGGGTAGGCATAGTTTACTGGGTCTCCGTATTGTTTGGAATCCTTTGGATAACCTTTCGGCGGTGTAAGGTGGCCCTTACCTTCCTTGAAAGCTATCCCATATTTTTTGGCCCTTTTTTCGGCTTCTTCACGCAGTTTTTCTCTTTCCTCCGCTGTCAATCCAGTTCACCTCCTTTCAAAATGGCACAATAAAAGCGCCTTGGCTTTCGCCTCAGCGCTTGTTAACATATTGCCCTGTTTTCATGTCTCGTACTACCAGCTTCTGATGTATTGGATGCACCTCAATTCTTTTTATCGGTGGGTTCTGTTTTATTTCTACCTGCACGCTTTGCTGCTGGTTTGCATTTTTCTTTTCCACCGCTCACCACCTCAAACCTGTCATGGGCTACTTCACGTTTTAACTTCTTTATGTCCTCCTTTGTTGGTTTTATCGGGAAGCCAATACCAATACCGTACATACTTATATCGCCTCACGTTTCAGTATATTTTTGCCGATTTCGTTGTACCACTTTTCCAACGCCGGTTCACTATCCGGATTATTTACCCATTTCTTTAGTCGTACAACAAAAGCTTCCGGGCTTTCGTGAACAGGAACAAGCGTGCAGATGCAGTTCGGATGAGCTGGAAAAGGCGGTTCGCTTCCCGGTGGATATACACCCTTGCCGTAGCCTTCATCGTGCTCCGCTAGTTCGTCGCATATGTCAACCACGGGATGATTATGACTAAGGACCCACTTCATGCCCAAATAGCTGGGACTTATCCTGGCCGCTGCTATTGTTCCTTCACCAAAAGCTGCCGTCATTTCTGTTCTTGCAAGCCTCAATGCTTCATAGCATATATCCTTCGGTATTCGCCCCTTCATACGTTCCATCATGTTGGGATAATCCTTCGCTAGCGTCTGCACCCCATGTCTCACATACTGCTGCAACATCCGGGCAGTTTTAACGGCATCCTGGCCAATAGCTACCGCCTCCTGTACCAGGTTCCTCATAGTATTGCGAAAGTTTTCTCCCTGTTGCCATATACGGTCTGACAAAAACAATCCTTTTTTTGTTCTGGCCCAGCAGGCCTCTATAGCTTGGCGGTTCACTGTGGCAAACAAAGCACGAATGCCGGTAGTGTCTATTCCGGCCTTCTTAAACAGGTCCATCATAACTGCCTGGCTGTAACCTGCTCCTGCGTTAACGGCTTCCTCAATATAATTTTCCATGGCCTTCGTGAGGTTTCCGCCAAGTCTTTCTGCCTCCATCCTCAATGCTGCTTCCAGTTCTTCTAACTGTCGTTTACGTAAATAGCTGGATGGTGTTTTCAAGGCCAGGTGTCTCAGTTCCTTAGCCACCCTGTCGGCAGCTC
Source organism: Caldicoprobacter oshimai DSM 21659 (assembly GCA_000526435.1). GTDB lineage: Bacteria > Bacillota > Clostridia > Caldicoprobacterales > Caldicoprobacteraceae > Caldicoprobacter > Caldicoprobacter oshimai. Next base: position 851,877 of record JAGB01000002.1, read on the forward strand.
GAATATAAAGACCCCGAATTTCGGGGTCTTGGCGCAGCCTCAATTCAATATATTTTTTTCTTGCCTCCAGAGCCCATTTGCGATAAGCACCGGCAGCGTCTTTGATTTCCTCTATTTCGCGGCTCATTCATTTTCAAGCTCCCTTTCTATTTCTTCTCGTTGTTCTTCCAAGCCTTCACCGTCTTCAAGCCTCCGTCGCATGATCCAGGATTTGATGATCCGTTCTCTTTCTCCGGGCAGTTCCGGATCATCGGTTACATAGTCCTGCATGGTATCCACGTACTGCTTGAGTAAATCCACAGCGGCATCCATACTGATAAAACCACCCTGGAGAGCCGTATTAAGCGCATCCACCACAGTTTTGAGTGTTTCGGCATATTCTTTCTCGTCCCTCTCCATAACAGCGTCCCAGGTTATAGCAACGTCGTAACTAGCAAACTTCTTGCCCGTCACCTTGCTATACATCACCAAGAGCATACGGCCTAAAGTTTGCCAGCACTCGGTTACCATCTCCCGCTTTCTTGCAACCCTGCGAATAAGCAAAGGCATTTGCTCTTTTACGCTGGCGTGACTGGACGGTGTGTGCACACCAAAGGCAAATTCTGGGACCTCCGACACGTCCACTATGCAATAAAACAAGAGTTTAAGTAGAGCTTCAGCATCGCCGATGGCCGAGCGTACCTCAATAAAGGACGCATCCTCTCCATCTGCAAAAATTAGCAACTCATGGCCTTGAAGGTTTACGCTGACCTGTTCTCCTCTTTTAATCTGGTCCAGCACTTGCTGCCCAAAGTTGTTGAGAATAAACCTTTCTACGTCCACAAGTTTGAGCTTAAGACGTGGAGTCGAGTGCATTTTACTACCCTGTATGGCATGAAGCATTACGTCGTGGTAGGCCTTTAAATAGGGCTCTACCGCCTCCAGTTCACTCGTCCCAAAAAGCTCCGTTTCCTCGGGTTCGTTCTTGAAATGCACTATCGGAATAAATCCCCAAGGATTGGGTCGCTCCTCGCTTATCAGGCCGGGCGGAGCATCGCCCTCCACCCTCACTGTAACTTTATCCACCGCTATACGCTGGGTTACTTCATATTCCCGCCGTCCACTATCCCACTTGTTCCGAGCCTGAATGGTATATGCCACTGGCCTCCGAGTAAGAGGATCCACCTCTATGTCTGCAACCTGCTCCGGAGGAATTATGACGTACTCAATACGTGTATCGTCCTCCGGGTAGAGAGGATCTTCTATAGCTAGATTTGCCAACATCACAAAGCAGTCTCCATCCCGCAGGCAAAGCTGATGAGTCCGCTGCATCCGGCTTACCCACCTTGCGGCGTGTTTTTTAAGGACCGCCTGGGCTTCCTCGTCCTCACAGTAGAAGCGTGGCACACCCATAAAGCCAGCCAGTGTATTTATTATCGGCTTAGCAAAACCTGCACCCAGCTTGTAATCGTCGTGGCTGTTATGATACAACTGCCGTGCAAGTTCATAATCCACCCTGGTGCTGTTCAACACATAAGGCACATCCCACCGACCAGTAAGGATGGTGCCAAACCTCCCGAATAACCCTTGGCGCAGTTTTGATATTTCTCCTACAGCTTTTTTAAGCCAATTAGCTTTAGCCATAGATTTTTACACCCCTTAATAAAGCTGCTAAATTAGGATCTGTTGTGCTTTCATTTAACCGCAACAACGCCTGCGTCATCGCGTCTACTTGGTCATCATGCGCTCCCTTCGGGAAAGCCACACATTCCTCAATAAAATCATGTACCCATGGCGCTATGCTTGGATCAGGGAGATAAACATTACCTGCCTCAACTTGGGGTGACACAGCATTTGCACGGGCTTCCTTGCTTCCCTGAGGCTCTACTGGAATTAGCCCAGAAATTTCCTTTTTTAGAGTAGCAATTACCGCAGGACCATTGGCTTTATCCTCAACTAGCTTCGCATGTGCTTGAGGCCATTTAGCCGAAAGAGCCCGCACTGCCTGAATGGTTGTCGGAAAGTCCATTCTATCCCGTACCTGGTCCAATAAATATTTGTTAGCGCCCTTACGTCCCCAAACCTGACCAACAACAAAATCGCTGGTATTGGTCTCCTTAAATGCCATATCCCAAGATTGGATAATTTCATCAAAAGGAAAAGGCGCCTGTCGGTAGAACTTCCACCATTCGCGCCTAAAAATTTGACCTTGTGCTGGCTGTGGTCTCTGCTGGTATAGCGCAGCCCAAACATAGCTTCCAACGCTAGCCTTTATAGCCTCTAACGCTTTTTCATCATACTGTTCGGGCCATAGTGCCTCACCAGGTTTCCTACCCATAAGGTCATTTTCTTCCGCAATTGCTGGTAAACGTAACACTACCCATTGATCTGCTTGTGGATCATCTTCTGCCTGCTTAAGTAATCGACCAGCCAGATCGTCTTCGTGCCAGCGGGTGAGCACTAAAATGACTGCTGCTCCAGGAAACAAACGGGTACGCAAAACAAAACGGTACCAATCCCATATTGCATCTCTTTGCACTTTACTATTAGCAGCCTCAGCGTCCTTAACAGGATCATCAATTATAGCTAGATGTGCACCTTGCCCGGTTATAGGGCCTCCAATACCAGCTGCCAACATCCCTCCCGGTGGCTTCCCGCTTTTGTCGTTTCTATCAAGTACATCCCACCTATACATAGCGCTTACATCGGGATTTACTTCAAGCCCCCAGACCTCCGGTGCGTACTGCGCAAAATCGTTTCTTGCACGCATAGAAAAACGAGCCGCAAGGCTCGCTGTATGAGACGCTATTATAACTCGTCTGTCTGGATGACGCCCTAGATACCAAGCAGGAAATTTGACGGTGGTTGTTTCAGATTTACCATGGCGTGGTGGCATCATCACAATAAGACGGTTAATTTCTCCACGCTCCACGGCCATTAAATATTCACCAAGAAGCTTTATGTGCTTTGGTCTCCGATATGTCGGATCCACATAGCTGGCCCATCCAAGAACATGTGCTCTGGCTGCTCCTATTTTCCATGCCTTATCGCTGATCCGCAAAGATTCTATCGATAAGTTCGGGTTGTTCCGCAATAATTCTCTGTGTAATGTCGTATTCATGCCTATCTATCACCTCCGGCCTAACCGTCGGTTTGCCGGATAGCAATTGTGCCTTATCTATGGATTGACTCATTACACCAACAAGCGCACGAACCCAAGCAGCCCCATCACGGTCATGCGGTTCTGCCTTTTTACCCTTAGGTAGTTCTTCTAGATCGCTTATGGCTATGTCCACTTTTTTGATTGCTTTTTCTGCCAGGGAATAAAGAGCGTCTGCTAACCCCTTAAGCCTTTCTGCGATATATTCACCTGCTTCTTCTACCGCTTTCTCTACTGCAACTTTTTGCAGTTCCTCCAGTTTTTTCGGGGTTCGGTTCGGCTCACTTGGTTCGGTTCGGTTCATTTCCGAACGCCATCTCTTTATCGTTCCGGCCGGGATGCCGGTTTGTCTGGCAGCTTCCGATATGCTTATGGCTTCAGCTATGGTAAGCGCTTTTGCTTTTTGCTCTTCTGACCACTTTGGCACCCTGGCCACCTCCTTTTGTGCGCAATAAAAAAGAGCCCGAAGGCTCTTGGTTTACGGATCATACTCTACCATAAATATCTCTAATTATCTCAGTCGACCAACTAATTAATAAACACAATCCATTATTGGTTATACCCCATTTTCTTTTTTCATCACCATAATATCCACAGAAGTAGTCGTATAATTTATTGTGAATAAACTCTATATTTTCTTTTTCGGTTTCATTATCAAAAATACTAAAACATACTCCAGCAATGTCTTTTGATTCTTGCTTCAGCCAATCAATTACGTCTTTATTTTCTATGTGTTCCCTAACAAGTTCAATAGGATAAGAGAAACCTCTATCAATCAAAGCTGAAACCTCTTGAATAAATTGTGTGATTGCTGTAATTTTACGCACTTTGTTCACCCCCCTTCTGTCTTTTTATTTCGACATTAAGGGGAGATTCCCTGCTATTGTCGAAAAATTCTGTTTTTTCGTCATCTTTCGACAACAGCCCGGCGGGGGCAACCGGGCTGGAGGAGAGGAAGCATATACATAAACCAAAAGCAGCCTAAATCAGGCTGTTTGAAATACTCGATACAATTTTTCAGCTTAATTTTATCACAGGAAAAACGAACAAAACGAACAAGTTTATTTTTTCATCGATGCCATAAATTCATCGTGCTTTTTCAGTTTTTCAGCTAAAGTTTTCTCAAAATCCTGGAAAAGAGGATTCTCCTTAGGCTGCTCTTCCTGATGTCTGATTATCTCGCCTAGCTCACGATTGATTATCTTAAGCATTTTCTTCTTTATCGCTTTTGTCAAATTTTTCACCTCCTTTCAAAAATCGATTGTGTATCATACGTACACTATCTGCAGTATTCCCGCCGCCAATGTGCGCCGCCACCTGTTTCCACGATAGTCCGTTTATATACCGCAGTGAGAGTATTTGCCTAATCAAGCTATCTGGTATTGTTGAAATGTACTCCTCAATCTCTTCTCTTTTCTCCATCAGCTCTTCTAATCGCCGCTCTAGTTTGCATTTTAATCTCCGCAATCGTTTTTCATACCCCCGGACATCTATTCCCTCAATGTGAAATCTCCTTCGCTCGTATGGCCATTCCGGGTTTGAGCCCGACACAACATCCGATACCGTTTCCGTTTCCATCTTGTGTTCCAGGTCAGCTATCTGTTGTTTCAGCATCTCGATTTCCCTGTTCAAATACCGCAATTGTGACAACTCCTTCTTTGTCATACCAGCGCCTCATCCCCTTCCCCTGGAAGCAGCCCACCACGGCCAGGTCTAGGAGGCTCCCGCATGAGTTGGTCTATTTCTCTTGCAGAAATTGACGTTATTTTTTCGCAAAGCTCGCCAAATATCTTTGGTAAATATTTATTCATGCATTGACCTATGTCAACAAACAACTGTATCATGTACATTTTGCATAACTTTTGGAATGTTTCAGGATCCGTCTCAATGATGTATTCCCCTATCGTGATGAATGGTTCAGAGTATTCTCTCTGAATATAGGTGTATTTCACATTCACCCCTCCCACAAAGTAAAAGAGGCACTCCAACAACAATAGCGTTGTCGAGTGCCTCCGGTTTTCCGGTCAGCAGCTTTCTTGTCGCTATTCCATGAATGACTTTGCTTCCTCTAATTTTCTTATTACAACATCTATACTTTCTTTCTTGCTAAATGTCATTATAACATGATAATCGTCTAAATTTACCTCTCCTGCTTTAATGATTCCTGGACTTCCTATTTCTCGTGGCTCTTGATTAGCAAATATTACAACGCCTATCTTATATCCTTTTTCCTGTTCGATGTATCCCCCTGCCACACATATATCACCAGTTCCAAACTCCAATTTTACGCTCTTATTTTCTCTTTTAATCATCTTTTATTCTCCTTTCATTCACATAAATTGCAGACTGTATCACAATTTCACCTTCTCCGTCGCTTTCTCAATCATAACTGGCAGCCCATCTTGCACTTTTATGACCAACTCTCCATACCCAAGCCGCCGGATGAATTCCAGCAGCCGTCTTTCCTTCTCATGCAGTTTCTGTTGTTCCTGCCTATTTTGCTGTTTCTCCTGCATTGTCGCAATACCTCCTTTCCTTCAACCATAATCCGCTTTCCCATTCTCTGTATAGCTCTATCCAGTCCTCAAGCCTCATAATCACAAGCCAATTTTCTCTGTTTTTGCGCCAGAATACAGCAGGTTTTTCGGTTACTTTTGCGTCTTTAGTTGCCTGTCTTATAGCTTCATATATGTTCAATTTCTCTACCCTTTTGCATTCAATGTGGATGTGTGGTAGCCCAACCACATCTTTTCCTTCTATCCCCGAATACTGTTGTCCACGCCGACAGTTGTAACCGTATTCTCGGAGTTTCTTTGCTAACTCTAGCTCGCCTCTTTTACCTTTGCGTTTACTGTTCAATTGCATCCCCCCATACATCGTACGGGCAATCTTGTGCACCCGTTGGTTTTATTCCTAACTTCGTTAGCAGCTTCCGCAATTCACACGGCCCACTTTTATCCGTACATGTTATGCATGCATTCAATTGTGCGTACTCAGCCAGCGCATATATATCGTTTTTATCGTATTTGCTTTCTGGTGCCAGTTTGGGTTTAAACTCTATCTCATATTGTCTGGCCATACGAATCAAGCTTTGCACTGTGCTGTAACTGTCTATGCTATCTAGCCTTTTCTGCCATGCCTTGTTGAGATACGTCTGAGCTGCTTTAAGCCATTTCCGTATATCTTTGTCTTCTTCATGTTTGATACAATTTTCGAGATGCTCCGCAAACCCACATATGGCAATGATATTTAACTTTTCTTCTCGATTTAGATATTGTTTCATACCAACTCATCTCCCTAGAAGGGCAATTCATCATCCGGTACATCCACGCTCTCAAAACCTGGTATTTCTGTATTCTCGGTATCCTGCTGTTCCTGTTTCTCACCCCACTCCAAGAACTGGACCTCATCAGCCACCACTTCCCACGTATATCGCTTCTTGCCATCTTTCCCATCGTATGAGCGAGTTTGAATCCTGCCGGAGACTGCTACCAACCTACCTTTTGCTAGATACTTAACACAATTTTCAGCCAAACCTCTCCACGCCAGAATAGGGATAAAATCCGCTTCTTTTTCACCTTTATCGTTCTTATAATCTCTGCTAACTGCTATGGTGAAAGTTGTTACGGCCACTCCGCTGGGCAAATATCTGAGCTCTGGAGTTTTTGTTAGTCTCCCAATCCCAATCCATTTATTCATCGCTCTTCCCCCCTATATCGCCATCCACAACTAGAGCATATGTTCTCTCCATTTTTTAGCCGCACCATTCGTTCTCCACACCAAAAACACTCCGCAGGAGCATCATCGCTTTTCAGGTTCTTGTCTTCTTGTTTGTCCACCATCAACAACGACGTTATGATCATGCCAAACATGCCCCCAACAATAAAAATCCCTATACACCACCACAGCACCTTAATCCCTCCCTAATAATCACCTAATGCACACCATAATTCAGTGAAAACAACCTTAAACCTGTCGTAACTGCATGGAATGAAGTTGCCACATACCCCCCTTTTTCAAAGCACGAATAATGTCAGGCACGTAACCTATAATTTAGTTCAATGCCCTCAAATTCAACTATCCTGCCCCTGCACATTTCTAGAATTCTACTCCCTATAGCTTCATCAAACTCTAAAAGTTTGTCTATTGTGTATTCACTGGAAACGATAATCGGTAGGCCTTTAAGGTACCGGTAGTTTATAATCTCGAACATTATGTTTAAATCGGCATCCGTTACTTTGCCCTTATACAAGTCGTCAACAAGCAACACGCTTGCCATTTTGTATCTACCAATCTCGTCCTGATAATAAATCTCATCAAGAATATTCTGCTTAAGGTGTATAATCGCTTCTCTGTACTGCATGTAAAGTACACCAACACCTTGCTTCATAAGTTCGTTTGCAATTGCTATGCTTAAATGCGTTTTCCCGGCTCCTACTTGTCCTAAGAACGCTATGCTATTGTACTTCTCTTTCCTAAGCTGTTCAAATTTCCGCACATATTCCATGGCCATCTTTTTTGCTAATTCGGCCTTCGGATTGACGGGTTCAAAATTCTCAAACGTCTTTTTCCTGAACGCTTCCGATATGCCCGAATTCTGCAGTATGCGCTGATATTGTTTCACTTCTCTGCATTTACATGGCCTTGCACAGTTGGTCTCGCTGTCCAGGATCCACTCGGTATCTTTGCACAGCTTGCATTGATAGTGGTTATCCTCCTCCCTGGTAAAGGAATTTGCTTTTATCGAAGCCTGAAGCTCTGCTAGTTTTCTCTCCCAGAACATTGTCATCTCCATTGGCCACCTTCACCCCCGCTTCTTTTAGCTTGCGTTTTTCCTCTTCAGCGGCCAATCGCTCTAAGATGGCCGGGACAAAATACCTAAAAGCTCTGATTTTATCTCCCTTATAGCGTGGCTTATAATTCTTGAACGTCATATCCATTGCTTCTTTAACAAGCTGGAAGTCGGTTGTATGCTTTGCTATCTCGGTTATAGCAACCTCATCACTCGGTGAAGCAAATCGCCCGGTTAAAGAAGTGTAGTAACTGCTAACCTGGTTCAAAAACGTTAAAACCGGATCATCTTCCTGACAGTGGGACGGCACCTTGTCAGGATTGGTAGTTTCTAGGAATGGCGTCCCTTTATTATCATCATCTTCTTCTATGTCTTTAATATTGTCTTTATATATTGTCTTTATATGGTGTGCTAATTCGCTCCCTGTGGAGTGTGCTAATTCGCACACTGTGGACTGTACTGATTCGCTGCCTGTGTGCGAATTAGCACACTGTGTACTTTCTATATCCCATTCGTTGTAATGCTTATTAAAACAGAGTGTCCTTGGAGAATTAAAATCTGCTTCCTGTGTGACAAGCAAAACTTTGCTGTCGATCAATCTTTTTAGCTCTCTCTTAATTTGATGTTTATTACAGCCCGTAACTTCCGATAAAAAACTTAAAGAAAACTCGTACTCCTTTCTGTTAAAGCCATAAGTATAACGCCATACAGCTAATAAAATCTTGTACTGTGTTCCGTTAAACTTGGCTTTTGCAACTGCTTCCAATATTTCGTTTGCTATTCTTGTGTAGCCGTCTTCCAATTGAGGATTAGCCATTTTATCACATCCATTTCTTTGCATATCCCACCACAATCAAAACGGAAAATCATCATCGTCATCGTTGTTATCATCTAGTTGCCGTTTCACTTCTGCTCTAACTTTCTCCCATGCTTTTTGAAAGGCTTTGTCTACATCACCGACAACATCAATTTCAATTTCAGCCTCGGCTTTCCGATTGTTATAGCCGGGACCTGACTTTAATTCTGAATACGCAACTCTAATCTTCATTGGCCTTCTACCTCCTCATTCACTTTCAAATCTGGGATATAAATGATATCTCCTTCTCGCAATTCATGTGCTGGGATTCCACTCTTTTGAATAAGCTCATCTACTATGTCTCGTATGTCTTTTTTATATCCTGCCTCTTGCAGTCGTTTAGCTATATGCCAGTAATACTCCCCATAACCAACTTTATATGGCACATAATTAACCTGGCTAACGCCTTGCTTGGGAATAATAAAGGCTAATATTGTTAACAATACTATGAGTAGGAAAACAACCAATCGTGTCCTGTTTTTTATTCGGAGCCGCCGCTTTGGCGGCTCCCATAATTGTATGCGCATCCCAATTGCCTCCTTCAATCCAAATTGATTCCTCTTTCTCTTACAGCATCATCTACGTCATTTCCGTAAAGACAAAACCGAAAACCCAATTCTTTTAATTTTGCTTTTAAAGTTTCTGCTTCTTCATTCTTTATCCACTCTACTAGCTGCCAAACTGTTACTATCGGCAAATTCATTTCTTGCAGTTTCAAAAGGCAATCTTCGCAAATCCTTTCTTTTGTAGTAGCATCAAACCCAGCATAGTCTAATTTACAATCACAAATTGCACAGCAATGATAATCGGCATGTGCCATTTATTCCCCCTCCTTCCCAATTTGGCACGGGAGGCAGGACTCGAACCTGCACTCCGAGAGCCAAAGTCTCGTGTCCTACCAGCTAGACTACTCCCGTGCATACGGCGGCTAGGATGCCGCCTCTTTCGTTTTTTCTTCAATTTCCGCACAAATCTTATCGTAGTCAATCTTGCGTATATCCCTGCTGTGTTCGTATCCATATTTAGCCATTACTTCACGTACAAGCTGTTCGTTGCCGTTTGCAATTGCAAACATTCTCTTTGCTTGTGCAGTTGTTATGGTTCCAGATTGGTCTGTATATTGCCTGTTCTGCTGAATGCTTTGTTCAATAGGTGTGCCCTCTATATCGTCCTCTAAATCTTGCGTAAAGATTTCAGAAAGAGCTGCAACAGTTAAAGTAGCATCTATTAACGCTCTCTTTTTTGCCATCTTTAGAATGGTATTTGCTATGCTATATGGGTCCTGCTTGACGTATTTCTTTTCTCTTGTATTGGCATGCCCAACACCTTCAGTGACTTTTTGCCCATTTTTGCTTAAGATACACTTTATAGTGAAGGCAAAGAAGCCGTTTTCATAATCCTGTACTCGTTCTATTTCTTCAAATTCGCTTGTTAGGCCGAACAGCATTAGTATTTTCTCTGCGCCAGGTTTCAATAATGTGGGTTTATCTCCAGTGCCGGGAATAATCCCATAGTCATGATTGGGTTTGAGTGTCTTTTGTACAATTGCTTGAAAAGAAGCTATTTTTTGCATGGTTTGTTGTATAGCCTGTAAATTTACAGCATCTATGATGGAAATTGCATTAACCTCAACAGGTTGAATCGTCGCCATTACTGTCCACCTCCATACTCGGCCATCAATTTCTGATTGACTTCTCGTATTTTTGCAAGAACCTCGTCTGCGTCTTCTCCTCTGTAAGAAATTTCCCAGTTGTAACCCTTGCTGTTTTTCTCGAGTTTCACGCTGATTTCAGCGGGTTGCTTATCGTACAAGTGCACTATCTTTAATTCCTGATCCATCGTAGGACCCTCCAATCCATAGTATTTTGTACCCAAACCAATCTATTGATTGGCCACACCGTTTACAATAGCGGTGCTCTGGGTGTTCCCCGTACTCTCGCCCTCTGCCATACTCGAATGCATCTTCAAAATCCCTGTATCCACAATATCCACACTCAATTATTCGCATTCCCATTCTCCCCTCTAAAACCAAACTATCTCTATTTCATCTTCTTCTAAATCCGCAAAAGCTCCACAGTCTTTGATGAGTTGCTCTATTCGATACTTGCTGATTTTGACAGTATGTTTACCTGTTTTGGGATTGAAATCGTATCCGACAACACTTAGTCTTAAACCCTCTTCTATTTTTTTGTAGAATTTAGCCTCCCATGGTTCGATAATAACCACCTGTTTCATTCTTCTATCCCCCACTTTCTCAGCTCTTCTCGCCTTTCCTCTTCTGTAAGCCGTCTTGCTGTCATTGTCGATATACCGTGCCACCTGTCGGACGGACTAACTCCCCAAAGTTTACAAGCTTTGCGTTTTGCCTGTGCCGAATCCCTAGCTTCCACAACAGCTTCCTGCTCAAGCATATAGGACGTAACTTTGTACAACATTTTCATCGCTCCTTCTTGCCCTATTGACCACGTTTGTGGTACAATAGGGATGTGGGAATTTTGATTTGGGCCTTTATATAAGGGCTCTTCTTTCTTTTTGGCTAAATAAAACTGCCATCGCTGCTGCAGCCATTTCTGATATTTCGCGCTGCACAATCTTCCATTTGCTCATCTCATGTTCGTCAATGACACCATCACAGGCAACTTCAACAATGTCGGGGTTAATTTTGTTTACATCTGCAATTTCTTTCTGTAGTTTTAAAACCGATCTTGCCAGATCTGTCAGGTCAACTTCTGGTAAATACCTCCTACCTACCTCGGTCCCTTGTCTGAGATGTTCATATGCTAGCCATGTTGCTCGGTACACTTCAACCATCCTACACACTACATCATCAGGTGGAATTGTCTTACCAGTCTCATAATCAGCAAGGGAACGTGTACTAATGTATAGAAGCTCTGCTGCTTCCTCTCGGGTATAACCTGCACATTCTCTGGCAATACGGTAAATGTTTTTACGTTGACTCTGCATGGTCTTCACCTCCTCCTGTTGATATAATTTGAGCTAGAAAAATCACTTCACCCCCATCCCACCTCCCTTCCCTATCACATCTCCCCACATCCAGCAGCTCGCACTTCTAGCTGCCTCCGGATGTCGTCGTCCTCCATAATCCTCGCCAGAAAAATTTCTACCAACGGCCTGTAAAACTTGTCCTCATCCACCTCTTCATAACCAACAATTTCCTTATGAAGTACCTTGCCTGTATGCCTGTCTATGATGGTTTTTATGTGTGCTACCTTCACCGTTCCCCCTCCCCTAAAACTATTTCTTCTTGTTTTAGCAGCCTACCTATAAAATCCACACCTTTGGCCGTTACAAGTGTCTGTGTAATATTTTCAACTATGCCACCTTTTACGATAGGTTTTTCTACGACTTTGAAGTAACCACGATCCAGATATTCTTGATAAGGTTCATTGTTGTATCTCAGGACCTTTTTCTGCCTTAGAAATGCAAATAATTTGTTCCTGCCTATTCCAAGACTTTTAGCTACGGCCGACATTGGCTGGTTGTTCCCTGCTGATAAAAACAGGTCATGCATTTCGGCTTTGGGTTTAAGTTTTAAGTTTTCTTCTGCCAAATCAGCAGCCAGCCGTAAAGCTTCAGGATAGGTTTGCGGTATTTTGAAGTGCGCATTAAGTGAGTAGATACCTGTTTCCCTGATCGACGGTAACACTTCATGAGTTATCCAGCGTTTAAATTCTTTGGCTTCTTTCTTACGACTACCAAGAATTAAAGTATATAATCCAGGCTCGTTTACTACTTGCATTTGTTGAGGCCCACCAGGGGTGTCAATTAAACTTACACCCTTTTCGTCATCATCCAATCTTTCAAGCGCCATACGTGAATTGCCCAAATCCAGTATGTCACATACATCCTTTGCCACCCACCAGGGCTGATTGTTCTTGATGACCATTCGTACTTGCTGGCCTTTATAGTTAAAAATCTTTTGTAAACTCTGCATTGAGACCCTCCTCTTGCATTGTTACTGTTTATTGTTCATGGGTTTCCAACATCTTTGAGATCAGCATGATAATATATGCGTTTTTGGATATGCCCATTTTCTTTGAAGCCTCGTTTAATTTGTCATCAATTTCTTTCGGGAGTCTTAGTGTTGTTCTTATTCTGCCATTTGTCATGCTCATGACGTCACCTCCTTTCTGTATTATACTATGTCATTATTATGACGTCAATAGTCACAATTGACTTTTTCTTGTTTTTTTAATATACTTATGGTGTCTATATGACGCCAATATTAGGGAGGGTATTGTTTATGCCTGGCGAAAAGCGTTTTACTCTCCGTATGGATGCGGATTTATTTAACGAAATAAGCGAAGTTGCTAAAAGACATAGACGTTCAACCGCTAAAGAAATCGAATATGCAATAGCCTTATATCTTACAGAGTTGGCAAAAAAGGAATTATTAAATAATCTTGACTTTAATAACATGACAGAAGAAGAGGCAAAAGAAAATCTTAAAAAGTTAAATGATGTATTTAACAAATACAAAGCTTTTTTGGAATAACTTTTTCCAGTTCAGCAATGCGTTGCTCTAGTGTCATCTCCATCACCGTCTTTCATTTCGTCTACCCTGCTTTCTCGCTCTTCGGGCTCGCCGGGGTTACCGGGTCTTGGCCTATTCAGCGGTACTCACAGGCTCCTATGAAGTTGTCAAGGTGCGGTTAATTGGATTGTAGTTGCCTTTCACGCAACATTGTTGCTAAAAAAAATTCGGATTACGTCATCATCACCCATACGTAAAATCTGCTTTAATTTTCTCAACTCAGATAAGGTAAAATCAACACGACCATTTTCCCGTTTATTGTATGCAAATTCGCTTATGCCCAGCTTACTAGCAATGTCTTTTTGTGTAAGCCCTAATCTGACTCTATAGGCTTTTAGTTCTCTGCTCATTTCTTTTGACAACACCATTAGCACCCCCTTTTGTTGCGTCATAAACAACTTTCACTTTCTATTATAGTCATTAAACGCAACTTGTCAAGTACTTTTTTAAAAAAAGTTTCTTTTTAGGCAACTATTATTTATTTTAACGCAACAAGCTTTATAATAGATATAAAAGGTGGTGATTCGCATGGCTACATTTGCCCAGCGTTTAAAAGAATTAAGGTTAGAGATGCATCTTACACAACAAGAACTAGCTGATATATTCTTTTTGAATAAAAGCTCTATATCTAGGTATGAACAAGGCAAACAAATGCCGGAAATAGATTTATTACAAAAATTCGCTAGCTTTTTTAATGTCTCGGTGGATTATCTTCTGGGTTTATCCGATGAAAGAATTCCTCTTCAGGAAAATAGGTCACTTGGGAAGGAAGCCAAAGGAATGTCATCGCAAAAAGGCAATCCCCCCAAGCTCACCCGAAAGGATGAACGAGAGATAGAGAAAATACTGGACGAGGTTAGAAAACAGCTAGAAAATGCCGAAGGCCTCATGTTTGATGGAGAACCTGCCAGCCCGGAGGCCATACAGAGTATTATAGACTCAATGCGCATAGGCTTGGAAATCGCAAAACAGCGCAACAAACAAAAGTATACCCCTAAAAAGTACAGGAAGAGTGATAAAGAGGTAAGTGAAAATGAGCAATGAAGATAAGATTTTTGCGCTATTGGAAAAGATTTATGCTGAATTACAGAATACCAAAACAGAGCTTGCCAATTTTAAGGCAGAAACCAGCAAACGGCTTGAAACTTTGCAAGCCGGGCAGGATGAAATTATAAAAAGGCTTGATGCTGTTTATGAGCAAACTGCCAATTTAACTAAGTAAAGGAGTGAAAAATCATGACCAACGAAGATAAAATATTTGAGTTTTTAACCCGACTTTATGCTGAAATGCAGAATGGGTTTAAGGAAATTAACGGGAGAATAGATAAACTTGAAGATGAGGTAAAGGAAGTTAAGAAAACCGTGCTCAAAATCGAACAAGACCATGGTCAAAAGCTTGAAGCCCTATTTGATGGGTATAAACAGAATTACGAAAAGCTTTGTCGTATCGAGGAAGAAGTATCCAAGCACGAAGAATTCATATTGCGTAGGATAAGATAGGTTTTGCCCCGTGGGCAGCAGGGGGTAAGGGAGGTCCTTTTGTGGGAGAAATAAAAGATATTGTAAGAAAGCTCGTTAGAAAGTATAAAACCAGCGATCCTTATGAGCTGGCCGACTATCTCAACATCATAGTGCTCATTGACAACTTGGATGAATCAATACGGGGATACTTCCACTACTTTAAGCGCAATAAAATCATACATATAAACAGCAAGCTGAGCGACAAAGACAAACGTATTGTACTGGCACATGAACTTGGACATGCTGTCCTCCACCCCAGACTGAACATAATATTCATGGAGCACAATACATATTTTGTAAAAAGTAAATACGAATATGAAGCTAATAAGTTTGCAGCAGAACTCTTGATTGATGATTGCGACATCAAAGATATACGTTATGAGTCAGCAAGTTATATAGCAGCAACCCTGGGAGTTAATGAGGAACTTGTGAAATACAAAATTATTCTGAAATGAGGGGGGAAGGGATATAGCTATGGAAAGGAAAGTTGAGTTCTATCGTATTCATTTAGATTATTTGCCATTGCTTTCGGATGAGGATAAAATAAAAAATAAATTCGTAAATACACTGTTAAAAAATGTTAATATAAACGAACCATATACATTGAAACAAGACACTGAAGACACAAGTATTAGAATTGAGGTATTAGAAATTGATCAAGATTCTATGTTTGGCGTACTAGGTAAACTAGAAGATATAAAAGATGGCATATTAAAACGATTAAGAAAAAAAGAAGATAATGAAATTATTGACCCCCAGAGCGAACCAATAAACTTCCTTATAGAAAACTACACATATTTTTATGTTAGATTCAGTGATATGCAATGCGCTGTTATAACTAATAATGCAGCTCCTAGATTTAGAAAGCATTTTAACAATTATTTGAAAGCTATGGTTGAAGGCAAAATCACAGAATTGGAATCCGTACTTGTGGTAACCAGGTTGGATAATCGAATTAAGTATAAACTTAATAGATTCAAAAAACTACATCAAATAAAGATGATATATGATGATTCTTCTGAGATCGGTAATCGCATATTGAGCCTATCTGATGTTTATGACATATCTCAATCTAACATAAAAGAAGCAAGAATTGATATTATTTTCTACGGAACTCCACTACCTGAAAAGGCCAGAAAATTATTAAGCAATGATGAAATTGTCAAAAGCAACTTTAAAAGATTTGAGATGTATGGAGAAGATGACGATAAAGAACAAATAGAAATAGAGTTAGTTGAAAATATCTTAATAAAAAGGGTTACTATAGATATAGATAACAAATACTTACGGTATTCTAATGATCTGGATAAAATAAAACAAGCCTTAGCCGATTCTTTCCCTGTCACTTAGATTTGCCAGAGTAATAGCTTACTTTATACAAGTAATAGGCGCTTAGAAAGGTTTCGGAAATGCCTATTACAAAAAAGATACTATATGCCGTGCTGCAAACATTGAATAAACCTAAGAGCATCGAGATTAAAAGAGCGAATATACCTATTATCATTGCTCTGAAAATGATCTTCATATAGCCAATTGAATTTAGCGTTTGAGTAAATTTATTGTTTGGCAATGTTAACATGATCCCAATGGAAGTAAAAAGAAATCCTGCCAAAACACCGGAAATGTTAATCATATTAGACTTAAATTCTTTATCAAAATCAACTTTAACATAATTTGTCAACAAAGCAAAAACCATTAATCCAAAAAGGGGGGCATAAACATATGCAAACTCTATTAAATGTTCCTTTATTCCTTCTTTTGCATTGTACAACCTATGAAACATCATTGGCCTTTCCTCCTCTCTAGATATATAATAACACAATAATACTTGCTTTACTACGCCTTTTTGTAAAAAAACGAACATTTGTTCTGTTTCATACCTTTAAACAACCATAAAAAAACGATGTGGAACAAATAATAACGTAAAAACAAATTAAGGGAGTGAAGACACAAATGAAAGTAGCTGCCTATGCAAGGTATTCGTCCGAAAATCAACGCGAAGAATCCATCGAAGCACAATTGGCCGCGATAGAGGAATTTTGCCAGAAGGAAGGCCACGTCATCGTTGCTACTTACATTGATAGGGCCATGTCAGCTACTACAGACAACCGTCCTGAATTTCTCCGGATGATAAACGATGCAAAAAATGGCATATTTGAGGCCGTCATCGTGCATAAGCTGGATAGGTTTGCTAGGAATCGTTATGACAGTGCAATTTATAAGCGGGAATTAAAAAAGGCTGGTGTCATCCTACTGTCCGTAACAGAAAGGCTAGATGACAGCCCGGAGAGCATTATCTTAGAATCCGTTCTTGAAGGTATGGCCGAATACTATTCTAAAAACTTGGCCCGGGAGGTTATGAAGGGCCTTCTGGAAAACGCAAAAGAAGCGAAATATAACGGCGGCATTCCGCCGCTGGGTTACGACGTGGACCCTGCAACGCAGAAATATGTTATCAACGAAGAAGAGGCAAAAGCCGTGCGGCTTATCTTTGATATGTACTTGAGTGGCCAATCCTATAAAGAAATTATAGCTGAGCTAAACAAGCGAGGCTACCGTACCAAATTGGGCAGGCCATTCGGCAAGAATAGTCTTCATGATTTACTCCGAAACCCCATATATGCTGGATACTATGTTTACGGTAGAGGAAAGAAAGCTAAGGACAGGAACAATCTTCGTGAAGATAGAATAGTGATTCCTGATGCTATTCCGGCCATCATCACAAAAGATGAGCACGAAAGGGTGATGGAGAAAATGAAAGAAAATCGCAGAAGATCCGGCCAATACAAGGCAAAGCGTGAGTATATTTTCTCTGGCCTAGTTGAATGTGCACATTGCGGCGGTAGTCTCATCGGCAATTGCGCCAAGGGCCATCTATACTATGTTTGCAATCGAAAGAAACGCGTGGGAGACTGCCCTGGTGTATCTATATCACAATCCGAGCTTGAAAAGAAAGTCTTTGGCCATATTATGAATACTCTTTTTTCTGAGGACAATATGCAAAAACTGGCGCATGAAATATATTCCATACTCCAGGAAAAACTCGATGGATATAACGAAAAGATAACAGAAATAGAAAAGCAAATCCGAAAACTAGAGAAAGAAAGAGAAAATCTCATAGAGGCTATTGCAGCGGGAATTCCGCTTGCTGGTTTAAAGAAGAAAGCGGAGGAAATCGAAGAAAAAATACAATACTGGCAGAACGAAATGAACAGAATGCCTAGCCGTCAGGAATTAAACATGTCAGAAGAGCAAATATTACAGTTTCTAAGGGAGAGAAACGAAAAAGTTTTGAATTCCGAAGACAAGAAAGCAATCGCTAAAGAGTACGTTCAAAAAATAAAAGTCTATGACGATAAGGTAGAAATTTCTTTCAATCTACCTGTCATAGACCCAACAACTCCCAACAAGGTTGGGTTTTACATGGTGGAGCTAAGGGGATTCGAACCCCTGGCCTCAACACTGCCAGTGTTGCGCTCTCCCAACTGAGCTATAGCCCCACGATATGGACTTGTGTCAACTAGCGAGTTATATTATAACCCAATACAGCCGTTTTGTAAAGTAGAAATTTTTACTTTCCCTGGCTGCTTGAAATCAATATCCAAGCAGCCAGGAAAGCCATCTTACAATACTTCGCGTTCCTTATTTCCCAAATCATGCCACAAAACAAACCCCATAGCCCATTCCATCATTCTGTAAAAATACCTTCACCATTTTCATCGCAGGTTTAGTATGCCCTAGCAAAGTACACCATATGTTTGGCTAGGCGTCCGCAATAAACGCAGTGGTCATCTATATGCTCCTGTTCGAAAGGTATGCATCGCGTAGTAGCTCCGGTTTCGGCTTTTATATTATCCTCGCACTCCCTCTCGCCGCACCACATGGCCTTGACAAAGCCCTTCTTTACCTCTATAGCCTCTTTAAACTCATCAAAATTGCGTGCCACATGGGTAAAATTCTCTCGCATCTTCAAGGCCTTGTCGTATATTCCCTTATGCACCTCGACAAGCATATGGTTTATGGCCTGCACAACGTTATCCATGGGTACAGCCACCTTCTCAAAGTTGTCGCGGCGCACCAGTACCACCTGGTTTTTCTCTATGTCCTTGGGCCCTATCTCAAGGCGCACCGGCACTCCTTTGAGCTCCCACTCGTTGAACTTCCAGCCAGGCGTCTGCGTATCCCTATCGTCGATTTCTACGCGAATGCCGGCATCGGCAATCTGCCTGTATACCTCTCTGGCTTTGTCCAGCACGCCCTCTTTGTGAATGGCAATGGGCACGATGATCACCTGTACAGGAGCAACCTTAGGAGGCAATACCAGACCGCGCTCATCTCCGTGTACCATTATTATAGCGCCTATCAGCCGTGTGGATACGCCCCATGAAGTCTGCCATGCGTATTTGAGCTGACCATCCTTATCTAAATACTGAATATCAAACACCTTGGCAAAATGCTGGCCCAAATTGTGCGACGTCCCCGCTTGAAGCGCTTTGCCGTCCTGCATCATGGCCTCCATGGTATAAGTGCGCAAAGCGCCGGCAAACTTCTCCTTCTCGGACTTACGGCCGACAACGACAGGGATAGCCAGCACATTTTCGGCAAACTCCTTGTATATGCCCAAAATCTTCAGCGTCTCCTCTTCGGCCTCCTCTTCGGTGGCATGTACCGTATGGCCCTCCTGCCACAGGAACTCGGCAGTCCTCAAAAAAGGCCTGGTTGACTTTTCCCAGCGCACCACGTTGCACCACTGGTTGTACAGTATGGGCAGGTCCCTGTAAGATTGCACCCATTTGGCGTACATTGCACATATTATGGTCTCAGATGTTGGCCTGACCACCAAAGGCTCGGCCAGCTCTTCGCTTCCGCCACGGGTAACCCAGGCCACCTCAGGCGCAAACCCTTCTACATGTTCGGCCTCCTTGCGCAAAAGGCTCTCGGGTATGAACAGAGGGAAGTATGCGTTTTTATGGCCTGTGGCCTTAAACCGTGCGTCCAGCTCCTTTTGGATGTTCTCCCATATGGCATATCCATATGGCTTGATTACCATGCAGCCCTTTACGGGAGCATAATCGACCAGGTCCGCCTTTAAAATCACATCGGTATACCACTGAGAAAAGTCCTCTTCTTTAGGAGTTATATGGGTAACAAACTCCTGTTGCTTTTTTTCCATACACCAAGCTCCTTTCACAAAACACGCGATGTTTACAACAATTCCCTCGGTTTCTTATTTAGGTATTTTAGCATCAGCAGTATATATTTTCAACTATATTTGCTGGATTGCAGCCAAAAACGCTCCAATTTTTTAACTAAATACCTAAACCTACTGCCTTGCTTCAATAGCTGCGCTCGGTGAGCCCATCTAAAAGATTCTCCAGCGCCGCTTTGGCTGGAATAGGCGCAAGGCCATCAATAAATGTGCTGGCACGCTTTAAATAGCTTCTGGCCATATTTCTGCTGTATTCAATACCCCCACTTGCATGTACCAGCTCAATCACCCGTTCCACATCTTCCGGAACATAGCTTTCTTTATCCAAAATCTTTATAACCTCGTCTCTATAGGATGAGTTGATGGCATATATCAAGGGCAGAGTATACACCCCTTGAACGAAATCGCTTCCCACCGGCTTGCCCGTCTTAGCAGGGTCACCTGTGAAATCCAGCAGGTCATCGGTAATTTGAAATGCCATGCCAAAGTTAAATCCAAACTCCCTCAAACACCGCACAACCTTTGACGGGCACTCGCTTTCATGCGCTCCAATATAACAGCTCAGGGCAAACAGCAGCGCCGTCTTGCGCCCTATCCTTTTTAGGTATTGCCTCACGGTGACGTGTTTGTCATACCTTGATTGGTACTGTGCAATCTCACCCTCACAAATGGCTTTAACCACCTTGGATAAGCCCCGCATGTTTTCGAAGGTAGTGTTGTGAGCAAGCAGCAAAAAGGTTTTAGCAAACAAAAAATCGCCCGTGAAGACGGCTACGTCTTTCCCCCACCGTGACTGAACCGTTGGTCTGCCCCTTCGTATTTTAGACTCATCGATTATATCATCATGGACCAGGGTGGCCATGTGTAGTATCTCAACAGCCGCCGCTAAAGGGATAAGCTTTTTCCGGTCATATTTGCCAAACTTGCCCGACAATAACACCAGTGCAGGGCGAAGCCTTTTACCGCCAGCCTCCAGCAATTCCTTCAAAGCCGCTTCTAACACCTTTTGCTTGGACGACAGGGTGGTTTTAATGTGTTCATCAACCCTTTTAAGCTCCTCCCCTATTATATCGACATAGCTCACCGCTAACCTGTTGCTTTGACTCTTCATCAACAACCGTTTAACCCCTTTCCCATTTAAACCACTTTTGGTCTTCTAAATATCTAATGATATACTTGGATACCAAGCCTATGAAAAATCCGGTGCCCACAGCCGCAATGGTCAAAACCGGTAAATATGTAAACAATATACCTACCGTTCCAAACAGTAACGAAGCCACCACCAGCTGCCCTATATTATGGAATATAGCTCCGGCCGTGCTAATGCCCATCATACTGAAATACGCCTTCCACCTGAAGTATAACCCTGCCATTACCAAACAGCTTAAAATACCGCCCGCAAGGCTGTAAAGCATTGCAGTAACGCTGCCTGCAAGGAGCGAACCCAATACCGAACGAACTATAACTACCACTAACGCCTCCTTAAAGCCAAAGAGCGCTAGAGAGACCAGCGTCATGATATTAGCCAGCCCCAGCTTCATCCCTGGGGCCACAACCGGCATAAAACCCTCTATCAGATGCAAAACCAAAGCCTGTGAAGTGATAAGCGCCAACATGACCATCTTTCTGACTCTGTTCATAAACTTTCTCCTCAAGATGCAATATCATCTACATCAGGCGTTTCTCCCTGGCCGGCCGTTATCTTTACAACCACCCTATGAGGCAGGCACACTATAGCTTGACCGGCAAAACGGATAGGACCTGACTTTACGCAAACTTGATCAGGACAGTTGGCTTCTTTTATTCTTACCTCTTCATATGTTATCAATACAATATTGTATTGACCGTCCCCTGCATCCACGCGGAATTCCACAGGAGCCATATCTTTATATATACGGCAGGAATATACCTCTTTGCCCTTTACTTCAATCACCACATTCTTATCGCTGCTTTCAGTCCCCATCACATACATGCCTAACAAGCCCACCACGATTAACGCCGCTGCAAAGAAGTATACCACCAAATCCCCTACTTTTATCGGCATCCTCATGGCTGAAGCTCGTACTCCTTATCGGTCACAATCAGCTTCCCCTGCAACCCCCTTGAGGTATATATTTTCTTATCAAATGTGATGGCCAGGGCCTCTATGCCCTCCATCTTATCAACCAGCTCAAGCCCTTTTTTAGCCCCCATGACAAATACAGTCGTGGACAGTGCATCGGCATCAATGGAGTTTGGAGCAACCACCGTTGTAGCCATAAGCCCGCTGTTTGCAGGGTAGCCAGTCGAAGGGTCAAATATGTGATGGTACCTCTTTCCTGTTTTCTGGTAGATATCCACGATGTAGCGCTCATAATCCCCCGAGCTGACAACGCTTCCGTCCACCACTTCTACAACGGCAATATGACGCCGTGCCCCTTCAGCTCTGGGGTCCTGTATGCCTATTCGCCAGGGCTGACCATTGGGCTTGCCGCCCATGGCCACCATATTCCCCCCCATGTTTATAAGGGCGTGTACCACGCCTTCTTCTCTTAAAATCCTGGCCACTTCATCGGCGGCATATCCCTTGGCAATGGCCCCCAAGTCTATGCCCATGCCCGGCTTTTTGAGGTAAACGGTCTTCTCGTCCTCGTCGAGCACAACATTGCGATAGTCCACAAAGCGCAGCTTATCGCGTATCTCAGCATCTGAGGGCACACGAGGATGCTCAGATGTGATCCCCCACAGCTTTACGATGGGATATATGGTTATGTCAAAGGCTCCATTGGATATTTCGGCATATTCCAATGCCTTTTTTATGACTTCAAAGGTATCATCGTGCACCTTCACTGGCTGCTTGCCGGCATTGCTGTTTATACGGCTCACGTCGCTGTCCGGTATAGTAACGCTCATGCGGTTCTCTATCTCTTCAATTCGCCTTATAGCCTTATCCAGAATATCGGGCCCTTCTTTGCCCGCATATATACGTATATTGACCCACGTATCGAGGGCAAATATATCCTTGCGGTACTCTTGAAGCCCTCTCGTCCGTGCGCAACTCTGCAAAGCCACGCTCGCCAAAAAAATTATTATGATTAAAGCACAAATCCTTTGATACCCTTTCAAATGTAAACCCCCATCTCTCCATGTTGATTTGGATGTAACATCCATCCAGTGTAGCCTTTTAAATGCGCTTTTTCTGCATACTAGTTCAACATAAAATATAATACCATCTGATACCCTTTCTGACAAGCTTTCGAAAACTTATCATTAAATAAAAGACCTGTCTTGCGACAGGTCTTTTATCTAAATTTTACTTGCTCTGTGCTTCCTTCAGAGCTTCTTTGGCTAATGTCTTGAATTTCTCCGTTGTTCCAGTGGCACCGGTGTAAGTATCAACAGCATCGGGATCCTGCTTCTCGACAAGGTCTTTCTTCAATGTCTCATAGGCATCCAACAGGTCTACATTCTTTTGTTCCTTGAATCTCTTATGATACTCTGTATCCTCGCTCTTCTTTTTGCCTTCCTGATTTACCTCATCATAATTTACTTCGGTAATTTTGCCGCCTTCAACCTTTATTTCAATCTGTCCTTTCCAACCATGATCATCGAACTCTGGCTCCTCAGCCTTATATGTTCCATCTTTGTAAGCAGCAGTTTCAGCTCCCTTTTCATCGGCGTCTTCCTGTTCCTGATCACCAGTAGCTCCCTGTTCTTCAGTCGCGGAATCATTAGGAGCTGCCTGTTCTTTTTCATTGGAATCATTAGCGGTGCCACCACCACAGGCTGTTAACAGAGCAATAGTTAACAGCACTATCAATCCCATGCTAAGTAACTTTTTCATTGTAGACACTCCTCCTTTTCTTTTTTGTTGTTATTTTTTAGGCATTGTCTATTCTATCTTAAAACATAAATATATTCAATGCTTTTATCGGTTTATTCTCTCCAATTTTTTCAATAATAGAGATTATAAACGCGATTTTGCTTGCCTTAATACAAATCTCCCTCCATTTTCTTTGATTTTAACCATTATTGTACATATATTGTGCATATGCTCGTTAAAATTATATCTTTCACTTGATAAATTTATGTCTTTTAAGTATTTAGATTATATGTTAAAATTTAATAAGCGTTAATCTTCTAACACTTTTCTACAGACAACCTGTATAACTCAAAGGAGGTAGATATAATGTCCGCTAAGCAGGTGGTTATACTGGGAGCAGGGTACGGTGGGTTGGAAGCAGCCAAAACTCTGCACAGGCTATTAAAAAAGCGAAGCGATGTAGAGATAACCCTCATAGATCAAAACCCCTATCACACGCTGCTTACCGAGCTGCATCAGGTAGCTGGCCACAGGATTGAACCCAAAGGTGTAAAGGTGTCAATCGAACACGTGTTGCAATATACAAAGGTAAAGTTTGTACACGACAAAATACAAAAGGCTGATCTCAAGAACAAAAAGCTGATATCGGCAAACCATGAGTACAGCTTCGATTATCTGATTTTGGCCGCCGGTAGTCAGCCCGCATATTTTGGAATCCCTGGAATGAAAGAGCATGCGTTTACGCTGTGGTCGCTGGAGGACGCACAGAAAATACACGACCACATAGTACACATGTTCCAGCTGGCATCAAAGGAGCAAAGCCCTGATAAACGCAAGGAAATGCTCACGTTCGTAGTTGGTGGAGGTGGGTTCACCGGCGTAGAGATGATGGGTGAACTCATGGAATGGACGGCCACCCTATGCCGTGAGTACAACATACCCAAAGAAGAAGTGCGGCTAGCGGTTGTAGAGGCATTGCCGACCATCTGCCCAATATTGGACGAAAAGCTGTCCAAAAAAGTGGTTAACTTCTTTGAAAAACATGGCGTAGAGGTATACACCAATACGCCTATAACCGAAGTTCATCCCGACAAGGTATGCATGAAGACAGGGGACGTTATACCCACCAGGACCCTCATATGGACCGGAGGCGTCGAAGCAAATGAGTTTGCAAAGGAGTTAGGGCTTACGCTGGGCAAGCGTAACCGAATAGTGGTGAATGAATATCTGCAAACCGTTGAGTATCCATATGTATATGCCATCGGCGACATAATGGAGTTTAAAGAAAACGGCGATGTGCTTCCTGCTTTGGTCGAATCAGCCCTTCAGTCAGGTAAATGCGCAGCACAAAACATCGCCGCTGAGATTTTGGGCACCCAAAAGCAAAAGTTTAAACCCGAGCTCCACGGCGTAATGGTGTCGGTAGGCTCCTTCTTTGCGGTGGCGCAGATCAAAGGCCTGCCTCTGCTGGTCGGCATATGGGCCACTATTATGAAGCATCTGGTAAACATGCATTACCTATTTGGAATAGGCGGCTTTGAGCTTATATGGGACTACATTTACGACCAGTTCCTGTACAAGGCCAGAACGTACAACGCTTTCATAGAGACAGCCATTGGGCACATTAAACGTAGGAACTTTACATTCTGGCTTGTGCCGCTGAGAATATGGCTGGGAATCATGTGGCTGACATCGGGCATTCAAAAAATACAGGCCGGCTGGTTTGGGGATTGGGAGATGCTGGGCCCTGGAGGTGCAACCGACGCCACATCATCGGCATCCATCATCAGCCTGGTGAGTGACCATACCCCCGGCTGGTATGCCTGGATAGTCGAAAACATCATTTATCCCAATGCCCTGCTGTTCCAGAAGCTCATTGTGATCACCGAGATTGGGCTGGGAATAGCTTTCATATTCGGAATATTTACGTTTATCGCAGGGCTGGTGTCCATCGCCATGAACATCAACTTCATGCTATCGACAGGCCTTCCTTCCACCAATACTGGCCTACCAGACCTGTGGTACATCATGGCTTCGATAGCCATGCTGGCCGGTGCTGGAAGGTCGTTGGGAGTGGACTATTACCTGATTCCTTACCTCAGAAATCAGGTAAGATACTTCCAGAAAAACAGGAGCTTCCATCTATTCAAGGGATGGGAGTGGTAAAGCATATAATATGTTACCTGGTATAGCGATTTCAGAAATGAACGGTTTGCATAAAGTTTGAGATGCACCAACACAACAAGCAGACGATAGGTAAAAAGCTTTTGCCGACGCCATAAGCACGAAAAGATTAAAAACAGGGCCAAGGCGCGTTTTCACCTTGGCCCCGTTTTTATTTTATACCAGGTTTTTTATTTCATGCCACCGTTGTCTGATCTCTTTATGCTGCAGTTGCCTCATCGCATCTATGGCTTCTCGGCTTTTTTATCACGCGCATGGCATTGAGTATAGAAAGTATGGCAACCCCTACGTCGGCAAAAACCGCTTCCCACATGCTGGTAGTACCAGCTGCCCCCAGCAAAAGCACCAACCCTTTAACTCCCAAGGCCATAATTATGTTTTGCCATACGATGCGCTTTGTACGGCTAGCTATCATGATAGCGGTCACCAGCTTGGAGGACTCATCGGTCATGAGCACCACATCTGCCGCTTCGATGGCGGCATCGGAACCCAATTCTCCCATTGCCACCCCTACATCCACTCTGGCCAGCACCGGCGCATCGTTTATCCCATCGCCCACAAATACCACCTTGCCTTTCCTGGTGGCTTTCGTCTTTTCTATCGTCTCCAGCTTCTCCACCTTTTGATGCGGAAGGAGTTCGGCATACACCTCATCCAGCCCTAGATTTTGCCCTACCTTAAGGCCTATGTGATAGTTATCCCCTGTAAACATATCGGTTCGCTTTACGCCCATTCGCTTTAAATCATTGATGGCCTGTTTAGAGTCTTCTTTCAGCTCATCCTCTATTATGATATACCCTGCATACTGCCCATCTATGGAAAGGTGCACAGCGGTATAAGCAAGTTCAACCTCCGGACATGTCACGCCGTGCTGCTTAAGCAGGCCAGCAGTTCCAACCAGCACCTGCCTGCCCCTTATTCTGGCCTTGACGCCATATCCCGGAATTTCAGTGTATTCGTCAACCCGCTGCCGGTCCAAAGGCTTGCCGTAAGCCTCCACTATCGAGAGTGCAATGGGATGGTTTGAATAGCTTTCGGCCAGGGCAGCGTAGTCAAGCAGCTCCTCTCTTGTCATATCAGCCATTGGAACCACTTTAGCAACCTTAACTCCTTTGGTCAATGTCCCAGTCTTATCAAACACCACGGTATCAACATTTCCAAGGGCTTCAAGGTACTGCCCTCCTTTGACCAGTATACCGTTTCTGGAAGCACCACCCAATCCTCCGAAAAATCCAACGGGTATCGATATCACAAGAGCACAGGGACACGAGACCACAAGAAATACAAGGGCTCGGTATACCCACTCATCAAAAGGCTGTCTCCACAGGAGCGGTGGGATAATGGCTATCGAGGCAACAACCAGCACCACCGCAGGCGTATATTCCAATAATTCATCTTTATGAATATGAGAGATCCTTTTTACCAAATTAGGACAAATTACATCCCCAATCCCAACATAAACATACCATATTTACTATTGGGATCGCTGTACTGTATAATTAACAAGTCAACATTTTAAAGTTTAAAGTAAAAAGGAGTAAGGAATATACCTTTTAAAAATAGGAATTATTACACTCTAATGATAGAAGGTACCCTTTTTTCACTGGTTTAGCTTTCCTGGATACCAACTCCATGGTACCCGTGTTTATTCATACCTTTACGCAAAGCCTTCAGCTGGGTTGAAACAATTAATTCATAACGTAAAAAGGATTAATTTGCTTTTATGAATTACTCACAAAGTTATCAGAAAGTTATACACAGTTCATATATAAGCAAAGAGGCAAGCCTTCATTTATATGGGGCTTGCCTCTTTTTGAGTTTAGATAATAACCATATCCGACCCTTTTTATCCTATTCATCCAGCAGGCCGTCTCGGAGCCCAAGGGGCAATGGTTCCGGGCGGCTGCACGAACTGGAAAGGATATAATGGCTTCCGCTCTGTGAGGCATCCAAAAATCCCTGCATCACGTCCAGCACATGATAGGCCATCTCACCGTTAGCCCTGTGCGGCCTCCCCGACAACAATGCATAAGCCATATCAGCCACTCCAATGCCTCGGCTGTTGTCAGCATAACCGTGAGTCAAAGGAATCTCACTCCATTCACTGGCCCCTTGACGGCGTATCAGCACAGGACCGCCAAAGGTGTTGGGATCGGGCACGCTTAGGCTGCCCTCGCTGCCGTAAATCTCAATTCGCGGCAGATTGGCGCTCCATACATCAAAGCTGGTAATAATGGTCCCCACAGCGCCGTTTTCAAAATCCATAACGCCGGCAATATGAGTGGGCGTTTCCACCTTTATCTTTGTGCCATACTTGGGTTGACTGGTGATGGTCCTCTCTGGAAACGTAATCCTGGCGGATGCCGTCACCCTCTTTATGGGACCTATAAGGGATATCAGAGCCGTCAAATAATAGGGCCCCATATCAAACATAGGGCCTCCGCCCACCTGATAGTAGAACTCGGGATCAGGATGCCAGCTCTCATGGCCATGGCATACCATAAACGCCGTCGCCGCTACCGGCTCACCGATCCAGCCATCGTCTATCAGCTTTCGACAGGTCTGAAGCCCGGCCCCGAAAAATGTATCGGGAGCACAGCCCACCAAAAGCCCTTTTGCCTTGGCTATATCCAGTATCCTTTTGCCTTCTTCACGAGTGATGGCCAACGGTTTTTCAACATACACATTTTTGCCGGCTTCAAGAGCGGCAATGCACACCTGGGCATGTGCTTTAGGAACCGTCAAATTGACCACGATGTCGATCTCGGGATCCGCAAGAAGCTCCTCTACCGAGCACGCTTTAGGTATATTGAATTCTTTTGCTCTGGCCTGTGCCCTTTCCAAAATCAAATCCGCACAGGCCACCACTTCCAAAATCTCAAATCGCTGGCTGCAGTTTTTTAAATAGATGCCGCTTATGTTGCCGCATCCGACAATCCCCACCTTTACCTTTTTCATGACAATCACCCTTTCACTTAAAACATCCTCTTTACCGATTGGATTAAAACTTCGGCGTTATCACTGGCCTGCATGGCAATGTCCTTACCTTCAGCTGCCCAGAGGAAACCCCTTTTCATTATGGTTCGAACCGGCTCAACCTGCAACACGTCTACATGATGTCCCAAAGAACAGTAGAATACCCTTCCTCTTCCCCAGCGCTTGGTCCATATGACCGGCACATCCACCTGCCCATTGGCAGCATGCGGGCCATCCACCACAGGAAACCGTGTGGTGGCAAGCACTTCAATCGCCGGGTCAATATGTACATAGTATTGTTCGCTCTTTACGGTAAAATCCTCAATCCCTTCAACAATGGGGCTGGAGCCCCTTTTGACGTTGACAACGTATTCTACCCCATCCCCTCCGGGATGAGCTACCCACTGTCCCCCCGTCATAAACTGCCACTGGACGCACTCCCTAAAGGCATCGCACATGCCGCCATGGCACCCTGCAATGCCCACCCCCCTGGCCACAGCCTCAAGGACCGGCCCAACCTGAGCGTCGGTTATCTTGCCCATGGTCCATACGGGAATGATAAGATGAAGCGATTTTAACTTTTCCACATCAAGAAATGCATCCAGCGTCTCGGAAATCTCTACTTCAAAGCCTTCTTCAATAAGAATATCGCGAAAGAGCTCCGAAACCTCGACGGGCTGATGGCCTTCCCATCCCCCTCGAACTACCAGGGCCTTCTTCCCCATAATGACATATCCCCTTTCGATAAAAATTTTTTGATGTTATCCATAACAATTATATTAGAAAAGTGCCGTTAGAACACACAGAGAAATGCCAATTTTTCAATGCTCAACCTACAAAACAACCACGTTGAAATATTTTACACAAAAAACCTCTCCAGCCTGACCTCACCGCTGGAGAGGTTTAAAAATCACTCATCCTTTACCAGATCTCCACGGATCAAAGCTTCCAGATCATCCAGCATCTTGTTTACCTGGCTTCTGGATACTACAAATTCGGCCTTTCCGCTGCGGAATACAGCATAGAAATCATTATCGTATGGCACGTAGTTCACATGAACCTCTCTCCTCGACCCTTTGTTGAGGAAGAAAGTGGTTTTAACTTCGGGATTCTCCTCAGCCATTTCCCTATCAATTTCGGCATCTACCAGTATTCCAATCAAACTCTGATAAAACTTCTTAAAGGGCTTTTCCTCTACTTCCTTGCCATCCACCATGTATGTGGCTATGACTTCATCCTCTTCGCCTTCCTTCTCAGCCTTTTTGGTCTGCCTGGTAATGGTTAGAACATGGGTTTTCCCTCGTCCTTCCACTATGATCTTATCCACATTATCGATGTTGACAATATACGCAAATTTGTCCACAATGTCAAACGGCTTTGTATCAAGTAGCTCGGTCTTGCTTTTCTCCATAGTATAGACCGAGTTAACGTCGGCCGTCTTGAAGTACACGCTTTTACCGTCGTCTGTATCTTTTCCAAAGTACAAATGCAGTGTATTTTCTTTGTCCTTGACGATGAGCTCGGCCACCGGGTCATCCAAACCATACTTAGAGAGGTCCTGGGGATTATCCTCTACAAACTCCTTAATGGCATTGCTGGTAAGCGAGGATATGCCATCCAAGACTTTTTGGAACTTATCGGACGATACCCCCATCGGCTCATTGTAAGGCTGGGTCATCCTCCACAGGCTCAAGCCAAACTGGGCTTCATCCTTCGACTGCTCATCATTCCTCTCTATTTCAATGGTAGGCTTACCCTTTTTAGCTATTTTAAGGTAGGTCAACTCTTGGGTTTTGATCTCAGTCAGGTCCTTTTCACGTACATCCGAGAGCTTGTAGCTGAAATGCTCCCCATGGTTCATCCACACCGAATAAACCTTTGGGTCCCCTTCAGCCATCAAATAGTAGGTATTGCCTGCCGGCGTCTTGTTGCCAAGATACAATACCTTCTGGGTGCCGTCCTTCAGAAAAGCCCTGGCAACAACAGCCGGCTTATCCAGGCCGTACACCGATAGGTCCTTAGGATTTTCATCTATTATCCTCTCGGCATACAGGCTGGCAAAGCTGTAAGCTATATCATCGACGCTTGTCTGATCCAAAATCACAGGATGGGGATAGTCCACCGTCCACTTGTCATCCTTCTTTTCAAACGTCAAGGTAGTCCCATCCCGTGATTCCAGGACCATTTTGACGATGTCCTCTTTGGGCACCTTGCATATCTCTATAGCTTTATCATCCTCAGCCTGCTTTTTAGGCCGGTTGCTTACATAAACGTATGCCCCTACCAGCACCGCCAGCACAACCACAAGAGCAAGTATGCTTCGCTGTCTCTTCTTCATAGATGCCTCCTCCTCAACCATACTGTAAGCCCTGAAGCCAGCACGATGAGAGGAATCAGTATTACAACTATACCTGAGAATATAAGCTGCTGATAAGCCGATATTCTAAGGCGCGAGACCGTCAAGCTCTTGGGCCGTATCGAGATGCTCTCCTCCCTGTCCTGCAGCCAGTTAAGGCTGTTGAGCAGAAAATTGACGTTGCCCGGCACCTGCGAAACTAGCTGGCTGTTTAGCAGATTAGTATTGGCTACCACTACCAGCCTGGTCTCCTTGGTCTCGTTATCCTCATATATCTTATCCGTGATGGCAACCGCAATGTTGAACGGCCCTTCCAAATCACCCTCTTCTTTCTCTATTGTAGTGGCCTCCAGATTGGTCTTGGCCCAGGCTTTATCTGAAGTAACCAGCAGCGGCTCTATCTCCAAAGTCCGTCTCTTCATCTCAAGTACCTCTATGCTCTGCGACTGGGGCGCAAACACATACATCTGTCCGGATTTAAGCGGACTTAAAATGCTGTGGCTCTCCATGTTGGGTATTATATAGAGAGGATTGCCCGGATAATGCATATTAGCATCACCCTCAACCACTACAACCCGCTGTAGCGCTACTCCATAACTCTTCAAGAGTGATTCAAAATTGGGTAGCTCCCCATTTAAATTCTGTATAAAGAATATCGCTCTACCCTGATTTTCTAAATATTTCCTGATCTTTTCCTCTTCCTCTTTTGTAATATCCCTCTTGGGCGAAAGCACTACCAGAGCATGTGCCTTCTCGGGTACCGAATCTTGGGTAACAAGATTCAAATCCTCTATAGTATAGTTCTCCAATTCCAGTTGCTTCCTCACATCATAAGGAATCGAATCCTCACCGTGGCCTATCAGCATATATACCACAGGGAGCTCTTCAGCCGTCACATACAATATAGCCCCTGTGAGGCGCTGCTCCACAGCCAGAGACTGAGCATACCACTGACCAGAATACTGGTTGTAGCTATAGTTTACCAGGTCATAGCGATCGATCACCTTGAATTTGTCTCCACTCTCCACGATCAGGCTTCCAGTGCTCAGTGACCCGCCATCCTTCTCATACTTCGCAACCAGTTGCGGATATCTCTCGGGATCAACAGTAGTAAAACTGATCCTCTTTGAGCGTTTTTGATACCGCTCTATAATTTCCAATACCCTTTTATCTTCTTTTCCAGCCTCATAAAGGCCAATGATCTTGACATCCTGTTTTAGGTTGTCCAGTACCTTAGTAGTCTGTTCCGACAAAGAATACATCTGGTTTTGTGTCAAATCTAGTTCCCAGGGGATCTGGTCCACAATCAGGTTGATGATTATGGCAATGGCAATGACGACGGCCACCATCAAAGTGGCATAGCCACCATATTTGAACTTTTTGCTTTTAAACGATTCCTTTACAGACTTGAAATTGAATCCAAGAAACTTCTTCATTTCGTTTCCCCCTTCTGGTTAGCTCCACCTTCTCTTTTCAATTACCCGTACAGTCAAGAATAGAAATACAGCTGAAAAGGTAATATAATAGACAATCGGGCTTAAGCTTAAAATGCCCATCATGAAGTTTTCGTACCTCTTAAGCAAAGAGAACCACTCAAGGGTCCTCACAATAAATCCATCAAAGAAGTATTCGTTGGCAAAATATACGCCCGCTATGATGCCAAATCCCACCACAGCAATTGCAACGCTTACAAATATGTTCCTGGTGGTGAAATACACCAGCGCTGCCACTCCTACTACCAGAGCACATGCAAATACTATGCCTGAAATCCTATCGGTCGGAAGCCCCTGTATGACCCAGTCCAGAATCCATATAAAAAGCAGCGCGCTGAACGTCACAACCGCCGCAATCACCTGATTGTCAGTTAAAGAAGAGATGAACAATCCTATGGATATAAAAGCCGCACCCAGCAGGAAAAACCCAATATATCCACCAACTATTTCCCAAACGGCAATGGTTCCAAAAAAGCTCAAAATAATGGGATACAGACAGGTAATCAACAGGGTGAGCAGAAATACGGCTACAGCCGCAAAATACTTGCCCAGCACTATTCCAGTAACGCTCAATGGGCTGGTAAGCAACAGCTGGTCAGTCTTCTGCCTGCTCTCCTCCGACATCAACCTCATGGTAAGAACCGGCACCACTATCAAAAACACAAAGGTTATACTGCTCAACACGCTTATATAATCCGGGCTCGCGGTGAGCAAATTGGAGAACGCAAAGAATATGCCGCATATCAGCAGAAAAAAGCCCATGAAAATATACCCTGTTGGCGATGCAAAATACGCTTTTAATTCCCTCTTGAATACAGCCAGCATCAGGAAACCTCCCTTTCCTCAGTTGTAACTTGCAGGAATATCTCCTCAAGCGTCAAATCGACCGACTTCATATAAAGGATGGGATATTCTGCGCGGCTCAAAGCATAAAACAGCGGCCTGCGTATATCGATATCCATTTCAGCTTCTACCAGTATATCAACCGTACCGGGCTCTTTAACCCCCTGTACTTCAGCGTTTTTGACGCCCTCAAGCTCCCTGACCAGCTTCAATACCTGCTTTTCTGGCCCGGCCACTCGCAATGAAAGCCTGCCCGCACTGCTCAAACGCTTGGACAGATTCTCTGGCGTATCGCTTGCAACTATCTTGCCCTTGTTTATTATTATCACTCGTCCGCACACAGCGCTGACTTCCGGGAGGATATGTGAACTCAATATGATGGTGTGCTCTTTGCCAAGCTCCTTGATGAGGCTTCGAATCTCTATGATCTGCTTGGGGTCAAGGCCCACCGTCGGCTCGTCCAATATGAGCACCGGTGGCGTACCAATCAAAGCCTGTGCCAGCCCCACCCTCTGCTTATATCCCTTGGAAAGGTTCTTTATAAGCCTTTTGCGCACATCGCCTATTTTGACCAGGTCCATGATCTTTTCCATGCTTCTCTTCTTGGTTGCCCTGTCTATCTTCTTGATATCGCTCACAAAATCCAAGTACTCCTGCACCGTCATGTCCATATACAAAGGTGGAAACTCGGGCATATATCCTATCCTCTTTTTGACTTCCTCGGGCTCCTCCAGAATATCAAAGCCCTCCACTTTAACAGTCCCTTCGGTCGCTGAAATATAACCAGTTATAATATTCATGGTCGTGGTCTTGCCAGCACCATTTGGCCCCAAAAAACCTAGTATCTCGCCTTTTTCAACCGTAAAGTTGACGTGATCCACTGCTACGTGCTGGCCATACCGCTTGGTCACGTCTATAACCTGAATCAATTATATCCCCCCTGTTTGCAATTTTAAAAATAAAATTATACTACAACCAATAAACATTATATCAAAAGTTTGCACACAATGTATGAACAAATTGTGAATTTTGTGCGCTATTACACGCCCATGACCATTGCAACAACCTCTACACACAAATATACAATCACGATAACTCCCGAGGCTATAACAGGCAACATTTCCTTTATAGAGAGGCCCTTCACCTCATGGATCATCAAACCGCGTATGCTTTCCTTACCGTATGTAATGCGGTGAAAAGAGGTTACACAGGCAGCAAAAAGCCCCAGGCAGAAAAAGGCTATTATACCCCATACAGCCATGGCGGCAGCCAGCAGCTCAGGCGGCATCTGCTTTACATTTTCCGGCACCGCCATCCCTTCCCCCAAGTACCGTTGTGCAAATTCCTGAAGAAACAGAAACGATATAGACAGAAAATTTTGTGTGAAATGATACAGCACTCCGGCAAAGATGGAATCGGTACGCACAACCACATAGCTGATCATGATTCCAAGGAATATGACGGCAGGCAGGTTCACCAGATTCAAATGAAGCAGCCCAAAGAGTACGCCACTTACAACTGTAGCCGTCAATGCCCCAAACCGTTCGTATCCTCTTAAGACCACTCCCCTGAACAAAAACTCCTCAACCAGGGCGGGTGTCACAGCCATGGCCATTATTGCCATTATGTATTGTCTGCCCGTCTTAATTGGCGGGAAAACCGGCTCAACAGGGTTGCCGATGCGATTGAGCATAGAGTACCATACCATATTGATGAATCCAACAATTGCGTATCCGAACACTGCCATGCCTAAAACCAGCAGCAGCTCCACTCCTCTGATCCGATTTATCCTGGCCACCCGTTTTATATCCATCCTGGAAGCAAGAAGATAGATCAAAGGAGGAACGCCTATCACCGCTATCTCCATGAGAAAGGTAGCAATAAGCCAGCTTTCGGTGTTCATCTTTGGATTAAAAAGGCCGGATACAATGCTGGATAACGTAATCATCAGTACCAACACAACAAGGTAGAGGTAGTTACTCCCCAGGACAGTGGGCCACCTCTGCTGTCCGTCGGCAAGCTGTTCATTGTCGTATAAACTCATAAATTACCCCTCCCCCAGTGATGTTCATTTATATCTCGGCTTTTGCCGCAATACCATGGTAACGGTACGCCTTTCCCCACCTCTTATGATTTCTATGCTGACTTTATCACCCACTTTATATGAATAAATGGCACTCCTCAGGTCAAGCATCTTGGTGACCTTCCTATTTCCCACGCGGGTTATGATGTCATCAACTCTAACCCCTGCCTTATAAGCCGGCCCTCGTTCATCGATATCCACTACATATACCCCTTCCTGTATGTTCTCACTCTGCTTAAAGTAACGGGCCATCTCCCTGTCAAAACCCACTATCCCAATATACGGAGTAACAAACGAACCTTCCTTTATAAAATGTTCGATAACCGGCTTGGCAACGTTAATAGGAATGGCAAAGCCTATACCCTCAGCGCTGGTCACCTTAATTGTATTGATGCCCACCACTTCACCTCTCATATTGACCAACGGGCCACCGCTGTTGCCGGGATTGATAGAAGCATCAGTCTGGATAAGGTCTTCCATGAAATTCTGTCCGCGCTCGGTAGGGACCTGTACCGTGCGGTTCAGTGCGCTGATGATTCCGGCCGTTACAGTATGTTGAAACTGCAGGCCTAGCGGGGTACCGATGGCAATGGCAGTATCCCCCACCTCAAGCTGGTCACTGTCCCCCAGGATAGCGGCCGGCAAATTTTCGGCCTCCACCTTTACGATGGCCAGGTCCAAAGTAGGGTCGGACCACAGAGTACGCCCTTTCAGTCCATCCCCGTTTTTCAATATGACGGTTATATGGGCGGGATTGCCTCCCACCACGTGGTCGTTAGTCAAGATATAGCCTGTGGGATGCACGATGACGCCCGAGCCCACCCCCTCTATCACTTCGGTATCATCCCATACCGTGGTTCTTGCAGTATGTACGGTTGAAATTCCCACCACCGATGGAATCACCTTTTTTACAACTTGAGATATAGAGGTTTCATGGGCAGCGTTCTTCTGCTGAATTGGAGCTGGCGCGAGTTCTTGCTGTGTAAGTTCCCCTTGCCGCTCTTGATAGTCATATTTTTCCTTAGGAGACACAGACCAGCCCCATCCACAGGCATTGGTCAAAAACAAAATCCCTGATAGTACAACCATTAAAGCAGCAATCCTTATCCCTTTCACGAAATTTTCCTCCTCGTCTTTCTTTTTGAAGTATCACCCCCATCCCCTTTGAAATTTCAAAAATCACTCTATATGGTAAAAGCTGCTTATA
The DNA here is from genome assembly GCA_000526435.1 of Caldicoprobacter oshimai DSM 21659. Classification (GTDB taxonomy): domain Bacteria; phylum Bacillota; class Clostridia; order Caldicoprobacterales; family Caldicoprobacteraceae; genus Caldicoprobacter; species Caldicoprobacter oshimai. The sequence continues at coordinate 888,893 of JAGB01000002.1, forward strand.
CCGTTGCGGTACGTCAAATCTATCACCACGTCTTTTCCCGGCTTAATGCCGTTTGAAAGGAGTATACCGGTCACCGTTTCATAGGCCAGCGCAGGAAGATTGTTCTCCTGGCTCAAATGCGCCAAAAGCACATACATGGTTCTATCCTTAAGCATTTCTACCAAAGCCATACCGGCCTGTTCGTTGGACAGATGGCCATACTTCCCCATAATGCGCTTCTTAAGGGGCCATGGATAAGGCCCCATCTGCAGCATATGTACATCGTGATTTGCCTCCAGCAAAATCAAATCCGAATCCTGTACCATCTTGATTATGCTAGTGTTAGTATGCCCCAAATCGGTGACAATACTAATCTTTTTATTGCCGTTGTAAAAGCAAAAGCCCACAGGCTCAACTGCATCATGGGGTACAGCGTAGGATTGAATGTTTATATCATTTATATAAAAATCCATGCCTGTATAAAATATCCGAACGTTATGGGGAGCGATGTCCCCTACCTTTTGCTGCATTGCCTTCCAAGTTTCCTGATTGGCGTATACAGGTATGTCAAACTTCCTTGACAGCGCCCCTGCACTCCTTATATGATCGACATGCTCGTGAGATATAAGAATCGCATCCAGGTCATACGGTGACACATCAATGCTTTGAAGAGCATCAAGGGTATCCTTCAAAGTCAAGCCTGCATCCACCAATATGTTTGTGCAGCTGGTGCCTATATAAGTGGCGTTGCCGTCACTACCGCTCGAAAGCGAACATACCCTAAACCCCATCCCGTCCATCTCTCCCTCTTTTGTTTAGTCAAGCTATCGTCTTTTATAGCACATCAGCAGCCGCGCCCTTTTACAGCCCTCAATGGTACTCCAAAACGGCTCCTTGCATACCGTTCCGAAACAACATCAACAAGCGCCAACCACTGCTTATTATAATACATAACGGGGATGCATTGCTATTGATTTTATCAAAAACCCTATTCCTCCCTGCAAGATGGGCCACCCCCACACAAAGTTGCGTTTGTATTTTCCGTATAAAACTGCTAGAATATATATAAGCCAATTTACTAGATTCGAAAGGAGGACGGCGTTTTCCTCTTCCGATTTCCAAAAATTTTTACCTTTACGCCGTAAAACCATGAAAGAAATACATGTAAGCGAGATAACCGATACTGTTGCACGCCTGTGCATAGAAGCCTGTTATAACGTGGGGGATGACGTAAAAGCCCTGCTCGAAAAAGCTAAACGGCAGGAGGCCTCACCCCATGGGAAAAACATCCTGGATCAGCTGCTCGAAAACCTTCGCATAGCCCATGAGCTAAAACTACCCATATGCCAGGACACAGGTATGGCTGTGGTGTTTCTCGAAATCGGGCAGGACGTACATATAGTCGGAGGAGACCTCTATGAGGCAGTACATGAAGGAGTGCGCCGGGGTTATAGAGAGGGGTATTTAAGAAAATCTGTGCTCTCCCCCATAACAAGAGTAAACACCGGCGATAACACTCCCGCCATAATACATACCGAGATAGTCCCCGGCGATAAGGTCAAGATAACAGTCGTGCCCAAAGGGTTTGGCAGCGAAAACATGAGCCAGCTCAAGATGCTAAAGCCCTCCGATGGCCTGGAAGGCATAAAAGGATTCATATTGCAAACTGTAATTGACGCCGGAGGTAACCCCTGCCCTCCCATTATAGTGGGAGTTGGAATAGGTGGCACCATGGAAAAGGCGGCATATATGGCAAAAAAGGCGCTGCTACGCCCGGCCGGTCAGCATAGCCCGGATTCGTTGGTGGCGCAGCTGGAAGAAGAGATGTTGCAGGCTATAAATAACACGGGGATCGGTCCCCAGGGGCTGGGCGGGACGGTAACAGCACTGGCCGTACACATTGAAACCTACCCCACACATATTGCCGGCCTGCCAGTGGCGGTAAACATACAGTGCCATGCCGCGCGGCACAAAGAAGCCCTGCTGTGACCGCCTTGCTGTGACCGGCATTTTAGTACAAACGCAGTCATATTCAACAGGAGGTCAATCCCATGGAAACAAAAAAGATCTTTCATGCACCGGTAATCCATGAAGAGCTCAATTCCCTCAAAGCAGGTGACACAGTATACCTGAGAGGCAGCATAATCACTGCGCGGGATGCAGCGCACAAAAGAATATATCAGCTACTGCAGGAAGGCAAACCGTTGCCCATCGAGTTAAAGGACCAGGTGATATACTACGCTGGCCCATGCCCGGCAAGGCCGGGCCTCATCATAGGCTCCTGCGGCCCCACCACCAGCAGTCGGATGGATGTATACACCCCTTTGCTGCTTGAGCATGGGCTCAAAGCCATGATAGGCAAGGGGCCTCGCTCTGCTCGGGTCATCGAGTCCATGGTAAAATACGGTGCCGTGTATCTGGCAGCGGTAGGCGGTGCCGGTGCCCTGATCGCCTCGTGTATTAAAAAAGTGGAGGTAGTAGCCTTTGAGGACTTAGGCCCCGAAGCCATTTACCGTATGGAAGTCGAAGACATGCCTCTTCTGGTAGCTATAGATGCTCGAGGCAATAACCTGTACGAAATAGGTCCTCGCCAATTCGCACGTATATAAAGTCTGTATCGGCATATAAACAGGCTGTAGTATACGGTTTAACAGAACGGCCAAAACGTCAACGCACCCGTAAGCAAAATCAATAAATTAAAGCATAACCGATTTGCCAATCCATAAAAGACGAGCCGCACATGGGCTGCCATGCACGGCTCATCCTATTATTCTTCACTTCAGTTTCATCCTCCTAAGCTTGCAATCAAAAACACAGGATACAGTTACAAGATTTAATCCAGCACGCCCTGCAAGGTGCATTCTTCACTTCTTTACCAGCTTCAGCCTGGCCACTTTGTTGTTCTGGTCGCTGACCCTCTCAATATCAGCTCCCAGGCTGCGCAACTTTTCTTCCAAACGCTCATAACCCCTATCTATATGTATGATGTTGGTGACTTCGGTCACGCCCTCAGCTATCAGCCCGGCAATGACTAGAGCTGCACCTGCTCTCAAATCGGTAGCCTCAACCTGCGCACCGGTGAGCTTTTCAACCCCTTCAATGATGGCATTCCGGTCCTCCACTCTTATGATAGCTCCCATGCGGCGCAGCTCTTCCACATGGCGGTATCTGGACTCCCATACGTTCTCGGTGATAATGCTGGTACCCTCTGCCACGCTCAGCAGCACCGACATGGGCTGCTGAAGGTCGGTAGGGAATCCCGGATAAGGAAGGGTCTTGATGTTGGCCTTTCTGGGGCGTCCAGTACCTATTACCCTCACATAATCGTCCCCTTCTTCCACATACATCCCCATTTCAAGCAGCTTAGCTGAAACGGCTTCGAGGTGCTTGGGTATAACCCCTGTTATCTTTACATCCCCTCGCGTGGCAGCGGCAGCAATCATGAAAGTACCCGCCTCTATCTGATCAGGTATTATGGTATATTCACACCCGTGCAGCTTCTCTACACCTTTTATCTTTATGGTATCAGTACCCGCACCTTTGATGTTGGCGCCCATCGAGTTTAAGAAGTTTGCCACATCCACCACATGGGGTTCCTTGGCCGCATTCACTATAGTAGTGGTACCCTCGGCTTTGACAGCGGCCAGCATTATATTGATGGTGGCGCCTACGCTTACCACGTCCAGATATACCTCATTGCCCACTAGCTTATCCGCATATGCCTTTATGAGTCCGTGACTTATGGACACATCGGCGCCCAGAGCCTGAAAACCTTTAATGTGCTGATCCACGGGACGCGCTCCTATCTCACAGCCTCCAGGAAAGGCTACCTCCGCTCTCCCAAATCGTCCCAGAAGCGCCCCTAAAAGATAATAAGAAGCTCTCATACGCCGAACCAGGTCATAATCCGCTCGGCAACTGCTAACTCCGGCCGCATTTATCGTTATCCGCCCTCTAGGCTCTAGAGTCACCTGTGCGCCCATTTGCTTTAGAATTTCAGCCAACATTATAACATCAGCTATATAAGGCAAGTTATCTATGACACAGGTTTCGTCGGTCAGCAAAGCAGCGGGCATCACAGCTACCGCAGCATTTTTTGCACCACTGACCTTCACACTACCTATTAACTTTTTCCCTCCACGTATTACCAACTTTTCCAACTACGCGTTCCTTTCCCTCTCCGGAAAGGAACTTCACCTCCTACTCTATTCCCGACTGAACCTGCAATTGTTCTTGATGGAATCAAATTACACTTGTTATTTTACCACAATATTTTATTTTTTAAATTTAAAATATAGTTACACTTACATTAACTTCAGTTAAAAAACCAGGTTCGTCCACTTCTGGCACAAAAAAATATTTATTAAAAATATCAATGGCCGCAACCACTGCAGCTGCAGCAACTGGAACCGGAACATCCGCTGGAACCAGAAGAACTGCCACTCATTCCGAAATAACACTTGCCTTCATATATCCGCTTTAGGTCATTGCTTCCGCACTCCGGACACTTTACCTTGTCCCAATTGCCTCCAAACACCAGCTCCTCAAACTTCTTTCCGCATTTGTTGCACTGGAAATCCAGCAAGGCCATCACCATCTACCCCTTTTACTTCAATAGATTTAACATTAGTAGACTTTAACATTATAAGTATAGCGCTTTTTAACCAAAAAATCAAACAGAATAAATTGGATTTTTACTACCAATTTAGCGATTTCAAGCGCTTCTCAAAAAAGTCCTCCCACGATTTACCTGTTACTTCCTCGCAAGCCTTTATCAACCGAACAGCAGTGGCGTTCTTAAACTTGTTATCCTCATAATACTCCTGCAAGATCCTGTAAAACGTTTGATGGCCTACAGCCTGGCGAAGATCGTTAAATAAGCTGGCCCCCTTTCCATACACGACCAAATCATATGTAAGCCAGTCAGTAAATCTATACACCGGTTGATCGATTGTATGCACCAGCCCTTGGACATGGTATTTTTGCAGATAGGAACACTTGCCATTAACTATGACGTTGTCATAGACTTCCTTTCCCACATCCTCGCCGTACCTGTTCTCATAGTACAGTATCGTCGAATACTCGGTTAATGCCTCATCCAGCCACGCCTCATCTATCTGGTCATTGCCCACCACTGCATACCACCATTGATGCGCCGTCTCGTGCACCGTGACATACTCCAGCCATTGCTGCTCCCGGCCATACAAGCTTTGATCTATCATGACGAGACACGGATACTCCATGCCCCCCACAAAAAAATCAGATTGTACCACCGACAGCTGGCTGTAGGGATACCTTCCAAAACGGCGATTAAAAATTTCGACGGCCGCTGCAGCACAGTCCAGGACTTTTTCTCCCCCATCCCTGCTTTCTGGCAAAAAATACGAATAGACCGTGATGCCATCTACGCTGCGGGATAAAACTTCAAAATCTTTACTGGCAATCCAAGCAAAATCCCTAACAGCCAACGCCTGAAACTCCCATACCTTATAATCCCCCTCGACTTTTACGTTAATCGCTTCCCCCGTAGCAGCTATGGTATAATCGGAAGGGGCTTTAATCTCAACCCTGTAATTTGCCACATCGCTGTAAAACGGATCTCCTATGGGATAATAGGGGTCAGTATTCCATCCGGTGTAGTCATACACGCCTACGATGGGATACCAATTGGTGACATTGAAGGTGTGCTGCCCGTATCCGAACCTGCCAATGCAATTGGGAAGCTTTACAGTATATATCATATCAATCCTGGCAATTTGACCGGGCTTCAAAGGAGTGCTCAACACAATGCTGAGTATATCGCTGCTATAACCTCCAATGTTGAACTCAACCGAATTGCCATTTACCGTAACCAGCTCTATATCAAGCCAACCAGGTGAAAACCCGTTTGGATATGCCCTTTGCTTCTCCTCAGCGAAAAAAGGTACGCGATCTTCATCCCTGAAGGCGTTAGGGTAAAGGTGAAAGTAAAGCCTGTCGAACTCAACATTATGGTTATTTTTATACTCTACCGTTTGCGTACAGCTGAGCTTTGCCTGCTCGGGGTCAAATACCACAGCTATACCATACCAGTTTAAACCCTCGCTGGCTTTCAACAGCTCTGCATCGGCTCCTGGCCGGGCAACGCTGCTCCAGTATAACAACCCCGCTCCAGCCAGCAGCATGCAGGCCAGTATTACAAGTATAAGCCGTTTTAAAGCCTTAACATCCATACTTTACCTCCATCTTCATCATATCCTTTATGCACTACTCTACGTACGGCAGTTCGATTACAAATTTCGTTCCCACGCCCACCTTGCTTTGTACTCTAATATTGCCATTATGATTTTTTATGATATTTTTGCATAAAGTCAGTCCCAGACCGCTGCCACCTTTTTTTGTGGTGTAAAAGAGCTTGAATATGTCCGAAAGGTGTTCTTCAGGGATTCCCATCCCTGTATCCTCAAATTCGATCAACGCCACGCCAGACCGTTCATCCCTCAAAAGCCTTATGGTAAGGGTACCTCCTTTTTCCATGGCTTGTATGGCGTTTTCGATTAAATTAATAAATACCTGTTGAATAGCGCCCTTATCCACCTTTACATACACATTTTGCTCAGGCATCATGAGCTTTATATCCACTTTTCCTATACGAGCTTTGGCAAGCATCAGGTCAACCACATAGCAGAGCAACTCGTTTAGCGAATGCCTCATAAGTTTCAGCTGTGGTGGCCTGGTCAAACTTTTAAAATCATTCAGGAGCTTATCAACCCGCGTGACCTCTGTCAGTATTTTATCTGCTCTTAATGTATCCAGCACTTTTTCAAGCTGCAGCAGCTGTACGTATGCACTTATGGTGGACAACGAGTTGCGGATCTCGTGGGATAGCATAGAAGCGGTATTGACGATATCGTTATTAAATTCAAACAATCTGCGGTTAAAAGCCTCCAGCTCCGCATATTCACTCCTTAAACCCAGCTGATCCTCTATCCCCTTGGCTGCCAGAATGACCATCCCTAACATGCCATAGTTGGCATCCTCTTCTTTCACATAAATGCCCAAAGCTCCCAAAATCCTGCCATCCATGGCATGAATAGGGGCGGCAACACCAGCCCAACCTTTAAAAGCCGCTAAAAAATGCTGATCACCAAATACAGCAATCGGCTTATCGATGACAATGCATGTGCCCAGGGAATTGGTCCCTATATTATTCTCTCTGACTATATGCCCTTTCTCAATCCCCAGCTTGGCAAGGAGAGGTGCCTCCCCTAGCTTATAAAAAATCACGCACTCTTTATCACATAAAAGCACTACGCTATTGTGTTGGGGGATAAGGCTCTTTATTTTCATCATATAAGGAAGTGCAAAATCGATAAGGATTTGGTTGTTTTTTACGATATCGCTCAGTTCAAACTCAGACACTGTCTCTATCTTTGGCAGATCCCGATGTGCCAAACCATTGCCTTTACATCGCTCCCATGACAGGCGTATTTCCTCATCAAAATTCCAAAGATTTTGCTTCGATTCTTCCTCCATATCGAAATTCATACCCTTTATCATCCCCAATCCTCCAGTTGTACAAAAATAATACAAGAAACCGGTTGCTGAAATAAAGTTTCACATTTTTCTTCTAACTTTTATAAATTCTATATCGATCCCTAAATTCCTTCAAAAATTAACTTGGGACCCGACAAAATATCGGTAGGAATATAGTCCATAAAATTAGCTTATTTTAAAACAACGTTACAATAATAAACGTCACCATAATATATATAATCGCTTGAGCCAAAATATATTCAGCTCTACAAAGCGTTTGACAACAAATAAATCGAAATTTATAATGTAAAAGACGACTTTCAAATTTCAAATCCACTATAAAACTTGAAGGAGAAAACAGTATGTCAAAAACAATAGGAAGGGACTTGACAGAAGGAAGCATTGTAAGACATCTTATTGCTTTTTCATCGCCCTTACTTCTAGGCAACGTTTTTCAGGCGCTTTACAACACGGTCGACAGCATATGGGTGGGGCAGTTTCTAGGGCCAGAAGCACTGGGCGCTGTATCAGTGAGTTTTCCCATCACCTTTGTATTGATATCCATGGTTATGGGTATTACCATGGCCACATCAGTACTGGTGTCACAGTATGCAGGCGCCAAAGACGCCGGCATGATTTCAAGGACCATAAACAACTCGTTTTTTATCTTGGGAATAGCCGCTGTCATATTTACAGGACTAGGACTTATTTTCAGCAAAAAGGTGCTCTTGCTTTTAAATACGCCGAAGAACATTCTCGGCTATGCGGTAGAGTATCTGAATATATACCTTTTAGGCCTTGTGTTTACATTCGGCTACAACGTAGTAAGCTCGGTGTTAAACGGCCTGGGGGATTCCAAAACGCCGGTTAAGTTCCTCATCATCGCTACAATCACCAACATCATCCTGGATCCCCTGCTTATCTTCGGCTTTGGGTTTATCCCAGAAATGGGCATCGCTGGAGCAGCCCTGGCAACAATAATGTCTCAGGCCCTGTCGTTCTTGCTGGTGTTTCAATTTCTCATCAAGAACGACCACCTTATAAAGCCTGATTTCAAAAATTTCAAGTTTGACCGTGCTCTGGCATGGAAGCTAATAAAAATTGGGTTGCCTGCGGGCCTTCAACAAATAGTGGTGTCCATGGGGCTGACCATGATGACGGGCATAATTAACCTTTTTGGTTCCAACGCAGTCGCGGCCTTTGGCGCCACCTCCAGGCTGGACCAGTTCGCTCATATGCCCGCCATGTCATTAGGCCTAGCCACATCGGCCCTTACAGGCCAAAACCTGGGAGCCGAAAAGCATGAGAGGGTCAAGGAAATATTCAAGTGGGGCAATATACTGGCGGGTGGCATCACAGCCCTAATCGTCATACTGGTAATGGCATTCCCCAGAGCCATTTTGCAGATTTTCACCACTACCCCTCATGTACTGGACATAGGCAGCAGGTACCTGAGAATCGTAGGGATCTCCTATATTCCCTTTTCTTTGATGTTTGTGACAAACGGAATACTGAGAGGGGCGGGAGATACACTGCCCACCATGATTTTCTCGATTGTATCCCTGTGGCTTATAAGAATACCGCTGGCTCGTTACCTGTCATCGTTAAAAAGCTTAGGAGTGGATGGCATCTGGATGGCCATAGCCATAAGTTCCGTAATCTCTATGATAATGAGCATCACTTACTATTTATCCGGCAAGTGGAAAAACAAAAAAGTGGTCACCAAAAAGGCCCAGTGACCAGCTTTTTGCATACCTTAGCTCCACAGTAGATAAGCATAAAACACGGAGCATATCATTTAAACATGTCGTTCTTTAAACATGTTGCTCTTCCCGCTCACAACACAAATTTACAACGACATAAACTCGAAAAAACTCGAACCGGTCATCCCTCAAGTGTATATCTTTCTCCCTACTGCCCTTTGTCACCTTATGCTCAAATAAGGAATTACATATGGTTTCTTCGAAACAGGGCTTTCAATTATCCTAGCATCCACCGAAAAGGCTGACATTATATTGTCCCGCGTCAGCACTTTAGCAGGAGAGCCACACGCTACCATTTGTCCTTCTTTCATTATGAGGATCTCATCACAGAATTCGGATGCCAGGTTTATATCGTGAAGCACGACGATTACCAGCAATCCTTCAGACGCTAGGTCCCTCACAAGCGACAGTATCTCGATTTGATACCTTATGTCCAGGTGGGATACTGGCTCATCCATCAGCAGAATCTTTGGCCTTTGAGCCAGAGCCCGGGCTATATACACCCGCTGCCTTTCCCCCCCGCTCAGATGCCTTATGCTTCTCTCCTTAAAATGCCATGTGTTGGTTGCCTTCATACATTCTTTTACAATATCCCTGTCTTGTTTTGTTTCAGATTGAAATCGCTTAATATACGGCATCCTGCCCATCATCACTATGTCATAGCAGGTGAATTCGAAGTCATACACCCCGTCCTGTGGAACGTATCCGATATACCTTGCTCTCTCCTTTATGCTGTAATCCCTGATATTTTTCCCCAGTACGGACACGGTGCCGGAGACAGGCGTCAAATAACCCGATATGTTTTTAAGAAACGTGGTCTTGCCGCTGCCATTAGCGCCTATTATGCCCAGCACCATATTCCTCTCTATGCTAAGGTCTATTCCTTTTAATACCTCCACTTCTCCGTACGAGAACCTCAACCTATCCACCTTAAGAATGTTCATGGCATCACATTCCTTCGCCTTTTCGTCTGTTCTTTATCAGCAGGTACAAGAAAAAGGGCCCGCCAAACGCTGCCGTGATTATACCTATAGGTACCTCTACCGGCTTCAATATCACCCTTGCCACTACATCGGCAAAAAGCAAAAAAGTTGCCCCTGCTATGGCACTGAAGGGCACAAGTACCCTGTTGTCGGGCCCTACAATAAGTCTCGATATATGAGGTACGATAAGTCCAACAAACCCTATGACCCCCCCAACCGATACAGCGGTTGCGGTCACCAGCGAACCAAGCGCAAGCACCACCTTTTTTACCAGTTCTGTATTGACCCCAAGATGCTCGGCCACCTCTTCCCCGGTCAATATGGCATTCACATCCCTTGAAAAGGTATACAGCACAAAAGAGCCGATGGCTATCACCGGCACCGAAAACATCACATCTTCCCAGCTTGTAAGATTGAATCCCCCCATGGTCCAAAAGATTATCCTCGACAGCTCACTACGGTTGAGCAGCATCATCAGGGATATGACAGCCGACATAAAAGCGCTTACGGCTATCCCGGCCAGCAGCATGGTGGTCATGGATATTCTGGCGCCGATTTTGGATATGGAGTACACAAAGAATACGGTGATGAGCGAAGTGATAAACGCCATAGCATTGAGCCCGAAGATTCCAAACCCCAGCACTATGGCTATGGTAGCGCCCAGGGCCGCCCCCGACGAAATCCCCAGCACATACGGATCAGCCATCGGGTTTCTCAGTAACCCCTGGAAAAAAGCCCCCACAACCGAGAGGCCCATACCCACCACAGCCGCCTCAATCGCCCTGGGGAGTCTCAAAGTAAGGATTATGGTCTTTGAGGGGTCATCGCCCTTGCCCGTGAAAACATCTAAAATTTTCCGCAGGGGCATTTCCACCGCCCCCGCAGAAACCGAAAATATGGCCACTACGATAAACACAAGGAAAGCTATGACAAAATACGCGCTCCTTTTAAGCCTCACTTTACTCAAATACCTCCGGATGTAATATTCTGGCAATCTCTTCAAGAACTAATATGATTCTATTAGAAGGTCTGGAAATAAGGTCATCATTGCTTAACACAAATACCTTATCATTTTTTACAGCATTTGTATCTCTATAACCTACCATATTTTTAATATCTTTTACTTTATCTGCATAAGAAGCCCCCATTATTATAATATCTGGATTTTTCTTGACCAGTTCCTCAGTGCTGTACTGTATCCATTCACCGTCTGCATCAGCCGCTATATTCTCACCGCCGGCCAGGGCTATCAGCTCATCAATGAAGGAGCCTTTGCCGGCCGTCCAGTTGCCATTTATGTCGAGCAGATAAAACACCTTTACTTTGGGCAAATCCTTTGTCTTGCCGCTTATCTCATCAATTTTATTCTGCATCTCACGTATAACTTCCTGCCCTTTCTCCTGTTTGCCCGTCAGCTTTCCGATGAGCTGAATGGATTCATATATCTGCTTGATGTTTCTGGCTTCCAGCACCGCAACAGGAATACCAGTAGACTGCTGCAGCGACTCCATCTGGTCCTTGCCAGACAAAGAAGACGCAAAAATTATATCTGGCTTTTGGGCGATAATGGCTTCCACGTTGGGCCCATTGAAATCGCCCACTTTGGGCACATCTTGCACTTCCGGGGGATAATTATCAAACGTGGTGACGCCCACCACCCTGTCGCCCGCTCCCAAAGCGTAGATAAGCTCGGTTATGGAAGGAGCAAGCGATACTATTCGCTGGGGCTCCTTTTCAACGGTTACTTCCCTGCCCACGAAATCAGTGAACTTAAATGGGAACGCTACAGCGTCGCCAACATCTGTATCCTGAGATTCGCTATCAGGGATAGTCCCCTGTACTGCCTTGCCAGCATCTTCAGACTCGGTATCCTGCGATGCGTCGCTATCGTTGGCAATATCCTGCGGCTTCTCGCCACTAGCGTTTGAGCAGGCCACAGCCCAAAAGGCCAGCAAAAGCACCAGCAACCACCCAAGCAAACCTTTCAACCTTCTCATAACCATCCTCCTCAGCTTAAGGTTTTTTGTTTATCATGAAAAAAGGCCCACCTCCCCACGGAGGCAGGCCTTTTAGGCACAAAGGCACAAAAGCAGACAAAACGATATTCCAAAGCCGAGCACAAAAATACCGTTCCACCTTCCCTCCGAAGGCGAACTATCCACGTCTTATGGCAGGTCTCCTGGCTCGCGATTCATCTTCCACCCAACCTTCCCATCCCCTTCAACCGAATTGGGGGACAGTGGCATATCAGGGCTTCATCCTCGCTCACAGTAGCGGGGGCTGCAGCGGATTTTCACCGCTTTCCCTTTTAACCTTTCGGACCATAAGACTTAAACCGGCTATGCAATTGTATATATAAAATTTTACAATTGTTGATGGGACAAGTCAATAGCCATTTAACTATTTTGTATTTTGAAGACTGCTTTTTCAGCCCTTCTTCGATCCACTCAAAGAATTCATCAGGCACCTCTATGTAACGTCCTAGCGTATCCTGCTCAAAGCGACAAATACCAAACTCGCGGTAGCACAGCAAAGGACCATATCCCGTATCCTCGGCGAAAAACTCCAGCAAATAGGTATAGGGCTGAAGTATTATTCCTTCCAGGCCATCCCTTTCATTGTGCACCACCACATCCACTATCCTTTGTATTATATCAATATTTTAGCACATAAGACAATCACTTGCACTCCTAAATCCCATCTATACTCCATCTCATTTATGCATTCTTTGGATAAGATTGATATTTGAATTTCAAATTCAGTGGTATATAATATATGGAACTGAGAATATGATCTTTAAGTAAAAAGGGAGGTGGGTTACGGCATGACGATAGAAAGGCAGGTAAAGCTCGAGAAGCTCACCCAGGTGTGTGACTTCGTCAACCTGGCTTCCAAATACAGCTGCGACGTAAAGGTGAAGAGCAACGACCACGTAGTAGATGGCAAGAGCATACTGGGCATATTGACCCTCTCCCTGTGGAAGCCGGTGACGGTATCAGCCTCGGGAGAGGACGCTGAAGAATTTGTAGCCCAACTGGGGCCATTTCGACCTCAATGAAAAAGGTATCCCTTCAATAATAAAAAGCGAGAGGGATACCTTTTCGTTTTTAAGCAATTTTTTCAGTATGCGTATGTCCCATGCTTTAAACGCACACACCACTGCTTTTAGCCCAAGGTCAAGCATGCTCTGCCTTTTACAATCAAACCCAACGTGCAATTTACACCAATGCATTATACTGCCAAAGAGAAAAGCGTAAATACTATTTTAAACGGTGTAAACCGCAATATTGCAGTGGTCTACGCTTCCACAAGGAAAGCATGATATCCTCGCATGGCTTCGTATATATCCGCCTTGCTGGTAACTTCCCAGGGCGCATGCATGCTGTGAACCGGAACCCCGCAGTCTATTACATCCATTCCATATTTGGCAAGTATGTACGCGATGGTTCCGCCACCACCTTGGTCCACCTTGCCCAATTCAGCAGTCTGCCATGTAACGCCGTGCTTATCCATGATGGCACGAAGATAGGCAATATATTCGGCATTGGCATCGTTGCTGCCAGATTTTCCCCGCGTCCCGGTGTATTTGTTAAACGTGATGCCTTTGCCCAAATAGGCAGCGTTTTTCTTCTCCATTACCGACGGGTAGTTTGGATCGAAACCCGCACTGACATCGCAGGACAGCATTTTGGAATTGGCCAGGGCCCGCCGCATCTTAAGCTCACTGTAATCCCCCGAAAGGTTCATGATTTCAGCTAAGGTGTTCTCAAAAAAACGCGATGTCATGCCTGTTGCTCCTACGCTGCCTATCTCTTCCTTGTCCACCATCAATGCCACACACGTCTTTTCAGGGCTTTCCACCCTCATGAGGGCTTCGAAAGACGTATAAGCGCATACGCGATCATCCTGTCCATAGGCAATGACCATGCTTCGATCCAGCCCATAATCCCTTGCCGGCCCTGCAGGTACCACCTCCAACTCTGCCGAAACAAAGTCCTCTTCATCTATCCCATACCTCTCATTGAGCAGGCGCAAGACATTCTTCTTGACCCGCTCCCCCTCGTTTTTATCGTCTACCTTGAGCGGCATGCTGCCTACGCACACGTTGAGGTCCTCACCTTCAATACCTTTGGCAAGCTTTTTCTCCATCTGCTCAGCAGCCAAATGGATTAGAAGGTCGGAGATCCCCACTACAGGGTCATCATCCTTTTCGCCAATCACCACGTCAATGACCGTACCGTCCTTCTTAACCACCACCCCGTGTATGGCCAGCGGTATGGCAACCCATTGATACTTCTTAATGCCGCCATAATAATGGGTTTCAAGCATCGCCAGACCTGAATCTTCATATAGTGGATTCTGTTTTAAATCAAGGCGTGGCGAATCTATATGGGCCCCCAGAATTCTCATGCCCTTCTCAAGGGGCTGCTGCCCGATAACAAACAAAGCCAATGTCTTGCCCATGTTGTTGGCATACAGCTTATCGCCGGGTTTCAGTCTCTCCCCTCGCGCCATAACCTCCTCAAGATTTCGATAACCACGGCTTTCGGCCAGTGCAATGAACTCCCTGACACATTCCCTTTCAGTTTTGCACTTTGATATAAAAGCCTTGTAGCCTTCAGCAAAAGAAAATACCCTGCCTAGCTCTTCGTCGGTGTACTTATCCCAGGCATATTTATATACCTTTACCAAATCCAAACCGCTCTTTTCATTCGCACCCATCTTTAAAACTCATCCCCTTATTTTAAAGTTTATGTAACCTTTTATAATCGCTATAGCTTTTATCCCCACCAAGCAGTTTATACACCCACCACTGGTTATGTGGTAACAGACAAATCCTCCAGATACTTCCTTCAATATTTTACCACATTTTTTAAAATAATTCATCCATATACTGCAAAAACATAATTCACTGAACTTGATATAAGCCAAAAATTTCCTTAAACACTCAACTATAACGAGGTAAAACTTTTAGACCAGCCCCAGCAGGCGTGCCGTCTGCGCCACCACAAAACACAAAACAATTCCAGTAATGGTAGGAACCATAAACGAGAGCAGCGTCCATTTCCAGCTGCCGGTTTCCTTCCGAATGGTGAGCATCGTGGTACCGCAGGGAAAATGGTTGAGGGAAAACAACATGGTGCACAGGGCGGTCAACCAAGTCCAGCCATGCTCCACCAGTATCTGCCGCAGGGCGCTTAAGCTGTCCAGCTCCACCAAGGTTCCGGCTGACATATAGCTCATGAGCACTATGGGTATCACTATCTCATTGGCCGGCAAGCCCAGTATGAAAGCCATTAAGATATATCCATCCAGCCCCAGCAAGCGGGCAAACGGGTCAAGGAAGCCCGCAAAATGGCTCAACAGGCTATCCCCTGCTACGCTTACATTGGCCATAACCCATATGACAAGTCCGGCAGGAGCGGCCACCGTAACAGCACGGGCTAACACAAACAGCGTACGATCCATCAATGAACGCACCAAAATCTTACATACCTGTGGCTTCCTGTAGGGTGGAAGTTCCAATACAAACGAAGAAGGCAGCCCCCTTAAAACGGTACGCGACAATATCTTGGAAATCAAGAGCGTGATACCTACTGCCAGCGTGATCATAGCCATAACTACAAGGGTTGCTACTATCGTTTGAAGCCATCCCGCCCCTCCGGCCATAAATATGGTCGCTAAAGCGATCAGCGTAGGAAATCTCCCATTGCATGGAACATAGTTGTTGGTAATTATAGCGATAAGCCTTTCCCTGGGAGAATCGATTATCCGGCAAGCTACAACTCCGGCTGCATTGCAGCCAAATCCCATACACATGGTCAAGGCCTGTTTACCGTGGGCACACGCCCTTTTGAAAAAATTGTCCAGGTTGAAGGCCACCCGTGGAAGATATCCCAGGTCCTCCAACAAGGTAAACAGGGGGAAAAATATGGCCATGGGTGGCAACATCACTGACACCACCCACGACAGCGTTCGATATACTCCATCGATTAATATGCCACACAGCCATTCAGGCGCATCAGAAGCCATAAAAAGTTCGACGAGCTTCTGTTCCAGATGAAAAAATGCCTTAGCCAGTATCTGTGAAGGATAATTCGCCCCCTCGATGGTAATCCAGAACATCAACCCTAAAAGCGCGAGCATGGCGGGTATGCCCCACACCCTTGACGTAAGCAGGTCATCTATTTTGGAATCTATACTATTGATTGCGCTTTCTTTGCGGTGTACCACCTGACGGCTTACCTCTTCGGCATTGTGGATCAATGCAGATACTAGTCGGTCTCGAAGCTGGCCAATGGTTATACCCTGTTCCACAAGCATATTCCGCGTTTTGTGCAACCTTTCCCTAAGGTCGGTTGAAGCAAAGATGTCGGTCCCCAGATAACGTTTAAAAGCCTCTGCAATAGCTTGGTCCCCTTCAAGAAGGCGCAGTGCCAGCCATCGGCTGCTTATACTGCAGCCTAAGTTATCCATTAGACGGCTTATTTGCGGTTCAATAATGCCCACAGCATCTTCTATTACCCCATCGTACTCTATCTTGATGGGATTTACGCTAAACCTACCACAAGCCACGCTCCACACCGCTTCCTTCAATCTGTCCAACCCTTGCCCTTTAAGCGCGCTGGTACCCACCACCGGCACGCCCAGAATATCCGAAAGCCTCTTCAGGTCGACTTGAATACCTTTTCTGTGGGCTTCATCCATCAAATTTACGCATACCACCACCTTGGGCGTCATCTCCAGAATCTGAAATACCAGATTGAGATTTCTCTCCATACAGGTGGGATCTACAACCACAACCGTTACATGGGGATCACCAAAGCATATAAAGTCCCTGGCCACCTCCTCTTCCAGCGAATTGGCCATCAGCGAATAAGTACCCGGCAAATCCACCAACACGAAGTTTTTCCCATTATAACCATAACGTCCACAGGCGTTGGTAACCGTCTTCCCAGGCCAATTCCCAGTATGCTGCTTTAACCCCGTCAAGCTGTTAAACACGGTGCTCTTCCCCGTATTGGGGTTGCCGGCTAAAGCAACTACGATATCGCCGGACAATTGTACCTGTACTTGAGATATCCGACGTATTGTAGCCAGCCCGGTCGACTGTCCTGTCAGTCCCACACAAGCCACCTCCTACTATAACACAAATCTTTCAACTAAAATTTTTGAGGCCTCCTCGCAGCGAAGCGCAATCATGGCTCCTCTTATCTCATACAAAGTGGGATCACCTGACAGGCTCTTGCGTACAGCCTTAACTTCAGTGCCAATGATAAGCCCCAGGTCCATAAGCCTCCTCCGCAAAGCTCCGTGAGCATTTATCTGTCTCACCCTTGCTGTGCAACCAATAGGAAGGAGATTTAAAGGCAAAAGCTCCATCCGCAGTCCTCCCAAGCCATCTGTAAATTTTCAGAAAAAGGTATCTCTTTCGGCTAATTATATGCCCAAATTCGGCCTTGTGTGCTTGTCCCACTCATACAAAACTCAATAAAAATTTTTTAAATACTGTATTGACAAGATAAAAATCTGTAATTATAATTAAATTGTAATCATTACAAAATTAAAATTATTACAGAAACGTTAAGAAGTGCACACAGCCGGTTACAAAACGGTTATAAAAGTTGTGCTTCTGACAGCATACTAAAAAGACCGTTGGAACAGCATAGCCATGACAACATGGAAATGGGCTAACAGATAGGGCCAACTGGAGCCGAATTTGGTCAAAAACCATAGACAAATCAACGGAGAGGCTCAGATACTTTTATCAGGGACGAAAGGATGAAGGAAATAGAAATGGAACATACGGTTAAGCAGCTTAAAGAATATCTTAGCAACCACGACATCAAGCCATCCACTATAAGGCTTAAAATATTGGAATATCTGCTCAATAACCGAATACACCCAACAGCCGATGACATCTATAAAAATTTACTGGATCAGATACCCACTCTTTCTAAAACCAGCGTCTATAACACCTTGGACTTATTTGCCGATAAAGGTGTGGTAAAAGTCCTATCCCTCAATGAAAAGGAGGCACGCTATGACATAAATACCCGCTTTCACGGCCACTTTAAATGCCATGTATGCGGCCGGGTATATGACTTTTCCATTTCCTATGACATTTCAACACCACAGGAATTAAAAGGGTTTGACATCAATGATATTGACATAAATTTTTATGGCATATGCCAAAATTGTAAAAATCAAGGGAGGAGGATTTGAAAATGGAGGAGATAAGGATGAAACTGCTTGGAGAGAAATTTCCGTCTATGGAGGTGATAACGACCCACGGAACCAAAAAGCTTCCCGAGGACTACGCCGGCGAGTGGTTTGTACTCTTCAGCCATCCGGCAGACTTTACGCCGGTGTGTACCACCGAATTCGTCGAGTTTGCCCGGAAAGCCCCCGAGTTCAAGGAATTGAATACTGAATTGATAGGCCTGTCAGTTGACCAAATATTCTCCCACATAAAATGGGTGGAGTGGATGAAAGAGAACACCGGCATTACCATTCCTTTCCCCGTCATTGCTGATGAACTGGGTAGGGTGGCAAATCAGCTGGGGATGATTCATCCAGGGAAGGGCACCAACACAGTACGAGCGGTATTCATAGTGGATGACAAGGGCATCATCCGGCTGATCATGTACTATCCACAGGAAGTTGGAAGAAACGTAGACGAGATATTGCGAGCCCTCAAGGCCCTACAAATATCTGACAAATATGACGTGGCCTTGCCGGAGAAATGGCCCAACAACTACCTGATTAAAGACCACGTGATAGTTCCACCATCCAAAGACGAAGCCGGCGCCAATGAAAGAAAAGAAAAGATAAAGGCAAAAGAGATAGAAGCATTTGATTGGTGGTTTGTGCATAAGCCGCTAAAATAACAAGAAAGCAAGGCAAAAGATAACCTATTGGATAAGATCTTATGATAGATATTTAAACCGCGCAACTGATAAGGGAGACAACAGGAAGGCCTTTTATATACAGGCTTTCCTGTTGTCTTTATGTAGCCACATCTTTTTATTGCATTTTATCATCTCACTAATAACACGTCAAGCTCTACAGCCACACGCTGCATACTCAGCCTGTCTGCATACAACCGTCACCATGCAGCCGCCGAAATTCCGCGCCTTGCAAGCATCTTGCATTGCCATTCTACCATGTCTTGCATTGCCACCTCACGGCTGGAATATAGCTCAATCCAGTTGAGGAAGAGAATGTCATTTTAAAAGCTCCAAATGCTTCTTTATATTGTCTGACACATACCTGTAGTGCTCGGCTTCATGCTGGTTCAATACCTCGTAAATCTCTTGCCTTTTTTCATCTAACAGTACCCCGTAAGATATGTGCAGCAACTGCTTTACTTTGGGATTTTGAAGCACATGGAGGTTATCCAGATCCAATCCTTCCTCGAAGTCCTGCCTGTAGATGGAAATTTTATACGCCTTTTTGCTCTCCTCCAGGTTATCCAGGGCAATGTTGTAAAGCTCTTTAAAAAGCTGCCTGTCTTTTTCGTGTATCACGTTTAAAGCCTGCAACCAGCTGGTACCCGAAGTCTTTATATGGAAGTTATGCTGGGTTGCGTCATTGAAAATTCTGTATACGCTGAACTTATCGCTACCCGAATGAAGGCTCAACCTGTACCCTCCAAGCATTCTTGCAACGGCGCAGTGCTTGTTGAGCTCCACCGTAAATTTGTCTATATCACCCCTGTAATCCACCGCCTTCTCAAATTCTCCAGGAAATTTGGGAGCCAGGCTCCAAAAATCTATCCCTCTCCTATGCAGATACTCGGCCACAAATATGTGGTCCTCCACCGTCGTATCTCGGTCCCCTTCGTCGATGGAGACCTCGAGGTCAAAATCCTTCAGCCTTTCTTTAAGCAAACCATGAACCCTCTCAACAAAATTCATGGCCTTCTCGTATATCACAGCAGACCTGTACAGCTCTTCTTCCTTTACCGTATACTCCCCGCCTTCGAAACTGATTCTTTTGCCGCTGAAGTCTTTTATTATATCCCTGCTGTGCTGAGAAAGATGGTCTGCCTTATCCGGCGAAACATCTCCCTTTACCAGCATCTCGCTTACATCCAGGGTATACATGGTATAGCCAGCATCTGCGGCTTCCAGCAAATACCTCTCATCCTTTATATGGTCGGCATCTGCACCAAATCCGCCGGTGTAACCGGCCTCCAGCACGCCCAATACGGCCTTCAACAGGACATCCCTGAAATCCCTGTGGGTTTTCTCAAGCTCCCTAGGCGATTGCTGTGCCAACACAGGGAACATGTTATAGCTTTTGAAGGCATCTAGGTGTGCAGGGGTGGCCAAACCAAGCCTGTCGCCGGTACCGAAGGACGCCTTGTTTTTGCATGGCACCGGAGCAATGCCAAATTCATCCCTCAAAATGAGGTAGTTTTCAAAACTTAACGGGTAGAGATTGAAGGAAAAGCCAGTGGCTTCTACTTTGATGTCTTCAGCAAAAAACGGAGCCTTAAACCCGAGGGCCTTTCCCTTGCTTAAGATCCCTACTTTCTTGTCAGCATTGCCCTTGGCCACAAAAACATAAATGTCTTCTGCCAGATTGCGCACCGAATTGGGATATAAAACAAATGAATGGCGTGACAGTAAACTCGAGAGTTGATTTAATACATCCTTATCCATCATGCCCATCTTCCCCTTCTATTGAATTGATATTTCTAAAGTTTCAGCCTTTAATTTTCCCCTCAAGCATGCATATACGGATCATCAACCAACAAATATTTTACCATATATCTCCCCACAATGCATCTTTTAGACTACAAAATGATTAAGTCAATTTTGCTGCTCAAAACGAAATCTTCATGTGTACCGTCTATTTACGTCATCCATTCAATATTCGTTCTATAGCCTCAATTTCCTCTTGGGAAAGCACAGGGTTATCCAGGGCATGGACATTTTCCACAATCTGCTCTGGCCGGCTGGCACCTATAAGGGCAGATGTAACCTTGCCATCGCGCAAAACCCACACCAGCGCTAGCTGCGCCAGCGTCTGTCCCCGCTTCTTGGCTATCTCATTGAGAGCAACGATCTTGTCCAGCTTCTCCTTCGTCAGGTCCTTTTCGCTCAAAAAGCCAGTACGCTTGCCAATCCGCGAGTCCTCTGGTATCCCATTTAAATATTTTGTGGTTAGCAACCCTTGAGCTAAGGGGCTGAATACCACCAGCCCAATGCCTATTTGATTTGCATAATCCTTCAGGCCATCCGTTTCAATCCACCGGTTGAACATCGAATAAGAGGGCTGATGAACCACAAAGGGAGTCTTGAGCTCCCTCAAGATATCGTAGGCCTTTTCGGTTTGTTCCCTGTTATAGTTTGAGATTCCAACGTACAGCGCCTTTCCTTGCCTTACGGCCGAATCCAGCGCATACATGGTTTCCTCAATCGGCGTATTGGGGTCCGGCCTGTGGGAATAAAATATGTCCACATAATCGAGCCCCATCCGTTTCAGGCTCTGATCCAGGCTAGCAAGCAAATATTTGCGAGAGCCGCCATCTCCATAAGGCCCTGGCCACATCCTGTATCCCGCTTTTGTAGAGATGACCATCTCATCGCGATACGGCCTCATATCCTGCCTTAAAATCCTGCCGAAGTTTTCTTCAGCGCTTCCTGGAGGCGGGCCATAGTTATTGGCCAGGTCAAAATGGGTAATCCCGCAGTCAAAAGCGGTAAACACCATGCGGCGCATGTTTTCAAAAGATTCGTTGTACCCGAAATTGTGCCAAAACCCCAGCGAAATAGCAGGCAACATCAGTCCGCTATTGCCGCACCGGTTGTATTTCATATTGGAATACCGTTCACCATTGGCCACATACACCATATTCAATCTCCCTTTCGCTTTAAAAATTTATAGCCGGTATAGAAACCGGCCATACCTTAATACGCATCACTCGTCCAGGGGCTCAAACATGTCTTTCCCAACGCCACACTCGGGGCATACCCAGTCATCCGGTAAATCCTCAAAAGCCGTGCCTGGTGCAATCCCTCCATCTGGATCCCCCACCGCAGGGTCATAAACATATCCACACACGGTGCATTGATATTTGGTCACAGTACTTCCTCCTTTCCGTTTTACAGTGGTAAACTACACTTTGCCTGTGAACTACTACCTACCTAAATCCAAAAGAATTTTTACAACAAAATATTTACCCTCATTTTAACTCTTAAAACAACAATTTCTCCTCTATTCCCCCCAGTCGTCATCTTCATCATCGTCATCATAATAATACCCATACTGCCTCGGGGCCTTACCTTTCTCTTCTATGACCTCAGGCTTCTTAAGCAGAGGTTCATCCCTATTAATTTGTAATAGCTGCACATCAAACTCCCATGAGTCACCATAATCAAAAAAATACAAAAAATGTTGTCCTTCATACAAATCAAGTTCACCGATTCGCACCTGATTCACATATGGCCCCTCATCTAACAAAGGCGCATGATACGCGTTATCGGAATATTTCTTTCCATCCATAAAAAATGAATACAGATGGACATTATCAAAATCAAAAGCCATTTGTATGGCATCATGCAAATCTTCTAGTGTATGCCTGGATGAAATCTTTATCTTTCGCCATACTCCTCTCCCAAGCGATACCTTAAACACATAGTTCCCTTCAACGTCTTTATGTATTTCGGCTGTAACGGTTTTATTCAGCACTCCTTCCGGAAATACAGGTTCTAACAACTTGTAAAACGGAACAGATTCCCTTTTGTGTTTTCGTTTGCGCGATCTACTTGCCTTTGCTCGTCCCCTTACATTCATAAGCTGGGAAAATAAATCTACTCCAAAATGAGAATTGTCCGATATGTTCTTCTCATACAGCCCATTCTTCTTTAACCAGGGTATATTCCAATTTAGTATGTCGTATTCGGCCAAAATTTTGCACACCTTTACTCCAAATTCCGTTGGAATCACTGCTTCTATTCTATCATCGTATTTGGTCAGTTTCTTTCCATTTTCAACAACTGGTATATATGTGCACAAGCCAAAATAATCTAGGTATTGTATTATTACCGAGTATGAAGAAAAGATCGGGTCATCCATTTCATAACCCGAAAATGCACCACTTCTCAACTCTTCTCCCGGCTTTGAAAAAGCTATAGTCTCCACCACTCTATCAATAGGATCTCTAGAAAATATATATGAATTTGCGATCTCACCAAAATCATATCTAGTCCAAAAAGTTTCAAAAATGAAGGCATACTTTTCAAAAATATTTAAAGAATCAAATTCATCTTTTCTCACGGTATGAATCAAATGAACATTCCCCTTATGATCTGCTATTCTTTGATACAGCTTTCCCGCTAAGGCTAGATTAAATAACAAATCAATCACAGGATATGCCTCCTGCTGAAAATTTGGAGCAGCAACTTCCTTTTTGTGAACGAGCAGTGAATTTAATTCAAATAAATCTTTTTCCCCACTACGCCCTTCTTTTTGGTCAATACTGGATTGTTTTGATCAATAAAATTGCAAAACCTCACAAAATCGTTCACAGTAGCGCTTATATCCTTCTCACTTGCTTTATACATCATTTAAAGCTTCACCTACCTTATTTTATTATCCTTGATGTTCAAAAATTTTGTGAATTTTACCTTCAACAAAGGAACCTCACGGAAACAAAAAACCCCTCTCCGTTTTAATTTTATCACAACCGCACATTATTATGCTAGTTACTTATTTTGGTTTGTGTCAAAGTAAATATAATCATTATTCAATTACTCCTGCATATATCTTTTGCCGGTAATATATTCGACATAAATTGCAAAATTACTTGCAGAACTTTAAATACAATTTGAACTACCTATTTTTAACATATGGAGTCGAGGTTATAACAGTTTTTAAAAAAATTGAAATACTTACTTTTACAAATATTTACAAGCCTTATTTTATGCTGGTTATAACAGAAGTTTTTAGCCTGTCTATAAGAGATTGAAACATGCATCTCAAAAAAGGCATAAAAATACCACCTCAACCTTGCTTGGTTGGGTGGTTTAATGAAATATCACCTTAATTCTTGTAGCTAATTCCCTGATTGGTATCCCATCAATTTTAAACTCATTCAAGAATTCCTCAATTGTATCATATTCTTTTTCGGTTTCTGGTTTGTTGTACTCGCAAATGTAAATTTTGTCGTAATACAAAAGTGAATAGTCTTTGTCGTTATATTCAAATTCTATCTCTCCAACAGCTTTCAAGTCGTCAATAAACTCTTGTAGAGAAGAATAAGTATCATACATCTTTATCACCCCAAACATTTTTCCACTCAATTAAAAATCCCAAGGGCTTCAAACCCTTGGGAATACTGGAGCTGGCGGTGGGACTTGAACCCGCAACCTGCTGATTACAAGTCAGCTGCTCTGCCAATTGAGCTACGCCAGCGTCTATGGCGACCCGGAAGGGACTTGAACCCTCGACCTCTAGCGTGACAGGCTAGCGTTCTAACCAGCTGAACTACCGGGCCGCATTTCATGGTGACCCCTAGGGGATTCGAACCCCTGTTACCGCCGTGAAAGGGCGGTGTCTTAACCACTTGACCAAGGGGCCATAAATGGTGACCCATCGGCGATTCGAACGCCGGACACCTGGATTAAAAGTCCAGTGCTCTACCACCTGAGCTAATGGGTCACACATCAACCAATGCAGATTATATAATACACAAGACTGGCCGAATTGTCAACCGTGTAAATCACAATTTTATAAAAACAGGTCAGAAAATCACAAAAATAGAAACCCATGTCCCGCTTTAAATAATAATTTTTATCCTTGTTTCGATACGATATCCCTTGCCACCACGATTCCAGTGACAGATGCCTGCATAAGCCCGCGGGTAATGCCTGCACCGTCCCCAATGGCGTATAAATTCATTACGGGAGTCTCAAACCTGTTGTTTACCTCTATCTTGCTGCTGTAGAATTTAACCTCGACACCGTATAGCAGCACATCGCGGGAATACAGCCCCGGCGCTATCTTATCAAACGCTCTCAACGCCTCCACTATGGATGTAAGATAGCGCTGCGGCAGCACATAGCTCAAATCTCCCGGTACAGCGCTCTTTAAAGTGGGAATGGTAACCGATTTTTTGAGCCTGCTGTAATCCGTCCTTCTGCCCATAAGCAGGTCTCCCAGGCGCTGTACCATGATACCTCCGCCAGTCAACATGTTGGCCAGGTAGGCGATATACTTGCCGTACTCTATTGGCTGGTTGAAAGGCTGTGTAAAGCGCGTGGAGACCAGCACAGCAAAATTGGTGTTATCGGTTTTAAGGGCCGGATCCGCATAGCTGTGGCCGTTTACAACGGCTATCTTGCCGTCATAGTGCTCCTCAGATACCACTCCGCCTGGATTCATGCAGAAAGTCCTCACCTTGTTCTCAAAGGTGTCAGAGTAATACACCAGCTTGGCTTCATACAAATCCTTTGTAAGATGGTCCATAACAGCATTGGGCACCTCAACACGTACTCCGATGTCCACTTCGTTGTTGTAAATGGGAATGCCGTGCTTTTTTGCCTGCTGAGCCAGCCACTCGGCTCCAGCCCGCCCCGGCGCCACCACCACATAATCGCAGTCTATAATCTCCTTTTGGCCCTGCTTTTGTACAACAATCCCTGTAGCCTTCCCATCATTTACAATTATATCAACAGCTTCGGTCATGGGGCTAAACTTAACATTGGCCTGACCAGTGAGATATTCATACATGGCTTTAAGCACATTGATAGCCTTCTCGGTGCCCAGATGCCTTACTCCACACGGAATCAGGCGTATGTTGTGCTTTAAGGCCTGGTACTTTATCTCCTCCACCCTGGCCGAATTGACGCCATGAAGCGTCGCATTAGCCCCGAAACTCAAATATATATCATCGGCATATTTTATCAGCCGGTTGGCTTCATCCTCATCCATATAGTCCAGGATACGGCCACCCACTTCGGCGCTCTGCGTCAGCTTGCCATCGCTAAAAGCGCCTGCACCACCCCATCCGCTTACTATAGCACAGGGATGGCAGTTGGCACATTTCCCTGTTTCCCGTGCAGGGCATACCCTCCTGTTTAGATGTGGCCCTTTATCCACCATCAATACTTTTAAGCCCTTCTTTTGCTTGATAAGCTCGAGAGCCGTAAAAATACCTGCCGGCCCCGCTCCTATTATCACCACATCATATCTTTCCATAGCTGATGTCCCGTTCCCTCCTTAAATCCTTAAAAAGGATTCTTAATTAGTACCCCTTTTCACAAAAACCCGCTAAAAAGCTTATATGCTGTCAATTCGCGGTTCTCCAGCAAATTCATTACACGCAAAAGCCGTCCTTGGACAATTCCATGCGCCCAATAAATGATATCAGAAAAACCGGTTTAAATCAATCAGCTATATTCATTAAAAAAGCCCCTTCTTACAATTTTTTGTAAAGAAGGGGCTTTCCTCGCTCTATTAGAAGCGCAAAATTACTTATCCTTCAGGTAATCGTTGAGCGCCTTTACCAGTTCGTCTACATCGATCCCGTGAGCTGCCGATGCCTCCTCCAGGGTTTCACCGGTGGATATAGGACATCCCAGACAGTGCATGCCAAACCGCAGGAAAATGGGCACTGTACCACGGTCAATCTGCAGCACCTGGGCAATGGTCATATCCTTGGTTACCTGTGCCATTGCACTACCTCCTTTATCCTTTTTTTACATCATACACCCACTTGCGTCAATAATCAATCCCTTTATTTAGGTTTTAGCCTATCTCATCTAGATTATACGGCGTCTCTTGATATACATAGTAGTTTAGCCAGTTAGAAAACAGCAAGTTTGCATGGCTGCGCCAATTTACGATAGGCATAGCATTTGGGTCATCGCCGGGAAAATAATTCTTAGGCAGATTTATATTAAGCCCCTTAGCTTTGTCCCTTTCATACTCCTCTTTGAGGGTAAGAGGGTCATATTCGGAATGGCCCGTCACAAAGACCTGCCTGCCGTTTTTAGAAACAACTATATAAATCCCTGCTTCTTCCGACTCAGCCAGAATCTCAAGCTCGGGGACCTTGAGTATATCCTCTTTCCTCACCTCGGTATGCCTGGAATGCGGTACATAGAATACGTCATCAAAGCCCCTGAGCAACTTTTCATTCTTCTTACAGACCCTGTGGGGGAATACTCCAAACATCTTTTGCGGCAGCTTGTATTTGGGTATTCCATAATGATAATAAAGCCCCGCCTGAGCTGCCCAGCATATATGAAAGGTGGAGAAGACATGGGTCTTGCTCCACTCCATTATCTCCTTAAGCTCCTCCCAGTAATCCACCTCTTCAAATTCAAGATGCTCTACCGGCGCACCTGTTATAATCATCCCGTCAAACTTCTGTTCACGGATTTCATCGAAGGTGTTGTAGAACTTTATAAGGTGCTCCCTTGAGGTATTCTTTGACACATGGCTCTTTGGATGAAGCAGCACTATATCTACCTGCAAGGGCGAATTGCCCAGGAGGCGCAGTATCTGAGTTTCGGTCACTATCTTATTGGGCATGAGATTCAATATTACGATCTGTAAAGGCCTGATATCCTGATGCAAAGCCCTGTCTTCAAACATCACGAATATGTTTTCATTCATCAATGTTTCAGCAGCTGGCAGGTCGTTGGGTATCTTTATTGGCATATCTCATCTCCCTTCCTAAACTTCTTTGAATAGATCTGTTGACAGGTACCTCTCACCTGTATCGGGCAATATAACCACTATAGTTTTACCCTCGTTTTCCTTTCGCTTGGCAACCTGGGTTGCCGCAAAAGCGGCTGCACCAGAAGATATTCCTACCAGTAAGCCCTCAGTCTTTGCAAGGGTTCGAGAAGTATTGTAAGCATCCTCGGTCTTCACCGTTATGACCTCGTCTATGATGCTGGTATTGAGCACTTCAGGTATAAAACCAGCCCCTATGCCCTGAATCTTATGCGGACCTGGCTTACCTCCCGACAGCACCGGTGAATCAAAAGGCTCTACGGCTATAACCTTGACATCAGGTTTACGCTGTTTCAAAACCTCGCCGACGCCCGTCAGCGTACCGCCTGTTCCTACTCCTGCCACAAATATGTCTACTTCTCCATCGGTATCCCGCCATATCTCCTCAGCGGTCGTCCTCCTGTGAATCTCAGGGTTTGCAGGATTCTTAAACTGCTGCGGCATAAACGAACCGGGTATGCTGGCTGCCAACTCCTCGGCCTTCTTTATCGCACCCCTCATGCCTTCAGCACCAGGCGTTAGCACCAGCTCTGCGCCAAGGGCCTTCAAAAGGCTTCTGCGCTCAAGGCTCATGGTATCTGGCATGGTAAGAATCAGCCTGTAACCCTTAGCAGCTGCTACCAGCGCCAGCGCAATACCGGTGTTGCCGCTAGTGGGTTCGATGATAGTGGAATTCTTATCTATCAAGCCCCTTCTCTCAGCATCTTCAATCATGGCAAAGCCTATTCTGTCCTTGACGCTTCCACCGGGATTAAAGTATTCCAGCTTTGCAATCAGACGAGCTTTTAACCCGTTAGCTTTATTGTAGTTGGTCAACTCCAACAAGGGAGTGTTGCCTATGAGATCTGTTAATTTCTTCGCAATTCTGGCCATAATATCATCCCCTCTTTAAAGATTTTATTGAAATTCTTTTCTTTATTCAAGGCTTTATCATCGAACTCAGATATAATACATATATCCATTCATTACTTCTTTTTCGTAGGCATCAGCCAAATCCTTCAGCGTAATGCTGTCCACCACTTGATTGACCTCATCCCTTATCCTGGCCCACACGCACTTGGTTATGCACTGGCGTTCCCGTGCACACTTCTCCTTCTTCTGACCTTGCTCTACGCACTTGACGGGAGCCAGGTCGCCTTCCAGGGCCCTTAAGATATCACCCACCGTAATGTGCTCGGGAGGCTTTGCAAGCATGTAACCTCCCGTAGGGCCTCGGACGCTTTTTACCAACCCAGCTTTCTTAAGCGCAGACAGCACTTGCTCAAGGTATTTCCCCGGGATGTTCTGCCTTTCGGCAATACTCTTTACCGGGACACTGTCTTGTGAAGAGTTCAAGGCCAGGTCCAGCATGGCTTTAACCCCATATCTTCCCCTGGTCGAAATGGTCATAATCAGCCATTCACTGCCTTTCTCAAAGCCTGCTCCAGGTCATATATTAGGTCATTCACATCCTCTATACCTACCGAAATCCTGATCATGTCAGGGGTAACCCCTGCCGCCCGCTGTTCTTCCTCGGACAGCTGGGCATGGGTGGTACTTGCAGGGTGGATCACAAGGGATTTAGCATCGGCGACATTGGCCAGATGAGAGAATATCTCCAGGCTATTGATAAACCTCTTGCAGGCATCTATATCGCCCTTTATGCCGAAAGTGAATATAGAGCCCGCCCCTTTGGGGAAATACTTCTGCGCCAAATCGTAGTACTTATTGCCCTCAAGGTTTGGATAGTTGACCCACGAAACCGCCGGGTGAGATTTCAAATATTCCACAATTTTTCTGGTATTGGACACGTGCTTTTCCACCCTCAAGGACAGGGTTTCAAGCCCCATAAGCAAGAGGAATGAGTTAAACGGGCTTATGCAGGCCCCGGTATCCCTCAGCAGCTGCGCTCTGGCCTTGACGATATACGCCGCAGCGCCAAAGGCCTTAGTATAAACCAGCCCGTGATAGCTTGGGTCAGGCTGTGTGAGGCCCGGAAACTTCCCGCTGGCTTCCCAATCAAATTTCCCCGAATCGACTATTACCCCGCCTATCGATGTACCATGCCCGCCTATGAATTTAGTGGCTGAATGTACCACTATATCGGCCCCATATTCTATAGGCCTTATAAGATAAGGAGTACCGAATGTGTTGTCAACAATAAGGGGAATGCCATTGTCGTGAGCAATTTTGGCCACCGCTTCGATGTCGACCAAGTTTATTCCAGGATTTCCTATGGTTTCGATAAATAAGGCCTTGGTTTTGTCAGTTATGGCCTTCCTGAAGTTATCCGGGTCATCGGGATTTACAAATATCACCTTTATGCCCAGCTTGCTGAGAGTCGAGGAAAACAGATTGTAGGTTCCACCGTACAATGTGCTGGCAGATACTATCTCATCCCCGGCTGACGCGATATTCAAAATGGAATACATCACAGCTGCCGAACCCGACGCAACAGCTAATGCTCCCACGCCGCCCTCTAAAGCCGCCATCCTTTTTTCGAAGACATCGGTGGTGGGATTCATGATCCTGGTGTATATGTTGCCCTCCTCCTCAAGAGCAAACAGCTTAGCAGCGTGATCGGTATCTTTAAAAACGTAGGAAGTGGTTTGATAAATAGGTACAGCCCTGGCCCCTGTAACCGGATCGGGAATTTGGCCCGCGTGGACCTGCAATGTGTCAAACCCGAGCTTCCTCTGGCTCACTTGCATCTCCCTCCTTAAAATAGAGTATAAACCCGGCTAAATACAGGCTTTATCTACCTTCGTTACGCACTGCAGCTGCTCAAAAAGACCACAACTACAACAAGGTCAAAATAAGGCTTAACCTGCAGTTGGTTGCCAACAACCACTGATAAAATTTACAGCGGACAAGTTTATAGTCCTAAATATAGTAGATCAATGAGGATGCCTCCATCATCTTTCTGTATTCATTTACCAGGTCTTCAATGGTTATGGAATTCAACACGCTATTGATTCTATCATTTATCTTGCTCCAAACGTTTTTCTCCAAGAATTTTTCCATTGCATCCTGCATACCGGTCTCCTTCTGCGACGGTTCCACCACCGAAAGCTCGCCTTCCAGCACCCTCAGTACGTCCCCCACGGTGGTGCTGGCGCTATCACATGCCAGTATGTAACCACCGCGCGAGCCCTTGACGCTCTTTACCATACCCGCTTTTTTGAGGGCATTGAACACCTGCTCGAGATACTTTTCCGAGATCCCCTGCCTTTCGGCTATGCTGTTGAGTGCCGTATACCCGCCTTTTGAATACACGGCCAAATCGACAATCGCTCTCAGCCCATATCTACCTCTGGTGGATATTCTCATTTAGTCCTTCCCCCTGACCCTCCTTCCTTTTTTAAATAAACAGAGTTTCAATTATCTCTACTAATCCTATATGAATAATATCATTTATAAATATTACTACACTCTTTTTAGATTGTCAAACATATTTTTTAAAAGTTGCAGATTTTTTATTGCATAAAAAGCAATGGAGGACAAAATAATCCTTGGTTTTGCCAAAAAGCAAAACCAAAGATTGTCTAAGCTGTAGTATAGCTCCTTTAAAATATGCCCTTATTGGATTTTTACTTCTATACTTCTCTTTTCAACCATTGATTGATCGGCTGCAAATCCAATCAAGTGCCCATAAATCGAATCTTCCAGCCCTGTTGACGATATGGAAGGAGCTTCTCCCCCAAGCCGTCGAACAAAATCCTCTACAAGGCGTAAATCTCCCCCGCCGTGCATTTCATTTCGCACATCAACTTTTACTACTTCCTCAACGTATTCCTCCCCTACTTCTAAAGATGGATACCTGATAACAAATTGCCCGTCTTCCATTACACCTTCTATTTCTCCTTGAGTGCCAACAATATGTATAGTACGACACGGCCTGGCAGTAGCACCAATTAAATTGTGTACAGCTATACACCCATCTTCAAATTGAACGATTACAGATTGGTGATCCACAACATCGTTATCACAATGCCATACACAGCGGCCATAAGGATTATTGGTTTTCAACGACTCTATCTTCACTTCCTTAGGGGCCTTGCTGCCTCCTAGATGTTCTATGGATTCCCAAGCATAAAAACTCCAAAGTCCCTTGTCAATATACAATCTCTTTGCAGAATAAGGGCACCTGTCCTCAATCTTACAATCGGTTAGGCATCGAGTACCTGCACCCTCCGGCGCGTTCTCCTTTTTAAACTGGGTTAAGTGTCCAAAGCTTGTGACCGAGGTTGGTGCAACTCCGCTCTTTAGCCACGAAATAATATCCAGATCATGACAGCATTTTGCCATCAATATGCTGGATCCACACCTGGCTTTGCTATTCCATTTCCCTCTGATAAACGCCGTCGCCATGTGATGGTAACTTACATTCTCGGCTGTTTCAATATGAACAACTTTACCGATTTTCCCTGCTGCGACCACCTTCTTGATTTCAACATAAAAAGGTGCATACCTGAGCACATGGCATATCATCACTAGTTTCCCGGTTTCCTGTGCTGTCCTCCATAAGCTTAAAACTTCTTCCTTAGAAATGCCTATAGGCTTTTCAAGAAGAACGTTATACCCCTTTTTTAAAAGCGGAATAGTCAGAGGAACATGGAGAGAATCCATTGTTCCGTTAATAGCAGCATCCGCTATTATTGGGCGCTCCAATAGCTCATCTATGCTCGCGAAAACATTTTCTTGAGGAATTGAAAACATCTTACAAGCTTCGTTTCTCCTGATGGGGTCAGGATCCACCACTCCCACAATTTTAAACTGATCTGGATGCCTTAATGCGTATGAACCATAAAGCAAACTGCGGTGCCCTGCCCCCACAATAACTGCCGTAATTGGTTTACCATTTGGCATGTTGTTTTCACTCCCACCTACAAAAAATTTATTCTTAATTTATCTTACATTTTACTCCAAAACAATGCCAAAATCACCTCAGTGAACTAAAAACTTATTTCATTGTGGCTTTTTAAACTTAAAAAATTTTACAATCACCACCAAATAATTGCATGTCTTTCAGTCTATCCGCGTGACATCCTCCCCTCAATAAATTGAGGGGGATTACTGCCCCCCTCGCACTCCCCCGATTTTCTAAATCTTTCCACCATAATTTTTTACCCTTCAACTGGACATACTAATGATGCCAAAAAATTTACCATTGCAAGGAGGAGCTTTTTATGAATCAACATACGCTGCCTAAAGTAGCATATTTCTGCATGGAGTACGGCCTGGATCCATCGTTTCATATATATGCCGGTGGGTTGGGCATACTGGCTGGGGACTACTTAAAAGCAGCAAAAGAGTACGATATGCCCGTCATTGGGGTAGGAATAAGATGGAGGCAGGGGTATACCCATCAGGAAATAGGGCAGGACCTCAAGCCTTATGACATATTCTATGACTATGAATACGATTTTCTCAAAGATACCGGCGTAAAGGTTACGGTACAGGTTCATAATCGACAGGTGATATGCAAAGTATGGAAAGTTGACGCATTTGGTAATGCTCCCCTTTACCTGCTAGATACCTATCTTCCCGAAAATGAAAACTCGTGGATTACCGGCCAGCTATACGGAAGAATGGGAGAAGAGAGGATTGCTCAAGAGATCGTCCTTGGGATAGGCGGAGT
This sequence comes from Caldicoprobacter oshimai DSM 21659, assembly GCA_000526435.1. Taxonomy (GTDB): domain Bacteria; phylum Bacillota; class Clostridia; order Caldicoprobacterales; family Caldicoprobacteraceae; genus Caldicoprobacter; species Caldicoprobacter oshimai. Next base: position 922,510 of record JAGB01000002.1, read on the forward strand.
CAAAGCTTTAAAGGCTATGGGAATACAGCCAGACGTATATCATTTCAATGAAGGTCACGCAGTCCTAGCAGGATTTGAGCTTATACGGCAAAACATGGCAGCTGGAATGAGCTTTGACAAAGCTTTAGAGGCAGCCCGGGATAAAATCGTATTTACCACCCACACCCCTGTCATCGAAGGCAATGAATCGCACCCCCTAAATCAAATGATGTACATGGGGGCCAATAATACCCTGAGCTATGAACAGCTATACGCCATCGGCGGTTCGCCGTTTAACATGACGGTGGCGGCATTGAGGTTGTCAAGAATATCCAATGCCGTATCGCAGCTCCACTGCCAAACCGCAAACGACATGTGGAAACATGTGAGCAACAGGTCGGAAATCATCGGCATAACCAACGGCATACACATTCCTACTTGGGTGGACAACAATATGCTGCTGGCCGCTGAAGGCCACGGCGACCTATGGGAATGCCACATGATCAACAAGATGAAGCTTATAAGGTTTATCAAGGAAAAAACTGGCGTTATTCTGGACCCGGACGTACTTCTCATAGGTTTTGGAAGAAGGGCAACAGCTTATAAGCGCCACGACCTCATATTTAGAGACCCGAACATAATATTCCCTCTGCTTAGAGATAAAAAGCTACAGATCGTATTTTCAGGAAAAGCCCATCCTCTGGACAACGTCGGCAAGGAAATTATAACAAATATAGTTAAGATATCGAAACAATTTCCAGAGTCTGTAGTCTTTTTGGAAAATTATGATATGAACATCGGCAGATTGCTCACCAGAGGCGCCGACGTATGGCTCAACAACCCTCGCCGGCCCATGGAGGCCTGCGGGACCTCCGGGATGAAGGCCGCCATGAACGGAGTACTAAATTTAAGCATACTGGATGGATGGTGGGCAGAGGCATGCGAGCACGGCGTCAACGGCTGGCAGTTTGGCGATGGCTTTACCCATCCAAGCCCGGCAATACAGGACTCCCACGATTCAAAAGCGTTATATCAAGTGCTTCTCGATGAAGTAATACCAACCTACTACCACAATCGCCAGAAATGGATCGACATGATGAGAAACAGCATACTCAGCACCAAGGACAGATTCAACATAAAAAGGATGATGGACGAATATTTTTCACGCATGTACTTTAAAAACAGCCAGACAGACCGAAGCTGCAAAAAGATTAGCATTTAAATGAAGCGTTAAGAATTGACTTGTGTGGACTGCCAGGCTCACCCCCTTGGCAGCAAACAATGCCATCAGCACATTGATATTATTCCCGTTTGCTGATATCATATAGAGGTGAAAAAGTATTTAAAAATGAGGATGATTTCTATGGCTCTGTGTACGTTTGACAATAACTACCATATGTTTGATGTGACTCCAGTGGAAAACCTGTTTATACAGGAATTCATGCTAAAAGCTCCGGGCGATTTCGTAAAGGTGTATCTTTACGGGCTCAAGCAGTGCTACTATCCTGAATACGCCGAAAATTCGCTGGAAAGCTTTGCCCGAGCCCTGGAGCTTGACCAAGAAGTGGTTGTAAATGCTTTTCACTACTGGGAAAGACAGGGTATATTGAAAATTATTGAAAACGAGGATGGAAAGTTTGCCGTACAATACTTCAATATAAAGGATATCCTCTACAATAAAAACTTGAACGCTGAGAATACGCTATACAAATACAGGGATTTCAACCAAAACCTCCAGCTGATCTTTGACAAACGGCTGCTGACACCACAGGAGTACCTCAAAATATATGATTGGCTGGAGGTCCTCCAACTGCCCAAAGAAGTCGTGCTCATGATGATACGGTTTTACATATCAAAGAAAGGCCCTAACATTAGCATCAACTACCTCGACAAGATAGCACAGCAATGGGCCAGGGAGGGAATAAACACTCTGCAAAAAGCCGAAGAGTACATAGAGAGCTGTGAATCGTGTTATCAGGATACCACTGCTGTGCTGAAATACCTGGGAATCCATAGAACGCCTACCAAGGCCGAACTGGAGCTTTACAAAAAATGGCGGGATATCTGGGGATTTTCGCTGAACGCCATACTGCAGGCCTGCAAGGAAACAACCAAAACCAGTTCGCCCAGTTTTGGGTATCTGGACAAAATACTGGAAAACTTTAATAGGTTGGGACTTAAAACGCCCCAGCAGATAAACCAATACCTGGAAAACAGAGAAACCATCATGAGCAAAATAAAGGAAGTACTTTTTGAACTGGGATACAAGGATACCACCCCCACTCCCGAGTACCAGGCCTTTTACATGAAATGGACAGGCCAGTGGCAGCTACAGCACGAGGTTATCTTGATTGCCTGCAAACAATGCGTACGCAAAAAGCTGGATACCAGCTTTGAAACGATAGATGCCATGCTAAAACGCTGGGTAGAAAAGGGCCTGCGCACAAAAGAAGATATCAAGGAGTACCTTAAGAGAAAACAAAAGCTTAACGAACAGATACAGGCAGTCCTTGAACGGGTGGGCGAAGAGAGATCTGTCACGCCGGCGGATCGCAAGCTATTCCTGAAATGGACCGAGGAATGGAAGCTGCCCTACGAACTTATACTTCAGGCTGCTGAATATTCAGTTATAGCCGAAAATAAATTTTCGTTCATGAACAAAATCCTCTACAGCTGGTATAATAGCGGTATAAGGACGGTTGAGGAGGCCAGAGCCGATCATGAACGCCATTTGAAAGGGCTGTATTTGGTAGCACAAAACAAGCCCTTGAAAAAACAGGTGGATTTCAATAAATTCGAACAGCATACTTATACCGATGAAGAGCTGGAGTTCCTGTTTGAGGACATCGAAAACGGCTAATTTTTGGGGGCACTTGCCATGAAAGAAGTGATTCTCAAGGAGATATTGAAGGAGTATGAGGATATACGCCATCAGGAGGAAGAAGCTCTAAAACAAAGGGAAAACCACATAATGCAAGCAATACCTGAAATCGCTGATATGCGCCGTGCTTTGGTGGAACTGATGGCACGGCGCTCCATGGAAATAATACGGAACCCAAACAGTTTTAGCCAAGCGCTGGATGATCTGGAACAAAGGATACAAGAGCTAAAACGCAAAGAAAAAGAACTGCTTGTTGAGCATGGCTTTCCCCCTGATTACCTGTCCATCCACTACCGTTGTCCAAAATGCAAGGACACTGGATACACGGGAGACCTCATAAAGGAAAAATGCTCCTGCCTTGTTCAAAGACTCGTTGAAAAAACCTATCAATTGTCCGACATAAAAGAGCTGGAACAGCAAAACTTTGACACCTTCGACCCGCAGGTATTCCCCGACATACCCCTTGAAGGCAGCCGGCTGACCCAGAGGGAATACATGGTCCAGCTTAAAAACCGTCTTATGGAATATGTGAGCGAATTCCCTAACAACCAGAGAAAGACCATACTCTTCTCGGGCAAGACAGGGCTTGGTAAAACCTTTTTGCTCAACTGTATGGCAAAGGCCATCCTGGACAAAGGATATACCGTCATGCGTATCTCAGCATACAAGCTGTTCAACCAGCTGTTCCTCAGCGCTCTGCAGGATAACGAGCAAAACCAGTTCCTGTTTAACTGCCTGTTCGAGGTGGACGTGCTCATCATCGATGACCTGGGCACCGAGACCCAAAGAAACAACTTTACCTCGGAGGATTTATTCAACATACTGAATGAACGCCTGATACAGCAAAAACACACGTTTTTATCCACGAATCTGGGCCTCAGCGAGATAAAGGAACGGTATTCTGACCGAATTGCATCGCGCCTTTTTGATACATCCAATACCATGCTGATAAAGTTCATGGGCCAGGATATACGGATAAGGGGCAGAAGCTAATAATCTTTCATAGACAAAATTTATGATAACTTTTATTGATTTACTGTAGAACTGCTTTGCTTGCTATAAAAAGAAGCTCCTTTTGGCTTTATTGCTATAAAAAGGAGCTTCTTCTCAATGTACTTCCACCATAGAGAATAAACTTTTAAAACTATTCTATCCCTGCTAAACTCAGTTTATCAGCAAAATGACAACTTACAAAATGTTCATTGCCGTTCTCTCCTATATTTATTAGAGAAGGGTACTCTTGTTTGCATATATCCTTCGCATAAGGGCACCTAGGATGGAAATAACATCCGCTGGGTGGGTTGGAGGGGTCTGCCACTTCTCCAAATAAAAGCTTTCTAGTTTCTCTATACTTGGGATCCGGCTTTGGTACCGCGGCCAATAATGCCTCGGTATATGGATGCTTTGGGTTTTTAAATAATTCCTCTGTTTCTGCAATTTCCACTATTTTCCCTGTATACATTACAGCCACTCTATCGCTTATATGTTCTACTACCCCCAAATCATGGGAGATAAATAAATATGTAAGATGGAATTTTTCTTGTAAATCCTGCAAAAGATTTAACGTCTGAGCTTGAATAGATACATCTAATGCCGATACCGGCTCATCACATACTATCAATCTCGGATTTAAAGCCAATGCCCTTGCTATCCCTATACGCTGGCGTTGCCCACCGCTAAAAGCGTGAGGATACCTTATCATATACTCCGGTCTCAATCCTACTGCTTTCATCAATTCTGCCACTCTGTCTTCTAATTCTTTGCCTCTTGCTACTCCATTTACCAACAATGGTTCGCCTATTATATCTTTTACTGTCATTCTTGGGTTCAATGAAGAATATGGATCCTGAAATATCATCTGCATATGTTTTCTTGTTTGTTTCAGTTCTTTTTTGTTTAATTGCAGTATATTTATTAAAGTACCGTTTATGTTAAACAAGATTTCGCCTTCCGTCGGCTCTATCGCTCTGAGAATAGCTCTTCCTGTAGTAGTCTTGCCACTACCAGATTCTCCAACCAATCCTAAAGTTTCTCCTTCCCTTATATAAAAACTTATATCGTCTACTGCTTTTACCTCTCCTACCTTCTTCCTCCAAAACCCTTTTTGAATAGGAAAATATTTCTTTAGACTTTTTACCTCTAGTAATACATTGCTACCCATTTTCTATCTACCTCCGTATAAAAAGCAACTGACCTTATGTCCTGTGGTTATCTCTATCTCCGGCGGCTCCGCTTTATCACATGTGCCTTCCACATATGATGGACACCTTGGATGGAATCTACATCCCGTAGGCAAATTATAGGGATCTGGTACCATACCCTCTATGGACTCCAATCTCCCTTTAACTTTCTTCCCTACTTTAGGTATGGATTTCAATAATGCTACAGTGTATGGATGTTTTGGATTATAAAAAATCTCATTTACCGGCCCGCTCTCAACTATCTTTCCCAAATACATGACCGCTACATCATCTGCCATTTCGGCTATTACTCCCATATTATGAGTGATCAACATTGTCGCCATTCCCATCTCTTTTTGCAAATTCTTTATAAGGTCTAAGATTTGCGCTTGTATAGTGACATCCAGCGCCGTTGTTGGTTCATCCGCTATTAAAAGGCTTGGATTGCTGGATATAGCCATAGCTATCATTGCCCGCTGACGCATTCCTCCTGAAAGTTCAAAGGGATATGCATCTACCCTTTCTTCTGGTTTTGGTATCCCTACTCTTCCCAACAAATCTATTGCTATTTTTCTCGCCTGCTCTTTTGTAACATTTTGATGTAATAAGATTGCTTCTATTATCTGATCGCCTATGGTATATACAGGAGCAAGGGCAGTCATTGGCTCCTGAAATACCATTGCAACCTCTTTACCTCTTATATCCCTAATTTCTTGACCTTTAGGATCAAGTTTAACCAAATCTACAGAACCATCATCTCTGTAAAATATAATTTCGCCTTCAACGATTTCTCCCCGTGGAGGAAGAATCCTTAAAATAGACTGAGCAGTTATGCTCTTACCACATCCAGATTCCCCTACCACTCCAAAAGTTTTGCCTTTTTCTATCTTAAAATTAACCCCATCTACAGCTTTAACTACACCCTCGTCAAGAAAAAAGTAAGTTCTAAGATTTTTAACTTCTAACAAAACATTATCTCCCATGGAATTATCCTCCTTATCTTGAATAAGGATCTGCTGCATCTCGTAAACCATCACCTAAAAAGTTAAAAGAAAGTACCGTTACTATTATGAAAAACGCGGGAATAAGTCTCCAAGGATAATGAGCCACAGCAATTACCTGCTGTGCATCCTGAAGCAGTACGCCCCAGCTAATGGCCGGCGGTCTCAATCCCAACCCTATAAAACTCAAAGAGGTCTCTCCAAGTATCATGCCAGGTATAGAAAGAGTAATAGAGGCTATCAAATGACTGGCAAAAGACGGCAACATGTGCCTGGTTATTATTCTCCATTCACTAGCACCAGTTAACCTTGCTGCTAAAATGAAATCCTCTTCTCTCAAACTCAGCAACCTGCCACGTACCACCCTTGCCAGACCACCCCAGCCTACGAGAGAAAGTATTATAGTAATAGCAAAATAGGTTCTTATAACTGACCAATCTTGGGGAATGGCTGCTGATAACGCCATCCATAATGGAATAGTTGGGATAGACACGAGAAAGTCTATAGTGCGTTGAATAACCTCATCAATAGTTCCTCCAAAATATCCCGAAATCCCTCCAAGCAGCGTTCCCAAAATAAAGCTTAAAAAGACACCTACCAAGCCAATAGTCAACGATATTCTCGCCCCATATATAACCCTTGAAAACAAATCTCTGCCTAATTCGTCGGTCCCAAACAGAAAGACCGGACCATCTTTAGACCCAAATAAATGCAAGTCACTTTCAAACAAACCCCACAATTTGTATTTACTCCCCCTGACAAACAACCGAACAGCATACTTTTTACTTTCATCTTCAACGAAAACTTTGCGAAAAGTCTCCATGTCCATTTCTTGCTTCATCCCATATACAAATGGTCCCCGGAACCCTTCTTCTTTAGAATAAAAACGTACCAGTTGAGGAGGAGCATTCTTGTAATCTTCAAACCGCTCCCATGGATCATAGGGCGCTATAAATTCACAAAAGAGAACAATGATATAAAGGAAAGCCAAAATACACATGCTTACCATGGCCAATTTGTGTCGTTTAAATTTCCACCACATCAATTGCCATTGCGAGGCCAAAAATATCTTTTCATCTTTAATTTCTTCTTTTTTTCTTCTAGCGAGTTTAGTAAATAATTGCATCATCATTTCCCCCCCGTATTCCCATATCTGATTCGAGGGTCAGCCCAGGCCAATAAAATATCAGAAATCAAAGTGCCTACCAAAGTGAGGGCTCCCATTATCAAAATGAGGCTTCCTGCAAGATACATGTCCTGAGCCAAAAGCGCTTGCATGAGCAAGGGCCCTATAGTTGGCAGATTTAGAATTATAGACGCTAAGGATTCTCCAGAAAAGATGGCCGGCAATGTCCAGCCAATAGTGCTAATCATTGGATTCACAGCTATACGAATAGGGTATTTAATCAATAACCTTGTTTCCGATAGACCTTTGGCCCTGGCAACGGTTACATATTGCTTCCTCAATTCATCCAGCAAGTTCGCTCTCATAGTGCGGATATTCCCCGCTATCCCTGAAACTGCAATAATTATCACCGGCACCCATATGCGTTTTAGCATATCCAAAACCTTGGCTAAACTCCAAGGAGCATCCACAAACTGCTGAGAGAAAAGTCCGCTAATGTATATGTCAAATTTAGTATACGCAAACCAAATAATCAATAAAGCCAACAGAAAGCCAGGTATCGAAACGCCAATAAAGCCTATAAATGTGAAGATATAGTCAAACATCGAATACTGTTTAACGGCTGAATAAATCCCAATAGAAACGCCTATAATCCATACAAACACAATCGAAAACAATGAAATCACAGCACTTAAAGCCACCCTCTCTTTAATGAGTTCAACAACTGGCCTATTCCATCGAAAAGAACGACCAAAATCCCCGTGTAAAATTATATTTTTAATCCAGGTAATATACCGGATATGCAGCGGTTTATCCAAGGCATATTGTTTAACTAATCTGGCTATTTCTTCTTCACTGATCAAAACTCCTGAGCTCTTTAATTGCTCTATGTAAACCGTCAAGAAGTCTCCTGGCGGAAGTTCAATTATAATAAAGACTACAATGGAAAGGATAAACAGCAAAGGGATTAAAGATAAAAATCTGCGAATCACATAACCAGCCATATCCAGTCTCCTTTCTTTTTCCCTGGATGGTGGGATGACCACCATCCAGGGGAGTTGTGACTATTCATCATAGAAAAGTACCTCGCCGGCAAAATTGGCCATAATCTGATATCCCTTCTCCGGAACATTTTTTATCCTATTGGAAACAATTAAAGGAATCATAACGTCTTCAACAGGTACAATCAGGAAGAGAGAATCGTGCATTGCCTTCTCCCACTCGTCCATATGAATTCCTATTTCTTCAAAGCTTTTGCTTGCTCGCATTTTTCGGTAGAGTTCAAATACAGGCTTAAGTGAATCAGGCGGTTCTATCCCCTCTTTGCCGAATCTGGTATACCATTTATGGAAGCCATCCGAAACCTTATAACGATCATTTAGAAATACCCACTCTAACATGTAAGGATTACCCTGCGCCACAGGCAAATCAAACCAGCTCGAAACAATGACTTGAGTTTCATTCGCCTGTACACGCGAACTTAACAGTGAAGACTCCACTTGCTTCATCGTCGTATATATACCTATATTTTTCCAGTATTCAACTAATAGCTCAATCATCGGTATAAAATCGGTAGCCGGAGCGCTTGTTTCTATTAAAAGTTCCATCCTTTTTCCATCGGGTCTTAAGCGCCAGCCTTCAGAATCTCTCTTATCTAGACCCATGTTATCAAGCAATTGATTTGCTTTTTCAGGATCATACTCGCTGGGGGTTATCTTTGATGGAGAGGCAAAGCCGTGATAAACTGCATCTATTATTTCTTCCCGATTAATAGCGAGGTTCAAAGCCTGTCGAAATCTTGTATCCCATACTATCTCACGCCATACAGGATCCGGATTGCTGTAATTAAACGTAATCGGAATGGGGCAATGGAATTTTAGAGGTATTACCCTATAACCCCCCTTATTCTCATTTTCTTTATATAGAGCCACCTCGGTTATGGATACCGCCTGGCGCGCTAAATCAACTTCTCCTCCCATTATCTTCATAGGAAGCATATCCACCGTAGTCACTGTATCCGCCCTAATCTCATCTATATATGGCAACTGGTTTCCTGCAGCATCCACCTTCCAGTAATAGGGATTCCGCCTCAGTATGGCTACTTGTGCGCTAGGCATATCTACCAACATATAAGGAGCCAAAGTTGGGCATCCAATTCTAGTTTTCTCTAATGCGCCTCCTCCCCAGGAATAGAGGCTGTATAACCTATACCATTCGTTTTCTCCTAGACCATTCTCCTCCAATAAAGGCTTTAATTCTTCTAATGGAGTATACTTAATATGGAACTTTTTCATTATTAAATTAAATCGCTTATGAATAAACACGAGTAAAACAATTCTTCATTCGCATTAAATTTTACACTATTTGTGTTGTTTCCTCAAATCGTAAAATGCGTATTTTTACGCTAATTGTATCATTTATGGTTTAATCTTTTCGATTTTCTTAATATTTCCCTTAATTACACTAATTGTGTAATAAATATGCGCACATTTTGTGTAAAATATAAAGGAGAGGGGAGATGCATGTTTCCAGAAAGATTAAGAAAATTGAGAAAAGAACACAAAATGACCCAAACAGAGTTAGGTGAAAAATTAGGACTTAGCACTTCGGCCATCGGAATGTATGAGCAAGGTAGACGTGACCCAGATTCAATGACTTTAAAAAAGATTGCTGACCTTTTTAACGTAACAGTAGATTATCTATTAGGTCGGTCTGATATTCGCAATCCTTATGTAGAAAACAATAAAAATGGGTGTTGTGTAATAGCTGATGAAAATGAAGTTATATCAGTGAAAGAACTATGTGAATTTATAAACAAAAATAAAAAAAGAAGGTAATTCCAAAGTGTAAAATATATTATTTCTTTGAGGGTTAAAATTATAAGCGAAAAATGCTATTACTTTATGAAAAAAGCCGTCAGTACTCCTGACGGCTTTTTTCATAATTGGCAAACTTGGTGTACTGCCCCAACCACACCAGCTCAACAGTGCCGGTAGGGCCGTTTCGCTGTTTTGCAATTATTATCTCGGCTATATTCTTCTTATCGGTATCGGGGTTGTAATACTCATCCCTGTATATGAATACGACCAGATCAGCATCCTGCTCGATGGCACCCGATTCACGCAGGTCGCTGAGCATCGGCCGGTGCTGGGTCCTGGCTTCTGGAGCGCGGCTGAGCTGCGACAGCGCGATAACGGGAACTTTCAGCTCCCTGGCCAGGGCTTTCAGTGAACGGGAAATTTCCGATATCTCCTGCTGGCGGTTTTCCGCCCTGCCCCTGCCCGACATAAGCTGCAGGTAGTCAATGACCAGTAGCCCTAATCCCTTTTCCATCTTAAGCCTGCGCGCCTTGGATCGTATCTCCATGACCGAAAGCCCACCGGTATCGTCTATGTATATGGGAGCCTGCGACAGCGGTCCAGCAGCCCTCACGAGTTTTAACCAATCCTCTTCGCTTAGATCTCCCGTGCGAATCTTCTGCAGCTCTACATTGGCCTCTGAACTCAGCATGCGCTGCACCAGCTGTTCTTTGGACATCTCCAGGCTGAATATGGCAACCGGCACCTTCTGGCGCAAAGCCACATACTGTGCAATATTGAGCACAAAGCTGGTTTTACCCATGGATGGCCGGGCCGCCACCAGTATCAGGTCTGAAGGATGGAGGCCTGACGTCTTCTGGTCAAATTCGTGGAAACCGGTAGGCAAACCTATTATACCGCCTTTTTTCTTGGACAGCTCTTCAATCTTGGCATAGGTCTCAAGGAGGATATTTTTTATCGGTTCAAAGTAATTGGTGGTCTGTCGCTGAGAGATTTCAAATATCCTCTTTTCGGCTCTATCCAGGATGATGTCCAGCTCTTCCTGTGCCTCGTAGCTGTCCCTTATGATCTCGTTGGATGCCGCAATGAGCTGCCGCAAGATTGATTTTTCTTCTACTATCTGTATGTAATACTTTAAATTAGCTGTGCTAGGGACAGCCACAGACAGGTCAGATATATAAGCCGCTCCACCCACCCCTTCCAGGGTACCCCTCTGTCTCAGCTCTTCCACAACTGTGACCAGGTCCACCGGCTCACCACGGTCATACAGGTTCAGCATGGCCTCAAATATCTCTTTATGGGCTTCGGAATAAAAATCTTCAGCCTTTAAAGACCCGGCCGCCACCGAAACGGCCTCGGCATCGATCAGCATTGAACCCAGGACCGATTGCTCGGCTTCTAAATTGTGAGGGGGTATGCGGTGCAGCAACTCAGCCATAACAACTCCCTTTCTCCATAAATCTATCCATCGCAAAATTCTAAACAGCCATACTCAGCCTATCAGCTTAACAATACACCATTGTTAATTCTAGCACCTTTAAATCATTTTTTGAGTACATACAATTTTGTATCCTTAGCAGGTTACTCCACCTCAACTTTCACGGTCAACGTAGCTGTAACCTCCGGGTATATCTTGACTGTCACCATATAGTTCCCCGTGCTCTTTATCGGTTCGGGTAACACAATTTTCTTCCTGTCAATATCTATGTTGTGTTGTCTTTTGAGCTCCTCGGCAATTTCCTTATTGGTCACCGAACCGAACAGCTTGCCCTCACTGCCGCTGCGGGCTTTTATCACCACCGTCAGTCCCGATAGAGTATTTGCCAGTTTCTGTGCCTCTGCCAGCTCATGCTCTTTACGCCTTGCCTCTGCCTGTTTCTTTTCCTTGAGCGCCTTTAAGTTTTGCTCAGTAGCCTCTATGGCCAACCCCCTGGGGAAAAGGTAATTCCGAGCATATCCATCGCTGACATTTATCACGTCACCCTGTTTCCCCTGTCCTTTTACATCCTGAATCAGAATCACTTTCATTTGTTATTTCCCCTCCTCTAAATAATCTTTTAATGCCTCAATGACCTTTTGACGAGCCTCATCAAGGCTCATGCTGCCAAGCTGCGCCCCTGCAACCGTCAGATGTCCTCCTCCTCCAAGTTTTTCCAGTACCATCTGGACATTTACATCTCCCAGAGACCTTCCGCTTATCATGACGCCGTCGCCACTCGGATACAGGACAAAGGAAGTGTGTATACCCTTTATGGTAAGCAGGCTGTCGGCAGCCTGGGCAGCAATAAGCGAACCGTTTTTGATATTGGGCGGGCAATATGCCAGTGCCACGCCCGGCGCGATTATCTGAGCATTTTTCACCACTTCGGCACGGCTTAGGAAGGTATCAAGGTCATCCTGGAATAGATGGCGCACCGAAGCGGGATCTGCACCGGCACGCCTGAGATAAGACGCCGCTTCGAACGTGCGCACGCCGGTTTTGAATATAAAATTTTTGGTGTCCACCGTTATTCCTGCCAGCAAAGCATCGGCCTCTACAGGCTTAAGCTCAACCTTTTCATCGAAGTATTGCACTATTTCAGTAACAAGCTCGCTGGTGGAAGAAGCATAGGGTTCCAGATATACCAGCGTGGCATTCTCTACCGCTTCTGCGCTTCTCCTGTGATGGTCTATCACCACCACCTTGTCCACAGCGCCTAAAAGCCGCGGTTCCTCCATAAAGGCCGGACGATGTACATCCACTACCACCAGCACCGCCTGGCGATCCACCTTATGTAGAGCTTCGTCGGTTGTTATAAAAGCGTCCTGGTATTCCTCATTTTCCAGAAGCCTGCTTATCAATGGCCGTATGGAAGTATTGGGACGGCTCATCACTATATAAGCTTGTTTACCAACATGGCGGGCACATCTGTAAATACCTAAAGCGGCCCCCAGACAATCGAGGTCCGCCGCCTCGTGGCCCATGACGAATACTCCCCACGACTGGGACATCAGCTCCTTGAGGGCATTGGCAATAACCCTGGATTTAACCTTGGTACGCTTCTCAACTTCTTTGCTCTTGCCTCCGTAAAAAAACAGCTTGGTTCCTCGCTTGACTACCGCTTGATCCCCTCCACGTCCCAGAGCCAGATCAAGGGCAGACTGCGCATAGTGGCTGAGCTCCAGAGGGGTTTTGCCGTCTGCCCCTACCCCTATGCTCAAGGTGACAGGAATCCTGTTACCTGCACTGATAGCCCTAACGGCATCGAGTATTTGAAACTTGTTGTCCTCCAGCGCCTTCAATGCTTTGGCTTCGGCAAAGACTACAAATTTATCGCGGTCATATTTCTTCCAGCCTGCATTGAGAGAAATGGCCCACTGGCTCAATGCAGCCTCAATCTCGGCCAGCACCACCGGCCGTTTTGCCTCATCGGTGTTGCTCATCACCTCATCATAATTATCGATCTGCACCAGCATAACTACCAGGCGCTCATCATGGTATTTTGCCTTCAACAAGGCCTCTTCGGTTATGTCTTGCAGATACATGAATATGATTACTCTGCGGCTGTCTTTGTTGCCATCGATGCCTAGGGGCGTATAAAACAGGCGGTATTTCCTGCCGTTTAGCTCTACTTGTTTGCAATCCTCCTCTTTAGCCTTGAGCAGGCCATAGAGGTCCAGATTAGGAATATAGTTCTTTATATTTTTGCCAAACAAGCTTTCCCCTTCAAACAGCTGGCCAAACCGGGAATTGTACCAGTTAATAGTTCCGTCCAGCTCTACCACTACAAAGGGCATGGGCACGCTAAATACCGCGTTTTTTGTAGACCAGTCTATATTTTCAGATAGGTTCTCAAGATAGCGCGTCCATTCAATCCTTCTTATCCGCGTAACCTTCCAGTTATAGTATACCAGATAGACAAACAGCAAAAAGGCCGCAAGGCCGATTGCCCAGTTGAAATACCATACAATCAACGAAAGCACCAATATAACAGCTAAATATATCGGATTTTCGGGAACATTAAGCCCCTTGACTGCGGGCTTTTTCACCAATAATCCACCTCTTTATCTACTACGGATTCATCCGCCGATACACCGATCGCAGCTTGAACACCTGCTCCAAAATTCCCAGGGACATTAGAAGCGTTGGAGCAATCATAAAAAGCACAGCCAATATCACAGCGCGCAAAAAGTTAGGCACCCTGTTCATCTTGAGCTTCATGAAAAACGTTGCAACCGCCAAACCCTGAATTGAAAACACAAACGAACACAGCGACAGCACGGTATAAAATACAACCTCAAAATTCTTCAAATCCAGCAAATTGCCCACATAAGCAATAAGCAGCATAGCCATAAAACCCAACCCCGCGCCTCTGGGCAGCATCCAGTCGCTGAATTCGGGCAATCCGTTAAGCACATATCCCAGCTTTTTGAGCGCCATACGCGACACAAGCATGTTTATGGTTCCATATATCAAGGAGAATATGATCAACATCGAAGGAACAAATGGCACAAACTGCTCCAGTTGCCCTATAACCACCTCTGCAAACTCCCCTGGAGATATGGGCTTTTCTATCACCTTAAGTTGAGCGTATAGGTCTATTATGCGGCTAAAATCCACTATGTTGCTGGCAAAAAATTGGCGTATGCTATTGGCTATATATTCAAACGCCGTTTGCCCGGTAAACCAGGAAAACGCTTTTAGAAATACAAGGGCTGAAAGCAGCACAGCCCCTGCCGACATGACGATATATTCAAATAAGTCAAAACGCTTTCTTATGGTCCACGAAAGCACCAGCACCAGTGGGAAATTAAGTATGACCACCGCAAATCCCAGGAACGGATGAAACACCATCCCAAGCAGTAACCCGGCTATTACAAGCCCTAGTATGCCTGCCCAGGGCTCCCTTCTGGCCCCCAGCACAATAAATGGTACTGGCCAGATAAAGATGACGACGTTTAGCACTGGGATGAAAAACAGTATCACCAGCAGCACAGTGCTTATTGTGGCAATCAGGGCGCTTTCTAGCGCAGCCTTCAACTTTAAATTCATACCACACACTCCATATTTATTCTCTGTTGGCCTTCATATGCTGCCTCAGCTCGGACAAATCGCCGTAGTCCTTTTCTATCTCATGTTCCTCCAAAATCCCCAGACGAATCTTGTTTGCAATCTTTTGCTCGATCACGCCAAAGTGAATCCCCAGCCTCTTGCCCAGCAGGTAAGAAGCTACGATTATGCTGGCAAGGCAATCCGCCAAGCTATCCTGTGAAATGCGAGCACTGCTGGCCAGCATGCGAAATAGCTCAGCAATAGAGAGCAATATCTCGCTCTTGAGCCATTCAATAATCTTTACGTTTTTAGCAATGTCAAGCTCCCTCTCGTTATCCATTCGCAAGGCTTTAACCCCTCTCTTACGTAAATCTGGGATATGACCCCAACACAGCAAAATACCTGCTCTGGCCGGCCAGCTCATCCAGCGCATCTTGCACCACAGCATCCTGAACATGCCCTTCAAAATCCACCAAAAACAGATATTCGCCCAGGCTGGTCTTCATGGGCCGCGACTCAATTTTGGTAAGGTTTATGTGCCTCTCGGCAAAGATCCTGAGGGCATGATACAGGCTGCCGGGCTTGTGGTCCACGCTGAATACGATGGAAGTCTTATCACATCCGGTGGGTTTGCTCTGTTGCCTGGACAAGACAACAAACCTGGTACAGTTACCGTTGTGCTCCTCGATGTTTTCTTCAAGGATATCCAGGCCAAACACACGGGCAGCATGTTTGCTCCCTATGGCTCCCCATTCCCGCGGGCCCATCATTACCTCTCTGGCCGCTGCAGCCGTACTAGAAGTGGCCCGCAGTTCCACGCCGTGCAATTTCTCATATAAAAATTTGCGGCACTGTGCCAGGGCCTGGGGATGGGACAATACCACCCACAGTTCATCCAACTGCACCCCTGGCTTTGCGAGCAAACAATGATGTATGGGCAGGACGAGCTCTCCAGTTATATACACGCTCACCTCATGAATTATCATATCAACCGTTACATTTACCGTGCCTTCCATGGAATTCTCCATAGGGACCACTGCATGATCTATTTGGCCCTTGTCTACCCCATATATGAGGTCAGGGATGCTTGGATATTCGACTAAATACACCTGTTTCCCCTTTGCGTACAACAGGGCCGCTTCATGGGTAAAGGTACCTTCGGGTCCCAGATAGCCTACCTTTTCCATATCTTTCCCCTTTTTTAAGATATCGTCAAGTTAAATTGTATACGCCGCATGGCTTTTTGTCAATGTGTGCTGTCCCATCCATGCCTGCATAGTCAGTCAAACAGCTCTGCATGACTTAACCGCTTCAATTAATGCAGCTTATACGGACTCCGTATCAAATACAACATTTACATCAATCGTCTAATTATCCTCTCTATGAGCTCCCAATCAAAACCTCTGCGCGCCAGCGCCTGGGCAGTTTTATACATCCTTTCTCTTTCATCTACTTCCCTATATCTTTCATAATATTTTTGAGCAAGCCTGTTTGCCACAGCCTCTTCTTGCTCCCTAGGCACCAACTCCATCACCTCATCGATTATCTCGGCATCCACCCCTTTTTGCCTCAGCTCCAGTGCCATAGCTGCCCTACTCTTGGGATTGTTTCGCATCCGGCTGTTCACCCAGTTTGACGCAAAATCCTTGTCATCGATAAACCCGTACCCTTTCAGCTTTTCTATGGCCTTTTCAATGGCTTCTGCTTCAAAACCCTTTCGCCTTAAATACTCTTCCACCTCTTTTTGAGTCCTGGAACGAAAGCCTAGATACCTTAGAGCCCTTTGGTAAGCCTCATCTGCTTTCCTCTCTTCATCAGGACAAAATGCGGGCCCCATATAGATTTTCACCCCTTTTTACCGATATAATGCCGTGCGGGTTACTTCAAATCCCTGTCAAATGTCCACATCGGATACATGCTGCCAACCCAGTTCCTGCAAACATCAATTCCTCCATGTTATAAAAAGACGGTGTCTTAAAAACACCGTCCTGTATTACACTAATGCTGTTTTTATGCGCTGGCAAATACCTCTTCAAACTCCTCTACATCCAGCTTTTCCCTTTCAAGCAAAGCCTCAGCCACCTTGTGCAGCTTGTTGATGTTCTCCTTAAGCAGCGTCTCGGCCCGCTCATAAGCCTCCTGCACGATGTTCTTGATCTCCTTGTCTATGAGTGCGGCCATCTTTTCGCTGTAATTACGATAAGTGCCCCAGTCTCTTCCCAGGAAGATCTCCTCGTACTTGCCTCCAAAGGTTACTGGCCCCATGTTCTTGCTCATCCCGTACTCGGTTACCATCTTCCTGGCTATCTGAGTGGCTCTCTGTATATCATTGGAAGCACCGGTGCTGATGTCATTGAGCACCAACGCTTCAGCGGCCCGCCCGCCCAGCAACTGGGTAATCTCATCCATCAACTCCGATTTTGAAACAAAATACTTATCCTCCTCAGGCAGGGTCAAAGTATAACCTCCCGCCATCCCACGGGGAATGATGGATATCTGATGGACGGGATCAGCATGTGGCAGCAGTTTTGCAACCACCGCATGGCCTGCTTCATGGTAAGCCACCAGCCGCTTATCCTTTTCAGTGAGCACCCTGCTTTTCTTCTCCGGCCCTGCAATGACACGGGTAATGGCCTCCTCCAGCTCCGCCATGCCTATCTGCTTTAAGCCCTTCCTGGCAGCCAGGATTGCGGCCTCATTCATGACGTTCTCAAGGTCAGCCCCTGTAAACCCGACAGTCCTTTTGGCCAGAACTTTTAAATCCACCTCGGGTGCCAAAGGCTTACCCCTGGAATGGACTTTCAGTATCTCTTCCCGACCTTTTATATCGGGTATACCGACAGTGATGCGTCTGTCAAATCTGCCTGGCCGCAACAGCGCCGGATCCAGAATATCAGGGCGGTTGGTAGCTGCAATCACTATAATGCCTTCATTCACCGAAAATCCGTCCATCTCCACCAGTAACTGATTCAACGTTTGTTCGCGCTCGTCATGGCCTCCGCCCAATCCCGCACCGCGATGACGTCCAACCGCATCTATCTCATCTATGAATATAATACAGGGGGAATTCTTCTTGGCCTGTTCAAATAGGTCACGGACCCTAGCCGCGCCTACACCTACGAACATCTCCACAAAATCGGAACCGCTTATGCTGAAGAACGGCACACCGGCCTCTCCTGCCACCGCTTTTGCCAGCAGAGTCTTACCAGTACCAGGAGGCCCCACCAGCAGGATCCCTTTAGGAATGCGTGCCCCCAGCTCCAGGTACTTCTTGGGATTTTTGAGAAAATCCACAATCTCTCTCAGCTCATATTTTTCCTCTTCGGCACCCGCCACATCGCTGAACGTTACCCTGTGCTTGGTATCGGTATGCAGCTTGGCGCGGCTTTTGCCGAAGGACATGACACGGTTTCCGCCACCCTGAGCCTGCTGCATAAAAACAAACCAGAAAGCCACAAACAGCAAAATGAGCACAGCAAAGGGCAATAAATTAAGCCACCACGGCGGCTCTGCCGGCGGCTGTGGATCCCATTCAAAGCCGAAATCCGCTGGTGTTACCTGGTCAGGCGATTTACCCAACCGCCTTGCCTCGGCAGCCTTTACATCCTCAATAAAAGCCTCTTTTGAAGGCAGATATACTTCAAAATCGTATTTGTCAGGAAAAATGTTCTCGTATTTGGAGCCCTTCCTTACACCTATAGCGGCATTTTCCACAGTTCTAAGCTTGGCGATATTGCCCTTTTCAATCTCGCTGATCAGCTCGGGGTACGAAATCTTTTTTGCCCCGGCATTAAGGTCTAGCACTGTTACCAAAAATATTATTGCGATCAACAAAATAAGATAAAAGCCTGGGCCCCTCAGAAATTTTCTCAAACCCAGCCCTCCTTTTCCGTTATTACTGCTTTTTATATAATACACTATTTTATGGCAGTACAAACATCCTTTTTGGCGCTATACCCCCTCCAGCTGCGCTTTTGGTTAAATTTTGGCGTTGCTTGACAAATAGCATTTCTTTCTTTATTGTATCACAGCCACACTGTATAATGCAACGCACGTTTTCCTCAAAAAGTTGGAAAGAAATTCATTCAACCTCATCAGGATCCAGTATGCAGATATACGGAAGGTTACGGTATTTCTCAGCGTAATCCAGCCCATACCCTACCACGAATTCGTCAGGGATGCTAAACCCTACATAGTCCACCTTTACCGGCACCTTGCGCCTGGAAGGCTTATCGAGACAACAGCATATCTTCAAGCTCCTGGGATTTCGGGATAGCAGCAGCTCAGTGAGGTAGTTGAGGGTAAGGCCGGTATCTATTATGTCCTCCACTATGAGCACGTCTTTCCCTTCTATCTCCTCATCTAAGTCTTTCAGTATACGAACCACACCTGACGAGTGGGTGGAACTCCCGTAGCTGGATACCGCCATAAAATCTATAACCAATGGGAGCTTTATGCGCTTGACCAGATCAGCCAAAAATAGGACAGAACCCTTGAGTATCCCCACCAGCACCAAATCTTTCCCCTGATAATCCCTGGTAATCTGCTCACCCATTTCGTCTATACGCCGCATCAAGGTCTGTTCGTCAATGAGAACTCTTCCTATGCCCTTCAACATCTTCCGCCTCCTTTATCAATTTTATATCCTTCGCGCTTCAAGCTTGACAATGTTATGGGTCCTGGGCGTGACCTTGTAATCGTCGTGAATTTGCCAGCCCACCACCCATATGATGTTTTTTTCATCCACCACCAGCGGAATGCCATCTCTCTCATGCCGGGGTACCTTTCTATCAATAAAATATTCTTTTAGCTTTTTTGTCCCCTCCATGCCAAAAGGCTTGAAGCGATCCCCCTGCCTTCTGTTGCGAACCCGCAGTTTTCCATTGATCACATCTCCGTCAATATAAGCGCGCCAGGGAGAAGAGAAAGAAACCTCCTTATGCTGCACTCGCTGGACTATGACTTCAATCCCACACTCTTTTATGATGACACTGCCGGGAACATCCAAAGAGTATTCAAACGGCGGCACTGACGGCCGGAATTCACCACGCCACACCACAAGGTTGTCATAATCCTTCAGCGCCTTTATATCATTGGGCAGCGTCAGCATAGCTCCAGTAGTGGAATTGAGCGCCATGTCAAGTATATCTTCGACGTGATTTGCACCTATCTCATCGAGCGTCCCACCTATGGACTTCAAAGCCATCCTCAGGACCCGACGTCTGACGGCAATGGGTCGTGCCAAAAACTCATCCAAATCGATCCTGAGCTTGTTTTGGCTAAAGGCCCTTACCAGCTTGTCGTATTCTTTCTGACAGTAATCCTGTAAGAACTCCTCCTCATCGCGTATGATGGCCCCCATCCTGACAAGGGCATCCACGATGTTAGGATTGAAGTGCCTCTTGATATATGGTATTAGCTCATGCCGTATTCGATTGCGGGTATAGGCGACATCCTGATTGGTGGCATCTACTCTGAATTCCAAACCGTTTTGATGACAGTACTCCTCTATCTCTGCCCTTGAAACCTCTATAAGGGGCCGTATAAACTTGTTTTGCCGTACCGGCTTTATCCCCTGCAATCCCTGCATACCCGTCCCACGCAATATGTGGTGCAGGATGGTCTCGGCCTGGTCATCGCGATTGTGCCCTAGCGCAACCTTATGCCCCCGTATGTCTTGCAATACCTTATCAAAAAAGCGGTAACGGACGATCCTGCCCGCCTCCTCTAAAGTCAGACCCCATTCATCAGCCAGCCGCGGCACATCAACCCTCTCAACAAATAAAGGGACATTCCACTGCTGACACAGCTGCGCCACAAATTCAGCATCCCGGTCAGCAACAGTCCCCCTAATTCCATGGTGTACATGAGCGGCATAGACTTCAATGCCCATGTCCTTCTCAAGCCGTTTTAAAACGTGCAGTAAAGCCACAGAGTCAGGTCCTCCAGAGATACCAACCAGCACTCGCTCCCCAGGTGACAGCATATTGTACTTGTGAATGGTGTGGAGAACCTTCGCCAGCATCCCATCACCTTTTGTATTAGAATATTAACATTTTAGCCCTTTTGTGAGCATTTTTCAAGGGTAATTTTCACGAAAAATACGGTTTCCATATGCGGCTCACCATCACAGTCATATCATCGCGGGCAATGCCGTCAGCCTGCTTTAATGCCTCATTCATTATATGGTCGGCCAGCTCCTGGGGATTGCAGGTATCCAGCTTTGAAATCACGTCAACCATCCATTCCTCTGGGTTAATCTGCGCATCCACGCTATCCAGAACCCCATCGGTCACCATCACAATCATGTCGCCGTCTTCAAGCGTCTCCTTCACGTTTTCGGCCTGTATCTCCTCTAAGATCCCCATGGGCAAGGCTGGCGCCTTTATCACCTTTACGCCATCCTTTCTCTTGATGAAGGTGGACACCGCCCCGATTTTGATAAAATCAGCGCTTCCCCTCACCAGGTCTATCACGCACAGGTCTGCAGTGGCGAATATCTCATCCCTAGAGCGGAGTATCAACACGGAATTTATGGTCTGTATGGTCATATTGAGGTCAAATCCGGCCTCCAAAAAATTCTCCAGCAACGAAACTACTATGCTGCTCTCAGCCTCAGCCCTGCTGCCAGACCCCATTCCATCGCTTAAAACCAGCAAGTATTTGCCTTCATCGATAGGAATGGATGAATAGTTATCGCCGCATACATCGGCATATTCCCTGGCTTTTCTGGCAATTCCGGTCATCACCTTATACCTTTGAGCCTCAACGAACTTAAGAACACACTCCTGCTTGGAGCAAATTCTGCTTTCATCACTTCTGCATGACATGGGTTTTTTCAATATTCCCCCTATAACCTTTTCGATAACCCGCGTGCACTCCCTTCGTCCACCACACGACTTTTTGGTGATGTTCACTTCTATTCTACCGTCGGCTTTTTCTATCACCATAACATTTTTTACGCGTATACCCATTTTGTCCAGCTCCAGCAGTATGGCCTCTTCTAGATCCTTTTTAAAGCGTATATCTATATCAAGCTCCTGTGCCAGCCGGGTTACTACTTTGGATACCCCTTCAAGCTGCTGTGCCACCAAGCTCCTGCACTCATCTATCTTTTTCTGCCACCTGTAATTAAACTTATAGGCCTCATAAACCTCGTTCATGGCCCTTATAACATCGTCTACTCGAAAACAGGCTTTACAGAAATCTTCAGACAAGTCCTCTTTTCGTATGTTACCCTTGGTTTCGGCTATGCTTATCAGGTCAAACATGTTGTTATATGTGGCATAAAAATTCCGTTGCCAACAGTTTCGATAAAACGCACACCCGGTACACACCTCGCTTGCCACCACATCTAACAGCCTGTTTATGCCTTCCTTTCCCTTTATCACATCAGACTGTGAAATCTGTGAAAACGCCTGCGCCAGATTATGAAACACCTGTGAAAACTCTTGAAGCCTGCTTACGGTAAGCTCCTTCAGCTTGGAGGTATACCTGTTTCCCTCTCTAACACGGCTCATACCAGCATCCCAGATTTGTCGCATGTATTCAATGGCCCTTCGGGAGACGAGAAGCAGCATACAGCTCGATACAGCGATTTCCTTAAAAGGCAGTATGGTCACCGTCGAACGATTGATATAAAAAGTCATAAAGGCGTTGGATAAGATAAACGCCAGGCTGGATCCGGCTCTTCCTAAATCCTTAAAAGCCCCTGCCATCATCCCGCATACGGTAAAAACCCCAATAAGTTCGATATTAGGCTGGGTAGCCATTGAAAGGAACAACCCAATAAGGCATCCTAGAGCCGCCCCCATTCCCGCACCGCCTATATAGGCAAACAGCAATACCAGCACAATTGCGAATACGTTGCGAAGAGATAGGCCAAAAAGCCTAACCTCCCAAAACCCTATTGTCAACAGTGCCAGAAAAACACCAATGCCAATCGCTTCATGGCTGGCCAGTATGCGGCGAGAACTTATATTAATGAATAAATCCATCACTGGGCTGAATACATAAACCATGACCAACCCAATAATGCTTTCCAACCCAGCAAGAATCAAATCGTAAAACAGCATTCCTTGAAGATATGCATATGTGATGTTTACCAACACAAGTGCAAAACCTACGGCTAAGGCAGTATGCAGGATACTCCATTCCTTCCGCTTAACGATAGGAATCTGGCTGTAAACGAAAAGCAGACAGGCCGTCAAAGCGTATTTCAAGATGAAAGTGTGCACGCCGCGGCTTAAAAGCCCCAATATGACTGCAACCAAATATACAGCCGGATTTTTCTTTCTGGGTATAACGCTGGCGAACAGCGCTACCCCAAATGGAGCCACTTCATCGAAGATGACAGCTCGTCCCATTAAAAAGCACAACATGCAGATTAAAAGCTCATGAATTGCTTGTTTCCAGCGTATTGATGAAACACTTATTCGCCTGATAGCCTGTCCACCAAGTCCCTGGTAAGAGTATGCTTCCCTCTGCATGACCCACCACACCACCTGCTCCACGTTTTTGATGTGCTATCCAGCGAAGCACACTCATTATACCAGAGCATGGACAAATATTTTGTCAATATTAGGAAATGAAATTTGGAAACTTTACGACATAAACCTTAAAAAAAGCAAAAAAGCTGCAGACATCCCAAAATATCTACGGCTTTTTCTAAATAATCCTGCAATGCTGTTTAACTCTGCCTGCCGAAAAAGAAAAAGCGCTATTCGGCCTGCCAATACACCGCCTTGACAGCAACGTCGCCAAAATCCTAACCCAAGACTCCTATCCCACAAGATGTGGTTCCATGGAGTTTTTGAGGTGAATACCAGTGGGATGGCAATAAAAAACCTCCGAGCATTACTCGGAGTGCTCAAACAATGGTGGGCGCAATAGGACTCGAACCTATGACCCCTTGCTTGTAAGGCAAGTGCTCTCCCAGCTGAGCTATGCGCCCATAACAATTAAGTTTTTAGGCCCTTTATAACAATGGTGGCGGCGAACGGATTCGAACCGCTGACCCTTCGGGTATGAACCGAATGCTCTAGCCAACTGAGCTACGCCGCCACACTATCAAACAGACCTTTTTCATCTTTATAAAGATAAAACTGGTTGCGGGGGAGGGATTTGAACCCTCGACCTTCGGGTTATGAGCCCGACGAGCTACCTGACTGCTCCACCCCGCGACGTCCGAGCTTTATTTGATCCTGCCTTCTCTCCAACGGCAAGTTATATTCTATAATAAAACCTTTTTTAAGTCAATACCTTTTTAGATGGAATTTTTTCGTCAAATCCTATCGTCTCCCACGCCAATGTCCCCCACCGCGCTTTGCCTCCCGGTTTCTCTTTATATCCTGCAGCTTTTCCTCGCTCTCTTTCATAAACTTGGCCAGCCGCTCCTCAAACGTCATTTCTTTCTCCCGGGCTCTGCGTATGGAGAGGTTTATCCTGCCCCTCTCATCTATCGACAAAACCTTCACCATTACCCTGTCATCTTGCTTCAGGTATTGATGTATGTCTTTCACATAGGTGTCGGCAATCTCGGAGATGTGCACCATGCCGGTCTGGCCATCTGGCAGCACTATAAACGCTCCAAATTTGG
The DNA here is from genome assembly GCA_000526435.1 of Caldicoprobacter oshimai DSM 21659. Taxonomy (GTDB): domain Bacteria; phylum Bacillota; class Clostridia; order Caldicoprobacterales; family Caldicoprobacteraceae; genus Caldicoprobacter; species Caldicoprobacter oshimai. The sequence goes on from JAGB01000002.1 coordinate 947,126, forward strand.
TAATACCCGATACCCTGCCTTCGATAATTTGGCCCACCTCAACAGGCATACAGAAACGTTTTCCTGGTCATCTAAACTGTACAAAACTGCACAAGTTTAGACGGCTGGGGTATTTCTTACCGCCTTTCAAGTTGTCCCACCCCCCAGCTGGCGGTATTTGGGACAACCATAGCCCCTGCCCCAAGAAGCAGGAACTCACGCCCTTATCCAGGTCTCCCCACTTGCCCTGAGAACAATACCCCCCTCAGGACAGAGACATCTCTTAATACCCTCTCAGGAGAGAGTGGCATCACCACCGCTACCTTGAGAACTCGCCAGAGTTTATAGCTATCGCTACAGGCACCAAGACTTGTTCCATACAGAGGTCTTGATTCCTCCCCTGGCTCACTCTCAAGGCTTTGTATCCACTTTTTAACCCTGTCTATTTCTTTCAAACGTTTCTTCCTCAACCGTTTATTCTTAACCGTTTTCTTTACATGCTCTTTCAATCCCTCTAATTCCCCAACATCTAAATGCTCTACAATTGCCATATACCCTTCGGGAATCTGCTCTTTTAGTCCAAGCCCTCTCCTCGCTATCACATACGATGCCGCTACGTCCTTGCTTATCATATACTGCGGCGTATATTTTAAAAGCCCTATCACTGATGTATATGCGGGATTAACCTCTATAACCTGTATACTCATATATCTCAATCCTTGTGTTGAGATTCCCTTTTTTGCTCCTGCCACCAAAAATAACCTTGCTGGGGTTTTCGTCCCTTTCTTTACAAGACTCTAAAACGCTCTTTGCCTTCATTATCGCATCATCTACATACCTCGAATTTAAATTAAAAACCCCCTGTAGTTCTCTTTTTAGTGTGTTTCTGCTCGAACCTTCTAAAAGTCTGTTATATGCATATCTCATGCAGGATGACCATCTTCTCATTAAATCCAGCACTATTTGCTCATCTTCCTTGCTTGGGAAAGTAAGTTTAGCCTGTATTGTTATCATCTCTTTTACCACCTTTTTGTCCGTAAATCCTGGCTGCAAATGATGTAACTATTGCTATTAAGTCTTCTGCTAGCTCTTTGTTTACATCTTGTTCATTTTCTTCCCCATTTAAAACTATAAGCTCTACTCCAAAGCTTTCCATGAAAAATTTAAGATATTCAAAACCAAACCTTGCCAGTCTATCAGGATACTCTATTACAACTTTTTGAACTTCTCCTCTTTTTATTTTGTTCAGAAGCTTTAATAAACCTCTCCTGTTTTCATTTACCCCACTTGCTATTTCGGATATGACTTCATACTGCCAACCTTGCAAATTGGCATATTCTTCTAGCCTTCTAATCTGATTTCCCAAGTACTCTTCCTGCTTCTTTGTAGATACTCTGGCATATAAAATTACTTTCGGTTTCGATTTCTCTTCTATCATGCCTAACAACTTCTCTATATCTTCTTTTTTGTATCTTCTTCTCCCTTTTGGTGTCCTAATTGGAGTTATTAACCCTTCCTTTTCCCAATTTATCAATGTACTTCTGCTGATGTTGTATGTTTCTTTAACTTTTTGTATACTCAACAACATCGATAATCACCCAATTAAAATTATATCATTTTGTATTGTTGTTTTCAACTGTTGTTACCTCCTCTTTATCAATTCTCTTTTTCAATAAATTTGATCTCTCCCTTTTTAACCCACCCAAAGCGCTCTCTGGCTGCCTTTTCGATATACTCTTCCGATTTCGTATACTCAACCTGACGCTCCAGCTCAGCGTTGTACTCCTCAACCTGCTGGATTTGCTGCCTCAAGTGCTCCATCTGCGCATGCTGCTCCCGTATCTTCAATTCTTGCTGAATAAAAGTAAAAATGAAATACCCGGCCACCAGCAATGCAATCATCAGTTTCGCTCTGGGCTTTAGCACATACCTGCGCCTTGCCATGCAATCACCTTCTTAAGACAAAGACTATCCTCTCTACTCATAAGCCAAACACAAAAACAAGCTTGGCCTTTTATATTTTTATTCGACACCCAATATAAAACTCCTCTTTTTCATGCCTTGATTTTGCCGTTAATTTTATTAAAAAAATTAAGCAACGCACGGAAAGGCCAGGACACAAATTTGATAACACCCTTTAATCCCTTTTCTATTGTCCTGTACATGAGGCTTAACGCCTTTATCACCCACGCACTAATGGTCAATAAATACAGGCTCCACCCCATTGCTAGTCCAATAAAATTGTAAAACCTCACTTCACCATCGTTGGCATACAAAAGCGCCACAAAGACGATCCCCGCTACAATGAGCCAAAAAAGCAGGTCCATTACGCCCACAACCCACGGCCTGGGTTTAAATATCCTGCGGATTACCCTGCTAAAATCATAAATGAAGCCGACGATCATTCCCGTATAAACTGTGGCCAGAAAGACATATGCCTGATTGACTGTCGACATAAGCATACAATTATGCACCCTTTTTTACCTGAATAATCTGCTGAAAAAGCCAGAACCTTTTCCACCCAACCCGTCGTGATCGCTGTACTGCAAGGCTATGATTTCCCCTTCAACTATGAGCTGCCCTTCCTCTAAGTTCAACTTGTTTATATGAAGGTCTTGACCGTGAAGAGTAATATAGCCCATATCGGTCACCAGGACCACCGTTGCCTCGTCAAAGCTATCCACATCAATTACCCCTGTTATAGTCACCTTTTCGCGGTTCTCCATGAGCACGCTGTGGCTTCTGCTCCGTACAGCTTTTTTATCATCCATCTCTCTAATCATCCCATTCCCCCCTGATACAATGCCCTTATTTGATTATATGCTCCCCCCTTTCATGGTATGCATACAAAAGCCCGGCATATAAAGCCGGGCTTAACGCGATTTCAAGGCCATAGCTTTATAATTTGGACTCCTTTGAAGTAATACTTAATGATGTCCTCAGCTTTTTTCCCCTGTTTGGCCATGTTGTAAGCGCCCCACTGGGACATGCCCACGCCATGGCCATAGCCCCTGCCCTTGAATATTACGCGGTCACCCTCCAGCCGTACCTCATCCAGCAGCGTCGATTTCATCCTGGTGCTGCCCAATGCAATGCGAAGGTCGGGCGCCGAAACCGGTATTGAGTCCAACATGATTTCCATGGCACGGCCCGACGGTCCTCTCTTGCCTATCTTGATACTGGAAAAATCATCTATTTGTTTGCCCGTCTGCTGAACAGCCCGTATGACCTCTTGCTTTGAAAATTCAGCAACCCAATTCCTTTCATCAGGTGGGATAAGCGAAGAATCATCTGGAGAGTCAACGGTTTGTATATAAGGGGGGTTGCCCTCCTTATAGGCCAGGCCCTCTACCGCCGTTGCCGTCTTGCCTCCAGCATTGGAATGAAACCAGGCATTCACATAATCCCCGTCATATACGATCACCTGGCCTCTGGTCTCGTTTACCGCCTTCCTTATTCTGTCGTTGACGGCTTCCATGTTCCATGCCTGGGCTTCTTCAATGTCGGTTGAAATGTGGGCATTAGCGTATTTAGATTGGCCCTTGTCCTTTATAAATTTAAGCACAAAGGTCCTGGCAATAATGGCCTGGGCCTTGATAGCTTCCATTGGCCAATCGTTCTTTATTTCACCTCCTACGACCCCGGCTACGTACTCTTCAAACGGCATCTCCTGTACCCTACCCTCTTCCTTTATATATACCTTAAGGCGTGGCTCCTGCCCGTTCGGGCTTCCCAAAGCTTCTGGGATGGCTGGCTTTTTGGCAGGTTGCTCGGGAGCTGGAGCTGGTGGCTCAGTCCTCCTCACCCTTGCACACCCTGATACGATTAAGACAAATACCACATGGATAATCAAAAACCTGCCCCATTTCGATTTTATTGCGTTCATCCCTATACCTCCTGTAACCTTTGACTCTACTTCATCGTCTTAAGGTTTCAATGTATAGTATTTGCTTAAATCCAGGAGGTAATACGACAAAATTAACAGAAATTACAGCTCCCTGTACATCTTTGAGGCTTCCCCTTTGGCGACATGTTCAGATATCGATAACACCTCAAAACGCCGTATATGCTCACCAAACTGTATCTCTATTATATCGCCCACCTTTATCTCTGTGCTGGGCTTGGCCACCTTGCCGTTTATGAGCACCCTTCCTTGGCTGCATGCCTCATTGGCCACCGTCCTTCTCTTTATAATCCTGGACACCTTTAAGAACTTGTCTATTCGCACGCCTTTACCCCCTCCAAAATAAGAGCAAATTTCAAAACCAGTATACAATTCTTCCAATGCCTTTTCAATGGAATTTTATAACCCCATGTGCAAAAGTCCAACTCTCATGAGGAGCATACTCCTAATCTGTCGTCTTTTATAAGGCAGAGCCATAGACAGCAGAGCAAAAGCCCAAAAATTATAAAAACCGGGTGATAATCCCGGTTTTTATAATTTGAGTTTTTAACTTATTGAACAGCGTCCTTCAATGCCTTGCCAGCCTTGAACACAGGGGCCTTCGAGGCGGGAATGATGATCTCCTCTTTGGTTTGAGGATTTCTCCCCTTCCTCTCTGCCCTTTCGCGAACTTCAAAGGTACCAAAACCAACTAGCTGCACCTTCTCATTCCTAGCCAATGCCTCAGTGATCACTGAAATCAAGGCATTAATAGCGCTTTCAGCTTCTTTTTTTGTCAACTCACTTCTCTCTGCTACAGCAGCAATCAACTCAGCTTTATTCATATACGCACCCTCCTTGAAATAAATTCTTATAGCATATTCGCTATTTTTTTCAAATTCCTCCTTGTTGCCAAATAATTTTTGAAATTTTTACATATTTTTCGCCTGGTTTTTTCTAGAGGAATCTCGGTAATATCATTACCATATTTTTCTTAAATTATACATGCTTTTTAGTTAAAAATAGCTTCTTTGCTTGGTTCCACAGCTCATCCATCTCTTCCAGGGTCATCTCATGCAAAGGACGGTTGGCATTCTTTTCTATGTATTCAAAGCGGGCTATAAACTTCTCGATGGTGTCTTTCAATGCCAGTTCTGGATCCACTTTTAAAAACCTTGCGACATTGACTGCCGCAAATAGCAAATCTCCTATTTCCTCACGTATTTTTTGTTGGTCACTTCCACTGCATACCTCTTTTAACTCTGCCAGTTCCTCCTCCAGCTTTTGCATAGCACCCTCCACGCTCTCCCAATCAAAACCCACCAGAGCCGCTTTTTCCTGCACTTTATAGCTCCTTATAAGAGCGGGAAGGATGCTGGGTATATCGCGCAAAACCTGGGTATGAGTAGCAAAGCCTTTCTCATGCCTTTTCATGTCCTCCCAGTTGGCCACCACCTGCTGTGCATTCTCGGCCACAATATCTCCAAATATATGAGTATGCCGGTGTATCATCTTTTGACATATCCTTGTAATCACATCGAATATATCAAATGCTCCTCGCTCTCTTGCTATCTGGCTGTGGAACACCACCTGCAGCAGGACATCGCCCAGCTCTTCTAACAGCTTGTCCTCATCCTGCTTATCGATGCTCTCTATCACCTCATAAGCCTCTTCTATGAGATAGCGTTTAAGGGTTTCGTGCGTCTGTTCCTTGTCCCATGGGCACCCTTGAGGCGAACGAAGAATTTCCATAATTTGCTTTAGGTGATTCATATCAAAGGACTCCAGCCGCTCGAACTTAACGGGCGGAAGATACATGCAGGTGGTGTGGTCATAGCGCCGTTGTCGATCCAACTGATAGAGGGGCACAGCCTTGTACTCCAGCCTATTATCCTGGGTTTGCCAGCTTACAAACACCTCCAGGTCATGAGGATAAAAGCGCAGCAACAATAACTTCACATCTGAGGCTATTAAAGCGTCATACATATTGATAACCACCGTTGCCAGGCGCACATTTATCAAATCCTCGGTCATTTCGGGAGCGCTCAATATCTTTAGCCCCTCTATACCGGCCTTCTGAACCAGGGCGAGCAGCGCATCGGCACTGCTTACACCAGGTATAATATCGATATCATACATTTCCCTGTCAAGCCGTCTTAAAAGCTCAAACGTAAGCCTCTCGCCTATAAGGGGATGGCCCGGCACCCCCACCACCACTTGACCACTTTGCGCCATGTCCATGACCCGTTTTACCATAGCTTCATAAACATGGTCGAAATCTTCACCGTCCTGGTAAATATCATCCATGGAGGTATACTCTATTCCCTGTGCCTTCAAGAAGGGAACAATCCCATGCATCTCAGTCCGTAAAACCACGTTGGGTGCCTGGCGCAAAGCCTTTAACGCCCCTACAGTAAGGCCGTCCTCGCTGCCCGGCCCTAATCCCACAACCGTAACCTTATGTTTCATTTTCTCAGGCCCTCCTGCATAAAACGCACTATATATAATACATCGTACCACGGCGTTGTGCAACTAAATATTGCATTTTTTAAAGAGCCAGCATCAATATCAATCCACACCCTTTACCACCGCTAGCGGCACCAGCCGCGCAACAGGTATCGTAGCGCCCCGCTTAACCAGCACGGACACCACTTCTTCCACATCTTTATATGCCAAGGGGGATTCGTCCACGATGTCCTTATATGACCCAGCATTATATATAACATCCCCCATGGCCTTTTCAAACTCCTGCTTGGTAATCGACTTTGCCTTGGTTCTCGACAGCCTGCGCCCGGCTCCGTGGTTCACTGAAAAGAAGCTTTCTGCCAGCTCATCCGTTCCAACAACAACATAAGATCCAGTACCCATGCTCCCGGGGATCAAAGCAGGATGCCCCGTTTGCATATAGCTGGTCGGGTTTTGATTGTGTCCTGCAGGCAAAGCCCTTGTGGCACCTTTCCTGTGCACCAGAAGGTCCCTGCCGCCATGCCGTTCCCACTTTGCAATATTGTGTGCAACGTCGTAGACCAGCTTAAAGCCCATGGACTCGGCCGGCTTCTTCAAAACATCTTCAAAGGCCTTAACCACATCGTACATTATGATCTGCCTGTTTGAAAAGGCAAAATTGACGGCAGCCGCCATAGCCCTATAGTAACTCTTTCCTTCTTTGGAATCAATGGGCGCCGCAGCAAGGCCCTTCTCCGGCACATCAATCCCATATTTTTTAGCTGCTTCCCATAAAATCTTGGTATAATCGGTGGCGATCTGATGCCCAAACCCGCGGCTCCCCGTATGGATCATGACAGCTATTTGGCCCTCAAACAAGCCAAATGCCTCTGCCAATTTTTTATCCAAAATGCGGTCCACCCGCTGAATCTCTATGAAATGGTTCCCACCGCCTAGTGTACCTAGCTGCTCCTCTCCTCTTTCCTGAGCCTCTTTGGACACAGCAGAAATATCGGCACCTGCCAGCCTTCCGCCCTCCTCGATATAGTCCAACTCTTCACGGCTCCCAAACCCGGCCCGGATTACCGCTTCAACCCCATTGTGCACCACATCATCGAAAATCCGGCGGGTAATGCCCTTGTGCTTTCCCTTTTTACCTATACCCGTTGGAACGTAATGTTCGATTCTCTCTATCAGCTTGTACAAAATTTCTTTGCTCAAATCACGGGCCTCAAGGTCAGTCCTTAAAAGCCTTACGCCACAGTTGATGTCATACCCTACAGCGCCTGCAGAAATGACCCCATGCTTGTCTATAGCCATGACTCCTCCGATGGGCAGCCCAAACCCCTCGTGAATATCGGGCATTCCTATCACCGGTTCCACCACGCCAGGCAGCGTAGCGGCATTGACAAGCTGCCTTAACGACTGGTCTTCATACAGCAGGCTTTTCAAGGCATCATTCACATACACCACAGCATCGACTCTCATCTTCCCCAATTTGGGTATGCGCCATTTGTTGACCCCTTCCCTCACCAGATTATACCCCTGTATTATCTCGGTGTCCATGTCATCACCATCCGCTTTTTCCCCTTGTAACCTGTCACAAAATCAAACTTCCATCTATATGATAATAAGACTACCTGAACATTTTGAAGCGGTTTTTCACGCAAATTTTTAATTTTATAGATAAATTGGTTCCAGCCAGTACAGAGATAATAGGGATATAAGCCTTTTACCGGAATATCCTGAGCTGATATAGCATCTTTTCTAGCTTATCCCCGCCCGGCAAAAATCTGAAGTCGTTTTCCCTTATGGTACCCATAAACAGAAGCGCTAGGCCGTACATCAGCACGCCTACAAGAATGGACAGCATAGTAGCCACGGTCAACCCCGCGGCCTCCTCAAGCACTTTATACAGGACAGAAACCGCGGTTGCCATGATGCCCACAGCCACAATGGGCTTTGCGACAAAATCGGTAAAAGGTATAAAAACCTGAGTATACCTTATCACAGCAGAAAAATCCAGCAGCGAAGCAATAGCATAGCATACAACGGTGCCCACAGCCGCTCCCAGGACATTTATCTGTGGTATCCCAACCAAGGTATACGTGGTCACCACTTTAAACAGCGCCCCTACAGCAAGGTTTTTAACCGGCACAGCCGCCCGGTTAACGCCCTGCAGGATCCCCGTCAAACTCTGGATGAGAGTGAGAAACACCACGCCAAATGATAATATGCTTAAAAGGTCGCCGGCCAAAACCGCCTGGCTATCGTCCAAAGCCCTATAAAGAAGCCGAATGATCGGATGGGATAAGACCGACATCCCCACACCTGCTGGTAAACCCACCAGCAGAGTTAAGCGTATGGCCACTGCGGCCTTGTGCGCCACCGCCTTTTGATCGCCCAGGGCACAGGACTCCGAAATCGAAGGCACTATGCTCATGGCCAAAGCCACCGTCAAGATAGTAGGGAAATTGATGAGTGGGTTTGCGTACGCTGTCAGCAGTCCATACAGGCTGGTAGCCTCCTCTACCGTATATGAAGCCGCCGTCCCGGCTCCTCCTATGCTCATAAGGCGGTTTACCACAATCATACCGTCTATTAAGCCCACCAGCGGCATAAGAGAGGCCCCTATGGTTACCGGTACAGCAATGTTTGCCAATTTCCTTATTATCTCGCGCACCGGCTCACTATAGCGAGCCCCAAGATTTTTCTTTGCAGCTTTTCTCTTTATACCTTCTCCCAAATCCACCTTTTTTCGCTTATATATACCCAACAGCAAAATCAAAGCCGCTATCTCGCTCAAGGTAACTCCCAGGACAGCGCCTGCCGCGCCAAATTCGATCCCCCTACCTACAAAAAGCCACGCCAGCAACAAGCCCATAAACAACTTGACGCTTTGCTCCACAATCTGAGACAGGGCAGTAGGACTCATCATCTGCATCCCCTGAAAATACCCTCTAAAAGCCGAAAGCACCGACACGAAAAACAGAGCCGGAGCAATGGCCAGTATAGAATATACGGATTTTGGATTACCCAAAGCGCTGGATATCATACCGCTGAAGGCAACCAACAGGGTGGATGTAAACATGCCAAGGCACGCCAAAATCGTTAAAGAAACTCTGAACACTCTGTAAGCTCCAGCATAATCGCCATACGCCATCCTTTCGGAAACCATCTTGGATATGGCCACAGGCAATCCCGCCGATGATATGACCAAGAGGAAAGAATATATGGGATAGGCCATCTGATAGAGGCCCATGCCTTCGGCACCGATTATATATGTAAGGGGTATACGGAATACTGCTCCCAGCACTTTGGCCAACAGCCCAGCAAAAGCCAGCACAGCTGCCCCTTCCACAAAAGATCTCTTTTTCACATAAGATCCTCCTCGCCACACTTAATGTAACAGTTAGCATTTGAACATTATCAATTATATCAAAATTAACAGCGCTCATCATATAAATATTTATATTATTCCCTTTTATCTTACAATACAGCAGCAAAATAAAAAAGGCACTGAGATTACTCAATGCCTTTTTTCATGTCCATTTGCTATTGTTCCATCTGCTTCCCTATGAATGCCGCCGCAGCTTGGGCTATCTTCATCTCAGTATCCCCCATGGTGACATTGGGTTCCTTGGATAACAATATGACTGCTCCAACGGATTCTCCCTCTGACACAATGGGGACTATCACCTGAGCGGTATACTCTGTTTGACCCCCTTCCCTTTCCAGCAGAGGGTAAATGGTATCCTTATTGGCACGATTGGCCAACACCATCTTTTTCTCATTTATAATGCGTTCCAAATCCTCGCTGATTTTCTCCTTCTTAAAACGAGCTTGAGGAATACCCGCAACAGCCACAATGACGTCCTTATCTGCCACACAAGCAATATGCCCCAGGATCTTGTGCAGAGACTCCACATACTCGTCGGCAAAATCGCTTAAATCCTCTATGGGAGAATATTTCTTTAAAATTACTTCCCCTTCTTCATCGGTATAAATCTCCAAAGGGTCACCTTCGCGTATCCGCAGGGTACGACGAATCTCCTTGGGTATCACTACTCTGCCCAGCTCATCAATTCGCCTTACTATCCCCGTTGCTTTCACACACATCCCTCCTTAATTTGTATCAATTTACAAAACCATCCTTGCATTCATATTATTTTACTGTTTATGTGCTTTTATGCATATCAATCTCGGAGGGACCCAAAAATTCCATTTAATTACAATCGGCTCTCATATTTCTTAATCTTGGCTTCCTTCTTCCACTCCTCCAGCAGAGCGTTCCACTTCTCATTTCGCTTATCGTTCAATACTACCTCTTTTATCTCTTCCTTTTTCTCCTCAAGGCTAAAAACCTTCTCGGGCAGTTTCTCATACAGCTTTATGATATGGTAGCCAAGGGGGGAACTAACCGGTTCGGATATCTCTCCCTCATTGAGCTTCAGTGCCGCCTTTTCAACCTCTTCAGCAAACATACCACTTCCCTTATATATCACATAGCCTTCTTCTTTATTGGCAGTACTTTTATCGTCGCTATAGGCCTCAATAAGCGCTTCAAAGCTCTCTCCGGCCTTTGCTTTATCATATACCTCTCGTGCCCTGGGCTCAATTGCCTTCAGCTTCTCCTCCAGATACTTTTTGGCTTCATCTTGCTTGCCTTGCTGTATTAAATTGTAATATTCATCCCGCTCTTCCGAAGAAAGCGAAATCAAGATCTGCTTTACCCTTACCCAACCGGCAGGGCGATAAAGCTGCACAGGTGCTGTTTCCACCAGGCTGGGGTCTTCCTTTTGCTTATTTAGCTGCTCATTGTAATACTGCTGGATATCTTGCTCAGTAACCTCCACATCTTCAAGCATCTTCTCTGTAAACTTCTCCAGCATTATATCCTCGGCTCGCCTTCGGATGTATTCCTCTTCCGTGAGCCCTGCATCGCTCAGCTGTTGTCGCCATTCATTTCTGGCTTTCTGAAGGTAATCCTTTTCCTGTTGAGACTCTTTTCCTTTAGATTGGGCCCGCTGTTTTAATGCCTCGGCGTAGCTTTTGAGCTGCTCTTCCAGCTTTTTGCGAGCCTCCTGTATATATTCTTCGTTTACCGTAAAACCGGCCTGCTTAGCCCTTTTTTGCAGCACCCTTCGGGTTATGAGCTGATCAAGAACATCCTTCTTGATTTCCTTTATTGTATCCTTATACTGGGAGTCTTTTTCAATTTCTTCAGTGATGCCGTAAAAAGCCTTTTGCTGGTTATAGGCATCCAGAAATTCTCCCTTGAGTATCTTCTCACCATAAACCTCAGCCACAACTCGTTGCCTATCCTTTTCGGGTATCACTTCAATCAAGGTACAGCCCGTTATACCCAGTATAAACATCAGTACAATGAAGATCATACAATGCTTTCCAAAGCGCTTCATACCCTTTTTCACCCTTTCAATTTAAATAATCTACAAGCTTTTCCATGACCTCTTTAGCTGCTTGCAAAGCCGCATTGGGCGATGAATCCTTCAGCCTTACCGTCAGTACCGGCACAGGCGTAGACGCAAAGTCTATCTGCCTTCGGTTTTCATTTAAAATCACCATGAGCTTGCTTGGAGGTATGGCCTTCGCGTCTACCAGCCTCATCTTCACCTCCTTACCTCGATGGGCGATTTCAGCAATACGCATCCTTTTAGCAAGGGCTTTTACATATGCCACATCGATCAAATTTTGCACAGACGGCGGTATATCTCCAAACCTGTCCACCAGCTCCTCTTCCACATCCATCTTATCTTGAGGTCCTTCAATGGCAGCAATCTTCTTATAAACCTCGATCTTGTGATCCTCGTTGGGGATATAATCCTCTTCAATGTAAGCGTTAACCTTTATGTCTATAATGGTCTCTACGGGTTGAGGCAGCTCTTCTCCCTTCATAGTGCGTATAGCTTCCTCCAGCAGCTTACAATATAGGTCATATCCCACCGCTGCCATATGGCCGTGTTGCTCCGGCCCCAGCAGGTTACCGGCCCCGCGTATTTCCAAGTCCCTCATGGCAATCTTAAATCCCGCGCCAAACTCGGTGAACTCCTTTATGGCCTGAAGCCTTTTTTCAGCCTGCTCGGATATTATCTTATCCTTCCGATAGGTAAAATAAGCATAAGCTAGACGATTGGAACGGCCTACCCGTCCCCTGAGCTGGTACAGTTGAGCCAGGCCAAAACAGTCGGCATCGTATACGATAATGGTGTTCACATTGGGTATATCCAGCCCGTTCTCTATGATGGAGGAGCACAGCAGCACATCAAACTTGTTTTCATAAAAGTCCATCATGACCTTCTCCAGCAGGTTTTCGCTCATCTGGCCGTGCGCCATGGCGATTTTAGCCTCGGGCACCAGCTTCCTGAGCTCCTGCAACATCCAATCCATGCTCTTTACCCTGTTGTATACAAAATACACCTGTCCACCTCTCTGCAGCTCCCGCAAAATGGCATCTCGAATGAGGGGTTCACTGTACTCCACTACATACGTCTGAACAGGATACCTGTCCTCGGGCGGCGTCTCGATGATGCTTATATCCCTGATGCCCATCAAGGACATATGCAGGGTACGTGGAATTGGAGTGGCTGTAAGCGTCAAGACATCCACGTTCTTCTTTATGTCTTTGATCATCTCCTTGTGTGCAACCCCAAACCGCTGTTCTTCGTCGATTATGAGTAACCCCAGGTCTTTAAACTTCACATCTTTCCCCAGCAATCGATGGGTACCTATTATTATATCGATGTTTCCTTCCTTCAAAGCCTTCAGTATCGCCCGCTGTTCAGCCGGAGTCTTAAAACGGCTCAATACCTGTATGGTAAACGGGAAATCCTCAAACCGTTTGACAAAGGTGTTGTAGTGCTGCTGGGCCAGTATGGTAGTGGGAGCCAGCACGGCCACCTGCTTGCCATCCATAACGGCTTTGAATGCCGCCCGTATGGCCACCTCGGTCTTCCCATAGCCCACATCGCCGCATATCAATCGATCCATCACCTTGGATGACTCCATGTCCCGCTTGACGTCCTCTATAGCCTGAAGTTGATCTGGCGTCTCCTGGTATGGAAACAGGGCCTCAAACTGCTTCTGCCATTCGGTGTCAGGCGAAAAGCGGTACCCCTGCACCGACTGCCTTATAGCGTACAATTTTACCAGGTCTATTGCAAGCTTTTGTACCGATTGGCGTACCCTGTTTTTGGTTCGCTGCCATTCGGTGCCGCCCAGCTTGGATAGCTTTGGTGGATCCTCCCCCATCCCAATGTAAGGCTGAATGAGGTCCAGCTGATCGGTGGGAACATACAGCTTATCGGTACCAGCGTATTTGATATAGAGGTAGTCCTTCTTTTGGCCGTCCACCACCAGCGTCTTTATCCCAAGATACTTCCCTATACCGTGGTTTTCGTGAACCACGTAGTCGCCAACCTTCAAATCCATAAAGCTCTCAAGCTTTCTGGCTTTTTTCCTGGGCTGGGCACGCCGCCTTTGAACCCCATAAATTTCCCTATCGCTTATGACGACAAATCGCGCATCGAGGTATTCAAATCCATGGCTTAAAATGCCAGGCGCCACAACTACCTGGCCAGGCTTGAACTCCTCCTCTGTATGCTGTACAGATAGGGACTGGATGCCATGCTCCCTCAAAAAAGCGGCAATCCCCTCCCTCCTGGCCTGACTGTCTAGAAGAAACAAGACGTAATACCCCTTTTTCAGCCACAGCTCTACATCCTCGGCCAGCAGCTGCAGCTTGCCGTGATATGAAGGAATGCTCCTGACGGCAAAGCTATAAGCCGCTCTTGGTTCAAAATCAGGATGCGGAGTGGGCAAAACCTGAAATATCAAACAGGCATAACTAGATAATTTCCTTAAAAATTCAGAATAATCCAAAACGAGCTCGGCCTGTTGAGGTAAAACCTCGCATCTCTGCAGCAACTCTTTGAAGTGTTCCTGAAACTCGTTGCAGTATCCCAGGCAACGTTCTCTGATCCTGGCAGGCTCATCCAGCACTATCAATGTCGAAGCATCCAAATAATCGAATACGGTAGCCCGCTGGGGATAAAAAAAAGAAAAATACTTCTCCAGCGAGCCATCACATACCCCTTCATCCAGGGCACTCAAAACGCGTTCTATTTTTTCTTTTAAAGAAGCGTCGATATTCTTACGCCCAGCCTTGCTTAAAAATTCGCCGTAGCTTTTGCTTATATTATCTCTACCGCGTACAAGCGAATCATCAGTTAAAACCAATTCCCTGGCTGGGGGTATTATCGCCTCAGAGCAGTTCTCAATGGATCGTTGTGACAGCACATCAAATATGCGAATGGAGTCTACCTCATCATCAAAGAACTCTATCCTGTATGGGTCCTCGGCCGTCAAAGGAAAGATATCCAGTATGCCCCCTCTTATGCTGAACTGGCCTTTTCCTTCAACGGCAGGCACGCGCTCATAGCCCATCTGCACCAGCCTGTTTGCAAGCTGGGTAAGGGATATGATATCGCCCATCTTTATAGTCAGAATGTTGTCTTTAAAAATTTGTGGAGGCGTCTGCAAGGACATCAGCGCCTCAACCGACGCCACAACTATGACACCCTTTTTAAGCAAAAGCCTTTCCAATACACCGATGCGTTGCTGGGTAATCTCCAGGCTTCGAGCAGCCACGTCATAAAGCAGTATTTCCCTTTCGGGCAAATACACGACCTTTCCGGGATAAAAAAACGACAGGTCATCGTATATTCTCCTTGCCTGGACATCGCCACTGGTTATATACAGGCAGGTGCGCTCCAAGGGATACAGTACGCTGGCCAACATGTGGCATTTCTGAGACTCCCCTAGCCCCAAAAATGCCACAGGGCCGGCGCCCCTGATGACCGACTCCTTGATGGTATCAAACGCTTCCCATCTGGTCATGGGCTCCAGCCAAATTGGAGTCATCCTATCACCAACTTTGTCCACTGGTTTGTATTACACACCGCTTTCCGTCCAAACTCCTTCTTTCTAACCATTACACCTGCTCATTGCCTCCTGTATGCCCTTGGTGAGTATAAGCTCCACCCCTTTTACCGCCCTCTCGCAGGCAGCCAAAAAAATAGGGAGCTCCTCCTCTTCGAAAGGAGATAATACATAATCGGCCAGGTCCTGTCCCGGAGGGGGCGCACCTATGCCTATGCGAATGCGGGGAAAATCCTCTGTTTGAAGCTGATATACGATGGAGCGCATGCCGTTGTGGGTACCGGCACTTCCCGAAGGGCGTATGCGCACCTTCCCCAGTTTCAAATCGATGTCATCGTAAATCACTATCAAGTTTGAAGGTTCTATCTTGTAGCCGCAGACCAAATCCAGTATGCTCAACCCGCTTGAATTCATGTAAGTCTGTGGCTTGGCCAGCACCACCCTTTGGCCTCCAATGACGCCCTCTCCAATGACCGCCTTGTATTTTATATCCTTCAAAGGTATTCCATATGCACGAGAAAGCATATCAATTACTATAAACCCCGCATTATGCCTTGTACCCTCGTACTTATCTCCTGGATTGCCCAGTCCTGCTATAACGTACATGACAGCTTACCACCCGGCTTTCAATCTCATTCGAAGAGCGGGCTGACCGAGATATCCTCGTATATCCTGTCAATTGCCTCTGCAAAGAGCGGCGCTACTGACAAGATCTTGATCTTGTCAATGCGCTTTTCGGGCGGCAATGGGATGGTATTAGTTATTATGAGCTCCCTTATGGGCGAATTTTTGACCCTTTCCACACCCGGCCCCGACAGAACGCCATGGGTACAGCAGGCATATACCTCGGTGGCTCCTCGCTCAACCAGCGCCAGCGCCGCCTGCGTCAGCGTTCCCGCCGTATCGACCAGGTCATCGATCAAGATAGCCCGCTTGCCCTTGACATCGCCTATGACGTTCATGACCTCGGCCACATTGGCCCTGGGACGTCGCTTATCCACGATGGCCAGCGATGAATTCAAGCGATTGGCAAAGCTTCTGGCCCTGGTCACGCTGCCCACATCGGGGGATACCACCACCACATCCTCACCTTCAAGCCCTCGCTCTATGAAATACTGGGCCAGGATGGGCATCCCCAACAGGTGATCCAATGGGATGTTGAAGAATCCCTGTATCTGGGGCGCGTGCAGGTCCATGGTGAGCACGCGATTGGCACCCGCGCTGGTGATCAAATCGGCCACCAGCTTTGCGGTAATGGGGTCCCTGGCCTTGGCCTTGCGGTCCTGCCTGGCATAGCCGTAATATGGGATTACCGCAGTAATGCGTCCAGCCGAGGCCCTCTTAAAAGCGTCTATCATTATCAACAATTCCATCAAGTTGTCGTTTACCGGATGACATATGGATTGAATGACGAAAACATCAGCACCCCTGACCGTCTCATATATATTGACGCAGATTTCTCCGTCGCTGAACGTGCCGACCTCAGCACTCCCCATGGGAACTCCCAGATATCGCGCAATTTCCCTGGCTAATTCGGGATTCGAATTGCCCGTAAAGATCTTGAGGCCCGTTCCATGGGTAATCATCTACAGCCTTCCCCTTTCTTATGTGTTTTTGTCCTCTTCAACGTGAGTGAAGCACCCCCACCTATGGAGGCGGTAGCTTGATAAGAAGTTTGGTAAGACTCGACACCTATTTTTAAGGTTACGAACGAGACTGCATATCCTGCGTCTTCTGTCGCCACCTTTCCACCCATCCCTCCTTGTTTACCTGGCGCTCCCTAGCAATAGCCAGCGCCTTACCGGGCACGTCCTCTGTAATGGTGGATCCGGCAGCTATATAGGCCTCCTGCCCCACCCTCACCGGCGCCACAAGGTTGACGTTACAGCCGATGAATGCCTTATCCTCTACCACTGTCCTATGCTTCTTGACTCCGTCATAGTTGACAAACACCACTCCGCAGCCCAGGTTGACGTCATTCCCAACTTCCGCATCTCCCACGTACGTCAGATGAGAGATCTTTGTCCCGTCACCTATGGTGGAGTTCTTTATCTCAACAAAATCGCCTATACGCACGCTGTTCCCTATGACGCTGCCCGGGCGAAGATAGGCATACGGCCCTACCGTCGTTTTATCGCCAATACGGCTATCCAATACCACCGACGCCTGTAGCTGAACCCCGTTCCCGATAACCGAGTTCACTATGCGGTTGTTGGGATACAGCACACAATCCTCGCCAATAATTGTACTGCCTTCCAGCACATTGCCGGGATAAACCACTGTATCGAACCCGATCACCACATCAGGGCCGATGTAGGTGTGCTCCGGATCTATTATGGTTACCCCTCTGTCCATGTGGGACCTATTGATCCTCAAGCGCATCTTACGATCCACTTCGGCCAGCTGTGCCCTGGTATTTATACCCAATACCTCATCGGCATCCTGCGCCACCAAAACTCCTACTTTAATCCCCTGGCATTTCATGATCTCAATCACATCAGTTAAATAATATTCTCCCTGAGAATTGCGATTATTTAGCCTCTCAAGGCTGGAGAACAAAAGCTGCGCATCAAAACAGTAGATCGACGAGTTGATCTCCTTTATTTGCCGCTGTTCTTCGGTAGCATCCCTGTGCTCCACTATCCTTTCCAGGTCTCCGTCATCATTGCGTACTATCCGTCCGTATCCGGTGGGGTCATCCACAACCGCAGAGAGGACCACGGCACCATACCCTCCCTGCACGGCATGCTGCACCATCCGCTGAAGAGTGCAACCGCGAATCAACGGCGCATCGCCCGCTAATACGACCACATAGCCCTCCACCTCCTTCAGCAAAGGCTGAGCCATCATCACCGCATGTCCAGTGCCCAGCTGCTGCGCCTGATAAGCGTATCTCACTCTCTCCCCCAGATACTGCTTGACCTCCTCAGCCCTGTGCCCCACCACCACAACCGGCAGGTCATCGGATACCTCGGAAGCCGCCCGCACCACATACTCAATTATCGGATATCCGCAAACCTGGTGCAACACCTTGGGCCTTTTGGACTTCATCCTGGTGCCTTCGCCGGCAGCCAAAACAATAGAGAAAGTACGCTTTTCCATTCCCGTATTCCCCTTTGCCCTGTAAGTTTTAAAAACATCACTGCTATTATATCATAATGCAAGACAGCTGTCATTCGTCCATAAATTCTCGCCATCTTTAAAGGCGGTGATTTTATTTTGAGTGACCAACTGCTGGCCGCAAATTGATTACTATAGTCTCCAAAAACAGCCAAAAACAAGCTTTAAAGGAGAGGCTATGCTCTCCTTTAAAGCTTATTCGTCGCTCATTTCATTGTATTTTTCCAAAATGAGCGTCTGAAGCTGTGTCCGTGTTTCGGAATTGATGGGATGGGCAATATCACGATATTCCCCATCGGGGGTCTTTCGGCTGGGCATGGCAATGAACATTCCGTTTTGTCCCTCAATTACCTTGATGTCGTGCACCACGAATGCATCATCAAAGGTAACCGATGCCACTGCCTTCATTCGCCCCTCACCCTTGATCTTCCGAACGCGAACATCGGTCACGTTCATTCTAGCTCACCACCTTCCAGTTGATAAAACAATAATTGCTTGAGGATATTATTCGCCAAAAAAGCCTATACTCCTTCTTAAATTCCATAAAAATTTTATAAAACCGGTCGTGCTACCACCTTTCGGCTTACCTCGTCCACCTCTTTGAGCTCGATGAGCGCAACGTATTCGTCTATCATCTTTTGTTTGGGTTGCTCGGTGGCGATCATGACTCCTACACCCACTATATCAACATTGAACTCCTTGAGCAAGTCCACCATGCCCCTGGCCGTGCCTCCACCCCTCATGAAGTCGTCAATGATTAAAGCCCGCTGACCCTCCTTGACTGCCCTCTTGGCAAGCGACATGGTCTGGATCCTCTTGGAAGAAGCAGACACGTAGTTTATGGTGACCACCGAGCCTTCTGTCACCTCGTTATCCCTTCGAGCCACCACCACCGGGCAGTTGAGCGCCCTTGCTGTCATCATTGCAATGGGAATACCCTTGGTTTCCACCGTGATGACAAAGTCGGGGCTGGCTTCATAAAACCGGGAAGCCATGATTTCCCCCACCTGCTGTACTATATGGGGCGTAAACAAAAGGTCGGCTATATACAAAAACCCGCCGGGTAAAATGCGCTCGGGCTCAGACAGCTTATTGCACAGGTCCTGTATAAAATTCGAGACGTACTCCTCGTCAGGCTGGGGTACGTATTTAATCCCTCCTGCAGCCCCTACCACCGTCTCCAAATTGCCGAGATTGAAAGCCTTTAAAGCACGGCGCAACGCCATGACATCTTCGCTGACGGTAGACTTGGCCACCCCAAACAATTCTCCAAAGTAATTCAGGGTGTGGATCTGATTGGGCCGATCGGTTAAAATCTTCGTCATAACGCCAATTCTCTCGCTCCTGCTGAATTTGTTCATACCCCATCTCCTTTTAAATTGAATTATAACCCAAAATCAAGCCTTTGTTGTAATAGATTATATCACAAATGAGACAAAATACTGAATATTTTTTGTTCAAGAGCGCCTATTTTTTTATTGGATTTGCCCATATAAAATTTTCATCTGTCAGAGAATCGCGTCGTTGCTGAAATGACGTATTAACTATGCGGGATGAATATGGTATAATAAAAAAGCTTTTAGAAGTTCATATCTCTAAATAAGAGGAAAATATATCCAGATAGAGACTCTAATGTTAGAAAGGAGAGAAGAGTGCATTCCTCTCCATCTTGAATGAGATGGAGTCTCCTGCGCTCGCATACCATGAAGAGAGTGCTGGGTTACCTTCGAAAAGCCGTAGAGGACTTTAACATGATTCAAGAAGGGGATAGAATTGCAGTGGGGGTATCGGGCGGAAAGGACAGCCTAACCCTGCTTAAAGCCCTCAAGCTGTATCAGTATTTCTCGCCGGTATCGTTTCACATAGAAGCCATAACCCTTACCCTGGGGTTTGATGACTTTGACGTCTCACCCATTGAGGCTTTTTGCAAAGAACTAGGTGTGCCCTACAGCGTAAAGCACACCCTGATCGGAAAGATAGTATTCGAAGTGCGAAAGGAAAAAAACCCCTGCTCGCTTTGTGCCCGGATGCGACGCGGAGCCCTTCATGACGCCGCGCTGGAACTGGGATGCAAAAAAGTCGCTTTGGGGCACAACCTGGACGATGCCATAGAGACATTTTTCCTCAGCCTCTTTTACGAAGGGCGGTTCAACACCTTCTCTCCTGTAACCTACCTGAGCAGAAAGGAAATTACGGTAATACGGCCGTTGATCTACGTGCCTGAACCTGATATTATCGGAGTAGCCAGACGCCACAACTTGCCAGTAGTTCAAAGCCCGTGCCCTGCCGCCGGGCATACCCAGAGGGAAGAGATGAAGAAGTTGGTACGCTCTCTGGCGAAGACATTTCCTGACATAAGAACGCGATTCTTCACAGCTCTCAAGAACAAGCACAACCGCAATCTATGGGACTGACGTTGACCACTCCAATGCTTTTTTATGAGTTTTTAAACTAAAAAAGAGCGTCTGCGGCTCGATATGCAAAGCGCTCGACCCAGACGCTCTTTTTATTGTCCCCTCGTTTTTTAGTGTATATCATCACCAGGATATCGAAAGGATATCGCCAGTAGTTCAATCGCCCTTTTTATCAACCAGGGCAAACATGACCTCGCCTTCTACCGCCACCTCGCCATCTACCAAAGCCCTTACCACTCCTTTGCCCATTGAGCTCTTTACCTTGCTGATCTCGGCCTCAAGGCGCAGCTGGTCACCGGGGACAACCTGTCTGCGAAAGCGCAGCTTGTCCACCCCTGCGAAAACAGGTATCTTACCTCTATTCTGTTCGCTATAAAGGACCACCACTGCACCCAGCTGTGCCAGCGCCTCCAGTATCAAAACACCTGGCATAATGGGCATCCCCGGGAAATGGCCCTGGAAAAACCATTCGTTTATAGTAACGTTTTTTATTCCCACTGCTCTCTTGCCCGGCTCAAACTCGATAATGCGGTCTATCAGCAAGAAAGGATAGCGATGCGGGATACATTCCATTATTTCTTCTACCTTCATAGCGCATCAACGCAAAAGCCCACTCCCCTCTACGGAATGGGAAGCGGACACCTTCCTCCTCCCTTCAAACATCAGCATTTATCAAGCGTCCAAATCCTACTTAAATATGGATTGTGAACATCACGTTTATCGATATACCACCATTCATTTTTCAATTCCTCATTATATATTTCAAACATTAAATTCATTTTATTCCCTCAAATTATTGGCCAAACGCTCCATCTCATCGGCCGACTGCAAAACCCTTGAACTGAGCTGATATGCCCTTTGAGCCAATATTAGCTGCGCCATCTCCTCTGCCAGATCAACGTTTGACAGCTCCAGAAACCCCTGCCTCACGACGGCTGGATACCCATTCATAGCCGGGCCGCTGGCCTCGGTCTCCACAAAGCGGTTATACCCTATGGCTTCCAGCCCCTCGGGATTGGGGAAGACAGCTATGTTAAAGCGATCCACTGGTACCTCCTGGCCATTGTACACCTCCATGGGCTGACCATTTATATCCAAGACGTACTCTCCTTGAGGCGTAACCAGACGATTGACCATCACTCCGCCCACCTGTTCGGTCGAGATTTGAAAGCTTCCATCCCTTGTGTAACACAGTGTCCCATCGGGGCGCAGCAATACAAAAAAGCCTTCCCCATCGATAGCAAAGTCCAGAGTACGGCCAGTCTCCTGCAACCTCCCATGGCGGAAATGGCGCTGGGTGGCCGCCACCCTCACCCCATTCCCTACTTGCAGGTTTACCGGCTCAGGCGCCCTTCTTGCGTCCATGGCCGAATACAATGCATCCTGAAAAGCCGGCCTTACTTTCTTGTATGCCACAGTGTTTATATTCGCGATGTTATTGGATATGATATCCAGGTTTTGCTGCTGGGCCACCATGGCCGAAGCCGAGCTGTATAGCGCACGAATCATGAGCACTACCTCCTTTTACACTCGCCCTAGCTCGTTTACCGTCTTGGACAGCACGCCATCTATCATCTTGATGACCTTTTGGTTGGATTCATAATTTCGAAGAGCCGTTATCATGTCCACTGTCTCCCGCACCACATCCACGTTAGAGCCCTCTACAAAACCCTGGACGACTTCCCCTTCAAACTCTATCACCGGATTGTTTTCGGGATCAGGATTTATATAAAGGTTGTGCCCCACTTTTCTCAAGGCCTGCAGGTCTTGAAAATTCACCAGCCTCAGCCGATCAACATACACCCCGTTCACCGTCACATTTCCCTCAGAATCGATGACGAAATCCTGCGTCCCCACAAATATGGGCCCCATCTCGCCGGCCACTGGCCATCCATCAACCGTCACCAGACGCCCCTGATTGTCCAACACAAACCCTCCGTCGCGCGTGTACCTCTCCCCATCTTCTGTAAGAATGACAAAGAATCCTTCCCCTTTGATGGCCACATGGGTATTTTCGCCGGTCTCCTGCAGGCTGCCCTGCTCAAACGAGGTTACAACCCTATCGACATACACCCCGTGATTGATGGTCCCTATGCGCCTGTTCAAAGGAGCCTGTCCTTTATCCAGCCTTAACAGCAGTTCCTCATCAAACACACGGCTTACCACTTGATCCCTTTTAAACCCGCGGGTATTTACATTGGCGATGTTGTTGGCGACATTATCCAGCCTTCTCATCTGGTTTATCATTCCAGTAGCTGCAGCATATAAGCCTCTCACCATCGTTAACACCATCCCATAACATGTTACTCTCGTGTAAAATTCACTCTTTATATGATAATATCGTCACAAATCGAAATCCACTTTAGCAACAAAATACAGATTATATAACAACTCCAGGGCCAACTCAAACAATCATCCCTGATAGGCCGCCCCTCGGGAATGTTCCATGACCGCCATGGGCCCATAAACGTCAAGGGATTCCAGAGCCCTGCCTGTCCCAAGGGCAACGCAGGACACGGCATCCTCCATCACATGGACGGGAATCTGAGTATATTTATACAAAAGCTGATCCATCCCATAAAGCAGGGCGCCACCGCCTACCATGATAATACCGCGCTCGTGTATATCCGATGCCAGCTCGGGAGGCGTCTTTTCCAGCAAGGCGTGCACAGCCTCCACAATGGCCTGTAGCGGCTCTTCCAAAGCCTCCACCATCTCATTGGAAGTAACCGTCACCGACTTGGGCAATCCTGAAATTAAGTTTCTCCCAGTTACAACCATGGAAGGGCTATCCGGCCGTGGAACGGCTGCGCCTATGTTTATCTTCATATCCTCAGCCGTCCTCTCACCTATGAGGAGATTGTACTTCTTACGCATATATCGTATTATGGCTTCATCGAACTTGTCTCCTGCCACCTTTATGGAATCCGATACCACAATGCCACCGAGGGATATAACAGCAATGTTGGTGGTACCGCCGCCTATATCCACCACCATATTGCCGCAAGGCTTGCTTATGTCGATTCCCGCTCCGATGGCGGCGGCAATGGGTTCTTCTATAAGATATGTACGCCTGGCACCCGCCTCATAAGCGGCATCCAATACGGCTCTTTTCTCCACCTCGGTAGCTCCACTGGGGACGCATATCATCACACGAGGCTTAAAGATCAGCGGGTGCCCGCACACCTTTCGTAAAAAATACCGAAGCATCTTCTCTGTAACTTCGTAATCGGATATGACCCCATCCCGTAACGGTCGAATAGCCACTATGTTTCCGGGGGTCCTACCTATCATCCTTCGAGCCTCTTCGCCCACCGCCAGTATCCTCTTGGTATTCTTATCAATGGCAACCACAGATGGCTCCCTGAGCACAATTCCTTTTCCTTTTATGTAAACCAAAACGCTGGCTGTCCCCAAGTCAATACCTATATCTTTAAACATGAACACGCACATCTATCCTTTCTTTGGTTTATTTAAAAATCATTTGTTTTTACCAAACCCAAAACTTACATTAAAATATTCTACTTTTTTTCCAAAAATCCTCTTTATTTTTTGGTTTTTTAATTTTGTCCTTTCATCTTTTTGTACTTTAAGCGGGTAGCCTTGCCTCCTCTTATATGCCGTTCCGCCTTGTTGTGCTCTAGCACCTTTTTTACTTCTTCCCACAGGATGGGATTGATTTTGGGAAGGCGTTCTGAAACATCTTTGTGTACCGTGCTTTTACTTACCTTAAAAACTTTGGCCACCTCTCTGACGGTAGCTTTGGATTGAATCATATAATTGGCTATTTCAAGAACCCTTTCCTCAATATAATCCTTCAAGTCCAAGACCCCCCTCACCGCAATTCCTTTTAACTATTAAAAATTGCCATAAAATCCACAAATCTGTGTTTATAAAATAATTATGCAGAGAAGAATTCATATAGAAGAAAAAAGATAAAAAAAGAGCCCCGTAAAATAGTTTACGGAGCTCTTTACTCTAAGTAGTTCTTGGGATCGACATTTTTCCCGTCCTTTAATACCTCAAAGTGGACATGAGGGGGATCCAGTATCTCGCTTATTGCCGTTCTGCCCACTCCGCTTATGACCTGGCCTTTTTTCACCTGCTGACTGGGCCTAACCATGTCTTTAGTGGAGAGATTGGCATACCGCGTTTTCAGCCCGTTTCCATGGTCAATGGTAATTATGATCCCCATCAGAGAATCCTCTTCTATGGATTCCACCACTCCGTCCAGCGCCGCCCTGACCTGGCTGCCCAGCGGGCTTTCAATATCGATTCCAGGATGAGTTGTCCACTCTTTAAGCGTTCTCGAATACTGTAAATGGTCCAGGGCAAAATCCACTATGATTTTTCCATCTGCAGGCTTTTGCATCAAAACTTTAGAGGATTTTTGGGATTGTACTGTTGCGCTGGTCTGTAAAACCTTCGGCTCGGTTTTTGCAGCGCTCACAGCAATTGGCTTGTCTGCTGTAGCTTTCGATTTATCGTCGGCATGGTCAACCTTGCCACCCTGGGATTTGGATACCACTTGTTCCTGCGCTCCCTGGGTCTTTTCATCCGCCACTACATCTTTTATCTTTATATCCACCTTATCCGCTTTATCGCTGGCATCTGCTTGTTGTACCGGCTCCTCAGGGGGCTCATCCTGACTTGGCTCCTGGCCGACCATATCGTCCTCGGCTTCTTCTTGCATCTGCACCTCATTCCTATCCATGGATGTCCAAAACGCGGTAGCGCCTATTGCGCAAACGCATATGAACAGGATGACATAAAAACCCTGTCTGTTCCAAAAGTCCTTAAACGCCTGCCTGTTAAACGCATTCTTCACCTTCTCTTTATACTTAGCAAAACCCATTTAAATCACCTCCTCTTAGGATTCTATCCAAAAAATAAAAAAAAATACAGATATATGAATTTTACCTGTATTTTTCTATCTCCACTCCCTTGTAGTAATGCTTCAATATTTCCACATAAGTGTGTCCCTGCTGTGCCATATAGTTGGCCCCCACCTGGCTCATGCCTACCCCATGACCGTATCCTGTCGTCTCAATGATAACCCTATCGCCCTCAAACTTAAACTTAAAATCGGTGGAATTAAGGCCATAAAGGTAGCGAAAGTCAGTCCCCTTTACGGTAATACCCCCTACTATCAGCTCTGCAACCCTGCCGCTTTTTGTATAGCTCTTTACCCTTATCTGAGAGGACAGGTTTTTGGCACTTAAATTGCTGCGGGGATATCTACTCTTGAAGATCTTCACAAATTGTTCATTGGAAAAGGTAAAGGTTTGCTTGTATTTGGGGCTGGTCTCCTCCCCAGGGCTGTCCACCACAGTATAATAGGGCAGTGAATGTGAGAAAACTTCACCGGCATCCTCGGTTTTGCCGTTGCTGGTAGAATGAAAAAACACCTCGATAGGAGCACCATCATATGTCATTATGTAGCCCCTGGTATCTTCCACCGCCCTGACTATTTTTTCATGGTTGGCGGCATAATCGCTGCCCCAGTTCTTCTTCTGCTGCTCATCGGAGATCCATGCCTGGCAGTGACTGTACAGGCTGCATACATCGGCCTGTGGGTGGCTCGAACATCCGTTGCCGCCAAAGGCGCGCATCTTTCTTACAGCAAAAGTTCTGGCGGCAACAGCTTGGGCCTTTAATGCCTCCAGCTCAAAGGAGGCCGGCATCTCGGCCGCCACCACCCCTATAATATATTCCTCCAGGGGCATCCTGATTACACTTTTGGTGGCATGGTCATACATCGCTATTTCGGGCTCATCAACTCCCCCTTTGCTTTTGCTTGTAATATCAATCTCATCATTCGGCTGTCCATTCATTTCAGATGAAGACCTCTTATCCTTAAACCCAAACAGGGAAAAGTCCTGTACAGTCAACGCGGGAATGATCACTACAATTATGACGATTGCCAGCAACAAATTGATCCACCATTTCATCCTCTCCCCCACTCTCCATCCAAAACCTCAATCAATAATATCATTCTATGATGGAGAACAGGGGTTTTAGAACCCAAAAGCCAATCTTCAGTACTCAATGCTTATAATCGGCGTCCCTACCCAAATATACGTTCTGTCTTTGTAGGAGTTGTAGCGCATTGCCACCTGAAGGTTGACCGGCCTGCCCCCTGATACAATCCCTTCGCCCAACGCTGGGGAATAACCGCTGATGCTCACAAGTCCTTCCTCATGTAAGCCCTCTATCGCCCTAGCCTTAAGGTATCCCAACATGCTGCTGCAGATGCTTTGCATATTGCTGGGCTCAATCTGTCCTTTAAAGCTTCCCACCAGCGTCACTGTGATAGTGGGATTCACCCCTATTGTGTCAAAAAACCCTTTTAACAAAGCCTTAACCGCCCTGCTATTAACCTTCTGGGTACTGTCCACTATGTCCACAACTATATAGCTTTCATGTCCCTGGTTCTTATCAGCTAAGGTTTGAATGCTCTGGCACACTATTGAAATTACCTGTCCGCCCTTATTAACACCCCTTATGCTAACCTGCCTTATACCATTGCCCTGGCTGGAAAAGAGATCATACCCTTTTTCAAGGCCAAAAAATTCAGCTGCTTTGCTTGCCAGTGACTTTAAATCAATGATGGACATGTAGTTCTCGTTGAGCACGCACCATCCGTTTACATTTAAATACTCTGTGTTGCATCCGAGAAAATCCAGTACCTGCTCTATGGAAATAAGCTCCTGAAATGGTTCCTGAATAGCCCATCCCTGCATACCAACGGGGAGCAAAGTTAAACACATTATCATCACTGCAAGCAATACCTTCTTACAACCCACTATACCCTGCACCCTCTCGATAAACTCGTGTTAAACAACTGCTACGCTTTGATTATTGCCATTTGCAGGGTTTTATATACAGGATATTATCTGTTTTCGGGGGCATTTTAATGCGCCTTGTATATTTAAAATCCCTTTTTACACATTATATTGGCTTAACTCAACAAACAATCAACTCAATATAGATATCCAAACCAAACGTACAGAGAGGTTATCACTATGGCTAAACAAAATTTGATGTATTTGGGGTATGATGAGCAAAAACAAATAAAAGGCATGCCGGAATAAACGACATGCCAGAGCCGAATATCGAATAAACTAATAGAGCGTTCAACAAATTTATGATTATAGTATATCCATAACACGTTAGAGCCTACTTCAGATTTCAGCTACCCCAGCATTACAGAAAGCAACAGCAAAGACAAAAAAATATCGCTGAAATCCGGTATCAAGTTCATCAGTTACTCAACGCTTTTTAGCGATTCCACCATATCAATTTTGCGAATGATGCGTACCGTCAGCAAATTCACGATTAGGGCAAATACTAGTGTAAGCAGCGCCGAAACCAAATACACCATCCAATGGATACGTCTTGAAAACATCACGACATCCACTTCGACTGTATCAAGAACAAAGAACAGCAAATATACGCCAAGAATTAAGCCCACGCCAATGCCAAAAACTGTCAAAATCAGGTTTTCCCGGTACAAATACATAGTTGTTTCAAAATCGTTAAAGCCCAGAACTTTGAGTGTAGCCAGCTCTCTCCTTCGTTCATCAACATTAATATTTGTAAGGCTAAACAGCACCACAAATGCCAGAGCTGCTGCAGATACTATAAGAACCACTACAACAATATCCAGTGCGCCAATCATATCGTTAAATTTTTCCCTTCCCTCTCGAATAAACGATATGGAAAGTACAGTACCGGTTTGCAAAATGGATTCCGACAAAGCATTTTGCGCTTCCTCACTTGTATCGTAAAGCTGGCCAAACACAGTATTGACAGATGGAGCTTGCCGGTACAGACGTTGATACAGTGAAGGCGTCAAATATACATAATGGTAAATATAGTTTTCAGCAATGCCCGATACCACCACCTCCACAACTCGGTTATCGGAACCCTGTATCCGAATAATACTGCCTTCTGTAACACCCAGTATTTTGCCGAGCTTTTCAGTAATAACAACGCCTTCATCTGAAAGTTCAAGGGGCTGGCCCGATTGCCGATGGCGTAATGAAACAAAATTATTAAATGTATCCATGTCCTGCGGTACAAGCAGCATAGCCTTTTCTGTTTTTGCATTTGCTGTCACATCGATGGTAGTACTGTAACACCGCATAGTAGCCTTGACATCTTCATTCTCATCCAACAGGTCAAATAGCCGCTCAATTGAAGCAGCATCGGCTTTAGTGTCCAGCATCAATGTCATATCATATTTTTGAATTTCTTCAAACTGAATGGGTACCATTGAGCCTATGGAATTTTTCAATCCAAATCCTGTAAATACGAGGGCTGTACAACCCGCTATACCAAGTACTGTCATAAATAAACGTTTTTTATAGCGGAAGAGATTACGGTAGGTTACCTTACGGGAAAAATCTAACCGCTTCCAAATAAATGGCACCCGTTCCAGCAAGAGGCGCTTACCGATCTGGGGAGCACGTGGCCGCATAATTGCTGCGGGAGGACCTAATAATTCCTTTTGACAAACCATAAATGCCGGAACCACCGCACTGATAAACGCTCCAATTCCAGCCAGCAGGGCACTATCCCATTGCAAAGGAGTAAGAACATCGGGTACGGTGTAAATAATGCCGTACGCTTCGGCAATGACTTTAGGAAACAGCTCTTTACCTACAGCCCACCCGAAGAAAATACCTCCTGTTGCTGCAAGGCCAGAATATATCATATACTTTGACGCAATAGACATATTGCTGTAACCCAGTGCCTTGAGTACCCCAATTGTAGAACGATCATCCTCCACCATTCTCGTCATGTTGGTAAGGCTGACAAGAGCTGCTACCAGGAAGAAAATAAGCGGAAATACATTCCCAATAGCCCCAACGCGCTGGGTATCCTGTTCATACCCCGAAAACCCGCTGTTCATACTCAAGTCCAGTATGTACCATTCAGGTTGTGAGAGAGAGCTCAGCTCCTTTTCACCCTCCTCAATTTTTGCACGGGCATCTTCTATTTTCGCTACTGCCTCATTGTATCCATCTTCATAGGCTGCAAGGCTCTCCTGGTATTTTTGTCGCATTTTCTCCAGGTTAGCCTTGGCTTCAAGCAGCTGCCTTTCTCCTTCTTTTTTGAACCGTACAAACTCTCTGTATTTTGCCTCATATTCTTTCAGCTTGCTATTGTACTCCGAAAAGCCTTGATCTAAGGCTGCCTTTCCCGCATTGAGTTCCTGTTCTGCAGCCTTTAGCATTTCATACTGTGCATCATACTGCTGACGTGCCTGCTCATACTGCGCTGCGTTTTGCTCATAAGCAGCTTGTAAGGAAGCGATCTGGGCTTGCAATTGCAAAGCCTCCTGGCTATCCGCAGGTAATGAGGTCAGCTGTTTAGTCAGTTCCTCAATCTGGGCCTGCAAAGCACTAAGAGCTGCATTGCTTTCCTGTAATTGCAGCTGAAATTGCTCCAATTGTTCCTTTGCATAAGCCAGCTCTTGCTCTTTACTTTGCAATCTTTGTTGATTTTGCAAAAGCTCATCATATGCTGCATCCAAATCCTTTTTTGCTTTCCTTAATTCTTGTTCGGAGACTTTTATTTTTTGCCAAAATTCTTTTTCTTTATTCTGAAGTTCTTTCTCACCTTCTCTTAATTTTTTCTCCGCCTCCTGCAGTTCCTGCTTCGCTTTTGCCAAGTCTTGCTCTGCCTTTTCAACTTCCAGTTTAGCATCTTGTAATTTCGAAGTGGCTTCTTCTACCAATCTTTTATAACGAATGGGATTACGCTCATCGCCTACCGCCTGTATACGTTGTTTAATATCTTCAATTAGGTCCTTATACTCATCAGAAAAACGGGATAAATTTTGCTTATCGACTACTATATATACACCGGTATACACCGGCATGGTGTACACACTTTTGGGAAGATATACAAAACCCCTTATTATTCCATCGCCTTTGCTGCTGCTACCCCGCTCATATGAAATGTACTCTACCGAACGCACAAACCCTGCAACAGTAAAGGTAGTTCGCGACACATAATCACTTATATTTTCACCTTCTGGTGCTGAGATTTCAATGGTATCGCCTATTTTATACCCATAATTGTTTCGCAGGGCTTCATCCATCAGCACTTCATTTTCCTTCACCGGGAAACGTCCCTCGATAAGAACCGGTCGATTTATAAGGCTTTTAGATTCAAGGGCATCCAAATCCAGCGATTGAAAGGACACTAGATGCGAAACATCCTGCTCTACAATAAATCCATCAAAGAAATATACGGGCATAACTGCCTGTACCCCATCTACCCGTTTTATAGCGTCGATGTCCTCATCCTCAAACCCATAAGTGGATATTACGCGAATATCATAAGCATTATAATCATCAAAATATTTATCCAGCGTTAGTCGCATGTCAGGGCATGCCGCACGTACACCTGAAAAAAACGCTACACCGAGTGCAACAATGGAAAAAATGGCAAGAAAATGGCGTGGATTGTTTAGAATTTGGCGATTTATATTCTTCAAAAAGGCACGCGTCATTACCACTCAATCCTTTCCACGGGAATAGGATTCTCATTTTTAACTGAAGATTTCACCTTGCCATTTCGTATGGTTATAATTCGATCAGCCATTGGTGTTATCGCCTGATTATGAGTAACCACAATTACCGTTGTACCCCTGTGGCGGCAAGTATTATAAAGGAGTTCCAGCACCTGTCTGCCCGTATTGTCATCCAGCGCGCCCGTGGGTTCATCGCAAAGCAGAAGTTTAGGATTTTTCACAATTGCGCGGGCAATAGCCACACGCTGCTGTTCGCCACCCGATAATTGTGCAGGAAAATTATTCATTCGGTGGCTAAGCCCAACATCCTCCAAAACTTTTTTTGGATCCAGAGGATTTTTGGACAGCTGGGCTGCCAGTTCCACATTTTCCAGCGCCGTTAAATTTGGCACCAAATTATAAAATTGAAACACAAACCCGATATCATAGCGGCGATATGCAACGCGCTGTTTGCTATTATATGCACTAATCTCGGCTCCATCAACAAAAACCTTACCGCTGTCGCAGGTATCCATACCCCCCAAGATATTCAGCACCGTTGTTTTACCAGCACCGCTTGGCCCCACAATTGTTACAAATTCGCCTTGTTCGATATCAAAAGAAATACCGTCGAGAGCCTTTACTTCCACTTCGCCCATGGTATAAACCTTGGTTACGTCTTCAAAACGAATAAACGACAATTAACACACCTCTCCCCCAGATTAATGTATTGAATATATTATAATAATGAAGACTGCAGTGCAGTTACAAACATGATTGTCACTAAATATTATTGAATTTTCGAGCTGATCCCATAACTATGGAAACTATTGGGCAAATACTTCAATAATTATTATTTTACTCGCAAACATTCAATAAAATAAAGAGCTAAAGACGAAGTGATGGCTAAACTTTTAGAATCCAT
Source organism: Caldicoprobacter oshimai DSM 21659 (assembly GCA_000526435.1). Taxonomy (GTDB): domain Bacteria; phylum Bacillota; class Clostridia; order Caldicoprobacterales; family Caldicoprobacteraceae; genus Caldicoprobacter; species Caldicoprobacter oshimai. The sequence continues at coordinate 979,375 of JAGB01000002.1, forward strand.
AATTAAATCAAATGCTACAAGCTCAAGTTACTGAGCAAATCAAAGCTGAATTATATGAAACAACTCAAGAAAGGCAAAATTATCGCAATGGTTATTATTCAAGAGATTTACTAACACGAGTTGGCACCATTACATTAAAAGTTCCAGGCTTAGAAATGGCAAACTCACTACTGGTATCTTTTGCCGTTATCAGCAAAGTAAACAGGCTTTGTTACTGACTGTCTCCGGAATTTTGCTTTCCAGCAGCAAATGAATTGCGTCCCGAATTGGCGTATCAATGGGGCACCCTTTGCTGCACATGGGAGACTTACATTGAAGACAGCGCTTTGCATCCTCAATAACGTGCTTACTCATGTACTCGTTTCCTCCCGATTAATTTTTTGCGCCACTCAGTTATCAAAGCGGCAGCTATGCCACACCATTGACAGCAAGAGAGAATACAATGGCCTTGGCATCTGTTTGAAGACCTTTTTTGCTTGGAACGTTATCCGCTTTGGAAGACTTAATTTCTGTTGCTGTTTTATGGACCTGTGTTAAACGTTTGCATTCGGCTTCGGCAATGACCTTTCATAGCATTTTCTCTAAGACGCTGTGTGATGTTTGTAACTCCGGCAACCCCGCCTTTTTCTATAAAAGTTTCAACCATCAGTTAACTTTTTATACACAGCTCATATTACGAATCGAAGGCAATTCTCTAGAATACACAATAAAAAAGAGTTGTCAAATAGACAACTCTTACTCAAGATTATATTATATAGATTCTTAAGCAGTGCTTCTTTTCTTTTGGTCTATGTTCAATACAAGGTTAAGAAGGATTCCGAATATCGCTGCACCCGCAACACTTGGAACTTCTATACCAAAGAACGGGATATTCCCTCCAAATGCGTATTGTCCTCCAAGGCCGATAACCATGATGGTTGCAATAATCGCTATATTTTTAGCGCTAAACAGGTCAACCCTTTTCTCAACCATAATGGCAATACCTTGAGCGGCTATTGCACCAAACAAGTAAACTTCCATGCCTCCTATCACTGCGGTTGGAATTGAATAAATGGCATTTATAAGCGGTGTGAAGCAGGCAATAATCATAGCTATTATCGAAGCGGCAATAAGAACCGATATGGAAAACACTTTCGTGATTGCCATTGCGCTTATGTTTTCTCCGTAGTTTGTACCAGCAGGGCCTCCAATAAACCCGGCAACGATATCGCCAATACCGTCACCAATTAAGTTAAGCCCCAGCTTGTCCGCAATATTATATTTCTTGCCTGTACCCTTTTTGTTTGCCAAATCATTTACATAAAGGTCGAGCTGGTATACATGTGCTGTTGATTCGGGAATGGTCGCAATTGCTATGGGCATAATGGCTGCAACTGCCATCCATGACGCTTTTGGGAACGTGAATATCGGAAGCGCAAAAATTTCGGTGTTTGCCGTCTCGGGCAAAACTTTAAAAAGATCAATGCCTGTTGCAAGTTTGATAATGAATGCTGCAATACAGCCCAGGATTGGACCAAGAATAAGTGGGATCTGCCCCATAAACCCTTTCAAATATACTGAGAACAAGATAGTTGAAATCAATGTGACGAGTGAAACAATCCAAGCCATATTCTTTGCAAGTGCTACCTGTGATTCTGGAACAGCAATCGTTCCTGCAGTATCAATTGCAATGGACGCCGCATCATTTAAAGCGGTTCCTGCAAGTGTAAGTCCGATTACCATTGCAACAGGGCCTGTAACCGATGCCGGAAGAATCCTTTCCAAGGAATCCCTCCCAAAGCGTTTAACGATAAGCCCTGCTGCTATTGACACAAGCCCGGACATAATGATGCCAAATTGAGCTACCGCTATTTTTTCGTTGAGAGCGTACCCCGCAAGTGCCTCGGAGCTCATCAGGCTGCCAATTGCAGCAACATAGGAAAAGCTTGACCCATAATAAAGCGGAATTTTTCTTCCTGTAACAATAATAAAGCAGATAGTCGCAAGACCACTTGCAAAGATAGTTGTTGAAATGTGGAAACCTGTGATAATTGCAACGGCTACTGTTGCAGGAAACATTACAATAACCTGTTGTATTGCGTAAAGTAGCAGTTTCCATATTGGTGGATGTTCATCTGGAAGATATCCTATTACTTGTTGACTTTTTGCCATAATATAACATCTCTCCTTATTTTTATTTAGGTGCTCTTTTATGCAGCTGAATTGTGGCATCCCTATTTACACAATCATCCATTATTTACGACTTTAGTTATACTTATACTCATCCCCCTTTGCATAAAAAAATCTTGTCTGTCACATTGCGCAGGCAAGATTATCCTTCAAAATAAGACTATACGCTTATAATTAATTTTGTCAGATATCTTGTCGGCATCTCTGTACCAGACTTAAACTTGAGCTTGCATTCAAGCAATTCCTGTGTTCCCTGCGCGTTGAAATCCCGAATCGCTTGTGTTGCTCTAGGGCTTGTTCCCGTAACCTTTGCCAGCAGTACTGTCATATAGTAAAACTCATTTAGGGATTGGGAGGAATGTTCTGTTTTCTGCATTCATTATCAAGCTTGTTTTTATTTATTGATTCGAATTTATGAGCCATACACTCCTCCCGCTTTCATCCCCTAAAGACTTTTCCACAGTATTTTGTAGATATTCTCTTTCAACTCCAGATAAGCCAAATCAACACATACCCTGTTGTAACGGCTGCCAAGGTAAACGGAACGCTGATTTTCATGAATTCGCTTGTGCGCACCTCGTAGCCCTCTTTGCGCAGTATTCCAATGCCCGCGATGTTTGCGGAAGCACCTATAGGCGTAATATTTCCTCCCAGGGTTGCTCCTGAAAGCAAACCAAAATAGAGAATTACAGGATCGATACCTAAAATATTCGCTATGCCAGACGCTACAGGAAGCATGGTAGCTGTGTAAGGAATATTGTCAATAAATGCCGAGAAGAACACCGAGGCCCACACGATCAGGGTATAGACAACAAAAAGGTTGTTGTTGCTCATCTTAACAAAAATTTTGCTAATTTCATCCACAACCCCCGCTTCCGTTATGCCTGCAATCACAATGAACAACCCGCCTAGCAAAAGGAGTGTAAAATAATCAATTTCCTTTAGCGTCTTTAAAAAGACCTTTGTATCCCTAGTCTTAACGGCTTGTCTGATCACACCGATGACAAACGCACCAACACAAATAATGCCATTGGTGATGCTGGGCTTGTTAGGTATGAAAGAAGCCAGAATAGAACACCATGCCAACCAAAAGAACCGTCGGGAAATAGTCTTCGACTATGGTTTTGTCCTTTACGCTAATCCTCTGATTCTCCTTCCTGAAAACATACAACAGGACCAATGTAGAGGCCAGCGCGCCGGCCTGCACAATCCAGAACATCCCCGCTTTTCCCCTGTAAAAGAAGAAATCCAGAAAATCAAGGTTTGCATAGCTTCCCAAAAGGATCGAAGTCGTATCCCCCACCAGAGTGGCAGCTCCCTGAAGATTGGAGGATATGGCTATAGAAATGATGCTGGGAACCGGAGAAATTTTTAGCTTTTTTGATATAGTCAAGGCTACGGGCGCAACCATCAAAACAGTGGCGACATTCAAACGCGGATATGATCCCGGCAAACAGCGCCAAAGATATGATAGCCCATTTAACATCGGGCACCTTTTCAATGATGTCATCAGCAAGCAGTGAGGGCATCTTGGATTCAATAAAAAAGTAGACAACCCCCATGGTACCCGCAATCATCATAATGACATTCCAGTCAACGGATGAAAATACTTTTTGAGCAGGCAGGATCCCTAAAGCCACAAAAAGCGCAGCGGAAGCCAGAGCAATGTAGGCTCTAAACCTGGGGAACAAAAGCAACAATACATAAGTCAAAATAAAAAATATAAGTGCCTTAATCATGATCGTATTACCTCGCTAACAAAAATTTATATTGGTTATATAAACCTAATATTAGTACAACAACCCTCGATAACTTGGGCAACAAGCTTCAAGTGGGGAAACTTATCATCCCATAATTTACAGTTTGCAAAAATCAATTATTTCGTTATATGGTTGCATCCTTTTTCTCCAGCATATCCTTTACCTTCATCAGCCTGGTACGGTTTCCGCGCTCGTTTTCATCCAGCTTCATGGTAATATAACGTATGGTCTCTTTAAGCTGAGGTATCACAACGTATTCCAGGGCATTTACCCTGCGACGGGTCTTTTCAATTTCATCGGCCAGCATCTGACACGTCTTTTCTATCTGAGCCAGCTCCACCATAAGAGGGAGGATATCAGAAAAGGCGGCAATAGCGCCATCCAGCTCGGCCGAAGTGGCCGCAAAGCTATAAGGGTAAGGAGAAAGCTCCCGGTCGGTCACTTCCTTGTACTCAATGACCGGAACGGTCACCCCCATGATGTTCCCAATTGAAGGCTTTATCTCCACCCTACGGGTGGGAAACATTATGGCCTCTTCCAGCACTTCAGATGACATAACAGCCCGCGCCATCAAAAAATCCTTAAACGCCAGGGTTAATTTTTGCTCCACGCGCTCCCGCAACTCCTTATTTCGCTTTATCAAGTCTATAAACCTGCGCATCATCTCATCACGCTTGTCTTTAAGCAGCTTGTGCCCCCTTACAGCCACCTGGAGCCTATTCTTCAGGCGGATAAGCTCCATGCGCGTGGGGTTAACCCTCATTACAGCCATAAACTATTCATCCCCTTTGTCTCCGGGAAAATATTTATCGATGTACTCATCGCGAATACGCTTAAGCTCGCTTCTGGGCAGTATTGACAACAGCTCCCACCCCAGATTGAGCGTCTCCTCAATCGAGCGGTTGGTCTCAAAGCCCTGGGATACATACCGCCTCTCAAATTCGTCGGCAAATTTGGCGTACAGCTTATCTATATCCGAGAGAGCCGCTTCGCCCAGCACCACCGCTAGCTCCTTGGCTTCCTTACCCCGGGCATAGGCTGCAAACAGCTGGTTCATGGTATCGGCATGGTCCTCCCGAGTTTTACCCTCACCTATACCTTTATCCTTCAGACGGGACAGGGATGGCAAAACATCAATGGGCGGATTTACGCCCTTCCGGTAAAGCTCCCTGCTCAGTATTATCTGCCCCTCTGTGATATAACCCGTTAGGTCGGGAATGGGATGCGTCTTGTCATCCTCTGGCATGGTGAGTATGGGGATCTGCGTGATAGAACCCTTTTTACCCTTTATCCTCCCCGCTCTCTCGTACATTGTGGCCAGGTCGGTATACATGTAGCCCGGATAACCGCGACGACCGGGTACCTCTTTGCGGGCCGCCGATATCTCCCTCAACGCCTCGGCGTAGTTGGTAATATCGGTGAGTATGACCAACACATGCATATCCTCTTCAAAGGCCAGATATTCGGCAGCCGTCAATGCCATACGGGGAGTGGAGATGCGCTCAATGGCCGGGTCATCGGCCAGGTTCATGAATAACAGCGCCCGTTCGATGGCACCGGTCCTTCGAAAATCCGATACGAAGAAGTCGGCCTCTTCAAAGGTTATACCTATGGCAGCAAACACTACAGCAAAGTTGGTATCGCTGCCTAGCACACAGGCCTGACGGGCAATCTGTGCAGCCAGCTGGGCATGGGGCAACCCCGCCCCCGAGAAAATGGGCAGCTTTTGCCCGCGCACCAGAGTATTAAGACCGTCGATAGCTGAAATTCCCGTTTGGATGAACTCGGAAGGATAGTCGCGAGCTGCCGGGTTGATAGGTTCACCGTTTATGTCCATGCGCTTTTTGGGAATAATCTCGGGACCTCCATCTATAGGCCTTCCCATTCCATCAAATACGCGTCCCAGCATATCCCTAGATACGCCCAGCTCTATACTCCTGCCCAAAAAGCGCGCCTTGCTATCGGCAATCCTCAAGCCGTGAGAGCCCTCAAAGAGCTGAACCAGTGCTCTATCTCCATCCACCTCAAGGACGCGGCCCCTACGAATCTCGCCATTGGCCTGCTCGATCTCCACCAGCTCGTTATATTTTGCCCCCTCCACGTGTTCCACCAGCATCAAGGGGCCAACCACTTCGGTAATGGTCCTGTATTCCTTAAGCATAAGCCACGCCTGGTCATCTAAACTGTGCATAACCGCACAAGTTTAGACGGCTGGGGTATTTCTTACCTCCTTTCAAGTTGTCCCAGCCCCAGCAGGCGGTATTTGGGACAACCATAGCCCCTGCCCCAAGAAGCAGGAACTCACGCCCTTATCCAGGTCTCCCCACTTGCCCTGAGAATAATACCCCCCTCAGGAGAGAGACATCCCTCAATACCCTCTCAGGAGAGAGTGGCGTTACCACCGCTACCTTGAGAACTCGCCAGAGTCTGTAGCTTCCGCTACAGGCACCAAGACTTGTTCCACCCAGAGGTCTTGATTCCTCCCCTGGCTCACTCCCAAGGCTTTGTATCCACTTTTTAACCCTGTCTATCTCTTTCAAACGTTTCTTCCTCAACTGTTTATTCTTAACCGTTTTCTTTACATGCTCTTTCAATCCCTCTAATTCCCCAGCATCTAAATGCTCTACAATTGCCATATACCCTTCGGGAATCTGCTCTTTTAGTCCAAGCCCTCTCCTCGCTATTACATACGCCGCCGCTTCGTCCTTGCTTATCATATACTGCGGCGTATACTTTAAAAGCCCTATCACTGATGTATATACGGGATTAACCTCTATAACCTGTATACCCTTCCGCTGTGCTAAAATCTTGACCTTCTCCAAAAGCGACCTGTAGCTGAAATTGTGCCTTATCCTCCTCGATTCCCTCCCCGAAAAGTCCCCCCTCTTCCCTTTGTCCCTTATATCCAACCTCTCGATTACTATTGCTTTTTTCTTTTCTTCCGCTAGCCTTACTACCTCGTGGGCATACTGCCATCTAAAATATTCCCTCTTGTTTGAATTACCGCTCGCAAGATGCGGCATCGGAATCTTCCCGTAACTTACAAGCTGCCCATTCACATCCGCTTCCGCCCACGCTATGTGATTCGGATATGCGTTAATGTCTATGCCTATGACCCCATTTTCCTTCGTTACCACAACTTCTGGAAAGTCTTCTTCAATCGTAAAGTAGGCATATACCTTGCCGTTCTTAAGCTTTAGCTCAACCGAATAAGCCTCTCCACAACTGCCTACTGCTTGCAGCAATCCCTCCCGGCTCTTCCCTTTTTTCCATCCCGCTTGTATCCTTGCATACGCATACTTTCTTTCTCCTACGTTGATTCTTAGTCTAGCACCATTTTCATATATCTCAATCCTTGTGTTGAGATTCCCTTTCTTGCTCCTGTCACCTCTTGAATAAAGATTGCCTTTTCTTCTTTCTTGCCACTCCTGTTTTAACTTCTTGTATGCTTTCCCGTTTATGTGCCGTTTCTTGAGCTTATCAAACAAACTCCTGCCACCAAAGATAACCTTACTGGGGTTTTCGTCCCTTTCTCTGCAAGACTCTAAAACGCTCTTTGCCTTCATTATCGCATCATCTACATACCTCGAATTTAAATTAAAAACCCCCTGTAGTTCTCTTTTTAGTGTGTTTCTGCTCGAGCCTTCTAAAAGCCTGTTATATGCATATCTCATGCAGGATGACCATCTTCTCATTAAATCCAGCACTATTTGCTCATCTTCCTTGCTTGGGAAAGTAAGCTTGGCCTGTATTGTTATCATGTCTTTTACCACTCCTGTTTTCATTCACCCCACTTGTTTCTTCCCTTTGGTGTCCTGATTGGGGCTATTAGCCCTTTCTTTTCTTGATTTATTAATGTACTTCTACTGATGTTATATGTTTCTTTAAGTTTTTACATATTCAATAACATCGATAATTATCCAATTAAAATTATGTTATTTTGTATTGTTGTTTTTAACTGTTGTTACCTCCCTCTGACATCAAAGACGACATCTGTTCCCTTAACTCTTTTAGGATCTCATCCAGCTGCTCCAGCTGGCCCTCAGGAATGTATTTGGCCCGCCCTATGCGCTCTCTTACCGGAAGGTTGATCACCTGGCTGAACTCCGCCCCTGCATCCAGAGCTTTTTGTCCCAGATGATAAAACTCGATTATCAGCTTCAGCATCTTGTACTGCTTGGCAAGAGAAGTATAGGTATCCACGTCGTGGAAAGCGTTTTGGTGCAGGTAATCTTCCCTGATGGACTTAGCAGCCTCCAGCACCAGCCTATCCCTCACCGACAAGGCATCTACTCCCACCAGCCTGACTATCTCCTCAAGCTGTGCCTCCTCCTGCAAAAGGGCCATGGCCTCCTGCCTAAGCTTAAGCCACTCCTCCGATACTTCCTTGTTGTACCACTCGTTCAACCGATCAAGATACAGCGAATAGCTGGTTAGCCAGTTTATGGCAGGGAAGTGCCTGCGGTATGCAAGCTGCGAATCCAAAGCCCAGAAGACTTTAACTATGCGCAATGTGGCCTGGGTTACAGGTTCCGAGAAGTCACCGCCGGGCGGTGAAACGGCACCAATAGCGGTTATAGTGCCTTCTCGGCCGTCTTTCCCTAAACATATGACGCGGCCAGCCCGCTCGTAGAATTCCGCAAGCCTGGAGCTCAAGTAAGCCGGATAGCCCTCCTCACCAGGCATCTCCTCCAAACGGCCCGACATCTCGCGAAGGGCTTCGGCCCACCTTGAGGTGGAATCGGCCATGATAGCGACGTTGTAGCCCATATCCCTGAAATATTCCGCAATGGTGATACCAGTGTATATGGACGCCTCACGGGCCGCCACAGGCATATCAGAAGTATTAGCGATGAGCACCGTCCGCTTCATAAGCGGTTCACCGGTCTTGGGGTCTCTCAGCTGAGGGAACTCCATGAGAACATCGGTCATCTCGTTACCCCGCTCGCCGCAGCCCACATACACTATGATGTCGGCATCGGCCCACTTTGCCAGCTGGTGCTGTACCACCGTTTTACCGCTGCCAAACGGCCCGGGTACGGCAGCCACCCCTCCCTTGGCCACTGGGAAGAAGGTATCGATAACCCGCTGGCCCGTTATCAGGGGAAGAGTGGGCGGGAGTTTTTCCTTGTACTTTCTCCCGATGCGAACAGGGGTCTTTTGCATCATGGTAATATCCACAGTAGCCCCATCAGCTGTTTTGACCTTGGCGACGGGCTCTACAATTGTAGCCAGCCCCTGGTGGATCCACTCTATGACACCTTCTATACCCTGGGGCACCATAATGCGGTGCTCCACTATGGAGGTCTCCTGGACCACCCCTATTATGTCACCGGGTTCAACCTGGTCCCCTGGCTTGACACGGGGCACAAATTCCCACTTGCGCTCTCGATCCAATGAAGGAACCTCAATACCCCTTACAATGCGGTCCCCCACCTTTTCACGTATGAGGGTTAAGGGACGCTGTATACCGTCAAATATGGAGCCTATAAGCCCCGGCCCCAGCTCTACGCTTAAAGGCTCGCCAGTGGAGTACACAGGCTCTCCCGGCCCTAGCCCCGAGGTCTCCTCATATACCTGAATCGAAGCCTTATCTCCCCGTAGCTCTATTATCTCGCCAATGAGCCTCTTGTCGCTTACTCGCACCACGTCGAACATCTTGGCATCGGCCATTCCTTCGGCTACGACAAGCGGCCCCGACACCTTTACTATCCTACCCTGCATAGCTCACCTACCCTCGCTCTCCAAATAAAATGTCGACTCCTACCGCCTTTTCCACGCTGGCTTTGATCCCTTTCATTCCCAGCCCCATGCTCCCAGCATTATTGGGAATCAAGGTAATAATAGGAAAAGGCTGAGCACTGTATCTATCGATGGTCTCCTGGATGTCCTTTGCTATCGGTTCGGTTATGAACAAAACCGCATAGTTCTCTTTGGCCAGCCTGTGAATAAGCCTAGCAGCCTGTTCAGGCTGTGTAACCGGAAAAACCGACAGGCCCAAAGCCTTAAACCCCAGTACTGAGTCCTTGTCGCCAATTACGCCCATCTTATACATACACATCACGTAGCCTTTCACGAATTTTTTCGGCAGGCAGATCGTTTATCTTACCCACCATGATTATGCGTATGAGCTTAATCTCGTTTTCCTTGGCCAACAGATACCCCACAATGGCTTCTATTCCAAATGGATTATATCTCACCGACTTGACGTAATTCAGCAGATAGTCATCCATCAGCCTTTCAAAAGCAGTTAGAGTACCCCCCCGCAAAAAGTCCTGAACGCCCTCAGCTACAACTTTCCCGTAAGGAGTGGATTCCACCTCTTTGATCAACTGCTCATACGGCTGCTCAATGGCACGGCTATAGAAAGAAACGCTCAGGCTGCCGTGCGGGATCAGCATTTCCTTCAAAAAGTCAAACCCCTGGCCCAGCCTCTTTGCCCGCAAAAGCGAACGGAGGTTTAAAAGGTCAACCTGCATTTGAAAATAACGGAGAGCAAACGAATTCCTTTTCCTACGGCACACTTCAAATATATGGTCATACATGGCCCGGTCCAGCATGGTGTCAATCCTTTGTGGGTCAACCTTCAGCACACAAATCTCGTCAATATCCTTTACGACATCAGCCATAAACGGCGGAAGTATGCCGCTGTCCGGATCCTCCACGGCCTTCCTTAAAACCTCCACCGGAATAGTGCCCATTTGAGCCAAGGGCAACTCATCATCCTGGCCGCTTAAATACCTGTGTTTCAATAAAACCTTGAGATTATGAAAATCATATTTTAAGAAAAACAGGTCGGTAATGGCTGGGTCAGGCGAAATCTCATCGATGAAATCACGTACTCTCTTCATCTCTTTCGAAAGGAGCTCATCATATTCATAAGGAGAGCCCAGCTCTGCAACCAGAGGAGCATAGCTGGTCTCCGACAGCACCTTGAGTGCCTCCTCGGCAGATTCGGCATCCACCATCCGCTCAATGCGCTCCCGAGTAAGCAGCCTGGTCTCCAAAACCCTGACTCTGGCCACCCCGTATTCATAACTGGGTTGAGGCATCATATCATCCTTCCTACAGCCAACAACAAGTCAATTATGTACTCTGCTACTCTAAAACCTTTTATAAGCTTAACAAGTTAAATTTAAGCAAGTTCACCGAATAGCATTTCAGCCACTTGAGGCTCCATTTCAATTCGCAATGCCCTCACAATTGCCTCAAACGAGCTGTTTATCTCAACTTCATGTCCTCGAAGGACAAAGCCGGCCTTAAACTGCCCTCTATCGGGCGCCAGGCGCAACTGTCCCTTCCGTCCTTGTTTTTTTAGCTGTTCATTGACGTAATCCAGGAAACCCTGGTCCAGGCGGTACTGGTCATAAACCGAGAATACCACCTCTTCATCTCCCTGAAGAGGGGCATTCAAAAGCATGGAAGCAATGACCTCCCTGTATTGGTCATCGGCCATGCTGCTTATCCTCTCAATAACCCCTCTAAATACGGCTTCTATCATGTCTCGCTTGGCGGCCAACACCTTTTTCTTCATCTCCAGCTGAGCTGACACCAGCATCCTTCTTTTATGCTCGCGGGCCGCCTCCATGTTTTGCTCGGTCAAGCGCTTTTTAAGCTTGCCGGCCTCATTGGCCTTGGCCTCTTTAATCTCCCTTGCTTTTTCCTCAGCCGACTGGATTATGCGTTCGGCTTCCTGCTGAGCATCTTCCAGAATACGCTGCTTGATCTTGTCAAACCCATTCATAGCGCCCACTCCTACACTGGGATACCGTTCACCATGAGGAAGGAAGCCAGCAGAGCCAGCACAGCATAGGTTTCCACCACTACCGGGAATGTGATGGCCTTACCAAGCTCTTCAGGCCGCTTTGCAATTATCCCAATGGCAGCCGCAGAGGTTCTCCCCTGGTATATGGCCGATATAAGCCCCACTATGGCAATGGGCAAAGCGCTCACAAAGAGCAACAGCCCAGTCTCGGGGGAAACATCTATCATACCACCAAAGATGTTCAGCTTATTCATGATGATAAAACCTATGAGTAGGCCGTAAATCCCCTGAGTACCGGGCAAAGCCTGAAGCAGCAGTACCTGACCAAACTTATCAGGATCTTCGGTTACCACGCCTGCCGCACTCTGACCAGCAATGGCCACACCGAATACCGAACCGAGTCCTGCCAGCACCACTGCTGTAGCAGCTCCCAAAATAGCGTATATCTGTCCCAAGCTCAAACCTGTCTCAGTAGTTGACGCCGCAGTTCCCAATACTGCAAAAATCTGTCCTAATTCCATATCAAACAGCCTCCTCTTCCTTGTATACATCAATAAATTTTGTCTTTATGCGTAAAGGCTTAAAGGCATGGCCTCCAGCCTCAAAAAACCTGCCAAAAAACTCTATATACTGCAACCTGCTGGAGTGAACATATGCACCCAGTATGTTGATGAGTATGTTGAATGAATGCCCTGCTGCCAAAATAACTATGGCAATTATCCAGCCGATCCACGACTTTGCTGCCATAAGCCCCAGCTGATTTATGACCGTGCCGATGACGCCACCGGCCAACCCTAAGGCAAAGAGCCTGGAATATGAAAGCATATCGCTAAAATAGCCGGTAATATTGTACAGGCTCAATATGCCAGACAGCAATCTCTTTATGATGCTCTTTTGATGTCTGCCTTGAGTGAGCACAAGCCCGATTGCCCCGGCCAGCGCCATGTACTGCCCTACCACTTTCGAATATGTCGCCATAAGCACCAGGCCTATTAAGGTAATATACCAAAACCCCTGGTCAAACATGGCATCCCACACCTTGCCCTGGCGTATGCTCATGTAAGCCTTGATGCCCATGCCTACGAAAATCTGAATGAGGCCTAAAGCAAAACAAAATATGAGCATCTTTATTGGCTGAGCAGCCGGTTCAAACCATAAGGGGGGCAGCCCTAAAAGCTGGCCCGCATTGCCAAACCATCCTCCAAACACAGCACCCCACAGAAAAGTGGATATCCCGCCCAAAAACACCAGCATACCCAGCTTTTTACCCATTCCCTTAAGCTTTAGCTTACGCATGGCCAAATAAGCTATAGATGCGATGACGATGCCATACCCCGCATCTCCCATCATTATGCCGAAAAATACGAAGAAGAACGGCGCCACAAAGGGATTGGGGTCTATGCTGCGGGGATGGGGCGTGCTGTAAAGCTCGGTAACCAGCTCAAAAGGCTGTACCAAAGGCGGATTATCATACGCCACCGGAAAAAGCTCATCAGGCTCCGGGTCCTCCAGCCGAATGTAAACCGCAGAGGTAATACCGTGCATTTTAGATACAAAGTCTTCGGCATAACGGCTGGGAACCCACCCTTTAAGCACAAAAGCCTGGCCGGTTTGCAGAAGCTTTAACCCTTCCTCTTCCTTATCCCTCTGTATCGACAGAGCATCGTAAAGGATTTCCAGCTCCTTGACCCGTACCGCCAGCGCCCTTGCCTGCTCCTCTATCTTTTGCCTTTCGGCATCAATGGCACGCAGCTCATGGTCACATTGCTTTATAATTTCTGCAGGAGTGCCTTCCATATTGCTGAAGCTTACGCGGTTGAACCCCAGCTCCTTCAGCCGCACATCCACCTCTTCTGCCAAATCCCTGTGATATGCCAAAAAGTAGTTGACCTGCTCTTTGTCCTCTCCGACTCTCTGTATGTAAAACTCCCTTGCACCCAGCTCCTGTACCATCCTCTCCTCAAACTGGGCTGCAACCCCTTTTTCTACCGTACCTATCATCGTATGGGTCGCCAAGGTATTGCCTATCTGCTCCAGAGGGACGTTCAATTCCTTCCAAGGCAACAGCTGTTGTTTTGTGCTGAGCATGCGGGTCTCACGAGACGACAGCTCTGTAAGGCGCTGTTCCAGCTTACGGCAGGTGGCTGCAACCTGCAATATGGAATCAGCATTTTTGCGCACCTTGTTGAGCTCCTCAAGACTGACAGCGGGTTTGGGCGCAAATGCCGAACGCTTCAAATTATTATAGCGACCAATAAAATCCAGCGCAAATTTTATTTCTGATAGCTGGGATTCGATGCGCTCCACAATCCCCTGACCGTCATATCTTTCTAAAAGCTGGGTCTCGCCATCCTGCCCCTCTTCAGCATACTCTTCAAGCTCGATATTATCGATTTCTACATTGCCCATGAGCTGAATGGCATTAAGTATCCTATCCTTGTCAGCCTGCAAGCCAACGAGGAGCAGTTTTTTCATTTCAACTATGGCCATGCATATTCACGACCTTTCCCATAATCAAGGAAATGGCTTTATCCAGCTTGGCCTGGGCCATTTGACGTATCTTTTGGCACTCTTCCTCCGCTTTCTGGTTTAAAGCCTCTATCTCCTTCCTGGCTTCCTCTTCAGCCTGACGCATAAACTGCTGCCTCTCTTGCTGCGCTTGCTGAGTCACCTCTACCAGAAATCTGTTACCCTCTTCCTCGGCCCTCCTCAATATCTCCCTTGCCTTTTCCATTGCCTGCTTCTTTATCTCTTCAGCCTGCTGCTCTGCCTGCCTAATCTCCTTTATGGCATCTATACCCATAACCGGCATCACCTCTCTTAACCCACCATTATGTTTCTCGGTGCAAACAGCAGGACCTCTAATTCTTATTTCGTTCCAAACAGCCTGTCTCCGGCATCCCCCAAGCCGGGTACTATATACCCGTGTTCGTTGAGGCATTTATCTATGGCCGCTACAAATATATCTACATCCTCATGATCCCGCCGAAGGCGTTCAATACCCTCGGGAGCGGCTATTAAACAAACGAACTTTATGCTTCTGGCACCCTTTTGTTTTATGAAATTCAAAGCCGCAGATGCTGAGCCCCCAGTAGCCAACATGGGATCGATTACAATGAGCTCCCTCTCTTCTACATCTGGGGGCAGCTTGCAGTAATATCCTACCGGCTCCAGCGTCTCGGGGTCGCGATACAGACCGATATGTCCTACCTTGGCAGCCGGTATGAGCTTGAGCATGCCGTCCACCATTCCAAGCCCTGCCCTTAAAATGGGTATAATCCCTAGCTTCTTGCCGAATATGACCTTGGTTCTGGCCTTGCCCACCGGAGTCTCTATCTCTACCTCTTTGAGCGGCAGGTCACGGGTGACCTCATAGGCCATAAGCAGAGATATCTCTTCCACCAGCTCTCTGAACTCCTTAGCCCCCGTCTCTTTATCCCTGACGAGGGACAGCTTATGCTGAATCAACGGATGGTCTAAAACGTGTACTCTACCCATTTTACCTCTCCTTTTGTTGTTAAGCTTTACGTGGTTACCGGTATGGCATTCAGTCCTTTTGACTTGCCAGCATTACTTCCACTCCATCCTCCCATGCAACCAAGGCTTTATGGGCCATTCCTAAAAACAGGCCGGTCTCCACCACTCCTGGTATCGATTTCAGCACACGATTTAACCGGTATACATCAGGTGCTTCGTCAAAATACAGGTCCACGATGAAATTGCCATTATCGGTCACCACCGGCCCAGCTTTTCTGACCGCCATTCTGAGCTCAGGTCTGGCGCCGATTTCTCTAACCTTTCGCATCACCAAACCAAGAGCTGCCGGAATAACTTCCACCGGCACCGGAAAAGATACAGCCAGCTTTTCCACCAGCTTGGAATGATCCACTATGATTACGAACTCATCGGCCATGGTGGCTATGACCTTCTCCATTGTATTGGCAGCGCCGCCACCTTTTATTGCGTTCAAGCTGTAATCGATCTCATCGGCACCATCAATGGCGATATCCAGCCTGTCCACCAACGAAGGATCAAGCAATGGTATCCCGTGCTGATAACACATGAGCTTAGCTTGATAGGAAGTTGGCACGCCGCGAATGGACAAGCCCTGTCTAACCCTTTGGCCCAGCTCCTCAATAAAAAACGCAGCAGTACTGCCTGTCCCAATCCCAACCGTCATACCATCCTTTACCAAATCAGCCGCTGCCAAACCGACAATTTTCTTGAGATTTTTACCCTCATCCTGTGCTTTCATGGCGCTGTAATACCCCCAAAAACATTCTTTAATATTATAACCTAACCCATCTGGCAATTGCAATAAAAAATATTAGGCTTTCAGCTTTTCTATCAGCTTTGTGAGGGCTTCCTCCAGCTCGCGAGCACAGCTTTCATAAACCTCCACCGGCTGGCCAAAAGGATCAAGTATCTGCGCCAATTCCCCTTTAACCGACCCGCCTTCGACGTATTCCTTAAGCACATGTATCTTGGATGCGGCTTCTGGATACATGCTGCTCAATATCGATTTGTGTCGATCGGTCATGGTCAATATCAGGTCAGCTTCTTCAACAAGCGATGCATCCACATTCCTGGCCCGGTGATCGCTTAAGTCTACCCCTCTTCGCTCCATAACTTCAATGGCCTGGGGCGTGGCGCTGTCCCCCTCGATAGCGGCTAGGCCCGCAGACATGACTTTTATATCGTCCAGCCCATTTTTCTTTGCCAGGTCTTTAAACAAGGCCTCGGCCATGGGGCTTCGGCAGGTATTGCCTGTGCACACAAACAGAACCGTTTTCAATCTATAAAACCTCCCTCTTGGCCGTAAAAATCCATTGGCCTACCGTTTTTTCTCCTATATTTCCCCAAATCCGTTCCTTGACATGCGCAATCAATTTATATGTTCTCTATTGTTCTATTATATAGTTACTCCATAATATCATACATGCTAAACCAAATGCTAGTTTTTACGCATCAATCACGCGGAATGCGGCTGCCCTCAACATGCGGTTCATTATTGCCAAACCTTCATCCTTTGTCTCTATCCATTCAGCAAAGACGACGTCCACTCCCAGGTCATCAAACTGCCTCAAAGCCGAAAACAGGTTGGAAGCCATCACAGCAGGCTGGGTGCGACTGCCCAATACCAGCACTTTCCCTTCTTTATAATAATCCTTTGTCTCATGAGTGGCAAGTATTCCTACCTTCATGCCCTGTTTTATATATTCTTCTGCCAGGGCATTTATTCTCTCCACCATTTGATCAAGCTCTCCCCGCACCACCACCACCTGGGCATGAGGCGCATAATGGGCATATTTCATTCCGGGAGATTTGACCGGTTGTCCTTCCTTAAGCGGTTTTAAAGCGCTGGCATCAACCCTTACCTGCCCCAATACCTCCGTCAGCATTTCATATGTGATCCCTCCGGGTCTCAAAATCGTAGGGACCTCGGCCGTCATATCCAAAACCGTGGACTCCAAGCCCACCTGACATTTTCCTCCATCCAGTATAAGGGAAATCCTGCCGTCGAGGTCATCCAAAACATGCTGCGCCGTGGTAGGACTGGTATGGCCCGACCTGTTGGCGCTCGGAGCCGCAATGGGCACCCCGCTGTATTCTATAAGCCTTAAAGCCACCGGGTGTCGCGGCATCCTAATGGCCACCGTATCCAAACCAGCCGTCACTGTATCCGGTATAAGATGGGACTTCTTCAAAATCAGGGTAAGAGGACCTGGCCAGAAACGCTCCATAAGGGTGCTGGCTGCGGGAGGCAATTCCTTTACCAACCTGTCCACATCCTGGCGTTTTGAAATGTGCACTATGAGAGGGTTGTCTCCCGGACGCCCCTTTGCCTCAAAGATCTTCTGAACCGCAGTTGCATCCAAAGCATTGGCCCCCAGGCCGTATACCGTCTCAGTGGGAAATGCCACTACTTCCCCACCCTGTATCAGCCTGGCAGCTTCCAGTATAGCACTACAATCGCTTTCCACATCATTTATCTTTAGTACCCTGGTCCTCAATTGTACCTTTCTCCTTTCGGATAGACGCGTAACTTGATATTCATTCACAATATAATATACTTTACTTTACATTAAGTCAGAAGATATGTTTATATTAAAGCAAAGAAGAAACCAAAATCCCCGCTATCACTCCCATTATAAGGCCCAGCCCAGGAATTCTGCCCCTGTACAGGTCCCTGGACCTGGGTATGAGCTCCAAACACGTTATGTATAGCATCGCCCCGCCGGCAAACCCCAGGCACAGGCTTATAAAATAAGGCGATATCTCGCCCAGCAAATATCCCACCAACGCACCAATGCCTGTCGGAACGCCGGCTATAACGGCAGCTAAAAAGACCTTCCACCTGCCCATACCGCCTATTCGCATAGGCGCAGCCATGGCAATGCCCTCCGGCACATCGTGAAAGGCGATGACAAGGCTCAATCCCACACCGTACGACTCCATAGCCGTGAACCCCGACCCTATAGCCAAACCCTCGGGGAAATTGTGAAGCGCAATGCCTATCCCCAGCAAGATGCCGGTCTTTATATACTGGCTTATGGAAGCGGCATTCCTTTTAAAATCGCTCCTCCAGGAGGTTATGGCCTCATCGCAGGCTATAATCATGACCACTCCCAGGCACACGCCCCCTATACTTACGCCAAACCCTCCTATTTCAAAAGCTTCAGGTAGAAGGTCAAAACACACCACCGCTATCATGAGCCCGGCAGAAAAATTCAATAAGGTGCTCAAAAATCGCCTGCCTGGATTGTTTAAAACAAATCCGATGATACCTCCTAAACCAGTGCCCAAAATTCCGGCTGCCGTACCCATGACACAGCTAAACAGCAGCTCATCCAACCCAAACCATCCCCAAACATAGAGCTTTTATAAAAATTGTATTCACTGGGATGCTTGGGTATTCTTAAGCCTTTCGGTCTGATCGTTTATTATAAGCTCATTTATGATTTCGTCCAGGTCTCCATCTAGAAAACCTTCCAGGTTGTAGATGGTCATCCCAATCCTATGATCTGTCACGCGGCCCTGCGGAAAGTTATAGGTCCGTATTCTTTCGCTTCTATCGCCCGTACCCACCTGGCTCTTTCTGGCCTGAGCATATTCCTGCTCCCGTTCCCTCTGAATGGCATCAAGTACACGGGCCTTTAAAACCCTCATGGCCTTTTCCTTGTTCTTCTGCTGCGACCTCTCATCCTGGCAGGTAACCACTATACCTGTGGGAAGATGGGTTATGCGCACGGCCGAATCAGTGGTATTGACGCTTTGGCCCCCATGCCCCGACGACCTGAAGACGTCGATCCTTAAATCGTCAGGATTTATCTCCACCTCAATGTCTTCAGGTTCTGGAAGCACAGCCACGGTAGCGGTGGAGGTGTGGATCCTGCCACCTGATTCGGTGGTGGGGATTCTCTGCACCCGGTGGACTCCGCTCTCGTATTTTAGCCGGCTATAAGCGCCTTTCCCTTCTACTACAAATATGATCTCCTTCACGCCACCCATGTCGGTATAGTTGGCGCTCATGACCTCTATCCTCCAGCCCTTACGCTCGGCATACCTGCTGTACATCCTGAAGAGGTCAGCGCCAAAAAGGGCTGCTTCCTCTCCTCCTGCCCCGGCCCGTATCTCCATAACGACGTTTTTCTCGTCATTGGGGTCTTTAGGCAGAAGCAGGAGCCTAAGCTCATGGAGCACCTTTTCTTTTCTTTCTTCAAGAGCATCTAGCTCATCTCGAAGCATGTCCAAAGACTCTTCATCCAGCTTTTCCTTTAACATCTCGCGCGCCACAGCTATGTCCTGCTCTATGGTCTTGTATTCCCTGTATTTGACCACAATATCCTCCAGGTCGGCATGCTCTTTGACCAGCTTTTTCCATTCGTCTTGCCTGGCAATCACTTCTGGATCGGCAATTGCCTTGCTCAATTCTTCATACCTTCTTTCGATAAACTCCAGTTTATCCAGCATATATCTTCCCCTTTTGCCACAAGTTTGTTTAAAAAATGAAACAAGATAGTTTGACAATCGGATCATAGCAATGCTGAGCTTAAAAACCTACTCGTATGATCAACTCAGCAGCGTGTGGCTGAAACAACGCGCTCAATACCCGCCAAATCTTTCTCGATTGTAATATCTTGATAGCAGCCCGTGCTTTCCAGTATGGCTTTAACGGCCCGGGACTGGCCGTACCCCACTTCAACGGCCAACAATCCCCCGGACTTCAACCAATCCAACCCCTCCCTGGCCAACCGGCCGTAAAACTTTAAACCATCATACCCCCCATCAAGGGCAATACGCGGCTCATAATCCTTGACCTGCGGCTCCAAACCCTCGATCTCCTGTGTGGGTATATACGGCGGATTGGATACAACAACGTCGAAAGGCTGAACAGCAGGATGATTATACAAAGGCGCGAAGAGGTCTCCCTCCAGAAAAGTTATGCGATCCTGAACGGCGTGCCGGCAAGCATTAAGCCTTGCCACATCCAATGCCTCGGCCGAAATATCAACAGCAGTTATACGGGCATTGGGCAAAAAAAACGCAAGGCTTACGGCAATTGCGCCGCTTCCCGTACCCACATCCAGTATCTGGACAGGCCCATCCTTTTGAGATCCCCATTTGATCACATGCTCTACTAGTATCTCAGTATCGGCACGGGGTATCAATACCCTGTGGTCAACATAAAATTCCAGCCCCATAAACTCCTGCCTGTTGGTTATATACTGAATGGGGCAGCCCTCGCATCTCCTGTATATCAGGTCAAAAAACTCATGGGTCTGAGTGCCGTCCAACTTCCAGTCCCTCATGAGATACAGGTCGTGTCTCTGGCACTTTAGTATATGTGCCATCAGAATCTCTGCCTCCAGCCTGGATGCCGGGACATTATAGCACTCTAAAATCTTCTGTCCCTTCCTTAATACCTCCATCCCCTTCAGCTGCATCTTCAGCCCCCTTGCCAGTCAACCCCGCGGCCTCCACAAAAGCCCTTATGGCAACTTCCAGCTGGGCATCATCCGGCTCGCGGGTGGTCAGTTTTTGCAGCATAAGCCCTGGGAACATGACGAATTTTACACCCGGCCAGCTGGTTTTACCCGCCCATTTTATTATCTCGTATGAGACGCCGGCCACCAGAGGTAACAACAATATCTTCATGAGGATGCGCACTATCAGGTTATCCCAGCTCAATGCCGAAAACGCCACGATGCCCACCACCATCACCACCAATAAAAACGCCGTACCGCACCTGGGATGCAGCGTGCTGTACTTTCTGGCATTTTCTACTGACAGCTCCTCGCCGTGTTCATAGCAGTGAATAGCCTTGTGCTCTGCCCCGTGATATTGGAAGACCCGCTGTATATCTTTGATCCTGGTCACCAGTACAATATAACCGATGAATATAGCAAGCCTTATTATTCCCTCAATCAATCCCAGTATAAAGCGATTGGTTATCCATTCTCTGAGCAATCCCGTCAGCACAGCAGGAACCACCACAAACAGCACTATTGCCAGCCCAATGGCCAGCAACAGCGCAAACCACGCCATTACGTCTTCCACCTTTTTGCCGGTTTTATCGGCTACAAACCTCTCAACCCTCGATGGCTGATACTCTTCTACAGCGCTTTGGTCACCGTACATCTCGGCAGAGGCCATAAGGGATTTTACCCCTATAACCAGCGTTTCGGCAAAAGTTATAATCCCCCTTATAACCGGCAATTTAAAGATGCGATGCCTATCCTTTAAAGAAGAGAGCGGATGGCTGTGCACCACGATCTCGCCGTCACAGCGCCTAACGGCTATAGCCACGCAAGAAGGAGCCCGCATCATCACTCCTTCCAGCACCGCTTGACCCCCTATATCGCATTTTCTCATTGGCTACACCCCTCGTAACAAACAAAAATGCAGACCAGGGTACAACCCCAATCTGCACTCTTCTGTGGAATTCACACCTGGTCGCTGTCCAGACCATACCTCTTCTTAAATCTTTCCACACGCCCTCCTGTATCTACCAGCTTTTGTTTCCCGGTAAAGAAAGGATGACACTTCGAGCATATCTCAACCCTGATCTCCTTCTTGGTAGAGCCGGTAACAAATGTCTCGCCACATGCACACCTCACTATGGCCTCTCCATACTCGGGATGTATACCTTTCTTCATCACTGTCACCTCTTTCGTTGATAATTACAATCCTTTTATAACTATTACAGTATAGCACACCAAGAATATTAATTTCAAGACATTTTTCAGCCATAACTCGGCTTTCAACTACCTCTTTCATGCATATCTGGCTTTGCAACAGTAAAGCTAAGCTTAAAACCGTCGAATTCAGGCCCTTATGCCTTCCACTGAGGCAAAATCCTGGCTTTTTGAAGCGCTTTTATAATAGCCACAATAATGGGGCCCAAAAACAGTCCAATGATTCCAAAAAGCTGCAGCCCCACATATATCGATATAAGGGTGACAAGCGGATGCAAGCCCAGGCTTTGTCCCACCACCTTGGGCTCTAAAAACTGGCGAACTATCAATATGACGATATAAAGCGCTATAAAGGCAAGCGCCTTTGGAACATTGCCCATAATCAGGTTAATGGCTGCAGCAGGAATTAAGATGGTCCCAGTGCCCAATACCGGCAAGGCGTCCACCACTGCCGTTATGAGAGCCAACGAAAAGACGTATTTTACGCCTATCAAGCTGTATCCTATGAGCAGCTCGATAAAGGTAACCGAAATGAGGATGGACTGCGCCTTAATAAAGCCCATCAGTGCAGCGAAAAGGTCCTCTTTTACCGTGCGGACCTTGTTTCTCCATCCCTCTGGTATCTGCTTATAGACAAACCTCGAGATCTTCTCCCTGTCCCTGCTCATGAAGAAAGAGGACACTAGCGATATTACTATGAAGAGGAACAGCTGAGGCAAAAACTTTACCATATCCAACAGGTAATTCAACAGGCTTTGCAAGAATACCGATATACTCCCCACAACAGACCCCAGGCTGTCCCTGATCGTCCTTTCAAGCTCAGCAGGCAAGCTCAAATATAAATTCTGCACCCTGCCCAACAGCGTATCGACATACTCTCTAACCACTTGAGCGCTGGGAATCTCCCTGGTTAACCGCCATATCTCATTGACCAGCTCCGAGAAGATGAGTATCACAATGCCACCCGTAATCAGTGTGAAAAAGAGGAGCACTATGCCCACCGCTGTCCCCCGGGGCAACTTGAGCTTAGTCGTTAAAAAGCTGACCGGCCGTTCGATAATAAAGGTTATAAACAGGGCTACTACAAATGGGGCCACATAAGGTATGACCTTGATAAGCAGCAGGAGCACCAGCAAAAGTACCAGTACTATCCATGCTATGCTCTTTAAATATCTTTTATACCGTGGACTTATGCTTACCATAGTTTACCCATACCCCGCTGTACCATGTTTACCGATAGCTGTAATAGCTGTCGCGCTCGACAAAATAGCCGTCTTTCTCCATCTTTTCAAAGTGCTCCAGCATCAAGTCTATAAACTCTTCGTTCGAATTGGTACGCAACAGGTCGTTGATTATAATCTCAATTACCCTGTCCGGCCGCCCTTCGCTCAAGTTCTTTCGTATGGCCCATACGCATTCCAACTCCCTCTGACTGAGCAGCAGCTCTTCCCTTCGTGTACCCGACCGGAAAATATCAATGGCCGGGAAGATCCGCTTTTCAGATAGCTTTCTATCCAAATGAATCTCCATATTGCCCGTGCCCTTAAACTCCTCGTATATCACTTCATCCATACGGCTTCCCGTATCGATTAAAGCGGTGGCAATGATGGTCAGGCTACCACCCTCTTCAATATTACGGGCTGCACCAAAGAACCTCTTGGGCTTGTGAAGCGCCGCCGAGTCAATACCGCCTGACAGCGTCTTTCCGGTTGCTGGAACGGTGAGGTTATAAGCACGGGCCAGGCGGGTAAGGCTATCCAGCAGAACCACCACGTCCTTCCCGTGTTCTACCAACCTTTGAGCGCGTTCCAACACCATCTCGGCCACCTTTGTATGGTGTTCGGGCAGCTCGTCAAAGGTGGAATACACCACATCTCCTTTTATAGAGCGCTGCATATCGGTAACCTCTTCGGGACGCTCGTCGATGAGCAGCACTATGAGGTAGATATCAGGATAATTGGTTGCAATGCTGTCAGCAATCTTTTTGAGCAGCGTGGTTTTCCCTGCCTTTGGAGGTGACACAATTAATCCTCTTTGCCCTTTGCCTATCGGGGCTATAAGGTCTATCAAGCGCGTAGCCAGCTCTTTGGGATTTTTTGGATTTTCCAGCGTTATGCGCTCATTGGGGAATATGGGCGTCAGCTCATCAAACGGCTTTCTCTGAGTAGCCTTTTCAGGGTCTTCGCCGTTGACTGCAGTCACATACAGAAGGGCTTGGAATTTTTCGCCTTCCTTTGCAGGGCGGGTTTTACCTTCCACCAAATCGCCGGTCTTGAGATTAAAACGGCGTATCTGCGACTGAGAAACGTATACGTCTTTGCTGCCGGGCATGTAGTTTTCAGCGCGCAAGAATCCGTAACCATCTGGCAGCACTTCCAATACGCCTTTGGCGTCACCGCATTCCCCTGTACTCAGCAGAATAGGTACAGCGGGATTGGATGTATTAAAGTATTTGCGCGCGTAGGCAACCTGCCTTTCATACTCCTCTTTGTCATAGATGATCCTCTCTAACAGGTCCTCTTTTTTGCGGGCTGCAGCAACTCTCTCCTTTTCAGCATCCTCTTCATCGTCGTGCTCTTCGGGCTGATGCTGCTCCTTGGCTTGATCTGGCTGCTCATTTTCCTGAGCCTTACGCTCTTCCTCGGATTCCACCTGCTTTTCTGCCAATTCTTCCCTTTCAGGGCGCTGCTCGGCCCTTTGTTCCCGTACTTCTTCTTCCTCCTGTTTCACTACACGCAAATGCCGCTGCTCTGAATCTTCCTGCTTCACATCAAGGCCTCTTTCTATCTGCTGCTCTGTCTGGTCAAGCAGGTGCAGCTGTTGGGCAGTTTCCCCAGCTGTCTCTTTCTCCTCAGCAGCCTCCATTTTCCTTTTCCTGGGCCGCCCTCTTTTGAGAGGCTTGGGCTCGGCAGCTTCCCCCTCCAGCTGAGCAGCCCGCTCCTCCTGCCCAGCCTGCTGATCATCCTGCCGCTCTTCCTGCACAGCTTGATCCTGTTGTTCTTCCTGTTGTATCACCTGCTGAGCCTCCTGTTCCTGAGGTTGCTTATCCTGCTGCTCTTCCTGTCTTTTGGCAAGCCATTCCCGCTGCTGCTCTTCCGCCAGCTTCCTGAGCCTCTCTTTTATGCGTTCAATGAGCTCAGCCTTTCTATATCTGGTAACGCCCTTTACCCCTATTTCCTTGCCAAATTCTCTGAGTTCAAATATGTTGTTGTTTTCTAAATTGTTCAAATCAAAATTGCTCAAATCCAAAGTCCTTTCTCCTCGCTTTCTATTTAGGATTTTTGCTGCGAATGCACAAATAGGTATACAGCTTTTGTATGCACTGTGTTTTCTATCATGTTTTGATATTAAATGGTTTACGCGCTTAAAATACACGGAAATATCAGCGACACAGGGAATGTACTGATAAATGCTGACGGGAATACTCTCTCTTCCATATTATTTCCAGCTTCCCGTCTTTCATACAGTGTGCCTTAAATTCAATAAATAAAATAATCAACAAAACATCACAAAAAGCAGCACTTCACACAACATGAAACCATTATATATAATATATACCCCTTGTCATGCTTTTCAACCCAAAACGCCGTTTTATTATGGAAAACTTACAAAAACAAAATGAACAAAAACTCATAAGCTTTTGTATGTAAATAAACTTCCCTCAATGAGAAAGTAGATTTGAAAGGCATCCAAGGGTACCCACAAGATGGCATTATGAGCAGTTTATAGATATCATACTCTAAAAGCCTTCTGCCGTCAACAAAAAATTCACAAAAAAACCCCACTCAAAATTAGTAGGGTTACACAAAAAATATATAAAATCACTGCATATTACCGTTCTTACGCCCCTTGTATTCCACAGCAGCCCCCACAAAATCTCTAAACAGAGGATGAGGCCTGTTGGGGCGAGACTTGAATTCCGGATGATATTGCACGCCTACAAACCACGGATGGCCAACCAACTCCACCGCCTCTACCAACCTGTTATCCGGCGAAATACCCGATACAATGAGTCCATGGGCAGAAAGGATATCTCTAAAGCTGTTGTTATACTCATATCTGTGACGATGCCGTTCCTCCACAATTTCCTGCCCATAGGCTTTTCTGATGAGGGTGTTTTCCAAAGTCTTACACGGGTATACCCCCAATCGCATGGTTCCTCCTTTTGAATCCACTTTTTCCTGCTCGGGCATGAGATGTATCACAGGATAGGGGGTATGGGGATCAAATTCGGTGCTGTGAGCGCCGGTAAGCCCTGCGACATTTCGCGCAAACTCTACCACAGCTAGCTGCATTCCCAGACATATGCCGAAATAAGGGATTTTATTTTCCCTGGCGTACTTGCTGGCGTACATCTTGCCCTCTATCCCTCGATCTCCAAAGCCTCCCGGCACCAATATCCCATCCACATCCGACAGCAACGCATCCACATTGCTTTGGTCCACCTGCTCGGAATGAACCCATTTGATTTGCACTTCAGTATCATGATAAAGCCCTCCATGCGAAAGGGCTTCCACCACGCTAAGGTACGCATCATGAAGCTCAACATATTTGCCTACCAATCCGATGGTAACCTTGTTTTTCAAATTCTTCATGCGCCTGACCATCTCGCACCATTCATCCAAATCAGCCTGTCCACAGTTGAGCTTCAACCTTTCAATCACCAGGTCATCCAATCCCTCTTTTTTGAGTAGCAGGGGTACCTCGTACAAGTTATCGGCATCCAGGTTTTGTACCACCTGCCTGGCTTCCACGTTGCAAAACAGCCCTATCTTTTCTTTGAGCTCCCGACTGAGCGGCTTTTCAGAACGGCATACGATCACATCGGGTTGAATACCAATGCTGCGCAGTTCCTTAACGCTGTGCTGGGTCGGCTTGGTCTTCAGTTCGCCGGCCTTTCCCAGATATGGGACCAGCGTGACATGTATATACATGCAGTTGTCAGCTCCTACTTCCCACTTGATCTGACGGATGGCCTCCAAAAAAGGCAGGCTCT
The DNA here is from genome assembly GCA_000526435.1 of Caldicoprobacter oshimai DSM 21659. Classification (GTDB taxonomy): domain Bacteria; phylum Bacillota; class Clostridia; order Caldicoprobacterales; family Caldicoprobacteraceae; genus Caldicoprobacter; species Caldicoprobacter oshimai. Next base: position 1,006,264 of record JAGB01000002.1, read on the forward strand.
CGATATCGCCCACCGTACCGCCAATTTCGGTAATGACCACATCCACATCCGATTCCTGTGCCACGCGAAAAATCCTGTCCTTTATCTCGTTGGTTATGTGTGGAATAACCTGAACGGTGCCTCCCAGGTAATCCCCTCGACGCTCCTTGCTAATAACCGACCAATATATCTTCCCGGCCGTCACGTTGTTATTTTTGCTTAAGTTTTCGTCAATGAACCGCTCGTAATGTCCCAGGTCCAGGTCGGTCTCGGCGCCGTCTTCGGTGACAAAAACCTCACCGTGCTGATAAGGGCTCATGGTACCCGGGTCAACATTAATATAGGGGTCGAATTTTTGGATAGAAACCTTCAACCCCCTGCTTTTCAACAACCTTCCTAAAGATGCGGCAGTTATACCTTTCCCGAGAGAAGACACCACCCCTCCGGTGATGAATATAAACTTAGCCACCTTATCCCCCTCCGAAACATGCTTCAGCAAATTTCTACAACCATCAATTTTATACACCACTCAATCCCGTTGTCAAGGATTTTTATCACGGTTTATAATCAAGCACCACAATGCGGGTTTTCTTTCCTTCTAAATCCTGCTTTTTAACCTCAAAGGTATGGTCATTGAGACGAGTCCCACCACCCATGACTTGCAAGAACTTATCCACGCCGTCAATGGGAAAATCTATCCTGTCGGTCTTGTAGTGCATGGGTATTACTATGGAAGGCTTGAGGGCTGCAACCACGTTGGCTGCCATCCCTGCATCGATAGTATATGTACCCCCGACGGGTATGAGCAGCACGTCTACATCGCCTATTTGCTCAACCTGCTCATCAGCAAGGGCATGCCCTAGGTCTCCCAAATGGCATACCTTTATGCCATCTATATCGAATACGTATATGATGTTGATGCCCCTTTTGCTGCCACCCTGGTCATCATGGTAGCTCTTTATCCCCTTTATAGGTATGTCCTTTACATAGAAATTTCCTATTTTGCTGATAACCTCGGGGTTCCCAGGCACACCCTGCACATAGTTATGGTCAAAATGTTGGTGGCTTACCGTGACAATATCGGCCTGCTCATCTGGGAGCCTGTATCCCACAGTCTCATCAAAGGGGTCGGTGATTATGGCAACCCCAGAATCCGAGACCAGCCTGAAACAGGCATGCCCAAACCAAGTTATCTTCATAACCTCTCTACCTCCTTTTTAATTTGAAAAAATCGCTAATAGTTTTCAATGTCCACCTTGCCAGCATATTCTATCTCCCTATTCAAAAAACGGCTTCCTATCTGTTTGAATCGCTGACTGAAATCGCTCAAGTAATACAGGTATTGAGGCTCCTTATCGCTTTCATTGAGCATGCCCCGCTGCTCCAAAATCCGTTTAACCTCCTGAGCCGTATCCACCGCAGGGTTAATCAACGCCACATCAGGGCCCATGACTTTGGAAATGGTATTGATAAGCAAAGGGTAATGGGTACAACCCAATATGAGGGTATCTGCCCCCCACTCCCTCAAAGGCGCAAGATATTTTTCGGCAGTTAAATATGCTATGGGCGTGTCGCTCCACCCCTCTTCTACTATGGGCACAAACAACGAACAGGCCACGCTACAGGTGTGTATATTGGCGTTCATGCCGGCAATGGTCCTGGAATAGGAACCGCTCTGTACCGTGGCCTCAGTCCCAATTATGCCCACCTTACCATTGCGAGTGGCCCTCACCGCGGCAGCCGCGCCGGGTTCCACAACTCCTATTATGGGGATATCGAAAACCTCCTTTACGGCATCCAGGGCCATCGAACTGGCCGTATTACAAGCGATTACCACAGCCTTTATGTTCTGGGTAAGAAGAAACCGTATGCACTGCATGGAGTATTTGATAATAGTTTCCTTAGAACGGGTACCATACGGAAGGCGCGCCGTATCGCCAAAATAGACGATGTTCTCGTTGGGCAGCTGAGCCATCAATTCCTTCACTACCGTCAGTCCACCCAACCCCGAATCGAAAACGCCAATAGGCCTATGATCCACTGCGCAAGCTCCTCTCACTCGGGATGTTTTTCCTTGAACCTGTCCAGCGCAAGCTCGATTAGCCGATCTATAAGCTTGGAATACGGCACACCTGTCGCTTCCCACAGCTTGGGATACATGCTTATCTTGGTAAATCCCGGTATGGTGTTGACCTCGTTTATATACACCTCCAGAGTGTCCTTTTCCACGAAAAAGTCCACCCTGGCCATTCCGCTGCAATCCAGCGCTTTATAAGCCTTTATAGCCAGCTGGCGAATCTCATTGGCTTTCTCCTCCGGCAGGTCGGCCGGTATGATCAAACGCGATTTCCCATCATCGAAATACTTCGCATTATAATCATAGAATTCGTTGCACGGGATGATCTCTCCCAGCACCGAGGCCTGAGGGTCATTGTTACCCAAAACGGCGCACTCGATCTCCCTGCAATCGATAAAAGCTTCAACCACCAGCTTTCTGTCATACCTTCCGGCCTCTTTCAAACCTTCAATGAGCTCTTGCCTGTTGTGGGCTTTTGTAATCCCCACGCTGGAACCCATATTGGACGGCTTTACAAAACACGGATAACCTAAAGCCGATTCAATGGCATCTATTATGTGCTGTGGCCTTTGCTCGAACTCCCGCCTTAACACCACCAGATACTTCCCCTGTGGCAAGCCAAAGCTGTCAAAAACAGCTTTGGCCATAGCCTTATCCATGGCCACAGAGGAGGCCACCACGTCGCATCCCACATAAGGGATATTGGCCAGCTCCAGCAGGCCCTGTATAGTCCCATCTTCGGCATGAGGTCCATGCATTATGGGGAAAACCACGTCTACCTTGTATACCTGGGACGGGTTGTCTACAAGAAAAAATCCCTTGAACGAAGGATCAGCAGGGAACACTATGGGCTTTGAACTGGCTTCCCATACCCCGTTTTGTATGTCCTCCACATCTCCCTCAAACAGGAGCCATTTGCCAGACTTGGTAATACCGATAAAATATATATCATACTTGTCAGGGTCCATATTCTTTACAACCGAAGTGCACGACATCAACGAAACCTCATGTTCACCTGATTGACCTCCAAACAGAACGACTACCTTTAACTTTTCAGGCATATGCTTTCCTCCTTCAGCCTATCCGCCACTTTGCCTACCAAAACTTTGCGGCGGTATTTGGGCACCGTATAAGATAGTAGTCGACGTTGTGTACAGTTGTAGTTGATCGTTTCCATCGCTTTTCGTTCATAACATAGCTATATTATATCACAATTATTATAAGCCTACAATTTATTTAATGCCAGGACCGCCTTTCAGCCCACCCTTAAAGGGAGGGGCTTCCTCGACGGATCTCCTTAAACAATTATTATTCAATGTTTCATCGATATTTTCTTTTAAAATATGATGAGACATAAAACTCATTTGATTATCAAAAAATCGCCAAAACACAAATGGTATAACCAAAAGCTTAAGCGGAGGCGGTAGCCTCCGCTTAAGCCTTTGGTACTATATGGCTACTTGGTTCGGCTTATGCTCCTCTCGGCCATTTCTATAGCCTTGGCCACCATGTTGCCGCAGTCGCGAGAAGTCACGTCTCCCCAACCCCTGCTCTTTACAATGTCGTACACGCCCAACTCCTTAGCAATTTCTTCCTTAAGCCTGTCAGACATTATCCCGCGCCTTCTAGCCATAATAATACCCCCTTCTCAAGCAAAAGACGTTTTATTGTCCTTTGCTGATAATAGTTTTCCCCGCCTTACAGCACACTATGCTGCAAAAAATATGGCTAGATTGCCAGGATTCCATTGGCAGTGTCAATAATTTTCAATATATTAACTTCTTTCCCATTGTTTGCATCGATGTAGACTATGAAGTTATCTCCTCCGTATTCGCCCCTAAACTCATAGCACAGCTTCTCTCCGCCCGACTCGGTGGGAATGATGGCCAACCCTTCGGACTTTATCTTGAGGTTGGGGTTTACCAGCTTTCGCGCTTCGTCAAGCGACAGCCTTGGAGGTTTTATATCCCGCTCTTTATGGGCTATAAGGTAGTTGCGGGCATCAAACCCCACGATACTTCCATCTTCCAGTGACACCTTTACCTTGATCAAATCGGGATATACTATGACATCGCCCTGCTTATATGCAAAATTTATCACCAGGGTGCCATCAAACTTCTGGCTGTAAGTGGGTACCATCGACCTGTATCCTTTTTGGGATAAAAACCTTTCAGCCGAACGCCGCGCCTCCTCCACGGAGATCCTGGCGGACTTAATCTCCCCATCTGAAATCATATTTACCACCTTACCGCCTCTCTTGCTGACAGAGAGGAAGATGGTCCCATTGCCGTTTTTTGGTTTTATATACACTCCCCAAGTCTCTATATCAGCCGTAGTCTGAGGGCCGTTATTTATCTCAGCTACCCTGTCCCTCCCAACAAAGTCGGCAGCAATCTCCTCGGCCTTTTTCTGGTCAATAGCCTGCCCCTGGATGCGGATATCCCTTTTTTGCTGAAGCGTTTCAGAGAAAGGGCCATCATATATCAGTGTGGGGTAATCAATGCCAGTCCTCTCTATTCTCATAAACTGCCTCTCAATCAAGTTCTCAGCATCTTCATCGAGCTCCTGCTTGACCTTTGCCTGCCTTATTTCGCCCCATTTCACCCCGCCCGAATTGATGTTGTCAACCAGTACTTTAAGCTCATCGTTCAACCGCGCACAGCTGTTATGTAATTTCTGGAGGTTATTCATCTCCTCTACCGAGATGGTTTGATCCCGTCCCACCTTTTTGGTCAGGTAATAGCAGTAATCTGCTAGCTGATTTATGAACTTCGAGGTCTTAATGAGCGATAGATGTCCCAAAGGCAACTGTCCCAGATTTACCTGGGCGGCATCGGCCTGCCTCCACACATCAGAAAGTAGCATCATGCTCTGCCCCTGATCGCCGCTCACCATCAACTTTGAAAGCTTGGTCTCTATATCACCTATCTGCCCTACCAGCTCGAAAAACGACTTTTGATACAGGTTTTCCATATAGTTTCGATACTCCAAATTCTGCAAATACTGGTTGTATCCCCACAGCCCTACCACTATCAAAGCCACCGCCAACACTATTGTAAGTATCCATCTGGTCATGCGCCTTGCCTCCTGTCATACCATATTGGTTATCTCCTGTAAAGGGCCGATATGCCCCTGAACCGTAATGCTTTTGCTCCCCGAACACATGAATATTCAACAATATCGCTTGCGTTACCACACAGCCTATTTGGCAAAACGGTGATTACCAATGACGATGTGCACCGGCCTTGACCATATCCAGCCGCTGGTCGCCTTGGCCGGATTGTAATAATAAAGCGCACCGTAAGTGGGGTCCCAGCCATTTAAAGCATCCCTGGCAGCACGCAGCGATTCTTCATCGGGAGCCAGGTTGATCTGGCCATCAGCAACGGCCGTAAAGGCACCTGGCTGATATATTACCCCTGCGATAGTATTGGGAAAAGAAGGATGTTTTACGCGGTTTAACACCACTGCCGCCACTGCTACCTTTCCGATGTAGGGTTCGCCTCTGGCCTCGGCGTGTACCAGTCTGGCCAGCAAGTACAAATCCCCGCTGCTGTGCGTTCCACCGGCCCTTGAAGCCTGGTAAGAGGTAGTAGCAGTGCCCGTAAGGGTAATGCCCAAGGCCGCCGCCGTCTGCGGCCCCACCACTCCGTCCACTTTTAAACCATTTTTTCTTTGAAAAAGCTTCACCGCTTCAAAGGTCTCGGGACCGTAAACTCCATCGATAGGGCCATCATAATAACCCCATTGTTTGAGCTTCCTCTGAACCTCCATCACTTTGCTGCCAGTAGATCCCCAGTACAGTATGGTTTCAACGGCAGCATCTTGCCCTTTCCAATGATCTATGAGCATTGCGCCACAAATAAAAAGGGTTAACAAAACAGCTATAACAGAAAGCCTTTTTTTACGACTCATACCATCTCCCTTTCTAGCATATGGCTTCTGTTATATTTTTTGTTAACCCAAAACCGAATATACCCACCAAAATATTCCTTTGTAGTATCGCTATAATCAGGCTTATATATCTAGCACCTTAATATAGTTGATAAACGGGTCTTCTGTGCCCTGAAGCTGTGTCTCTTCTTTCTTTAAAGCCTGAACATACTCCACCACCTCATGGGTGATGCGTTCCCCTGGACAGATCACTGGAATCCCGGGAGGATATGCCATTATCATCTCGCCGCTTATCTCGCCCACAGCCTCCTCCAGCCTAACGCTTCGCTTCGGGCTATAAAAAGCATCGCGCGGTCTCACAATCATCTCGGTTTTGCAGGGCACCAGATTGCAATTAGGCTTGTTTTTTACACCCCTCTTCCTGGCAATGTCCTTTAAAGCCTCAATGAGCCTGTCTATATCTTCTTTTTCATCGCCAAAAGTTATGATCGCCATTATATTGTAAAAATCCGAAAGCTCGATCTGGATGTTGTACTCCTTGCGAAGGACGCTCTCCATTTCATAGCCGGACATGCCCAGCTGCCGAACGTATATGCTGAGCTTGGTCTCGTCAAAGTCGTATACACCAGGACTTCCCACCAGCTCTTTACCAAAGGCATACAGCCCTTCAATCTCGTTTATCTTTTCTCTAGCATACCGTGCCAGTTCCAGCGCCTTACTCACCAGTTCCCTTCCCCGCAAAGCCAGCTGCTTGCGCGCCATATCAATTGAAACCATGAGAACATACGAAGCACTGGTTGTTTGTGTCAGGTTAAGCACCGATTTTACGCGGTTGCTGCTTACCTTATCGCTTTCACGGATGAACAAAGCCGAACTTTGAGTCATGGATCCGCCGGTTTTGTGGAGGCTGACGGCGCTCATGTCGGCTCCCGCTTCCATAGCAGACATGGGCAGCTCATCACTAAACGGCAAATGCGCCCCATGAGCTTCGTCTGCCAATACCAACATGTTGTTCTGATGGGCTATCCTGCAAATCTCCTTCAGGTTGGACACCGCACCATAATACGTTGGATTTATGACAAACACCGCCTTGGCTCTGGGATGATTCTTTATGGCCTCCTTCACGCTGTCCACAGACATGCCCATGGCGATGCCCAAATCATAATTTATCTCCGGCTGAACGTATACGGGTATGGCACCGCTCAGTATCATGGCCCCGATGGTGGACTTATGGGCGTTTCGGGGTATGATTATTTCATCACCAGGTCCGCAGGCATAGAGGATCATAGCCTGTACCCCTTGCGTGGTGCCGTTTACCAAAAAGAACGAATCGTCTGCGCCGTATAGCTGAGCTAAAAGCTTTTCAGCCTGTTTGATAACACTGATGGGATTACATATATTATCCAAATCCTCCATTCCGTTGAGGTCTATTTGAAACACTTTTTCGCCTAAATACTCTACCAGCTCACCAGCTCCTTTGCCCTTTTTGTGCCCTGGTACGTGAAATGGGATTACTCCATCCTCGACGTTTTTCTTGAGAGCTTCAAACAAAGGGGCTGTGTTCTGATCTAGCTTTTCCATGCTTTCTACCCCTTCCCCTTGAGAAAATCAACAAAAAGCAAAAATCCTTTTTGCTTACAAAGAATTATTACAACACAAATCGGCTTAAATTGCAATAACAATTTTTTATAACAAAAAAAGGGTGCTATACGCACCCTTTTACCGGTCCCAGAAACTTAAAAAAGAAAACAACCTCTTTATCTTAACGCCTGAAACCTTTATCCATTCCACCACTTTCCACCTGTATTCTATTTTTGCTGCACCTTCAGATTCACTGGTCATACTATAAGAAGCAGATGAGCGCTGCTGGCCCTTTACACCATCCTGCTCATCAGCATGGCCCGTTATACTACTGCTTGTCCCCGTATTATCAGCAGATTCATCGTATCTCGGCTTACCACTTCCTGTATAGCCTTCGTCCTCTTCATCAACCGATTTTCCAAGCACAACGGCTTCCGTCCCCTCGGCAACCCTCTCCTCTTGAGGTTCAGGCTTTTGAATCTCGATGGCTATACCGGTCTGTGAAGCGTTGTCACCCCTTGTTGCTGTCTCGTCTTTCTGTTTGGCCACCCCGTGGGAGATATCTATAAAGCACAGCGGCGGAAACATTACGCACCACCAGTTGGATCCTTCTCCCTTGCCTATGACCACCTTCAAAGCCTCATATTCCCCCGCCGGCAAAACCAGATGGCCATACGCCTTGGTGGGAAACGGAAAGCGCCCAAACTGAACCTGCACAGGATATGACTTGCCGGACCGCTTTATTTCAAGAAAGGCAATCCTCTCTATCTCGTCTATGCTGTCCTTGATTTTCTCTCTTCCCGTTTCTATCGAATCGATATTGGCAAACTCCCTACCAAACCTCTCCAGCAATCTGTCCCGTACTCTGAGCTTCAAAGCTTGATCTTCCGGAGAATCGCTGTTTGCCACCACATGAAAACGTATATACTGCTTTTGAGAAGCATTTGCGCACACGCCAACTGTTATCAACGCGACTATTAAAAAGATTACAAATGAGTACACCGCCCTTTGCTTGTGCTTCACTGCCAATACCCCCAATACCTGCCGCATTATTCTAGACCGATATTAGAAGTATTGACAGTTTTTAATTTTTTAATCATCTGGACAGGTATTTCTCCACCATTTCGATATCGCTGGGTTTGTCCACATCATTGGCCAGCTGCGGAAAGGGGGATATGATGGCCACTGCCTTTATGCCCAGAAGCTCAAAAAAGCGCTGCTCCACCTTTGATATCGACAGCCTGCCTAAAGTCAATAGGGGCAACAGGTCAAGGCCCAAAATCCTGGCTATTTCCCATGGGGTTTTACGGTTTTCAATGAGCAAAGCCGCAAAGTCGCGGCACCGTTCAAAAATGGCGGGATTTATGTAAAATATATTGCCTCCAGTAAAGGTACCTTCTTTAAGCCGCACGTAAGTCCTTTTAAAGCTGGGATACAGGCTTTCATTTAAACTCTTCTCAACGATGGGATAACACAAGTCAGCATCGGTAGTTATACACCTATTTACAAAGTCGTCCACCACTTCGCTTGTGAGCAAGGGTATGTCAGATGAGACGATTATTACCCTTTTATCGTTTTTGAAGGGCTGCATGGCAGCCTCCAAATTTTCAAAGAACGAACCTGTATCCTCAAAGTAATAGTCCACTCTGCTTCCAAGGCAATCCTTTAAAGGGTCAACCGGCCCCACGATAGAAATGCCGTCCACTGAAGAAGAGCACCTCAAAGCATCAACTACATATTCTATCATGGGCCGACCACAAATGCTCAGCAATGCCTTATTGGTTACATTAATCCTGGCCAGGTCGGCCTGGTTATCCCCTGCCAATATTACCGCATTCATGCCTTAAAAAACCTCCTCCACCACCTGTACCCCCAAGCTCACAGTTTGAGCAACAAAGCACTGCGAATATTTCCGATTGAGCGCTGCATATGCCTTTCGCGCCGCATGCTCATCCTCAAAAAGACCATATACAGTGGGACCGCTTCCGCTCATACAACACCCAACAGCCCCTTGCCTCATAATATCGTCCTTAACCGTATTTATCCGAGGGCACAATTCAATGGTTACTCCCTCAAGAACGTTTACCATGTTTCGGGCAATGCCTTTAAAATCCCTGTGCTGTAAACTATCCATCATGCCGGCTATATCCGGCCTTACAGACACTTGGCTCAAATCCAGCCTGCCGTAAACCTCGGCCGTGGGGACGCGCTGCTCAGGTGTTACCAGAACCAGCCACATGCCTTCAGCCGGAGGAAGCGCCGTTATCTCCTCTCCTCTGCCTCGGGCCAGGGCAGTGCCCCCAACAACGCAAAACGGTACGTCGCTCCCTATAATGCCGGCCAGGGCCATAAGGTCTTTCTCATGAAGATTGAGGCCCCACATCCTGTTAAGCCCCACCAGCACAGCAGCGGCATCAGCGCTTCCTCCAGCCATACCCGCCGCCACAGGGATATTCTTGTGCAGCTCAATCTCAACCCCCTTTGCAATGCCAAACCTTTCTTTAATCAAAGCAGCCGCCCTGTAAGCCGTATTTGCTTCATCTACAGGGATGCCGTCCATATCGCATCTGATGCTTACTCTATTATCCTTTTCCATAAGGACGACGATATCGCATAAATCTATCGACTGCATGACCATCTCTACATCGTGATAGCCATCGGAGCGCTTTCCTATCACATCCAGCGCCCAGTTGATCTTGGCGTAAGCCTTTAAAGCAATCCTTCTCATCCCATTCTCAACCCTTGCTTTACAGTATTTATAAAAGGTAATGCTTTACTAATTATACATTACCACATGCCAGTTTGCCAATGTCTTCATCCATTTGACAGACCCGATGAACCGGTAAACGTATCGCCACAAATACAATCCAGCAAGCCATAAAAACAAAAGCGTGTTCCGATGCCCCAGAATACATAAATTTAAATTAGGGGCTGCGAACACGCAAAGGCTTCAACCCCCTTTGAATTTCACAGCGAAACCTCAAGCTTCTTATAGATCAGCAGCTTGTCTCCAGGGGTCAATATCTGTGACTCGTCTATCGCGTTATACTTCAAAATGCTGGCGATGGTGGTGTTGTACTTTTTGGCTATCGACCACAGGCTGTCGCCCGGTTGAACAAAATAGATAAACATTCCAGAGTCTTCTCCCTGTTTCAGCTCCTCGACCTCGACATCAAGAAATATTTCCTTTTCCACGCTGGTGAACACGCTTACTTCGGCCATCATCACAGCACGAAACTCAACTTCGTCAGGAGCGACTAAGGTACAATTTACATGGTCAACCACCAGCTGGCTCTGGCACTCCATGTCTTCCAGCGCTCCCTCAACCTCCACGCTTTGCCTGAAAGGGATATCCTCCTTTATGCTGGCCGGCCCATAGGACGGATCGGTAGATTGATAGATCACCTTGGTCACCAGGACTCCCTCAATGACCACCTTGCCGTCGCTTATATGCTGATCGGTGATGATAGGCTTGGCTTCAGCGTACAGGACCCTTGAGGCCTGGGGGACGTTCTCTGCTGGGAAGGTTATGCTATCCTTGACCACCACTTGGTCCTGTACCTCACCTACTACCTGGGTTAACTTTATCTTTCTTTTCTTAGGCTGAATGGACAATCCTGGGCAATAGGCGTCTATCAACAGCTCCTTTTCTTCGGTCTCAAACACCCGGGCTTCCGCTGCTATCACCGCTTCTACGTTGAGCACCCGCATCTCCCCATTGATATCTTCCCGCGGTTCAACGAAAAGCTCCTGTACCCATACATCGGCGGCGCACTCTAATCCCTGATACGCCCCTACAATGTCCACCGAATGGGTAAACGGCATATCGTAGCTCACTTGCTGAAGGGGCTCATTGGGCTCATCGCACAAGTAAAGAAGCTGAATCTTTATATCTCCCTCAATGACCACCCTGTTATCCATGACTTTCCTGCTATTCACCTTTACCGAAGCATTCTTCTTCAATATCTTCTGTATAGAGGGCATTTCTTCCTCCAGCTCCAGGTCCTCCCTGACAATGGCTTGCGAACTGCCCTGCCCCTGGCTGCGTGACACCGCTACCTTGTCCTTCAGCAACTGGGCATTGGGCATATCCTTAAAATTCTGAATGACCTCCAGCTGAAGGACATCGTTGACCCTGCTCTGTAGATTGACCACCGTTTTTATGTTAAGTTTCCTGCTGTTTATGATTTCATACTCAACGTGCTCAACCTGACATTTCAATGTGGATAACATGTTGGGCTTAGCACCCGGCATATCAAGATAATGCGTAAAGCCTAGCTCTGTCTCCAGATTCTCTATAATTTTAGAATCGCTTTGGCCAACATACAGGACAGTGCAGCGCACTACTCCCTCAACCATTACCCTGTCCTGAATTACTTCTTTGCTGTTTACAACCGCCGTACCGTCAACATCCAATACCCTGGCGATATCGGGTTTAGCCTCTGGAACGACGATATCCCCCTCTACCAGCGCCTGCGACAGCTCTTGCCCCACCGTTTGGTCCACTTTCAAGACATCCTTTATGTATTCGACGGTCACCTTCACTCCTCCTCCCCATGCTTTTGTCCCATAAAGATACCTATTATAATAAATATAGGTGACCGTCGAAAAATATGTTTAAATCCTTTCATTATTTTTGCATATCACCACTTCTACATTGGAAGTGAGTATATCGAAATATGTAAAGGAAAGCGTTTGGACAAACCTGTCGTCTATGTTGACGCGTACTGTAAAAATGCTGGGGTAAACCTCATGGATAACCCCTTCTTTAATAAAGCTCTTCTTCCTTCCTCTGTTTGCCTTTAGTTTGACCCTTTCACCTATATTGGACTCTACTGCCTTTCGAACCCTCATCAAAGCTTGTGCGTCAATCATAAGGCATCACCTTTAAACAAAATTTTCATTCAGGATTATTTTTGCCACAAATGGCATAAAATATATTTAAAAATAAAAAATAATCATGTTCCCTTTCTCCAGCTTACACCAATCACAGGGTAAGGGATGCCAATTATGTGGCGTCCCTTACCTTTTTTATAAAAAAATAAAAACGCCCATGCTGTCAAAAACAGCATGAGCGCATATCAGTACTTTATTATAATATGATATCAATCATTCCGATTCCTCTTCTTCATCCTCATCCTCAAACTCTTCGTCAAATTCCTCGTCGATCTCCAAATCCTCCAGTGGTTCCTGCTCCTCTGGCTCGGCTAGATCCTCCAAATCCTCTAATGGACTCAAATCGTTGTCGATATCCTCGTCAAATATCTCCAAGTCTTCCTCATCTGTCAACAGGAAATCGTCCCAACCTTCACCCTCAATGCGGTCTTCCTCAGCCTCCTTCATGTGTTCCATGGCGCACTGATAACACATCTCTTCCCCCGGCTCAATGATGTTTTCACCACACTCTGGACATATATCGTATTCCTCTTCCCTATCGGTATCGTTTAAAGATTTCCCAACCTCCTCCAGGCAAACTTTGCATAAAGATTCGGTGTCTTTAATATAGTTCAAATTGCAACGCGGGCATTTCTTATAAGCCATCCCCTTATATCCCTCCGAAAACAGAATTTACCCTTTTAAGCCTTTGAATCAATTAAATACAATTTTACGGTTTGCATCTATTTTTTATTCATCACCTTTTAAGAAAATTCTCTTAAATAAATTAATATAAACCTATATTAAAATCAAGATATTTCCTCAACTAGTTATCTACAATTTGTTCATAAAGTTATCCACAATATCCACAAAATTATCCCCAGGCCTTCATTTTATAGCCTTTTCAACTGTGGATATATACCCTACTTTTCCACAAAACCCACATCACATATCCACACCTCATGCAAAAGGATATATGAGCAACCCGCCATCCAGCACTCTTAAACGTTCAAAGCCCAGCTGCTTAAGCTTAACAAAGGCAAGATAAGCCCTACGACCCCTCTCGCTTATCAACACTATACTGCGCTGCCTATCTAGTTCATCCTTCCGAGCTTCCAATTCCTCCAGGGGTATATTTATGGCCCCCGGCAACGTCCCCATCTTGAACTCGGATTCAGTGCGAACATCCAACAGAATGACTTCTCCATCCTGCATAAGGTCATTTAACTCAAAGGGCGAAATACCCTTCAACTTGCCTTCCAGCTTATTAACCATCACATGGGCCACAAGCGGAATGGGATGCAGGTTCATGAAATACGAAAAATGGCGCGCAACATCCAGCATGGCCAAGTCCCTGGCCGTACCTCCCATGCTTATAACCGCGGCCACTGTATCGACCAATTTATCCGACAAAACTCCTCCCACGCACTGCACTCCCAGTATCTTACCATTTGACCTATCAACCATGAGCTTAATCACATTTTCTCTGTAACTACCACCGCACGCATACCTGTCATCGTAGACCGAAACGATGGCTGTCTCCACCTCATAGCCTTCTTCCCTGGCCTGTGCTAAAGAAAGGCCCGTTCTGGCTATCCCAAGGTCAAATGCCTGTATACTCATAGTGCCCAGCACGCCTTTCTCCAACACGCGACCGTTTTCGAAGGCTATGTTTTCGCTGACTGCCTGGAGCGCCACATCATCAACCGCCTGCCTGTAAAGCCATACAGGCTTACCGGTTATCTGGTGAATTCTCTGGGCACAGCTGCCCAAGGCATATATCCCGGGTACATTGGTCTCCATGTACTGGTCCACCTCGATTGCGCCGCTGTCCCCGATTATAATGCCCGCTTTTTTCGCCACCTCCACATTGGGCTTCATGTCCTCCAGCCATATGACTAGGTCGGCAGGAAGGATGCGCTCAGGGGTATGGACCTCAACCACATCCCCCTTTGCATTGCCTATTAAGGACAAGACTTTCTCTCCCACCAGCACTTCAACGCCTTTGTGTTCCATCTGCCTTCTGACCAGCTCAGCCATTTCCATATCCAATTCAGGAAGTATCTGTGGCCCTCTTTCCACAAGGGTAACCTTAACGCCTCGCTTCCACAGGCTTTCAGCTGTGTACACCCCCACCATGTTGGCTCCTACCACAACGGCCTTCTTTATTCGCCCGGCTTCTATTCCCTCTCGAATAGCCATTACATCATCCAGAGACCTGAGAAACAGAACATTGCCCAGATTGATGCCCTCCACTTCCGGCACAACCGGCACAGCTCCTGTAGCAATGATCAGCTTATCGTATTCTACTGCAGAGCTATGGCCCTTTTTTAAGTCTTCAAACACCACTTTTTTTTCAAGAGGGAGGATGTCCGTTACTTTGAGATGCGTTAAAATATCAATCCCATACTGCGCTTTAAAGGTTTCTATAATGCCGTCCATGAAAGAAAAAATGTCCTCATCGGAGTTTTGAATGAAGTAAGAAAGTATATAGCAGTTAAACGAAAGATGTTCACTCGAAATCAAAACCTTTGCCTCTATCTCCGGATTTTCCCGAACAGCTCTAGCGGCTGCCCTTATACCGTCAAGTTCGTCCCCAATCACAACCAGCCTTTTCTTACCCATAAACTATTCCTCCTTTACCCCTGTAGAAAAAAGGTCCTCTTCATCCAACAGAACCTTAACCACCTTAATGGCATCACCGTGGATTACTGAATACTTTACCTCCACACCTCTCCGTTCTCCCTTAATGATACCTCTGGACTTCAATATCCCTAAGTGCTGGGAAATTGTGGACTGGGGAAGCTTTAAACACTGCTGAATTCCAGATACATTGCAAGCATTGTGCATAAGGCCGTGTACAATACACAACCTTACAGGGTGTCCCAGCGTCTTCAAAAGCTCAGCCTTTTGCTGATATTTCGACACATCCATTTATAACCCATCCTTCCTACCATAAATACTTTCCACGTCGTGTATCTATTATATCCTTGTACTATCATATTATGATAGGAAGGCGCTGTCAACATTTATTAAGCGCTCAACAGCTAGGCTGACCGCTCCATGCTCAGCTTATCCGCAACCAGAGCAATGAATTCCCCATTGGTAGGCTTCTCGTTCTTGCTATATACGACATACCCGAACAGTTTGTTGATGTTCTCCACCTTGCCACGGCTCCAAGCCACATCGATGGCGTGGCGAATAGCCCGTTCAACCTTGCTGGGAGTAGTATTAAACTTTTTAGCAATGCCGGGATAAAGCTCCTTGGTAATGTGGTTTATGAGTTCGGAATTCTCCACCACCATCTTGATGGCTTCTCTCAAGAAGTGATAACCTTTGATGTGAGCAGGGATTCCAATGGTCAAGAATATGTTTGAAATTCTTTCTTCAAGGTTTTCGCTTTTTCCAGCACTGGCTACATTTGCCTTGGCCGGTTCGACTTTACGCATGACTTCCCTTATCCTCTTTACCATCATTCCTAAATCAAACGGCTTTACCATATAATATTTAGCGCCCAATTCTATGGCCCTTCTAATCAAGTCCTCCTGCCCTACTGCCGACAGGCATATCACCGAAGGAAACGATTGCAGGCCAGCTGTACTAAGATGCTCAAGCACTCCTAAGCCATCCAGCTGGGGCATGATCATATCCATGATGACTACATCAGGGCAGACCGCCTTTATGACCTCCAGGCCTGTCACTCCATCGCAGGCTACTCCAACCACTTCCATATCGTCTTGCATGTCGATGTACTCTTTTAATATCCCCCTTATACCCACATTATCATCCAATATGACAACCTTGATTTTCGATCCCATTTCCCACCTTCACTCCTTAAAACAGTATTTTTGATGTTAGATCTGCACGAATTTTGTTATTTTAAATCGAAATTTCCCATAATTAGTATAATTTGTAAAACACTCTTTTATTTTACCATATTTCTTTGGAATTTGGAAGGAGGTGTTAACAATATTTTTACACAAGAAAAAGGACAAAACGCCAAATATAGCGCTGTCCTTTCTGTCTTTACACCTCAGTTTAAACAACAAGGATATGCAATTTCTCGCACGTAATACGAGAGGCAACAGTATATATTTACAACAGGTTAGCTCAATAAGGATATGCAATTTCTCCTGTGTAAGCGTCGACATACAGCAGCCAGTAGCCTATCCCATAACCGTACCTTGATGGCACCCATCTGGAAAATCCCTGCATAAACATGGATGGCATGGTACCGTATGGTCCAGGAATTCCATATGCCACATAACGAACTTTGCCGTTCTCCTTTACAAGCCCCACGATGTAATGGTCATAATAATAGACACTGTCCATATGCTGGGCTCCTATGTAGGCATACTGGCCATAATCATCCACGTATGGCACCTCAATCCATTGGACCTCTCCCATCTCCACCATAAATGGATAAACCCTTCTATGGGTTTCAAACAACCTGGTATAATATTCCTTGGTCTTCTCCCAGTAGGTTTGTTTGTCAACTAAGTCCGATTTATGCCATTGAATAACGCTTTCTCTCTCAAGAGGTTTCTGCTCAACCTCATCAATCTGCCTTTGAGCTTGCTCCTCTTCAAATAGTATCTCTTCCGCTGCAGCTTTCTCGGTTTTGTATTCTTCATCCACCTCGGCCCCTTGAGATATATTTTCCAGCAGGATAGCCGTTTCACCATCAGCTCCGACCTGAGCAACTTCATCGCCCTTCGCCTCAAGCACTTCTTGAAGCGCTTCAGACGCGCTATCACGGTCATCGGTCTGTTCCTCCACCGCCTCTTCATCCCTCTTTGCCTCATACACCAGCGTTGCGTCGTCTTTCAACTCCTCTGCATCACCATCTAAACCTTTCATGTCAACATCTTCTGGTTCCTTTTTTGTTTGTTCCTGTTCCCTCTGCATTTTTCTATCGCCTATTTCATCCTCCAGTTTTTTGCTCTGCAGCAAAGGTCCCAGCGCTGCAATTATATCCTGTATAGTTCTCTGCTTTTTATTTTCCATTGAAAATGGCATTTCGCTTTGGACCACCTCACGTTTTTCCCTTTCAACCGGCTGCACATCGCTGCGCTCCTTCCTGCCGTCAAATGTCGGCTTTACTGTTTTATTGTAAAATTGCCCGATATCCCTTTTTATTCGTCCCCCCCAATCCAGTTCCACCCGCTTGTTGGCATAGCCCACCAACGGATACCTGATATCATCGTGGCCATTATGCACAACGGCTAGTCCATGGAATTGGTCAAGAGAATAACCTGAACCGCCAATATTGTTCACATTTATTTCCACAGTGCATTCTCCACGTCCCCGTTGGTCAACATAGATGCTGGCAATCTTTTGGGGAGGAATCCCTTCCTGTGCCGACACCAAAAAGACGTCATATCCTTCCTGATCAGCGCCTTGGGGCTTTAAATCCTGCACGTGAAAATACATCTTACATTTATCGTTTCGCACCTCAATTTTACAGTAACCAGCAGCCGGCTTTTCAGCTTTAATATTGAATCTCGTATCCCTGGGCTGTAAAATAACAAATGAACGATGATAATACCCTTTAGCCAATTCTTCTCCCTCCTTTTTCCTTTTTACTAATAAATATATGAAGCAAAGCAAAAAAAGAAACCCCAATTCAACAGAATTGGGGTTTTTCATCGCCTATCGCACGCTCATCTATTGGCCTTTTTGGCTTTCCAGGCACAGCGCGTTGGCCATATCAGCGTATTGCTGTATTGCCAGATCCTCCCCCCTCATTTTGGGATCGATGTTACATTTTTTCAACATGTCCTGCAATTTCTGTTTGTCCACGCCTTCCATCTCCAAAGCGGTCAAGGCATTGAGCACGGTCTTGCGCCTCTGGCCGAAGGCTGCCTTTACCACTTTGAAAAATACCGTGGGGTCTTGCACATGCACGGGAGGATTCGGCCTTTTTCTAAGCAGCACAATGGCCGAATCCACCTTGGGAGGAGGGATAAATACGTTGGCCGACGCCACAGCCACTATTTCAGGGCAGGTGTAGTACTGAACAGCAATGGACAGCATTCCATAATCCTTTGTGCCCGCTACAGCCGTCATTCTCTGTGCCACTTCCTTTTGCACCATGACCACCATGGCCTCAAAAGGAAGGTTGCTTTCCAAAAACATCATCAACACCGGGGTGGTAATGTAATAGGGCAGATTGCCCACTACCTTAAAGGGCCGCTGACCAAAATACTTCTGCACCAGCTGCTTTACGTCCAGCTTAAGGACATCCCCCTGGATCAGTTCCACATTGGAGCAGCCTGCCAAGGTCTCATTGAGAATGGGAAATAGCCTCTTGTCTATCTCAATTGCCACTACAAGCTTTGCAGCATTTGCCAGCTCCCTGGTCAAAGTCCCTATCCCTGCTCCAATCTCCAGCACGACATCTTGCCTGTCAAGCTCAGCTGCCTGTATTATCTTCATAAGTATGTTTCTGTCAATCAGGAAGTTCTGCCCCAAACTCTTTTTAAAATTAACCCCATATCGGGCCATAAGCTCCTTTACGACTCTTGGCGAAGTAAGCGGTTGTATATCCTTACACATCATCATTTAGGAAAATATACTTTAACACTCCTTCTGCCAAATCTCAAGCACTGGTTTTCACTCTCCATAAAGATATCGATCCTGTATCCCTTGACAGCCCCTCCAATATCCATGGCCTTATAGTAACCGTTTAAGTGCTCCCATCCTCTGGGAAACTCTATATACACCGTTTTGTACAACGGAATTATCCTGGGGTCTACTGCGATGTACCCCACCTTTGGCATAACGCCCGTTTTAGTAGGCCTGCCGGTATGGGTATAAGCTGTAGCCTCAAAAGTCTTTACCGTTGAATAGCGCAAAACATCGCCACGCGAGGTTATCTTCTTCTTTACCGTTCCAACATGCACAATGCGATTTACCGGCTGTACCGCCACCTTTTCCTCTATCACTTTCCTGGATATCTCCTGGCCATCTCGATAGGTAACCAGTATCTTCCTTTGAAGTTCTCCTTCTCTGCCCTCCTGAACGACCTTCTGTACCCCTTCGTCCATATTGTCATCTTTTTTAACGATCACGCTGTAGGCAATGGGTTCCTTTTCTATTATAACCTCCTCGTCGTATCTGGTCACTATGATCTTTTCCCGTGGAATGGCGCCGGCATCCAACCTGTAGTTTACCACATCCTTTTCTCTTAAGGCAACACCAGCCTTGTTGAGTACATCAGCTACCGTAGCGCCTTTAGGAAGGTATACCGTTTTCTCCTTTTGATCAGCTACAACATAGAAAGGCAAGGTACGCGTTATCTCAATGACGACACCATCGTGAAGCCTATATCCTCTATCGAGATTTATGCTGTCTCCTGGTCCCAGCTCAATTTCATATTTCTTCAAAAAATCGCCAACCGTTTTCTCTAGAGTAACTATTTCGACCTCCCGGCCATCATCTCTCAACGTGACTGCATAGCTTACGCTGTCTATATAATGGACAGCTGCGGCCGAAGCTCCGCTTAATACCAGCAGGGCAACCAACACTGCCAAAAAAAACTTGCTTTTTGAAGCCCCACCTGCCCTGCCTATTTGAGGTTCCATGAATCACCCTCCTTCATTCGTCAATGGCTTTACGGGGGCCACATGCAGTAAAAACAGCTAAAAAAGCTGTTACTACATTGTAATACTTTTTTAATATTTTGTCAACATTTTGTAACATTTATGGCATGTGCATTGCTGTAGCCATAAGGTCCCCAAAAGTAAAGCCATCTCCAAATTTTTAACCATATTTTCCTTATTCTATTTCTATATTATTCCATAGGATATGGACTCTATACCCCTTGATTGTGATGGACAAAGAAAATTTTATGGATGAACCTTTGAACAATATATGATAAAATATACAAAAGTAATGGATTATTAACTTAAAGAGGTGAACCGCTCTCATGAAGAGATTTTTAATGGCAATAGCGCTAGGCTTAATCATGTGTTGGACAGTATCGAGTTGTTCCAAGCCCAATCCTGAAGAGCCTGCCAACGCCTACCTGGATGCCTGGAAGCAGGGCAGGTATCAGGACATGTATGAACTTCTATCGTCGGATTCGCAATCCTCTATCAATCAACAGGACTTTGTAAACAGGTACACTAACATATTTTCTGCCATCAAATTAAATAAGCTAGAAATCACCACAGAGGAAATTCTAATCGAAGGCGACAAGGCCTATCTTCCCTTTAGAGCGACATTTCATACCGGTACCGTCGGAACCTTCGAGTACGAGTATACCCTCCCGTTGGTGCTGGAGGATAAGCAGTGGAAGATCGCCTGGTCTCCCTCCCTCATATTTCCCATCATGCATGAAGGAGACAAGGTAAGGATCACTCAGCACAGCGCCAAAAGAGGGGTGATCACCGACAGGGAGGGTAACCAGCTGGCAGTTGATGGACCAGTTTATACGGTAGGAGCCAAACCGTCGGCCATCCCCGATATCGATGGCTTTGTAAAGGCCTTGGCACCCCTTATAGAAATGGATGAAAGCGCTATACGCAACATACTCAACCAAAAATGGGTAAAGGACAACCCTGACCTATTCGTACCCATCAAAAATCTTCCATTTAATATCTCCGAGGATTACAAAAATCAGCTCCTCAATGTAAAAGGGGTTATGCTTTCCAGCAAAAGCCATACCACGCGCCAGTATCCCATGGAGCAGGCATTCGCCCATGTAACGGGGTATGTACAGCAGATCAATCAGGAAGAGTTGAAGGAAAAGTCACCTGAGGGGTATGAGGCAGAAGACTTGATTGGACGGCAGGGGGTCGAAGCAGCGCTGGAAGAAAAGCTAAGGGGCCGTAGAGGCTATACGCTCTACATAGAGGACAAAGAAGGAAAACAAAAAAACGTGATAGCAAAAGTGGAACCTCAGAACGGCAACGACGTTATGCTGACCATCGACCCTGACCTTCAAAAAACCGCATACGAGGCATTAAAAGGCCATAAGGGCAGCGTTGTAGCCCTAAACCCCGCCACTGGCGAGGTACTGGCCCTGGTGAGCCAGCCGTCCTTTGACCCCAACATATTCCCCGTGGGGGTGTCTCCCTCCTCGTGGAAGACCATATCCCAGGACCCCAACCATCCGCTTATAAACAGGTGCGTACAAAGCCTATATCCTCCAGGATCTGTATTTAAACCCTTCACGGCAGCCATGGCCCTGGAGGGGGGGATAATTACACCCCAGACCGTAGTGCCCGAAGCTCAAAAAGAAGAATGGGTTCCATCCCCCAACTGGACGGCCCCGCCAATCAGGCGGGTACCCCATCCGCCAGGGGAGGTAAACCTGCGCAATGCCATCGTGTGGTCCGACAACATATTCTTCGCATGGACCGGCTTAAAAATAGGCTATAAAGACTTCGAAGCCTTTGCTAACCGATACGGGCTGGGCACATCTCTCCCCTTCATCCTGCCGGTCAAAAGCTCCCAGGTGAAAAACGATACAACCCAGTGGAGCGATCCTTTGCTTGCAAACACCAGCTATGGACAGGGCGAAATGCTGGTAACTCCCTTGCAGATGGCCGCGATGTACACCGCTTTTTATAACGGCGGCGATATGATGCTTCCACAGCTTATAAAGGAAATCCGCACCGCATCCGGCCAAACCGTGGAATCCCTACAGCCCAAGCCATGGCTGGAGGACGTGATACCCAAGCAGCACGTGGAGACCCTCCTGCCCATACTGGTGGACACAGTGGAGGACCCAACAGGGACGGCCCATAAAGTAAAAATCCCTGGACTTACCATCGCTGGCAAAACCGGGACCGCCCAGGTTGGAGACAAAAAAGAAGAGATAGCGTGGTTTATCGGATTTACCTTAAATGCTGAAAGACCCCTTCTGGTATGCGTAGCACTGGAGGTGCCAGCAGGTGAAGGGGATATAAAGCTGGACATAGCCAGGAGGATGTTCGCCGAATATTACCGGTGAGCATCCTCCTCATTTTATCATTTGGCGTACCTTAAGCTGAGCTCCTATATCCTCGGCAATTGCACGACACCTTTCAATATCTTCAGGAGATAGCACATCTACCACCGAAAGCACCACTGTTGGGATGACCTTCACGCACTCCCTGGCAAACTGCAGAACGCCTTCAAAGGCTTGCTTTCCATAGCCCGAATGGCATATGGCGTCATACTGTTCAGCAGTGGGCGCATTGAGGCTTATGGATATTACATCCACCAATCCTTCGAGCAATGGCACCACGTTCCTACCATGATAGAGGTTGGCTTGGCCGTTGGTGTTGACCCTCACCCTGCCCCCCTTTTTCTTTACTTCCCTTGCAATCTCTATGAGCTCCTCAAGCCTCATCATGGGCTCCCCAAACCCACAGAACACTATTTCGCTGTACCGAGTGGGATCCCCTATCTGTTGCAGTACCTCTTGGACAGTGGGCTCCTTGTCCAGCCACAGGTTATACTCTCCCACGCCCTCATAGGTATTACGTATGCAGAAATCACAGCAGTTGGTACACCGATTAGTCAAATTGATGTATAAAGCATCCCCTAGCCTATAAACATAGGTATCCATTTCCCCATCTCCTTTTTCATCAGCCTTACTTACCATCTTTAATTTTTAAACACAGTTACTCAATTTTAAATAGCTTTTTTGCATTATTCAAGGTAGCCTCAGCGATTTCCTCAAAGGACATTCCTCGAATTTCCGCGATCTTTTCAGCCACCAGCCTCACATATGCTGGATTGTTGCGCTTGCCCCGATGAGGTGTAGGCGCCAGATACGGGCTATCGGTTTCAATGACCAGCCTGTCGAGAGGAATTTTTTGGGCTACCTCCACCGGCCGTTTGGCATTTTCAAAAGTGACAGGGCCACCTAAAGAAATATAAAATCCAAGGTCCATGAAATCCTTTGCCATCTCCCAGCTGCCTGAATAGCAATGCATTACCCCGCCCAATATCCTATCCCTTTTGGCTTTAAGTATGTCCAGCACATCGGCGTGGGCATCCCTGTCGTGTATGATTATAGGCATTCCCAGGCTATATGCCAGGTCTATTTGCCGGGCGAACCACTCCTTCTGCAGCTCCCTGGGCGAAAAATCGTAATAATAGTCCAAGCCGATCTCGCCAATTGCCACAACCTTATCGCTTTTAGCGATGGTTTCAAGAGCGTCCAAATCTTCGCTGCCCATCTGCGACACCTCATGGGGATGGACCCCCACAGCAGCGTATATGAAAGGATATCGCGCTGCCAGCTCCACCGACATACGAGAGGTTTCAAGGGTGGAGCCTACATTTACAACGTAGGCCACACCCTTTTCAGGCAATTCTTCAATCAGCTGTTTCCTGTCCTCATCAAATCTTTCATCCTCCAGATGTGCATGGGTATCAAACAACATCTCCATCCCCTCAATCCTCTTTTTTAGCTTATTTTGGAGCCGCTGGCGATGTCCTGATCCACCGTTAACAGGGCCAAATTCCCTTTATCATCGGTGGCAGCCAGTATCATGCCTTCGGATACTATCCCCATGAGCTTGGCAGGCTTTAAGTTGGCCACCAGTATAACTGCCCTGCCCACCAGTTGCTCGGGCGTGTAGTATTTGGCGATCCCCGATACAACCTGGCGCCTCTCCTTTCCTACCTCCAGCGTCAGCTTGAGCAGCTTGTTGCTCTTCTCCACGCGCTCAGCGCTTATAACCTTGGCCACCCTAAGGTCCAGCTTCGCAAAGTCCTCAATGGTGATCTGGCTGTCTGCCTGTTCTTTCTCTTCCGAACTCTCTTGTCGCCCCTGATGTGCAGCGTCGCCTGCAGTCTGCACCGCCTCTTGGCCAGCAGGGCAATTTGCGCTCTCGCTCTGGCTTGCTTGCTTCATCTTTTGCTGTATCTCTTCCAGCTCTTTAAGCTCCTTCTCCATATCCAACCGGGGGAATATGACCTCGCCGCGCTGTACCCTGGTCCCCGGCGGCAGCTTCCCAAACTCGGCCAGGCTATCCCAGGTGATGAGGCTTTCATCCTTTACGCCCAGCTGTTGGCGAATTTTCTCGGGCGTTCTGGTCATGAAGGGGCTGATCAATACCGATATCATGCGCAAGCACTCAGACAAGTTATAAAGCACCGTACCCAGTCGACCGCGCTTGCTTGGGTCTTTTGCTAAAATCCACGGAGTAGTCTCATCAATATACTTGTTGGCCCTGCCGATCAGCTTCCATATCTCGGCCAGAGCGTTGCTGTATTCGAACCTATTCATCAATTCCTCCACCCTGGAGGGAGTAGAAAGGGCCAACTGCCTCAGCTCGGTATCGACATCGTCAAGCTCTCCCGGCTCTGGGATCAAACCATCAAAATACTTTTCAACCATGGCTATTGTCCGGTTGACCAGGTTACCCAAATCATTTACCAGGTCCGAATTTATCCTGTTGATCAAAGCCTCATTGGAAAAGACCCCATCGGCACCAAAGGGCACCTCTCTCAGAAGGAAATAGCGTACTGCGTCCACTCCATAGCGCTCAACCAGTATCACCGGGTCAACCACATTGCCCTTGGACTTCGACATTTTGCCACCTTCCAGCACCAGCCAGCCATGGCCAAACACCTGCTTGGGCAGGGGCTCGCCTAGCGCCATCAGCATTATGGGCCATATGATGGTGTGGAACCTTACGATCTCCTTGCCCACCAAGTGCACGTCAGCCGGCCAGTACTTCCTGTATTTCTCGTCGTTTTCGGTCATGTATCCCAAAGCCGTAAGATAGTTGGAAAGGGCATCGATCCACACATATATCACATGTTTGTCATCAAACGGCACAGGAATACCCCATCTAAACGAAGTGCGGGAAACGCACAGGTCTTCCAGTCCAGGCCTCAGGAAATTGTTGAGCATCTCGTTCTTGCGCGAGGGCGGCTGTATAAACTCATCATGGGCCTCAATATACTCTATTAGCTGCTGCTGGTACTTGGACAGTTTAAAGAAATAGGCCTCTTCCTTCACCAGCTCCACGTTTCTGCCGCAATCGGGGCATTTCCCGTCCACCAGTTGCCGCTCGGTCCAGAACGACTCGCAGGGAGTGCAGTACCATCCCTGATATTCGCCCTTGTATATGTCCCCCTGGTCATACAGCTTTTTGAATATCTTTTGCACCACCTTCTCATGGCGCTCTTCAGAGGTACGGATGAAATCGTCATAGGATATATCCATCAGCTTCCACAGCTCTTTGATGCCGGCCACGATGTTATCCACATATTCCTTAGGGGTCACTCCCTTTTCCCTGGCCAGCCGCTCTATCTTTTGGCCGTGCTCATCGGTCCCGGTCAAAAACATGACGTCGTAACCGGTAAGCCTCTTAAATCGCGCCATGGCATCAGCCGCCACAGTAGTATAGGCATGCCCAATGTGAAGCTTATCGCTAGGATAATATATGGGAGTGGTAATGTAGAATGTCTTTTTATCGGCCATATTTAACCCTCCTTTTTTATTGTTGTTAGCTGCATTTTGCCTAACTTTTCACCATGCTCTTAGGTCCCGGTCAAAAACACAACGCCATAACCTTTAGCCACCCTTAAAACCTACAAAACCTATACAGCATTAAAAACGCACAGCTTTTTCCCCTGTTTACAGCGCGATAAATTTGGCGCTTGAAAAGCTTTAATGCAAAAAACCCCTCGCTCCAACATAGGGGCGAGGGGTATCCTTCGCGGTACCACCCTACTTCTTTTTCGCCTCGCGGCGAAAAACTCTGCCGGTGACCATCATCACCTGCGTCTATAACGGGACCTCCCGTAACGGCCTACTCGCCACTTCAGCCGCTCCGCTCCAGGGCCATGTTCAACAGGAAACTCCGCCACCGGCTTTCACCTGCCCCGGCTCTCTGAAGGCGGGTCTGCCTGCCTACTCTTCCCTTCATCGCGTTTACGAGTTTACAAATACTATACTATGATATTCTCCATTATGTCAAGTATTATTCCGGCAAGTCAGAAATTTCGCATCTTTTATAGACTCCTCTTAGAATTCATGACCTTTGAAGGCATTTTGAGCCCTTGAGCAACCGATATGGTTGTACTTTGCAGGATAACCCTTACTCCTTTGGCAGCTCTGCCTTGGATTTGACCGACACGGCATATTCTGATGGGGTCATATCAGTGATCTTCTTAAAAACGTGGGAAAAATAATGGACCGAACTGAAACCCAGCCTTTCGGCAATCTCAGAAAAGTTGTAGTTCTCCTCCCTTATAAGCTCTTTAGCTCTTTCAATCTTCATTCGCCTGAAGTACTGTATAATGCCCGTCTGCATCCTATCCTTAAACAGGCTTTTTATTCTGGTACGGCTCAGGGAAAACTCCCTGCAAAAGTCATCTACGGTAAGATTTTTTTCGATATTCTGCTTCATAAAGCATATCATGCGATTTACCAGGTCATCCTCTGCTCGCCGCCTGGTCAAAGAGGAAATGCGCTCCTGCTTCTTTATGGCCGTATTGTTCCTTATAAGCGTTATAAGCAGCAGCTCCAGATATATTTTTATAAGCTGCTGTGCACCAAACAGCTCATCCGGCCTCTTGTCCTTGACTGTGATGAATTCATTGAGCCTTTTATTAAAACAGTGGGTGCGCTCCCTTATCAGATTGGCAAGTATGTTTTTCTCCTCTTCCCCTGCCTTGAGTATCTTGTTCTCAAAAAACTTCATGGCAGGGCTGTTGCACACAAATGACACCACTATAAGGTTGGGGGCAATCTTGCCATTTGCCCATACGCTGTGGAATTCATTGGGCTTGTGAAATATCATTTCCCCCTGCTGCAGCTGATACCCTTCGGTATCGGCCATGACCTCAACCTGGCCCTTGTCCACATAAAGAAACTCCCAGAAATCATGGCTTTCCCCCTGAAACACGAAGTCCTTTGCGTACTCAAAATAAAACAGGCTTACGATCTCGTTTATCTCTATAACGCTGTCCAGGGGTATTTTGGGGTACTCTACCCTTCTATTCACAGACAAGGCAACGTATTCCCCTTTCCGAGCAAGAGTGTCCGATATTATAAAAAAAGAGTCTTTTTATGCAAAGAAAAAGAACCTGTTTCGATATATAATCAAAGACGTGTAAACCATTTAAGTCATACAGAAATCGATTTTCATAGTCTATATAAATTTTAACAAATTCCTGTCATCAAATCAATAAAAGAGGGGAGGTCAAGAGCAATATGAAAAAGGGTATCAACATCTGGTCTTTTAAAAAAGGCATGACGGTGGCCGAATGCATGGCCATGGCCAAAGATGCGGGGTTTGATGGTATCGAGCTCAGCTTGGATGAGGAAGGCGAAATTAGTTTAAACAGCTCTGAAAAGGATATCTTGCGGATCAAAAAGATGGCCGAGGACACCGGCATCGAAATAGCCAGCCTGGCAACCGGCCTATACTGGACATATCCCGTCACCAGCTCAGACCCCAAAATCAGGCAAAAATCCAAAGACATAGTGAAAAAACAGCTTGAGACAGCGGCTCTGCTTGGAACAGATGGCATCCTGGTGGTACCGGGTATGGTAGCGGGGCTTTCGCCCGACAGCCAGGTGGTACAATACGACGTGGCCTATGAGCGCGCGCTGGAAGCCTTTATGCAGCTTAAAGAAGAGGCAGAGGCCATTAAAGTCAGCATATGCCTAGAAAACGTGTGGAACAAATTCCTGCTGTCCCCCTTGGAGATGAGGGACTTCATTGACAAGATCAACAGCCCATACGTAGGGGTTTATCTGGACGTGGGCAACGTCATATACACGGGGTATCCCGAACACTGGATAAGGATTCTGGGCAAACGCATTAAAAAAGTGCATTTCAAGGATTTCAGAAGAAAGGTTGGCACCCTGGAAGGATTTGTGGACCTCCTGGCCGGAGACGTAAACTTCCCTGAGGTAATGCAGGCCTTCAAAGAAGTAGGCTACGACGATTACGTCACAGCCGAAATGATACCGAATTATACTCATTACACCAATCAGATAATATATAATACTTCCAAGTCTATGGACAGGATTTTAGGAAGATAAAAACAAAAGGGGGAGATACATATGGTGAAGGTAGGACTTATAGGTATAGGCTTTATGGGTAGAGGCCATTTGGATAACTATATAAGGCTTGAAGCTGAAGGTTTTCCGGTCAAGCTGGTGGCCATATGCGATATAGACAAGGACAAATTCGAAAACAAATTCTTGCCTGGTAACATCAATGTAGGCAATAAGAAGTACGATTTTTCAAAGTACAACCTCTACACAGACATAGACGAAATGCTGGAAAATGAAGATCTGGATTATGTGGATATCACGCTGCCCACCTACTTGCACGCCGAAGCAGCCATAAAGGCTCTTAACAAGGGCATGCATGTGCTGTGCGAAAAGCCCATGGCTCTCACCGTGGATGAATGCAAGGCCATGATAGAGGCTGCCGAGAAGAACAACAGAAAGCTTATGATCGCCCAATGCCTGCGTTTCTGGCCAGAGTATGAATACCTAAAAGAGTGCGTGGAGACCAACAGGTTTGGAAAGGTGTTGGCTGGGTATTTCTTCCGCGGTGGCGGGACTCCGAAGTGGTCATATCAGAACTGGTTGCTACAGAAAGATAAGAGCGGAGGAGCAATTCTGGACCAGCACATCCATGACGTAGACATGATAAACTGGCTGTTTGGCACGCCCAAGGCGGTTTCCACAATAGCCAAGAACGTCATCCCAGGCAGCGGGTATGACATCGTGTCCACTCGATACATCTATGAAGACGGCAAGGTGATAACGGCTGAAGACGACTGGGTACTAAACGGCGAGTATGGCTTCAGCATGCTGTACAGGGTAAACTTCGAAAAGGGCAACGTGGTATATGAAAAAGGCACCCTCAAAGTCAATCCCAACGACGGCAAATCCTTCACGCCCGACCTGCCAAAGGAAAACGGATACTATCGTGAGATAAAGTACTTTATAAACGCGCTGATCAACGATACCCCCATCGATGTGGCCTCGCCATATAGCACCATGGAAACCATACGCATCGCCCAAGCTGAAATAGAATCAGCCGATAACGGCGGCAAATTTGTCGAGCTGTAAATTAGCAAATTAGCCACTGTAAGATTTAACTTTGCTATGAATCTACGCCTGTGGACACCAGAAACAACAATTTCAATACAACGCCGGTGGATGAAGCAGGAATTCAGTAATTAAATGTTGTTTACACTCTTATTAAAGCCTTTATAACAGTAGTACAAAAATTGGCCTATCCTAAATAAAGGAGTGAAAACGATGTATAATCTGGACATAGGGGTAATTATCTCCCTAGAAAAATTGCTTCAAAATGGGATACAAGAGCTAGAGGAGCTGGGCCTTGATACATGTCAGGTAAATGCATGGAATACCGATATACTGACGGAAGAAAATGCAAACAGATTAAAGGAAATTGTGGGGAACAAGGTTAAGATATCCAGCGTTTGGGTGGGATGGCCGGGCCCAAAGGTGTGGAACTTCATTGACGGCCCCTCCACTCTGGGGCTGGTACCAAAAGAATACAGGTATGTTAGGATGGAAGCCTTGAAGCGTGGAGCGGATTTTGCAAAAATGCTCGGGGTAAACGACGTTGTCACCCACGTAGGATTCATCCCCGAAAACCCGTCCACAACGGAGTACCACGAAACCGTGATTGCAGTGAGAGAAGTGGCCTCGTACTGCAAGAGCCTCAACATATATTTCAACTTTGAAACAGGGCAAGAGACCCCTATTACCCTGGTTCGGACGATAGAGGATGTGGGCCTGGACAACCTGGGGATAAACCTTGACCCGGCCAATTTGCTGCTTTACGGCAAGGCCAACCCGGTAGACGCTGTGGACATATTTAAAGGCCTCATAAGAGGCGTACACGTAAAAGACGGCAGGTATCCGACCGACGGCAAGCACCTGGGCAAGGAAACGCCGGTAGGAGAAGGGCTGGTCAACTTCCCGTTGCTGATAGACAGCCTTATAAAGTATAACTACAAAGGGCCGTTGATCATAGAGAGAGAAATATCAGGCCCTAAGCAGAAGGAAGACATACTCAAAGCAAAGAATATGCTAATTGAAATCTTAAGCAAATATTGAAAATCTCGATTCAAGACAAACAATGAGGTGCAACATTAAGAGGGCTATGCTCAAATCAGCATAGCCCTTTCAATTTAATTCACCATACCGTCTACCCAGGTCCTCTATCCCATATTTTTCTTTATAAAAATTCACTGCCGCAGTGACCGATATTTTTGAATGCTTTAAAATACTCTCCAGGCTCTTTTCAACACAAAAATCCCTTAAAGCCCTCTGAAACGCCCTGGCCATATGGGGATATGTATTGAACAACGTCCCATCGAAATCCCAAATGAAGTGCTTGAACATGGAAAACGACCTCACGCCGTTTCCAAAACCCTTATGACCCCTTCACGGTACACTGGGATGGTGGGCAACAGGTTTAGCTGAATACAGTAATCCACATCGGATTCAAAACCCGCCCTCACTAAATTTCTGTAATGATATGTACGCTCTAGCACCTTTCTGAGGTTTTGCTTATGGGTAGAATACATTTGCAGGCACACCAAACCCAAATCATCCATCTCCAAGGGTTTTCCCATATTTTGAAGCGCATCAATCATTGCACCTACGGCCAAAATATCATCCAACGAAAACTTCCCTTCAGTACCTGCGCATATGAAGGCCACGTCTTCATCCCGTTGTCCAATATATTGAGCTACAGCCCCAACGTTTAAAAATCCCCCAATGATAACTTCCTTTGCCTCACTGGCTTTTCTTATAGCCCTGGTACCGTTGGTGGTGGTCATAAGTACAGTACGACCCTCCACTACATCGCGGGTATACTCATATGGAGAATTTGAAAGATCGAACCCCTCTATCTTCTGGGCGTTTCTTTCCCCGCCTAAGAGGAAAGCACCTCTTTCATAATTCTTTGAGAGGTTTATGGCTTCTTCAATATCAATCAATGGAATAACTTCCCTGCAGCCATTATGTAAAGCAGTAATAATGGTACTGCTGGCGCGAAGTACGTCAATGACGACAGCCACGCGTTCCTTAAGCTCTTTTTCCTGTACATTGCTCGGTAATGCATAAACGTCTATCTTCATGATAACCCTTGATGCCCTCCGATCAAAATTGGATTATAATGCAACCTTATGAATTGATTTTAAAGCCAAAACACCCTCTTTGTCAACTTCAATTCAGGCAATCTCATAAAACCTAAATCGACATTATCTACCAAATACTATGCTACAAACCCCCACAGATGCGATAAGCCCCACCATCTCGGCCAACAGCGCAGCCCACAGAGTATATCGAATCCTTTTTATGCCAACAGCTCCAAAGTAAATCGATAGAGTATAGAATATCGTTTCGGTAGAACCCATAACTGTAGAGGCCACGCGACCGATAAACGAGTCGGGTCCATAAACCTTAAAGAGTTCAGCCAATATCCCCGTTGAAGCAATGCCCGACATAGGACGCATGATTACAAGTGGGAGTATCTGCGCTGGAATGCCCAAAAACTCAGTAACAGGGCTTATAACGCTTATAAGAATATCCATGGCCCCAGAGGCTCTGAAGATGCTAATGGCCACGAACATAGCAACCATATACGGCAGCACCTTGACCGCAGTGACAAACCCCTCTTTTGCCCCTTCGACAAACGAATCATATACGCTTACGCCGTTTAAATGCCCATATACTAACACAACAAAGATAAAGGCAGGGATCGCAAAAGAAGATATTATATCTATAATGTCCGCCATATTATATTTGCACCCTCGCTTTAGTAATACCTCTGTAATATCTTCGCCGCTATAATACCAGCAGCTGTTGAACAGACGGTGGCTATAAATACAGTACCAATAATTTCCGTTGGATTGCTAGAGCCGGCCGTACTGCGCAGGGCCACCACCGTAGCGGGAATCAGCTGTACAGACGAGGTGTTTATAACCAAAAACATGCACATGGCATCGGTAGCCCTATCCTTATGGGGATTTAACTCCTGCAGCTCCCTCATGGCCTTTATCCCCAATGGGGTAGCCGCATTGCCCAGCCCCAGCATATTGGCGATTATATTCATGGTTATCGCTCCTATGGCTGGATGCCTGGCCGGTATATCGGTAAATAAAAACCGCATTACACCCTGCATCTTCTGAGAAACCTTCTTGACCAATCCTGCCTCCTCCGCTACCTTCATCAGCCCCAACCACAACGCATAAACGCCTATCAATCCAAAACATAGCTCCACCGCATATTTGGCATTGTCCAGAGCCGCCTGTGTCACCGCCTCTATCTTTCCATTAAAGGCAGCAACTACCAGCCCAATTAATATCAACAGTATCCATACGATATTGACCATAGGCCTCACCTTTTCAGCAGCTTTTTTCTTTATGCATATGATATTGCTTTCAACAATAGAACACATGCATAAATTAATTATATTTTTTATATTTTTTACAAACAGCCTATTGACTTTTATTGGTATTATTGGTAATATAAATTACGTGATTGGTGTCGAATTTTGTTAGGGGAGGAGGGGACAGCGTGAAATCGACAGGCATTGTAAGGAAAGTGGATGAGCTAGGAAGGGTTGTAATTCCTATTGAACTTCGTCGAACCCTTGGCATTGATAAGAAAGACGCCTTGGAGATTTACGTAGACGATGAACACATCATATTGAAGAAATACGAGCCTGCATGCATATTCTGCGATAATGCGAAAGATATTCAGACCTACAAGGGCAAGAACATATGCAAAGAGTGCCTGGCAGAGCTGCGCAAACTGTCCGAGTGATGCCTCACCAACCCCCAGGCACTGTCTTTTTTCTTCGGTTGTAAACAAAGTTTCAGATAGATTCGATTCAACCAACAATTATTTAAATATTGATAGAGTGTTTGTACACCTCGCTTTTCGGTAAACCACGAGCTTTGGCTACCTGCTTTACAGCTTCCTTTTTGTCAAAACCTTGAGCCATATATTGCCTTATGTGGTCTTCTATGGAGATATCCCATGTGTGGTTCTGTATATCCTGCTGTGCGCATCCTTCTAAAATGAGCACAATCTCACCTTTGGGAGGGTGCTCTTTAAAATGCCGCAGCATTTGCTCAAGATCTAAAATAATGACCTCTTCATGCACCTTTGTCAGTTCACGAACCACCGCAATCCTTCTGTTACCCAGCTTGTCAAGCATATCCTCCAGCGTGGCGACTAATCTGTGCGGCGCCTCGTATAAAACAACAGTACGCTGCTCGCTCTTCAACTCTTCCAGCCTTGCTTCCCTTTCCTTCTTCTCTCGGGGGAGAAATCCTTCAAAAACAAAACGGCTGGTGTTCATCCCAGACAACACCAACGCCGAAATGCATGCCGTGGGGCCAGGCAATACCGTAACGGGGATGCCATTCTGCCTCGCCAGGCTGATTAGCGGCACCCCTGGGTCCGATATACCTGGCATACCCGAGTCGGATACCAGGGCTACGTTATGGCCTTGCATAAGTAGCTCGATTATCTTCTGACCACGCTCCCGCTGATTGTGTTCATGGTAGCTTATGAGCGGCTTTGAAATCCCATAGTGGTTTAAAAGCTTCAGGGTGTGTCTGGTATCCTCAGCAGCGATATAATCCACTTCCTTAAGGATGCGCAGTACCCTCAAGGTTATATCCTCTAAATTCCCTATTGGCGTCGCGCAGACATAAAGAGTCCCTCTTGCCGGCAAAACCATCGCCCCTTAAATTCTTATACAAAGTTGTCACTCTTCCAGTGCTCTAATTGCCTTAACTGCAAGCTCCATCTCCTGTTTGCCCGAAAAAGCTCCCATCTTAAAATAGCGAACTATTCCTTCCTTGTCAATAATATAATTGGCAGGTACTACGCTTCGATAATAGATCTTCCAAGCCTCGTCATCCCTATCCAGGAGTACAGGAAAAGTATAGCCATGCTCCTGTATAAAACTTCTGACCTTCTTTTCGGCGGCCTTGTCGTCTGTCCCGCCCCGAAGCTCCACAGAAGTGGAGCTGACTGCCAAAACAACTACATCCTCATCCTTGTATTCCTCGTAAAATTCTTCCATGTGAGGCATCTCGGCCCGACAGGGAGGACACCAGGTAGCCCAAAAATTGAGAAATATTATTTTGCCTTTATAATCCGACAGCTTAACCTTGTTTCCATTTAAGTCTTCAGCCTCAAAGTCTTCCATGGGCTTGTTGATCTCATAAAAATAGTATTTGTTCTTCAAGATATCCTGAGGCGACGCCCCATCATCGCCATTATTCTGTGAAGGTTTAGCGGCATTCTCATCTTGGGACTCAGCCGCCTGATCTTGTGGCGTTTCCCGAGGTGTGTCTTTCGATACAGCACACCCGCTTACAAACAGCCCTAGCACCAGCAAAAGGGTGAAGATTTTAATAATCCTGCTCATGGATTTCAAATCATCCTTTCATGCAATGATTTTTTATTATGCACCTAAAAAGGCCAATCTATTGAAAAATATCAATAACCCTATAATGATGAGGAGCCCACCACTGACCCACCGAATTGCGTCCATATACTTGTATAGCTTTTTAATGGGATTCCACAGCACTCGTATGCCCACTGCCAACGCCATAAAAGGCAACCCCAGCCCTAAACTGTATACCGCCAATAGCCCCATTCCCCCAGCAACAGTACGGGCCTGACTGGCCATTAAGAGCACCGAAGCAAGCATTGGACCCACGCAGGGTGTCCACCCAAATCCAAACCCCATCCCCATAATTACAGAGGCAATAAAACCTGTTCCATTAACGTTGACCTTAAACCTTTTCTCGTAATTTAAAAAGGGAACAGGAATGAGCCCTGTATGAAACAACCCAAAAAGTATGATTAGCACTCCGCTTATCTTTCGCATAACTTCTCGGTGTTTTACTAAAAACCTCCCAAAGGAGCTTGCCGCAGCACCCATGCTGACAAATACAAAAGAAAAACCTATTACAAATAAAAGAGCGTTTAACACCACAGTACGGTACGCTCTGGAGGATCCCTGCAACAGATTATCGACGCTCTGACCTGTCAAATAAGCTAGATACACTGGAATAAGCGGTAAAACGCAGGGAGATAAGAAAGAGGCTACCCCTTCAACAAACACCATAAAAATAAAGGCCAAGTCTCCCACCGGCATTCCCCCTTATTTTTTATTAATACCCCCCTCTTTCAATTTAAAACATCATATTATCTTTATATTAAGATAATACTCATAACATTCTTATGTTTTTAAGTATAGCACGTTAACGCGTTTATTTACGATGTGTGTAGCTTTTTTAACAAATTTTAAAATTTCACAATCTCATATTGACTTATAAAATAATTTGTAGAATAATGTTAGATGCTAAACAATAAGCTCAATGGGGGTATTTCAATGAAAAAGTTCTTCATAACCGCATTGTCCATATTGCTCATCTTTCTAATAGCCTCAGCTACTTATATCTATATACTACTTGATCAAATTGAAAATAATTCTGAAGATAATTCTCTAGTAGACTCTTTGGATTCATCAAATTCTTCGAATTCATCAAATCCTCCAAAGAAATTGACCCCTGAAGATTTAGGAATCTCTGAAACGGCTCCCAAAGCAAGCGAAACCGGGGTGACCAATATACTTTTGTTTGGACTGGACTCGCGAACCGAAAACCACATATCGCGGTCAGATACAATAATAATTACAACCATCGACAAGAAAAACCAGGTCATCAAACTCACTTCCTTGATGCGCGATATGTACGTACCCATCCCCGGCAGAAATAAAAACAGGATAAACACAGCTTACATCTTTGGCGGCCCTACCCTCGCCATTAAAACGGTAAATACAAACTTTGACCTTGATATACGCTATTATGTTACGGTAGACTTTTTTGGCTTAGAAAGAATCATTGACCAGGTAGGTGGGATAACGATAGATGTCAAAAAGCAAGAAATTCCCCACATTAACTCCTGCATAGCAGAGCTCAATAGTTTAAACAAAAACACCAAGCCTGTACCTCTACTCACGGAGCCCGGGCTACAGACGTTGAACGGCAGGCAAGCGGTAGCATACGCTCGCATACGAAACGTGGGAAATGCCGATTTTGAGAGGACCGAAAGGCAAAGACGGGTACTAGTAGAATTGTTCAAAAAAGTAAAAACCCTCAACCCTCTAAAGCTGCCCGGCCTGGTGAGCACCATATTGCCCTATGTGGAGACTAACCTGCCAAAGACGGAAATTTTGAGCTTAGGAATTTCAGTCCTAGGATTTAAGGACAAGGATATAATACAATACAGGATACCAGTGGACGGTACGTTTACTTCGCAGCGGATCAACGGGATGGCCGTGCTTGTACCTGATATAGAAAAGAACAAAGCCCTCCTCCACGATTTCATCTATGGGGACGACACAAATAGCGAAGTTGCTGGCAATGATGATATCAATGCCAGGCAATAAAGGCATTGATGTGGTCTATCTACTTAAAGCTCATTCAGTAGAATTTTTAATTACAAAACAGAGACCATGGCGAGAAAATCGTTTAACAGTGTAAATGCCGCAATAAAAGAAAGCGTGGGTTTAACTCCCACGCTTTCTTTTAAAACTTGGAAATGTTTCTTTTAAAATCCGAGGTAATCTCCAGAAACATATCCGGTCAACGTTCCATACCTGATCTTATACCAGGAACCCACCTTTTGGAGGATGGTCACTTGCGAATTCTTCTTTATAGCTCCAATCCTGGTATAGTTAGTCCCCGGCCCCGTCCTGACATTGAGCCATGTGGCCGTCACTACGGCTGTACTCGGCAAGCTCCTATCATCCTCTCCGCGGGAAGGTATAGCATTTGAAACCTTCACATAAGCGCTATGCACGTATCCTGTCGTACCGCCAAATTTTATTTTATACCATACGCCAGTCTGTCCCAAAATGGTCACCTGGCTATTGCGATACAAAAGCCCGATCTTGCTGTAGTTTGTTCCCGGACCAGACCGCACATTCAGTCCGGTAGCGGTAACAATTCCAACAAAGGTCTGCTCTTCTCCTTTAGAAGGTGAATCGTTAGAAGTCAGCCTTATATAGTCCCCATGTACGTATCCAACTGTGCCGCCATATTTAATCTTGTACCAAGCCCCTACCTTCTCCAAAATATCTACTTTTGCGTTTCTAGCAAGCTTCCCAATCACGCTGAAACCCATACCTGCACCTGAACGAACATTGAGAACGCTTGCCGTCACTGTTCCTTGCGCTATCACATTGCCATTGTTACCGCTAGGCGGTTGGCTGCTGCCTCCACTGGGCGGTTGAACGCTGGCACTTTCTAGCCTTATATAATCGCCGTATACATAACCTGTTAAGCCATTGTACTCTATCTTATACCACTCCCCAACTTTTTCTAACACAACTAACCTGGTACCTTTAATTACCAGACCTATCCTATGGTTTCTCGTGCTGGGGCCGCTCCGCACATTCAACGCACTGGCAGTCACAACAGCATATTTCCTCTCCTTGTTTGGAGGTACAGGTGGATCGACTGGCGGCAACTGTCCCTGGTTGCCCCCTGAAGAAGAGCCTGGTGGCTTTTGCCCTCCTTCTAATACAACGTAATCGCTATGGACATATCCCTGCAGGTTACCCGTTTTTATCTCGTACCATTCCCCCACTTCTCGCAATATTTGTACACGGGCATTTGGCCCCAATCCCCCAATACGCTTGTATTGGATACCCGGCCCTTGTCTAACATTCAGCGAAGTAGTCACCTTTACAATGCCGTAAACGGGTTGAGGCTGGCCACTGCCACCGCTGGGCGGCTGTGGATCCTGCTTATCATCCCCTCTTGACGGCATATCTGTGAGAGCAGGCGGAGAAATGTTGAGAGCCTCTATGACCGCACCAGGATAGTAGAAATTTAAGATATCTGTGTATTTGGCTCCTTGCTCAGCCATTGTTTTAGCTCCCCATTGGCTCATACCAACGCCGTGGCCAAATCCCCGGCCAGTAATGACATAGTATTCTTGCCCAGGAACTTCAATATTTTGCAATTCAAGGCCTGTTATGTATAAGCTCCTCATTACACTGGCTCCTATAGCAAAGCGCATATTTTGGGCTGGCATTTTCACTTCCGCGGTATTGAGCTTTATCTTCCCTTGATCATCCATCACATAACCGTTCGCGCCTCTCATGTAAAAGGAAAGCTTAAAATAAGCCTCTCTCTTTCTCTTGCCTGCCGTCTCTCCCTCGAACCGCATCTCATCAATGCTGACAATTTTGACATCCAGAGCGCCGGTATTCTTCTTAATTTCTTCCTTCAATTTCTCTATAAAGTTTTTATAGCTGCCGGCATCCTTTTCGATTACAGAACTCCACCAGCTATCGGGGTTGGCGAAGTCCTTCCCTGTCACATCAATTTGTGTCTTATGTATAGTAAACTTCCATTTAAACTTCCATTCATTTGGAGGCTCTTTAAGTACAGGATCATACGGATCCTCTTTGGCAGAAAGTGGCTTAAATCCCTTTGGCACACCTGAAAAGACCTCATAGCCTGCTTCTACCCAACCTCCATTGCTGGACGAGTAAAAGGTTGGCACGAAACCCCCGTTATATTTCAGCACCATTTTTGCGGTCTCATCCACTGCCCTTTTACAATTTCCATAGCTGGGATTATACCCTTTATATACCTGGTCAGCCTCAGTATCAACCACATCATAGGCCGCCGAGGCAGGTTTTTTGCATCGCACAGCATATGTACGGGCAGCTACTGCCTGAGCCTTCAGGGCTTCCAAAGGCCACCCGTTGTTCATCTCGTAAGGCAATACTCCATACAAATACGTCTCAAGATACACATGGTTGGTAAGCCTGATATACCCTCCCTCCAGGCTCACCACCATATCGCCCTTGTAATTTGTCCATCCGTATGAGGGGTGGAGCACGCACAGTACATCAGAATCACCACCTTTGTGCTGCTTAAAAGTAAACTTGTTACCCAATGTGTAAACTGCACTCCCACCTTTAAGTATTAGCTTCCCATCCTGTATGCTTATCTCGTACTCTCTTCCCCTCTCAAGATAAATGTCCTTATTTTCGGGTATGCTATAGTTCCCATTCACTTTAACCTTTACATTGACAGGATTCCCCATGGAAGCCAACCGCACGCGAATAATGCTGTAATCAGTATCCCCCTGGGCCACAGGTATGGTCCCTATAAAGAAGAATCCTACAGCTAGTCCAACCAGCAGCGCCAAAATTCTACGACACACAGCTACATCACTCCCAGAAATTTATAGTTTTACGTCTTTACCCACCCATATATAGATAAATATTCGGCATAAATTGTCAAATTCCTGCCAGCAGGTAAAATTTATTGCAATGAAAAAAGAACCCAATCTGAAACGATCAGGTTCTTTTTCATTGCATTCTTCATTATTCAAGCTGAGGAGCGCCCACAGGGCAAACATCAGCGCATGCGCCGCACTCTATGCAAGCGTCCGGATCTATAACGTAGATGTCATCACCCTCGGAGATGGCATCCACCGGACACTCGGACTGGCAGGCACCGCATGCAATGCATTCCTCAGTAATCTTGTACGCCATCTACCCTCACCTCCTTACATTGAAACCCCGCAAAAAACACCTCTTCTATTCTATCACCAATACCCAAAATTGCAAAGATTTTTTTCACTCATCCATCAGTGACCTTATCTCCTCATCCATCCCGTTTAAATCATCCTGCATATCATCTGCTTCTTCCAGGACCTCTTCGCCTTGGTCCTTGTCTATCAACTCCACCTCATCGGGAGAGTATTCTTTGACCGCTACAGTACCATCCTCCTGAACCAACTTTACCTTGACTTTCTCAAATAGTACATTTATATCCACCACAATGCCTTTGCCATCAGGCGTTAATACTTCCTTGTTTACCTTTGGCATGCGCTTTAACACATCCTCATAAAAATCCTGTTCGAATTTCAGGCAACACATGAGTCGACCGCATACGCCCGATATTTTGGCCGGATTAAGCGATAGTTTCTGCTCCTTTGCCATTCGGATGGATACGGGCTGAAAATCCCCCAGGAAAGTACAACAGCACATATTTCTACCACAGGGGCCCAGTCCTCCTATCATCTTGGCTTCATCGCGTACGCCAATCTGCCTGAGCTCAATCCTGGTTCTAAATATGGCTGCCAAATCCCTCACCAGCTCACGGAAATCTACCCTTCCTTCAGCAGTAAAGTAGAATATAAGCTTGTTATTATCGAAGGTGTATTCCACGCCCACCAGCTTCATGGGCAGCTTGTGCTTAGCAATCTCCCTCAAGCATATTTCAAAAGCCTTGCTTTCCTTCTCCTTGTTCTCTTTTACCTTCAATTCATCCTCTTCCGTAGCCTTTCTAATAACCTTTTTAAGAGGAGGAACTATATCCTCCTCTGGGACCTCCTTTGGAGGCACCACTATCTCGCCATATTCTATCCCACGGGCAGTCTCCACTATCACGTGGTCTCCCGGTTTAAGCTCTATGTCATTGGGGTCAAAGTAGTATATTTTACCTGCTCTTTTGAATCTGACCCCTACTACTGTTTGTATAAAAATCACCTCCTCACATGCCGAGCAGCAAATTCTCTATGGTCAACTGATAGTTGGCATTTCCTTTAAGCATCCTTCGAGTGCGTTCTATACTCTCAATAATACTCCTTATACGCCTAATTGTAAATAAGGAGGCCTGTTTTTCTATTAAAGGTAGCTTATCTATATTTATGACCAGCGCAGGATCGCCGGTCTCTTTATATACCAGTATATCTCTGAACCATATAACCAACATGTCCAATATTTCATCAATCCTATCCTTATACTGGTTAAAAAGTTCCCACTGCGCCATCTTATCTATATCGTTATAGCCAAAAATTTCCTCCAAAAATTTAAAAACGTCGCTCCGCATCTCATTGAACTCCTGTGAGCCTGCCAGCTGCAACCCTTTACCCGGAATCCCATCAGAAAGCCCAGCAAACAGCATAGCCCTCTCCTTGGGCATATCAAAGTGCCTCATTATGATAGTACATACCTCTTCTCTGGTAAGCCTCTGCATGCGGAATACCTGACAGCGCGACAGTATGGTAGGCAGCAGCTCACTGGACTTCTCTGCAAGCAAAATAATGGTGGCAAAAGAGGGGGGCTCTTCCAGCGTCTTTAAAAAGGCATTCTGGGCCTGCACAGTCATAGCATGTGCATCCTCGATTATATAAACCTTGCGGCTGGACTCGTAAGGTTTAAGATTTATATCATCCAATATGCTCCTTATTTGCTCCACGCCTATGCTGGATTTATCCCCTTTTTGAACCCGATATACGTCGGGATGATTTCCCGAATTGAATTGCCTGCATGAACGGCACAAATCACAAGGCCTATGTCCTTGTGATTTGCACATAATGCCGCGGGCAAATATATCAGTTATGGTCCTTTTACCTATCCCTTCCGGGCCAACAAACAGATAAGCATGGCCTATTCGCTGGCTTTCAATGATCTGTTTTAACCTCTTGACTATAAAGGATTGGCCTATTACGTCCAAAAAGTTCATGGTCTATCCAAACCCTTCAATAGAATAAATCTATCAGCAGTCCTCGAATATCATCTACCAGAGACAATATCTTAAGCTTATCCCTGTCTGAGTGAAGCACTTGCTTTACTAGCTCCTCCAATTTTTGATTGACTTTGTTTACCACAGCATATACCTCATGCCTGCCCTGGCTATTGAAGTAGTCATGCTTTGTGAATTGGTACATATTGCTCACAACCGTGGACAAAAACCGCGACACCAGCTTCCTGTAGCGAATAACCTCAGCCAGAGTAAGATGCTTGATCAGCTTTTCCTCTTGTAACTTGATCTCTTCCATAAGCAACGACAGCTCTTGCTCTATCAGCCTTTCTTGAGTATCGCGCATTACACCGCTGAAACTCTTGCTGTGTACTTCATCCGGATAAACCTCTTTCCTCATCAAGCTGTTCAAGCCCATCTCCTTGTCTCTGACCACAGCATCCCTTATTCTCATAACTACCCGTATCTCCTTGAAACATCATTTACCAAGTTAAATTTTCTTAAACTCCTCTACGTCCAAGACAAAAACCGTGGCTCCACCTACCGTCACTTCAATGGGATAGGGTACATACACCCCTGTCGTACCTGCTACAGGTGAAGGCGAAGTGGCTATCTGTTTCCTGCTCTTGCACACCTTTTCAATAAGCGACAGGGCCAACGGGACCCTCTCTTTCTCGGTACCAATTAGCAAAGTGGTGTTTCCAGCCCTCAAAAAACCACCTGTAGTAGCCAGCTTGGTGACCCCAAACCCTTCATTCATCAAGGTAGAGATCAGCTTTTGGGCATCCTCATCCTGCACCACAGCAATGATAAGCTTCACTGCTCAACCCCCCTTCTTTGATTTTGCTTACCTATATTATATCCTATTTTTTACATGATAGCAAATATTCTACTAACCTTCGGACCTGTTCAAAGACTTCGTCAATACTCCTTGAGGCATCTACCTCTTTGATGCGCTCCGGATACTTCTTCTGCAAAGAAAGAAAACCCTGATACACACGTCGGTGAAATTCCAACTCTTCGCTTTCCAGTCGATCCAACTCTTCCGACCTTATACGGCCTCTTGCTAAAGCATCCTCCGGCCGAATGTTCAAAAAAAGCGTCAAATCAGGGATAATGCCTCCAAGCGCATATCTGTTTACCGCCTCTACCACATCCATACCCAGCCCTCTTCCAAATCCCTGGTAGGCTATGCTGGAATCGACAAATCTATCGCACAATATTATCTTTCCCTCATCAAGGGCGGGTTTTATAACCTGCCTTACATGCTGAGCACGGGATGCTGCATACAGGTACATCTCAGTTACGGCATCCATGTCTTTATAGTTGCGGTTGAGCAGAATCTTGCGTATTTCCTCTCCTACAGGCGTTCCGCCTGGTTCACGGGTCACCAGCACGTCATAGCCTCTTTGCCGCAAATGCCGCTCCAAAAGCTTAACCTGTGTCGTTTTCCCTGCCCCATCCGGCCCTTCAAAGGTAATAAAAATACCTACCATATCCATCTTATCTCCTCACGCTATTCACTGACAACTGGAACCAATGCATCTTCTACAAGTCCAAAAAGAGTGCCTCCATAGCGCTGTATATCCAAAAGCTCATCTATACCCGCTTTATCGATCAATTCTCCGGGACAAAAACGAGGAATACCGGGTGGATAAGCGCCTATAACTCCAGCACATATCCTTCCCACGCTTTTTTCTATAGGTACGTTTTCTATTATACTATAAAAAGCTTCTCTAGGCGACAGCATTTGCTGTGGTATTTCCCCGGAAATTGACATCTTATTATACTTATACGCGGCGCTTGGTCCAAACCTGTGTGCTGGCAACTTCTTTGCCAGACTGGTCAGCGCTTCAATCAGAACATTAAAAGCTGTTCTGTTATCGGCCACGCTGCATATAAGCACTAAGCGG
The DNA here is from genome assembly GCA_000526435.1 of Caldicoprobacter oshimai DSM 21659. GTDB lineage: Bacteria > Bacillota > Clostridia > Caldicoprobacterales > Caldicoprobacteraceae > Caldicoprobacter > Caldicoprobacter oshimai. The sequence continues at coordinate 1,050,151 of JAGB01000002.1, forward strand.
TATATGTCGCTCATCTCAACTTGTACACCAGCCTCTCTCAAGAGCCGCTCAGCCTGATAGCCCGTAATTCCAAGAGGACGGACATCTAATACCAACCGTGTAGGGTCCAGTGCCGCTACCTCTTCGCCCTTGTCATAATCGTCTATGGTTAAAAGCCCTATATGGCCCCGCAACCGCGTCTTTACCTTATGGATTTCATGCATCAACCTCTCAATTAGAGCCTTACCTTCAGCTTCCATAAGGGCCCGGGCCCAATCAAGTGAGGCCATTATCAAATAGGAAGGGCTGCTGGTCTGTAGCATGGCTATAACCTGAGCTGCTCGGTTGGCATCAACTCGCGGCCCCCTTACATGAAAATATGCCCCCTGGGTCAAAGCCGGCAGCGTCTTATGAGCACTTTGCACCCACATATCAGCCCCCAGCTGACCAGCTGAGGGAGGCAGATCGGGATGAAAGATGAAATGGGCACCATGAGCCTCATCCACCAGCAACAGCTTTTCCCTGTCGTGGACAACCTTTTCTATCTGCTCCAAATGGCTGCACATGCCGTAATAATTGGGATGTACCACCAGCACTCCTACAGCATCTGGGTTCTCATCCAAAGCCCTTTCCACATCTTGTACCAATATTTGAGTGGCCATAGAGTTTTCCTGGTCATATCGCGGTTGGATATATACAGGTTTGACGTCGGCCAGTATCATAGCCGACCACACCGACCTGTGGCTATTTCTGGGAACGATCAGCTTATCTCCAGGCTTACAGGCAGCCATTACCATGGCCTGAATCCCTGCCGTTGAGCCATTTACCATGAAAAAAGTATGGTGAGCACCGAATGCTTTAGCCGCCAGCATTTGAGCCTGGGCAATTACGCCGACAGGACAATATAGGTTGTCCATCCCGGGTATCTCGGTCACATCCATAGCCGCCAGGTTATCTAAAAACGCTCTTGGAAAAGCCTTACCACCCTTGTGCCCCGGCATATGAAATCGAACCGTACCCTGCTTTGCATACTCCATAAGAGCTTTCACTAAAGGAGCATTGTTTACATCCATTTTAAAGGGTTTCCGCTCCTCTCCGCATTTCAATTTGAATGGCTCTCTACCCGTAAAATGCTGGCCACCTCTTCTACCATATCAAACTTCTTTATTTCTTCCAGTGCAAGGTCAAGCCGCTTCCTGTCCACTTTGTGAGTGATAAGCACCAATGGTACCACTCGCTCGTCTTTGCCCCGCTGGACCACCGAAGCAATACTTACACCATAATTTCCTAAAACTGTCGAAATCTTCCCCAGTACACCCGGCCTATCCACTACTTCGAGGCGGATATAATACTCTCCTTCTCCTTCGCCATTGATCTGCAATTTTTCCCTGGCATTTCTGTACATGTATGGCGTTGTACTCCCTGACATCATTGTAGACGCTACATCCATTATATCGCTCACTACGGCGCTACCGGTTGGCAGTGACCCAGCTCCTTTGCCATACATCATAAGCTCCCCTACCGCATCACCTTTAACGAACAAAGCATTGAACTCGTCATTGACAGCGGCTAGAGGATGAGTATTGGGTACCAGTGCCGGATGTACGTGCAGGTCCAGCTTGCCGTCATGCTTTCTGGCAGCAGCCAAAAGCTTTATGGTGTAACCCAGCTGAGCCGCATACTGGATTTCCTTTTCGGAAATGCGGGTAATGCCTTCCCGGGGAATATCCTGTGGAGGAACCTGTACCCCAAAGGCGATAAATGCCAATATCGAAAGCTTAAACGCAGCATCCTCCCCTTCAACATCCGAAGAAGGATCAGCCTCTGCATATCCCTTTTCCTGCGCCAGCTTCAAAGCCGTGTTAAAATCCATACCGTACCTGGTCATCTGAGTGAGGATATAGTTTGTAGTTCCATTTATTATACCCACCACCGCTTCTATTTCATTGGCAGCAAGGCTCCTAGTAAGGGCTGCAATGATAAGAATTCCTCCTCCTACGCTTCCCTCAAACCTGAGTAGAACATTTCTTTCGTTGGCCAATTGTATCAGTTCCCTGCCATAAGATGCGATAACGGCCTTGTTGGCAGTAACCACGTGCTTCCCCATTTCAATGGCTTTTCTCATATATTCGTAAGCGGGATGCAGCCCGCCAATCAACTCAACGATAATCCGTATATCCTCATCAAGAAGGATATCATCAAAATTGGTAGTAAGCATATGAGGTGGCACATCTATATCACGCTTCTTTTGGACATCCCGCACCAAAACCTTTTTTACGTCGATGGGAACTCCAATGTATTCCTTTATCATATTCCGGTGCCTACGCAGTATTTCCCATACTCCTTTGCCTACATTCCCTAACCCTAAAACCGCAATTTTAATGCTGTTCACCGGTACTCCCTCCCGTTTGACATATTTTCATTATATTATGTACACAATCTTTAGGCTAGATTATAGCACGTGAAAATGATGGAGTAAATATAATTTTACAAAAGCCCGAAACAAAATCCTCATTTGAAAGAAAATATAAATAAGGCATAAAAAATAACAAGCCCTAAAAAGGACTTGTTATAATTTTGACTATCTCTATATAGTAGGTTTAAAGCCCGCATTTTTAAAGATCAGTTCAGACCAATTTAAACCTAAGCCAAAAAAGAAAATGGCTCCTCAGGTTGGATTCGAACCAACAACCCCTCGGTTAACAGCCGAGTGCTCTACCGTTGAGCTACTGAGGAACGCTTTAAAGAAGATCCCGGC
>JAGB01000003.1 GCA_000526435.1 Caldicoprobacter oshimai DSM 21659
CACCAACTAGCTAATGGGACGCGAGCCCGTCTTGTACCAGCGCTTCCGCGCCTTTTACTACAGCACCATGCGGTGCCGTAGTCTTATGCGGTATTAGCAGCTGTTTCCAGCTGTTATCCCCCAGTACAAGGTTGGTTGCTCACGCGTTACTCACCCGTCCGCCGCTAGGGCCACTCTCGTAGAAACCTACTTAAGCAGCCCCCGCTCGACTTGCATGTGTTAGGCACGCCGCCAGCGTTCGTCCTGAGCCAGGATCAAACTCTTCACTTAAAATCTATATCCTAAACTCGCATCTTGCCGCAAATGAGTCTTACCTCTCCAGAATTGACCTGGCCTTCCAACCACTGTTCAGTTTTCAAGGACCATTCCCCGCCGCCCCTTAAAAGCGGCGAATATTACTATACCACAGCCCCCGCAGCATAATCAAGCCATTTTAATAGGTTTATTACATTTATTTTTCGCATCTATTTAAAAAATATTCGTTTTATCTTCTTTTTTCTAGACTATACGCGTTAATTCGCAATCATCTTCCTTTTGTCACTATCCACTTCATGACCTCTATAGCCTTCTCTTTGTTCTTGCTATAGGCCATTATCGACAGAACCTTATCCTCTACATTATAGCCGGTATCGTTGAACAGAGTAACGCCCTTTAGCGGGATACCGTAAATATGGGGCCCTTTATCCTCGGCGTATTCATCTTCAACGCTCAGTTTGTACTTCTCCAGCTCCTCCGCGGGTATATACTTCGTTATCTCGTCGTCGATGTACTCATCAAGCGGCATAAAAGCACCCTGTTTGGCAAACGTCTCATACTCCCCTTTGCTAAATACGAATATATCCCCTTCTTGAGCGCCGACCACTGTCGTGAGTTTGTATCGCCCCGCCATTTCCAGTTCAGGATCCCCACCCAAGGGTATGTTCATGAAATTGATCTCTAAAAGCTCCGGAAAGTCCTTCAGCATGCGCTGGCTTATAGGCTCAACCTTTTCCTCCAAGAGATAATCTCCTACAAGAAAAATATCAACCTTTTTATCTGGCGGGGTTTGCGGCCTGGTCATGGTCGACACCAGATTCCAAAGCATGACCGTCACCACTATACCCACAACGTATTTCCACCAATCGTAATGCAGATGGTTCTGCAGCGTTTCCCTGTTTACCACAACCTGATACATGGAGTATATCACCTGCCTAAAAAGTTTATACAATACATACATATTAATTATACATCAAATGCAAGTGCTCAACAAGTGCAGCAAAATGCTGTTTTTGATTATACAATGGTACGTTGCGTGGTTATGTTGAATTCTAACATATCAAAAAATTAAGAAGCCATGGAACCGTTTTTAAGGTCCCATGGCTTTTACGCTTCTTAATCACCGCCTTTATTGCTTTTACTCCTTGGGCCTCATGGTGGGGAACAGTATTACATCCCTTATCGAGTAAGAGTCGGTAAACAGCATGACCAGCCTGTCAATGCCTATGCCTACACCACCGGTTGGAGGCATACCAATCTCCAGCGCATGCACGAAGTCCTCATCCATCATATGGGCTTCCTCATCTCCTGCGGCACGCTGTCTGGCCTGCTCCATGAAACGTTCTCTCTGGTCAATTGGGTCATTCAGCTCAGAAAACGCGTTGGCAATCTCCCGTGCCACTATATACAGCTCAAAACGGTAGGTCAACCTGGGGTCATCTTTCTTCTTCTTGGCAAGCGGCGAAATCTCAATGGGGTAATCCAGGATAAAGGTGGGCTGCACCAGATGCTGCTCCACCTTTTCTTCAAAGAAAGCATTGAGTATGTGCCCCCAGGTATTGCCCTTCTTAAGCTCCAGACCTGCTTGCTTTGCGACCTCCCTGGCCTCCTCGTCGGTATTAATCTGCGAAAAATCTACCCCCGCGTATTTCTTGACAGCCTCAATCATGGTCATACGCTGCCATGGAGGCGTCAGGTCGATCTCCTGGCCCTGGTACGTCAGCTTGGTGGTACCCATCACCTCTTTTGCAACGGTGACTATCATGTCTTCAGTGAGTTCCATCATGTCCATGTAATCAGCATAGGCCCTGTATATCTCGATGGAAGTAAATTCGGGATTGTGCTTGATGGACATCCCTTCGTTGCGGAATACGCGCCCCAGCTCGTAAACCTTATCAAAGCCACCGACGATTAGCCGTTTTAAGTGGAGCTCGGTCGCAATACGAAGGTACAAATCAATATCCAGGGTGTTATGATGGGTAATAAAAGGCCGGGCAGCAGCGCCACCTGCAGTGATATGGAGGATAGGCGTCTCAACTTCTAGATATCCCCTGCTATCGAGATAATTCCTGATGCATCGTATAACCTTGGAACGTATTTCAAAGGTACGGCGCACCTCTGGATTTACAATCAAATCCACATATCTGTGCCTGTAACGAAGGTCAGGGTCCTTAAGCCCATGCCACTTCTCCGGAAGAGGATAAAGAGACTTGGTAAGTAATACCATGTTTTTTGCCCTAACCGAAATCTCCCCCGTTTTTGTCTTAAAGACCTCTCCCGTCACCCCTATGATGTCTCCTAAATCGAAGGACTTAAAGTCCTGGTACTGTTCATCGCCCACATCGTTTATGCGCACAAATATCTGTATCTGCCCGGCACTGTCCTGGATGTGGGCAAAACTGGCCTTACCCATCACTCTTTTTGACATGATCCTGCCCGCTACCGTTACCTCTTGACCTTCCATGGTATCAAAATTGTCCTTTATTTGCTGCGAATAGTGGGTAACCTCAAACCGGGTAATGGCAAAAGGATCCCTGCCCTCTTTGCGCAGCTTATCCAATTTTTCCCTCCTGACCAGCAGTACCTCGTTCAAATTCTGTTCCTCAAACTGAGCGTCCGTCCTTGTTGCATCCATCCTGTATTTCTCACCTTCACTTGCGAATTTCTAGTATTTTAAACTTGATAACTCCGTCCGGTACATGTACGTCAACCACCGCTCCCACGGGTTTGCCAAGCAAGGCTTTACCCACCGGCGATTTATTGGATATCCTGTTTTCGGCCGGATTGGCTTCGGTGGACCCTACAATAGTATACTCCACTACGTCGTTGGTTTCAACATCCAGCAGCTTTACTGTGACGCCAATACTCACCACATCAGTGGAGATATCCTCATCATCGATAACCTTCGCATTTCTAAGCAGGTTTTCTAGGGTGACGATGCGCCCCTCGATGAATGCCTGCTCATTTTTTGCCTCATCGTACTCCGAATTTTCGCTGAGATCGCCAAAAGCGATGGCCTGTTTGATGCGCTCTGCCACCTCTTTACGCTTGACAGTTTTTAAATACCTTAACTCTTCCTCCAATTTAGCAACGCCTTCCTGCGTTAGTATTGTCTCTTTGTAATCCTCTGCCATAATCGATTCTCCCCTTTTTAATTCTAATTTTTCAATTGATGATTAATATGTGTTTAAAACACACTTTTAATTCCAAAAAAGCTTAATCTACCCCATAACCAATACAATAAGCACTGACACAAATATCATTTGTGCCAGTGCTTGAAAATCTTTCTAAATTTGTAGTACAATTATTATAAAAAAGTAGTAATGGTTTGTCAAGAAAATATAATCAGGTCCTTTTTCTGAAGTGCCGGATGCGGAAGGTGTTATAGGTTATTCCGCCTTCTGGCGATATAAACCCGCGCATCTTTAAGGTATCCAATATACGGCTCATCTCGCGAATCTCTTCTCCCATAAGAGATAAGGCCTGCAGTACGCCCAAAGTTTCCCACGGCAACAGCTCGATATCTGCCTTTACTTCATCTGGCAAGGTTGCCCAGCCCGACAATATCCAAAAAGGCCCCGGATGGCGTTTCATCGCCTCTATATATTTTAAATCGATTTCACCCGCATATACAACAATGGCATGGCTGCTCAGAAGGCTGAAGTCGCACTCCTCTGCCACCACCACAAGCCGCTTATCTTTGAGGCATTCACCGGCATCAGTGGTGACTGGGCAAGCCAGCCCTGTTTCCCTCATGACCTCATCGGCCAGTTCATAAAGGTCATCGATAGATGTACCCCCCAACACCATATTATTCACATAAGGTGCCAGTACTCGAGCAAACAGCCTGCCGACTCGGGTGTCAGCCCCCCAAATCCCCACTTCCATATCGAGCACCCTATCCTTCAGCATCCCCATCAGGTATTTTATAGATTCCACAAGCGCAAAGATGCGCATCTGGTACCCGGAGTCTACAACAAACCTTTTTTTCATCACTTCTATAACCTCTTCCGGCAGAACGCTCCAGTAATAGGGAATACATACCATTTCAATGCCCAGCTCTTCCAAAAGTCCCAAATATTTAAGCAGCTTCTTCCGGCGCCTGTTTGGCGAAAGCCTATCCCACTTCACTATAAAATCCGACAATTGGAGTATATACCCCATCTCATGGGCATCCCCTTTAAAAATGACAGTGCCGATGGTCTGAACCGCCACGTTAGAGCGCCAGCCCTTTAAAAGGTTTATCAATCTGCCCACAATTCCAGTACCAGCTTGGGATTGGTCATCCACATGCCGAAATGTCATGACAGCAAACTTGCCCACTTTCTGATCCCCATTCAATTTAAATATTCAACCCTGTGGGTGATCCCAAATTCCCGTATCAGCCTGGCGTACATATCTGCAGTAATGTCTTCTGGCCTTTTCCCCGAAAGGCTGACTATCAAAGCCTCAATCACATTGGTGCCAAAGGATCGCCCGTTAAACTCTGGGGTGGAGGTCACAAGCAGCTTCACGCCCCTCTGCTTGAGCATCTGTACATCGCTTTCAGTGATGGTATTGGTCACAATCACCTTGCCCTCGAGGTGATCAGGAAGATAACGTTTTATATAGATAAAATCCCCCGCAATGACATCGGCAGCCTGGTAGTATCGGCTGTACTTAGGAGGTATCTTATCCTGTTCGCGGCCTGTTGGATACAACCAGTGAAAGGGCAAACGGCAAATGATGGGCATCAAGGCGCTTGCCAAACGATGTAGATTTTTTAAACTGCGTATTGGTATGGGCAGCCCCAGCGCAAATATCACATCACCGAATATCATATCACAGCCCATACTTGTAAATTCCTCTGCCATACCAAATCTATCCATAGCAGACACCAACAATACTTTTTTCCCTTTCAAATCTAATCCGCAATCCCTGTGCAGAAAATTGACCACATCCCGTTCCAGTGTATTCTTGAGGCCCGAGCCATCAACGATGGGCGTCATTTTGGCAGCCCTGGCAAGGGGCAACGCCGCCCTTATCACATACCTCCGCCCGTTGCCGCCATACAGATACAGGTCGATCCCGCCCATGCCGAACACATCCACTTTTCCATCCAGCTCCTCAATGAGCTGAACGGCCTTTTTTAAATCCCCATCGGTTCCTATCCTCTCTATAAGAAAATCCTGACCGCATATGTTGGCAGTGACGCTGTGGTTCCTTGAAGAGGCTCCTATGCTTACGCTGACAATCCTCTTCATGCCATCCTCCTATAAATCATTTTTATTCAACCGGCCCAGCACCAATTACAATTATACCCATTACTGGGCTTGTATAAATATCCTGGTAAAACATCTCAAAAATTTCTCCTCAAAGCGCAATCACACAGACCCTTCCAGCTCAAGCAGATACCCCTTCAACAGCTCATGGATCCCCTTCACATCCTTTAAGGTGTTCACAACATTTTTAACTCTATTAGCATTGGGCAGTCCCTTAATATACCAGCTTATATGCTTTCTCATCTCACGGATTCCTACTTCCTCACCCTTGTATTGTATCATCATGTCGAGGTGATGCAACGCCATTTCGATCTTCTGGCGCGGCGTGGGCGGAGTCAGCAGTTCCCCTGTCTCCAGATAATGAATTATCCTTTTAAAAATCCAGGGATTGCCATGAGCCCCTCGACCGACCATTACACCATCACACCCCGTCTCATCCAGCATCCTCTTTGCATCCTCTGGCGTAAATATATCCCCGTTCCCAATGACGGGTATAGAGACAGCTTGTTTCACCTTGCGAATGATGTCCCAATCGGCAGTGCCCGAGTAAAACTGCTCCCTGGTACGGCCATGCACCGTTACTGCACATCCCCCCGCTTCCTCGATTATCTGGGCTATCTCGACGGCGTTGACGCTTTCATCATCCCAGCCCTTCCTTATCTTGACGGTCACGGGCTTGTCAGAAGCTTCCACCACCGCCTTTACTATCTTATAGACCTTTTCTGGTTGACGCATGAGTGCGCTTCCATCCCCATTCTTCACAATCTTGGGCGTGGGACATCCCATATTTATATCTATCAAGTCTACATCGGTCTGAGACAGCCTCCTGGCTATCTCGGCCATTATATCGGGGTCAGAACCGAAAATCTGCACCCCTACCGGGTGTTCATCGGGATGAACCTCGGTAAGCTTCCAGGTCTTTTCATCACCGTAGTAGAGGCCCTTGGCGCTCACCATTTCGGTATACACCATGCCACAGCCCTGCTGCTTGCACAGTAGGCGAAACGGCATATCTGTAACTCCTGCCATTGGCGCAAGAAATACGTTGGTGGGAACGGACAAAGTGCCTATCTTCATCGCCTACGATTCCTCCTGTATATCGTTTTGTGTGTCCTCTCTGTTGTTCAGGGTTTAAACAAAAACAGCCACGGGTGCTTTCCCCGCAGCTGTCGCCAAAGGTTATCAGTATCCCCTACAGGCTATCCACCTCTATCCATTGCCCTTCTGCAATGGATAGTTCCACTGCCTCAATCACCTGCGAACACTTCACCCCGTCATTGAAATCGGGGCAGGCATTTCTATCGTGAGCGATTGCCTCTACAAATTCGTAAAGCTCGTGTACAAAGGTATGCTCATAGCCTATAACATGCCCCGCAGGCCACCACGCCGAAGCATAGGGGTGAACCGGCTCTGTAACTTGAATGAGCCTGAAACCCTGTACTCCTTCGGGGTCCTCAGAAGAATAATACCACAGCTCGTTCATCCTTTCAAACTCGAACCTCAAGCTGCCCTTGCTGCCGTTTATCTCAAAAGACATGCCGTTTTTGTGGCCGTTGGCAAAGCGGGTGGCCTCAAAGGAGCCGAGGGCGCCGTTTTTAAACTCAGCAAGGAACAGGGTAGCGTCGTCTACCGTTACCTCACCGCGGGGCGCACCGGCCTGAGCGTCAGCACTTAAGCCTTCCATCCTCTCCACTATGGGCCTTTCCTTGATAAAAGTCTTGTTAATTCCAATGACCCTGTCAAACTCCCCTACAAGGAAGCGGGCCAGGTCAATGATGTGAGCGCCCAGGTCGCCCAAGGCCCCCGACCCGGCTATCTTCTTGTCAAGCCTCCACACCAGCGGGAACTCGGGATCCATAACCCAATCCTGGAGATATAATGCGCGGAAATGGTATATCTTCCCGATCTTGCCCTCGTCGATCAATTTTTTGGCCAGCTGTACAGCAGGAGCAAACCTGTAGTTAAACCCTATCTGGTGCTTTACCTTGTTCTTCTCCACTGCTTCCAGCATTTCCCTTGCGTCCTTGAGGTTTAAAGCCAGCGGCTTTTCGCAAAATACGTGCTTTCCTTCCTCAGCGGCTGCAATGGCTATCTCCTTATGAACGTTGCTGGGGGCAGCTATATCCACCATGTCTATGTCGTCCCGTTTGACCAACTTCTCCCATGAGGTTTCGTAGCTTTCCCACCCGAATTTCTCAGCCGACTGCTTGACCCATTCCTCGTCCCTGCCGCATATGGCCTTCATGACGACCTTCAGGCTGGGATTAAAAAACATCCCTAGCTTCCTGAAGGCATTGCTATGGGCCTTACCCATGAACTTATACCCAACAAGCCCCACATTCAAGGTATCCTTCATATACATTCTCCCCCACTTTCATTAAGCCTAGTTTAAGCCCACCACATCTCGCCCTTTGATTCAAAAATCATGACCTCTTTCAAGAACGCAATAGCCTTTTGCAGCCCTTCATTTGGCGACATAAGGCTGTCCTCATGTTCTATGCTCATTACGTAATCATAGCCCACCATGCGCAGGTTGCTCACAATGTCCTTCCACACCTGATAGTCATGGCCATATCCGACTGTGCGGAAGATCCAAGAGCGGTTGATCTCATCGCCGTAATGCTTTGTATCCAGCACGCCATTCACAGCGGTGTTGAGCTTATCTATCCTGGTGTCCTTGGCATGGAAGTGATATATGGCCGGGCCCAGCTTGCGGATAGACGCAACGGGATCTATCCCCTGCCAGAACAGATGGCTGGGGTCATAGTTGGCGCCAATGGTATCGCCCACCGCGGCTCTCAGCTTAAGCAATGTTTCGGGATTATAAACGCAGAAGCCCGGGTGCATCTCAAGGCAGATCTTATTCACGCCGTGGTCATTTGCAAACTTGACCGCCTTCTCCCAGTATGGGATAAGCACCTCGTTCCACTGATAATCCAGTATCTTCAAGAAATCGTCCGGCCACGGGCAGGTCACCCAGTTTGGATACTTAGAACCGGGAGAGTCCCCGGGACACCCCGAAAAGGTGATAACCCTGTCGACACCAAGCTTTTCAGCCAGCAGCACCGTCTTTTCAAAATCCTTATGAAAAGCATCTGCGATTTCCTTTTGGGGATGTACGGGATTGCCGTGACAGCTCAATGCGCTGATCTGCATGTTGTACTTCTTGAGCAGGTCCTTAAACTCATTGAGCTTATTTTCATCGGCCAGCAGCTCATCAGGATTGGCATGCGCTTTACCAGGAAATCCCCCCGTACCTATCTCTACCGCTTCAACCCCTAAATCATGCAAGTACTTTAAGGCCTCCTCAAAGCTCTTGTTGGCCAACAACACCGTGAAGACCCCTAACTTCATATGTACACGCCTCCCTTTTGCTTTATTTTTTATCATGGTAATCTAATATAGTTTTTATCAACAGCTCAATAATATATATTCTACGCCGCTTAGCAAATTCCTCCATAGAAAAGGCTATTAATTTAAGTTTACAGCATTATTTTTTTACCTTTTCTAGCACTTTCCAGCGCGCCGAAGACCATTGCCATGCTCTTTATATTATCAGTACAATCGGTCTCGGCCTTCCTGCCTTCTAAAAGCGCGTTAAACATCTCATCAAGACATCCAACATGCCCCTCTCTACCGTTCCACGAATATGTGGCTTCAACCCTTTTGGTCTCATAAATGAACTGTTTCGTATGACCCTCCACCACAACCTCACAGTAGGGGGGATTGACACCATCCCATATAGCCGTACCCTTACTGCCCGTGATCCTCCAGCAGGATTCCCACGAAGTAGGAGCGCCTTGCGCACACCAGGACCCCCTGTAGCAGAACACCGAACCATCCGAAAACTCAAAAATACATACCGCAGCGGCATTTCCTTTATACCATGAACCGGGGGGATTGAATTCATGGCAGTACACCGAAACGGGGTCCGCACCAATGATAAAACGCGCTTGGTCAAATGTATGGATGGCCATGTCCAGGATAAGCGGGCTGTCCATGACCTCTCTGAACCCTCCAAAATGGGGCCCCAGGAAAAAATCGGCACATACAAACCCAGGCTTGCCGATAACCCCCGAGCTTACAAGCTCGCGAAATGCACGAATATGTTTTAAGTAGCGCCGGTTTTGCATAACCGCATACATCCTACCTGATTCGCTAGCAACAGCCACCATTTCTCGAGCCTCTTCCATCGAGGAAGCCATGGGCTTTTCACCCAGCACGTCGCATCCCATCTTAAGCGCTGTGGTCACTATCCTGTGGTGAGCTTCAGGTACGGTTACATCGAATACCAGGTTAGCTGATGAATCCTCTATAGCTTTTTCAATGTCCTGGTATATACCACAGTCCAGACCATGCCGCCTCGCCATAGCACGCGCGTTCTCTTCATTTATATCAACCAGCGCCACAATTTCGGCATCTTGCCTTTCCAAAGCGTATTTTATCCAGGTATTAGCCATATTACCACAGCCAGCCACAACTATTCTAAACCGCTTCATCTCGCTGCCTTCACCTCTGTCCATACCCTATCATACTCCTTTATGACATCCGACAGCGCTTCAAATACCTCGCAATTCTTCAAATCCTCATCGGTTGGATAAGCAGTCCTGTCATTGAGGATTTCTGGATCCAGCATCTTCTTAGCTTCGGTATGAGGCGTGGAGTATCCTATATAGTCGGCGTTTCTAAAGGCGATCTCGGGCTCACACATGAAGTTGATGAACTGCTCTGCCGCCTTCTTGTTTTTAGTACCCTTTAGAATTACCATGGCATCGACCCACAGATTGCTGCCTTCCTTGGGTATTACGTACTCCAGGTCGGGGTTTTCCCTCTTGGTATAGACGGCATCGCCCGACCACACCACTGCAAGGGCTGCCTGCCCCGATATCATGGCTTCCTTAACCTCGTCGCCCACGTAGGACAGCACCAGCGGCTTTTGCTTTATCAATGCCTCCTTAGCCTGTTCCAGTTCATCCATATTCCTGGTGTTCAAGGAATATCCCAACATTTTAAGGGCCACCCCTATGGAGTCCCTGCTGCTGTCCAGCATGAAGATCTGCTTCTTGTACTTCTCATCCCACAGTATCTTCCAGCTGTCAACAGGCTCTTTGACCATCTTTTTGTTGTACAAAATGCCGACGGTGCCCCACATGTAGGGGACGGAATATTCGTTATTTGGGTCATAGGGGAGATTCTTAAACCTTTCATCTATATATTTATAGTTGGGAACGTTGCTGAAGTCTATCTTCTCAAGCATGCCCTCCTTTATCATGCGCTCGATCATGTAATCTGACGGAATGGCCACGTCATAGTCGGCTCCACCGCCCTTTACCTTTACATACATCTCCTCATTGGTAGCAAAAGTATCGTATATCACGTCGATGTTGTACTTCTTTTCAAATTCTTCAATGACAGTTTCGTCGATATAATCTCCCCAGTTGTACACTTTAAGCTGCGCCTTGGGAGCGCTGCCGCATCCGGCCAAGATGCCCACCACCATTATTACGCTGAAAAAAAGTCCGAAAATTTTAAATGCCTTTTTCATCATATACGAGCGCAGGAGACTCCATCTTCTTCAAGATGGAGAGGAATGCGCTCTTCCCTCCTTTCTAACATTAATGTCTTTGCTTTTTCTACAAGTCTTAACCTGTTATGCTTGGCACTGTCATGTATCTTTTCACCTGAAAGACTTCTTACAGCAAAATACCCGCTGCTCCTTAAAACCGCTATTATCCCAATTATGCCTTCGTATTCTACTCTGTCGTATCGCCTAAAACCATATGCCTCCTTAATCGTGTTAACGGGTCTTACCCCACCCTTGATAGGATTCGCTTTATGCAATGACCTGTTCTGTCGCCTCAAAAACTTCCCTAAGTACCATTCTCTCAACCTCTCTTGCAAATCCCCACCAGCTATTATAAACGCATCAACTCTGTGCGACTTCTCCATACCACAACTCAACCGTTTCGCCTTCGTTGTACTCCCATATGTCACTTCCACAGAATAACGTTCTCTTAACCTGTTAACTATATGCCACCCTATCGTCGATACATGTGCCGCATCCTTAAACATCTTCACCTTCTCAACCTTTGACTTCGGTATCCTTATCCTGCCCTCATGCACCCCTTTGTGCTCGTCTGCAGTCAGCACTATCAAATTGCTGGGAGTATCCGTCCCGCCTTCGCTTCTCGGAACTATATGGTGAACCTCTAATATACCCCTTTTACCCGATAATTCTGACCTGTAACCAGCTCGCCATAAGCAGTATTCCCTTACATCCCAGAAACCCTTCTGTGCGCCATTCTGATAATCTGCACCTTCTATGTCAGGATTTAGTATCTTCTGCGTGTCAAACGGTGCAACCTCAACCACTACTCTCTCTATCGGCATTATCCTGCCAAGCATATCTACTATCCTGATGTGTGCATCTACCTTCCATTGAAGGCTGGGGGCAAGCCACCCATCATCCCTTGCTCTGTTTAAAAACCTGGGTTTGCGGTAGCGCACCTTTCTGTATCTTCTCATCCTCCTGTACTGCCTTCGTTCAAGCAGCAACCCTTTAATATCGTCCCTCAGCTCTACCTCTGCAGAGAATATCTCTTTCTTCTCCGTAACAGCCGATACACCTGTTGTCTTAGAACCTATATCCAGTCCTACCGTCACCGGCTGTGTGTAGGTAGTGGTATCGTATAAAAGCTGGACTGTAAACGGTTCCCGTTTGACTACCTTTGCAAGTCCCTGCTTTAAAAGCCGTCTTACTTTGCCGTGTCTTTCGGTTGGCATTAGTGGTTTCCCCGCCTTTGAAATTACATACACCATAAGCGGTAAGCCTCCTTGCGGAGTTAGGTGCTCATCGCCAATGTTAGACAGGCTTGTCATGCACAGGTCACTGTCCCTACCCCTCAGGACTGTTTAGACCTGTACGACAGAGCCCGGAGCTTGAGCAGCACCCCGGGGTGTCATGACCTGTCTAACGTAGCCCCGTCAACTTTTTGCTGGTGGCTGAGGCTAGTCAACCAGGGCTCTTTACAAGCCCCCGCTTCTTTAAGTGGTGGGTAGTTGACCTCACACTCTCCTTTACCTTTGGATTATCTTTGCTCATCCTTTTGTTTACTATAAGCAACAATGCCAGCACAGTGACAAACATAATCGTTGATAAAGCATTTATCTTAGGGTTGACACCCCTTCTTGCCATGGAATAGACGTATATGGCGATGTTTGACACCCCCGAGCCGGTGGTAAAGAAGCTGATGACAAAATCGTCGATGGATAGGGTGAAGGCCAGCAAGAAACCCGTCACGATCCCCGGCATTATCTGGGGGATAACAACCTTTCGTAAGGCGTAGGAAGGGGTTGCGCCCAGGTCGAGCGCCGCTTCATATACGTGTTTATCAAGCTGCTTGAGCTTGGGCAATACGGATAGTATTACGTAGGGTATATTAAAGGTGATGTGGGCGAGCAGCATGGTGAAAAAGCCCAATCCCAGCTGGGTAAACGGCTTGGTAAACACAAACAGTAGCATGAGCGACACGCCTGTCACAATATCTGGGTTTATCACAGGCAGGTAGGTGAGGTTCATCACTATTACCTTTTTGATCCTCTTCATCTCATGTATGCCTATGGCGGCCGCCGTACCGATGACCGTGGCTATCACTGCCGACAGGACGGCTATGGCCAGGGTATTGTAAAGCGCACGTAGCACCTCGGTATCCCTAAACAGCTCGGCATACCACCTTAAAGTGAAGCCACCCCACCGCCCCCTTGACCTGGATTCGTTAAAGGAATAGGCCACCAGCACCACTATGGGCGCGTACAGGAAAAGAAATATCAGGTACAGGTATACCCTTTTGATTATACGCCCTACCATATGGCACCCCCCTCATACTCCCTGTCGTATTTGCGCATGATGCCCATGCTTATCAGAATTATCACCGTCAGCACAAAGGATATGGCCGACCCAAAGTTCCAATCGCCCACTACAATAAACTGCTGCTCTATCAGATTGCCTATGAGTATATATTGGCCGCCACCCAGGAGCCTGGATATTATAAAGGTGGTTACCGCCGGCATGAACACCATGGTGATGCCCGATATGACCCCTGGCAGGCTGAGGGGGATGATAATCCTCTTCAGCACGGTGATGTAGTCTGCACCCAGGTCTTCTGCCGCTTCGATGATGCTCTTGTCCATCTTGGCCAAAACCGAATATATGGGCAGCACCATAAAGGGCAAAAAGTTGTACACCATCCCCAGCACCACCGCATGGTCGGTATAAAGAAGCTGTACAGGAGGGAGGCGCAAGAAATCCATCACCATATCGATCAGGCCATTCTTCCCCAGCAGGCTCATCCAGGCATAGGTCCTTACCAGAAAATTTATCCACATGGGAATCACGAACAGCAAGGCCAAAACCTTATTCTGGCTGTACTCCTTGTTGGCAAGGATCAGCGCCACGGGATAGCCTATCAAAAGGCACACCACGGTGCATATGAGCGCAAGCAGTATTGAGCGCAGCAACACCATCAGGTATATCGGTTCACATACGCGCTTTATGTGCTGGAGGGTAAACCGTATGCCCTCTTCGGTGGTGGCAGTAAAGGTATAAAACAACAGCAAAAACAGCGGCACCACTATGAAGATGGTCATCCATACCAGGTAGGGGTATGCGTACCACGTCTTTTTCATTTTACCGCCGCCTTCTTCATTATATGAATGTCGTGAGGGAGTATGCGGAGCCCTATCCTGCTTCCCACCGGCTCCATAAGGGTGCTGTGTATCATCCAGTTTATACCTTCGCTGCGCACTATCATCTCGTAATGCACCCCTTTGAAGGTCACCGATTCCACCTCTCCCTGCAGCATACCCTCTCCTACAGGTACCAGCTTTATGTCCTCGGGCCTTATGACCACATCTACCTCTTCATTGCGTTCAAAGCCGGAGTCGACGCACTCGAATTCATGGCCAGCAAAATACACCAGATTGTCCTTAAGCATCCTGCCCGGGATGATGTTGCTCTCACCGATGAAATCGGCCACAAATGCGTTTTTAGGCTCGTTGTATATCATCTCGGGCGTACCGATCTGCTGTATGGTGCCATCCTTCATGACCACGATGGTATCCGACATGGTGAGGGCCTCTTCCTGATCGTGGGTTACATAGACAAAGGTGATACCCAGCATCTTCTGAATCCTCTTAAGCTCAATTTGCATGCTCTTTCTAAGCTTTAAGTCCAGAGCTCCCAAGGGCTCATCCAGCAGCAACACTTCCGGCTCATTGACCAGCGCCCTGGCTATGGCCACCCTCTGCTGCTGTCCTCCGCTCAGCGAGTCTACGCTCCTTTTCTCAAACCCTTTGAGGTTTACCAGCTCAAGCACCTCGGCCACTTTTCTCTCTATGGTCTTCTTATCCAGCTTCTTTATCTTAAGCCCAAACGCTATGTTCTCAGCCACGTTCATATGCGGAAACAGGGCATATCTTTGAAAGACGGTGTTTACCTTTCTCTTATAGGGAGGTAGGTTGGTTATGTCCTTTCCTTCAAAGAACACCGCTCCCGAATCGGGCCGCTCAAAACCCGCAATGATGCGAAGCGTTGTGGTCTTACCGCACCCGCTCGGCCCAAGCAAAGTAAGAAACTCGTTTTTGCGTATACACAGATTGATATCCTTCAACGCCTCTGTCCCATCGTAATTTTTTGATACATTCACCAGCCTTATGATAGGCTCTTCTACCATGTGTACCTCCCCCCTCAAACCTTCATAATATTAAAAGCTGGGTGGCGATGATATCCACAGCACAACCGCCTTCGCCTTCCCAGCATTTTCTATTCTGTGAACCTGGTTGGCCTTGAAATAAAAGCTCTCTCCCTTTCTCACCCTGTACTTATGGTTCCCTAGATAGAGGTTTATGCTGCCCGATATCACATAGCCGAATTCCTCTCCATCGTGCGGGTTATCTTCATTAGAGCTTCCGCCGGGTTCTATCTGCATGAGTATGGGCTCCATTGCATTTTTTTGAGCGTTGGGCACCAGCCATTTTATCGAGTGCTTGAGCTCCTCGTCCTGCTTTATGAATACATCGTCCTTCTTGAACACCACCTTCTCGGGCACGGCATCGCTGAAGAAGTCTTTGAGATTTGTCCCAAGGCACTCCAGTATGTCCATCAAGGTAGCAATGGAGGGCGACGTCAGCTCCCTCTCCACCTGCGAGATAAAGCCCTTGGTCAGCTCGCACCTGTCGGCCAGCTCTTCCTGCGTCAAACCCGCCTTAAGCCGCAGTTGCCTTATCTTTTCACCAATTTTCATAACTTATTTCTCCCAATAAAATTGAGTTTAAAAAGTTTTTGTAAACTAAACTTTTTGTTTAGTGATCTTAAACCTAGCACACACTTTAACACAGATAAAAAAATATGTCAATACTATTTTTTGTAAATAATATTGACATATCTGGAAATTTATTCTATGTTTGATCTAATAAGTTTTTATTCTAACGCCGACCCACGGTCTTCAAACCGGCATTAAAACCAAACATCATTTGCCCATCATATCATGAATTTCAGTATAAAAAGTCTATTTTGCTGCTAAAAACGAAATCCGCAATTTTGAAGCAAAAATGACGGTAAACGAAAAATTGCACACACAAGCGTTGCTTTATCAAGCTACACTCAAGCAAATTAAGTTGCAGTAGCGTCACTGGCTTTTTCGAGCACCCTCCACATCCCATCTTTTGGTTTATACAGCACCACCCTATACTTTTCCCTACCGCAATTATCCAGAAACTTCACCGTTACGGTGCCATCGGGATTGCCCTGAACAACGGGCTTTCCTATATCGTCCTCCATTCCGACACCCAGGCCATCTATCCGTGCCACCATAACGGGATCAGAACGCCACGGCTGATGCCCTCCCAGTTCCCAGGCCAAGTTTTGTGATGTCAGGCCGCCATCGGTGATGCGCCATCCTTCCCAGGTTTTGTCCACGACGAAAAAGCCTGTGTAGTAAAAGATTCCCGTTCGCGGGTTGTCACCGGTAACCTCGATATGCCGGGTCTCAACGAAAAACCTCGCCTGTCCATTTTGCCTTCCAGCAGGAAGGAGCTTTAAAAGCTCTACCTGCACAGTACCCTGCCATGATGCAAGGAACTCTTGATAGGCGTGTTTACGCCTCCATTGCTCACTCCAACATCGATAGGCCTCCTCATACGGCTGTAAGCCCTCGCCTATGGTTCCGCCCAGTGCCGCCATCTGGCGCTCGGTCAAATTCGATGCCGTCTTTAAAGTGTCAAAATAAAAGCGCAAGGCCGACTCAGGCGAGTCAAATGCCTGCAAGGAATCTGCATCCCTGTAGCTATGCCCTTCTCCTGGATGCCCTGCATCCTGTCGTTTATCTTTTGAATTCAAAAAGTTAGATGCCATACCATTGGAATCAAAGAGCATAGCGATCGATAAAGACAAAAATGCTACAATGATGATCAGCGCAAACCTTTTCTTCATGTTAGTTTCACCCTTTCTTCGGCAGTTCATTTTTTTCAGCGCTACAGTCAATTTAGCTGAAAAACAGCTCTTGTTTCTGAAACAAATCCTTTCAAAATCAATATCCTTCTATCTTCAAGATTAATTATCTCTCTCCAGTTAAAAGTTTATTTAATTTATCAGAATTTTTACCGCGGCTTTGCAAATTAACGAGCAAGCAAATGGCTTTATCATTATAAGCCAAATATTACCAGAATAAATACAGTCTTACCAGCTTTCCATTAAAAGTTAATACAGAGGTTAACATTGAATCCACGATTCAAAAAATACACTAAAAAAATACAATGTACTCAAAATCGCGGCTTACAAATTCCGAACATTTATCACTATTATAAGATATTGTATAGGTACATATTCCGTACTTTTTATAAAAAATGTTGCTTTTTGTTTGAAAATATGGTATATTTTCTTATACATACCTAAAACAATCGTTCAACACGATTCAAAAAGCAAAAGGATATGGGAAAATACAAAATAATACAAACAGCAAGGGAGGAGTTAGAAGCTATGGAAATTTTACAGGACATACTGGCGGCTTTGAGCGTAATATTAAACGGTTTGCCTCAAGGTCTATTGGCATTATCCTATGGTTTTGCATCGATACCAACTGCCCTGGCTTTCATAGTCGGCGCTGCCGGCAACGCGCTGGTGGGATCTGTCGCTCCCGTATCATTCCAGGCCGAAACCATAACAGTGGCGGGAACCATGGGGCAGGACAGGTGCGAACGCTTATCCATGACTTTTTTGGGCGGCTGCATCATGACGCTAATAGGCCTCTTTGGGCTTTTAGAAAGGATCGTGGATTTTGTGGGCCCTGTCATTACCAGTGGCATGATGGCCGGCGTGGGTATCATGCTGGCAAAAGTATCCATAGATATGGCCAGAAAAAACCATATCGTTGGATTCAGCTCAATGATAGTCGGTTTTATCACTTACCTTTTAACCAAAAACCTGGTATACACCATCACGGTTTCAGTGGTGGTGTCCAGCGCAATCTCGCTTATGCTGAAGAAAAAGTCGGATATTCAGGTAACTGAAAAAGAAGGATTTGTGCTGCAGAAATTCAAAATCAATCCTACGGTGGTACGCGGTGCTATGGCCATGGTATGCCTCAACATCGGTGCCAACATAGCCTTCGGGAAGATAACTGGACAAATTGCCAAAACCGATGTAAACGTCGATCACCTGTCCGTCATAAGCAGCCTGGCCGATATGGTTTCCTCCATATTCGGAGGTGGCCCTGTGGAGTCGATCATATCTGCAACTGGCAGTGCCCCTCATCCCGTTTGGTCGGGGGGTACTCATGATGGCTTTGATGGCCGTTATACTGTTGGCGGGATTGTTACCCAAGATAGGGAGATTCATCCCGAGCGAGTCCATTGCGGGGTTCCTGTTCGTGCTGGGCGCAATAGTCACCGTACCCACAAACGCTGCAAATGCTTTGGCGGGTGGCGAGATACCCGGAGGGCCCATCGTGGGAGGGGTAACCATGACGGTTACCGCCATCACCGATCCCTTCCTGGGAATGCTGGCAGGCCTTGTACTCAAGCTGCTCGGGTCCATAATAGGGCTGTAAATACAATTAGAATGAAGGCAGGAAAGGAGGTTTTCTCATGGCACAAAAAACTTACACGCTTCACGTGGCTGGCGTCACAAGGGAACTGCCAATTGTGAAGATCAGCGATGACCTGGCCATAGCCAGTTTCGTCATACTGGGCGATACCGAGCTGGTGTGCGCCGCTGCGGCCCAGCTGGTCAAAAAGCTTCCGCCGGTTGATATACTGGTCACGGCGGAAGCCAAAGGGATACCCCTTGTGTTTGAGATGTCCCGGTTGCTTGGAATGAAACGCTATATCGTGGCCAGAAAGAACGTTAAACCTTATATGGAATCACCCATTGTGGATGAAGTGGTATCGATAACCACACAGAAAAAGCAAATCCTGTGCCTGGACCACAACGATGCCTCCCTGGTAAAGGGCAGGCGCGTGGCCATAATTGACGACGTCATAAGCACAGGAGAGTCGGTACAGACCGTCGAACGGCTGGTCACCAAAGCCGGGGGGATAGTGGTCGCAAAAGCGGCCATCCTGGCCGAGGGAGACGCTGCCCAGCGGGATGATATAATATTTTTGGAAAAACTGCCTTTGTTTCCGTTGGAATAAACATGTGAAAAGGGAACTACCTGATAAAGATAGCTCCCTTTTTTATTTATACTTTTTGTACTTCTTACAACTTATTTATATTGGGCTTCATAGGCTTTTTGATTAATTTGTAAAAATTTATCAAGTTCAAGCTTTTCAAATTCTTTTACATATACATCCCAATCTTTATCCAAATCTAAAGCTCCAGTAATAAACTTGGCAATTGATTCATCTACATAATCTTTAATCTGCGTACTCAAACGAGCATATTCATCTAAATCTTCTGGCAAAATGTACACCGGTGGGAAGATTTCTTCCACAGGTGGTGCATAGGATGCCATTTTTTCTTTGCTTTCTTTATATAATCTGTACTCAGTATCCCACGGATTTTGCTCGGGTGCAGCCTGACCTAGCCTAAATTCATTAGTCTTATAATAAGGCCCCATTTCTCCCCAACAATCGTTAAATTCAGTAACCGTTATATCCTTCAACATTACCCACATGGCTTTCTCACCATGCAATCCCTTTTCACCTTCTTTAGCCCATCTCCAAGCGACACCTTCTGGACCTACAGTAGATAGCAAAGTTCCCTCATAAGTATAGAGAAAGTCTGCCAATCTTATAGCTACTTCAGGATATTTACAATTTGAGAAAATCGCAAATGCACCTGTAGAGAAGCCAAACGGATAATACGCTGCATATTGTACCCCATTTGGACCTTTTAAAGGAGACATAGCGACATATTCACGGTTACGTGGATTCTCAACATTATCACTATCTGAAAAGTTCCACCATAAAGCAGCTGTAGCTGAACCTAAAATATTTACTTCCGGATTTGTTCCCAACTGAATAAGCTGTTGTACATCCTGGGTTAATGCAGCTTTATCCATTAATCCTTCCGTGTATAATTTATTAAGATATCTCAATGCCTCTCTAAATTCTGGCTTATTAGCAGCAAAATCCAATTTCCCATCTTTAAAAATAAATCTATTTTCACCATCGTTATATATAAACGAATTAATAAAGAAATTTGCAACGTTCGTATGCCATCCTCCAACGGCTCCACTCAAAGGAATTTCATCCTGTTTACCATTACCGTTTGGATCATTGTATTTGAAAGCTTTTAACACTTCATAATATTCATCCGTAGTTGTTGGCATATCCAAGCCCAAATTATCTAACCATTTTTTATTTATCCATGCTCGCATAGCATACATACAGTGATAACATTCGTTAATAGTTGGAAGCGAATAAATATTTCCGTCAGGAGTTGTAATAGCTCCCTTCAGAAAAGGACGTTCTTCTAGTACTTTCTTAAAATTTATACAATTCTCTTCTATTAAGTCATTTAATGGCAACAGTACTCCTTGAGGACCATATGTCATTTCTTCCTGTTTAGAAACCCCAAAGATTATATCAGGATAATCTCCACTTGCTAGCATTAGATTTTTCTTCTCGCCAAAAGAATCCTGAGGCGCAAGCTCCCATTCTATATGAACATTAGTTTTTTCCTCTAACCATTCAGTAAAATTATTACCTTCTGCAATATTTGTAACGTAAGGCAATTTAGGTGCAAATGCTTTTAATGTTATTTTTTTTGTTACCAAAGGATATGTCCCCGGAGGGGTTACTATAGACTCTCCTTCATCGACACTGCCACTATCATTTTTTTCCTCAGAAGATCCAGTATTTACAGCTTCATTATTTTCTTGTTCCCCCTTGCTCCCGCAACCAGACAAAATCAAAGATAAACCGAGTAATAAACAAATCGTCCATATAAAAACCTTTTTCATAGAATTCCCTCCAATTCTTTAATATTTAAATTAATTAATAAATTAAATGGTTAATATAGTTCCTTACAACAGTTTTTATAAACTAGGACATTTTGCCATTACTCCCCCCTTACAAAAGTAAATTTTTTATCTTAACCTTTGAGAGCACCAATCATTACTCCTCTAACAAAATATTTTTGAACAAACGGATACATTATCAAAACAGGAATACTTGCCACTACAATCAACGAATATTTTAACAACTCAGCCATTCCTTGTCTTCTTTGCATTTCACTTATGTCTCTCATCATTTCACCAGACGTCTCATTCTGAATCAATATGTTCCTTAAAATTATTTGCAACGGGAATAACTCAGCGTCTTTTAAATAAATCAAAGCCTGAAAATACGAATTCCAATGTCCCACCGCATAGAATAGAGTCAACACAGCTATAATTGGGCCTGATAACGGTATAACAATTTTACTAATGAATCCTATATCACTACATCCATCTAGCTCGCCGGCTTCGTACAATTCTTCAGGAATTGTAGTACTAAAAAAGGTTCGAGCAACAATAACATTCCATACACTCATAGCGTTTGGGATAACCATAGCCCACCTAGTATTTATCAATCCTAGCTGCTTTACTAGCAAATAAGTGGGTATCAAACCGCCCGAAAATAACATTGTAAAAGTAAATATACCCATAATTAAATTTCTACCATAGAAACTTTTCCTAGCTAACGGATAAGCAGCAAGTATTGTCATAAAAACATTTATAACCGTTCCTAACACTGTATAATAAAATGAGTTAGCATACCCTGTCATGATAGATCGATTGTTAAAAACAGCTTTATATCCCAACAATGTAGGTTCCACAGGTAAAAGCCACACTCTACCGGACATAACAGCCTGTGTAGAACTAAAAGAAGCACTCAAAACATAAATTAATGGATACACAACAATAATAAATATGAATAACAAGAAAATTGTATTTACTACTGCAAATATTTTATCACTTCGAGAATAATAAATAGATGAACTTTTACGCATTAATGTAACACTCTCCTTCACCACAAACTTGTTTCTCCAAATTTTCGTGCAAACTGATTTACGCTTACCAATAAAATTAAATTTACAACCGAATTAAACAAACCTACTGCCGCTGAAAAACTGTATTGAGCATTAACCAACCCCAACCTGTATACATATGTGGATATCACATCAGAAGTAGACATATTCAAGGGATTTTGCATTAAATATATCTTCTCAAATCCCACATTCATAATTTGCCCCATACTTAAAATAAGCATGATTGTAGCCGTTGGCATAATGCCAGGTATATCAATATACCATATGCGTTGTAACTGAGATGCACCATCTACTATTGCAGCTTCATGTAACGACGGATCTATACTTGCTAATGCAGCTATATAAATTATAGAATTAAATCCCATACTTTGCCATATTCCAGACCACACATATATAGATTTAAAATATTTAGCCTCTCCCATAAAGTCTATTGGCCCTATTCCTACAAGCCCAAGGAGTTTATTTACTAAGCCTGTTCGAGGCGACAATAATTGCATTATTATAGATACCATAACCACAGTAGAAATAAAATGTGGAGCATATGTGGTCATTTGAACAACCTTTTTGAATTTTTGGTTACGTACGGCATTCAATGACAACGCTAAAATTATGGGAACAGGGAATCCTGCTATTAATGAATAAAAGCTAATCCCTACAGTATTTTTTATTAATCGCCAAAATTGGTAAGATTTAAAAAAAGTTTCAAAATGTTTAAAACCAACCCATGGGCTTCCAAATATTCCTTTGGTAGGCACATAATTTTTAAATGCAATCTGCACACCATACATAGGTATATAGTGAAAAACAATTATGTATACTAGTGGAAGAAGAATTACAAAATATAGTTGCCAGTGCCGCTTTACTTTTTTTAACATATCATTTTTCTTAGACTCAACATTAATCAACAACACTGAACTTGTTTTTATTTCTCCCATAAACCTATTCCCCTTTCAAGCCTTACATTTCAACTTCCTTTTAATTTATAGCATTCAAAAGGCTTTGAGTAAACAACCAAATATTAAAATACGGTGAAATATTTCAAAAATTTTAACATTTAATATTTAAAAAAACAACATTTATTTAGGTTCAACGATAAATTTTGTGATAAAGGATATATCTACCTTATCAAGAAGTAATTTTGAGGAAAATTATTAAAATATTTTTCCTATTCATTGTCAGCTATATTTTCCCTTTATTCCATATATTTTTCTATATATGGTTATTATACCTATACAGTATAATTATGGCAATTTAAATAATTACACCTATCCAACGTACCTTGATAACTTAAAGTTTTAAGCACATTCAAATTCGTACTTAACTCTAATTTCCCAATTATCACGATTACGATATCCGTACGCTCTTCGTTTAATGTTCTTAACTTTATGATTATTACCTTCTGTTAAACCATTGGAAATCGGATAATCGTAATAATTCAGAATGTACGTTGCCCAGTTATCAAGAGTTTTAGTAAATTTCTTAAGTTCAGGAATATCATATTCTGCTACTAGTTCCCTGTAGTAATCTAAAAATGCCGCTGCATCTTCTTTTGTTTTAACCTCAAAGAAAACTCTAAACTCTTCTTTGAGATAATGAAGCTGTTCTAGCTTCTCATATTTTGCAAAGACCGTCAGCAGATTCTGATATTCCTCATAATTCAGGTCTTCTACATTTTTAAGTATCGTCCAACGTATGTTGAATACTTCATCTTTTTTGTCGTACTTGCGTATATGATTTTGAATGTGCTTTCTTGCATCATCTACGCAGTTATGAAGATGCTGTGATATATGAAACCTATCTATAACCGGCTTAGCATTGGGCAGGCATTCTAACACTGAATAACAATAACTTTTACTCATATCCATTGAAACTGCCTCAATACCTTCCCTTACACTATCCGGTAAACTTTTAAGGTATGATACAACATCTTCCTTTTTCCTCCCAGAAAGGATTGCGACTACTTTGCCTGTCTCTTGGTTATAGATGATAGTATCATAATTGTGACCCTTTCTATTGGCGATATCATCAATACCTAAAAGTCTAAGTGGCTCTGGATTACATGCATTAAGGTGTTCTTTTGCATAATGGTTGTATATCCTTTGGCATGTATCTTCACTGGCACCAGTAATATCGCTAACATTTTTAATAGTATTTCTGTGAGCCAATGTAAATATATACTGTTCATATGGTATAGTATAATGCTGATATCTTCTTATGAAAGAAAAATATTCATCAAAAGGATGTTTAGGGTCACAATCACATAAATAACGCTTTTTTTCCAGTACGATAACTGTATCCATTCCCCATATAGGTAAATGTTTATACGATTGATATCTCTTATCGTGTACTGTATATGTCACATTGCCGCATCTAGGACACACAGCATAATCAAACGCAGATGTTGCAAATACTTCAAATATACCATTATTTACTTCAAAATAAATTACTTCTATCCCTTGCAAACCAATCAATTTTCGGATAATATCATAATTGATATTCATCCGATACACCCCCTTTAAGTTTTGTAATAGTAAAATAATAAGGGATGTATCGGATTTTTTCTACCTTTTTACCATTTAATTGGTAATGTAATTTATGGAAATTCTACTGCACCACAAAATTCGTGGTTGAACCAATTTAATTATAGAAAGGATGGTCCCATTTTTTAACCCTAAATTTTTTCCAGTAAAAATCGGAATTTACGTATTTCGAGTATTATCCTTTCTAAACCTCTAAATATCAAAGGATTACGCCTTTTTTATTCATTAATTTGCGAAACTTCTGTTATTTTTGAATTCTTTTAGAAATAAAATATAATGTCATGAATAAATAAATTTGATTGGTCAAAAATCACACATCCGTAGACGGATAGGTGGTAAAATTATTCGGATTAAAATTATTTATCTTTGATTTCCTTCTAAATTCAGTAGGACTAATTCCATATAGCCGCTTATATGCTCTTCTAAAAGTATTAGAACTGTTATAACCAACTTTTATGGCTATCTCATCAATTGACCAGTTACTCATAGCAAGAAGGCGATTTGAATGCTGTAATCGTACTTTTTCTAAATAACTTGAAAAATTTTCTCCTGCGCGCTCTTTAAATAGCTGACTTAGATACACATCAGTAATGCCAAAGTGATCCGCGACACTCTTCAAACTTAAATTAGGGTCTGTATAATTTTCATTAATATATTTAATTACATTTTTTACCAATTCAGTGCTATGGTTGTTCTTAAACTCATTGTTAATGTTACACATATACGAATATACATCTATGAAGCACTCATAAATTTCATCAATCGTTTGATAAGTGTAAATCCTCCTAATCTTTTCTTCTATTGAATTTAACACGGCAGGCTGATTTATGTTAATATGTTCAATTGCTTTTACAACAGTCCCATACATCTCGTTAATAAGCTGTTGACTATTTAAATAGTCTAAATTTCTTTTTATGAAATTTTCTACATATACCTTATTCAGTATACTCTTAACTTCGTCAAAGTCTCCACTTCTAACATAGTTAAGAAGTCTTATTTCCATTTCAATTGGATAGTAGTAACCCAAAGTGCGATCGGTTGAACAGGAATCAGCCCATATGATAGATACATCCTTTTTAAATATTTTATACGAAAGCGCTTTTTTTGCCTCATTAAATGATAAATAAACATCCAACAGATTTTCGTACAAAGATCCCCCACCCCATACGATTCTAATATTGAAACGGCTTGATATTTCTGCGGATATTTTCTCAACAAATTTCTCTGCAATTTGTCTATAATTTGGAATGTTCTCGTTGGGGAATCCCATTATAACGGCAATCCTATCCATATCAACATTATGAGAATATCCCATATCACCCAGTAAGTTGTTCATCATATTACTAATAATAGATTTAATAGTCTGAAGACGTTTAACTTCCTCTTCAGAAATTAACATATGATTGTTTCCAATGCAAGCCATCAAAACAACATATGCATCCCCCATTAATTTTATATTAGTTTGTCCCAACAGTATGTCAATTTGTTGTATCTCATCAAATTCTCCTCTTAATAATCTATCTATAAAAGCTTGTTTTAATAAAGGCCTTTGTTCAGACATCATGTTCTGCAACATCTTATTACTGTTCACCAACCTAGATATACCCTCCTGTATAATCCTAAAAGCATTGTTATCCCCATAACTGTCACTAATAGCACTTTGTAACAAAAAAACTAATTTTTTGATTGGCTTATAATTTCTACTAGCAAGACAAAAGGCTCCGAAAATTCCAGCAATAAAAACACTTACAGTTACCTTCCATGCTAACTTTTGTATATATTTTACACGATTTTGAATGAGATCGATTGGCGTGGCAACAACATATATCCAATTATTATATAATGACCGTGTATACATTATAAACATTTTTTCATCCGAAATAGTCTGTTCAAGATATCCTTTTCGTTTGACCGCATTTATTAACTTTGGATCATACCCATTCCTAGCAACACTTGATATTATATTGCCATTTGAATCAGAAATATAAGCCCATCCACCATTTTCTTCTACAAAAGGTTGTAATAATTTTTTTATCTCCTCTTCATTTATATAAATAAAAATATTTCCCAGTGGTCTATGTAGATTTTCAATAGGAATAGACTGAGCATAAATAAGCATTGTGCCTTCCTTTCCACCGAGCATGACAGAACTAGCTGAAATGCACGTTTTATTATAGATACCATTTAATATATTATCATGCCAACTTTTATAATCAAATCCCCCATATTTAAAAATTTTCCCATAGGAAAAAGGTAGTCTAATGTAGGAAGTTTTTGGTGTTAATATAACATTGCTATTTCTAATATATATATGAATATCGCTAATGAAAGTATTATTAGTAAGCCCCAGTGACGATATACTCCGAGACGTTTCCCTCAGCTTATAAATATTAACACCCTCTGTTAAATCAGAAATACTTAAAAGTTGTCTAATTTTATTATTAAACGCAAGCTGCATAGCTATATTTTCAAGTTCTCTAAAACGTTGATCTAAAATCTCTTTAGATTGCTCGAGCATAAGAAGATTTGATTTTATCACCTGTTGTTTTAAAATATCCATCGCTTCATGGTATACTATGCTTCCAACTAAAATAGGTAATATTAAAATAATTATATAGGATAGCATAAAGTAAAAAAACACGGAATTAATTTTCTTTTTTCTGAGCATATTTATTTTTATCAACACCTCCTCCTTCTTAAGAATTACAAAACCTTCCCACCAAATATTCATCTGACTCTTATGCATATCTTCTCAATATCTCGATTAATATCAATAATTTTTCTCAACTCTTCTGGTATTTCATTCCATACCAATTCAATTTTCCCTTTCTCAATATTTTGATTTAAAAATTCACCAAATTCCATAAAAATCCTTTTCATCACTGCAGACCTATGGATCATACAAGGTTCAGGATCGCTAAAATACTCTATACTCTTTCGGATAATAGCTTCTTCTTTTAGGGGTATAGCAGTTAATTTTCGTTCGAAGAACACTTCCCCTTCTTTATTTAAAAAACTTAGGACAATATCTCTCATTTCTGCCACCTCTGACCCTCAATTAGACAAATCACATGTTAAAACCAAATAAGCACAACTATCCCAAATACTAAAAATAATGCTGCATTTATCAACTTGATAAAAGGTATCCTTTTACGAACAGCATCTGATACGTCAAATACCTCTTTCCCCTTATATATCACATATGTTACCAAAAGCAAGGGGATAATAAAAGCTAAATCATATAATATAAAGTATAGTAATGCCTGTACATTGTATGTAGAACTAGTTCTTAAAAAATATATAATAGTAGCTAGATATATCTGACCAGTACATAAAAACTCTCCTAACGAAATGATTATACCCAAAGCAAAGCTCATTACAAACAACCACCTAGTATTCTGTATTAAAGACAAATTCTTTATCCATTTATGATTATATTCCCTCAGCCAAACAGGAAGCTGCAGACGAATTCTATCATATCTCTCATGTTTTGCTGCAAAATAATCTCGTATATTCATTAAAATGATAACAAATACCCCTATCAGAATAATTGTTTTTACAACAGTGGAAAACCATGGTACCTCAAATTTAAGAAACACATTAAAAAGGAGCGTTCCTAAAAGCAAATAGCTAAAGAACTTGCCAAAACAAAAAGCAAATCCCATTTTCAGTATATTCGTACCTTTTGCCACAACGAGTGATAGAAAGAACAGCAGCATAGATAAAGAACACGGATTCAAACCATTCACTAATCCAGCCATTAGTACTCCTACAATATCATAACCATTTAAACTCATTAAAGAGCTTGAATCGTCGTCCTCGCCTTTACTCAAATCGAGAGTAGTAATACCTTCTCCCGTCTCTATTTTTTCTATCAGTTCTTTCTTGATTGCTTCCGCACCCGATAAATAGGTATTATCCCCTATGAAAATAATTGGAACAGATTGATCATTTTCTGGTACCTTGTAAACCTCAAAATATTTCTTTATCAGCTTCAAATTTTTAGGTTCTGCAATGTTAAATTTTTTTACATGCACATATGTATATCCAGTACCACTCTCAGGCCCAACCAGATAACGTTTTCCCAGAGTATTTAAAAACTTATCCACTTCTTCACATTCTCTACAAGCAGGTACATAAAAGTATAAAATGACAGTTTGACTATCCTCACCATTTTTAATAATATCAGCTATTATATTATTCTTTTCCTTCAGAAATACATCTCTAAGGCCTTTCTCAATAGCTGTACCACCAACAAGGAATTCATCGTTAACAAAAAGTATGGGAGTAGTCTGTTTTTCCTTTGGTACATTATATCGTTGAAAATACTCTTTCAGCAGTTGTGCACCACTTGCATGAAATACATTATACATAATAAGGTTTACTTCTACACCTTCTTTATCTGTTCCTACCAAAGAGTTAAATAAATCAATAAATTTTTCTTCTTCATTACATGAAGCACATGGGTTATCATAAAAATAAACAATATCTATTTGTGGCTTTGAATTCGACGCGTTTACTATAGTAACACAAAATAATATAAAAATTACAAAAAATAGAAAAGCAAATTGATTCCCAGAAAAGTATAACTTTTGATTGAACATCATGTCCCCCTAGTACACATATACAATGATATCTTATCTTAAAATAATAATAGCACTTTCCCAAATTGTTATCAACGATAATTTTTACTAAAATATCAAAAAGGCATCCCTATATGAGGGATGCCAAACTTCCTTTGCCCAGTATGACGATTTTCCTTCGCCCCTCCAGCTTTATCCAGCCCATCTTCCGGAAGTATGACAGCTTTCTGCTGAGCGTCTCGGGAGACATGCCGGTATGGGATGCCAGGTCGCCCTTGCTGAGCTCAAGGACCACCTTGTCCTTATGTAAATTTCAGCCAAAACATCACAAACTCCTTACAAAGCGCTGGCCAAATTCCCCGCACTGCTGCAACGCCTGTTCATCGGGGTTCCACAAAGCCCTTAGGCCGTCATCTATTACCTCAAAGCCAGCATCCTTCAGCTCTTCGTTGATAACCTTTACGCCTTCGCCGCTCCAGCCATAGGCTCCAAAAGCGGCCGCCTTTTTGTTCTTGAAGCCCAGGCCCTTGATCATCTCCAGGATACCTGATATAGAGAAAGAAATCCCCCTGTTTATGGTAGGCGAACCCACCAGCACAGCCTTGGATTTGAACACCTCGGTTATTATATCGTTTTTGTCGTACTTAGAAGCGTTATATAATTTAACCACCACGGCATCATCGGAAGACCTTATGCCTTCTGCAATTGCCTCTGCCATTCGCCTGGTGCCGTTCCACATGGTATCATATATGATGGTAATTTGATTTTCCTGATAATTGTCGGCCCATTCCAGATACTTGTTGACAATCTGAAGCGGGTTGTCCCTCCATATAATGCCATGGCTGGTACATATGATATCAATAGGTAACCCCATATCCATGACCTCTTTAATCTTCTTTGTGACAAAGCCACTAAAAGGCGTCAATATGTTGGCGTAATACTTCATGGCTTCATAATACAGCTCATCCTGTTTCACCTGATCGTTGAAAAGCTGCTCCGATGCGTAGTGCTGGCCGAATGCGTCGTTGCTGAACAGTATATTCTCGCCTGTCATGTACGTAAACATGCTGTCAGGCCAGTGGAGCATCCGTGCCTCGATGAAAATCAGCTTGCTTTCCCCTATATCCAGGGTATCGCCGGTCTTCACTTCAACGAAATTCCAGTCATGGTGATAGTGCCCCTTCAACGACTTTACGGCATTGGCGGTACAATATATAGGGGTATCGGGAATCTCCCTCATAAGCTCAACCAAGGCACCGCTGTGGTCTATCTCTCCATGATTTATTACGATATAGTCGATCTCGTTGAGGTCTATCTCCTTCTTCAGATTTCGGACAAACTCATCTGCAAAGGGCTTCCATACCGTGTCTATCAGGACGGTCTTTTTATCCCTTATGAGGTAGGAATTGTACGAGGAACCCCTGTGGGTCGAGAGCTCGTTTCCGTGAAACTTCTTAAGCTCCCAGTCTATCTTGCCCACCCAGGTGACCTTTTCTGTTATCTTTCGCGACATCTAAAGCACCTCCAACATATCTAAATTGATTATTTTTGGCCTATAATCTGCAACCTTTATACAATTAATACACTCAAAGCTCGCATTTGAAACCATTTTTCGGGCTTACAACGACCCGCGCTTTTTCTTTGAACTGGATTTCGAAGCCGGATGCTTTTCCCGTTTCTTGCCCTGTTCTTTCACATCTTGCAGCTTTTCTCTCAGCCTGAATATCTCGTCCCTGATTTGAGCGGCCTTTTCAAACTCAAGGGCTGCTGCGGCGTCCCTCATCTCCTTCTCCAGCTTCTCTATACGGGAATGTATCTCCTCAACCGACAGCTGCTCTTTTACATCATAATCGGCGGGCTGCTCGGCTACGGCTTTGGTAGCCTCTATGATGTCGTGTATGCCCTTCACAACAGTCCTGGGAGTAATCCCGTGCCTTTGGTTATACTCCATCTGGAGCCGGCGTCGCCTGTTGGTCTCATCTATGGCCCTGCGCATGGAATCGGTTATGGTATCGGCGTACATTATGACCTTGCCGTTGACGTTTCGTGCAGCGCGGCCAATGGTCTGTATAAGCGAGGTCTCGGAGCGGAGGAAACCCTCTTTGTCAGCGTCAAGTATGGCCACCAGCGACACCTCCGGAAGGTCCAAACCTTCCCTCAGCAGGTTTATCCCCACCAGGACGTCAAACTCGCCTTTTCGCAGGTCGCGAATGATTTCCATGCGTTCAATGGTATCGATGTCAGAATGCAGATACCGTACCCTTATGTCCATCTCCCTTAAGTATTCGGTAAGGCTCTCGGCCATCTTTTTGGTCAGAGTTGTGACCAGCACCCGTTCGTTTCTTTCAACGCGCTGGCGTATCTCGCCAATCAAGTCGTCGATCTGCCCTTCCACCGGCCGCACCACCACCTCGGGATCCACCAGTCCCGTAGGCCTTATGATCTGTTCAACCACGCGCGACGACTTGCTGAGCTCATACGGTCCCGGAGTGGCGCTGACGTAGATGACCTGGTTTATCCTGCTTTCAAACTCCTCAAAGGTAAGGGGCCGGTTGTCATAAGCTGCCGGCAGTCTAAAACCGTACTCCACCAGGTTATCCTTTCTGGAGCGGTCGCCGGCGTACATGGCCCGCAACTGCGGTATGGTGACGTGGGACTCGTCTATGAACATTAGGAAGTCCTCGGGGAAATAGTCCAACAGGGTATAAGGAGGCTCGCCAGGCTGCCTACCATCCAGATAGCGGGAATAGTTCTCTATGCCGTTGCAGTATCCCACCTCACGCATCATCTCGATGTCGTAGTTGGTGCGCTGCAGCAGGCGCTGGGCTTCCACCAAACGTCCCTGGTCCCTGAGCTCCTTAACCCTTATCTCCAGGTCACGCTCTATCTGTGCGATGGCTCGTTCCAGGCGCTCGCGCGACGATGCATAGTGCGAAGCAGGGAATATGGCCACATGGGTGCGGTACCCCAGCACCTCTCCGGTCAAGGCATCAATCTCGGCGATCCTGTCGATCTCATCGCCAAAAAATTCCACACGTATGGCCCGGCCGGAAGACCCTGCAGGGAATATCTCCACCACATCGCCCCTGACCCGGAAGGTTCCCCGCACGAAGTTTATATCGTTTCGCTGATACTGTATGTCCACCAGCTTGCGCAGCACCTCATCCCTGTCCTTTACCATCCCGGGACGTAGTGACAGCGTGAGGTCCCTGTATTCCTTGGGATTACCCAAACCATAGATGCACGATACGCTGGCCACGATTATGACGTCCCTGCGTTCGAACAACGCCGAAGTAGCCGAATGGCGCAGCTTGTCTATCTCATCGTTGATAGAAGTCTCCTTCTCGATATAGGTATCAGTCGCTGGCACGTAAGCCTCTGGCTGATAGTAGTCGTAATAGCTCACAAAGTATTCGACCGCGTTGTCGGGGAAGAACGCCTTGAACTCGCTGCACAGTTGAGCCGCCAGCGTCTTGTTGTGCGCCAAAACCAGCGTTGGACGCTGGACGCGCTCGATTATGTTTGCCATGGTAAAGGTTTTACCCGAACCGGTAACCCCTATCAGGGTTTGATGCTTCTCGCCTTTATTTAAACCCTCTACCAGTGCCTCAATGGCTTTAGGCTGATCCCCTTGAGGTTTGAAATCCGACTTTATTTTAAAACGCATAGTCATGCTTCACCTCTTCAAAGTCAATTATACCACAATTCATACGTCATCAAAATATTTATGTTGATGAACGCTGTTACGTTATGTGAACTAGGTCCATTTATCGTACTTACAGATTGCTAAAATTGTCCAAACCAGTTTCACTGGTGGCATTATAGCAAATATGCGAGCATCCTGATTGTTCATATTTTATTATGACCAAAATAATGGAAAAAGCAGGTAACATTACCTGCTTTTTTATATTATCCTTATCCCTTTAGTTTTAATCTCTTTTATAAATGGATCATCTTTTTCAAATGCATCGCTGGTAAATGGCCGCGGTGATATTCTGTTGTCAATTTTCCTCCTGAGCCGCATTAACAACAAAGTATCTTCTACTAAATCTCCTGAAAATGTATCAGCCACAACCGCAACATCTATATCGCTGTCCTCGGAATAATTTCCGTTAGCATATGAACCATACAGATACACTTCCTTTACACCTATTTCCCGTTTAAGCAATTCAGCATAATTTCTAACAATATTTTCCACTATTCCTGGAGTAAGCTTAGTAGCCATTCTTTCATCTCCCTTATACGTTCAATATTCTCCCACGCATATTCCTTGGTACATTTTTTATAGAACTCGTGTTTATAGTCAGGATAACGAACACTGATATTAAACGTCGTTAACAAATCCAGCACATCTTTTTGCTCATCTGTAGTATGAATCAAGGCTTTCTCAGCTAATCTAGAAAGGTCATGAATTCTCGGAGGGTTATCACTTACATTTTTTACATATATCGCCTTAATCAGCTTTTCAATAACCAGATGACCTATAAAAAGGCTCCAATGATAGTCTCCAGTCTCATACAAGTGGAGCATGGTATTATAATCTCGCAAAGCCGTATCAACCCAATAGCGAATTAATTCTTTTTTATCCATGAGGAATGACTCCTTTAAATTATAGCTTCTTTATTAATTATATCGCTATACAACGCTTTTATCAAGAAATAACAAGGTTGTCCAGCCATGAGGAGTAAATTTTTTAACAATACCATATAATAACATTTTGCCTTAATTTTCTATGTTAAATATTTCCAGTATATTTCTCTCTCTTTTACGCCAAAAAGACCGGCTAAGGTTCATCCTCAGCTTTTTATTAAATTTTAGAAATTTCTCTTCCCTTCACACCACCTCCTCTGCTATAATGTAAATACTACGTGAACCTTACTTGCATCGGTTTCGCTAAGCTGGTTATATCCTCGTAAGTTAGTATTTTATTCCTTAAATCTTCTAAAATATGTAAACATATATTATCTATAGTTTTCTTGATAAGTTTGAATACCTTCGCTCCATTGATGTAAAGTTGCATCAATATGTCCGCAATCTGCGCAAGCAGATAATGATTCTTCATAGCATTATAATTGTAACTGTTTATATGCCCTATGGCATATATCAAATTCTTCTGTCGATTGAATCCTTCGTTTTCAATTTTCCATCGATTTCGCCCTGCGCAAACAAGTGCCAGGGCATTTTTCTTCGTTACCTTTATGTCGGTAATAAAAACATAGCGCTTGTCTCCTTTACCACTTTCTCCATCAATAAATTCAATTAGGTTTACCAGCCTTTCATTGTACGATATGTCATTAGCCCAAAAAATATTATCCTCTCGTTCTATATCCCCTTCCCTCTTCCTAATGCTCATCCCCTCTATCTCCTTTATAGCCTTAAATTCTTCTCCAACGCTCTTTATCCGTCCTTCCTTATACCTTATCAAAAATTTCCACCCATACTCATCACATAACTTAAACACACCTTCACAGGCATAAAGACTGTCCCCTAAAATACAAATGGGCAGCCTCTTGAAATCTCTCTTTATTTTCCCTGCCAACCTGTAAAAGGCCTTTAATTCACAATCTTTGCTTGCTGACTTCTTCTCCCTCATTCTCTATAAACTCTGTCCCTATACTAAACACCATATCCCCAATAACAAGCTTGGCCTCAAGCACTTGATGCATATATACCGTAGTCACTTCCCCAGTTCCCTTATTTACGTATTCCCGCTTCAAACAGTGTTCGCAATGCCTTTCCTTAAATGTATAAAGTCCAGTTGCATCAAATATTACTCCCCAATATTTCCCAAGTATCCTGAAATCTTCAAAACATCTCTTTTTCAATAACTCCTTTATCATATAAACCCTGATCTTCTCAAGCTCTGACGGATCTAATTCAGATAAAAAATCATTCATAGTATCATAGTGTGGCAATTCTTCAAGCCCTTCTATCCCTAGCATCTTCTCTATGTTTTTTATACATTCATCTTTATTTAACTTATCCGTTGTCTCTCTCATAGATATTAATTCCATTATATTCTTCAGTATCATCACATAAAGTATAACGTCCGGCAAATAAGTGATATAGCTCTGATGCCTGGGATCTTTTACTCCCCTAAGCCATTCGTTTAAATCCTTAAAAAAATGATTCTTAATTCTTATGAACTCGAGAAAAAAATTTGTGTTCTTTTCTGCCTCTCTTTTTTCTTTTCTTGTTGCCAACCCCAATCCCCTCCCAAAAGTGCTATTTTGCTGACTTTTTATAGTATTATTATACCATATTTAGCACTTTTTTGAAAGAGATTGGCGTATTTTATCCTACAATTAGCCCGAAAAATTTTTACTCCTCAGCGCTGAAGGTTGTCCAAAAGAAAGGACCCTATTTCGTAAGCAGGGAGGCACTGCACCAACTTGCCTCGGGAATTGTATCCCTGGCCTCGCTTGAACGTCACACAGGCAATCACGAAAACGCAGGGGATACAACCTGAAATTGCAGCTTGCATCATCGCAATAGCAAAAATATAATAAAAAATGTAAAAAATTTAAAGGAACTGGAAGATGGTCAGATATGGAAATGATATATGTTAGCGTAGATCAGGGAGTACCGCGCTATGTTTACACTGGTTGCAAAAACTGCTCAAGCATCATGGGTATAAGC
Organism: Caldicoprobacter oshimai DSM 21659; assembly: GCA_000526435.1. Lineage (GTDB taxonomy): Bacteria > Bacillota > Clostridia > Caldicoprobacterales > Caldicoprobacteraceae > Caldicoprobacter > Caldicoprobacter oshimai. Next base: position 35,810 of record JAGB01000003.1, read on the forward strand.
ATGTGCAGCATTAAAAACAGGGGTTGCTGTTATTACTATCCCAAGTTTACTCTTCTGGAGATACAGAGGATGGCCAAATCACTCGAAGGATTGCGAGTCCTGGAGACCATAAGGCGGCTTCCTTCTGTCGAGATACACCCTTTTGAGATTTATGCCAGGGGATACTTTGATGAGGAAGGCTATATAAGATACATGGAAAGCGGGAATAAGATTGACGCAGGAAGTATCCAGGACCATTCCATATTCTTTAAAGCCTGTCCCTTTGTCAAGAGCGGCTATGGCTGTACCCTTCCACCGCGCTACCGGACGTATGTCTGCAACTTCTTCCTGTGCGATGAGGTGATAGAAAAGATAAAAGGCAACAGCTCTTTTGAAGCTTATATCAAAGAAAGGGAAAGATATGTAAGGTGGGTGGAGTGGGAAAACACCTCCTTAAAGGAAATACTCTTTGAAAACAAGCTTGACCTCGTCAAGGACTTTGATGGCACCATAAAGCTGCTGCAGGAGATACCGCTAAATATCTATGATTTCCCTCAACTGCAGCCCATCGTGATAAGTGCAGGGTTCAGCAGGGGAGCGTGATATTCAATAAACCTAAAAAATAATTGGAGGGGGAACTTCGAGAGTACTTCCTGTAACACAAACCGCAAAACCATTTTGAGCATATGCCCTAAATATATTCTATTCATATTATGGGCATATGTCAATAATTTTACGCAAAAAAATTTTAAAACTGCTCCATAAATCTCTCAGCAACCGGTTTGAAAAAGTCGGGATACAGGTGATGTACCAGCTCAATCCGCCCTTCGTCGCCCAGCCGCGTTATATCAGGCACCAGCGGCAGGCTGCCCAGGAAAGGTATCCCTGTCTCCTCTTCCACCTGCTTCCCCTTGCTCCTGCCAAACAGTTCTATAACCTCTCCGCATTTGGGGCATTGCAGATAGCTCATGTTCTCCACAAAGCCCACAACAGGGACGTTCATCGTTTTAGCCATATGTATGGACTTCCTTACAATCAATCCCACCAGCTCCTGCGGCGAAGTCACCACCACTATCCCATCAAGGGGAAGGAACTGCATAACCGTCAGAGGAGCATCGCCTGTTCCAGGCGGCAGGTCCACAAGCAGGAAATCCAAATCACCCCAGTCCACTTCTTCGTAAAACTGTTTGACGACCCCCGATATTATGGGCCCCCGCCATATTACGGGCTGGTCTTCCTTATCCAGCAGCAAATTTATCGACATGACCTCAATGCCTTTAACAGTGATGGCCGGCAGCAGCGCCCCTTCCCTGCTCTTTGCCTTGCCTTTTATGCCGAACAGCTTGGGTATACTTGGGCCGGTGATGTCGGCATCAAGGATTCCCACTCTATAGCCTTTCTCCTTGAGCCATGTAGCAAGCAGCGCCGTCACCGAGGACTTCCCTACCCCTCCCTTTCCGCTCATCACCGCAATCACGTGCTTTATATCGCCGTAGGGGTTGGTCGACTTAGGGATATTTCCATGCCCTCTGTTTGGATTTTGCGTTTCCTGTGACATACACAATCTCCTTTCCTCGATCTTGCATTTATCTGAGATTTTTGTTAAAGATAGAAAGACAGGTATTGTCCTTTTATGTGTAGTTTAACCCCTTGGGTATTAAAACTATAAATCATCAAATCTCAACTACCCATATGTAAGTCATCAAAATTATCACTCTGCTAGTGAACTCATAAACCGCATGGTCATTTTCTCTTAAACTCACCAGGATAAACAATTTTCTTCCCTATTCAAGGCTCAATACTATTGATACAATACTCTCTCCGGTAACAAACATTGCGGCTACCCGTGCAAAGCAAAACTTATTAGCATATGCCAATTATATTCTAGCCTTATTCTGTCAATCTGTCAACAATATATCAATAATTATCAGCTTAAAAATCAGCCTGTCAGTGCTACATTATACTATTGTAGCCACAAGAAAAGCGCCGCTCACCTTCCGATTGAAATCAGAAGCAATCCAACAGGACTTTTGTAATTGCAAGCTAAAAAAATAAAAGAGACACGGCTTACTGGCTCTGTGCCTCTTTCATACTATGTCGTATTCGCTTCCATAGCCTAAATATAATACCCTTTTGTTCATCCACACGGAAGTATCTGCCGGTGGTACGCGGAACGAATATAATACCAAGGTCCTCTATGGGATTCTGGTAATCCTGGTATTCTAGGGTCAACACCTTATCCTTACGCCTCACTTCCACCCATATGAAGTACATGCACTGGCTCAAAACCTCATGCAACATATCCTCGCTGTTTATATCCCTGCCGTTTAGCCTCAGCAATATATCCCCGCGCTGTACGCCCATCTTTTGGGCCGGAGACTCAGGGAGTACCTCAAGAACCCTAAGCCCCCTCCATGGCACCGCAAAAGCCGGCTTGCCCCGCATCTGCCCCCGTTTGCTTAAAATGATGAGCAGCTCATGAAACAGGGGCGCACTCACCGCTGCAACGTATTTCACCCAGTAAACCCGTGATGAAACCACAGCCATGATTAAAATGGCCGTGCTGTACACCCCCAACCAGAACCCCGACTCCCGCGTCCTTTCGTTCGGCAGCTGGGTTATGGCAATGTCACCGTATCCCAAAACAGCGACGATGGGCAGAAGGGCAAACACCTGCGCCATGTTTTGAGGCTTAAAAAGCGGCCACCAGTCAGGCATGGCCACACCACCACCCGAGGCCAGGCTGGCACCGGCTTCCGGAATAACCAGCACCACCAGTGGTATGGGCCACACCTTTTGCATGAGGTATGCCCCCACCGGCTTAAACATCCTGTGCTCTATCCATACAGGGAGGCTGTCCTTGTAGCCATCCAGTATGATAAGCAGGCTCTCCATGAGGTGCAAGATTCCCACAAGAGCAATTAAAGACGACACGTCTACTTTAGGCCAACCCGTAAGCAGGCTAACCAACGAAACTATTCCCCCGGCATAGGAAAAACATATATACCTTTGATTGAACAACATCAAGAAAAGCGCCAGGGGCCAAATAAAAAGTATGGCATTGTAATCGATGGCAATGCCAATCAGCACTATGAGCACGCTGGCCATCAGCCCCACAAGCATGCCATACAGCACCACATCGGCCAGCTGGGTAGACACGGGATTGCGCAGAACGCCCAGCCATGATTCTTCCAGACGCGCATTCCTCTGAATATACAAATAAGCCACCATCACAATGCCTATAAAGAACAGGCTGGTTATAGCCTGCGCAAAACAAGAAAATATAAGCTTTATTAAGGCCAAACTAAAGACCCCCTAATTTTTCTCGTTGAGCATCTTTCTTATCTCCTCAATGCCTCTCTGCAGCTGAGTGTCAAGCTCCATGGGTAGCTCCTTACTGGGATTCTCTTGTAAGAATTTTTTGGCCTCTTCGCTCATATCTACCTCAATGTCCGGGACAACGCCTTTTTGATGTATATCCCTTCCCTTTGGCGTGAAATATTTGGCCACCGTTATCTTGAGGGCCGACCCGTCCCTGAAGGGACCGCGCAATCCCTGAACCAATCCCTTGCCAAAGGTGGTTTTACCGATTATAGTGCCTACACCATAATCCTGAATAGCACCTGACAGTACCTCGGAAGCGCTGGCGCTGTATTCATTGACAAGCACCACCAAAGGGATACCTAAATATTCTTTGTCTGAATAATATTTTTCGCCTCTTCCCTGGCGGTTTTCGCTGTACACGATTAACCCTTCGGGCAGCAATATATCGGCAATTTCAGTGCAGGCCTCCAGCAGGCCGCCAGGATTGCCACGCAAATCCAAAATAAGCCCTTTCCTCCCCTGACCTTTAAGCTCTTCAATAGCATTCTTGAAATTCTTTGGCGAGTTTTCGTCAAACTGGTACAGCCATATATAGCCGATTTGGCCGTCTAACATCCTGTATTCCATGTCAGGAATCTCGATAACCGCTCGTTCCAGAGTAAAATTAAGAGTCTGGCCATCCCGTAAAATGGTAATATTTACCTTCGTTCCCGGCTCTCCTTTCATCATGCTAACTGCCTTCTCCAGTTGGCTCCCGTCCACTTCCACGTCCTCAACCTTGATGATCTTATCCCCCTGCTGTATTCCGGCTTTGGCAGCGGGGCTATCCTTAAAAGCCCTGACGACGGTTATGAGGTTGTCTTTCTCATCCACCGTAACCATAAGGCCCACGCCCGCGTAGCTCCCCTGCGTCTGCACGATAAATTCCTTGTACTCCTCCGCGGTAAAATAAGTGGTATATGGGTCGCCCAGAGCGGCTGCCATGCCCTTTATAGCGCCAACAAACAGCTTATCCTGATCAGGCTCCTCTATATAGTCCCTCTCAATGGCCTGTCTCACTTCTTCAAGGGTCTGATACTTTTCAAGCAGCTGATACACTTCCCTGCTTACCACATACCTGTTTCCAGTTTGTATGTCGATATACTTGCTGACCTGAAAGGTTAAAAAGGACGAAAAAAATGCGGTGATGACGATGATGACGACTGCGCCCCATGCAGCAGCTTTCTTGCTTATCATCTAAGAATATTCCTCCTTAATACTGAATACAAATATTGTCAACATGAAATTATATATACTTAGATTTTGGCTTTATTATACCATCTTCTCCGGACTTTTCAAAATACTTTTTTAAATTTTTTAAAGAGAAAACCAAAGGCCAGAGAAGAACCAGCTCTTCTCTGGCCTATATACTGAGTGCGGCTCACCGCCCCAAATACGGTAGAGGATTAACAGGCACCCCATTCTTTCTCACCTCAAAATGCGCATGGGGACCAGTGGATATACCCGTGCTGCCCACCTTCATCACCGGCTGCCCTCGTTTTACCTGCTGCCCCGCCGATACTAGGATTTGCGAACCATGGGCATAAAGTGTGGTTATACCTCCTCCATGTTCGATTATTACGCAGTTGCCGTAGCCGCCGTACCACCCTGCAAATATAACCGTTCCATCAGCGCCGGCCACAAAATTCTGGCCGTATATGCTTTGCCCGCTTCCATAATTTGAACCTATATCTATGCCCGTATGTAGCCTTCTGGTACCATAAACAGGGTGTACACGATAACCAAAGGGCGAGGTTATAGTATAAAACCCTGGAACCGGCCACGCCAGTATCCCACCTGTATATTGACTGCCGGTTTGTTGTTGGCTGCTGGTATCCCCGCCTCCTCTAGACTGGGCCTGCCTTTTACGCTGTTCCTCCAGCTGCCTGAGCAATTGTTGGATGGTCTTTTCAAGTTCCTTTGACGTTCTTTCCAGCTCCTCCAAGTCGCGTTTATAACGCTCTTCCTGCTCCTTCAATTGCTGCAACAGTAAGCTCTGCTCCTTCTTCTTTTGTTCGATCTCCGCCTTTTGTCTGGCTACTGCCTGCTTTTTTTGTGTAAGGGATTGCTCCAATTCCTCCAGCTCGGCCCGCTTTTTATCCACCTGATCCCTGTACTGTCTCATCTGGTCAAGAACCTGGATATCAAAAGCTATCAGCTGCTGCACCATGGACATTCGATCCAAAAACTCGTTTATGCTTTTCGCTTCCAAGAGCAGCTCCAGATATGAAGGGACCCCATTCATGTATATGGCCCTTATTCGATCAGCCATCAGCTTTTCCTGCTTTTCGGCCTCCTCAATAGCCCTCTCAAGCTCCTTGCGCGTCGCCTCCAGCTTCTCCTGCGTAGATTGCAGCTCTTTTTCAAGCTTATTTAGCTCCTGTTCCTTTTGTTTAAGCTGCTTTTCTATATCCTGCAGCCTGGCAGTTACCTCATTTTGTTGTTGCTTGACCTCTTCCAGCTGCTCTTCAGTATTCTTTATCTCTTCATTGACTTCATTGAGCTCCTGTTTCTTCTCATCGATGTTGGAAGCCGCCATGGCGGTAACCCCTGTAAAAACAAACAAAACAACGCATAGCAATGCAACAACCCTGTATCGCATCCCCTTCACCCCCATACGCGTTTGTTCATGTTTACAGCATCTACACGTTGTCTTTCTGCACTTGACAGCAGAGCAGCGGGATTGACAAACCAGCCATCATCTATGTCTTGATATCCATCAGCTCGATTTGTCCGCCACCATATCTTACCATAGCAAAAATACCGGCAAGCCCGCTTGATAAGCATGTCCACCTTTTGATCAAAAAAATCATATGAAGTAGGGCATAATAGTAGGGCACAATGCCAACATTTATACCCTCAAGTGCTTTCTGATGGACAGGCAGCTGGCCAACACGCCCACACATGCCCCCACCAGCAAAGAAGCTTCAAGGACATACAGCATTACTTCATTCAATGGCAGCAGTTTAAATATCCCCAGATATCCCCACCTCATGTTTATATAGCTGCTCCTGTCAAGCAGGTATTTATATCCTAAAGCCACAACTCCTGTGGCTATTATGCTGCCCATCACTCCCAGGATGAGCCCTTCGATTATAAAAGGCCAGCGGATAAACCAATCGGTGGCTCCAATGTACTTCATGATCCCTATCTCTCTTCTTCTGGAATACACCGTCAACCTGACGGTATTGCTGATGATAATGGCAGCCACACTCGCCAGGACAGCCACAAGGCCCATGCCCACCAACCGGATAGTCCGTGCAAGCCATTCTATAAACTCGGCCACCTTGCTGCTGTAGTTCACCTCTTCAATGGCAGGGATCCCTTTTGCCTTTTCCACAATAGCATTCACGTATTCCGGCTTTTCTATTTTAACCAAAAAGGAGTCGGGCAAGGGATTGTTCTCTCCGGTATACCCGTCCAGCAGGTTTCCCTTATCGCCCAGCTGGCGCTTCCATTTCCTCAAGAGCCTGATGCTTGGAGACAAACTCAACATCGTAAACGCCTTGCCAGCTGCTTATCTCATTTTCCAAACCGGAGCGTTCACTGTCGGTCACGCCGTCTTTCAAAAACAGAGTAATCTCCATCTTGGATTCCACTTCTTTCATCATCACATCCAGGTTGACAACGATAACCAGTATAAGCCCCAGGACGATCAGCGCAACCATTATGGCAGTAATTGACGCCAGCGACATGACGCGATTGCGAAGGATATTTTGGAACCCGTGATAAACAAAAAACCTCCAGCTCCTAAGGCTCATCAAAATATCCCCCTTCCTGCTCGTCCTTGATCAAAACCCCCTTACGGAATTGAAGCACCCGTTTTCGCATGGCGTTGACGATGCTCTTGGCATGAGTGGCCATGATTACGGTAGTCCCTCGACGATTTATCAGATTTATTATTTTCATGATCTCCATGGCAGTTACAGGATCCAGATTGCCGGTGGGCTCGTCCGCGATGAGAATTGAGGGATTATTCACAAGGGCCCTGGCAAGAGCCACCCTCTGCTGTTCGCCGCCCGACAGCTGATGTGGGTAAGCATGGGCTTTTGAACCCAGCCCTACCATACTCAATACAGCTGGCACTCTCCTGCGGATCTCCTTTGGAGAAGCCCCCACGATCTCCATGGCAAAAGCCACGTTTTCATAGGCCGTCCTGTCGGGGAGCAGCCTGAAGTCCTGGAACACCACTCCCAGCTTGCGGCGATAATACGGAATTTCCTTCCTCCTTAAAGATGATAAGTCAACGTCATCCACAATTATGCTGCCAGATGTGGGCTCAATCTCCTTAAGGAGCAATTTTATCAGCGTGGTCTTACCTGCCCCGCTAGCCCCCACTATAAACACAAACTCGCCATTTGCAATTGTAAAGTTTACATTTGATAGCGCACACAGACCATTTGGATAAACCTTTGTCACATTTCTAAACTGTATCAAGAGTAACACTCCCGTTTCTGCTTCTCTAGCATCATCATTATTTTGAATGTAACCGCATCATGAAAGTTTCTCAGGTCAAGCCCCAGTGCTTTTTGTATCTTGTCCAGGCGATACACCAGGGTGTTACGGTGAATATAAAGCTGCCTGGCTGTCTCGCTCAAGTTCAAATTGTTTTCAAAAAATTTATTAATGGTGGTTATCATCTCTTCATTGAGCACTTTTCTGGCTTCTTCGTTAAAAATCGCTTCACAGTATTTCTGTGAAATTTGCAGGGGAATCTCGTGCAGAAACCGCTCCAGAAGCAAGCTGTCATATCTGTATATTCGACCGGTCACGTCGTACATCAACCCTACTTCTATGGCCTGCATGGCTTCAAGGTAGGATTCCCTCAGCTCAAAAATGCTGGGCTTGGTCTTGCCTATTCCAATGCAGATCCTCACGGTGATTTCATTGAGTATGGTCTCTTCCATAGCGGCTGCCATCTGCTCCAGCTCATCCTCATCCATCTCGTCAAACACCAGTTTAACCAGTATTACGGTTCGGCTGTCAAACAATATCAGAATATCTCCCTGACTTTTGGGGAAGACCTTTAAAAGCAGCTTGTAGACCTGTTCGGCTTCCATGCTGGCAGTACGTATGACGAATACACATCGCGCCACATCGGGCTCCAGCTTATACTCCCGAGCCAACTCCTGAAGTTCAAGGTCGGACACCTGATCCAGTATAATCCTGCGCACAACCTCTTCTCGATTAAGCTTCTGTATATTGGACTTCAAGTACAGCTCAATGATCGATGCAATCAGCATGCAGTAATTTCTCGTGACCTTGCTTACACCATCCATGGCTATAAAATAAGCTATGGTCTTATCAACGGTGAACCTCATATAAGTCCTGCCATTGTGGACAAAGGTGAGCTTGCCGTTTATGGCATCGTAGTCCCTCACAACCGGCTCGGCCTGTCCCACTCTCTTTCTGTCGCTACTGGCCACAATCATCCCTGCTGGATCCACGATATCGGTCGTTACCTGGATGTTACGCGCTACCTTGTCCAGTACCTTTTGCATCCTCTGTTCGGTTAGCATAATATTACCACCCAAATATAAGTATAACATGAATTCATGCAATAAAAAAAGCAGAAATATTATCCATTAAGACAATATTTCTGCTTTTTTACAAAAAATCCTCTTTTTTTTAAGAAATTTATCTGAGCAATATGGTCTCTTCTGTATCCTTATCAAAGAAGTGCAGCTTGTTGGTATCAAAGGCAATCTTGATGGTATCGCCCACTCTTGCCTTGGACCTCGGGTTAACCCTTGCCACCAGGTTCCTGCCCGATACCGTCAGGTACAGATAGGTCTCAGAACCCAGGAGCTCTACAACATCCACATGGGCCTTTACGGTGCTGTCTGCAGCGCTGGCCAAGAATATCTCCTCATCATGGAGGTCCTCAGGACGAATACCCATTATTACTTCTTTACCAATGTAGGAAGGATCTTTAAATTTCCTTACCTTGCCTGCCGGAACCTTGATCTTGTTGTCCTCAAATACGGCGTATACGTCATCGCCCTCTTTTACCAGATGCACATTGATGAAGTTCATCTGCGGGCTACCGATAAATCCTGCTACGAACAAGTTGACGGGATAGTCGTACAGGTTCTGAGGTGTGTCTACCTGCTGGATGAATCCATCCTTCATGACAACAATGCGCGTACCCATGGTCATAGCTTCGGTCTGATCGTGCGTTACGTAGATGAAGGTGGTTTGCAATCTCTGATGCAGCTTTGTAAGCTCGGTTCTCATCTGCACCCTCAGTTTTGCATCCAAGTTGGACAACGGCTCATCCATCAAGAACACCTTAGGTTCACGGACTATAGCACGTCCTACAGCCACCCTCTGTCTCTGTCCACCCGACAGAGCCTTGGGCTTTCTATTCAAGAGATGCTCAATATCCAGCATCCGTGCGGCTTCCCTTACGCGCCGGTCTATTTCAGCCTTTGGTACCTTCCTGAGCTTGAGACCGAAAGCCATATTGTCATACACTGTCATATGAGGATACAGAGCGTAGTTCTGGAAAACCATCGCTATATCCCTGTCTTTGGGAGCCACATCGTTGACCAATCTATCGCCGATGTAGAGTTCCCCTTCTGTGATCTCCTCCAGCCCAGCAACCATACGCAGTGTAGTAGTCTTTCCACATCCAGAAGGGCCTACCAGAACTATAAACTCCTTATCAGCAATATCAAGGTTAAAATTGCTTACGGCAGTGACCCCTCCTGGATATACCTTAGACACGTTTCTAAAAGTTACGCTTGCCATTTAAACCCCTCCATAATAGTATTTTCCGCACCCCTTGGATGCAAAGCTTAAAAATTAAATATCGACTATGATTATATTATAATGTCTCCAGAACAATCTGACTATAGATATTATTAACAAAAAAACCACAATTGTTTTTGAGAGTATTGCATAAATGTTTAATATCCTTCTTCCACATCAGTACTTTATCACTTATCACGGCCCATTTCAATAAAAAACTACTATATGGAACACATCAGCTATGAGGAGCAAAAATTTTTTAAAGCACATTCAATATGTTGTATTTTTATGCAATAATATGTATAATTATAACATATCCATTAAAAATCAAAGGGGGCACAGCGTTGATCAGGGTTAGCGTTGTCGGCGCAACTGGATATGCCGGAATAGAGCTGGTGAGGCTGCTCTACTCCCATCCAAAGGTGGAGCTTGTGCATCTTGTATCCCAGAGCTTTGCTGAACAGCCCATATCCGACATATACCCAAATTTCAAAGGGCTGCTTGACAAGGCGTGTAGCCAGCTTGACATCGACAAAATCGCCAAAGAAAGCGATGTCGTATTCACCTCGCTGCCCCACGGGATTTCAAACCAGGTGATCCCGGCTTTGTACGAAAGGGGTAAAAAGGTAATTGACCTAAGCGGCGATTTTCGATACAAATCAGCCGAAGTATATGAAAAGTGGTACGGCATCCGTCACATGAGCCCAGACATGCTGCAAGCGTCTGTGTATGGGCTTCCGGAATTGCACAGGGATGAGATCAAAACAGCCAGGCTGATAGGCAACCCCGGCTGCTATCCCACATGTGCCATACTGGGGCTGGCTCCACTGGTAAAGCAGGGGCTAATTGACTTAAATTCCATCATCATTGACGCCAAATCCGGAGCAACAGGTGCGGGCAGGGAGCCGTCACAGGCCCTTCACTTTTGCGAAGTGGATGAAAACATAAAAGCGTACAAGGTGGCAACTCACCGCCACACCTCCGAGATAGAGCAGGAGCTCAGCATACTGGCCCAAAGGGAGGTCGCGTTATCCTTTACCCCGCATCTTTTGCCTGTAAAACGGGGGATTTTGAGCACCATATACGCCAATCTGAAAAAATCGCTGACCTTTGGAGATGTTTACAGCCTGTACAGCGAGTTTTACGCCGGCGAGCCGTTTATAACCCTTCACCAGGAAGGGAGCCTTCCCGAGATAAAGCACGTCAACGGCTCAAACAACTGTCACATCGGGTTTGTGGTTGACAGGCGCACCAACCGGATAATAGTCGTGGCAGCAATAGATAACCTGATAAAAGGCGCAGGGGGACAAGCTGTGCAAAACATGAATATACTGTTTGATCTGGACGAGACCACCGGGCTGCGAAATCCTGGATGGTACCTCTAAAATAGGATATTTTAGGATAATCAAAATTTTCAGCCCAAATAAGAAGCCAATATATTTATAGAGAAAGCTTAGGGGAGAGGAGAACGATTATGGATACATTAATTCACAAGGCCAACATCTTAACCGAGGCCTTGCCTTATATACAGCAGCTCAGCGGCAAAACCGTTGTTATAAAGTACGGCGGAAATGCCATGATAAGCGACGACATAAGCCGTACCATCATGCAGGATATCACCCTTCTCAAATACGTGGGAGTAAACCCAATTGTGGTGCACGGCGGTGGGCCCGAGATCACCAAAATGCTTGAGGCTTTAAACATCCCATCGAAATTTTACAAGGGACTGCGCATTACAACAAAGGAAGCCATGGAAGTAGTGCAAATGGTACTGACGGGAAAGATCAACAAGGATATAGTATCCCAGCTCAATTTCCTGGGGGGCAAAGCCATAGGCCTGTGCGGGAAAGATGCTAACCTAATAGAAGTAGAGCCCATGGAACCCATAGATGGAGTAGACCTGGGCTATGTGGGGAAGATCAAAAATATAAACTGCAAAGTGCTGGAGATACTGGCAAGGGATGAGTACATCCCCGTAATTGCCCCCATAGGCGTAGGCCCTGACGGGCACAGCTACAATATAAACGCCGATACGGTAGCGGGAGAGGTGGCTGCGGCTCTAAAAGCCGAAAAGCTGATATTTCTCACCGACGTCGATGGGATAAGGAAAGACCCACAAGACCCCGAATCAGTCATATCGGTCATAACGGTAGAAGAGGTGTACGACCTGATAGACAAGGGTATAATCACCGGCGGCATGATACCAAAGGTAAAGGGGTGCATAAAGAGCATTGAGCGGGGCGTCAAACGCACTCACATAGTCAACGGCACCATCCCCCACCCTATCCTTCTTGAGATATTCACCGATAAAGGGATTGGCACCATGGTGACGCGGTAAAATTCAGAAATCCATCAAAAGCAGTCATTGCAATGACTGCTTTTTTGCTATATCCTATTTAGAGAAAAACTTAAGTGCCGTATTAATCTTAAACTTTTGCACATAGCCGGTACCAAATCGATTTGACGAAATGCTATTGTAATATCTTTACTTTGCTATTATAATTTAACTTAGCTATCTAATTCTAGATGTTGCAGTATCTCTCCACCAGCAATCCCTCATTTTAAACACGAAACGTGGAAACAGCCGAAGCAAACATTTAACTAAACCGTTGGTAGGCCATATTCCTAAAATCGTCTGGGATGGTAAACACAAATAAAAAAGTCAGATGAGGTGATATCATCATGTCTTTAAGTCCTGAATGGAGACACAGGATACTGAGCTGGAAAAACGAGCTCACCCGTCATTTCTACATACCCCTAGGTGAAGTTGAGTGGGAAGGGTTTACCACAAAGCAGCAGCTCACCTACAGGGAAGCGTTAAAAGGAAACTTTTCTCCCATGCCACAGGGTACAAGATGGGGTGCAAAGTGGGAATACGGTTGGTTCAGGAGCACTATAACCCTGCCAGATGAAGCAGCAGGCAAACGCATCGTGCTGAAAGTCGACGTTGGTGGAGAAAGCGCCATATATGTGAATGGCAAGAACGCAGGAGCAAAAGACAATGAACACCACGAGGTCACATTGACCATGAACGGGGTTCCGGGGCAACAGTATGAGATACTGGTAGAGGCTTATGCCGGTCACGGCCCCAGAGTAGCCAGCGTAGGCCCTACACCGCCGGGACGCATCACCGTTCCCGAACCCGGCCCTACCCAAGCTGTAGTGGGAAAGAGCACCTATGGCATCTGGGAGGAAGAGGTCTACCAGCTGAGGCTTGATGTGCAAACCCTGTTTGAGGTCCGCGAAAACCTGGATCCCAATTCATTGAGGGTGGCCGAAATCGACGCCGGCCTTAAAGACTTTACTTTAATAGTAGACTTTGAATTGCCATATGAGGAAATGATGAAAACCATTCGCGCCGGAAGGGAGCGTTTAAAACCCCTTTTAGAGTGCGTTAACGGCTCTACTGCTCCCATCATGTTTGCATTCGGGCATTCACACATAGATGTGGCCTGGCTGTGGCCGCTGGCCGAAACCGAGAGAAAATGTGCCCGTACCTTTGCAACCCAGCTGGCTTTAATGGAAGAATATCCGGAATACAAGTTCTTGCAGAGTCAGCCTCACCTTTACATGATGGTGAAGCAGCGCTATCCTGAGCTTTACGAAAGGATCAAGGAAGCCGTCAAAAGGGGTCAGTTCATCCCGGAAGGCGGAATGTGGGTTGAGGCCGACACCAACATATCCGGCGGCGAAAGCCTGATCAGGCAGTTCATACACGGGAAACGCTTTTTCAAAGAGGAGTTCGGCATAGACAGCCAGCTGTGCTGGCTCCCCGACGTATTTGGCTATTCAGCCGCTCTCCCTCAGATCATGAAAGGATGTGGCATCAAATATTTTTCTACCCAAAAGATATTCTGGGGCGCATACACCGGCGGTGAACCGTTCCCCTACAACACCTTCATATGGGAAGGAATAGATGGCTCTGAGATTTTGGTGCACCTGCACAACGACTACAACTCCCATACCAACCCGGCTACGCTGATTCAGCGCTGGAACGAGCGCGTCCAGAAGGATGGGATATCCACGCGCCTGCTTCCATTCGGCCATGGAGATGGCGGCGGTGGCCCAACGCGCGACCACCTGGAATACTTAAGGCGGTGCAAGGACCTGGAAGGAGTACCCAGGACAAAGATATGCCACCCATTGGAATTCTTCCACGACCTTGAAAAGCGAGGGTTCCCCGAAAACAGGTATGTGGGTGAACTTTACTTCCAGGCACACCGCGGCACTTACACTTCCCAAGCCAGGACCAAGAGAGGCAACCGCAAGAGCGAAATAGCCCTCAGGGAAGCTGAGATATGGGGAGCAACCGCCAGAGCGCTTAAAGGATACGCCTTCCCGCTTCAAACCGTGGACCAGGCATGGAAGACCGTGCTGCTCAACCAGTTCCACGACATCTTGCCGGGTTCATCCATCCAAAGGGTATATGAGGAAGCCGAAGCAGATTATGAAAGGGTAATCTCCACCGCCAAAAAGATAGCAGAAGAGGCCGCTTCCAGCCTGTTGGAACGAGCATCGGAAAAGGCAATTACGGTATTCAATTCCCTCTCATGGAATAGGACTGCCATAGTGCCACTGCCCAAGGAATTTAAAGGCGCTGTGCTGGCCGACGGGCAGCCCTTGCCGGTTCAGCAATCTGACGATGGCCTGCTAGCCGAGGTCGAAGTGCCCTCCTGCGGATGGATTACCCTGTATCCCGGAAATGGGAAGGCAATCGAAAGTGCCCTCAAGGTTACCCCGCATTCGATGGAGAACGAGTTTTTGCGCATAGAGTTCAACGATAAAGGCGAAATAGTGAGCATATTTGATAAAGAGGCTGACCGCGAGCTTGCCGCCGGGCCTTGTAACAGTTTCAAGATGTACAAGGACGTTCCCAGCCACTGGGATGCATGGGATATCGACAGCATGTATAGCTTAACGCCGGTTGAGCTGAATGAGCCCGCTTCGTTTGAGGTGGTATCCCAAGGCCCTCTGATGGCCATTCTCAGGGTCAAAAGGAAGTTGCACAATTCCCTCATGACCCAGGACATCATCTTGCGGCGCAACAGCAGGCGTGTGGACTTTGTGACCACAATTGACTGGCAGGAATCCCACAAGCTGCTGAAAGTGGCCTTTCCGGTAAATATTCATACAAACGAGGGCGTACACGAAATACAGTTTGGCCACTTGAAACGCCCCAACCACAAATCGCGGCCGTTTGATGCTGACCGATTTGAGGTGTGCAACCATAAATGGACGGCCCTTATGGAAGAAAACCGTGGGTTTGCAGTGTTAAACGACTGCAAATACGGAGTAAACACCCTAGGCAACAGCATCAACCTGACGCTCCTTAGGGCACCGCTGGCACCCGACATGAACGCCGACAAGGGCATCCAGCACTTTACCTATTCGTTCTATGCATGGAACGGTAGCTTTGCGAAAAGCGACGCAATCCGCGAGGCATATGACCTCAACTGTCCTGTGATGGTGGTCAACGGCGCCGCTGAAAAGTCTGCTTCGCTATTCTCGCTGGACGCCGCCAATATAATCCTTGAAACCGTTAAGGTGCCCGAAGATGGCTCAAATGATATAATACTGCGGCTGTACGAATCCAAACGCACGGCCACGCGTTGCACCCTGTCGGTAGCATTCCCCATTGCAGGAGCCGAACAAACCGACATGCTCGAAAATACCGAAAAAGAGCTGGTAGTCCGGGACAACAATATAGAACTGGACTTCAGGCCCTTTGAAATCAAAACCGTACGCTTAAAGGTGTCCAAAGCGGAGCAATGACGAATGTATAAAGCGGGATATGAACTGTCCGGTTTTTCGCAATACAAAGTATTAAAAACATATATAGGGCGGTTTATAAAACAGCACCACCGTTAATCAGACAAAAAGAGAGGGGACATGAGCTGTTTAGAATCCCCTCTCTTTTTATGCAAATTTTCCCGAGCTTATATATCACCCTGTCAGACAGGCTGCACTATGCGTGTTTAATGGCCCCTGTTGGACACCTGTCCATGGCTTCCTGCACGTCCTGTTCCAGCTCGGCCGGTACATCGGTGGCTATGGCTTCTGCCTTATCATCGGCATTCCAGTGGAATACCTCCCCACATGTGCTGATACACAGCCCACAGCTTATACAAAGGTCCTGATCAACGGTTACCTTCAACTTCATTCCTCCTCTTCATCATTTTGTTGAAATTCCCTATATATTTTTCCCATAAGTCCCTATTTTGATTTATACTTTTTAAAGGCGGCGGGTGTCCATATATAAAAATATATATACTTAAAATACAGATCAACGGATTATATTTTTAACTGTTGTTATTCTGTGATAATGTCATATTGAAATTATTCTGATATAATGTCATACATGAGAGAGGAGATATTCAACATGACACAAAAAGAAATGACCCGTTTAAGAGTCATAAATCAAACAATTGATAAAGTTATAACCATCAGAGAAGCTGCTGAGCTTCTAAACCTCAGTGAACGCCAAGTAATAAGGTCGAAAAAGGGGGTTTTGAAAGAAGGACCTGCGTTCATCATCCACAAAAACAGAGGTCGAAAGCCCCAGCATGCTCTCTCTGATGAACTTAAAAACACCATCATTAACCTTAAAAAAAGCGAAAAATACTGTGACGTAAACTTCAACCATTTCGTCGACTTACTTATGGAAAATGAAAACATTAAAGTAAGTTATTCCTCTGTATACAGAATTCTAACAAAAGAAGGTATTAGCAGCCCTAGAAAACACCGTAAACGTAAAGCCCACCACAGAAGAAAAAGGATGCCCCAGAAAGGTATGCTCGTCCAAATAGATGCTTCTAAACACGATTGGATAGATGGACTTCCACCTTTTACCCTCCACGGGGCTATTGATGATGCCACAGGCGAAATACTCGCTCTATTCTTCACTCAACAAGAGTGTATTGAAGGATACTTTGAAATCATACGTCAAATAATCACTAATCATGGCGTTCCCTTAAGCCTGTACTCTGACCGCCATACCATCTTCGTCTCTCCCAATGATGGTAAACTTTCTATCGAAGAACAACTTGCAGGAAAAACAGTTAGCCTTACACAGTTCGGCAGAGCTATGGAAGAACTCGGCATCAATATAATCAAAGCCAGATCCCCTCAGGCTAAAGGGCGTGTCGAAAAACTCTGGGATACTCTTCAGGATAGGTTGAAAGCCGAACTTAAAATCTATGGTATCAATTCAATTGAGGCTGCTAATGCTTTTTTACCCAGATTTATTCAATCCTACAACAAAAGATTCGGGGTTGAGCCTGAAAACCCACAGCCTGCGTTCAGGCCTCTTGACCCTGCTATCAACCTCGACTATATCCTGTGCATCAAGGAACGTCGCACCATCATCGAAGGCTCTGCCTTCTCATACAAGGGGAAATATTATCAACTGGTCAAGGACGGCAAAAAAGTCCCTGCTATGCCCAAAGCTAAACTTACCGTCCTATTCAGCCCTAAAATAGGCGTAAAAGCTTTCTATGCCGGTACGATATATGATACCCTAATACTCGAAGAACGACCTAAAAAACAAGCTTTACAGCAGTCTGAGCATAAATCAGAGAAAAAGCATAATCCCGTAAAACCGGCTCCTGACCACCCATGGAAACAACAGGCTCAAAAAAGGCCTAGAATCTCTTACGAAGAAACTGATCGCGAGATCCTTGAGATGCTAGACCAGCTGTTTAATTCCACACGAGCTTGGGCATAGCATTTTTATCTATCGCTTCTCCTATAGATTATCATACAAGCTTTGATAATATTTATCAAGGCCTAGTTTCTTATTGCCTTTTTTGCCCCCATAATATAGTATTAAAAAGCCCTAGACTCAGAGTGCATGTCAAGTGGACCGTGGAATAAGTTGGAGTGACCCTAGAGCTTTGCTGCTTATGCCGCGAAAGCCACTTGACATGCACCCCCTTGGGTAAGCTTTTGCCTATGCCGGTGGGTGTATTACACCCACCGGCCTGCCTAGCGGCGAGCGTCAAAATTTCTAATAGCTTTGCTATAAATTATCTCTGTAATATTTTTTAAAACCCATAGTTGACATTTTTACTGAATAAAATTATCCTTTTTGAGGTGACATTTTCACAGACTATTGACACGGATTATATTTTTAACTTACAATTATTGTTACGTTATATGTGTAAATGATTTATGCTTTTCAAATTTGACGTCTTGCTTTAATTTACCGCAAAAATTGTGGTATAATAATTATAAATTCCTTTTTCCATTCTATTTGTCAATTTATGAATCATTTTAGACTATTTTTAAGAGGAGAGGTGATGAAGTAGATGCAGAAAGCAGACAGAAGGGAGATAGCACTAAAACGAGCACAGGAACTCAAAGGAAAAATCAGAGATTATATCGAAGCAAAAGCAAAAATCCCAAAAGGGCTGGAAATGCAAAGCCGGTTTGAAGAGAACAAACGAAAGCTGCTTAAGATATTAAACGCTGCTGAAGATAACTGGAATGATTGGCATTGGCAGCTTAAAAACATGATCAAAGACGTGGACGTTCTAAGCCAATTTATAGAATTGGACGAAGAAGACAAAAGGATATTCAAAAAACTCTCCAGCCTTTACCGATGGGCCGTTTCACCCTATTATGCCAGCCTCATGGATGCCAAGGACCCATTTGACCCAATCAGATTGATGGGCCTTCCCTCGGCAGCTGAGCTGGTCTACGACATCGGAGAGATGGACCCCATGCGCGAAGAGTACACCAATCCTGCCGGCTGCATTACACGGCGTTATCCTGATAGATTGATAATAAACGTCACAAACCGATGTGCTAACTTCTGCCGTTTTTGCCAGCGGCGCCGTAACATCGGGCAGATGGACAGAAATCAGCCCAAATCCGTGATACAGGAATCAATAGAATATATAAAACAAAATCCTGAAATCCGGGATGTTCTAATAACAGGCGGTGATGCCCTGCTGCTTGAAGACCATGAGTTGGAATGGATCATCAGCCAGGTGAGGGCCATACCCCACGTTGAGATAATCCGCATAGGCACCAGAAGCCTTGTAACTTTACCCATGCGAATCACGCCCCAACTGTGTAAAATGCTAAAGAAATATCATCCTATTTATGTAAATACTCATTTTAACCACCCCAAGGAAGTTACGGAGGATGCAAAACGAGCGGCAGAAATGTTAGCCGACAGCGGGATACCCATTGGTAACCAGATGGTACTCCTAAACGGAGTAAACAACGATAAACACGTAGTCATGTGCCTAAATCATGAACTGTTGAAGATACGGATTAAACCCTACTACATCTTCCATCCGAAACAGGTGAGGGGCACCATGCATTTCCAGTGCTCCATCGACGAAGGGATGGAGATCATGGAGCACCTCAGAGGAAATACTTCAGGCCTGGCCATTCCAACCTATATAGTCAACGCCCCCGGCGGTTTGGGGAAAACTCCCATATTGCCCACCTATCTCATCTCACGGGGACCTGGTTATGTAGTATTACGCACATGGGAGGGCGAAATCGTAAAATGTAGAAATTTACCTTCTAAGGACATCAAAACTATTATAAAAGAAAGCAAACAGCAGGGACAAAGCAAAGGAGTAGCCGGCTGATGCCGGTTATTCCGCACTTCTCCGCTGTTTACAGCCTTACTATCTCCATTTTCACGTATGCCATACAATTTATAACTTTAAAAATAAATTATTAAAGCGTACCATATCAACAATAAGTATAAAAATTATATGATTGTTAAAATTTTCGAACATTAGGAAACATAATAGGATGCCATAGCGCTTTTACGGCAAAATCAAAGCTTGAAAAGTTAATTATACACTGTGTTATAAGTAATTGGTACAATAAAATAAAAGCTAGATTGTAACCACAATTTGCACCGCAATTTATATATAAAAGGAATTTTCCCTATTATGCACAACAGCCACATATGGACTTCAAATTTTAAGTATAAAACCAGAAAGGAGCATTAAAATGACAGATTGGCTATCCCAACACAACCTCACCTTAATTGGAATGATATCCAGCATAGTAGCCGGATTGGGCACCGGAATAGGAGCCATACCAGTTTTCTTCACGCGAAAGATCTCCGATAAAACCATAAACGGGATGCTGGGATTTGCAGCGGGGGTGATGCTGGCTGCCACATCCTTCAGCCTGGTGGTACCCGCCATAGAAAAGAGCGGCGGAGGCATCAAGGGAGCGGCTACCGCTTTGATAGGCATTATACTGGGCGGCCTGTTCCTGGATTACATAGACAAGGCCCTGCCACACTTTCACACGGTGGCAGGCATGGAGGGCAGGAAAAAAAATTTGAGCCGGATATGGCTGTTCATAATCGCCATCACGATACACAATTTTCCAGAAGGGCTGGCGGTAGGTGCAGGATTTGGCGATTTTGACTATGCCAACGGATTTGCCCTCACCATAGGGATCGGCATACAGAATATGCCTGAAGGATTGGCCGTAGCCATGGCTCTGGCCACCCAGGAAAACTCCTCACTAGGCAAGGCCTTTTGGGTGGCACTTCTGACAGGACTGGTAGAACCCGTAGGCGCAATCGTGGGCTTGGCGCTGACCCAGCTGGCACGGCCCATCTTGCCGCTTACATTGGCATTTGCAGCCGGCGCCATGCTGTTTGTAATCAGCGATGAAATCATACCTGAGACCCACAAGCGAGGTTCACAGAGGATTGCCACGTACGGTGTGCTTATAGGTTTTGCCGTCATGTTGATTTTGGACACTCTTATAGGATAAAGTAGAAGTTGATTTTTTACTTTTGCACTACTAGAGGTGAACCCTGGATGGTGATCGGCGTGTGCAAAATAAACCTCCTCATAGGCGAAGCGTTTTCATTAAAAGAAAAAAGGCGCATACTCAAAAGCCTCATAGAGCGCCTCAAAAGCCGGTTCAACGCCTCAATCGCAGAGATAGGGCTAAATGACAAATGGCAAAGCGCCGTCATCGGTATAGCATGCGTCTCCAACGAAGGAGGGCACATAGACAGCACGCTGGCCAGCATCATAGAATTTGTTGAAAATGACGGCCGGGTCATCATAACTGATTACAACACCGAAAAGATATACGTATAAGTTATTTATCATCTGCCCGCGCCACCACAACGCGGAAACCCTCTACCTTGATCACCCTCACTCTTGTGCCTTTGGGGATAAATTCTCCTTCGGTGACCACATCCACCCTGCGGTCGCCTATCTGGGCCGTTCCAGATGGTCGAAGCATGGACAGAGCAACCCCTTCCATACCCACCAAGCTCTCTTCAGGCTGAACGCTGGTATAGCCCTGCTCCTTGTCCAGCCTGGAATGGAGCAGTAACGTGCGGGATATTTTTCCTCCTTTTGTCGCCGAGCGATAAGCCCATACGAGAAGAGATACGATGACCAACAGCACGGCAGCTATGATGCCCACCAACACAGGCGGTGACACTACGCGGGAGGCAACCACTATACCCAACAGCAGAGATATGATGCCCAGCGTGCCCGCTATGCCAAACCCTGGCACCATAAATTCAATGGCCACCAGTACAGCCCCCAGTATAAATAGCAGCGCCATCAACCATTCCAGGTACTCAAACACCTCTATCAAGGCCATGGCCAACTCCCCTTTTTAAACTCTCTTTTTCAACCCTTTCTCCTCACCGCAATGCTGCAAGGCCGTAACCCTGCTCCCACTCGGCTTTTTACCCTGGTTGCACTCCCACTTTCAGATTTTATCGAAAATTTCTACAGCTGCTGATCAGATGTTTTTCATTATTATGCTCTCGACTATGTCGGCAACGTCCTCACACACATCGCAGCAATTTTCGAAACATTCAAACACCTGCGTCCAGGCTATGATTTCTATCGGGTCCTGTGACTCGACATAAAGCCTTCTCAAAGCAGCGGTATACAGCCTATCCCCTTCTTCTTCCATATCATTTAACTCCACGATGTATTTGTGAATAGTGGTAGATTTACGGAAATTCGGAAACTCGAGCATCAATTCCTTTAATGTTGCCGTACACCTTGATATTATCTTTACAAATTCAAAGCTCTCATGCCGTATAGATTTTATATTGTACATGTAAAGGCGCATCAATATCTCTTCAATCGAGTCCACCACGTTGTCAATCTGCTCTACCAGCCGAATTATGTCTTCCCGCTCTATGGGCGGCAAAAATTCCTTAAGCAGATGGCGCATCATCTCGTGCTTTTCAGCATCGGCGGTATGTTCTATGTTGTGAATTTCGGTGATCTTACGTGAAAGCCCTTCAATTTTGTAGTTGTCGATAGTGCTTTGCAGCATTTGAGATGCATCATAAGCATGCTCGGCCATTTTTTTGAATACTTCATAATAGTTGTAACCTTTTCTCCCTAACATCTGGACCTCCTACTTTTTTATATATTTTTTTATTTCATATTTATTCCTGTACTCAGTAAAATGTCCTCGCTCACATCGACATCAAAAGAACGATATGAAGAGCTTGGCCATCAAGAAGCCAATCAGGCCGCAACCCGGAAAGGTTAAAATCCAGGTCAACACCATATCCTGCACCACCGACCAGTTTACCGAAGAGATGCGTTTTGCCGACCCCACACCCATGATAGCCGTGGTCTTGGTATGCGTGGTGCTCACCGGGAAACCTACTAACGAGGATAAAAGAAGGCACACAGCCGCAGCCAAATCAGCCGCAAAGCCCTGATATTTCTCCAGCTTCACCATATCCATACCTACTGATTTAATGATCCTGTAACCTCCCACCGAGGTTCCCAGCGCCATAACAAGGGAACACATCACTATCAGCCATAAGGGGATTTGAAACTGGCCAGCCTCAGCCTGTCCTTTTACCAGGAACATCCCCAGCAAAAATACGCTCATAAACTTTTGCCCATCCTGTGCGCCGTGCATAAATCCCATGGCAGCCGCGCCGAATATCTGAGCATTTCGGAAAAAGCCCAGCGTTTTTCGCCTGTCAACCCTCTTGAATAAAAGCTCCACAAGCTTAACCGTTACAAAACCCAGGATAAATCCCAGAAATGTAGACAGCACAAGGCCGTAAAGGACCTTCACCCACTCAGCGCCGTTTATGCCTGCAAATCCACCTTGAAGCGCTATTGCAGCGCCCGACAGACCGGCTATAAGGGCATGGCTTTCGCTGGTGGGTATCCCAAACCACCAAGCTGCGGTAGCCCACGTCACTATTGCAAACAAAGCGGCGCACAGCGCCACCAGCGCTGTATGGGTATCCCCGCGGAAATCCACCATATTGTATACCGTCATGGCAACAGAATTGTTTATGATGGTCATCACAAACACGCCCAAAAAATTGAATACAGTGGCCAACAGTACCGCCCAGCGCGGGCTCAAAGACCGGGTAGAAATGCAAGTGGCAATAGCATTGGGTGCATCGGTCCAGCCGTTGACCAGTATGACCGACAAGGTCAACAGAGTTGTTACAAAGAGTGCAGGGATTGTAAAGAGCTGCTCTAAAAATTCGACGAATGAAACCGCCATTCTCCTCTTCCTTCCGCTGTATAAATTTTTACAGCCATAAAAACATAATCAATCTACATACAATATCAGCAAATGCTATACATTAACACACACTAAAAGGTACAAGCACAAAATACCCTCATAATAGTATCATATTCTCCTCGGGAGTGCAACAGTTTTAATTTATCCCCAAATTTTAACATAAATCGCGTTTCTAGCCAATGTTAAAAGCCTTGCAGAGTGCATCTACAGGGCTTTCATAAAGCCTTACCTCTATCCTCATCTGGTCATTACCACTACAGGCAAAATGACTGCTGTGGCCACCAGAATTATCATCCCCACCGCCGCCAGTTTATTTTTATCTTCCCAGCAATACTTCGCATAGCTCAGGCTATACCCGCAGCAAATGAGTATAAAAATTGCGATAACGTACCTCATTTGTCCTCCTCTGCATACTTTATTTTAGAGCTATAAATCATAGTACCTGTACGCCTTATCTTGAAATCTACTTCTGTATATATTTTTGCGTCCTTGTAACGGCTATTCCAGTCATAAGCCTCCCATTCCTGTATGGTTGCAAACTTCTTTACAGCGGTATGACCAAAATGAAACACATCGCAGTTAAGCTGCTGTGTCTTCTCTATCGTCTTGTCAAGTTCTCTCTTTATAAACCTCTCAAATGCCCTTTCTATTATCGGCAACATTTCGGGAGTTTCATAGTGAATTCCGCTCTGGATGCTGTGTATATCCCCTTCAAGGTATAGCTTTAATTTAACAAAAGGCTTTTCGCCCTCAAACCACACCTTTACATCAGGCCGTCTTGCCTCCCTCACCTCAAGGTCCACATTGAGCTCCGGGCGTTTGGGGTCCGGAATGGTGTACGTACCTTTCTTGAAATTCCCCTTTGCCATTGCTAACAGCCGACTCTCATGCCCTGTAAGCTTACCCACCATTCTGTCACCGTTAAACACCGCCAAACCCAAAAGCTCAACCTTGCTTCCTTTTTTTCGCGGCACATCCCCTGCATAGTAGTCTCCTGGTATATTGTATTTGGTATCCCATTTAGGCCCTTTTTCTATAAAGTTTTCACCTTTGTTCACCGCCGCCAGGACGGCTATAGGCTGATGGTAAGTGGATGTCATGCAGTCATGCAGGTCATACAAGGTAAGGTCTGCAAACAGCCCCGTCTCCTGAGCCTGTTTTATCAAATTTTCGCACATCCTGGTTATGTCGCTTCCACCAAACGGCTCCAGCAGCTCAACAAACTCGGCTGCGCTTTCCTTTGCTATCAGCAGACGGGTGCTGTACCTGATGGAACTATTCCTGACGATGGGAGCCAGGAATTCCCCCACCAGCCCTGCTTTTGCAATGTCTTCCGAAATAACGATAAACTGGGCATGCATAAAGTTGAGCGTCCTGGGTATGCTTGTATTGGCCAGTTCCAGCGCCGCATTGAAGGAAGGCGCATCAATGGTCAACGTCTTATAGCTCAAACCACCGCCGGGTGATTCGCCACCACTTCCTCCCTGCGCTCCACCGGCCTCAAATGCTGGAAATTTGAAGGTGACCCTGAACTTATCCGATATCCCCCTATCTATGCCTATCAATAAAATATAGGCTGCATCATTGACATCTCTAGCATCATAACAGCCTGTAAGCATAAATAACATCACAAAGAGCAACAACATCGAAAATATCCTCTTCATATTTATGCACCCTTCTTTTTGCTCAATGCTGCCATAGCCAAAGCGATAGCGGGTAACACATAAAATACCACCCATCCAAATTCTCTCAAATATCTTATGTAAAACTGTACCAGTTCCACAATGTTTGAAGGAATCAGAGATAGAGTAAGGAGTATAACCGGAAAAGGAATTATAATGGGCCTTAAATCATCTATTTTGAATAAATGAGAGTATATAAGCAACACCATGTAAAACAGCAAAGGTATGGCTATCAGAGTACTTATATTCCAAATAAAGAGGAACAGCGACTCCACCCTCTGAAAAAACGCCCCATAGTGAATTAGGGAAGCCACCGCATACAACGGCGCAGTGAGCTCCTTGCCAAAAGGATACGTAAAGATCAAAGTTAAGCCCAGCTGCATTATAAACAAAAGGGCAGCTGCAATAATTAGACTTGTATATCCCACCTTCCTTACATCCTCTATCCTGTGCAGCGATTTGGCGAATATGGCAACAAGGGTTATTTCACCGTATATTGAGCTCCTCAAAAATCCCTGGACAAGAGTATTTTTCAACCCATACCCGAGCAGCGGATAAATCCGATAAAACCGAAAGAAGCTCGATGCAAGCAATAACAATATTATAAATCCCGCCAGCATCACATAACCTGCCAGCTTTGAATACCTGGCTATATTCTCCAGCCCTATAAAGCTTAAAATGACCGCAGTTACAATCAGCGAACCTATCAAATAGACTGGCGGGGTTTTGAGAAATACGTATATCTTTATTATTTCAACATACTCTCTTAAATTCATTGCAGCAGAAAACAGCAATACAACAGCCAGAAGAAAAGAAAACACAAAGCCGATATACCTGCCAAACACGGCATCGTATATCTCCATTATATTTTTCCCAGGAAAGCGTTTAAGCAAAAAATACACAACGGTAAAGCCACCGGCTGCAACCGCCGCACTTATCAAAACCATATACCATCCGGCTGTTCCCACTTTTCTCACTATTATGTTGGGGTCAGTGAAAAATTCCTTTGCCATACAGGCGATTACCAGGACAGCAATGGCTTCTTTATTTCCGAATTTACCTTGTTCTACCAATTGTTATTCACCCCTTTTGTGGTACAACCCGCTTCTTCTGCTCACTGTATCCAGATAATTTCCTGTTACCGGCTGTTTGTACAGGGGTTTTCTCACAATTAAATCACTGCTGCGCCTGGTTTTTGGCGTAAAAGGCGCCAAAAACGGCACTCCAAATGACTTCATGCTGCAGGTCAAAGCCAGCAAAATGGTCAAGCCAACTGAAATGCCGTAAAACCCCAGCACAGCACCCATAAAGATGAAGAAAAACCTTATAATCCTTATAGCCATTGCCAGGGAATAATTGGGTATAACGAAATTCCCGATTCCTGTTATTGCTACAATGATGATGAGTATGGGGCTTACAAGTCCTGCCGCAACGGCAGCCTGCCCCAGTATTAACGCCCCTATAATGCCCAGCGTCTGACCTATAAGCCCCGGAACCCTGATACCGCCCTCACGAATCAACTCAAAAGCAACCTCCATAAGCAGAACCTCAACCACAACGGGGAATGGGACGGCTTCCCTCATCTTGAGTATGGACAGCAGCAGAGGAGTGGGAATCATCTCGCTGTGAAACTGCACAAGTGCCATCCAGAGCCCTGGTACCAGCGAAGCAATCAGTACCCCCAAAAATCTGGTAAGCCGGATGAACATCCCATACTGCCATCGGAGCATTGTATCCTCTGAGGAATGTAAAAGGTGAAAGAATGTGACAGGGACCGCTATCACAAAAGGTGAACCCTCACACACTATAACCACCTGCCCCTCCATAATGAAAGAAGCCGCTCTATCGGGCCTTTCGGTGCTTATCACCTGTGGGAAAAGCATAAAAGGATTGTCCTCGAGAAGCTGCTCTAGCATTCCGCTTGATTCCACAAAATCGTATTTTATATTCCTTATACGCCTTTTAACTTCTTTTACCAGTTCAGGATCTGCTGTGTCATCCAAATAAACCAGAGCGCAGTTGATCCTATTTTTGTTGCCCACCGGCAAAATTTCGGTTATCAACTTTTCGCTCTTTATTATTTTCCTCAGCAATGAAAGATTGGTCCTCAAATTCTCGGTAAAACCCTCCTGCGGCCCCCTTATGACGTTCTCGGTCCTGGGAGCCTCAATGCTTCTCTTTTCAAACCCCCGGCTCTCAATCAAAAGGGCCTCGTTGCAGCCATCGATAAATAGCGCAGTTACACCGTTCAAAATTTGAGGAATTATTTTGCTGTACTCTTTGATCCTGCTCACCTGATAGATTGATATCACATTCCTGATTATATAATCCAGGATATCCTCCTGGCTAAAGTCTTTAAAATTCGCGGTATCCATAAGCTGAGGCAGGACAAACTGGTTAATGACCGTCTTGTCCATCATCCCATCCACAAACACCAGGAAAGCCTTGATTCTCTTTGCAACGTTGAACTCCCTGATGACTATATCCTGGTTTTTGGGCACACTAAACTTCTGCTTTACATACTCGATATTGACGGCAATATTTGGAGCTACCATGCCGTTTTTAATTAAAGCAATATCCCTCTCATCGATTCCCGCACCCTGACTGCCCTGTCCTGCACCCTTCTTTTGCCTGTTTCTCCTTCTTATTACAACTGCAGGCCTGCCTGTGCTTGCAGCACCATCTTTCGCCTGCTTGCTCGTATTAGCCGCGCTGCCACTTACCTGATTATTTTCTCTGGTCTGCTGGTCATCTGCCTGCCTTAAAATCTTTTGCCAGTCTATTTCCTCGCTGGTGTTCTCCTGGCTATCATTTCCCTCGGCATTTTCGGAAGATTGACTTTGGTCCTGTGAATATTCTTCTGCTTTGAATTTTTGAGGAGGCTTGTATGTAAAGAGGTCAATAACGGCCTTTAAAATGTTTGGCATACTCATCACACCTTTCAAGCTACCCGCAATAAACCCTAAAGTTATTATGGCGTACCAAAAAATATTTATGCTTGTATTCCCAGGGCAAACTTTAAGGTGAGCGTAAAGAGGTGAATAAATGCAGTGACACAACGTTGTTTTGTAAAAACAAAAAACCTTCGGAATTTTCCGAAGGTTTAGATTTCGCTGGTGGGACCTACTGGACTCGAACCAGTGGCCTCCACAATGTGAGTGTGGCGCTCTCCCAGCTGAGCTAAGGTCCCGCCCCTATTTAACTTTGTATTGTTATTATATACCCGGAACTTTGCATTTGTCAATAGGGGAGAACTTATCAAATTTTTTCTTTTACCTGCCAAAACAGTCCAGGCAGACCTTTCGATCAAGTCCAAATTCTTGTGTAAAATTTTCCCTGGGAGTGTAAACATTTTTGTGTAAAGGGGCTTTTGGCTCATTTCTGGTATTATCAGAGTTGGCAGGCGGTTTTTCACCTTAAAAAGGATGCTGGAGAACTGAAGATAAACATATACAGAGCACAACCGGAAGGCAATTTGAGGCTTGAATTTGCAAAGGAAGATCCGACTGTTGTGGATTATAGCTTTATAGCTATGCCGAAACGGGGTGCAAACTTCTTTGGCACAAACTATCTAGAGATAATCGAGACATTCCTGCAACAGCAACCATAAAGGGGTAGTCATTTGACTATTTCTTTTTTTATAATTGATTTATCGGCGTTTGTACAGGAAGGACTACAATTTATGTAAGCGTAAAATAATTCCCACCTTGACAAAAAACATTATTGTGTGGGTACAAATTGTACAATTGGAATAAGAAAAATGGCTTAATTTCAAACTTTTTCATACTTTAACTGACAAAAATTAGCAGCTTAAACTGACGATGTCAAACTATTGCAATGAAAACAATTCTCACCTTCTATATGGTGGGAATTTCGTATCTCTATTTCACCCTGCAACAAACTGGCAAAGTAGGTGACCATGGTAAAATCTCGTCTAGCGCTTCCTTATCCTCTATATCCATATTTGGCAGTTTCTCGAATAAATACTTCAAATACTCAAACGGATTTGACCCATTCTCCTTGGCAGTCTCAACTATACTGTAAATCGTTGCCCTGGTTCTTACCCCTTTTGGCGTATTGTTAAAAAGCCAGTTCTTCCTTCCTATCATAAACGGTTTTATCGACTTCCCGCTTATGTTGTTGTCTATCTCCAGCCTACCATCCAACAAAAATGCTGTAAGTTTATCCCATTGATTTAGGCAATACCTAATGGCCCCACCTAACACGCTCTTAGGCAGTACTCTTGGCATATGGTATTTTAAATACGAATAAAACTCATCCAGTATCGGCTTACTCCACTTCAATCGCTCCTCATATCTCTCCTCAGGCGTATTGATGTATCTTCATTGTATTCAACACTAACTGCTAAAAACCTTCAACTCTTCAAAAAATTTTTAAAAATTCCTTATATTACCGTATTCACAGTGACTTTTTTATGTGCACTTCTCTGCTCTAGCGACAATCCATCCAGTAACCATCTCAGTTCCCTTATGCTTATTTCTGCTGTACCTGCCCCTTCCTTTGGCCAATCAAATTTCCCTTTCTCCAGCCTTTTGTAGTAAAGCCAGAATTCGTTGTGGTCCCACTGCAGTATCTTTTATCTTGTCCCTGCTCTTCTTGCAAAACACGAATAGAACTGTTGAAAAAGAATCTAAAGCAAAGCTTTGCTACATGATAGCCGCCAGAGAATCTATTGATTTCCACAGGTCGGTACTTCCGTATGCAAGATAAACCTTGTCAACACAAATCGGGCTTAGCATAGAGCACTCAACATCTTTATAATATCAAGTAGCAGTTTCTGGTCAAAACCCTATCTTACATCAATAACAGCGGGACCAACTTTTACGTTTAAAACATTGCAACCAGATGTGTCTTCTTGGCCACTTAAATTAACAGGTAACCATTGGACTGTATTATAAGTTTGTTCTTCTTTTATAGATTCTTTTCTTAGCCAATAGTGCAGCTGTCTTACGCTTATGTTGTGCTGTTTGCAGAATGCCTCTTTACTTAAACCGCTGGCTCTGTATGCTTCAATTCTGGCTTTCCATTGTTGTTCCCGTTCTTTGTGTGTCATAGATAATCCCTCCTTGACTTCTTTATCTAAGATATTTGAATTCAAAATCCCGGATATATGCCTCCATAAAGTGCGAGGCTTGCGGCGAATATGCCGCCGAGAGCAGTATAAGGCTTAAGTATGGGCGAAAGGTCAGTTAAGTCCATATAATTGTGTAAAAAGGGGTTGAGCCACCCCCACCCCTCTGGTTAGAATTAAAAATGTAAAAACCAAAACCTAACTGGAGGGATGAGAAATGGCTCAATACAATATTACCATTGATTCTGAAATTTTGCACTATCTTTTTTTAAAAGGAGCTAAAGATGAAGGTATGGCTAAGTTACTAGAGTCTGTATTGAATCAAGTACTGCAGGCACAGGCTACCGAACAGATTAAAGCCGAACCATATGAAAGGACTAAAGAAAGAGAAGATTATCGTAACGGTTATTACAAAAGAGGGAGGATTAGACACAAGAGTTGGGAATATAGTATTGCAGATTCCTAGGTTTAGGTATGGGAAATTTACAACTGATTTATTTCAACGTTATCAACGGAGTGAACAGGCACTATTACTTGCCCTAATGGAAATGGTAGTTAATGGTGTATCTACAAGGAAGGTTGAAGAAATAACATATGAACTTTGCGGTACTGAATTTTCCAGATCTACTATATCTGAGCTATGCAAGAACCTTGATCCAGTAGTTCAAGGATGGATTTCCAGGCCACTTAATGAAAAGAGGTTTCCATTTGTTATAGTAGATGCCATGGTAATAAAGGTAAGGGAAGAAGAGAGAGTTCGGCAAAGAGGGTTATTAATTGCCATTGGGATAAATGAAGAAGGTTACCGAGAGGTATTAGGATTTATGGTAGGGGATAGTGAGAGTGAGGAAAGCTGGGGAGAATTTTTCTCATGGCTCAAGCAGAGGGGATTACATGGGGTAGACCTTATAGTATCAGACCAACATAAAGGGCTTATACGAGCTATCAGGCAGCATTTTCAGGGAGCAACATGGCAGAGGTGTCAGACACATTTTATGCGAAATATTCTTGATAAGACACCAAAACAGTTACAAAAAGAGGTTCATAGCAAGGTAAGGGCTATATTGGAAGCACCTGACTCAAAAACGGCAAGGAAGCTGTTAAATGATGTATTAGAGGAGTACAAAGAGAAGGCCCCCAAGGCTATGGAGGTATTAGAGGAAGGGTTTGAAGATGCGACAGCGGTATTGGAACTTCCTGAGCAATACCGTAGGAGGCTGCGTACTACCAATGGGTTAGAGCGGTTAAATGAAGAGATAAGGCGAAGAGAGAGGGTGATAAGGATATTTCCGAACAGGGAATCCGCAATACGCTTAATAGGGGCACTGCTGATGGAAATAGATGAGAGGTGGGGAAGTGGAAAAAGATATTTTGACATGAGTGAGTGTTTTGAATGGTGTAGTAGCAAAGCACAGAAGCTGAAGGAAAAGGTAGTATTAATAGGTTAGTGTAATCACCACTGCTAAGAGTTATAAAACTGCTGGAGGCTCTTTTAGGTCAAGGACGGGCGCAGCCCGGCGATAGCGAATCCTTGACCTAAAAGAAGCCGGAAGCAGTAAAATTTAAAGATTAGTGGTGATAATTTAACCTGATTCTAGCCAGAGGGAATTTTACACAAAAATTTGGACTTGATCCTCCGCCTTAAACTTAGATATGAAGTTGTAAGTAATATAATGTAACATGCAACACTCTTGTCAGTTACAATTAATTATAACACACATTTGACAAATCGTCAAAACTTAATAAGAAATTTCCAGAAATTGGTCAGTTGTAAAATTAAATGCAACACCCCAAAAAATTACAGAACCATAGTGAGAAATCCTGTATGATATTGATATCCAAAACAAACTAACCATACAAGGAGGTCTCACTATGGCTCAACATAATTGGGACACAATAAAACCTCTTTTAAACACCTAAACGCTTATGAAAGGGGGTAAACTGCAGTCTTGCTTAAGAAAGGTAAAAGTCTACGGTATATCGCAAGATAAGCTTGGCCGAACCCCAAGTACTATCAAGCAGAGAGGTTAAGCGTGATACTGTTACTCAACGGAAGTCTGATTTGTCTACTTATGAAACGTATTTCCCTGAAGCAGGTCAAGCAGTATACGAAAAACGCCGTAAAAACTGTGGTGCTAAAGCTTAAGCTTTCATATACTAAGAAATTTATTGCGTTTACTGAAAACAAGTTGCTGGAGGAGAAAGGATGGTCTCCGGGTACTATAATAATATAATAGGTATAATAGGTAGTTGTAAAATAAACCCTAAATGGAAAAACAAACCTATGGTTTGCACAAAAACCCTATTCTCCACTAAAGTCTTTACCCCTGCTCCCTTAAGCTCTGTACCCTCAAGCTTTGTCACCTTAAACCAAGTGATAAGATTGTGTGTCATGGCCATCATCCACAAAAAAGTATAAATGCCATAAAATTTGCTGGTCCTCAGGTTCTTTATACCATACGTGTTCTTTGCCATCTTGAAAAATGCTTCTATCGTTTGCCTCCCATTGTAAAAATGAAAAGCCTCCACACAAGATAACTTCTTCCTGCTTATGTTGGTATAAAGCAACGTATAAGTTAAATTACCATCTTTCCCCCGAAACCGTACCAGTATAACTCTCACTCTCCCCTCTTGAGGAAGTTCATATACCCACGCTCCGTCACTTACCTGCTTGTATGCATTTTTCGGTACCTCTTTTGCAATAATGGCTGCTGTTCTTGTAGAATATCCCTTAATAATAAATTTAAGTCCTTTAATACTCATAAGTCTTTCTATGTTTTCTAAAGAACCATAACCACTGTCCAGCCTGACTATCAACCTCCCCTCTTTTTGGAGGTTATCGATGATAATAAGTCTTCCAATCTATTCTGACAATGGGTATTCCCTGGGTCTAAATATAAGTCAACAATCTCCGAATGTTCTCCTGCAAAAGCCGCCGACAGCTGATAACCTTTTTTACCTGCTTTATTAGAAAAATAACCCTTGCTAGCAAACTCATAGGTCTTCCCGCTGGCCAACAAACCAGACTGATCAATATCTATTACCACTGGCTCAGAAGAATGTACGGAATGGCTGTGCTCCGTAAACAGTTGATTATGAATATCCCTGAGCTGGATTATACTTTCTTCATCAGTGCGAGTCAACAATCTGTTTATCTGCGATTGGTCAGGAAATCGCTCCATAGAAAGCATATTAGCAGCCAGGCTTTCGGGTCCTAATATTTCATTGATATCCTTAGTATATTCACATCCCATAATAATAGAAGCTATAAGGGTAAACAATTTCTGAGTAACGGTATAGCGAACCTCCTTCATGTTGAGTTTAAAAGTTTCAAAAGATTTGAAAAAGCCAATATTGAGAGCAAACTGTAGTACTGAAGCCACACCGAAATAGTCTCATTGGTATTGCAATCAGTAGCTGAAAATGTTATTCTATCCATAGGGTAATACCACCTTTCGTTTATTTTTTTTGTGATAAGTAACTATTTCGACAAAGGTGGCTATTACCCTTTATGTAATTATTGGTATATCAATTATTGGAATTTTTATACATTTTCATTGCACTTGTTTGCACAAAATTTTCGTACCTAGCCTTCTTCTCTTAATCCTGCTTTTCACTTACATCACTCCAACTTATATTTTTTATCCTAATTTTAGTATATCATATAGAAAATATTTTCCAAAACAGTTGCGTTTAAAAATTTTATGAAAGTGGCCGTTAGAATGGATTGCTCAAACACAGGGGTATAGTAATATTAGGGTATTGCTCGCTTACACTGAAATTCGTATAAAAAGCTTTGGAGTACAAAAGTGCGCTCTAAGTCTTGTTGCGTAATGTGTATACCATTAACACTTACAAGCACTTTGTTTTTTCGCGCATCGAGTATGCCCTTAATTTTCTTCCCCAGCGAAAAAAAATTATTATTCGCTGACACAGATTGTATTATAAAAACAATCGCGCGAATAATGTTATGACGAAACATTTTTTAGAGCTAAATTTCTTCAACATGTCAATGCCTCATAAAATCACCTACAAGTGACCCTTGGAAACAACAATTGCTGTATAAGCGGGGATCAATTTCGATGCTTGACTCCGCACCCAGGCTGTCAGCAAAACCCCGAAAACTTTCTATTATGGCATAAAATTCACATTTAATTGCTGTAGCTTAATGAGTAATTGTTCTTCCTGAGTTCATTTTCAAGTCGAGCACCTAGAGAGGGAGGGATGTTTACGTTAATACCCTCTGTTGTAAGAGCTATATATTTATCTGCATTTAAATAACTCGGTCCCGTTATGGCAAATTCCTCTACTACTTCCCCGTTTTCCTTGATTTGAATACTGACACCAAAAGGGCAGTTGAATCCACCTTTAAGATGATTCTTCTCATTTTTTATCGCTTCGTAAAATTCCTCTGCCAGTGTATCATCATATATAAGCGCTTCTCCACAGGTTGTGATGACTCTCATGTACTTTCCTTTTGGCGTTTCCACCTCGGCATTTGATAAAGCCTTTAAATAGTTGTAAAGCTCTTGATTCTGCACAATATGCTCATCTCCTCGGAATATGACACGATGGATTCCTTTTTCTTTTCCTGATATTATTTGTAGCTCGCCGGCGTTTTTAAATAATATTTTAGTTTCATAGGCGGCGTCAAAATCTTTCCCGGCTAAAATATGTTTTTCATCATCTGTGAGATAAGTTGTAACATTAAACAAATATTTATTTTTTATAAGCAATGACTGATTGTAAAGCTTGACAAATGTTTCAATTACGTCCCTGTTAGAATTGCTTTCTTAATTACCCATATACGTATTATCAAGGCTCTTTATGCTCATCCTACTTATTCTTTCATAGGGTATAACGACTTTTGGAGGAACTAAACTGAAAAAACCTTTTAGAGAGTAATAATTATCCAACATGTAATTCTCTATTTTCAATGCCAGATCTGTTGGTATTTTAAACACCAAATAAGGGCTACCCGGCGCGCTGCGGTCAATATAACAGGCACAACATATTTCATCAATCCAGCTTATATCAAGTTCTTCTACCAGTTCCCAATTACCATTACCAGCTTGAAGAATCCTTATTTTGTGCATAAAAGGAAGGTTTACATGGCTTTGAGGCAATAGGTCATAGTGCTTTATTTATGGCACATACTGTTCTATTAAAGTTATTATTTTACCTTCCTCCACACCAATGTTCCACAGCGTATGTTCGTATTTCTCCACATATGATTTTAAATCTCGCAATGGAATTTGAATATGCACCATCTCGGTAAGAACCCAAACCTCGACATCTTGTGCCAGCGGATACCGTATTATATCCGGAGACGGATCTAATATTTCAAAACCGCTATCTCTGTTGGTATTAGAAATCCAGATGACCTCGTTTATCCCAATCTCATCTTCGTCTATGGATGTAATATAACCCTTTATATTATCCTTCAATTTGTTGTCAAACATTTCATCTGTATAATCAGAATAATCTAATATATCGCTGGGAATCCAGCCGGGCTTATCTGCTAGGGTTAAATTGTGTTCCCGTAAAAACTTTCTTACTTGTTCATTCATTTCCGATGATGGATTTGTCGATGAATATGATGCACTATTTGGCGATGTAGAACCTGTACTGCATGCGGATAGCATTGTGCACAATAACACACTGCAAAGGAAAATAAAAAAGTAACATATACATTTCCTTTTTATAATATTTTGCAAAATAGACATATCCAACTTTCAGTCCCCTTTCTTGATAAATTCAGAGGAAGCAGTTATTTCAAACTGCTGTCCTCCACGCTTATTTTTCAGGTGTATTATCCTTTGTTTGCCTGTGATTTCTTTGCCTGTGAGAATTTCACTCGAAGCCGCGTGGACCTTCTACCAGTACCACCTCAATGATTTGATAAACATGATGAACTGTGGTACCGCAGTAACCCTTATCAAAGGCTAGAAATTCCTCATAACTTCACTTAAGCCATGGCAACTTCTCTAATCTTTGATACTCATCCAAAATCACATAACTCCTGCAAGATAACGGCAGCAAATACGTTCAAGAAGATAACCTTTTTATCTCCGTTATGCCCTCGTTTCATTATACAGGAAATTCGTTACAAATCCATTAGAAATTTATAACAAATTCTTTACATCAATATTTGTACTCCATAAGGTAATTGAATATCGTTCGCAGCTTATTAAGTTCATCAAAAGTTTCTTGGTCAATACGCCCTTCTTTCTTGAAATACTCTAATTCATCACACACACTGCTATAAGGCAAAATAGATTTGTTTATAGAATCCATTTATATTGACTTCCAGCAGAAGCTTTGGATTTGGATACATTTCAATACCCGGGATAAACTCCTCGGGGTAGCTATTCCTTAAATCCCCTATACGAAATTTGTTTATAATACGGTTCAGCATCCGTTTGATCTGTCGTTTGCTTAACTTGCCACTCTCTATCTCATCCTGAAATAGGTCTCTTCGCACACGAATAACTCCATTGCCGTATAACTCGAATACAGGCTTAGTATTATCAACTTCCTCTATGCAAACAATCCTATTGTTCGCCAGTGGATCATAGGAGATCTCTGACATTGGAATCACCGTTTTACCATAGCATCCAACCAATATAGATAATACAATCAGCAATACAAGTATTATTTTCATTTTCATCTCCTCTACTTGTTTATGAAAATTGGACTCTTATTCTGAAACTGACTTTTTCAGTAGCCATTACTACCGCCGGTAAAAATAACTGCTTTCCACAATATTAAATACAGTATTTCTGTCAAATGTTGACGATACCATGTACATATATATTTGATTTTTGATTATTAATCATACTAGATCAAATTTTGTATCCCCTGATTTGAATAATACCTAGCGGGTAAACCTTTGAACTTCAGTTCCTCACTAAAAATGCAGGATATCGGCACGGTCTCCCCATACATGTCAACCAAGGCGCGTCAAAAAGCCTCTGCCAACCGACGCGCGCCAAATCACCTCCGCTGACCAAGACCAATGCATCCCACATCTCAACCAATTCGCGTCAAAACACCGGCGTTCATTTCATGAACGGTATCGCACAGCGCCTCTATATCTTCGGCATAATGGGATGACAAAATAATGGTAGCTCCTTCCCTGTTTAATTCTTTGAGTACCTCGCGAATTTCCAAAACACCCTGCTTATCAAGGCCGTTCATAGGCTCGTCCAGTATCAACAGCTTTGGCTTTTCCATTATGGCCTGTGCAATGCCAAAGAATGTTTACAACGTCATTCTATCACAATAGAATAGAGTTGTCAATAGATGATTTGATTTAGATAATTTGATTTAGCCATAAAGTAGCAAGCGTTATGATGATATTTTGAATATACAAATGCTATACAACACTGCATTTGATCCATCAAGGAACTTTAAATGAACCATATATTTTACATTTTAAAAAAGTTCCGCCATTCATCTCCGATTAAAATCGAAGGATGAATGGCGGTTTGAGTTATTGTCTGAAAACCGGCTGGATATCCGTGAGCAAACCAAAGGTTCAAAAAAGTTTAACCGGATAATGTCCAGCTGGAACTTCTGGGAGCTGGCCTCATTCATCGAATACAAAGCTGCCCTTGATGGAGTGCTTGTAATTTATGTTGAGTCCAAGGAGACTTCAAAAAATCACAATTCATTAATGAAAAGATGTCACGCCTCAATTATGAAAGTGATGGATGCCGTTTAGCGTGCAGCTGCACACCAAAGTCTTCTGTTAATCTTCTTGTCCGTCAACCCGATAAGTTATACCGTTAACAGTGATAGCAACTACCTGGCTCAAGTCAAGCTCCCACCGACTAAACCTCCAGTTACGATAGAATTTGCCGGTACTGGTGTCATAATTGCGTATTACGCTGATGGGATGACGCTGGTAAAAAAACAATCTTCTATCGTCATAATCAAGATTGATTTCCTGACCATCAACCAAAACTATCGTTGCACGGATATGGGGTTCAATCCATTCGTTACCGTACTCACCCGTGCTCTTGGAGTGTTCACCTATTTCCCGGCTGCAGCCCCTGATCTTAAGCTCAAAGGGCGTAAGCAAAATCTCTTCAATGCAATAGCCATCGTATAAATCCGGTTCAGGATAAAAAACAATATTCTTGGTAAAAACATTGGTCACAACAGTTGTAAGGATGTATTTGTTTCCTTTCAAATTCAAAGTAAGCTCGAGAGTTTTGCCCTCGCAATCCTTGAGGCTTTCGTATTTCAAGTAATCAGAATCGGGAGTGAGGGCTTCAATGAACTCTTCATCTATATCCTGCGGTCTGGTATACAGACGATGTGTAATTGTAGCTGAACAAAGGAAATACCGCACCCCGTCCTGATAGCCTACCTCTTCCATGTTGCCAAACAGCATATATTCCCATCTGGGTATCCTCGGCGTGTCTATGGGATCGACGATGCGTCCGCTTATGCTAAAATCTTCCGGTAGCTCACCTTCCACCGCCATGATTGCATACACATTGTGATCGGTGAAAATAGTGCTCTGTAAGCGGATGGTGCAGTCCTCAGTTACCACCGCTGCGCTCTCTTCCGCAATCTCGTTGATGCTGTCGGCATACTTGTACACATGGTCGCCAAATGCTTTTCTAAACAGCCCCAACGACTTTGGCTCCACCTCGGCTTCTACCAGAGAAACGGCAAAGGTGAGCATCATTACCGCTACAAGTATGAACGCCAACACCCTACTGAAAACGGTAGCCTCTTTCGTCTTCATAATCGATATGACCCGTTCTTCTATTGCCTTCTTATTGAAATTGCTGGCCAGCGGCGCCAATCCAATCTTGGTTTCCTCCATACCGATCAAAGCCAAAGCATATGACGACCTTGAGGTTTGGCCAAATGCTCGCACAACCGCCTCATCGCATGCCAGCTCAATATCACGGTTGGCAAGCACATACATCGCCCACACCAGAGGGTTAAACCAATGAATACACAATACCGCCGCAAGCAGCCATTTTCTCAGCGTATCAAACCGTTTGATATGTACCAGCTCATGAGCAAGAATGTATTTCAGACGCCATTCATCTTTGCTGCTTATTATTTTCGGAAGAAGTATCACCGGCCTCCATATACCGTAAGTCAGCGGAACCGCAATGGTATCCAACTGCCTAATTTGAACGGTTCTTCTTATCGGATGCTCTCTCAAACACCGGTTGAAAACATAACCGTTAACTGGAAGTGCGGTTTTATATTTTTTCAGACACCGGAGATGCGTCACCAGAAAAAAGCTTGCCATGATGATTGCAACTGTTGACCATACCAATACAAAAGCTGACCAATTGGGTACAAAAGGAGAAACGACCGAAGGCGTCGATGGCGCCTCAACCAACTCTGCAGGCACAATATTGGCGGTATTATACTGTAAAGACGTATTGGGGACAATCCGTATAATATCTTCCTGCGCTAATACCTCAGAAATATTGTCCGGCCCATTATATGCCCTCATACGCAGTGGAATGGAAAATGGGATAAGCAATCGACATAGAACAATATCCCAAAAGATAAGAAAAGTTTTTTTGGGCAGCTTATTGATTGCCAGTGTGCGGATTGCCACAATAGCCAAAATAAGAACAGCGGCCGAAAGGCTGGTTTGCAAGACCTTCACACCCAACACCTCGATTTAAATTGTTTTTGCCAAACCACTCATTCCGCCGCTACCTCATTCCAAATCTTTTACCAGCCGCTTAAGCCTCTCAATCTCTTGCGGAGTCAATTTTCTACTCTCTAAGAGAGATGCAACAAGCTGATCGGCAGCACCGCCGTACATTTTATTGATAAGCTCGTTGGTTTCAAACTCCCGTACCTGTTCTTTGGTAACAAGCGGATGGCACACAAAGTTAGGCTCTCGCCGTTCAATGACACCTTTTTCAATGCATTTTTTGATTACCGTGTAAGTAGTGGTCTTCTTCCATCCCACCTGTTTATTTAAAATTTCGGCAATTCGCTTTGCAGGGGTATCGCCATATTGCCACAAAACTTCCATGACTTTTAACTCTGAATCAAACAGTTTTATATCCATCTCAGTCCTCCTGTACATCCTTTGTTCTGTTGCAATAGAATATTTGTAATTTTATTCTATTATTATAGAACATACTTGTCAATAGTAGCTTTATTTAATGTTTTCTTGCGCAATGTCACCTTTGTGTAAATTATCGCGATGAAATATCATTTAGCTTGCATGATTCAATTATTAGGTTTAGGATGTACTCCATGTAATGAAAAACCATCAACCCGAGTATACATGACCCTTTAATTGATGATTACAAAAGCGAATAAAATTGAACTTAAAAATAAAAGGCATGAACCTCCAGTATGCTTGGTCCCCTTATCTGTTTATGTTTAGCATCTGCACAACATATTGTTCAATTTCATCGAGTGAATTTGCTGCAGCAATAGATGGATAAGAATAGCGGTCAAATATTACACCTTTGTCATCAGAAGCCAGAAAAGCATACCGCATTCCATCTAAAAATCCATATTCAGCAATATCGCTCAAGAAAAGTTTCGTGTCATTTTGCTCCCAATAGGATGTATCGTCATACTTGATAGGCATAAAAATACCCGTCATTCCTACTCTCATTGCTGAAATAACATCGGTATCTTCTATCCACAAACCAGTACCAACGGGACACGGTAATAATACGGAAACAACTTGTCCGGCACTTTCATCTCCGCGGTATACTTTATCAATTTTAATCTTTGCAATGGCTCTGTACTCCGTAGAACCGTTAAAGTCAATCCTGATGTTTCTGATTTCTTCCACAGTTCCTTTAAAAATAGAAGTGTTCCGCTTATGAAATAATTCTTCTTCCGTTAACCACGCCAAGTCAGATAAGCTTCGTAATGCACTGTCAGGCACATTATCTACATATTTGACCCTAACATTACCTCTGGAATTTTTAAGTTCAAAATCGCTGTTTCCTTTGGAAAAAAGCGGAATACAAAATACTAAAAAAAGCACACAGGTTACAACCGCAAGGGTTGCAATAGTTGGTTTTGCTTTTATAGTCATCGCTCTTTTCTGAGGTTGCGACATCAAATAATTTAGCACTTTTGTACTTAAATCCTGGCTAAATTGGACATTATCTATTGCTGCTCTGTAAATATCCCTATTCATCTTCAAAACCTCCAATCTTATCTTTTAAGATATCTTTTAATATCTTACGACCACGGGCAAGCCGTGTACCAATAGTCGTAGTTCTCTCACCCAGAATTTCGGCAATCTCTTTTATGGAGTATCCCTCATAATAGTACAAGTGGATTGGCAATCTATATTTTACATCTAAAGAGAGTACCGCAGCCAAAAGATCGTTTTGCTCCGAAGGTAAATATAGTAATTCTTCGTACAGTGGAGTGCGGCTCTTGAGCCAACCACTTTTTAAAAAATCCCTGCTTTTATTGATTGTAACTCTAATAAGCCACGCTTTTAAATGTTCTTCACTTTCAAACGCAGGTGCCTTTTGCATAAGCGTCAAAAATACCTCTTGGGTTACATCTTCTGCGTCTGCAGTGTTTTTCAAATAGGCAAACGCAGTTTTTGCCACTGTTTTAGAATATTTCTCTACAGCACACCTAACAAATTCGTTCAGTCCCCTTGGTTGGTTCACCTGCACTCCACTCCCTTCACTATGTATACGAACAGGAATACCGATATTTTTCATGTAATTACAAAAAATTTGACCATCTAATAGATGGTCACTCAATTATTATTCTATTCAGTGCTTCGTAGCCACCAAAATAACAGTGTTTCCTTTCTGCCACACCTTATTTACTTTGGAAAATCCGGCCGTAAGCAGCATTTTGATTTGATTTTCAACGGTACAAGGAGTATCGTAATGATAAATCACACTGTCAGGCAAACCCATTTCTGCACGAAGGCGCTCATATTCTTTATAATAAAATCTTCATACTCCTGGTTAGGCGCCATGTAATCACACTCTATATATACTCCAGGACTAGCGCATTGCAAACCTTTGTGTATAATGCAACATTATCCTCATGAGAAAAATGATGCAATGCTTGAAAGAAAATGGCCACATCAAACGCCTCAATACCAAAATCATAATCAAAAAAATTTGCATTGATCAATGTTAGTTCTTTATCAGGGTGTTTTTTCTGTCATATTATATATCAGCTCCTTTCTTTTTCAAGCATTTGTCCACATACAAACCACAACCACCCTGCCAGCTAATAGTAGTA
The DNA here is from genome assembly GCA_000526435.1 of Caldicoprobacter oshimai DSM 21659. Lineage (GTDB taxonomy): Bacteria > Bacillota > Clostridia > Caldicoprobacterales > Caldicoprobacteraceae > Caldicoprobacter > Caldicoprobacter oshimai. The sequence goes on from JAGB01000003.1 coordinate 78,461, forward strand.
TGGTTATCGTATAAGCCTAGACTATACCTCTCCCACAATTACAGCTCACAGCAAAATCTAATAACCTAAATCCCGTACAAACAGATAAAGAGAAAACGTATAGATTTTCCTAAGGTTAATATTTCATCAAATCTATGTTCTATGCTTTCAAAGTATGGCTTTTCTTTTAGTTCTTCATACATTTCATAATTCATCAAAGCAACCATCCACATTAAAACCCGGGAACTCCCACTCAATAACCTTTGCAAAATATACGATTGCTCCGACATCATAAAATCGCAAATATGGGAAGTATCATTTTTGTATAAAATCTCTAATGAATCTCCTTCATTTTGATGGTTGCGACTAAAGGCTAAAAGCCTCCCGCTCCGCCTCCGCCGGCACCGCCGCCTCCACCACTGGAGAAGCTGCCGCTTCCGGAATATGAAGCGTTTGAACCTCCAAATGATTTATTCATACTTTTTTGAAAGGAATTATTATCATTATTGGTTAACAGCAAATACCAAAACAGCCAACCGTTATAGGAGTATGCTTTATTGAGATAAGTGGTTTCATCAAAATTAAAATCATCTATTTTTTTATCCACACCTAAACTCAATGCATATATTAAGGATATATCCGAAGAATACTCTTCAATATCTTTATTAGATAAATCTACTTTGTAACTTTTCATATATTTCTTAAATTTTTTCCATTTCTTGTATTGCTGGTATCCATAATCTGAACGCCAATTAAGCAGTGCTACGCCGTATACAAACAAGATGACTGCTATGACTGTACCGGCTATACCAAAGAAGATGCCGTAAGCCAACGCAAATATGTTCAATATTAATAATGCTATGAAAGCTAGAATCAAGATTGCGCCAATTTTTGTTTTACTTTTATCATAATACCCTTTACTCACAGCGTCTTGCTTTATTTTATTTCTCCATTCAGAAAACAGGTTTATAAATCTAGAACCATTATGTTTGCTGAAGCTTTGTATTTCTCTAGTACTGACAGAATGTCCATTCCCTATTTCATTAATTAACAAGTTTATAAAGAACCTTTCATGGCTTAAAAGGGAATCATCCGCTTCTCTTACCCGGGAAATAACATAGTCTACATCTTCAGGCTTTTCATTATTGTCTTCTCCCTTGTGTATTTTCAAGTAACCCTTCCTTACAAGATCCAGTATAGTTGCAAATATATGGACATTACCCATAAAAAGGATGTCTGTTGGTCTGAATGCAGCCTCCGCAGTTGCAAGGTTCCCTGTAGTTACAGTCTAAGCAGATGAGACCATATCTTGACTCTACCATTATAATTCCCTTTTAAATTAAATTTCAATTCTTGAATCGCTCAAATTCAACAGTTTCATCAATTCTCGTAACCAAATCTTAACGTCTTTTGATTTTTCTTGCACCACCAATAAACATTATAATACTTAACCCGACTGCAAGAATCATGCTGTAATCAAACCTACTTGAAAAGAAGAGGGCAACAATAACAGCAATTATATTTACCAAACCTATAACGAACATCACAATGCCCATTGGCTTTCCGCCATATTTTACATGGGGAGGTATATTACCACCAGTCCAATGACCGGGACTATACTTATGCTCATTCCATTCATTTAAATCTTTAAGATAAGCATTACGCCTTGTCAGCTTCTTTCTCTTCATAGGATCTGCTCCCCCCTCTTCCGCTTGGACCGACATAATACAATCTGAACTTCTTGAAATCTCAATGTCGGAATAACCTTAAATTTTATGCAGTTAATTTTAAATCTTCAATAACCGTATTTATTAACACCGGAATGATAAATGCTATAGGTATTGTCAGCATATTTTCAGTTCCAAACCAAATATAAAGGGATATAAAATAGAAATCACACCTGAATCAAAATTGCCTCAAAAACTGTGTCTGAGAAGGTTCTTTTAATGCTTCATTATTCATAATGTTCTCTCCTGAAAAAATTCAATATTAAAAATATAATACCATACAGGTAAACTTTTTCAATAAAAAATTTTTCATAATAGCTTATTATCTAAGACCGAAAATGAGGCATAATAAACCATATGAGCAAAATTAAAGCTGCCGTTTAGAACCAAAATGACAAGATAAGGGGAAACAGATATGAAAAGTAAAATTGGCTGTTTATTGATACATGGTTTCGGAGGAAATCCCGGGGAAGTCGAACCACTGGCACAATTCTTGGAAAACAAGGGAATTGCAACTATGTCACCGGTACTTAAAGGCCATACCGGAAAAAAAGCTGATATGAGAGGTGTTTCATATTGCCAATGGATAGCATCAGCAAGAGAAGCACTCAATGAACTAAGCAAGCTATGTGACCATATTTTTATAATAGGGTTCTCCATGGGAGGATTAGTTGCAGTAAGTCTTCCCTTTACCCAACAAATTAAAGGGATTGTCCTTCTCAATACACCCATTTACCCCTGGAATCTCAAAAGAATATTTTTGAACTTGGTTTCAGATGTGAAAAATGGCTCTTTTAAGCATTTTAAATTCTATGCATTATCAGCAGTTAAGTTTCCTTTATCGGCTTTATTCGAATTTTTGAAGTTTCTCCATAACGCAAAGCCTCAATTTAAAAATCTTCGCTGTCCTCTGTTTATTGGACAGGCCTTAAGAGATGATGTGGTACAGCCTAAGAGTGCTGAATATATATAAGCATGCAGCGTCAGTGAAAAAGATAATCAGATACTATAGTGAGTCTAATCACCTTATCTGTCACAGTCCTGCCGCTGCCAAGCTTTTTGAAGATATACTGTCGTTTATTATAGAGTACAGTGCTTAATTTTAAGCTTAATCCTTTCTTGCTATTGCCATCATTTCAACATCTTCAATTCTTAGTGGTTGTTTATAAAAATTACTTTTATTTATAATGACATCTTACAAATACCGAGTTAATGCTGCATCAAAGGAATATCCAATTTCTTTATATTTTCCTCGCAATTTGCCTTAAAGAAGCAATCACTTATTACCCTAAAATAAGATAAAACCTTGTATATATTCTAACATACATACAAGGTTTTTTTATATAGGCATCATTTTTAACTCATATGAACAAAAGGTCAAATTTTTATTATTCTTTTGGATTCATTACCGTTCCTATGAAAACCGGCAGATTTGTGGAGTTATCGATAATGGCATATACAAACGGTCTATCCAGCCTGACTATTTTTAACTCTGCAGGTGCGCTTTCATCCTTCATCTCAACCTTTGTTACCGCTCCGGCTTTAGTGCCCAGCTCATCAACTGAGATAAAGGTTTTATGAAGTACCTCACCGATATAGATGTTGCCTCTTGATGATTTTCCCAGCCTGCTAAAATCAGCTTTGGCAGCTGAAAGACCATCATGCATGCCAAGGTCTTTTAAGGCATCGTTTAACTTAATTTTATAGTCATAACTGAATTTCGGCATGACTGCGTTGACTACAGTATTTTGAGCACTTTTAACAGTGTTTAAAAAGCCTTCTCCCGAAAGGGTTTCAATATAATCCTTAATTGATATACCTTCATTGGGAAGCAATGCAACAAAGCTGTATTTGTCATTGTAATAGGGTTTTATAAACCCGGTTGCACTTCCATCATCCAAATAAATACTTTCCTCAGAATTCATAAATTCTACTGTTTGTTTTGACCCATCAATTGTTGTAAACTCGCCCTCGTGTATGTCGCTTTTGTTATATACCGTTTTCCATTCAGCATCAAATACAATGGCATTAATCAGATACATAATACTATCGTCGTCTATCTTCTCAAGTATCTTATCAATCATGCCATCGGTATTTGTCTTGACCCAATTGTTAATGTCTTGAAGGGTGTGATCATCAAAAGGAGACTTATATATGGCAGCATTATAATAATCTGCGTTCTTTTGAAGAAAATCTTTCTCTACCGTCAGGCGGTCTTCGTCATCGCGGAACCATATGGAGTTGGCTATATTGAGCTTTGACTTTTCTTCACTTGGCAGGTTGTTTACATAGTAATACAGGTATTCATTAAGCTCTTCAAGCGGAATATCCTTGCCAAGCACCTCCTCCATTTGTGACAATGTTTCATTAGCGGCGCCGTTTGCCGTCATCGCAAGTGCCAGCATCACCGAAATCGGAGAAATAAGAGAGTTTTCTTTTTCGGCAATGGATTTTTTAAAAAGCTCAATTGAAAAGTCTGCCGTATTGCTTATAAACTTATCGTCAATAGGTTTGCCATCTACAGCTTTCGGCTTAACACCTTCCATCAAGTCCTCTGCCTTAACCTTAGAAATAAACGCAGAACAAGCGGTGATACTTACTATCATCGATAGAATTAATATAATTCCCAATACTGCTGCAACAGGTCGTTTAATATGTTTTGGAATCACCACAGCAACACCATCTCCTTACATTAAATATTCACAAGCTAAAAAACGCTGTTTATTTTTTAAGTATCTCTACTAGTATTGACGTTTTTTTCTCTAATTTGTTGCCATTCTTCTATTATTTTTTTGTAATGCTTTTTACTCTGAAAAACCTCTACAAAATAATGTATTGTCAGGGTTCAAGAAGTATTAGCAACTCAGACTAAACATATGGTCGCTCATCAATATAATATATTAGCAATTTCATTGCCAAATCCGACTTCACAAATATCATTTCCGACACAAAAATCCCATATAATTGGTCCGGCGTAATTTGAAGATTAATTTTAACGTCCATAGTGGGCAGGATTGATATCTTGGCGATACTCCACAGACATGTGAATGGATGTGGTGCCTATCAGCCTTGCCAATAAGCTAACCATAATTCAAGGGATAAGGTTATCAAATTACTCTTATATTCAAAATATAACTTATTGCTTCAATCCTGTTGCTGATGTTCAAACCAAGTAAGGGTCTCCTCGACTTAGTAAATAATGCTGCATCTACAGCCATGATTTCAATGAGACCTCCGCAAACAGTAGCTACACCCCGACTCTATGAGCAAAATATCCATTAACGTTTTTTACTATCTCTACTGTTTGAATCAACCTCTACTGTTTCAACCAACCTAAATCCTATTCTCTCTGCTACTTTTCTCATTGGAATATTATCTTCACGGGTAGTTAAAATTGGTATTTTGTTTTGGCTAAGTATATAATCAGTAACAAAACTAACAACTTGTTTTGCTAGACCTCTATTTTCATAATTCTTTCTTGTGTGTACCGCTGCAACCTCCCATTTGTTTTCAGAGTACTTCCAAACGGCTGCTAAAGAAAAATTTTAGCTTCTTCAATAATTGCACAGTATGTATAGCCTTGTTCTTTCGCCTCATTCCATGTTTCAATGCTCATATTGAAAAACTCATTCATATAATGAAAATCATCTTGATTTAACCATCTAACTTGACTATAATTTACTGGTTTAAATTCTACCGGCTGCATCTCGTATTTTACATATTTTGCCATGATGGTAATCTCCCTTTTATTTATTATCAATATGTATGGATAATCAAAACTCCAACGACAAGCTCTTGCAGATCCCCCGGGACGGCAGGTCTCTCCATCATACAAATTCAATCAGAAAAACAAAAAAAGAACCGTTCAATGGAAGTATATCACAATACTAGGATCGTTAACAAGATATTTCGCTCCAAATTATGGCGGCAGCTTGTCCTCATATTACGACCTCATATTAACCAAGGGCAAATAAATAACCTGCTGAAATCTGCAAAAAAAGGCCTACTTGCCTTCTCAGTAACAGTTGGCTTTAACGTTATTAGGGCTGTGATGAAAGAATAAGTAATCCAATCCGTAAAGCCGAAAGGTAAGCACAACCCTGAGCACAAAGCGTATCATCATGGCAAAGAACAGGAACAGATGTATGTTAATAGGAAATAAGGTAGAAAAATCCAATACATCTCTTATAATTTTACTATTATTAGAAAGTTTAAAAGGAGTGCGTCAGGGATGAACACAAATTATGATATTCCAGGAATTAATCGGATTGCAAGTGTCAATAGTGCTCTTTTTCCATCTCACCTGCTTATTTATAATCTCAGCAATTCGCTTTGCAGGGGTATCGCCATATTGCCACAAAACTTCCATGACTTTTAGTTCCGAATCAAACAGTTTTATGTCCATTTCAGTCCTCCCGTACATCTTTTATTCTATCGCAGTAAAATGTTTGTAATTCTATTCTATTTTAATAGATCATATTTGTCAATGGCAACTTTATTTAACGTTTTCATGTAGTGAGATCTTTGCAAATCTGCAAATTATTGCGATGAAACATGTTTGGTATGAATGTGAACTACCGACCACCTATAGAGGTGGTGGTTTCGTGAGGAGTTTGATATATCTGCTCGACAGTAGACTCGCCAGCTACTTTCCTTAAAATTTTTCTGAGTTTTGTACATTAGCCATACCCCAAAGAATATTTTTAGCAATTCATTTCCATTTTGTAAAAGATGAAGTCTCCTTGTGCATTTTTGATGAATATAAAAAATCATCAATCAGGGGGTGTATAACTCCTCAATTGATGGCCATAAAAGCAAGTAAAATTGAACTTAAAAAATAAAAAGTTTGAATCTACTATGAATCTCCAATGTGCTTGAGCCATTTTATCTATTTCTGTTTATCATCTGCACAATATATCGTTCAATCTCGTCAAGTGAATTTGCTTCAGTAATAGATGGATAAGCCTCGCGGTCAAATATTATCCCTTCGCTGTCAGAAACCAAAAATGCATACCTCATTCCATCTAAAAATCCATACTCAGCAATATCGCTCAAGAAAAGTTTTGTGCCGTTTTGCTCCCAATAAGACGTATCATCATACTTGATAGGCATAAAAATTCCCGTCATTCCCACCCTCATTGTAGAAATCACATCGGTATCCTCCACCCAAACGTTTGTACCAATAGGAGAGGGTAATAATACAGAAATAACTTGCCCAGCTTTTTCATCTCCGCGATATACTTTATCAATTTTAATCTTTGCGATGGCTCTGTACGCGTAAACTTTTTAGCAAGTGAGCGCTTTTCCTAACCTTTTGCCAATGATAACAGTAAAATCTGCAGTGATATGCTCTATCCCTGCATTGAAAACCTGCTCAATTCTTTTGTGGTCAGCTGACCAAGATAATGGAGTCATTTTAATAAGATGCGCAAGAACATCTCCCAATTTATGCATCTCCGTTTTCAGGCAGGCACCCTAACTCTCCCAATGTTTTATAATAAGCCTTTTCGGACTATTCATCCCATTTATTGCTAAAATTACCATCTGCGCCTCTGCTGCTATTGGTATATCATTTTCCTATTAGATGAGGCTATGAGAAACTTTCCCTGGAAACCTTAATGATTTCTACCATTTGCAACACCCACTAAACAGCTATTGATTATTGTACCATATAATATCTTGCATGTGTGTACTGACTTTTGTGAAAATCAAAATCGCCTAAATTCAAACTATATATAATGTTTTCAATCCACTAAAATAATATCACATTGTGTTAAGAGAATAAACAATTCTGCTTATCGTTCGGCTATCAAAAACGACTCATATATGTTATAATTTCATTAACCGAATGATTTTTGTCAAAATAGAAAGAAGGGGGCATGCTTTATGGAGAGTACCATTACATATTTTGAAGAGCCTGGAAGAAAAAATACCTTAAGCACCCTGGAGATTGCTAAAAAAAGAGCCTTAGAGCTGGGGATCAAAAAAGTGCTGGTAGCCTCCTCCCATGGCTATACAGCCCTCGAAGCAGCCAAGATATTTCAGGGAACAGGTATTGAAGTGCTGGTCATAAGCATTTCCAATAGCTTCCAAGAACTAGGATGGTCAATGACGCAGGAAGAAAGAAGCAAGTTAGAGAAGGCAGGCATAAAGGTATTAACCAGCCTTCATGCCCTGGCCGATGGTGTAGCAGAAGGCTTTTGTGGCGAACATACACCTGGAAGCATTGTGGCCGATACTCTGCGTATGTTCTCACAGGGAACAAAAGTAGCTGTTGAAATATCCATCATGGCTCTGGAAGCCGGCCTTATTTCGCCGGATTCTGAAGTAATTTCTATCGGGGGAACCAATGAAGGATGCGACACCGCTCTCGTGGTCAGACCGTCCTTTGCCAGAAAAATTAAAGACTACAGGATATGCGAGATTCTTTGCAAACCTAGAATTGCTTGATCTAATCTGTAAAAAAGATTATGCGACAAAAGGTGGGCAAAAAAGCTTCTCAAGTGCGGTTTACATTGAAAACCGGTATTATGATAGCCTGGCAAAGTGCCAGCCGCAACCTCCATCGTCCCAACCATATAGCACAACTAAGGGGGATTTGTGGCTGGCCTTAGTATTTATTAATTCCCCAACGGGTTCTGTGGAACTGTCATGGTTATTTACGTAGATTTACTCACATTATTGGTTTTGTTTTTGATATTTTGATATTTTATCCTGTGCCATAAAAATTTCAAAGAACGATTGACAAAAAAGTTTAATAGTGTTATATAATTATATAACACTATTAAACTCAAAGGAGGCTAATCTATGGATATCTTGTACAAAAAATCATCCGAAGTACTTGCTATAATTGGAAAGCTTTCTCTTGCCTCAAACGATAACCTGATCAAGTCCATAGTATTCTTTGCAGCCTTATTGGTTATCTTTGTGGGTGCCGTCCTCTTATTCTTCAGCAAATACTCAAATTCGGCCGTGGCAAAAAAGATAAAAGAAAGCGCGACGGTTAAAATCATCATATCTATGATAAGCGGGCTTATCGCATGGTTTTTGCCCTGGACATCTTTGAAAATGCTCTTTTTCAGCGTTGCAATTGTTGCCTTGTTCAGCATATTCATGGTCAAAAGGAAAGTGAGCGCTTTCAAGGCTATTTGGGTCGGACTTTTGGCTCTCTTTGTAGTGGCGGGAATAGTAGCAGTACCAGTTTTTAATTATTACACCAACGTAATTGTAGACCATTCAGTAGCCCCTGAAATCTCATTTAATTTTCCTTTTGGTATGCCGGATAGCAAAAACAAGGTCTTGCCTGACAGCGAAATGCCCATAGAACATATAAATCATATAACCATAGACGTAATTTCAGATATTGAGCTGGAGCTTACGGATGATGATGTCTTGCATTACCCTTCCAGGTTAAGCGTGGAAGAAGCTGACGGGATTCTGACCATTTCAGGGCCTTATTCTCGCACAAATGATACTTTTGTGATAAAGATGGGCACGGCAACGCTCAGAAGCGTAAACATCGATTGTCAGGGCATCAAAATTCGCGGTAATGGGAATTTTAAGGATTTTTTCTTAAATTGCATAGGAGTATCGATAAATTCGGAAATCTCATCCGAAAACAATATCCGTATTGACTGCACCGGGCTGGATATCAGCGGCAGGATGGAAGGAAAGACACTGGAAATTGACAGCTTGGGAACGGACATCAATGGAGAGCTGAATTTCAGCAAAATTCAGCTCGATTCAACCGGTACAAATATCGTCATAAAGTCAACATTTGACAGGTTTGACATAGACTCAACCGGCTTAAGCGGTGTAATTGAAGTATTAAATCCTCAAACTCAAAGTGCTGAGCTCTATATAGATGCAACGGGTGGTAGCCTAACCGTTGACAATAAAAACGATGCACCGGTTGAAATTGAATCCACAGGGCTTGTAAAAATCATTAGAAAGTGATGATGCCAAATGCTGAGAAAGGTAGATAAACACAGCGGGATCCCAGCCTACATCCAGATTGTAAACATGATAAAAGCAGAGCTTCTGCTTGGAAACCTTCAAAAAGGCGCCCAGCTTCCCACGGTAAGGGACCTGCAAAACATCTTCGATGTAAACATAAACACCGTTTTAAAGGCCCTGGAAAGGCTCAAAGCCGAAGGATACATCGAAGCTGAGCAGGGAGTAGGGTATTTCATCAAAAGGGATGTTGATATAGACCAAAAGATAATCGAAACCATAAGGGAATGCGTTTCAAAGCTTAAAGAAGACCGTATAGATCTTTACACGGCAATGCTGATATTTGAGGAGGTATGGAAAAATGGGTAATTATGCGGATTTTTCAAAACGCCTTTCAAAGATGGAGGTATATATACAAAAAGAGCTGAAAGAGAAGACCGGACGGCTTGTGTTTCTCACGTTGCTTCTTTTAATCCCCAGTCTTTTTATAAAAACGATAGCCATACTCTTTCTTTCAGCCTCGCTGCTTGCTTACGATATAAGGCACAAAAATGCAGAACTTTTGTACCTGCTGCCCTTCTCTAAAAAGGAGCTGTATCTTTATAACCTAATTTTTCTGACCATCCTTGTCGTCACAACCTCTGTAATCAACCAGATCTTTATAGAAACTGATATGTATTCCAGGCTGATATTCATGCTGAACAGTTTAACGCTGCTGCTTTCAATATGTGGAATAACAATGCTGTTCTCAGGCCTCGGCAGGGACGGATTTGGCTGGGCCATATTTATGGTCATCCTGGATGCAATACTCGGAGGTTTGGGCTCTTCCGACATCCACGCTTTCAACTTCAACCCCTACAGCCTTATCAGCTTTACACACCAGGGTAATGCGGTATTGTCCTTTTTGACATCCTGCGCCATCTGCCTTTTAAGCTATTTAATCTTCATAAGAAAAGGCGGTGAAAATTGAAATGTACGCGCTGCAGGTAAAAAGCTTAAGCAAACAGATTGACGGGAAGCAGATTCTATCAGATATAAATTTTGCAGTACCGCAGGGTGAAATACTGGCGCTGGTGGGGCCAAACGGCGCCGGTAAGACCACAACGCTAAAATGCATAATGAACGCCGTACCCAGAGATTCCGGAGAGGTAATCGTATTTGACAGGCCGTTTGATGCCTCGTTAAAAATTGACATAGCCTTTGTAACCGAGGACAGAAGGGTATTTGACAACTTGAGGCTTGAAGATTACTACAATATGTATAAAACCCTATACCCTTCCTGGAACGATCAATTTTTTAAGAATTTTCTCTCAAAGTACGGTTTCAATCTTGAGCAGGAAATGCAGAAGCTTTCAAGAGGGCAGAAAACCATTATACTGTCAATACTTGCCTTGGCAACCGGCGCAAAGCTGATAATCATGGATGAACCCACCCAGCATCTGGATCCGGCATCAAGGTACGAACTCATACACCTGATAAAGCAGTATGTCAATGAAATGGGCGGGACCATTCTGCTCTCATCCCATGAAATATTTGAACTGGAGGAATACGCCACAAGCTTTGCCATAATAAAAAACGGCAGAATACTCTATACCGATACCATAGACGATGCAAAGCACAAGCACAGGATAGTAAGGCTAAATGAAAATATAAGGAATGCAAGGATAGTAGCTGTTATGGAGGATGAAATTTTATTAAGAACACAGGAGGATATAGGAGAATATCCGCGCCTAAATCAGATAATTGTGGGATATCTAAAAAGTGCCGAAGAGGGGTCTATAGTCAGCGATATGCAGGTGCCTAATGAATAAAAACGGCAAAGATACAGCACAACGCAAAAAACCCTATAAACCTTCCGAGGTTTACAGGGTTTTTCACCGTTATTCCCACTCAATTGTGGCAGGGGGTTTGGTGGTGATATCGTAAACCACCCTGTTTACGCCTTTTACCTCGTTTACGATTCGGGTAGATACCCTTTCCAGCACATCGTAGGGTATTCTTGCCCAATGCGCCGTCATAAAGTCGGTGGTCACAACCGCCCTCAGCGCCACAACGTAATCGTATGTCCTCTCATCTCCCATGACGCCCACCGTCTTCATGCCGGTGAGTATTGCGAAATACTGGCTTATGTCTTTTGACAGCCCGGCCTTATCGATTTCCTCACGGAATATATGGTCGGCTTCCCTGAGGATCTCCAGCTTCTCCCTCGTCACCTCGCCTAACACCCTTACCGCCAGGCCTGGGCCCGGGAAAGGCTGCCTTGAAACTATTTCTTCGGGAAGCCCCAGCTCCCTTCCCACCTTCCTTACCTCGTCCTTGAAAAGGTTTCTCAGCGGTTCGATAATCCCCTTGAACTCTATATCAACCGGCAGCCCGCCGACGTTGTGATGGCTCTTTATCACCGCGGCATTTCCCGTACCGCTCTCTATTACGTCGGGGTATATGGTACCCTGCACCAGATAGTCAATCTTTCCCAGCTTTCTGGCCTCTTCCTCGAAAACCCTTATGAACTCCTCGCCTATAATCTTTCTCTTCTTTTCGGGGTCAGCTACGCCGGCCAGCCTGGACAAAAATCTATCGGCCGCATCCACCCTTATGAAATTTATATTAAACCTATTTTTGAAGACATTCTCAACCTGGTCAGCCTCATTCTTCCTTAAAAGCCCGTGGTCAACAAAAATACAGGTAAGCCTGTCGCCCACTGCTTTATGCACCAGCAATGCCGCCACCGATGAATCTACGCCGCCCGACAGGGCACACAGCACCGAAGCATCGCCCACCTTTTGGCGTATATCCTCAACGGCATCCTCAATGAAGGATGAAATCTTCCAGTCTCCTGCGCATCCGCATATCCCAAACAGGAAGTTTTTGAGCATCTCCTTCCCCTTAACCGTATGCTCCACTTCGGGGTGGAACTGCACCGCATACAGCTTTTTCTGAGGATTTTCCATGGCCGCCACAGGGCAGTTGGCTGACCTTGCCGTAACTCTGAACCCTTCTGGAAGCTTGCTCACATAATAGGTATGGCTCATCCAGCTGACGGTCTGCTCCTCCAGGCCGTAAAAGAGCTGGCTGGAGGGATCAAGCGTTACTTCGGTTTTACCGTACTCCCTTTGTTCGGCCCGGGCAACCTCACCACCCAGCATGACGCTCATAAGCTGCATACCATAGCATATTCCCAGCACAGGCACGCCCAGCTCAAACACCTCCTGATGGCAGAAAGGCGCGCCCGGCTCGGTAACCGACGCAGGTCCTCCCGTTAGTATAATCCCTTTGGGATTCAAACATTTAATCCTATCGATTGAAACATCAAAGGGCAGTATCTCGCAGTATACGCTGGCTTCCCTTACCCGTCTGGCAATAAGCTGGCTGTACTGCCCTCCAAAGTCGAGTATTAGCACCACTTCGTGCTTCAAACCAAATACCCCTTTCTCTCGTGAACTTAGATTCATAAACAATTTACATGCAGCATCTATTTCCTCACCGGTATGCCCCTCTCTGCCAGGTACTCCTTTACCTGCGAGATGGTGAGCTCCCTATAGTGAAACAGAGAAGCCGCCAGGACGGCATCGGCCCCTCCCTGCACTATCACATCGTAGAAATGCTCCAACCGGCCTGCGCCGCCTGATGCAATAACGGGTATGTTGACCGCTTGCGTTACGGCTCTAGTCAGAGCTATATCATACCCATCCTTGGTACCATCGGCATCCATGCTGGTCAACAGTATCTCTCCGGCACCTCTTTTTTCAACTTCTACTGCCCACTCGACAGCATCCTTGCCGGTGTTTATCCTTCCACCGTTGATGTAAACATCCCATCCCGTGCCATCCTGTCGCCTCTTGGCATCTATGGCTACCACAACGCACTGGCTGCCGAACTTTGAAGCCGCTTCCTCTATAAGGCCAGGGTTGCGCACGGCTGCAGAGTTTATGGAGACCTTATCGGCACCGGCCTTGAGTATGTCTCGGAAATCCGAGAGGCTGCGTATACCGCCACCCACCGTCAGCGGAATAAAAACCTGCTCGGCGGTCCTGGCCACCACATCAAGCATTATGTTACGAGCTTCAGCTGATGCAGTAATGTCGAGAAACACAAGCTCGTCGGCACCGGCCTGGTCATATAGCCTCGCTATTTCAACCGGATCTCCGGCATCCCTTAGGTTGACGAAGTTTGTACCCTTGACCACCCTTCCGCCATCAACATCCAAGCAAGGGATTATGCGCTTTGTAAGCATATTACCGACATCACCCACCATATTCTTGTACGCATTCTTGCTTATACCATCAATGCACTTTCGGCATCCCATTATTGAACCGTCCCCATCTCAATGGATAACCCTTGCCTTGCGGAATGATACCTTCAAAGCAGAACTCCGCAAATCCTCCTCAAGCTCAGCTTATAGCAAATTCACACCTTCCAGGCAATCCCATCGGAAATACCAGCAATTTGCCTTCCTTGCAAATGGACAAGGGGCATCCCGGCCGTTTTCATAACCAATTACTACATTATATTCCATTACTTAAGCCTTGCAAAATTCCTAAGCATCTTCAGACCTTCTACCCCGCTTTTCTCGGGATGAAATTGAAGCCCGTATATGTTGTCCTTGTTGACCGCCACCGTTATATCCATTCCATAAAAGGTAATTCCGATAACGTGCTCGGAAACCCTTGGCTCAACATAGTATGAATGAACAAAATAGACAAAGCACGGGTCATCCAGCCCTTCAAATATAGGGTTGGCTCTGTATTTTAGCTCATTCCAGCCCATGTGCGGTATCTTTATGTTAAGCTCCTCAGGAAGCCTTTTAACATTCCCCGGCAACAACGCCAACCCCTTGAAGGCCCCTCCTTCATAGCTCCTCTCAAATAGCAGCTGGAGGCCCAGGCAAATGCCCAGAAAAGGCCTGCCGTCCTGCACAACCCTGTATATGCTGTCTATCAATCCGGCTCTCTCCAAATTTTGAATGGCATCTCCAAAGGCTCCCACACCCGGCAGCACCACATGGCTGGCGTTTAAGATCACCTGTGGGTCCTGCGTGATCACCGCCTCACAACCCACATATTCAAATGCTTTTTGAACGCTCCGCAAGTTACCCATGCCGTAATCTATAATGGCAATCATTATATTTCCTCCATAATTATCAAGCTGCCTTAACAATAAGTTTAAGCTGTGTCACAATGTAATGTTTAGCATAACATTTAACACCATTTTATCTTATAACATTATCGACCCACACACAAGAGCAAAATTGCGTTATTTTATTTCTCTTCAGCGCTAAAAAATGATTGATATTGGGGCCGGCATTTTTGAAAGTGTCTCAAAGATTATATAGCCGCCATCGAAGTAATAAGGGTACTCTACTATTGAAAAATATCCCGTCAAACAATATCCACATTATCCCTCAATAGCTATCTTTAAATCCAGATATAAACTCATTACATGAAGTATTCAACGCCGGCCTCAAATATCTTCTGGTCCTTCTCGCCCGGTATATTTTTGGCGACGTTAGTGCCTATCCTTTCAGAATGCCCCATCTTGCCCAGCACGCGGCCATCAGGGCTGGTTATACCTTCTATGGCCATGAGCGAACCGTTTGGGTTAAAGCGTATATCATAGGTGGGCTTCCCCTCAAAGTCCACATACTGAGTAGCCACCTGCCCGTTTCTAAACAGCTCGGCTACCTGCTCAGGTGAGGCAATAAACCTGCCCTCGCCGTGGGATACCGCAACGGCATGGATATCGCCGGGCCTCACTTTGGAAAACCATGGCGAAAGATTCGATACCACCTTAGTATAGACCATACGGGAAACATGGCGACCTATGGTGTTGAAGGTAAGAGTGGGACTGTGCTCGGTCATATCCCTTATCTCTCCATAGGGCACCAAACCCAGCTTTATGAGCGCCTGGAAACCATTGCATATGCCTAAAATAAGTCCGTCCCTTTCCTTCAAAAGCCTCATCACCGCTTCTTTTATATACGGGTTTCTAAATGTGGTAGCTATGAACTTGCCCGAACCGTCGGGCTCGTCCCCTCCGCTGAAACCGCCCGGTATGGCTATGATCTGCGAATTGTCTATACGTTTTACCATCTCCTCTATTGATTCTTCAATGTCCTGTGGAGTCAAATTCCTTATCACGAAGACGTCCACCACCCCGCCAGCTTTCTCAAACGCTCTGGCGGTGTCGTATTCGCAGTTTGTCCCGGGAAATACAGATATAAACACCCTGGGCTTTGCGATCCTGACTCTGGGTCTCTGGCGTATGCCCCGCGTAAACAGCCCCATATCGGGATTATCTTGAGGATGAACCTCCTCTCGGAGCCTGGTGGGGAATACATCCTCCAGCGGTTTTTCCCACCTCTGCAAAGCCTCTTCCAGGCTTATCCTTACGCCATTCACGCTTATCTCGGGTTTCTCATCGGTGTATCCCAGTAGCTTATACTCTATACCACCAAACAGGGCTGCCAGGTCCTCATCACCGGGGACCTCGAGTATGATAGAGCCATAATCAGGCCTGAAAAGTGCGCTTGAATCATCGACCTTTTCAAACACAAAGCCCAACATGTTTCCAAAACACATCTTGCTTATTGCCTCGGCAATGCCACCCGCTTTTACGGTGGAAGCGGCCAGCACCTTGCCAGATTTTATGAGAGAGTGAATCCTCGTATAGTTGGCTTTAAGCTGCTCAAAATCGGGCAGCCCGTTGCAGTCCCTCCTGAGCGGCACCAAAACAACCTTGCTGCCCGCCTTTTTAAACTCAGTTGAAATCACGTGATTTACGTCAACGGTATCCACCGCAAAGGCCACCAGCGTGGGCGGAACATCCATGTCCTTGAACGTTCCCGACATGCTGTCCTTGCCGCCAATTGAGGGCAAGCCAAGCTTTAGCTGAGCATAATAGGCTCCCAGCAAGGACGCCAGCGGCTTCCCCCATTTTACCGGATCCTCCCCTGGTTTACCAAAATATTCTTGAAGGGTAAACCTTATGCGGCGCCAGTCCCCGCCCAGAGCGCACACCTTTGAAACGGCCTCTACAATAGCAAAAACGGCACCGTGGAAAGGACTCCATTTGGCCAATACAGGATTATAGCCAAAAGTCATGATGGTGCCGGTAGATGTATCCCCTTCAAGCACCGGTATCTTGGCCACCATGCCTTCAGCAGGGCTGAGCTGATATTTCCCGCCAAATGGCAGAAGCACCGTCCCGGCGCCTATGGTGCTGTCAAACCTCTCAACAAGGCCCTTCTGGCTGCAAACGTTGAGCCTCTCAAGGTTGTTGAGCCATGCCTTCTTTATATCGACATTGCACATCGATACCTCTTGAGGTAACTTTTCAAAGAAGTTATATCCCTCATCGGGTGCTGATACAACTGCTCTGCTCTTCCTTTTGACTCCGTTGGTATTCAAAAACTCCCTGCTTATATCCACTATGAGCTTCCCACGCCACCATATCCTGACCCGTGGTTCACGGATTACATACGCAACCGGCGTGGCCTCCAGGTTTTCCTCGGCTGCAGCCGAGATAAAAGCCTGTACATCCTTGGGCGATACCAGCACCGCCATCCTCTCCTGGGATTCGGATATGGCAAGCTCGGTACCGTCCAGCCCCTCGTATTTTTTGGGTATGGCATCCAGGTTTATCTCAAGGCCGTCGGCCAGTTCACCTATGGCCACCACCACGCCGCCGGCGCCAAAGTCATTGCACTTCTTGATAAGCCGGCTCACCGAAGGGTTTCTGAAAAGCCTCTGGATCTTCCTTTCGGTGGGCGGATTCCCCTTTTGGACCTCGGCACCCGACTTTACCAGCGACTGTTCATCGTGCTCCTTGGACGAACCGGTAGCACCGCCGCACCCGTCACGGCCAGTCCTTCCGCCTAGAAGTATTACGACATCGCCGGGCTCAGGCTTTCCTCTCACCACGTTGTGCCTTGGTGCGGCGCCGATCACCGCACCCAGCTCCATCCTCTTTGCCACATATCCCTCATCGTAAACTTCTACCACCTGTCCCGTGGCAAGACCAACTTGATTCCCGTATGAGCTGAATCCTTGAGCAGCTACCGTGGTTATCTTGCGCTGCGGCAGCTTCCCAGGGAGGGTCTTCTCAATCGGCATCCTGGGGTCGCCGCTTCCTGTGATCCTCATTGCTTGGTACACATAAGCCCGTCCCGACAGAGGGTCCCTTATGGCCCCTCCAAGGCAGGTGGCAGCCCCGCCAAAGGGCTCTATCTCGGTAGGATGGTTGTGCGTCTCGTTTTTGAACATCACAAGCCACTGCTCTTTTTGGCCGTCTATGTCCACGTCAACCACAATGCTGCTGGCGTTTATCTCGTCGGACTCCTCCAGGTCGTCCAGCATGCCCTTCTTTTTAAGCTCCTTCATGGCAATGGTGGCTATGTCCATAAGGCAAATATCCCTATCGTGCTCTTTGTCACCGTAGACGAACTTTCTAGAATCCAGATAGCTTTCAAGTGCAGCTTTTATTGGACGGGTATACTTGCCATCCTCAATTTCAATGTTCTCAATCTTCGTTAAAAATGTGGTATGGCGGCAGTGGTCGGACCAGTAGGCGTCCAGCATGCGAAGCTCGGTTATTGTAGGGTCCCTTTTTTCGATATTCTTAAAGTAGCCCTGGCAAAACTCCAGGTCGTCAAGCGACATGGCAAAACCCTTATCTTCTATGAACTCAGCCAGCTTCTCTCTTCCCCACCGTGTAAATCCCTCTATCGTTTCCACATCAGCCGGAGGTTCAACCTCGACTTCAAGCGACCCCGGCTTTTCGAAAGAGGCTTCCCTGCACTCAATGGGATTTATGCAGTAGCCCTTTATCCTATCAAACTCCTCTTTTGAGATATCGCCGCTTAAGACGATGACCCTGGCGGTACGGCACAGCGGCCTCTCGCCCCTGGTCAAAAGCTGTATGCACTGGCTGGCCGAATCGGCCCTCTGGTCATACTGCCCCGGTAGGTACTCTATGGCAAAGGCCTGCTCGCCATCCCTCAAAGGGAACTCCTCATCGTATACCATATCCACCGAGGGCTCAGAAAATATAGTATTTCTGCACGCCATGTATTCTTCATCAGAAAGCCCCTGCACATCATATCGGTTTATAACCCTGACGTACTTTAACCCTTTTATCCCCAGGTTGTACTTTAAATCCCTGTAAAGCGCTTGCGCTTCGACATCAAAACCCTTCTTTTTCTCAACGAATATTCGCCTTACCTTGCTCACAGCTATCTTATCTCCTTGAAAGCCAATAATTTTTTCAGTTAATGTAAAAATATTCGATAATATATCCATATTCTACAGTGGGATGATACCGCCCACAAACTGAACAATACAGTTAAATAATAACATAAAAATTCGGAAATTTGAATACTTTTTTATAATTTTTCTCATATTGTACGACATAGATGCTGCTTGGTAATTTTCGCAAAAACTTATGACCCCCGCTCCCATACCTTTGATCAAGGCTATACTGCATCGACCAATTCTTATAATTATAATGGGCTGCAGAATTGAGTAGCTATAGATTTAGAACTCCCTGTTTCGGTAAAATTTTAAAGAAAGCATATACGAAGTAGAAAGGAATAGAATCGTTATGATAAACGCCCCAGCTATTATATGCACATCCCATTGGTTGCTGAAAAGCCGAGTAGTCCATTTAGCAAGCTCGCTGTTCTTATCCTTCACTAATTCCGGTACAAGCATTCCACCCACAAAAAACAAGCCATAGAATAAAACAAAGTTAACCATTCTAGACTTTATATAACCTACTTTAAAAAACACAGGGAAGTAAATGCTGGTCATTACAATCGAGGAAAATAAGCACCCTGCAATGTCTTCAAATGACACGGGATATACTCTAACAGGTAACCGTAGTACGCTTATAATGCCCGCAAGCACAATATAATAAACAACAGCAATTGCTAAAAAAACAAACGTTGAAAGATATCTGGCAGCTACCACGGTGTCTCTACCCAACGGCAGGCTGTTTAACAGTATATCCGCCTTATTTTTATCATCATAAGCGCAGGCATACTGAGTCATCACATATGTTAAGGCTATAATGCTTGCTGGAACCATAGGACTTCCAATCTGCTGGAAGGATAATATTATAATCATTATATAGACTGCACCAAACAGGAAAGTCTTTTTTTGGATTAATATATCCTTCAGGATTAAATTAAACATTTTGTACCCTCCTTGTAAAATACAGCATTATATCATCAAGAGACGGTTTATCGATGACAATCCCATCCTTGAACATCTTGTTAAGCTGATGCTTATCCTTGACAAGCCCCTCAAAACCAAACCGGTTTTCCTTTATACCAACGAAGTACTGCCTTAGGCCAGCATTAAGTATTTCCTTCGGCCCTCTTACCAGTGCGTATTTTTCAAAGATATCATCTTTAGGACAGGAAAATATAATCCTGCCATCATTGATAAATGTTATATAATCCGCTATCTTATCCAAGTCCGAAGTGATATGGGTCGAAAAGAATACCCCCTTGTTTTCATCCTGTATGACAGAAGTTAATATATCCAGCAGTTCACTTCGTATGATTGGGTCAAGGCCTGAAGTCGGCTCATCCATTATAAGCAATTCTGCATTGTGCGATAACGCCACAGCAAGAGAGAACTTCATCTTCATCCCTTTGGATAATTCTTTTATCTTTTTATCTGGAGGCAGTGAAAATTTCTTCAGGTACCTATTAAAAGCGCCATCATCCCAATTTTTATACAAAGGCGCTATCACTCTTTTCATCTCTGCTACCGTTAGTTCTTCATAAAAATAGTTTTCATCGAATACAAACCCGATCCTGTTCTTTATTTCTTTTTCGTGCTTAATATTGTCAAGCCCAAAAACTTTAATCTCCCCACCATCCCTCTTGAGCAAATTCATTATAAGTTTAATGGTTGTGCTCTTCCCTGCACCATTTGGACCAATAAAGCCCATAATATATCCTCTTTCCAAAGTAAAGCTTATATTTTTTAGAGCAAAACCCTTAAACTCTTTTCTAAGACCTTTGACCTCCAAAATAGGCGCCATACTATACCTCCTCATAAAGTATTCTTAACATTTCCTGCATTTCCTCGAGGGTCAATTCTATGGTTTTGGCAGCATCCACTGCCTCCGCCAGTTTTTCTTCCACAATTTTTAAGCGCATCTCTCTCAATAGCTCTTTATTTTGAGCCGCCACAAAAGAACCTTTTCCTTGAACCGTTACAATATATCCGTCGTTTTCCAATTCCTGGTATGCCCTTTTTGTAGTGATAACGCTTATTTGTAATTCCTTCGCCAGACTCCTTATGGAAGGTAGCATATCCCCCTCTGTAAGTTCCCCTCGCATAATCATATTTTTAATCTGCCTTGCAATTTGCTCATAAATTGGCTCTTGTGAAGAATTTGAAATAATGATATTCATGCCCGGGCGATCACTCCTGTATATTAACATATTAGTGTTTATATACAGTATATACACTAAGAACAGTTTTGTCAATATTATATTTCCCAACACTTTTTATCCCAGAGTAATTCTACAGTTTGGTAACCGTTATATAATTTTTATTTTCCTTTGCTTTATAAAGGGCCTTATCCGCAGTTACAAAGAATTGCTCTATATCATCAATATTTGCTCTTCCGTCAATTGAGGCTATGCCAATGCTTACGGTTATGCTGCATGTAACCCCTTCACAGCAAAAACAATGTCCCTCTACCGCCTTCCTTATGGCATCCGCAATATTAAAGGCTTCATCTATATTGGTTTCAGGTAGAGCCATCACAAATTCCTCTCCACCCCAGCGAGCGATAATATCATCCTTTCTTGCCTTGCTTCGCAGAATATCAGCAAATTGCCGCAATACAAAATCCCCCACGACATGCCCGTATGTGTCGTTTATGCTTTTGAAGTTATCGATATCGATAAGAAGCAGCGAAAAAGGCGGTTTTATCCTCTTGTTTGATACCCTTTTGTAGAAATACCTTCTGCTGTGCAGGCCGGTCAGCATATCAGTATATGCCTCCCTGTGCAGATTATAAATCAAGGCCCCGAAAAACACTTTGCACATTATCTGGACTGCCATAATAAACATCCATATCAGGCTGTAATTTAAGGCATACCTTTTGTCCATGAAAAGTACTATAAACCATGACGATAAGTCGGCCGATATTAAAACAATAAGAATCAACTCATTGACTTTTCTCTTCCTCAGATCCACCTTTTAAACCTCCATATTCTATATAATACTTCACAATGTACTGGTCTATCCTCTGGCTTATTTTAAAAATAATTTCTTTACTCATATTCATTTCAATGGCGTTATTGAGTAAATTTCTGGCTATTTCAATGCTGGTCTTGGTGTCCACGCAACCACCTCGCCAATAACCATTATACATAATTTTACATTATACATAGGCTAATTGGCAATCATAAAAATATACAACTTGCAAATTCAGATAAACATCAAAATTGAGTAAAGTAAGAGTATATAAAGTCGGGAGTGGATAAGATGTCAAGCAGAACAGAACCTGATAACAAAGCAATTGGCCAAAGGATACGTGCAGAAAGGAAAAAACTAAACCTTTCAAGGGAAGAATTCGCAGAAATCATTGGGCTTTCTGATTATTACGTTGGACAGTTAGAACGAGGCGAGAGGCAGATGAGCCTTCCAGTTCTAGTTAAAATAGCGAAGTGTTTACATATATCTTTGGATTACCTTGTTTTTGGGAAAATTCCCAGTGCCGAACCTTCCGTTAACGAACCTCACGATAATTACACAAGCCAAAGTGATGAAGAGCTAAATGAGCTGCTTGGCAGGTGCTCCTCTAAAGAGCTTGAGCTGATTAAAAAGCTTATAAAGGTGATTTTTCCCTATGTTAACATAGAATGATTTAACTCACACCCAGAATGATTAACTTACATAATGTTAATTCGTCGGGAGCTTAAGCTTTATAGAAGAACATTTTTAGGCATATCGGCAGAAGTTGTGTCCTCGTCTCTCCAGTTCTTTGTCTAACTCATCCAACATGATATTTGCCAACAGCGGGCTTAGCGGCCCACCTTGGGGAGTTCCTTCTTCTGTACTTACCTTTACTCCGTTTATCATCATCCCGGATTCCCAAGTACATCCTGATTAATTTCAGTGCTCGTTTGTCCCCTATCCGCTTCGCCAGTATTTGTTGCTTTATGGTCGCCCAGTTCTCTTTGAGATATGGTAGAAGTTCGTCTACTCCCATCCCATCTATACCGTGGCTCCCTTTATTCGCAACTACTCGCTTGTATGCCTTTGTCATGTTCTCACGTCCAAGTATTTGCTCAAGCATATTACTGGTATATCTTCGTACATCGTTTCTTCCATCTCCTGACGCCGTCGATACACTATGCGCTTCCACTGTCTCCTGAGATTCCATCTCCTCCTCCAGTGGATAGCCCCCTTTCGAGGTTGTCTGCAGTCTTCGCATATCGTTCGAGTACATTAGACTTTCAAAACCTCCTAACGTTCAGCCCTTCCTTATATCCTATCTCGGATAAGTACTATGGTCTCTGCTGACTTCTCAAGGCTCAGCCATACGCCACCGTATGGATTGTCATTTCAAAGTGCATTTCCATGACATATCCTTGAGACCTCCCCGAGTAAGAACGATAACTTTCATCTCGTATATCTGCCAGATTTATTGTATGGAGTTCGGGTAGTGTTGGACTTCGTTTTGTTATGCAAACTCGTCCGCCCCAATTCAGCCTCTTATCTGGTTCGTATCCCTCAGACCGAGACTTTGCCTTCCGCTTCCTTCAGATTCTACCTCACGATGGACACCCTTGCGGTTCGGCCAGTGGTCCCCACTACCAAGCCCACAGCGGACTTTCATCGCCTAGTTATCGCTCATGCCGGGCGCACATAAAAAAAGCTCCTTTCTGCCAGAAAGGAGCTTTCTTCTTTATCTATACATAAAATTTTAGGCAGTATTATTATCTATGATCTATGTATCAATTTCGACCATATATAATACCTTATTGTCAATATCATATATTGCCAAAGCAAAGTTAAACGAAGGAGTGGTTTCCAAGTATTTCATGTCAATATCTCTATGCCCCTGTTTATTCACTACTTTCCAATATCCATTAGTAATTTTAGGAAGCCCAACTTCTTCGGCAATTCGGTAACTATAATTTCTATTTCCAGCCGTTCCTCCATACATGAGTAAATTTAATGCATCGGAAAGCGGAAGGGAACTCCAAGTACCGTCCTTTGCAATATACGAAAGGAATTCGGTTTCGCCTTCAACAGTAAAGGTATATCGATATAGGCTCTCTCCATCTCCATGGAATCCACCATGGCTGTCGTACAATCTTTCCCATACTGTGCCTTTAGGGAGCTTTATATCAAATAACCTTTTAAAACGATAAATACCTTCATTCGCCTGAAGAAAATAAAAATATAAGCAAAAAACTATGAAAAGGGATAATGGTATAATCCAAATACTTGCTATATATATGTTAGTTTTTTTCATTTTAGTTACCACTCTCTATAATCAATATACTTACACTAATAGGATGTAATACGTGCGTCTGTTGGCATAACCAAGCCCAGTTATTTACTATAGTAGCAAAAAGGTCACCCATATAATTATTATCCAAACTGAAATCAAAAACATCCTCAAAAAGTAGATGATAAGAAGCAAATGCTGTATCTACGTAATATCCAGTTACGTAAACGGTTACTTTATGTAGTGAATAGAATAAATCGGGATTATCCGCCTTTTCAAATACAGGTTTCCATGTGTCTGTCGTCTTACGAGTAAATTTTATGTAATCAACATAGCTCTGATACTTGAGAGTAGAACGAATCTTAGATGTAAACGGCCCGCTTGCTGTAGGCCCTTCGTAATAAGGAATATCTTTAACAGAATATTCAACAAGAGTAGCCGAACACGGATATCCTTCATTTCTTGCTATTTGTGCTGCGGCTAACCATGCCAACTGTAAAGGACTATATGTTGTAGAGCTATTTGTCGAAACAAGTTTAGACGATTTTGTATCAGATAATTAAGCAGAATTAGTATAAGTTTCTGCCACATAATCAATAAAGGCGTTCAACTCTTCATTGGTCATGGTTGCGAATATTTCATCAGCATTTTCAAGAGTTATTTTAGGGAAGATTGACTCTTCTGAAGCAGCTAATACTGAAATGCTTGTTGACAAGAAAATACAGACTGCAAAAAACAGACTTACAGATTTCAGTAATAGCTTTTTCATATTAATCATTCCTCCCTTTTCTTATGTAATTTTCTATTGATATTATAGCAAAAATTAACTAAAATTACAATATGTCTCTTGTAAAATTAAATATAAAATCCCAAAAAAAACCAAATTGAAAATTTAACTTCCACCCCCATGGTTATGAAATGTGGAACTTAATCTTGCAAGTCAACATATGGATTTTAATCCTGCAAGATGATATACTACTTTTAAGTATTACCCTTTACAGCAGTACCTGCCTCAAATAGAAAGGGGCAATTATCATGCCTAAGTTTAAACACCTTACACTCGCTGAGAGAAAGGCTATTGAGAATTATCTCAACGATTCTCTATCCTTCAAAGCCATTGCAAAAGAGCTCGGTAAGGATTGTACTACTATATCCAAGGAAGTTAGAAAACATATTACACAGAAAAAGACTGGGGCATACGGCAGAGCATTTAATAATTGTACTCATCGATTTGACTGTACTCATTCCTATCTCTGTGACAGCGGTAATTGCAGGAATCATTATTGCCGTTTCTGCTCTAAATGTTACCTGGTGTGTCCTGACTATGAGGAATATCTGTGTCTGTGCTTTCAAAACCACATTATGTATGTAATGGCTGCAAAAATCTTAAAAGCTGTACACTTAAAAAATCTTTCTATGTTAAAGAAGATGCTCATCAAAAATATAAACTATTACTCTCTGAATCACGAAATGGAATCTCTGTTGATGAGGAAGAGATTCTACGGCTTGATAACATCATAAGTCCCCTCATTAAAAAGGGACAGTCTTTACACCATATCTGTTCTAATAACAGGGATGTTATTATGCACAGCGAAAGAACTATCTACAATTATGTTGATTATGGGCTTTTTACTGCTAGAAATATCGATCTTCCGAGGAAAGTAGTATATCGGCCAAGGAAGAAATCAGCTGACCATTTTAAAGTTGATAAATCCTGCAGAGTTGGCCGTACCTATGAAGACTTTCTTAACTTTTTAAAAGAACATCCCGATACACCTGTTGTTGAAATGGATACTGTAGAAGGCACAAAAGGTGGGAAGGTTCTCCTTACAATCCACTTTATCGATTCTAAGTCTATGCTAACATTTATACGGGATGCCAACACTTCTCAGTCTGTTATTGAGATCAAGTCCAAATTTTTGTGTAAAATTCCCTCTGGCTAGAATCAGGTTAAATTATCACCACTGATCTTTAAATTTTACTGCTTCCGGCTTCTTTTAGGTCAAGGATTCGCTATCGCCGGGCTGCGCCCGTCCTTGACCTAAAAGAGCCTCCAGCAGTTTTATAACTCTTAGCAGTGGTGATTACACTAACCTATTAATACTACCTTTTCCTTCAGCTTCTGTGCTTTGCTACTACACCATTCAAAATACTCACTCATGTCAAAATATCTTTTTCCACTTCCCCACCTCTCATCTATTTCCATCAGCAGTGCCCCTATTAAGCGTATTGCGGATTCCCTGTTCGGAAATATCCTTATCACCCTCTCTCTTCGCCTTATCTCTTCATTTAACCGCTCTAACCCATTGGTAGTACGCAGCCTCCTACGGTATTGCTCAGGAAGTTCCAATACCGCTGTCGCATCTTCAAACCCTTCCTCTAATACCTCCATAGCCTTGGATGCCTTCTCTTTGTATTCCTTTGTATTCCTCTAATACATCATTTAACAGCTTCCTTGCCGTTTTTGAGTCAGGTGCTTCCAATATAGCCCTTACCTTGCTATGAACCTCTTTTTGTAACTGTTTTGGTGTCTTATCAAGAATATTTCGCATAAAATGTGTCTGACACCTCTGCCATGTTGCTCCCTGAAAATGCTGCCTGATAGCTCGTATAAGCCCTTTATGTTGGTCTGATACTATAAGGTCTACCCCATGTAATCCCCTCTGCTTGAGCCATGAGAAAAATTCTCCCCAGCTTTCTTCACTCTCACTATCCCCTACCATAAATCCTAATACCTCTCGGTAACCTTCTTCATTTATCCCAATGGCAATTAATAACCCTCTTTGCCGAACTCTCTCTTCTTCCCTTACCTTTATTACCATGGCATCTACTATAACAAATGGAAACCTCTTTTCATTAAGCGGTCTGGAAATCCATCCTTGAACTACTGGATCGAGGTTCTTGCATAGCTCAGATATAGTAGATCTGGAAAATTCAGTACCGCAAAGTTCATATGTTATTTCTTCAACCTTCCTTGTAGATACACCATTAACTACCATTTCCATTAAGGCAAGTAATAGTGCCTGTTCACTCCGTTGATAACGTTGAAATAAATCAGTTGTAAATTTCCCATACCTAAACCTAGGAATCTGCAATACTATATTCCCAACTCTTGTGTCTAATCCTCTTTTGTAATAACCGTTACGATAATCTTCTCTTTCTTTAGTCCTTTCATATGGTTCGGCTTTAATCTGTTCGGTAGCCTGTGCCTGCAGTACTTGATTCAATACAGACTCTAGTAACTTAGCCATACCTTCATCTTTAGCTCCTTTTAAAAAAAGATAGTGCAAAATTTCAGAATCAATGGTAATATTGTATTGAGCCATTTCTCATCCCTCCAGTTAGTTTTGGTTTTTACATTTTTAATTCTAACCAGAGGGGTGGGGGTGGCTCAACCCCTTTTTACACAATTATATGGACTTAACTTAATAGACTTTCTCCAAACGTTTCCTATTTCCCTTCGATCCTTTAAAGTGTAATCTAAATCATAGAAATATTCCGACATGTGATGGGCCAATCTCTTTTCGTTTCCTCTGGGTTAATTATGTACCAATTAGTGATGCCTATTAGGGACTAGGGAAATAGAAGTTTAAGTCTTATTTCTTGTTAGTTTCTCGTGGTGCCTATAAAGTAAGTACGAATCTATGATAAATATTAAAGCAAAAACAATGCAAAATGTAGCTTTAAAAATCTCATAACTTACGTTGAATATCAGCATTATTAACATGAATGATAAGAAAAAACTAGTCACAACAAAACTGATCGAGTGAGCTTCTGCCATTTTGTTTTGAAGTTGTTTATCCTGTAAAATGTTAATATATCGACTAGTAAAAAAGTTAGAGAAAAAAGCAAAAAATGCAAAATACATATAAGATTTAAAAAATCCTAAAAAACCAAGAAAACCGAGAAAGCCTAACAACCAAAAGAATTTTTTCATACAAATTCCTCCCAACATGCATAATTATAACCTTATGTTAAAATTATACCAAATTACCAATATTTTTCACAATAAGAAAGATAGTTTGAAATTAAAAGAAAAATTAATAAAAAATATACTGCAAATGCATTAGGAGATAATATAATGATTTTTGCTAGTTCTGCTTTTTGGCTAAATTAAAACGAAAAGTAAATAGAAAACAATAGAAACTTTTAAATTAAAAAGAGACATAAAAAGCAAAACCGTAATGCTGTTTTTCGGTCAACTTTAAATTTCCTTGCTATTTCACTGATATTTAACCCTTTAAAAAAGAACGCATTTCTGATATCATCTATTTGGGTCATTGTGAGCATCCTCTATTTCTTCCTTGCAGTTAAGTTTTCTCTAACTACAAGGATAATTTATGGGTGCCTATAATAACCCTTTGCAAGTCTAAAGATTTTTCCTTTTCAACTTCGTCCATTCTTATTTTACCCTAAACAAAAAGTCGCATTTTTAATATTATCCTTAAAGCATTGTGTAGCTATCCATTACCCTCGAAAAAACGTAAGCGTAAAATAATACCCACCTTGACGAGAAAACATCATTTTGTGGGCACAAATTGCACAATCGGAATAAGAAAAACAGCTTAATTTCAAGCTTTTTCAAACTTTAACTGACAAACTGATAACTTAAACCGGCAATTATCAAAGTATCGCAATGAAAACAATCCCCACCTTATGTAAGGTGGGAACTTTCTATCTCTATTTCACCCTGCAACAGACTGGCAAGCTGGTTGACCATGGTAAAATCTCATCTAGCGCTTCCTTATACTCTATATCCATATTCGGTAGCTTTTCAAACAAATACTTTAGATACTCAAATGGATTTAACCCATTCTCCTTGGCAGTCTCAACTATACTGTAGATCGTTGCACTGGCTCTTGCACCCTTCGGCGTATTGCTAAATAGCCAGTTCTTCCTCCCTATCACAAACGGCTTTATTGACCTCTCGCTTATATTGTTATCTATCTCCAGCCTACCATCCAATAAAAATGCTGTAAGCTTATCCCACTGGTTTAGGCAATACCTAATGGCCCCACCTAACACGCTCTTAGGCAGTACCCTTGGCATATGGTATTTTAAATACGAATAAAACTCATCCAGTATCGGCTTACTCCGCTTCAATCGCTCTTCATACCTCTCCTCGGGTGTAACATCTCGAAGCTCCCGCTCAATTGCAAACAGCTTATAGCAATAATCAAGCCCCTCCTTTGCCACACTCGCTATACCTTCACTCGTCCCAGGTATCGCCTTTAATGCTTCATCAAATTTTCTCCTTGCATGCGCCCAGCATCCCACTAATACTACATCAGGTATACCATTGTATCCTTCATAACCATCTACATGCAGATACCCTTTGAATCCCTCTATATCCCTTCCTCTTACGGCGCTTGTATGTTATCTCCTCTATAGCAGGCTCGGCAGCTTCTGCGTTCGATTCCTTCTCCGCTTCATTGAAAAAGCTGAGCTGTTCCCCCTCCCCCGAATTCGTCTTCTCGCTCGAACGCCCGTACATCTTTCGCCGACTTAAGCGAAACTGCTCTTCAAACCACCTCAATTTCACTTTAAGCTCCTCTATCTCCTGCTTTAAAAGGCTGTTCTCTTTCATTAACTCTTCAATTGTAACTGTAGCAGTTGATGTATTTTCCATGATATTTATTGTATTCGACATCAAATGCTAAAAACCTTCAATTCTTGTGAAAATTTTTAAAAATTCTTTATATTACCGTATTCACAGTCACTTTTTTGTGGGCACTTCTCTGCTCTAGTGACAATCCATCCAGTAACCATCTCAGTTCCCTTATGCTTATCTCTGCTATACCGGTACCTCCCTTCGGCCAATCAAATTTCCCTTTCTCCAGCCTTTTGTAGTAAAGCCAGAATCCATTGTGGTCCCACTGCAATATCTTTATCTTGTCCCTACTCTTGTTACAGAACACGAACAGGGCTGTTGAAAAAGGATCTAAAGCAAAGCTTTGCTGTACAATAGTCGCTAGAGAATCTATTGATTTCCGCATGTCGGTACTCCCGCATGCAAGATAAACCTTATCAACACAAACCGGCCCTAACATAGTGTGCTCAACACCTTTACTACATCTAGCAGCAGTTTCTCATTAAAACCCTGTCTTACCTCAATAACAGCAGGACCTACTTTTACGGTTAAAAAGTTGCATCCAGATGTGTCTTCTTGGCCACTTAAATTAACAGGTAACCATTGTACTGTATTATCAGTTTGTTCTTTTAGAGATTCTTTTCTTAGCCAATAGTACAGCTGTCTTACGCTTATGTTGTGCTGTTTGCAAAATTCCTTCTTGCTTAAGCCGCTGGACTTATATGCCTCAATCCTAGCTTCCCACTGTTGCTTACGCTCTTTGTGCGTCATAGATAATCCCTCCTCATCATTTCTATGGAGGAATTATCTCACATCTGATTACAAATTTTTAGGTGTGCTCTATTTGACGCTTACGGCTTAACAGCCAACTACGTTGCGCGAAACAGCATGTTTGCCAAGCAAACCGCACAATTGTGTGGTCATAGAAGTACAAAAAAGTCTCGTTTAGAGACTTTTTTGTACTCATGCATCTTATTTTAATACTCCACCTTCTATAACCACATCATGTTCCAGGTTCTATAACTATATCATCAGGATTTATTGAATCGCCATAAAACGGACGTAATGTCTCTTCAAAATTTTTGTGCATGAAGTTTTCCTCGCCGAGTTTTTCAAGTTCTTCGTTCAGCCAGTTTAAAAGCTCTGTATTACCTTTTTTAACCGCCGGAGCAATTGTATCTTGACCTCCTAAGGAAGTGATTCCAACGGTATATCCTTCATGTTCCCTGACCCAGGCAAAGAGCATTGTGTTATCATGGGCTAAGGCATGGCCACGCCCATCTAGCAATGCCTGGAAAGCCTCGGTGTTTTGGTCGTACTTCAGAAGTTCAATATCGGGATAATTTTTTGTGAAGAAAATATCGGCTGTCGTTCCTTTGTTTACAATGAGCTTCTTCCCTTTTAGCTGAGAAACATCAGTGATAACGTTGTCTTTGGGCGATACAACCCCAAGAGAAACCTTCATATATGGATGTGCAAAATCAACAAGTTTTTTCCTATCATCCGTTACTGTAAAGTTTGCAAGGATGATGTCCACTTTATCAGATTGCAAGTATTCAACCCTGTTGGCGGCCTCTACAAAGACAAATTCAACCTTTGATTCATCGCCCAGCAAATCTTTTGCAATTCGCCTTGCTAGATAAACGTCATACCCTTGAACTTCTCCATTTGAATCCACATAACCAAAAGGAGGCTTATCGCTGAAAACGCCAATCCTTACTTTGCCATATTCCTTTATTCTGTCAATGGATGATTTAGTATTGGATGATTGTGAAGCGCAGGCTGTTAAAGCCCCTATTATGAGTACTAGAGCAATAGCCAATGGGACAAACTTGTTAAATTTTTTCATTATTATCTACTCCTTTCTTATACTCTTTGAAATTAAATATATTTAAAAAATTTTTTGCCCTTTCTGTTTTGGGTTGTGTGAAAAACTCCTGTGCCTCCGCCACTTCGGTTATTTCTCCTCCATCAATGAATATGATTCTGTCCGCTACTGCCTTTGCAAACTCCATTTCATGAGTAACAATAATCATCGTCATACCTTCTTTAGCAAGTTCCAGCATAACATCCAAAACCTCTCTTACCATTTCAGGATCCAGCGAAGCTGTCACCTCGTCAAATAACATGATCTCGGGATTCATACATAAAGCCCTGACTATTGCAACTCTTTGCCTTTGACCCCCTGACAGCTGCCTGGGATAAAAATTTTTTCGATCCAATAGACCGACTCGGTCAAGCAACTCTTCAGCTTGCCTGGCCACTTCTTTTTTATCTCTTTTTTGTGCCTTCAGCGGCCCAAGCAGTATATTTTCGTAAACAGTCATATGCGGAAACAGGTCATAGCTTTGAAATACCATTCCGATTTTTTGCCTTATCAAGTGCCATTTCGTGCTGTCTTCATTGATCACCTCCCCGTTTAACTTTATTTGTCCGGACTGTATTTCCTCCAGCCCATTAATACACCTGAGCAAAGTGCTTTTGCCGCTTCCCGACGGGCCCAGTATGACGACTACTTCTCCTTTTTCAACAGAAAAACTTATATCTTTAAGGACATGAAAGCCATCAAAATATTTATTTAGGCCAATAACCTCCAACAAAGCCATATTAATTCGTCACTCCTTCCAGCGTAATTCCAGTTTTCTTACAAAAAGCGATATGGGATAGCATATTATGAAGTATAGGAAGAAAATAAAGCCATACACCCAGAAACTCGCTGAAGGGCTTTGCAATACGAAGGACTCTATAACCTGCTGTCCCACCTTTAACACCTCAACTACTCCAATCAATACAACCAGCGAGGTCGTCTTTATCATCCGAGTCACCAGATTAATAGTAGCCGGAAGCAATCTTCTAACGGACTGAGGTATTATTATATAGCGATAGATTTGTACATTGGTCAATCCAATTGCCTTTCCGCTTTCTTTTTGATGTTTAGGCAGCGATGTTACTGCCCCCCGTACCAAATCCCCCTTTTCAGCTGTCCCCCATATGGAAAATACAATGACTGAAACAACATCCCCCGCTAAATGAATCCCAGTAAGCTTTGGTACACCGAAATAAAATATGAAAAGCCAAACCATCACCGGAATAATTCTGACAGCTTCCAAGTATGCCCGGCACACGAGCCTTAATAACTTGTTTTTTGATGTCATAACTATTCCAAAGGGTATTCCGAATATGATGGATATGATGACTGAAATAAGGGCTATCTTTACGGTTACCAGCAGTCCACCCATTAATCTATACAGGTTGTTGCCCTCTATAAGCACCCTAATTCCCAAATCCTGCATATCTCAGCCTTCTTTCTACGTAAGTTAGCAATAATGACAACGGCAGTAGAATAATCAAATACGCCACAACCAGCATAAGCAACGCCTCATTGGTCTTATAGTAAATGCCTATGATATCCTTTGTGACAAACATTAAATCCTTTAGCGATATGGCACTAACAATGGAGGTCTCCTTGATAATAAATATTGCATTTGCCCCTATGCTGGGAATTGAAACAGCCAATGCCTGAGGGAAGATTATATATCTGGTCACCTGTGCTTTAGTTAGCCCAAGGCTCAATCCCGCCTCTATTTGAGCCTTACTGACAGCCTCTAACCCCCCTCTAAACGCTTCTGCCATATAACTGCCTCCGAGGAATGCTAAACCTATAACAGCACAGGTGAATGCTCCTAGCTTAATGCCTACTTTCGGCAAGCCGTAATACAAAAAGAATAGCTGTATAAGCAATGGTGTATTCCTTGAAAGCTCTATATACCAATTGACAATTTTTTTCAAAAATTTTACCTTATAGTAATTTACCAGGCTGCAGAAAATTCCAATAAGTAACGATAGTATAATACCTATAAAAGCTAGTTTTAAGGTAAACTTCCCTGCTTCAAGATATAAAGATGATATTTCCAATATAAAATCAATATCCAAGGAATAATTTTCCCCCCTTAATCCTATTTCCTATAATTCCTATATGTTTACTATGTTTTATCGTGTTTTTTATTATTATATGCTCAGTTTTTAAAAGTGTCAATATATCCCTCTAGAAAATTTTGAAATAGTTCCCACTACCAAGCCCCCCAACCAATTTCCACCTCCTAGTTATCGCCCATGCCGGACACGCAATAAATAGGTAGTCGGTTTTGGAACTACCGACCACCTATTTGTAAATACACCAATCACTATATGATTTATTTACCTAAATTTTGTACAAACAGAACCTTGGCAAATGGTTAAATAAGGAAACTTAACTGGACATGCTTTGTCTTTGAAATGCTTCTATGAGCATCCTGGCTAGTTTAGTAAGTTGAGGAAATTCATATACCCAGACACCATCATTAAATTGTGTATAAGCACTAGACAGCTCACTCTTTGCAATGTTAGCAGCAGTTTTTGTGGAATAACCTTTGACTATAAATTTATCTAATTCACAAAATATTCACATTCACCTGATATAATAAACAATGTGGATAATATCGCTGTATTATTGTCTTCGGTATGAGCTGTGTATATAGTACAATAGTTATGGAAGGGTGGTGCATAACATGCTTAAATGGATTAGAAAATTTCTTGAAAAACTAGCCAAAGAAAACAATGAGGCATTCCATGGTCAAAGGCTGGACTGCTGTGATTTAAACCGGCAAAACAACGAACGAAAGAGCATAAGAAATAACAAAAATCATGTCAGATGATAAAGCAGACTGGTCAGCTCTACTGTAAACTCAAAACAAACCCTGCCCACAGCGAACCTTCGCCGTCAGGCAAACCTATAATACATCGCTAAGTTATCGTCCATGCACTGCATATAAAAAACGGCCCTTTGGGCCGCTTCTCATCTAATTCAGCACTCTTCGTGCACCAACATATCGCCTGGTATATGTCGAAGAACTCAAGTTGTCTATACATATGGCTTTCCTAGAACCTGAGGAAGCATGTATGAATTGCCCCCCGCCTATATAAATCCCCACATGATTGGGTCTGGAAAACAGCACCAGATCCCCAGGAGCCAAATCCTGCCTGGATACCGGCACGCCCACGCTGCGCTGCCCGTAAGCCGTTCTGGGAAGGTAGATTCCAAAATGCCGGTAGACATAATGGGTGAATCCCGAACAATCAAAGGCATTGGGCCCTTCGGCGCCGTACACATATGGCCTGCCCAGATACTGCATGGCAAATGCCACCACATCGCCGCCCCGCGCCGACCCCCGGCCTGACTCCGACGAGGGCACAGCAGGCTGAGGATAAACCGGCGTGACAACCCTTGGACGTACCTTGGTGCCCTTTGCCACTATCCTCTTGACAGGCTCTTTTATGACCTTTTCCTCAAGCACCTCACGCTTGACCTCTTCACCGTTTTCCTTGGTAATCAGTACATAAACCTCTTTTTGGCCCTTTTCTCCCTCTTTGATAACCTTTGTTTTACCCTTTTCCAGGGTATTATCCATCTGTATCTCGGTTTCAAAAGGAATCTCCTCAATATTCTTCTGCCTTTCCTTCGTTACCACCGTGACCAGTTGCCTTTCAAGCGTAAGCTTGATCTTATCCCCTGGACGCAGATTATCTATATCCATACCGGCATTTGCCTGCTCTAAAACCGAAAACGGTATGCCGTGTGCCCTGGCAATTGACCAAAGCGTATCCCCTTCTTTTACCTCATACTCCTTAATCTCTTCGGTCCCCTGCTTGAGGATAGAGATAGCCTTATCCTTATCCACAATCTGATTAAATGGTACTATCTCTTCATGGTAGGATATGTCTTCTTTAAAGAAAGCTTCCTGCAGCTGGCTATTCCCGCTCTGCTGTATGGCCTGCACATAAGAACTCTTAATCTCTTCAAGGACATCTTGCGCAACCTTCGAATCCCTGACATAGCATACTTTTTGACCATTGATAACCACTGCATAGGCATTGGACTTGACGACTATGGCCTGCTCTATGGCCTGGGCCAATTCGTTTTCTGAACTAATTCTCACATTGCCCGTTACAACTTCTTTAAAACGCACGCTGGCATCTACGAATACTCCATCGCCATAGCCTTGAAGAAGCTTTTCTACCACATCGTCGTATATTGCCAATCCCTTGGCTGCAGATTTTACGGTCCCCACTTCTTTCCCGTCCACCATCATTATAAATGAAGGCGTTGGAGTATAGCCTGCTACCGCAACCTCATCCTGTCCTATCCATACAAAACCCGTCAAGCAGACCACAACCCAAATGCCCAGCAGCATCACCGATGTAACTTTAAAATTTTTCATAAAAAATCCCTCATCTTTCAATAATACTCGTCCATTAAAAGTTTATCACAAATATTACAAAAATATTACAGAAATTTATATTCTATAAAAAATAAAAAATTCCTGCTTCCAAATGAAAATTTTTAAAAAAATTAAGCCCTTCACCTATCTTCCCTGCACAAAGCAAAAGAAGAAGGTGAAGGGCTTTTAAATTCTGATTGCAATAGCCTGAATAAGCCTTTACTTAATCATCTTAAATACCCTGTTTACTCCCGGAGAGAGACGCAGGGTTACCACCAATTTATCGCCCTGTCTTTGCCCCTCAATGACGCGGCCGGTTACCAGGTCTTCAAGAGCGAAATAGCCATTCCTCAGTTCTATGCGTACCTCATCATACCATGGTTGGAACGAATGCAGTATGAAGCAGTCATTATCGTACATGAAAAGCCCAACCTTTGAAAAAGCATCCAGCAACACAGGGCTTTGCTTGCTGAAGGCCTGACGTATGGGCAGAAGTATTTTCCGTGGATAATTGTATAGATCCCCGTAGTCCTCGGGTATTGTGAGCACATAAAGCCTACCTTTGCCGTACAGCGTCTTGGTCAATACGGGAAAGTTGTTGTCCTCGCCCAATCCTGCAATCAGCTCCCAGGTATCGTTGGTCTGAAACTCCAGCTGAGGAATCAATACCGGTTTTGCAGCCTCTTCACAGCCGCCAAAGGTTATTCCCCCATCGTTGGAATAGGCATATCGGTTCACCATGGCCTTGCGGTCAGTCACCCTTATGTTGGCAAACACTCTCTGGAAGCCCATAGGCGTAGCGGCCTTTAGGAAACCGGAGGTGATAATCACATCAGCACCTTTCATCAAGCTATTTTTAACCTTTAAAAGAATATCGGAGTCCTTTGCTGCACTCTCGGTGAGGAACACCGTCAACGCACCCTCGGGATAATACGGATAAGGTTCAAGCGCTATCCCCAGCATTCCGATGTAGTTGTGCAGGTAGTCCTCCCCGTGGCTGTGATACGGCAGGTAGCAAGCAACACCTGTGGGATTACCCAATTCGCCCAAATACTTATCCACGTCCTCAAACAGCTGCCCATTTATGGGTATACACAGGGAATACTCGGGATTTAGGAGGGACCCCAGCGAAAACATCATCACTTCCCTGGCCTTTGCAAACAAGGTCAAATATGCCTGCTGGGCATAGGAAGTCAGATTATATGTGCACTCATACGGGTCATACCATCCCCCCAGGTTTCGTCCTGGAGCCACATTCTCCAGATAGCGCATGTTGAAGTAGCTCAGATACTTAGGCAGATGCTGCTGGGTATAAGTGGGGTTGCGCGTCTCAGTCCCCGTATAGACAGCATCGAATATTCGCGGCTCGTCCTCCAGGTTATACCCCGTATCCTGATAGTGCTCATACCAGTTGGGATACTTTATTATGACCCTCACATTGGGATTTACCTTTTTGGCAGGGCCGACTATTATCTTTTCTGAAACCTCCCGCATCAGATCTAGACGGAATTCGGCCCAAGTCCTGTCCTTTTTAGCCTCTATACAGGAGGGGCACCTGCAGTTGGTAAAATAGAAATCGTCCAGTATGAATTCATCAAATAGCGACGCCGTCATTTCGGCCACCTCTTTTAACAGCTTAAGGGTGGCAGGATTGGTATAGCACAGAGGGTCAAAGCCGCCTTCACCGTCAGGCGGTCCATCGGTGGTGATGCCCCCCGAAGTCTCGATGCCTCTACTTCTGAAGAAATCCCTGATCCTCTCGATTTGCTGGCGTTCAATCACCACGCCGTGCCTGTGGGTCTCCAGATATACCTTCCCCACCTTGACGTGCTTTTCGATCCACTCAAAGCGCTTTGCAAACTCATCCAAATCGGTAATGCGAATCAAATCGCCCACCGGACAATAAATGGCTGCTATAAAATTTTTGTATCTCTGCATAAATATACCTCCTAATTGCTATTGTGAGTGTTATGCTCAAGATCAGCAAAGCTATATTCTAAAATCGACCTGACCACCCTGCCTTAAGAACAGGGGTATTACATCCAATGGCGCATCACAATCCACAGTGCACCCACCCTCATATATCTCACCGGTATGGGCATTTTTCCAGGTGCTGCCTTTGGGCAGATACACCGGTCGCCTGCGCATGTTCTCATACATCACGGGTGCTACCAGTACGTCAGGTCCAAACATCTGCTGGTCCTCCACTTCCCATGCCTGTGGATCGCCGGGATAATCATAGAACAGCGGCCTTATAACCGGCGTTCCCTTCTCGTGTGCTTCCTTCATAAGCGCCTTTATATACGGCCTGAGCTGCTCCCGCAGGAACATATACTTCTTGAGTATTTCATAGGCCTCTTCTCCAAAGCTCCAGACCTCGTTATCAGCGCCAGAGAAGAACGCCCCGCCACCGCTGGTCCCAATAGGTTTCCTGTGCGGCAATCGCTCTCCGTGAAGCCTAAACACCGGGCAGAACACGCCATACTGGAACCAGCGAATCAAGCACTCGCGAAAATGCGGGTCATCAGGATTGCCCCTCAAAAATCCTCCAATGTCAGTGGTCCACCACGAAATCCCTACCAATCCCATATTGAGACCGGCTGTAAACTGCTCGCGCAATCCTCTAAAGCTGGAATCGACATCGCCTGACCAGACCAATACTCCATACTTCTGGCTTCCCGCCCACGCACAGCGCACCAAATTAATTATGTCTTTCTCACCTTGCTCCTTCAACCCATCATAAAACGCCTTGGCAAAATAGCGCGGGTAGATGTTGCTGGTCTGGATGGCAGGGCCTATGTAATATCTATAAAGCGGAAAATCATATAGTCCGTATTCAGGCTCAGCCTCGTCCAGCCAGAACAGCTTAATACCCTTGTCATAATAGTTTTGCTTTACTTTTTCCCATATGAATTTCCTGGCTCCGGGATTTGTAGCATCAAAAAACACGGTATTGCCCATAAACTCCATATGAGTCGTGATGCCCATATCGTTCTTTACCAGATAATCCTTTTTTGCCATCTCCTCATAGTTCTCGCTGTTTTTCGCAACGGTAGGCCATATCGAGACCATAACCTCAACGCCCATGCTTTTAAGTTCACGAACCATGCCTTCAGGGTCCGGCCAGTACTGAGGGTCAAACTTCCAATCGCCTTGGTTGGTCCAATGGAAGAAATCAATCACTATTACGGATAGGGGAAGCCCTCTGCGCTTATACTCTCTGGCCACATTCAGCAGCTCCTCCTGCGTCTGATAGCGCAGCTTGGACTGCCAGAAACCCATCGCGAAATCCGGCATCATGGGCGGCCTGCCAACCACTTCAGTGAACTGCTCTACTATCTCAGCAGGTGTGTCGCCGGCGGTTATCCAGTAGTCCATTTGTTTTGTAGACACCGCATGCCATTCCGTCAGGTTTTTGCCAAATGAAACCCAGCCGATGGCAGGATTGTTCCAGAAAAACCCATACCCAAGGCTGGACAGCACAAAAGGGATCGAGACCTGAGTATTCCTCTGTTCCAGCGTCAAGCGGCAGTACTTTTGATTTAAAAACCCATGCTGATACTGGCCCATCCCATACAGTTTTTCGTTAGGGTCGGATTCAAACCTCACGGTGAGAGAATAATCATCTCCGCCTGGACGGGGCTTCCATTCCCTGGCAGGTATGTTGAGAGGGCTGCAATATCTGCTGAAGTCATTTCGATTTCTTATGTATTCCTGCAGGAGGACCTTGCCGTGCTGATTGTAAAACGTTATCATGCCGTCATCTCGAACAACCGCCCGTATCTTGCCGTTTTGGATGGTAGCTTGCTTGTCATCAATTTCGATTGCGCATTCGCCGGCATCAGCTGGCCTGGTGTCAAGTGCCCAATCCTCTTCAATGAAAGTATCCCCTTTTATACTTCTGACGCGCAAGCTATTCTTGCCCCACGGCTCAATGCACAGCTTTTCGCCATACATATAGCGGATCAAGCAATTCCCCTCTTTAATAAATGGCAAGCCCATATCTTTGACCTCCTTTTTCCATAATATTAATTTATATTCAATTAATATATGCTTATTGTAAACCACCTCACAACCTCGCACTTACCTGAAATTACAATAAATCGAGGGCTTTGTAAAACCCAAAGCCCTCAGCACAATAACAATCATTCGCCTGTAAAGGTTATTTTATTCTTCTATCAATTTCTTTACTTCATTTTCCAGAGAAGCCCTTTTCTCTGCCTGCTCTTTCTGGAACTCGACACACTGCTGATATCCGTACT
Organism: Caldicoprobacter oshimai DSM 21659; assembly: GCA_000526435.1. Lineage (GTDB taxonomy): Bacteria > Bacillota > Clostridia > Caldicoprobacterales > Caldicoprobacteraceae > Caldicoprobacter > Caldicoprobacter oshimai. The sequence goes on from JAGB01000003.1 coordinate 118,713, forward strand.
CGTTGGCCTTTTGTATCATCTCTTCCACAATAGCGTCAAACTCAGCATCGCTTTTTGCATAGATGGCTCTCCACGAGTAAGTCTTGATGGTATCGGCCACCTGATTCCATACAACCAGCAGCTCATCGCTCTTGGGCGGTTCGGAATAGGTTGTACCCAGTGCAATTGAAACATGCCCCTTCTTTTCCAGGTACTCGTTGAGGTCCAAAGCTCCTGCCCAGTTCCTCCAATCCTGTTCAATTTCGCTTACCGGGCGGGAAAGCCTGGTCTCCCAGCGCAGATAGTTATAGGTGTCGCCGTTGGAAGCCTCGGGATTGACAGCGTCCTTCGACCATGTGGTATTGTTTATCTTGTTAGTACCGTCCGTAAAGGTTCCGCTGTAGCCGCCAGTCATCTGCGTGTTGCCGTCAGCCATGCAGGCCTCGCCGAGTTCGGTCAGATACGGCCTACCCTGGTCATCATAATCCCAGGTTACACCCTTGGGCCCGTAGAAGCTGGTCATGGTTCCCTCAGGGGTTGCCAGCCAGTTGATTATGGCCATGCACAGCTCAGGATAGTTGGTCTTGGCTCCAATGGTCCAGACGCGATTGCCGCCATAGACATTGAGCCCGTAAGCCAGGTTTTTCTGATCTTTTGCGGCCAAAGGCAGCATCGCTTTGCCCTGCTCCAAATGCTTGGGCGTATTATACGCACCCATTGACATCCAGTCAAATATATTGAAGAATGCAGCACCGGTCTGATACTTCTCTATCATAGCATCATAGGGCTGTGTCATGGAGTCAGGGTCAAGCAGGCCTTTCTGATATAGCTGGTTATAGAACTTCAATGCTCTCAGATACATACCATCTTTCTTAAGAGCATCTTCATATTCTTGTGTGTTTACATTGTAAAGCCCAAATCCAAATTCATCATAACCATAAAGTGCACCGGTGGCTTTCACCATCATGACCATATTTCCATCCCAATCCGGGAACATGGATACGCCATATGTCTTGGCACCTGTATCAGAAGTTGGCTCCAGGCGCACCATTTCCTCCAAAAGTCCCACAAAGTCTTCCAAGGTATTTACCTCAGGGTAACCGAGCTTCTTGTAGAGGTCCCATCTGATAAACGGCCCATAGAAAAACGCCTCGTGCTCTTCTGGGCTGGTCCCTACGTTGTGCCCAAACCCGTAAAGCTTTCCATCTGGAGAAATCTTCTTATTCTTCTCCAGAGCCGGCTGCATGTGTTCCCAGATATAGGGACCGTATTCCTGAACCAGGTTGTCCTCTTCCCAGTCAAGCAACAGCCCTGCCTTGATTGCCTGGATATACTCGTCGCTGTCGTTTCCAAACACAACTATATCTCCAAGGTTCCCTGCGGCCATACGGGTTGCAAAAGTGCCGTCACCTTCGTTTATGATGTTCAGTTTAACATTGAATTTTTCCTTCATGACCTGAGCAAACCAACCAATCTGTTCACCCGAGTAGTTTGCCAGCTGAGTGTAAACATCCAAGGTGACCGTCTCTTCAGGTATTATATCAGCCAGATCACCAGCTGTCCCCTCACCGGCACCTTCATCTGTCCCGGAAGGCTGCTCCTCTCCTTTTTCTTTTTGTGCGGTGTTGCTGCAAGCAGCCATTGCAAACACCATGCCTAAAACCAGCAAAATAGCCATCAGCTTGGTCAGTTTTTTCATTGAAAATATACCTCCTTTAAATTTCTGTATTTTGTTGTATATTTTGCATTTTCACCTTGTGTAATGGAATGGAGCGCCTAAAGAATCTTCAGAAAGCCCAATCCCACCTCCAAGGTGAAAAATTGTAAGCATTGTTCATCAACCTTTGACCGCTCCAAGCATGATACCCTTTACAAAGTACCTCTGCATAAATGGATAAACCAGAAGTATAGGAATGATTGTAACCATGGCAACCGTCAGCTTTACCGTTCTAATGTTGAGCAGCGAATTTAAAACCTGCGGGTTTATAGAACCACCTGAATTCATAAGGGCTGACAGGTTGGACGTACTGGTCAAGTATATATACAGCCTGTACTGAAGGGTATAAAGCTGCGGTTTACCCGACATCAGTATCATGGAATCCACAAAGCTATTCCAATGTCCTACGGCGCCAAATATGGCAATGGTGGCTAAAATGGGTTTGCTGAGCGGCCAGATAAGCCGGGTAAATATCGTGAAATACCCTGCTCCATCGATAAAAGCGCTCTCTTCCAGCTCTGCTGGAATCGACTCTATATAAGTCTTTACCAGTATTATATTAAAGGGCGAAACAATTCCCGGAATTATATACCCCCAAAAGTTATTTGTAAGCCCCAGCATTGACATATTCAAATACCAGGGTATAAGGCCGGCATTGAAATACATGGTGACAATCAAAAATCGGTAGATAAACCTGCGTCCCCACATCTCCTTCTTTGTAACCAGATATCCAACAAATGCCGAAGCCACCACCATAAAAGCCGTGCCTATAACCGTCCTTGCTACAGTTACCAGGGCAGATGTCCCCAGGTTGTTCACGTTAGCCAATGCCAGATAGTTGTTGAAATGGATTCCCACGGGATACCACTTTATCTGACCGGTTCGTACCAGTTCGTTATCGCTTATGGTATTAATAAACAGGTAGTAAAAAGGGAATACACAAGCAAAGGTAAACAATATATAGAATGTATAGTTGAGTATATTAAATACCACATCGCCCGCCGATATTTTGTGCCTGCGCTTCGTATAGCTCCCAAGTGCCGTTTGCTTCTTGACTACAGCATCCATGCTTTGACCTCCTTTATATTATGCTCTCACCGCGGATTAGTTTGGAAACCTTGTTGGCGCCAAACAGCAACGTAATGCTTATAAGCGATTTAAGCATCCCAACAACGGTGGCAAGCGGAATGTTGCCAGAACCGCCACTGCCAAGGCCCAAGGTATATACATACAAATCCAGAACTTCTATGGTTTCCTTGTTGGCTGCATTCTTAAACACGAAGTACTGATCCATACCGTTGGACAGTATATTGGCTATCGACAAAAGTAGCAATACGAAGAAAGTGGGCATCAATCCAGGCACTGTTATATACCACATTCTCTTGAAACGACCAGCACCGTCAATAGTAGCGGCCTCATACAACTGCTGATCTATACTCGAGATTCCAGCTATATATATGATTGCGCTCCAGCCAAGGCCTTTCCATGTCCCCCAGGCCCACATCTTCAGCCATATATGCTCGCCACTCATCAGATAGTTGGTTCCGTTTTCAATAATCCCCAAATCGATCAATATAGCATTTACAAACCCTTCGGTAGAAAACATTGCAAACGCAACGCTGTAAACCAAAACCCAGCTTATAAAATTGGGAATCGTAGTGCATGTCTGCACTATTTTACGGAATTTGCTTGCCCTTATCTCGGCAAGAAAGATGGCAAAAGCCATGGGCAGCCATGAAGTTGCAATGCCCAATCCACTCATGACCAGCGTATTCCTGAGTACCCTTGCTATATCAGCCCGGGTGGCCGGATTCTCAAACAAGTAAGTAAACCATTTAAAGCCAACAAAACTCTCACGTGTCAGGCTAGCCCCAGGCCTGTAATCATAAAATGCATAACGCCATCCCCAAAGCGGCAGATATGAGAACACAAAGCACAGTATCACAAAAGGCAATATCATCAAAAACAGCTTATATTTGTTTTCCATTTCATATCCGTCTTCGGCAGTAGGTTTTGGAATTCTCATTATGTTAATAAGGCCAAGGACAAACGTAACTATAAACAGGCTCAGAAAAATCCAAAACCCTCCTGCAAACATCGGTTCAACTCGATCCGGATTGCTTGTCTGAGAGATCTGGGAATAAGCTGGTAGCAACAGCAAAAGCGCAAGAGTGCCAAGCAGTGAAGCTATGGCAATAAGCTTGGCTCCCAGCCGCTGCAAGCGCTTTTTACCCAGCGTAATACAACACCCTACAGCCACAACGGCAATGCTAATGCACACAAACAAGGATGAGATGTAAAGCATTTGAAGAGCGCTTTCTGCCACCCATCCCCTATTCAATGCCCTCGTAAATCCTGACACAATGGATGAGTAGGAAAGTGCCATGGTAATCAAGGCGGAACTTTTATTGATCAAACCACTCATCCGAGCAGGGTTTATCGACGGAATAACAGCAGAAATTAAGAGCACAATGACCACTGCTCTTAAGAGAATCATAAATATATCGCTGTGCTGTGACTGATTCTTCGCCATTTTAATCCTCCTTTGTCAATAAAAGCTTGTTACACCAATCCTACAGACTGATTGGTGAGTAGCTCCCCCTTGACTATAATCGGTTCCAATTTGGGATTTTGCGGATGCTCTATGTTGTAAATAAGCAATTTTGCTGCTTCCCTTCCTATTTTATCGGTATCCTGGCGAACGGTAGTCAATCTCGGAGAAATAAGGCGGGAATATATGACGCCATCATATCCGGCTATAGAGATATCGTCAGGGATTTTCAAGCCCGCCTCTTGAATGGCTTCTATAGCACCAAAGGCCGATACGTCGTCAGGAAGCAAAATACATGTAGGTCTGTCCTCCAGCTGTAACAGTTTTTCGGTAGCTTTTTTAGTGGTGTAGGGATTTGTATATAAGCTCTCCAGCATGTATTCCTGTCTCACTTCCAACCCCAGTTCCCTTAAAGTGCTTACATATCCTTCTATGCGCTGCTGCGTGACATAAGAATCTGTGCCATGAATAAAAGCAATCTTTCTGTGTCCCATAGAGTACACGTAGCGAACTAGTTCGGCCATATCATTCCTGTTGTCGGACAACACGCACCCGCATCCAGGAAATATATAATCTATGCTAACAACGGGCACATCGCTCTTGGCAAGCTCCTGCACTTCGGGGTCATTGGGCTCCACACAGGCAATACAGACACCCTCAATGCCTCTAAACTTACAGTTCTGCAACAGGGTTATAATCTGCTTACCCCATCGCTTGTGGATAAACGTAATGTTATAACCATTTTCCTCCGCTTCACTTTTAAAACTGTTGAGCACATGAGAAAAGTACAAATGAGTAAGCCCATTATTCTGGTCGTCCACAAACAAGATACCCAGAGTAAAAGTACGATTGGTTTTGAGGGCACGGGCATGGGCATTGGGAACATATCCCAGTTCCTTTGCAGTTTTTAACACTAAACGGCGAGTTTCTTCACTAACGTCTTTGTATCCATTCAACGCTTTGCTCACAGTGGATACAGACACGCCGCATTTTATAGATATATCGCGAATACTCACCATACTTAACCCATCCCCATCCCAGCATTATAAAACCATACAACAATTTTTACTGATACACTGCATTCTGCCAGTTTGCTACATATCTGTAGTTTTATCCCATAAAATAAACATAAAAATAAATTGTTCGAAAACGTTTTATCATTTTTATTAACTATTTAAAGAATAACATATAATTATTGTATTTGTCAATATATTTTTGAGAACGTTTGTTGTTATTCTGTGATAATGTCATATTGAAATTATTCTGATATAATGTCATACATGAGAGAGGAGATATTCAACATGACACAAAAAGAAATGACCCGTTTAAGAGTCATAAATCAAACAATTGATAAAGTTATAACCATCAGAGAAGCTGCTGAGCTTCTAAACCTCAGTGAACGCCAAGTAATAAGGTTGAAAAAGGGGGTTTTGAAAGAAGGACCTGCGTTCATCATCCACAAAAACAGAGGTCGAAAGCCCCAGCATGCTCTCTCTGATGAACTTAAAAACACCATCATTAACCTTAAAAAAAGCGAAAAATACTGTGACGTAAACTTCAACCATTTCGTCGACTTACTTATGGAAAATGAAAACATTAAAGTAAGTTATTCCTCTGTATACAGAATTCTAACAAAAGAAGGTATTAGCAGCCCTAGAAAACACCGTAAACGTAAAGCCCACCACAGAAGAAAAAGGATGCCCCAGAAAGGTATGCTCGTCCAAATAGATGCTTCTAAACACGATTGGATAGATGGACTCCCACCTTTTACCCTCCACGGGGCTATTGATGATGCCACAGGCGAAATACTCGCTCTATTCTTCACTCAACAAGAGTGTATGGAAGGATACTTTGAAATCATACGTCAAATAATCACTAATCATGGCGTTCCCTTAAGCCTGTACTCTGACCGCCATACCATCTTCGTCTCTCCCAATGATGGTAAACTTTCTATCGAAGAACAACTTGCAGGAAAAACAGTTAGCCTTACACAGTTCGGCAGAGCTATGGAAGAACTCGGCATCAATATAATCAAAGCCAGATCCCCTCAGGCTAAAGGGCGTGTCGAAAAACTCTGGGATACTCTTCAGGATAGGTTGAAAGCCGAACTTAAAATCTATGGTATCAATTCAATTGAGGCTGCTAATGCTTTTTTACCCAGATTTATTCAATCCTACAACAAAAGATTCGGGGTTGAGCCTGAAAACCCACAGCCTGCGTTCAGGCCTCTTGACCCTGCTATCAACCTCGACTATATCTTGTGCATCAAGGAACGTCGCACCATCATCGAAGGCTCTGCCTTCTCATACAAGGGGAAATATTATCAACTGGTCAAGGACGGCAAAAAAGTCCCTGCTATGCCCAAAGCTAAACTTACCGTCCTATTCAGCCCTAAAATAGGCGTAAAAGCTTTCTATGCCGGTACGATATATGATACCCTAATACTCGAAGAACGACCTAAAAAACAAGCTTTACAGCAGTCTGAGCATAAATCAGAGAAGAAGCATAATCCCGTAAAACCGGCTCCTGACCACCCATGGAAACAACAGGCTCAAAAAAGGCCTAGAATCTCTTACGAAGAAACTGATCGCGAGATCCTTGAGATGCTAGACCAGCTGTTTAATTCCACACGAGCTTGGGCATAGCATTTTTATCTATCGCTTCTCCTATAGATTATCATACAAGCTTTGATAATATTTATCAAGGCCTAGTTTCTTATTGCCTTTTTTGCCCCCATAATATAGTATTAAAAAGCCCTAGACTCAGAGTGCATGTCAAGTGGACCGTGGAATAAGTTGGAGTGACCCTAGAGCTTTGCTGCTTATGCCGCGAAAGCCACTTGACATGCACCCCCTTGGGTAAGCTTTTGCCTATGCCGGTGGGTGTATTACACCCACCGGCCTGCCTAGCGGCGAGCGTCAAAATTTCTAATAGCTTTGCTATAAATTATCTCTGTAATATTTTTTAAAACCCATAGTTGACATTTTTACTGAATAAAATTATCCTTTTTGAGGTGACATTTTCACAGACTATTGACATATATTTTTGAGAACGTTCCTCGAATAGGTGTATCTCAGATACTATGCATTGTCTTACTTTGGTTTTTGTCAAAGTTAAATTGTAAACTCTTGTTATTTTTATACGGGCATGTTAAAATTTAAGCAAATCGTAAGGAGTATTAAATGCAGGCAGTAATTATTAAATTAAAATTTACACGAAGTAAAGGCTGACGTGTTTGTTGGAATCCACCGGGTAAAGTATGTAAATGTGTTAGCTTACTATTAAACAAATTCCAAAGAAGGGGTTGATTATGGCACTCAGACTGCCTCGACTGATAAGTGACGGCATGGTATTGCAGAGGGACAAAAAGATAAAGATTTGGGGCTGGGCTTTGCCGGATGAAACTGTAACGGTGAACTTTATGGGCAAATCGTATAGTACCGCGGCTGACGCCGAAGGAAAATGGGAGGTACTGCTGCCCAAATTACCAGCAGGTGGGCCCTATTCAATGGAAATAACAGCCTCCCAGCAACGTATTATCATAAAAAACGTATTGATTGGGGATGTTTGGATCTGTTCAGGGCAGTCAAACATGGTTATACCCATGGAGAGGGTAAAAGATGTTTATGAGGATGAGATAGCCAATTGCGATAATCCTTTTATAAGGCAGTTTACAGTTCCAGACAGATACGATTTTAAGGGCCCCAGAGAAGATCTGGATGATGGCAGCTGGGAGCCGTTAAATGCAGATACCGTCCTGAGATTTTCGGCAGTGGGGTATTTCTTTGCAAAAGCGTTGTTTGCAAAGTACGGCGTTCCTATAGGTTTGATAAAAGCCTGCGTTGGCGGAACGCCAATAGAAGCGTGGATGAGCGAGGAAGCTGTAAGACAGTTTCCCGGGAATATGGAAGTGGTTGAACAGCTAAGGGTTGACGGTTATATAGACAGCATAAAGAAAATGGAGGAAGCCAAAGTAAGTGCCTGGTTTGAAAACGTAAACAAAAACGATAGAGGTATCCAAAAAGGCCAACTGCCGTGGTTCGACCCGGGATATGATGCCTCGAACTGGCAAACGGTGAAACTACCGGCTTCATGGAAAGAAATGGGACTGGATTCTGTAAAGGGAGCGGTATGGTTCAGAAAGGAAATCGATGTGCCTGCTTTTATGGCTGGCAAACCGGCAAAGCTTTATATGGGTACGATAGTGGACAGCGATTGGACGTACATTAACGGCGTTTTAGTAGGTTCTACCTCATATCGTTATCCTCCGCGGAAATACGAGGTTCCCGCAGGCCTTCTCAAAGCAGGTAAAAATGTAATTGCCTTAAGGGTTATAAGCAACGACGGTAACGGCGAATTTGTTAAGGGCAAGATATACAGGCTTTTCAGCGATGGTCAGGAAATTAACCTGGAAGGAGAATGGCAGTGCAGGGTGGGAGCGGCAGTGAACGAACCGTTGCCGCCTGTAACCTTCTTTCAGTATAAGCCAACAGGTTTGTTTAATGGCATGATCGCGCCGCTTTTAAACTACGGCATCAAAGGTGTTATATGGTACCAGGGCGAATCCAACACCGATAATCCAAAAGGATACAGCAAGAAGTTTTCTGCCATGATAGCGGACTGGAGGAAGAAATGGGGGCAGGGCGATTTTCCCTTCCTCTATGTGCAGCTGGCAAACTTCATGGAGGCAAAAGATCAGCCTTCCGAAAGCCAATGGGCCCAGCTGAGAGAAGAACAGCGAAGGGCGCTGTGCCTTCCCAATACGGGTATGGCCGTGGCCATTGACCTTGGAGAATGGAATGACCTGCATCCGTTAAACAAAAAAGATGTGGGAGAAAGGCTTGCCCTACTTGCCCGAAAGCTGGCATACGGCGAAAAAGACCTGGTGGCCTCAGGCCCACTTTATAAATCCATGAGGGTAGAAGGTAACAAAGCTATAATCGAGTTTTCCAATATAGGCAGCGGATTGATGGTAAAAGGCGGTGGTCAGCTAAAGCACTTTGCAATAGCCGGCCGAGATAAAAAGTTCGTATGGGCAAAGGCCATCATAGAAGATGATCGCGTAGTAGTTTGGCACGATGATATTCCAAATCCCGTTGCAGTACGGTATGCATGGGCCGATAACCCGGAGGGAGCTAACCTTTACAACAGGGAAGGCTTGCCCGCTTCGCCCTTTACAACTGAAGAATAAAATGCTGTTTAACGAGGTGATAACGATGAACATCAAATTCGATCTGTTCCCTCACGGAAAAACAAAAGCCTTGACCATGAGCTACGATGATGGACAGATATTTGACAGAAGGTTGGTTGAAATTTTTAACAGGTACGGAATAAAGGGGACTTTCCATTTAAACTCTGGGAATCTGGGGAAGGAGCCTTTTGTTTCGCCAGATGAGGTAGCGCAGCTATACCATGGCCACGAGGTATCAGTTCACACAAGAACCCATCCATTTTTAGATTGTATACCCGTTGAAGCAGTAGTGGAAGAAATAATGGAGGACAGAAAGGCCCTGGAGTCCTTAGTTGGATACCCCGTAAAAGGAATGTCCTATCCCTTTGGGGTCTACAACCAAAAGATTGTAGACATGCTGCCCGGCCTGGGCATTGAATACGCAAGGACCGTTACATCCCATAAAGATTTTCGTATACCCGATAACTTTTTAACCTGGTCGCCAACTTGCCACCATAACGATAATTTAATGGAGATGGGACGAAGGTTTCTGGAGTATAAATATGAAGGAAAGCTAAAGCTTATGTATGTATGGGGACACAGCTTCGAATTTGAAAGGCAGAATAACTGGCAGCTTATAGAAGATTTTTGTAAGCTTATGTCAGGCAGGGAGGATATCTGGTACGCTACCAATATCGAGATAGTAAGATACATAAAAGCGCTAAGAGCCCTTGAATTCTCGGCAAAAGGGGATGTAATATATAACCCCTCGGCCATATCCGTTTGGTTGAAAGTAGACAATCAGCCCGTTGAGATAAAAAGCGGTCAAACCGTAAGGCTGTAAAGCGGCCGTACAGTTCGAAAATATCATAAAAGCCGTTGGTGAAGGGCTTTATATGCCCTTCATTTTATTATGGGCAGTTATCCAGGATAAGAGCCAGTATAGATAGACTGTGGTGATACCATTATTGTACAATTAATATCGAGTATGAAATGTCGCGATTATCTGTTATTGACTTTAGCAGGCTTTTTAGCTTCTCGATCGATTTTCTGTCGTTGTTCAGTATTTCGCCTACAACGTCCCTCGACCTGTCGTCTAGGTCGCCCCTTAGGACTTTCTCGGCCATGTTGACCCCTTGAGTTTCCCCTTCAATGGCCTTTTCTATGATCTTGGCCGTATCCGGGTGAGACCCCAAATCCATATTGATTTTTATTTCCCCCACCTTTCTCTTCAGCCCCAGATTCTCCTCCGGCTTTCCCCCGATATCCTGAATATAACTTGCCAATCTACTTATGTTTTCCCTGTGCTGTTTCTGTACTTCTTTGAAAACCTGCCTGACATTCTCTTCATCCAACCTGGATAAAAAGTTGTTAAAGCTCTCAACTGCCATATATTCTCCCTGTAATAGCTGGTTTAGGGATTTTATGGCCTCACCGTTGTGCATCCTTTATCCTCCTTGTCATAACCTTATTCTAACCATTATTTTTTACTTAAAGAAAAAATTTAATGCGAAAATTTAGCTTCGAACATACGGCTTAACCCCGCCCTTCTTTTCTTTCCAACATAAGCAAAGCCTATAAAAGGGGTAACCGAATTGGCCTGCATAATTCAATGCATAACCCTTAAACCAGCTATCAAACGCCTGAAGTAAATATGAGTGATGCCGTTTTAGAGGCGATAAAAAATTTACCGGTTAAAGAAAATACCGATGGTCCTTGGGCACTTGCCGGCGTATTGCAATATGGAATTTTCATATAACTTTCGATAAGAGCAACGTAAAATACAATGTATACCAATATAGTAATAATAGTATAATATAATTACAGGTTATGGCTAATTCAGAAAAAGCGGTAGGGATTTACTAAAAACCCGTTAGCAATTTAATACCTGGGAGGGTGGCATCCATAAAAAGCATTAAAGCGCCATTGCTATCGATATTCAAAAAGGTACCTTTCCCGGCCATAATGACGATAATCTCCTTCCTTCTATTTACGACGGGGGTATATGCCCTTGTAACCATGGAAACAGTGGAACCGTACTATTTCGAAGGCTTAATATTCGCCGTACCCTTTATAGCCTTTGGACTGGTCACCTTTTTTACCGTAAACGAAAAGTTAAAAATGGGCATTTCATCTGCCATAACAGCCGTATTGATCGTTGTTTTGGGCTTTACATCGTTATTGGCGTTTATTATATATAACTGTTGATGCGGCGACCACTACAATTAACGATACAGATAAGTACCAAAGAGTATTAAAGGTGACAAGCTATCCAGATAATCCCTTAATTCAACACTTCACCGAAAAGATCCCCGGTGATGCGAAAAATATCGTATTTCAATACTATCCCGGATTTTTACAAGGCGGTACATTGTGGGGTTTAAGATTCCAAGCCGATCCAAATTCCATAGAGAATTATATTTACAGATTATCGAAAATGGCAAAGTGTATAGGTAAACCGAAAGACAGCCAAGCCCAATCAAACGGCATATTCTCAGGTACATTCACAAGCCTGGGCTATTTTGATTTGCCGGAAGATTTCATAATCTTTGTCATTTACAGCAAGCCTTACAAACCCGATGATTGGAACCACGGCCAATTAAGCCTGGCCGCTGTTAGCCAGCAGAGAAACGAGGTCATATTTCTTGCAGAAGACTGGTAACGAGAACTTTAGCACATATTCGTGAACCTCTTGAACGTATCCAAGGTAAAAGACCTATATACCACCCATTGGCCGGAAGCTGTCCCGCAGTTCCGCAAAGATGATAAAATAAGCAGTTATACTTATATCCACCAAAACGCTCATGAATTATATACAGGAATTTTCCGAGAAGTTAATGATGAGCACTTCCCATAATCCCTCAACTATTTTACTATAGTTTAAAACAAAGCGCTAACCTGCGAAAAAGTTTTTTCAAAATCACTCAATTTATTATCCATGCAAACAATTTTTGCATAGATACAGGTTTTTATGATGGATGGATATATTGGGTCTAAATGTAATAACTAATCCATAACAAATAAGTACGGTTATTAACTTGATTGCATACACGAAACAATATAAGCTGATTCAAACTGTTTATACAAAAATCCCATCAAAGCTGGGTTCTACCTCAATGTGGAAAAGGTTTTTGTAATATAGAGAAGATAACTCAACCCATTATTTACACGTTATTACCTAATTGTATGAATTTAACTCATCTCAAATACATGAAAATGAAAATCCTCTGGTATAATAGAACGGATATACTCTATTTCGTCTTCAGTTAAGCCCTCAGCAGCAAATTCGCTACCATAATGCTCCGATGAAAAAACAAATTTGTCTCCATCCATCAGAAAGATGCTAAACCACTTTATCTTGCCTTCCTCATCAAAAGGGTTGTACATCAATTCAAATATGAATTCCTCGGTAATTTCTCCAACAAAAACCTTCATGTTAGTTATATCGGTCTCAAGCGTCTCGCCAAAAACCTTTGCGCTATTTATTGCCACTTCTTCGTCATTCCAGCAGTCAATTCTAAAATGAGTACATTTTTTTATAAAATAAGATATCAATGGTTCCCAAAAATCATAATTAGCGGGAATAATAGTCCCGCGCTTTGTTACGCGCCCTTGCACTACCTCAAAATGTGTAGAATATTTTTTCATCCCTTATCCCTCCATTACGCTATAAGATAGCAGATATTAAAATGCACTATTTTTACAGTTTTACGAAATTTTTACTGGTATCATTTTAACATAGAGGAAGTTTAAGTCAAATTTATTATGTAAATTCCTTCTAGCTAGTTCTTATTAAAAAGTCAAAATTTTTTATTAAAATTTATTAAACCAAAAAAATTCCCTATTGGATGTCCAATTATAAAAAACAATAAAACCAGGGTTGACGTCCAACCGAAATAATAATATATTCGACTTCCCGTTGGAAAAATCCTGACAGGAGGTTAAAAAATGTTAAGATTCGATATTTGGATTGCCACGGGTATTACGGCTCATAATCTATGGACACTGGCTCAATTATGATATATAAGAGGCAAAAGGGATGTATAAATCGTAATATTGGCAACAATATAACCTGTGTAACCACACTATTGTTCCGCTTCACTACAATGAATCAAGTGTAACATCTTGAAGTACGACTTTTTCATATGGAAACTAACTAGAAGGAGTGGGGATGGCTCAACCCCTTTTTAACCAATTATATGGACTTAACTTTGAAGGACGTATATAATAGTCTCCTTAACGCCAATGGAAATGATAAGGCCCTTTGTCCTGGCAGTCAAGTGTAAAGGCTAAAGCCCGTGCTATGCACGCCCTTGACAACCAACCCGCAGGACCTTTGGTATTCGTTAAGGGGTTAAGGGTAATGTACAAGGATAAGATCACCATGTAATATTTTACCTCCGTTGGAATTTAATTAAAAAATTTGACAAAGTAAGTTTTTGGGTGTTGAAATATATTTGGTTACTAACATAGGAGGAAAATCAGTTTACACAAAAATATTTAACAGAGCCTTTTTATTTTAACGCTTTGGCTATTACGTATTTCAAAAATCTTTAAAATTTAATTACTCTCGGCTCCTCGGTAAAAGAATAAAAAGTAGCCGTAGCATCCTCAAAGTACAAGACTTCTGTGTTATCATCATATGGCGAATACATCGATTGAAGCTCAGGGTAATTGTCAAGCAGATGCTTTTTGGCCTCAACCCTATCATCCCTGATGAGCTTACCTGTTACTCTTAGCCACTTTCCATCAGCATAAGCGCATATCTCTGCTTTGGGATTTGCCTGAAGTTGTTTAGATACCGCTTTGGCTTTACCAGTCTGGATATAAAGCTTACCTTCAAAAATGTCCACTGTACCGAAAGGCCTTACCCTAGGTTGGTCTCCTTCTACTGTGGCCAGATAATAAGTCCCACATTTCTTTAAAAACTGATAGACTTCTTGAAGTCCGTCCATACTCCTTTTCCTCCCTCTCCATTTAATGAAAGCTTCCATTTATCATTTTGTTAAATAGTTGATCAAATCAAATTAAATCAACATCAATATCTTGCATTTAAGTTGTTTATTCTTTCACAAATATTTGCGATTAGAACAGCTTTTATTAAAATTCATCATATTGCTTTTACCATTTGATTATGCCTTTAACTTCTTTCATACATCTAAAAACAGACCCTTTCTTTCACATTCCCCTAACATCAATGCCTTATCATGTCAAATTCATAGTGTACTATGATGTTTGTAAATTGTCAATATGCGTACTATAGAACAAGTTATAGTATTTTACTGTTTTAACAAATTTTGTTAATTTAATAACGATTATAGCAGATCATTATCTCCTTTGCACCTTTACCACTTTATAAGGGCCCTATAATAGCTTAGCCATCAGATGTTAATTTAAAAAAACCTTTCCCTTTCCCTCTCCTCAAACCTGCACGAATTCTACATGGGATTTTTCGACTCAAGAAAAAAGAGATAAGGAGCTTAAACTCAAATCTCTTTTTTCGCATGCGGAAAAAGGTTTTTTGATAATATACACCATCGCTTTCATTTAAAGTTTGTATGCTTTTACGTAGGCACCTGCAAAGGCTCCATCAATAAAATCTATGTCTATTTTGCTATAGACATCGCCTAAATTATTCTGTTCTGCAATGCCTTCTATAATTTCTTTGGTATATATATTTACTGGTGTAATTTCAATATCTTTGAACCCAACTTTTTTGAGTATTTCTTCATACTCTTTAACTGGTAACGCTCCTGCAATACAGCCAACCCACATTTCTACGCTTTGTTTTATATGCTCTGGTAAATCTTTAAGAACGACAATATCAGCGATTGCCAGCCTTCCACCCTTCTTTAACACTCTGTATGCTTCTCTTAGTGCATCTTCCTTATTCTCACAGAGATTTATAACGCAATTAGATATAATAACGTCTACCGTTTCATCATCCAGAGGAATATCTTCGATATATCCTTTTATGAATTCTACGTTTTTAATTCCCATTTTTTCTTTATTCTTATTTGCTAATTGCAGCATTTCATCGGTCATGTCAAGACCGTATACTTTTCCGCTATCACCGACATATTTAGACGAAATAAATACGTCTATTCCACCACCACTTCCCAAGTCCAACACAACTTCACCCTCACGTAGATTCGCAAGCGCAACAGGGTTTGCACATCCCAATGATGCATTAACGACTTCCTCTGGCAATCCATCTATGAAATCATTTGTATAGAAATATGAACTACAACATGCTACATCACCACAACAGGAAGTATCACATCCACATGAACTTTTTGAGTCAGCACTCATTTTCTTTGCTATTTCTCCATAATATGCCCTAACTTCTTCTCTAATATTATTTTTCATTTTTGGCAATCCTCCCTACAACATTTATTTTTATTTACAGCTTCAATTAGCAACTTCAAACTATCAAGAACTTGCTCCCTTTTTTCTTCTGGGACAGAATTAAAAATCGCTTTATAATATCGATCCATACTTTCTTCAATGTTCTTAAATATTTTTATTCCTTTATCAGTCAGTTTTATTTTTACGTATCTTCTATCTTCTGGATCTAATTCTCTAATTACTAACCCATCCTCAACAAGATTATTTATTGTCCTGCTCATCGTACTTTTATCCAATGCAAGTAATTCAGCAAGCTCATTTAATGAAACTTCCCCTGACCTCCCGATCTCTACAATCGCATGACATTGGGAAATAGTGACCCCGCAGCAACTTGCGTCACTCTTTTCCAATATACCTAAGTTTCTTACCAATACTCGAATTAATTCACGTAAATATTTACTTGCCTGGTTTTCCATGTAATCACCTCAAATTAATTGTATTATGAAACTGTTGCATTTGTCAAGTAAAAAGTCTAAGAAATTATTTTACATTTTTCTAGTTAAAGAAGAAAAAGGTGCATGAAGTTTTTCTCTCCACTGCACCCTTTTTGTTTATATTTATCAAAGCTGGTTATTTTTTATCCTCTTTATTAAATCCTTTACTTTCTCTTTAATGATATCCCTTGTTTTTCTATAGTCTTCTATCGGCCCACCTGATGGATCAGTAATCCCCCAATCCTCCCTATGCTTGCACGGTACATAAGGGCAGTCTACATTACAACCCATAGTTATTAATATATCCACTTCTGCTGGAATATCGCTTAATAGCTTTGGATAATGGGTGCTCATATCTACTCCTGCTTCTTCCATTACCTGCACCGCCAATGGGTTCACTTCAGGATACCTCTCTGTCCCCGCAGAATATGCTTCCAGTACATCACTTCCCAGTTTCTTGGCCCAGCCTTCTGCCATCTGAGAACGGCAGGAATTATGGACACATACAAATGCCACCTTCTTTTTCATGTGCTGTACACTCGCCCCTTTCATTAATTCATTTAAACCAATGTTTCATACTATTAGCTATCTTAACGAGGGTTAGTTCCCCCCTCTCAAACCCGCATGAATTTTACATGGGACTTTCTGGAACGTATTTTTACGTCTATTATAACATTTTAAAATATTTGGTAAACAATAAAACACAGATCATAATCTATTCCTGCTCTAACCTTATAATTCTTTATTAACAATATGTAGGCACTTATAAACTTCCCTCTGCACTTCTATCTAAGTGATACAGGAAAAACTCAATATGTATTCACATAAGTATGAAGAGTAATATAATCCCTCTAAAACACTTCCGGAGAATATAGATCATATTATATATAGTGAAATATACGGAAGGAGGGAAAACAACATGTACAACAACCGCAACTACTATTGGAGCCCCTACTATCCCAACAGGCCAATGTACACCCCATACGATTATCCTTACTGGGCTCACATGCCAATGTACAATCCAGACTACTGGAGAAAGGCCATTCCACTGAAGGATTATGGACCTGAGCCTTTTGTAGTCGATATAAAGCAGGCCACACTGCAAAATGATAATTTCCGTACTGCCTTATGGACGGGGAAATATCTGCAGCTCACGTTGATGACCATCAATGTGGGAGAAGATATAGGTCTGGAAATGCATCCCGACGTCGATCAATTCATACGCATCGAACAGGGGCAAGGACTTGTTATGATGGGAGATGACAAAGACAACCTGTGCTACAGGCAAAGGGTATACGAAGATTATGCAATCTTCATACCTGCAGGCAAATGGCATAATGTAATAAATACGGGCCGCGTACCACTAAAGTTATACTCTATATATGCACCCCCTGAACATCCTCGTGGTACAGTTCATAAAACAAAAAAGGATGCTCAACAGCATCATAAGTAACCAAATATCAGGTCAGATTTTTATGCTAAATTACTGCAGGGAAATTTCCCTGTGGTAATTTTTATGTTTGAATATCTATTATTTGATACTAATCGTGCCAAGCTTATCTCTTCTCTTTCTATTTGTCTATAAATTGCCATCACGGTATATTCCCAACATTATCTTAGGAGCTATTTCAATGCATTCCTCTTTAAAAAATTCAGCCGCAAAACTTTCCTCAAAAATTTTTTAATAACCAGCCCCAACTCATAATAATTGCTAACCTTGGGAAGTACACTAAGTATTCGACTGATTTCGGGTTCATATTCATATGGGGGTGCATCAGGAAATAGATAATATGGATCCCATTCGTTTATTATATTTGTGATTTTTGTCTTTATGATTTTTGATTTCAAAATAAAAAAGGACTGTGCTTACATCTTTTGCAACAGTCCTCTATCTTTAATCCACTTGTTGTCTTAATATTTCAACAGGCATGACTTTTGCTATTTTTGCCCTTACTAAAAATCTTGAAAGCAGAAATACAACAAGGAGTATTATAAATGTTGATAGGACGCTATTTATGCTCAAATCAAGGCTCATGGCAAAATCAATGTCCTTTGTCGCTGCATTCATGAAGCTATCCATCGTTAATTTTGAAAGAGGAATCCCTGTTATAAATCCAACCAAAAATGAGATATAATTAAAACCAAGGACCATTTTAAAGATGCTGTTTTCCTTATATCCCAGCATTTTCAAAATCCCTATGTTCTTTTTGTTCTCATTGATAGTTAAAGTAGACAGAACATACACAATCAAAAGAGCAAGAATTGCTGCGATAAGCGCCATAACCCCTATAGTTTTAGACAGGTCTTCAGCTGACGCCTTTATTGTAGTGAGAAGCTCGGATTTTGTATAACTTTCGAAAACCGAACTTTCCGGGATGTCGATTTTTTCTTTTGAAAATATTCCAACGTATTCACCGCTGTCATACCCAAAAAGCCTGTTAAAACTTTCAAGCTCCATGTATCCATTATTGCCAACAGGAAGATCAGCCACTTTGTATACTTTTAAAGTATATTCTTGGCCTGTAAACTTGTTCTTTATTTTAATCTCATCCCCTTCATCTATCCCAAGCTTGTTTGCAAAAGGTTTTGATATAATAAGCTGATCTGAAACAGAAATTTCCTTTCCTTTTTCATCATAGAGCTTTATCATATCCGAATTGCTTTTAATGCCGTAAATCATAATGCTTGCTTTTGTGCCTTCAACATCAAAAGCCAAAAGATTGTAAGGCTCTGCAGAGCTTTGCAGGTTAATTTCAGGATGTTCGGTCGTAGAATTCAGCATATAAAGGTAGTTGTACCTGAAATTGTCATTATAAGCTTTTTCAATTGCTACGATAATAGAGTCTTTTGCTGTCATTCCATACATCATAAGTATTGTTGAAAAAATTATACCCACTATTAAAATCAATTCTCTTGCAAAATGTCTCCATCCATACTTTAGCATTATCCTTGTTTTAAATTCAAACCTATCGAAAAACTTTATTGTGGGAAGCTTGCCAAACTTTATTTCATCAATTCCATGAAGCACCTGAACAATTGTCAGCTTGAAAAAGTTTCTAAGAGCAAAGTATCCTGAAAGAAATATGAATATAGCTGGAAGCAGTAATGCGACAAATACATGCTGCCATGGAAAGAAACTTGTCAGCTTTGGCAGAGTAAAAAATGACCTGTAAAACTCTGCAAATGGGTACGCCCCAAAATATCCAAGCAAAATACCAATAATCGAACCAAAAAGCCAAATATAGAGCGGAAATCTCATGAAAACTTTAAAAACATCCTTTTGCGTATATCCCATTGAATAGAGTGTGCCAATCTCTGCGTGCATGGTGTTTATTACCCTTCGCATGACAATAAAAAGTATAAACGATGATACAATAATTATAAAAAGGCTGATAGGCAGAGTAATTCTCTTTGCGTTTTCAACCTTCATCTCTGTGTAGATTATCCTTGGATTTTGATCCCTTTCAACAAATTTTAAAAGTCCCCAGTTAGAGTTTATAAAACCTTTGAAATCCTCAATATTATCTACTTTTCCTTTGTAGCTATAATAGTGTACACGAGGAGCAGGAAACAGCTTTTGCACATCGCTTTTTAGCATCATAACAACGCCAAAGTACTCGGGGTCTGGAAGCAAGTCTTGGTCGTTTTTGATAATGTAAATATAGTCAGGAAGGTACCCAATTCCGCTCACTTTGAACTTTTGACCCGAAATGGTTATCTCGTCATTTGTTTGATACTGATGAGCTTTGAAAAAGCTCGGGTCGAGCAAGATTTCGCCCTCTTCTGGCATCTTTCCTACTCCTATATAGGGCTTGTTTATTTTGTCTGAAATTGAAAATATTCTCAAAGTAATCCCATTTTGCTGAGTCTCATAAAAAAGCCTTTCTTCAAGGTCAATTTCAAACTTGTCTTTCAAAAGGCTTTCATCTACCTCTTTAGATGTAATAAAATACCCATCCTCCTGGACATAATCTCTTTTAAACATCTCGTAATTTCTATCTATATCCTCCATTGATACAGCAAAGAGGGTATACGTCATTGATGCAATTGCCACAAGCATTATAATAGAAAAAAATTGCAAAAAATCTCTTTTTATAGTCCTTAAGGGGATTTTTTTAATTACCATCACCAGGTCACCTCCTGGGCAGAGATTTTCTGAGGATTTTCCGAAAATTCAACAAGCCTGCCCGATCTTAATCTCAGTGTCGCATCAGCCATTCTTGAAATAGCAAGGTTGTGGGTAATGATTAAAATAGTTGTGCCAAACTGCCTGTTGACATCTTCCAAAAGCTTTAATACAAGTTTGCTACTTTCATAGTCGAGTGCGCCTGTTGGTTCATCGCACAGAATCAGCACAGGGTTTTTAACAACAGCCCTTGCAATTGCTACTCTTTGCTGCTGGCCGCCAGATAGTTCAAATGGAAATTTGTCTCTTTCAGAATATACGTCCATCATCTTCAGCACCATGTCAACATCCAAAGGATTTTCGCTCAAAGCCGCACTTGCCAGCACATTCTCGTATACCGTAAGCCCATTTATGAGGTTATAAAACTGAAATACAAATCCAACGTAATCCCGTCGGTAGTCAGCAAGCCTTTTTTGGTCCATTGATGTTATCTCTTTGTTATCTACAAAAATTTTACCCTCTTCTGCCCTATCAAGCCCTCCAAGAATGTTAAAAAGCGTTGTTTTGCCCGAGCCTGAGGGACCGATCACAGTATAGATTTTCCCCCTTTCGAGCTCAAAACTGACTTCGTTTAATGCCCTGGTTTCGTTTTTTCCTAACCTATAGATTTTTGAAACCTTTTCGGCTTTTACAAACATGGATTTTCATCTCCCTTATTTAATCTTCATTATTCATATAATACATTATGACTCATCAGTCATATGACTGTCAAGTCATATTTTAATGCTCATCTTTTGCCAATTCCTTCTTTTAAAAGTTTTACAAACTGAGAAAGGGCATCCCTAAAATAGCTTATATCAAGGTCGAGGGTAGTTGACGATTTGCTCAGAGCCCGTTCGATTATAAACTTCTTCATATAAAAGCTCGCGCCTTCCAAAAATATTCCAATCAATAAGGGTTGTATATCGTCTCTTATATAACCTTTTTCTTGATTGTATTTAATGATTTCTAGCAGAAAATCTCTTGATTGTTTTAAAAATTTTTCGTTTATCTCATCTTTAAAAGGTGAGTCATGTGAAAAAAACGCCCTTTCAAGAAGCATGTATTCATTCCTCAATTCCTTCATTGCAAGCCATACGCCTTCGAGTGAGTTTTCGTAATAGTCTAATATGTTGATGTGCACCATGTCTAGCTTTTCAAGCAATTTCAAAAACCTATCATAGGCAACCTCCAGAGCATAAAAGTACATTTCCTTTTTGTTCTCAAAGTACTGGTACATGCTCCCTTTTGCGGCATTGCTCTCTTTGGCAACCTCGGATATATCGACATTATAATAAGGTTTTTGTGAAAAGTGTTTTATAAGAGCATCTGTGATACGCTGTCTTTTTTCATCTGGAAGATTAAAAAAAGTCTGCTTTGGCATCGATATCACCTCAAGATTATTATGACTTATTGGTCATGAGATGTAAAGAAGGTTCGTTGTAAAATTAAATGCAACACCCAAAAAATTATAGAACCTAAGGGGTGGAATTTCTGAAAGCAGTAACTTTGAAAAAGGTGCACTCATTCCAAATAATGCTGCAGCAAGTATAGCCTGACCAATCGCAATATAATTGTTACTCTTTGACCTCACATAGCAACCTCCTTTACAAGAACAAATATTAAAGCAAATAAATACACTGAACATCAGTCTTGCTATAATTATAAACTTAACAAAGACGCATAATTAAAAAAGCAACTTGAATTCCTGTCATCATTATACACTAAATTACCTTTACAAAAATATCTTTATTTTAATGTCAGTCTTTACATTCTCTAAAAGCATTTATGCTAACAACTATTATAAAACTTCATTCTCATTTTATTTTATAGAACTTTAACGTTTATGAAACAACCTTTCTTATACCTTAATCCTTTAAATGCATTATATCAAACGAAAGAAGACCTGATAGGAAGCTATCGGATCTTTTGGATTTTCACCCCTTGTTTATTTTAACGTTGCACCATGTTATCATGCTCATTCCATAAACCATAGCTCATTATCATATGCCTATATTAACACTTGAACGATTATTCATATTTGTATTGACATATTTAAATTTGCATCATATAATTAAAATACGATATATGAATGTTTATTCAATTGTTCAGACAATGCATATGAAAGGAGGTGAAAAAATGAAGGAAAGAGACGAACTGGATAGATGCGATTGCAACGTTATCCATGAGGATGTTGTAAATGCCGTAAGGGAAAAAATGCCGTCTGAAGAAAATCTTTACGACCTTGCCGAGCTTTTTAAAGTATTTGGTGATACTACAAGGATAAAGATACTTTGGGCATTGGCAGAGTCGGAAATGTGTGTCTGTGACATTGCTGTACTGTTAAATATGACACAATCGGCAATATCCCATCAATTACGGATATTAAGGCAGGCAAGATTGGTAAAATATAGGAAAGAAGGTAAAATCGTATATTACTCGCTGGACGATGAACACGTTAAGCATATATTCGACCAGGGGTTAATCCATATAAACGAAAAGTATTGAAAGGAAGGGCTCTAAAATGAGTAAAAAAACAACAAAGGAAAGAAATATTACACGCTCAACCGAAAAAACACTTATACTAATGGGGTTAGACTGCGTAAACTGCGCAGGAAAGATTGAAGCTGAAACGAGAAAAATTGCAGGGGTAAAGTCGGCAAGCCTGGATTTTATATCTAAAAAACTGCGATTGGAAGTTGAAAACAAGGATGAGTTAGACAGCATTATAAGCCAGATAAAAAGGCTTGTCAAAGAAATTGAGCCAGAGGTTGAGGTTGTAGACAGCGAGGAACAGGACGTAAAGTGTGCTTGTGAGGATGATAGCAGTAATACAGCTTCAGACCTTGAAGCAAAAAACAGAAAGAAGGCCATACGATTGGGAATATCGAGCACATTCTTTGCCGTCGCCCTTCTGTTTGAGTTTCCTTACTGGATAGAATTTTCGCTCTTTTTAATCAGCTATATCCTATCAGGTGACAAAGTAGTGCTAAAAGCTGTTAAGAACATTACAAGAGGTCAGGTGTTCGACGAAAATTTCTTAATGACCATTGCTACGATAGGTGCATTTATCATTCAGGAATTCCCCGAAGGTGTAGCCGTTATGCTGTTCTACCAGGTGGGTGAGTTCTTACAGAATATAGCTGTAAATCGTTCTAGAAAGTCTATTGTAGCGCTTTTGGATATTCGTCCCGATTTTGCTAACCTAAAGGTGGGGGACGAAATTAAGAAAGTATCGCCCAAAGATGTTAAAGTTGGCGATATTATCGTGGTTAAACCTGGTGAAAAAATACCTCTGGACGGTAAAATCATTGATGGAAAGTCAATGGTAGATACCTCCGCATTAACTGGCGAGTCTGTACCAAGAGAGGTCGAGGTCGGAAATGACGTTTTAGCTGGCTTTATCAATATAAACGGTCTTTTAACGATTGAAGTTTCCAAAGAGTTTGGTGAGTCTACCGTTTCCAAAATACTTGATTTGGTACAGAATGCAAGCAGCAGGAAAGCCCCGACCGAAAACTTCATTACTAAATTTGCAAGGCGTTATACTCCTGTTGTAACAATAGCAGCAGCACTTATCGCTATCGTCCCTCCTCTTACTGTACCAGGGGCTACCTTTACAGATTGGTTTTACAGGGCAATGGTATTTTTAGTAATCTCCTGCCCTTGTGCGTTGGTCGTTTCAATCCCGTTGGGCTTCTTTGGCGGTATTGGCGGAGCATCTAAAAACGGTGTACTTGTAAAGGGCAGTAATTATCTTGAAGCGTTAAATGATGTAGATACGGTTGTATTTGATAAAACTGGTACTTTGACCAAAGGTGTGTTTAAGGTAACACAGATAAGCCCGCAAGGCAATGTTTCAAAGGATGAACTATTGGAATACGCCGCTTTTGCCGAGAGCTATTCAAACCACCCAATCGCCCTTTCGATTTTGAAGGCTTATGGTAAGGAAGTGGATAAAAACGAGATTGAAAATTATGAGGAAATTTCAGGCCACGGAATAAAGGTAAAGATAAGAGGAAGGACAGTTCTTGCAGGAAATGCAAAACTTATGGAAAAGGAAAATATCGCTTATGACAATACTGACGCTGTAGGCACAATCGTACACGTAGCGATAGACGGCGTATATGCTGGATTTATAGTAATATCCGATGAAGTAAAAGAGGACTCTGCCAACGCCTTGAAAGCCTTAAAAAGTATCGGTGTAAGAAAGCTTATAATGCTTACGGGTGACAGTAAAGCAGTAGCAGAAAAGATTGGCAAGCAGTTAGGACTTGATGAAGTCCATGCCGAACTTCTCCCAGACCAAAAGGTGGAAAAACTTGAAATGCTAGATAAGCAAAAGTCACCTAAAGGAAAGCTTGTATTCGTTGGAGACGGCATCAATGACGCTCCCGTGTTAGCCCGTGCGGATGTTGGCGTGGCAATGGGCGGTTTAGGCTCTGACGCAGCAATTGAGGCTGCCGACGTTGTAATAATGACCGACGAACCTTCAAAACTTGTAAGTGCTATAAAGATTGCCAAAAGGACACGCCGTATTGTATGGCAGAATATTATACTTTCAGTGGGTGTAAAGATTATCGTACTGGCGTTAGGTGCTGGTGGTATAGCGACCATGTGGGAAGCGGTATTTGCCGATGTAGGTGTTGCACTTATAGCAATAGTAAACGCAATGCGGGTTATGAAGGTAAATAGAGTTTGATATATTCTTACGTGTATAGGAGGATGATAACTAATGGAAAACAATATGAATCATTGCTGCTGTAGTGAAAACCAGATTGAAAATAAGAGCTATAAAAAAGGCAATTGTCCCGCATGCGGTAAAGAAGGAAATCTTGTAAAAAATTATACGGTCAAACACATTGTAGTAGAAGAACTGACTGAAGAAGTTGGCAGTTCGGATTATTACTTATGCATGAACGAGGACTGTGATGTCGTATATTACAGTTCCGATTCCAGCACCATATTTAATAAACAGCAGGTCAAAGTCCCCATATGGTTTAAAAAGGATGCCAATCCTAAATACGCCTGCTACTGCAGTCAGGTAACAGAAGAGCAGGTCATCAAAGCCGTAATCGAAAAAGGTGCAAAAAGCATGGCAGAGGTCTTAGAAATTACTGGAGCAATGAAAAACCCTCAATGCCGAGAGAAAAACCCTTTAGGCAAATGCTGCCATCAGATAATTCAAAATGCAATAGAAAAAGCCTTCAAAATTAAATCTGGAAGTTGAAGAAACGTTTAATATGGAAAGACTTTTTTCACTGAAAAACGTTAACCAAAAACAGTTTCCAAAGGTGCAGGATCAGGTTCAAGGAAAAAAGGGATAAGTGGTGTAAATCTCGTATTTTTCTTATAACTCCTACTTATCCCTTTTCCCTCCCAAATAGGATCACTTTTTCGCATGGGTGAGAGAAATAAATGGAAAATACATCCATAGCTTTCATTTAAAGTTTGTATGCTTTTACATAGGCACCTGCAAAGGCTCCATCAATAAAATCTATGTCTATTTTGCTATATACATCGCCTAAATTATTCTGTTTTGCAATGCCTTCTATAACTTCTTTGGTATATATATTTACTGGTGTTATTTCAATATCTTTAAACCCAACTTTTTTGAGTATTTCTTCATACTCTTTAACTGGTAATGCTCCTGCAATACAGCCAACCCACATTTCTACGCTCTGTTTTATATGCTCTGGTAAATCTTTAAGAACGACAATATCAGCGATCGCCAGTCTTCCACCCTTCTTTAACACTCGGTATGCTTCTCTTAGTGCATCTTCCTTATTCTCACAGAGATTTATAACGCAATTAGATATAATAACGTCTACCGTTTCATCATCCAGAGGAATATCTTCGATATATCCTTTTATGAATTCTACGTTTTTAACTCCCATTTTTTCTTTATTCCTATTTGCTAATTGCAGCATTTCGTCAGTCATGTCAAGACCGTATACTTTTCCCCTATCGCCAACATATTTAGATGAAATAAATACGTCTATTCCGCCACCACTTCCCAAGTCCAAAACAACTTCACCCTCACGTAGATTCGCAAGCGCAACAGGGTTTGCACATCCCAATGATGCATTAACAACTTCCTCTGGCAATCCATCTACGAAATCATCTGTATAGAGATATGAACTACAACATGCTACATCACCGCAGCATGAAGTGTCACATCCGCATGAACTTTTTAAGCCAGCACTTATCTTCTTCGCTATGTCTCCATAATACGCCTTAACTTGTTCTCTAATATTATTTTTCATTTTGAAACTCCTCCCTACAACATTTATTTTTATTTACAGCTTCAATTAGCAACTTTAAACTATCAAGAACTTGCTCCCTTTTTTCTTCTGGGACAGAATTAAAAATCGCTTTATAATATCGATCCATACTTTCTTCAATATTCTTAAATACTTTCATTCCTTTATCAGTCAGTTTTATTTTTACATATCTTCTATCTTCTGGATGTAATTCTCTAATTACTAACCCGTCCTCAACAAGATTATTTATTGTCCTGCTCATCGTACTTTTATCTAATGCAAGTAATTCAGCAAGTTCACTTAATGAAACTTCTCCTGATCTCCCAATCTCTACAATGGCATGGCATTGAGAAATCGTAACCCCGCAGCAGTTTGCATCATTCTTTTCCAATATACCTAAGTTTCTTACCAATACTCGAATTAATTCATGCAAATAATCACTTGCCCGGTTTTCCATGTAATCACCTCAAATTAATTGTAATATGAAACTGTTGCATTTGTCAAGTAAAAGTCTAAGAAATTATTCTACGTTTTCTCTAGTTAAAAAAGAAAAGGGTGCATGAAGTTTCCTCTTCACTGCACCCTTTCTGTTCACTGCACCCTTTCTGTTTATTCTGTCAAATCTGGTTATTTTTTATCCTCTGTATCAAATCCTCTACTTTCTCTTTAATAATATCCCTTGTTCTTCTATAGTCTTCTATCGATCCACCTGACGGGTCAGCAATCCCCCAATCCTCCCTGTGCTTGCATGGTACATAAGGGCATTCTACATTACAACCCATAGTTATTAATATATCTACCTCTGCTGGAATATCACTTAATAGCTTTGGATAATGGCCACTCATATCTACTCCTGCCTCTTCCATTACCTGCACCGCCAACGGTTTCACTTCAGGGTACTTTTCTGTTCCTGCAGAATATGCTTCCAATACATCACTTCCCAATTTCTTTGCCCAGCCTTCTGCCATTTGAGAACGGCAGGAATTATGGGTACATACGAACGCCACCTTCTTTTTCATCTGCTATACCCCTACTCCCTTCATTAATTTATTTAAAAATTCATTTAAACCAATGCCTCGTGCTGTTGGCTATCTTAACAAGGGTTAGCATAATGGGGACTTCCGTTAATACACCTACTATTGTAGCCAGTGCCGCACCTGATTGCAAGCCAAAAAGTGAAATTGCAACCGCAACGGCTAGCTCAAAAAAGTTACTTGCACCAATCATAGCTGCTGGTGCTGCAATGCTATGGGGCAATTTCCATGCCTTTGCCCATCCATATGCAATACCGAATATGAGAAAAGTCTGTATGGTCAATGGTACTGCTATAAGCAATATGTGTACTGGGTTATTTATAATTATTTCTCCTTGGAAAGAGAAAATAATAATCAAAGTAAGAAGTAATCCTACCATAGTAGTATTGTCAAACTTTTTCAAAAACTGGTTTTCAAAATTAATACATTAATTCTCTGGGAGGTAATAATGTTTTTCCGTATTTCTACAATAATTTCACTATATTTTCCCAAATAAAACTCTAATCTGTGTGAAAAAAGTCTTTCCAAAATGGCGGCATCAAGGTTCAAGGAAAAAAGGGATAAGCGGCTTATTTCTCGTATTTTTAGAAGCCTCACCACTTATCCCTTCTATTTTTTGCTCCCTTATTCCTTAATCCTTTTCCCTTATCCCTTCTCTATCGGAATCACTTTTTTCGCATGGGGAAAAGGTTTAAATGAAATATACAACATTGTTAATTTAAAAAAACCCTTTCCATTTCCCTCTCCTCAAACCCGCATGAATTTTATATGGGATTTTTTGGGAGGTAATAAAGTGTTTCTGGAATCTAACAAGTAATTCACTAGAATCTTCCAAATGCAATTCAATTTTGTGTCAATAAAGTTTTTCCAAAAACCTAGTACCAAGACTCAAGAAAAAAGGGATAAGGGGCTTAAATCCAGCATTCCTCTCAATTCTTACCCACTTATCCCTTCTCTATTTTTGAACTTGAGCCTTAATCCTTTTCCCTTTTCTCTTCCCTTTCGGAATCCCTTTTTTCGCTTGAGGAAATGGTTTTTTGATAATATACACAACATCCATTTCAAATATACAGCATCTACTCAACAGTAACGCTTTTGGCAAGGTTTCTGGGCTTATCCACGTCACAGCCTTTGGCCACAGCCACATAGTATGCATACAGTTGAAGTGGTATGACCACCAAAACAGGCGCCAGAATATCATATACCCTGGGTATATATATTACCCTATCTGCTTCCTTTTCTATCTCGGTATCACCTTCCATGGCCACGGCTATGACAAACGCACCCCTTGCCTTCACTTCCTTTATATTGCTCAATGTCTTTTCAAACAATCCCTTTTGGGTGGCCAGGGCAACCACAGGTGTACCCTCTTCTATTAACGCTATAGTACCGTGCTTCAATTCCCCTGCAGCATAAGCTTCTGAATGGATATACGAGATTTCCTTCAGCTTGAGGGAACCTTCCATAGCCACAGCATAGTCCAGTCCCCTGCCCATATAGAATATGCTGCTGGCGTTGAATGTCTCATCCGCGCATCTCTGAATAATCTCTTTATCATCGAGTATCTCCTGAGCCAGCTCCGGCAATTTCCTGATCTCCTCAATTATCCGCTGGTATTCATCTGCTGATATTCTCCCCATCTTATCGGCAAAATCCAGCGCCATCATATACATGCATAAAAGCTGAGTGGTATATGCCTTTGTGGAAGCCACGGCAATCTCGGGCCCCGCCCATGTGTACACCACATGGTCAGCCTCCCTGGACACCGTGCTTCCCACCACGTTGGTGATAGCTATAACCTTGGCACCCACCTTTTTGCACATCCTCATGGCAGCCAGAGTATCGGCCGTCTCACCCGACTGGCTTATGATGATCACTATGTTGTCCTCATTTATCAATGGGTCCTTGTATCTGAACTCCGAAGCGATTTCGACGTCCACCGGTATCCTTGCCAACTTCTCAATTACATACTTGCCCACAACACCCGCGTGATATGCCGTTCCACAGGCGATGATTATAATCTTACCGGCCTTTTCAAGCTGCTCCCTCGTGACGTTCAAGTCGCTTAAGTTAACCTTCCCATCCACAATACGAGAAGCCATTGTATCCCTTAATGCCTTTGGTTCCTCATGTATCTCCTTTATCATAAAATGCTGGTATCCGCCTTTTTCAGCCGACTCCACATCCCACGTGACTTCAAACACTTCCTTTTGTACCTTTTTGCCATACTGATCTATGATTTCTACTGCATCCCTGCGGATTAAAGCTATCTCCCTGTCTTCCAGCAGGTACACCCTTCTGGTATACTTCAATATAGCTGGTATATCCGAAGCTATATAGTTTTCACCATCCCCCAGGCCTATCACCAGCGGGCTGTCCTTGCGCGCAACCACCATACAATCGGGATGATCCTTAGCAATAACGCCCAGTGCATAAGAGCCCTCTATCTTGTCCAGCGTATTTCTAACCGCCTCTACAAGGTCTCCACGGTAATAATAATTGATGAGATGTGCAACCACTTCAGTATCGGTTTCCGATACAAAGACATATCCTTCCTTCTGAAGCCAATCTTTAAGCTTCATGTAATTCTCTATGATGCCGTTGTGGACTATTGCGATCTCCCCGGACTGATTGGTATGGGGATGTGAGTTGATATCGGAAGGTTCGCCATGGGTAGCCCATCTGGTATGGCCTATTCCCAGCGTCCCCTGAAGCTGGTTGGGGTCTATCC
The DNA here is from genome assembly GCA_000526435.1 of Caldicoprobacter oshimai DSM 21659. Taxonomy (GTDB): domain Bacteria; phylum Bacillota; class Clostridia; order Caldicoprobacterales; family Caldicoprobacteraceae; genus Caldicoprobacter; species Caldicoprobacter oshimai. Next base: position 149,165 of record JAGB01000003.1, read on the forward strand.
TTTGCTCCAGTACCGTCAGCCTTCCCTTTGTCTTGCTGATATTTATACAATGGCCGTTATGGACCGCCACTCCAGCCGAGTCATAACCTCTGTATTCAAGCCTCTTCAAGCCTTCAATTAGAATGGGCAAAGCCTGCTTATCTCCTATATATCCAACAATACCACACACCATGTATTCCTCCCATCACTACCAGTTAAAGGTTATTATATCGCACGATGAAAACCCTTGCTTAACAGCAAAAATCCACTTTCATTCAGCCTGCGTATTTAAATCATACAATGTATATGTTATCATAGGATACGGCCTAATACAATTTCCGAATTTAATTTTTAATGTCGCCTTCTCCCAATATGGCTCATAGAGTTATTGCCTTTCGGAACAGAAACTAAAAACTAATTATAAAAATTCCATATAATAAAACCTTAACCCCATCCCAAAATAAAAGCTTGAAGGCACATTTGATGCCTTCAAGCACTTCTTACTTGATGCATATATCAGCATTACACCACACCTTGAGCCATCATGGCTTCAGCCACCTTGATAAACCCAGCTACATTGGCTCCCACAACGAGGTTGCCCTCGTGTCCGTATTCTCTGGCAGCTGCGCTGATGTTCCTGTAAATATTGGTCATTATCTGTTTCAGCTTTGCATCTACCTCTTCAAAGGTCCAGGAATACCTCATGCTGTTCTGGGTCATCTCAAGAGCCGATGTAGCCACCCCGCCTGCATTGGCGGCTTTTCCCGGAGCAAACAGCACATTGTTACTTAAGAAGGTGTCTACTGCTTCAGGGGTGCACGGCATATTAGCTCCCTCTGCCACCGCAAAACAGCCATTGGCGACCAGCGTCTTTGCAGCCTTGCCATCCAGCTCATTCTGGGTAGCGCAGGGCAGGGCAATATCGCATGGAATTTCCCAAATGCCCGCAGGCCCCTCATGGTACTCCGCTCGGGGATGGATGTCTGCATACTCCCGAATCCGCTTTCTCTCCACTTCTTTCAGCTGCTTGACGGTATCCAGTTTGATGCCATCGGGATCAAACACATAACCATTGGAATCGCTCATCGCGATAACCTTGCCACCCATCTGCATCACTTTTTCAGCGGCATAAATGGCTACATTACCAGAACCGGATATCACCACTCTTGCTCCCTCAATGGACTTGCCCTTTTCTCTTACCATCTGGTCAGTGAGGTACACCAAACCGTATCCAGTAGCCTCTTTTCTCACAAGGCTGCCCCCATAGGTCAAACCCTTACCGGTGAGCACCCCTTCAAACGCATTTCTCAACCTCTTGTACTGTCCGAACATGTACCCGATCTCGCGAGCTCCCACGCCTATATCACCGGCCGGCACGTCGGTATCAGGGCCAATATGGCGGAAAAGCTCGGTCATGAAGCTCTGACAAAAGCGCATGATCTCACCTTCAGATTTGCCCTTGGGGTCAAAGTCGCTACCGCCTTTGCCACCGCCTATGGGCATGCCCGTCAGCGAATTTTTGAATACCTGCTCAAAGGCCAGGAACTTTATGATGCCAAGATATACCGAAGGATGGAAACGAATGCCTCCCTTGTAGGGGCCGATAGCGCTGTTGAACTGTACCCTAAATCCCCTATTTACGCGCACCCTTCCCTGATCATCCACCCAGGGTACCCTAAAGATGATTTGACGCTCGGGCTCCACCAACCTTTCAAGTATGCCCGCCTTAATATACTCCGGATGCCTGTCTAATACCACCTCTAGCGACTCCAGCACCTCGGTTACGGCCTGATGGAATTCCGGCTCACCGGGGTTTCGCTCGATCACTTGCTGTATTATTTCCTGCACATAAGACATATTCTGACCCTTCCTTTCCATTGCAAATATGTATACCACCTTGCAAGAAGGTGGATTTATACCGTCACCAAACCCGCATTGCCATAACGCAATAAAATGAACAGAATCTTGCATCAATAAAAAGGCTTTGCATTTTTAAACTCTTATCATTTCACTATATTATTCTAACTTATTCTAAAAATCATCAAAAATTATAGCACACAGGCTCTAATTTTTGCAAGCATTTCTTCCCGAATTTGCATTATTCCCGGTAGCCATCGCTGATAGATTTATCGATTTTTTACTTTATCAAGCTACATTTTAAGCAAATTAAGTTTGCAGCCAAACGGGTTTTAAAATGCAGAGATACAACCGTCTTCATAAAGATGATTTATCTACCGTAAACGATCTCGCCAAAGTGCTTGCTCAAAATATCCACCACCTCGCCATCTATCCGGTTATTTTTCACCTGCTCCCACATTATATCCATGGTCTCCTTCTCGCCGTAACCCGCCCGGTAAGGCCTATCTTCAGTTATGGCTCCAACCATATCGGCCACGGCCATCACCCTGGCCCCCAGGTCCAGGTCGCCAGCAGTCAGGTGAAAAGGATAACCGCTTCCGTCCAGGCGCTCATGATGAAACGCAGCCCAGTCCCGCACCTTGTCCATCACGTTCAGCCGGTCAATCAGGCAGTAAGTATAATATGAATGCTGTTTAATTACGCGGTACTCCCCGTCAGTCAGTCTCCCCTGCTTGTGCAGTATGGTATCGGGCACGGCCAGCTTACCCAGGTCATGCAGCAGACCTGCTATTTCCATAAAAAACAGGTCCTGTCCCCTCATGCCGCAAAACTCTGCCAGCCTCACGGCTATTGAGGCTATGCGCTGGGAATGCTGTGCCATAAAGGGGCTCTTTCTGTCTACAATTCTTGCACACAGATACGAAAACTGCCGTATATCGCTTGCATCCATCTTGATATCCATTGAGGGAAAGCAGATGTGCTCCACCACCGGTTGATATTCATTCACGATATCCAGCCAAAACGATTCCTTTGTAGATAAATCTAGAAAGGCCTCAACCAACTCGGGATTAAACATAGAACCTTTATAATTTAAAATGGTATTCACGATGTCCTCTACCTGTTCCAGCACAAGCCTGTTTGGCCTGATCAGCACTTCAATTCTATCAGCCAAATGAATGATTTGAGCCTCCAAAGGAACATCTGGCAAACTGCTATGTATCTCACAATAGTCGGTGTGGTGATAAAGTATGAAAGGTTTGATGCCTTTAAGCAGATCCACGGTTTCAACCAAATCAGCGCCGTCACGGCAATGGGGCCATAAAATCTCTTTGTCCAAGCGAAATTCCCTTGCCTTTTCCTTTACCCTGAAAGACTCTATGCCTATATCGTGCAAGTATGATGCAATCACAAGGTCAGTAGGGTCATGACCCGGCCTTACCTGTTCAAACAGACGAAAAGCGATATATGCCACCCTCTGCCCATGGTGGTGCGAACCCCTCTCCATGAGGTCAACGGCACAGGCAAGCATCTCGGCAAAATCTAGAAGGTTAGCTGTAAATTCCAAAAAACTCACCCCATCCATTTTTATCTGACGCTCTTTAACAGCGTATCAAGCTGCTCTTTGGCCTGTTCCAGAGTGGTAGGTACTGTTATATTATAGCCCTTTTCTTTAAGGTGTGTAAATAGGTCAACCAGGATAGGCGGTTCAAGATGTGCCGCCTCCAATATATCCCTCTGGATAAACACCTCATAAGGACTTCCCTTGGTGACTATCTTGCCATCGTATATCACGTACACCGTATCGGCTATATAAGGTACCAGGTTTACATCGTGAGTGGTAACGATTAGCGTAGTGCCATTTTCCCGGTTTAGCTGATTCAGTAGGTCCATCATCTCCCTCTTGGAAGCAGGGTCCAGACCGTCAAACGGCTCATCGAGTATCAAAAGCTTCGGCGACATGGCTATCGCGCCTGCCAGGGCTACCTTTTTCTTCTGCCCACCACTCAGGTAATGGGGTATCTTGTGCAATATATCCTGAATCCCAATCCTCTTTGCGACCGCCATCACGCGCCTTTCTACCTCTTCCCTGCCCAGCCTCTCGTTCCTTGGCGTGAACGCAATATCATCGTACACCGTTGGCCCTATTATCTGCTCATCGACGTTTTGGAAAACCACCCCTATATTTCGCCGCACCTGTCGGAAGTGCTTATGCGGTTGCAGCCCCATCACCTTTACCGAGCCCTCAACCGGCGCGAGCAGCCCCAGTATATGGGAAAGCAATGTGGTCTTGCCGGCACCGTTGGGGCCCAAGATGACCACCCTCTCGCCAGAATGCACCACAAAATCCAGACCGCACAGTGCCACCTGCGTGTTATCCGGATAGATGTGCTTTATGCATCTTACTTCTACCAAAGCCTCCACCTTATCACCGCCCCAACTACGATAAATGCAGAGAGGATAATGACCACCCCGTCAGGGTAGCCCAGTTTCCACCATCTTCGCGTTATCGGAATGCCACCATCATATCCCCTGAGCAGATATATCTTGTACATCCTTTCGCTCATCTCAAATGAATGCAATAAAATCAGCCCAACTGCCGCCGCCATATTTTTGAGGTTCATGGCCAGGCTAAAAGGATGGTATCCGCCCTTCATCTTTATGCTGCGTAACAGGCTGTCCACCTGGTCAATCAAAATAAAAAAAGAACGGTATGTAAATAAAAATATGTCCACCAGCAATCCAGGCAAATACGCCGACAAAAATGCAAAAATCTCCACCCAGGGCGTGGTTGCCAGCAAAAACAAGGTCACAAGAGCAGCCCCCGTCCCTTTAAATACCACTAAAAGCCCCGATGCCCATGACTCCTGGAATTTAAGCAGAGCAAAAAGCAGGCTGAAAAAAACCGGATAAAACAGCAGGTGCACTATTTCCTTAAATCTCACCCTGGCCATCAGATGCAAAATCAGCAGAATTACCATCAGCACTCCCAACGCAAGGACATCGCTGCTGCCAATGACCGCGCCGAGCAGGCACAGCATCATCAATAGCTTTGAGGGCACGCCTGCACGGTGAAATACGCTGGTACCGCTGCTGGCCATCTGATCTATTGCTGCCAAATGCACCCCTATCCCTCCTCTACCTATCCTTATCGGGTACAGGGTTTATTATATCGGGCCGCACCTTCATAAAGAAGCTTACCACCAAAGCGGTTACTACGCTTTCCAGTATAATGCCTAAAAACAGCACGGCCATCACGGCAGCCCATCCTGCTAAAGCTACTCCTCCAAAGATATATTCCGTATCGTGCCGGTGCGGTTTCTCCGCCTCATGGCCGTCAACACCATCCTCTGCGTGGTACCCTCCATGCAAAATGCCTCCCCCTGACTGTATATCTACCACTCCAATTGAGCTTAAAAACAGGATCATGAGGGCAGTGGACAGCAAAAGGGCTACTGCCGTTGATATGATGGCTGAGGGCACGCTGCCAAATTTACCCCTCAGCAACCTGAAGGCAGCGCCACCGACCAGCGCTTCAACCCCTATGATCAACGTATTTAAGCCCATCACAGTGATTCCCCCGTGTCCCAAAAGAGCCAGAATAAAATTGACCACGAAGACCACTACGAATCCCAATCCGGGGCCCATCAGCATGCCGGCCAGAGCGGCAAAGTTCATATGAAAGGGTATAAACCCCAGAGGTACCGACATGGTGATGAGCATAACCGCTGCCATCATGGCCATTTCGGGTATTTTGCCTCGCACCTTTTCCATGTTCAGCCTTTTCAGCACGGCAAACACCACTATCAGGCTAATCAGGTATCCAGCTGCCCACCAGATAGCGGGAACGACCCCATCGGGCAAATGAACATGGCTCATACAGCGCCCTCCCGTACTTGGAATTCCCTTACTACCCCTCTAAAGGCTAATTGCAAATAATTTGCATTTGCTTTACCATTATATGCCTCGTCTTTTAGTTTGTCAAGTACGGCGTAGATTATAACCAGAAAGTTCAATCAGTACAAATTACACAAAAATTTCGCTTATTTTTATCAAATCTTGCTGTATATAAAAATTCGCCAAAATTGTATAATTAATATATGATTTTATAGTATGTGTACAATAGATAACAAAAGAAAATTTTCAAGATATGATGCTACTATTAGTGTTGGCTGAAAGGAGAGTTGTGCCAGTGCAAGTACTAAATTACCAACAAAAAGAGGTATTAGATGACATTGAAGAAGTATTGTCCATATTAAGACGGAAAAACAGGTCGGTACGTCCCCGTGCGTTTTTGTGGAGCAAAGTAAGCGACGAGGTACACCGGCAAATCCTTTACATGGTAGCACAGGAGCTCAATCTTCCCAGCCCTCGATTCATCGCTTCAAAGGACCTTGAAAAACATAGATTCAAATTTCTGGATAATCAGCCATTGAATGGATTGTATTCATATTATAAAAACAGGGTACCCAGAAAAGAGGGAGTTCACGTTATCACCAACATATGTGACCAGCTGGGCATTCCGCCGGTATCCGAGAACGAATGGATTAGTTATGTCAGCACGCACAACATCTTCTCCTGGGGTAACATCCCCAAGGAGGCAAAGAGGAAAATATTGCTTATGGCCTGTCAAGAGCTGGGGTACCCCCATCCCATTTACATCAAAAACGATGATTTTTCGCATAAGTTCAAGTTTTTAAACGGCAAAACCCTCACGGGGTTCTATAACTACTTCAAAAGCATCTCGCAGGACATAAGGGGCAGCGTCATAAAGAACATGTGCGACATGCTGGATATCGAGATCACTGAGCAGGACTGGATAACCTACATCACCGACCAGTCAATAAGCGTGTTTTGGGACGTCATCCCCCACAAAGTCATAAGGGATTTGCTGTTTAAGGCGGCACGAAAACTCGGCTACTCCAACCCCAGGATGATGTCGTCTGATGATTTGAAGGTGGGTCTGGACTTTTTAAACGGCATGTCGCTGTACAGTTTTGCCTCCAGGTTTTTCGGCTTAAACAGAGGCGGTATGCGCAGCATCGACTTCATATGTGACGTCTACGGGGTGCCCGAGCTGACCTTTGAAGAATGGCTGCACTTTATCTCCCATCAAAAGAATTTCAAATGGGAAGCGGTGCCCAAGCCCTACCTGGCAAAGATACTGTTTATGAAAGCCAAGGAGGAAGGCAAATCCAACCCACGGATGCTGAAAGCCGAAGATTTTTCCAAGCCCGCGGCTTTTTTAAACAACAAAACCCTGACCAGCCTATACACCTACTACAGCATCCTTGCCTTCAACAGCGGGAAAGACACCATAACCTTTATGTGCGATGACCTGGATATCCCGCCACTGAACATCGAAGAGTGGGTATCCCAGATCGGCGAACCAAATTCCAAAGTTACATGGGAATCGGTCCCAAAGGAAATCGCCAGGGAGATACTGTACAGGTGTGCGCAGGAGCTGGGGTTTAAGAATCCCCGTCTTATGGGTTATCGGGATTTTTGCTTGACGCGTTTTGAATGCCTAAATGGCAAGACGCTATCAGGGCTTTATTCATACTACAGCTTAAGGGTGCCTTCTGACGAAACCCCGGTTGTACAGTATATATGCGATTCGCTGGGAGTAGAAAAGCTGACGGTAAACGAGTGGATCAACCTGATAGCCAACTCCAACATGTGCAGGTGGGAAAGCGTTCCCTTGAGGGTACAGAGGGAAATAGTGATGCGGGCAGCCATTGAAATGCAGGTGTTCCATCCCCGGCTCATGGGTACAAAGGAGTTTGACTCGGTGGAGCTCAAATTTTTGAACAACAAAACTTTGAGCGGCCTATATTACCACTATGCCGCCAAGCTCAATGATCCTGAGCAGCAGGTCACCGAGTTTATATTCAACACCCTGAATATACCGAGAATAGATATCAACCCCAAGACCGGAAGGCTGGCCACCACCGATAACATGTCCCACCGAAAATATTTTGACAGCTTGGCCAACATAAAGGCAGTTGTCAACGAATACTTAAAGAGATTTGACCTTAAAAGCCTTTGTAGGAAACATACTTTTATCAATAACGCCAAGAAAGCCGGGATCTACAAAAAAGGGTTGGTCACCGTACTGGCCCCCATGAATCGAAAGCAGTATATCGATTTTCTTTACGAAATATTAAAAGCCGTACCCAGGGACTGGCTGGGCCTTAGAAAACCTCGTAAAGGGGACTACAGGCTGCTGAAATCTGACCTTTACAAGCTGGCGGGTATCGAAGGACCGACAGAGGAATCGGTAAATAAGATAAACTTCGCAAAACCTGAACTGGTACAGCTTAAAGACAAAAAAACCGTCATTGAAGAGCTAAACGTCTACAAGAGAATCCTGGATATAAAAATAAGGAAATTCCACGACATAAAGTGCATCTTCCTGGTAGAATTTGGGAACTCGTTCATATTCCAGATAGAGACGGCACTTTTCCCCGGTGAGGTACTCACCTCAAATACTGGATACGAGTTCGAAGTGGTTGAATGCCGAGAGCACAAGACCAACGAGGGCTATATCATAGAGCTAAAACCTTTGGAGCCCGTCACCGAAGACGAAGTAGCACAAATCAAGACTTTTACCAGAAGCTCCAACGACGCCATACTCCTAAACTACCTTGAAAACTTAACGCGCCAGATAGAGGATGGTACGCTCTCCCCTCTTATGGCAGTGGTATTGGGGCTTGAGAAGGAAGCGCCCCTGTCATGGGAGGATATAGACACGCTTCCCGACCACGCCTACCACAACAAAAGCCTGCTGTCCAATCAGGCTCAAAAGCAGGCAGTGGCTCTAGCATGCGCTTTGGACGGCGTCAACCACGTGCTTGAAATAGTGCAGGGTCCGCCAGGTACAGGCAAAACCACGTTGATAAAGGAGATTGCACTGCAGTACTACCATGCCGGCAAAAACGTGCTCATACTTGCCAAGACCAACGTGGCCGTGGACAACATACTTGAAAAATTGATAGAGGACAAGGTGCGGGTGCTGCGAACCGGGAACAACATAGAGTTCAAATCCACCCTGCCGTATGCCCCCACCGTCTCAACCTCCAATCCGGCTTATATGGCCAGGCTCAAGGGCACCAACAAGATCGTATTGGGTACACCCCTGGGCTTTTACCTTGACAGAAACATGGAACCTGAAAATTACGATATAGTGATCATAGACGAGGCTTCACAGATGGACGTGCCCGAGACGCTGTTCAGCCTGGGATTTGCAAACAAGGGCGTGATAATCGGGGACCACATGCAGATACCGCCCTTCCCCATCCAGAACGAGGTTCTGCTGGAGTACGACCCCCATATGGACCTTTATACCAGCGAGGAGCTGCAGAAAAGCCTATTTGAAAAGCTGATAACCGATAAACACCGGTTTAACTCCGTGTTCCTGGATATAAACTATCGAACCGAAAACCCAAAAATGGTGTCCTTTATTTCAGAGCTGATATACGATGGAAAGCTTTATCCCAATACCGACTCGCTGTACTACAAAATACCCCAGCAGAAAAGAGACCAGCTATTTCCCGACAACCCTATAGAAATCATCGATACCTCGGAGTTTTTGGATCCTCAAACCCGAGCTGAAACTGAAGAAAACTCGACTTATTACAACATGAGCGAGGCCATGCTGTCGGTCAAAAAAGTGCTGGATCTGCTAAAATCCGGGGAAAGGCTGGAGGACATATGCATCATTACGCCCTATAAGGCCCAAACCGAAAAGCTGAAAGAGGTATTTAAAGCAAATTCAAAGTATTTTTCCAGCTTTAACTGTTCGCTGGAGGATTTCGTTGAGCACAACATCTACACCATCGACTCCTTCCAAGGCCGAGAGCAGGAAAACGTCATAATCAACTGGGTCCGAAGCAATTATAGCGGGCCCGGCACATATACCCGTACAGGATTTTTGAGGGATTACCGCAGAATAAACGTCGCGCTATCCCGTGCAAAAAAGCGGCTCGTACTGATAGGCGACTTTGCCACGCTGACCAAATCCGAAAACATGAGGGTTCAGTATATATTCTCAAAAATAAAGAGCATAAACAGAGAGGAAAAAATAGTACTATAATTTCGAATTTTGGGGAATACTAGAAGGAGAGATTCTGATACTAAAGGAGTTGATGGAATGGACCGTTTAGCCCTTATCCTGGTCATAATCGGGGCCCTGAACTGGGGACTTGTCGGTCTCTTCCAGTTCGATCTGGTGGCAACCCTATTTGGTGGGCGCGACGCTCTGCTCAGCAGAATCGTATACACCATAGTAGGCGTTGCAGGGGCGTATTGCATAAGCTTTCTTTTCCGCGAAAGAGAAAAAGCAGCGCAGAGATAAGACACACAAAAAGCAGGGCAAAGAGCTTGCCCTGCTTCTTAATTTATAGCTCGTTATTGTTGACCGGCCATTTGTCTTTGCTGCTGCTCAATCATCTTCTTTACCATATTACCGCCAATTCTGCCTGCATCCTTGGCAGAAATGTTGCCATTGTAACCCTGCTGGAGGTTTATACCCAACTGACCGGCTATCTCGAACTTCATCTGGTCCAAAGCCTGCTTAGCTTCAGGAACCAGCTTCCTGTTCCTGTTGGTTCCGGTATTGTTGTTGCGGTTCTGGAATTGCTGTATCATCTAATTTCACCTCCCGTCTACCCTTAGTATTCCACGGGACCATTAAAAATAAACGGCTTTCTCTTTATTGCATTATATTTACTGGCCTGGAAGGTTCAGAGATCTCGCTTAGAGCCTCGCCGGCTTCTTCTACAAAACGGTATCTGGTGGCAAGATCTCCAATTGAAACCATGCCTACCAGCCTGTCGTTTTGCACAACCGGCAGCCTGCGAATCTTGTGCTGGGCCATCAACTCTGCTGCCTCTTCCACTTCCATAGAGGGATTTGCACAAATGACATCCTTGGTCATCACTGTCCTTACAGGAGTGGTCTTTGGATCTCCCCCGTTGGCAATATTTCTAACCACGATATCCCTGTCAGTCACGATACCTACAACCTTGCCATCGTGCTGGCAAACGGGAAGAGCCCCTACGTTATGAATCTGCATAAGCTTACAGGCATCCAATACCGTATTATCCGGCCCCACAACCGCAACCTGTGTGGTCATTATATCCTGCAGCTCCATAATCTACCTCCTGTTCCTAAAATTAATTTATTCCGATCCATCCTTTTTAGTTTCCCACGCACCCATACAATTATTCTGCCCAAATCTTCAAAATAGTTGAATTTGCGATCAAAGCTTTGAATTCCTGACATATTACGCACTTTCGTATTTAAGAAGCTGCAAATCCTTTCACGTTAAAAATCAAAATATCGACAATAAAGAATATAATGATTTTTCTGAAATATTCACATTATCCACAGAGTTATCAACAGCCCTTGTCCACCAGCTCTGGCCATTTCCACACGATGTTCACATTATCCACATACTTCTTGGCCACATTATCCACATTGGGTACGGCTGCTCACAATGTTAGAAAAGCTAGGCTCCACTGTCAGCGACAGATCATGAATTTTACCCTTCATGAGGCTGTAATAAGCCGCGCAGGCTATCATAGCGGCGTTATCGGTACACAACACCGGTGAAGGATAATAAAGCTCAAAGCCGCATTCCTGCGCTTTCTGCTTCATACACTCCCTCAAAGAAGAATTGGCGGCCACACCACCCGCCAGGGCAATCCTGGTCACCCCTATCTTTTGAGCAGCTTTGATGGTCTTGGTCACCAAAACATCGACCACGGCCTGCTGAAAGCTGGCTGCGATATCGGCAACATTATAGCTTTCGTTGCGCTGCTTTAGGCTGTTGAGATAGTTAAGTACCGCTGTCTTAAGCCCGCTGAAGCTAAAATCGAAATTGTCCTCCTCCATATAGGCTCGTGGAAACTGCACCGCCTCTGCATTTCCATGCTTTGCTATAGAATCAATAGCCGGCCCGCCAGGATAATTCAATCCCAAAGCCCTGGCCACCTTATCGTAGGCCTCCCCTGCTGCATCATCACGTGTTTGCCCTATAAGGCTGTACTCCCCGTAGTCCTTAACCCACACCAGGTGCGTATGCCCCCCCGACACCACCAGGCAAAGGAAAGGCGGCTCAAGTTCGGGATGCGCAATATAATTTGCACTTATGTGCCCCTCGATGTGGTCCACACCCACAAGGGGCAGGCGAAGGGCATAGGCCAGCGCTTTGGCAATGGACATCCCCACCAGCAAAGCTCCCACCAGTCCTGGCCCGAATGTGACGGCAATGCAATCCAGCTGCTCAAACCCCATCCCCGCTTCCTCCAGCGCTTCGTCGATTATGGGGCTTATCATCTCGACGTGTTTCCGCGACGCTATCTCGGGCACCACGCCACCGTATCGCCTGTGAAGCTCGATCTGGGATGAAATCATATTGCTCAGCACGGTACGGCCGTTTTTTACAACCGCTGCCGAGGTCTCATCGCAGGAAGTCTCTATGGCTAGAATGATAATCTCATCTTTATGTCTTAATACTTCAACCCTTTTTCTCATATCATCAAAATACGCCATAATCGTATCCTCCTTAAAATTAAAACCTCCACTTTTTCTATTCTAAAATGTAACACTCTAACGAATCATACATAACATGATATTGAAGTTAATTAAAAGGAGTGATGATAGGTGGCCAATCTCTTAAGTTTCTTTGGCGGCGATAACAGTATACTTCTACTTATTTTATTGTTATTGCTCTTTAGCGACGGAGGGAAATTCTTCCACGACGATGACTCGCTGTTTTTAATCATTATACTAATCATTCTATTTTGCTTCTGCGGAGGCTTTAAGATTTTCAGCAATGAAGGTTGATAATCCCTAGAACCGCTATAAAACAAGCCCTCCCTACAAAAAGGGATGAATTCCCTGCTTATACGACCAAGGGATAGGACATGAACTTAGCCCTATCCCTGCTTCCATTTTAACCCTTCCAACCATACATAGATACCACCAAGTAAGACACCCACAGCCAGCATCCCTAAAATAAAATGCGTTATTATCCTGACAACAATATCATAGAAAAATTGTTCCGGCACTATCTGTATAAGAATGTCAGCCTGCGGATTAAGCTGCCAAAGGTCGTTATCAAAGAAAATATAATGAAAATAATTCCAGTAGGGCGTAAAATCTTCATTTATCAATCCCAGCAAAGCTCCACTTACCAAAGCTAAAAACACAAGTAAAAGCAAATGGGCTTTAAACAGCCATCTTATCATATCCGCTTTGGTCAATATATAAAGTATAATCAGGAAAAAAATAAATCCAATGATTAAAACTCTCCGCAATTGATATCCCTTCATGAACAATTCCCTGACATCGACCATATGAGCTATTTCACGCTCATTGAATACATATCTCTCCTGCCCCTTGATGACCGCCTTCACGTTCAAATCGGCCCTTTTGCCTCGTATATAATCCAAGAGCGCTTGAGTGACCTCCATGAGCTCCTGCTCGGAGATGCCGATGGCCTCAGGGCGCTTCAGCTTCTCATACTCGGCGCTGTAAAAATCGAGGTCAAAGGCAGAAAGTTCTATGCAAGTAAGCAGCATTATAAACGCCAGTAAAGCTACAGCCGCTAAAGAGACAAAAAATATCACTGTCCTTGATTTGCTCAACTCACCCATCACCACCTATTCCTCCCGTCTTAAACCCAGCGTGCGGCTTATGCTAAAATTCCACATGATGATGGCATCCTCATTGTTATCGCTGTAGTATCCCTTACGCACGCCCACCTCAACAAACCCCAGCTTTTTGTATAAGTTTTGAGCAGCTATATTGGAAGCTCTGACTTCAAGCGTCATCCTGTCTATCCCCATTCGACGGGCTTCCATCATCAAGGCCTTGAGTATGGCTTCGCCTACCCCCTTCCTTCGAAAAAGGGGATGCACAGCTATGTTGGTTATATGGGCTTCATCGACGATGAGCCACATCCCGCCATACCCGATCACAATCCCCAAATGCTCAGCCACTACATACCTGGCACATTTATTCTTTTCCACCTCAAGCACAAAGGATTGCCTTGACCAGGGAACCGAAAAGCACATCTTCTCTATATTCCATACCGCGTCGATATCAGCAGGTGTAATTGGGCGTATGATATACTCGTCCACTAACAGCCCGCCTCCCCATCCTGACGGCGGCTTTCAAACCTCTGTTCGGCCTGTGATTTGCGCAGGTAAAACGGCTGCAGTTCCCAGTAATTTTGGGTATCCCCTGCCAGTGCCCTTTCAAGAGCCAGCCACGCGATGGAAGAAGCCCTTTGCAGAGCATGGGTTGGGGGCGCAAAAACCGCCCGGCTACGCATTCTCTCCTCTATAACGCTTCTGTAAGCAAATATCCCATCGCCGCAAAAGTGGACAGGCTCATCCCACTTGTTGAGCACTTCTATCAATTTCTCAACAGACATAGCCGAATACTCTTCCAGCCTTTCAAGCGCGTTTCCGCTCCATCTATATACCGATGTATACACCTGTGCACGCCTGGCATCCATTATGGGGCAGATGAGCCCCCGGACATAAGCCAAATTAAACGCCAACCCGTCCAGGGTTGGAACCCCTACCACTGGCCTTTTCAACGCCTGAGCCAGCCCTTTGACGGTGGCCACGCCAATGCGCAACCCGGTAAACGAACCGGGACCATGCGCCACGGCAAAAACGTCTATGTCTTTAAGCGCCAGCGAAGCGTCCTCTAAAACCAGTTCCACTACCGGCATCAATTTCATGGAATGGTTTCTCTCCTGATTCAATATGTATTCTGCCAGCAGCCTCTGCTCGTCCACCACAGCCACCGAAATCACAGCAGAAGAAGTCTCCACCGCAAGCACCTTCATATATTTTTCAGCTCCTCTTCAAACCTCGAGTATCGGCCTCCCACCGCATCCACCGTGATCCTTCTTTTTTGGCCATCTCCGACAACTTCTATCTTTACACTCACGTGTTCCTCGGGGCAAAGGTATTCCAAACGTTCGGGCCACTCCACTATGGACACGCCATCGCCGTAGAAAAACTCCTCATACCCCAGGTCCAGCACCTCATCGGGCCCTTTCAACCGGTACAGGTCAAAGTGATAAACCGGTACCCTGCCTTCATACCTGTGCATCAATGTATAAGTAGGGCTTGTAACTACGTCCTTGGCGTCCAATCCCAGAGCAATACCCCTAGTCAACACCGTTTTGCCTGCACCCAAGTTGCCATACAAAAGCACAATATCCCCTGCTTCAAGCAGCTTGCCCATCTTTATGCCCAGTTCCATCGTTTCCTGCTCTGAATGCGTTATAAACACTGCCATAAGACACCATTCCCTGCAAAAATATTATCATGTCTTTATATTATAACCTCAAAAGGGTTATATAACAAGAACAGGGCAAAACAAAAAAATTATCCCTCGCTTATAATGCCGAGGGATAATTGCAACGGGGGATTTAAATCTACATGTGAAGAATAGGCGACACCTTTTTGTATATGAGGAGGGTAATTATGGATACTACTACCGCCTTTAGTATATTAAAAGGTATAACAGCATACACTATATACGTTTTTAAGTCAACTATTGCCTTATTCGCCTGGGACATCATGTTCAATATGGCATCCATGGAATACACCTTTGCATAAAGGGGGATTAAGACGTAATAGTTAGCCAGTGAAGCCAGCAGGGTCATGGTCACGGTGCCCACTGCCATCCCTATGACCGCTCCCTTTTTGGTCTTATTCACCGAATACACTACAGCGGCAGGAACCACAAACCCAATCCCCACGATGAAGTTTGCTAGGTTGCCAACCCCGCCGGTCTCGCTCTTAAAAAAGAAGTGAAGCAGGTTTTTGATAAACTCGATTATAATTCCTGTCACAGGCCCCATGGCGAACCCACCTATGAGGGCAGGCAGATCGCTCAAATCGAACTTAAGAAACGATGGAAAAAGCGGCAGCGGAAACTCGGCAAACACCATAAGCAGAAAGGCAATGGCTGAAAGCAATGAGATTTTGGTAATGTCCCTAACTTTAAAGTTTAACTTTGCACTGCTGTTACATTTTGTCTTGATCATAGGCCATTCTCCTCCTCTATTGGAATTTATAAACTCAATTAAAAAAGCTCCCGAACTATCATCGGGAGCTTTTTGCATACGCAGGAACAATAATACTATCTTCTCCCATCCAGACTGTAACTGTCGGCTCCGGAGTTTCACCGGATCAATCCCTCACTGAGGGACTCGCGGGCTTTACCGCCGGTCGGGAATTTCACCCTGCCCCGAAGATAGTCGACCATTAACTTCATATTCAATTTGTAATAATTATAGTTGATAACCGAAAATTTAGCAAGTACTTTTTGAAGTCAGAGGTTTTTCTAAATTGCATCATAGTAAACTTCATGTTTTCCAGTTCTACAAAATCTGCTTGCAGGCTGGGTGCTTCTGCGTGTGTCATACCCGCTTATTGTAGCAGCAGCATGATCAAGGGGATTGTAACGACAGAAAGCATGGTCGATATCCCAACAAACCTTGACGCCAATTCTGCATCCCCGCCATATTTTTCAGCAAATATTACAGTATTAACTGCGGCAGGCATGGCTGTCAATATTACGCACGTACGCAGTATATCATCGGGAAGCGCAAAAAACCTCAATACTGCCAGAACCAGCACAGGGAGAAAAATCAAACGTACAACGCTGCCATAATAAACCGGGAAACCCAGAAACATTTTCTTAATTGGCATATTTGCAAGCAAAGCACCCACTATCAGCATCGATAAAGGCGAAGTCATAGAACCTACCATGGATGCTGCATTATACAAAGGTGCCGGAAGCCTCAACTGCAGAAGAAATAAAATCATTCCTACAGCAACCGAAATAATAACAGGATGAATCAGTATTTTTTTAAGCGTATCCTTATTGTTTTTACCGGTAAAAACCATAACACCGTATGACAGGGTTAGAATGTTAAAAGGTATAACATATATGGAACCGTAAAAAACACCAATGCTTCCGAAGATGCTTTCCAGCACGGGGAATCCCATGAAGCCACAATTAGAAAATACCGTCACATATTTGAGCACGCTTTTAATCTTGTAGGGATACCTGAAATATAAAAGCCAGCCTACCATCATGGAAAACATATGGATGCCCGATGACAGTAAAAAGATCAACCCCACATTACGAAGCATTTCTTTTGACAAATCAAAATTAAAAGAGGTTATGATTAAAAGTGGCTGAGTAACCTGTAATATGAGTTCGGATAACTTCTTGGTCATATCTCCTGATATAATATTTCTTTTCCTGGCAAAAAACCCGAAAACTATAATCAAAAACAATACAGCTATCTGAGATATAATAACATTGGTCTCCATAAATTTACCCATTTGCTTACAATCCTTTGCTCATTCACTACTTTATATAGTACAGCACATACAGAACGTCCATCTCGGACATATTGCTAAATGCAGGTTTGTATCGATCATTATAGATGCTCAATCTCCGAAAATTCCACCATTCTCTCCTCTCTGTAGGATATATATGCCGCTTCCATAAGTTCAGTCAGTTGTACCCCATCCTCAACCCCAAAGTGAATTTCTGAGCCCCTTAAAATGCCATTTACCCATTGTTGTATAGGGCTGGGTAACGGCTCGGGAAGTTGGGATGGCATCATCCATCCAGAGATTTTGGTTGCAAGCTCGTCAGATATAAGCTTTACCCTGTTTTCTGACCCTCCCACAAAAAGGCTTCCTTTTGTGCCGTAAAGCTCCAACGAAAAAGGACTGCTCTTGGATACAAAACTCGTCTCAACAACGGCTATTGCACCATTTTCAAATTCTATAACGCACACCGCGTTGTCCTCTACCGGCCTATTGGTAAAGCTGTTAAACATAGACGTTATGCGTAAGGGTTTCCCTAATATCCATCTGCAAAGGTACATGGGATGAGCTCCCAAATCGATCATCGCCCCTCCGCCACATTGCACGGGGTCATAGAAATACTGCGGCAACCAATTGCTAGAAGCGCCATCATGGGCATTGCGTACTCTCATCAGCGTAATATCACCCAGCAGCTTCTCATCCACCACTTTTTTTGCAAAAAGGTTGGCAGGCCTTGTCCTGTGAGGAAATGAGATACAAAATTTGACCCCCGCATCCTTCACGGCCTTTGCAATTCTTTCTGCTTCTTTTGTCGTAATAGCCATAACTTTTTCGGTAAAGATGTGTTTTCCTGCTTTGGCAGCTGCAATCATAATTTCCGGATGCATGTTTGTGGGGGCGTTTACACATACCGCATCCACATCTTCCCTAGCAAGAAGGGTATCAAGATCAGCTACAAACTCTGCTCCTAGCTCTTCTGCCCATTGTTTCCCCCTGGTTTGGTCTTCATCCCACACCGCAGTGATAACCACATCGGGCAAGGACCTTAATTCGTTGGCATACCCAGTTGCGTGTACATGCCAACGGCTGAGCATCGCCACCCTCAACATATTTTATACCCCCAATACAATCAATTGTTTAATATTGGTATAATGGCCTTATGCACAACAGCCTCATTATGCTCTTGGGGCTTATTCCCTCTTAAACACCAGATTGCCATCGATGAATACCCACTGCGTCTTGGAGCGCACATCCAGCGGATGGCCATCGAAGATTACCACATCGGCATCCTTGCCTTCCTCCAGGCTTCCTACCCTGTCATCCAGGCCAGTTATCTGAGCGGGGTATATAGTTATGGCCTTTAAAGCTTCCATCTCATCCATCCCTTCCCGCACTGCTATGGAAGCGCAAACCGGTAGATACTGAATAGGGATTACCGGATGGTCGGTCATAATGGCCACCTTAAGCCCTGCTTTAGATAGAATAGCAGGCGCTTTAAATGTGAGGTTCTTAAGCTCCACCTTGCTTCGGTCAGCAAGCAATGGCCCCACAATCACCTTGGCTTTCTCTTCCAGCAAGAAGTCAACTATTCTGTGGCCTTCGGTACAATGGTCCAGCGTAAAATCTACATTGAACTCTTTTGCAATCCTTATAGCAGTAAATATATCATCGGCTCGATGAGCGTGGATCTTAAGCGGTATTTCACGATTTAAAACCTTGACCAGTATCTCCATCTTCAGGTCTCTATCTGGCATTTTATCAGGGTTCTTTTGCCCCAGCTCCAGCTTGCGCTTGTACTCCTGCGCTTGAATGAAAGCCTGCCTCAATATGGCAGCGGTGGCCATCCTGGTAGAAGGCGCCTTATGCTGCCCGCCGTATACCCGTTTGGGATTCTCACCAAAGGCCACCTTTAGCGCCAATGGTGCCTTGATCACCATATCATCCACCCTGCGCCCGTAGGTTTTAAGGGCTGCAAACTGCCCGCCTATGACGTTGGCGCTTCCCGGGCCGGTAACCACAGTAGTAATCCCATGCTCTCTGGCCTCACGAAAACTGTTATCTTCCGGATTTATGCCATCGATAGCTCTAAGATGTGGGGTGACCGGATCTGTCATCTCGTTTCCGTCTGCACCTTCAGACCCTATTCCATCCTCCCACATTCCTATATGGCAATGGGCATCCACTATTCCCGGCATAACCCACATTCCCTGTGCATCAATTACCTCGAAATTTTCGGGAGGATCTATGTGTTCGGCTATCTTCTTGATCTTGCTCCCCTCAATCAATATATCTCCCTTATCATAGTTTTTATCGGCCATGGTAAGTATCCTGCCATTTTTGATGAGCACGTTCATTTTATCTCCTCCCCCAATTTATATGTCACATGGACGAATCTATATAAGCCCGTGAT
This sequence comes from Caldicoprobacter oshimai DSM 21659, assembly GCA_000526435.1. Classification (GTDB taxonomy): domain Bacteria; phylum Bacillota; class Clostridia; order Caldicoprobacterales; family Caldicoprobacteraceae; genus Caldicoprobacter; species Caldicoprobacter oshimai. The sequence continues at coordinate 168,794 of JAGB01000003.1, forward strand.
CAGCAAAGCTAAAGTACTTGCCATCGGCCACAATGATGTGGTCCAATACCTTTATAGATATGGTCTCAAGGGCAGCAACTATCTTTCGCGTCACGTTTAAGTCAGCCTGGGAAGGCTCCAGCGATCCACCGGGATGATTGTGAGCCAAGATGACGCTGTGCGCCTGATGCCGTAGTGCAGCCTCTACAATCAATCTGGGATATACCGGCGCTTGGTCAATGGTACCTTCGTGAACCAGGCAAGGGTGATTGACCCTGTTTTGGGCATCCAGGCACACCACATAGAAGGCCTCATACAGCCTGCCAGAAAACAGCGCGACCAAATACTCTCCCGCCTTGGCCGTGCTATTTAGCTGAGGTTTTTTGCCCCATTTATCTTTGAAATAAATCCTGGCCAGGGACGGTATAAGGGTCAACAGCACAGCGGAATTCTTGCCAATACCAGGCACAGACATCAAATCAGCCGGATCGGCTTCAAACACTGCCGACAGAGAACCATATCTCTTCAGCAAAGCATGGGCCAGTTCGTTGGTATCCTTTCTGGGCACCGAATAAAACAACAAGAGCTCTAAAATCTGATGAGGCTCAAAGCTGTCAAGCCCTTCCCTCAAAAATCTGTTTCTAACCCTCTCCCTGTGTCCCTCATGCACCGGTACCACCCGTCCAAAAAGTAATCGTGTAAAACGCCCGTCAACAGCCCCCTGCGGGCAAAAACTCAAGCAGCGCCAATCTAGACGGCATTAAGAAAATCATTTATAAACCCGGGCAATACAAAACAGGCATGAAACAAATCGCTTGTAAAATATCGCGTGTTTAATCCATTCGCTCGGCTCAAATCGGCTGTTAAATATTGATATGCATTGGAAGCCATTGTAAAGCTCCACAGCCCGCTTGGATACGTGGGAATACACGCCAAATAGGGATTGACATATTTAAACAGACTTCTCAATAGGTTTCTTACCCTTTTCATGACATCCTTGTTGTAAAAAGGAGATCCTGACTGGACGTTTAAAACCCCCTCCGGTTTTAAAGCCTTAAAGCAATCGCTGTAGAATTGATACTCAAACAGCTGTACCGCCGGCCCTATGGGATCCGACGAATCCACTATTATCACGTCGTATTCCTCTTTTTGGGATTTAATAAACTCAAGGCCGTCCTGAATGAACAATTTCAGACGTGGATTGTCAAAAACAGAGGCGCTTTCGGGGAAAAACTTGCATACAGCATCGATCACATCCCTATCGATCTCAACGAGATGCACCTCTTCAACCTCTTTGTGCTTGAGCACCTCTCGCGCTGCTCCCCCATCTCCTCCTCCTATTATTAACACCCTTTTGGGAGAAGGATGGGTCAGCAATGGAATATGGGAAATCATCTCATTATAGATGAATTCATCCTTCTCGGTAATCTGAATGGCGCTGTCCAAAATAAGCGCACGCCCATAATCCTCCAGTTCCAACACCTGCAACCTTTGATACTTGGTTTGTTGTTCATAAAGCACCTTCTTTACCTTCCAATGGAGCCTGTATCCTGGTGTTTCCTCTTCCACATACCAAATACTCACTCCCTCTCTCTCCTCCTTTCATCCTCCAACAATTTGGTTTGCATGCATTCCTTGCAAAATCCAAATATCTCAAAACTGTGGTCAGTTGGGACAAACCCCTCCTTTATTGGCATGTCCCTAAGCGGGCAATAGTCCACGCACTGTATTTTACCACAGCCTTTGCAAATCAAGTGATGGTGATGTTTCCCACCCATCAGCTCATAATAAGCGGCGCCCTGATCAAATGTTATCTTGCGTACTATGCCCTCCTGCACAAGCATATCCAGATTTCTGTATACGGTAGAGAAGTTGATGCCAGGGTTTATCTCCATGACCTTTTCAAAGATATGCTGTGCCGTGGCCAAAGGCCTTTCCATTTCCATGAACACATCCAGTATAGCCTGCCGCTGCTTAGTAAGCTTATACCCCCGCTGCTTCAGCTGTTCGGTAAATTCGTTTTTATTTCCCATCCACAAAACCCCTTTCCCCAATTTCCAAGCCGTCATAAATACAAAAGCCCTTATATGCTTATATACGCGACACTTCCGCACCATTCCTGCAAAAGTCAACCATTCGTATTTCCCATCTTTCCTGAAAAGCCGAAACCGCCTCCTTCATTCTATCGATAAAAGTCACGTTCCCTTCGTCCAAAATAGCAACAAGGGCAGGACCTGACCCGCTTAAAAACACGCCCTTTGCACCCCATTTCCCGGCATAAAAAAATATATCGTCCCAGTGTGGAATGAGGGCTTTTCTGTAAGGCTGATGCAACCTGTCCTGCGTAGCAACCGCAAGCATTTCTGACCTACCAGTTAAAAATGAGGCAACCAAAATTGCCGTACGGCTTATGTTAAACACAGCATCTTTAACCGGAATGGCGTCAGGAAGTACCTGCCTGGCTTGGACAGTGCTCAACTCAAAATCGGGTATCATCACCGCCAGCTTTATCCCTGGAGGTGGATCCATCTTTACATACAGAACCTCCTCACCTTCCAAACAAGCTGCCGTCATCCCCCCCACTAGGGCAGGAACCACGTTGTCAGGATGCCCGTCAGCCTGGACAGCCAGTTTCAACAGTTCATGCAAGCCCAGCCTAAACCCAGTCAAAGCATTGGCGGCAACCATACCACCTACAATACAGGCCGCACTACTGCCCAATCCCCGAGCAACAGGAATTTCGTTGATTAGGGTCATCCGTATACCTTTAGGGCGATAACCCACCACATCGAAAACCTTCTGCATAGAGGAATACACCAGATTGGTCTGGTCGCAGGGCACCTCATTGCAGCCTTCGCCCACCACCTTTATGTATAATTCTTCGCCGTATTCTTCCACTTCTATTGTGTTGTATATATCAATCGCTATCCCTAGACAATCAAAACCTGGTCCAATATTGGCTGTTGTAGCCGGTACCTTAACCCTTACCACATACTTTTCCTCCTGTTTGAATACTCCCACTTTTCTTTAGGAAATTGTACCACAATTTTAGCTATACTACAACCTTTATCGTCCATTTATACATTGCAAAATATTTTAAAAAGCGTTTTATCCGAAGCCACATCGTTTATATATTTATAGAGAATGATTACTATTCCCGGAGGGGAGTGGTGTGCCGTGTGGTATTACATCTTAGGCGCCATCGTAGTCATTCTCATAGTCGTCTATTTCGTCAAAAAGAAAAATTCTACTGTTATGCAGGAAAACCCATTAGAAAAATATCTGCATCAGGAAGCCATTGTAACCGAACCCATAAGCGACACTCTAGGAACAGGTAAAGTAAAAATTGACGGCATCGAAATCCAAGCCAGACGAAAAGGCCCAGGAGTCATAGACGTGGGTACAAAAGTTGAGATCATTGAAGTGGGCAACAGCACTTGTGTTGTAAAGGTAAAGGAAGAAAACTCACAGACCAACGCAAAAAATTGACAATATACAAAAGAAACTGGTCAATGTGTATAAAAGTCATTCAATAAAACAAAACGGGATGAACCAGGTAGGTATAGCTGGCCTCATCCCGTTTTCTCATTATTTGCAGCTCTCAAACGCATACGCTGTACAAAACACCCCACTTCATCAGGCATATTGAAGCTTACCAACGGCTGGCAGCTGCTTTACAAATTTATAAAAATCCTCATACGAACCCTTATAGGTAGACTCAATGGGTTCATCGGTCCTGTGTATCAGGTAATCGGTAATCAAAAAGGTCTTCATGCCAAGTGAAGCAGCCACAAGGTCTTCCTGAACATCATTCCCCACCATGATGCACTGGTGAGGTTGTTTGCCGATATCTTTTAAAACCTCCTGGTAAAAGGCTACATTGGGCTTGCAAAAGCGGTTATTTTCATAACACGAGATATATATAAAATCCTCTGGCTTAAAGCCTGCCCATTGAATTCGATGAACAATAGCCTTTCTGGGGAAGAGGGGGTTTGTGGCTATGGCCACGTCATACCCCTTTTCTTTCAATATGCGCACGCTCTCCCGCATGAAAGGCACATCCCCCACGCACTTTCGAGTGTTTAAAAAACCCTCATCATAAAAAGCGTCAAACCTGTCTTTATATATGTGAATCTTGTCCTCTCCCACCAGCTTTGCAAAGCTCTCCATAAACACCTCTTCATTGGTCCGCTGTCCGGTGTTGTTGATCATCTCCTTTGTAGCTGCCCATACATATTTGACCAGGCGTTCGGGCTCTATCAAATCGCTAAACACCTTTGACATTTCCTTAAAATACAGCACCGTAAACTCATCTATATCCATGGGAAGCAGGGTCCCATCAAGGTCAAACAGAAAAGTGTCGACCCCCCTCAAGTCCATCCCTCCTCTCACTTGGCCCTGGCCATCACTCCATCCACCAGCCTGTCCATCTTATCTTCAGCATCTTTGAGGCTTTTACCTACAGTGGAGAAATAAAACTTTATCTTGGGTTCGGTGCCAGAAGGCCTTACGGCAAACCACGAGCCATCGGCCAGGGTATAGCGCAACACGTCAGACGGCTGAGACATGGCTATGGGCAACACCTTACCCTCATCTACATGATAAGCCTTTAAATCCTTGTAATCCTTAATAACAGTAACCCTTACTCCTCCCACATCGAGGGGCGGATTGGCACGGAAGTCCTCCATGATGGCCTTTATCCTTTCCATGCCTTCCTTGCCTTCCAGATAGACAGATTTCTGCGTCTCATGATAATATCCAAACCTTTTCCACAGCTCTACCAAACCATCATACAGCGTCATACCCCTCGATTTATAATAAGCGGCCATCTCACAAGCCAGCATAGAGGCTATAATGCCGTCCTTGTCCCTCACAAAATCGCCTGCCAGGTAACCATAGCTCTCCTCGTATCCAAATAAAAACACCTTATCGCCCGTCTCTTCAAATTCCTTGATCTTCTCGCCTATAAACTTAAAGCCCGTATAGGTATCCACCGTCTCAATCCCATATGATTTGGCGATCTCCCGACCCATCTCGCTGGTCACAATGGTCTTGATTACGGCTCCATTGGACGGCAGCTTACCTGCCCTTTGCAGTGACCCAAGCACGTAGTTGACCAGCAATGCGCCCAACTGATTGCCGGTCAGCACCACATATTTGCCCTCTTTATCCTTCACCACAACCCCTAACCGGTCGCTATCCGGGTCAGTACCTATTATTATGTCAGCGTCGTGTTTTTTGGCAAGCTCTATAGCCAAAGCAAAAGCTTCCGGTTCCTCCGGGTTAGGATATTTTACGGTACGAAATTCAGGATCAGGCAACTCCTGCTCTGGAACCACTATGACGTTTTTAAACCCCAGCTCTCCAAGCACACGCCTTACCGGCTTGTTGCCAGTTCCATGCAATGGGGTATAAACGATCTTGAGCTCCTTTCCAACCTCTTTAACCAGCTCCTTATTTATGCAGAGCTGCTTTACCCTCTCGATATAGCGGCTTAGCACATTTTCTCCTATGATGTGGAAAAGCCCCCGGGCCTCAGCTTCTTCCCTGGTGATGGTTTTGATGTCCTCAAAGCGCTCTACGGCATAAACTTCTTTTATGATTTCCTCAGAACGGCTGGGAGGCACCTGTCCCCCATCCTCCCAGTATACCTTGTAGCCATTGTAAGCGGGAGGGTTGTGGCTGGCCGTTATGACCACCCCGGCAATGGCGCCCAGCTCCCTCACGCTAAACGACAGCACCGGAGTAGGCTGCAGCTCATCATATAGATAAGTTTTAATCCCATTGGCGTTCAAGACCAGCGCCGTCTCCAGCGCAAACTCCTTTGACATCCTCCTGGAGTCATAGGCAATCACGACGCCTCTGTTCATGGCTTGTGGCCCTTGTTTCTTTATATAATTGGCCAGACCCTGGGTGGCCCTGCCGACGGTATACTTGTTCATCCGGTTGGACCCCGCACCTATGATTCCACGGAGCCCGCCAGTGCCAAACTCCAAATCCTTGTAAAATCGATCCTCCAGCTCCTTTTCATCGTGGGCTATGGCCGCCAATTCTTCCTTTGTCGCTTTATCTATTACAGGGCTTTCCATCCATAACCTGTATCTCTCTCTGTAATCCATCCAAACTCCCTTCCTTTCTTCTAGCGTATTTCATAAGTTGCCGGTTTTATTGTTCAACAAGCAAGAAAGTTTTATTTATGTAAGCCATGCACATGGTTTAAATATCGCTTAACTCCTTTTCTACCAGACTCTTTAAATACCTTCCAAACTCTTCCTTGAGGTCCTCTCTGCGGAGAGCAAACTCCACTGTGGCCTGCAGATAGCCCAGCTTGTGTCCAACGTCATACCTTTTACCCTCAAACTCATAGGCATATATGGCTTCTTCCGAAGCCAGAGCCTGTAGCGCGTCGGTGAGCTGTATCTCCCCTCCGATCCCGGGCGGGGTATTGGCCAGGTGATAAAATATCCTGGGCGTGATGATATACCGCCCCAGAATCGCCAGTGTCGATGGCGCCTTATCGGGATCGGGCTTCTCAACAAGCCCCTTTACCTTATAAACCCTGTCTTCAATCGGTATGCCGTTGACGATGCCGTACTTGCTGACATCTTCCTTAGGCACATGCTGACATCCAAGCACGGTGGTCTTATATTCATTGTAAACCTCGATGAGCTGCTTTAAACAAGGGGTCTTAGAGTAGACGATATCATCGCCCAATAGCACCGCAAAGGGCTCGTCCCCTATAAAGGAACGGGCGCAGTATATGGCATGGCCCAAACCTTTGGGCTCCTTCTGGCGTATGTAGTGAATGTCCACCATGTTTGAAATATCATCTACCAGCTTGAGCAGGTCTTCCCTATTGCCCTTGCGAAGGGCCTCTTCCAGCTCCAGTGAACGGTCGAAGTGGTCCTCAATAGACCTCTTGTTTCTGCCGGTAACGATGAGAAACTCCTCTATTCCCGACTCAATAGCCTCCTCTATTATATACTGTATAGTGGGCTTGTCAACGATGGGCAACATCTCTTTGGGCTGGGCCTTTGTGGCCGGCAAAAACCTGGTTCCCAACCCGGCCGCCGGAATGATGGCTTTTCTTATCTTCATCCTACATCCCCCATTTCTCTACTACTTTAATCCGTTTTTGCCTTCTGTCCTTTCTGAAAATCATACCAAAGATGATCATCCATCATAATAATATTTTACATCTTATGTTAATTTTTCTCAATAACCAGCCTGTATCCAGTATAAGACTCAAACTCCTTTTTAACATCATCAAAAGCCTCACAATCCCAATCATCCACAGGTACAACCCTAACCTCCTTTTCCAGCTGAAAAAAGCCAGGGTTCTTTTTTAAACGCAATCCCTTTTGCTCCAGCAGCCGCCTTGCCAGCTTGATGATCTCGTTCTGGTTGGGATTAGGGTTGATCCTCATAGGCCATCCAGTCTTCTCCTCAAGCTGCAATATGATGTCCCGGTATCGCTCGCCTATCTCCGGAGAGATAAAGGACAGCTCTATGTAGGGCCCCTTTTCATCCCGCTTCAGCCCCTTTTTGTAAAGCCTGTGGGGCTTTCCTGCAAAGGTTTCTTCTATAAGCCTGAAAGCTCTGTTCTGCTCCATCTGGCCGGGCTGCGCAGCCACCGGCTCAGGTGCTTTTGGTTCTGTGTGCCCTTCAATGACCAGATCAAGGCCGGTTGCCTCGCTGAACCGTTTTCTTATATCCTCAATATCCACATCCCCTTCAATGGAGGCTTTAAAATACCCCTGAGCACGGTAATACGATAAACTTCCCGACAGATAAGCACCCTCAGGCAAAAGGCTTACAAGCAGGTCCTCTGCAGCCTCCAGATTGCACTCCCGGTTAAGCTCAACCCGCCAGCCGGTTAACTTCTCGAACTGCTCGATTTCGTCCCTGTACTTCTGGGCCGCAACCTTGGGAAATTTGAAGTAAAGCAGTGCAACCTTTTCATCAAACCTGGCCCCCTTTTTATACAATCCCGTCTCGGGCGGGAAAAACTCATCCACCAGTGCAAGCATACGGTTAACCTCCATCGGCCCTTGAAGCTCTTGTAACCGCTGGGCAACTTGCTCTTCAGACAGCGGCCGATACAAAAAAGGCCTCCAGCTATCGGATTCAAAATAGTCGGAATGCAACAGTACATCCACCAGCTTGCTTATCTGTTCCTGTGTCGGCTCCTTTCCTGACCAGATCTTGAGCAGCTCTTCGAGGCTGTAAGCCCTCTTTTGCCCGCCGTGCTCCATTATATGCCTCCACAGGATCTCTATATCCCCTTTTTCGGGGAAAGCCTCTCTATTGAGCGAAGGAATTAAAGCCCTTTCAAGCTGCTTTCTGGGGCGCCCGATGTGAAAATCATACGCTTCGCCATTCCTCGGCACATAAACCCTGCCCCAGAAATCGGCCTGTATCTCCTGGCCCAGGTGCTGTATGACCTCTTCCTGCCCGTGGACCAGGAAAATCTGGCGCGGAGACAGGGCATGTACCAACCCTATGAGCTCGGTCTTATCGGCATGGGCAGATAAGTTGTACCTGTCAACCTGGCACTTGACAGGGATCCGCCTTTCACCCAGTGCGAGAAACCTCTCCTCACAAGGAGCGTTTACCAGGTCAAGCAACTGACGGCCAGGGGCTTCCTCATCCTGATAACCCGTTATGGCGATGGAGTTTTTGTCATCCCCCACCAGCTTTTCGGCATACCACTGGCTTGGCCCACCGGTCAACATGCCGGAACTGGATATTATGCAGCATGGTTCCGAAAGCCCCGCTATCACTTCACGCTCTCTGGGGTCGGCTACGGGTTGTATCCAGTCATCAAAAAACACCTCTTTATCCTTCCATACCCTCTTGGCCAAACTGCTGCGGAGATAATTGGGATTCAAGCGGTACATCCTGCACACTTCTCGCACCATGCCGTCAACAAAAACCTTAAACCTAGGCAGCTTCCCCCTGTTCATGGCCCGCTTCAGCATGAGTATAACCTCTTGAGCGCGCCCTATTGCAAAAGCGGGTATCAGCACTTTTCCACCTCTATCTATGACCTCCCCCACCATCTGGATAAGGCGTTCCTCCTCCATCTGGCGGTTGGCATGGAGCTTGTCCCCGTAAGTGCCTTCCAATATGGCCACGTCGGGCCTAAGCTTAGGGATTGAAGCCCCGCTTACCGTATACTGGTTGACCAGCGAGATGTCCCCTGAATAGAACACGCTGCCTTCTTTGCCCTGTATGTAGATGCAGCTTGCACCAACGATGTGCCCTGCGTGATAGAAGGTAACCTTTAGCTCAGCATCCTTAAAGGGCTGTATTGCATATTCGGGCGAAAAACACAGTATCCTGTCCATCATCTGCTTTACGTGAACCTCTGCATAGATAGGGATCTCGCCTTCCTGCTGTTCCATAACCTTTAAGCTGTCATAAAGCAGGATACGTACCAGGTCCTTGGTGGCATGGGTCATATAGATGGGGGCATGAGGATACTCCCTGCTTATCACGGGAAGGGCTCCCGTATGGTCCAGATGGGCGTGGGTGACAAACACGGCATCCACACCGCCCTTTTCTTGAATAACGCGAAGATCAGGAAGACTATCCTTAGATGAGTCCATCCTGACCCCCGCATCTAGAAGAATATTCTTATTGTCTATGCGCAATAGATAGCAGCTGGCCCCCACTTCGGCAGCTCCACCGCAAAAGATCAATTCCATCCATCAACATCCTTCCGTAACGTCCTAGATTTCTTGCTATGATTTGCGCTGATTTACGCATCAAACCACTTCCCGGCTTTCGTTCAAATTATAGCACAATCAACAGGTAAAAACAAACCGCTAGAAAAGGCATAAAAACCTGCCTTGCCCTAAATCCGCCCTTTATACCAAATACTACCATCGAGCTGCTGTATGCCTTACAGAAATATTTTGCTGAACTAACCTGGGAAAATTCATACAAAACATAGCAGTACTAATTGTAAATTTACCCCATAACTGGTATAAATATACTTAACTTCGATCAGGAGGGCAAATCCATGCTCAGAATAAACAACCTGTCCAAGAGCTATAACAGAGGAGCCATCAAAGCCGTTGACAACCTCAACCTCCACATAAAACCTGGCGAGATATTCGGCTTTTTAGGTCCTAATGGTGCGGAAAAGACCACCACGATAAAGATGATAGTAGGCCTTTTAAACCCGGATGAGGGCAGCATAATCGTCAACGGTTATGATAACCAGAAATACTCAATAGAGGCCAAAAGATGCATTGGATACGTACCCGACAGTCCAACAGGATACGACCGCTTGACAGAAATAGAGTACCTCAACTTTATGGCTAATGTATACCAGGTACCATCCAGCCAGCGAAAAGAGAGGATCAATTATTTCTTGGAAATGTTCGACCTCACCGATGGCGCAGAGGACCTGATCAAGAGCCACTCCCATGGCATGAAGCAGAAAATCGCGCTGGCAGGTGCCCTTGTTCACAACCCGGCCCTTTGGATAATGGATGAGCCCATGGTGGGCTTGGATCCCAAGTCCTCCTATCTGCTCAAAGAACTCATGAGACAGCACTGTCAAAATGGCAACACCGTCTTTTTCTCCACCCACATACTGGAAGTGGCAGAAAGGCTGTGCGATAGGATAGGCATAGGCATAATCCACAGAGGTAAATTGATAACGGTGGGCACGCTGGACGAGCTGCGCCGCGGTGAGCAGGCTGAAACCTTGGAAAACATATTCCTGGAGTTGACAGAGCAGTGAAACCGTTTATCAGCTTACCAAAAACAAGCCTCAACGTTAACTTTGGCATTTCAGCTCTACGCTACAGGTTCACAAAGGAAAAGGACCGCCTGTGGGAACCGGTTTTAATAGGTTTGTCCATAATCCTGGGCGGAGGTTCTATAATATCCCTTTATACCATGTTTCTGTGGGGAGGGAGTATACATTGGCAGTAAACTATTTTGCGCAAAAAATGCCTGAAGACAACCCCGAACAATTCGTACGGGAATTGATAGTTTCCCAGGCCGGTGTCATCCAGTCCATAGGCAGAAGGTTCCCTCCCAGCCTGTGAGCCACTTATGGGCTGGTCAAGCAGGGATTAGATGGCTGGGCCTATTTCCTGCTGTACTGCCTGGTATCGGCATTGCTATTTGTGTTTCTGCTATGGTTGGGTAACATGATATTTTACAAGGGGTTGCTGGCCGGTCAAGAGGTAAGCCGCAAAAGGAAGCACCTGTCAACGGAAAAGATAAGCGCAAAAGCCGACAAAGTCTCAACCCCTGTAGCGACACTGTTCTGGAAGGAATGGAAGCTGTTTATGAGGACGCCCGTCTATGCCATGAACGGGCTGGCAGGTATGGTGATGGTACCTTTTCTCATGTTTATGCCCTTTATAACCAGAGGCGAAGAAATGAAGGAAATACTGTTATATACAAGGCAACCGGAATACCTCATGTTAACCACCCTGGGCGGGGCCGCAGTCGCCTTGTTTACATCGAGCATCAACATCGTAGCGTGTACCTCCATTTCGAGGGAAGGCCGAACGTTTTGGATATCAAAGATAATCCCCGCACCGGCAAAGCAACAGGTTACCGCCAAGCTGCTGCACAGCATGGCCATATCATGCCTGGGCATACTGGTTACCGTCACAGCACTGGGAATGGTGTTCAAACTATCTCTGCTGAGGCTACTTGTAATATTTGTACTGTGCTTGCTGGGCAATCTGTTGCTCAACGCGCTCAACCTGCTCATCGACCTTTCGCGCCCAAAGCTTAAATGGAACGACCCTCAGGAAGCCGTAAAGCAAAACCTGAACGGGTTGTTCAGCATCCTGTTTACCTTTGCTGCTTTAGCGGTATTTGCCGTTCTAACAGTTCTTCTCGTCAAAGCAGGGATTTCGGAATGGTTGATATACGCCATACTGGGACTTGTGATGGGCTTGCTGGCCATTCCCAGCGCAGCATCCCTGTACGCCATGGCAGGAGCTCAGTACAAAAAAATAGAGATATAGTTTACATGATGGTCCTTTTACGGAGATAGCGGTGTATTTCCAACAAAAATTCATCGGCAAACAGCTCGACATTGCGCTGTTCTATCCCGGCACCAATTTTAAGCAGCTGCTTTCTGGTGACTGGCTTGATGGCCGCTATTCGTTCAAGGGTGCTGTCGTCAAAGACCGCCTGGCGCGGCACACCTGCTTTCTTGGCAATCCTTTCCCTCACCCTCTTTAGGACATCGAGAAGCGCCTCGTCTGCCTTGTCATCTCCTCCGGCGTCAGAGACATCCCCTTGAACATTCAGAATGCTCTTTAGCAGGTCATCTATGAACTTTCTCTTGGTCCCATCGGCAGCCGAACCGCACACGCTACAGTTGCCGCATTTAGTAAATGTAGGCTCTTCGTTAAAATACTGGAGAATATTGTACCGCAGACACCTTTTGCTCAAGCAGTATTCCACCATCTTATCCAGCTTTTCAAGCTCCACCTTTTTGTGCTGATCTATCTCTTCCTGAGTGAGCTCAAACTTCCTGCCATTCAAAAATGGATAGACCACTCCGCTTTTCAGCTTTACGTAGTTGTACTCGATCAACTTTCGCAATGCGCTGTGCAGAATTTGCTTTGATATATTGCCTTTAAGTAGCGCTTCAAGGCTGATCCCTTTGTCGCCCGCCTTAAGCACCCTGTTATAGACGCTTTCCACCAGGGTTACAGAGGGATAGTTTATATTTATAAGAGCCCGGTTGAGATGGTAATCGTCCTCAGAATACAAGAGTATACAGCAAGCAAGCTTGCCATCCCTCCCGGCCCGGCCTACTTCCTGATAATAATGTTCCAACGACCTGGGCATATTGTAATGTATTATATACCGTATGTCACTTTTGTCGATGCCCATTCCAAAAGCATTAGTAGCCACCATAACCAAGGTCTTGCCTTGGCTGAAGGCCTCCTGAGCCACAACCCTGTCTCGGCTGCTCAGCCCTGCGTGATACATGCCAGCCGGTACGCCCCTGCTGATCAGCAGCTCATAGACGTCCTCAACGGTTTTTCTGGTAGCGGCATAAATGATGCCCGCCTTGCCAAGATTCTTCTTAACATACCTCAGCACAAACTCCTGCTTGTCCCGTGGCCTCTCGACCCTGAACTCCAAATTTGGCCTGTCAAAACCGCTTACAAACAGCTTATACCTCTTTAAATCGAGTAACCTGATTATATCCTGCTGCACGCGCCGGTTGGCAGTAGCCGTAAAGGCAGCTACCACGGGATTACCCACCTGCTCAATTAAATCTTTAATTTTCAAATAGGCAGGACGAAAATTGTGCCCCCACTGGGATATGCAGTGTGCCTCGTCTACCGCCACAAACGATACGTCCACTTCTTTGAGTATATCCATAAACCCCTCTGAATAAAAGCGTTCGGGGGCAATATACACGATCTTGTACTTTCCCTGGCTTAAGCCATACATCCGCCTGGCAATCTCTTCTTCCGAGAGGATGCTGGTTATAAAAGTAGAAGGGATACCACGCTGGATCAGCTGATCCACCTGATCTTTCATCAAGGATATAAGGGGTGATATCACCAGGGTGGTACCTGGGAAGATGACAGCGGGCAGCTGGTAGCACAGCGATTTTCCGCTCCCGGTCGGAAATATCGCAATGGTATTTTCGCCTCGCAGTATGCTCTCCACCACTTGTCGCTGGCCGGGACGAAAATCATCATATCCAAAGTATTCCCGCAAACATTTGTATAACAATTCTGACTGACTCATCAGAGATTACACCCTTTTGATTCTTCGTTAGCTCGATAGTTGTCGGCTGCCATCCCCTCGCTGAAAACGAACTTTCACTGCTATGGCGAGATCGCTGTGCCATTGCCCCGTCGCCCAGCACAGGGGACCGCTATTAATAGTCTATATATAAACATTTACAAAATCAATAAGTTATCATAAAAATTGCCAATTTGCTGTTTCCTTGGCCAAAAATTTATTAAAATGTTACAAAAACCGATAAATCAAACGCCAACGAGAACTCTGCCCTTAAGGGGCAGCACATCCACTGTCAAGTATCCCTCTTCGATGAAGAACGCTGTCTCACCATTTATCACATCTATTAACTTGCTCACCCCCCATCTTTGCATATCGAGCTTTACAGTATAAGCCCTGTACCGACTGCGGTTTATAATTATAAGCGCAAAGCCATTGCTGCGCTGGCGTCCAAACACATCTTTGCCTTCTCTAATGCAGCGGACAAAAGCGTATACATCTCCCTCATAGTAAATCGGGATAAACTCCCCCGTCCTCAGGGCATCCATGCCGTTTCTCAGGGCAGCAACCCTTTTATACCACTCCACCAGTTCCCTATCCTCACGTCCCCAGGGATAAGTGCGCCTGTTGAAGGGATCGCTATAGCCCGACAGCCCCGCCTCGTCTCCGTAGTATATGCAGGGCACCCCGGGAAACGTCATCTGAAGCAGCGATACTAGCTTGAGCCTTTGGATGGCCAGCCTTTCCTGCTCCTCGGTCAAAACGTAATGGGCTTGTTGGTCCCGCGACAGGGTATGCTGGGGTGGCGCCTCCCCCAAAAGCGTCTTTATCCTAGGCACATCGTGTGATCCTACCAGGTTCATAAGCGAATAAAAGCATTCAACCGGATAATTTTCGTAAAGGCTCATGATGGCCCTGTTGAAATAGGCCGCATCCCACTCCCCTAAAAAAAATTTTAAAACCATATCCCTGAAGGGATAGTTCATCACCGAGTCCAGCTCCTCGCCCAGCAGATATTCCTTTCTCTTGTCATAGCTTACCTTTCTGGAGGCATCTTCCCATACTTCCCCGATTATAACAGCCTCCCGGTCCACCTCTTTTACGGCCTTTCTAAATGCTTTCAAAAACTCATCGGGCAGTTCGTCCACCACGTCCAGGCGCCAGCCTTTTGCGCCCTTCTTAAGCCAATACTTGGCCACAGCGTCTTCATCATGAATAATGTAATTTTGATACGATGGCTCCATCTCGTTTACGTTGGGTAGCGTGTCTATTCCCCACCAGCACTCATACACATCGGGATAGCGTATAAATCGGTACCAGGGGTAATAAGGTGAATCCTTGGACTGGTAAGCCCCCAGCGTGGGATACCTGCCGTTTTTATTAAAATACATGCTATCGCTGCCGGTATGGCTGAATACTCCATCCAGGATGATGTATATGCCTAACTCCTTGGCTTTTTGGCAAAGTTCTTGGAAGATTTCCTCATCCCCAAACATGGGGTCTATCTTCTTATAGTTCCCCACATCGTACTTGTGGTTGGAATAGGCCTCAAAAATGGGGTTGAGGTACAGGGCGCTGACCCCCAGCTCCTTAAGGTAAGGCAATTTCTTTATTATACCCAGCAGGTTTCCCCCAAAGAAATCGTTGCACAATATCTTCCCAGTAACCGGATCCGGCTTATAGTTGGGCACTTCATACCAGTCCTGGTGTATGATGCAATCGTCCCTATAAACGAGCGGTCGTCCGTCCTCGCTCCCGTTATAAAACCGGTCCACAAATATCTGATACATGATGCTGTCCTTGAACCAATCCGGGGTCTTAAAGCCCCGTTTATAGACCGTCACCTGATATGAATAAGGCGGGTAATCTGTGATCTGCCCTACCCCGCCCAGCCCATCAGATTTGCAGCCATAGTAATACACGCCCTTGTCGGTCTCGATTATAAAATAATACCATAGAAACCCCGGAACTCCGGGGCTTCTGAATTGGCCTTCATACATATATTGATCTTCATACCGCGATATAAGCCACATGGGAATCCTGCTCTCCCCTACGCCGTCCTGCCACAACCTTAAGATAACAGACTTTATATCATTCTGCGAGCACACCTTTACCCGTACAGTGACAGTCTCCTCACAGGGCACTGCGCCAAACGGCTGCCTGTAAGCGGTATCATGGGAATTATGATAAATCCATATATATTCCATATCCGACCTTCCTTTCGACTTGACTTCATAGATATCCATGCCATCCATGCCTGCTTTATGTCCCGCAAATCGAACTTGTGACGGCATTTTCTGCTTATGACCAAATATCACCAGCAGGCCTATATCGATTACCGCCCAGATTTCAACCGGTTATACAGCTCTATATATTCCCTTGCAGAACGATTCCAGCTATAGTCGCATTGCATGGCCCTCCTCATCAGAGCATGCCACACCTCTTTATTGTGATAAAAATTCACAGCTCTCTTTATGGTGTACAGCATGTCATGCGCATTATAGTTGGTAAAGCTGAAACCATTTCCCTCGCCGGTAAATTCATTATACGGCTGCACAGTATCTTTGAGCCCTCCTGTCTCTCTTACAATGGGAATAGTACCATATCTCATGCTGAAGAGCTGCGCCAGCCCACAGGGTTCATACAGCGAGGGCATGAGAAACAGGTCCGAGGCCGCATATATGCGATGCGCCAGGGTATTGTCATAAAAGATGTTGGCTGAAACTTTTTTAGGATAACGGTTGGCAGCGTTTTTAAACATGTTTTCATACTGCCATTCCCCGCTTCCCAGCACCACCAGCTGTATGTCCATTGCAAGTATCTCGTCCAGCACATGAGCTATGAGGTCCAAGCCTTTTTGCGCCACCAGCCTCACTATGATGCTTATCATGGGTACATCCTCACGGACAGCCAGCCCCAGCTGCTCCTGAAGCTTTAACTTGTTCTCGACCTTGTTCTCCAGATGGTCCTGGTCATAGTTCCTGAATATGAGCGGATCAGTGGCGGGATTGTACTCATCGTAGTCCACACCGTTTAATATGCCAAACAGCTCATGACTCCTTGCTCGCAACAACCCATCCAACCTTTCGCCAAAAAAGGGCATCTGTATCTCTTGAGCATAGGTAGGGCTTACGGTATTTATGAGGTTGGCATACACCAGCCCGGCTTTCAGCATATTTACATTTCCATAAAACTCCAACTTATCCGGTGTAAAATACTCATCGCCCAAATCCAGCAAGTCGCCCAGTATTTTCCTATCATAAATGCCCTGGTATCTGAGGTTGTGAATGGTAAACAGTGTGCGGATGTTCTTATAAAAATCATTATGCCGATAATGGGCCTCCAGAAGCACAGGTATTGCCCCTGTCTGCCAGTCATGGCAGTGTATAACATCGGGCATAAAACCGATGTGTGGAAGCACTTCCAGCACGCTTCTACAGAAAAAAGCAAAGCGCTCCACCTCATCATCCGAATAGCCATAGATCCCATCGCGCCCGAAATAATACTCGTTATCGATAAAATACACTGGCACCCCTTTGCGTTCCGTCTCCTCGATACCGCAGTATTGGTTTCTCCAGCCCAGCTTAACGTATATGTGCTTTATATGCCTTATCCTCTCCTTCAGGTTTGCTGGAATCGCTTTATATTTAGGCAGGATAATCCTGGCATCGACTCCGTGACGGCGCAGGGCAACTGGCAAGGAGCCGATCACCTCACCCAATCCTCCTGTTTTTACAAATGGCGCTGCTTCCGAGGCGGCAAACAATACTTTCAGCAATCCTCCTGCCTCCTTTTATCCGTATACTTGAAAAACACTGCCGCAAGGGGTGGAACCGTGATGCTGATGGATTGGCTAAAGCCGTGCCACGGTATATCCTCCGACACAATGGCATAGAAATTGCCCTGCCCCGAACCACCGTAAGCCTGGTCATCGCTGTTAAACACCTCTCTATACTCTCCCAACAAAGGCACGCCTATCCTGTAGCCATGGCGAACCACCGGCGTAAAATTGCACACCACAATCAACCAGTCATCCTGTTCCTTTCCCTTTCTTATGAAGGATACAATGCTCTGGCTGTAGTCATGGTGGTCGATCCAGCGAAACCCCTCCCATCCGTGGTCACATTCCCATAGAGCCCTGTTTTCAAGATAAAAATGGTTGAGCATCTTGACATAATAATGCAGCTTTCTGTGCATCTCGTAATCAAGAAGGTGCCAGTCCAGGCTAGCACCAAAATTCCATTCGGCAAACTGGCCAAACTCCCCTCCCATAAACAATAGCTTCTTGCCCGGATGGGCCATCATATATCCGTACAACAACCTGAGGTTGGCAAACTTCTGCCAGTAATCCCCCGGCATCTTATCCAAAAGCGAACGCTTGCCGTGCACCACTTCATCGTGAGATAAGGGGAGGATGAAGTTTTCCGAAAATGCGTACACCATGGAAAAGGTAAGGTTTTCATGGTGCCATTTCCTGTATATGGGATCCAGCGACATATAACGGAGTATGTCATTCATCCAGCCCATATTCCATTTATAGTTAAATCCCAACCCACCTAAGTATACGGGCCGTGTAACCATGGGCCAGGCGGTGGATTCCTCGGCAATCATGAGCACATTGGGAAAATAGTGAAACACCACCTCGTTCATCTTTCTCATAAACTCGATGGCCTCCAAATTCTCCTTTCCGCCGTACCTGTTTGGAAGCCATTCGCCCCATGACTTACCATAGTCAAGGTAGAGCATTGATGCCACGGCATCCACGCGAAGCCCATCAACGTGGTACACATCAAACCAAAATACAGCATTGGAAATGAGGAAGCTCCTCACCTCATTACGCCCGTAGTTGAATATCAAAGTGCCCCAGTGGGGATGCTCCCCCCTTCGCGGGTCCTCATGCTCATAAAGAGCCGTACCATCAAACCGTATCAGTCCATGTCCGTCCTTTGGAAAATGAGCTGGCACCCAGTCCAGTATTACCCCTATACCGGCCAGATGGCACTCATCCACGAAAAACATGAAATCCTCGGGGGTGCCATACCGTGAAGTCACCGAATAATATCCCGTGGTTTGATAGCCCCACGAGCCATCATAAGGGTGCTCTGCTACAGGTAAAAGCTCTATATGGGTATATCCCATATCCTTCACATAGGGAATAAGCTCCTTCGCCAGTTCCCTGTAGCTTAAAAATCTGTTCCCTTCTTTTCTGCGCCACGACCCCAAATGCACCTCATAGATCAGCAGGGGTTTATCGTATATGGGCGTGGTCGCTCTCTGGCGCATCCACTCATCATCCCGCCACTTATACTTGTACAGGTTGTACACCACTGAGGCCGTACACGGCCTGAGCTCGCTGTAAAAGGCATAAGGATCGGCCTTCAAAACCACCTGGCCGTAAAAGTTTTCTATCTCATATTTGTACAGGTCAAATTCCTTGACTCCCGGAATAAAGAGCTCCCATACCCCCGAATCCCCCAGCCTGTTCATCACATGAGCCCTTCCATCCCAGCAGTTAAAGTCACCCACCACGCTGACCCTTCGAGCATTTGGCGCCCATACTGCAAAGCGTGTGCCCACAACGCCGTCTTTTTCAAGGAGGTGGGCCCCCAGCATCTTATAGCTGTGGTAGTTGGTCCCCTGGTTGAACAAATACAGCTGGTAATTGGTGATTCCAAAGCCGTTTGCTTCCATCCCATCCTCCCTGTACCTCTTGTACATCCTCTACATTTATAAACCCGCAAAAAGATTCCAAAATTTAAGCTATATTTTATGTGGCATTTAGTGCTTTCTTCTTTTTTATTATTTGCTCAAAACGCCGTTTTTTACCCAAAAAAAATAGCTACGCATCATGTGCCGATTAACAGTCACCAGAACCCCATGCGTAAGCCCAATGTGGCTGTGCTTTTCAGCCAAAAACCCGGCCAAAAACAAAAAAGCCAATCAGCAAATTCTGACATGCCCATCTGCTATAGCACAAGACGCGCATGCAGAAATGTGCCGCTGGCCCCTTTATTCATGCCTCTTCAAACCATTACTTACGAAAAGCGGAAACTCTTTTCCAAATCCCCCGGCCCTTTGAGCAGCTGTATCCTGCTCTCCTCAACATGGAGGTTTTCATCAGCCCTAATGCATATCCGCTTCTTCAAAGTAGTCTCAAGCTGCTCCAGAGCTTCTTTGTCCTCTTCCCACGCATGGGCTACGCTGGGATGGACCTCCACCAGCGCTCCCCAGGCTTCATTAGCGCTAAACAGCCTTTCCAGCTCCTTCTCTATCTTGGCGATGACCGTGGCTTCCGAATACACCCTTCCCGTTCCGTTGCAATAGGGGCAAGGCTTTAAAAAAGCCGTTGAAAGCCTGGGCCGCACTTTCTTACGGGTCAGCTCCACCAGCCCCAGGCCAGTCAGCCCTACCAGATTGGTCTTGGTACGATCCTTCTTCAAGGCCTGCTCCAGGACTTCCAGCACCTTTTTCTTGTGCTCCTCTTCGGCCATGTCGATAAAATCTATGATTATTATGCCCCCTATGTCGCGCAGCCGTATCTGGTGCGCGATCTCTTCGGCCGCTTCCAAATTCGTCCTGAAGGCGGTATCCTCCAAGCTGGCCTTGCCGACAAACTTGCCGGTGTTCACATCTATGACCGTCAGGGCTTCTGTTACATCTATTACGATGTACCCGCCGCTTTTGAGCCACACCTTCTTCTGTATGGCTTTTTCGATTTTGGAGTCAATGCCGTAAATCTCGAACAAATTCCTTTGAGCATCGGCGTATTCCACCCTGCCAACGAGCGATGGCGAAATCGTCTTGACCAGCTCAACTACCTTTTGGTAGTGATAGTAATCGTTTATGATCAACCTGTCCACATCTGGGCAGAAGATATCGCGTACGGTGCGATACAGCAGGCTCTCATCCTTATGCAGGAGCCGGGGCACCTGGCCCTCCTTCTCGCTTTCCTTGATCCTCGCCCACAGCCTGCACAACACCTGTATGTCGGGTACAAGGTCTTCCGGCTGCTTGCCCCTGGCCGCAGTTCTCACTATAATTCCCATATTTTCGGGCTTAATAGCTTCGGCAATCTTCCTCAAGCGCTGGCGCTCCTCTTCGTCGTCGATCCTTCTGGAGACGCCGACGTAGTTCAACGTGGGCATGAGCACAACATACCGGCCGGGCAAGGTGATGTGCGTGGTAACCCTGGCACCCTTGGTCCCCATGGACTCTTTTAAAATCTGTACTGTGATCTCCTGCCCTTCCCTGATGATATCCCTGAGCGAAATCTCCTTGATCTCCCTGCCATTGCCTTTGTCTCCAAAGTCGAACACCGTATTATCGGCGTTTATATCCCCCGCGTACAGAAAGGCATTCTTCTCCAATCCTATATCCACAAATGCGGCCTGCATGCCTGGCAGCACATTGACCACTCGCCCGCGGTATATGTTTCCAACCAGTCCTTGCTTTTCATCGTCCTCCATGTAGAACTCCACCAGCTCCCCGTCCTCGAGCACCGCCACCCGGGTCTGGTCATAGCGAATATCCACTACGATCAGCTTTCCCACATCCATCATCCTCTTCCCAGTTCCAATGGGGTTACCCATGCATTTCCCCTGTATAAAAACATGTCCAGCCTATGGATATCTGCAAAGCAACAAGGGTCACCTTCAATGCCAACAAATTCTAGCAACGAACGTATCATCTGCTCTGGGTTCAAGGATTCCTTGCTGCCGGCACTCAGCATAGCTTCCATGATTACTCTTCCTTCTTCCCGGCCGACTATCTCCAGGTGGTATATCATCGGCCGGATGTTGACAAGTCGCTCGCCCCTTTTGCCACTCTTTATAATCGTTATATCTGTCTGCGCCAGAAAATCCTTCAGCGCGTCTTCAAAGCCTTGGCCTGGATCTTTGAGGCTTATAGAATAAAGCGCCCTCTCAACCATGCTCATGAGCGAGGGAAGCGATTCATCGATTACCACCGCCTTCAGCATGGCTATGCCCTGAGGGAGGACGCTGTTCATCCTCAGGCAGAAATCTTCGGGGCCCATATCCGAAGCCAGCATCACATCCATGTATTCCCCCTGGCTGGTCATGCCAACCGGAAGCGGAGGTGCAAAGGCAACCCTGGGCTGCGGGTTATAACCCTGTGAAAAGGCAACGGGTATCTCAGCCCGCCTTAAGGCGCGGTGCAACGTCCTCATGAGGTCTAAATGGGATATATACTTAACCCTATCCTGCTTGGCGTACTTCACCACCATCCTCACTGGCACAACCCTCCCCCTAGCCTTGTTATGCCGCAGCCCCAGCACCTCTCCCTGCAATCAGGCGTCAGCTCGCCCTTTAACGCCTTTTGGTACTCCCTCCACAGGAAGGATGGCGTGACTCCCACATCGATGTGGCTCCAGGGCAATACCTCTTCCCTACTCCTTGCCCTATTGGCATAAAATTTAGGGTCCGTGCCGGTATCATCAAAAGCTTTCAGCCAGGCATCGTATTTGAAGTGTTCGGCCCAGCCGTCAAACTTGCAGCCCATCTCCCAAGCTTTTAACAGTACCTTGCCCAGCCTGCGATCCCCCCGAGCAAACACCGCCTCCAAAAAGCTTAAACGCGGGTCATGCCAATCAAACTCCACCGATTTAATGCGAAGCTTGTCCTTGAGAAAGTCTAACTTTTGGTTCAAGCGCTCTACCGGGTCCTGTGCAACCCATTGAAATGGAGTAAAAGGCTTGGGGACAAACGACGCCGCGCTGACGGTTATCCTGAGCCTGCGAGACCTTTGCCCTCCGGTTACGTCAAAATAGCACTGTTTGACCTTTCTGGCCAGGTCTGCAATGCCTTCCAGGTCCTCTTGGGTCTCGGTGGGCAGCCCTATCATGAAGTACAGCTTTACCGTATCCCATCCCAGCTCAAAAGCCTGCCTTACGCTGTTTAAGAGGTCCTCTTCGGTAACTCCTTTGTTTATGACATCCCTCAGCCTCTGCGTTCCGGCCTCAGGAGCAAAAGTCAAACCCGCCTTGCGTACCTTTATCATCTCTTCGATGAGTTCCCGCGAAAACGAGTCGATGCGCAGCGACGGGAGGGAAAAAGACACCTTTCGCGGCCCAAAACGCTCCATGAGCTGCTTGACCAGGTTTTCTAAATCTGAGTAATCGCTGGTGCTCAAGGAAGAGAGCGAGAGCTCCTCATATCCCGTATTGCTGATCAGCTTAGACGCCAAGTCCATAAGCCTGGAAACCGAGCGCTCCCTCACCGGGCGGTATATTATGCCGGCCTGGCAAAACCTGCAGCCGCGCGTGCAACCTCTGAACACCTCTAGCATAACGCGATCATGCACGATGTCCATATATGGCACTATCATGGTTTCGGGGTAATAAGCCTTATCAAGGTCCTTCACCACCCGCTTCTGAATGACGGAGGGTATCCCTTCACGGTTAGGCTTAATTGATCGGACGGTACCGTCGTCATTATATTCTACATCGTAAAAGCGCGGCACATAAACCCCTGGTATCTGGGCCGCTGCAACCAAAAAATCCTCACGTGTGCCGCCCTGTATTTTCCATTGGCGGTATGCGTCAAGCAGCTCGTTTATCACCTCTTCGCCATCGCCCATGACCACCAGGTCAAAAAAATCGGCCAGCGGCTCAACGTTATAAGCACAAGGCCCTCCCGCAATGATGAACGGATGGTTTTTCCCCCTTTCCCACCATCTAAGCGGAATCCCTGCCAGGTCAAGCATGTTTATGACGTTTGTGTAGCACATCTCATACTGAAGCGTGAACCCCACAAAGTCAAACTGGGCGATGGGATCCCGGGTTTCCAGTGCAAACAGCGGCAGCCCCTTCTCCCTCATCTTTTGCTCCATATCGGTCCATGGCGCAAACACGCGCTCACAGTAGGTGTCTTCCCTTTCGTTCATGAGGTGGTACAGTATCTTCATCCCCAGATGGGACATACCCACCTCGTAGACGTCTGGGAAAGCGAAAGCAAACCGTATCAGCACCTTTGAAGGGTCCTTTTCAACCATGTTGTACTCATTTCCCATATATCTAACAGGCTTGCTGACCTGCCTAAGTATCTCCTCCAGTACAGACTTGTCCATTTGCGATGCCTCCTATACCTCCTTATATATTGGTTATTTGGTTATTATGTTATTATAGTGTATATTTGCAGCTGTATATTGCAGTTTTAGTCGATTTGATCTATTCAAGAAAAACGACTTGTGCCCTGCCGACCAAATCCCTGCCGACCAAATACCACAGCATCTTTGCCCATTTAGCCTTATCACGTTATGGTTGTTCATATATATTTTAGCTTCCTAATCTGTTTCCATTCTTCAAACCACGTAAATTATACCAACATTTTTATTGGTTTCAATTTTCGCATATCCTCCCTTGCGGCAGCAAAATCTGCAAACCAATACAGCAGAAAAGCAGACTGCTGCAACGCTCAGCAGGCACTGTAAAAGGTATGCCAGCCCTATTCAGGATCTGCAGCCAACTAACAGCTAATCAGCCTCTCATGCGACTGGACTGTGCAAGTAGCCTGAATACTGGCACATTAAGCCCGTAATCCATAAGGCCGTTTACAATATCCTTTTCAGTCAAATAGCCCCTGGGCCTGAGCTGCTCGTCAACCAGAACGATGCTGTGATAGCGATGAGGCACAAACTTCTTTATCACTTCCTTCAACGGCAAATCATACAGTACCACCAGCTCCCTGGCTTGAATGGCCCCTTCCCTGATCAAAATATCCTTTTTATAAGTGAGGTCCCTCACCATTACATAGGTGGCCATCCTGTTTTCCTTTAGGGCGGAGTATGCCAGAAAACCTGCCATAACAAACAGGGTGGGGTTAAAGATGCCGTAATAGATGGCATACACTCCCGTCATAACAAGAAAGAACGCCAGCGCAAACCCGCCTATGGTAGTAATCCTGGTCGCCCTTTTTATTCCCAGCTCCCGGGAAAGGATGGCACGCAAAATCCTGCCACCATCCAGCGGAAAAGCAGGTAAAAGATTAAATCCGGCCAGCATCAGATTGGCCTGAATGAAAAAATCGTAATCCTTTGAAGGAATCAGCCCCAGCTTTTCCAAAGCCATACAGCCCAGCACCAATATCGCGTTGGACAGGGGGCCAACGATGGCTATATATACCTCATCTCGAGGATTGACCTCCAAAAAACTCTCGATTCTGGCTACCCCGCCAAAAGGCAACAATTCGATCTCGAGCACTCTCAAATGCAACGCCCTGGCCATGACTACATGCGCCATCTCATGTATGAACACCACCAAAAATACGACGGCCAGCCTCGTCCCCTCTCCCAAAATTATGGCTATAGCGATGAGTATGACGAGCAGCTTGTTTATATATATGTTTATGCCAAACAGTATACCTAACTTCATAGCCGATGCACTTATCCAGCTTCACTGAAACACTTTGCTCTCTTCTTGAATGAGCTGGAGGGGGTCCACTGGCTTATCGTCATGCCAAACCTCAAAATGCAGCCTGTATCCTCCTGAAGGGTTTTCGCCCATCTTACCTATCCTATCTCCCTGCTTAACCAATGCGCCCACCTGCACTTGTATATCTCCGCATCCTCCATATAAAGCCACCCAGCCTTCTCCATGGTCAATCTTTACATATTTGCCGTATATTTCATCTTCTCCCACGGCAACCACTTTTCCATCAGCAACCGTATAAACCCAACCCTGCTGCTCAGACAGAATATCTATTCCCTGGTTTGTGACCTTTTTACCCTCATCGTCGTAAACCTGTCCGAAAAAGCCTACCACTTTGCCTTCAGCGGGAGCAGCAAAAACAGGCTGATCCGCCTGGCCATTTCCTTGTTGGTTTCCGGCTCCTTCATCATCTTTTTTAGCATCGCGCTCATTAAATACTGCCTTGAGCCCCGGCAGGTAATCGCCCACAAATTTCAGTTTCCCCAATGACTCGTTTATGTCAAAATCATAGGTTATGGCTTCACGAATCCTGTCAACCGCCCACCTGGTAGCAGGGGTATCAATGCTCTTAAGGAGCATTACCACCACAATAATGACGGCTGCCACCGACATTTTCACCACTAAGACAGCCGACTTGTGCTCTTCATCCAAGGCATCCATTCTCCCGTACGAAGCCCGTCGGCGCACAGGGCGCGGAACAGGCAGATCTATTCTGCGCCGCCTGACCGGCCTGAGTCCCCTTTTTACGTATACCCCTTTGCCCGCTTCCAAACATCATCCCCTCCTCATCAATACAAGTATATTTGGAGGGGACCAAGTTTATGATTTTAAAATACATCGTCATCCTCTTGAGGGGGATTGACAATTAGCCTCCAGTCCAAATCGCCGCGCTCCAGAGCCTTGACCATCACCTCTGCCGTAGCCAGATTGGTGGCCAGAGGAATATTATGCACATCGCACAGCCTCAACAGCGCGTTGATATCCGGCTCATGGGGCTGCGCCGTCAGCGGGTCCCGCAAAAATATGACCAAATCGATCTTGTTGTAGGCCACTCTAGCGCCTATCTGCTGATCTCCTCCCAGAGGGCCCGAAAGAAAACGGTGTACCGGCAGGCCCGTCGCTTCTGCGATCAGCTTCCCTGTGGTACCGGTGGCACACAGCTTATGCTTTGCCAAAATGTGCTTATAGGCTACGCAAAAGTTGACCATGTCCTCTTTCTTTTTATCGTGGGCAATCAAGGCTATATTCACGTCCCTTACCCCCCGCTCAATCTTGCTTACCCCTTAGAAATTTATCTTTTGTCTGCGCATACCCACGTTGAGCACCAAACCGTATGCAATCATATTTGTAAGCATGGAACTTCCACCGTAGCTCATGAATGGAAGGGGTATTCCAGTGACGGGCATCAAGCCCATGGTCATGCCGATATTCTCAAATATATGGAATACCATCATGGATACCACGCCAATGACCAAAAAGCTGCCAAAGCTGTCCTTGGCCCTGGTGGCCAAATATATGGTCCTCAGAACGAGGCACAAGTACAGAAATATGATGGTAGCCCCTCCTATGAAGCCGAGGGCTTCTACAGTCACCGAAAAAATAAAGTCGGTGTTTTTAGCCGGAACGAAATTGAGCTGGCTTAACGTATTGTCGGTCAAAATCCCTTTGCCGTATATTCTACCGGACCCTATGGCGATTATCGACTGGATGACGTGATAGCCTGCGCCCAGGGGGTCCATACCGGGATTTAAAAACACCAGGATACGATTTTTCTGCACGTCCGACAGCAGGCCATACCACATAAGCGGCACAGCGGCAACCCCTGCTCCAATTATGCCCAGCAGGAGCTTATAGTTGATGCCTGCAACGAAAACCATCCCAAACAATATCGCTATAAACACCATGGCCGTACCAAAGTCAGGTTGATCTATGATCAGGGCCAGAGGAATGACAAGCCTGGCCAGCAACGGGAAAAAGTCCCTTAACCGATTTAAGCCCTCCCCTTCATCTTTCTTCTTGGCTATCACCTTGGCCAGAGATATAATTATGGCTATCTTGGCAAATTCTGAAGGCTGGACGTAAAACGACCCAAAGCTGATCCAGCTACGCGCATTGCCAGCGATATGCCCTCTGAAAGACACATAGAGCAGCATAGCCACTACTGTCCAGTATATATAGGGCGACATCTCGGCAAAAAGGTGATAATCGATGCTGATCACCACCAGCATGGCAATGAGTCCAATGCCAAACCACAGCAGGTGCAACTTCACATGATACAGGTTAAAATTTCCAATTATATCAAACAACTGTTGTTCGTCTCCCTCAACTGGCTCCTTCATGGCCACGCCGATGCCTATCAACCCAAAGCCTACCAGCAAGAATATCAAAATCAATATGGGAAAATCAAAATTCTTAATAAGCCTCTTATCAAACATCTGCGTCCCCCATTTACATGCCTTCAAAATTACCATTGTCAACATTATAACATATAGGCAGATATAAAAAAAGAGATTGCGCACCGCAACCTCTAACCCCTGTTGGGCCCCATATTTTTGACCCTTCTTATAGGGATATTTGCCACCAAGGCAGTACTGTATGTATCATCCTCTTGGGGTATACGGGACAACCGTATATCCAACCCCGCCTCCTCTATCTCCATGTAATTGGATATGACCTTTATGATGTCATCCTTGATCATATCCAGAAACTTGGGCGAAATGTTGGCACGATCGTGTATCAGCACCAGTTTAAGCCGCTCTTTGGCGATATCCTTGCTCTTGCTTTCCTCTTTTCCAAAAAACTTAAACAAATCGATCATTTAAATCCCCCTCACTAATAGGACCTCTTCTTGCTCATGCTAAACCATCGTTTGAGCTTTGCCAAAAATCCCTCATCCATCTCCAAATCCATGATGGGTACATTTTCGCCCATCAACCTCCTGGCGATGTTTTTATAAGCCTGCCCCGCCAAAGAGCCCTCGTCCAATACCACCGGTTCACCCTTGTTGGTGGAGATGACAACTTTCTCATCGTCAGGCACTACCCCAAGCAGGTCTATTCCCAATATATCGATGGTATCGTCGATGTTCATCATGTCCCCCCGTTTCACCATGTCTATTCTGATACGGTTTATTATAAGCTTGGGGTCCATAAGCTCATTAGCAGCAAGCAAGCCTATTATGCGATCAGCATCCCTAACCGCCGATACCTCCGGCACGGTAACCACTATTGCGCTGTTAGCTCCAGCTATGGCGTTCTTGAATCCCTGTTCAATGCCAGCCGGACAATCGATAAGCACATAATCGAATTCCTCTTTTAGCTGCTGGCACAGCTCCTGCATCTGCTGTGGCGACACCGCCGTCTTATCCTTGGTTTGAGCAGCCGGCAACAGGTACAGCCCTTCAAAGCGCTTGTCCTTTATAAGGGCCTGCTTCAACCTACAAACCTTTTCCACCACATCCACCAGATCGTAAACAATCCTGTTTTCCAACCCCATAACCACGTCGAGGTTTCTAAGGCCTATATCGGCATCCACCAGCACTACCTTTTTGCCTGCCAGCGCCAGAGCCGCCCCTATATTGGCCGTTGTGGTGGTCTTGCCGACCCCTCCTTTCCCCGAAGTTATCACTATTACCTCTCCCATATATGTCCACTCCCCCTATACATCTTTATCCTGATACATGCCATTTTCTTTTTTCAATATACCAAGTTTACCATACCAGCGGTTATATAAAGTTCACATAGTTCAACAAAAATCACCGTCAACAAAAGATATCTCTTACATTATATACTATTTTCCTCTCCCGGGTAAATAAGGCTCTATTACTAGAGTATTATCCTTGACATAGGCTATCTCGGGATAAGAAGGTTTTACGGCGTCATCTTCCGGTGGCCTTGCAATGATCCCACCAATCCTTACCTGGGTGGGCTGAAGGCTGAAAGCCACCACCACCGCATTGTAGTTGCCAGTGGCGCCGGCATGGGCCACCCCTCTCAAAGTCCCCATCACTAGGATATTTCCACCGGCAATTATCTCCCCGCCTGGATTGACATCCCCGATCACCACCACATTACCCTCATAGTATATTCTCTGCCCATTTCGCACCGTACCTCTTACGAACCGCGTCATACCTTCCTCTATTCCGTCGAACGATTCAAAATGATCGGCGGAAGGAAGGTCAGTATTCGCCATCTCAAATGTAATACTTCCCACTTCGATTTCCCGGGAAATCAAATCGACAATATTCTGCTGCTGTTGTGGCGTCAACCTCCTGCCAGTAAATATCAAATTTATCTGCGAATTTCCAAAAAAATGCTTGCTGGATTTTATTTTTTTCTCCAGCTCATCCATGATTTGTTCCACATCGCTGTCAGCATTGATATAGACCTTCAAGCCCCCTTTTACCCCTTTGAATACCACCGGACTCTGGTTCATCTCCTGCGTTCCTCCACAGCCTTAAATGTTACATCCTCCAATATTCGCCAAACAAACCAAAAATCCTGCAAAAAATATAAAAATGTTTACTGCTTCAGCTGATTTACCTCGTCCACTGTGCTGAACTGGCTTTGCGTATTTTTCAATCTGTAGTATTCCTCGATTATCCGTCGTGCCACTATTGCCGCGTTACTGGAGGTACGCCCATTGGGTATCATCACAACTATAGCAATCTCGGGATTTTCATAAGGGGTATAAGCCCCAAACCAGGCCACATTTCTCATTTCCTGTTCAAGCCGTTTTTGTGGATCCTTATCGGCACCGCGAATTACTCTAGTTTGAGCAGTTCCCGTTTTACCAGCTACCACTATACTGGAGTCCATACCAGCAAAATAACTGACAGCCGTACCTGCTCCTCCTCCAGCAGATGACCTGTCATTTACCACCTTGTACATTCCCAGCCTTGCAGCCTCTAAATACTCAGGTTTTATATCCAGATCGTTTACCACCACCGGCTGTGTCTCGTGCAGCACATCGCCTTCCGGCGAAACTACCTTCTTGAAAACATGGGTCTCCAGCACCTTACCTCCATTGGCTATGGCAGCGATATACCTTGCTACTGCCAGAGGTGTGACCTGCACATCGGCTTGACCTATTCCGGTCCTCACAGTATCCTCTGGCGTCCATCGCTTATGCCACAGCGCCCCATACTTTATGTTATTTGCGAGATTATCGAGCTTTTTATTTTCATCTTTACTCTTAAAATAGCCCAGCTCATCCCGGAGAATCTTCTTTATCTCAGAAATCGGGGTTTCGTAAGGCAGGTCAGCCAGACGATCTACGTGTTCCTTCTGCGTTTCAGGGTCTACCCCCTTAAAACAGCCAGCACTTTTCATGAAAGCCTTTATATTGGATACGATCAGAGGTCTGCGGTTAATCGGCCTTTTTTCTGGCCCTCCTATCGAAGATTCCACATCCCCTATTTCCAGGCCAGTATGCCCTTCCAACCCAAATAAGCGCCCCCATTTATTTATTTTATCTATGCCCAATCGATCGGCCATTTCATAGAAATAATAGTCACACGAATGCTTCAAAGCATCTACAAAATTCTCATGACCATGTACTCCTGGCCTGGCCCAGCACCTAGGGCCACTGCCGCTGTATTTAGTATACCTATAAGCATCATATATCTGTTCATCTAGGCTAGTCTTACCTTCCATCAAAGCAGCAATTCCAATCATCATCTTTATGACTGACCCCGACGGGAACCTCTCCTGAAAAGCAACAGCCGTCAATGGTTTCCCCGGTGCATTCAGAATCCTCTGGTATTCCTCATTGGAGATAGCGGGAATAAACAGATTCAAATCAAATGAAGGATAGCTTGCCATGGCCAGTATTTCACCCGTATGCACATCCAATACCACAGCCGCCCCTCTATTGGCATAAGGCGCCTGTCTGTCTCCCTCATAGGGTGGCAGACCTGCCGCCATCTTGTGTATCTCTTCTCCTAAGATATCTTCCACAGCTTTTTGCAATCGGCTGTCAAGGGTAAGGACTACATCATTCCCATCCTGCGGTGGCGTCTCGCTCAGCACCCTGACCACCTTGCCTGCGGAATTGACCTCTGCCCACAGCATGCCGTGTTTGTCCCTGGTGCTAGCAGTAAGCCATTTCTCGGCGTACTTCTCTATGCCCATTTTACCAATGCGATCGACAGACAAGTCGTAACCCGCTTCTCTCAAATCAATACCTTTACTCTTGTATTCCTCGATATCCTCGTCGCTTATCCTGCCGACATATCCTATGATATGTGCCGCCACATCGCCCATTGGATAGTAGCGTCCCATCTCCACCGATATCTGCAGTCCCGGCAACTCACTGGCATAGGTCTCAAGCTGGGCCACCGTCTTTTGACTTACATCGGTGGCAATCCTGATGGGATTGGCGCGATACCTGTTCATGTAGATGTCCAATCTCACAGAAATTATATCCCTGGCGACATCATCCGGTAGATCATCATCGATCTCAAACCTTTCCCTCAGATGTTTAAGCATATCAGCAGCTGGTAGGTCAACTTTTATGCCGGCGTCAGACTTCCATCTTTCAAAATCCCTTTTTTGGCTCTCGGGCGATTTGTTTTCCCATATATAATATAGCCTTCCGTTTTTATCTATTTTTATGGGTATGTTATCCATCAGGCTGGTAGTATCCCCGTTTTGCTTTATTATGCTAACAACCCTGTAAATCAAATCATTGAGCTGTTTATCCCCTGTGGGCATCCTCTGTTTATCCAGCTCTACAACAAACATCTGCTTGTTCATGGCCATAGGAATGCCATTTCTATCCAAAATATTTCCTCTGCTACCTCTAAGTGGAATCTCAACCGATTTTCGCTCCATGGACAGCGCATAGTAAGTTTCCCCTAGTTCTACGGTGAGATAGGCAAGCCTGAGCAGAAGCGTACTGAACCCCAATATGCATATCAACCCAAACAAAAAAAAGCGGTTTTTAAACCATTTAAGCATTCCTTGACCCCCTCTGTGCCACAGTTCAGCTCGCAATCAAGCATAAATTCTCAGTAGATATTTTATCATGGTTCAAACAAACAAAAAAGAGGTAATATTTTACCCCTTTCAATCGAAATGCCAGCGCCGATTCATAAATTTATATTTATACAGCTTGTTCATGTAGTAATATACAACAGGCGTTATAGCCATGCTGTACACCATCTCTGGCAGGACAACCTTTAAAAACAGCCGCTGAAATGAAACATCCATTCCTGCAAAATACATCCATAAAAAGGCAAACAGCCCTCGAAAAATCGTCGCTACGCCCACAAAAAATACATGAATCAATGATTTGCCTGCAAAAACTTTTCCATAAATCAGGCCTACAAGGTATCCGATCAGCATATACTGCAAAGCATAAAAACCTATATTTTGACCAAATAGAATATCCTGTAACAACCCCCCGCACAGCCCTACCACGGCTGACGTAGGATTGCCTGTCAGAAGCGCAAACGAGATCACAAGCACCATTAACGAATCCGGCCTAACGCCATACACTTCGATAAAAGGAAATAACGATGATTGAACAATCAAATTACCCAACAGGATACCAGCTATAACCCAAACCTTCATATCACTGCTATCTCCAACTCCATAAAAACGATATTATGTTCCGCTCTTCTTTATTCAAAAGCACAGTAAAAAATCGTGAGAAAAATCATCACAACAAAAATCACTCATCAGACCTTGCCTTAATTATCAGTACCTCTTCCAAACGCTGAAAATCAACTCCCGGCTTTATAATAGCAGTTTTGTAAAGGTCTTTTTTATAACGCACCACTTCTATCACTTCGCCAATGTAAATCCCCTTGGGGAGAAAATCGCCCAGCCCCGATGTAATCACCTTATCCCCCTCGCTCACTTCTGAATCCAATGGAAGATATACCATACTGCAGGTGCCATCCTCTGCCCCAAAGGCATTGTTGCCCTTCACTATGCCATTGTCTCTGGTTCTCTCGACTATGCCGCTTATCGAACTTTGAGCATCCACGATTGAGCGCACCTTTGCCCAGTTAGGCCCCACTTCTATGATGCGCCCAACCAGCCCGCGCTCGGTTACAACTGCCATATTTACCGCTATACCCTGATTTCTACCCTTATCTATGGTAAATACATTAAACCAGTTGCCGGGGTCTTTACCCGTGACCCTAGCACCTGTAACAACCAGCTCCTCTCTTTCTACAGCAAAATCCAGCAGCTTCTTCAAGCGCTGATTTTGTCTTTCCAGCTCGTTCATCCTGAGCAGCTCCTTCTCCAGCTGCTCCACCCTTTCCTTAAGGCGCTCATAATTCTCTCTCAAATTACGCCTCTCTTTTATCTCCGCAAGGGAGCCATAAATAAAAGAGGCAGCCCTGTATATTACTTTTTGAACAGGTGAAATGACCTCTCCCACAAGCCCTTCTAGGAAGCTCGTGCTTCCCCGTGATTGAGAGGTAAAAATAGCCATGGCTAATAAAAAAACAGAGAGGGCCACTACAACAGCCAGCGAATGCCTCCGCAAAAATTGAAGCAAAACCATCACCATCCCATCTTTAAGCCAAATTCTTGGATGAGATGGTCACCCTTCTTAAAACCTCTAATTCTTCCAGTGCACGTCCAGTACCCACAGCTACACAGTCCAGAGGCGCCTCTGCAATATGGACTGGCATGCCGGTCTCCTGGGCTATGAGCTTATCGATGCCATCGAGGAGAGCTCCTCCCCCGGTTAGCATTATACCCTTGTCCATAATATCGGCAGCCAGTTCAGGCGGAGTCTTCTCCAGCGTGAGCTTAATGGCCTCCACGATCTGGCTTACGGGCTCCTTCAAAGCCTCAAGAATCTCAGAAGACGTAATCCTTAAGGTTTTCGGCAACCCGGTCACCAGGTCCCGACCTCTGACCTCCATATCCTGCTCTTCCTCTTTGGGATATGCAGAACCTATAGTGATCTTTATCTCCTCGGCCGTCCGCTCACCTATCATCAAATTGTATTCTTTTTTAATGTAGAATATAATGGCATCATCTATCTTGTTGCCACCTATCCTCAAAGACCTGCTGGTTACAATCCCGCCTAGCGAAATTACCGCTACCTCGCTGGTACCACCGCCAATGTCCACCACCATGCTACCCGTGGGCTCATGCACCGGCAGCCCTGCACCTATGGCCGCGGCCATGGGCTCTTCAATCAGGTAAGCTTCACGAGCACCCGCCTGCCTTGCCGCTTCATACACAGCCCTCTTCTCAACCTCGGTAACACCAGACGGAACCGAGATGACTACTCTGGGGTGCACCACGAGAGGCCTCTTCATGGCCTTTCTTATGAAATACTTCAACATCTCCTGGGTGACATCGAAATCGGCTATAACGCCATCACGCATCGGCCTTATAGCAACGATGTTTCCAGGAGTTCTACCAATCATCCTCTTGGCTTCTTCACCAACAGCCAGTACCTCTCTGGTATCGCTGCGAATGGCCACCACAGAGGGTTCACGGATAACTATTCCCTTCCCTCGAATATATACCAGAGTATTGGCAGTTCCTAGATCAATTCCCAAATCCCTGCTGAATATGTTCAATACTCCCATACCATCCATTTCTCCTTCCAACCACATTGTTTTTTGAGCGCTAAATTAATTATTGCCAATAATTGCATTTTTGATAACTTGTGCTAAACAGCTCGCTCAGTAAACACCTCAACCTCAAACTCCTTGAGTATCACCCAAAGGCGATGGATGGGAAGCCCCACGACATTGTAGTAGCATCCCTCTATCCTCTTTATAAGCATACCACCAAGCCCCTGAATGCCGTAAGCGCCCGCCTTGTCCATGGGTTCTCCCGTTCGAATATAACCCTCAACATCTTGACGGGTCAGGGGAGCCATCTCAACCAACGTCTTCTCGTAAGCAGTCACACATCTACGGGTAGGCATCTCCATAACAGCCAGCCCTGTTATGACCTCATGAACCTGCCCCTGCAGCTCCATAAGCATCTGGAATGCCTCATCCTCATCTTTGGGCTTGCCCAACACCTTGTCGCCTTTGACCACAATGGTATCTGCGCCTATTATCAAGGCACAGCCTTGCACCCTTTTGGCAACACTTTCAGCCTTTTTAAGGGCTAACTCCACAGCCAGTTGATGAGGAGGAAGATTCTCAACTACTTTTTCCTCTTGGCCACTGGGAATAACTTCAAACTTTAACCCCATTTGTGCAAGCAAATCGCTCCTCCTAGGCGATGAAGAAGCTAGTATTATCCTCATCTGCTGCTTATTGCCTCCTGCTGTTTAAAGAATTCTCGATTTGAACATGGATGATATATACCATGATGTACTTTTAGGCATATTTACTTCAAGACTTAAAATAAAATAGAAGGCCCAGCAATACGCCCAGGATAGTGCCAAAATTGACGGTAAAGGTAACTCCCAGCACCAGATGTATTATCTCCAAATCAAGCACCAGGGGATTATCCTCAGTACCAATTTGAAGGGACTCTGTAAATAGGGGTATATCGAAATATGCAGCCAAAATCCTTCCTGCCACGCTGCCAATAATAATACCTGCTAGCAAAAACAAAAACAATACCCAGCCCCTTCTCGAGCTTCCCCTTCTCATCACCTGTAATTCCTCCTTTTAAGGGCAGCCATTTCCTACTCATCCTCATGATTAGTATAACATCTTCTCGATTGAATACAAGATGTTTATATAAAAAATTCCCCTTTAACACGACAAATTTCAACCCTTAATTCAACCGCTCTTCTATCAAACTCGCCAACCTCTTAGCGCTGTCCTCTATTTCCCTTTGGTCAGCCCCCTCGATCATAACTCTGATGAGAGGCTCTGTCCCCGACGGACGGATGAGCACCCTGCCTGCCCCCTTGAATTTAGCTTCAATTCGCGATATCTCCTCTGCTATGACCGGATCGTTCATGTAGCTGTTCTTCTTCTCGGGATTAACCTTTGCGTTCACTAGGACCTGAGGGAACCTTTGCATGATCGAAGCCAGTTCAGATAGTCTCCGGTTCTTTCTCTTAACAACTGACAACAACTGCAGCGCTGTTAAAATGCCGTCTCCCGTGGTACTGTGGTCCAAAAATATTATATGGCCTGACTGTTCGCCTCCAATATTGTATCCGTTTTTAAGCATCTCCTCCAGAACATACCTGTCCCCTACTTTAGTCTTTACAAAGCCACACCCCGCCTTTTCAAGGGCAATATCGAAACCTATGTTGCTCATGACGGTGGCCACCACCGTATTGCGCTTGAGCACGCCCCTTTCTTTCATATCAAGAGCGCAAATCACCATTATTTGATCCCCGTCCACCAGCTCTCCGTTCTCGTCCACGGCAATCAGCCTATCGGCATCACCATCAAATGCTAACCCTATATCCGCACCGGTCTTTACCACAAACTTCTGAAGCCCCTCGGGATGAGTGGAACCGCAATTGCAGTTTATGTTAACGCCGTTGGGAGTGTCGTTTATGACTTCCACTTCAGCGCCCAATTGCGAAAAGACCATGGGCGCCACTTTGTACGCAGCACCGTTGGCGCAATCCAGAGCCAGTTTCAAACCGCTCAAATCGACGTCTACGGTACTTTTTAGAAAATTTATATAATCCTGTATTGCATTGGGAACCGGCACCTTTCTGCCTATCTCGCTCCCTATAGGCGAAGGAATATCAACCTGTTTTTGCCCTTTGATGATAGCCTCTATCTCATCCTCCAACTCATCAGGGAGCTTGTATCCATTGCTATCAAAAAACTTGATGCCGTTATACTCCATTGGATTGTGAGAAGCGGAGATAACCACTCCGGCATCCACTCCGTAATGCCTTGCAAGGTAGGCAACACCAGGTGTGGGTATGACGCCCGCCACCAGAGCTTCACCGCCTGCCGAGCAAATACCGGCTACCAATGCCGCTTCCAGCATATCCCCGGACAGCCTGGTATCCTTTCCAATCAAAATTTTAGGCCTCTTTTTGCCCTTTGATAACACATACGCCCCTGCTTGCCCCAGCTTGAATGCCAGCTCACAGCTTAGATCCTTATTGGCCACTCCTCTTACTCCATCGGTACCAAACATCCTTGCCATATCCATGACCCCCTATCAAAAATAAAGATAAACATCACTCAAACTCTTCCATTATATATCTCTGAGCCGATACCGAAGCAACGGCCCCATCTGCTGCAGCCGTTATAATCTGCCACAACGGCTTTTGTCGCAAATCGCCGGCTGCAAAAACCCCCGGTATATTGGTAGCCATAGTCTCATCGGTTATCACAAACCCGGCTTCATTCATCTTTAGCTTACCCTGTATCAAAGCATTGTTTGGCTGTATCCCAATTGCAACAAACAGCCCATCCACCTTCAGCTCTTTCTTCGAACCGTCTTTTACGTTTCGCACCAGCAGCCCTTCTACTCCTTTTTCACCCAGTATCTCATCAACCACCGAATCCCACAGTATCTCAACTTTGGGATTTGCAAACAGCCTGTCCTGCAATATCTTCGAAGCCCTTAGCGCATTGCGCCTGTGTATGAGATAGACCTTTGTAGCGTGCTGTGCCAAGAAGAGTGCATCCTCCACCGCGGTATCGCCACCGCCTACAACCGCCACATATTTTTCCTTGTAAAAAGCGCCATCACAGGTAGCACAGTAGGACACCCCTCGGCCCCGGAACTCGTCCTCCTTGGGCAGGCCAAGCTTTTTAGGTTGCGCACCCATGCAGAGTATGAGCGCCTTGGCCTGATACTCCCCCTTGTCGGTCACCACCT
Source organism: Caldicoprobacter oshimai DSM 21659 (assembly GCA_000526435.1). Taxonomy (GTDB): domain Bacteria; phylum Bacillota; class Clostridia; order Caldicoprobacterales; family Caldicoprobacteraceae; genus Caldicoprobacter; species Caldicoprobacter oshimai. The sequence continues at coordinate 206,720 of JAGB01000003.1, forward strand.
TTTTAATTCTACCCTCCAGCTCAAGCTCCACTACCTCGTCATACAATATTTCCAGCCCGAATTTTCGGGCATGAGATTCCATTTTCATGGCGAGGTCCGGACCGCTGATTGGTTCATCAAACCCCGGGTAGTTTTCCACCAAATATGTAGTGGCCATCTGCCCACCCGAAAACATCTTCTCAAACAGCAGGGCATCCATCCCGCCTCTCTTGGCGTACAGCCCGGCAGTGAGACCAGCCACGCCACCCCCTACGATGATTATGTCCTTCAACATAATTTTAAACCTCCTTGTTCTTGGAGATCATACGTGAATATGCATCTCGTTCCATCTACAAGTCAATCTTTCAGCATCACACCGTCAAGAGTTTTTATTAATGACCGTAGACTTTGCGCAATAAACCGCTTTGATATATTCAAAGCATTAACAGAATTATTATAACCCAAAACCCACGCAATGTGAACCATCTTTGATTGCTGATAATGCCGAAGTTCAAGAAGAAGAAAGACAAGCAGTCATATACAAAGAACAATCAGATACTTCCAAATAGGAATGAGACGATAAGGGTGGATTTTGAGGAAGGATTTATTTATCTTCCGAAGATATCAGTTACAGTTGTTAAGACGAAATCGGGCAGGTACTATGTAAGCATACTTGTGGAGGTACAGGATCCGAGGAACGAAATAAAGGAGCCCAGTAATTTAGTTTGTAGAATAGATTTAGGCTTACAGCACTTTGCAGCGATTGCAAATGACGCAGGGGTATTCAAGGTTGAGTATCCAAAGTATCTTATTAAAGCCGAGAAGAGGCTTAAGAGGTTGCAGAGGCAGCTGTCAAGGAAGGAGAAGGAATCCAGGAACAGGGAGAAGGCGGTAAAGAGGCTAGCTAGGGAGCATGAATATGTAAAGAACAGCAAGGAAGATTTTTTGCACAAAATGCAGAAGCGTACATGACAGAAACGAGAATGCGGCCAAGAATTTGAGGGGATATGGTGCGGCTTTGATAAAAGGAGTAGGGTAGGGACTACCCGAATTTACGCCTGTGGAGATTGGACCTCTACTGCGGAAGAAGTTTTTCTTCTGCAGCAAGTCTGGTCAATGAAGCAGGAAGCCTCCACCTCCATAGGTGGGCGGTATTTCAATAAGGTTGTACAGTCGTATTCCTCAAAAATATGCATAAAAAGGCCGCCACGAGAACAATCTCTGGCGGTCTGCTTTTGGTCCTATCTCTTGGAGAACTGAGGCGCTCTTCGCGCACCTTTCAAACCGTACTTCTTTCTCTCTTTCATTCGCGGATCGCGCGTCAGGAATCCGGCTTTCTTAAGTATCGGGCGGAAACCCTCGTCAACCTTCAACAATGCCCTGGAAATACCGTGCCTGATAGCACCGGCCTGTCCGCTAAAGCCGCCTCCTTCAACCTTTGCGATGACGTCAAACTTACCTAATGTGCCTGTCAATTCCAAAGGCTGCCTCACCATAATCCGCAGAGGTTCCATTCCAAAGTAATCTTTGATATCGCGGTCATTGATAATGATTTTGCCTTCTCCTGGGATAAGCCGTACCCTGGCTACAGAGGTCTTTCTTCTACCTGTTCCATAATACTGTATGTTAGCCAACGCATATCTCTCCTTTCCCGACCTTCATTACAGTTCAAGTATTTCGGGCTGTTGAGCCTCGTGCTTATGGTTGGGCCCTGCATACACCTTCAGCTTTTTAAGCATCTTACGCCCCAGCCTGTTGTGGGGCAACATCCCTTTTACGGCATGATATATGACCAATGTAGGCTTACGCTCTAAAAGCTGTCTGTAGGGAATCTCTTTTAATCCTCCAGGGTACAGGGAATGGTGGCGGTACATCTTCTTATCGAGTTTTTTACCCGTAAGCTTAACTTTCTCGGCATTGATAACTATCACATAATCGCCAGTATCCACATGGGGAGTATAAATCGGCTTGTGTTTACCCCTCAATATTTTGGCTATTTGAGACGCCAGCCTACCCAACGGCTTATCGGTTGCATCCACAACATACCATTTCCTTGTAACTTTATCCGGTTTAGCTACAAAAGTCTTCATGGCTTTTCCTCCTATTCCACTCGATTATCTAATCTAGTATGTCACCATACAAATCTTCTAGTTAACCAACATCTTTTGGGGAAAAATCATCTTTCACTTCTTATCAAATTACCTCTCCTTCAAGCAGCCAATTTATTAAAAACGTACTATAAAATATAAGCATGCTATCACATTCAATTGCACTGCCCTACTGCAGATTTATCAGCAGCACAAAATACATGTACTTACCTTCACGCTCAATCATTTTTCATAAACAGCCAGGGCTAATAGAGCACATTAAAACTAGGTTATATTGTAATACAAGGCCTTCAGCCTGTCAAGGCCAAAATATCAATTGATTTTAAAGAGCCTTCAAAAATTTTCTAACAATTCAATCAACACCTTCAACCGCTCTAGCGTATCTATATAGGCATAACGCTTAATAGCGACTATCAATAATAGACCTTTTCAAGGCACAACCCGTGGGCAGGTACTGTTGGCCCCGCCTTGTCCCTATCCCCCGACTCCAGGATGCGCTTCATATCAGATTCCAACATCCTGTGCCGCCCTATCTCTATGAAGGTTCCTACAAGGATGCGCACCATGTTGTACAAAAACCCATTCCCTTTAATATGGAAATGGAGATAACAAGGCGGTTCCCAAACCCAGTAGGCCTCGTATACCGTTCTCACGGTGTTTTTCACGCCGCTGCCAGCACTCTGAAAAGCCTTGAAATCGTGAGTGCCTATAATATATTTTGCTGCGGCATTCATTGCTTCCACGTCTAAAATGTCAGGAACGTGATAGTAATAATTCCTGGCTATGGCAGGAGCGTGTGGACGCATGCATATCGAATACCTGTACTGCTTTGCCTTAGCCGAATACCTGGCATGAAATTCATGAGAAACTTCTTGCGACTCAAGCACGCGAATGTCGGGGGGCAGTACTGAATTCAAGGCAAAGCTGAAGCGCTCAGCAGGAATCCTCGAGGCTGTAAAAAAGTTGGCCACCTGCCCCCGTGCATGCACACCGCTATCGGTCCGCCCCGCACCTATAACCGTAATCCTTTCCTTGGTCAGCTTGTATAAAGCCTCCTCTACCACCTGTTGAATGGACAATGTATTCTTCTGCCTTTGCCAGCCAGCATAGTTGGTACCATCATACTCCAGCACGATTTTTATGTTCCTCATACTTTCATACTCCTGTATTCAGTACATCCCGCTGCAAGGCTGAATAACCAGCCAGCCCGCTACCATATCCAGAAAACTACCATGCGTCCTTGATCGTGGCAGGTCATTCAAACCGCCAAACTTTGTCAAAATTAAATTTCACTCATCACAGCGTTCCGATGTTCTCTGAAATTTATCTGAATCAATATATCTGATAAACATATCCGAGTCAATAGCCCATTTGACAGCCGCTTTAAGGCTCATTACAGTACATAGCTGTCCAAGAGTATGCCTACTACCAACAGCAGGGTCACGGCCACCGCCAGGTAATCCCTCCTGGCCGCTTTGAGCACCTTCATGCGTGTTCGATTTTTGCCACCGCGATAGCAGCGTGACTCCATCGCCATGGCCAATTCATCGGCCCTTCTAAAAGCGCTTATAAACAAAGGCACCAAAAGCGGTACCAAAGCTTTGGCCCTTTGGAATAGATTACCGCTCTCGAAATCCGCTCCCCTGGCCATTTGTGCCTTCATTATCTTATCGGTCTCCTCCAGCAAAGTGGGGATAAACCGTAGGGCAATGGTCATCATCATAGCTAGCTCATGAGCCGGGAAGCGAACGACCTGAAGCGGCTGCAACAAGCGCTCGATACCGTCGGTCAATGAAATAGGGGAGGTGGTCAGAGTAAGCAACGAGGTCCCAATGACCAGCAATATCAAGCGCAGAGCCATGAAGACCCCCTGCCTTAAACCCTCCTGGGTAAATTTAAGGACCCAAACCTGAAACAGCACCTTATTCCCGGGAGTGAAGAAGACGTTTATGAAAAACGTCAAAACTATTATGAACAGGAGAGGCTTGAGCCCTCTCAAAATATATCGGATTGGCACTTCTGAAAGCCACATTGCAAGTGCTATATACGCAAAAATCAGCGCATATCCCAGATAGGTTTTAGCAAAAAATATTATTACGATAAAAACAAAGGTCAGTATTATCTTAACCCGTGGATCAAGCTTATGTATGGGCGATTGGCCGGGGAAAAATTGACCTATGGTAATATCTTTAATCATTTTTTCTTCCCCCTCACCCTCTCTAAAATGACCTTGACAGCTTGCTCCACGGTGTAAATGTTGTCGGGTACATCCATGCCTCTGGCTTTCAAGCCCCTCATCACATGCGTTATTTGGGGAATCCCCAGCCCCATAGCATGAAGCTCATCCACATGTGAAAATACCTCTTCTGGCTTGCCCATCAAAGCTATTCTGCCCCTGTTCATCACTATAATCCTATCGACCAGCCTGGCGATGTCCTCCATGCTGTGCGAAACCAAGATGATGGTCATACCCCGCTGCGCGTGCAAATTCTTTATCTGGCCTAAAATCTCGTCCCTTCCTCTGGGGTCCAGACCGGCAGTAGGCTCATCTAGGATGAGGATTCTGGGCTCCATTGCGAGAACCCCTGCAATGGCAACTCGCCTTCTCTGTCCCCCACTTATCTCAAAAGGCGAGCGATCCTTCACGGCTTCAAAATCCAACCCCACCAGGGCCATGGCCTCTCTTACCCTTCTCTCCACTTCGTCCTCTGGAAGGTTCAAGTTTCTGGGACCAAAGGCAATATCCTGGTATACCGTTTCCTCAAACAGCTGATGCTCGGGATATTGAAACACCAGTCCCACATGCTGTCTGAGCCTCTTGGGTACCTTGCTCTCACTCGTGATCTCAATATCGTCCACCACAATTCTGCCCTTGGTTGGCTTTAAAAGCCCATTGAGGTGCTGTACCAATGTAGACTTTCCCGAACCTGTATGCCCAATAAGCCCCACAAACTCCCCATCCTGAATCTCAAAGCTCACGTCATCCAGAGCCAGCGACTCAAAAGGGCTACCCGGCATATATACGTGCGTTAAATGCTCAACTACAATCGGCATATGGCATCCACCATCTCTTCCACTTTTAAGACGTTCAAGGGTACATCCAGCCCTTCAGCCCTGAGCCTGTAAGCCAGCTCGGTCACCTGCGGCACATCCAGCCCTATCTCCTTTAAAACCTCAACTTGGGAGAATACTTCCTGTGGCGTCCCCTGCAGCACTATCTTACCCTGTTCCATTACGATAACTCTGTCAGCATCGACCGCTTCTTCCATATAATGGGTTATATGGACAACCGTGATGCCCTCATGCTTGTTCAAATACTTCACCGTTTCCATCACTTCACGCCGTCCCACCGGGTCCAGCATGGCGGTTGGCTCGTCCAGCACAATTATTTCAGGCTTCATGGCAAGGATGCCGGCTATGGCAACTCTTTGCTTCTGACCACCGGAGAGATAGTGCGGAGCCGCCTGGGCATACTCCTGCATTCCCACGGCCTTGAGAGCCTCGGCCACTCTCCTCTGTATCTCCTCCGGGGGCAGGCCCAGGTTTTCAGGCCCAAAGGCCACGTCCTCCTCTACTACTGTGGCCACCAGCTGATTATCGGGGTTTTGGAAGACCATGCCTGCCGTCTGCCGTATCTCCCACAGCTTATCCTCGTCTCTGGTATCCATTCCTTTTATCCAGACCACGCCACTGCTGGGACGCAGCAGCGCATTGAGATGCTTGGCCAGCGTGGATTTCCCTGAGCCATTGTGGCCAATGATTACCACAAACTCCCCCTTTTGGATGTCAAGAGTCACCCCATTTAGAGCCGCAATCTCCTCACCCTCAAAGCTCAAATATTCAAATTGTACATCCTGCAACCTAATGATGGGCTCCATAGCTTTCTCCTTAAAGATTTTAACTTCATGATAAAAATTATGGATTAAGTGTAACACTTAATCCACCGTCAAAATCAATCTACCAGCTCTATGAGCACCTGTTCGGCGCCGTCCCCTCTTCTGGGACCTAGCTTGATAATCCTGGTATAACCTCCAGCACAGTTCTTTTCCTCATTTCTGGCCCTGTATTTAGGCCCATATTCATTAAACAGCTTCTCTATAAGAGGATGCTTTATCTCTCTCATGCGCTGCTTGTATTCCTTCTTGGTCTCCTCACGGGTCTTGGGTTCGCGCAAGTCATAGAGGAAAGCCATCATCTTTCTTCTAGCGTTCAATTTAGAAGGTGCATCGTTGGTAACCTCTATAGTAACGGTCTGGCCCTTTTCGTTGTTGACCTGTTTTTGTACCTTTACCGTCTTATCATACTCATTCACGGCAAGGTGAATGAGCTTTTCAGCAATGCGACGCACTTCCTTGGCCCTTGCCTCAGTAGTAACTATTTTTCCATGCCACAGCAATGCAGAAACCTGATTTCGAAGCAGTGCACGCCTTTGGTCGCTGGGCTTGCCCAACTTTCTCTGTTTGGCCATAGTATCGCCTCCTTTTCACGTGGTGTTTGCAATCTCGTAGGTCATTCTTCTTTCTTTTTCAGGCTCAATCCTAAAGCCTTTAATTTCTGTTGCACTTCTTCCAGGGATTTCTTACCCAGGTTCCTCACCTTCATCATGTCCTCTTCTGTCCTCTGAATAAGCTCCTGCACCGTGTTGATCCCGGCACGCTTCAAGCAGTTGTAAGAGCGAACAGAGAGGTCAAGCTCTTCTATGGTCATCTCAAGCACTTTTTCTTTCTTATCTTCTTCTTTTTCTACCATTATCTCGACATCATTTACATGGTCAGTTAAATTGACAAACAGAGCTAAATGTTCGCTCAATATCTTGGCAGCCAGGCTGGTTGCTTCGTCGGGCTTTATGGTACCGTTTGTCCAAACCTCCAGCGTCAGCTTGTCATAGTCGGTAACCTGCCCAACGCGAGTATCCTCCACCGTGAAATTTACCTTTCTGATGGGGGTAAATATCGAGTCAATAGGAATGATGCCAATGGGCTGCCCCGGCTTCTTATTCTTCTCTGCCGGCACATAACCCCTGCCTTTCTCAACGTTCATCTCCATATAGAGCTTTCCATCTTCGTTCAGAGTGGCTATGTGCAAGTCAGGGTTTACAATCTCCACATCGGCATCAGTAATGATATCACCCGCTTTTACTTCACAAGGCCCCTGGGCATTTATGGTCAAAACCCTCGGCTCATTGGTCTCCATCTTTATACACAGCTCTTTAAGGTTGAGAATTATCTCAACCAGGTCTTCCTTCACGCCCGGTATTGTGGAAAACTCATGGAGCACGCCATCTACTTTAATGAAAGTAACAGCGGCCCCTGGCAACGAAGACAGCAGCACCCTCCTTAAGGAATTGCCAAGGGTGATGCCAAACCCTCTTTCCAGGGGTTCCACCACGAATTTGCCGTAGCGGTTGTCTTCGCTCATTTCCACAATCTCTATTCTCGGCTTCTCAATTTCAATCATTCAAATAAACCCTCCTCATAACATTGTTGAACTATACCTATCCGAGGGTGAGACGCTTTTCAGCTTATGACAAATCATCACTTGGAGTACAGCTCAACGATCAGGTGCTCCTGAATAGGCACATCAATATCCTGGCGTGTAGGTAACGCTGTTACTGTCCCTTCCAATTTGTCAAAATCAACGGACACCCACGGAACTATATTACCAGCCGGGCCTTGCTCACGCAGGGCTTTAAAATGCTCCATTTTGGCAGCGCTCTTTTCGGCAACGGCAATTACATCACCTACATCCACAAGATAAGAAGGAATGTTCACCCTCTTACCGTTTACAGTAAAATGCCCATGACGTACCAGCTGGCGCGCCTGAGCACGGGAGCTTGCAAATCCCATACGGTATACTACGTTATCCAACCTTCTCTCCAGTATCTGCAGGAGATTTTCGCCCGTTACGCCCTTCATGCGCTCAGCCATCTCAAAATACCTTTCAAACTGCCTCTCCAATACGCCGTATATCCTCTTGACCTTCTGCTTTTCACGCAGCTGAAGCCCATATTCCGAAAGCTTTTTTCTATTCCTTCCGTGTTGCCCCGGAGGGAAAGGCCTTCTTTCGAAAGCGCATTTATCGGTATAGCAACGGCTTCCTTTCAAATAAAGCTTCATGCCCTCGCGCCTGCAAAGCCGGCATACAGGTCCTGTATATCTTGCCATTCACTTAACACCTCCAAACATTTTATTATACCCTTCTGCGTTTGGGCGGCCGGCAGCCATTATGTGGTATGGGAGTAACGTCCTTAATGAGGCTTACCTCTAACCCAGCAGCCTGCAGCGAACGAATAGCAGCTTCCCGTCCCGCTCCCGGGCCTTTTACGTGTACCTCCACCGTCTTTAATCCATGTTCCATGGCAGCCTTAGCGGCCGATTCAGCTGCTAACTGCGCCGCATAAGGAGTGCCTTTTTTGGTCCCACTAAACCCTATAGTACCACCGCTTGCCCACGTAATCGTATTCCCTGCAGTATCAGTTATGGTCACAATGGTGTTATTGAAAGTCGATTGAATATGGGCTATTCCTCGTTCTATATTTTTTCTCTCACGTCTCTTTTTAGTTTTACGTGCTTGCTTTGCCATTCCTCACACGCCTCCTTGCAGCTTCTTCTTCCTTGTGCCAATACCCGGTCTCGGACCTTTTCTCGTCCGTGCGTTGGAGCGCGTCCTCTGCCCGCGAACCGGCAAACCTCTCCTGTGCCTTATCCCTCTATAACAGCCAATTTCTATTAATCTCTTTATGTTGAGGGCAACTTCCCTACGAAGGTCGCCTTCGACCTTTACATTTTTGTCGATATAATCCCTTAACTTGGCTACTTCTTCTTCGGTTAAATCTTTTACCCTGGTATCGGGATTAACGCCAGTAGCGGCCAAAATCTCATTGGCTTTGGCTCTCCCAATGCCATAGATATATGTCAGAGCAATTTCTACCCTTTTGTCCCTGGGCAGATCAACACCGGCAATACGCGCCATTGTTACACCTCCGTACTCTAATTATTCCATTTTTTCATATTTCAAAACATCATGGGATTATCCCTGTCTTTGTTTGTGCTTGGGATTTTCACAAATCACCCTTATTTTACCTTTTCTCTTTATTATCTTGCATTTCTCGCATATGGCTTTAACCGATGGTCGCACTTTCATTGCTGTATCCCTCCTTTATTTAAGACGCCAAGTAATTCGGCCACGAGTGAGGTCATATGGCGATAGTTCGACCGTTACCCTGTCGCCGGGCAAAATGCGTATGAAGTTCATGCGAAGTTTCCCGGACAGGTGGGCTAAAACCCTGTGGCCGTTTTCCAGCTCCACCTGAAACATCGCATTAGGTAACGCTTCCACCACAGTGCCCTCAACCTCAATTACATCTTCCCTGGCCAAACAGCTCACCCTCCTATTGTTCATATCCCAACGCTTCCAAGCTCTTTCTGAGCTCAGCATCAAACACTTTTTTACCGCTTAAAATTTTTTCTCTCACATTATACACCACATGCGGCTTTGCTTCCAGATGCTTTATCTTTTTTTTCTTGGGTTTGTCTATTGACCTGGTTCTGCCATTTGCAATCCACACATAGTTTTCATCAATTCTGCCTATGATTATAAAATGTTTGCCTTTGTCCCGCCCCGCTTTGGCCAACACCACTCTCCCTATATCCATATCATCATGCATTACATTCACCCACTTTTACTGAGTTAATATTTCGGGGTCACCATCAGTGATAGCAATGGTGTGCTCATAGTGGGCTGACAGGCTTCCGTCCTGCGTCACGACGGTCCACCCGTCATCCAGTATGACCACCTGATCAGTCCCCTCATTGATCATGGGTTCGATAGCCAAAGTCATTCCCGGGCGTAGCCGCACGCCTCTACCTGGGGGGCCATAATTGGGCACTTGAGGGTCTTCATGCATGTTCTGACCTATCCCATGCCCCACAAAGGCCTTAACCACAGAATAACCTTTACTTTCTACAAAAATTTGAATGGCGTGGGATATGTCAGAGAGGCGGTATCCTGGCCGGGCATATTTCAATCCTTCATAGAATGCTTCTTCAACGGTTTTGATCAATTGTAGGGCACGAGGATGCACGTTCCCAACAGCATATGTCTTTGCCGCGTCTCCATGATAGCCTTTGTACATTACTCCTATATCTACACTGACAATATCCCCATCCTGTAGCTGAACAGGACCAGGAATACCATGAATCACCTGATTATTTATCGAGGTACATATGCTGGCTGGGAACCCATGATATCCTTTGAACGAAGGAATTGCATTGTGGCGGTATATATATTCCTCCACCAGTCTATTCAGCTGAGCCGTTGTCATCCCTACCTCAATGCTCTTTGCAACCAGCTCATGGGCCCCCGCTACAATCTTCCCAGCTTCACGCATGATCTCGAGTTCTTTTTTAGATTTTATGATGATCATATGGCAACCCTACTTTAAGAAACCTCGGTAATGCCTCATAAGCATCTGGGCTTCCAGCTGTTTCACTGTTTCAAGAGCCACACCTACCACGATGAGGATGGCCGTCCCACCAAAATACATAGGCATGTTAGCCGCTGCCGATGCAGCAATGGGAATTATGGCGACCGCTACCAGGAACAATGACCCCACGAGAGTAATGCGGTTGGATATACGTGCAAGGTAGTCAGCGGTTGGCTTGCCTGGCCTTATACCCTGGACAAAACCGCCATACTGCCTCAAGTTGTTTGCAATCTCAACGGGGTTAAAGGTAATCTGCGTATAGAAAAAGGTGAAGAATATGATAAACAGCGCATACAAAACCCCGTAGAGAGCGGTTCCCTGATCAAAATATTTTTCCACCCATGCGTTGAATCCACTGCCAGGAAAAAATTGCGCTATAATTTGGGGCAAAGATAATATCGACACCGCGAATATGATGGGGAGAACGCCAGAGGAATTAACCTTTAGCGGTATATGGGTGCTTTGCCCGCCGTATACCTTACGCCCAACAACGCGCTTGGCATACTGTACGGGTATTCTCCTTTCCCCGGAATCCACAAATATTACCGCGGCGACCAACAAGATAGCGAATACTACGACTATTGGCAAGCTCCAGGGGCTTATAGTCTTGGCCACAAAAGCCAGCTGCCACAGCGATACCACTGCCACCGGAAGCCTGGATATGATGCTGGTAAATATGAGGAGAGATATCCCGTTGCCTATGCCCTTATCGGTGATCTGCTCACCCAGCCACATCAAAAAGGCCGTCCCAGCAGTCAGGGTCAAAGCCACAATGATATACCCCAGAAGATTTCTATTCTCCAGTGCTTCCCCTGCAAGTCCGTAGGTAATACCGATAGCCTGTATGAAAGCAAGAACCACGGTGGCGTAACGGGTATACTGCGCGATTTTCTTTTGCCCCTCCTGGCCCTCTTTGGCCAGCTGTTCAAGCCTGGGGATAGCGACCGTAAGCAGCTGCATTATGATGGACGCGTTAATGTATGGGGTTATACCCATAGCAAATATGGTGAAGTTAGCAAACGCTCCTCCCGAGATGATGTCCAGCAACCCCAGGAGAGTATTTCCCTCCACTAAATCCCTTATATAGCTGCTGTCAATCCCGGGAACCGGTATGAAGCTTCCCACCCTGTAAACCAGGAGCATGAGGAGCGTATAGATAATCTTTTTCCTAAGGTCGTCTATCCGCCAGGCATTCTTCAAGGTTTCAAACACTTTAAATCACCTCTGCTTTACCTCCAACAGCTTCAATCTTCTGTTGGGCTGTTTTGCTGAACTTATGGGCCCTGACTATCAAGCTCTTGGTAAGCTCGCCGTCCCCTAAGATCTTAACACCATCCTTAATCTTCTTTATCAAACCTTTTTCCTTCAAAAGCTCGGGGGTGACCACTGTACCGGGTTCGAATATCTCCAGGTCGCCAACATTTACCTCGCTGTATACCTTGGCAAAGATGTTGGTAAACCCTCGCTTGGGAATGCGCCTGGTCAATGGCATCTGTCCGCCTTCAAAACCTGGTCGAACCCCTCCGCCGCTTCTGGCTTTCTGTCCCTTATGGCCGCGCCCGGCTGTCTTGCCATGTCCCGAACCGATTCCTCTACCCTTTCGCTTTGGCTTTTTGTTGCTGCCCTCTGGAGCCCTCAATTCATGCAGTTTCACCTGATACACCTCCCCGTTACTCCTCTATCTCTTCAACTTCTACTAGATGCTTGACTTTCTGTATCATTCCCCGAATAGTAGGGTTATCCTCATGAATCTTTTGACTCCTTATCTTCCTAAGGCCCAGAGCCCTAAGGGTTGCAATTTGATCCTGCGTGCAGCCAATAGTACTGCGCACCTGGGTTACTCTCAGTTTACCCATCGCTTACTACCTCCTTAACCTAGTATCTCCTCGACCGACTTACCACGGAGCCTGGCAATTTCCTCAGGCGTTCTCAACTTGGACAACCCTTCCATCACGGCATATGCCACGTTGATGGGATTGTTGGAGCCTATCGATTTTGTCAGAATATCGCGAATACCCGCCAGCTCCAACACAGCGCGCGCAGGACCACCTGCTATAACTCCCGTACCTTCACGGGCAGGTATCAAGATTACCTTGCCTGCACCAAACTCGCCTATCACCTCATGAGGAATGGTGGTATTGATAATGGGAACTTTAATCATGTTCTTCTTGGCCTTTTCAACAGCCTTCCTGATAGCATCAGGAATCTCGGCTGCTTTGCCAAGACCTATTCCCACATGTCCGTTTTCATCCCCCACAACCACAAGGGTGCTAAACCTAAAGTTTTTTCCGCCCTTCACAACCTTGGATACACGATTGATGCTCACAACCCGTTCTTTAAGATCCAACTTACTAGCATCTATCCGCTGCATGCGTTACCCTCCTTTAAAACTCCAGTCCGGCTTCTCGCGCACCAGCCGCTACTTCTTGTACTCTTCCATGATATTTATAACCTCCGCGGTCAAATACAACTTTTTTTATCCCTTTCTCCAGGGCTCGTTTGGCGATCAACTGGCCAACCATTCTGGCAGCCTCTTTTTTGGTTTTGCCAACGATCTTGTCTCTCAACTCTGGATCAAGGGTGGAGGCTGATACCAGGGTATGCCCTATCTCATCGTTGATTATTTGCGCATAGGTATGCTTCAGGCTTCTAAAAACATTCAGGCGTGGTCTCTCTGCGGTGCCTTTGACTTTTTTTCTAATGCGCATATGCCGAACTTTCCTGGCTTCATTCCTGTCTACCTTTTTAATCACGCCGCGTCACTCCTTCCCCTATTATTTACCAGCCTTACCCTGCTTTTGTATTACTCTCTCGTTTTCATATCTTATGCCTTTACCCTTATAGGGTTCAGGGGGCTTTACGCTCCTGATCCTTGCTGCCACTTCCCCTACCTTTTGCTTATCAATTCCCTTAACTATGACCTTATTGGGAGCAGGTACTTCAAACTCAATACCAGGCTCCTCATTTATCTCAACCGGATGGGAGTATCCAACCGACAACACCAGCTTCTTGCCCTGCTTTTGAGCCCTGTAACCTACCCCTACAATCTCTAGGCTCTTTTGGTAGCCTCTGGTTACACCCTCAATCATGTTTTGAATCAGGGTACGGCTCAAACCGTGCAGGGCTTTGTGAAATTTCTCGTCAGTTGGACGTTCCACCCTCACCATGTTTCCATCGACAATTACTTTCATATCCCTGTGAATGCGCTGGGTTAGTTCGCCCTTCGGCCCTTTTACGGTAACGTTGTTATTGGAATCCACGCTCACTGTGACTCCAGAGGGAATGATTACAGGCCGTTTCCCTACTCTTGACATTTCAAAACACCTCCATTCCGTTAAAGTTACAGCAACTTACCAGATATAGCAGAACACTTCTCCTCCCAATCCTTCCTTGCGTGCCTGTTTATCGGTCATAATGCCTTTGGACGTAGAAATGATGGCAATGCCCAATCCGCCTAAAACTTTGGGGACCTGGTCCTTTTTCACGTATACCCTCAAACCGGGTTTGCTTATCCTCTTAAGCCCGGTAATAACCCCTTGCTTGTTGGGACCATACTTCAGGGTAATCCGCAGGATGCCCTGCTTTCCGTCTTCGATCTCGGTGAAGTCCCTGATATATCCCTCTTCCAGCAGTATCCGAGCTATCGCTCTCTTAACGTTTGAAGCTGGTACATCCACCGTCTCATGCTTAGCTATCAAAGCATTGCGAATGCGTGTGAGCATATCCGCGATTGGATCGGTCACCATGTTTCTTTACCTCCTTTCAGTCTCTCCTGCTTACCAGCTTGCCTTCCTGACGCCTGGTATTTGTCCCTTATGAGCCAGTACCCTGAAACACAGGCGGCATACTCCAAACTTCCTCAAATACGCACGAGGCCGGCCACACAAACGGCAACGGTTATAAGCCCTTGTCGAGTACTTGGGCTTTTTTTGCTGCTTTACAATCAACGCTTTTCTGGCCACTCAACTTTCCCTCCCTATCACTGTTTTGCAAATGGCATACCCAGTAACGCTAAAAGCTCCTTTGCCTCTTCGTCGGTCTTTGCAGTGGTAACTATTATAACGTCCATTCCCCTTATCTTCTCGACCTTATCGTAGTTTATCTCAGGGAATATGAGCTGCTCCTTTATTCCTAGAGCATAGTTACCGCGGCCATCAAAGGATTTGGGCGAAACGCCCCTGAAGTCCCTTACACGAGGGAGCGCTATGTTGAACAACCTGTCCAGAAACTCGTACATCCGATTACCGCGCAGGGTTACTTTAGCGCCAATCTTCATACCTGCTCTCACTTTAAAAGCCGCCACTGATTTTTTGGCCACAGTAGCAACCGGCCTTTGCCCCGTTATTGCTGCCAGCTCCTCCATAGCGCTTTCCAGGAACTTAGGGTTCTCCTTGGCATCTCCCACTCCCATGTTTATTACGACCTTTTCCAGTCTGGGTACTTCCATGACGTTTTTATACCCGAACTTTTCCATCATAGCTGGAACGACAGTTTTCTTATACAGCTCTTTCAATCGTGGCTCCACACCATTTCCCTCCCTTCAAAGACCTAGTCATTAAAAGTCTCACCGCATTTCTTGCAAACCCGTACCTTTGTACCATCTTCCAGTATCTTGTGCCCAACGCGCGTCCTCTGGTTGCACTTGGTGCATACCAGCATAACCTTGCTGGCATATATGGGCGCTTCAGTGCGAATTATTCCACCCGGCTGATTTACCCCTCGAGGTTTCTGATGGCGGGCAACTATATTGACCTTTTCCACAATCACCTTCCCCTGTTTAGGAAAGGCTGCAATTACCTTGCCCCGCACATTCTTGTACTTTCCTGATATCACCTCAACCAGGTCGCCTTTTCGCACATGGAGCTTACTTCTAGCTGCCAACTTAACCCACCTCCTTTACAGTACCTCAGGAGCTAAAGATACTATCCTCATAAAATCCTTATCCCTCAATTCTCTGGCGACAGGTCCGAAGATTCGAGTACCTACAGGCTGCTTTGCCTCGTTGATGATCACCGCAGCGTTGTCATCAAACTTGATGTACGAACCATCGGGCCTTCGTAGCCCCTTCTTTGTACGCACTATAACTGCCTTTACCACATCGCCCTTTTTAACAACACCGCCGGGCGTGGCGCTCTTTACGGAAGCCACTATGATATCGCCTATATTCCCATACTTTTTGCTGGAACCGCCCAACACCCTGATGCACATGATTTCCTTTGCACCAGTGTTGTCTGCTACTTTAAGGCGTGTTTGTTGCTGCACCATCTTCGTCCCCTCCTTCTTCGAGCGGCAATGGCTCTGCCATCTGAGCTCTCTCGAGTATCTCCACTACCCTCCACCGCTTTTCCTTGCTGAGCGGTCGGGTCTCCATGATCATTACCTTGTCGCCAACTCGGCATTCGTTATTTTCATCGTGAGCCTTAAACTTCTTGGTGCGCTTTATTACCTTGCCGTATAGGTCGTGCCTTACCTTTCTTTCGACAGCCACCACAACAGTTTTATCCATCTTATCGCTGACGACAACGCCTATGCGGACCTTCCTTTTGCCTCGAGTTTTCTGCGCCATACAGCCCCTCCTTTCTAACATTTTTTATTACATCTCAGCAGCTTTTAACTCTCTTTCGCGAAGGATAGTCTTAATACGGGCTATATCCCTTTTCACTTCGCGTATTCTCATTGGATTCTCCAGCTGTCCGGTGGCTAGCTGAAAGCGGAGATTAAACAGCTCACTCTTCAGCTCATTTAGCTTTTCCTTTAGCTCCTCGTTGGTCATCTCTCTCCACTTGCTGGCCTTCATAATGCCTCACCACCTAACTCTTCTCTTTTAACAAACTTGCACTTGATAGGCAGCTTGTGACCAGCCAAACGCAAGGCCTCGCGCGCAACATCTTCCGGTATTCCCGCGATTTCAAACATGACGCGTCCTGGCTTGACCACAGCTACCCAATATTCGGGTGAACCCTTCCCGCTACCCATTCGGGTCTCAGCAGGTTTTTTGGTAACAGGCTTGTGTGGGAAAATCTTGATCCACACCTTTCCGCCTCTTCGGATATATCGGGTAAGGGCAATACGCGCGGCCTCAATCTGATTGCTGGTGATCCAACCAGGCTCTAGGGCCTGCAACCCGTATTCACCATAAGTAACGGTATTACCCTTGGTGGCTTTCCCCTTCATCCTTCCACGCTGCTGTTTGCGATACTTTACTCTCTTAGGCATTAACATCGGTATTTCCCCCTTCTGCTTTTGGTAAATCCTTGTTCTTGGGTTTTGGGAGAACATCTCCTTTATAGATCCATACCTTCACGCCAATGCGCCCATATGTGGTATGAGCTTCTGCAAATCCGTAATCAATATCCGCTCTCAATGTCTGAAGCGGTATGGTGCCCTCATGATATCCTTCGCTTCTTGCAATCTCTGCTCCGCCCAAACGCCCCGATACCATGGTCTTTATACCTTTGGCACCTGCTTTCATAGCCCGCGCAATGGCCTGCTTCATAGCACGCCTGTAAGAAATCCTCTTCTCAATTTGGGCGGCGATGTTTTCTGCCACCAGCTGGGCATCAAGCTCCGGCACCTTGACCTCAATAATGTTGATCATGACGCTTTTCTTTGTAAACTTCTCCAGCTCGTTTTTCAAGGCCTCGATGCCGGCTCCACCTTTCCCTATAACAATCCCCGGCTTAGCAGTGTGGATATTGATCCTTATCTTATTGGCAGCCCTTTCGATCTGAATTCTAGAAATGCCAGCTGTATAAAGTTTATTTTTAATCAGTTCTCTTATCTTTACATCCTCTATCAGGGTATCGGCAAAATATTTCTTGGGAACAATCCATTTGGCGTCCCAATCCTTAATGATACCAACCCTTAAACCATGGGGGTGTACTTTTTGACCCACGAAATTATCCCTCCCTACTTCTTGATCTCATCTAGCACGACGGTAATATGGCTGGTCCTCTTACGGATCATATAAGCCATACCCCTGGCACGCGGCCTTATTCGCTTCAGAGTGGGCCCCTGATCTGCGTATATCTCAGCAACGTACAGATTGTCCTGACTCATGTTCATATTGTTCTCCGCGTTAGCAATAGCGGACTTCAGCACCTTCATAACCGGCCTTGCAGCGGCCCTGGGCGTATTAGCCAGTATGGCCAAAGCCTCATTGACTGTTTTCCCCCGGATCAAATCTATCACCGCTCTCACCTTTCTGGGGGACATCCTGATGTACCTTGCAATAGCCCTGGGGCGCGTATCTTTGTTTTGTTCGCGAGCTTTTGCTTTTTCTCTGATCCTGGTAGCCATGCGTACCGCCTCCCTTCATTAAAATGGTCACAATGCTTACTTCAGTGACGTGGACTTTTCAGTATGGTCACCGTGCCCTCTAAACGTCCTGGTAGGAGCAAACTCGCCCAACTTATGCCCCACCATTTCTTCCGTGATGTATACCGGAACGTGCTTGCGCCCGTCATGAACCGCTATAGTATGGCCCACCATCTCAGGCACAATTGTGGAATCTCTGGACCAAGTCTTTATAACGGCCTTTTTGCCGGATTCATTCATAGCCCTGATCTTTTTAAGCAAGCTTTCACATACGTACGGCCCTTTTTTCTTTGAACGACTCATACATCCGCCTCCCTTCATCCAACCAAACTGCGTTTAAACTAACGCCTGCGCTTGATAATATACTTATCGGATTCCTTGTTCTTTTTCCTGGTCTTATAGCCCAAAGTAGGTTTACCCCATGGTGTAACAGGTGCTGGTAGTCCAATAGGTGCTTTGCCTTCGCCACCGCCATGAGGATGATCCACCGGGTTCATAGCAGAACCGCGTACTGTTGGACGTATGCCCATATGACGTTTACGACCAGCCTTCCCGATCGAAACATTCTCATGATCCAGGTTTCCAACCTGTCCAATGGTAGCCCTGCAATCCAAATGTATCATCCTTATTTCTCCAGAGGGCAACCTGACATGGGCATAATCCCCTTCCTTTGCCATCAGCTGAGCGGCTCCGCCAGCAGCCCGTACCAATTGCCCCCCACGGCCCGGATACAGCTCTATGTTGTGAATGATGGTTCCCACAGGAATATTCCTTAAAGGCAGGGCATTTCCTACCTTGATGTCAACATTTTCACCCGACATCACAGTGTCGCCAACTTTTAAGCCTAAAGGAGCTATGATATACCTCTTTTCGCCATCCTTGTAATGGAGCAGGGCTATATTGGCAGTCCTGTTGGGGTCATATTCGATAGCCGCCACTTTAGCAGGGATGTTATCCTTATCTCTCTTAAAATCAATTATTCTGTATTTCCTTTTTACTCCACCGCCTCTGTGCCTGACGGTTATACGACCTTCATTATTTCTACCAGAATGCTTCTTTAAAGGCACCACTAAAGACTTTTCGGGCTCTTTCTTTGTGATCTCTTCAAAGGTCAAAACGCTCATGTTGCGCCTACCAGGGGAGGTTGGCTTATACACTTTTATACCCATGATTCCTTATCCCTCCTTATTGCGCCATTCCTTCAAAGAACGGGATTTCCTTGCTGTCAGGAGCAAGTTTGACGATCGCCTTTTTATATGCAGGCGTCCTCCCTACATGGACACCCATTCTCTTGAGCTTGCCCTTGTATCTCATGGTGTTTACCTTCTCAACCTTCACGCCGAATATCTGCTCTATAGCTTTTTTTATCTCTATCTTATTGGCGTTTATGTCCACTATAAACGTGTACTTCTTGTTTTGCATCTCCTTATAGCTCTTTTCAGTCAAAACCGGCCTTATGATTATATCGTGGGGATTCTTCATTACGCGTACACCTCCTCTATACGGCGCACGGCATCCTGAGTGGCTATAAACATATCATAATTCAATATATCCAGCACATTAAGCGTATTTATATAGGCAAGCTTTACGCCTGGAATGTTCCGTATGGCTCTCTGCACTACTTCGTCTTTCTCCGGCAAAACCACCAATGCCTTCCTGGTTACTTTGAGATTTTTCAATACTCTTGCCATTTCCTTAGTCTTGGGTTGCGGCAATTTTAGCGAGTCAAGTACGATGATCTCATCATTTGCAACCTTGGACGATAATGCGCTCTTCATTGCCAGCCTGCGAATCTTCTTGGGTACGGTGTAGGAATAATCCCTCGGCTTTGGAGCAAACACCACACCACCCTTAACCCATAAGGGCGAGCGGATGCTACCATGCCGTGCACGACCAGTACCTTTCTGCCTCCAGGGCTTTCTGCCGCCGCCACGCACTTCTCCGCGCGTCAAAGCGGACTGTGTACCCTGTCGCTTATTGGCCAGCTGCATCTTTACCACTTGATATATAGCCGCTTCATTGATCTCTGCACCAAATACCCCGTCATCTAAATAAATCTCGCCTACAGGGGTGCCTTCTATGTTATATAAAGCTACGTTGGGCATAACTTCTCCTCCCTTCTTAAAGCATATACCCCTATTTCTCTGCTGCTTGTTTTACCGTTTCCTTGATGATGAGCAATGCGCCCTTAGGCCCCGGTACCGACCCTTTTATCAGCATGAGATTCCTTTCAGGGTCTACCTTGACAACCTCCAGGTTTTGGATGGTTACCCTCTCCACTCCCATCCTGCCAGGAAGCTTTTTGGTCTTTAATACGCGACCCGGAAAAGTATTAGAACCCATAGAACCAGGACCTCTATGGTATTTAGAACCGTGGGTCTCAGGCCCTCTGCTATGATTCCATCTCTTGATGTTACCGGTAAAACCTTTACCTTTGCTGTAACCCGTTACGTCTACCCTGTCACCTTCTGAAAAGATATCCGCCTTTATCTCGCTTCCCACTTTATAGTCTTCAATGTTGGAAACTCTGAGTTCCCTTAAATACCTTTTATATGGCACCTTGGCTTTATCGAAATGGCCTTTTAAAGGCTTGTTCAAAAGCCTTTCGGGGATATCCTCAAAGCCCACCTGAATAGCGCTGTACCCATCCTTTTCCGGAGTCTTTATCTGGGTAACAACGCAAGGGCCTGCCTCAACCACAGTAACCGGTACCACCACGCCATCTTTGGTAAAAACCTGGGTCATCCCCAACTTTTTACCCAGAATCGCCTTAGTCATTCGTCTCAACCTCCATTCCCTAGTAGTGGCTCTCTACCGCTCACAGTTTAATTTCGATATCCACCCCAGCAGGAAGATCTAGCCTCATCAAAGAATCCACGGTCTTGGGAGTAGGATTTAGTATATCTATCAGGCGCTTATGCGTCCTCATCTCAAATTGCTCGCGGGAATCCTTGTACTTGTGCGGAGCACGAAGTATGGTTATTATGCTCTTTTCAACGGGCAAAGGAATAGGACCCGATACTTTTGCCCCTGTCCTCTTGGCAGTCTCTACTATTTTCTGAGCCGATTGATCTATCAAAACGTGATCATAGGCCTTCAATTTAATCCTGATTTTTTGAGTCGCCATGTTCTCCCTCCTTTAAACACCACGCAGGTTTTACCCGGCCACATTTCAACTAAAGCTTCAAGGACATCCCCGCTTCATCCACCGGGCTACTTAAAACGGCTGTAGCTCTGGTGTCCACAGGTATTCCCATTTTAAAACCGGCTTACCGGCAATTCATTACTCGATGATTTTAGTTACAGCACCGGCGCCTACAGTCCTGCCACCTTCTCTTATAGCAAACCTCAACCCTTCCTCTATCGCTATGGGCGTAATGAGCTTCACCTTCATGTTCACGTTGTCACCCGGCATCACCATCTCTACTCCCTCAGGCAGCTCTATCACGCCAGTCACGTCAGTCGTCCTGAAGTAAAACTGCGGCCTGTACCCGCTGAAAAACGGCGTGTGCCTTCCTCCCTCTTCCTTCGTCAACACGTATACCTGCGCATAAAACTCAGTGTGCGGCTTGATGGTCCCAGGCTGTGCCAATACCTGGCCCCTCTCTATCTCGTCCTTCTGTATACCCCTCAGCAGCGCTCCTATGTTGTCCCCAGCTACGGCCTCGTCAAGTGTCTTCCTGAACATCTCTACTCCCGTAACTACCGTCGCCCTGGGCTTCTCTGCAAACCCTACTATCTCTACCGTATCCGATACCTTCAGCCTCCCTCTCTCTACCCTTCCCGTCGCTACCGTACCTCGACCTGTTATCGAAAATACGTCCTCTATCGGCATCAGGAACGGCTTGTCAACTTCCCTCTGCGGCGTCGGTACATACTCATCTACCGCATTCATCAGCTCAAATATCGCCTTGCACCAGGGATCGTTCTCTACATCCCCGCCGCTCTGCGCTACCTCAAGCGCCTTCAGCGCAGACCCTCTTATAATCGGTACCTCATCCCCTGGAAACTCGTACTCATTGAGCAGCTCCCTCACTTCCATCTCTACCAGCTCAAGCAGCTCCTCGTCGTCTACCATGTCCACCTTGTTCAAAAATACTACAATGTATGGCACCCCTACCTGCCTGGCCAGCAGTATGTGCTCACGAGTCTGCGGCATCGGCCCATCTGCCGCCGATACCACCAGTATCGCACCATCCATCTGCGCTGCCCCGGTTATCATGTTCTTTACATAGTCAGCGTGACCAGGACAGTCCACGTGTGCATAGTGCCTCTTCTCGGTCTCGTACTCCACATGCGACGTGTTGATGGTTATTCCCCTCTCCTTCTCCTCGGGCGCCTTGTCAATATCTTCATACTTCATGGCATGTGCCTTCCCGTACTTGGCCAGCACCATCGTTATCGCCGCCGTCAGCGTAGTCTTCCCGTGGTCTACGTGCCCTATCGTACCTATGTTTACGTGCGGTTTCGTCCTCTCAAACTTCGCCTTTGCCATCTCTTCTTTCCTCCTCCTTAAATTTTTTAAATTTACTTCTTTATAATTTTCTCAAGAAGGTTCTTTGGAACCTCTTCATAGTGGGACATCTGCATTACATAGCTACCTCGTCCCTGAGTCTTTGAACGAAGGTCAGTGGCATATCCAAACATCTCAGCCAATGGCACATAAGCCTTTATCACCTGCACACCGGAACGCAGCTCTGTACCTTCGATTCTCCCACGTCGAGAAGAAATATCGCCTATTACATCACCCATATACTCTTCTGGAACGGTCACCTCAACCTTCATAATGGGTTCCAGAAGCACAGGATCAGCTTTTTGCATGGCTTCCTTAAACGCCATAGAAGCCGCTACCTTAAAGGCCATCTCAGACGAGTCTACTTCATGGTACGAACCGTCAAAGACGGTAACCCTTACATCTATTACTGGATACCCGGCCAATACGCCGCTTTCCATGGCCTCACGAACGCCGCTTTCAACTGCCGGTATATATTCTTTAGGGATAACGCCGCCAACAATTTTGTTGACAAACTCAAATCCCTTACCCGGCTCAAGCGGTTCAACCTCAAGCCATACATGGCCGTACTGACCACGACCACCGGTCTGCCTGATGAACCTTCCCTCGGCCTTGACAGCCTTCTTGATGGTCTCGCGATAGGCCACCTGCGGCTTACCCACATTGGCCTCTACCTTAAATTCCCTGACCAAACGATCCACAATGATTTCAAGGTGCAGCTCTCCCATTCCAGCGATAATGGTCTGACCTGTTTCGTGGTCAACAAAAGCCCTGAAGGTGGGATCTTCCTCTGCCAGCCTCTGCAGCGCAACCGACAACTTTTCCTGGCCTGCCTTTGTCTTGGGTTCAATTGCAACCTGTATAACCGGCTCAGGAAATACCATCGACTCGAGGACTATCGGGTTATTCTCATCGCACAGGGTATGACCCGTTATGGTGTTCTTCAAGCCTACCACCGCTACTATGTCGCCTGCATAGGCCTCAGAGATCTCCTCGCGGTGATCGGCGTGCATGCGCAAAACTCGTCCAATCCTCTCCTTGGTACCCCTGGTGGTGTTGTACACATAGGTTCCAGACCTCAGCACACCGGAGTAGACGCGCACATACACCAGCTTTCCAACGTAGGGGTCAACCATTACCTTAAACGCCAAAGCGCTCAAAGGTTCATCATCCGATGGATGTCTTACGATCTCCCCGCCAGTATCAGGCGATGTACCTACCACAGGCGGTAAGTCAAGCGGTGAAGGTAGATAATCCACAATGGCATCGAGCAAAGGCTGTACCCCTTTGTTTCTGTACGATGAACCACACAGCACCGGCACTATCTTGAAAGAGATAGTAGCTTTGCGTAGCGCTGCCTTTATTTCCTCTTCTGCGAGCTCTTCGCCCTCGAGGTATTTCATCATGAGCTCGTCATCCTGCTCTGCAACAACTTCCAGCAGCTTGGTCCTGTACTCCTCAACCAGTTCTTTTAGGTCATCAGGGACTTCCTTTTCCTCGCTCTGGGTTCCCAGGTCATCAAGATAATATATGGCCTTATTCCGCACCAGGTCAACAATTCCTCTGAAGTCGGCTTCCTTCCCAATGGGGATTTGAATGGGAACAGGATTGGCTCCCAATCTTTCGCGGATCATGTTTACAACGTTGAAAAAGTCAGCCCCAACTATATCCATCTTGTTTACATATGCCAAGCGAGGAACTTTATATTTATTAGCCTGGCGCCAAACAGTTTCGGATTGTGGCTCTACTCCTCCTTTTGCGCAAAATATCGCCACAGAACCATCGAGAACGCGCAAAGAGCGTTCGACTTCTACTGTGAAGTCCACGTGCCCTGGCGTGTCAATGATGTTGATAAAGTGGCCCTTCCATATAGCTGTAGTAGCAGCCGATGTTATGGTAATACCGCGTTCCTGTTCCTGTACCATCCAGTCCATGGTAGCGGTACCTTCGTGTACCTCACCCATTCTATGGATCTTACCGGTATAGAACAGGATACGCTCGGTAGTAGTGGTCTTACCGGCATCAATGTGTGCCATTATACCGATATTTCTTACTTTTTCCATTGCTACTTCTCTAAGCATTGTTGCACCTCCTCCCTTCTAAGAACAGCATTCCAGCATTCTCCATGGTTCAGGACGTGGCGCAAAAATATACTCCTTACCATCTGTAGTGCGCAAAGGCCTTGTTGGCTTCTGCCATTCGATGAGTATCTTCCTTTTTCTTTACAGCACCACCAGTGTTGTTGGCAGCATCGATGATTTCAGCTGCCAGCCTTTCAACCATGGTCCTTTCATTGCGCTCTCTGGCATAATCAACCAGCCAGCGCAAGCCCAACGCCTGTCTCCTCTCCGGGTTGACTTCCACCGGCACCTGGTAGGTGGCACCACCAACCCTGCGAGGCCTCACTTCCAATACAGGCATTACATTGTTCAACGCCTGTTCAAAAACCTCCATTGGGTCCCTGCCGGTCTTCTGCCTGATAAGCTCAAAAGCCCCATAGCAAATCCTCTGCGCCAGAGACTTCTTCCCATCACGCATAACCTTGTTTATTAGCTTTGTCACCAGCTTGCTTCCATAAATGGGATCAGGGAGCACTTCCCGTTTAGGAACAGGTCCTTTCCTCGGCATTACATTCCCTCCTTAACAAAAACTCTAATCGCTTTTTTGCATCACATTACTTCTTGGGCTTCTTAGCACCGTACTTGGATCTCCCCTGTTGACGATTAGCAACGCCAGCAGCATCCAGAGCGCCACGTATAATATGATAACGCACACCGGGTAAGTCCTTAACCCTGCCCCCACGAATCAGAACCACCGAGTGTTCCTGCAAGTTGTGTCCAATTCCCGGAATGTATGCAGTAACCTCCACACCATTTACAAGGCGGACTCTCGCAATCTTACGAAGGGCAGAATTGGGCTTCTTGGGAGTAGTCGTCTTAACCGCGATACATACACCTCTCTTTTGGGGGCATCCCTTCAAGGCAGGTGCGGAAGACTTGTATTCGCGCTTTTCTCTCCCTTTTCGAACCAATTGATTGATGGTTGGCATTACTCTCTACACCTCCTTTCGATCAGCATCTCTCAAAATAGCAGCTGTAGCAGCCCCTACGTCAATGCCACAGATTCTACCCAATTCCTTCATCGAGTTCACGTAAAAAATGGGAACGTTATTTTTCTCGCACTCTTTCTTTATCCTCTCGCTTATATATTCATCTACATCCTTAGCGAGGTAAACCCTAACCGCCTTACCGGCATTGATAGCCTTCAGCGTCTGCTTCGTGCCAACGGTTTTGGCTGAAGCATTTTTTAATTCCTCTAACATGGCTACCCCCATCTTTCACGGAAAACTTAAATATTTCTAAAAAACAACACACTGCAGTATTTTATCATTCTTAAATATCCCTGTCAACATATTTAAACACAAAAATGGCTCATTTTTGAGCCCTTTCTCCAAGAACAAACGCGAAAACAACACAATAAATATTTACAGTTTCTGCTGATATCGGGATTGCCCCAATATCAGCAGAAACATCGCCACGTAACATAACCCCTGTTACGCCTCAATCAGACAGATGCTGCCGCTGTTTTTCTATCATTTTGTTTTTCGTCCTCCTGAGCTTTAAGCTCTTCCTCGGTACGCACCTCGATATCGCGGTACCTGCTCATGCCAGTGCCTGCCGGAATTAGCTTGCCGATGATGACATTCTCCTTAAGGCCCATCAGAGGATCGATCTTGCCCTTTACGGCTGCATCGGTCAGCACGCGCGTGGTTTCCTGGAAGGAAGCAGCTGACAGGAAGGAATCGGTGGCCAGCGATGCTTTAGTGATTCCCAGCAGCACCCTCTTGGCCACAGCAGGCTGCCCGCCCTGCTGCACAATCCTCTCGTTTTCTCTCTCGAACTCGAATATATCTACCAGGCCACCAGGCAACATGTCGCTGTCACCTGGATCTTCTACTCTCACCTTGCGGAGCATCTGCCTGATGATTATCTCGATATGCTTATCATTTATATCTACACCCTGGTAACGATAAACCTTTTGAACCTCCTGCAAGAGATAAGCCTGTACGCCCTTTACACCCTTTATCTTCAATATATCGTGCGGATTGACCGAACCTTCGGTAAGCTCATCCCCTGCTTCAATCTGCTGCCCATCTTCTACCCTTATTCGGGCACCATAGGGCACCGTATAGACCTTGGTTTCTCCGTCAGGCGACGTTACAATGATCTCCCTCTTTTTCTTGGTATCGTTTATCTTGACGGTACCTGAAATTTCGGAGATAACCGCCAATCCTTTGGGCTTACGCGCTTCAAACAACTCCTCAACGCGCGGCAGACCCTGGGTGATATCCTCGCCGGCGACGCCACCGGTGTGGAAGGTTCTCATGGTCAGCTGAGTACCCGGCTCGCCAATGGACTGGGCAGCAATGATACCAACCGCTTCTCCCACGTTTACAGGATGGCCGGTGGCCAAATCAATGCCGTAGCACTTGGCGCATACGCCATACTCGGTACGGCAGGTAAACACGCTGCGTATGCACACCTTTTGAATGCCGGCCTTTACAATCCGCTCAGCCTTTTCGTGGTCTATGAGCTCATTGGTGTATACTATGACCTCTCCAGTATTGGGGTCTATGACGTCTTCTGCGGCGTAGCGCCCTAAAATCCTGTCGATGAGCGGTTCGATGACCTCGTTACCTTCCCTTATCTCCGTCACCTCAAAGCCCTTTACCTCTTCTCCCAGTCTCGCAAAGCAGTCCTCTTCCCGTACGATGACGTCCTGGCTGACGTCAACCAAACGCCTGGTAAGATAACCCGAGTCAGCGGTACGCAGCGCGGTATCAGCTAATCCCTTTCTGGCGCCATGGGTGGATATGAAGAATTCCAGTACAGTCAAGCCCTCGCGGAAGTTAGAACGTATGGGCACCTCTATGATCACGCCAGCCGGGTTGGCCATAAGGCCGCGCATTCCGGCAAGCTGCCTGATCTGGTTAATGCTGCCACGTGCACCAGAGTTGGCCATCATGTACAGGTGGTTAAATGGGTCCATGGCAGCTAAAAGGGCCTGGGTGACCTTATCGGTGGTCTCATTCCATATGGATATGATCCTGTTGTACCTCTCTTCATCCGAGATAAGGCCACGGCGATACTGCCTCTCAATCCGTGCAACCTCTTCGTCGGCTTGTTTGAGAAGCTCTTGCTTCTCTTCGGGCACCACGATATCGGATACGCCTATTGTAATGGCGCCTTTTGTAGCATAGTGGAAACCCAGCGCCTTTATCTTATCCAATACAATGGCGGTTTCGGTATTGCCATATTTGCGGTAACACCTGTCAACTATTTTTTCCAGCATCTTTTTATCTACCAGAGTATTGATTTCCAGGTCAAAGGCCTCATCCGGATTATTTCTGTCCTTGAATCCCAAATCCTGCGGAATGGCCTCGTTGAATATAACCCTGCCGGGCGTCACATCTATCAGTTTAGATACCTTCTCCCCATTTATCTCCTTTGTAACCCTCATCTTAACGCGGGCATGAAGTCCCACCTGACCCGTCTGATATGCCATTATCACCTCGTCGGGCCCTGTGAACACCCTTCCTTCGCCTTTCTCGCCTTCACGCTCAATGGTGAGATAATAACACCCTATAACCATATCCTGAGTGGGGCATACCACAGGCCGGCCATCCGAAGGCTTTAGCATGTTATGGATGGATAACATCAAAAAGCGTGCCTCAGCTTGAGCTTCTACCGACAGCGGAACGTGTACCGCCATTTGGTCACCGTCAAAATCAGCGTTGTATGCTGTACACACCAGCGGGTGAATCTTTATGGCGCGCCCCTCTACCAAAACGGGCTCAAAGGCCTGGATTCCCAGACGGTGCAGTGTAGGTGCACGGTTCAAAAGCACGGGATGCTCCTTTATGACCTCCTCCAGCACATCCCATACTTCGGGCCTTACGCGCTCCACCATGCGCTTTGCGCTCTTTATGTTGTGGGCCAGCCCTTTTTCAACCAACCTCTTCATGACAAAGGGCTTAAACAGCTCCAGCGCCATCTCCTTTGGAAGCCCGCACTGATACATCTTAAGCTCGGGCCCCACCACGATTACAGAACGTCCCGAATAGTCCACGCGCTTTCCGAGCAGGTTTTGACGAAATCGCCCCTGTTTACCTTTAAGCAAATCGCTCAAGGACTTAAGCGGCCTGTTGCCCGGCCCTGTAACGGGGCGACCCCTCCTCCCGTTATCTATAAGGGCATCCACCGCTTCCTGCAGCATTCGTTTTTCATTTCTCACGATGATATCAGGAGCTCCCAGTTCCAGCAACCTCTTGAGACGATTGTTGCGGTTAATCACCCGCCTGTAAAGGTCATTGAGGTCCGAGGTAGCAAAACGGCCACCATCCAGCTGCACCATGGGACGGAGCTCAGGCGGAATAACCGGAATAACATCCAATATCATCCATTCTGGCCTGTTGCCCGACTTTCTGAAAGCCTCCACCACTTCCAGGCGCTTTATGAGGCGTATACGCTTTTGACCTGTAGCCGTCTTTAGCTCCTCTCGCAGCTCTTTGGACAGTGCATCCAAGTCAATCTCCTGTAGCAGCTCCTTTATGGCCTCGGCTCCCATCCCCGCCCGGAACCTGTTGCCGTATGTCTCCTGATACTCCCTATATTCCCTCTCGGTCAAAAGCTGCTTTTTGACCAGAGGCGTATCGCCCGGGTCTATTACCACATAAGCGGCAAAATACAAAACTTTTTCCAGAGCCCGGGGCGACATATCAAGCAGCAAGCCCATGCGGCTGGGAACGCCCTTAAAGTACCATATATGGGATACTGGGGCAGCCAATTCAATATGCCCCATGCGCTCGCGGCGCACCTTAGACTTGGTCACTTCTACGCCGCAACGATCGCATATGATTCCCTTATACCGAACCCTCTTGTACTTTCCACAGTGGCATTCCCAGTCCTTTGTAGGTCCGAAGATTCTCTCACAAAACAGGCCATCCTTTTCAGGTTTTAAAGTCCTGTAGTTTATGGTCTCGGGCTTTTTAACCTCGCCCCGAGACCACTCGCGAATTTTATCAGGAGAAGCTAAACCAATCTGTATAGAGTCAAAGTTATTGAGTTCCACCGAAGCTTCCGCTCCTTTCTTTAATAGTCTTACTCTTCATCGTCTATATCCTTTAGGCTGTCCAAATCGTCCAGGTCCTCTAAACCAGGTATATCCACGATGTCGTCCAAATCAAAATTGTCCAGTTCCTCATCTTCAAAATCCTTCTCTTCATCTTTTTCTTCTACCGGCTCTTCCACAACCTCATCCTTCTCTCGCCCTTCTATATTTACGCCCAGTTCTTCTATGTCATCATCGACAGTCTCTTTGATAGCTATCTCTTCTTTTTCTTCTGACAGCACTTTTACGTCAAGTCCCAAGCTCTGCAGCTCCTTAATAAGCACCTTGAACGATTCGGGTACGCCCGGCTCTGGGATGTTTTCCCCTTTTACAATAGCCTCATACGTTTTGACGCGTCCCACCACATCGTCGGATTTTACCGTCAACATCTCCTGCAGGGTATGAGCAGCACCGTAAGCCTCCAGGGCCCAAACTTCCATCTCGCCAAACCTCTGACCGCCAAACTGCGCCTTACCTCCTAGAGGCTGCTGAGTAACCAGCGAATAAGGCCCAGTGGAACGTGCATGGATCTTATCATCAACCAGGTGCACCAGCTTCATCATGTACATATACCCTACCGTCACGCGGTTCTCAAACGGCTCACCCGTACGGCCATCGTAAAGGGTGACCTTTCCATCCCGGCTGAAACCGGCTTTCTCAAGTGCATCCATTATATCCTCCTCGTTGGCACCGTCGAAAACCGGCGTAGCCACATACCAGCCAAGAGCTTTGGCCGCAAGACCTAAATGCGTCTCCAGCACCTGTCCAATGTTCATACGAGACGGGACGCCCAAAGGATTGAGCACTATCTCCAGCGGAGTACCGTCCGGCAGGAAGGGCATATCCTCCTCGGGCAATATCCTGGATATGACGCCCTTGTTTCCATGGCGCCCGGCCATTTTATCGCCCACAGATATCTTGCGCTTCTGCGCCACATACACCCTTACCATCTGATTGACGCCTGGTGCCAGCTCATCGCCGTTTTCACGGCTGAACACCTTCACATCCACCACAATTCCGCCTTCGCCGTGAGGAACTCTCAGCGAGGTGTCTCTGACCTCACGGGCCTTCTCACCAAATATGGCCCTCAACAGCCTTTCTTCAGCCGTCAGCTCGGTCTCGCCCTTGGGAGTAACCTTACCCACCAGTATGTCTCCTGCTCGCACCTCAGCGCCTACCCTTATGATGCCCCTTTCGTCCAGGTCCTTGAGAGCATCCTCACCCACATTGGGTATCTCCCTGGTTATCTCTTCGGGGCCCAACTTAGTATCACGAGCTTCAACCTCATATTCTTCTATATGAATAGAGGTATATACGTCCTCCTTTACCAGCTTTTCACTGATCAGGATAGCGTCCTCGTAGTTATAACCTTCCCAGGGCATAAAACCCACCAACACGTTTTTCCCCAGAGCCAGCTCACCATGGTCCGTGGAAGGCCCGTCCGCTATGACCTGTCCCTTTTCAACCCGTTGCCCCACATCTACAATGGGGCGCTGATTTATGCAAGTACCCTGGTTAGAACGAGCAAACTTAATCAGGTTATATACTTCTTCCTTACCACCATCCTCTTTAATCACAATCTGATCAGCAGAAACTTTTTTGACCACTCCGGACTCTTTTGCCACCACGACTACTCCAGAATCTTTAGCAGCCCTGTATTCCATACCTGTTCCGATTATAGGTGCCTCGGTACGTATGAGGGGAACAGCCTGGCGCTGCATGTTGGAACCCATCAGAGCGCGATTGGCGTCATCGTTTTCAAGGAAGGGAATCAGCGATGCAGCGACAGACACGACCTGTTTGGGTGAGACGTCCATGAGCTCTACCTGTTCCCTGGGCACCTCGTATATCTGGTCCCTGAACCTGGCCATGACGCGCTCGTTTGCAAAGTATCCATTTTCGTCCAGCTTTTCGTTGACCTGGGCAATCACGTACTCGTCCTCTTCATCGGCAGTAAGGTAGACTATCTCATCAGTTACCCTCTTGTTTTTCTGATCCACTTTCCTGTACGGAGATTCGATGAAACCGTACTCATTGATACGTGCATAAACGCTGAGAGAGTTTATCAAACCAATATTGGGTCCCTCTGGGGTCTCTATAGGACAGATTCGACCATAGTGGGAGTGGTGTACGTCTCTCACTTCGAAGCCTGCACGCTCGCGGCTCAAACCTCCAGGCCCCAAAGCGCTTACCCTTCGCTTATGAGTCAGTTCAGCTAACGGGTTGGTTTGATCCATAAACTGAGAAAGCTGGCTGCTGCCAAAAAACTCTTTAATGGCAGCCACCACAGGACGAATATTTATAAGAGCCTGAGGGGTTACCGTTTCCACATCCTGTATGGTCATTCGCTCCTTAATCACTCTTTCCATGCGCGACAGTCCAATCCTGAATTGGTTCTGCAATAGCTCGCCTACAGCTCGCACACGCCTGTTGCCTAAATGGTCGATATCATCAATATGGCCAATACCATTAAATAGATGAATAATATAGTTCACAGAGGCCACAATATCATCTGCTATAATGTGCTTGGGAATAAGCCTGTTAAGGTTTGCCCTCAAGGCCTCTTTCAGTTCCGGCTCGCTCAGATTCTGGTCAAGAATCTCCTTCAAAACAGGGTAATGCACCTTTTCGTTGATACCGACTTCCTGCGGATCAAAGCTCAAATACTGCCTTGCCTCAACGAAATGGTTGCCCACTATCTTGACGACCTTTTCATCATCCAGCAATACTTCTACCTGATTGACGCCGGCATTTTGTATCATCTCGGCTTTCTCGCGCGTAATCTTTTCTCCTGCTTCAGCTAATATCTCTCCAGTCGAAGGATCCACCACATCACGAGCACATATACGTCCATTCAACCTCGCGCTCAATGCCAGTTTCTTATTGACCTTATAGCGCCCCACCCGTGCCAGGTCATACCTTTTGGGATCGAAAAACAGCGACGTCAAAAGCTGCTTTGCGCTCTCGACGGTGGGCGGCTCACCTGGCCTCAAGCGCTTATAGATTTCAATCAAGGCCTCTTCTTCCGTCTTGGTATTATCCTTTTCCAAAGTATTCAATAGCCGTTCATCTTCACCAAGCGCTTCTTTAAGCTGGCCGTCGGTTCCATATCCCAGCGCTCGCAAAAGAACTGTTATGGGCAATTTACGAGTACGATCAATGCGTACATATATCACATCGCTGGAATCGGTCTCATACTCCAGCCAGGCACCACGATTAGGTATAATAGTTGCAGAATACATCTTCTTGCCCGTTTTATCGGTCTGCTCAGAATAATACACACCCGGCGAACGTACCAGCTGGCTGACAACTACGCGCTCGGCTCCGTTAATTATAAAGGTGCCTCGCTCGGTCATCAAAGGAAAATCCCCCATAAACACTTCTTGCTCTTTTACCTCACCGGTCTCTTTATTGATGAGACGAACGCGGACCTTTAACGGAGCTGCGTAATTCATGTCCCTGTCCTTGCACTCCTGTACAGAGTACTTTGGATTATTTTCCAACCTGTAATCTACAAACTCCAGCACCAAATTCCCCGTATAATCGGTGATGGGCGAAATCTCCTCAAATACCTCTTTTAAACCCTCTTTTAAGAACCACTGATATGAATTCTTTTGAACCTCAATGAGATTTGGAATATCCAGCACCTCATCAATTCGAGAATAGCTCATCCTTGTCCTGTTCCCTACCTGAACTGGATGCACCATAAAAATTAATCACCCCTTAAATTTATTAAACGTCGACAAGCGTGTTCCATCATACCAATATGGCTACCGAAACAATATATGAGGGCAAAGTCAAAAATAAAAAATGACAAAAAGATCCCCCTCCGGTTTTTAACCCCACCACGAACCTACTTTGGCTTATTATAAATTATTCCCTTGAAATTTATACCCTATTCGGTGTAAAATATAAACACAACAGGAAATTATGTAATGAGTTATGACCTCCTTACCCATTAATGCAATTTTTAATATTATCATAACTATGTGTAGATGTCAACGGTTAAAAATTTTAAATTTCAATAAAAAAGGGACTCGTTTTAGAGTCCCTTTTAGTTATGCTCCTGTCATTTAATCTCGACTTTGGCACCGACTTCTTCGAGTTTAGCCTTAGCAGCCTCAGCTTCTTGCTTGCTGACGCCTTCCTTAACCGGCTTGGGTGCGCTCTCTACCAAATCCTTGGCTTCTTTCAAGCCCAAACCAGTCAGCTCGCGTACAACCTTGATAACCTTGATCTTTTCTGCTCCAACCTCAGTAAGGATGACGTCAAACTCTGTCTTCTCCTCTTCAGCCGGAGCAGCGGCAGCACCAGGTGCGCCAGCAACCGGGGCAACAGCCACCGGAGCAGCTGCGCTAACCCCAAACTCCTCTTCCAAAGCTTTTACCAGCTCTGCCAATTCCAAAACCGTCATATTTTTAATAGCTTCTATCAGTTGATTCTTATCCATTCTAAACTACCTCCCGTTCTAAAGATTTGTTTTTGATTTTTGAGCAAGTGCATTTTGTCTTTAAGCCTCTTTTTCTTTCTGTGCTTTGACAGCGTTTAAAGCATATACCAGCGCCCGTATTGGGCCACTGAGCACTCCCACCAGATTGGCGATGGGAGCATTTAAGCTGCCAAGCATTTTGGCAATAAGCTCTTCTCTGGATGGAAGCTTGGCCAGCGCCTTGATACCATCCACATCAATTATCTTTCCGTCCACCACTCCGACCTTAAACTCCATCTTGTTAAGCTCGTTCATGGTATCCAAAAGGATCTTGGCCGGAGCTACTGGATCTTTCACGCCAAAGGCTATGGCCGTAGGCCCTTCCAGATGAGGGATTAAACCTTCCAATCCTAATTCGCGCGCTGCAATCTCTATCAAGGTGTTCTTATATACCTTGTAGATTACCCCCGCTTCACGGAATTTCTTGCGGAGCTGATTGACCTCTTCAACCGTCAGGCCTTTATAATCCACCAAGATGGCACTGCTTGAATTGGATAACCTTTCCTTAATCTCGGATACAATCTGAACTTTTTCTTCGCGGACCGGCATCTCCTCTATCACCTCCTTTAAAGCAACGATAAGCAAAAACTAAAAAGCCCCCTTACCGCAAGGCAGTAAGAGGGCAGTATATACCCATCCCTTTACCTTACCTCGGTAGGCTGTGCAAACACATTTAAGCGCAAAGGCACCTACTGTCTGCGGTAAGCCTTCAAATAAATTTTTTAGATTTTTAAATATTAGAATCTCGCCGGGTTTATCTTTATCCCCGGTCCCATGGTGCTGGACAGCACAATGCTTTTCAGATAAGTCCCCTTGGCAGCTGCGGGTTTGGCTCTAACTATAGCCTCTATCAAAGCCTGCAAATTCTCAAGCAACTTGTTTTCATCAAAAGATGCCTTCCCAATGGCTACATGCACAATACCTGCCTTATCCACACGATATTCTACCTTACCTGCTTTGATGTCCCGTACAGCCTTGCCCACTTCTATGGTTACCGTACCGGCCTTGGGATTGGGCATCAAACCTCGGGGACCTAAAATTCGCCCCAGCCTACCCACCATGGCCATCATATCAGGGGTAGCAACGCACACATCAAAGTCCAACCAGCCCTCGTTTTGAATGCGCGCCACCAGCTCTTCTGCTCCCACGTAATCAGCGCCTGCTTCTTCAGCCTCTTTTGCCTTGTCACCTTTGGCAAATACCAAGACCTTGACCGTCTTACCAGTGCCATGGGGTAGAACCACCGTACCGCGCACCTGCTGGTCAGCATGTCGGGGATCAACCCCTAATCTCACTGCAACTTCGATGGTTTCATCAAACTTTGCATTGGCAGTCTGCTTTACAAGCTTTACCGCCTCTTCAGGATCATACAGCTTGGTACGATCCACCAGCTTCAAAAGCTCCTGATACCTTTTACCTCGCTTCATGATTCAACCTCCTTGTGGTGTTAGGCGGAAAATACTCCTCCCACAATTTTTATCAGTCTTCTACGATTATGCCCATGCTGCGGGCAGTACCTGCAATCATGCTCATCGCGGCCTCAATGCTGGATGCATTCAGATCCGGCATTTTCAGCTCAGCAATTTCTCTGATCTGCTGCTTTGTTACTCTGCCTACCTTTTCACGGTTGGGGGCAGCAGAACCCTTTTCGATCCCAGCAGCTTTCTTCAACAAAACCGCTGCAGGCGGTGTCTTAGTAATAAACGTAAATGAACGATCCTGATATACAGTGATAACAACCGGGATTATTAACCCTGCTTGCTTTGCAGTCCTCTCGTTGAACTCCTTGCAAAACGCCATTATGTTAACGCCATGCTGTCCTAACGCTGGTCCAACTGGCGGAGCAGGAGTGGCTTTCCCGGCAGGAATTTGCAGCTTCACCACAGCTACCACTTTCTTAGCCATCTCTTACACCTCCTTAAATTTTCTGTATCTGATTGTACCGCAACTCTATGGGGGTCTCTCTGCCAAACATTGAAACCAAAACTCTTACCTTTTGCTTATCAGGATAAATCTCTTCAACCACCCCAATGAAATTCTCCAAGGGCCCTGATGTAACGCGCACGTTATCGCCCACTTCTACATCCAGTTTGATCGGAACATCCTCTACTCCCATCATGCGCACTTCTTCAGGAGTAAGAGGTACGGGCTTGGAACCAGGGCCTACAAATCCTGTCACACCTCTGGTGTTACGAACAAGATACCAGGATTCGTCAGTCATAATCATTTTTACCAATACATATCCTGGAAATATTTTCTTGCTAACTACTCTCTTTTTCCCGTTTTTGAACTCGATCTGTTCTTCGGTAGGAACTCTCACTTCCAGTATCAAATCCTGCATTCCACGGCTTTCTACCATCTTTTCAATATTAGCCTTTACTTTGTTCTCATACCCCGAATAAGTATGAACCACATACCACTTTGCTTGCTCTCTTTCGCTCATAAACCAAGGGCCTCCCTTTTTATTTGGCCCCCCTCTCTTACATCACGTTATCAACTTAAGGAGCTGGCCTAAAATCAAATCCACTATCCCTACCACTATTGCAAAAATCACAATAAAAACTATAGCTGCAATAGTAGCATTCACCAACTCCTTACGGTCGGGCCAAGATACTTTCTTCACCTCTGAAATAACATCCCGAAAATATTTTGCTATTCTCTTCCTTCGGCCAGACATCTTTGCCTCGGCTTTACCCTGGGCAATTTTCGCCATCATTTTCACACCCTCAACCTTTTTCTTATTGCTCTACGCTTTATCTTGTTTCCCTGTGAATGGTATGCTTTTTGCAGTACTTGCAGTATTTCCTCAGCTCCAACCTGTCGGGGTCATTTTTCTTGTTTTTGGTGGTATTATAGTTTCGCTGCTTACACTCGGAACAAGCCAGCGTGATATTTACTCGCATCCCCTACACCTCACTCCAGTTTATATTCGACTACCTGCTTCTTTGTAAATCAATACTATTTTAATTTACCATATAAACTTCATCCTTGTCAATGAGCTTTCAAGATTTTTCGGCCTAAAACGAAGTTTTCCCTGATAATTCACAATAAAAGCGCAGGCAACTACCTGCGCTTTTGTCGACCATGCTATAAAACCTTAAGCTTACTCGATGATTTTAGTTACAGCACCGGCGCCTACAGTCCTGCCACCTTCTCTTATAGCAAACCTCAACCCTTCCTCTATCGCTATGGGCGTAATGAGCTTCACCTTCATGTTCACGTTGTCACCCGGCATCACCATCTCTACTCCCTCAGGCAGCTCTATCACGCCAGTCACGTCAGTCGTCCTGAAGTAAAACTGCGGCCTGTACCCGCTGAAAAACGGCGTGTGCCTTCCTCCCTCTTCCTTCGTCAACACGTATACCTGCGCATAAAACTCAGTGTGCGGCTTGATGGTCCCAGGCTGTGCCAATACCTGGCCCCTCTCTATCTCGTCCTTCTGTATACCCCTCAGCAGCGCTCCTATGTTGTCCCCAGCTACGGCCTCGTCAAGTGTCTTCCTGAACATCTCTACTCCCGTAACTACCGTCGCCCTGGGCTTCTCTGCAAACCCTACTATCTCTACCGTATCCGATACCTTCAGCCTCCCTCTCTCTACCCTTCCCGTCGCTACCGTACCTCGACCTGTTATCGAAAATACGTCCTCTATCGGCATCAGGAACGGCTTGTCAACTTCCCTCTGCGGCGTCGGTACATACTCATCTACCGCATTCATCAGCTCAAATATCGCCTTGCACCAGGGATCGTTCTCTACATCCCCGCCGCTCTGCGCTACCTCAAGCGCCTTCAGCGCAGACCCTCTTATAATCGGTACCTCATCCCCTGGAAACTCGTACTCATTGAGCAGCTCCCTCACTTCCGTCTCTACCAGCTCAAGCAGCTCCTCGTCGTCTACCATGTCCACCTTGTTCAAAAATACTACAATGTATGGCACCCCTACCTGCCTGGCCAGCAGTATGTGCTCACGAGTCTGCGGCATCGGCCCATCTGCCGCCGATACCACCAGTATCGCACCATCCATCTGCGCTGCCCCGGTTATCATGTTCTTTACATAGTCAGCGTGACCAGGACAGTCCACGTGTGCATAGTGCCTCTTCTCGGTCTCGTACTCCACATGCGACGTGTTGATGGTTATTCCCCTCTCCTTCTCCTCGGGCGCCTTGTCAATATCTTCATACTTCATGGCATGTGCCTTCCCGTACTTGGCCAGCACCATCGTTATCGCCGCCGTCAGCGTAGTCTTCCCGTGGTCTACGTGCCCTATCGTACCTATGTTTACGTGCGGTTTCGTCCTCTCAAACTTCGCCTTTGCCATCTCTTCTTTCCTCCTCCTCTTGTTTAACTCCATTTACGTTTAAGTTTTTGTCCTACTTTTTAGCAGAAAGCTTGCCAAAAGCAAAAATAAAAAATTATACTGTCTTCTTGTGTTTGCTGCAACAATCATCTCCCTGCTGTTCTTCCTTGCCACACTCTTCCCGGTTATTAATAAATGGAGCCCATGACCGGACTTGAACCGGTGACCTTCGCCTTACCATGGCGGTGCTCTACCGACTGAGCTACATGGGCGCAAAATAAAAACTAGATTGGAGCGGGTGATGGGAATCGAACCCACGCCGCCAGCTTGGGAAGCTGGAGTTCTACCATTGAACTACACCCGCATCTTTTTCCTACAATCTACAGCAACATATATTGTAACGTGATGCAATCCATTTGTCAACATCTTTTTAAATTTTTTATTCTCTTGGTTCATGGTGGCGTTCTTCAAGATAGCGCTCAAGTTTTCTCTTGACCCGTTGTAAGGCGTTATCTATGGACTTCACATGCCTGTCCAAATCAATAGCTATCTCTTGATACGACTTCCCCTGTAGATAGGATATGAGAACCTCTTGCTCCAAATCGCTTAAAAGCTCATTGATCTTGTTCTCGATGTTCATGAACTCTTCACGGCTTATTATCAGTTCTTCTGGATCGGAAACCTTAGCTCCTGAAATAACGTCCATCAATGTACGATCCGACTCCTCATCGTAGATGGGCTTATTGAGGGATATATAGGAATTCAACGGGATATGCTTCTGCCTGGTAGCAGTTTTAATGGCAGTGATAATCTGCCTCGTTACACACAGCTCAGCAAAAGCACGAAAAGAAGAAAGCTTGTCCTGCCTGTAATCCCTAATGGCTTTATAGAGCCCAATCATCCCTTCCTGAACGATATCCTCACGATCAGCGCCTATTAAAAAATATGACCTGGCCTTTGCCTTCACGAAGTTTTTGTATTTGTATATCAAGTACTCCAAAGCCTCTGCGTTGCCTTTTTTTGCGTCCTCTACTATCTCTTCATCCAGCATCAACTGGAAACGGCTGTATTCATTTGCTGCAGCCTCAGCCTTCACCCCTATCTCCCCCAAACCACACCTTGTAAACTACCACCCACCTATAAAGGGGATTGCTTTGTGAGAAGCTTGGTAGTTCAAGCTACCCTTCTCCCCACTGGGTGGTTCACGCACCCACTACTGACTATCTGCTCAATAGCAGACTCCCCAGCTACTTTGAGTCATGTATATTTGCTACAAGAAAATGAAATCTTCTTGCGTATTTGTCGATAAATAAACTTCTACCACCCCATCAATTTTAAATTATATATCATCCAACACACGGAAGTCAAGCCATTAGCAGCATTTATCAACTCTACGATACATCTTTTGGGCCAAGTACATGCCAGGACAATATCCTCAACTTCTCTGCCTTAATACTTCATACATCAATATCCCGGCTGCAACAGAAGCATTCAAAGAATTGATTTTCCCTTTCATAGGAATGCCCACCAAGTAATCGCATTTCTCCTTAACCAATCTTCTGAGTCCTTTGCCTTCACTTCCAATCACCAGGGCTATTGGACCCTTCATATCCTGCAGATTATATGGCGTAGCTTCTGCTTCCGCCCCCACCACCCAGAGCCCTTGCTCCTTTAAAAATTCCAAAGTAGAGGCGACATTTGTCACCCTTGCAATGGAGACATATTCCACTGCCCCTGCAGAAGCCTTGACCACGGTAGGAGTTACCCCCACCGCTTTCCTTTTGGGAATGATAATTCCATGAACGCCGCAGCACTCAGCCGTCCTTATTATAGCGCCAAGGTTGTGCGGATCTTCTACACAGTCGAGCACCACCACAAAAGGCGGCTCACCGGCCTGTCGAGCCCGCTCCAATATATCCTCTACCGAGACATAAGCATATGGCACAGTCAATGCAATTATGCCCTGATGCGCTCCCGTCTGGGATATGCTGTCTAGGCGCCTCCTATCAACCTCCTGAACTACAATTCCTCTCTCCCTGGCTATTTTCAATATATCCCTGACAGCACCCTCTCGACTGCCTTTTGCAACCAAAATCTTTTCGATGGGCCTGCCCGCCCGTAAAGCCTCCATAACTGGATTTCTGCCTTCCACCTGCCACTTAAAATCCTCGATCCTATGCATATCACCCATCTACTTTAATCCTCCATACTCCCTATAGATCTCTTCAAATTCCCTTCTCACTTCAGTAGCCCTTCCGCAGGTCATCTCCCCCTCAGGACATGCACCCCTGACACACCCCGGTCCAGCGTTCATAAAGATGTTGGGGGCCACCTGCAGCACCAACTTCAGCATTTCCTTGGCCAGATTCCTTATCTCCCACTGGGCTCTGTTGCAACACCTTAAACTAAAAAAGTGCAACAGTTCACGAGCGTTCATGGTGACCATGAACTTCGTTTCGGCTGCATTGGGCAGGACAAACCGCGCATCCTCATTGGAAGCTTCTCCCTTATCGCC
This sequence comes from Caldicoprobacter oshimai DSM 21659, assembly GCA_000526435.1. Taxonomy (GTDB): domain Bacteria; phylum Bacillota; class Clostridia; order Caldicoprobacterales; family Caldicoprobacteraceae; genus Caldicoprobacter; species Caldicoprobacter oshimai. Next base: position 247,590 of record JAGB01000003.1, read on the forward strand.
CAGCAATTCCACCCATTCATCATACCAGCTTTGAATGATAGCCATTTGCTGTTTGAACTTATCAATGTACGGCTGCCCCAAAGCCTTTATGCCCTGTGGAATTATGTAATTGAAAGTTTTACCGCCTTCAGACCTCTCAGACACGTACCTTTGCGATTTTACGCTGAAGCTGGCAATTCGATGGCGGGTTATCTGAGCCAACAAGCTCCTCGATACGCCCTCCACCCCAAACGTGAAGCTTGCATGCTCAATTGGCGACAGATGCCCCATCCTCACAAGCCGGGCTATAAAGCCGGACTGGTCATTGCGCGCAATACCTTCTTTCAGAGTATCTATGTCAGCCGATGAATAGCACAGCTTAGCAGCCATAGCTACAACCTCTTCCGGGTTGGGCGTGTAGTTCAACAATTCTACATGCAGATTAACCTCGCTCACCTTTTCCCCCCTCTTTGGCATTGTCTAATATATAGTCCAATATTTCAAATAGCCGTTCATCTCTACCTGTTAAATACAAATAGCCCAACAGCGACTCAAACCCTGTGGCCAACCTATAATCCGCCACACTGGCATTCTTGGGTATGGTCCCTGGTTTGGCATTTCTACCCCTTCTGACAATATCCTGCTCCTCTTCTGTCAAAAACCTCACGATATGGCGAAGGGTATCAGCCTGCCCCTTGGCCCGCACAAAATCGATGGCTTTCACATGCAGCTGATGCACCGGCACATTATAGGCCATCACCAAATAGGTTCGCACAAACAGGTCATAAATGGTATCGCCTATATATGCCAGGACAAGGGGATGCGCCATCCTCACGTCGGCTTCATCAAATTTCTTCCCCAGCCTTTTCTCTAAATGTTCAAGCAGTTCTTTCATCAACAGTTCAGCTCCACAGCCAAATTTAAAGAAAAATTAAAACTTTGTAGCTATTATACACCAAAAAGTCGCACTTATAAAAGGGGCTGAGCCTTAGCATCAGCCCCTTTTATTTTTAAAAACCTTATATGTTCTCCAGAGGCTTCACATTTCCAAACGTGGGCACAGGTCCATTCACCGGTGCAGCCCACCTTACCGCATTCTTTATGACGCGCTGTACTTCTGGCTGATAGAAAATGGGAAATGTCTCATGCCCTGGTCTGAAGTAAAAGACCTTTCCACGTCCCCGGTTATAGCAGCAGCCACTCCGGAACACTTCCCCTCCAGCAAACCAGCTTATAAACACCAGTGTATCAGGCGCAGGAATATCAAACCTCTCCCCGTACATCTCAGTTTGAGGAATTTCAAAATACTCGCCTAACCCCTCTGCAATGGGATGTCCAGGCTCCACCACCCAAATGCGCTCTTTCTCACCCGCCTCTCGCCATTTTAAATTGCAGGTGGTGCCCATCAGCTTTTTGAATATCTTGGAGAAATGTCCGGAATGCAAAACAATGAGGCCCATACCGTTTAAAACCCTATCGTATACCCTGTCCACAACATCGTCTCGTACCTCATTGTGCGCCATGTGTCCCCACCAGATGAGCACATCCGTCGAATCCAGTACCTCTTTAGTAAGTCCATGCTCTGGCTCGTCCAGCGTCGCTGTCCTTACTTCAAAGTCGGGCTCCTGAGACAAAAAATCCGCAATAGCCCCATGGATCCCTTTAGGATAGATCTTAGCCACATTTTTATCGATCTTTTCATGCCGATTTTCATTCCATACCGTTACCCTTATAGTTTTACCCATTTAAAACACACCTCTCCTCTTTTTAAACTGGACGAGTTAATTCCACCCTTACAGGCGGTCATAACGAAGATGACCAACACACCATCGATATTTACTTCGACTTCACAGCTTCAACGCTTTCACATTTACGCACCGTCATCGACCAGGAAAAATGCTCCAACACATTATTATGTTAACATTTTTTACATGAAAAATCAATCTTGCAAGCTCATATTTTATATTGACACTCATGTCTGTTATCGGGTATAATATGGGACGATACAAGCATTTGCAAAAACGATGTAGAAAGGAAGATGTTTTATTGCCAAAGATCGTTGACTTCGAACAAAGGAAACAGGAAATCGTCGAAAAGGCCATGAAAGTCTTTATTGAAAAGGGATATCATAAAACAAATTTGGCGGACATAGCCAAAGAGTGCAATATAGGTCGCACCACGCTGTATCAATACTTTAAAGACAAGGATGAGATCTTCGATTATGTGGCTGAACAGTTCTCGAAAAACTTGGAAACTGATTGCAGAAATATATTGGAAAATAAGAAATTATCAGCTGCCGACAAATTAAAAATGATTATCTCCCTGCTCACCCTTCAATATCAGCTGGAAAAAAACAAAATGCTCATGATGATAGAGATGTGGCTTCTCTCGAAGAGAGAAAATGATACCCTGAAAAGAAAGCTTGAAAAGCACATCAACGTACTGAGAAAGGTGTTTGAACAACTGCTTGACGAAGGAATAAAGACAAAAGAATTCAAGGAGATCAATCCCAAAGCCATGGCCTTTACTATCTCCACTTTAGTCGAGACTTTTGTGGTACAAGCAGCTTTTGCTAACAACATCTCATATCAAGAGCACTTGAATAACATCTACGCACTCCTCAACGGCCTTAAGGCATAATTTTTTTAAGCTTTTAATGACATATGCGTCTATTTAGACACATATGTTAATAATATAAAAAAGGGGGAAATGCGAATGAAATGGGCAAATCAACTGATCAGTTCATTTCTATTGAAGGAAGGCATTAGTTACCTGGAAAAAGACCCTATAAACAATCTACCCAAAATACTGAATTGGGCTGAAAAGATAGCGGTCAAAGAAAACCACAAAAGTGCCATTAACACCTTTCGGCGAATCATAAGCGATCCTGACAATAACTGGAACAAACTGATAAACAGGGTACTCACAGAAACGCATCCCAACGTCCAAAAGAAGTTTCTCATCAACTACTTTGTAAACGCCGGAATGGCAGGGAACCCCATAATCGATGCCATGAAGGAAAAGCATAAATGCAATATCCCCTGGGCAATACTGATGGATCCCACCGCTGCATGCAACTTGAAGTGTACCGGCTGTTGGGCAGGAGAATACGACAAGGCAGCCTCATTGGATAACGACACCATGGACCGAATAATTACAGAAGGCAAAGAGCTTGGAATCTACATGTATGTTCTGTCGGGTGGCGAACCCCTTGTACGTAAAAAAGACATACTATACCTGGCAGACAAACACAACGACTGCCTGTTCTTGGCCTTCACTAATGGAACACTTATCGACGAAGAGTTTGCAAGAGAAGTACAAAAGCTGGGCAATATGATATTTGCCATCAGCGTGGAAGGCATAGGCGAAACGACTGATATGCGGCGTGGTAAGGGCACCTTTGAAAAGGTAATGAAGGGCATGGACATATTAAAACAACACGGTATAGGATTTGGTTTTTCAGCTTGTTACCATCGCTATAACACAGAAGAGGTGGGCTCGGAAGAATATATCGATTTCATGATAGAAAAGGGATGCCTGTTCGGTTGGTACTTCACCTACATGCCTCTGGGCAAAGATGCTGACCTCAACCTCCTAGCAACGCCTGAGCAAAGGGAGTATATGTATCATCAGGTCAGAAAATTTCGCGATAAAAAGCCCATATTCTTGATTGACTTCTGGAACGATGGCGAATACGTACACGGATGTATTGCAGGAGGAAGGCACTATATCCATATCAACGCCAACGGAGATGTGGAGCCCTGTGCCTTTATCCACTATGCCAACGTAAACATCAAAGATGTGAGCCTGCTGGAAGCTCTAAAATCGCCGCTTTTCATGGAATATAAAAACAATCATCCGTTTAATAAAAATCATCTGCGGCCCTGTCCATTGCTTGATAATCCTGAAAAGCTCAGGGAAATGGTTCACCGTTCCAACGCCTATTCAACGCAACCTATAGACAAGGAGTCTGTAGATGAGCTGGCCGCTAAATGCGAAAAAGTAGCCGAAGAATGGGGCAAAGTTGCAGATAGGCTTTGGGTAGAATCAGGAAGGCAGCTGGATTAACCAGCTGCCTTTCCATTTACACCTATTGCACACTTCACATTCCCCTTATTCAAAGCAAAGACCTTTGTGACAAACCATTACAGGATTCCACTTAAGAAACCATAATTGGTTAAAATGTATATCACCAGACCTATAACAGCTAGCATCAAAATGACTTTTAAAACCTTAAAGGTAATTTTGGCTATTAAATAGATGGCCCCAACGGCAATTATGATAGTTATGATATCTGTCATAGCTTTTCTCCCTTTCTATGCACCACGGCTTATCCACACCGTCAACCGTCAAAATGTACTTTCAAGCTATCTTATAGCAACTTCCTTCCCCGTTTCAGCCGACTTGTAAATGGCATCCAGTATCTTCATTATCTCCAAGCCATCCGCCCCGGGACTCAAACACGGAGTGCCGTTTAATATACAATCCACAAAATGCGCAATCTCCCTATTAAACATCACCTGAACGCTGCTCTTTGACGCATCCATCTTGGGAGCCCAATCCACCAGATATCCATCCTTTTCACCCATTATTTGCAGTTCAGGCTCCAAAGTCGCCCCTGCCTTTGAGCCATACAATTCTAAATACAGCTGGTCATTCTTTATATTTTGCGTCCAGCTGGTCTCAACAAATACCGTAGCACCATTATCAAACTTCACCATTGCCACAGCGCTGTCTTCCACGTCGTTATACTCGCTGTAATCAGCAGACTTATACCAGCTGATCCCTTTTATATGAGAGCGAGAACCGATGTAGTTAAAAGTAGAGCCCACTGCCGACACAGCCTTGGGTTTGCCCATCAGGAACCACACGAGGTCGATGATATGGACGCCCAGGTCAATAAGCGGCCCTCCTCCCGAACGTTTCTTATCGGAAAACCACCCACCTGGGTTACCGCACCGCCTTATGCACCCAGTCTTTGCGTAATATATTTTGCCCAGCTCCCCTTGTTCAATGATGGATTTCAAAAACTGAGCGTTTTCACCAAATCTCCTTACAAAACCCACCATCAAAAGCTTTCCTGTATTCTCTGCAGTATCAACCATAGCCTGAGCTTCTTGGGCATTCAATGCAAGCGGCTTTTCACACAGCACATTGACCCCTGCCTTTAAAGCCGCAATGGTGGCAGGAGCATGGCCATTATTCCATGTGCACACGCTCACCCCATCCAGCTCAACCTCTTTAAACATCTCGTTGTAATCAGCATATACATGGGGGATGCCGTACTGCTTTGCGACCTTTTCGGCCCTTTCGGCATTGATATCGCAAGCCGCCACCAATTCCACATTCGGCAATTGCTTATACGCCTGTATATGGACATGGCTAATGGAACCCACACCAATGATTCCAATTTTTATCCTGTTTTCGCTCATCATTTTTACCCCCTTAAATTTTTCATGCTAACATGTAAATTATTCAAACGCCTTTATCTTCTCCTTCAAAAAGATGACAGCCTGCCGGATGTCTTCTTCAGGTTTCTCCCCCACTTCTCTTTCTATTGTAAGAAACCCGCGGTAACCTATGTCATACAACGCTTTCAGATATCGATCAAAGTCTACCTGGCCTTCCCCCAAAGGCGTCTCCTTAAAGTAATCCTCCAGGCGCAGATCCTCTATACCGCCCTCCGCAAAAAAGTTGTATATGACTTCCGGATCAGTCTGCTTTTTCATAATTCCATCCTTGGCATGAGTATGAACTATGTAATCCCTCAACGTATAAACTGCTTCCACTGGGTCATCGCCCGTAACCATGACCAGGTTTGCAGGGTCAAAGTTCACCCGCACGCCGCTCGACTTTAAGCTGTCCAAAAACTTCTTGAGGGTGACAGCTTTCTCTGGCCCAGTTTCAATTGCAAAGTATGCCCCTACGCTGTCACCATATTCAGCCAATTCACCACACGCATCCTGAAGTATTCTCCATCTGGGATGATTTTCGTCCTCTGGAATGACGCCGATATGCGTAGTAACGACATTTGCTTCCAAATCCTTAGCCAGGTCCATAATCCTTTTAGATTTCTCAATTTTCCAGGGATTGTCCTCAGGCTTGGTAAAACCATGGCCTCCTAGGTCACCACATATAGCCGAGACCACCAGCCCATTGGACTTTATCATATCAAGTATCTCTCTGCGCTGGGCTGCGCTCAGATTTTCCGGAGCCATACGCCCATATGTAGCGTAAATCTGTATCCCTGTAGCCCCCACTTCTTTAGCCTTCTTTATGCCCTCTTCTAATTCCACGCGAAAGGAATCGACCATAACTCCTATTTGAAAGGCCGCCATTTGAACATCCCCCCGTTCTCTTAGATCTTAGCCTAATTATATCATAAAGTTTCTGATATGACTATAAATTTTAAAACAAGTTTTCACAGAAAAAATCCATTTTCTTGAAATTGAGGTTGAAAAAATGTGCAAAAATATAGTATATTGAAATTACAATAACTCGCCATAAAAACAAAAGTTTAAGATGCCGCATTATCGTTAATCCAAGATGTAAAACGCTGATAAAATTCGAAAGGAGGAAATATAAAATGGGGAATATAAAAGAAGTGCCTTACGACAAGTATATTTTCGAAGTAGAAAATCAATTAAAGTCAGAGGGACTCTTTTTGTCTTCCAAAGGCGAAAAAGCCAACACCATGGTCATCGGATGGGGAGGAATCACAATTTTCTGGGGTAAACCCATATTTTTAGTACCTGTCAGAAAATCGAGATACACCCATGGCCTTATTGAAAAGTCTGGGGAGTTTACCGTTAGCATTCCGCTAAATCGGGACCTAAAAAAAGCGTTGGCTTTCTGCGGCAGCAGATCAGGCCGCGATTTTGACAAATTAAAGGAATGCAATCTCACGCCAATCCCCGGCATAAAAGTGAATGCCCCCATCATAGGAGAGTGCCCGCTGCATTACGAGTGCAAAGTAGTATATAAGCAGGACATGATACCTGCAAACCTGGATGCACAGCTAATCCAGAAATGGTATCCCTCTCCAGACTATCACACGTTTTATTTCGGTGAAATTGTGGCATGTTATATGACAGAATAAACCGCCAACCATTTTATAATAGAGGTTGATAGAGCACTAGAAGTTTGGAAAATAATATTTCCGCGCGTGCGAGAGGTTTGGACTACTTCCCCACATCATCCTAGTGCCATAAATTACTCAAAACTCAACGTATAAACATCAAAGGAGCCGAGAAACTCGGCTCCTTTTTTTAATCTTATCAAGCCTTTTTAAGCAGCTTTAAAGCCCGTTCAACAACTCTATCTACGGTAAACCCAAATTCCCTAAACAGTACATCTGCCGGCCCGGATGCACCAAACCTATCTAGCGCAATGACATCGCTTTCGCACCCAACATAGCGATGCCATCCTAGCGAGGACCCAGCTTCAACAGCCAGCCTGGCCTTTACAGCATCGGGCAGCACCTTTTGCTTATATTCTTCCGGCTGCTCCTCAAACAGCTCCCACGACGGCATGCTCACCACACGGGCATCAATCCCTTTTTCCTTAAGTACCTTGTGGGCCTCATACACAAGCTGCACCTCCGAACCGGATGCAATAAGTATAATATCGGGTATCTCCTTTTCAGAATCCACAAGGATATATGCACCTTTCAATGCCTCTTTGCCGGTTTCCTGATACAGGGGCACGTTTTGACGCGTGAGCACAAGGGCCGTGGGCCCTGTCCTCCTGGTAAGCGCTACATACCACCCGGCAGCCGTCTCTTTAGAATCGGCCGGACGGAAAACGGTGAAATTGGGTATGCTCCTTAATGCAGCCAGGTGTTCCACCGGCTGATGCGTCGGCCCATCTTCACCCACCCCGATGCTGTCATGGGTGAGGACATATATCACAGGCAAACCCATAAGGGCAGACAGCCTCATGGCAGCCTTCATATAATCGCTGAATACAAAGAAGGTTGCCACATATACCCTGAGCCCTCCATGCAACGCCATTCCATTGGCAATGGCGGCCATGGCGTGTTCACGGACACCAAAGTGGAGATTTGAACCAGTGCGGTCCTCGGCCGAGAAATCACCGCGCCCTTTCATTATCGTCTTGTTGGATGGAGCTAGGTCGGCCGAACCACCGATAAGGTTAGGTATAACCCTTGCCAGGCGGTTTATAACCTCTCCAGAAGCATTACGCGTCGCCGTTTTGCCTTCAAACTTCCAGAATTCCTCGTCGTTCAATAAATCTACCGGCAAGGCATCGCTGTGCCATATCTTCCATTCCTCTGCCAGCTCTGGGTACTCCCTGGAGTACGCTTCCCACAGCGAATTCCACTCTTCTTCAGCCTTCTTGCCTTTCTCTATTAGGGCATTCATGTGTTCCCTCACTTCAGGAGGAACATAAAAAGGCTCTTCGCTGGGCCAACCTAAATACTCTTTCATCTGTTTGATGTTTTCTTCTCCTAACGGTTCTCCATGAGCCGATGCCTTACCCTGCTTGGCAGGACAGCCGTATGCGATCTGAGTCTTTACTATGATCAACGAAGGCTTCGTGGTCTCGGCCTTTGCTTGAGCAATTGCTTTATCGATGGCCTCTATATCGTTTCCGTCCTCAACTTTCAGGACCTGCCAGCCTTGAGCCTCGAAGCGCTTGCCCACATCTTCCCTGAAAGCGATATCGGTTGACCCTTCGATGGATATGGAGTTGGAATCATATAGCACGATTAACTTACCCAGCCCCAAGGTACCTGCCAACGATGCAGCCTCATAGCTTATACCTTCCATCATACAGCCATCGCCTGCTATAACATATGTATAATGGTCCACCACATTGTACCCGGGGCGATTAAACTTGGCGGCAAGATAGGCTTCGGCCAAAGCCATGCCAACGGCATTGGCAAACCCTTGACCCAGCGGACCTGTGGTGGTCTCCACCCCCGGCGTATGGCCGTATTCCGGATGCCCAGGCGTCTTGCTGCCAAACTGCCTGAAGTTCTTTATATCCTCAATGGTAAGGTCATACCCAAACAGGTGAAGCAGCGAATAGATAAGCATGGAGGCATGTCCAGCCGACAACACGAATCTGTCCCTGTTTACCCACTTGGGGTTGCAAGGATTGTGCTTCATATGCCGTGCCCACAACGTATAAGCCATGGGTGCAGCTCCCAAAGGCATACCCGGATGCCCAGATTTGGCTTTTTCAACTGCCTCAGCTGATAACACGCGAATGGTGTTTATGCACAACTGTTCAATGCTTCTCATAGTACACCTCCCAGCCATATTTTATATATTTATGTACAGCCAATCGCTGCTTGTACATACAAAGTGAGCTTTTACGAAACCTTAACTTCTATACTTAATTATCCCAGGCTTTCTTTTACCTGTCAAGCAAGCAAAATCAAACTCATTATGCCTTTCAACCGTATCGATATACAATTGAAGATTATAGATACTCTCTTCTCAGCTCCTCACCGGTTTTAGGCGAAAGATAAGCAATGGGAATGTCGAATACGGTACGCGCCCCCACCTGTCCCTCCTTGGAAAGGCGATAAACCGCCCTGGCGTAGGCTACCAATACGCTGGAAGTAAATTCGGGATTGCTCTCCAATTCCAGGTTGAACTCCATCTTCTGTTTTGTCGACTCACCTGTTTTGCCAGTGCGAATCACAATTCCCCCATGGGGCATACCTGAATGATTAGCTCTAAACTCTTCCTCGGAAATAAAGTATACGGTTGTATCGTAATCAGCAAAATAATGGGGCATATTCTTTATCTCCTGCTCGATGCGCTTTAAATCCGCTCCCTCTTCGGGAACGACATAACAGACACGCACGTGCTTTTCTCGAGTGGTAAGTTCAGGGTTTTCCCCGTTTCGCACCCTGCGAATGGCATCCTCCACTGGAATAGTGTATTGAATGGCGTTTTTTACCCCCGGCACTCTTCTGACCGCATCGGAATGCCCCTGGCTGACCCCCTTACCCCAGAAAGTATATGTATGCCCTTCAGGTAGGACGGCCTCCCCAAGTACCCTCATCAATGAAAACAGGCCTGGATCCCAGCCGGTGGAAATCAAACTGAGGTTACCACCTCTTCTAGCCGCCTCATCCACCTTGGCAAAATACTCGGGAATCCTGGCATGGGTATCAAAGCTGTCCACGGTATTGAACATCTCGGCGATGGCCGGTCCCTGAACAGGCAGGTCAGTAGCGGATCCCCCGCACAGGATCATCACATCGATTTGGCCTTTGTAATCCTCCAGCCGAGAGATATGCTCAACTTTAACGCCATCAGCATCTACCTGCTCTGGCGACCTACGCGTAAACACGGCCACCAGCTGAAAATCTGGATTTTGCTTGACGGCCATCCTAACGCCCCGTCCAAGATTTCCATATCCCACTATTCCAACCCTTATTGCATCCTTCATATAATTCCCCTCCATTTTTCTAAATTGAGTTATACGTTCATTTCGACAATGTCCGCCACTTATTTAGCGAGCAATCGAGAAAAAAACATTTTTAACCTAAAACTTAGCATTCCAACTTGAAGTCAAGTGAATACAGAAAAATAATGATCAAAAAACCTATCGCGGTCTACATCAACGGCTACCTCATGTTTGCCATCACCAATGTTGAAGCTCCAATGCGTCATCCCCTTCAACCTGTCGCTAGTAAGCTCTACCTCCACTTTTCCCTTCTGAAATGCACATATTTTGTCATCAAATATGGTAGCTGCAGCAAGAGGGTCGTGAAAAGTAATTTGGTCTGTCTTTTCAAACCATACAGAAGCAAAATCAAGAACTGGTTCAAGCAAAGGAGACGTAAACCTTCTCATCACCTCGTCGGACTTCATGGTCACCTGGCAGGTAACATCCAGCCCCACTGAACGGTGGAGTGCAACCTCGGTGGCATATACGATGGCGGTGGCATAGGGATCGCATATAGCATTCCACTCCAGAGGCCCCACTCCTGGCAACCGATTGGTAAAAACGCCGCACATCATCACAAGCCCTTTGAGGAGCTTGGGTATTTCCTGATCAACCTTGAACAATAGCGCTACGTTGGTAAGAGGGCCAATGGACAACAGCACCACTTCACCAGAGTTATTGCGTATTGTTCTCCTCAGGAACTCAATGGCCTCGCCCTTGGGAAACTTGGTTTTATGGCGCCAGTTCCCCAGGACCTTGGCCTGGTGCGCCACAGGCTGCCGCTGGGGGCCTATCAAAGGCTCTTCGGCTCCTGGATAGATGGGCACATCTTTCCCCGCTATGTTGCATAAAACGCTTGCCATCATTGCACGCTTTTCGGCTTCTCCGCTCACCGTGGTTATACCCAACAGCTGGCATTCGGGATTTGCCAAAAGATAAGCTAAACATACCGCATCATCGATATCGCTTCCTATATCGGTATCCAAAAGAATCTTGACAGGCATTTCAATCCCCCCGCCTAAAAAGCAATACTATACTTTAACATTGTACCATATGTAAACCTCAATAGCACAAAAAATTACTTTATAATTTTTAAAAATTTTTCGGAACAAGGGGTTTAATTTTTGAAAAATTGGTTAAGATAATAAACGTAAAGTTACCCAAACCCCCAAACCCCTTACATAAGGACCGCGATATAGCGGTCCGTTTTTTTATCATATAAACGGTATAAGGTCTGCCAAGCGTTCCACCACCAGAGTAGGCTTAACATCTGAATTTTCCAGATCTTCCCGTTTAGTCTCCCCCGTTAAAACCAGCACGCTGGTGACTCCATGATAAAACCCTATAGCTATATCGGTGTATAGCCGATCACCTATAAAGACCATATCCTCTTTAGCACAGCCTAGATATCTCAACAGGTATTCCAGCGTCTCCTTAAAAGGCTTGCCCAGATACTTTGGTTTAACTCCTGTGGAAGCCGTTATAAAAGCGCAGATAGCGCCACAATCGGGGATAAAGCCATCCTCGGTAGGGCAGTTTAAATCCAAATGCGTGGCGATGAACGGCGCCCCTTCGCGAATAAACTTACAGGCGCGGCGGAGCTTATCGTATGTAACGGTAGTATCAAAGCCCACTACCACCACATCGGGCTTATCCTCAACCAACTTTATGCCTCTCTTCTTAAAATCATCATAGAGCATCGGTGTACCCAGCAAAAACACGCTGCAATCCTGATATTTGTTCTTTAAATACTCCACTGTCACCATGCCCGAGGTAACAATCCTCGATTGCTCCACATTGCATCCCATCTTTGCCAGCTTTTGCTGATACACCAGCGCATTCTTAGATGAGTTATTGGTAAAAAAGAGATAGCTTTTGCCTGCCTGTTCCACGCGCTCTAAAAAATCAAGAGAACCCTCCAGCAGCCTATCTCCAAGATAAAAGGTGCCATCCATGTCCAGTATGAAATACTTTTTATCTTTCAATACATTTGCTATGTTGCTCAGCATATTATCATGTACCCCTTTTTATCTCAGTTTTTATATTGAATCGCGCATAAAAAATTCCGCTAAACCCGTTTGGCTCTTATTTAAGCGATCCTGTACTATCACTCTTCAAGTAAGAAAATTGAAGCGGCAGGTCGTCGGAGTAGCTAGAGAATATTTTATCATAAATTCTATAAGTTTTAGATTCCTAATTTTAAAAAAAGATTTCCCCCTACCCGTTTTTTATTAGCACTTAAATCCTCCAAAAAACAAAAAAAGAGATGCTTTCATCCCTTTTAAACCATGTTTTACAATTTTATAAAAACACTAATACCAGGCACTCATATAAAAATCATATAAAAGCACGTAGATTTAAGGCTCCTGGTCGTTCAGCAGTATATCGTTTAGCTTCTCCAATACCCCATATGTATTAGGCCCCACTACACCATCGGGAGTCAAACCGTAATCCCTTTGAAGCTCAAGTACCGCATCCCTGACCTCCTCATCGTAAACAGCATCCAGAGGTCCATCATAGTAGCCTAAAGCCTGCAATATCTCCTGTATCCTTCTTACATCCTCACCCGGTTCCACACCCAGATACAGTACCCTCCCTGTAAAGGTCACACCGACGATATTGACCGCCGTCCCAAGAGGTACAATATCATACAGCTCAATCACGTCTTCATTGAACATCCTGATACAACCATGACTCGCCGCCGTCCCTATGGTCTCGGGTTGGTCAGTGCCGTGTATCCCATAGCCTCCCCAAGGTATACTTAACCTCATCCAGCGGGCACCAAAAGGGCCTCCAGGATTGACAGTTTTTTGAATAATTTTCCAGTTACCCGTAGGAGTCGGAGTAGAAGGTTTTCCGACAGCCACAGGATATACTTTGATAAACCGTTCACCCTGTTTCAGTGTCAACTCCTTTTGCTCTAAATCCACTGTGATATTGTATTCAGAGCTAAAAAACCCAAGGAATTCCGGGCTTATGCCGATGGCATTCCAAGTATCAGGGCCCACTATGCCATCGGCAGTCAATCCATTCTGTTGTTGAAATCTTCGAACCGCTTCAGCGGTTTCCCTATCGTAGATACCGGTTACATCGCCTTCATAAAAACCCAATTCTTTAAGGCGCTGTTGAACATTTTGAACATCGATACCTTCCATTAAGGGATCAGCTATTCTCAAATACCGACTGGAATAGGTCATCCCCACACCCCCTTTATTTCAATTCTATGAGGGGTGATAAGGGTTTATGTTATCCTATTCTTCATAAATCATCTTGACTGTCATACCGCCGTCTATAATTAAATTGGTACCCGTGATAAAGCTTGCGGCAGGCGATGCTAAAAACAAACAAGCCTGGGCGATATCTTCCGGCTTGCCAACCCTTCCCACAGGGTGCTGAGCCAAGTCCTGGGACCTTAGGTTGGGTTCTCTGCGCTGAGATTTTTTCCGCCATTGAGATACCTCAATCCATCCCGGGCTAATGGCATTAACCCTGACCTTTGGGCCCAAACTGATGGCTAGAGAATGAGTAAGGGCCAAAAGGCCTCCTTTTGAAGCCGAATAAGGTTCGGTGTGCGGTTCAGACATAAGAGCCCTGGTAGAGGCTATATTGATTATAACCCCGGGATTTGCCTTCATGAGCTCGGGTGCACAGTATTTTGCCATCATGTAAGGTCCCCGCAGATTAACTCCTATCACCCTATCCCATTCCTCCATGGGACGGGTAAAAAGCGTACCGCTGCTTCCAATACCCGCATTGTTGATCAATATATGTATTCCATGATACGCTTTTATCGTCTGCTCGACCAAATTTTTTACATCATCCTCCCTGGATACATCAGTAGGTATAAATATGGCCTGTCCACCCCGTTCCCGAATAGTGGTTACATGTTCCTCTCCTGCTTCCTCATCAATATCGGCTATCACCACATTGGCTCCCTCTTCTGCAAAAGCCAGCGAAATAGCCATGCCTATTCCCTGTGCTCCACCCGTAACGATGACAGTCTTATCCTTAAACTTCATAATTACATCACCTCTATACCTCTATAGTATAATATCTACTCATAATTATACATTAAGATAACCCGTTATAAACAAGTTTGTTTATTAACTTTCAGTTCGTAATTCTACTTTGCTAGATTTCCAAGCATATTAACTGCAGTTACAAATTCTTCTAATTTGGATTGTTAATTCGCTAAAAAATTTTATTTAATAAAGAACAAAGCCTATGGATATAATGCACCTATAAACAGGCAAACAAGAAAGGAGGAGTGTGCATACTGCAGCACTCCCCCTTTCTTCCCTAATCAATACCTTAGCTTTCTTTTGTCGATACTCCTCCAAATCCTCGGCAGAAGCAATCACCATTAAACAGGAACACGAGGATCAGGAAGAAGAACAACAGCTCATCAGAATCCCTAAATAGCCCACAATTACAGAATATGATCACCAGCAGTAAGAAGAAAAAGAGCAAACTGTCGTCCTTCTCACCTAATCTCCTTCCAAAGAAACTCATATACTCATGCCTCCTTTAATGATTAGTACTACCTGATTTGGTTTTTTATTTCTGTCTTTACTACAATATATGTCAAAGTATAAAAAATGGTGAATATTTAATGCTATCCATTATATACCCCAGAGTTTGGTAGTTACACTGGAATAACCTTGTTTTAAGCCGCATAAAAAGCTCCGAGCTTGTAATTTTGATTTTGTCGGAGATATCAAAAAAGAGGGAGCGTGCATACTGCAGCACTCCCTCTTTTTGCCACAGTCAACGTTTTAGCATTCTTTGGAGTCTCTAATTCCTCTAAAGATGCCGTCTCCATTAAACAAGAACACCAGGATCAGGAAGAAGAACAACAGCTCATCAGAATCCCTGAATATTCCACAATTGCAGAATATGATCACCAGCAGTAAGAAGAAAAAGAGCAAGCTGTCGTCGTCACCTAATCTCCTGTCACCAAAGAAACCCATATAACCATACCTCCTTTAAATACTTTTCTTATTGAGCCTTCTGGCTCTCCTTCATTAAACAATATATGTCAGAGTATAAAAAACAGTGAATATTCAGCCCTATCCATTACGCCTTAAAAATACTTTTTGGATTCCATATATTCTCGAACCTTCTGTAGCACTTCTCCGAATCTCTGAAAATGAACAATCTCCCTCTCCCTTAGAAAACGCAAAGGATCAATCACATCTGGATCATCAGCAAGCTTGATGAGATTTTCGTATGTTGCACGCGCCTTCTGCTCAGCTGCTAAATCCTCATGAAGGTCTGCTATTGGGTCACCCTTGGACTGAATATAAGCAGCAGTGAAAGGCACGCCTGTACCAGTGCTTGGATAAACGGCATTATCATGATCAGCGTAATACGTGCCCATATCAGCCATCTTAATTTCTTCAGGGCAAGCACCTTTCATCAGTTGGTAGACCATAGCACCAACTATTTCGAAGTGTGCTAGTTCTTCGGTACCTATATCGTTTAACACTCCCTTGGCTTCTGGAATGGGCATGTGATATCTCTGGGAAAGATATCTAAGCGAAGCCGCCAGTTCCCCATCGGGTCCTCCGTATTGTGTAATAATATACTTTGCCATCTTGGGATTTGGATTCTTTATTCTCACAGGATACTGTAATTTCTTCTCATAAACCCACATCTTAACATCCCTCCATATAGTGATCTTCTTCCCACGGCCAGGGTTCGTTAATCCAAGCCCATGGGTATTGGCTTAATGAGTATCCAAAGTTGGTCAAAGGCCCATAACGCATTTCATATTCTTTCCTAAGTGCCTGCAATTGACGAGTGTAATAATTGTACTCATTCAACGCCCTGCGATCGTTTGGATGAGTATTCAGATAGAGATTGAGATCTATTGTCATAAATTCAATTGCCCTTATCTGTTCTAACAGCTCTCTTCTTTCGTTGTCAGCATGAGTATGATTCATCTGCCTTTCCCTCCTTCACACCCCTTTTTTTCATATGGCCTTACCAGTTCTGGAAACATGGTTCCCGCATGCAGTGCTTCCATTGGTGAAAAGCTAATGGTATACTGTTGATAAGGTATATAAGCTTCCGCCAGCTCCACCTCTTTCCTCATCGGATAATCACAGTACATATAGGGCGCTCGCGGCGGATAATGCCTTGGATATCGGCAGTCCATATGCAGTACCCCCTTCTATTTGCATATTCATCTATATATCCTCCTTTATTTGCCATTATATTTGCGCAGCGCCAAAATGTTACACGGCTTAAATTGAAAATAAAAAAAGATGCCCTTGTATACAGGGCATCTTTGACGATGTGCCTGTTTAATTTTTGCAAAAGAGCATCATGCAAACTTTACTTGAGTAGCCTTTCAAGAAACTCTACAATATCCCTGGCCTTTGGGGGACACCCTGGCAGACAGGTGCTGCATCCACGGGTGCACGAACCAATGCCAATACCTTCAAGCTTTTGCCCTCTAAACCCCTGTCCGATATATAACTTGGATTTCAATCCACCCAATCGCCCTCTTTCCCTTAACCGCTCCAGCGCGTAAATAAGGCTTCCATAGCAAGCCGAACAGGCGTCTTTCTCTACTACATATTTTGCCAAGCTCGCCACCCGCCTTGATGCCTCAAGTTTCTTGCCACCGCTGGTATTCTGATTTAGTTCTACGATGTCCGCCTTTGTCACATCAGCTGAGCCCACTCCCAGCTTCTCGGCCATTGAAATATAGGCTATATCGTCTTTTTCGTACCCTATAAGCTGGGCAGCGTATGCATCCACCAGCACAGGGTCCTTACCCGCGATAATCCGGTTCATTTGAACCGGCGTACCTCCCTCTTCAAAGGTCAAATCCCCCACTATGGCATCTACAATAGTCAAATGCGCCCTTACAACCGCGCTGAGACAGGCAATGGGTTTGTGCAGCCCCAGAGAATGAAAACGCCTCTTTTCGCTATCCGGTATGCATCCCTTTAAGTTTTTCAGAGCGCATGTCAGCCTGGTCTGACAGTGAGCCTTGAGCACCGGCATGTTTATTAAATAATCCACTTCAAGGGGTTTGCTACACACCCTCAAAGTTAAATCATCCACTCTGACTTCCCTGTAAGCGTCCTCCTTAAGGTCTATAAGCGGAACACCATACTTGCGGGAAATCTCCTCATAGCCGCATACCTTGAAAGCCCGCCTTGTACTGTCTCCCACCCAGGAGCTTTCCATTATTAGCAGGTTGTTAAATCCATGCACCTTCAGGTATTCCACCACAGCCCCAACCAATTCAGGATCAGTGGTGGCTCCGGACGAGGATTCCTTGGCCACTACGAGATTGGGCTTAATCCCTATCACAAAATCCTTTTTAAGCTCATCAACCAATCCCACCGCATCCAGCAATGTTGGGACCATCTTTTGTGGCTCACTGCCGTATATGACCATAATCTGGTTATAGTTCAAGCGCTATACCTCCCCTTTGGGCTTTCCTCAAGCCTCAGCAGGCTCCTATGGTTTGATCTTATTCTCCTCATCATACCCGGGATAAACCACTTCACAGACATAAGTATCCTCATTCACACCCGGCCTCGTCGGCCTTAACTTTTTTACGCTGAAAATAATCCACCTCAAAAAGCTTTCTGAACCTTGCCGGAGACATACCGGTCTCTTTTTTAAAAAGATAGGTAAAGTATTGCTGGCTGCTTATCCCTATGTTTTGAGCTACCTCGTTCATGGAAAGGTTGGTCTTGATAAGCAAATCCTTTGCGCGGTTGATCCTCACGCGCGTGAGATATTCAACCGGCGTCACCCCCATGTATTCTTTAAATATCCTGTGGAAATAACTCCTGTTGAGCCCGACGCGCTTTGCAATATCCTCTACCTTTATATCCCTGTGATACGATTTATGGATAAAGTGAATGGCACTTCGCACATAAGCCATCTGTGGATCTGAACTCCCCAGGCGCTGTTCTTCTATTATCCTTGTAATCTGCAGCATGAGCTGCCAGAACAGCAGGTTGGTTGAAATCTGTGCCGTTCCACGATTCCCATCCAGCTCAGCTATCATCCTTTTGAGCAACCAGTAAATCTCCTCGGTATCTTTCAAGATATAATAAGGCGCATCCTCAAAAAAGCATATGGGCGGATCGGATATTTTGCGACAAAAAGCGCCAAACGAAAAAAATTCCCCTCTGTTGGGTACGAATACAAACTCGATGTTCAGGATTTTACAGGGATGCCCTGCTTCAACCAAAAGGCAATGGGGAACATCGCCGTTTATAAAGACGAACTCCCCCTTCCGCATAAACAGCCGTTGTTCTTCCACCTCAACGCTGCATTCGCCCTGCTCGACATACATGATTTCTACCTGTTTATGCCTATGGGGAGTCATGGTATATTGATTGTTAAAGCTGCGATAGTAATACCCCATGATGCACGGCACCAGGTCCTCCGTAAACAGCTCAGGGGAGCGCATATCATATATCTCCATAAAACGCTCACCACATCATTCCCAGCGATATCCATGAACCGCCGGATTTCTGCCGGCCTTCTCAATAGGGCTGAAGACACGGATGGCTAAAGGAGCCTGCCTGCGCTTGTATTCGCTGCGCTGTACCATATTCAAAATGTTGCACACCACCAAGCGGTCATAACCTCTGGCCACAATTTCGTCGGCAGACAGCCCCTCATCTATATACATGCTGAGTACCGCATCCAGGACGTCATATGGTGGCAGAGAATCCTGGTCCTTTTGATTGGGGCGCAGTTCGGCCGATGGCGGCTTAATCAAAGTATTGTGCGGAATGACCTCTTGATCCCGGTTTACATAGCTGCAGACATCATAGACAACAGTTTTAGGTATATCTGCAATGGGCGCAAGGCCACCGCACATATCGCCGTATATTGTGGTATAGCCGACCGATGTCTCAGACCTGTTGCTGGTAGATACCAGCACCCGCCCCTCTCGATTGGCTATAAACATGAGCAGATTCCCGCGGATCCTTGCCTGAACGTTCTCTTCGGCCACATCACCCACAGGTGACGGTGAACCGTTAAACACCTTCAAATATTCTTTAAAGATATCCTCAATAGGGATGACCCTGTACTGTATCCCCAGGTTTTCTGCCAGGGTTTGAGCATCCTGCCTGCTGTGCTCTGAAGAATACCTGGAAGGCATATATACGCCCAGCACGTTTTCCCGCCCCAGAGCATCAGCCATTATACAGGCCACCAAAGCCGAATCAACGCCGCCGCTCAAGCCTAATACGGCTTTCTTAAAGCCATTCTTTGAAAAATAATCGCGGACTCCCAAAACCAACGCTTTATACAGCCATGAGATATCCTCCTGCAGGCAGGGCAACGGGCAATGAACACCGCCCAAATCGAAGACCACCATCTCCTCTACAAAGGGCTGTGCCTGCACCATACATTGCCCTTTTTCGTCAAACACCCTGCTTGTACCTGCAAATACCAAGTCATCGTTGCCTCCCACCTGATTTACATACACCAGGGGGGCTCCAATCTTTTTCGCAACACGGACCAAAATGTCATTGTGCCACTTAAATTGACCGTAACAATAAGGACTAGCCGAAATGTTGATAATCAAATCAACGCCCCTGTATTCGGCATCGCCCCATACGTCATCTCCCACAGTCACAGCCAGTTTGTATTCTCTAAAGGCCAGGCTGTCAGTTCCACAAAACGGCTCAAAATAGCAGGCCTCATCAAAAGCGCCTAAAACCTTCAGCTTGCGCTTGGCAGTGTACCCCACCACTTGCCTGTTTTCTATTAGCAGCGCAGCGCTATACAGCCCCTTTTTATCATCCTGTAGGGCTGTGCCGAGCAACACCCCTATCCCGTCGGTATGCTCGACAACCTGACGCAATGCCGCCTGGCAATCCCGCGTGAAATCCTTCAGCTTGAGGAGCCCCTGAGGCGGATAGCCGATCAAGCTGAGCTCAGGGAATACCACCAAATCGCAGTTCAAACTCCTGGCACTTTTTATAAATTCTATAATCTTCGACGCATTTCCTTTCAAGTCGCCTACAACAGGATTTAGCTGAACCAAAGCTATCCTCATGCTCTACACCTCGTCGATCTTAAGCAGTTCAATTACCACATCTTTCATCTGATCCTGTCTGCATGAAATGGTATGCCTGATGTTCTTCTCCTTCAATCCCGCCAAACTCAGTGGAATATTCAAGCCCGATACACGGCTTAAAACATCCAGCAATTCAAATTCGCCCCGGCCCTCTACTGCGTCCTGCCCCAGTATGGCCCTCAAAACATCGCCTGCAAACTTAAATGGGCTGGCAGTTGAGGCCAGTATCGCCTTGTGGTCATCACCCGTCTGCCTCCTGTACTCATCATAAACCCATTTTCCCACCGCCGTATGGGGATCCAAAACATAGTTATATTCCTGGTATGTGCTGCGTATGGCCTGAAGGGTCTGGGCATCATCGGCATACCCTCCCCAGAAGACCTCCTGAAGCCTGTGCAGGCTATCATCGTCTATCCTGTATTGGCCCTCGCTCTGTAAGCTGGCCATCCACGTCTTCACTCTTTCGTGGTCACCACCCGAAAGCTCAAACAACAACCTTTCCAGGTTGCTGGATATCAAAATGTCCATAGAAGGCGATATGGTTTTATAAAATTCCCTCCTGCGGTCATATATACCCGTGTTGATAAAGTCAGCAAGTACCTTATTTCTGTTGGAAGCGCAAATCAGGCGATGTATTGGCACACCCATCCTCTTAGCGTAATAGGCCGCCAGAATATTGCCAAAGTTGCCGGTGGGTACAACCACGTCCACCAGCTGGTCCTCTGATATCTCACCAGCCTTCAGCATATTAAGCCATGCAGATATATAGTAAACGATCTGGGGCACCAGCCTTCCCCAGTTTATGGAGTTGGCAGATGAGAAGCGGTATCCCTTTTGCTCCATTTTCTGTTCCAGCTGCTTGTCGGCAAATATGGCCTTTACACCCGACTGCGCGCTATCAAAATTCCCCTCCACAGCCACCACATGGACGTTGGCACCTTCCTGAGTTATCATCTGGAGCTGCTGCATGGAGCTTACCCCTTCCTTAGGGTAAAACACCACAACGTGGGTTCCAGAGACGTCTTTAAACCCCTCCAGCGCCGCTTTGCCGGTATCCCCCGACGTGGCCACAAGGATCACAATATCGTCCTTCTCGCCGGTTCGCTTTGCAGCCGTGACCATTAAATGTGGGAGAAGCTGCAGGGCCATGTCCTTAAATGCACAGGTCGGCCCATGCCACAGCTCCAAAATATAAAGCTGGTCGTCAAGCTTCAATACAGGCGCAATATCGGGCACATCAAACTTTTCCAGGTTATAGGCTGAATACACGCACCTTGTTAAATCCTCCTGCGAATAATCGGTCAAGAACAGCGAAAGGACCTTTACTGCCCTTTCACGGTAACCCTCCTGCGCCAGCATCCTGAAGTCGTCCATGGACAAACCGGGAATCTCATCGGGTACAAACAGCCCTCCATCGCTGGCAATCCCCTGCTTGATAACATCCATAGAAGGCAGATTGGCATCTCCTCCACGCGTGCTTTTGTACAGCATATCCCTCTCCTACCATTCAGTGTATATTGGGATTTTTGATTCATTATACTCCCTCGCAAACTTCTCGTCAAATAAAAAAACTTTTCCCTTTTTTAGCCCTACTTATGGGAAAAGTCCCATTTATCAGCTACGCTATTTGTGAATATTACAGAGTTGGAATCCTTTTTGAGATGTTTCATAAAGTACGGGAGGCATCATCAAAAAGAAAGCCAAGGGCTTTCCCTCGGCTAAAATACCTTGTTTTCCTTTAAGTTTCCCTTTAAGCCCTCTTTATGCTATGCATTCTTCTTCTAGCATATACTCTTTCAGGAAAACAGGTACGCTCTCGGGAGTGCCGCTCATGGTGATCACAAACTGTATATTGAATTTGTCCGAAAGCTTTTTCACATCCGTCACAAAATCCTCTATGCTCTTTATATCTCCCCCTAAATCTTCAATGATCCCATCGATATAAACATGCTCGATATCGTAATCCCCCGCAATGATCCCGCACAAGAACCCGTACAGCACATTTAGGTCTTTCAACCCGAACTCCCTGGCGTTGATGAACCGAACCTGGTACTTCAGACCCGTTATCTTCCGATAATCCCCGTCGATAAACACCACGTTCCCCTTGGTTTCCTCTATGGCCCGATTCGCCATTTCAATCACTTTCTTGGTCTTCCCGCTTCCCTTCGGGCCAATGATAAAATGTATCATGTTGACCGCCTCCCGTAATTTTTGTTAGGGTTTGGTTATATTATACCACACTACCAGCAGGGTTACCATAGAAAAGCATCACAAAAAATAAGCATAAAATTGTATAAAATTAAGGGCTCTAGCGGCCCTTTCCGTATTTCAGCATGCGCTGAACAATCCGCTGGCGAACCTGTTCAATCTTTTCAAAATCCATGGCTGAAATGTAATAGCTCTCCAGCTGGTCGTGAACAGCCTTGGCCTGTGCAATATTGCTTATAGCTTGATCAAGCAGTTCCAAAAATCTCTCGTGGGCACCTGATAAAGCCCTCCTGCGCTCTTCATCCAGGTTTGCCTCGTTAAGACACGCTGACAGGTCTATGCCTTCCCCAAGGTTTATTCCATGGCCCTCAGGCACAGCGCTACGAAATGGCTCCCATATATTTATGACAGCAGCGTTAAGCTCAGGTATAATCACCATATCCAAATCCTGGGGCTCAATAGGGCAGTGCGACCTTTCGGTGAAAAATCCCTGCCACTCAGCTATGTGCGCAACCCTGCTTAACAGTTCCTTGGCCCCCGAACCCGGTCCACCGTAAACGGGATATACATCCATGCCGGGCTTGAGCAAGGTATCAGTATAATCCTTTATACCAGAAGGGGTGATTGCACAGGCGAAATAATGCCTTGCCCGGCCATCCTTGCCCAAAACATCAAATCTTTTAAACACTTTTCTGATGAGCAAGTCGGCCTGCCGTTGATATTCAGCCCTGTCCACACAGCTTTTCACGTAGCCCTTCCATTCATCATAAGCGACTCTGGCTTCTTTAAGCTGGCTGTAGGCCGTATTGAATAGGTCCTTTATTCGATTTGTGCAGTCAATTATGTACTCCCTGTTGGCAACCAGCACATCATCGTTCCAGTAATCGCCAAAATAGATAATCTCCTCGACAGCTCCTGGATACCGTGGATCCATCACGTGAGGGGCTGTACCATCCATTATGGCCACTTTTAAATCGGGTACCGCTACAGCATCAAGGGAATGGGGATCCGAGGAGCAATAAAAGTATTCAACGTCATATCCCCTATCAAGCAAATCCTGGCCAATCTTTTTCATAAAAGTCGACTTGCCTACCCCTGGTCCACCTTTTATTATAAATATCCTGTTTGTATTGGCCTCCAGTATCTCTCCAAAGTAATTTACAAAACCATCGGGCGTATTCCCGCCAGCAAACATGCATCTAATATTTGGTTTTGATTTCACAGATACTCCTCCCACCTCATATCGAATATCACTCTCTGATATTATATGCGTTGGATCAACTGCATATGATGAACTCAACTAAGGATAAAAAAAGAGCAACGCTTGAATCAAGCGTTGCTCTTTTAGCTAGAAGCGGTCTCAGACTCTTCACCTTCTTCAGAAGTTTCCTCCTCAGCCGAGGTTATAACAGCTATGGCATCCTCCGGCAAGTCCGTTATTTGTATTTCCGGATGAATATTTAGGTCTTCAATCGTCACAACATCCCCGTTATTCTTATCGCCCACGTCCACTACAAAGTGCTCAGGAATGACGGTCGCTTCACCGGTAACGTTTATGCTGTCTATATTGACTTGAAGTATCAATCCCTTTGATTTTAACTTTTCGCGTCCGATAAACTTAATGGGTATATCACAGGTAATCTTTTGCCCTGCAGCCACCAGCTGCAGGTCCACGTGAAGCACCTCACCCGTAATCGGCTCTTTCTCTATATCCTTAACCAGAGCCATCTTCTCTTGATTATCTATTATCAGTTTAACTCTAGGCCTCTCTCCATGCTCTCTTAAAACTTTTAAAAATTCACGCTTCACAAACTTGACGGGCAAGCTCTTGATTTCCCTGCCATAAACAACGCCGGGGATAAAACCCTCCCGTCTTGCCTTCTTGCCCTTTTCATTTCTTGGCAAAGCAGTGAGCGTTGCTACTCTCATACCATCCCCTCCTTTTACTTTAATAAACATGTTGTCTATTAAAATAAAAGAAGATAAAGTATATGGATTAGCAACAACATCATATTATTATAGCATTTTTTTATATAAACTTCTACAGCCTGTTAAAACATACATTATTAAAACCGGCTCACACACAGTCATTCCCCAATCGATTTTTCTGCCGTTGACTTCAATATTCCCTCATCCTTCTCCACACATCCAGGATTAACTTATACCTCTCCGGTGGCAATCCCTTGAAAGGAACATTGCTGGTACAGAAAATATATCCTCCACCTGGCTTACCATAAGTGAGGGCGTATTCCGCGCTCTGTATAACTTCCTCGTCAGTACCGGTTTGCATAAGGGCGCAATTTACGTTGCCACACAGACAGACCTTATCCCCTACAAGCTCCTTCACTACTTTAATATCTACCCCTGCCTGTGGATCCAAAGAATGAAGTGCGTGCGGCCTACACTCAACTAGCTGGTCAAGTATAGGCATTATATTTCCATCGGTGTGTTTAATAGTGTACAAGCCTAATTTACGCGCTTCATCGATGATCTTGTAAAGATAAGGCTGGATGAACTCCTCAAACATGGCAGGTGAGAGAAACGGACCACTATTATAGCAGTAATCAGAGCATAGAATTAGGCAGTCCACCCCCGCTTCAGCCAGCCGCCTATTCCTTTTAATAGCCGTTTCAGCCATTTTCGCAGCTTTTTCTTTAACAGCCTCACGGTTATCCGCAATAGCATAGGCAAACTCATACATCTCATTGCCATCTGGTATTGCAAATGTGCCATCGCCATGATAATGAATCATGTAATTATCCCCTACAAGCTCCCGCAAGTATTTGATAAGCAGTTTAGTCTCTTCGGGAAGAGGTCCTCCTTCGTTCCAAAACTCCGTCGCATCCCCCAATACAAAACCCGGTATACTAGAGTATTCAAGGGTACTGTATACCTCTACCATGTATTCGGCAAGCTGGTATATCCTCTTCTCCTTTTCCTTCCACGATAGTTTGGCCAGACCTTCCCTGGTAAGGTCCTCTGTGATGAACTTTCGCCCAAACATCTCCTCTTCAAGCTGAAACTCCAACTCAAAAGTCGGCACCATATCAGGCACCTTTAAGGTTAAAGCAGCCACTGCTCTTTCCTTCGGCGTCATTGATACCCCCCCCAAACCACGTTACCTTATAACAAGCTTTGCTATTTCTTTGTTTGTATACCTTAAGCAAACGCCATTTTAAGAATTCACAAATAATATTACAATCAATTCTGAACCAATTCCAGACACTTTTATATTATCTCGCTCGATACTATATCATTTCCATAGCCCAACTACATACTTTACAGCTCATTGTAAAAGGTAACGTTATTTTCTTTGGCAAATTTAGCAAGCCCCTGCTTATATTCATTAAAAAACTTCTTCTCCCTATATTTCGTATAAATAAAGGGTTTGTCAGACTTCCGCGTCGTAATTACAATACGTTCTGAAGATACCGGCCAAAAGAATCTAACCTCCTTACACCGTTGAAACCTGATACTCACAATTTCATCATATTTGAGGTTTACGGTGCTGACCCTATTCTTACCCACCACCACAAGCACCAATTCAGTTTTATCGCAGTATATACGCCTGCTTGCCAAAGCCATCATCCCTTTTAACAAAATGCAGGTCAAGCCCTGGTTATAAGGTCAAGCAACAGTGCTTTCACATATTTATAATCCTCATAATTCAAGCTATACAACTCCTCCGGCTTCTTGCCTCCAGACGGATCAAAGTCCTTAACATTGCGGGTAAACAGAAGCCTATCCCATACCTCTTCCAGCTTCTTACTTGGCTCAGGATACAGCCTTTTTACCATATTGATCAGCTCAAAATCCTCAATGCCCCTCTTTAGGTTCTTGTATCTTAAAGTAAGAAGAGGACGCCCATCATTTGCAGGATAGACAAAATTGGTATCGCCTGCCTTCCAGTGGGGAAAGCGATAGGAAATCCTCTCCCTGGGCTTCTCTGGCCATACCGTATAGTTCCACCTCAAAAACCCATCAAGATCCATGTATGCCGTCAAAATGCCTATTAAACGGCTTTCCAGGAGGGGTGAGCTGATAAAGGTGTTTGGATAAAGCGGATTGCAGCATACATACCACATAAGCCTGCCTTTTACGTTTCCTTTTAACTCATTTATAAGCTCCCATTGATCACACACACAGCGAAGTGCCGGAACAAAATCATGTATCTCGTTTCCAAACTCTCCAATAAATTCCGCATGATTAATTGCGGCCTTATACTTAAATGCGGGTGCGATCTCCTTTAAGAGGTTTATCCTTTGCCTGTACAATTCAACATCCGCAGGCTCATCAGCCACAATTCTGACTTTATCTATCCATCCCTTTTCGACAAAGAATTGCTCCAGGGCTTTTATGTATCCTTTAATTTCTTCTGCCGACTTCATATATTTATAACATCCATCCGCTTCATCAAAATAGCGTATCCTAATGGCATCCGGATAATCTGGGGCAATCCCTCCATATCCGTCCTCTGGAGATACCCAGATATTGACCAGACCAAATACCTCTATCTCTTTGTCTATACCATACTTAAAACACAGCTCTATATAACGCTGCATTATTGAAAAATCATACTTAAATTGCCCATACCTATCCTTTATCACCCTGACCATGCTGTATTCAAAAAGGTCAGATAAGTAGTTGGTCACTTTAAAACACCGCTGTCCCGACCAGGGAATCTCTGAGGCAATGACCGTTATAGCCTTTTGGCCCAAATCTCCAAGGGTTTTTATATATTCTTCCAGTACCTTGAAATGTGCATCGCTCCAGAGATGCACTTCATGTTTTCGGGCAATATTAGAAGGGTGCTGCCAAAGGTCCAAATAAAACTTATACTCTGATGGCTTGGGCATTAATACGTCTTTGACTTCCAGCTCAAATTTCAATGTGCCCATCTGCTTTTCATCTTCAAACATGGCATGAGTAAACAATTTAACCTCGCCCTGGTATATACCAGGTTTTGCATCTTCGGGTACATCAACCTCAATCCATACGGGCTGCACCTTTTTAGGCTCGACATGAACGGTCTCATCATTGAGCAATATATCGGCCTTCATCAACCTGTCATCATCTTCGACAAAACCGACAATATTCATCTTTACAGGCCATTGAGGACATTCCGATACAGCGGCTTCAAGCCTCACATTGGTCAAAGGCCCTCTGGGCGAAAACGCCGGAGCATCCCCAACCGTCACCGTAAACTCCTCATCAGATTGAAGCAACACCTGAAAAGCCGCCCAATCCCTTTTAGCGGCGACCATCGAAATTGTATGCCTCGTAAAAACCTCTGGGTTCCATCCTATGTCGTCAACCCCATAGCATTGCTTGTGACTCTCATCGGCCAGACCATAACGTAAATTAAACATGCCTAACCCCCCATTTTTTATATCCTCATTGCCCTCATCTACAGGCACACGGCCTTGCAGAAACCGGAAAAGCGACTTATATGCTCACCACTCACACAACTGCAATCTTGCAAGATCATACGGATTTATTAACCATTACCACAAGAGCGTAACGCCATCATATTTTAACGGTTCATTTGCATATTGTAAGAAAATATTGCAAGAAATGTATAATATCATGGAAGCTATCAAACGGTACATACGGAACCCCTTGTGCTGCACAGTAATCCCTTAAGCGGCCTTTTGCAAACACTATATCCGCCTCACGGGCCGCACATCTATCAGTCGTTCCATCGCCGATGAAAATTATAGTCTGGTACTGTGCCTTAAGCTCCCTCAAGCGCCTCAATTTGCAGTTTCCACAAGGGCCCAATCCGCTCTCACATTCATCACTTTCATCGAAAAACACGGCTTCTATATGGCGCCCATTAAACTTCAAACGGTTGGCATAAATCTTTATATTGGTGCTATCGATACCTTCTTTTTCAAAAAAACTTGAAATGGTGTTGACATAGCCTCCACTTACTACGATAAGCGGAATGCCTTTTTCGCTTAATAATTTACAAAAGTCCTTAAAACCTTCATCCAAGCGGGCATTTTGAAATATGAAGCTCAAAAATTCCTGTTCAGTAAGATGGATTCTTTTAAAATGTTGGAGGGCGCCTTCCTTGACGCCCAACTTGCCCTGGGCAATTAACTTCTCAATCTCATAACTAGGCTGCCCTCCAAAGGTAAAATAAATCAAATCGTTTGTATCAATATCAGTAATAGTCCCATCAAAATCAGATACTATTGCCACGTTGCTTAGACTGTCCAAGCCCTTATAGTTCACCCTCATTTCAGCCCTCCAGTGCACGAATTAAACACCACATTTTATTTAGCAGCAGTAGCCTGCCTTTTGATCTCCTTGAGCCGCTTCATGACGTCATTGGCTCCTCTGCCGAAATAATCGTGCAAAATCTTGTATTCAGCATAGAGCCTGTCGTACATCTTGACATTCTCGGGTATGGGCCTGTATACCGTATCCTTCACCTTTGCCATAACTTTTGCCGCCTCTACTATGGAGTCATAGCCGCCTCGTTCTTTTCCCGCCGCCACCGCGCCAAACATCGCAGAGCCAAGAGCAGGCGCCTGAGGAGAACCCGATATCCTTATCTCCCTATTGGTCACATCGGCATATATCTGCATCATAAATGGGTCTTTCTCTGCAATTCCACCAGCGGCATAAAGCTCATAGATGGGAATGCCGTGCTCTTCAAATGTCTCGATGATCATCCTGGTTCCGTAAGCAGTGGCCTCTATGAGCGCCCTGTATATCTCTTCGGGCTTTGTAAGAAGTGTGCATCCCACAATCACTCCCGTAAGGTCCACATCCACCAGCACAGAGCGATTACCGTTCCACCAGTCAAGTGCCACCAATCCACTCTCGCCTACCGCCAGCTTTTGCGCCTTCTCCGCCAGCAGCCGATAAATGCTTATGCCCATTTCCTTGGCCTCCTGAACATATGCAGGCGGTACGCAGTTCTTGACAAACCATTCAAAATGATCCCCTACACACGACTGCCCGGCTTCATAGCCCATATAGCCCGGGATAATCCCATCTTCCACAACGCCACAGATGCCGGGTACCATCTTTTCTTCCTTGCCGAGCAGCATATGGCATGTGGAAGTCCCCATGATCATCAGCATCTTTCCTTCCTCGGTAATGCCAACAGCAGGTACCGCTACATGAGCATCCACATTGCCTACGGCGACGGCCGTACCTGGCTTAAGTCCTGTTAAGCGTGCAGCTTTCTCGGTTATCTCACCGGCTTTGGTGCCTATTGGATATATATCCCTGCTGAGCTTCTCATCTACCACGTTCTCAAGCCTGGGATCCAAAGCTCTGAAGAAATCCTTAGATGGATACCCTTTTCTCTTGTGCCATATGGCTTTATAACCCGCGGTACAGCTGTTACGCTTTTCCTGGCCGGTCAGCTGAAGCACTATCCAGTCAGCCGCTTCGATGAATTTAGCAGCCCTCTCATATATCTCTGGTGCCTCATTTAGTATCTGCCATATCTTGGGAAATAACCACTCGGAGGAGATTTTGCCGCCATACCTCTGCAAAAACTCTTCGCCTCTTTCGGCGGCAATCTGGTTCAACCTGTTAGCCTCATCCTGTGCCGCATGATGCTTCCAAAGCTTAACATACGCATGGGGATGTGACTTATACTCTTCATAAAAGCACAGCGGAGTCCCGTCCTTATCGATGGGGAGCATAGTGCATGCGGTAAAATCAATCCCTATCCCAATTACATCTTCGTTGGACACCCCTGCTTCTTTAAGCACCGCTGGGATGGTCTCAGCCAGCACATCAAGATAATCCTGAGGATGCTGAAGCGCCCAATCGGGCTCCAGCTTTGTCTTCCCGTCGGGCAGGTATTCATCCATGACGCCATGGGGATATTCCTTAACTGCGGTGGCCACTTCCCTGCCGGTGTCCACCTCCACCAATACTGCCCGCCCGGACTGGGTTCCAAAATCCACCCCTATCGCATACTTCTTACCCATATTATATCTCCTCCCTCTCGCTTACTTTTTTAGCACTTCCCCTTATAACCAGCTCCGGCCGCATTTTGATGCGGGAGCGTTTTTGCCTGCCTTCAATCATATCGATTAAGGCTGTTGCTGCCTGCTGGCCTAATCTTTCCTGGGGATGCGCCACGGTGGTGAGCTTAACCTCGGAAGCCACAGCAAGCTGCGAATCGTCAAAGCTAACGAGAGAAATGTCCTCGGGAACGCTCAGGTCCATTCCTCTCAATACATCCAGTATCTTAATGGCCATCTGGTCATTGTAGCACACAACGCCGGAACATTGCTGGAGCAAATCAATAAGGCACTCCATCATGCTGCTTTCAAAGCTTATCGCTTGCTCTGTATCAAACCATAAAACCCTTGAAGGCACAACCTCAAGCCCGGCCTCTTCATGGGCCTTCTTAAACCCGGCAAACCTGTAATGTCCCTGAATATCGTCTTTTTTAAACACGCCGCCAATTCTGGTGTGCCCCAGTTCAATCAGGTGTCTGGTAGCTATATAGCCAGCCCAGACATCATCCTCTACAACGTAAGAACAATCAAAATCCTCATAACAACCATGGATAAACAAGATGGGAATATTCTTTTTCTTTAGCTCCTGGTACAAATCCAGATTGGGGTTGGGCAAAGCGCTTTTGGTGGGCTCAACTATCAATCCTGCAATGCGGTGATTTTTCAAGTTTTCGAGGCATAAACGCTCCATTTGATGCTGATTATACGTGCAGCTCAGCAACATGTTGTATCCGTGCTCCAGCAATACGCTGTCAATGCCGCGGATGATGGCCGGAAATATATAATCATTGAGATAGGTGGTAATGACCCCTATGGCGTGCATCTTTTCCCACCTTTCATAGGGGCCATTACCCACAAAAGTGCCTTTGCCGTGTATTCTATAAAGCCATCCTTCGTTTACTAACTCCCCAATGGCCTGCCTCACGGTATGCCTGCTGATGTTGAACTTCTCTGCCAGCTCATTCTCAGAAAAAATCCTGTCACCGAATTTCAACTGCTTTTGCTGTATCGTCTCTATTATATACTCCTTTAGGCGCTGATACTTGGGCTTTTGGTTATCTTTAAACAAAGTGCTACACCTGCTCCATCTTTTATTTTATTTGAATGGATTCTCATCCTTGTACAGCATATTGGCCGGCTGGTTGAAATCCACTTCCTCGATGCCCAGCATCTTCATGGCCGCAAACAATACCTTGCCTACATGTTTGAAGGCAACGCCTGTGTGATGCGGATACCTCTTGGCAATCAAGACATACCTGTAGAATCTACCCATCTCCTTTACAGCAAATACCCCGATGCCGCCGAATGATTTGGGATCAACGTCTATAACCTCGCCTTCTGCCACATAGCTCCTCAGCTTGCAATCAGCCGTACCCTGCAGCCTGAACAATGTGATGTCCCCTGGTTTTATGGTCCCCTCCAGGGTACCTCTGGTTATATCCGGTTCCTTATCCGGCTCCAGGAGCCTGTGCATGATAAGCTGATATTTCATGGCTCCATCTTTCAAATGGCACTTGGGCGTATTGCCACAATGGAACCCCATAAACAGGTCGCTTAGCTTGTAATCGCCAAACTTATCCCTGTTGTTTTCATACATGTCCCTGGGAACGGTATTGTTTATGTCAAGAAGGGTTGCTGGCATACCAGTAGCACACGTAATGATGTACTCACTCAAAGCACCGTATATATCCACTTCGCACGACACTGGAATGCCGCGAGAAGCCAATCTGGAATTCACATAGCACGGCACAAAGCCAAACTGGGTTTGGAATGCAGGCCAGCACTTGTTGGCAAATATGGCATACTCCGACGCTCCGATGTGCTTTTCCATCCAGTCCAGCAAAGTAAGCTCGTATTGCGCCAGCTTGGGAAGAATGCCAGGGAATTTGTTGCCTTCCCCCAGCTCCTCTTCCATATCCTTGATGACCGATGGTATCCTGGGGTCGTTTGCATGCAGGTTAAAAGATTCAAATAGGTCAAGCTCAGAATTTTCCATGATTTCAATGCCTAAATCGTACAGCGGCTTGATGGGAGCATTGCATGCCAAGAAGTCCTGGGGTCTGGGGCCAAAAGTGAAAATTTTAAGCTTTGACAGGCCCAGTATCACCCTTGCGATATCCACAAATTCCGAAATCATATCTGCAACTTCATCGGGCGTGCCAACGGGATATTCGGGAATATATGGATTGAGTTTGCGCAGTCCCAAGTTATATGAAGCGTTGAGCATTCCACAGTATGCATCCCCACGCCCATCAATCAAGTTGTTCTCGGTCTCCTCAGCTGCAGCCACAAACATGGAAGGACCGGCAAACTTCTGCGCCAGCATAGTCTCTGGCCCTTCAGGCCCAAAATTACCTAAGTATACGACCAGCGCATTCACATTGGCCGCTTTAAGCTCATCCAAGGCTTTAAGTACATCCTTCTCATTTTCCACCACTGTTTGAATCTCTGTAATGGCAATGCCTTTTTGACGACAGGCTTCAACCACTGCTTTTCTTCGCGACTGGCTGAGCTGTACCGGGAAGCAGTCTCTGCTTACCGCTACAATCCCTAGTTTTACCTCCGGAATGTTCATCATATAAAGTTACCCTCCCCTTTAAAAAGTTATTGACTTCCAGTATCATTATACCACCGTATCACTTGTATGCACAAGTCCTAAAAGTTAATAAAATAGAAGAAAAGGGCAGGATTTTAATGCGCCCTGCCCATCTTCCTAACGTAAAAAGTAAACTATTAAGCACCTCTTAGTTCGAGGTTTTATGAGAAATCAAAACTCAAAATTCTTTTTCGTAACGCGATTCACGCATTCCAAATCGCAATCAATCCCTCATTATCTCGGTCTTTTTGGGACTACTGCGGCCCTTTAACTCAGGCGGACGTCCTTGTAGCGCCGCCAGCGATATCTCTATATCCTCGGCAGCCTCATCGGGCGTCAAACAACCCACCGTTACCATATCACAAGGACGAATCGTGTGCCATACAAAAGTTAACCCTACAAAAGGACTTACACGCCCGGCCGCCATTGGTTTTATGGTCATAACCGGTTTTTTAGCATTCCATATCACCTTGTGTATGTATTCAATCTCCACCTGCATCAAAAAGCCTATACAGTTGTAAATCTGGATGTAAGTCTCCACATCATATCCGTTAAGGTCAGAGTAGATAACGAGCTCGGGCATGTGGCAGGAAAGCCCGGGTATCATGCCATGATCTCGTATCATCTTAAGGTAATCCGGCAGCCTTTCGATGGTCTTTTTGTTTTTGTTGACCAGCTGCTCCACCGAAGTATGGTGCGGAAGGCATAAGGTGGCACCCAGTTTTTTGCTGTTTGCAATCACCCTCTCGGCTTCCTTACGTGCCTCTGCATTGTCATCCACATTGATTATTGGCGTATCGATTATTATCATTCCTTTGCCTGTGCGATCTTCAGCAAGCCTTACAGCTTCCACAAGATGAGGATTGTCAACAAACGGCCCCATAATGGTATCCACGCCTGCCTCAAGAAACACTTCAAGCATATCGGCTATAACCTGCGGCGAGCTGTTTTTATGCCTGATCAGATTATCGGCAGCTAAACTGGTATGGCTGTATCCCAGAATCCAATTGGTGCCAATGATCATCCTGGACAGCGATACACCGCCTACATTTGTCCTTGGAAATAGCGCTTCCATTTTATCCATCCCCCTCCTAATTTTATACCCCGGAAACCATTTAACCAGACGGCTATTCCAGCGATATGCTTAAAATGATATGCCTAAAACGGGCTTCCTTAATACTAATTGTAGTATACACTGCCGATTTAATGCAATAGTGAACTTATTTTCGTTTAAATGGAGGAATAAAAACCCTCTGCCGTAGGGTGGTTAAGCTAAATATTTCATGCCAGCATATAGTTGATCTGTTGTGACAGGCTTATATTCCTAGTATCCCATTTCCTCAGCATAAAATCTATGAACTCTAAATTAGATAACCCTGAATCTCGGACGAATTTCAAGAATTTGGCGTCATACCACGGTGGTGTCCAGGCTCCCGACCTGCATATGTGAATTGCAGCCACTTCTATACCTTCAGGAATGCTTTCCCAGGTGATATACTCCACATTGTAAGCGGCATTGATTCCCTTAAAATCTTGTGGCTTTTCAGCAGTATAAGGGCTGTATATGATGCTCGCTTTTTTAACAATCTCATCCTTCAAAAGCTTTCCCAGCCAGTTGGCACAGTTTAACTCAAAGTTCAAAGAAGATAATCCTCCATATCCTAAATCGGCATGGGCATCGAACAGGTAAACGCTAGTGCACCTGGTATTCCGGGCGATGTTATATGAGAGAACATGAGAATCAGAGATATAAACTTTTACGCTGGGTTTGATTATGAATTTTCGTCTAATTTTCTCCCAGAAATCCCTTATCTCGGGGGACAGACTGTATAAACTCTCTAGGTCTTTCCCCTGCCTTTTTAAGCATAAAATAGCGCTTATACCACACATCAAACACATTTTTGGAATTTTCAATATACGAGTATCCCTTTGCCTTAGAACAGATAAAATAATCCCAGTCGATGCTCAAAAGACATTTGCCCACTGACATCACTCCCATCGTGACCAATAGCAAATGCCTTTACAAGTTCGTGGTCTGGTTTTAATAAATTTCACCTGGCAGAGTTGCCAGGTGTTTTCATTATCAAATTTATGCCCATTTAGAAAGGTAATAATACTTTTCAGCCGAACTGCTGCAAAACCTTTCCATGCTCAGAATAGAGATATAATAAGATATAAGGCTTTCTGCACCTTGATTTAGATTTACACCATCTTTTGTGATGCCATCATAGCATCCACCCGTCTCTGGATCGATAAGGCTAACACCTTTAGAGTTATAACCCGTATACCACCTGTAACATTTTTTCGCCTTTTCAAGATAACCATCTTCCTCCGTTATCTCATATGCCTTAAGATAAGCCAGCAGCATTTCGCAGGCCTCTATGGGCTGTTCATCAAACTCGGCTGCCTTGTCTCCTTTTTCAAACCAGCCATGACAGCCTATTGGCTTAAAATAACCCTTGTTGAATGTATGTTTCTCTAAAAAGCTCAGGCTTTCCAATCCTATATCCCTAAAGCGTTGTTCGCCGGTTGCCTGAAAAGCCACCAGCATAGCCCACGGCAATACAGCATTGCTGTAAGTAAGCACGTCTTCAAACCACTTCCAGTCCTCCCTACAGTGCTTATAATATTCCTCCGCCAGGGAGGTAGCCAGATCCCTTATTATTACTTTGGCCTGGTCGCCATCTAAAAAGCCCAGCCCTATAATCGAATAGGCCTTGCCTCTGAGAGAAAACAACTTATTACAATTGGGAAGCGCTCTGTCCACAATGTATTTTGCAACACGCCTTATGTTTACCGGTACATGTTCATTGGATATGGTAAACCCCAGCGCCCATAAGCATCTCCCAAAACAGTCTTCAGAACCCCTTTCTTCAATAAACCGCCTGTCATAACCCATGAAATTCCTAAACCAACCATCTTCATTCTGTGCATTGAGCAAAAAGCTGGTATATCTGTAAAGAAGAGTTTCGTATCTCTTTACCGGCCTCTGCTCATAAAGGAGTACCGCCATGATCAGCGCTCTTGCATTGTCATCGGTGGTATAGCCCTTGGTAGGATCTGGTACTCCGTATTTTGCATGCTGCAGCATCCCCGTGTCATCGGTCATACGGAAGATATGCTGCTCGTTCTTCATTTTACCTAAATCGTACAGCATCATCCTACCAGCGTATCCCCTTTCAACTGAGTTTCCTCGATAGTCTTTATGAACAGCCGAGCATATTGATTGGCAACATTCTTCCACATCATCGTCCTACCAAGAGCCATGGTCCTTTTCTCCATCTCGCTCTTCACCTCCGGGTGCTCCAGTATATAATTGATGCACCTTGCCAGCGACTTGGAGTCCGCAAACTCGGCCAGCATGCCCCTGCCGTCTGCCAGCATCTCTTTAGCATACGGATATGGCGTAGAGACTATTACCTTGCCATATCCCACTGCATAGGCCAGCGTACCGCTTACCGCCTGCTCTCTGCCAAGGTAAGGCGTCATGTATATATCCGAAAGCTGTAAATATTGTATGATTTCATCCTTCGTAAGGTATTTATTTACAAACCGCACGTTTTCTTCCACGCCCAAACGTTCCACCAATTCTTCTAGCTTCTCCCTGTAACTTTCACCATATTCCTTTTTCACGCAGGGATGTGTCTGCCCCAGTATGAGGTACAGCACCTCGCGGTGCTTTTTAGCCACCTCTGCTATAGCTTCTATACCATACTCCAAACCCTTACCCGGGCTTATAAGCCCAAATGTGCTGATTATCTGTCTTCCTTTAAAGCCGTATCTCTCCTTGAGCTTTTCTCTTGGTTCTACAACCTTATAGGGTACGCCGTGATGTATAACCTCGATCTTGCTGGGATCTATTCCATACACACTGGTTAAAATCTTTACGGTGTTGTTTGCCATAGTGACAACCCTACAGCTCTTTTCCCCCAGAACCTTTATAATCTCCTTTTGTTTATCAGAAGGCTCAAGAAGAACGGTATGCAAAGTGGTGATAAAGGGTATATGCAAATTGTCTATAAAATCCAAGATGTAATCTCCCCAATCGCCACCGAATATTCCGTATTCATGCTCGATGACCACAAGTTCTGTATCGGTCTCGTTTAGCTCCTTGGCAGCTTTCACATAGCTGTCTCTATCATATTGCCAGATCTCCATGATGATCCTCTCATCGTATCGATAATCCCCGTTGCTTATGGCAATAACCCTGGGTTTATTTATAAGCTTTATCTCATCCAGCTCGTTTACCAGGTCCTGAGTGAATGTGGCCAGCCCACATTCCCTGGGCGGATAAGTGCTCAAAAACACGACGTTCCTGGCTCTATTGAGCACCACCATTCATCACTCCTTTCTTAAAAATTTTGCAAAACAAAAAGTTGGCATTCCCTTTATTCAACAATCACCATGAGTTCTTTGCAAAAAACTATATCGCCATGGTACGGCTGTCTTCCTCGGCGTACACCGTCCTGTAGTGCTCACATCCCTGTTTTATCCTGCAATTGGACGCTACAATGGTATTGACCAGCTTGGCTCCATTCTCTACCACCACATCATCCCATATAACGCTTCCCACAATCTTTGCCCCTCTGCCTATGTGCACGTTATTCCCTATAATGGCGTTGGGGCCTATCGATGCATTTTCTTCAATCTTTACATTGGCGCCTATATACACGGGCCCCTGTATCTTCACCGAACTATGTATGTCGGAGCCCTGTCCTTTGTATATCCCTTTACCGGAGAAGTCCAGACCACTTACCCTGCATTTACCTGCCATTATATCAATATGGGCCTGCAGATACTTTTCAGGCGTACCTATATCTATCCAGTAAGAACACCCCTTATACACCGCAATCTTATAGCCTTTTTCGAGGAGCTGAGGAAATACTTCCCTTTCAACCGATACCGCACGTCCTGCCGGAATCTCCTCCAACACCTTTGGCTCAAATACATACACACCAGCATTTATGAAATTAGAAGTTATCTCATGAGGCTGAGGCTTTTCCTTAAACGAAATGGCGTAATCATTCTCGTCGTATTCTATAACCCCGTACATGGATGGATTATCCACCTGTGTCACGGCAATGGTAACATCAGCTGCCTTCTCCCTGTGATATTTTATAAGCTCCCTTAAATCTATATCACTTAAAATATCCGAATTGAATATGAGGAAAGTATCATCAAAGTACTCCTCAGCATTTTTTATTGCTCCACCTGTCCCCAGCGGTATATCCTCTTTAACATGATGAATTTTCATTCCAAACCTTTCTCCATCGCCAAAATGCCTTTGAATATATTGAGCCCTGTAACATGTGCTCAACACCACTTCATCTATGCCTACGTTTTTCAGGTTGAGTATGCTTCTCTCAAGTAGCGGTTTGCCCATGATAGGAACCATCGGCTTTGGAATTTTATTGGTCAAAGGTCTCAGCCTTGTCCCCATCCCTCCCACAAGAAACAATGCCTTCATAAGTCGCATCCCTCCTTCAAAATTGTTGATTTAAAATCAAACAATTCGAAGAAAGCAATACGACTTTTGAAAATTTATTTGTATAAATTTAAGCATCAAACTATTTTCATTGGACTTGAACACCATGAATGCCTGTTAAAATGCCTTAAAATTGGCTTGCCCAAAACTGTTTGGTACCTTAAGATGGCTGCTTAAGGGCTTGCTTTGCGTGATAACGCCAAATTTTTTATCAGCACTCAGCAATTACGAGTGCTAATAAACCTAGGATAAAATTTTAATACTTTTGTTCCCAATGTCAAAAACGGCCAATACGGATTATACGTGGTTTGCCTCAATTATATTAAATTATCTCATTCTAAATAATGATTTTTTAAAAACTCACCTTGTAGAAGGTCTGTTTAAAATTTCACATGCCAATGGTGGTATCACGGTTCCAATATTTGCTGTATACATCCTTAAAAAAGACCTGCAGTTTTCCTTTGTTTTTATACGTGATAAGAAGGGAATTCTCCAGCCATAACAACAGAAGATAATAAGGAAAGGCCCTGAAAAAGAGATAGAGCCCTAGCATCCACATGCCAAACACTACCATAAAACCATCGGTTTCGGTGGGTGTATTCTCACCTTTGTATACCATCCTTGCAATGACATAAAGGACCGCAAGAATGACCGCATAAACCAGAGAAACTTTAAATTGAGTGACGGCGCTCCATACTCCAAAGGTTACAGCTATCGCTTTGCCGCCTCTTCCTCTAAGAAAAGGGGAAAAGGCGTGCCCCAAAATCGGAGCAAATGCAACCGTTGTTATAGATAAATCTCTGATCATCTCGCGCTGTATCAATACCACAAGCGGAAAATAACCCTTCATGAAGTCCAACAACACTCCCAGCAACCCCAGCTTAAACCCTGCAGCCAACCATAAATTAAATGCTCCGGGATTGCCATCCCCCACCTTTGTTAAATCCTTCTTAGCTGCAAGGCCAAGCCAGTATGAAAACATGAGCGACCCACACAAAAACTCTATAATAAAGTAAAATACAGTCATAGGTCCCTCCTGGTTCTAACTTCAATCTGCCTCCCTTTCCAATACACGCACCCCTTGAACGAAACCTGATACATGGAATAAACCATTATCAATATGAAAAACGCCAGCGACAAAAAATGCACCACAGGCATAATTTTACCATAAGCTCCTGTGTATTTCAAAAAGTATGTAATCTGAAGGGTATAAATGATATATCCTAACAAAAAAGGCCACATCCACGGATGCCTTGCCACCAGTAGAAAAGGAGTCATAAACCCAGACAAAAAAATACCTATAAACCACAGCGCAATCAATGCTACAGTAAAACGGCTAAGATTGACCATTCCCAATACAGCACTCTTGCTAAACCCCTCTATTTCGTTTTTTATGCCGTTGGGATACATCCTAAAAGAGACAAGGTCGTAACCTATGAAGTTCTCTACATTGATGCCAGCCTCTGAAAATCTCTTACCAAGGGTCATATCATCCATGACTTCATGCCTGACACCATAGTGACCATTGATTTTTTCATAATCCTCTCTGGTCACCACAATACAGGATCCATACAAGCTTTTCACCGAACTTTTCCTCTCAAACGGCGAAGTAAAAGCAAACACCCCTAGAAGATATGGTATAAGCGAAAGTTTTTCATAGAATTTTTCAGGCATGTGATAGGGAACAACAGAAATAGCCCCACCATACCTTTCTCTCGTTTTAATGAGGGCTTCTAAAGCATGTGGAGCCAATCGCACATCGGCATCAAGGAATATTAGGAGATCTCCGCTGGAATTTAAAAAGCCATTCCAGACAGCCCAGTTTTTCCCCGTCCAGCCATCCGGAAGCTGAGCATTTTGTATCAATTTGACGCCATATTGTCTGGCAATCTCCCCTGTTCTATCCGAGGAAAAATCGTCAACCACAATGACCTCATCCGGCTTGTAAGTTTGCTTTTTTAGCGATTCAAGCAAAAAAGGCAAATTTTTTTCCTCATTCCGAGCTGGAATTATAACTGAAACTCTGTATTTTCTTTCAAGGGGTTTATCATTATTTACAAGGCAAACCTTAGCAAATAAAACAAAACCCGAAATGCACCCGATTACAAAAAGCATTAAAATATTCATATTCCCCAATCCCCTTGCTTATTTTAGGCGATAGATTGATGAGAAGTTCAGCTATTTAACAACATACAGAGTTGCAACATACTCTTTTTTCTATAATTTAATTCGCATACCTTCAAAAAATAGTATCTTTTTACCCCAGGCAGAATAAAATCCCCCGTAAAATCCCTATTTAAATGATACCAAATTTATTCTTGCATAGCAATATTTTTTATCATTTATGAAACAATATGACAATAGATAATAACGAAAGAACAACAGAAAAACTGGGAATCGATGTGTCTTTTTAAGCTTAAAATTATTATTTATCATATGCAAAATGTTTGTAAAAACGCCACGTTTAAAATTTCAGTCAAAATATCAAAGGCCGGAAAATTTGATTTTCCGGCCTTTTCTGGTACACCCGGAGGGATTTGAACCCCCGACACCCGGTTTAGGAAACCGGTGCTCTATCCTCCTGAGCTACGGGTGCGCATATTTCCCACTCTTTCTGCAACGCTTATATTATAAAATAAATAACTCAAAAAGTCAAACAATATTTTTAAATCTCAGACACTATTTTGAACAAAAGCCTGGCTTTTTATACTACCCAATGATTTTTATGGTATAACCCCGCTATAGAAATTGCCGATCTATTGAAAATTCCACACCGAAGAAAGCACCTGGAAAACACCTGTTTTATTCGTCCTTCACAGCTTTACCAACCGCACTTTTCCCCATGCACCCATCTTGTCATCTACAACAATTACCACACCCAAAACCCCTTGAATCCGCCTGGCAAGATGAACACCCTTTTCAATATCATCCGGAGTCTTCACAACATTCCCCACAGCGGTAGCGGCTGCATCGGCCAGCGCAGTATCATGGGACAATATGACCACTGCATCGGCCCTGCCAAAGCTCAACGAATGCCCTATCTTGCCCGATGAGGTGCAAACCCCTATTGGCGTGTCTTCCGCAGAGATTTTAAGCCCAATCTTTTGACTCAAAGGAGAAGCGCCCGCAAATATGGCTATGACCCTTTCGCGGAAGCTCTTGAGAAAGATATCCCCACCGTTTTCCACAATCACCTCGGGCGAGTATTGCAATAGTTCCATCCCGACAAATTCGCTTATGGCACCCGCAACCGCTGCCATAGGCCCTACGCCGGCCCTTTGCGCAGCATCGCACATCCGTCGCACTATCGCCGGTGCATCCGGCAAACATTTAATTGGCACCAGCGAGGTTAAAAACCTGCTATCTTTCCTGATGTAATCTTCAATATCCTTTCTGTATTTTTTGACCAGCTGTAGGGCCTCCTGACGCAGCATTGAATGTGCACCGATATCCAGATCGGTCTGTTCCACCTTTACATTGAAATACACCAAATCCTTTGCCCTGTATAACTCTCTATAAAACCTTTTTTCTGCCATAACACCACTTCTATTTAAAAAACATACGAAACAAATATTTTACAGAAAAATATTCACATCCATGGCATTTAGAGGACAGGCTTTGACGCACAGCTCGCATATCAGGCATTTGCTGTGGTCAAAGGTCAGCTTCCACTCATTTCTATCCATGCTCAAAGCCCTGGACGGGCAGACAGCGGTGCAGGCACCACAGTGAACGCATTTCTCCTCATGCCAAATTATATTCTTGTTGAATATCCTGTATTGTACCCCCTGCTCCTTTAAATACTGCAATCCCTTTTCTATGTTTTCCGCAGTACCTTCAAGCTCAGCCATCAGCCTTCCTTTTTTGTTGGGCTGGATCTGAGCCTGCAGGATATTGAACATGAGGTCATAATCCTTGACCAGGCGATAGGTTATGGGCTTGTCGGTCTTCTCAGGAGGAAAATACATAAACAGCTTTATCTTCTGCAACTGCACTTACTTCACCTCCCTTTCCTTCAAAGGGTTAAAGCGCCGGTCTTCAGGCAGTTTCTGTATAGGTTCCTGCAGTAAAAACTCGCCTTTTAATATCATTTCCTTGAGTACCTGCGCAATCTCCCGCGCCTTTCTCAGGCTGGATAGCGGTGCTGTAGGTACTTTCTTACCGTTGAGCTCAATTGTACCACTTCGCAGCTCTTCATAGCTAACTTTGCGCAGCACAGGTCTCGAACGGCTGGGCACGCTGTAGTCTACAACCTGCGTATAAATGTCACGATTGCGTACCGCTAAAAATTTAGCCATATCCTCATCCAAAACCGGAATGGGAATGCCGATCCCCACAAACAGAGTAGTACCGTATTTTTCATAGCTGGCCGCCCTTATGAACCGACTGCTCATCTGCTTCATATCCCCTACAACCGCGAGGGTGGCTCCTGAATACTGAATAACTCCATCCCTAATTACTTCTTTATTTCTCACAAACTGCGTACCTTCCCACGTAACATAACCCTGAGCACCGCCGATGAATATCCTGGTTCCAATACCTATAGTCCTGAGCTCGGGATCGTTGAGCAACGGGCTCAGCTCCCCCGATGTACAATAGGTCACATTCCCATATTGAGGCAGAAGGGTACCCATATAGGTGTAAAGTATTCTATCCGATGAGTTGGTAGCAGCATTGTAATTTTGATACGCGTTCCTGGGATTGAATAAATACGCCTGGTTCAAGTCATCTAAGGTAATGTACGTGGTTATCTCTTTCCTTGGATAACAGTCCGTTCCATACGACTCTGCGCGCAGCTTGATCTTCTTTCCATCTATTAAATCCTGAATCACATGCGCTCCACCGTATTCAAAACCTTGCGTCTCAGACAGCTCGGTAGCGCCTATATATGTGTCTACTGCAGCCAATCCCCCATAGGCTGGCACATCATTGAGCCATATCCTATTCATACGGATAGGGGGGTCTGAATGGCCAAAATTGATGAAAGCTCCGCTGGAGCACATAGGGCTGAAAGTCCCTGTCGTAACCACGTCCACCTCTTTTGCCGCCTGAGCAACTCCCTTTTCTTCGACCAGGTCTTTGAACTCTTCGGCAGTCAGCACAACCACTTTACCATCTTTTATTTTCTCGTTAATCTCGTCAAAAGTCTTAGCCATTCCTTCTCCCTCCCCTTACATCTTACAACACATATATTTTTTAAGTACACTTGTGCTGGATAAAAAATCAACCTGATAAATATTACATACTATTGTACAATATCTTTAACTTTTGTACCATACTTTTTAACAGAAATTTTTATAATTTTTTAATCCAATAGTTTGTCATAACCAAAATTTTCTATGTAAATAACTTACATTGTATCATTACCTACATTTAAACACCTTTACACAGCCTTATTAAATCGTCAACATAAGCTGT
This sequence comes from Caldicoprobacter oshimai DSM 21659, assembly GCA_000526435.1. Taxonomy (GTDB): domain Bacteria; phylum Bacillota; class Clostridia; order Caldicoprobacterales; family Caldicoprobacteraceae; genus Caldicoprobacter; species Caldicoprobacter oshimai. The sequence continues at coordinate 291,776 of JAGB01000003.1, forward strand.
CGCAAGACACTCCACAGTGTCAGCCGCACCGTAATAAATCTTGACTTCTCCGTCATCTTCCAGAATCATTCCTCCTGGAAATATAACGTGATTCCTAAACCCTCCCTCAACTTCATAATCAGCTTCAGGTGCCATCAAAGGTTCTTTGTAAACTCCAATTACCTTAGAAGGATCCTCTAGGTCCAAAAGCATTATCCCTGCACAATACCTCTTCTTCCAGAAAGGTTCCCAACCATTTTTCCCTCTATTTGGATCTATATCTACCGCATGGAAGATTACAAGCCAACCTTCTGGCGTCTTAACAGGTGGCGCACCAGGCCCTATTTTATCGTTAGCATAGGGTACATTTTCAACCCCTAACAACAACTTTGAATTTCCCCAGTACACCAGGTCAGGAGAGTCAGAAATCCAAATATCAAAACGATCCTTCCCCCCTCGTCCATAGACTGGAAATGGACGTTCCAACCTCATATATTTATTACCAATTTTTTCTGGAAATAACACCATATTACGGTTATCTGGAACCGTCATACTAAGAATATCAAATTTCTCAAAATCTTCAGTTACAGCAATACCTCCTCTAATTCCATGTTTCGTATCAACCGCAAAACACATATATACTTTCCCATCTATTACTGTTAAGCGAGGATCATACGCACGTAAAATTTCATCATCCTTAAGTTCAAAACACGGCTTATCCTTTACTTCCCAATGTATACCGTCGTCACTAAAAGCAAGCCCTAAGTTTGTCCCCTCTAATCTTTGTTCCTCAATAGAACCATAATCATTCCGAAATACCATAACATATTTACCTTGGTATTTGGTAACTCCTGCATTAAATATTAGAGTAGCTTTATAAGGAACATCTTTGTACGACAATATAGGATTGTTTTCATAACGTTTTATAACTGGGCTGGATTTCAAAATCGGTGTTAATTGATTGCTCATTTTTATTTCACTCTCCTCTTCAGATACTTGTGTTTATCGTTCCTAAACCCAAAAAATATAGATAATTTTCTATACTTCAATAACCGTTTTAATTGTCCCATTTTTACGGGTAAATGTAATAATCTACATATTCGTTACTCCTGAGTCAATTATACACCGGCGGTGACACAATGAACCACTAAAAATCTATTTACGTTTGATAGCCCTAAACTGTCCAGGAGATATTTGTTCATACTTCTTAAACACTCTCATAAAGCTTTGAAGGCTTAAACCTATGTTTTCAGCTATCTCATTCATAGTCATATCAGTAAACTCCAAAAGTTGTTTTGCTCTCTCTATGCGTTTTAACGTAAGATATTCCGTAAAGGTCATACCAACTTCTTCTTTAAACACCCTGCTTAAATATGAATCACTTGTGTACAATTTCTCAGCTACAACGCTCAAGCTAATTTCTGGATCACTAAAATGTTCATCTATATAATTCTTGCACTTAATTACTATATCCTTGCTTTCCTCTTTATGCTTGTACTCTAAAAAAGTAATTATATCCCGGCATAAGCATTCCATCCATTGCCTTATATCCTTCAATGTTTCCAAACTATCTAATTCACCATACAAAAAACGTCCCTCGAATAATTCTGATTCTGTATACCCCATATCATATATAGATATCATTATATAGCCTACTAACTGAATAAAAAATTGTCTTATATAATTACAAGACTTATTCTTAAGATATGTTACTATATCATCTAATATCATACTAACTCTTTTAACATCCATTGCTTTTATATACATAACTAATTCCTTTTCCTTATCATATGGATAACTATTAACACCTTCAGAAGCTGGCTCCACATCTTCTATAAAGATAACCGAATGTTTTCCGTATAGCAAACGATACTTTATAGCCTCTACAGCTTCTAAATAAGATTTACCTAGCTCATCAGTCTTGTGATACAGTCGACTAACCCCTATACTTATAGTGAATCCCATGTACTTTTTTATGCTATCCATTATCTCAAAGCATAAATACCTAACAGTACGCTTATAATCCAAATAATATTCAGCTTGAGGAAGATTCACCACAAAAACTACCGTATAATCCTCAGATGTTACAAAACCCTTATATTCTGTATTAATTATCTCTTCAACTACATTTTTTACACTAAATAAAAACACCTCTTTATCTATATTGCTCATATTCTTCATATCGTCAATTTCCGCTGCCAGCGTAACAAAATTATCAAATTTTATGTTTATGCCATAAGAACTAAGATCGTCTGCTATATTATTACCTATGACGTTTCTGCCTTTTAATATATCTAATAATATTTTATCTTTTACCACAGGCCAGATATTTTTCCATCGTTTTTCTAAATCCTTATTGCGATGCTGTAAAGTAGAAAGATAATTGTTTATAACTGCATATTCATCGACTTTTCGATTTATATAATTGTTGCCTTGCCAAGATAAAATAATAGATTTTACCGGTTTATATAGTCGCTTACTCATTAAAAGCGAAATGACAATACCCATTACAATAAAAAACATTGTCACAACCACTATACCACGTCTAATAAGCATACTACCAGACATTAACGACTGTATAGGAGTTACTATAACATATTTCCAACCGGGTATACTGGAAGGCAAAAAAGAAATTATGCTGGGTTCACCATTTATATTATCTCTGAATTCATTCCCCTCTTCTTTACTTAATATCTGAGAGATATAAGAATATACACTTAAATCCTTACCTATGAGCTGCTTGTTTGCAGCTGCAACAACACCACCATTGGAATCTAATAGATATAATCTTTGATTTTCATAATTATTTTCATAGTACTCCATCATTGAACTCAGTGAATATAAATCGATATCAACTATAAAAGCAGCTTTCTTGTAATCTGATAAAAGGGGTAACTGTCTCACATATGATATGACCGGTATAATACGCCCCGAACGCTTCGATTTAGTCCATCTTGGACCTAACCATAATACATTAGCATTATTATTTTTTAACTGGAAAGCCACATCTTCGTTCTTAAAGCCTTTTTCATCGAATCGCCCATTAGATGTAATAAAAACTTTATCATGTTTATAATATATCACAACATCGTCTATAACACTGCTATTTGCCGTCAAATGCGTGACAAATTGATTGATATTCATAAGTTTTTTCTGGGCCAGATAATCACCAGTAGAAGAAGGCAAATTTACCCCATCAAAAGTTTCTATAACCAATCCATTCTGGATAAAAGAAGCATCTATTTCATTTAATATACCGTCTATCTTTTCCTTATATACGTCCAGAAGCGTTTTGTTGAATTTTATAGCCTCTTGTTGTATAGATAAAACAGAAATATTATAAGCAAAAATTCCAAATGCTAGCATGGGCACAATTACAAGCACTAAAAATGAAATGAACAGACGGTAATAAGCCCTGCCCATTTGATACTCCTCCAATTTATAGAATTCATATTTTTAATTATAATACATATTCATCATTATGACAAATAGTGTAAATTTGATTTTTAAAATTTCTATCAACAGGGCTTAGCCTATTGCATATCTGTAGTTTAATTCCGAAATTTGTAAAAATGTTGCCCAGGCAAAAATAGAGACTAGTATAAGCTTATTAATTGCGTAATATAACAAGATAGTTCTCCTACATCCATTGCTACATGAGAATGCATAGCGCTCTGAAGCAAAATCATAACTTTAAAAATATTATTGCTCCAGAGCGCATATTGCCAGTCCAGAGCTTAAAACCATGTTGGTCTATTAGTCTCTCAGTTAATACAAGCTGAAAAATTTATACTGAAAAGTTCAAAACATTGCAAATATTATATTGTACACATTAACCCATACATCTACCTTTATTCAATACCATTACATATACTCATTGTAATCGTATAGCTCCATCAGCTTTTAATTGCATTATCAACTTCTGAGCATCCAGCTCAGAAGGCCATATACCTTCCTTTATAGCCATAGCAGCTGCTGTACCAGCCGCCTGTCCTAAAGCCGTACATGTAGGCATTACCCTTAAAGATGAATGGGCTTCATGAGTGCTGGAAATAGGCCTACCGGCTACCAGTAGATTATCTACATTTATTGGCAAAAGACATCTATACGGTATACCATAATAATCACCTTCTGTCAATGACTTTATTACCGTACCTGAACCAGCAGGATTATGTATATCAACATTATAAGCACAGTAGCACACGGAATCTTCAAACTTGCGTCCATTCAATACATCTTCTTGAGTTAATACATATTTCCCAACTATACGGCGCGATTCACGTACCCCAATTTGAGGTGCTGATACCTGAAAATAGGAATTTTCAAAGCCGGGAACATATTTTTTAAGGAAATAAAACATCTCCCAGCATTGTTCCCTCGCCTCCAATTCAGCTTGTGTTAATTGCTCTGCATCGGTAGCATCTTTCATTACTATACGTGTCGTATTGAAATGTATCACATCAGGCTGCATTGTATCAAAAAATAATACATTTTCACGTGGGTTATGTATTTCCCCTCTAGCAACAGCACCTTTATAAAGCCGGTTTATCTCATCCCTAGATGGCATTCGCGAGCGATCGACATTGGCTACCCTGAAACACATGGTCATGGGCTGGGCAAAGCCATCTTCATCCCTACCTTTTCTACAAGGCACACCGGCCATATAGGCTACATCAGCATCTCCTGTACAATCTATAAATATTTTTCCTTTTATTTCATACACACCAGATTTATTAGCTACCCGAACGCTTTCTATAATGTTAGCGTCGCTTTTGATTACGCCTTCTACAAATGTATGTAGCAATATTTCTACTCCTGCCTTTTGCACTATTCGATTCAATACTAATTTCATAATTTCGGCATCAAACACGGTTCTATTTTTTAGCCCACCTAATTTATCTAATTCTTCCAATATCTCTTGAAATATACCAAATATAAGTTGATTTTCCGCCGTATAGGGGCGTTTAGCTTTAAAATAGCTCATGAAGGGGTTCACAAGTCCAGCTGTAGCCATACCGCCTAAAAAGCCATACCGTTCTATCAGCAATACATTTTCCGCCCCTGAACGTTTAGCAGCAACTGCAGCAGCTACACCAGTTAGACCTCCACCAGCCACTATGATATCATAGCATTGTTTCATGATAAATCCCTCCTAATCTGTGTTCTATACAGTTATTATACACAAAAGGGATGGTAGAAAACCACCCCTCTATTAACAATTAGTTTAATCTGCCATCGGCCTTTAAGCCCTCAATGATCTCTTCGCTGATTTCTTGGGCATGATAGACTTCATTAGCTGTCTTAACATATTCATCCCATTTATCAAGAGGTTCCTCTCCAATTATAAACTTTAGTAACATTTCTTGTTCATAGCGATTTAAATCAGCTCCATACTGCTTCCATATGGGCCCTGGGGTAAAGGCTTCAGCTACATTAGGCAATACTGGATTTTCCATAGCCGCATCTTCAAGATTTTCAGCATATTTGTCATATTTGGCATACCAAAAATCTGGATCCCATATATGCCGCATTTTTCCATATACTGCTACCCATTCGGCTTTGCCTTCCTCAGTAAACTCAATTTTGCCGTCCTTGCGTACAAAATGAGTACCTTCTATACCATACTGTGAAACCTCATATCCCTTACCATCAATGAGATAATCTAAGAACTGTATAAGCCGCTTGGGATCCTTGGCTTTAGATGATATCATAAAAACTCCATCCATAACACGGCTATCTCCTCTTAAGTATACGTGACCTTCTGGTCCTTTAGGAGGATTTGTACGAACCCATTTAGCATTTGGATCAATTTCTTTTATATTATGTTGAACTTCCAATCTAAATGGTAAATTCCATATATCATACAACATACCTGTCTTACCCTCTAAAGCTTTATTATTTAGTTGTTCCTGTTTATTGGTTATAAATTCAGGATCAATTAATCCTTCCTTATACAGCTTATTAACCCATGCCAGCGCATCTTTCATCCTAGGATGTTGTGTAACTCTTAATACCTCATTTCCTTCCTTTATATAAAAATCGCTTACAGGTATAACACCAAACGCTCCAAATAATGGACTTAATCCTCCTATACCACTGCACGTGTATGTAGCACCTTTATGTTCCTTGAAAGCTTTTAGTACATTATAAAAATCATCTATAGTCTTAAAATTTTCTTCTCCTAGCTTATCTTCCCATCCATCCCCTAATCTCAGCTCTTCTATCCAATCAAGACGTACAAATAATTGACTAGGATTTAACACATTTAATAGTGGTACTCCCCATATTTTACCCTTCATTTTAACCAAATTCCAATTTTCTTCAGGTATAATTTTTTGTAAATTAGGTCCATATTGCAACAGTTCATCAATTGGTATAAATGCTCCTTGTTCTGCTAATGTTTTCCAATCCATACCTGGTATAAACTGTATGAGTTCAGGATAATCACCACCCGCTATCATTACCTGTACTTTCTCTGCATATTCATTTAGCGGTATAATCACAGGATTAAACTTGGTATTAGTATCCTTTTCAATAACCTGCTTTATGGGATCATTCTCAGGTGGCAATTCCCTCATCCATGCAAATACCCAGTCAAATTCATAAGGCTCTTCTTGTTGAGCTGCTAAACTATCTTGCCCTTTTGAATCAGTTTCTCCTTTTTTTGCGTCAGATACAGTTTCTTGAGCTGGTTTATCCGAACTGTTCACACACCCCGCCAATACCGTCAAGACAAAGCTTACAACCAATAAAACCAAAAATAATTTATAATTTTTCCTCATAAAATATACCTCCTTCTTTTCTATTCTTTTATTGAACCCAGAAGAATGCCCTGGGTAAAATACTTTTGTAAAAAGGGATATACCATTAATATGGGTATAGTAGTAACGGCTATCACAGCCATACGTACAGCCAACATAGACGCTTTGTGAGTTTCTATATCCAAAATTAGATCTCCAGTTGCACTAAATAATATTCGTCTAAGGACAACTTGCAATGGATACAATCTTGTATTGTTAATATACAGTATAGCATTGAAAAAAGAATTCCAATAACCGACCGCGTAAAATAATGCTATAGTGGCCAACATAGGAGCCGATAACGGTAGCATTATTTTAAATAGTATGACAAAATCATTAGCACCATCCAACTTAACCGACTCTTCTAAACTATCTGGAATGGTAAGAAAGTAATTTTTGATTATTATAAGATTAAAAGCACTAACCAAACTCGGTATTATCAATGCCCATATTTTATCGATAAGGCGTAAACTCTTTACCACCAAATATGTAGGAATGAGGCCGCCATTGAATAACATAGTAAACACTATCATAAATAATAAAACTTCTCTACCAGGCAAATTTTTGCGTGATAATGGGTAAGCTGTCAGCACAGTTATTAACAAGCTCAACAGCGTACCTACAACAGTTATAAATAAACTGATTTTAAAGCCTTGTGGTATGGTGTCAGTCTGAAAAATTTGATTATATGCAGTAAAATCCACCTGTTTAGGAAAATAAAGTATATTTTTACTTACATTGGGTAACTCTACTGTTGGAGTGACTGATACTAAAAGAACATACAGAAATGGGAACAACGTTACAATTGCTATAACTATTAAAATAAAATAGATAACTATTTCCCAAATTTTTTCTTCCGTAGTCTGCTTTATCACCCCATCACCTCCAACTTTACCATATACCCGATTCACCCATTCTTTTCGCAATCCAATTAGATGTAACTACCAATATAAATCCTACCACTGATTTGAAAAGGCCAACTGCAGTAGCCAAACTATATCTCATACCTTGTATCCCAGTTCTGTATACCCATGTATCTATTATATCAGCTACCTCATATACTGACGGATTATACATTATAAATATTTGTTCAAACCCAGCATTTAAAATATTCCCTAACCTTAAAATGAGTAAAATTGCTATAGTACTCATAATACCAGGCAAAGTTATATACCAAGTTTGTTGCCACCGATTAGCTCCATCTATTTGAGAAGCTTCATATAATTGTGGATCTATACTAGATAATGCTGCTAAATATATGATTGAATTCCATCCTACTTCTTTCCAAATGCTTGATACCACAAGTACAGTTCTAAACCATTCTTTAGAAGCCATAAAATAAATAGGCTGACCGCCAAACATTTTAATAATATTATTAACTACTCCTGTTTGAGGTGAAAGCAAATCGGTAAACATTCCACCTATAACTACCCACGATATAAAATGAGGTAAATAGCTTATAGTTTGTATAGTTCGTCTAAATATCATGTTCTTTACTTCATTGAGTAACAACGCTAATATTATAGGAGCTGGAAATCCCCATATGAGTTTATAAACGCTAATTATAAAAGTATTCCACAAAATTTGCCCGAAGAATGGTGATTCAAAGGCCTGTTTAAAGTATTTAAAACCTACCCATGGACTCCCTAGTATCCCTTGCATTATATTATATTCTTTAAAAGCAATAATGGCACCATACATAGGTACATAATGAAATATGATAAAAAAAGTAATCCCGGGTATAAGCATCAAATACAAATATTTATATTTACTTATAGTTACGATAAACTTCTTTACAACTATATTAGGTTGCTTTCTCTGTTGTTTAACTGCTGCATAATGATTTAACAAAGTATTTCCTCCTTTCTTTGCTTTTTATTTTATGTATCTTGCATTGCTACGTCAATAATCACAATTTTACTTCTAAAAATACAAAAGAATTGCCAATTTTATAAGCAATCCTATCAAATATATTTAGTAATTATCAATTTTTGATTATTATTTTTTGACTACAGTAATACTTCAGAGCAAACAAAAGTACACCTGCAAAAATTTTGGAAAAAATTAAAAACGGGTAAAAATTTACCCGTTTTTTAATACTCCAGCTCCATAGGTTCTCCCCTAACCTCAAATTCGCCTACAAGAATGGGGGTCTTTGCAAGGGCTTCGCTTCTTTTATCCGGTTGCCTGCCTCCCACCATGACCCTAAACCTGCCCGGCTCGAGGATACATCTGCCGTCGTTGTCTATAAGCGCCATCTGCCTAGGAGTCAACGTGAATGTGACAGTTGTGGTCTCACCCGGCTGAAGCTTAATTCGTGAAAAACCTTTGAGCTCATGAATGGGCACATCCACCGATGCCTCCAAGTCTTTTAAATACAGCTGTACCACTTCATCTCCAGCCATGTTGCCGGTATTCTTTACATCCACCGAAATAGTAATGGACTGCCCAGCTTCTATAACTTCTGCACTCAACTTCAAGTTACTGTATTCAAAAGTTGTGTAGCTCAATCCATACCCAAATGGGTACAATGGCTCATCCTCCATGTATCTATAGGTCCTGCCCTTCATGCTGTAATCGGTAAATGGCGGCACCTGATCCAGGGATTTAACAAAAGTAACCGGAAGCCTCCCACCAGGATTGTAATCACCAAAAAGTACATCTGCAATTGCCGTTCCACCCTCTTCTCCCGGATACCAGGCCTGCAATATAGCCGGCACATTCTCCTGTGCCCAGTTTATGGACACTGGGCTACCGCTGAAAAGCACCAGTACAACTGGTTTGCCGGTAGCACATACAGCCTTCAATAGCTCTTCCTGCATACCAGGAAGATCCAGGCTGGTTTTATCTCCTCCAGCTGTGGACCTCGCCGCATCCCCTTCCTCGCCTTCCAACTCGGGCGACAGCCCCAAGCACATTATGACCACGTCTGCCCTCTGAGCGGCAGCCAAAGCTTCCGCAAAACCTGCAGTAGCCTCCTGCCCCCAGTAACTAGACTGCGTACTGGTAAGATCACATCCTTCAGCGTAATATACTTTCGTTTGAGGCGAAACCTTCGCACGTATACCCTCCAGAGCGGTCACATATTTAGAAGGCGTACCGTTGTAATTGCCCAGCAACACCTTCTTGTTGTCAGCATTGGGACCAATTACCGCAATCGCTTTCAAATCCTTCCTAAGCGGGAGCAGTCCGCCCTCATTCTTGAGCAATACCATCGACTCTCTTGCCATTTCTAGAGCCAGCCTGCGGTGTTCCTCACAATCATTCACTTCATAGGGTATCTGGGCATAGGGAACCCTCTCCGGCGGGTCAAACATCCCAAGCTTAAATCTGGCTTTAAAGAGTCGCTTCACAGCTCTATCGATTGTCTCTTCGGATACAAGTCCCTGCTTTACCGCATTGACCAAGCTTTCAAATACCCTGCCGCAGTTGAGGTCACAGCCGGCATTAACAGCCAGTGCCGCCGATTCCTCTGGAGTATTGGTCACCTTGTGGTGAGCATGAATATCGTAGATGGCTCCGCAGTCAGACACAACGTAGCCGTCAAACCCCCACTCATCCCTTAAAATCTTTTGAAGCAGCGTCGGGCTGGCACAACATGGCTCTCCATTGGTACGATTATACGCGCCCATTATGGATGCTGCCTTGCCTTCCTTTACGCATTCCTTAAACGCCGGCAAATATGTCTCCCTCAAATCTTTCTGACTGACTCTGGCATCAAAGGAGTGGCGTAGAGGTTCAGGACCACTATGTACCGCATAATGCTTGGGTGTGGCTATCGCCTTCAAATATTTAGGATGATCACCCTGTATACCCTTTACAAATGCCACGCCCATTCGGCCGGTCAAATAAGGATCCTCGCCGTAGGTTTCCTGACCCCTTCCCCACCTGGGGTCGCGAAATATGTTTATATTAGGAGACCAAAATGTCAACCCTTTGTAAATCCCCCTGTCGCCCTGGCGCACGAACTCGTGGTGCTTGGCCCTAGCCTCATCAGATATGGCACACGCAACCCTGTACAGAAGCTTATCGTTAAACGAAGCAGCCATCCCTATGGCCTGTGGAAATACGGTGGCAATTCCTGCTCTGGCCACGCCATGAAGACATTCATTCCACCAGTTATATTCGGGGATGCCCAGGCGCGGTATGGCGGATGAAGCATATATCATCTGCGAGACTTTTTCCTCAAGCGTGAGGCGCGAAACCAGGTCATCCACCCTTTTTTCTAAAGGCTGATCCGGATCAAGGTAGATTGGAATACCGCCATTTTCGTTTTGTTTTGCATTATCGCTCATTTTCAAACCCTCCTCATCACAAGACGTAATACGAATCGGTTACAATGTTTTAATATTGTTATTCCTGATATTCGCAATAACAGATAATGTAGAAAAAGCTTAGTTTAAAGCTCAAAAATATTTTACCACACTTTTAGTATTTGTTCTGCTTAATTTTGTTTCTTTTTTGAAAATTATGCATCTTAGGTAAAACAATAAAAAGCGCCCTGCTGTATAATTATAACACCTTAAACCGGTTATTTAAAGCAGGGCACCTGTGAACTACCAACCACCTATAGAGGTGGTGGCTTCATGAGAAGTTTGGTAGTCTAAGCTACCCTTATTCTCACAGGGTGGTTCACACACCCACTACTGACTATCCGCTCCACAGCAGACTCGCCAGCTACTTTCCTTAAAATTTTTCTGAGTTTTGTACATTATCTATCACCCAAGGAATATTATATCACATTTTTAGCAATTCATCTCCATCTTGTAGAAGATGGAGTCTTCTTGCGTATTTGTTGATAATAGAACGATCAAATACCACACCGTTTCCCATAACAACCAATGAGCCCATCGCTGATCTTATAAACATAAATCTTACATGACGCTTTATTTCTCATACACCGGGTCAACGATGACACCCATGAACAGCAAGCTCCCCGTCTCATTGTCGCGTATTACAAAGAAGAATGGACGATTTACTATCATGCTAAAGTTATCGACGGGCAAAGACGTTATCCCCACCTCTACCGAAGTTGCTCCTGATGCTTCGGTGCCTTGCTCATTGGTCTCTACAAAAGTCTTGTGCTTTACGCTGCTTATATATATATTGGCTCCTGGAGCAATTGGATGCATCTTGCTAAAGTTGGCTTTCTCAGCGTCAAATGCCACTTCCATACCCAAAGCCTTTAATGCCTCGTTGAGCTCAACCTCATACTCCAGTTTAAATTTCGGCAGTCCAACTTCGCCCTGAGTGTTAGAGAGTGAGCTCATCCACTCCTCCCATTTTTCAAAGGTTATGCCGCTGCAAAACTCATTCAGGCTGACGCCCTCATCGGGTAAAAATACCACCATGCTGACACGTCCATTGCCGTACGGGAGGCTTACAGTCTGGAAATTTTCCCCCTTGTAATAGGGATATTCCTTCCCTGTCTGGAACATTATTGGATGAGCCTTTTGAGTACCATCATCCATGAAAAACGGCTCTTCTCGCGTAAGGCTGGGATCAAACTTATTCGTCCAGCTCCCTTTGAAATATAGCGCGTTTATGAGAAACATGATGGTATCGGGAGAGATGGTATCCCCAACAATCTTCTCGATCTTGCCTCTTGTCTGCTTTTTCACCCAGTTGTTTATAGTTTTGGAAGCATCAGGTGAATCAAAGTCCAGCTCCTGCACTTCGGCACCGTAGAACTTTCGGTTTATGTCTAGAAACTCATCATAGAAAGCCATTCCCTTGCGTGCCCATAGTGAATTGGCTATAACCATTTGAACGTCAGGATCCGGGTTCTGAAGAATGGTTTTAAGGTCAGCATAAGCCTTATTGAAATCCTCTATATCGATTCCCTGTACTTCCAAAACCTCTGCCATTGCATTCTTTGTATCTCCATCCGCTCCGTTGTAAGTCATTGCCAGCGCCATAGCAATGCTTACAGGAGAAATGAACACATTTTCGCCAGGTTGTTGCTCAATGAGCTGCTTGAATAGTTTAAACGCAAACTTCGTGTTGGCTTCCACCAACCGGCTATCCACCTCTTTGGCAGGAGGCGGCAATTGTGAACTCCCGATGGAAGCTCCGCCAAACAACCCGGAATCGCCAACGTACTTGCCAATTGAACTGCAGGAAACGCTCATAAGCATCACTGCAACCAACGATATACATATAAAAAATTTGGTAAAACTTTTCATTACCTTCCCTCCCTATATCATTCTGTGTTCACTGTAATAGACGGGGCACAACTTAAAAAAGTTGCAATATTTTTCCCTTTTACGAATAACGAATAATTAACTATTGAGTTGAAGATACTATGACTAGCAAATTCATGAAAGGAGTGTTGTGTGTGGCACAGCTTAATCAACTAGAGCTTCAAAACTTAAGGCATCTAATAGGTGCCCATGAAACGGCTTACCAAAAGTTAAAAATGTATGCTCAGCAGGCTGATGACCCACAAATCAGACAAATGTTCCAAAAATCGGCTCAAGACGCCCAAAAAGCCAAACAACAGTTAATGTCATTATTAAGCTAAAGGAGGTTTACCTATGAGAGAAAAAGATATGGTCAATGACGTGCTTTCTATGCTGAAGAGCAGCATAACCACCTATGCCAATGTAATCGCCGAAGCCGAAAATCCTCAGTTCAGACAAATGGTTCAGCAACTTAGAAACAACTGTGAAACCTTTCAGTACGACCTTTTCAATGTAGCTAAACAAAAGGGATATTATCAACCAGCAAAACAGGCCAGCCCTGCTGACATACAAGAAATGCGCTCGCAATTTATGATGAGTTAACCAGGCATATAAAAGTTAGCCGGGGAGGGTTGAAGCCCTCCCCAAATTTATTAAAAATTTGAGATTTACGGTTGACATCCTAGCATAAATAGTTTAAAATGAATTACGCTAAGATGTGCCCGTAGCTCAGCTGGATAGAGTGTCTGACTACGAATCAGAAGGTCGGGGGTTCGAGTCCCTCCGGGCACGCCAGAAACCCTGTAACATCAAGTGTTACAGGGTTTTAATTTTTCCCGCGTATAGGGTTTCCCCACACTTTTCCCACAGTCAAAAAATATAATCAAAACATAACACACAAACTCTACTAAAACCATTCCACCGCGCAAAACAAAAAAGAGCGGCTAAAACTTCTTTATAAAGACTGACAAGCCTCCGTACAGTTTTTCTTACATCTTCTCTTGGCGCTTTGACACGATAAATCCTGATTGCAGCTGCAACTATACCATTTACATTTAGCATCCCATCCGGTTCTCCCACTGGTAGCTTGCATTGTTCCTTGCTCGTCGGTGGCCCGTCGTGAATGTAAATTAGACAAGACCTGTGCCATTGCTCAAGGTCATAGTCGGACTCTTTTATATCCCCACAAGGCTTGTTGCTGACCTTCTCTGCCATTTGATGCTCACCCCCTTACAAGAAGGCATAAAAATGCCACCTTGGCATATCGTGCCTTGGCGGTTACTAATGAGCTATTATCTCAAGCTCAGTTACGATATCTTTAATCGGCTTTCCGTCCAGTTTGAAATTATTAATAAAGTCATCAATTCCGTTAAATGTTTGCTCCGTCTCTTGTTTATAACTTTCTGCGATGTTTATTTTCTCGCCATCATAATCCAAAGAATATTCTTTCCCGTTATATTGGAATATTATCTCTCCAACATCGTCTATATCAGTTATAAATTCTTTAAGATTTTTGTATTTATCATAAGGCATCATACATCATCACCATCCCATATATCCTTTATAAACTCTTTTTCCTGTTCTGTAGGCTTACGCCATTTTTTCGACCGTTTGCCATCAATCCATTCATGTACATGTGGTACATCATGTGCCCATGGCTTATTATGGTCTGTAAGGTCAATATCTATTTTCGCATTTCCTTTTTCATCGTAAAATCTCCTCTGAATTATTTTATTCAATTTGGGATTAATTAAGTCTATAACTGCATTAGGAAAAGCTTTTGTGCTTTTGTTTGCGGTACCTTTAATAGTAATTATACCACTTTCCTCATCAATTTTCACTATGTTGTTGATATTAAAGTTTGCAAGGTATTTATCCAACCCATTCAAATAATGTTTATCGATATTGTTTATCTTGTCACCTACTTTTTCAGTTTCAATCCCTTATAGGTAGACTAAAAACAAGGCTGGCAAATGTGTGCCTGGTAGAATGCGGTGTGTTTCAATCCCTTATAGGTAGACTAAAAACCAGAGAAAACTGCAACGCCAAGTATGTCATCAAGACATGTTTCAATCCCTTATAGGTAGACTAAAAACTCCTAATCTACTTATATTTTCTACTCCACCTTTATAAAGTTTCAATCCCTTATAGGTAGACTAAAAACCGTAATCATGAAGAAGATTGTATTCTACAAATATACGTTTCAATCCCTTATAGGTAGACTAAAAACCTGGGACAGAAATGGAACGATATTAAGGACGGAGCGAGGTTTCAATCCCTTATAGGTAGACTAAAAACTCGGATATGCCCTTTCATTTATATCCCCCTTTTTTGGTTTCAATCCCTTATAGGTAGACTAAAAACGGGACTTGGGTCTTTGATAAAACAAGACGACCGTCTGCGTTTCAATCCCTTATAGGTAGACTAAAAACTTAGAGAAACAGCCGGGGAGATTTAAGGTACGTGGGTTTCAATCCCTTATAGGTAGACTAAAAACGAGAATGGCGAAACTGCCAGGAGGAGACAGAGTTTGTGGTTTCAATCCCTTATAGGTAGACTAAAAAACATGAAGGCATTCAACAGCATGTTTCCAGCGCAAAGTGTTTCAATCCCTTATAGGTAGACTAAAAACAATAAATGTAGGGATTATGTTCCAGTGATAGAGGAGTGTTTCAATCCCTTATAGGTAGACTAAAAACTCACTTGTTACAGTTACGCCCAGGTCAGCAAGCTGCGGTTTCAATCCCTTATAGGTAGACTAAAAACTACGCTTCTTTGTATTCCGTCGGCATCTTCTTGCCAGTTTCAATCCCTTATAGGTAGACTAAAAACCTAGGTGTTTTACTATTCCACAACACGCCATTCCTGGTTTCAATCCCTTATAGGTAGACTAAAAACTTGGTAATTCCATTCAATCGCAAGAGAAAGCTCAAGATGTTTCAATCCCTTATAGGTAGACTAAAAACTATGCTTAGCCTTTAATTTTGCTGCGTTTCTAGCAAGTTTCAATCCCTTATAGGTAGACTAAAAACCATTTGCTCTGCCATAATCTTGCTATCTAAAATTACTGTTTCAATCCCTTATAGGTAGACTAAAAACTCATTCTGGCAGAAATGGGATTTCCTGCTGTTGCGAGTTTCAATCCCTTATAGGTAGACTAAAAACGATCCAACGACAAAATCAGCATACAAATTTCCACATCAGTTTCAATCCCTTATAGGTAGACTAAAAACTTCCCTCTGGCCTTTGATGAACCGCATCAATATCCTGTTTCAATCCCTTATAGGTAGACTAAAAACGTAGAAGTGGAATTTTACGACAGCAGATATGTTGTGTTTCAATCCCTTATAGGTAGACTAAAAACTTTCCGTCCGTTTAGTATTTTCACTATCAATATCGTAGTTTCAATCCCTTATAGGTAGACTAAAAACTGAAATACCCAAAACACCATTGTTCAAAGATTTCTAGTTTCAATCCCTTATAGGTAGACTAAAAACCGGTTGCTACCTTGGGCGGGCGGCTTACCAATATCGGGTTTCAATCCCTTATAGGTAGACTAAAAACTTTAGAAGAAGCAAAAAGGTCCCCGGCCATAATATCCGTTTCAATCCCTTATAGGTAGACTAAAAACGATAATTCCTTCAAACGCTGACACTCCTGGAGATACGGGTTTCAATCCCTTATAGGTAGACTAAAAACTATAATCCGATTACCCAGATAAATTCGCTGGTGTTTTAGTTTCAATCCCTTATAGGTAGACTAAAAACGGGATAATTGTAAGAGATAATCGGATACAGGTGTATGGTTTCAATCCCTTATAGGTAGACTAAAAACGCACTACAGGCAATAGGCGAACTGTATCTGGACAAGGTTTCAATCCCTTATAGGTAGACTAAAAACTTTGTGGCAACGGCGTGCCCGGGTAAATACTTCCCGAGTTTCAATCCCTTATAGGTAGACTAAAAACGGACTTAAGCCATTGTGGGACAAGTGGAAAGAGTTTGTGTTTCAATCCCTTATAGGTAGACTAAAAACCTTTTCTCTTGTGTTGCAACATCCGAGGCCTTCGGTGAGTTTCAATCCCTTATAGGTAGACTAAAAACCCTCCACCAATACGTTTTGCTACCTGCCGCCAGGAAGTTTCAATCCCTTATAGGTAGACTAAAAACATATATGCGGGGGTGTGAGCATGTATAAGTTTTCTCTGTTTCAATCCCTTATAGGTAGACTAAAAACAGATTTCACCACGCCTCAAGCCACAGGTGACGGCAAGGTTTCAATCCCTTATAGGTAGACTAAAAACTTTCTGCTGCATTTGCTTGTGCTTGTGTTATCGCATGTTTCAATCCCTTATAGGTAGACTAAAAACATTTTAGAAGAAATGAGACGCTTACCAAAAGCAAAAGAGTTTCAATCCCTTATAGGTAGACTAAAAACTTGCTTCTGCCAAAGTGATGTATTTTTGCTCCTGTTCCTGGTTTCAATCCCTTATAGGTAGACTAAAAACGCATTAGCAAAAGACGCTGCTATGACTTACTAAATTACGTTTCAATCCCTTATAGGTAGACTAAAAACATGGCTAGACTTGTCCAGTATCAAATCCAGGACATGAGTTTCAATCCCTTATAGGTAGACTAAAAACGGAGGGAGATTAGTGAGGTTTAAATGCGAAATTGAGTTTCAATCCCTTATAGGTAGACTAAAAACCATATGCAAAGACATCTCTAACATTTCTGTATAAAGGTTTCAATCCCTTATAGGTAGACTAAAAACGGTCGGATATGAAACCTTACGAAAGAATTCGAGCGAGTTTCAATCCCTTATAGGTAGACTAAAAACTTTGTTCAATGCCACATTGAGCGCCTTTTCCTTTTCTAGTTTCAATCCCTTATAGGTAGACTAAAAACGTAGCAGATTTAGTTCCCGTTGCTGTGAAGTTTCCGTATTTCAATCCCTTATAGGTAGACTAAAAACTTCACGATTTGAGACATACACATGCTACATTGCTATGTTTCAATCCCTTATAGGTAGACTAAAAACTGTTATTTCTGAGGTTTACGTTGTCCCATTTAAGTCCGTTTCAATCCCTTATAGGTAGACTAAAAACCCACTCGTTCTTCCCGGTCCTTGATCCGCTGTATCGAGTTTCAATCCCTTATAGGTAGACTAAAAACGTTTTACGATAAGGCGCAATGTAATCAAGCAACTAAAGTTTCAATCCCTTATAGGTAGACTAAAAACGGGTGTACAAGCAGAGCTGGCGGATGCGAAAAGCGAGGGTTTCAATCCCTTATAGGTAGACTAAAAACTGGTTAAGGACCTACTAATAGAAACACACCTGGATATGTTTCAATCCCTTATAGGTAGACTAAAAACACATTATTAGTCTGCGGGGTACTCCCATAAGCAGGGGTTTCAATCCCTTATAGGTAGACTAAAAACGCTTTCTCGAACACTGTCTTAAATACATCAATGCTCTGTTTCAATCCCTTATAGGTAGACTAAAAACTCTTTTGAAGTCACATCTGCCTCATCAACCTCACGATGTTTCAATCCCTTATAGGTAGACTAAAAACAAAAAGGCGGGATATTTTTAGGCGGCTGTGCAGATAGTTTCAATCCCTTATAGGTAGACTAAAAACTTGAGGCAATACAGCAATTACTTGAACAAGATATTGGTTTCAATCCCTTATAGGTAGACTAAAAACGTAATCAAATCCCGGGCCTGGAACGTCACAGAGGAATGTTTCAATCCCTTATAGGTAGACTAAAAACTATATATCTTGTCTCTACTGAGTCCTGTTTCGGTAAGGTTTCAATCCCTTATAGGTAGACTAAAAACATGAAGGAAATCATTGAAATGATAGAAAAAGAATTGTTTCAATCCCTTATAGGTAGACTAAAAACGCAATTGACCCGGCTACTGACCTAGAAATTGCTACAATGTTTCAATCCCTTATAGGTAGACTAAAAACTTAATGCCAGCGTTGATGAGAAGCTTAGCACAGTCGTTTCAATCCCTTATAGGTAGACTAAAAACTCGTAATTGACAAGCAGAGCGGAAAAGACTTCAACCGGTTTCAATCCCTTATAGGTAGACTAAAAACGAGATGGCAATAGAGGAAGACCCGGAGACAGGGGAAGGTTTCAATCCCTTATAGGTAGACTAAAAACCAGGACTCGAAACAAAACTCTAGAACTTATTCCAGAGTTTCAATCCCTTATAGGTAGACTAAAAACCGCTGTTGCAGATTCTTCTTGGGCAGGGGATGGGAAAGTTTCAATCCCTTATAGGTAGACTAAAAACCAAGCTCTTCTGCAAAATTATCTCGATCATCATATCTGTTTCAATCCCTTATAGGTAGACTAAAAACAAGTATGGCGCTGGAATATGGGCGGGTTGGGATATAGGTTTCAATCCCTTATAGGTAGACTAAAAACCTATTCCAAATGCTGGTAGTACTTGATCTTATGCTGTGTTTCAATCCCTTATAGGTAGACTAAAAACTTAAGGGAACAGTTACCCCAACAGTTACCCGAACAGTGTTTCAATCCCTTATAGGTAGACTAAAAACACAACTGCACCCGCTTTAACCGGCACTATCTCAAGTGTTTCAATCCCTTATAGGTAGACTAAAAACGAGTTTGTAGATTGCGCACAAGAAGAATGCGCATGGTAGTTTCAATCCCTTATAGGTAGACTAAAAACGCTGGAGCCGTTTTCTAGAAGATGCGAAAAAGCATCCGTTTCAATCCCTTATAGGTAGACTAAAAACTGGCTACAAGAAGCCCAGTCCAGACCTTGCATTAAAGAGTTTCAATCCCTTATAGGTAGACTAAAAACCCAAGGGCCCCAAAATTAATGCAGCTACCCCTAAAAGTTTCAATCCCTTATAGGTAGACTAAAAACTATAATTGGAACAAACAATAAAACAAAAAGGGGAGGAGTTTCAATCCCTTATAGGTAGACTAAAAACCCACAAATAGTTATCGCAGATGAGTCTCAAAAGATGTTTCAATCCCTTATAGGTAGACTAAAAACTCACAATAAATCGTGCATGTGGCCTTAGCTGCATTGGAGTTTCAATCCCTTATAGGTAGACTAAAAACACTTTGACCGGAAGTGGGACTGTGGTTTGTGGACCAGTTTCAATCCCTTATAGGTAGACTAAAAACGGAGAGAGGAGACAGGGACGAATCTTCAAAAGTCCCGTTTCAATCCCTTATAGGTAGACTAAAAACCTTTTTCGCTGACCCTGTTCTTTGCCGATGCTATCTTGTTTCAATCCCTTATAGGTAGACTAAAAACACTGATTGGAGTACAAAGCTGGAAGCAGGACAGGAAGGTTTCAATCCCTTATAGGTAGACTAAAAACATATCTCATTCGGATAGGGAATGGGGCACTCCGGAATTGTTTCAATCCCTTATAGGTAGACTAAAAACCTGGCCGACACCGTGGACCGCTCCGAGCTGCTTGAAAGTTTCAATCCCTTATAGGTAGACTAAAAACTCGAACCACCAGCGGAGGCAACCTTCACGATTCAGTGTTTCAATCCCTTATAGGTAGACTAAAAACTTTCGGCAGATGAGTACCCAGACTGGTTTGGTGCGGGTTTCAATCCCTTATAGGTAGACTAAAAACGAGCTTTCTATCAAGCTGGCAACTGCAGAAAAGGAAAGTTTCAATCCCTTATAGGTAGACTAAAAACGAATAGCACTGGCGCTGCTCAACAAATGGCGGATACAAGTTTCAATCCCTTATAGGTAGACTAAAAACAAAGGAGATTGAGGATAAAACGGTTGAATTGCTGGCGAGTTTCAATCCCTTATAGGTAGACTAAAAACTTATATTTACACTACTCCAGATGTGCTGCGGATGTTTAGTTTCAATCCCTTATAGGTAGACTAAAAACGTAATGGCCGGGGCTAAAAAGGTGGCAAAGAACGCAGGTTTCAATCCCTTATAGGTAGACTAAAAACTTGATAGCTCCAGCTGGGTTTTCCACGGCTGGTCCACGGTTTCAATCCCTTATAGGTAGACTAAAAACCGATGGGCCGAAATCCAGCCGTATCTACAGCCTATTCTGTTTCAATCCCTTATAGGTAGACTAAAAACGAGATAGGGATAAGCACGGCTGAAGTGCTGGAAGCCAGTTTCAATCCCTTATAGGTAGACTAAAAACTGATAGGATGAGCATAAAAGAAGCGCTGGAGCTTATGTTTCAATCCCTTATAGGTAGACTAAAAACACGGAAGCCCACAAAAGCAGGCCCGCCATCCGTATTCCGTTTCAATCCCTTATAGGTAGACTAAAAACTTGCATTCTTCGCAAGCCACTCTACATAATCCGGTGCCGTTTCAATCCCTTATAGGTAGACTAAAAACTTGAGGAATGCCAGAGGCTCCTCAAGGAGCTCGAAAGGTTTCAATCCCTTATAGGTAGACTAAAAACGTTTTGGGCTACCACATCAATTGCCCGTTGATGGATTGTTTCAATCCCTTATAGGTAGACTAAAAACCTTTGTAAGGTCGCCCCTGGTGCTCAGGGGGTCTTCCGTTTCAATCCCTTATAGGTAGACTAAAAACTTGTATAAGGAGCTGGCAGGCAAGTCGAAAATGGTATGTTTCAATCCCTTATAGGTAGACTAAAAACAAAACATGTTCAATTTTGGGGAGCAGGAAAGAAAATGTTTCAATCCCTTATAGGTAGACTAAAAACCTAGAGAAAAAAGACATTCCTTATCAATTCATCAGGTGTTTCAATCCCTTATAGGTAGACTAAAAACGCATTATTAGCCAGCACAGTATTAGAAAATAAACTAGGTTTCAATCCCTTATAGGTAGACTAAAAACCTGGTGGGCGCTGATTTACCGCTCAACGCCCGAAGCAGTTTCAATCCCTTATAGGTAGACTAAAAACCTACAGGCGCCCAAGCTATGTGAACTATGCAGAAGAACAGGTTTCAATCCCTTATAGGTAGACTAAAAACCTTGATACCTGGTTAGCGGTACGGCATGACCTTCCAGTTTCAATCCCTTATAGGTAGACTAAAAACCAATGTTGCCATTATCCCTCTTATTGTTGGGTTGGTGTTTCAATCCCTTATAGGTAGACTAAAAACGTGGGGATAAGGCGGGAATATCACGGCCCAGATCCGTTTCAATCCCTTATAGGTAGACTAAAAACATTCTGCAACTTCTCTTTCTCGTGTGTCCGATTTCTGTTTCAATCCCTTATAGGTAGACTAAAAACGAAACGGCCAAGCGGGTACTGGTGACTGTTGTGGTGTGTTTCAATCCCTTATAGGTAGACTAAAAACGAATTCCCTCTGTATATATCCTTGCTGATTTATGCAAGTTTCAATCCCTTATAGGTAGACTAAAAACCTATCTCGAGGGCGTCTTTTAAGAGGATAAACATTTTGTTTCAATCCCTTATAGGTAGACTAAAAACGTATTGCATTTTTGCATCCTGTCTTGGCAGACTAAAGGGTTTCAATCCCTTATAGGTAGACTAAAAACTGCGGCGGCGCAGGCTTTAGCAGGAGCAAGAACAGAGCCGTTTCAATCCCTTATAGGTAGACTAAAAACCTGCCAATCGCCCGTAAAGATTGCCACAAAGAATTGTTTCAATCCCTTATAGGTAGACTAAAAACTGGAGCTTTCGGCCTCGGCCACCTTGTAAAAATCCGAAGTTTCAATCCCTTATAGGTAGACTAAAAACGTTTTGGAGCCTACCAAGCTTTTGATGGAGGTGAAAGTTTCAATCCCTTATAGGTAGACTAAAAACCGTCCTGGAGCTTCATCTTTACCTTGGGCCTGGAGGAGTTTCAATCCCTTATAGGTAGACTAAAAACTGGCGGGGAAATGGTTTTAGCGCTGCGGGCGTGGACGGTTTCAATCCCTTATAGGTAGACTAAAAACACCTACAGCTCTCATCTCAGCCAGGTCATTCTTCATGGGTTTCAATCCCTTATAGGTAGACTAAAAACTCATCATTCTGCAGCGCTTCCTTGAGCCTTCTCCAGAGTTTCAATCCCTTATAGGTAGACTAAAAACCCTGGATAACATACGAGACCTTTGGCTGCGAAACCGGTTTCAATCCCTTATAGGTAGACTAAAAACTGGGCGCATAACCGGGATTTTTGAGCACTTTGTTGGTTTCAATCCCTTATAGGTAGACTAAAAACCCACAATGCTTGTGCGTCGGCAGGAATTGGATTCGGTTTCAATCCCTTATAGGTAGACTAAAAACGCCCTGCGCTGCGACCTGCTCCACGTCGATGCGATTTGGTTTCAATCCCTTATAGGTAGACTAAAAACGGAACTACAGCCCAAAGCGGAATTCTTTGATGCAGGTTTCAATCCCTTATAGGTAGACTAAAAACCCGTTACAAGCCGCTTTTAATAAGGCTTGTTATTTTTTGTAAAAGTTATTATACCTACTGCTTTTAAGGTCTATTATAGCATTTATTTCCCAAAGAATAAAGATTCTATTGCAAAAGCAAAAACAAAAAATTGTCGTCGATCTCCAGGGATTTTTGCACTATTGAAGGTCGACGACAATTTCAAAGTAACAAGCTATCCTATTTATTCCTCTCAAAAGTAAACACCACAAACAAACATAAATCTAAATTGCAATATTAAATGCAACACTTTTTAAGAAAAAGTATGATATAGATATCCAAATTTTTACTCTTATACGAACTATAAAACCTTACATTGTCAAGGGAACGGTGGAGATTTTCGAGTGTAAGCGAGAAAATACTACCCGACCTTGACAACCTACGCAAATAATATAATTGTCCCTAGGCCTTTTGGCATGCCTGGCCAAAAGGCCTTAACTATACACTATCATTTACATTCTTCTTTTTAAGTATCTGCTGTGTTAGCCTGTCTGGGCATACTCTCCCTCTAGCACTTTGCCTTTCCCCTCGCATATTTTCAATAGCTCCCTGTAAAAACATTCCTCTGCTGTACTATAGTTCAGTACCTTCCTGGGATATTGGTTCATCCATCTTTCTATCTCCTTGACCTCTGATAACGGTACATCTTTTATCACTTTGACTTTGGGAATAAAACGCCTTATAATCCCATTTTGCCTTTCATTGCTTGCCCTTTCCCACGATGAGTAAGGATGGGCAAAATATGCTTCACTCCTGTAGCTTTCTAAAATACTTGATAATTCACTAAACTCTGAACCATTATCAGCTGTTATACTCCGGAATACATCCACAAACAATTCACCATACCTTTCTTTAAGTTCCATAAACACTCTCTTTACTGATTCACTATCCTTCGAATCCAGAAGAAATATGAGCTCATACCTGGTTTTCCTCTCCGTCAATGTCAAAAGAACCGCGTCATTAAAACGTTTACCTACTACAGTATCTATTTCCCAGTGCCCAAACTCTTCCCTGGTTTCTACTTCCTTGGTCCTTAAATCTATGCTTTTACCCATAATCCGTTTAGGCTCCCTTTTCTTCGTCTTATCCCTGGGTTTTAGCCTCAGTTTAAGCAACAAATCAATATTGCGTACTTTAAGTAGTCCTCTGTCTATATAGTTATACAGAGTTTTGGTACAAACCATGGGCTTATCTTTCCAATTGGGATCCCTTTTACAATAACCCACTATACTGTCTGGAGACCACTTTTTCTTTCTCTAGCATCTTCTTCTCCGCAAATCTAATGAAGTCCTTAACATGTGGGAGTTTGAGTTTAGCACCACAGTTTTTACGTCTCTTTTCATATACTGCCTGCCCTGCTTCGGGAAAGTACGCTTCATAAGTAGATAAATCAGATTTAAGCTGAGTAACAGTACCACGTTTAATTTCCCTGCTGATAGTACTTGGAGCTCGATCTAACTGTTTTGCGATGTACCGCATGCTTTTGCCTTCTTTGCGCAAGGCAGCAATTTGTCCTCTTTCGTAAGCATTTAGGTGTTTAAAAGAGCGATGTTTCGTGGTACAATTGTGTTGAGCCATAGTGAGACCTCCCTGTATGGTTGGTGATTTTTTGGATATCTATATCATACAGGATTTCTCACTATGGTTCTATAATTTTTTTGGGTGTTGCATTTAATTTTACAATGAACCACTATAAAATATATTATAAGGGAGAGGCAGGGGAAATACATGGAACAAACAAAAAAGATTTACTGTTTTTTTATAGCCTTTTACGCCATTTTATTTATGAACAACGCAATATATGGCACTTTTCTACCTGTTTACCTAGATCATATCGGATACAGCAAGGCTTCAATAGGAGTACTCATGTCGCTGGGACCTTTTGTAGCCATAATAGCTCAACCTTTTTGGGGAATTGTCAGCGATAGATCCAAATCCAAAAATCAGGTTTTAAAGCTGCTGTTCATAGCAAGCATCCTAATTATGGCCTTATATCCTTTATCTTCTAATTTCTATTACCTATTGGTTGTAATTGCAATTTTTACGTTTTTTCAGACCTCGATAGCTCCCATTAGCGATACCATTACACTTGAATATTTGAGCACAACCCGCCAAAAATTTGGCCCAATAAGGATGGCAGGAACAATAGGATTTGCCATAATGTCGATTATAGCCGGCTTCTTCGCTCAGAAATACATAAAAAGCATATTTACTCTAAATGTCCTGATTATGAGCTTAGCCTTTTTAACCGTTTTAAAGCTTCCTGTCATCCAAGGGCATCAATTTGGCAAACAGCGCGTTTCCATCATAAAACTTTTTTCCGATAAAAATTTGGTAGCGTTAATGGCATTGAACTTTCTTGTACAGGTAACACTTGGCTTTTACTACACGTACTTCCCTATATACTTTAAACAGCTCGGTGGAAGTAGTTCTTTGCTGGGATGGGCATACTTTATATCCGCTATAAGCGAAATACCGTTTTTGCTTTACGCCGATAAAATACTCCAAAAAGTGGGAACTATAAAAGCACTACTATTTTCCACCTTTGTAGCCTCGATTAGATGGTTTTTAACTTCCATTATTACAAACGCCTATATGTTCTTGCCTCTACAGCTCTTGCACGGTTTAATTTTCATTGTTCTATACTACTCGATGGCAGTATACATAAACGAAGAAGTACCTAAAGAGCTCAAAACATCGGGACAAACCATAAACAACCTCATAGGAATGGGCATAGCGAGAATCACGGGAAGTTTAGCCGGAGGATTTTTAAGTGATATCTACGGAATAAAAAACATGTTCCTGTATAATTCGGTTATGGCTTTTATAACAGCGCTGACCTTTGCATATATATTTTTAGCAATGAAAAGGCGCAGAACATCGGAATCCTTTCTCAACCAAGAATGGCATTAAAAATTTCAAAATTAAAGAAAGAACAGAAGGACCTCCTATTTTACAGGGAGGAGGTCCTTTTCAGCTAGTTCAATACTCTTCTTTTGCCTTATTAAAGCAATTTTGGCAGTAACCATCATAAAGGTCTGCGCATTCATCGCATACATAGCTGTTGCAACCGGGACACTGTGCCACCAGATCTTCATCCGTCGGATAACCACATACCACACACTTTACTTTGCCAGGCATATGTTTTACCTCCTGTTTACCAATTTTTTATATATTCTTTCAAATTAAACTCAAAATATTCATATTGCGAGAAAAACAAATTCGCTTTTTATGTAAAGCATACTTGACATTTTTTCTTTATTATGATACATTTAAACGGAAAGTTTACTTTACATTTTAAATGGGGTGGTCTTTTGAAAAACAGGCTAGAAGAAATACGTAAGCAACGGGGGTTAACACAGGAAGCACTTGCCAAAGCTTTAGAGGTATCAAGGCAAACCATTGGAGCTATTGAAAACGGCCGATACAATCCTTCTATTCTATTAGCCTTTAAGATCGCTCGCTTCTTTGAAATGACCATTGAAGACATCTTTATCTACGAGGAGGAAGAGCAGTATGAGACACAAAAGAACGATTAGTTTTTCGATTATAGGACTTGCTTTGATTGTAGCAGGTATAGCTCTGGCGTTCACACTTAAACAACCACAAAAGCCTTTAGAAAAATTCCTTTATGTGTGTATAGTGATAATAGGGTATCTTATCTTTGGTCATAACCTGGGAAAACTAATTGTACATTTCTCTTTAAAAGACAACCCTGAATTATTAAAATCAATAGAAATTGAACAAAATGATGAAAGAAACGTCATGATACACAACATGGCTACACAGCCAAAGCCTTTGATATAATGACTTCCTATGTCAATATAGCAATACTAATGTTATTACATTGATGCAGAGTGATATATGGATAATATTGCTGTTTTTCACATACAATTTACTTGCCATCATGCTAAAAGTGTTTTATTTAATCAAATATCATAGAAAAATGTAATAATTACCTGTAAAATCTCCCCTCGATGTTTAACTGAAGTTAAGAATAAAAATAAAAGGGTGCAGCTTTTAAGCTGCACCCTCTTTCTATGGCGGAGAAGGAGGGATTTGAACCCTCGCGCCGGTTTTACCCGACCTACGCCCTTAGCAGGGGCGCCCCTTCGGCCTACTTGGGTACTTCTCCTCATTGGCGTCTGGCGGAGAGAGTGGGATTCGAACCCACGGTGCCTTTCGGCATCACTGGTTTTCAAGACCAGCTCCTTAAGCCACTCGGACATCTCTCCGCGTTTTCTTATTTGCGTTATATAGTATAGCAAAATAGCCACTCTGTGTCAACAACGTTTTCCCGCCTTTATCAAGTTTATCCGGCAATCACTGCCTCCATACTGCCACAATGCTTCTAAACTATTATGTCTTATTCCTCCCATAGTATAAGCCAGATTAGTACATAGCGATTCACAGGCACAGATTTATCCTTTTTGCTTTCCCGCCACATTAATTTCATATTAAACAGCGTTGAAGTTTAAACCACCACCAATACAAATCATTAAGAGAGCATTGAAAAAATCACTTGGTGATCCTTTCAACGCCACCCATATAGGGAACCAGCTTTTCGGGAATAACAACCGATCCGTCTTCCTGTTGATAGTTTTCCAAAATAGCCGCCAGGGTGCGCCCTATGGCCAAACCCGAGCCATTGAGCGTATGCACATACTCCGCCTTATCTTTGGGGCTCATTCGATATCTTATGTTGGCCCTCCGCGCCTGATAGTCTTCAAAATTGCTGCAAGACGAGACTTCCACATACCTGTTGTAGCTGGGCATCCATACCTCAAGGTCATACTTCTTGGCCGCCGTAAAGCCTAGATCAGCCGTACACATGAGCACCACCCGGTAGGGCAAACCCAAAAGCTGCAGTATCCTCTCGGCATCGGCTACCAGCTTTTCAAGCTCATCGTACGAATCCTCCGGCCTTACAAATTTAACTAATTCAACCTTGTTAAACTGGTGCTGACGTATCAGACCTCGAGTATCCCTGCCAGCAGCTCCTGCTTCGGCTCTGAAGCATGCGCTGTAAGCCACATATTTAAGCGGCAACATATTGCCATCTAGAATTTCTTCACGGTGCATGTTGGTGACCGGCACTTCTGCCGTGGGGATAAGGAAGTAATCGGTGTCTACCACTTTAAAAGCGTCTTCTTCAAATTTGGGTAGCTGGCCGGTTCCTATCATGCTTTTCCTGTGAACCATAAAAGGCGGAAATACTTCTACATATCCGTGCTGTGTTGTATGGACATCCAGCATGAAATTTATTAAAGCCCGTTCCAGGCGAGCACCCATACCACGGTAAAAAACAAAGCGGGACCCCGTCACCTTTGCCGCAGTCTTGAACTCGAGTATATTGAGCTCCTCTCCAATATCCCAGTGGGCTTTTGGTTCAAAATCAAATTTCCTCGGTTCTCCCCAACGCCTTACCTCTACATTTTGCTCTTCAGAGTCGCCCACGGGCACCGAATCGTGAGGCAGATTGGGAATGGTAAGCAGCACCTCTTCAAGCTGCTCTTCTATTTCCCTGATTTTGGCGTCGTATTCCTTTATGGTATCCGAGACCTTCCTCATCTCATTTATGATTTCGGTAACGTCCTTTTTCTCCTTCTTTAACCTGGCAATCTCCTCGCTTACCACATTCCTCCTGTTCTTCAACTTCTCAACCTCAGCTATATAAGCCCTCCGCTTCTCGTCCAGCTCCAGAAACCTGTCCAGATCTACATCTTCCTTTTTTGTAGCCAGCTTTTGCTTTACCAGTTCGGGATTGCTTCTTATAAATTTGGGGTCCAGCACAGTAACACCTCCTATAAAATTAGCTCGACCTTAACCCGCTATATATTGTCTCCATATAAAGTTTTTACAAACCCTACTTAGACAGCTCTTTACCCTATACTTTAAAGCCTGTTAAGTTCATATTAATTATACTACATTTTGGACACTGTGCAACCTTTGGAAACACTCAAAAACTCTTTTAAAGCTCATTCCCGGCTCAAAAGGTATCCCTTCTCCCTTAAAGCCGCTTCGATCCTGTCCAGCACAGCAGGGTCATCCGCTTCAATGGTATGCAGGTGTACCCCTTCTGTCAGCGAACATAATGGCTCTGCTTTTTCCCTTTTCATGGTTTCCATGAATACACGCACATCGCTGGGCGACTTTATCATAAGCCGCGCCTTAAATTCCCCGTACACCCTGTGTTCTACGCTCACATCTAGAACAGTTCCTCCTAAGTCTACTATGGTCATCAATTCATCCTCAATACCCTCAGCCGAGTGTTTACAAGCTATTACACGCCGGTAACGTCGGGGATACAAATTCTTGGGAATTATATACCCTTGAGGTGTAGCAATTATCTCTTCACCAGCCGCTCTCAATATGGCTATATCCTGGACGATGACCTGCCTGCTTACTCCCAACAACCCGGCCAGATAAGCACCCGTCACAGGCTGACTGCTTTCCTTTATTATCCTGAGAATCTCCTGCCGCCTTTCGTCAGCTGACATATCCTTATACCCCCTGTCTGTAAACAAGCCTTTCACCTGCACAAATAATTATACCATCTTTTTCTCAGCTTTTGTGAAAAATTCGTCGTTTATTCTTTTATGTCTCCAGGCATAATCTGTACCGTTCTTTGAAGCTAGTGAAAATATACTCTAGATTGTCTCCTACTATCTTCAAAACCATTTTCACCTATAGAGCGCCAGTTTAGCGCGATACTCGTCTATGTAAGGCATAATTTACACAGTTTAAACTCTTAAACTCTCAGGACAATCCAGATTTAACATTTTCAAATCAACCTGCTGTTTAGATTTCCGTAAAGATTGGGGCCTAAAATAAAAAACGGGCTGAAGAATAACACAGTAAAGTTTAGGACACAATAATATCTTGATACAAAAGAAGCCAATGGGGGCGATTGCACTTGAAACCGACACGCAAAATATCCATGCTAATCTATTTTTTTATTTACCTTCTGGTGGTGAAAAACATGGAGGCCATCACAGCCGGCCCCGACCCTGTTGAACTGAAAAGCATAAAATCCAGCACAAATTCTAATCGCGCATACACTACTTCTGCTCCTATAGCCGAACCTCCTATCGATATGGATGAAAATACACGCGTACATCTAAAAAAATTCAGGAGTGAAGCGGCAAAGCTGTGCGAACTATACCCTGGAACTTTTTTAAGCAGCCTGCCCACCCAGGAGAAAAAGATCGCGCTGACTTTCGACGACGGTCCTGATTCTTATGCCACCACAAAGGTCCTTGACATACTGGAATATTACAATATTCCGGCTACATTTTTTGTGATTGGCCAAAATATGGACAAGCACCGAGAAGTGATTTACCGGGCCATCAAAAATGGGCATGAGATCGCCAACCACAGCTGGAGCCACATAAGGCCTACCTCCGTGTCCACCTCGGAATTGATAAGCGAGGTAGAAAAAAACCAGGCAAAACTCCAGGAAATGGGAATAACCGCCAAAGTGTTCAGACCTCCCTATGGTTTGATTACACCCCAGCAGATGGAAGCGCTCAAAGCGCTGGGCTATAAAGCAGTTATCTGGTCCATAGACTCAATGGACTGGTACACCAGCAATCCACAAGAAATTGTGCAATGCGTGCTCAGCAATGTCCATCCCGGAGCCATTATACTGATGCACTGTGCTGGCGGATATGACAACCGACGCGGGACTATAGAAGCCCTTCCCCTTATAATCTCCGCGCTTAAAAGAGAGGGATATGAATTTGTAACCATCGAACAATTGATAAATTTTTAACAAGTTCCGCATGATACCCCGCAAGTTAACCATTAATATATTTCATGGCTACAACAAAACTGCAAGGCAAATGCAAAACATACGGCTTACAACCACCTTATTTGCATGATTTGCTGCATAAACCGCATATTGCCCTGTTCAACATTGGAGTTTAGCGTTGAAATTTTTATATAAAATTCTTGCAAACTTCATTAAAAAGCTTGCATTTTTTTCGAGTTTGTATTACTATTATACTGGGTAAGATTTTTGGATAGTTTTAGTTGCTATACAGCTTATTAAAAACGGGAGAAAACAAAGAGGGCAACATTCCCTCTTAATTTATTAACCAAAAATTGCAATATAATAGAAAGGGGTTATAAAAATGACTAGACACAAGAAGCTGCAAGAATGGGTAGATCAGATGGCCAAGCTGTGCAAGCCTGATCGGATCTACTGGTGCGACGGGTCAGAAGAGGAATATCAGCGCCTTCTCAATGAAATGGTAGCTTCAGGGATGGCAACTCCTCTGAACCCCGAGAAGAGACCCGGGTGTTATCTCTTTAGAAGCCATCCATCGGATGTGGCCCGCGTTGAAGACAGGACTTTTATTGCCTCCAGAAGCAAGGAAGACGCCGGTCCGACCAACAACTGGATAGATCCTGAAGAGCTCAAAAAGACAATGACCGAGCTGTATGATGGCTGCATGAGAGGCAGGACCATGTACGTCATACCCTTCTCCATGGGCCCCATTGGTTCTCCTATTTCCAAGATAGGCGTAGAGCTGACCGACAGCCCTTACGTTGTGGTTAACATGCGTATAATGACCCGCATAGGCAAAAAGGTGCTTGACGTGCTAGGAGAAGACGGCGAGTTTGTGCCATGTCTGCATTCGGTGGGCGCACCTCTTGCCGAAGGCCAAAAGGATACTACATGGCCGTGTGCCCCCATGGAAAAGAAATACATCAGCCATTTCCCCGAGGAAAGAACCATCTGGTCCTATGGTTCAGGTTATGGCGGCAATGCCTTGCTGGGCAAGAAGTGCTTTGCCCTCCGTATAGCTTCGGTAATGGCACGCGATGAAGGCTGGCTGGCCGAGCACATGCTTATACTGGCCATTACAAATCCCAAGGGTGAACGCAAATACATTGCAGCAGCTTTCCCAAGCGCCTGCGGTAAAACCAACCTTGCCATGATGGTTCCCACTCTTCCTGGCTGGAAGGTAGAGACCATAGGCGACGACATCGCCTGGATGAAGTTTGGCAAGGATGGCAGGCTGTACGCCATCAATCCTGAGGCGGGATTCTTCGGCGTGGCACCTGGTACATCCATGCACTCCAATCCCAATGCCATGCTGACCATTGCCAAGAATACCATATTCACCAATACCGCACTAACCGACGACGGCGATATATGGTGGGAAGGCATTGGCTATGATCCCCCAGGGCACCTCATTGACTGGCGAGGCAATGACTGGTATCCGGGTTCTGACACGCCGGCTGCGCATCCAAATGCCCGTTTCACAACGCCTGCAAGCCAGTGCCCATCAATTGCGCCCGAGTGGGAAGACCCCAACGGAGTACCCATATCAGCTATACTGTTCGGCGGCCGCAGGTCTACCACAGTTCCACTGGTGCATGAAAGCTTTGACTGGAACCACGGGGTATTTCTGGGTTCAATAATGGGCTCCGAAATCACTGCAGCAATTATATCCGACCAAATCGGTAAGGTGCGCCGCGATCCATTTGCCATGCGTCCTTTCTGCGGATACCACATATGCGATTACTTCCAGCACTGGCTCAACATCGGCAAGATGACCGATCCCGAGAAGCTGCCCAAGATATTCTTTGTGAACTGGTTCCGCAAAGACAAGGACGGCAACTGGTTGTGGCCCGGATTTGGCGAAAACAGCCGCGTGCTCAAGTGGATATTCGAGAGGGTATCCGGCGAGGGCAAAGCGGTCGAAACCCCCATTGGGTACATGCCGACGCCCGATGCCATTGACACAACCGGGCTCGACATAAGCAACAGCGCTATGCAAGAACTTCTGAAGGTTGACCGCGATGAGTGGCTGCGCGAAGTGGCCTCCATCCGCGAATATTACGCTTCCTTCGGCAATAAGCTGCCCAAAGAGCTGGCTCATCAGTTGGATGCTCTTGAAAAGCGGCTGCGCGAATATAACGGTTAAAAAAGGACGGCCTTATTGGCCGTCCTTTTCATTTTTTCTTCCTTAAACGGCAATCGAACAACCTAAAAGCCATACGCTGTGTCCCAAACCACTCAGGAATTTCCACTGTACTTTTTAAATGGTTTTATAAATGCTTCACATAGCCATTTACACCTGACAGCAATACCTTTCATGACCTTTCCAATCTATTAAAAGTCTATATTTAACCGTTCACGCCTGAACCATCCTCAGACTCAGAATTCAGTTCCGGAGGCCTGGGACCAAAAAATTGGTAATAATGCACCTTTATTCTGCCGTTGTACAGCTTTCTCTTGCGATCGGCTTTGCGCCCAAAAAGGCGTTCAAAGCCTTCATAAGGTGACAGTATATACAGCGACCAGGTATCAAGGTGTTTGAAGACCTGCCCCATTTGCCTGTACAGCTCTTCCACCTCTTTTTTGT
This sequence comes from Caldicoprobacter oshimai DSM 21659, assembly GCA_000526435.1. Lineage (GTDB taxonomy): Bacteria > Bacillota > Clostridia > Caldicoprobacterales > Caldicoprobacteraceae > Caldicoprobacter > Caldicoprobacter oshimai. The sequence continues at coordinate 325,523 of JAGB01000003.1, forward strand.
CGCCCAATCTTTCTCCATAAGGAGGGTTCGTGATAATACACCCGTATTTCCTTTTGGTGCTGAACTTCGACAAAGGTTGAGTATGAAAGTCTATATGCTCCCCAACGCCTGCCAGCTTTGCATTATGCCGTGCCACCTTCAAAACTTTCCCATCGATGTCATAGCCCAGCAGTCTAAAGCGCAAATCACGGCGTATGGCATCCTGTGCTTCTTCCCTTGCCCGTTTCCAGATATCAGCAGGAATCCATGGCCACTTCTCCGAATCAAAACTCCTATTGAGTCCCGGCGCTATGTTAAGGCCCATCATCGCAGCCTCAATTAAAATAGTACCCGAACCGCAGAACGGGTCCACCAGCAGCCTGTTGGGATTCCAAAAACTGAGCTGTACCAACGCAGCAGCCAACGTCTATCTCAACGGCGCTTTGCTTGCCAGCTGGCGGTAACCGCGCTTGTGCAGGCCGGAACCGCTGGTGTCTATGACCAGTGTGGCTACATCCTTCAGGAGCGCCACTTCTATGACAAACCTGGGCCCATCCTCTTCAAACCAGTTCCTTTTGTATTTCGTCTTTAACCGCTCCACGATAGCCTCCTTCACTATAGCCTGACAGTCAGGAACGCTAAACAGCTTCGACTTGACCGATTTACCTATAACGGGAAAACAGGCATTTTCGGGCAGCACATCTTCCCAGGGCAGGGCTTTTGCCTGTTCAAACAGCTCTTCAAAAGTCAGGGCTGGAAATTCCCCCATTTTTATAAATACCCTGTCTGCTGACCGCAGCCACAGGTTTGCACGGCTAATCCCCAATGCATCAGCCGTAAAAGTAACCTTCCCGTTGTCCACCCTGACATTTTCATAGCCCAGAGCCCTTACCTCCTGGGCTACGACAGCCTCTACCCCAAAAGCAGCCGTTGCGATGACCTCAAACGTATCCATGCACCATTCTCTCCTGCTTTTTATTGCTCCACAATTTATTTTTTGGTATTTTCTGTATATTCTCCTATATTTCGTACACTCAATGATAATTTTGCTGCAAATTTAATTTGATTAAATATAGCTTGATAAAGCAACGTTTACGTATGCATTTTTTTACACGCAGCAATTGAGCGTCCGCTTGTGTACCGCCAAAATGATGTCCTCTCATTTTTATTTCAAAATAGCTGCAGTATTAAACAGCTTGCTTTTGCAGCTACACTTTTGTAAATACTTCGTTTTGAATAGCAAAATAGACTTTCTACACTAAAATCAAGGATATCACCTGTTTCACTCAATGGAAACTTCATATTTACTCCAGCCAATTTTTAACTACTGCAGGGGAAACAGCCGAACTTGATTCAGCCGCTTTTTCAAATATAAATACATCAGTTCGCCCACTGCCGCAGCATTCATTATTCCAACATGCTACATTCCTTTACGGCTTCCACCTCAGCACAGGATTTCTGGCAGCCCTTACCTCATCAAGCCGCCTGACGGGCGTAGTGTGGGGCGCACCTTTTACCTTTTCAGGTTGTTCCTCCACTTCCCGCGCAATCTCAATTAAAGCATCGGCAAAGGCATCCAGCGTTTCCTTGCTTTCGGTTTCGGTGGGTTCAATCATCAATGCCTCCTTTACTATAAGCGGGAAGTACATGGTAGGCGGATGAAACCCGAAATCCATCAATCGCTTGGCAATGTCCAAAGCAGACACGCCCTTTTCCTTTTGCCTCTGTGCCGATATGACGAACTCATGCATACACCTGCGGTTGTAAGGTACAAGGTAGTACCCTTTCAGCAGCTCCATGAGGTAATTGGCATTCAGAACAGCCGACTCGGATACCTTCTTGAGCCCCTCTGCACCCATGGACATGATATAGGCATAGGCCTTGACCACGACGCCAAAGTTGCCGTAAAACGACTTTACTCGCCCTATGGAGAGTGGCCTGTCATAATCTAAATAATACCTGCCATCCTTAAACCCAACCATCGGCACCGGCAGGAATGGCTCGAGCTCCTTCTTAACGCCTATAGGCCCTGAACCAGGCCCGCCACCGCCGTGGGGCGTGCTGAAGGTCTTGTGCAAGTTGAGGTGTACCACGTCAAACCCCATATCGCCCGGCCGCGCTATTCCAAGTATAGCGTTCATGTTAGCCCCATCGTAATAGAGAAGGCCTCCGGCCTTGTGGACGATATCAGCTATCTCCAGTATATTTCCCTCAAACAGCCCCAAAGTATTGGGGTTGGTCAGCATCAGCCCTGCCGTGGTATCGTCCACTACAGCTTTAAGCGCTTCTAAATCAACTTCTCCCCTATCGTTGGATTTTACCTCCACCACATCAAAGCCTACCATGGCAGCCGAAGCCGGGTTGGTACCGTGAGCCGAATCGGGCACAACAATCTTATTACGCTTTACATCGCCGCAGTGCTGATGGTACGCCTTTATTATCATGAGGCCCGTCATCTCGCCGTGTGCCCCAGCAGCCGGCTGAAGCGAAAAACTGTCCATGCCGGTGATCTCCGACAAAAGCCTATCCATCCTGTACAGTATCTCCAGGCATCCTTGAACGGTCTCAGCCGGCTGAAGGGGGTGCACCTGAGTAAACCCCGACAAAGCAGCCACATCCTCATTGACCTTGGGATTGTATTTCATGGTACACGATCCCAGAGGATAAAATCCCGAGTCCACGCCGTAATTGAGCTGCGAGAGGCGCGTGAAATGCCGGACAACATCGACCTCGCTGACCTCTGGTAACCTGGCATCATCGTCCCTCAAACACTCCCTTGGCACCATATCCTCCAGCGCCAGGTGCGGCACATCGCAATCAGGAAGAGAATACGCTTTGCGCCCGGGCTTGCTCATCTCAAATATTAGAGGCCTCTCCTTCACCGCCTGCCCACCTCCCTGACCAGCACATCGATCTCCTCCTTGGTCCTCTTCTCGGTTACCGCTACCAGCCACCCACCTTGAAGCTCCGGATAATCTTTCTCCACTGCGTAACCGCCAATGATACCATGCTCCAGCAGCTCCCTGTTCAGCTCTTCCACCGGAACAGGGACTTTTACCACGAACTCATCAAAAAACGGTGCCGAAAACATAGAGCTGCAACCCGCTTCCGAGATCAGCTTTTCAAAGGCGTAATGAGCCTTTCGCATGGAGAGCAAGGCCACCTCTTTTAATCCCTCTCGTCCCAGCACAGACAGATATACGGTTGCCGCCAGAGCATTCAAAGCTTGATTGGAACAGATATTGGATGTGGCCTTTTCCCTCCTGATGTGCTGTTCCCTCGTCTGAAGGGTGAGAACGAAGGCCCTGTTGCCCGACAATTCTACCGTCTGCCCCACAATCCTACCGGGAATCCTGCGCATCAACCTCTGCGTTGTGGCCATAAATCCAAGATACGGGCCACCAAAATTGAGAGGGTTGCCAAGAGACTGACCCTCTCCCACCACGATATCAGCTCCACAACTCCCCGGAGATTTAAGAAGGGCCAGCGAAATTGGATTTACGCTGACAACCAACAGACCGCCAAAGTGATGAACTACTTCGGCAATCTCGTCCAGCACCTCTATAACCCCGAAAAAGTTTGGATTCTGCACCACCACAGCCGCCACATCGTCGGAGATCAACCGCTTAAGTTCCTGAGCGTCCACCCTGCCATCGTCATAGCCTACCTCGTGTACCTTTATCCCTCTAAATCGACTGTATGTGTAAACCACTTCCCTACTTTGAGGGTGCACAGAACGAGCGACCAATGCTTTTTCCCTGCCCGTGGCCTGGCAGGCCATGCACACCGCCTCTGCCAGTGCCGAAGCTCCATCGTACATGGAAGCATTTGCTACATCCATGCCTGTCAGCTCGCACACCATGGTCTGATACTCGAAAATCGCCTGCAACGTTCCCTGGCTTATCTCGGGCTGATAGGGCGTATAGGCCGTATAAAATTCCTGGCGTGCCAGCACATGCTTAACCACGCTGGGGATATATCGGTCGTATGCCCCGGCGCCAAGGAAACATATATACTCATCAACTGTCTTATTCTTGGCCGCAATATCCTTCATGTGGCGCACCAGTTCCATTTCGGATAAGGCTGCAGGGAGGTCAAGCTCATCCTTTAATCGCACCTGACATGGAATGTCCTCATAAAGCTGCTCAATGCTATGTAGCCCCAGCTTTTCAAGCATTTCCTGCCGGTCTTGGTCCGTATTGGGGATGTATCTTCCCATCCTTATGCCTCCTCTTCACAGAACCGCTCATAGCCCTCAGCATCCATCAGGGAGCCCAGCTCCCCTGGGTCCGACATTTCCAATACCAAAATCCAGTTCTCATACGGGTCCTGGTTTATAAGCTCTGGAGAAGCCTCAAGGCTGGTATTAACTTCTATAACGGTACCCGAAACCGGCGAATACACATCCGATGCCGCTTTCACCGATTCCACCACAGCCACAGCATCCCCTGCCCTGACGGTACGTCCCACCTCTGGCAGGTCGATAAATACGATGTCGCCCAAAGAATCCTGAGCGTAGTCGGTAATCCCGATTATGGCCCTATTGCCCTCCACTTTTACCCACTCGTGGTCCTTGGAATACTTCAAACCGTTTATAACTTTCACCTTAATCAAACCTCCTATTATATAATAATGGCCAAAATGCTCCCCATAAACGCGACGTACGGACACTATACCTTCGCCGCAAAAAAGTCTAGCCCTCTATGGCCCTTTGGATGTCATAAAGCAGACATTTTAGACGATGCCCATCTATAATTTAACATTTAACGCACCTTTGAGCAACTTTTATTTTTTATATTGTTTTGCATAAAAAGGAATTTTAACCACTTCAGCCTTCAAAGCCCTGTTCCTCACAATTACATCTACCTGAGAACCCTGCGCCGCATACCGGACATCAATAAGAGCCAAAGCAATATTCTTTTTCAGGGTTGGAGAAAAGCTGCCCGAGGTAACATACCCTATGCTCCTGCCCTCCACCTGAACCTCATAGCCTTGCCGTGGAATACCTCTATCTACCATTTCCAGGCCCACCAACTTTCGTGAAATGCCGCTTCCCTTTTGCTCAATCAGCGCCTCCCGCCCTATAAAGTCCGGTTTATCAAGCTTGACAAACCTGTCCAGCCCGGCTTCCAGTGGCGAAATATCAGGGGAAAGCTCATGCCCGTAAAGCGGCAATGCAGCCTCCAGCCTCAGCGTATCCCGGGCACCCAACCCTGCAGGCATGACATGGAATTCTGCTCCCGCATCCACAATGGTGTCCCACACCTTACAGGCACCATCTGCTGGTATATATATCTCAAACCCATCCTCACCGGTATACCCGGTACGCGAAATCAATGCGGATACGCCGGCGATATTCACACCGTCCACAAACCTGAAAAATTTAATCTTATCAAGCGGGACATCCACAATTCTTTGCAGAACCTTCTGAGATTTTGGCCCCTGAAGGGCCAGCTGCGCATACTGCTCAGATAGGTCTTCAACCTCCACGTCATGCGGCTTATGGCTCTCTATCCACTCAACGTCCTCCTCGATGTTGGCGGCATTGACCACAAGCAAATAGTGCTGAGCATCGAATTTGTAAACCAGCAAGTCGTCCACCGTCCCACCATCGGGATAGCACATGGGCGAATAAAGAATCTGAAATTCGCGCATACCTGATATATCGTTGGTTATGAGCTTTTGAATGAACTCGGTAGCACCCCTGCCTTTTATCATGACCTCGCCCATATGGGACACATCGAACAGCCCTGCCCGCTGGCGAACTGCCTCATGCTCCTGCAAAATACCCGTATACTGAAGCGGCATCATCCAGCCCCCAAACTCCATCATCTTTGCTCCCAAAGACACATGTTTCTCATAAAGCGGCGTCTTTTTCAATTTAATACCTCCTTAAAACGCAAAAAAATAATCTGCCGACTTAGCTTTATTGTAGCACAAAAAAGGCATGGTTAGGTTATCATTTCCTACATTTACCTTCGTTTAATACATACTCCGGTTTACTTGAAATTTTTAAATCTGTATGAACTTCGATCAAACGGCATCAGCATCTTTAAAAAGATTATCAACATTTTCATAAAAATAAAAAGGGGATGACATCACAAGCCTGCCCCTCACAGCATAAATCTCTATGTACTCTGCACACAGCGCTTTTCCTTCTGCTTGTGCCTGTAAATATAAACCCCTACAGCAAACAGCGCGATGCCCCAGATGACAAGGGACCTCATTCCCCGTTCCAGGCCTATGGCTTGGGAAACCAAACCCGTGATTGCCGGTACACTCATGCTCCCCAGCGCTGCCGTCATAACAAGCATCCCGGTGATGAATCCTTTTTGTTCAGGATACATGCCCCCCGCTATAGCAATGGCGGTAGGAAACAACCCCCCGAAGAAAAAGCCCGTAAACCCAAGCCCCGTTATTGTCAAGACCACAAACGGGCTAAACAGGGCCACTACCATAGATACAAGGCCTCCCAGCACGCTTAAAAATATCACCCTATGATATCCCAGCTTCTCGGCCACTATGCTGCACACAAACCTGCCTGATGCCAGCCCCAAGTTATACACAGCAAGAGTCCCCGAAGCAAAAAACACCGGCAGCTTTACCACATCACCCATATACTTGTTTATCCAGGTATTGATGCTGTGCCCAGCTCCTGAATACAAGAACATCACCATGCTCAACAGCCACAAATACCTTGACGTGAACAGCATCCTATACGGCCATGAACCAGCTTGCTTTAAATCGCCATCTGAATGCGGAAAAGATTGAAACACAAGAAACAAGGTGATAATCACGCCTATTGCGGCATTAATATAGTAGACCACACGCCAGTATTCGGTATAGCTCAAAATTGTTCCCGAAACCAAAGGCCCTATGAGGCATCCCACGGCAAAAAACATGTTTGCCTTATTGAGCATGCCGCTGGACCTGCCAGGATATATATCCATAATGGTCGAGCTGCCCGCAGCATCGACCGCTCCATGCCCTATACCGGCAATAAATGCAAATACAAGAGCAATAAAAAATTGTGATAGGCTGCCCACCCCTATAAGCCCAAGAGTAAGGCATAGGGTCCCCAGTATCACCACCCATTTGGCCCCAATGCGATCCGTCAGGAGGCCACACAACACAACCAGCAGCATCCTGCCCATAGCCATGAAGCTGGCAAACAAGCCCGCTTGCGCAAGGTTAATGCGGTAATGCTCTATCAAGAAAGGCATGGTGGCCCCAAAGACCGTAAAAGTCAGCCCAATGAGAAAAAACGCACCGTAAATCGACAGGGTAATAAACCGCTTATTTGTATCAACCCTGCTTACCAAAATTTGATACCTCCATTTTTTCATCATCACCAAAATATTACAACTAGATGATATAGGATATCAACCATGCGATACATAAAAAAATTAAAATTATGTACATCAAAGGCAAAGCCTTCTTGAAAACGCGTTTACAGAAGCGAAATACAAGAAGAGGGTGATATACCTGCAAGATACAGTGCAATGCTTCCCTGTACTCCCTATTCTCGGGCGCCATGTTGACGGCCTGTTGAATGTTGTTGTAACCTTCGGTATACAGCCCCTTTTCCCATAACGCTATGCCATTGAGATAGTACCACTGCGCAGTCTTTATCGGCAGAGCAGCCAGTGCAGCTTCAGCCTCTTCAATCCTCCCATGCAATATGAGGTCACGTATATTCCGATATACACCTGCCTCGGTATCATACGTCCAGGGCGGCTGCCAGCCGCCCCTCAATTTACTTTTGCCACTCACCTTTGTATTGCTTAAAATGGGGTTAGGCACATCTATCGGTTGAAATCCCTTTAAAATCTTACCCCTTACTATTATATTTAAATTGCCTTCATTTAAATCCCCTTGTTCAACGCTATAGCCTTTTTGTTGCGCTTCACCTTGAGTATCCGTCGTCTTATAGGCCGGCGCTTTCCACAACGTCCCCGGCACTTTAACAATCTTCATCCCTATACCCCCGTATTTTCGTTAAGCCTACCCACATCCAATATCCTTATTCTGGCTGCGCTTTCTTTTGCCTTTTATGCTTATACATCTCATACCTTCTCTTCCCTTCTTCAAAAGCCCTCTTTTCCTCCTCGGTTTCCAGTATCAGCCTCGGCACCTCTACCGGACGCCCGTGTTCATCCAATGCCACCATGGTGAAAAATGCTGTAAGAGCAGTTATGGGCGGCTGATCGCTGCTTAAATCCTCTACCTCTACACGCACAGCTACTTCCATAGAGCTCCTTCCCACGAATACCAGCTGACCTTTACAGGTCACTAGCTGCCCTACAAATATAGGCTGATAGAATTCCAGCTCGTCCACCCGCGCCGTCACCACATTTCTCCTGCAGTGCTTCCTGGCTACCACATATGCCGTATTGTCCATCATCTTCATTATTTCGCCGCCGTGGATATTGCCAGCCGGGTTGGCCTGCTCCGGCAGTACGATCTGCGACATTACGGTCCTTGAATATGAGACAGGTTTTGCTTCCACCACTATCACCTCTGCATATCAGTTTGTTTAACGCTCGTCATAGTTCTTAGTTTGTGTCACTTTCATCTGGCTAAAATAGTGCTAAGCCTAAAAATCTTTCCTCGCTGCAAAACTTTAAATATTGAGTTGGCCTATGCTAAGAATTATATACCATGGAGATAAAAATTTAAACGGGCATTTGCGTTTTAACGTCATTGACATGGATCTTTACATGGTGTATCTTAAATTTTGTATACTTGAAGCATTCAAATAAATAGTTCAAGCAACCGAAAGCATACTGTAACCATTAAACGCACAGGGAAGGTGAAAGCAAATTGCAGATTAAATGGCTAAAAGGTACCGATGACCTTACAGACGCATATAAGATACGCTTCAAGGTGTTTGTAGAAGAACAAAACGTACCTGCCGACCTTGAGGTAGACGACATCGATGGCATCGCGCATCACGTCGTAGTATATCAGGATGGCATTCCCGTGGGAACGGGCAGGGTATTTGAGCAGGGCGGCCGGTATTATCTGGGTCGGATCGCCGTTCTGAAGGAGTACAGAAAGCAACACATAGGCTCCCTCATAGTCAAGCTGCTGCTCCAAAAAGCCTTTGAATGGGGCGCAGAGGAAGTGCACATCCACGCCCAGACCTCTGCACTGGAATTTTACAAAAAATTAGGGTTCATCCCTTATGGCGAACCCTATGATGAAGCCGGAATTGGGCATATCAGCATGGTGGCTTATAGAAAAAAATAACAGTTTAAACAACACCAGAAAGGAACTAAAAACTCTCGTATTTATAAAATCACTGTGCTAACTGATTCTCGTAATACCCGCAATGAAACAACTTTCTCTCCTACTTTAAGGTTAAGCATCGAATCATAGGTGTCAGTATTAGCAACCACCACTACAGCAGTCCCATCTGGATTCTCAAACGCAACCACATCAAAATTTGGTGGAACATCGAGTTTCCTTACAATTATTCCATACTTTTCCTTAAAAAGTGTTGCATTTAATATTGCAATTTAGATATATATACAAGATACAAAACATCTCTACTCCTTTCACGTCACCCCTCTTCCGCCAACCTCTTTGCCAGCTTGACCGCACTGTTGGCATCTTCGGCGTATCCATCGGCCCCTATTTCATCGGCAAACTGCCGGGTGACCGCCGCTCCACCCACCATGAACTTGCACTTGAGCCCTTCCTTCCTGGCCAGTTCTATCACTTCTTTCATATAAACCATGGTTGTGGTCATGAGGGCTGACAGCCCAATGATCTGAGCGCCGGTTTCCTTGGCCTTCTCGATTATGGTCTCAGCGCTTACATCTTTACCAAGGTCAATGACTTCAAATCCATGATTCCTGAGCATGAGCGCCACTATGTTCTTCCCTATGTCATGTATATCACCCTTGACAGTGGCCAGTATCACCTTTGTCTTTTTTGCCTTTGTAGAAGCACCGGCAGCCTCTTCCTGGAGCAGGGGTTCAATGTGCTCAAAGGCCTTTTTCATAGCCTCAGCGCTCATAAGCAACTGTGGAAGGAAGTACTCTTTCCTCTCAAACAGCTCACCTACATGGGTTATGGCGGGTATAAGATATTCATCCATCAGGATCCGCGGAGATATGTCGCGGGCCAAAGCATCCTCTACTATGGACACAATGCCGTGATGGTCGCCCTTAACCACGGCATCAAAAACCTGTTGCGCGGCTTTTTCCTTCTCTGCAGCTTCGTTCAGCGTGCCCTTGACAACATCATCCCTACCGGCAGCCCTACTTTCTGTCTCTTTCAATATACCCCCCAATACACCCTCAGTAGTGTGGGCAGCGCTACCATCAACACCTTGTTTAACAGTTTTTTGGCCATCTCGGCCGCCTTCATCAGCACCTCCAGCAGCGCCGTCCTGATACTGCGACCTACCCTTCTCGGCGTTATACTCCACTGATCTCGGCCTGTCATCTCGCACCTTTATCCGACTATCGCCTCGTTCCCTGACGGCCTGTGTGAAATACTTTATATATTTCTGGCTGTACACGTCTCTACCCAGCAGCACTTCAGAGGCCATTTTAACGTTCATCACCGGCTGGTTCAAGGGATTGACTATAGCCATGGTAAGCCCCTTGCCCATCGCCATGGCCAGAAAAGCCGCATTCAGCCATCCCCTTTCGGGCAGCCCAAAGGACACATTGGATAGGCCCACTATCGTATTGCATCCAAATCTGTTGCTGCACCAGTCTATTAAACTCAAGGTCTCAACTGCCTGCCCCTGGTTGGATGAAACCGCCATCACCAGCCCGTCAACCACTATGTCTTCCTTTTGATACCCTAGCAGTGCAGCACGTTCAAATACTTCTTCTACTACCTTTTGCCTCTCACGAGCCGTCAATGGCACGCCTTCATCGGTAAGCGGCAGGAGTATGAACATGGCGCCGTATTTGGCTGCAACGGGCAATAGCTTCTCTATCTTGTCCTTTTCAAGGGATATGGAATTGACAAGGGCCCTACCTGGATAGATTCTGAGCCCCCTCTCCAGCGCTTCAATATTGGAAGAATCCAGGCACAGCGGCGCATCTACCGCTGTAACCAAGGTATCTATGACGTCCACCATCGCACTTGCCTCATCAATGCCCGGCATGCCTACGTTGACATCCAGCATATCGGCCCCTTTTTCAACCTGTTCTACTGCAAGCTGGCGGACGTACGCATAGCGCTTTTGCTTTAAAGCCTCCTGCAGCGACGGCTTTCCTGTGGGATTTATCCTCTCGCCCACCACAACAAAGGGATTACCTGCTCCAATGAATACCGTCTTCCTGGCCGATGTGACCGGTGAACCTTGATGTTTTGATGGAGGCAGCGGCTTTATCCCCTCTACATTTCTCGCAACCTCGACCACATACTCCGCCGAGGTGCCACAGCATCCGCCTATCAAATTGGCCCCCACCTGTGCCAACAGGCTGGCATACCGTCCAAACTCTTCTGGCCCCATCTCAAATACCGTCACGCCATTCGCCAGCTTTGGCAGCCCTGCATTAGGTTTTGCTAGCAATGGCACTTTAGCATAAGGCTTCATATGCTCTATAATGCTCACCATCTTGTCAGGGCCAGTGGAACAGTTACACCCCACCACATCCGCACCCAGGCTTTGAAGGGTAATAAGTGCCGTGACCGGATCAGTACCAGTCAGTGTCCTCTCCCCTTCCTCAAACGTCATGGTGACCCATACTGGAAGGCCGCAACTTTCCTTCACCGCCAGCAAAGCCGCCCTGGCTTCCTGAATGTCGGTCATGGTCTCTATAATAAACAGGTCAACTCCTCCCTCGAGCAATCCCCTTACCTGTTCCTTGTAAACCTCTACCGCCTCTTCAAACGAAAGGTCACCAATAGGATGAATATACCGCCCTGTACTTGATATATCTCCAGCAACAAGAGCATGCCCCCCAGCCGCCTGCCTGGACAGCCGGGCCAGCTGGCGGTTTATATCTATTACTTTATCCCCCAGCCCAAATTCCTCCAGCTTTATGCGGTTGGCACCAAAGGTAGCTGTATATAGCACACGGGCACCGGCTTCAACATAACCCTTCTGTATAGCCAACAGGACATCAGGATGCTCCAAAGCCCACAGCTCGGGGCACATCCCCGGCGGCATCCCTTTTTTCTGAAGCTCGGTACCCATAGCCCCGTCCAGCACTATAACCCTTTCATTCATCAACTGCTTCAAAGTCGTCCAGTTCATACTCATCCAACCTTTCTTTAATCCATCTGGCATTCAATTTTGATTCTAGCATCTCCGTATCCTCTTTAGGCTTCTTAAAGTAAGCTTCCCTTTAAAACCCTGACCACCATATTCACCCTGTTGGAAGGGCGTTATCAAGTATAGACCGTCAACATGCTGCTTTATATTATTTATCAGCTCAACCGCTATCTCGATCCCCACCTCTTCAGCTTCCTGCCTGTCCATATCCGGCCTAAAACGCTCAATATAATGGGAAGGTATGGATATCCCCGGTATCTCGTTGTTCAAAAACAGAGCATTTTTGTAGCTCACAATGGGCATAACCCCACCCAGGATTTTAACCTTTTCCCTGGCCTTGAGCCTGGCCAGATACTCTATGACCTCAGAAGCAAAGACGGGTTGCGTGAGGAAAAACCGGGCCCCATTTTCCATTTTGCGCTCCATTCTAGATATCTCGGCATCCCTGTTTTGAACATTGAGATTCAACGCCCCGCCTACTATATAAGGATCCTGGCTGAAAAGCTCGTTGTTCATCTCCTGTATAAGGGCCATGAGCTTGAACGAGTTCAAATCAAACACGCTTTTTACAGAGCTCTTTTCGGCACCCGGTATGGGATCGCCGGTCACAACCAGCAAATTACGTATCCCTTCCACATACCCCGCAAGTAGCAACGACTTGAGGCCAATTAGATTATGGTCCCTGCAGCACAGATGGGGTATTACTTCTATGCCCACTTCCCTCTTTATCTTGGCCGCCAGCATCATGGAATTCAGTCGGGGTCGAGCCAGAGGCGAATCGGCCACGGTAACTGCATCGACGCCGTTTTGCTTTAAAACCGCGGCCCCTTCCATAATCTTTTCCACACTCACATCAAAAGGCGGGTCAAGCTCGACCACAACCGGGAATTTTCCCTCAACAAGCTTGGTGTAAAAATCATTTTTTCCCATAGTAATATGCCAGACCTTGCGTACAGGTGCAGATGCCCTACGCTTCTCCCCCGCAAACTCGGCCAGCTTGTCCCGCATCTTGCTTATGTGCAGCGGCGTGGTCCCGCAACAGCCGCCTACTATCTTTACGCCCAGCCTGGCCACATCCATCATGATGTTTGAAAAATACTCGGGATTACGGGTATACACCGTTCTTTGATGAACAATTTCGGGATAGCCGGCATTGGGCATAACCGATACTATATCCCCCGAAAAGTCAAAAGCCCTTATGTTTTGATAAAGGTGCGCCGGCCCGGCACCGCAGTTAAAACCGTACGCATCAATATACGGTATGGCCTTTACCTCTTTAATGATCCTGGAAATGCTTATGCCCTTTCTGGTATAGCCGTCAACCGTTGTGGCAAACTGAACCAAAATAAAAGCCTGACTGTTTTTGCTCTTTATATACTCGGTAACCTCACGTAAATAATCGGTACTGCTCAGGGTTTCCAATACAAATATATCGGCTCCCGCTTCAATAAAGGCATCTACTATGAAGCGGTATTCATCCAAAATGAATTCGGGGTCCACTTCCTTTTTATCGGCCGTCATCTCGGGTATAGGTCCCATATCTGCTGCAACAAATACCTCTCTGCCCCGTGCAGCCTGCAGTGCAATCTCATAACCCTTTGCTATGATCCGCTTTACTTGATCTCTGGAAACATCCAGTGCCAAGGTATTTGCAGAAAAAGTATTAGTCCTTATTAGCCTTGCTCCCGCCTGGATATATTCAGCATGGATAGCCTTGACGACCTCTGGCTCTGTCTCATTGGCCAGCTCCGAAAAAGCGGCATCCTCACCGGTTATCTGCGAGTAATAGGTCCCCATGGCACCGTCGGCCAATAGTATATTGTCCTGCAAGTACTCCTTTATCATGGTTTAATACTCCTTTATCACCATTACATCCAGCAGATATTATTATCCATTTTACCTTAAATGCTTTGACAAATACAAGTACAAAAATCCTATTCCTCATCAACCCCCGTTTAAACCAGGACGAGATTGTTAGCAAGTAAAATTAACCCTTTGGAGAACATCATAAAACGACCTATATGCCACTATTACCACATTATAAAGAATAAACCTCTTTGCAATAAATGCAAAGGGGTTCCAAAATTCGACAAAGTTTTTGCTCAATTTACCCAGTTACTCCTTCTCATTATATCTCCTTACGGGTTAATCCTTATGCTTAAAAAGCACCCTGACTCCTTGCGGCGTATCCTCAAGTATAATTCCACGGGCCCTAAGTTCATCCCGTATCTGATCAGCCAGTGCCCAGTTCTTTTCCTTGCGTGCCTGCTGTCTCTTTTCAATCAAAGCCTTAATCTCCGGGTCAAGCTCCTGCCGGGGATCCTTTCGCAAAAGACCCAGGACGCCTGTCAGCTCATCCAAAAGCGCATAGGCCCTCTCCACAGCCTGCTTTGAACTGCTGGCACTCAGCTGAGAGTTTATATCCCTTACCATATCAAAGATGGCAGCCAAGGCATCAGCGGTATTTATGTCATCATCCATTGCCTCTTCGAATTTAACCTTATAACCTGCAAGCCTTTGGATGAAATCTATCTCTTCTTCCGAAAGCTCCCTTTCAACAGCGTTTTCCATCATATGCAAGAGATTGGCCTTGCAGTTGTACAGGCGTTCCAAGGCGCTCTGTGCCTGCCTAAGCATATCCTCACTAAAGTTTATAGGATTGCGGTAATGGGCCGAAAGCATGAAGAATCGCACCACTTCCGGATCAAACTGCTTGAGTATATCACGAACAGTGAAGAAGTTGCCCAGCGACTTGGACATTTTCTGGTTATTTACATTGATATATCCGTTGTGCAGCCAGTACCTTGCAAAAGGCTTGCCGGTAGCCGCCTCGCTCTGAGCGATCTCGTTTTCATGATGGGGGAATATGAGGTCCTGGCCGCCGGCGTGTATGTCAATGGTCTGCCCCAGGTACTTCATGGCCATCACCGAGCACTCTATGTGCCAGCCCGGCCTTCCCTTGCCCCACGGGCTATCCCACGCGGGCTCGCCCGGCTTCTGGGCCTTCCACAGCGCAAAATCCATGGGATTTCTCTTGCCCTCTTCCACCTCCACGCGCGCTCCTGCTTCCAATTCCTCCAGCTTCTGACCCGACAGCTTACCGTACTCCGGGAAAGCTGATGTATCGAAATATACGTTGCCGTTTACCTCATAGGCCACACCCTTTTCAATCAACTTCCCGATCAAAGCTATCATATCGCCAATGTGCTGGGTAGCCCTGGGATGGAAGGTTGCCCTCTTTATGCCCAGGGCATCGGCATCTTTGAAGTACTCATTGATAAACCGGTCTCCCAGCTCCTTTACGGTAATGCCCTCTTCATTGGCGCGCTTGATCATCTTATCGTCTATATCGGTAAAGTTTTGCACAAACAGCACCTTATAGCCCTTGTATTCCAAATACCTTCTCAAGGTATCAAATATGATGAAAGGGCGAGCGTTGCCTATGTGGAAATAGTCGTACACCGTCGGCCCACAGGAATACATGCGCACTTCCCCTTCATGTAAGGGAACAAATTCCTCTTTTCGCTTTGTAAGCGTATTATACAACCTCATTTTTCCACCTACCCTCCAATTCCTCTATTTTCTTTTCCAATGCGCTGATTCTATTCAATATTTCTTTAATCTGCTCAGCCACCGGGTCAGGCAGGCGTACCTGATCCAGGTCAATCTCATCTCTGGCGGATGCAACGCGCTTGTTATCCTTTTTAACTATCCTTCCCGGCACACCTACCACCGTACAATTTGGCGGTACCTCGCTTAGCACCACGGCATTGGCCCCAATCTTTGAATTATCGCCTACCTTAAAAGGTCCTAAAACCTTGGCTCCGGCGCTTATCACCACGTTGTTCCCTATGGTGGGATGGCGCTTTCCGGTCTCCTTGCCAGTCCCACCCAAAGTGGCACCCTGATATATAGTCACATTATTCCCTATCTCAGCCGTTTCCCCGATCACCACGCCCATTCCGTGGTCTATAAACAACCCCTCGCCAATTTTTGCGGCGGGATGTATTTCTATACCGGTGATAAATCTGTTAAACTGCGAGATGAGCCGCGCTATAAGCTTAAAACCCTTGCCATAAAACCAGTGCGCTATTCTATGCAATAGGATAGCATGAAATCCCGGATAACACAATATAACCTCCAGAGCGTTCCTGGCTGCAGGGTCCCTTTCAAGTACAGCTTGTATGTCCTTGCGAATTCGGTCAAACATGATTCTCCCCCCTTTTGCGGAATCTTTTACCGTTAAAAATAAAAGCCTTCATCCCTGGATTCAGAGACGAAGGCTTCCGCGGTTCCACTCTGATTGGGCATGCTCCTTCAAGCAATACCCCACCTCTATCGCCGTAACGTGGCACAAACGGTACCCCCTACTCGGCTACGACGCTTTCGGGGATACAGCTCCCGGGCGCACTTTCAGCACGTCCTGTATCCAGGGCAACTCTCAGCGCAGCCATTGCCCCTCTCTGTGGATTTGACATGCCTACTCTTCCCGTTCACAGCCGTTATCTTTTTTTATTTATACCACACCTCATCTACTTAAAACTATTTTTATCGTGGTAATTCATTATATTACATTTCCCCTAAACAAGTCAATGGTGGCATCTATCTGCCCAACAATTGACTTTGCTGCAAAAACCTCACTGACAGCATATTCACTTGATAAAACAGCGCTTAATTTTCAATCTTTCGCTTACTGTTATCTTGGCTTCAAAATTGCGGATCTCATTTTAAGCAGCAAAATAGACTTTTTACAGCAAAATCACAAATTCCACTATATATGACATAACGGCTACACCCCTAGCCTTTCAATGAGACTTTGAAGCCAATTTATAAACCGGCTGATAACGTCCCATATGCGCTGAAGCAATCCCTTGTTTTCCTCCACAGTCCTCCGTATGTCGTCCAAACGCTGTGTGATGTTTTCCAGCTGTGTGGTTATCCTGTCGATATCCAAATCCAGCTTGCTTATCTTTTCCATGAGCTCAATAATCCTATTGATCTGTTCCTCAGTGAGCTCTATATTGAGATCTTTGGCAATCTGCAACACTATCTTCTTGATGTCTTCGGGATTTTTGACCCTCTCCCGAATTACTCTTTCCTTTATCTCCTTGATGAGAGCCGCAGCCTTATCCTTACCGATGTCCTCACCCAGCTCGCCGGTAGTTACCAGCTCTTCGTTTGCAACCTTCTTGGCCTCTTCATCCAGCTCTTTGCCCGATACCTCTTCAAAAGCCTTCATTATGCCGGTGAGCGCCGCGGTGCCTGACACCATAAACGGGGCCGCAGCCACTACCCGGGCGTTCTCCACCCCGGCTGTGGCCATGGCATTGGCGTACATCTCCTTTGTGACCCAGCTTATGTTGTAGGTCTCCACCATCAGACCTTCTCCCTCTGGCAAAGGCTTGACATAGGCACAGGATATAGCCCTGGTTCCTATCTTATCGTCCGAGACAAGCCCTTCCAAATAGTCCCGCTCCTCCTGGTTGGTCACCTTTATTATCTTTACCTCATCGGCCTTTACGCCGAACAGCTCCAGCATCTGCTCCTGCTGTTTTTCGTTTAAATCAGCCCCCAGGCTCACCACTTCTTCCACTTGAGCCTGCACACAAGCCAACTGGCCAATCAGCAAAGCCACAGCACAAAAGCACGCCGTTATCCACTTTTTCATCTAAAACCCTCCCATCGGCATTATTGAGAATATACCCGGACAGCATGTAACACGCAAAGCATATTGGCCCGCATATTCAAACCGAACCTGTTTTAATACCCAGACAAACCCACCTGATATGTGCTTACAAATATTATACGAGTCGGAAGGCGAAATAATTCAGCTCAATATTGAAGAGGATTTAAGCCAGCAGAACCACAGCATAGGCAGCTATGCCATCCCCGGCGCCTATAAACCCCAATCCCTCTGTGGTAGTCGCTTTAACACTGACCCTGTCGGGCTGAATGTTAAGCTCGCGAGCTATATTCTCCCTCATCTGTTCAATATAGGGTGCTATCCTGGGCCTCTGAGCCACCACAACCGAGTCGATATTTTCTATACGGTATGACCTTTGCGCTATGAGCTCGCCCACCAAGCGCAGCAAAACCAGGCTAGATATCCCCCTGTATCTTTCATCGGTATCCGGAAACAGCTTGCCTATGTCCCCCATTGCTGCCGCGCCAAGCAAAGCATCCATTACGGCATGGACCAGGACGTCGGCATCTGAATGGCCTTTGAGCCCTTTTTCAAAGGGGATAAAAACCCCGCCCAGAATCAAATCCCTGCCTTCTACCAGGGGATGCACGTCATAACCCATTCCTATCCTCATACCAACCCTCCAGCAATAAATTCACGTGCCAAAATCAAATCCTCCCGCGTCGTAATCTTTATATTGCAATAGCTGCCCATCACCATTTTAACCGGATGCCCCAGCCGTTCCACCAGTATCGCGTCATCGGTCCCACAAAATCCATCCTGTAGGGCCTTCTCATGGGCCTCCCATATGAGGTGATATTTAAAAGCCTGGGGCGTCTGCACCTGCCACAGCTCGCTCCGCGCAGGGGTGCACACCACAAACTGCTGCCCATCCACCTTCTTTATCGTATCCTTGACTGGGACGCCCACCACAGCCGCCCCATATTTATCGGCCGCACAAATGCTGTCCTGTATCATCTGACCCGTGACAAACGGCCTGACCCCGTCATGGATCACCACTATATCAACATCCTCAAACCTCACAAGAGCTTTGAGGCCGTTATACACCGACTGCTGGCGTTCCTGTCCGCCCTCCACCACCAATACGGGCTTTTTAAACCCATATTTTCGTACTATGTCATTTTTAACATGCTCAACGTCAGAAGGCGCCACCACCAATACCATGGCTTCGATAACTGGCTGCTCATCAAACGCCTGAAGCGCATGCACAACCACCGGCTTGTCACCCAGCATCAAATACTGCTTGCTAACGCTGGTACCCATTCGCTTGCCCTGTCCAGCTGCTACTATAATGGCATAATTTCTTCCTTTCATGTTTTTAGATTCATTCCTCCCCCTGCCATATACGATACGCCCGCTAAACTCGCATTTGGTCGATACAGCCTATTATTAACCTATCTATTAAAAGACAGAGTTTCATAGAAACACGGCAGAAATTAGACAACTTCCTTTGTCTAATACAGTATACAAAAAAAAGCAACGGAATACAATCCGCTGCTTGAGAATTAAACCTTATTCTCCCTTTGACCATCCTATCAGCTTACCTTATCCACCGGTTTAGGCTTGGCAAATATCATTCTACCTGCTGCCGTCTGAAGTACGCTGGTCACCAGCACACCTATGGTCTCGCCCACGTGTTTCTTGCCTCCGTCCACCACGATCATGGTACCATCGTCCAGATAAGCAACACCTTGCCCCACTTCTTTGCCGTCTTTGACAACCTGCACCACCATCTCTTCGCCAGGCAGGACTATGGGCTTCATCGCGTTTGCCAGCTCGTTAATGTTAAGCACGGCCACACCTTGAAACTCAGCCACCTTATTCAAATTGTAGTCGTTGGTAATGATCTTGCCGTTCAAAATCCGGGCCAGCTTAAGCAGCTTGGTGTCAACTTCAGCGACGTCATCAAAGTCCTTCTCATAAATCTCTACCGGGATGTCCAGCTCTTTCTGAATGCGGTTAAGTATGTCAAGGCCGCGCCGTCCACGATTGCGCTTTAGAACATCTGAAGAATCAGCTATATGCCTTAGCTCTTCCAGCACAAAGCTGGGGATAACCAGTGGGCCCTCTATAAACCCGGTTTTGCATATATCGAATATCCTGCCATCGATTATGACGCTGGTATCCAAAATCTTGGGTTGACTGCGGTAACCATCAAGCATGGCCTTATCCTTTGACGTTTTTTTCAATGGAACCAGCCAGTTAAGCTCGTCCCTTCTCTTTATAGCGACGCTTATCCCCAGATACCCCAGCAATATGTAAATAACCACCGTAAGAGGTATTGAAACTCCCGGCAGAGCAATTTGATTTATGGGAAAACTGATGAGGTAAGCGATAAACAGCCCCACAATCAGACCGGCAGCACCCAGTATCACATCGGTTAAAGGCATCTCCTGCAGCTTTTTCTCTATCGCTTTTGTAAATCTCACTGTCAAAGATATGAGCTTGTTGGACGAAACGAAGAGAATAATTGCAAATACAAAACAGCACAGCAAGTACACAACAATATCCTGATATATAGGCATAAACGTTATTCTTTGGCTGTTGAGCAAATTCGTCATCCACCAGGCCACCCCTGTACCTATGACGGCCCCACATGCCGTCAACACTCCTCTAACAACCCTTACCAGCACACCTTCACCTCCTCTTCGGTTATGCCATCCCCCAAAGATCTCACCTCTCCCTTGCCAAGCAGGTCTTAAAAACCAGATCTCCTCTTATCATTATTATTAACATTCTGCCAAATTTTATAAGACCAAATACAGCTTATTATACTCTTGCCTAATATGTTCAATCAGTCGCTTTTTCTAAAATGATACTATCCACCAGTGCAGAAACCTCATCCTCGCTCACATTCGTAGATAGCATCAGTTCGCTGATCAGGAACTGCCTGGCACTGTTGAGCATCTTCCGTTCAGCGGCAGACAAACCTTTTTCTCTATCCCTTAACATTAGGTTCCTTACAACATCGGCAATCTCGTAGATATCCCCACTTTTTATCTTATCCATATTCAACCTGTACCGCTTGTTCCAGTTGGCAGGCATGCTGGTCTGGTCGCCGTTTAAAACATTTATAACTTTATCGACCTCTTCTCTGGATATAACATGCCTTAAACCCATTTGTTCTACATTTTTGGTGGGGATCATCACCTTGATCTTCATTACAGGGAAATACAGCACGTAGTACTCCTGCTTTTCGCCCAGTATCTCCCTTTCTTCTATGCTCTCCACTATACCCGCGCCATGCATCGGATAAACCACCTTATCCCCCACCTGAAAAAGCATAAAAAAAGCCTCCCTTTTAATGCAATATTTTCTTTATTATACCACAAGTTTCTGATATCGTCAATAAAAGCGATATTTTAACACACAGAGAATAGACTTGTCAATATCAACAAAAAAGAAAAAGCCTCTGTCAGTAATTTACAAAAAGGTTTAACAGCCAATACGTTCACAAGATCAATATAACGAAATAAATGGAATGAAGAATGATAGATGAAAGCAGGAGATGGTTTTGCCAATGAAACAGACAATGACAGCTAATGGGGAGCTATACCCATCACCTTACAGCCTCAATTACAACTTAAAGCGGATGAATGTATTTTTATTCAAATGCCCAAAATTACTTCGAGGGCTTCAGAGATGGTCTCGACGCCAATTACATCCATGCCCTTTGGGATGGCAAGGCCTTTCAAATTATCACGGGGTATCACACACTGCTTGAAGCCCAGCCTCAGGCTCTCGTTGATTCTCTTGTCGATATGGCTTATCCCTCTTACCTCGCCCGTCAAGCCCACTTCACCCATCACCACCATCTCGGGGCTTACCGGAATATTTCTGAAGCTGGAAGCAATGGCGGTAACGACAGCCAGGTCAGCGGCCGGCTCATCTATTTTGAGCCCTCCTACCACGTTGACATAGGCATCCTGGTTATACAGCTGCATTCCCACCCTTTTCTCAAGGACCGCCATGAGCAGAATGACGCGGTTGTAGTCAATCCCGGTGGACATGCGGCGCGCCATGCCAAACACCGTGGTGCTCACCAAAGCCTGCACTTCCACCAACACCGGCCTGGTCCCCTCCATGCTGCACAGCACCACCGACCCAGGCACCCCGTGCGTTCGCTCGGAAAGCAAAATCTCAGAAGGATTCAAAATCTGGACAAGCCCTCTGTCTCTCATCTCAAAGACGCCAATCTCATTGGTGGAACCAAATCTGTTTTTCACTCCGCGCAGTATCCTATAGCTGTGGTGCCTGTCCCCTTCAAAATACAAGACGGTGTCCACCATGTGCTCCAGAACCCTTGGCCCTGCGATGGCCCCTTCCTTTGTCACGTGCCCCACTATAAATACGGTAACGCCCTGGTTCTTGGCCAGCTTCATGAGAACACCAGTGGCTTCGCGAACCTGCGTTACGCTCCCCGGCGCAGATGACAGCTGCGGCAAAAATACCGTTTGAATGGAGTCTATGACCAAAAATTCCGGATTCAGTGTCTGGACATGGGACAGTATCACGTCCATGTTGGTCTCAGAGACCAGATACAGTTCTCTGGCCGATATATTAAGGCGGTTGGCCCTCATCTTGACCTGCTTGACGGATTCCTCACCCGAAACATAAAGCACTCTCCCATGCCTGTCGGCCAGCGAGCCGCATACCTGAAGAAGCAAAGTCGATTTGCCGATACCCGGATCCCCACCTATCAATATGAGGGACCCTTTTACAATCCCCCCGCCCAGCACATGGTCCAGCTCTTCAAGATCGGTGGTATATCTTTCCTCGTCCTGTAGAGCTATCTGCTCCAGCGCTTCAGGCCGGGAGTAGGTCACCATGCCCATCTCACCGGCATCACGGCCTCTGAGCTGTATCTCCTCCACAAACGTATTCCACTGCTCACAGGAAGGGCACTTGCCCATCCATTTTGGGGACTCATACCCGCATTCCTGACATACAAATACCTTTCTCGGTTTAGCCATAACCCCTCCACGCATTTTTTATATATCCGGTTGCTCAATAATGCTGACCTTCACTTTATCCTTTCTTTGTGACGGATCGCTTACCTCATACCAGACCACCACGTTACCCGACACACACGCTTTGGACAGCATCCCCTTTTCTCCAGGCTGAGTAAGCCGTGCATAACGATCTATCTCCCAGAAATACAGCATTATCGAATCGTTCTGGGTATAGACAATGAATTTGTCTCCCACTCCAAACAGCCTTCCCACACCTTGTGCAACCACTTTTATGGTCTCACCATCGTCCCTGGTCATCAGCAACCTGGCCCTGGAAGGGTCAAGGTTGTCTAGCCAGGCTATCACCTCTCCGTTGGTCTGGGGATAGATAGCAAATCCCTGTGGGTCTATTATTTGGGGCTCCACCCCTTGAGCCTCAGCCTGTACAGCTGCAACACCATTATCATTCACGCCTTGCACACCCATACCTGTGCCTTCAAGAGCCGCGGTTTCGGCTTGAGCAGTTGCATTTTCTCCCTGCGAAGGCATATCATTCGCAGACATATTGCCTGGCTCACCTGCAGGCTCACTTCCAGCCAATTCTACCGCTGCATCTTGTCCTGTAACTGCCCCAATCGTCAACGCCTTTTTAAGGTCGAGCTTTTTGATTATGCTCCTGCTGGCATCCTTCGGAGATGGATATACCCATACCAACACATCATCATACAATGCAGGAGGGCATGTCACATATGTCGGATTGTTAAAGCTATCCAGGACAACCGGCTCCCCTGATTTAAAATTATACAGATACAGCCTGTCGTTCTCTTCGTCCTTTTGCTCTACCCATACCAAATTATCTCCATACAAAACCAGCTGCGGTTTGTTCAAATCGCATCGTTTAACTTGAGAGACTTCACCGGTCTTTCTGTTCAATGCGTATATGTAGTTAGTACCGCTTTGATTGGTATCCAACCATACAATCCAATTCTCATTGAACCTGCCCTCGTAGATCTCGCCAAACTTGACCTTGGTCTCGGCAACCTCGGTTTCCTGCCTGGTATCTAGATTATAAAGAAAAAGCCTGGTAAGCACAGGCCCATCGATGCTGGAGGCATTACCAGCCGAATAGAGAAGTTCCCTGCCGTACGGGGTAGGCTCGTTTATTTGCAACATCTCGGTCTCCAAATCCACTGCACTACCTGACAGGTCTATTATAGGAAGCTGCTTCGGTTCTTGTTTATCTTTCTGTTTAGTTATCGGCTCTGCATGAAGATCGGACACCACCTCATCCGATGGACTCTCAATCCCCCTACTCACAACATTATTCTTGGAAACAACCTTAGGCAGCAACAGCCCTAGTGTAATAAGCACCACACATAAGCAGACGATAACCCCCAGTCGCATACTATTTTTACCTAAAATGCGGTTTGACATACTGAGGAACATAAAAACTTTGTTCGCTTTCTTAAGTGGCCTTAATCCCGAACCGGTATGCTTATCCTTCATTGAAAAACCCTTAAAAGAGCCACTCATCCTTGTTTTGAATACAACCATTATGGGCTGTTTCATCTTATATAAAATTCCGTTCCTTAGATTCTTAGCCAATTCCGCAATATTTTTAAAATACATAATACACTCTCCCCTTCACCAACCTTTAAATACAAATATAAAAAACAACTACCTTATTTTAAATATCTATAGAGCGGCATCTTAATATTCTATTTATATTCAACGAGAAGAAGAACAAAACTGATATTGCAATACTGACAAATACACCTACCCAATATATACTCCTTAACCCATAACTATCAATTATCCAGCCCCCAACATAACTTCCTATTATCCCACTTACACCAAAAAATATGGAATTAGCAAAGGTTTGAGCAGTAGCTTTTAACTCGGAGGGTGCTAATTCATCAATGTAATACACAGCGCCATTAGTAAACAAGGCAAATGACGGACCTTGCAGGAGTTGTATAGCAAGCACATGAAAGGGAGTAGTTGATACAAGATATAATGCTTGACGGAGAATAAAAAATATAGTAGAAAACAGTATCAAGTTTATCGGTTTAAATTTCCTAATGAGGATTTTAGAATACAAAAAAATAGGAATTTCACTTATAGCCATTATGGTAAAAACCATTCCAAGCTCTCCATCAGACCCTCCTACCAGCTCCATGAGATTTGGAAGAAAAATAAATGCACTTCTATGAGGAATAATTATAACCATAGCAAAAATCAAAAAAGACATATATGCATAATTTTTAAGCAACCTGGTGAAATTTAAATTATCTACACCATCAGATGATACAGGCCTATCAGTTTTAATCCCTATACATGTAATAACAGTCAAACAGCCCATTAACAACAAAATCGGGAACAACACGTCAGTTGAAAAACTATCTACTAACCTTCCGTATATGTATACCATAACAGCAAAACCAATTGAGCCCCACACCCTAATACTGCCATAATAAAGATTCTTCTCTGTTTTGATACCCTGTATAACCCAGCTGTCCAGCAAAGGTGCAAGGGGCGATTCAAAAGCTGTAACCAATGCTAAAACTATACCTACAAATACAGCTGATGAAATAAATGAGACAGGTTGCAGTAATATTATCGCCGCAGTCAAACAAATGATAAAGACCTTTTTTACAGACTGTATCCGATCACTTACTATACCCCAAAACGGTTGGGCAAAAACAACAACCAGAGAATTTATAGCTACAATCGTTCCGATAATTGTATTGCTAAAGCCCTTATTTCTCAAAAAGACCACTACAAAGGGATAATATGCAGCAAAAGTTGCCCAGAATATAAATTCCAAAACAGAATATTGTAGTTGCTTCGGATGTATACTGCGAATTTTTATTAATAAATTCTTCATAAAAACCCCCATATTCTAAAACGCAGTTCAGATTTGCCTAAATTAAATAAATAAAGCATCATAAATCCAGACTTATTATACCACCAACTTATAAAAAATCCAATATTAAGACAAAATGAAGCCTGGTAAAACAAAAAGGGTCAGGCTTACTGCCTGACCCTTTTTGTTTTACACCGGCACCTGCTTTTTGAATACCAGCTTGTCATCCTCAACGTCCAGAAGCACCTTATCTCCCATTTTGACGCGCCCGGCCAGA
Source organism: Caldicoprobacter oshimai DSM 21659 (assembly GCA_000526435.1). Lineage (GTDB taxonomy): Bacteria > Bacillota > Clostridia > Caldicoprobacterales > Caldicoprobacteraceae > Caldicoprobacter > Caldicoprobacter oshimai. The sequence goes on from JAGB01000003.1 coordinate 351,548, forward strand.
ATTTCCTCGGACAGCCTATCCTCCAGAGTCTTTTGTATAACCCTCCGCAAAGGCCTGGCACCATACAACGGATCAAATCCTTGCTTGATCATGTATTCTTTGGCTGCCTCGCTGACCTCCAGGAATATATTCTTTTCCTCCAGCCGTTTGGCAACATTCTGTATCATCAAAGACGCGATCTGCCTTAAGTGTACATCCTCCAACGGATGGAACACTATGATCTCGTCCAAGCGGTTGAGAAACTCCGGCCGGAAAGTCTTGCGCAACTCCTCCATTATATTCTCCTTCATCCTTTCGTATTCGGTTGCAGCCATATCGCCTGCCGTGGCAAAACCAAGGGTTTTCTGCTTCCTTATGGTATGCGCTCCAACGTTAGAGGTCATGACTATGACGGTATTTTTGAAGTCCACCGTTCTCCCCTTACCATCGGTAAGACGTCCGTCTTCGAGAATCTGAAGTAATATATTGAACACATCAGGGTGCGCTTTCTCGATCTCATCCAGCAGCACCACCGAGTAGGGCCTTCGCCTAACCCTTTCGGTAAGCTGACCGCCCTCTTCATAACCTACATATCCAGGAGGTGCACCGATCAACCTGGACACAGTGTGTCTCTCCGAATACTCAGACATGTCTATACGTATCATTGCGTTTTCATCGCCAAAGAGGGCTTCTGCCAGGGCCTTGCACAGCTCGGTCTTACCCACACCCGTCGGGCCCAGGAACATGAACGAACCGATGGGCCGTTTTGGGTCTTTTAGCCCGGCCCGTGCTCTTCTTATGGAGTTGGCCACCGCACGCACTGCCTCATCCTGGCCAATGACGCGCTCGTGCAGTATTTCCTCCATCTTAAGCAGCCGTTCGGCTTCAGCCTGTTCCAGCCTCTGAACGGGTATCCCCGTCCAACTCGACACGATTTGTGCTATGTGGTCCTCCGTCACTACCTCGGTATTGGTGGTGTTTTGCGTTGTCCACTTCTCTTTCTCCTTCTCGATCTGTTCGCGGATCCTCTGCTCCTCGTCGCGAATCTGTGCGGCTTTTTCAAAGTTCTGGTTCATGACGGCCTCTTCTTTTTCCTTCTTCAGGTTCTCCAGCTTTTCCTCCAGCTCCTTTATCCTGGAAGGCGGCGTAAAGGCCTGCAGCCGCACCCGGGATGCCGCTTCATCGATCAGGTCAATAGCCTTGTCTGGGAGATACCTGTCGGTTATATACCGTGCCGACAGCTCAACAGCCGCCTTTATGGCCTCATCGGTGATTCTGACCTTATGATGCGCCTCGTACTTATCCCTCAACCCCATCAGTATTTGAACTGCTTCTTCTTTGGTGGGTTCCTCCACCATCACCGGCTGGAATCTTCGCTCCAGAGCCGGGTCCTTTTCCACGTGCTTCCTGTACTCGTCCAGCGTAGTGGCCCCAATCACCTGTATCTCGCCGCGGGCCAAAGCCGGCTTCAATATGTTGGAGGCATCAATGGCTCCCTCAGCAGCGCCGGCACCAATAATGGTGTGCATCTCGTCTATAAAGAGAATTACGTTGTTGGCCTTCCTTATCTCCTCCATCACGGTCTTCAACCGTTCCTCAAACTCTCCACGGTATTTGGTACCCGCCACCATAGCCGACAGGTCCAGGGTAACAACCCTCTTATCGCGCAAAAGCTCCGGGATATTGCCGTCAACAATCCTCTGAGCCAGCCCTTCAACGATGGCTGTCTTGCCTACTCCCGGCTCACCTATCAAAACAGGATTGTTTTTGGTCCTCCTGGTTAAAATCTGGAGCACCCGTTCTATTTCCTTCTCCCTTCCTACCACCGGATCAAGGTTGCCTTCACGGGCCATTTCAGTAAGGTCCCTTCCAAACTGATCCAGCGTAGGAGTATTGCTCCTCCGCCTTTTGGCGGTTCTGCCAGGTTCACCGCCTTCCTCCTTCAATATCTTCATCAGCTGATCTCTAACAGCCTGGAAATCCACACCCAGGTCTTTGAGGATTCGAACAGCCACCCCCTCTCCTTCCCTGAGAAGGGCCAGCAACAGGTGTTCTGTCCCTACGTAGTTGTGTCCCAGATTGCGTGCCTCATAAAAACTGAGTTCCATAACCCGCTTGGTACGCGGGGTATATCCAAAACCCTCGTTGAAATTGAAGGTACCCCTACCAATCAAGGTCTCTATTTGCTTTCTGACCTTATCTGCATCGGCGCCCAGCTGTCTGAGAACCTGCGAAGCAACCCCTTCCTCTTCTCGAATCAGCCCCAGCAACAGGTGCTCAGTACCCACATAGTTGTGTCCCAGAGCACGCGCCTCTTCCTGAGCGTACATCAAAGCCCTTTGAGCCCGCTCGGTAAATCTTCCAAAAAACGCCATTTTTCACCCTCCCTTTCTTTTGTTTTTTATAAACTAATATCCTCCTATCCAACCTTCCTCTGAAAAAACCATCGTCCAAATTTTTACAATACTTTTATTCTTTAGTTTAGTATAAAACAAAGTGTGATTTTTAGTCCTTTATTTTAAAACACCTCTCGTTCCTATTTATACCCTTTGTACCATGGATAAAAACGCCATGTCAGGTAACTTTGCTCAATTCGTTTTTGACCCTATCGGCCCTTGCCACATCCAATTCTTCTGCGCTCGTCTCCCTGCCTATATAGGCCTGAAGGTGTGCCGGCTGGCATTTAACCATCAACTCGTTCAGCATCACAACGTCTATTCCGTTGATGATACCCATGTCCACCCCCAGGCGCACCTGTGACAGCAGGGACATAAATTCCTGCAGGCTCAGCTTTCTGGCATGCGTCAGTATCCCCAAAGACCGCCATATGCGGTCTTCAAACTCCAGCTTGTTGGACTGCATAAGAGCCTGCCGTGCCATCCTCTCATTCTCCATTAGCTGGCGTACAGCAATATTGATATTGCTTATTATCTCCTCCTCTGATGGACCCAGGGTGATCTGGTTGGATATCTGGTAAATGTCTCCCAGCGCCTCACTTCCTTCACCATAAAGTCCCCTGGCAGTCAAACCTACTTTGGAGATGGTCTGCAAAACGCTGTTTATATACTTTGTAGCTACAAGCCCTGGCAGATGCATCATCACCGAAGCCCGCATGCCTGTACCCACATTTGTGGGACAGCTGGTTAGATACCCCAAATGCTCGTCAAATGAGTACTCTATGCTCTCTTCGACGATGTCGTCCACCCTGTTTAAGAGTTCCCAAGCCTTGTCAAGCTGAAAGCCCGGAAAGATGCACTGCATCCGTATATGGTCTTCTTCATTGACCATTATGCTTATCTGCTCATTGTGATTGATGAGAGCAGCAGCTACCTCCGCACGTTCCACCAGGTCCGGGCTTATTAAATGCTTTTCAACAAGTATATATTTTTCCACATCGCTCAAGTTCCTCAAAGAAACGAAGTCAAAATCTCGGCTCAGTATCGAGTTGCTCTCCAGGATGCTTTTTTTAACCATATCCACAGCTTTTTGCAACACTTCTGGGCTTGCTATAGACGGAAAGGGCAGCCCGGCTATGTTTCTGGCAATCCTCACTCGGCTGCTCATGACTATACCGTTGAAAGGCCCGCTTTCGTTTATCCAGCTCATCCAAAACTCCCTCCTTATAGCTGGCCCAGCTGTCTTTCAAGCTCCCGTATCTGATCCCTTAATCTGGCCGCTTCCTCAAAAGCCTCGGTTTCGATAGCCTTCTGAAGCTGGGCTTTCAGCTGCTGAATCTGCCGCTCAAGGCGTAAACCTATCCCCGCCCTTCTGGGTACCTTGCCGGTATGCTTCGTTCCCCCCTGCACCCTTTTAATGACGGGGGTGAGCTCCTCAGCAAAGTACCTGTAGCAGTCCTGGCACCCCAGCCTTCCAATCTTCCTGAACTGCATAAAATCCATACCACAGGCCTTACACCTGGGCAAGCCCTTGCTCTCAATGTGAACGGTAGTCTTATCCATATCCAGGAAACCAGTTAAAAGGTCATTTATGGAAAAGGGAACAAACACCTTGAAATCCCCTTTTTGCCTTGCACATTCCTCGCACAAGTAAAGCTCTGTCTTATGGTTATTCACTATTTTTGTAAAGTGAACCGTGGCAGGGCGCTTTTGGCATTGTTGACACAGCATTGGATTTCACTCCTTTTTGAACTAAAATCAGGGACGGGTTTGCACCCATTTCCCTTAAATATCAGTTACGCAGCTTTAAAATGGTGGTGAGCATTGCCTTCATGATACTGGCGCGAACGTTATCTTTTAAGTTTGTTGGAATGCCTATCCCTTTGTCCTGTATAGCCGCTTTCATTATGAGCGACTCCCTCTCGGTTATAATGCCCTTATCGAGCATATGATGAATTATATCCTCTGCAGCCTGCTGCGATATGCGGTTGCCTATCCTTTCTTTCAGTAGGTACATTATATAATCATTATTATCCATATCTAAACGGATAATGCGGATGTATCCTCCACCGCCCCTTCGGCTCTCTATATAGTACCCACGATCGAGCGAAAAACGTGTGGCTAATACGTAGTTGATCTGCGAGGGGGCGCACTCAAAATAATCCGCAAGCTCGTTCCTTTGAAGTTCTAGCTGTCCGTTGCTTTCTTCCAGCAGTGCCTTTATAAACTCTTCGATCATATCGCTCAATCGTGCCATCCACATCACCTCTTTGGTTATTGACTTTCTTTGACTTTCATTTTTAATTATAACCAATTATAATAAAAAAATAACATTTAATATTCAAGTAATTACCTCTATTTTAGGCCTTATTTTAAAATTACATTAATTTAACTCGAAAAATTAAAGACTTAAGCCGTTTTTTACCTAACTATTGCTTTATTTTGCGCATTTTGAAACCTTGTATTCTCTCTTAAAATTTACTTTTCATTTTTGTGAGTTTTTTGTCATTACCATATATACAAAATCATACAATCATGATAGACTAAATAGCAGGAGCAAGGTAAAAAGAGGGGGTTAAGCGCCATGAAAAATTTAGGTCTACAGCTCTATTCCGTAAAAGAGCTGGCCCAAAAGGACTTCATTGGCACCTTAAAGGAAGTGGCCGAAGTTGGTTACGACGGAGTAGAATTTGCAGGCTTTTTCAACACTCCCGCCAAGGAACTCAAAAAAGCGCTGGACGATTTAAATCTCACTCCCTGCGGCAGCCATACCGGAATCGACCTGCTTCAAAACAGCCTTGACGAGGTAATAGAATACAACCTCGAAATCGGGAACCGTTACATAGTGTGTCCCGGCATTCCTCCCCATATGCGGGACAGCGCCGATGCTTACAAAAGGCTAGGGGAGTTGTTTAACAGGATCGGTCAGCGCTGCAAGCAGCATGGCATTCAGTTTGCATATCACAACCACGCTTTTGAGTTTGAAAAATTCGATGGTGAATATGGGCTGGATATCCTGATGTCCAACACCGATCCCGAGCTTGTACACTTAGAGCTGGACACATTCTGGGTAGAATACTGCGGCTTAAAGTCGGTGGATTTCATGAGAAAGTACCCGCAGCAGTGCTCTTCCCTCATCCACATAAAAGACCTTAAAAGCACGGATAAAAAGGTGAGCACGGCGATAGGCAGCGGCATAATGGACTTCGTCGAGATCGTCCGAGTCGGCAAAGAGCTGGGAATCAAATGGTATATAGTGGAACAGGAAGAATTCGAGATACCCCAGCTTGAAAGCATAAGACAAAGCCTTAATTATATGCGAAGCATATTATAGGGGAAGGGGTAGATGAGGATGAAAGACGGTAAGCTGTGTATAGGCATAATTGGGGCGGGGAATATCGCTCAAACTGCTCATATCCCAAATTACAAAAAACAAAAGGACGTCGAGATAATTGGCGTATGCGACTTCAACTTCGATAGGGCCAAAGAGGTTGCCGGCAAGTTTGACATAAAATACGTGTCCAACAACTTCCAGGATATCATCAATATCGAAGAGATCGACGCAGTAAGCATCTGTACCCCCAACAGCTCCCATGCTGAGATCGCCATTGCGGCAGCCAATGCTAAAAAGCATATACTTTGCGAAAAACCCATGGCCATGAATGTAAAAGAGGCAGAGGAGATGTGCAAAGCCGCCAAAGACAACAACATCATATTCATGATGGGCTTTGTAAACAGATTTCGCGCCGAAAGCAAGCTCATAAAAACCCTAGCTGATGCTGGTAAGTTTGGAGAGATATACTATGCAAAAACAGGGTGGATGAGGAGGCGCGGCACGCCTCTGGGCTGGTTCACCGACCTGTCCAAATCTGGTGGCGGCCCAGTCATCGATATAGGAGTACACGTGATCGATCTGACGTGGTATTTCATGGGCAAACCAAAGCCAATAAGCGTAAGTGCCGCCACATATAGCAAAATAGGCAATTATCAAACCAAGGGCGTAGGCCGATGGGTGGCTTTGGATGCTGACAATATCGTCTTTGAAACCGAAGATTCCGCTTCGGGTTTTATCAGGTTCGAGAACGGCGCTTCCATGACATTTGATGTAAGCTGGGCCATCAACGGAAAGGACACGGGAGTATACAGCTACATCTTCGGCACAAAGGCAGGGGCTAGCCTAAACCCGCTAATGATCTACGGCGAGGAAGAAAACTATCTGATGGACTCTGCACCTGTGATCAAGCCGGAAGATAGCTTTGCCAATCAAATAGAGCACTTTATAGAGTGCATACGTGAAGGCAAGGAACCCATAGCACCAGCAGAGGATGGCCTTGAAGTCCAAAAAATGCTCAACGGTATCTACGAATCGGCAAAGCTGGGCAGAGAAGTGATGCTGTGACATCCTCCCCTCAATAAATTGAGGGGCATCCCAGCGTTGGATGGCGATATACGCTGCAGGTTAGCCAGCATTCCCCGGATAACCCGGATCATCACCTTGGCCTTTGGAGGTGTCGCGCTCCCCTCTCTCCCAGGGTCATGCCCTGAAAGCCCGGAGAAAAAGCACCATTCATCCTCAAATAAAGAGCACAGGGAATGGCCACATCCTGCATGGCTGTATCCTGCATGCTTAAAACACTAAAAATTTAGCATCATAGGGAAAACAAGACAAAAACCTCCTACAGGGTTGTCATACAGTTCGCCCTGTAGGAGGTTTTTGTTTCAAACAGTTTAGGCTTCAATTACCTGTTTGGCTAGCTCGACCGGCGATATCGCATCCTTGGAAAATGGCCTAAGCCTAAGCCTGAAATTGAATTCATGAGGCAGCAACCTGTACTGAGGCAGCTGGCCAGGCCCACAGCTGGCACTGCCCAGCCCATGCTGCCTGTAATCCAAGTTCACGGTGATGAAGTCGCGCCTTGTCAGCTCATAGGTATGCGAAGCAGCATCCAGGTCCTGCGTGGTAAACCAGTGCGCACTGAATTCCATCTGCGGCATTCCTACAGCCAGCAGGCCCATACCGCGGCTGTTGGTAAAAGACACCCACCGCACATCGGTGCGGTTCCCATTCTCCTGCGGGCGCACATAGGGCGTGTACAGGTCATCCACCTTACAGCTGTATACGCCAAACCGGTTGGCCTCCTTGCTGTCACAATAGCTCTCGCCAGGGCCGCGCCCATACCACGATACCGCATCCATACAAGCCGGTAGCGCCATCTGGAGCCCTATTCTCGGCAGGGTATCCGGCAGCTTGCCCTGGGGTACACCGTGAACCTCCACAACCACATCTCCGCTACCATAAATGCTGTAGATGTACTCGCACAGTATACCCCAATCGTATACTGGTGGGGCTATGCGCGAAGTGACCTTTACCTGGATAACATTTTTATCGCAAGCCTTGAATTCAACGCTGTCTATGCGGTGCTGCATCCTGTCAAGGCCAGCCTTGCGCCACATGACAGCCTCATGCACATCGTTGTCAGTGGGCGCCCTCCAGAAATTCATTCTGGGCCCTTTCACCAGCATATCCATCCCTTGATAAATCCAGGACTGTATGACGCCCCTTACCCTATCGAACACCAGCTCAAAATCGGCACCCGAAACCAGGAGCTTATTCCCTTGTTGCTCATAAGACACCGGAGGCATGGATGCCACATGCACTTTAGGAGCAGGGGATTCAACGGGGAGCTTAAACTGCGCCCAGGCAACCTCATATCCTCTCTCGGCCCATGGGGTATCAGAAGCCAAGGTAAAATACAGGTTCAACCAGTAGTCGGTGCCGGGCTTAACCGTTTGAGGCATTTGCATGGGTATGGTCACAATCCGGCTTTCGCCAGCTTTAATATGAGGCATATCAAGCTGACCGCCTTGCAGCACCTGACCGTCGGCAACTACGTTCCACGATAAGGCCAGGTGGTCCAGCGAAATGAAGTCATACCGGTTGATAATCCGTACCTTGCCAGCCTTTAGATCCACCGCCTCAACCTTTACCGGCTCCAGTACCTTCTTGTATTCTATCAACCCGGGGGAAGGAGTCCTATCCGGAAACAGCAGGCCGTCTATAACGAAATTCCCATCATTGGGCTGGTCTCCAAAGTCACCGCCGTAGGCAAAGTATTCTTTCCCATCGGCCGTCCTTCGCCTGATGCCATGGTCCAGCCACTCCCACACGCAGCCTCCCTGCAGCCTCTTATATGTATAGAAAACTTCCCAGTACTCTTTCAGATTGCCCGGCCCATTACCCATGGCATGGGCGTACTCGCAAAGTATATGAGGCCTCTTCATGTTGGTCTTTTGCCCCAGCTCCATCATCTTATCAACGGAAGTATACATCGTGCTGTATACATCTGCCACTCTGGGCTCAACCTCTTCGTTATCGAATATGAGCCTGGTCTCCCCTTCATAATGGATGAGGCGAGTGGGGTCTATCTCGCGTGCTTTTCTGGCCATGGCCTCATGATTTCGTCCAAAGCCCGATTCGTTGCCCAGCGACCACATGATGACGCAGGGATGATTTTTGTCGCGCTGCACCATCCTCTCCATCCGATCCACATAGGCTTCTTCCCATTCGGGGTCATCGCTCAACCTTTCCCAATCCTTTAGCACCGCAAAGCCGTGACACTCAAGGTCAGCCTCGTCTATAACATAAAGCCCGTATTCGTCACACAGGTCATAAAACCTGGGGTCATCGGGATAATGGGAAGTCCGCACTGCATTTATATTGTGTCGTTTCATGAGGATAACGTCTTGTACCATCGCATCAAGTGGAACTGCCCTGCCAAGGTCAGGGTGGTGCTCATGGCGATTTACGCCCTTGAGCTTTATAGCAACGCCGTTGACCAGGAAATTCCCATCCTTCAACTCTATGGACCTGAACCCAACTCTGGATGGGATGACTTCCAAAATGCGCCCATCAGCGTCCTTCACGGCAAGCAGCAATTTATATAGATAAGGCGATTCGGCCGACCACTTCTCGGGGTTGGATACAGGGATCTCTATACCCAATGTGGTCTGACCGGCAGCAGATATAGAGAACTTCTCTTTAAGCGGGTTTTCCATAACCGGACAGCCATGCGCATCCAGCAGCTTAACTTCTAATTCACCGCTTACTTCTTGCTGAGATGCGTTATTCAAAACAGCCTCGATATGGAGGACCGCATCCTTGTACTTTTCATCCAGCTGGGTACGCACAAAATAATCAAACAGGTGCACCTTAGGCCTGGCAAGAAGATACACATCCCTGAATATGCCGCTCAGCCACCACATGTCCTGGTCCTCAAGATAGCTCCCGTCACTCCACTGATATACCCTGACTGCCAAGGTATTCATACCCACACGGACCCACGGGGTTATGTCAAACTCGGCCGGCAAACGGCTGCCCTGGCTGTATCCCACCTCGTTGCCGTTCACCCATACATGGAATGCGCTGTCCACTCCCTCAAATCTGAGGCATATCTGGTATCCCTGCCAGCTTTCGGGTATGTAAAAATTGCGCCTGTAGCAACCAGTAGGATTCTCACTGGGCACCCGCGGGGGATCCACCGGAAAAGGATATATCACATTGGTGTAGTGCGGCCGCCCATACCCCGCCATCTGCCAGTTTAGAGGCACCTGAATGTCATCCCATGACGTCACATCATAATCCTCCCGGTAAAACCCTTCGGGCGCTTCCACAGGCGACTCAGCGTAATAGAACTTCCATACTCCATTGAGCAGTTTAAAACGCGCAGAAGCACCCCGTTGGCCTATCAAAGCCGACGCCTCATCATGATAGGGAATAAAGTAGGCCCTACCGGGCATGCGGTTGCGTTGAAGCACCTTTAGGTTTTCCCAATCATTTAGGGTTTTGGCCATTTCATCCATAATAGAATCACCCCTTCTCGGAAAATAAATTTTAGACTTTGGTATAATCATAAAATTTTCCTTATACCTTGTTTTTATTTAACCTTTCAAAGTGGAATAACCTGCTGTGACCTCCTCCCCTCAATAAATTGAGGGGCATCCTCAAGCGGATGTACGCAAAAGTTTATCCTTGCGCTTCGGTTCAGTGACACCGTGCCACCCCAACAGGAACGACACGGTCACGGGCCGCGCCACTCGGCCACTACTCCCCTTCACGGAAGATACCTGGAAAGCTCTTTCAAAGATATTCAAGGCACCGTTTACATCTCACTGCCCCTTCCAACCACAGGAACATACATACCCGGTTTCTTCGTACTCTTTCCGTAGATGCCACAGAAGCCCGTTGTATACCTTGGTGGCACACAACATGGCGTCTTTTAGAATAGCTTCAGTCCGAGAATCTGTATGGATTTGCACCTTGAGAGTAATTAGAGGCACTCATTCACCCCCTTCCTCTGCTTTCTAGGCTTTGATGTAGCGCTGTTCCGGTTGATTTCCACGTTTCTTTCTTCATACCATTATGGTATCACATAGGTAAGATGATGTAAACAACAGGGCGAGGGAGTCCGTGTATTCCCTCAATGAATTGAGGGGATTACTGCCCCCTCGCGCTCCCCCCGATTTTCTAAATCTATTCCACAAACCAAATTACTGGGCTCCTTTATTTCGTTCCTCGGATCCTGTACCTCCACAAGTATACTTACGTAGTACCTTCCTGATTTCGTCTTAACTACTGTAACTGATTTTATCCTCCCTTCAAATCCCCTGTGTAATACCGCTTTTATCCACTCTTTTATCTTCGGAAGATAAATAAATCCTTCCTCAAAATCCACCCTTATCGTCTCGTTCCCATTTGGAAGTATCTGATTGTTCGTTGTATATGACTGCTTATCTTTCTTCTTCTTGAACTTCGACATTCCAAAATGCTTTGGATTCTTGAAATAATCTCTAAAAGCTTTTTCTTGATTTAATTGCACGTTGGCAAGGGCAAGGCTATCTACCTCCTTCAAAAAAGGATATTCCTTTTTATATTTCGCCGGTGTTACCCTCGGTATTTTTTTGCCCTGCTCCAAAGTTTCAAGCTTCTCTTCCAGCATCTTGTTCCAAACAAACCTGCAGCATCCAAAAATCTTTTCCAAAAATTCCTTTTGCTTATCTGAAGGATATATCCGATACTTATATGCTTTTAACATAGCCTTTTTCTCCTTGACTTTCAATGTATCTTCTAATTACCTCAACTGGAGCTCCACCGCTTGTCAATAAACAATAGCTTCTTGACCAAAAATATTCCTTCCACAATTTCTCTCTAATTTCAGGAAATTCTTTCTTTATCAGCCTTGACGAAGCACTCTTATAGGCATTTATAAATCTTGAAAGTTGAGTTGTAGGAGTTGCTTTGAATAGGACATGAACATGATCTTTGTCGTAATTCCATTCAACTAAAGTCATGTTGTAGTTTAGTTGAATATACTCAAAGATTTCTCTTAGCCTTCTCGAGATTCTTTCATCTATAACATTTCTTCTGTATTTTGTCACCAAAATCAAGTGATAATATAAAAGAAATACTGAATGTTTATTTGAGTCTAATTTCATTGACATCACCAAATATATTAATACCGAAACTGAGTTTCTATCAACCACAATTCATCTCCATCTTCTAGAAGATGGAGACTTCTTGCGGCAAAGGTGTTAAAAACAAAAAAGACCGTCCCCCATCTCTCAATCGATGAGGACGATCTTTTCTGCATCTTTACTCCACAGTGAAAGGCAACAGCGCCAAGTTGCGCGCCCTCTTAATAGCCACTGTAAGCTGTCTTTGATGCTTAGCGCAGTTCCCGGAAATCCTGCGCGGAAGGATTTTACCTCGCTCGGTCATATATTTCTTAAGCCTCTGTATATCCTTGTAGTCTACCTTATCAATTTTATCTAAACAGAAGCTGCAAACTCTCTTTTTATTGCGCCTTCCTCTAGCAGGCTTTACCGCATTCTCAACCATCCACCTTTACCTCCTTCCACTTTAGAATGGAAGCTCATCCTCTTCTCCTTCAATGTATTGGAAACCAGCAGGGGCATCCTCGTATTCTTGCTGCGAGTGCGACAGGTCATCAAACGGCACCGCACTCCTATCCATCCCAGAACTATCGCGATCCAGAAATACCACTTCATCCGCTACCACTTCAGTCACATAGCGCCGCTGTCCATCGCGCCCCTCGTAGTTGCGGGTCTGAATCCTTCCCGAGACGGCTACCAATCTGCCCTTACTGAGATATTTAGCGCATGTTTCGGCCAACCCCCGCCATACCACAATAGGAATAAAGTCGGCTTCACGCTCCCCTTGCTGGTTAGTAAAATTCCTGTTTACCGCCAGGAAAAAAGTCGTTACCGCAACGCCGCTAGGGAGGTACCGAATCTCCGGGTCTTTGGTTAAACGCCCAATCAACACAACCTTGTTTAACAATTTTTACACCCACTTTCTACTATTCGTCCTCCCGGACAATCAAATAGCGGATGACCTCATCTGTGATCTTATACACGCGTTCCAGTTCCTGTGGGACAGAAGGCCCTGCAGTAAAATTCATGAGCACATAATAACCCTCTCTGAAATGGTTGATGGGATAGGCCAGCTTTCTCTTGCCCCACTCGTCCACCTTTTCCACCTGTCCGCCCTGTTCAGCGATGAGATTTGAAAATTTCTGGACAGTCTGTTTAATGGCCTCTTCTTCCAGATCAGGGCGGAGCACATACATGGTCTCGTACTTCCTTATCCTCATCCGGCTTCACCTCCTTTTGGACTTTGGCCCTGCCTCAAAGCAGAGCAAGGATGCAGCATGTATACTGCTTTTCCAACTTTTCATCATTTGCATTATATCACCGTCCTGGGCTAAATGCAACAAAAAAGTTTATCTCCTCCGCGTTGTAAAAAATTTACTATGAATTGGGGTCCAGAACATCCCTCAGGGCATCGCCAAAAAGGTTAAAACCCAGTACTACCAGCATGATCATAAGCCCTGGAAAAAACGAGATCCACGGCGCCTGATCAAGCAGCCCCTTACCGCTGTCTAAAATAACCCCCCAGCTGGGCTCAGGCGGTTGAGCCCCCAATCCCAAAAAACTTAAGGAAGCTTCTATCACAATGGCCTTGGGCAATTCCAAAGTCGCCATAACAATCACAGGTGCCAATGCATTGGGAAGCATGTGCCTGAATATTATTCTGGCATCGCTCATGCCAAGGATGCGAGCGGCTTGAACAAATTCCCGCTCCCTCAACGAGAGGAACTGGCCCCTTACCACCCTGCAGTATCCTGCCCAGCTCGCAAGGGCAATGGCTATTATCACGTTTTCAACCCCTGTCCCCAGGGCAGCAATAAAGGCTATGGCCAAAAGCGTAGTGGGAAACGACCAGGCAATATCGGTTATAGAAGTGATGATATAATCCACAACTCCCCCGTAATATCCGGCCAAGGCCCCCAGCACCGTACCTATCACCAGCGAAATTCCCACCGCCACAAATGCCACCCTTAGCGATATCCGCGCTCCGTAAACTATTCTGCTGAATATATCCCTGCCAAACTCGTCTGTACCAAACAGATGCTCAGCGGAAGGAGGCTGCAGCACAGCCGAAATATCAGGCTTATCATACTCGTACGGTGCCAGCCAGGATGCGAATACCGCCGTACAGACAAACAACAAGATGATCACCGCTCCAAATACAGCTCCTTTATGCTTGAAAAGCTTTGCAACGAAATCGGCAAAGGGCTTCCGCGCTTTTTCCTCTCTTACTTCCAAAGCCTGCTGCTCAATCCATTCATTTTCAATGTACACTCCTCCATTTCTGCTCTGAGGCGCAATCATCCCTCATATCACCTTCTTTCGGCAAGATTAACTGTATCTTATCCTGGGGTCCACAATGGCATACAGTATATCTGCCAAAATGTTGGCCAGAATTATTGAGGAAGTCAGCACTATCATAGAGCCCTGGACAACGGGATAGTCCCGCGCCAGTATAGAATCTACCATCAATCGGCCTATCCCTGGAATGCTGAATATGATCTCAAGGGCAACCGACCCGCCAATGATCCATCCCAGCCTAAGACCCATAAGCGTGATAACTGGAATCAGGGCGTTTTTGAGCGCATGCCTATAAATCACCACTTTTTCCAAAAGCCCCTTGCTCCTGGCGGTTCTCACGTAATCCTGCTTCAAAACCTCCAGCATGCTTGACCTTACCATCCTTGCTGTTATGGCCGCATTGGTCAATCCAATGGCAAAGCTGGGAAGTATGAGGTGCCGTATGGTCCCGTAGCCCGAAATGGGGAACCATCTTAACTTATAAGCAAAAAAGTACATGAGCAGCATGCCAAGCCAGAATGTGGGAATGGCTGTCCCCAGCAGAGTGCCTGACATACACAAATAATCCACCATGGTATTCTTCTTTACTGCAGCTATCACTCCTGCCGGAATGGCAATTAAGAAGGTTATCAAAAACCCCAGCAGGCCGATCTCCAGCGTGACAGGTAGTCTTTCTTTAATCATCTCTATTACCGGCCGCTCCTGAAGAATGGAAACGCCTAAATCACCTTCAATTACGCTCTTCATAAACCTCAAATACTGTATAATGAACGGCTGATCTAGACCGTACTTCCGCCTTATGCTCTCATAAACCTCGGGCGTTACGTTGGGCCCAGCAATCCGGGACACCGGATCCCCTGGGGCAAAGTAAAATATCGAAAAAACGATGAGAGTCATGACTGTGACTACTGGTATCATCAAAACTATTCTTTTTACAATGTATTTCAGCATAATCTACACTCCCCGGATTTTTTGTGTGATAACAAGCATTAATAGCAATATCATCAGCTGATAGAGCGACTTACTGTACTTTTGCACCTTTTCTGCCTCCAACCCGTATTGGGGCTTCACAGTTTGCCTGTCACTATATAAATAAACCAGTAATCCTTTGTTGAGGTCACCAATGTTCATCATGCCATACTTACTTTTTAATACTTACGAAAGATATGGATTTGGCGAGAATTTGTAGTATGCATTCTCACCAAATCCCCTTACTCTACCTCGATGTCAAATCCATCGTTGTACTGCAGCATCCAAGGATGATATTTGAAGTTTTTCACTTCCTTGCGCACCGCGATTATCTGCATGGGCACGTAAATGGGCGCCCACACGGCTTGCTCGATCAAGTAACGCTGTACCTCCTTGTACGCCTCGGCCCTTTCAGCCCAGGTCGGCCTTCTAGCCGCATACATGATGAGCTCATCAGTTTTTGGGTCCCTCCATCTCGAATGGTTTGGATACGGGAAGCGCTCCGAAAGCAAGAACCAGTCAAGTATATCTGCATTTGGCCAGCTGTACTCCCTTATAAACAGTTCCTGCTTGCCTTCCTTAAGCATATCGGTATAGCTGGCAGAGTCATACAGCTGAATCTTGGTTTCTATACCCACTTCTTTGAGCTGTCGCTGGATAATCTCGGCCAGCTTGCTGCTCTTGGATGAATTGTCGGCCGAAAGGGTTGCCTTGAATCCATTAGGATAACCTGCTTCGGCCAACAGCTGCCTGGCCTTTTCGGGATTATACTCATAAGCCAGTTCGCGGCTTTCCTCAAGGTACTCGTCTTTGAGAGCAGGGGGTAGATACCCATACGCCACCTCTCCAATCCCCCTGAAGACAAACTGTATGATTTCCTCCCTGTTCAAAGCGTGGTTTATGGCCCTGCGAACCCTCACGTCATTAAAGGGTTCCTTGTCAGTAGCATAGGCAAGATATCCCAGCTTTGTGGCCGGTTCCTTGTAAACCGTAATATCAGGATTTTTTTCCAGCTTTTCCACATAGGTTTCGGGAACATTCCTGAGTATGTGAATGCCTCCCGTCTCAAGCTCCATGATCCTGGAACTTTCATCGGGTATAACTTTCAAGATTATCTTGTCGATGAGGGCCGGTCCCCTGTTGGACATCCACTCGGGGCCCCAGTTGTAATCCTCGTTTTTGACTAGGACCGTCCTGTCTCCCGGAATCCACTCCTCCAGCTTGTAAGGCCCTGTACCTATCACGATCTTTTTACCATAATCGTCGCCGTATTTCTCATACGCATTGGCAGGATGTATGCCGGCAGCGGTGTTGGAGAGATTGAACAAAAGATTGGGAAACGGATAATTCAGGATTATCCTCACCGTGTGGTCGTCAACAACCTCAACTTCCTTTATGGCTTCTAGATCAGCTCTGAAAGGCGAACCCGTTGCCGGGTCTTTTATGGTATCAATAGTCCATTTAACGTCATGGGCCGTAAAATCCGAGCCGTCGTGGAACTTTACGCCCTTTCTCAGATAAAAGGTCCATACCAAACCGTCTTCCGATACCTCCCATCGCTCAGCCAATCCCGGCCGATAGCCAAACTCATAGTCTCTGCTGACAAGCCTGTCATGTATATAAATTAGGGCATCGGAATACCACGCCGTCTTTATGGTATCCAGAAGCTCGGCATCCCTGTCAAAGCCAATGACTAGGACCTTCTCGGAAGCTTTGGTATCAGCCTTCTTGGAACACCCTGCCACAGCGCTCAGCAAAAACACGCCCAATAAAAGCAACGCTACAATTTTCCTCAATGCCTTTTTCACTCTGCTCATCCCTCCTTATTGATTTTTGTTGTTATAAAAATTTTTTATGCCTTCACCCCGTTTGGTTTTGGCAACACTCTGCACAAAGCATCTTTTAGCAAAGATGACAGGCCACAAAATGCCGGTTGCCTACCAGCTTTATTGGCGGCTCAATCTCGCTGCACTGTTTTGTAGCGTATTTGCATCTGGTGCTGAACCTGCATCCCGTCGGGGGATTGACCGGATTGGGCACTTCTCCCTCCAGCACCAGCTTTTTTCTCTTTTGACCAGGCTTCAGAACGGGTATGACCGAGAGCAGGGCTTTCGAGTAGGGATGCAGTGGTTCTCTGAACAAATCTTCTGCAGGCGCCATCTCCACAATCTTGCCAAGATACATCACCGCCACACGGTCGCTGATGTGCCTGACCACCCGCAAGTCATGAGATATGAATAAATAAGACAGCTTTAAACGTTCCTTAAGCTCCATGAGGAGGTTTATGATCTGGGCCTGAATGGACACATCAAGGGCTGATACCGGCTCATCGCATATCAGCAGTTTGGGATTGACGGCCAGAGCCCGTGCAATTACCACCCTTTGCCGCTGTCCTCCGCTGAACTCATGGGGATACTTGTCCATATCTTCTTTTCTAAGCCCCACCATATCAAACAACTCTTCAACCCTCTCTCTTCGCTTAACACCATCTTTCATCCCGTGAACAAGAAGAACCTCATCCACAGCATCACCTACTGCCTTCCTCGGGTTCAAAGATGCAAATGGGTCCTGAAATATGAGCTGCATATGCTTGTATACCTGCCTGAGCTGCTTTTTGTTAAAGCGCGTTATATTTTGCCCTTCGAAAAATATCTCCCCTTCTGTAGGCTCCAGCAACCGCATAATAGTACGCCCTGTGGTGGATTTACCGCATCCACTTTCTCCAACCAGGCCCAGCGTCTCCCCATACCCTATATGAAAATCAACCCCATCCACCGCTCTCACGTATTCCATGGCCTTGCCCAGCAAGCCCTTTTTAAACGGAAAATATTTTTTCAAACCTTTTACTTCTAAAATATTTGCAGTCACGACCATACCTCCATATTTCGCTTAACTTCTCTTCATTTAGTGCAAATAGCCGGTTTTCTCAAGCACAAGCACTTAAAGTAATGTTCTTTATAAAGCAATTAGATTTCTTGTTTAATCTCTAGAGTAGCACCTCTGCCTTCTCTTTATCTATTCTATAGCTTTCTATAGCTGCACATCTGCGCATGCTGCCAAAACTTTACGCGTAATTCCAGCAACGCACAAGGCTGGAACCCACCTGCATCAAGGGCGGCTCATCGACCATGCACTCAGCCCTTACATATTCACATCTGCTTTTAAATCTGCAGCCCACCTTTATCTCATCGGGCAACGGAACCACCCCTTTTATCTCCTTAAGCCTTTGGCCTCTGGGCAAATCTATGTCTGGAATAGTCTCGAGCAAGCCTTGCGTATAGGGATGTTTTGGGTTGTTAAAAATGGAGTGTACGTCTGCCTGCTCGAGGATCCTGCCTGAATACATTACAGCCACCTTGTCGGCTATCTCGGCTACAACCCCCAGGTCATGGGTTATCATGATGACCGATGACCCAAACCTCTCTTTCAGCTCGTTTATCAGCTCTAGTATCTGCGCCTCAATGGTTACATCCAACGCCGTTGTGGGCTCGTCTGCAATAAGCAGTTCGGGATTGCATGCCAGCGCCATTGCAATCATAACCCTCTGCCTCATACCGCCGCTCAGCTGATGGGGATACTGCTTTATCCGCTTTTCGGGGAGCGGAATTTTAACCATCCTGAGCATTTCTATAGCTCTTTCTAAAGCCTCTTTTTTGGAAACATTTTGATGCTGCATGATAACTTCAGAAATCTGATAGCCTACAGTGAATACAGGATTCAAAGATGTCATAGGTTCCTGGAATATCATGGATATGTCGTTGCCTCGAATCTTCCTCATCTCTTCATTGGTTTTGTCCAAAAGATTTTCTCCTTTAAACCAAATCTCGCCTCTCACTATTCTAGCCGGGGGACTTGGTAGCAATCTCATAATGGAAAGCGCGGTTACGCTCTTGCCGCATCCCGATTCTCCAACTAAGCCCAGCGTCTCCCCTCTTGAAACTGAAAAACTCACCCCATCAACTGCAGGAACTATTCGTGTATCCATATAAAAGTGAACGGCTAAATCGTTTATCCTGAGAATTTGCTCATTCAATAACATCCCCCCCCTTGGCTAAAGAAAATTTATTACAAAATTTACGTAAATTTCTAAGACGGCAAGTAAATTAGGTAAATGAAGCTGACATTAATAAAGTATAGAACTATTAAAAACAGAACTATTAAAATTTGTATCTTAAACTAAAAATCTATACATAAATTATTTATGTATGAAATAATGAGCTAAAACAGGGAGGTGCGCATTTTAGCTTTGGGAACGCTCATAAAATAGCACTGCTAATTCATTAAAGTACCGTTACAAATTTAACAATGACCTCTATTGGAATTTAAAGCGATAAGATATTTAGTGCAGAAAAATTAAAAAGCCATGGGGAGACCCACAGCTTTTAAGTGCAAAAACGCTACCGAAGCTATCAATCTCCCCTTACCACGCTTACGGGGTTAGCTGACGGGTTCGGGCCTAAGGGTGTAGCCCTACACCTTTCAGCATAAGCCTTTACAGCCTGCCTAAAGGTGATTCACCCCAAGTAATTGGGTCCCCCGCTTCTTTTTGCAAAGAATTCAGCGCTCCAGATTGAAAGCCTTCAAGCTCTTAACCTATTCAATTCAACCGACTGAACCCATAATATGAAAGTCACGTTTGGGCTTATACACCCATTTCTACTATACCATAAGTTGCCTTTCATTGCAAGAAAAAATTTTATTAAATCGGTCGCCAGCACACCAAAATGTAGTCTTTTACTCTATACGGAATACAATATAACTCCCAGCACTCCTGACAGCACAATGAGAAGAATTGGATGAATCTTGTACTTTAAGCTCGCTATTATGGCAACAACGAATATCAGCACAGCCCGCCAGTTAACCATCTTCAAAACATTGCGAATGTCCGCAAATATGCAGACGCTCCCGCTGGGCGTCATAAAAAATGTGGCACGGGCTATCAAAAAGGCAGACGATGCTATAAGCCCTATAACCGCAGGCCGCAATCCATACAGCGCATACTGAAGCAGCGGCTGATCCTTAAAGCGCGCAGAGTACTTGGCCACCAGCGTAACTATTATAAACGACGGCAGCACCACTCCCACGGTAGCAAAAGTAGCACCAGGTATACCGCCAGTTTTGACGCCGACGAATGTGGCGGCATTGATGGCAAAAGGCCCTGGTGTCATCTCTGAAATGGCTATTATGTCGATTGTCTCTTTAAATGTAAGCCAGCCATGCCTCACTATTTCCTGCTGAATGAGAGGAATCATGGCATATCCCCCACCAATGGTAAACAGCCCTATTTTGAAGAACGTTACAAGCAGCTCCAGATACAGCTTGTACATGCTTCATGCTTCCTTTCTCTTCTT
The DNA here is from genome assembly GCA_000526435.1 of Caldicoprobacter oshimai DSM 21659. Taxonomy (GTDB): domain Bacteria; phylum Bacillota; class Clostridia; order Caldicoprobacterales; family Caldicoprobacteraceae; genus Caldicoprobacter; species Caldicoprobacter oshimai. The sequence goes on from JAGB01000003.1 coordinate 371,991, forward strand.
CATGTAGCTTATAATTATACCCGCTGCAGCCGATGCCAAAAGTACGTATATGGCACTTATGTTGGTTAAACACATAATGGCAAACACAATACCCGCAATTGTCCATCCATAATCATCCTTTATGCTGGGCTTTATAAGCTGAAACAGCGCTGTTATTATAAGCGCCACCACACCTGCGTTGATCCCTTCAAAGGCCCTTGCGACTACCGGTATATTTTTAAAACTCGAAAAGAAAAGCGCTATGGCAGAGATGACAATAAATGAAGGCAGCACAACCCCCACAGCAGAGGCCACCGCCCCCCATATGCCGGCTATGCGGTACCCGACAAATATGGCAGAATTCACCGCAATTACCCCCGGGACGGACTGCACCATGGCAAATATATCAACGATTTCCTCTTCTTCAATCCAGTGATTGCTGTCCACAATCTCCCTTTTGATGAAGGGAATCATGGCAAGTCCGCCGCCAAAGGTGAAGGCTCCTATGCGAAAAAACACAAAAAACAGCTTCCGTATCTTCTTCAACTTATCTCCTTTATCCATATTGACCTTAACTCCTTTTGTATATTGTTATTTGTTTATTATAGCAGTGCATATGGTTATTTTCAAGCAAAACGGCATCCTGCTTCTGTCAAAAAATTGAAAATATTATTGGCTGTCTTCCAGCTTTTAAAAGTTTACTTGTAATATGCAATATAGTGTTGTAAAATGGATTTGATCTACTAAAAATAAACATCAGAAAGGGCGAATCCAAAATGTCCATACTATCATCCTACAAAGACATGTTTGGCTCTTCATTTTACTGTGAATGCGGCAGACAGCACACAGTACCTCTAAAACATGTGGTCATAAAACAAAACGCTGAAAAAGAGATTCCTCCAATCCTCGGTAGAGAAAATCTGGGAAAGCGCGGCCTGATGGTGTGTGACGACAATACCTGGGAATTGGCAGGCAGGCACATAGCCCAAACGGTGTCCTATTACGGGTACTCTATAAAAGCATGCATACTTACTCAAAAGCCCATAGTAAAACCCGACGAAAAAGCCATTACGCAAATACTGCTGGAATTTGAGCCCTCAATGGATTTCTTGATAGCAGTAGGCTCCGGCACCATCAATGACTTAACGCGTTTCATAAGCCACAGGACAGGCAAGCCCTATATCGTATTTGCCACCGCCCCTTCAATGGATGGTTACGCTTCCACCGTGTCCCCTCTCCTCATAAACGGATTCAAGCGTACATATATCACAGTTCATCCACTTGCCATAATAGCCGACATCGATATGCTGTGCTCGGCTCCGGCCGATATGATATTGGCAGGATTTGGCGATATACTGGGCAAGGTTACCTCCCTGGCTGATTGGCAGCTGGGCATCATCCTGGCACAGGAAAGACTTTGTCCTACGGCTAAAAACATGGTCAAAAGCGCTATGGAAGAGGTGATCTCCAGAGCATCCGAAATAGGTCAAAGGGAGCCTGAAGGCATACAGTCCCTGATGGAAGCCCTCATCGTATCGGGCATAGCCATGATGCTGGTGGGCAACTCCCGGCCGGCTTCTGGCAGCGAACACCACATATCCCACTATATTGAGATGAAATATTTTATGGAAGAGCGCCAGCCGCTTCTGCACGGCACAAAGGTCGGCCTGGCCGCGCTTTATACGGTGGCATTATACAACCAACTGGCATCCTTGGATCCCGAAAACATAGACATACCGCAGCTAATGAGAACAAGAATTTCGTACGAAGAATGGTGCCAGAAGATAAAAAAAGCGTTCGGGCCCATTGCTCAAGAGGTAATAGACTCCAACAACAGGCAAAACTGGGATGCAGCATTTTATGAACGCAGGCTACACGACATCAAAGAAAAATGGGAAACTCACCTTAAACCGTTGCTCTCATCAGTACCCCAACTCGATATGGTAAAGGAATGGCTGCACAAGGCAAGAGCTAATTTTACCCCCCAGGCCCTGGGTATAGAACAAAACCTGGTCGAGGAAGCCCTGCTTTACGCTAAAGAAATTCGGCCTCTCTATACCATCCTCCGCCTGGCAGATGATCTGGGCATTTTGGAAGAAAAAATAAAAAAGATAATAAGTCTTGTATAAGGAATTATAAACCAAGAGAGCACCCACGATAAGCCGTGAGTGCTCTCTTGTAATTTTAAACCGGGAAAGCTAACAGCCTTTTATGAGATTAATTCATATCCTCGGAACCAAAAATCTTTTTATAAGCCGCTTCAATTCGTTCCAGCTGCTCTTGAGACAGCTCCCATTCACCAGCTCCCGCATTTTGCTCGGCCTGTGCAGGGGTTTTGACACCCACCAGCGCTGTCGTCACACCATCCTGCTGATTTACCCAGTTGATGGCAACATGTGCTACAGGCTTGCCCACCTCTTCAGCAATCTCCCTCAGCACGTCCACCAGCTGCATGGCCTTACTCCATAAAGGTTCACGGAAAAACGGATAAAACTTATCCCTGTTGTCGCCTTGTTCGAACTTAGGCTTCTCCTTAAACTTACCAGTCAAAATACCCGCTCCCAGAGAACCGTATGTAAGGATGCCAATCCCCCTCTCTCGACAGAAAGGCAGCACGTCCTTCTCTATACCTCTTTCCAGTAAGGAATACTGCGGCTGCAGGCTGACAACCTCCGTCATAGACGTAATCTCCTCCATAAGCTTCCTGTCAAAATTGGAAACCCCGAGATATCTGAACTTGCCAGCCTGTCTCAGCTTAACCAGCTCATTCACTGTATCTTCCAGAGGAGTATTTTTGTCAGGCCAGTGGATCTGGTACAGGTCTATTACATCAACGCCCAAACGTTTTAGAGACTCGTCAATCTCTTTTCTTATGGATTCAGGCTTTAAATTGCGTATAAAGCGTGGCCCTTCACGGACGATGCCGCATTTGGTGGCAATGATTACTTTGTCACGCCTTCCCTTTATGGCTTCACCTACAATGCGTTCAGCATGGCCATTGCCATACGCCGGCGCCGTGTCTATAAGGTTTATACCACAGTCTATCGCCCTCTGAATGGTTTCAATGGAGCGCCTGTCATCCACACTACCCCAGAAATCTCCTCCAATAGCCCAGGTTCCCAGGCCTACCACTGAAACCTCAAGGTCGCTTGTCCCAAGCCTTTTATACCTCATTATGCATCCGCTCCTTTTTATGTTTCTGTCAAATTACAGCTTATTATATTTTCAGCTGCTTTTCAACCATTTGAACGCCACTATCGACAACTTATTCTTACCCAACCTTTAGCATATATTCCCTATCGCCACATAAGAAACATCTTTCAATCTCTTATAGGTAGACTAAAAACTTTTCAACATCTTTGAGAAGTTGCTGCATCTGTGAACGGTTTCAATTCCTTATAGGTAGACTAAAAACCGTTACAAGTCGCTTTTGACAAGGCTTGTTATTTTTTGTAAAAAATATTATACCTCTAGGTTCTAGTGTTTATTATAGCATTTATTCCCCGAAAAATAAAGGTTTTATAGCAAAAATCAGAAATTTCGCATCTAATTTCCAGCATAAATTTTTTCGTAATAAGGAATTAGCGTTTTTCCATATAGTCTCTGCTCTAATATCCTTGCTGGTGGTTACTACCCAAATCTCTTTTAGCTCCTTGTTATCCCCTTCATAAACCTCCTCTAAAAACCTTATAAATCTTACTTTAATCTCCTCCATACCCCCCACTTCAAATCCATCTTCATCCCATGCTCTAACAATAATTCTCTTCCTGCTCCCCTCTTCTACTTCCCATTCCCTGTCAGCTTCACGGTTTCAATACAAACCTAACGCATCCTTTACAATATGCAACCTCTCATCCTTTACCCTGACAACTGCATCCATCCCAATCAAAACTACTTCCTTAATCCATGTCGCTCTGCAATACAGAGCATCTGCTACTATTACATCCGCAAAATGATGAAATTGCTTGTATAGTTTCCTAATAAGCCTTTTACCCCCAGTAAGTTCTCCTTCATCCTTATCACAACAATCTTTTTTAGGTTCTAACATCTCATAACCCAATACAATATGAGGATCAGAACCCACAGTTGCACAGACTACTGCTTTATGAAAATAATGGGTTACTCCTTGTTTATCAACGCGCGTAAGACATCTCTCACAACTCTTCTTGATACTCTCAAATACCTCCACTCCGTCAATAGCAGCAACCTTTAACCCATCTATTGTGCCATTCTTAAATACCTTATTCCTAAATGCAGTCTTTACTATATGCTCATGCATGTCATTTAAACTGTCTATATCAAAACTGCTCAACGAACGCCTAATAGTATCCTATTCGAGGCAATCTTACTTACTCTCTTGTGAAATAAGTTTTTGAATCTTCCCTTCTCTAGTCAACGTTCCAGCCTATTGAAACTCTTCAGCCCACAGATAAATGCAAACAAAACTATAAATGCTATAGTCGAGGTTTCTACTTGGGGTTTTATCCTCCCGTCTTTTAACCTCTTGACTTCTTCTCCAAGATAATATATCTTGGAGAAGTAAGAGAACATCCTTTTTATATGCCTTTTTATCATCTTGGACCATCCTTTCTTTTTTTGGATTTGTTACACAAAATTTGATTATAGAAAGGATGGTCCTATTTTTTAACCCTAAATTTTTTCCAGTAAAAATCGGAATTTATATATTCCTACTATTATCCTTTCTAAACCTCTAAATACCAAAGGATTACGCCATTTTTATTTATCATTTTGCGAAACTTCTGTGAAAACTGAAGCAAAAAAATTGTCGTCGATCTCCAGGAGTTTTTACGCTATTGGAGGTCGACGACAGGTGAAATTATGTTCTATTACGCTCTACCTTCTTCAAGACTTTTTGTTTTTATGCACCAGCTTTGCCAGCTGTTCCTGCATCTGAGTATTAAAAATTCCTTTATCGGCATTCTGAGAGCTGCCTTTTGAAGTATCTCCTAAAGAGTGCCTTTTCGCTGCACCACCGCGTTGGGAAGTATTCAAACCTGAACGTTGTAAAGCACCATCCACATAATTACTCGCATAATTACGTGGGTTACCATACCTGTTATTACAAGAAGAATCCTCCATATTCCTTGCCTGTTTTTTCTCATGTCTTCTCCTATCTTCCTCATCTAACCTTGAACTTCCTTGCGCCTTTATCAATCGTCTAACCCAACCAAACACATAATGAAGCTCGTTTAAGCTCAAATCTCTAAATTCTTCATTATCAACATTATATTTGTTCGGATAGGCTGATACCTTTGATAGCTTCAAAAAATTCTCAATAAAATCAACATAAGCTCGCTTGAGCCTATTTCCCCCACCTATAACTTCCATATTAGAGCTTTTAACGTTATAAAGTATCTCATACAAATTCTGGACCTTTTCGATATCATGCTGCTCCGTTTCGGACACAAAGTCTATCATATCCAAAATAAAACTTACAAATCCACCGCCTCCTGTTTGATTTATATAATCGGCGGCGCTTTCTGCACAAAGCAGAAGCTGTTCTTTGCTTTTGGGCATGGCAACCACCTCTGCTTAGAAAATCAAAACATCCCAATCATATGCGGTTCTCAAGTACTTCTAATCATAAGACCTCAAAGCATTTTTATAATTTAATACGCTAATTAAAACATTGATGTTTTGCCTTATATCATCACTACAGGTATCGATATACTCCCTGGCAAATTTTGCCCATTCAGATTGTGAACTCACCTCAATGCTGCCGTAAAAATACGATTTTCCATAACCTATCTTGGGGTGTATATCCCCGCTTAATCCCAAAGAAAAACACAAAAGCCTGAGCTGTTCAATGGTCAGCCCTTTAAACATCACCTCTCCTTCAAATTCAGCACCTACCCCTACGAATTCGCAGAGAACAGGGCCTGTAAGCTGGATACCGTTTATACCATGTTTATAAAACTTGTATCCCTTATATTTGCCGTTTTCAATATAAAAACTGTTGTCAGGATGTGGCCGAAAGCTTTTCGGTATCCCCCTTATCTCTGTTCTATATTCTATCGCCTTAAGATCGCTAAAGCGCACTTTGCTTTTACTCCCCATCGTCCCAAACATATCGCATATTATGCATTTTTGACCCCCAACATGGCTTTTGTTAGCAGGCAATTTGCTACCATCCCGCAAAGCGGTCTGCAAACAGCTGTATGACACGCTTTCGGCAATGGTCCTTATACACCCTTTAAAGCTAGTACCGGGAATAACTATTCTGCCGTTAACTTTGACAAATTCTTTATAAACATTTTTATTGTCCTGTATCCTGTAACGGCCTGAGGAAATATGAACCGGAGTTAAAGTTTTTACTTTAATAGGGATCCGCCCTTCCAAATCACCTTTCTCGTTATACCCCTCACATCTTAAAAAAGGCACAAAATCATAAGGCTTTGTCATCTTCCAACTCACATCCTTGCAAAACAGCATTATCATTGATGGATACATCGATCAATAGAGCTAAAATTGTCTCTCTACCCGTCAATTGCTTTTCTATATAAAATCCTTTGTCAATATAACCCTCTGCTTGCTTTTTCTTATCGTAATATTTAACTTTTAATGCCACATTTTGAATTTTCATCTGCCCAAAACCCTTGGAAGTAAAACCTCCAAAGGTAACAAACCCCTGGTCTATTCTATCAAATACCTCAAACAGCAGTTTTAGATGCCACCTAAAAAAGTTCTTAAGCCTTATTTCACATTTAAACGAGGCATCCTCCACATATTCAAATTCGTAAAGCGCATTTGTTTTTGCCGCTCCTGTTATGCGGTCTATAGCAACCGACGTCCTATGGCCTACCCTAAAAGTTCCTACTGGATAAGCGTCATTGAAAGCTATACGGCTCTTAAGCACGGTTGAGCCAAACAGCTTACAGGCCGGGCAGCTAGCCTTATATCGTTCTTTTCCAATTTCATTTTCCTTTATTTCCTCCGTTTTTGTCTTTTCCTCCTTTTTTTTCATTTTCTCTTTTCCTTCTATTTTCTTCGCACAGGGATCCCTGAATATATCACAGCTGCCGGGAAGCAGCTGTTCAGCACTGCTTCTGAAAACCCCTTTTAAAGACGAACCCGGGATGACCGGTACCAGCTTTCCGTCCCTGTACATGGTCAAAAATGTGTTGTCAGCTGCAGTGGGATCTAACTGGTCCTTATCCCCTGCATTGATAAAAAGCGGACTTACGGTCTTCATTTCAAAGTATATACTGGCTTCATTGTATAACCTCTTAAACATACTGCCACCTCATTTCATCCTTCAATCCTTCAAGTAGATATTGTTTAAGGTTTTTATGCTCAATTTTATATGCGCTCACATCTGTAAGCCGTATACAGCCTAATCCCACCGAGGTTTTACCTCCCACTCTTAATTCACCGCTTTTAAGCACGTTTATCATAAGTTTCAGCAGCTCCTCATATTCGGGTTCCAGGTTATCCACCGTCATACAAAAGTCAAACTTGGCACCCGCTGCAAGCTGTTCAAAAGTATACTTTTTCTTATCGGCTGCCGTACCCGTATCCCGATCTATACCCACGCCATCCCTTCTCTCAACATAAGCCTTGTCTTCCTTCAAAGTGCAATCATTCACCACCAGTTTGGATGCAAAGTATTGGTTGCCAAATATCCTGCACACAGTACACATTTTCTTGTATATCTCCTCAGCAACTAAACGATCCACGTTTTGATTGCTTTGGCTTGATTTGCAGGTTTCCTTTATGCTCTTTACATCATCGTTATCCAAGCAAGGCTCGTTTACTATAAGGCAAGCATTAAACCTTTCATCAACCCCGCTTATGAGAAGAGTCTCTAAATAGCTCCTCAATACCCCTTTAAGAGAGCTGCCCGGAATATAGGGATTGCCATTGCTGTCCCTTATGACGGAGTTATCAACCTGCACCGGGTCAAAGCTCTCTTCCCCTGAACCGATATGTATAGGTGTGTCCGCAATCAACGTACCTTTTATTATGTATTTATTGTAAAATCTATCAAGCAACATCACAGAATCATCCCCCCTCATCTCTCCAAGGCTTTCAGCTTCCAGTACAAATAGCCGAAAAACTTGCCTATGTGCTTAAGCGCTTCTTTGTCATCTTTCTTACATTTTTCATATATCTCATCCATATAGCCCAGTATGACATCACCAAAAAGCTTGTTACCCTCAAATCTTTCATCCCAACCATTGCCCTTACCCTTTTTGTATTCTATGAACAGCCTGAACTCCTTATAGCAGTCGGCATTAGTGGCCATTGCAGCCAGGTTTCTTATATTGCTGCTTCCGATTCTCCTGCCGTTGTTACGCCAAAAACCCGTATTTCTCCCCAACTGCTCCACATAATTCAACAATAACTCGGTCATTTAACACACACCTCCAAAATGGTAATCGAATTTTCCAAAGCCATCACTGGTATCCATACCAAACCCTTCTATAGAGCCGAAATAATCAACCACATTACCGAAATCCAGAGAAGTTTTGAAAACTATCACGCTGCCTTTTTCAACCATATGGATCGGCTGTTCCCTTTTGTCATCTTCCACCTTGGAAGTATCATAGCCCCTGAAGTTGATAACCTCGGCATACACCTTCTCAATCTCGACATCCAAATCAATACCCAGGGCTTTAAACCACAATGCCTTATACTCATCAGTGGACATGTACTTGTCTATGCCATTTTGCTCAAAATTCAACTTGGCATCCGACACGAACTTAATCGCAAAATACCTCCTGTTAGCATCATCTATACCGTTGTACTCTTTATACTTAGCATCAAACTCTTCCATCCTTTGCACAACCTTCTTTACATCCAGTAAGATATCCTGCCCTTCATCTTCAACTGAAATGCTGCACCTACCAAAGCCAACTGAGGTGTATTTCCCAATTCTAAGCTCATCTATCACTCCAAGCTCTTCTGGCGTAAGTCCCTGAATTTGTCCAACAAATACATTGTCCTCATAATCCTTATCCTTATAAGTTGCAGATACAGCAAGTACCGAGTAAAGCGCACCATCTTTGGCAGTACCTGTATACCTGTTTATTGCCGTTTTAGTGATAAAACTCTTTATAACGCTGTAATTCTTTCCGTCTTTTAAAAAACCCGATACAAACTCTACTCTACCCCTTCCACCTTCACATTTAGTACATTTAGGTTCTTGTATGAGCCTATCTATAAATCCATGCTGAGGGTTTATCTTACACACCATAACAGTGGAAGGGATTACCTTTGTGGCCTCAGGATAGAAAAACGAAAACTTGATGCGGTCAAACTTTTGGCACAAGGCTCTGACCAGGCACTCGGCACATTTAGGCTTGTCTTTAAAATACACCCAGTTTTTTCGCTTTGAACCTCTTACTATAACAACCTCGTTTGGGTCATAATAAAAACAGTTGTTTAGTATGTATCTAGCAAAGGCTGCCCTAACGACATTGCCCGGTATGTAATCTATACTTTCAATATAATTCGAAACCTGCTTTATCCCTCCCACTATAAACGGAGAGGCAAAATTTAGCTTGACATTCATTGTGTCACCTCCTCCAGATAGACCTTTACCCTGCCGTATCCTCTACTCCTTCCGTTACCCACGCTGTCTATCATCCTTATTGCAAGCTCCAGATCTTCCTTATAATTCAAAGTGTTTTCATCGAAGTACACGGTTATCTGTCCAGTAAACAAGGCAGGCCTTGCAACTTCAGTTACAAACAATGCATCCTCTTTAGCAGTCTTTTTATACCTATCCATGGCATTGCCGAATCTTATGAGCAGGTTTTTTCTCTCTTTTGCCTCACACTTTTCAAGCGTAAAATCGTTTACGTATATTCGCGATGGCTTAAAGCCCTGACCGCCAAAGATGTTGCATGCCGGGCAATCGCAAATGCCATCAATATGTTCTATCGATGCTATCTTGCAGAAATTGCTACGAATCTTCCCTTTTATGGTGCTACCGGGTATATAAGGTTGACCTTTAAACAACACGGTTTTTTTATCCACAAACCCGTCGCTGTCCTCTCCCGATGCTATATTAAATGGCGTCATAACTTCTATCTTAACATCGTATCTTTTAAGAAGCACTGCTCCCACCTCCTCTAATGCAATCCCACAGTACCACGATATCCTCCCACGGCGATTTAAACGGCTTATCGGCCTCTCTGTCTGTATTCTCGATAAGTCCGCTAAACTTTTCAGGCCTTACATCAAAAAGCTCAGCCACAAGGGAGCTATACTGCTGTGAAAGCCTGGTTATCTGATATGCATAAAAAAGCTGAAATTCGTATGGGTTTAATGTTCTGGAAGCATGCCTCAGCTTATAAAGCTGGGAGCGTTTTACCTTAGAGTTCTTCATTCTCTTTATGATATTTATAAATTTAGATAACTGCGTACTGTCAGCAGGAAACAGGTTCAAGGTTGGCTTTGATAGGTCTATGTTTATATTGCTCTGTATGACTTCTATATCCACCGTACCCTGGTTTGCCCCTATGTTTCTGGCAAGGTTTTTGGCGCTCTTAAGCTTGTGTTGTGCCACCTTAAACATGTTCTGTATAGGAGTGGTGTGTTTTGCTATACATATCCCTGCTGACATGGTAATTATATGGTCAAAGCTCTCATCAAACCCTTTTACTATTTCATTGGCTATCTCAAGGCTGACATCGCCCGGTACAATTATGAATACGTCATCACCGCCCAGAGCAATTGCCTCAAACCTTGCATCATCTCCCATAATACTGCGTATAGCGTCATATACACACTTTTTAGTAATATAATCCACTTTTCGGCTGAAATACATGTGTTCAAACGGGCTTTGGATGTTCATGACCACGTTACCCATGTTGTTGCCGTCAGCATATATGACAGCAACACGGCCGTTTTTATCTTGCAGGTCCGATATGCTCGACACTTCCATATTGGGATATGCCCCTGTAAACTGTTGATATTCCTCATAAAATATGGCTTTATAGTTGCCGGTGAGGCTCTTTCGCATACACGAGGGACAAACAAAGACCTCGCCTTCGGGAGTAAACAGCTTATACTTTGCATCCCTCACAGCACATAACTTGCATACCTCACGTTGACCTTCTATGCGCTCAACCCTGCTAAAATCAATCTTTTTATCCCCTATTTGGATAAACTTTAGCTCGTTATCGGGATTTATAGGATAAACTTTTATCTTCTTCCTCTCTTCTAAAAGATGATTGAGCTGATTCATTTTCCGGTTGTAATTTCTAAATAACTCATTAAGGGTACAGGATATGTACTCAAAAGCAGTTTTAGCTGTCAGCGATATCTCTGCATACCGACTTTCCAGCTGCTTGCATATCACTTCACCGTGCCCTTTAGGCACCAATACCAAGACATTGCCACCGCCGCAGTATACAGCGCATTCTTCTATATAATTTCTGGACAAGAATTCCATCGTAACATCTTCATTCATGTATTTAATAATAGCGCTGGCGCCCCTTATATCCTTTATCCGATTGTTCTCCAGAAAATATCTCTTTATCTTATATATTGAACCCAATACTACATCCACTTCTACATCGCTTTTCAGCATAACAGGTTTTTGAAAAGCAATGTCGCAAATACACTGCTTGACTTCATCCATCTCATCTGTGAAAAATTGCTCATAGTACCTTTTTCTATCAAAGCTAGAACCGGGCTGCCCGTACAGCAGATAATTGATCAATACGTAAAGGCGTGCTGCATCCCTTATAGAAGGCATAAAGCTGTTTTCCTGTTCTTTTGTAAAATAATATGGCACATCCCAGTAATCCTCCAGCAATGGTACAATGTCCTGATCTCCTCTTTCGATTTTTTCTATAATGCCTTTTTTCACCTTTTCAAACTGCGAAAAAGAAATGGGGTTTGGATTTAAAAGGCGAATCATATCCTGGCTTCTCATAAGCATTACCTCTCTCCAATTCTTCTATTTTTATCATCTGAGAACACAATCACATTGCTTCGGTCATTGTTTCGCGTATCCCAAATGAAACATACACATACTTCCATCAGAACAGTTTATATTCCCTAAATTCCACATGCTCAAATTCCCTTGTTGTCAACACTTTGTCCCCCTCTTTTTCCTCGCTTACCACTCTGCGAGTGGTTGCATATACTGGCCTTAAATTGCGCTTTAAACAATGCGCCACAACTATCATGGTGGCACCATAGTCCCCCTGTACCAGCACATAATCTCCACCGCGAGCGTTATGGTCAATCCACTTCAGCACATCCTTCAAATAATCATCCAATTTGTCCAGTTCAGGCGGAACATTGCTCCATTTATTTAGTAGTTCTGGGCTGAGCGGCACAAATCTTGATATACCGAGCTTCTCCTTCGCTTGCCGCTGCTGCGCATCGGTAAGCTGATGCGAAAAAACAAGGAGCATTTGTCTTTCAGATGTACGAGAACGCAAAATATCCTCCGCCTTAACTATAAATTCCTCCAATTTTTCTTTGAAAGTGACCGGCCTTGAGTAATGCTTTGCCCAGCCGGCATGATTTATGTCATTTCGGATATTACCCAGATTATAAAGTAACTTATAGAATTCTTCAGTAGCATTCAAATCCAATCCATCGAACAACCTTACTGTCGCGGTTCCTTCTTGAATTTCCTTATAGTAACCACTATATCCTTGCCTATTTTCCTTCTCCTTCTTGTCCACCCCATACATATCACAGGCAAAGCTTATAAGCCCCTCTTCCAGTATGGTAAGCCCTTGCTGGTACATATTGTTCTCAAGGCACCACCTGACCGCTTCCAACATGTTCACATATTCATCCTGTCCAAACCTGTCAAAGCGGTTTTTCAGCATATCCATTATATACGCAAGCGGTTTTACATAGTGGTAGGCATCACTTTCCACCACGTCATTGATAGCTTTTTTAAGCTTTAGTGCTGCTTCTGACAATTCCTGACCTCTGCAAGTAAAAATCGTGTTGCCGAATTCTATCATAGCTCTTGATAGATCTCGCAGAAGGTTGGAGTTTCTAAACAAAGAAGCCGGATTAGCAGGCAACTTCCCCTCAGAAATATCCTGACGGATGCGTCTGGACAACTTACCGCTTTCCGAACGGGTTAACCTCTCTACTATAGAAGCATCTCCCGTTGCAATATACCTATCAATCCCTAAAATCCAATCAAACAAAACCACAAACGGCGTTAAATCAAACACAGGGGCATTGCGCACACTTATATCCATCGCTTCTACTTCTTTCGTACTTCCCAACACTTCAAAAGCCCCATAGTATATGCCTTTTATCTCGCATCGCTTGACAATTCTCGCAAAGCTAAAAACTATAAAAGCAAGCATGGGCAAAAAACGAAATGAATGCGTTATATCCAGTATTATCTCGTCCCCTTCATCAATTTGAGCCAATAGTATATCAAACAACTTCCACAGCTCTTCTTCACTGTTGCCACTAGGGATAAACACATTCTTCACTTTATCAGGGCAATCCTTAAACACATCCTTTAAGACCATCTCAAGCCCAGGCCTCTGTTCGTTATATCGCTTGTTGTACGCATTATCCACCCAGTTTTTAAGATAAGCCTCCTGAGTTGTAAAAACCAACACATTATCAAATTCCATCCCCTTTTTAGTCAATATCCTTATAAGCGCTTCTTGGATATAACAGCAGTCCTCTGCTTTTATGTCATCTAAATAATAATTACAAGGCAAATAAGCATTTGTCCCCAAAAGAGAAATGAACTTTAACATCCATACCTCTCTCCTTCACAATTTACTATATCTTCATAAAGTTTGACTCCTTGCGTAAACAACTGTTCAAAGCTATCAAGCTGTTCTAAGGTATCCTGAGTACCCCTAGGAGGTGTCCCATGTACAGCAGCATTCCTTGTATATTCAAGTTTGTAATATATTTCCTTTTGATGTTCAGTAGCAAAAACCAATTGTACGTTATTCTTAATGAATTCCCTTATTCGTTCTCTTGCATCATATTGCAAATAATCGCTAAACTTGTGTTTTCTGCCTATGCCTATTATTAATCCCTCATATAAAAGAATAAGCGCCTTCAAATACTGCTTTTTGTCGAAGAAAAATTTTGCCCTTTCGATCATTCTCTTATCCAGCGTAGCTCCTATCAAAGGTTGTAGTTGCTGATTCAAATAATTTGCAATAGGCGACCGATAACTATTTTCATCAGAAATTGCACTTAGTCTATGAATTATTTGAGTAAGCTGGCTTCTGGGCTGTCTGTTCATCTCAAGCCAAAAATATGTTTCCTCAGTATCGTGTATATCCAAAAGCTTTAAGAGGTCCACAAAGTATGCCGAATTGTTAAACGTCGCAAGGCTTTCAGCGAATGAAACCAGCTTTGTAACAAAATCAATCTTAAGCACCGGGACGCAATTGTTATGTGAACCATTTATAAAATTCTTCATGTCGAGAGCACCATAATATACGGTAACATCAGATATATTCTTAATATATTTCAAGACTATTAAAGAAAAAGCTATTATTACAGGCATATGCCTAAATGCATGGGTAATATCAAGCACTACTTTGCGTTTTTCGTCTACTATTTCATTCAACATGGCGTTTATGTAAACCTTATAATCAAGGGGATCAACCGGCAGAAGGCGTATACCCGGGATATCGTGTCTAAGAGCCTTTTCCCATCTTTTGAGAAGTTCGTCAGAAATACCTGCCTTTTCTTCTTCATATACTCTTTCACAAAGTTCCAGCAGATAATCATGATAACATTTGTCGCTTGTACTATCTTCGATCGCGCTTAAAAGCTCAGACCAATTGGATTGTTTTGTACCAAATATAAGCCATTGGTCAATTTCATAATTCTGTTTTTTTAAAGTTCGATATAAAGCTGAGCCAAAAAATGACGTGCTGATTACATCACCGGTCTCTTCGAAAAAATAATCTGCTTTTTCATAACCTTTTTCTTTTATTTTGCCTTTGCCTATTAAAGAGATGAAAATGATTTTATCTTTCGTACACATCGTTACCATCCATCCCCATCAAAAGTTCATTAGTTATTTAACATCACAAAAAAGCTAATATTGCTTTTTCACAAACCAAATAGGATTACTTTAATTTTTATATTTCTACTTATATTTCTACATTTATGAACAAAATCCTTCTTAAAAAACATCTATTTATGAAAAATTTACAAGTTTTTCATAAATAAATGATAGACAGTTTCAGATTTGATGTTTGAACAGAAAGGCAAATTAGGAAATCTATAAGCCTAAATTGGAATTGTTGACATGAAAGCTTGAGGCTTAATCTAAAATTTTAAGCCATAGATTGAACATTTGAAACATTTTTAGGCTAAATCCTATACAAACAAAAAATATGCTCTATTTCAATTGTAAAACTGTTTTAGCAAAAGCGTTATCCCCTTCAAGCGTAATTGTGGCTCCCCAATAGTTTCGCGAGCCGCCACTTACTGTTTCATAATTAAACACCCAATAGTCAAGGTCATGAACAATTCGGTGTGCCCATATGAGCAGATCAACGTCTTTTCCCTCATAAGCTTTTGAAAATGCCAATACAAACGCTTCCAAATCCTGCTTCAAGGTTTCCGAATCAATCTTAGCAATAATATCATATACTCGATCAACGATATTTTCTTCACCCGCTAGATATGAAGCAACTGTATCCCATCCAGAGCCGTTTTCATCTGAATATTTATCAAGCTGGCCCCAACCTGTAAGGTTATTCATTATAATATGGAGCTGTCGAACTTCTTCTTGAATTGGTGGTAGCTCTTGGGTCTCGATGCTCTTCAACTCCTGTTGCGCTTTCTCTACTTCTTCGTCATTTGGTTTTGCTGATTTTGACCTTTCTGAAAGATTTTCCGGCAGAGGGACACCAAAACATCCAGTCAAAAGTACTACGATAATCAAACTTATCATCAATAAAAAATACCAACGTTTTATCATTATATTTTTGTATCCTCCCATATTGTTTTTTGTCAAAAAGCATTTCCTTAAAAATATTTCCCACAAATTCATCACAAAACTTTTATCAGCCAAATTATATTATCACCATATTTTGACTATTTCAATCCCTACTCGTACAGTAAAAACTGCTATAGCTAGAAAAAATACATATATGGAGTGTTGATTCTTTAGAGATAGACTGAAAATTATGCTACTCCCGATCCAGGCTTAGATATAGCCAGAATTTCAATCCCTTCATAGGTAGACTAAAAACTGACGCCGGCCTCTGTGAGCTGGTTAAGCTCTTCCGCGTTTCAATCCCTCATAGGTAGACTAAAAACAGTACCTTCGGGGAAAGTAACCACATTGCTACATAAGCGTAAAATAATACCCACCTTATGTAAGGCGGAGATTTCATATCTTTATTTCACCCTGCAACAGACTAGCAAGCTGGTTAACCATGGTAAAACCTCATCCATCGCTTCCTTATCCTCTACATCCATATTCGGTAGCTTTTCAAACAAATACTTCAGATACTCAAAAGAATTTAACCCATTCTCCTTGGCAGTCTCAACTATACTGTAGATCGTCGCGCTGGCTCTTGCACCCTTCGGCGTATTGCTGAATAGCCAGTTCTTTCTCCCTATCACAAATGGCTTTATCGACCTCTCGCTTATGTTGTTGTCTATCTCCAGCCTGCCATCCAATAAAAATGCTGTAAGCTTATCCCACCGGTTTAGACAATACCTAATGGCCCCACCTAACACGCTCTTAGGCAGTACCCTCGACAATATGGGGGTGTTAAAATAAAATTGTGTCTGGTGTATAATAAAATCACAAAGGAGGCTGGTAATTATGGATAAAAATACCTATTATGAAACAGTCAAAAATATGGCGGTTGAAAAAGTATTAAACCAGTATTGCTCTGATTCAGATCCATCACGCCCTGCCCTCAAAAAGTTGCTGGAGGATTTGCTCGACTGGTTTATGTTGTCTGAACGCCAAATCTATCTCTTGAAAAACGAGAACGACAAAGGCAACGGCTTTTATGATAGAAAACTTGGTACACCTATGGGTAACCTGGACATCTCTGTCCCAAGAACTCGCACTGGCGATTTCAGACCCCACATCCTCCCTGAACCGTATAAAAGGGTGGATGAATCCTATACAGACCTTCTTATGTCCCTTGTTATCAACGGCTATTCAGAATCTTCCCTCTTAAATACCCTCAAAAGCCTCAACCTCCCTTACTCTGATGATGAACTCAACAAAATCAAAGATGACCTAAAAAGCGAGTTAGACCTTTTCAAACAACGGGAATTACCCGAATCGGTGTTTGCTTTATTAATCGATGCCTATCACTGTGAGATAAAAGACGGCTCAAAAGTGAGGAAAGCCGCATGCTACATAGTCCTTGGCATCGATATGGAAGGCAAGAAAGACATCTTTGGCCTTTACACTTTCTTCGGCAAAGAAAACAGAGCCGATTGGAACAAGGTCTTTGAAGACTTGATAAACCGCGGTCTTAAACGAGTTTTAGTGGTTGTAAGTGATGATTTCCCAGGTATTATCGAGACCGTCAAAGCTGTATATCCATATGCTGATCATCAGCTCTGTTTTGTACACCTTCAGAGAAATATCCGCAAATACATGACCAAAGCTGATGCCGCAGAATTCAATAAAGAACTCGATAAAATAAAATTTGCTTCTTCCTTTGATGAAGCTGTTCAAAAGTTTTATGACCTTTGCAGTAAATTTAAGAGTAAATATAGCCGATATATGAACATTCTCATGGAGAAAGCAGAACATTATATGGCTTTCATTAAATACCCCGAATCCTTGAGGAAGCATGTTTATACTACCAACAGTGTAGAGAGTATCAACAGTCTAGTTGAAAAAATTCGGATAAGATCGGGTGGTTACTTTAACTCTGTCGAAGTATTGGAAATTAACATATATTTACAGAGGGAGAACTTGAGGCGGACAAAATGGAAAAAAGCGGTACCAATGATAAATGCTCACATTTATGAAATACAACAAATTTTCCAGTTACGTTACTTTAATCAGACACAAAATTCTTGACAACTCTCACATATGGTATTTTAAACACGAATAAAACTCATCCAGTATTGGCTTGCTCCGCTTCAGTCGCTCTTCATACCTCTTCTCAGGTGTAACATCTCGAAGCTCCCGCTCAATTGCAAACAGCTTATAGCAATAATCAAGCCCCTCCTTTGCCACGCTTGCTATTCCTTCACTCGTCCCAGGCATTGCCTTTAATGCTTCATCAAACTTCCTTCTCGCATGTGCCCAGCATCCAACCAATATTACATCAGGTATACCCTTGTAGCCTTCATATCCATCTACATGCAGGTATCCTTTGAATCCCTCTAAAAACTTCTTCGCATGCCTCCCTGCCCTCGTCGTCTGATAATCATAAAGCACTATTGCCGGACCATCCCTGCCTGTACGATAAAGCCACATGTATGATACAGTGTCAGCTGCCCGTCCTGGCTCGTGTAATACCTGCAACGTCGTCTCGTCTGCATGCAGTATATCCCTCTTAATTAGATGTTCCCTCATCCTCTCATATACAGGCCTCAACCACCTCTCTGACCCCTGTACCATCCAATTAGCCATCGTCTGCCTTGATAGCTCTATCCCCATTCGTTCCCACTGCTGTTCCTGCCTGTAACGCGGCATCCCTTCCACAAACTTCTGTGTCATTACATACGCAATAGCAGATGGTGAGGCAATGCTCCCAGGAAGTGCAGCTTTAGGCATTGTTGCTGTTACTATGGGCGTGCTCACTTCATTTTGCTCACAATTGCGGCAGGCATATACATAGCGTACATGCTTCACTATGCTTACCTTGGCAGGTATAATCTTTAGCTCTTCCCTCACCTCTGTGCTCATCTCATGAAGCTTACCACCACAACATGGCATATCTGTTCTTCTTCTGGTAAACGGTACTCTATCACCTCAAGAGGAAGGTCCTTTATGTTCTCTTCTCTGTATCCCTTCCTCTTACGGCGCTTGTATGTTATCTCCTCTATAGCAGGCTCGGCAGCTTCTGCGTTCGATTCCTTCTCCGCTTCATTGAAAAAGCTGAGCTGTTCCCCCTCCCCCGAATTCGTCTTCTCGCTCGAACGCCCGTACATCTTTTGCCGACTTAAGCGAAACTGCTCCTCAAACCACCTCAATTTCGCTTTAAGCTCCTCTATCTCCTGCTTTAAAAGGCTGTTCTCTTTCATTAACTCTTCAATTGTAACTGCAGCAGTTGATGTATTTCCCATAATATTTATTATATTCGACACCAAATGCTAAAAACCTTCAATTCTTCAAAAAATTTTTAAAAATTCTTTATATTACCGTATTCACAATGACTTTTTTATGAGCACTTCTCTGCTCTAGTGATAATCCATCCAGTAACCATCTCAGTTCCCTTATGCTTATCTCTGCTGTACCGGTACCTCCCTTCGACCAATCAAACTTCCCTTTCTCCAGCCTTTTGTAGTAAAGCCAGAATCCATTGTGGTCCCACTGCAATATCTTTATCTTGTCCCTGCTCTTATTACAGAACACGAACAAGGCTGCCCCAAAAGGATCCAATGCAAAGCTTTGCTGTACGATAGCTGCCAAGGAATCTATTGATTTCCGCATGTCGGTACTCCCGCATGCAAGATAAACCTTTTGAGTACAAACCGGCCCTAACATAGTGTACTCAACACCTTTACTACATCCAGCAGCAATTTCTCATTAAAACCCTGTCTTACCTCAATTACAACAGGACCTACTTTTACGGTTAAAAAGTCGCATCCAGATGTGTCTTCTTGGCCACTTAACCTAACAGATAACCATTGCACTGTATTATCAGTTTGTTCTTTTGGAGATTCTTTTCTTAGCCAATAGTACAGCTGTTTTTCGCTTATGTTGTGCTGTTTGCAAAATTCCTTCGCACTTAAGCCGCTGGCTCTGTAGGCTTCAATCCTAGCTTTCCATTGCTGCCTACGTTCTGTATGCGTCATAGACAATCCCTCCTTATCATTTCTATGGAGGAATTATCTCACATTTGCTTGCAAATTTTTAGGTGTGCTCTATTTGACGCTTACATTGCTACTATTTGGTTTCAATCCCTCATAGGTAGACTAAAAACGCAGGTGCGGTTTGACAGCGACGAAGCACACAGCCTGAGTTTCAATCCCTCATAGGTAGACTAAAAACGTATTGGTCACAAGCATGCCACCACCGCTGTCTATTGTTTCAATCCCTCATAGGTAGACTAAAAACTTACTGGAACAGGGAGACGAAGGCATAGAAAAATATGGTTTCAATCCCTCATAGGTAGACTAAAAACATTGGTTCGTTGTAAAATTAAATGCAACACCCCAAAAAATTATAGAACCATAGTGAGAAATCCTGTATGATATAGATATCCAAAAATCACTAACCATACAGGGAGGTCTCACTATGGCTCAACACAATTGTACCACAAAACGCCGCTCTTTTAAACACCTAAATCCTTACGAGAGAGGAGAAATCGCAGCTTTGCTTAAAGAGGGCAGAAGCATGAGATATATTGCAAGGAAACTTGGCCGAGCTCCAAGTACTATCAGCAGAGAAGTTAAACGGGGTACTGTTGCTCAGTTAAAATCTGATTTGTCCACTTACCAAGCGTATTTCCCTGAAGCAGGCCAGGCTATATATGAAAAGCGGCGTAAAAATTGTGGTGCTAATCTTAAGCTCCCATATGTTAATGAGTTTATTAAGTTTGCTGAGGAGAAAATGTTGGGTGAGAAAAAGTGGTCTCCAGACAGTATAGTAGGTTATTGTAAAAGGGACCCCAGCTGGAGAGACAAACCGATAGTCTGTACAAAAACATTATACAATTACATAGACAGGGGATATCTTAAGGTACGCAATATCGACTTATTGCTTAAACCAAGGTTAAAACCCAGAAACAAAGTAAAACCGAGAGAGCATAAACGAGTTATGGGGAAAAGCATAGATTTAAGACCTAAGGAAGCAGAAAACAGAGAAGAGTTTGGGCACTGGGAGATAGATACGGTAATAGGCAAACGCTCTAATGATGCAGTACTATTGACACTGACCGAGAGAAAAACCAGATATGAGCTGATATTCTTACTGGATTCGAAGGACAGTAGAGCAGTAAATAGTGTGTTTATGGAACTTAAAGATAGGTACGGTGAGTTATTTCCCAAGGTATTTCGCAGTATAACAGCTGACAATGGTTCGGAGTTCAGTGAATTATCCAGCATTCTAGAAAGGTACAGGAGTGAAGCATATTTTGCCCATCCATACTCATCATGGGAGAGGGCAAGCAATGAAAGGCAGAATGGGATAATAAGGCGTTTTATTCCAAAGGGTAAAGCGATACGGGAGATAACCTTATCAAAGGTGAAGGAGATAGAAAGGTGGATGAATGAGTATCCGAGGAAAATACTTGGCTATAAAACTCCACAAGAGTGCTTTTATGAAGAACTGTTGCGTATAAGCGCTGACATAAAAGTGGTAGAAGAATTGGTTATAGGCTGCCACAACTGTGCAAGCCAACATGGTTAACTGTATAATACCGCAGACAACAAGGGACAAACGTAATGATTACGTACAGTTAAGGCCTTTGGGCCAGGTATGCCCAAAGGTCAGGACATGATTATATCATTAGGGATGTTGTCAAGGTCGGGTAGTATTTTCTCGCTTATGCTCGAAAATCTCCACCCTTCCCTTGACAACATGATATATTCTATCAAAAGCATAGAGGTAAAAAATGGATATCTATATCATACTGTTTCTTAAAAAGTGTTGCATTTAATATTGCAATTTTCAGACTAAAAACATTCGATAAAATCGGTGCCAGCAATTTAGATGGTGTGCGTTTCAATCCCTCATAGGTAGACTAAAAACCTTTCGGCGGGGCATCCTAAGCTCCGCCGCAAAGAGTTTCAATCCCTCATAGGTAGACTAAAAACCAACACCGAGGCGGTGGTGTGATGCGTTTTAAAGATGGTTTCAATCCCTCATAGGTAGACTAAAAACGCAGGTTGGAGCTTTAGCCGAGAAAGACGGAAGAGTACGTTTCAATCCCTCATAGGTAGACTAAAAACTTGCATGGCAATACTGCCTTTGGTTGCAAATTCGCCTGTTTCAATCCCTCATAGGTAGACTAAAAACTTGGGTAGTCCTTCCGGTGCACGTGGTGCACTAGGGGTTTCAATCCCTCATAGGTAGACTAAAAACATACCCACGCATGAAAGGAGGGGTTAAAATGAAAGTGTTTCAATCCCTCATAGGTAGACTAAAAACTTTGTGGCAGACAAACGAAGAATTCAGGCAGAAAGGTTTCAATCCCTCATAGGTAGACTAAAAACGCAGCGGTATGGCGCAAATCATGGAAGCGCACAGGCTGTTTCAATCCCTCATAGGTAGACTAAAAACGGTAATTAAGGCCTAGTAAGGAGGGAGGCCTATGAAGTTTCAATCCCTCATAGGTAGACTAAAAACCAATGTGCAACAAATATCGTTTCATCCTCAGAAACGGGTTTCAATCCCTCATAGGTAGACTAAAAACGAAAGCAGGTGCAAGCGGTATAGGAGCAACGATACTGTTTCAATCCCTCATAGGTAGACTAAAAACGTAACCCCTTGTCACTATAGGTTAAGTCAATCGTTAAATGTTTCAATCCCTCATAGGTAGACTAAAAACAATACACCTTCCCACATTCCCTCTTCAACATCACGAAGGTTTCAATCCCTCATAGGTAGACTAAAAACCTTGGAATGCTCGTATCCAAACGCCTTTAGCGCATCTTGTTTCAATCCCTCATAGGTAGACTAAAAACAGTTTTTCGACAGTCTCGAGGAGGCAGAGAGGTATGGTTTCAATCCCTCATAGGTAGACTAAAAACTGATTGCTTGCAAAAGCGCTCTATAAACTCAATTGGGGTTTCAATCCCTCATAGGTAGACTAAAAACTAGATGTTGCTAAAGAGCTGACAACTAAGGCTGCGGGGTTGTTTCAATCCCTCATAGGTAGACTAAAAACCTGAAGCAGAAGCGGCCATTCTGGGAGCAATAATATTGTTTCAATCCCTCATAGGTAGACTAAAAACACCAAATGAATAAGCCCATACCTCTAACGCAAACGGTGTTTCAATCCCTCATAGGTAGACTAAAAACCGAGTCCCAGGTGGTCGGCAAAGGTACAGGCCGCTGGGGTTTCAATCCCTCATAGGTAGACTAAAAACTTGTTTTTGGGTAAAATGTCACAATAATGTCACAATTTGTTTCAATCCCTCATAGGTAGACTAAAAACTTATGCAGGAAGCACGAAACAAGGCAAAGACGTTTCTCGTTTCAATCCCTCATAGGTAGACTAAAAACTGGAATGGAATAGTTACTGTTGCAACAACAATCTGGACAACGCTGTTTCAATCCCTCATAGGTAGACTAAAAACAATGATACAAATTGATGGTGTAGATTTGCCTGCTCCTGTGTTTCAATCCCTCATAGGTAGACTAAAAACGGTATAGGGCAATGGAGGAATGGCGGGTTCGGGCAATTGTTTCAATCCCTCATAGGTAGACTAAAAACTTTGCAGCAACAGCTTGTCCAGGCAAAAATTACCCATGTTTCAATCCCTCATAGGTAGACTAAAAACTCCTCAAGTGAGCCTTCGTAGACAATATCGAAAATGCTGTTTCAATCCCTCATAGGTAGACTAAAAACCTGGAAATGCAGTTCGCGATCTGATACAGGAATCGGGTTTCAATCCCTCATAGGTAGACTAAAAACGGCATATGTACCGCACAAAAATTTTGCACATTTTATATGTTTCAATCCCTCATAGGTAGACTAAAAACCGGAGGGCTCAGGTCTCCAGGTAGCTGTGGTAAACTAGTTTCAATCCCTCATAGGTAGACTAAAAACTATTATTCTACTGCTCGAAGTTAGGATTTCAGGGGTAGTTTCAATCCCTCATAGGTAGACTAAAAACTGGAAGGAAAAATTGATTTTCCCGTAGACCAATTTTAGTTTCAATCCCTCATAGGTAGACTAAAAACCAAAGTCAAGTAGACATTATTACTAATCCTGCAATAGTGTTTCAATCCCTCATAGGTAGACTAAAAACTGGCTGGACCCAGCAAAAGGATTACGACGGTTAATATGTTTCAATCCCTCATAGGTGGACTAAAAACTAAACGACAGGGGTACAATCTCGGTCAAGGGTCAACCGTTTCAATCCCTCATAGGTAGACTAAAAACTTGGGAGGTGATGGTGGATGTTTACAGAAAAGCAGATGTTTCAATCCCTCATAGGTAGACTAAAAACGGGCAGACGGCATTTGTGGACAGGTTAGGACGGAAGGTTTCAATCCCTCATAGGTAGACTAAAAACGTGGAAGTGGAATTTTACGACAGCAGATATGTTGTGTTTCAATCCCTCATAGGTAGACTAAAAACTTTGTTAGCTTCTTTGTTAGTTTCATCGTTATTACCCGTTTCAATCCCTCATAGGTAGACTAAAAACGAACCCGTCAAGAATGCTTGGGATTGGCTAGTTAAAACGGTTTCAATCCCTCATAGGTAGACTAAAAACGTATGGAACGGTAAGCTATATTGATGATATTCGAGAGTTTCAATCCCTCATAGGTAGACTAAA
>JAGB01000004.1 GCA_000526435.1 Caldicoprobacter oshimai DSM 21659
GTTTCAATCCCTCATAGGTAGACTAAAAACCTGGCTGGATCGGTGGGGGTTTTTCCGGGTAAATGGGTTTCAATCCCTCATAGGTAGACTAAAAACTGAAATATAACCTGAGCCTAGCGTAATCTCATCGTTGGTTTCAATCCCTCATAGGTAGACTAAAAACCTTTATCGTCTGTGCTATACCCTGCTCATCTCTCGGTGGTTTCAATCCCTCATAGGTAGACTAAAAACTAATTGGAGGTGTTGAAAATGAATGTAGCCGAAAGGAGTTTCAATCCCTCATAGGTAGACTAAAAACCGGTACCATCTGCTCCGACACCGATGCCTTGGAGGATGTTTCAATCCCTCATAGGTAGACTAAAAACCTAAGGCGGGAGACGAAAGCATAAAATACGTTTCACGTTTCAATCCCTCATAGGTAGACTAAAAACTAGTTGCCAGCACGAATAGCATTGCAGATTTTTTCTGTTTCAATCCCTCATAGGTAGACTAAAAACAATAAATCTCATCTTTCAATAGGATCTCCCTCCCTGGTTTCAATCCCTCATAGGTAGACTAAAAACCTGTAAAAGGGGAATTGAAGATGAGCAAAAAGAGTATGTTTCAATCCCTCATAGGTAGACTAAAAACAAATTGACTTTTTTTCAAAGCTTGTCCCAATAAAGCGTTTCAATCCCTCATAGGTAGACTAAAAACTCGGTTGTAGAGGTAATTACACCAACAGCCCGGGAGAGTTTCAATCCCTCATAGGTAGACTAAAAACTGGGCTTCCGTGAAAGCTCGGTGCTGTGTCTGCCGTGTTTCAATCCCTCATAGGTAGACTAAAAACATTTGCTTACAGCGGAATTTAACGTCCCGAGGCATAGTTTCAATCCCTCATAGGTAGACTAAAAACCGAGTTTATTTTGGGCTTGCCTTTTCCATTCTTCTTTGTTTCAATCCCTCATAGGTAGACTAAAAACAGCAATTTCATATGATAATAACAGCTTTCTATTCCCAGTTTCAATCCCTCATAGGTAGACTAAAAACCCTTGTAAAATAAAGGTTTGAGGGGTTTTTCATGTTTGTTTCAATCCCTCATAGGTAGACTAAAAACGTAGATGCTTTAACGGCAATGTATATCCCTTTGTTTAGTTTCAATCCCTCATAGGTAGACTAAAAACTACGAAAAGAGATTTGAGGAAATAAAGAATCGCAAATGTTTCAATCCCTCATAGGTAGACTAAAAACGCGTGGGGGACGTTACGATACCGCCTTCAGCTAAAGTTTCAATCCCTCATAGGTAGACTAAAAACATTGGATTATGATAGCTTGGATTTCTATAACGCTGCGTTTCAATCCCTCATAGGTAGACTAAAAACCAATTACAATCCGCTTATAATAAGGGTTTGTTATTTTTTGTAAAAACATTATCACCTTCGACTTTGAATTAATTATACCACTCTTTCCCTAGAAAATAAAGGTTTTGGTGAAAATTGAAGCAAAAAAATTGTCGTCGATCTCCAGGGGTTTTTACGCTATTGGAGGTCGACGACAATTTTAATCTTTCCTATTTCAAACTCATGCGCATTTATTGACTAAACAAGTCCAGTGTTATATAAAAAACATTATCTTCACTTTATTCTTTGTAAATAAATTCAATGCCACCAACGGGGATCCATTGTCATATAAAAATATCATCCCCACCCTTCTTTATCCCCATAATCTGGCGTTCAGAATATTTAGTCGTTCTTAATATATAAAAAATAACAGAATCTTCCTCCTCAACTATAGCTTTTTTAAGTTCAAACTTCAATTTTTTGAAATTTGCATCCGATATCTCTCCTTCAAACACCGAGTTCTGTACCCAGTTTAAATATTTTCTGCAAATTTTGAGTACTTTTCCAACTCTTTTTTCTCCTACATCATAAACTAAAATCAAGAACATCAATATCACCTATATACCAAAATATATATAAATCTACAATATTTACCACCTTGCAACAAAGGCCTTGTACTCCTCCTCTCCAATCAAATGCTTTTCCAGCTTATACAATTCAAGCCTTATAAGCCGCCTGTAAGACACATTTCTCCCCAGATGTCTGTGATTGAACGTGGTCTTAAGCTTATTCTCCATCTCCTCTACAAAGGTTTTCTGTGCTTTTTCTTTAAGAAGTAGGCCTTCCGTACTTTTTTCAAAGTGGTCCTTGGTTATCATGTTTTTACCTATTAAGGTAAAAATAACCCTATCAACAATTATGGGTTTAAATATTTCGGCTACATCCAAATTTAGTGTAAACCTCCTGAAATTAGTGGCATGCAAAAATCCGATGCGCGGGTCAAGATGGGTTTTATAAATCTCACTCAGTATAATAGTATACAATAGCGAGTTCCCAAAACTTATGAGGGTATTCAAATAATTTTGAGGTGGCCTTTTTGTGCGCTGTTCGAAAGCAAACTCCGCTTTCCCCAGAATTAAATCAAATGCTTTATAATAATGATCTCTTATGTTGCCTTCAATAGCCATAAGCTCTTCAATATCTGTGCAACAGCCAATCCTATCTTCCAACCTCTTTATGGCCTGTTCTATCTCTTCCAGGCTCTTGCCTCTGTTTATGTAATACCTGAGAACCTGCTGAATATTTCTTGACGCACCAGTGACAAACTCCGCAGCTATCCTAAATCTCTTTTCGAAATCGAGATAATGCTCGGCCTGCTTCAATATCATATACCCCGAATTGAGATGCTCTCTGGGATAAAAGGTGCCCACATAGTATCCATAACGATTGAAAAAATGCATTATTATTTCAGCCTGTGTTAAAAACTCAAGAAACCGCTTGTTTATATCCACCTCGCCAAACACATATATTTCACCAGTGTTTTCAACTGGTATAAACTTTTTCCCTTCTTCGTTTTCAAAGTAAATGGTGTTATCTTTCCTCTTTAGCTCACCACTTGAAAATATGTAAATCGCCTTTTTCATGACCAACAAAACTCCCTGTATCCACAATTTTTGCAATAACCAATTTTCTCAGGCGGCGGTGGCGTATCTCTCAATACCACCGCATTAATTCCCTTGAAGATACTCTCCAACTCGTTTTCCAAATCAGGAGTAAGCTCCACAGGTATTCTTTTTCTCTCTTCAGGAAATAGCAAAAGCCCCTTGGCATCTACACCGCTTTGTTTTAACTTATATAGGTAAAAGGCGAGCTGCAGTCTCGCGCTTTCCTGGGCCTTTGAGCTCTTTTTGACCTCCCCGACTACTATATCTCCTTCATCCGACCTTATGATATCCAACACGACGTTTTCAAAGTTGATCTTCTTCTTATCCCTGCTGTATGTTTCCTGGTCAAGCAGCCGACCTATCTCTATATACGGATGTTCCTGATCAGGGATTATCTGATGAGCCATAAGCCATGTCTGGCGCTTACATATGCCATAGCTCTGTACCAAAGTGCCCGTTATGGCTACCACAGTGCCGTCACCCCTTGGGTTATAAAACCGGTATTTTTATCATAGTACTCGTCCAAGTTGTTATTAGCAACATACCTAAAACCGGCTACTTCAGGAGGGAGATTGTCAATCTTCAGTGGAACCGAAATAGTATATTTGTAAAAGTTTGATTTTATACGGCTAAATTGTAACCTTCTTTCAAACAAGTCGTTTATCTCTTTTATTTCGACGTATCTTTGCCAAACCTGTTTTGCCTCATCGTTTAGCTCAACAAATACGTCAATTTTGGGATAATCCTCTTCAATTAACTTGAAATCTGCGATACATGTGCTGCCATCCACACTTTCATACTTCATCTTATAGACTGCCGTTAGAAGTTCCCTGGAGACATCGCTGGATTTTCTAGCCTGCACCTGAGCATAATACTCCTCGATTATCCGCAAAAATTCCTTTTCCTCAATAGTTTCTCTATCGCTTAATATGCCCCTGGTTATATCCAGAAGCACTGAATCGTAAATATAGGAGGCATACAGCCTCTTTTCATCCCTCAATGAAACAACTATAACTTCTCCCTTGCTTGTCCAATTGCGATTACAGCGACCGGCCGCCTGATTTATGGAGTCAAGCGGCGCCAAATCTCTATACACCACATCAAAATCGATATCCACTCCTGCCTCTACTACTTGCGTGGTAACAGCAAGCCTGACCTTTTTATCTTTCATGAGCTTTATCCGCTCAAGCCTTTCATAAGGAACCACATGGGTCGAAAGATAAACAACCTCTTCCCCCGTTTTTTGCTTTAAGAGCTCATAAAAGGCCTTAGCCGATTTTATGGTATTTAAGATAAACAAATAGCTCTTCTCATCTTGTATTTCAAGCTTTTCAGCAAACTCTTCCAGAGTTAAGCTAGTCTTAAGCTGCGGTGTAATGGTTACCCTCCCCATGCTGTTGAAATAGAATTCCCTGTTTACCAAAGGAGTAATCTCGTCGCGGGAAAAAATTAGCGGCTCGGTTGCGGTTACGAAGATTATATACGCATCAAGCTCCTGTGTTAACTTCTTAAAGAGCTCCCCAATGAGCAACCAGTAATGAGTAGGGATAGACTGCACCTCGTCCAGTATAATTATGCTTCCGCTTAACCGGTGGAATTTACGCAGGTCGTGATTTTTGTTTGAAAGCAATGTATGAAAAAGCTGTACAAACGTGGTAACCACTATTTCCGCATTCCAACCCTCTATCAGAATTTTAGCATCATCCGTCTCAAATTCTTCCTGCCCTTTTCTGTAATACACTTCCGAAAGATGGTGGTGCTTTAACAATAAGCTGGTATCGACATCAAACCCATTGGCAACCAACACTTTTTCAAACTGCTCGGCATTTTGTTCGATAATACTTAAAAACGGAAGTGAATATATAATCCGGGGAGTAAAACCCTTTGTAGATTGTATCTGTTTTCTCAACTTCAAGGCAAACGCTAGCGATGTCAAAGTTTTCCCTAAGCCAGTGGGAAGATTGATTGACATAACTTTAGCATTTAAATCTACCGGCGTAGACAAAACTTCATCGTATGCTTTTTGCCTTAAACTATTCAACCAGCTATCTCTTATACCCATAGTTGCTTTGTAATTATCCACAACATGACGATCCAAATCAGCATTTGCCCGCTCCACAGTTTTTCCCACTGTAACCTCGCTCTTATCAGCATCTATTAACAATGAAAACAGGAAATTGGTGAGAATATACGGCTCAATATCCTTCATCCGTTCAAGCTTTCGCAATCTCATTCTCAGTCGCCTAAGCTCATCTGGAAAGGCAAGGACCCATTCTTTAAGGTGAGCGTTGGTTATATCTACGTTTAAACCTGCACGGCGTAGCTTTTCATTGATTACGGACAGTTTTGTTTCATCTATGCTTTCCACCTGGGCCAATAAAACGCCTCTTTCCCTTTCCTTCCATATTACTTCATCCAGCACATCCCTAAAATTGCCATGGTGCCTGCGAACAACTAAAAAGGCGATGAAAGGCAAAAGTTCCCTCTCCTCGCCTTTTAACGCATCCACTCCTTCAAATTCAGCCTTTGTAGCAAAATAGGCCGCGATAGCTGATAAAAACCCATGATGGGTCTCTTCCTTGACTTTCAACTTATCCTTTACGCTGTCAGGCGCAAACAGATACTCCTGAAAATATGATGTGGCCTTACCGATATCGTGACATAGAGCACAAACCTTAACTAACCTCGATAAAACATCTTTGCCATGGCGTTTGAAAATATCATCAGGTGCCTGATTTAAATTCTGTATCGCAATGTCCGCAACATTGATAAGATGTTCCTCCAGAGCCTTCCCTGGATGAGAATACAATTCAGAAAAATACAATGCGCTCTCCATTTTCAACCTCCCAGTATACCTTGGTTCGGGCATAAATGGATTTACCCTGAGCCTCAAATATGACGTCTTCATAGCGTTCTACTACGCGATCCTGATTCATATTCACGGATATTTTTTCTTTGAAATACTTCTTACCTTCTTCAAAACGTATGCCATATTCTTCAACAGCGCTCATAGGTATTACAGTGGCGATTTCCCCCTCACCATTGCCGCATTCCCTCACTTCCCACAATCCTACATATCGGAAATCGGCCAATAGTTCACTCAAGCCCATTGAAAGAGTATAAACAGTCTTATGTTCCATTACATTCTCCACTAATCTACCAAAAACACCCTCATCCTTGTGACACACATATATCCTGTAAGCCGGATTTTTCAAAAACTCGGTCCTTATCTGGGTACGCGCTTCATGGGTTCCCTTTTTAACAGGAATCCAGTAATTCCCTTTGGTATTTATATGGTTTATACCCATCCTAATCTTTTTGATGGGTGAAAGAATCCTTATAGCAATTCTGCAATTTTTATGAGAAAAGACGTTTAAATACGCGGTTTTATCTACTCCTGCTATAGCTCCTAGCATTCCTCGCACAGTAGGCGGTGGAGGAAAAGAAAAGGTGAGGGGGGACGATGTAGTATAGAACTTTTTAAAATGCCCGAAATCCCCGTATATATCAAAGACCAACGCCTTCATGTCCCATACCCCTCAAAACAAAAGTTCATTCGAATTAAATCCTGCTAATGCGTCTTGTATAGATACTTCCCCTCCATTTAACATCAAAACCACACGCTCATCCACCTTATAGTTTATCCTTTCAATGGCATCTTTGTGAACATTCAAAGCATTTACCAGCTCAGTAATATCCAGTTTACCATCTTTTATATCCCTGATCTCTTCGTCGTTTTTGTCGCTCACAAACTTTATCCTCTTGTCCAGCTCACCCATATGGAAATTCTTTTCTTTGTATACAACCTGAATCAGCAGCCTGGGCATCTGACCGGCCTTTGAAGTGGATATAAGATTTTTAGTACCGTTCCACAACCCTTCCAGAAGGTACAAAATATCCTGCTCTGTTAAATCAATCCCCTGGCTTGCTGCTACATTTTCATTGACAATGCCATAGAAAGCTATCAGTGAGTAGGGAAGTATGTACTTCTCTGTAAACGTACCCTGTTTTTTGTCCTGCTGAGAAGGCATTACAGTGGTCCCTTTGACGTATACCACATTCACCCTGTGCAACGACCTGCCGTATTTGAACTGCACCGGCCCCGTCAAGGTCATAGTCTTGCCTTTAACCGCAGTGGTCGCCCCAAAAAGCCTTACATCAATACACTTCTTTACAATATCTTCATTGTCTTTAAAATCAGCCAATCTCTCCTCTTTGGTCTTTAAATTCCCATCGGTATCTCGTATCTCCAGCACAAACACGTCCAGACCTTTATAATAATGCAGGTAATCCCTCACAGTCCTCTTCAGCCTTACATCTGTGACTATGTTGACCCCTGTCTCCTCATCTATTCTAGGCTTGTTTTCATCCACCGGGTCCCCATTGGGATTGGCATCGGTCACATCATAAAGGAAAAGTATCTCAGACCTATTTTTTATGGTCGACATATTGCATACCTCCTCATCGTTTCATTTTTTATTCTTGTTTTATTCTTGAATTTGAATTTCCTCAGGCTTTTCATCTGGATAAATTATCTTGGCCACTTCATCCACCATGTTCATACCAGCTGCAAAATAGAAATTGAGCTCATCAACCGGCATCTGCCATTTGTCCTGAGCAAGCAATATATAGTTGGCCGCTTCCCTTGCCAGAATTCTCTTGCCTTTATCAAAGGCATTGTATTCCTCCAGCTTGTTTTGCACCTTCGGCAAGAGCCCTTTAAAATCGCTTTCGTTCATCTTCAGGCTCTTCAAGTTTTTCATAAACGGCTTTGCTCCTCTTTCCTTGTACTGCTTCCTGAGCAACAGTTCGGTAAGGGCTCCCAGGAGAAACAGGCCTCTTTTCAAAGGCGTCTCGAACGCAGGGCCATATTTCTTAAACAATCCATCAAAAACCCTCTCTTCCATGACCTCCTCCTCCATTTCTATCAATCCTAATTTTTGCAAGAAATATATCGTCATCAGACCATCCCTGACAGCCTGATAAAAGTAGCCATCGTTTACAAATTCATGCCTGACTTTCTTCATGATGAACTGGAGCAAGAAATGATAACTGACCGGCCTATCCTTAAACACCCTGTCTACAACATCAAGGAAATACCCATCCAAGTCATAATCTCTCTTGTTTGGATCAGACTTGGAGAAGAAGCTCCTTATTGAACCGAATGTGAACTTGCTTGCAAAAATCTCATCAGTTTTATATTTTGCGTCAAATATCCTACGAAGGCGGGACGGAAATACGTCTTCTATCAATAGAAGGATTCTTTCAGCAGCGTTTATCTTCTTGAGAAAAAGGAAATTTAACGCTATGACATCTTTGATATCTTTAAGATAATACAATATATCGTCTTCATCGGTTGTAATCCTGTCTATTACTTCTTGTTTCAGCGAAACCAACTTGGAAGTGTTAGCAAATATATCAAGAATCTCATCAGGAATCATTTCGGCCCCTACAATGAATTTAGGAATAAGATTATACTCTATCCCACAGAATCTAAAAGTCAAGTGCTTTTCGATGTATTTTTTCCCTTCGTCCAGTGCCAGCTTACATTCCCTACATACAGGAAAGTTCTTCCATGCGTCGTTTTCTCTAAACCCACCAGTTATATAACCGATTTTATCCAGAGTATAAAATGCATATGTATCTAAATTGCCAATCACCAAATCCTTTTTTGCACCGCATATCGAACACACCTTATCTTTTGCCGCACATTTTTCATTCTTCTTATCGACCTGATACATAAGGAGTGTTGTAAAGATGGGAAAATCTCCGACATATCGTACTTGGTCATTCTGTCGAAACTTTAGAGTGACCAATATCCCTATTTTATTTGGCGTCTCATCTCTTATCCTTAAGATTTCTTTCTTTATGTAATTGGCATTTAAGTCTAATTGTTTCCTGACCTGACTTAAAAATACTTTATCCTGTTGAGAGATCTGTAAACCTCTTTCATCAAGTATATTGAACCAGCCAAGTATCTTTCTATCAAAAG
Organism: Caldicoprobacter oshimai DSM 21659; assembly: GCA_000526435.1. GTDB lineage: Bacteria > Bacillota > Clostridia > Caldicoprobacterales > Caldicoprobacteraceae > Caldicoprobacter > Caldicoprobacter oshimai. Next base: position 8,976 of record JAGB01000004.1, read on the forward strand.
TTCCTTCAGGCTTTCCGCTCAATTTAGCTGTTGGAGTAAGGTCTGCACCATTGGCAGCACCACTTCTGTATAAATATTTCATTATCTTTGTCTCATCATAGTCCTCAAGCTCAATCCCTTTAAAATTCCATTCGTCATCGTTAACCTCTTCTAAAACGATGGCTATAACCTTTCCATAATTGCCGGTAGAATTAGGGTCCTCCACAAGAACCTCCAAATGACTCAGCCCGCGTTGTTCAATCCTTAATCGACCTATCTCCTTTACTGCCGCAAGCATGGTCCTTCCCCCCCCTTGTTACCCAATCAGATAATCCTTATAAAAAGACACCGGTAAATATTCCTTTTTTCGTCGGCAACCAAGTATTATGCTACTAAAAATCTAAATCATTTACTGAGTTAGCCAAAAATTTCATATTGCATCTTTTACAACTATTATACCACATAAATAGACACTATATTTGTCTCATAAAATTTTTCCGCAAAAATTTTTTGCAAAAATTTTCCCGAAGTACTCTCACCTTCTCAACCCCTCTATGACCTCAAAGCAACCAAAGCCCTGAGAGTTTTTGCTGCCCAGTCCGGCCTCATAGGCAACCTTTATAAGCCGCCTGTCACCCTTCAGCTTGTATATGCCGTTCCAGCCCTTTATAACCGTGTTCTTGTATTCAAGCACCTTACAGTATCGGTCATCCTTTGGCCCCAAGGGCTCTATCCTGATATCGCCGTCCTGCAGCTTTTGACCGTATATAAGCTGATATTTCCGCTCAAGGTTTATCCTTATAAGCTCGGAAAACCACTCATCCCATGGTGAAAAATAGATGGTTCGCGAGCCACCGCTCTTTCTAACGGTGTTATAAGCCACAACGGGTGAGAGCATCTTTATGGTTACCTCTTCGCTGAAATCCACATCCTCAAACCCCTGGAATACCGCTACACTGGTAAGCATCAGTCTCTGCCCACATATGTTCAGGTTATCATTTCTTAGCATGCCCTCTGCCAGCTCGCGGAGGAACCTTTCAACCGGTGAAGCCACAATAAGACTGACGGGGGGCGTAAACTCGATCTTACTGCCACTTATCTTGAAACGCCCCTGCAGTCGAGAAAAGGTAAACAGTTTAAACTGCCTGCCGTTTATGACAAACCCCTGGTCATGGAGAAAATCCGAAAGTTCTCGAGAGATATTGTTGTATATCATAGCCTGTACAAGATAGTTATACTGTAGCGGTATAACGATGTTTTTGTCGGAGACAAAAGTAAGCTTTATCCTCATAAGCTCTTGCACCCCTAAACCATTTTTTAACTTTAAGAAACCGACATGGTTGGGGTATTTATAATCCGCCGTTTAAGCAGCCCCATCCCCAACAAGCGGTACCTGGGACAATTTACCCATATTTAAATTTAATCAAATTGAAATAACTGTGGTTTTACATCTGTATTCGACAATACAATTGCTTAAAAAGTCCGTTTTATTTTTAATTCTACATTATTTTACCGATTCCTTCTTTGATCGGGCAATATATGAGAAAAAAACCAAAAAATAAATTCTGTCCCGAAAAAACAATTGTAAACTTTCGTATTTGATTTGGGTTTATAATTGTGACTTTTTGGTTTATAAAGCCATTGAAACTTACAAAGGTATATTTAAATTATCAATGAGGAGGAGAAAGAATGATAACATACGCCATAGGGATTCCATATTTTTATGCGATATATAACTTTTATCTCGGCAAATCGCTACCCTTTACGGCAGCGTAACCATGATGATACCTTACATGGTAAAAGACCTAATAACTGGCCTTTATAGTCGCGCTGACCTCGTGAAGGGTCCTGCCCATACTGAGGCGAACAGGTATAGTCCCATCTCCCACCCTACAAAAATATCATAAACTAGATCACCTTTTGATCAGACTGTATATAACCTCTGGTGCATAAGCTTTGGCACATAGCTTAATCATCATTAATGCACAGTTTTGATACAAAAAGAGGGCTACATCGGAAATCAAATCCCAACGCAGCCCTCTTTTTATAATCTTGCTCTCACTTAAAATACACATTTTGGGTTAGCACCACATTTTATTGAGTAACGTAGCGCCTAACAGGCTCCCTCACACCGACCATACAAAGGACAAAAAGCCCTCAAAAGCAGACATACCTGCTCTTTTTCTTTTAAAACGGCATACTCCTCTATACGTTTGAATCAATGAGAGGCACTTGCGATGATCAGTAGTCACTGCTTGCCCATTGAGAACGCTCTTCCCCCTACTCGATGCTTATAGCTCCGCTTGGGCACTGCTGTTCAGCGTCCTTTGCGCTGTCGAGAGCATCCTCGGGTATATCAGCATCTATAGCCACGGCCAGTCCGTCATCGTCCATGCTGAAAACCTCAGGGCATATATCCGCGCAAAGTCCGCAACCGATGCATGTATCCTTATCGACATGTGCTTTCATTCAAAATCCTCTCCCTTCATCAAAATCGTTATTTGTATATTTCAGCAGGCAGTACAAGCTTTTAGATCAAAAAACTTCACTGCTTGCCGTAAAACCTTGGACTAGGTGCCTTCACCACGAAGAACTCCAGCACGTCATCATGCTGGTTGTACACGTTCATCTTCGTATTATACGGAATATTCACTATGGTCCCTGCAGGGTAAACATGCGGCTATTGATCGTCCAACTACAGCGTAATATTCCCCCTCACCACAATCATGTACATGTTGGAATTTGAATAGTGCTGTGGCAGAGCATCACCCTTTTTAAGTATCATATGGTTTACGTTCACATTCTCATCACCCACTATTCTTTCTATAACCCTATCGTCCACCTGTTGAAACACAAATTTTTTCTCAACCATAAAATTTACTCCTTTTGTATGTACTTACAGCATTCCATCTTTTGGATCTCTATCCATCTCCTTTCTTTGATATCTTTAAAATTAAGCCTATGGCACGCTAAATAAACAATTTTTGCCACTTGACATTACGAATACAAACATAAGAAATAAAAGCCAAAAGAGCCGCATAGCGGTAAACCGGCTTCTTCACAGACTCCGGCACAGCCAAATCCTTGATGCGCAACCTGCGTTTAACCCTGGTTACAAGATTCATAAGAGTATTTACGGGACATATCCATCCACAGTAAAATCTCCCAAAAAACGCCGCCAAAACCACGCTTAAAAGAAATATGCCCATCCACAGCTGAATTCTGCCTGACGCAACAAGCACAAAAAACAGCACAGCAAAGAATGCCTGAGACAGCGCCCGCCAAACCCTTGCCATTTATCCCACCCTTCATTCCGTTTTTCACGCATCTATTGTATAGCATACAAATCCAAAAATCGGTATCTGCGGTTACAATTTTTGATGAGTGGAAAAAATTTAGGGAGCCCTTATCTCGTTATCAGGCTCCCTGGAAACCATTCCAGCGCACTAAGTTATCGAGCTTCTTGCGCTGGGCCTGATGCCTATCGGGATTCCCCTTATCGGCAGGATAGCCTATGGGCAGGAGAACCACCGGCTCAATATGTGCGGGTAGATTGAGAACCTCGCGGCACTTTGCGGCATCAAAAGCACACACCCAGCACGTACCCAGCCCCAGCTCTGCTGCCGCCAGGGTCATGTGGTCAACCGCGATGGCCACGTCGATATCGCAGTGGTCCTTGCCGTCGGCCCGCTTCCATGACTTGCTGTGATCACCACAGGCCACAATGATTGCCGGAGCATCTTTGATCCATTGCCCCCTGTAACTTGAAGCCACCTTTTGTTTTAAATCCTCATCGGTAACCACGATAAAATAGAAGGGCTGCAGATTGCAGGCCGAAGGCGCTATCCTCCCTGCCTCAAGTACCTGTTCAAGCTTTTCCTTTTCCACCGGCACCTTTTTATAGCTGCGGCACGAATACCTGTTCTTTGCAAGCTGCAAAAAATCCATAAAACACACCTCCTGTATTTATATAAATTTTACTTTTTACACTAAAATCAATATATTATTTTGCTGCAAACTTAATCTGCTTAAGTATAGCTTGATAAAGTAACGCTTATGTATGCTTTTTCTCACGATATTTTGTCACGCCTGCAAGACAATTTACCGCTGCATTTTTCAAATCTGCAGCTCCACTACCTGTACATCCAGTTTGCCAACCAGCCTCTCTACCAGCCAATCGTGGCATGTGAATATGAAAACCTGGCGCTGCTGTGCCAGCTCCTTGAGCAAGCCAAAACCATTATCCAGGCGGAAACCATCCCAGTTGACAAACACCTCGTCAAGAAATACCGGCATTGGCCTTCCTCCCGGGTCCAGATGCTCTATAAAAGCCAAGCGCAGCGAAAGATAGATCTGCTCTAGTGTACCCCGGCTCAAAAAGCCCTCTCCAACCTCTATCAGCTCATCGCTGTAGCCACATTTCACAAGCAGGCCAGCCTGCTGCCCCTCTTTTGTAAACAAACGGGTGTATCTGCCATCCGTAATGATGGAAAGATACCTGCCGGCCTTCTTTAAGACATCGGGCTGGTGTTCTTCGCGGAAGCGCTTTTCGGCCTCCAGAATCAGATTCTTGAGCAAGAGAATTCGATCCCTCTGACGGGCTATTTTTTTCAATTCCCATTCAAGCACAGCAATCTCGCCTTCTATCTCGTCCATGTTCCCCTGCCCCATGCCAAGCTCGATCTCCTTCTTCAGTGTACCTATCTCACTATTTAAAGCATTCAACTCCTGCTCTATCTGATCCCGCTCTGCCTTTGCCCGTGCCAGCATCTCATCATCAAATATCCACTCTTCATCTTTTTGGGTAAGCTCCATAATCTGCTGCCGTATATCGTCCAGGTCAGGATAATCCCGCCTTAAATCCTCCAAAAAGCTGTCAGCCTGACGGGCCAGCTCCCGAGCCTTCATGAGCCCATCAATCCTGGCATTTATGTCCTCACCGGGGAGCTCCTCTAAACGTCCTAATATGTAGTTTTTCTCCCGCTCAAGCTGCACCACCGTCCCATTAACCCTGGACAGTTCCGACTCTAAGTCCTCCATCTGGCTTTTCGCCGCTTGTGCGTCCTGATAGCGCCTTTCGGCCTCCTGTAGCGCAACCTCAAGAAGGTCTATTGCGCTGAGCACATCCCCCTGCCTGGCAACGTCGATACCGTGGCTGTAGCCGCTATATACAACTCCAAAATTCCCCGCACCAAAGTCGCTGCAGGTGTTAGCAGATGAAAGCCTGGAACCGCTCACATTAGAATCGCCGTCATGGTGCTCGCTATCACGTAGCAGTCTAAAGCTCTCCACGCCATTTTTATCCAATCCGCATGCCTTAAGCAGCTTCAAGACCCTGTGCTCATTCTGCTTTATCCGCTCAACAAGCACATCCCTTCTTCGAGAGCTTTCCTTTATGCGCTCCAGCAACTCCTTGAGCCTGCCTATGTCGACCAGCAAAGTGCTGTCGGGGTTCTCAAGCCTTTGAAGTGCAAGGGGAACCCCTTTGATGAGCTTTTGAATCTGGCTGCGCTCCTCGTTCACCCTGTCATGCAGCTGGGCAAGGCGCCTTTCCTCCAGCTCCAGCTCGCCGTATTCCGCTGTCCTGCCACCAAAAAGCCACCATGCCAGCAGCAAAACCACGCCTGTCACCATCACAATAGCGGATACAAATCTCATTGCCGATGCGCCAGATAGGATAAACCCCAGCATCCCCATAATTGAAAAAGCCCCCGAGAGCCATGGCACATACCTGGCACCGCGCCTTTGCCCCAGCCTTACCCTTAAAGCCTCAACCCTGTTTAGCTGCTCCTGATACTGCTCCCGTGCCTGCCTGAACGAGTCTATCCCCGCCTTTAATGCAGCCGCATCAACGGCATTTACTATCTCCGCAAGCTCTGGTTTCCATCCCCCCACTAATACTTCAGAGGCATGCCGCCTGAGCTGCTCACCCCAGCTCTTTATATCCGTCTCTATATTATTAAGCTCATCCTGGTCGGCTTTTATCCGGTCATACGACTTGACCAACAGCTTGATCTCCCCGGCATGATTGAGCAGCGCCTTATCCCGTTCTGTACAGGCTTTGATCACGCCTTCAAGCTGGCGCTTTTTTTCCTCCAGCCTTGCTCTTTGGAGCCTCAAATCCTCCAGCTGCCTGTCAATATATTCAAGGCGCTGTGCAGGGTCAGGCGGCAGGTCATCATAATCGGACGCATAGGCCGAAGCCTCCTTAAGCTCCTGTATTCGCTTGAGCTTTTTTCGCACGGGATTCAATCGCTCGCAGCGGTCTATATATGCCATCAGCTCGGCCTTTCTGGCAATATCCTTTTCAAGCATACGCTGGCGCTCGACCAGCTCCATTTGCGCACGGCGCAGCCGTTCTTCCCTTGCCCTGGCTTCTTCCAATGAAGCCCTAAGTTCCTTCAGCCGTTCCCCAATATCCCTGGCCCGTGGCCTGCCCCTCCTGTCAGGGCGCCACAGACGATTGGCCTCATCATCCAGTTCCCTGACCACTTCGCTGACCGGCCTGAGAAAAGAGCTGAACTGTCCTCCCAGCAGCTGTTGCTGCATGGCCTCCCATGCGCTGTGCTCCGGAAACTTTAAATTGCGCAGCTCAATGGCATAGACCTCCCTGAAGACGTCCCGCGGCAAAACCTCTACATACGGCAGCGTCCTGTTTCTAATCTCGACCACCTCGTCTTCTTGGATCAACATCCCTATGGGAGTGCTTCGCAGCCTGCGGCTTACGGTAACGACTTCCCCTTCTTCAAGCAGGAGCTCACCTTCGCAGGCAGCTTCTGCCTCGCCCCAGGGCACATAGGGATTTGCATCCCTGTTTGCCGGATACCACCCGTAAAACAGCGTGGTTATAAGGTTGAAAAGCGTGCTTTTCCCCGATTCATTGCGTCCGCACACCAAGATAAGCCCTGGTTTCAGCGGTGGACTTTCCCAGTCTTTTAAACACCCAAAGGCTTGTGCCTTTAACCTTTGAAACCTCATGTCAGTTCTCCCCCCAGCAACCGGGCCGCCAACTCATAATCCAGCCCCTCAAGCAGCCCCTGGAGGTACGCAATGGTTTCGCTGGCGTCCCCACCAGGGCATCCGGCCAATACTTCCGGCTTTAATTTGAGCAAAACCTGTGGATCGGTCCTGGCCTTCTCCAGAATATCCAGGGCAACGCCCAGCACATGAGGCTGCCCCCTGTAATCATCGGGCACCACAGGGCGCGTGAGGCCGTCGAGCACCACTTCCACACATCTAAAACCCAGGACGTCGGATAAATACTCCTCCAGCACCTGGATATTCTCCTCCTGAATGCTTCCTTGAGTCCCTTGAGAGCGGAGCTGGTTATACAGAAAGCACGGCCCTTCGAGCAGCACCCTGGCTATGGTCTCATGGTGGCCATCAGCATGCCCATGCCTTTCAGCCTGCTCAGCAATCGCCCTGTACATATGTTCCTGCAGCTCGGCCAGGGTCCTCACTTGAGAGAGGTTATTCACTTTAAATGTGGTCCAGCACACCGGCGCCACAGGATAGAATTCAGCCTTAACTCGCCCTGTATCGTCTATCTCCACTACATAGACACCCTTTAAACCCTCCTCGCCATGGTGGCGTCCCATCAGGTTGCCGGGATAAACCACCAGCGGCTGCTCGGAAAGATGTGCTCTGGTGTGAATATGTCCCAGCGCCCAGTATGTATAATTCTTGTCCGCCATATCCTCAAGAGTACAGGGAGCATACCTGTCATGCTCCTCTTCTCCCCTGGCACCGGTAACCCAAGCATGTACAAGCCCTATATGGGGTATGCCGGTATCCCGGGCACGCGGAAAATCTTTGATGATATTATCCTTTTCACGAGGGCTTTCATGCCCGGCTCCCGTGATCCAGGCCACAAGCTGCCCATCCCTGTCATAAACAGGACAGGTTTCGGGCTGCCTGGCATTAAATACCTTTACGTTGTCGGGCCATTCAATCAAGCTTCTGCGGTACATCACCCCGGCCGGATCGTGGTTGCCCGGCGCATAAAATACTGGAATCTTGGCCTCAGAAAGCCTTTTCATCTGTTCTACTATAAACTTCTCGGTAGCAAAGCTCAAGGTCTGGTTATCAAACAGGTCCCCTGCAATGAGTAGGGCGTGCACCTTTTCGGATATGGCTAAATCTACTGCCCTTTGAAAAGCCTGACGAATTGCCTGGCGCAAAAACATGCGCATATCCTTTGTCCTGGCCTGGAAAGGCGTATCCAGATGAACATCAGCCAAATGCAGAAATTTGAACCCCACCATACGGCCCTCCTTTACTCCCACAAGCATATTTTACCACATTTTTTTAGGCAATTCAGCTGCTTTTGTAGGAGAGGGCATTCCCTTGATATTCTCCTACTTCTTTTATCAGCTGGTTAAGCAGCCTGAAAAATTCAATAAATCTCTTGTTCCTTTCCTCAAACTCCTTCATACATTTTTTCACAGCCTCATTGGTGGATTCAAGCGCCTTTTTCAGCTCACCCTCCAAGAATTGTATCCTGCTTCTCAAAGCGGCATTTTCCTGCTCCAGAGCGACTTTACTCTGCAACAGTCTCTCTGCCATGGCTATCATGATAGTAACATCCACAATCCCGTTCTGCGGCAACCCGGCTGACTTTTTAAACGCATTTACCGCAGCCTCAGTTTCAGCACCGAAAATTCCATCTATCCCGTATTTAGGGAGCTGATAACCTAATGCCATTAAAAGCCTTTGCAGCCTCTCAACCGCCGGTCCTCTGTCTCCCTTCTTCATGTCATCCACCTCCTCAATATTAGGGCTATTGGTTGCGGCTATAACAATTTTCTTAAGTGGAAAATAGCTGCCGGGACAGGCAGTAGTAGATCCTGGCACCTCGTTATGGCCCTTGATCCACTTAATATAAGGATATTCCTCCATCAAATCCTTTACGACCTTCACCAGAGCATCAAACTGCTCCGCGGGCATTTCCCTGTCATACGGCTGGCCGCTTAAAGGATGATACATGCCTTCGGCACATACGCCGATACTCTCGGAGTTGACCCCTTCAGCATGCGCCCCGACAGCCCATAACGGCCGCAGCTCCCACACCGAACCATCCTTGCGCACGTAAACGTTATATCCTGCACCCAGCCATCCTCTCCGAAGATGCCATTCGTGTATTTGCTGCGGCGTAGCTCTTTGAGCCGCGGCGTGATGTAGTACAATGCCATTGGTAGCAGCCCTCGGCCTTAATTTACCATTGAATTTTAGATTGGCATTTTTCATGTAGTCTCTAATGGGCATGGGTACCCACCTTCCCCTTGCTAAACAAACTATGTAAAGTTTATAAAGAGGTACCTTAAAGTCTGGGTGATTAAAGTTTACAGCGGTTATTAAACATAACAGACTTGTTTAATAATACTAAAAGTCTAATGAATTGCGCCGAACTAGAAATACTTACTAAATAGTATAAAAAACACATCAAAAGTGGCACCTATAACACCCCGCCAAAACAGCACTATTATTTAGCCATTACCAAAAAATAAAAGTTGATAAACTTGACAACCAGTGCGTCAAAAACGTAAGCATAAAATAATCCCCACTTTGAACAAAAGTGGGGATTATTGTGTAAAGTTGTTGACCATAGCAAAAGCTCCTACAATGCATTTTTATGCTGAATATCCAAACAGCTTCTCAAACTAAAAATTGAAATATCCAAAATGAGTCAGTATTCTTCTTTCTCTACCTTTACCAATCATAGAAAATAAAGCTTTCGCCATCCGACAAGTTTGGTGTAATTTCATACTGTTCTTGTTTTTCAATGTCATATATTAAAATTTGTGATTTGGAGGACGAGCCTTTTTGGAAAGCTATATATTTACCATCTTCTGAAATATTCGGAAAGTCAATATACTCATCTTCGAAAATCAGTTCAGGTTGGCTATCCTTTGAATTTACTAAAAAAACCTTATATTTTTCCCCGTGTGCTGTATCACTTACTGTATATACTGCTTTGGAAAAATCTTTGGAATAATCCAGCCTCTCAATATGAGAGTACTCTTCCCGTGTACCTTCAAAAATTGTCTTTTCAATCTCCCCTTCTTTGTTAAGAACATACAACCCCTTCAACTGATCTTCCGGTTTTTTTTGCTTTTTCTTGCTTCTTAACCCCTTCAATGATGATACTGTCCTTTAGAGGAATAATACTATCTATTTCGCTAACAGCCTGGCTAAAAATTGAAGATTTATACGTATGTGGCTCTATGACAACAAGGTGGCTATCTGTCCTTGCTTTATTTATATTATCCACTATTACTTCACATGCTATTATCCTCTGCCCCCACCACACGGCACGAGCTATATTATCGAACTTGTGGTGATCTCCATTTTCCAGATTAACAATATACAGGAAACTACCCTCATCCGGATATATTGCGGTAGTAAAAATAAGCTCTGTACCCTGCGGAGATACATAAAAATCCGTTCCCCACTCCTCCTTTTCGCCTATAGATACCAGTTCTCTTGTCTTTTTTGTTTTCATATCGTAGATAAGCACTTGTCGCTTTTGCACATATACAATCGATTCCTTTTCTGGAATATATCTGCAAAGCCAGTACTTACCTGAATCTATTACAGGAGTAAATTGCTGTGTACCGAAGTCATATAACCCAATTTTATCCCCTCCGTTTTCAACTGCCATTAACATTTCTGGAAATTTACCTGGGGTATTCATATCATTGGTTTTAGAAGTGGTTGTAGAATTAGTTCCAGAACCGTTTTCCTTTGTTTCCTCCGAAACAGTATTATGAATTTCATTTGCTTGAGTAACTTTCTCATTCTCGCCATTCTCATACGGCTGCGAATGTGAATTTGAACAACCAAGCAAAAACAAACACGTTATTATAATTAAAGCTTTCCTCATCATTCATGTCACACTCCTTATTAATTTTGGGCTATAGTTCATTATAAAGAATGCACATCACAAACTTGTTGCTTAATTATTACATTTTTATGGCATTTTTGAATAGTCTTAGTCGATAAATTAGAAGAATAGAATTGCAAGCATTATTTGATACATCCTATTAAATTATACAGCTAATAAACCTACTAATACGAACATCTGCCCCAGCAAACTTGTTGCACCCAGCACATCACCGGTTATTCCACCTATCTTTTTCTCCGAGATGTATTTCATGTAAAGAGCTGTAAGCTGGGAAACCACAGCTGCAACAACAAAATAGTGTGGCCTAAAAAACAACAGAGGCGTTGTACACAGGAATGATATAAGGAGGTTGATTTTTGAAGTCGGATACAAAAATGCACCCAGGCCCTCTTCTTTTGAGGGATGCGATATGTGCAGCAATGTTGTCATTGAGAGCCTTCCGAATACAGAGGCGTATAGAAGTTCCATTGGAAGAGTGATTTTGAACATCTCCCAAAATGCAATCATGTACAGCATACCAAAAAACACCGCAAACGGCCCCACATTCCCACGGGACATTATTTCAAGCCGCTTCTCTTTTGTCCCTTGATTGAAAAAGCCGTCAAAGGTATCGAGAAAACCGTCAAAATGGAAAAGGTCAAATAACCAGAAGCTTACAGCTATTGATATCAGATAAAACATGGTGTGGTGTGTCATCCTGCCAAGCGCAAAGATTAATCCTGGAATATACCCTATAAGCGAAAAGCATCTAACGCACGATTTTATATCTCTATCCGTTACAGCCATCTTACTGGGCAATTTAACGGGTATACGCGATATAAACGACAACGACAGCAACATGATTTTGATTTCGTTTATTATTCTTTCAGGGATTGTTCTTCCCATCACTTTTCCCAACCTCTGTTCATCATCTTGTTCCATAATTCTAAAGAATCTTCCAGCAAGTCCATATCAAATATTTCAAAACAGATATATGGCACCGAATACAGCTTATCACCGAATAAAAGGCACAGCTCCCGTAAAGTATCCTCATTAAGCCCCAAGTGATCTCTGCCGTCCTTTACACCCATGATGTGAATCTCGACAACATTGTCGAGATATTTGAGAGGAAATCTTTTCCCCAATATGTGATGACCAATGTCAAAAACCATATTTTCATGTATTTCAACCTTTTGTAGTATATTTTCTACAGCCACCTTTTTGTTCCATTTAAAATTTTTGAAACCATCAAGGGGATGAAGTACATAACTCACCACATCAAGTTCAGAATTTTCAAAAAACTCAAAAGCGCGCCTTGCATCCTCAATATTATTTGTAGGAAGGTGTACGGTATACAGCAAGCCCTGTCTCTTAAGCTCCATCAATCCTCCAATTTCTTCGCCAAACAACTTTTGCGTTTCTTCATCCCACTGATACACCAATAATTCCACAAAATCAACTTTTTGCACAACAGACCTTGCATTTTCGTAGTAAGTGCCAGGAAAAAGCCATGAGGTAGTACCTATCGACTGTCTGAACAAGACAACCACCCAAATCATTTAATTCTAACCGGTATGCCGGATACAACCAAATAAACCTCCTGCGCTTTGCGCGCTAATCTTAAGTTTAACAGGCCCAGCTTTTCGGTGTATAGCCTGGCTGTTTTATCAGCAGGTATCAAACCAAACCCGACCTCATTTGTCACTATTATCTCTTTGCCTGAAATTGATGCCAGCAACTTTTCTACTTCCTCGTCAGGATCCAGGCCGTAATGAAATACATTCCCCAGCCATGTCGTCATACAATCAACGAGGATAACGTCGTATTTATCTTTTATTTCCTGTATAACATCATAAATCCTTACCGGCTCCTCAAAAGTGTCAAACTCGTCGCCCCGTTCAAGCTTATGTTTGGCAATTCGAAGCCTCATCTCTTCATCAAACGTTTCTCCGGTTGCCACAAAGGCCTTTTTGTTAAACTCTCTTGCCAAACTGAGTGCATAAGAGCTCTTCCCCGATTTTATGCCGCCGGTTATCAATATCATGTCTGCTCACTTCCTTTTGAAATGCCTGCCGAATCAAATGTCGCCATTTCACGAATCATCTTTACAGCCGCTTCAATGATATTCATAGCCAAAACAGCCCCCGTTCCTTCGCCAAGCCTCATATCTAAATCCAATATTGGCCTTAAACCAAGCGAATTAAGAATTACGCTGTGGCCTTTAACAGAAGATTTATGACCAGCAAACACGTAATCCAAGACGCTTTTATCCATATTATATGCTATCAAAAGCGCACAAGTTGTCGGAAAACCATCCACAACAACAGGAACATGTGAATTTGCCGCCTCCAGTATGAAACCAGCCATTTCCCCTATACAGTAACCCCCCACTTTTGCCAAAACATCGAGCGCATCTGTCTTATCTGGCCTATTTATCTCCATAGCCTTGAGGATTACCCGCCTCTTGTTCTGCAAGGCAACGTCATCAATCGGTGTGCCGATATCAAGTACATCGTCTATGACATACCCAAAGCCAACAGCTATAGCTGTAGCAGCTGTCGTATTGCCTATTCCCATATCTCCAATTGCCAACAAATCGGCCCCTGCGTCTATTGCCTGACGGGCAATTTTTCTCCCATAGTCAATACACATCCACGCTTCTTCAATGCTCATTGCCGGTCCGATTGAAAAATCTTTTGTCCCATAGCCTATTTTTGCCTTAATTAAATAGGGTGAATCGTTAAACTCGTAATCAACACCCGCATCTACAACAAAAACTTCTGCTCCAACATGCCTGGCAAAAACGTTAACTGCAGCTCCACCGCTTAAAAAATTGAATACCATCTGATAAGTAACATCCTTGGGATAGGCCGAAACGCCCTGAGCAACAACGCCATGATCGCCTGCGAAGACGTAAACCTTCTTGTTCCTTGGAAGCTCAGGAAGCTCTTTACCTTGAATAAGCGCCATCTTTAACGCTATTTCTTCAAGGTATCCAAGACTCCCAATGGGCTTAGTAAGACTGTTAAGCCGAGCCAAAACCTTTTGCCTGATGATTTCCGAGTTAGCCATAAATCTTCCTCCATAACTTTAAGACAAAAACTAGAAATTACTTTAAGTCCTATTTTAAAATGAACGAAACAAATTATCAACTGCTATGTTTAATCATTTAACTTGTATATATGTCCAACTCAGTGACTCAAATAACAGTACCTGTAAAGAAAGGCTAAACCACTTCTAGGCCTGTAGTAGTTGACATAAAATAAAAGACCTTGATAATATTCTAACTGATACTACGGTCAAAATGTTGAATCAAAAAAGTTTAGGGTTTAAATATATTTAACAAAATTAAGAAAATATGCTTAGAAAAGGAAGTGTATTGCCATGTCAGTGAACATCGACAGGTATGAACTGGTGAGAAGGCACAACCCTGTCCTCAAAGATATTGACCCTTGGTCTCCCTTATCAGTGGGGAATGGCGAATTCGCATTTACGGTAGACATAACCGGGCTTCAGACATTTACAGAGATATATGACAGCTATACGCCCCTTTGTACACAGTCGCAATGGGGCTGGCACTCCTTCAAGCCAGCCGACAACAAAAATTTTTTCAGAGATAACCTTAAACTGGAAAAGTTTATTGTAAACGGCCGCGAAGTAGGATATGCAACGTCTGCCGAGGGGCAAGAGGAGCTGTTCAACTATCTGAGGCAAAACCCCCACAGGCTCAATTTAGCCAACATAGGCTTTGACTTTTCTTCTCTAGGTGAAAAACCCGTCCATTTAATTGACAGGGGGAGTATCCATCAAGAGCTTGACCTATGGCAGGGCGTCATCACCAGCCGTTTTTGCATAATCGGTTATCCCGTTTGGGTGAAAACCTGCTGTCATCCCGAGCTCGACGCCGTCGCCGTCAAAGCACAATCTCCCCTTATAAAAGATAAGAAGCTTAAAATCCTGTTTCGATTCCCGTATGGCTCTCCTGCCAAAAACGCTTCTGACTGGGAAAGCGATAACAAACACGATACAAAGGTTATTCTTGCCAATGAAAACACTGTTGACCTGCTCAGGATAATCGATGATGAACGAATTTTCGTAAGGATATCGTTCAACAAGGGAACCCGTCTATCAAGGCAGGCCAGGCACAAGTTTGTCCTCGAAAATACATCGAGTAACGACACCATCGAATTTACCTGTATGTTTTCTCCCATACCCATCCGCCAGAGAGAATTAACCTTTGAAGCCGCAGAAGAAGCCAGCAAAAAGCACTGGGAGAGTTTCTGGCTGGAAGGCGGTGCCATTGAACTGGCTCACAGCCAGGATGAACGCGCAATTGAACTCGAAAGGCGCATAGTGCTTTCCCAGTACCTCACTGCCATCCAGTGCGCGGGTTCCATGCCCCCTCAGGAAACGGGGCTTACCTGCAACAGCTGGTACGGCAAATTCCACCTTGAAATGCACTACTGGCACGCAGCCCATTTCCCCCTGTGGAACCGCGCCAGGCTTCTGGAAAAAAGCCTGTGGTGGTATATGTCCATAATGGACAAGGCTGAAGAGCTGGCTGCCTCACAGGGATACAGGGGAGCTAGGTGGCCCAAGATGGTAGCGTATGACGGCCTGGACAGCCCTTCGCCAATCGGGCCCCTTCTCATATGGCAGCAACCCCATCCCATAATGTACGCCGAGCTGTGCTATAGGGCGCATCCTGACCGCCAAACCCTGGAACGTTACTGTGAGCTGGTATTCAAAACAGCCGAGTTTATGGCCTCGTATGTCATATATGATGCAAAAAATGACCGATATGTCCTGGGGCCGGGCCTTATACCGGCGCAGGAAAACCACAGCCCGCATATTGCCCTCAATCCAACCTTTGAGCTGGAATACTGGAGGTTTGGCCTTAAGATAGCGGGATTGTGGCGCAGGCGCCTGGGCCTTCCCCTTAAGCCAAAGTGGGAAGAAATTATATCCAAGCTATCAAAGCTTCCTGAAAAGGACGGCGTATATCTTGCCCATGAGAATTGCCCCGACACCTTCACCAGATTCAATCACGACCATCCCTCCATGCTTTGTGCACTGGGAATGCTGCCCGGTTCAATGGTGGACAGGGACGTGATGGCCGCTACCCTTGACAGGGTGCTGAGCAGCTGGGACTTTGAAAGCATGTGGGGCTGGGACTTCCCGGTAATGGCAATGACTGCCACACGGCTGGGGCAGCCCGAAAAAGCGATAGATATTCTGCTGATGGATGCGCCTAAAAACACATACCTTCCAAATGGGCACAACAAGCAAGGCGACAGGAGCGACCTGCCGCTCTATCTGCCGGGCAATGGGGCACTGCTCATAGCAGTGGCTATGATGGCAGCTGGTTGGGATGGGAGTGCCGATAAAGATGCTCCCGGCTTCCCCAGAAACTCGAAATGGAAGGTCCTGTGGGAAAAGATCAATCCATTGCCGTAAGAACAGAAATGTACATTAACTTTACACCACCTGCAGATATTATCCTTAATAAGCTATAAACAAATTTTCTTACAAAGAAGGCCTATGTCCAGTAAAAAATAAAATAAAAAGCGGAGGAGAGAGAATCATGGCCGACAAAACCCTTCATGCTAAACCCCGCCCATGGGGCGACCTAGGAAACGGATATTACAGGAATCCCGTGCTCAATGCCGATTATTCCGACCCTGATGTCATAAGGGTGGGAAGTGATTTTTACATGGTATGCTCAGATTTCCACTACATGGGCATGCAGGTGCTGCACTCGAAAGACCTGGTGAACTGGAGGGTCATAGGTCAGATATATCGCCGCCTTGACATTGACCCACGGTATGACGACATGGAAGGCTATGGCAAGGGGAGCTGGGCTCCCTCTATCCGATACCACGATGGAAAGTTTTATGTGTATTTTTGCACGCCAGACGAGGGGCTGTACATGAGTACCGCAACCAACCCGGCAGGGCCCTGGAGCCCTCTCCACGAAGTCAAACGGGTGTCGGGCTGGGAAGACCCCTGCCCGTTCTGGGATGATGACGGCAACGCCTATCTAGGCCACAGCACGGTGGGCGCCGGCCCTATAATAATCCATAAAATGAGCCCTGATGGCAAGACCCTTCTAGACGACGGCGTAGTGGTGTATGTCGGAAAAATAGCCGAGGGAACCAAGATATACAAGAGAAACGGATATTACTACCTGGTCATCCCCGAAGGCGGCGTGGAAACGGGCTGGCAGACGGTGCTACGCTCCCGAAGCATATACGGCCCTTATGAGAAGAGAATAGTCCTTAGGCAAGGGTCAACCAACATAAACGGCCCTCATCAGGGTGCGCTGGTAGAATTAGAATCGGGAGAGACCTGGTTTATACACTTCCAGAGCGCGGGAATTTTGGGCAGGGTGTGCCATCTTCAGCCCGTAAAATGGATAGATGACTGGCCGATAATGGGAGCCGAGGGCGAACCGGTCACCATCTTTCAAAAGCCCAATGTAGGCGGCGAGTATCCCATCAGCTTTCCGCAGACGTCGGACGACTTTGACAAGCCCGAATTGGGGCTGCAGTGGCAGTTCAACCACAACCCTGTTGATGAAAACTGGTCACTCACCGAACGGCCGGGATATTTCCGCATCAAAGCCATGTACGCCGATAATATACTGCGAGCCAGAAATACCATCGCTCAAAAGCTGATGGGAGACAAGGGCGTAATAACGACCGAGCTCAGCATAGAATACATGGCTGAGGGCCAGAAGGCAGGGCTGGCCTATCTGGGTGGTACGCAGCAAAACTGGATTGGCGTTGAAAGGCGAGAAGATGGGTACTTCATAAAGGCGGTCACCGGCGGCATAACCCATCACGGCCCCAAAGTTGCCGGCAATACCGTCTGGCTCAGAAGCACCCTTGACCTGTCCTCCTCTACGCGGTTTGCCTTCAGCCTGGACGGACAACATTTTATGGAACTGGGCGGAGATTGCAAACTGGCATGGGGATTCTGGAAGGGTGCAAGAATAGGGTTGTTTTCCTACAATAGTATCAGAGATGGCGGTTGCGCTGACTTTAACTGGTTCAGATACGAATTTGAATGATAGCAAAAAGAGCCCCTATGAAGTATGGGGCTCTTTTTTATGGGTATCATTTTTTTATATTGCTTAAATTTTGATACCTTTTTGCAAAACTCATTAAGAAATGATACCAAATCTAATGTCCGATTACTTTTTTATAAAGAAGGCGTGTGATACTTTTAAAATAGGCTAAAAATCAAGCATTGGCCGTTAATCAAAAATTTTAGGAGGTGCAGTTATGAATGTCAAAAAGTTCATGTACCTGTTTGTTGCAATTCTTCTGTGCATATCACTGATAGCTGGTTGCACAACTCAAAAGGATAAAGCAGATGAACAAAATGCAGGAACCGGAGGAGCAACGCAGGACGAGGGCAACAAACAGGAAAAGCCTGAAGAAGTGACGCTGCGCTTTATGTGGTGGGGTGGAGAAGCCCGTCACCAGGCAACTCTCGAAGCAATAAACACGTATCAGAAAAACAACCCTCATGTGAAAATCAACGCTGAATATGGCGGGGTTGACGGCTATCTCCAGAAGCTGGCCACTCAATTGAGCAGCAGAACAGCCCCAGACATAATACAGATCGACGTCACCTGGATACTCGAGCTCACTTCACAGGGTGACTTCTTCGTTAATTTAAACGAAAGAGATGAAATTGACACCAGCATATTTGACAAGAACTTCCTTGACCAATTCTGCTACCATGACGGTAAGCTGATAGGTTTGCCAACAGGCGTAAATGCAGGGGCTTTACTGTACAACAAGGACTTTTTTAAGAAATACGGCATAGATGAAAAAATGAAATGGACCTGGGATAGTCTTCTTGAGGTTGCAAAAGCAGTTCATGAAAAGGACCCCAACGCCTATCTCCTAAACTTCGATGCAATACGCAGCTACTACGCTTTAAAGGCCTATGTGATCCAAAAAACCGGCAACTATTGGATCAACGACGACTATACCCTTGGATTTGACAGAGAAACTCTGGTTGAAGCCTTCAATTATTTGAATAAACTGTTTGAAGCAGGGGCCATAGAACCATTTGAACAGAGCGCACCCTTCCACGGAAAGCCCGACCAAAATCCAAAATGGCTTAACGGCGAAATCGGGATGTCCTGGAGCTGGACATCGACATACGCCGCCGAGAAAGCAAATATACCCAATCTATCGATTGCCATGATACCGATAATGGAAGGCGCCAAGGACACCGCTTTGGTGGTAAGGCCATCGCAATTGCTCGCAATCAATAAAGATTCTAAAAATGTAGCTGAAGCAGCCAAATTCCTGAACTGGTTCTTCAGCGACCCAGAAGCGGCCAAAATACTCAAAGACGTGCGCGGCGTACCGGCCACCAAGGCTGCACGCGATGTCCTTGTAGAGAACAACATGCTGGATCCCGTCCTCAATGAAGCCACCACAATGGCCATGGAGAAGATGGGTAAGCCCGAGAATGCCATAAGCCAGAATCAGGAACTGGAGAAAATAACCACCGACGTTATACAGATGCTGGCTTATAAGAAGTTGACTCCAGAGCAGGCAGCCGATGAGCTGATTGACCGCTTCACACAGAAACTCTCTGAGCTTAAAGAACAGCTCAATAAATAAGGTGACCCCCTATCATCAAATAAAACCGACCTCTATTATCCTCAATATCCGAAGTGCTGGATAAGCCAGCACTTCGGATAACATGGTTTTTTAAATCTTTGAATGAAATTAAAAATTTTTCAGGTGGGGATTGCAGAAATGAAGTACTACAGGAGCAAAAACTATATAGGCCTTCTATACATCAGCCCATGGATCGCAGGATTCCTGCTATTTAAGCTATACCCGTTTGTGATGTCATTCATATACTCCTTTACGGAGTTCAGCATATTGGATAAACCCGTATTTACGGGCCTCGACAACTATATATATATGTTTACCAAGGATAAGCTCTTTTTCCCGGCTTTGAAAGCAACGCTGGCGTATGTCTTGATGACAGTGCCTATGAAAATATCCTTTGCTCTGTTTGTAGCCATGCTATTAAACATGAAGCTCAGGAGCATAAACATCTTCAGAACCGCTTACTACCTCCCCTCCATATTCGGAGGTAGCGTGGCTGTATCGGTGCTGTGGAGATTTCTCTTTATGAAAGAAGGCATCGTCAACAAGTTTCTCGGCTTTTTCGGCATAAAATCCATCGACTGGCTGGGAAATCCGGATGTAGCGCTGTTTACCGTAAGCCTTTTGGCGGTATGGCAGTTTGGTTCATCGATGGTGATATTCCTTGCAGGATTAAAGCAAATACCAAATGAGTTATATGAAGCTGCAATTGTTGATGGTGCTTCTAGGATGAGAAAATTTTTCTCAATTACCCTGCCCATGATCTCGCCTGTTATGTTCTTTAATCTCGTCATGCAGACCATCAACGCTTTCCAGGAGTTTACCGGCCCATACGTGATAACGGGTGGAGGTCCCATGAATGCAACTTATGTATACAGCATACTGGTATACGATAACGCGTTCAGATACTTCAGGATGGGGTATTCTTCGGCGCTTTCGTGGGTTCTGTTCCTATTGATAATGGTATTTACAGCGCTGCTCTTTAAGTCTTCTTCCTACTGGACATACTATGAGGACGGTGGTAAATAACTATGAACGCAGCAACATTGCACAGAAAAAATGTAAAGATGATGAGACACGGCATCGCAAAGGTGCTGCTTTATACCTTCTTAATCGCGTTCGGAATATTTATGGTCTATCCCCTGTTGTGGGTAATAGGGGCATCCTTCAAGCCCAATGACGAAATATTTAAATCCATAAACATCTTCCCTTCAAAAGTGGTCTTGGACTCTTATGTAAAGGGCTGGCAGGGTACAGGGCAGTATACCTTCGGCACATTCTTGATAAACTCCTTCAAGCTGGTTATACCGGTCATCATATTTACGATAGTATCGTCTACCATGGTAGCCTATGGCTTTGCTCGCTTCAATTTCCCGCTCAAAAAGCCCTTATTCGGGATCATGATTGCGACGCTCATGCTGCCCGACTCGGTCACGTTGATTCCCAGGTATATCCTGTTCAACAGGTTTGGATGGGTGGACAGCTATCTGCCATTCATAGTGCCGGCGTTGTTTGCAAGCCACTCGTTCTTCATATTCATGATGGTACAGTTTTTGAGGGGACTTCCCAGGGAGCTTGAGGAATCGGCCACCATCGACGGCTGCAACTCCCTTCAAACGCTTATAAAAATAGTGGTGCCGCTTTGCAAACCCGCCATAATATCCATGAGCATATTTCAGTTTATATGGACATGGAACGACTTTTTAAACCCATTGATATACATCAACAGCGTGGACAAATATACGGTAGCTCTTGGCCTCAGGATGTCGATTGACGGAACCTCGGTGATACACTGGAACCAGATAATGGCCATGACGGTTATTGCCATGTTGCCATCCATAATAATCTTCTTCCTGGCACAAAAGTATTTTGTCGAAGGCGTTGCCACCACTGGCCTTAAAGGTTAAACGCAGAAAACAAAACCGGCTTTGCACCAGACCAGGTGCAAAGCCGGTTTTAATATTCTTCAATGTTCTTCTTCAGAACCCGCCTCTTCCAAATCGGGAATATACAGATATATGGCTGTACCTAAGTTTTGTTTGGTCCTTATGACCATCCTGTATCGATCCCCGTATATCAATTTCAGCCTGTAGTGCGTATTTAGAAGCCCTATCTCCTCCGAATATTCCCAATCTCCGTTCAACTTCTCGTAGATTTCTTGCAGCTTATGACGGGGTATGCCCACGCCATTATCAATGACTGAAATTTTTATAAAATCCCCTCTTTTGAAGGCCTTGACTTTAATAAGGCCCAGCTTTTGCCGGCCTCTAATCCC
Organism: Caldicoprobacter oshimai DSM 21659; assembly: GCA_000526435.1. GTDB lineage: Bacteria > Bacillota > Clostridia > Caldicoprobacterales > Caldicoprobacteraceae > Caldicoprobacter > Caldicoprobacter oshimai. The sequence continues at coordinate 30,757 of JAGB01000004.1, forward strand.
ATGATAGATGCTGTTCTCGATAAGCGGCTGAAGGATCATCTTAACCACTTTCTTGTGAAGCAACTTTTCATCGTACTCCCATAACACATCAAATTGCTGACCATACCGGATTTTTTGTATGTCTACGTAATTTCTCGCATTGGTTATTTCCTTCTCAAGCATCACCATCCTCTCAGGATGGCTGAGCGAATAATCTAAAATATCCGAAAGCTTCTCCAGCATATCGCTTATCTCATTAGGCCCTTTGGTCAGAAGGAGCAGTTTGCAGTTGATGGCATGCAGGGTATTAAACAGGAAATGGGGATTGATCTGCGATTGCAGCGCCAAAAGCTCCATGGTCTTGAGCCTGTATTTCCTCTCGGATAACTGCATTTTCAAATAATGCTGCTCAATAAAGTTGTTTAAAATTTCCTCTATTATATAGCTATATTCGTCCTTCTTTTCGGGAACCGCCGCAGGAGAAAAGTATCCGTTTTTGGCCGAATCTATAATCTCCCTTATGCGAGCAATCTGGAGATACTTTTTACTGGTAACATAATAGGTCAAGCCCAGTGCCAGCACAAAGGATATGGCCAGCGAGAATAACGTGATGTTGCTAAGTTGAATTGGAACTCGATACAAAAAAGCCTGCGGTACCATTGATACATATCGCCAGTTGTATTTAGCAGAGTGTACCTGCATCACGACATAAGGCTTATCCTGTATGGCAATCGTCCCTTCGCCTTCTAAACCAGCCAGCTTTTGCCTGATCTCATCCCGCAACCCTGAAATCAAAGAGTGATTGCAAAACAGCAGCTCATCATCCTCGTTTAGAATCATAACTGTCTGATTGGGCTGGATGGTCAGCTCGCTCATCATCATGTGGATGTATTCCGGCAGGATATTGAGCACAATGACTCCCTGCCGTAAAGGCAGCCTGCGATATATGGTAATTACTTTGGTGCTCTCAAATTCATATTGCCTTATTTGTCTTATCTTGGTCCACATAAGTTGGCCTGTATTGTTTACGAAATCTTGATACCATTGAGTATCATAAAAGCTGTTCAATTCCACCAGGCCTTCCCGAGTCGTCAAAAACCTGCCCATATCATTGTCGTAATACACATAAATCGAGTGGATATAGGGACGGGCATTGGCGGGAGCGTTTATAAAGCTCTGAACTATCCTGTAAAAATTTATATTTTCTATAGAAAATTTGGTACCGGTCAAAAAGGAGCGTATCTTCATAACGACCTCTGGATCGGTATCAAACAGTATTACCAGGGGATCCAATTCATTGAGCATCAACTCAACATTTTCCTTGATCTGATTCAGCATGTTCAGGTTGTTATGCCTTATCTCCTGCTTTACAAAACTATGGGTGACCGCAAAGGACAATACTCCTAGGATCAGCAGGGAAATCATGGTGGGAATCAAAAACAATGCAAAATCCTTGAAGAAAAATTTACTTTCAACGAGCTTCATATCAGTTATTACCACCTTTGTGCCTGTACTGCTTAGGGGTTACACCAAAATATTTCTTAAAGCTGCGGGCAAAGTTTTTGGCATTACTGTAGCCTACCATTCGCCCCACCTGATGTATTTTAAGGTCAATATTCTTCAATAGCTCGGCGGCATTCTTCATCTTTACTTCGGTTAGAAAATCCGAAAAATTCTCCCCCGTTTTCTGCTTGAAATAATAGCTCAGATAGTTAGGGTTCATATGAACCACTTTAGCTACATCCTCCAGAGTCGCACTCCTGTAATTGCGCTGTACATAATTTTTGATGGTGCTGATCACTCCGTCTTCCAGGCTGAATCCCCTATCCTGGCCTTTGTCATCCGAAGTACGTGTATCTTGATTCTCATAACGTGACCTCTCTTCATCTAATTCACTTTTAATCCTAGAGAATACATCCACTAGTTCTTTGTACTTGGCCGGCTTTAGGATATAATTTTTCACCCCAAAATCCAGCGCTTTTTTGGCATACTCAAAATTCCTGTATCCGCTTAAGAAAACCACCTTGGTAGGTGACTTAGACAGATACAGCTCTCTGGCGAGATCTATGCCTGAAAGCACAGGCATACGTATGTCGCACAGCACAACATCCACCGGATGCTGCCTTATATAATCGAGGGCTTCTTGCCCATTATTGGCCTGAAACACGATATTAAACCCTATATCTTCCCAGGGGAAACAGCTGCACAGAGTATTTCTTGTGCCCGGCTCGTCATCAACCACCAGTAAACTGTATAGCTTCTTATCGGCATTCATAAAACATCCCACCGCCTGTAATAATTTCTTAAATCTTTCCATACAATTACTTTAAATCTTCTTGGAAATTTATTCGCTATATAGAAAGTTGTATAGAAACCCGTATACAAACTTCAATTTTATTATACAGTTAATCAGCCGTATATGCAAATATAAATCAAAATGCATTTGATTAGACCCGTTTAAATACCTTCATTAAAGAGAGTAGTATCTTTGGAGCCATTTAGGTACACCTTAAAATATAAAACCGCGAAACATGAGCGTACTACAAAGCATGCTTTTTATGATATAATTATACGATAGTTGATTTAAAGATGAGGGGGCATAAAAAATGGCCAAGATAAGGCTAGACAAGCTTCTGGCGCATTCAGGCATCGGTACTCGAAAGCAGGTTAAAAAATTTATCAGGAAAGGACTTGTCACAGTGAACGGCAAAGCGGTAAGAGATGCCGGAACGATTGTAGATACCAAGCACGATGAAATCTTTATCGGCAACGAAAAGGTAAAATATAGAGATCTCATATATATAATGATGAACAAGCCCAAAGGCGTTATCACCTCCACATATGACCCGGCGGAAAGGACCGTTATCGACCTATTACCACCTGAATTGACAGCCGTAGATCCTTTTCCGGTAGGGAGGCTGGACAAGGATACAGAAGGGCTGCTCCTCATAACAAATGATGGGGAGCTGGCACATCAGCTTCTATCGCCTAAAAAGAACGTTGTAAAAAAATATTACGCCCAAATACAGGGAATTGTTGACGAAAATGACGTCAAGGCTTTCAAAGAAGGCATAATCCTGGAAGATGGATATAAAACCCTTCCTGCCGGCCTTGAAATTCTCCGCGCCGCCGACGTATCCGAAGTGTACGTTTACCTGAAAGAAGGGAAATACCACCAGATAAAGAGGATGTTTAAAGCGTTGGGTAAAAAAGTCCTATACCTTAAGAGATTGGCAATGGGCAGTCTCGTTCTCGACGAGAGGCTAAAACCCGGAGAATGGAGGGAATTGACTGGAGAAGAGGTGTCTTCTCTGAAAACGTCGATTTCACGATAAAGTATATAAGGATTTGGGTAGGTTAATTATTTGAATAAATAACAATGAGCTGGCTCATGAGCCAGCTCATTGTTATTTACCTTATACCCAAATCCACCCTTCCTGCAGCTGACCAGAATTTACCCTCAACTATCTCAAGGCCTTCAGGTTTCCTTTCAGCAAGCCAGAGCCTAGCATATGCATTTGCCAGTTCTTGGTATTTTACCACATTTTTCTACCATTTCTATCATAGTGCGATAATGAGCTTCATATAGTTGCGGCCCCTGAAAGGTCCATGTTTCATCAAGACTTTTACCCCGCCCTAAAGCCCATGTTTCATCTCCACCAATATGTATGTATTTGGACGGGAAAAATTCTAGCACTTCCTCAAGAAGATCATACGCAAATTTTCTCGCCTCGTCATCTGAGAGATTTAAACATCCCTCTCGAGGCAAATGCCATTCACTGTATTTTGAAAACTCTGGTAGCATTAATATATTGTTCCATATGACCTACTAGCTCAAGAGAAGGAAATACCTCTATTCCCAACTCACGCCCATATTCTATAATTTCTTTAAGCTCTTCTTGCGAAAGTCTACCCCTTGTACTCCCTATTTGGGGATACTTCTGTCATGGAAATAAGTCTTCTAAATAGATAGCAAAATAATTGTATTTAAGCAAAAAAAGCCAGTTCAATATATCTTTAAAAGTAGAAACAGTGGGAACACCTCCGCGCGCTATATCGAGATGATAACCTCTAAAAGAAAAACGAAAGCTCTCTTCTATTACGATTTCTGGTAGGGCATCCTTTTTTTGCATTAGAAGTTGTATTATTGTAGCATAGGCAATATTCGAGTTACCCCATATTTTCACTTTACCCTCTTCTATTGATATGCCACATCCTTGTTTCTCTACTTTTTTCTATAGTCCATGAACCTTTAGGTATGGAAAAAGTTCGTACCAAAAAGCATGGCATATTTGAAAAACCATCAAAAGAAAACCATCGTCCCATAAAGTTTACTGATTTAGGTTGAGGCACTATTTGAGGTACTGTATTAATCATAAAAACCAAACCCCTCCTTAGTATTGCTTTCCTTTAAGGAAATTATAGGTCCTATCATATACTTCTCGTGCAGCAGGATCAGAGGACATGGCTGCCTTTAAAAGAGTTTTTACCTGCTGATAAAAAGCTGTATAAGCCTTTCTTGCATATTTGTATTCAAACGCTTTATCAATATACAAATAATATTTTTCTCTCATCTTTTCATTTGTCAGTACTGCATCACTCATCTCCATTTCTATTCCCATACCATAATCATAAGCAGCTCTCAGAATAGTATCTAATCTGTCTTTTCCTGTTTCCGCCCACATATAGTTTGGCTGCATTAATACACCATCAAAACCAAGTTCTTTCCACTTATACCAACCACGCGCAAAATAATAGGGTATCCACTGAAATATTCCACCTTTGGAATGAATATACTCTGACGTCCATTTAATCAATTCTGCTTCCAAAGAACTCAAGTAATAACCAATAAACTCTGCATACCAATAAAACCCTACCAATTCTAGCTCAGTATACTCGGCTTTTTCCCAGCGATTATACACTTCGTCAATAAACCATTTAACCACCTTTTGTCGATTAATAAGTGCTTGTTCTTCTCCTATTTGGGAAACATTAAGATTTAAGCTAACTCCACTGCCATCGACATCTCCAAAATTGCTTTGATCTGTGCGTGGATATGGGATGGCTATAATAACCTTGGCTTTATAATTTTTGTACTTTTCATTATTTAGCTCCTCCTTAATCTCTTTTACAGCCTCATTTAAAGCTCCTAATTCGCGGTCCTCTCTAAAAAGCCTATTTAAAAAATATTCAAAATGAGTTTTGTTCGAAGGTTTGCCCCCCGTGGGACTAAAAGTTGCTCCATCCAACAACTTTCCATACGGCAGAAATAAGAAAGTATCGAACATAATATCCACAGGTTTTAAATCTTTATTTAGGTAAGCCACATAAGGTTTAAAATCTTCTTTTGTAAAAGAAATCCAATTTTCGCCCGGTTTATCATATTCCCAATCTCCTGTGTAGATAAGTACCGCGTTTTTAATTCCTCCTACAGATTGTGGTTTTGGATATCCTTTTAACCTTTTATCCCCAAATGGCAAAATATTTTTAATGTTGGGTATCAGCTTATCCCCAACTTGAGAATTTGTTCCCCATACTTCTACTTCATCGGCAAACAACCACCCTTCAACAGGTACAATAATCTTTACATAACGAGCAATTTTATGAATCCCTTTTTTAGAAATCTTTTGCTTTATCGGCCCTTTTTCAGTAGGTAAAATCCCGCTTTTTTCCCTTCCTAAAAACTCCCACTTTTCACCATCTATAGAAAGATAAAACTCTACTTCCCGTGGAAAATGAATACCCACCGGTACATTCTGAAGGACACTTATAGCAATTTCTTCCACTGTAACAGAAGATTCTAAACCAACAGTAATATCTCTAAAAGCTTGGTGCAGATAACCTACATAAGCTTTATCCGTAAAACTTAAGCTCCCATATTGACCATCAGTAAGTTCACCACCGCTATCTGGATAATTTACCTCATGAACTTTAGTATAAAATTCATCTGGAGGATATACTGTATTTACTCGATAACTTTTACCTAAAGCTAAATTGACAAGCTCCTTAACATGACTTTGTTTGTCTTTTTGGGCATTTCCTTGTATAGGTGAAATTACTACGAAGAAGATCACTAACATTAACCACGATAAAAAACGTTTTTTATACATTATTAACCACTCTCCTTTCTAATATTTTTCACTTATATAAATATTCCGCTTTAAACAAAAAATTCCTCTTTTTATATATTTTTTAGAGAAAATATCTTTCTATTTATCCAATTAAAGACATTAAAGATGGCAAATTTAAAGTTGTAACCCCTTTAGCTATATCAATTCTTTCTTTATTTATCATAACTTTCTGGTTATTTGCACTCCAAATTACAATATATCCCAATCCATTTTCTGCTTTATACCACAATACATCAACAGGACTTTCTGAACTCAAAGTTAACCGTGTATTATAATATAAGTAGGTTCCCCCAACTATGAATAAACCATTTAATTTCTCTTTCTTTACTAACTGAACCAATACGTTACCATCTGTTCTAAAACTTTTATATACTATTTCCCGGTTATCACTAAACGAAATAAAACATGAACATACATCTTTATGTACTAATACCGAATTATCACTAATAAAATTTACAAAAGCAGACTTAGAAAAAACGTCATTTAAATCTAAGACGTTTAAAAAAGTAACATCCGACGCTTTATTCTCTGTAACAAATTCAGTATGGTATTCCTTTAAATGATTGTTTGTAGGTATCATATTTTCAGGATAACCTTCTAATACCCTGACTAGTAAAGGCCTATTACTATTTAAATAAAAGTTTAAATTCGTATTTCCGCCTTTGATTTGCAGACAATGTAAATTTATTCCTTTTTTTGTCATGTCAACATCTGGCTTATTAACTGTATGAATCAAACTAGAAAAATTCTTTTCTACTTCTGAAACAATGCGATCAAACATTACTATTAAACCAGAGTTATTACTATTTTTCCCCTCATTGAAGCGAAAGAACAATACCTTCCGTATAAAGCTGCTGACTTCTCCACCATAAGAAGGAGTCGCATCTCCTTCAAAATAATCTATTATATTACTGTGAATAAACCGTAAAATCCTCCCATCAGCTCCTGGCTTTTGGCAAATTTGTCCTTTCCCATCTACCAAGATTGTATTATGAGCTTTACTTTGAACATACCAGCCATAATAATGAGGGCTCCCATAGTAATCATAAACTCCAGAATCTACAATTAAGGTATCTCCTCCTGCATGTAGTATATAGCTATTCTGATCTGCATGTTCGTGGCCTCCCATTATTCCATGATAAGGACCACTTTTAAAAGCAAAATGCACTCCTTTCTGATTTTCCAACGTCGTATGAGCTATAATAATACCGCTTTCAGGAAAATATTTTGTCAGCGGCAAATCTACTGGTGGTTTTGGTACTATAGAACTATCCCACCAGTTCATCAACCGAATTAATAAACCTGGGCGTGCCAAACTATCATTCTTTAACGCCTCAATCCCATACCACTGAGCATATGGATCATTTTGTATTTTAGCCAAATAAAACATCACTGCAGCATCTTCACCATTGGGTAGTCTCTTGTGCGTATCTCCGAAACTGAGACTTATACCTCCAGGAGGTGCAATATACAGCCTAAATACGGCGGTCTTCTTCAACCACGGATGCTCCCGCAAGTTAATTCCAGTTACCGAGTAAATCGCCTCAACAAATTCAATAACAAATCCCATCGTATAAGTCCAATAATCACTTCCTTCATGCCATTCTCCGTCAACTCCACCCAGCGATAAGAACCGACCAATATAAAGTTTTATTGCATAATCGACCCAATCTTTAGCTTCTTCAACCTCATCCCAAATAGTAAGAGCTCCAATTGCCAATGCATTCGTTTGAAACCAAGGATGATTATTGGTTTCATCGAGGACAAATGGATTTAAATATCTCCATAAAGCACGACAACGCATTTCAATAGCATTTCTTACAAGTACTCGTTCTTCCTGAGAAAGCTCATTATACAAAAGGTCATAACCAATCGATAATCCTACAAGAACATCATGAGCTGCATGATCAACACTATCAATACCTGTCGAACCTAAAGGGTCCCAACCTGCCGCGTGTAACAACCATGTTTTTACATTTTCGCCGTACTTTTTTTCCCCAGTAACTGCATAAATATAGCTATATAAAGTAATAGCTTCTAATACCTTCGCTCCTGCATTAACAATTTCACGCCAACGTTGTAGGTTCCACACGCCGTTCTCAAACATAGGTGGTTCATCTGGTAATTCTTTCTTATTCTTTTCTTTAACTTGCATATTTTTCAGTTGCGACGTATGCCTAATTTTATCTTGCGCCAATCTTTCGATTGCTTCCCAGATATGTTTTTTAGGCCCATTTATATCGTACAAAACTTTTTTCTTATCAATTAAGGTCCAAGGTAATCTAGGATGAGTAGTTTTCCACGGTCCTCCCCAATATGGAATGTAATTAATTTCTCCTACTTCAATAGTACAGGGATTGGACCATTCCCCTTTCCTAGATTTTAGTACAGGTGCAACACGGCAATACCATCTACCTGGCTGTAAATAATGTGTAGGCATAAAATAATTTTGCTCTACGTTTACAGTTTCAAGATATTCCCCCTTAAAGTCGATGTCTCTGCTATACTGAACTATATAACCAACAGCTTGTGGTATAGGCTCCCACGTAATAAAAAAAGGATTTGCTCTTGATTTTAAATTAGACTGCAATATGATTGTTGTTGATGGTTCCCCTTTTCTGGGAGAGGAACTATATACTTCAATTTCCGCTACTCCTAAAACATTTACCATCTCACCCGATTTGCCACCACCGGCAGGCATAAAGAGACGAATTCTGTCAGTTTCAAAAGGCAAAAAAATAATATGGGTATATTTACCATCCTCAGCTTCCTCACGAGATATTTCATCGATCCTCTTCCATTCGCCCTCTAAGCAATACTCTAACCAATATTTCTCAGGCTTCAAAAAGCACCCCTTATCTCTGGCCCAAAAAATTGAAACTGACTCTATAATTTGCTTACCTGGGAAAAGGAGAACAACCCAATGAGGCTCAAACGTAGCTCGTGAAAGCCATTGAACTTTATTTAAGCGACCAGTTTCATCTTCATCATTTCTGACACCATCATTTATTGGATACACTCGGTACCATGGCGCAAAACTATCTACCCCAACTCTCGTCCCAAAACTAGACAATGCTACATTAGAAGACACTCGTATCACCCCTTTATTACATCAATATAAATGACAAGCTATACTATGCCCCTCTTTTATTTCTTTTAAAATTGGTTTTTCTTTTGTACATATTTCCTTTTTATATGAACACCTAGGATGAAAAGGACATCCAGAAGGCGGATTAAGGGGTGACGGTATCTCCCCGCTGATAGTAATATTCAGGATTTCACCACCTATTACTGGAACAGATTTTAGTAGTGTTTGCGTATAAGGATGTAATGGTTCATTCAATAAATCTTCTGTCTGCGCAAACTCGACTAGAACCCCCAAATACATTACTGCGATTAAATCGCTAACATATTCTACCACTGCTAAATCATGAGCAATAAAGATATATGATAAATTTTTTTCCTTTTTTAACTCTAAAAGCAAATTTAAAATCTGCGCTTGAATAGATACGTCTAAACTAGAAACTGGCTCATCAAATATAATCAATTGAGGTTCCAAAGCCAACGCCCTTGCAATTGCTACTCTTTGTTGTTGCCCGCCGCTTAATTCATGCGGAAATGAGTTATAGTAATAATGAGGTATCCCCACTTGTTCCATTAAATTAAGAACTATCGACTTACGAGTTTGCTTAGTACCTATATTATGCAAGCGTAAAGGTTCTTCAATATTTTTACCAATTGTCATATGAGGAAAAAGAGACAAGTAAGGATTTTGAAATACCATTTGAACCTGTCGTCTTAAATGATAATTTTCACTTTTTGTAACCTTAAAAACCGATTTACCCAATAACTTCACGTCACCTTCTGTTGGCGGGATAAGCCCTAAGATAAGCCTAGCGAGGGTTGACTTACCACTCCCGCTTTCTCCCACTATACCCAAAGACCTGTGTTTCTCTAAATTAAACGAAACTCCATCCACAGCTTTTAGATCTTTTTTACCTACTTTAAAGTACTTTTTTACATTCTCAACTTGTAGAATAATTTCTGCCATATCTAAACCTCCTGACTTTTAAAACACTAATAAAGAAATACTGCCTTATATCCTGTCTTAATTATTCATAAAGCCAACAATATACAATATGTGTATCGGATAATTCAATTCTGGGTGGATTCTCTTCCTCGCATCTCGACATCTTTTTCCCACATCTTTTAGCAAAAGGACATCCCACTTCTTCCAATTCTCTTAAATTGGGTGGCTGTCCTGGAATAGTGTTCAAAGATTTTTTACTTTTGAGAATGGGAATAGAATTCAGTAGTCCCAACGTATAAGGATGTAAAGGCTTCTTTAGAAACTCCTCCGTAGTAGCTTTCTCTACTATCCGACCTCCATACATGACTATAATATAGTCAGAAACCATCGTAGCCACTGCCAAGTTATGAGTAATCAATATAACTGAAGTCCCTCTCTTTTCCTGAATCTTTCTGATAAGCTGTAAAATTTGTGCTTGCACAGTTACATCAAGTGACGTAGTAGGCTCGTCAGCTATCAGTAAATCAGGCTCGCTAATAAGGGCCATCGCTATCATAACCCTTTGCCTCATGCCACCACTAAATTCAAACGGGTATTGATGAAATCTTTCTTTTGCTGAAGGTATACCTACTTCTGTAAGTATTTGTATGGTTTTATGGCGCGCTTCATTTTTTGAAACTTTATGATGCCATAAAAGCGGCTCCATTATCTGTTGCCCAATTTTTATTGTAGGATTAAGGGAACTCATAGGATCTTGGAAAATCATGGAAATATTATTCCCTCTAATTTTCCTCATTTTTTTATCATCGTAGGTTAACAGATTTTCCCCTTTAAATATAATTTCTCCATTAATTTTTGCATAAGGGGGTAAAAGTCTCATAATACTTAAAACTGAAACACTTTTTCCACTTCCGGACTCACCTACGATAGAAACCGTTTCTCCTTTCTTTAACCCATACGAAATTCCATTGACTGCTTTTACTATTCCTTCTTTTGTATTGAAATGCGTTTTCAAGTTTTTTATTTCGAGTAAATATTCCAAATGTCTCACCTCTGCTATATTTTTTAAAAATTTGTCATTCTGTTTTAGGATCAAAGGCATCTCTTAAACCATCACCAAAGAAAGTAAACGCTAGTATCGTTAACGCAAAGATACCAGCTGGGAACAAAATCATATGAGGATAAGACAGCATCCATTTACTACCTTGCGAAATAAGCCCTCCCCAGCTTGGCATTGGAGGCATAACCCCTAATCCTATTAAGCTAAGACCGGACTCCATCATCATAGCTCCCGGAATATTGAAAGATAATGCCACTGCTATAGGACCTATTGAGTTTGGAATAACATATCTTAATATAATGGTTAAATTAGATGCTCCCATAGCCTTTGCTGCTTCGATATATTCTAGCTGTTTAACTGCTAAAACTTGACCGCGTACTAATCTAGCCATACCAGCCCATGAAGTCAACCCAATAGCCAAAAGAATTGTAAAAAGGCTCCTACCTAATACAACAACTAAAACCAGATTTAATAAAAACGATGGCAAGGCAAACATAATGTCAACAAATCTCATTAAAATATTATCGACTCGTCCTCCGATATATCCGGCTACAGCACCCACCAACACTCCTATACAAACCTGGACTAATCCTGCTCCAAAGCCCACAATCAAAGCATTTCTTAATCCATATACGATTAAGGTGGCCAGGTCTCTGCCTCCATCATCCGTTCCCATCCAATGCTTTGCATTTGGAGTTTGATATAAAGCAGTGTAATCCATCATTGTATAATGATATGGAGAAACAAAAGGCCCTACAATTGCAATTACTATCAGAAAAATAATAAAATATAAACTGATTACAGCCATTTTATTTTTTTTGAACCTTCCCCACAAAATGCCAAAATAACTTCTCTCTTTTACTTCTATCTCACTTTGACTATTTACTACGTGTTGAATACCGCCTTTTTGTAGTTGAACATTGTAATTTTGTCCCATAAATCATTATCCCTCCAACATGCTGTGTTTCCTAATACGAGGATCCAATATCCCGTAAATTATATCTACTATCAAATTGGTAAACATGACAATGGTAGCAAAAAACACAGTCGTACCCATTACCATTGGGTAATCGCGATATATCGCCGCACTTGCATAAAACTTACCTAACCCTGGTATATTAAAGAGATTCTCTACGAAGACAGTACCTACAGTCAAATATGCTAATTGGGGCCCTACTACAGTTATTAGAGGAATCAAAGAATTTCGCAGCGCATGTTTCAGCACTACCTGACGAAAACCTCCCCCTTTGGCCCATGCTACTCTTATATACTCTTTGTTTAAGGTTTCTATAAGGCTTGCTCTCATATAGCGGGTTATGCTTCCTATAGGAGCAATGGCTAATGATAACACCGGTAATACATAATTCTTGGGTTCTCCCCACCCAATAGAAGGAACTAAATGAAGTTTTAAAGCCAGAATATAAATTAAAAATACAGCGATCACATAATTAGGCAAACTTGTTCCAATCATAGACACAAGTGTGGCTATTCTGTCAATGACAGTATTCCTTTTGAATGCCGCTATTATTCCTAACGGAATACCGATAACAAGAGCTAATCCTATAGCCATAACAGCCAGCCTAAACGATATGGGGAATGTACGCATAATAATCTTTTCTATTGTTGTACTTGGATATTGGAAAGAGGGACCAAACTCGAATCGAGCAGCATTCGATAGAAAGATCAAAAACTGTTGCCATTCTGGCTTATCCAGCTGATAAGCTTTTTCCCACGCTGCTTTAACCTCAGGTGGTACCGTTATATCCGTAATATTTTGTGATAATAACCGTTCTGTCTCTATATAACTCCCCGGTGCGCTCTTAACAAGTATGAAAGTTATTAAAGATACAAAAAATAATGCCACAATTATAAAAGCCACTCTTTTAACTATATATTTTAACACCACTTATCACCCACATTTCAATTGTTTACTTTTTTAAAAACTTTTATGATGGTAATTAGCTGACTGTGTAGTCAGCTAATTACCATCGCTAAAAGGAGTTTATTCTTCAATGGTAATGTCGTTAAAATACAACGGCGGAGCACCTAACCTTATAGGATCACCCACATAACCACGAATATAAGGTTTTATAAGTTTCACAGCATTTTCCCAATCAATCGGTATGAATACCGCCAATTCTTCACGTAGCTTAGCCGCCTCTTTAAGCAATCTTTCTTGCTCTGCGGGATCTTTAGCCTCCAACCCTGCTTTTCTCAATTCAAGATATTTTTTAGCTTCTGGAGTAGTATGTTGCTCTACAAACTCTTGAAGTATCTTACTCTTCTGCTGAGGATCTATTGAGTTATCCGCTTTCATTTTTAAGTACTCTTTATATTTATCTGGAGGTAACAACTCTTTACCTACAACAAACATATTCCTAAAATATCCCGAATAATGATAGACTGGGGTTCCTGCACCACTAATCCAATAACCAATTTGATCCTTAGGCCATATCTTATTGTCACGTTCCTCAACGAACTTGGCCCATTCATAATTTATAATTTTCGTCTTTATACCCGTCCCTTTTTCAATCATGTCTGCTATTGCTAACTCACGTGCTTCCGGATTCCCGGCTATCATAATGGTCAATTCAGGGAAACCTTTCCCGTCCGGGAAACCAGCTTCCTTCATCAATTCCCTAGCTCTATCAGGATCATACTTAAGCCCTATCTCTGTTCCCCAAGGTGCAAATATCTCCGGAACTAGTGATAAGCCAGGTCTTACCGTACCTTTCATTATATCGTTAGCAATAAGTTCCCTATTGATAGACATTGCAATGGCTTGGCGTACTTTCGGATTTTTCTGCAATATATCATTTTCACTTTGCATAAGACCCATGAAATAAACTACTCCTGTCTTATAAAAATGCATCTGCGATTTCAATTCAGGATCTTTTTCTATCTTTTCCATATCTGCTTGACCAGCTGTTGCAACGTTTATATCTCCATTTTGGTAGGGCAATAATTCTGAATCTAATTTAATTACTTCTACCTTATCCAAGTTCACCTTTCCATAATAGTGGGGATTAGGCTCTAATACCAAATTTACACCTAATTCATAGCTTTTTACCTTATATGGTCCGTTGGAAACAATCTTGTCTGCTGCTACCCACTCTTTCCCATACTTTTCGATTACATGTTTGGGTACCGGCACAGCCCACGGCTCGGCAGCCGAAACATCCATCATTGGCCAAGGCTCTGCTAATCTTACCTCTAACGTCTTCTCATCTAAAGCTTTAACACCTAATTCATCAGGATTTTTTTCTCCTCTGCGAATCTCTTCAGCATTCAATAGCGGAACACCTGTAATGAAAGCTGTTCCTTTACCATATTCCGCTGCTGTTGCAGGATTAACAACTCTTTTCCAAGAATATTCATAATCATAAGCAGTCAAAGGCGTACCATCAGACCACTTCAAGCCATCCCTTAAATAGAATTTCCACACTGTATAGTCTTCATTGTGTTCCCAGCGCTCTGCATTCGCAGGCACTGCTTTAAGGTCTTTATCCAACTTGGTTAAACCTTCAAATATTCCCATTTTTGCATATACTGTTCCCCATGTCCACACATGAGGCTCTAGAATTTCAGTAGTAGACCAAGGTAAGGACAGCTTCAGCTCTTTAGGTACTTGCTGTTTAGATTTCTCTTGTTGAGGTGTCTCCTGTTTAGCTGTTTCCTGTTGAGAGGTTTCTTGTTTAGGCGTTTCTTGAGTTTGTTCTGTTTGAGACTTATCAGTAGGCTGCTGACCACATCCCGATAACATTACAGATAATACAAACATGATAAGCATAACTACTACAAAATATCTTTTAAATTTTATCATTTTAACATCCTCCCTCTTTATTTAGTTTTATCGACTAGTAGTATTGAAAAGTAAATAATTAATGAGAAAGTCATATTTTCAATTTCCCCTACTGTCACCTCCTTATTTATAATTAATCCAATAACCATCCCCTTTAGTTTTTGTTTATTATTCACCACCAGTTTCAATATATTATATTCGACATATTTTAAAAAATTCCTCCTTATAATTTTTAAATAAAGAAAAATTTTTTTATATAAGTATATACTATGCCTCTCTTTACGTTTTTACTGCATCACATTCCTTACAACTTTCCTCCTCTTTCCCTCATAATGCTCCTAACCTCACGCCCATCCACATCACGGCAAGGGATGTTTCTCTGTATTGCTAATTTAGCAGCTATTCCGGCTGCTTCTCCCATCGCTCTACAGGTCTGTTGTACCCTGATTGAGGATTGGGCAATGAAATCAGCTCCTATACAACGCCCTGCGACAAGCAGATTATCAACCCCTGCAACCACCAAACTTCTATATGGTATCTCATAGTATTTCTCGGTTATCCCTTGAGAAGCACACTCCAGCTTACCCGAGGCCCCGTGTATATCTATAGGATAATTAGTGCGCGCAATACCGTCTTCGAACTTTCTGTAACTTAGCACGTCCTCTTTGGTCAATATATACTCGGTCTTCGCTCTTCTTGATTCACGAACTCCTACCATAGCCGCAATATCACATATATATGAATTTTTAAAACCAGGTATATACTCCCTTAAAAATTTTGCTAGCCTTAAAATAGCTCTTTTGCCTTCGATTTGTTTTTGAGAAAGGTATCGCGCATCTATCACATTTTTTGTTCCTCCCAGTTCGGGACAATTGAAGGCAAGGTCATTGGGTTTCCCCGGAACAGAAAACACCTGAAAGTAGTTCAAGTCCTGTTCCGTCAAAATCCCTTGTTCTACTTTTTCCTCAAATATCCTGTTTAAAGGCCAATTACCACCTTTTACAACAGCTGTGTGAAGATAAGGATATCTGGTGGCCCATTTCTGCCCCAAACTTTCTAAATATTCACCAAACCTATCACAATCTATATTAGTCATCTGAAATCTTAAAGATATTGCCTGATTGACTCCCTCTTCATTGCCCATCTCATAAGGAAGCCCTGCATAGTACACCGCATCAGCATCACCAGTACAGTCTATAAACACTTTAGCTTTCACGGCAAAAAGTCCATCTTTATTGTGCAATATAACCGCTTCTATGATTTGTCCATTACGGGCCACATCAACCAAGGATGTGTGGTATAATATTTCGCATCCCGCTTCAACCGCCATTTCTTCCAGCACTATCTTCAGCATTTGAGGGTCAAACCAACCTTTATTCCCGCCAGCGTCTTTATAGCCGTACCCGTAGGATATAATTCTATCACAGATCTCCTCATCAATAGCCGAAGAATAAGGATTTCCTTCAATATGATTGTGCATCATGGGGGTAACCAAGGCCATGGTTTGTGAGCCGCCAAGGCAGCCAAACTGCTCAACCACCAGAGTTTTTAACCCTTCCCTCCCAGCCGAAATCGCTGCTACAGCACCTGCGGTTCCCCCGCCGACAACCACTACATCATATTCTTCAATAACCTGAATTTTTCTACTAAATTCTATTCTCATAACCTTTCTCGTCACCCTTTAATACCCATTTCAATCCCAACTTCAAACATCCGATTCCAAGGCATATAAATTCTTTCTATGGTTAGGTGATAGTCCTTATATTTAGGAAAATACCTTTCCAGAATATTTTGAAACTCCTCTTTCAGTACACATGTTACTTTGTCTTGTTGATCTCCTAACCAGAAATAATTTAGTCCAAGGCGTGGTAAAAGTTCGTTGGTAACTTTGCTCCTTAAAACACTTTGATAAGCCCAGTCATCAAGAAATCTTTCAAATAAAAACCGCTGATGTTTGGGAGACTCAAGGCACTTCCCTTTTACCGCTATCATGCTATGGGATATAACTGTCCCCAGGGTGTTACCACATGTATTCCATCCAGCATATCCATACAATTTGTAGTACAATTCCTTTTTAGAGAGCAACTTCACCAAATCCCCGTCTCCACCATTAGCATACGCCACATCAGCCACCGCACAAGGTTTATTTTGGTCGATATAATATTGCATGGCTTCAATCATTTCTCTAATATTCCTCATGCGCTCATAAGAATTGTCGTATATATCATTTGCACTCGTACTTTCCTTCATTTTATCTGCTGGAGCATTTACAAATAATATGTAGTCAGCGGTGCTCTCATCATGTACAATCACTCCACCTGCAGCACTTATCTGTGATTTAATGCTTTCACAGAGAGGACGATCTTCATAAAGCGGAATCGTCCTGTAACCAATCTCAGAATTGTAACGCACATAAACCTTTGGCAGCCAACCCTTAGATTTATTAATCGCACGGGCCATCAACGTACAACCCACTTCATCAGCACCGGGATAAATATAAACCTGATCCCACAGCTCGTACTTCCTAATAAGGGCCGAAAGCTTTCTCTGGGTAATTGTAAAAAATCCATAAGGGCTGCAATCATCCTGCGGAATTACTAAGAAATCAATTATCCCCTCTTTTACCAATTGAATGGCCATCTCATTTATGGATTCATTGACTTTTCTTCGCTGTATATAATCCTCTATGACCTCTCTAGGTATTTTCTTATTTAACGATTCATATTCTTTTTTCTCGTCTTCTGTTGCTTTATTCATTTGGATCTTGTCAGTAAGACAAGAATACATGAAAATGTCTCTGCCATATTCCTGATAATAGTCCGGCTCTTCCTCGGAAGAGTTGTAAGCCGGAACCCTCATTATGAGATTATATGCATATATCTTTAGATGTGAATTTTTGTTCTTTATCTCCTTCAGCTTGTATAACCGTTGTTTCACTTCGTCAACAGTATAATTATGAATACGAGACGGGACAATGCCTCCATACAGTAACAGATCCAGCGAAACAACAGCCACATCGCAAGAGCTCGCTTCCTGTTCCAAAAAAGCCGTCAAATAATCGATATCAGCGGGCTTTTTCTTCTTCCCCATACGGCTTATGTCGGGTCTAACTACCTCTATATCCTCTAATAGATCAGCAATCCTAACTGGGAACAGGTAATTGCATGGGCGCTCATCCAGCGGTAAATATAATATTCTAGTCAAAAAATTCCCCTCCTGTTTTATTCATCCAAATGCTTTAAGCGCTTATCACAATACTAATTGGGCCGCGCCAAACATTGTAGCTTTATTGCCTAGCTCGGCGCTCACAACGTTTACATTGCTTCCAATTAATGCTTTCCAATCGTCCCACCAAAGCTCCTTTGACTCTATCACCCCTCCTCCTATGATAAAAACTTCGGGATCCAATATATTTTTAATGCTCATAATAGATATGGAAAGCCACCTTACAAAGTCACCTATTACCTTTGCTGCTATTTCATCCCGCTGTTTGTACAGTTCAAAGACCTGCCGTGCATTATTTACTTTTAAATTTTTGCTTAATTCATTATATTGCTTGTACAAGGCCGTACCTGATATATATTGTTCCAGACAGCCCTTCCGGCCACAATTGCATTGTTTCCCTTCAGGATACAAGATCATATGCCCTATTTCCCCCGCACTCCAACTGCTACCCCTAATCAGCTTACCATCGGCAACGACCGCTCCTCCCACTCCCGTACCTATTGTCATCATCAAAATATTCCTGTAATTTCTTCCTGCTCCTAACCACATCTCTCCCAGGACAGCAGCATTTACGTCGTTATCGACCGCAACCTCTACGCCATACCTGTCCTCCAATACATCTTTAAGAGCCAATCCTGTCCAGCCGGGCAAATTGTCCGTGGCATAGACGACTACGCCCCTTTTATGGTCAATCCTTCCGGCGCTGCCAACTCCTATGCCATCAATGCTCCCTTCTGCAATGAGGTCGTCTATGAGCCTGAACAAATTGGCTAAAATCGTCTCCTTGCCCTTCTGTGCTTGGGTATCCACCCGCTTAACCTTTAATAAGGTCCCATCCTCCTCAACTATACCGCCTAATATTTTAGTGCCTCCTATATCGATGCCTATAACCCTTTTCCCCACCGGTACATCCCTTCAATCTGCTTTTGATGCTTCACCCCATCAATACAGCTTATCAAGAACTGCTTTTGCGGTCTTGTCAAGAGCCTGAACCGCTTTATCCTTCAGCCTTATCGCTACCGCGGTATACAAGATATCTAAGACGTGCAATTGTGCAATCTTGGAAGTCAAGGCACCACTTCGCAGCGGCGTCTCTTTTGCCGATGTCAAAAGAACTATATCCGCTACCGTTGTAATAGGCGACCTTGCATAATTCGTAATGCATATGACAGTTGCCCCTGATTTTTTGGCCAGCTGGCATGTCGCCACCGTGTCCTTTGTACTGCCCGAAAAGGATATGCCTACCGCCACATCTCCTTCTTTAAGATTAACAGCCGATATTGCCTGAATATGGGCGTCCAAGTTGGCATCCACATTTAAGCCCAATCTCATGAATTTATACTTTGCATCCAGCGCCGTATAACCCGAAGCCCCTACTCCGTAAAAGTCTATCTTCCTTGCCTTCACTATAGCGTCAACAGCTCTTTCCACCTCTTCTAAAGATAACAATTTAGTAGTGTTGGCGATTGCTTGAACGTTCTCGTTGGTTATCTTTTGCACCTGTATATCAATAGGGTCGTCAAATGAAACATTTTCATGTATGCTGGTCTCGGGTTTTATTACATCTTTTGCAAGGTTAAGCTTAAATTCCTGAAAACCTGATAAGCCTATGCGCCTGCAAAACCTCACTATTGTGGTCTCGCCTGTATTACATCTTTCGGATAGCTCGGTTATGGACAAGTATATGACTTCCTCTGGATTCTCCAATACATAATCAGCAACCTTTTTCTCTGCCTTGGTAAGCGAATTGTATACGCTTCGTATCTTTAAAATGACGCCGTTTTGCTCTTGCAAGTTTTATTAACCCCCTTGTTATTTTTTATAAACTCAACAAACCTCTTGGTAATCTCCTGAGGTCTTGTTATGGCTGTTCCAACCACCACAGCATATGCGCCTTTTTCGAGAGCCTCTAAAGCTTGACGGGGCTCCCATATACGTCCTTCAGCAATAAGCGGCACCTTGATTGCCTTTGCCAACCTCTCCACCAGTTCAAAATCCGGATCATCCCCGTGTTGGCTGTATTCTGTGTATCCGGACAGCGTCGTAGACACCAGATCAAAGCCTATTTCAGCCGCCTTAACTCCCTCCTCATAGGTGGATATATCAGCCATAACCAATATGTAGGGATACCTTCTCTTTATTTCTCTCAAAAAAACCTCTGTAGTAAAACCTCCTGGCTTTATAGATTTTGTGGCATCAACTGCCACTATTTCTGCCCCTGCCTTTACCACCTGCTCTACTTCCTCTATTGTAGGAGTTATATAAGGGGCATAGCCTTCGTATTTCTTTTTCACAAGGCCTATCACCGGAAGGTTAACCTCTTTTTTTATAGCCACTATGTCATCATATCCGTTGGCCCTTATGGCTACCGCCCCTCCCATTTCTGCTGCCTTTGCCATTTTTGCCATTATGAAAGGACTATGAAGCGGCTCTCCTTCCAGTGCTTGGCATGACACTATCAGACCATTTTCTAGCTTTGATAGCAGTTCATTTGCTACGTCCATCTGCATCCCTCTTTGTTTTTGGATTCGTTTTTGTATTATATATATTCTACGTAAATTAAAAAAATCCTTCTTTTTTTATTAAAAAAAAGAAAAAATTTTTTGGGTTAAGAATAAAAAATTTTCCCGTTTGAACCCATAATAGGGCACAGGCCTTTCTTAATAAAACGGATGATACACATAAAGTTTTAGTGTAATAAAACAGGATAAGGGAATGAAAGCATGCTTGGAAAAATTGGATACCCTCAAAACATCTTCATCTGCTCGCCATACATACCTTCTTTAATTTTGTTGTTTATTGCATCCTCGCACCTTTCAACCGTAAATTTCGCTCCTGTTTTTGCACTCAATATTTCCTCCACAAGCTCTACAGGAGTGTCCTTATTCAGCCACATGTCCACCCATTCTTCTTTAATGATTAAAGGCATTCGCGGATGCACTTCCCTAACACCTTCTTCTGCATCGGTGGTTATGATGACAAAGGCAAGCTGCGGGCCCAGGTCTTTGTCAAAAGACAGCTTGTAGAGCCCGCCTAAAGACATTATGCTAGCATCCTGAAGGCCTATCCTGTACCTTACCTTTTTCCCTATCCCCTCAGCCTTCCACTCATAAAACAAATTGGCGGGCACTATACACCTGGCATACCGCGCGGCATCCTTAAACATTGGCCTGTCCAGAATTGTCTCGGCCCGAGCATTGACGACAACCTTTTTCTTCGAGCTATAATTAAAGCCCCATCTCGCCAGAGTTATGACCCTGCTTTTTTGCTCCAGCACAACTGGAACGCTTTGCGCTGGGTAGAAATCCCCAGCCCGGTAAGCATTTGCCCCTTCATCCACCGATTCAACTCTATAGTTGCGTACCAGCTCTTCAATCCCAGTTTTGAGCAAAAACCTTACGCACATCCTATTGCCCTCCTATCGATGCAAACCAAAATAAAAACCCGGCATTTCAGCGTTCAAAAGCTTGATAAATGCCAGGCAATCATAATTCAACGGCATTTTATTCACGTTTCAGATAGGCCTGAAGGTCAACGAGATGCCTCTTTTCTTCTTTAAGCAGCCTGCGAAAAGCATCCTTGGCTTCAGACAATTTTGAAGATATGATCATCTGAGTATACAAAAGGATGGAGTCCTTTTCAGCCTGAATGCCAAACCTTATGACATCCTCCAGACTTTGCAGCTGATCCACCACCCTCGCCTGTTCTTCTTCATTCGGGAAAATCAGGCTGTGAGCAAGGGCGTTAAAATAGGCAGCCACATCTTGGTCGTACAAATATTCATCGTCAAACTTACCCTTGTTTTTTAGAAACTCCTGATACAGCCCTTCAAAAACCGCTTTGTGTTCCTTCTCGTCCTCTGCCAGCCTTTCAAGCAAAACCCTGGCTGTACTATCACTCACTTTGCGGGCCGATTGGCGATAAAACCTCTCGCCTCTCTCCTCAATAGCAATGGCCAGCTTAATAGCCTCCAGGTCATTGAAAATGTTGATGGACACCTCTGTTCTCCCCCTTTACAAAACTATTACAAATCAGCAAACAAAGCTCATTTCACCTTGAGAAAACAGCAATTCTTTTCTCAACCTATCTATAAATTCAGACACATCTAGCGCGCTCAAATTCCCTCCTGTACGTTCTTCTCGTTGTTTCCCTGGGTCATTTCTCCGCCGGCATTCTGCTTTGTTTCTCCACCAACATCCTGCTTTGTTTCCTGGGCACCGCCAGGCTGGGCACTGTCCTGTTCCCCGGTTCGAGAGGCATGTTGAGCCTCAGGCTGCTGTCTCTCCGCCTGAGCTCCTTCTTCCTGCATCTCTTTTTTTATGTTCTCCACTCGCTTCTTTAACCCTTCAATCTTTTCCCTGTGTTCGTCAATCTCCTGGCACAAACGATAGATGGCATCCAGGGAGTTATTCTCCTGTTTGTAAGCCTCGTATACCGCCTGCCCGATCTCCCTGTACAGCCTCTTTATGGTATCCTCTTCTTTGAAGATCTCATAATTGAGCTTGCCCAGCTCTACCAGCTCTTCCGACTTTTCGCCAACTTTTTTGACAACCTCACCAAGCCTTTTGGCCAGCTCATCGATAAAAGCCATCCTCACACCCTCCTTTCACACTTTTTATGCCACCATATAACCCCACAAACACCATATCTACATAAGGCACCAATTTTGAACCACACCAGCATTTTCTTCTCTATCTCTAATATACTCTTCCCCTATTTGAATGCATTCATACTGTTTTTTCTCACCAGTCCAATCGTCAAGCATCGCTTCTGCACTCACTCAACCCAGCTATCTCTTGTGCTCTTTTGATCTCCTGTATAACACGCTCATCGGTTTCATCTTTCAGCGCATCGGCTAAAGCATTCATGCTCTCTCTGCCGCCTATTTTACCCAGTGCCCATGCGCTGTACGCACGAATTGGAGGATGAGGATGTTTCAAGGTTTTAATCAGCAACGGAACAAATTTGGGCTGACCAAAATTGCCTGCCACAATGATAGCACTGGATAGCAATCGTTGAGGCCTGGCGTAATTACTCCCTATCAAAGATGCCACGGCCTCTATCGATTTCCGATCGTTTTCAACCAATGCCTTTATCAATGCATAAACGTCAAACGGCCGTAAATGATCATCTTCTGGAAGACGAGCCTGGCGGGTTATCCTGCTGTTCCTGTGGCATACCATCTGGCATATATCGCATCCCAGCAACCTGGTACCCAACTTCTCCCTTATGTCCACCGGGACAAATTCCGAGCTCAACATATAGGCTCTCAAACAGCGTCCCGGCAAAACAGCGCCATCATCGGCAATGGCATGCGCAGGACAGGCCTGTATGCACCGATTACATTCCCCGCACAGGCACAAATCTTGAGACTGACTGTCACAGGACAGAGGCGCATCAGTTAAAATGAGATGAAGGGTAACCCACGAGCCGTATTCCCCTACATATATCAGGCCGTTTTTCCCGAAGGTTCCCACTCCTGCTCTATAAGCCGCCGCCTTGGCCGGCAAAGGCGGCTCAACCATGATCTTGTAACCCCGCTGGCCAATAACCCTGGCCAGCTCCTCAACCGCTTTCCTGGCGCCAGGATACTCCACATAATGCGCCGAATACCTGGGCACCCCTTCAGGAAACTCCTCGGGATACGGCAGATAAGGATGAACGGCCACCACAATGGCTCTGGCATCTGGCATCAAATCTTCAGGATAAGGGGTAAGCCTGCTTAGAACTCTTTCCACTTTGCTGTCCATCGTTCTCCGTACTTCAACCGCCTGGCACCACAGGTCAAACGGCCGTGCATCGGTAATGCCTATAACAGGAAATCCCAGATGCTTACCCCGCTCTATAAGCTCTGCCTTCAGAATATCCAAGTTTTCCACAACAGCTGCCCCTTTTTTGAGCAATTTTTGCATCTGTTAAAAATTATACAATCAGACCTATCCGCTCATACACCTTTTTGAGCGTCTGGGAGGCTATTCTTGCTGCCCTTTGAGCCCCTTCCTTCATCAATTTTACCAGATAATCCTCGTCCTTCATAAGCTCATAGTAACGCTGCTGAATTGGCTTCAAAGCCTCAACCACGCACTCACCCACGGCTTTTTTGAAGTCACCGTAACCCTTACCTTCAAACTCCCGTTCGATCTCTTCATATGTCTTACCGGTAATGGCGGCGTATATATTCATCAGATTGCTTATACCTGGCTTGTTTTCTTCGTCATATTTTATTTCCCTTCCCGAGTCGGTGACGGCTCTCTTAAACTTCTTCATGATCACGTCTGGCTCATCCAGCAAAGAGATATAGGCATTTGGGTTTTCATCGGATTTGGACATCTTCTTGGTGGGATCCTGCAGGCTCATCACCCTGGCAGCCACTTTGGGGATATACACCTCCGGCACGACAAACACGTCACCATAAAGGCTGTTAAACCTCTGGGCTATATCCCTGGTCAGCTCCAGGTGCTGCTTCTGGTCCTCACCTACCGGAACAAGATGGGTCTGATACAGCAATATATCAGCCGCCATGAGTACCGGGTAGGTAAACAATCCCGCATTGATGTTGTCCTTGTGCTTCCTGGACTTCTCCTTAAACTGGGTCATTCGGCTCAGCTCACCCATGTAGGCATAACAGTTCAAAATCCAGGCCAGCTCCGCATGTGCGCTCACATGCGACTGAACGAACAGGGTGTTCTTTTCCACGTCCAGCCCGCAGGCCATATAAAGCGCAAACAAAGACAAGCTCCTGCGCCGGAGCTCCTCAGGGTCCTGACGTACCGTCAAAGCATGAAGGTCAACTATGCAATAAAAACAGTCATACTCCTCCTGAAGAAAAACCCAGTTTTTAATGGCCCCCAGATAATTGCCAAGGGTGAGATTCCCCGACGGCTGTACACCACTAAAAATCCTCTTCTTTTGTTCCATCACTTATTCATCCTCTCCATCGAATAATCGAATAATATATATCATATATTAACCTCTTCACCTTCTTGCCGGCTATTTTATAGCCTTTATAATTACAATATCCCCTTCTCCTCAAGATAACGCCTCAATTTTTCCACATCCTCGAGATATACCTCTTTCAACTGCGGGCGGTATATTATGCTGGCCGGGTGATACAGCGGGAACAGGGTCATCCTTACCCCTTCCTCGCCCACCGCTATATCGATAGGAGTACCGTGTACCTGCCCTATGGTAATCCTATTGTCATCGCTCAGCACCTTAAGGGGGACATTGCCCAGGCTTACGACAAGTGTCGGGCGGATGATGCACAGCTCTTTATAAAGCAGGCCTCGGCTGAGCTCTATCTCCTCCCTGTTGGGTGGGCGGTTGGATACGCGGCCACTTGCCGGATCAACCTTCACCGGCCTGAATTTAACAGCATTGGTGATGTAGATATCCTCACGCTTTATGCCCAGTATCTCCAAAAATTCGTTCAGGTTTTGACCGGCCTGCCCTACAAAAGGCCTTTGCTGTACTACCTCCTGCTGCCCGGGTGCCTCACCTACCAGAACCAGCGGTGCATCGGGATTTCCCTCGCCAAACACCAAAATCTTCTCTTCATCCCTGTATATCTCCCTAAAAAAAGAAATGCTCTCCTGTTTCAATTTCTGGAGCTGCTTGGCTTTTTGCTTGGCTTTTCTACTTGTTGGCACTCTCACATCTCCTCTTTAAGATACATTGTTTCAATAAGATACATTGTTTCAATTTAAATAATATTTTTTGCTACGGCTTCAACCCTAATTCGTGCAACTTATCCCTTATCTTTTTAAAATCCTCCCAGGCGTCATACTTTTTGTCCGAATCCCTGAGCAGCGCAGCAGGATGATACGTGGCCATCAACCAGTAGCCCTTTCTCTCAAACCACTGACCGCGTATGCTGGTTATGGAAGCTTTTCTGTCTATTACGTAGCGCATGGCCGTGGCACCTAAACACACTATTATTCGCGGGCGTACAAGATAAACCTGCCTTCTAAGATAAGGCAGGCAGCTCTCAGCCTCGCTCTCGCGCGGCACCCTGTTGCCCGGCGGACGACACTTTACAATGTTGGCTATATACACCTCTTCCCTTTTGAGCCCAATGGCCGCTATCATCTTATTGAGAAGCTGCCCCGCTTTTCCCACAAACGGCCTCCCGGTCAAATCTTCGTCACGTCCCGGCCCTTCACCGATAAACATCAAATCGGCATTCCGGTTTCCTTCACCCGGGACGACGTGCGTCCGGGTTTTGTACAGGTCACATTTTTGACATGTCTCTACAGCCCGTATGAGCTGTGCCCACAGTTTCTCGGTATCCACAGCATCCATAAAGCAAAAGCCCCTTTGTCTCATTTATATCAATTTGGCAGAAAAATGTTATGCCTCTTGTGAATTATTTATCCTTCCTTCCATTATACTATAACCTCACATATAACTTCAACCGTCCAAGCTGTCAGCCCCCATAGAGACGGCAATTCATAAAAAGCGCAGTACATCGCCTTAACAGCGGATTCGCCGGCCACTTTAAGCAATATACGTCATTTACCTTACCTGCGATTCTGCCATAACGGCACTTTACTCAATCTCGCTCACGCCAAAAGCCAAAAATATAACAAATTAATGTGAAATTTATAACATCATTAATTTCATTTGTCAAAAAATTTACAATTATTAAATAAAAAATAAGTTTCTCTCTCCCTCCGCCCATGGTATAATAATAGTACAGAATATATGGAAAATCAAGTCCAAAAGCACAGCATTTCTGAGAAAGGAGGTCCCTCGAATGTGCAAATATGCCTCCAGGTGCGCATTGTGCAACAGAACAGTAGAGGTCCAGGCTCAGCAACAAGATGTGAATACTGTAGAAATAAAAATTTCATCTGACTGCCCCAACCTTCAACCACTGGTAAATAGACCTATTCATTTGGATGCTATATATGAAGTAATAGCCTCAAAGGAACAATCCTTGCTGTACGGCTTGCTCAAACAATACCACAGGCAAATAGAAGACTGCACAGTGTACGACATAATAAAAGATTCAATAGGGCAAAATTTAGGCCGTTATTATGAACTGGTCTGATGCACGCCTTTAAAATTAAAGTCAAGAACTGGAACCAAAAATAAAAAAGCACGCATGAGAGCAAACCCCATACGTGCTTTTTTTATTTTTTACCAGCTTTATGCCTCTCCACACAGCTCCAGCAGCCTATTCCATCTCCTGTCCACTTCTTTCTGGATCTCATCGAGCAATCCTTCGTTTTCCTTGGTGAACAGATGACGGAACCTGCCCTGGGGCTTCAGATATTCTACTACTGGAAGCTTGTTCTTGGGCTTATAGTTCAAGATGAACTTGCCTTCAATCACCTCATAAAGAGGCCATACACAGGTCTCTATAGCCAACCTCACAATTTCCATCAGCTGAGGGGTATTGTATCTCCATCCGCGTGGACACGGCGCCAGTACGTTTAAAAACGCCGGCCCTGGAGTGTAGAGAGCCTTCTCGGCCTTCTCGTAAAGGTCCTTCAGGTTCCTAAAAGGAGCGGTCTGAGCCACATAGGGAATGTTGTGGGCAGCCATGATCATGGTCAAATCCTTCTTAAACTGAACCTTACCGGGTATCTCGCTTCCAGCAGGCGAAGTAGTGGTATCGGCATATTTAGGCGTGGACGAAGACCTCTGTATTCCCGTGTTCATATAAGCCTCGTTATCATAGCAGACATATACCATATCATGGCCTCTTTCCATGGCTCCAGAAAGAGCCTGGAAACCTATATCATAAGTGCCACCGTCCCCGCCAAAGGCAATAAACTTGGTAGTACCCTTCACCTTGCCAACCTTGGCCAGCGCACGATATGCAGCCTCGGCCCCCGAAACGGTAGCAGCAGCATTCTCAAACGCACTGTGGATAAACGAATCCTTCCAGGCGGTGTAAGGATACAAGCAGGTCGAAACTTCAAGGCAACCTGTGGCCACTCCAATAACCGCATGGTCCTCGGGCTTCAAAGCTCTGAGTACAGTCCTCACCACGATAGGAGCGCCGCACCCTGCACACATCCTGTGCCCGCCAGTGATGCGTTCCTCTTTTTCCGTCAAAGTCTTAAGATTGTATGCCACCTTGCACACCTCCTATTCTCTTACGCCCAGGTAGTTGAAGGTCGATTTTACCTGTCCGGTCCTTGCGATTTCCAACAGGTCCTTATATACGCCCATAATCTCATCAGGACGCACATCGCGGCCACCCAGACCATATATATAGCTTACAGCCTTGGTATCTTTCGCATAATCAAACATGGCGCTTCTTACTTCTGTAAACAAGGGCCCACCTGCTGTCGAGAAGCTCTCAGCCTTGTCCATAATGGCCACAGCTTTCAAATGCGACAGGGCTTTACCCAGCTCCTCAAACGGGAATGGGCGGAACACCCTCAACTTGATCAAACCGGCCTTGATGCCCTGCTTGCGCAGCTCGTTCACAACAAATTTGGCAGTACCGGCTGTAGAGTTCATTATGACAATACCCACTTCAGCATCTTCCATCTTGTATTCCTCAAAATATCCGTACTTCCTGCCGGTCAGCTTCTCAAACTCCTGTGCGACCTCCAGGATCACCCTCTTTGCATTCTTCATGGCCTCTGCCTGTGCCCGCTTGTGTTCAAAGTAAAACGCAGGCATATCAAGTGGACCCATAGAAATAGGATTATCTCTGTCAAGCAAAGAGTACTGCGGTTTATACTCTCCAATAAATTCCTTTACCTTCTCATCCTCAATAAGCTCTATATTCTCCACAGCATGGCTGGTGATAAATCCATCGTAACACACCATCACGGGCAGCTGCACGTCCTTGTGCTCGGCAATGCGAATAGCCTGAATCAGGTTGTCGTAAGCTTCCTGATTGTTTTCGCAGTACAGCTGAATCCAGCCCGAATCCCTGGCACCCATGCTATCGCTGTGGTCATTGTGAATGTTGATGGGGCCAGACAAAGCTCGGTTTATAACCGACATGACGATGGGCAAGCGCAGCGAAGCAGCTATATACAGCATCTCCCACATCAATGCCAGGCCCTGCGAAGAGGTAGCCGTCATGGTCCTGGCACCAGCCGCCTCAGCGCCTATACATGCGCTCATCGCACTGTGCTCTGACTCAACGGCCACAAACTCGGTGTGTACCTGGCCATTGGCAACAAACTGAGAAAAGTATTGGGGCACTTCGGTCGATGGCGTAATAGGAAATGCCGCCACGACATCCGGGTCGATCTGGCGCATAGCCACAGCTATAGCTTCATTACCGCTCAACTTATCCTTGATTGCCATTCCACATCCCCCTCCCTTACTCTTCTTCCACAAAATCAATGGCTTTAAACGGACATACCTCTACACAAATTCCACAACCCTTGCAGTGGTCAAAGTCAAAGTCCTTCCTCTTGCCGTTCTCCACAGGAATAGCCATATCGGGGCACACCGGCCAGCACAGCAGACACTGCTTGCACTTGTCTGGCAACCACACTGGCCTCATGGAACGCCAGTCACCAGTTTTGAAGTCCTCTGCATTACCGGCATCTATGATATGTCCACCCTGCAGCATCTCTTTCCATGACGCATCTTCCCTTATGTTCATTTTCCTCTCTTTGGTCATAGCCCCTTCACCTCCCGCATGGCCCGCTTGAGAGCCCTCATATTCCCTTCTATCACGTGGGGTTTGGTAGCAAACTTGTGATGGAAGGACCTTTCCATGGCTTCAATAAACGCATCCTCGTCCATCAACTTGGTGATTTTGGCAATTGCACCCAGCATAGGCACATTGGGGAAGTAACGTCCCAGCTCTTCCACCGATATCTTTCTCGCATCGATGGTGTAAATCTTGCCCTCAAAGCCCTTCAATAACGGTCTGAACTCCTCAGGATCCTTAGCCGAATTTATCACAATAGCCCCATCTTTCTTGAGGCCAGCCGTTACATCCACCGCCGATACCAGCGTCTCGTCCACCACTATGACGTAATCAGGCTCATAAATGTTGGAGTGTATGGTAATCGGTTCATCGCTGATGCGGTTATAGGCGGTAATAGGCGCTCCCATTCGTTCCGGACCATATTCTGGGAACCCTTGGACGTATTTGCCCGTGTCAAAAGCAGCTTCGGCCAGTAAGAGAGATGCGGTCTTGGCACCTTGTCCCCCTCTGCCGTGCCAGCGGATCTCTATCATCCTACCCATTTAAAGATTTCCTCCTTTCATTTTACGGTGCATAAATAAATTCCTTAAATTTACAGCATCTGTACTAATACAAGCGGCAAAAATAAAATTGTATTATAACAGATGCTCAGATGCAATTATAACAGCTTCACAAAACCCACTATTATAAATACTTGGTGGGCATATAACACTTATCAAATTAATTATAACAGATGAGTTTTCCACTGTCAACAAATTATAAAAATAAACAGAAAGGGGATGAATTATAGATGAGGAGGATGTGGCTTAGCAGAAAGGAATCGATAAATCAAAGCAAAATGAACTGCAAAACCAAAATGAGAATAATCCCTGGAATTCCTAGAAAACCCACAATTAAAGCGGTAACCGGATTTATGGCCACCGTAACGCCAATTAGACCCCCTACCAGGTTTAACAGCCATAATATAATGCCACCGATAATGGCGTTGTATATCAATTTGAGGATTACTTTAAGCGGCACCAGCAAAAACCATCCCACAACGTATAAGAGCACCAGACCAGCAGCATAAGCCAGTATTACTTCCCACGGAATTGCCCCCGGCATATCAATCACATCCTGACTAAAAATTAATGGCAAGCAAGCCCAAACACAAATTGCCGACACTTTATAATATGATGCTAATCCAACTTTTATGACACAGTCAACCCATCCTCCAAGACCAAGCTAGGCCTGTATGCTTAAATATTTGTACTAATTATAAACCACCAGTCGAGCTTAAATCATCATATACGCTATAGCACAGCTGCAATACCTGTAGCAAGTGCCAAGCACCTTACTCATTAAAATACTGCAGGCTCTGTATACCTTCGATGCCCCTCAGTTTGGCTTGTTTAAGCATGTACATATATTTCCTTTTTGCGGCCTCCATATTATATATGGCATAATCCACCAATTCAGGTTCACTCACGCTATTGAAATAATTTTGTGCATTTATCCATTCAGCATGCGCACGATTGACGGCTTGTAATATGTCAAAATACTCTTCGTCGTAATTCGAAACATTGTTATGGCGTGTATCCAAAAGGTTTAGTATCCGTATCCTCATATTCTCCCCTCCATAAATGGTTGGTTTTTTATAATATATTATTGCCATATTTTCTCATCATTATCCGTCAACTTTGCCTTTTTACACGCCACACCCTAAACCAATTTCTAATCATAGTTCATTTTTGCCAATTTGATAAAAATGGAGCTTGCAATAAAAAAATGAAGGAACGAGAGGCCTCGTTCCTTCATCATGCGCATGCTTGTTCTCATCAATAAGGCTCCACAAATACCTCGAAGAACCCTTGAGGATGCGCACAGGCTGGGCATTGAGCAGGCGCATTTTTGCCTTCATGTATGTATCCACAGTTGCTGCACTTCCAGAGAATTACCGTATCCTTCTTGAATACCTTATCATTCTCTAAATTCTCAAGCAATTTTCTGTATCTCTTTTCGTGGTTTTGCTCACTTACACAGACCCTCCTGAACACTTCTGCGATCTCTGGGAAGCCCTCTTCCTCGGCAACCTTTGCAAATTCAGGATAGAGATTAGACCACTCCTCATGTTCGCCGTTGGCAGCAGCAAGCAGATTGGCCTTTGTATCTCCCAGCGCAACAGGATAAGACGCAGAGGTTATCTCCACCATTTCGCCATTGAAACTCTCGTTCAAGAATTTGAAGAATCTTTTTGCATGTTCTTTTTCGTGGTCGGCAGTCTCCAAGAATATATTGGCTATCTGTATATAACCCTCCTTCTTGGCCACGGAAGCGTAGTAGGTATACCTGTTCCTGGCCTGTGACTCGCCAGCAAAAGCCTTCAACAAATTCTCAGCAGTCTTTGTACCTTTAAGTGATTTCATGCAACCATCTCCTCCTTTTTAAATTTATATCATGCATGTTATAGATAAAAATTTATTGCAGCCACACAAAACGCAGCATATTTTTACTTTACTTCTGCTTTCCAAAGCCCGTGGATATTGCAGTAAGCGTAGACATCCACTTCTTCCCCGGTATCAACAACCTCGGCTTTTGGCTCCTGACCTGGCGCCAGGGCGATCCTCTGCATGCTCTTGTCACTTACCACAGCTATCCATTCAATATAGTGTTCGGGTACCATGGGATGTAGTGCCGACCCTACCTGGATATACAGCTTACCATCCTTTTTAGTAACAGCCGGCACATGCTTTTCAACAGATGCATCCACGGTGTTGGGTTTAAGCTCCGTCATCGGCTGGCCACAGCACACCAGCTCTCCTCCACCCCTGTTAATTAACTCAACGAGATTTCCACAAATTGCACAACGGTAAAACGCCACCTGATTTCTCATAATATCCCTCCTTTGATAAAAATTTTCAAAACTCTTAGTTGCTATAAAATATATACCCCCGACGATTAAATTCAAACTATTTTTTTCGATTCAGCCAACATTATCTAAAAGAAACCCTAAGTGAAACGCAATAATAAAAAAGCGGGGCAGCTTTTAGTTCAGCTTGTTACCCCGCTTTTTATCTAGCAGCCTGGGCCACCGGTTCATATTCTTGAGAGGCCTCAGCCCTGTTTACCAACTTTTGATAATGTTTATAAAGGATGCCAAAACGGTACTTGTAATTAGGATGCCATGGCTTTTGTCTGCCACAGAAATGCAATATAACGGTATTGTGTATAACAAAATCCAAATTTACGCGACCCTTCGTAGCAATTAAATAAGTGTGATAACGCCGTGCATCATAGTTATACAAATATTCGTTTAGCGGCTTGATCTTATGCCAAAAAAGCCCGTTTAGCACATCCTGGTCAGGCAGTATGAGCTCATGGGCATGTTTTTGTATATAATCAAATATTTGCTGAATATCCACTTCCTTCCTGAGCAGTTCCACATTGATGAGCAGCACTCCCGAATTATAATATTTGTTTGATTCAGTCCTAAGACGGAGTCTATTGATATAATCTATCACCGGCTTCGAGTGGGCAGCAGCAGCAAAATAATAATCACCTAGCTCTGTATAATACAGCGTTTCAATAGGATTAAGCACGAGTATATCGGGGTCTAAATATAATACCCTATCAACATGCTCAGGTAATACTGTATGCGCGATAAGGCGATAATACATCTCAAGGGGGTAGTAAAAATTAACTGGTGCTTTAGCAAATATTTCCCTGTCAACAGTCAGCGGGTACAGGGCATGTCCATAAGCTTCTACAAATGCTGAAAGCCGCTCAAGTTCCGGTTCTTTTATGTCAGAGTGCATCAAATATACCTCTACCTTCTCGGAGCAATTATCGAACAGCGACCTGAGCATCACCTTAAGCGGTGGAACGTAAGCAGCATTCAAAGTCACCAGTATATTCACACATACCCACCTCTCGCGCACAAAATGATTTAACGCCTAAATAAACACCTCAAACCCATCATAAGCAACGTCAAATCCATGAGGCTTTGCAAGCTCTACCAATTCATCGTGCAGCAAACCACCGTTATGCGAAAAGTGCGTTAACACGAACCTGGTGGCCTCATCGGCACACCCCATCTCAATCAACCGCTCCTTAACCTTTATGTTATCAGGCAGCCCCATATGGTTGTTTCCATCTTGTCCTGGCCCCATGGTACAATCCAAACTCACCAAGTCAAAATAACATCCTTTTATATATTCCCATGTTTCCTCCGGGAATATTCCCGTGTCGTTTCCATACAACATGCGCTTTCCATCTCTATCTTCAAATATATAAATATAGCAATCTTCGGTTCGGGCATGCAACGCCAATAACGGCGTTACTTTTATATCTCCCGCTTCAAAGGTTTCAAAAGGCGGCACATAATGGATATTCAAATATTCCTTCAAGATATCGCTATTGTTCAGTATTTCATTCATAATAGACTCCACCGCTCTGTTGCCGTATATCTCTAACACGCTACCCTCATCAAGGTGAGCAAACACAGACCTTCTAAGCTTCAAATCATCAATATAAAAATGATCCTGATGCGAATGCGTTATAACCAGATACCTCAGCTGGCTCAGGTCAATTCCAAAATTGATGATATGACAGTATGTATCGGGCGGGAAGTCCACCATCAAGCTGTCGTTGATGAGAGTGCTTGAACGCGTACGAATATTTTTCCCTCCTCTTTTTCTGGCCTCCTTGCAATACTTACAGCTACAGAATACCCCCGGCCACCCTTCGGCAGCAGCGGTACCGAGATATTTGATTTTCATATACATTTCCCTCCCCAACATTTTTCGCAAAACCTATTTGAATTCCTGAGGCCAATCAACATATTGACTCAAAATACTCACAAACTCATTCAAACCCGCTGCATCCTGCTGATCAAATCTAGCCTTATATGGGCTATCGATATCCAAGACTCCGATCAATCTGTCGTTTTTCACAATGGGCACCACTATCTCAGACCTGGATAGTGGATCACAGACAATATGCCCCGAGAACAGATTCACATCCTCAACCACCTGAATTTGCCTCGTACTGGCCGCAGTCCCACAAACGCCTTTACCCAAAGGGATTCGAGCACACGCCGGTTTTCCCTGAAACGGGCCCAATACAAGTTCTCCTTCCCTGTAAAGATAAAAACCTGCCCAGTTGACATCGGGAAGCAGCATGTACAACAACGCAGCAGCATTGGATAGGGCAGCAAGCCAGTACGACTCTTCTTCAACCAATCCGATAAGATATGTATTGAGCTGTCTGTAGAATTCTTCCTTATTATTTGCGTCTATTTTCTCTATCGCAAACACCGATGAGCGTCCCTTCCTTTTTTCATATTTTATGAAAAAGCTTATGTACACACAATATAGCCATATTCATTTTACCATATTATTACCCGATAAAGAAGCCATTTTTTATACAACGGTATTTTCCGCCACGTAAAGCCGATCTGTGCGTGAAAATAAAAAGCCACATCCCTTGCAAAAATTCAACCTCAAGGATGGGATGCGGCTTTTTTACCCTTTGAACTGTCAACAGACGCCTGTCAACAAATTTTGTTTATTCCAACCCGTATTTTGCTATACTATACGTACTATAACCGCCGCTTAAGTTAAATACCCTGCTAAAACCACGCTGCATGAGTATTCGAGCGGCTATATACCCTCTCAAACCCACCTCACAATAGATCACGATTGTCTTATCAGTGGGAAGCTCATTTACACGTTCCCTCAACGAATCCAAAGGAATATTGATAGAACCCGGTATACACCCTCGCTTTTTACATTCAGCCTCAGTTCGAACATCCAGCAGCACGGTATCGTGTGGATCCAGGCTATCGAGCTCATCCCAGTAAATGACGGGATGCAGCCCTTGCAGGATATTTGATGCAACGTACCCGGCCATATTGACCGGATCCTTGGCCGACGAAAAGGGCGGAGCATAGGCCAGCTCCAGCTCCTGCAGGTCATACACGGTCATCCCGGCGCGGATAGCGGTGGCCAATACGTCTATGCGCTTGTCTACCCCTTCATAGCCCACAATCTGGGCTCCCAGTATTTTCCCATCCTCAGGGCTGAACAGAAGCTTTATGGCCATGGAAGTTGCGCCAGGATAATAGCTGGCATGGGAACCCGAATGAGTGTAGGATTTCAGGTATGGGATGCGGTATTTCTTGAGTACCTTTTCGTTGTTGCCAGTATACGCAGCTACCATGTCAAACACCTTTATAATAGCCGTTCCCTGCGTAGCCTTATAGGTATCCTCAATGCCGCATATGTGATTGGCTGCAATGCGCCCCTGCTTATTGGCCGGCCCGGCCAACGGTATCAGTGCAGGCCTGCGGTTCACAAAATCCACAACTTCAATAGCATCCCCTATAGCATATACATCGGGATGCGATGTCTGCAAGTGCTGGTTGACTTTTATGCCACCTGTCTCGCCAATCTCCAGCCCGGCTTTTTTGGCCAGGGTAGTTTCGGGCCTCACCCCTACCGCCAATATCACCATATCGGCCTTTAGCTGCTTTCCGCTCTTTAAGTTCACAATTGTACGTTTCTCATCTCTGTCGAACGATACCACCCCATCGCCGAGATACAATTCCACAGAGTGCTCTTTCAGGTGCTTGTGCAGATATGCTGCCATCTCATAATCCAGCGGTGGCATAACCTGATTCAACATCTCAACCAGCGAAACCTTTATACCGTTCAACCGCAGGTTTTCTACCATCTCCAGGCCGATGAACCCTCCACCAATCACCACGGCACTTTCAGGTTTTGCCTGGTCAATATAATCCTTTAAGGCATAGATTCGGGGTATATCCCTCACGGTAAAGACATTGGCCTTATCAATGCCGGGTATAGGCGGCCTTGCGGGTTCGGCACCAGGTGCTAGTATAAGCTTGTCGAAGCTTTCACGGTACCTCTCTCCCGTTACCGTATTCAATACAATCAATTCTTTTTTATCAAGATCGATGTCCTCAACCTCGCTGTTCAATCGAATATCTATATTGAACCTTTTTGACATCCTCTCAGGGGTCTGGACCAGCAGATCCCGCCTATCCTTTATAACCCCGCCTACGTAATATGGCAGGCCACAGTTGGCATAGGAGATGTACCCGCCCCTTTCAAAGATTATAATGTGGGCGTTTTCATCCAGCCTGCGCAGGCGCGCCGCTGCGCTAGCACCGCCAGCTACTCCTCCGACAATTGCTATTTTTCTACCCTTCACATTGATCCCTTCTTTGTTTATAGAATATCTAAAAGACTCTTATCTTTAATATCTACCCTGCTGGCATACAATTAAAACATAAAATTGATATCTGCAGTCAACAGTTTGTAATTGACAAAAGTTGTTTATAAATAATATTATTAAACGTAAGATACAATAAGCGCTTGTTTTTTATTTTTTTAAGAAAGTGGGTCATGAATAATGTGGATACTGTTTGCTTTCGGTTCAGCGCTATTTGCAGGTGCAACAGCTGTTCTCGCCAAGATAGGCGTTAAAAAAGAAGATTCAATGCTGGCAACCGCCATAAGAACAGTCATAATATTGATATTTTCATGGCTGATGGTGTTTATTGTAGGCTCATGGGACACAATCCTGTCAATCAACCCGAAATCGTATGTATTCCTGATTTTATCCGGGCTGGCAACCGGCGCATCATGGTTATGCTATTTTAAAGCCCTGCAGCTGGGAGATGTGAACAAAGTCACCCCCATAGACAAATTTAGCACCGTGCTTACCATGATAATGGCTTTCATAATACTGGGCGAACCCATCACCCTCGCTAAATCCATCGGAATAACCTCCATTGCGCTGGGTACATATCTAATGGTCGCCAACAAGAAAATGCAGCAGGAGCAATCAACAGCCGGCACTGCAGGCAGCGCATGGCTCATATATGCCATACTCTCAGCCGTCTTCGCCAGCCTTACAGCAATCCTGGCCAAAATCGGCATTGTAGGTATTGAGTCCAACCTAGGAACAGCCATTCGCACTGTGGTAGTCTTGATAATGGCCTGGCTTATGGTTTTTATAACCAATAAACATGGGGAAATCAAAGAAATAGACAGAAAGAGCTGGATATTCCTCTGCCTGTCGGCATAACCACCGGCCTTTCCTGGCTGTGCTATTACAAAGCATTGCAAGACGGCCAGGCCAGCATAGTGGTACCAATTGATAAGCTAAGCATTGTAATTACAGTAGCATTCTCCTATTTCTTCTTAAAGGAGAAGGTGACCGCCAAATCCTTCATGGGGCTTATACTGATCGTAGCCGGGACCATGACGCTTCTGCTTCCGTGAAGAGCTAAAATGGCATGCAATTACATTATGTCAATTTTCTTTTAGAAAAGAGGGATTATTATCTAAAGCGGGCTGAAAATATAGGTGGTTGTTTAGCCCGCTTTTCTAAACATATTTTCATTTATTTTTCTTTTTTCTAAACACATTAATCCACCCCTATTGTTAATAACATAATCCCTATGATAAACAACGCTTTTATATCTATCCACGAACCAGTTTTTACTAATTCGTCCTTTGCAGATTGTTCATCATCAGTTTGTTCTGGATCCTTCGAATCATCCTCGCT
Organism: Caldicoprobacter oshimai DSM 21659; assembly: GCA_000526435.1. GTDB lineage: Bacteria > Bacillota > Clostridia > Caldicoprobacterales > Caldicoprobacteraceae > Caldicoprobacter > Caldicoprobacter oshimai. Next base: position 69,193 of record JAGB01000004.1, read on the forward strand.
ATCCGATTCTACACCATTTCTATCCCCCGACGTCTCTTCATCATCCGATACCTCTCCGTCGTCCGAAGTCTCCTCATCGTTTGAGCTCTCTTCATCCTCCACAGGTCCTTCGTCATACGAAGTACCCTCGTCGTCCGGCACACTTTCATCATCTGAACTACTTTCCTCATCAGTAATACCACTAACTGGTTCCTCATCTATTTCAGAACCGGGAGTGGGACCAATAACAGCTCCTACACCTTGCGGCGCGGCGCCAGTTAATTCAAACAGTCCTTTCATATCAATAGTTCCTGAAGCATCTCTCTCAGGAACAATATTGATATCCGTACTTACAAACCAGTCTTCAGTAGCAGTCTCACCGTTAATATTTTTACCATCAAAGTAATTGCTGGGGTCCTGCCTCAAACTTGCCAATTCAATATTATCCGGTTTGCCGCCCTTATAGGAAATGTTATTTCTTGCCTCAAAAGAGCGTTCAATATCGCCTTTTCCGTATAAAGCATAGTTGCTTCCTCCGTTAAAAGCTGAAGTAGTATTTTCAACTATAATTGCCGGATTGCTATTACTTGTTATACCATTACCATCATTGGCAAAAGCGATAGAATTTCTAATTACATGCCTTACAGGAATACCTTCTCCACCAAGCTTAAATCCATTTCCTTCACCGGATGCACTACCATCAAGTACGGTTCCGTTCCTGTAGGCCACGCAATTCTCAATAACAACTGCTCCAATTGGACCAGTATCCACTTTGGCATACAAGTCCCAACCATCATCCAGATTGTTATAAGCAATACAACCTCTAAATACGTTGCCCTCTCCAACAGTTAATTTAGCAGCAAAACCATCAGCGTTATTATGCCCTGGATCACAATTGTTGTAAGAAGTACAGTTCAGTATTAAGTTATGGGAAGGCCATTTTTCAAAAGGTTCTGTTGACGTACCGCTAATCTGAATTCCTGTATCGCCGTTGTTATACGCATTCACCGATTCAATGATATTATGGTGCCCGGCTATCTGCATACCCTTTATATTTCCATCTGTATTGCATATGTCAATCCCATAAATATGCCAGTAGCTCCCCCAAAGTTCAAAGCCTCCGCCTGCTCCAGCAAAATCAAGTATGGCTCTTTCACCCTTCATTGAAGTCATAACAATTCTGTTCTCTTCCGTACCATCAATTCCTCTCGGAATTTTTAGCCCGGACGTCATTTTATAAACTCCGCCATCAAGTATAATAGTCTGTCCTGGCCTTACATAACTTACAGCAGTATAGATATCCAGCGGGGCCTCAATAGTTCCATCGCCGTCAGGGCTTCCATCCGGAGTTACAAATATAGTATTGTTTTGGGTTTCATAAGTCTTATGAATTACAGTAAACTTTTGTTCTACTGTTTCATAAGATGAGAGAATTTCACCTTTTTCGGTAATATAACCCTCTTTAGGCGTAAATATAACGGTATACTCATTAATACCCTTTTTAAGCTTAAACATCTTCGTAAAATCCACAGAAGCTTTTACTTCGGCATTATCAATCAAAATATTGCCTTTGCTGTCTTTAACTGTAAGGTTACCGTCCGCATTTGATAGGAACACAAACTTATAGTCCTCATTGCCTGTTTTAGTTGGTGACACAACACGATAGGAGGGTTCAATTACAGGCCGAGGTTCAGGCTCAGGAGGCGGATCAGTTGCAGGATCTGATGTAATGAAGGATATATCGGTAACAGTTACATTACATCCTCTAGCCACTGCCAGCCCTACATAAATCTTCTCTGGGTCCAATACAGTTAACTTCTTCCAATAATTATCATACATGATTATCTCGGTGCTGGGGTCATTATTTAGTATAGCATGATAGCCCGTATTGGTCTTTTTCAAAGTCAGCGTATAACTTTCTCCCTGTTTAATAACGTTATTGGGATCCCAGCTAAATGCATTATATTCTACAGTCGCTCCTTCAGTAGTATTTTTTTCAATATGCTCTTGAGTTAAACCATAAGTAAAACGAGTACCCAGTCCATCTTTTAAAGTAACTTTGATACCATCTGGAAAAACCTTTTCAAGTTTTGTTGCCAAAATAGCAGCAGAATTTGTCATAAACAATTCAGTACTTCCATGCTCGCCTATACTGTCTCTAATAATAATTCCAAATCCTTCCTGGCCATCTACATTGGGATTTAAATAGTCAACATGGAAAGTAGCAGTAAATACAAAATTTTCTTTATATGGATCTACTTCGGTATAGTAATACGAAATCCCATCAAAGAAAGACGTGAATTTTCCACCTTTCTTATCAATGGTTCCATCTTCCTTATAGGTAGCAGAGTACAGCTTAATAACTTTTCCACCTTCGAGTACTTCGCATCTATTTGCTATATCGCTGGTTGACTGCCCAAACCGTGCAAACTTCCACTTACGTTCAGGATGTTCGGCCACAACCTTACTGATTTCACTTGACGCCGAATCTTCTCCCCTCACAGCTGTAACTCTAATGACATATTCCTGACCAACTTCCAGGTTAGATATTGTATAAGAAAGCTCGGTTACGTTGTCAGAAGCTAGCTTAAATTCAGCCTCACCGGCCTTTTTGTATTCTACTATATATCTTTCTGCTTCTTTTACCGGCTCCCACTCTACAAGCAGTGAATTGTCTTTAGCAGTATATGCACTTACGTATGGCGGTGTAAGTGGAAGTAAGAAATTAAAGCTGACTATATTCGATTCCTTTATCGTTTCCTCATCATCTCTCATTGCAACTATCTGAAAACTGTATTTGCCGCTGCTTTCAGGTACGAAAGTAACCGTTCTAATTGTATCACTGCTTCTACCAACCAAAATAGAATCAACTTCATTTCCATCACTGTCTTTTATGTATACGTATGCTTTGTCGGCACCTTCGTCTCCTGTAACAAGTTCAAACGTAATAATAATCTTGCTTTTATCGTTTTCATCTAACTCAACTGAAATTATGGTTGGGGGTTCAACCTCATCCCAATCAGGCCTTTGAACCGACTGAGAAGAGCCTTCCTGCACGCTGATATAATACACATTTACACCCGAATCCGGCGAAGCAAAATAGTAACCCCCCGCTTCCGTTATTTCTATGGTGTTCTTTATAAGTGCCGAACCTAATGCATTCACACTGGCCACCAACGTACCGTCAAGCTTATACAGGTTGAGTTTTCTATCGGCACTGCTGCTAGCACTCATGGCATATACAGTCACAACTGCTTCCCCAGAAGTACTGAAATGAATGGAGCGATATTCGGCAGTTCCACTTCCGCCAAGCTTTAACCTTTTTGTAAAGCTTTCACCGTCATCAGCTGTTTTGTTATGGGTTTCAATTACAACCGTTTTATCAGAAGTAGCTGTTACTGTAAAATCACCAAATTGCTGAGTAGCGGTGAGAGTATGGTTCTCTAACTCACTGATGTTTAATACTTTAATATTTATTTCTTGAGAAGTCTCGGCAATTATTGTAATGGGAAAGGAAGGAATCGCTAATAATAACGTCAGCAGCCACACAATGATGGCTTTAAACCCTCTATTCATCTCCCCCACCCTTATTCCCCTTATTTAAATATGCCTATATGCAAGACTTTTTAATTCAATATTATTAATTACCCCTACCCTTTTATAGCCCCTATCATGATTCCTTTTATAAAATATTTTTGTAAAAACGGATACAAGCAAAGAATAGGTACAGTGGATACCACTATAACCGCATATTTAATGGTTTCGCTTATCATCTCTTTATCATCCATACCTGCCCCAAGGGTCATCTCGGTTAAAGAACCCTGAATTAATATTTCGCGCAGTATAAGTTGTAATGGATACTTTGATCTAGACCTTGTTAAGAAAATCATGGCATTAAACCAGGAATTCCAATGGCCAACCGCGTAATAAAGTATCAAAACAGCAATAGTGGGTACAACTAAAGGCACCATTATTTTAAAAAGTATAGTGAAGTGACTTGCACCGTCCAATTTTGCAGACTCTTCCAAACTATCCGGAACAGCTGCAAATGCTGTCCGCATTATTATCATATTGTAAGTATTTATTGCAGTAGGTATGATTAAAGCCCATAAAGTATTATCCAATTTAAGAGCCCTGACCGTAAAATAAAATGGAATAAGGCCCCCACTAAAATACATGGTAAATACAATTCCTAAAGATAGCGGCCTTTTAAATAACCAGTTTTTTCGCGACAGGATATATCCTCCTATAATCGTTAAAAGCATATTAATAGTTGTTCCTACTACAACTACAAAAAGCGTATTCCGATATCCATTCCAGATATTGGGGTTTTTAAATACGGCCTCATAAGAAACCAATGTAAAATCAAGAGGATGCCACAATGGTCCATAATGCATCATAAATTTCCCTGGATTGCTAAAGGAAGCAAAAACCACATACAACATAGGATACAGTGTTATAATAATCATAATTATCATAAAAATAACATTTACAGTGTCAAAAATTCGTTCCCCCACACTTGGCTTAATCTTATTATTCGCCATCTACATAGCCCTCCAATTACCATAAACTTGTATCAGTGGTTTTTCTACTTAGCCAGTTAGTAAATACTACTAATGAAAAATTTACAACAGAATTAAACAATCCTACGGCTGCACTGTAGCTCCAATCAGAGTGAAGAAGCCCCTGCCTATATACGTATGAAGAAATAACATCGGAAGTGTCATAAATAGAAGGATTATACAGAAGAATTATCTTTTCAGCTCCCACGCTAAGAATATTGCCTGTTCTTAATATAAACAATATAGTTATTGTTGGTAAAAGTCCAGGAATAGTTACGTATAACGTTTGCTTCCATCTCCCAGCACCATCAATTTTTGCTGCATCATATAACTCTTGGTCTATTCCTGTTAATGCAGCAAGATAAATTATACTTCCCCACCCAACGTGTTGCCATATATCAGAAATTACATATATAGGTACAAACAACCGCGGATTATTAAGCATAGTTTGTTTTCTAAAACCTACATATGAAAGCAACTGTGTAATAAAACCTGTATCGCTGGTAAACTGCTTGATCATACCACATATTACTACTAGAGAAATAAAATGCGGCATATAAGTAATTGTTTGAACAGTCCTTGCAAATGCTTTATTTTTCAACTCATTGATCAACAGAGCAAGTATAATAGGAGCCGGAAAACCCACTATTAGTTGGGTTATACTAATAGTCAAAGTATTCCTAAGTGTTCTACCAAAATATACTCCACTAAAAAAATTTTCAAAATGTTCAAATCCCACCCACGGGCTTTTCAAAATACCTCTTGCTGGTGAAAAGTTTTTAAATGCTATAATCGCTCCATACATAGGCCAATAATGGAATAATAAATAATATAAAATTATGGGAATGGCCAATAAATATAGCTCTTTATTTCTCATGACATCCTTTTTGACTTTATCAGGCAAAGACAACTTTTTACTGGTATCCCCCAAATTCATGCTTATTTCATTACTGAGTTTGTACATATAACCCCTCCGCAAATTTTTAAAATTATTCTCCACAGGATGACCTTAAAGGTCATCCTGTGGAGAATAAATCAGATTTAAACCCAGACTTTATCTTGCATAATACCTATCTAGAGCCCTCTGATAAATCTCAATAGCCTTGTCAATCCCCATATCCTTTATTGTCTTCTGAAACTCATCTACTTTGGAGACTGGCTCTGTCCCCATAATAATCTTCATGGTCATTTCATCTACATAGGTATTGATCTCATTCATAATCTTAGCCACCTCAGCACTTTCCTCCGGTGTAAACGTAATAGGTGGCATTACCGAAGTATTCTCATCAACATCAGACCACTTCACCAGAGCGTCTTTTTGCTGTGGCATTGTATAATACTGCCTTATATAATTTACATCTTGTATAAAAGGCCCATTAATGGGTGCCAAACAGTATTTTGACATCGCTTGAGCTATGGTCAAGCCCTCTGGATTATTCATAATGAGATCAGTATATGTTGGAACACCATTTACATATTCAAAGGATACACCTTCAATACCGTAATTGTAGAGTATATGACCTTCTTCACTGTATGCATAATCAAGAAATCTCATAGCTATATCGGGATGCTTACACGAAGTTGTAATTACTGCGTGACCATTGGACGTAAATTCAAACGAATTCATATATTTAGGCTTTTCACCTGGATTTTTAACTGGATAAGGTGCAGCAACTAAATCGTATTCTGGATTTTCTTTCCTTGCGGTATTAATGTAAGGTCCCATCTGTCCTCCGCCTGCAGCCCTAGTAGCTCCTGCTCTTCCAGTAGTCATCTTGGAATCCTGAATGGTCCTATCAACTGTAGAAAAGTTCTGATCAATAAGCCCCTTCTTGTACCAGTCTGCCATGGTTATTAAGAATTCCTTGTAACCATCTTCGACAGGACCAAATTTGACAACTTTATTGTCTGGATAAAATGTTCTGTCAATGCCAAAGGCATTTACAAAAGTCATTCGTATTTGATCTAAATTCCCAGTAAATGGAGCTTCACAGCCTTGATTCTCTTTAAACGCTGTCAACACCTTCTCCCAATCAGCTATGGTTATGGGAACATCATGTCCATTGGCTTTGAGCCAATCAGCTCTCAACACAGGGCCACTCGTATGTCTTAACTCTTTATGGCCTCTAATAAAAGGAACCAGATAGAATTTACCGTCATCGCTTTTTACCTGTCGTGCAACCTCTGGATTAGCTTCATAATAAGCCATAAGATTGGGCGCATACTTTTTCATGAGATCTGTAAGTTCTATAATTACACCATCATTGTAGAGCTTCATCACTCCACCGGGATAGCTGGGCCATTGATATACCATAATATCAGGATACTCGCCCGAAGCAAGTAAAACATTAAGGCTTTCCTCTGCCTGCCCCACAGGAGGATGTATATATTCCACTTTCACTCCTGTCCTTTTTTCTAATTCCTGTCTCCATGGAAGTTCACTATAATTAGTACAATAAGCCGTAACATTTGCTGCCAATTCAACCCAATAGGTCAACTTATAATCTCCCTTAATCGGATAAACAGATTCTGCATCTCCTAAATCCTCCGAATCTTCTTGTTGAGATTGTTGGTCTTTACTTTGTTCAGTATCAGTAGAAGTTGAATCTTTCGGCTCAGTAGTAGTGTCAGAACCAGTGTCAGCTTCTCTTGAGCCGCAACCTGCAAACAGTACGAAGCACAATACCAAAACCAAAATTACTGATAAAATTCTCATCTTAGACATATACCTTATCCCCCTTTTCGTTAAAGGTTTAGTTTGGAAAGTTAAAACGTGATGTGCATGTTGGCGCCACATGTGGATTTAGCTTTGCAAAGCTTTGCATTACCAATTGTATTAAGAAACGAAAGGCAGGTAAATTATTAGATTTTACTTTATTTCATTTTTTTAAACTGTGGCTGTTATTAATTTTTAAACATTACAAAAATTTAAACTACTCATTCATTTTTTTGTATTCTCCGGGAGTAAAACCCGTGTATTTCTTAAAAACATTAATAAAAGTTCCTACACTTCCAAATCCTGACTTTAGTGCTGCTTCTTTCACCTTTTCGTCCTTCAACAAATATTCCTTTGCTTTTTCTATTCTTTTATAGTTTATATAATCCACATAATTCACATTAAAATGTTCTTTAAAAAATCTACTTAGGTATTGAGGAGTAACATTAAACTCCTCAGCTATTTTTTCCAAGCTCAATTGATTATCCAAAAAGTTCTTTTCTATGTATTCTATAATCTTATTTTTTAGTTCAAGTGAAGTATTCTTTTTTCTATAATTAACCGCTTTACAAGCGTAAATGACCAGCTTTTTTATATCCAACAAAAAGAAAGATAAACCTTTCGAATTTATATTTTGATTGTTTAACTCCCTTAAACTGTCAAATAGAAGTTTGGTATCTTCTATTCTTGCTTCACCCATAGCCTTAATCAATGAACAATATAAATTATATATAAAAAATTTCATCATATCGTATGTAAGCTGCTTATTGCTAAAATTTTCATCATACAAGTTTTGCACAAGCCCAAGTGCTTTTTCTTGCTCCCAATTTTTTATATAATTTATCAGCTGCAGTTCCTTCTGTATAGGAAAAGTGAAAAGGTTATCATCTTTCTTCGATATGCTCTTATAAAATACAACACTTTGATTCATTAATAAAGCGTAACTAAGGGCCTGTTCTGCTTCTTCATAGGACTGTGACAACTTTGTACTTCCACTATATACATTACCTATACCTACATGCAGTACAAAGTCGAATCTATTCTGGACTTGTTTTTTTATTTCTGTTATCAATTCCAATACATTTGTTTCTATTTCACTGTTGTCGATATTTGAGTTATATGCTCCGTAAATACAGGCAATCTTATCGTCTTCCAACTCAGTAGTGTATAATACTTCATTATGTTTATCAGACATTTCTTCAATGGTTGTACGCAAAGCAAGCTTAAATAACTCTTTTTCAGCATGATCCGCATTATCGTTCTCCTCAGCTTTTTTAATTCCGAATACCATCACAGCTGACATAACGAAATCGAAGTTTATATTTAACAATCTATTAAAAGAGTTGGAACCACTATCCATCTCCATAATTTTGTGGCTTTCCTTTAAAATCTTAACGAGATAATTCTGTTTTATCATAGGGATATGGCTCTTTAAAAGTTCTCTATTCAGCGTTAATTCTCTATACGAAGATTCCAATATATTTGAGATAACTTCAAAATCATCCCGGTTATCAGCTTGATAGCCATAGCTGGATTTAATAAAGCTTATGATGTTATTTATAGGCTTATAGCTTTTATTAGCAATCGCTAATGATATCCAAAAACCCGTAAAAACACATGCAGTGACAATAACTGCAGTCGATATTTTCAGCCTATCGATTTCTTTAGAATACGCCTCATAAGGTATAACGCTGACAAATTTCCAATTATTATATGTTGAAGATACATGAGTCATAATTACGCGCTTTCCTGAGGCAAGCTTCATTGTAATGGCAGGTAATCCCAAATTTTTTGATGAAAATAAGTAATCATAGTCCGTAGAACCCTCGAAAACAATAATATTAAAATCTTTGTCCAGAATATAAAAGCTACCATTATATTCTTTTATCGTATCCAAAAATGCATCTATAAATTCTGCTCTATTTATAAAAACCATAATACAGCCTAAATTATCGCTAAAATTCGGTAATGAATCCTGAAATAATATTTTTTCTGCATTGCCAAAATATTTAGATTTCACTGTTAAAGGCATAAATTCTCTAAAATTAGAGTGTTCCAATGAACTTAGCCATTTTTTGTATTCGTGCTCATCAAACTCATTTGTATATATATTGCTGTAAAATATATCAGGCGTATAAAGACCCGTGGGTGAAATAATAGCATTATTAACTTTTGAATATATAAATATATCGCCAATAAAATCGTTCAAGACAGTATATTCTCTTAAATCCATCATTATTTCTCTAGCCAATAAATTCAGGTGTGGTACACTGGTATATCTGGTGTACAAAAAGTCAAAAATCCTTTGGTTAAGAGAAAGTTCGCTAGATAATCTATATAATCTTTCAAGAAACGAATCAACCATATACGACGATTGTCGAAGGGAAACCATATTATCTTTTTTGATTTTATCCTCTACAATCTGCAGAGTTTGAAAATAGTTTACCGTACCCAGAATTATCATTGGCAATATAAATATTATCAAATATGATATGAATATTTTATAGAAGGTCCTTGTACGCTTAAGCAAAACAGACCCTCCTTTTACAATATAATAGAAAGGAAAAAATACTTAATTATAATGTCTTTAAACCTTATACATATATTCTATCTTTTAATCATTATTCCTCCTGATTGAAATCAAAAACTTTACTATTACAAAATCAACAAGTTGACCTCCCTCCTTCTATATGGTTAGAATAAAACTAAGGAAACCGGCGAACGGTTAAATCCTTCTTAATTAAAAAGAACTCGATGAATTAGAAGCGCTAGCAATACTCCATGACATTGACAAAATAGGAATAAGCGATAAAATATTGAACAAACCGGACGAATTAATCGATGAAGATGCGACAAATTCCTCCTCTTCCACGTATATTGGCAGTGGCTGAGCTTGTAATGCCATAACAGAAAACGGGGTTTATCGCAAAGCCGTGAACAAAGAAGCAGCAATTGAAGAATAAAAACGGACGCAGGTACTCGGTTTACCCCAAATATTATAAGGATATTCCTGGAAATATTGAATGTACAAGAAGTCCAAGTAAAAAACGCTTAATTTAAAAAGAAAGGATGTTGGAGATGATGTGGATAGTCTTTGCATTTAGTTCAGCATTATTCGCAGGAGCAACTGCAATTCTTGCAAAAATGGGGATTAAAAAAGTTGACTCGATGCTAGCCACGGCCATAAGGACCATCATCATACTTATATTCTCATGGCTCATGGTATTTATTGTGGGATCGTGGAATACCATCCCGTCAATTGATTCCAAAGCATACATATTTTTAATTTTATCAGGTTTGGCAACGGGCGCTTCGTGGCTTTGCTATTTCAAAGCGCTGCAGCTGGGCGATGTCAACAAAGTGACGCCCATAGATAAATCCAGCACCGTGCTTACCATGATTTTGGCGTTCATCATACTTGGAGAGCCCATTACCCTCCCCAAACTGATTGGCATGGTAGCAATTGGAGTAGGCACCTATCTGATGATCATCAAGAAAAAAACGCAGCAGCAACCATCCACAAAAGCGGAGGGTAACGCGTGGCTTGTGTACGCCATCTTATCAGCAGTCTTTGCCAGCTTAACGGCAATCCTAAGCAAGATCGGCATCGTTGGCATCGAGTCCAACCTAGGAACAGCCATCCGCACTGCGGTAGTTTTAATCATGGCATGGCTCATGGTCTTCATATTAGGAAAGCAAAATGAGATTAAGGAAATCGACAAAAAGAGCTGGCTATTTCTCTGCCTGTCGGGTATAACCACCGGGCTTTCCTGGCTATGCTATTATAAGGCCTTGCAGGACGGTGAAGCCAGCATTGTAGTACCGATTGACAAGCTCAGCATTGTAATTACAGTAACTTTTTCTTATTTCTTTTTAAAGGAGAAGCTAACAACAAAATCTTTACTGGGGTTGATACTCATCGTGGCTGGCACTATGGCGCTTTTGTTACCATAAAAATATATCAATTTGTTCTTATCTCCTTGTCTGTATTTATGATTTCATTTACAAAGGATTATCGCCTGTTAAATCAACGACCAAATACCTCCTTTGATGCCTCCAGTATTTCTCTGACTTTATATTTTAATCCTTCACCAGTGTCAAGACAACAATTTCCGGATGATTAAAAAGCCTTTGAGGAATAACACTGTTCCCCAACCCCCTGCTTACAACCATAAGCGAATTTCGGCTTTTATATACCCCTGATGTATATTTCGGGAAAAATCCTTGATTCGGAGCAACCAACCCTCCTACAAAGGGTAGTCTCACCTGCCCACCGTGTGCATGGCCACACAAGATCAAATCAAAGCCATGCTCACTGTACAAAGGAAACATTTCGGGCCTGTGAGCTAGTAAAATGCTAAACGTACCGGTTTCCCCTATCCCATTCAGCACTTGTTTGATTTCATTTTCAATTATATTTGCTTCTTCTTGCCCGGCTTGATCTGCTGCAGGGTCATCTATTCCCATAATGTAAATCCCGTCTTTCCCTTTACTGAGCCTGTCATAGGCATTCCGTAAAACACGAATGCCATTTGCCTCTAGCAGTTTTCCCAGAACATCAAACTTCCCCGACCACCATTCATGATTTCCAGTAACAAAATAGACTGGAGCGATTCTGGAGATTTGCCCCACCAGCTCCAAAACAGGTTCTGCATCATAATGCCTGCTGTCAACCATATCCCCTGTACACACTATCAGGTCAGGCTGTGCATCTTTGATTTTCTTAACAAGATTCTTTTGTCCTTTGCCAAATTTCTTACCATGTAAGTCTGATAAATGAACTATCTTATACCCGTCAAAGGCATCAGGCAGCTTATGCGATTTAATAGTGATATCCGTAATAATAATGAAGTTGTTTTCATAATACAAAAACATCCATATAAGGATAAAGATAATGATTAGCTTCAGGCTTTTTCTTTTCTTCATAAAACCCATCCTATCCAAAACTTTTATTTCTAATATTCTTTACGAACACACCTTTTTCCTCTTTATTTAACTGTCATTTACTGAGAGCAGCCGTTTTGGTAGCTGACAAAAATATTTTCTAAATTCATTCAAATCTTATTGACAATCTAGCATCATACATGTATTATTGTATTAAGGTCTTAATACAATAATACAAAGAGGTGATTAAATGCCCTGGGACATAAAACCAGATCGCCCAATTTATACTCAGTTAATAGAGCAAATACAGCTGAAGATTTGTTCGGGTGTATATCCACCAGGTTCAAGATTGCCTTCAGTACGTGACCTTGCACAAGAAGCCTCTGTAAACCCAAATACCATGCAAAGGGCCCTTGCAAAGCTTGAGGAAGACGGATTACTGTACACCAACCGCACAAGCGGGAGATTTGTAACGGAGGATACAGATATGATTAAACAGGTAAGAAAGAGACTGGCCGAGAAGCATGTACAAGATTTTCTTAAAAAAATGACAGAACTAGGCTTTGACTACAATGAGATTATATCCATTATATCAGCAATGATAAAAACGGAGGAGATGAAACATGAATAATATTTTGGAGTGCAGAAACTTAACCAAAATCTTTGGCACAAAAAAAGCCCTGGATAATGTCACCCTCAGCATTCCCCGTGGGAGGATTGTCGGGCTGTTAGGGCCAAATGGCAGTGGGAAAACCACTTTTATTAAGCTTTGCAACCAGCTTTTAACTCCCACAAGCGGCGAAATACTGATTGAAGGCAAAAGACCCGGTGTTGAGACCAAAAAAATAGTGTCGTATCTTCCAGAAAAAAACTATTTGAGTGACTGGATGAAGGTATCCGATATCATTGGACTTTTTAAGGATTTCTATGATGACTTTAATGCAGAAAAAGCTTACGATATGTTAAAAAGCCTAGGTATCAAGCCAAACGATAGGCTTAAATCAATGTCAAAAGGGACAAAAGAAAAAGTCCAGCTTACCTTAGTCATGAGCCGTGAAGCCAAGCTTTATTTGCTGGATGAGCCCATAGGTGGCGTAGACCCGGCTGCTAGAGACTATATTCTTGACACCATACTCCGCAACTATAATGAAAACGCAACAATCATTTTGTCTACACACCTTATATCAGATATTGAGAAAATCCTCGATGATGTCATATTTATCAAGGGAGGGCAAATTGTTTTGGCAAAAACAGTTGATGAGATCCGAGAGGAAACCGGAAAATCAGTAGATTCTTTATTCAGGGAGGTATTCAAATGTTAAAAAAGCTGTTAAAATATGAAATTAAAGCAACTGCACGTTTCTTTCTACCGCTGTACGCAGCTTTAGTGGTGTTTTCGTTAATAAACAGGTTTTTAAACCCCTTCGGCCTGATTTCATCTTCAAACAACCTCAACATGCAGGTAATTATTAGCATCCTTAGCATAGCAGTTTATTTTGCATTAATAATAGGTACATTAGCTATGACCGTAGTCATCATGATCCAAAGGTTTTACAAAAATCTCTTAGGCGATGAGGGGTATTTGATGTTCACTCTACCCGTTAAAACTTGGCAGCACATCATAAGCAAGCTGCTTGTGGCCATGATGTGGACCGTTCTGAGCTTTTTGGTAACCATAGGCTCCATTTTGATCATCGCCAGTATTGAGGGTTTAATGGACAAACTGAGCGAATTGGTCAAAATATTTAAAAACTATTTTGGTGCTGCTGGATTTTTCGTAATACCGGTTTATGCTATTGTAATGGTTGCCTTTTATATAGTTATGGTTTACGCTGCCATCGCCCTGGGACATCTGTTTGAAAAGCATAAGCTTGCAGCCTCTTTCGGTATGTTTTGCGTTCTTTACTTCTTCTACCAAATTGTATCGGCTTTGTTTATTCTTTTGTTTAGCAGGACAATTTTTAGTTTCCTTATTGCTGCCAGGGTACCAACGCCGCAAGAAATAAATATGTTTTTATTGACGTTTGCCCTTCTTTCTGCAGTGCTAACAACAGTAAATTTCACGCTGACAAACATCATCCTACAAAAAAGGTTAAACTTAGAATGATACGAGCAGGAGCTGAATAGTTATTTTATTCAGCTCCTGCTTTTTCCTCAAACTCAATCCATCTTACATTATACCTTGCCAATAAAAAATATTTTGGCATGGGATAGATCAAGGAGCAAGTAAAAAGGGATAAGTATTCATCTCACTTATCCCCTAAACCATTGATTTATAAGCCTTTTTAAAACTTCTTTTACAATTTATTTTACTACCTCTTTTTATCCTTTTTTCTCTTAATAACCCTATCCTGTAACACAACTTTATTTTAAGTAACAGGAGTTTTTTGAAATAGAATCAAGTTCATAGGATTACAACTTATTATGCATATTCTGTTTGACTAGTGAATTATAAACTCCGCAGCTAAATAGTAAGTGTCATATTCCCCTGAATCTGTTGAAACCAGTACATCTTTCACAATACGGTATTCGCCCGAATCCAGGCTCCCATAAAGCCATTCCCAATCCACTGTCCATTCACCATAGCCTCCAGCAGCTAGAATATAGCCAATATCCTCAAATCCATAGTCACCATCAAAGGCTACAGGAACCTGATACCAGCTTCCATCAATTTTCTTTTCTAACCAAAAGGATTCACTATAGATACACTGACTGCTAGAATTATTCTCAAATGTTACTGTTAAACCGGTAGGTGAAGCTGTTCCTTCCTTTACTGCCATGGTAACGCCATCAATGTTGTTGACGGTTTAAAAAGTTGTAGGCTCCCAGTCAGTTGTCTCAGCGGGCTGGCATGAAACAGCTCCCATCACCCTGTTTTGTTGTTCCGCAGTTGAATTGATGTTACCAAAATTGCCACATCCCGCCAAGAGAACCAAACTCCCAGATACAAATGCCAATAAAAATAGATATTTTTTCATACAATCACCTCTCCTACTCAGTTTGACGCAAAAAAATAAAAAAGCTCCATCAATAATATGTGGGCATTCATAAGCTCCCCTCTACATTTTCATGTAAAGGATACAGGAAAAACTCAACATGTACTCACATAAGGGTTAAGAGGAATATATAATCAGTATCTTACATACACAGGTTCACCTTTCTTAGCAGATTCCATAATAGCTAAAATCCAACGAAGTATTAACTGCATCCTTTAAAGAAACTAAAAATCCTTCTCCCAACAACAATTTATCCATTTATTACTACTAATTCCATCTTTAACCTTCTTTTTCTCTGGTGTCGTGGTATATCTTTTATAACAAAATTTTGCCACCAAAAATCCTTTCCGTCCATATAAAACAACAACAAAAATAGATGTGCGATGTCCTCCCCTCAATAAATTGAAGGGAATTACTATCCCCTCGCACTTTTCCAATTTCTCTAAAACACCTTTAGAGAATATAGATCATATTATATAATGAAATATACAAAAAGGAGGGAAAACAGCATGTACAACGACCGCGACTATTATTCGCGCCCTTATTACCCCAACAGGCCAATATACACCCCATACGATTATCCTTACTGGGTTGACATGCCAATGTATAGTCCAGACTATTGGAGAAAGGCAATTCCATTGAGGGATTACGGGCCTGAACCTTTTGTAGTCAATATAGAGCAGGCCACACTGCAAAACGATAATTTCCGCATCGCCTTATGGACAGGAGAACACCTGCAACTCACATTGATGAGCATCGATGTGGGAGAAGATATAGGTTTGGAAATGCATCCCGACGTTGATCAATTCATACGCATCGAACAGGGGCAAGGGCTTGTTATGATGGGAGATGACAAAGATAACCTGTACTACAGGCGAAGGGTATACGAAGACTATGCAATCTTGATACCCGCCGGTAAATGGCATAATCTAATAAATACGGGCCGCGTACCGCTAAAATTATACTCTATATATGCACCCCCCGAACATCCTCGTGGTACAGTTCATGAAACAAAAGAGGATGCTCAGCAGCATCATAAGTAAACCAAAGGCCAGGTCAAATTTTTATGCTAAATTACCGCAGGGAAATTTCCCTGTGTTAATTTTTATGTTTAAGCCAATACTATTTTCCCTATATTTTATTGCAGCATATATTACTTGCCCCTCTACAATTTTACAGGCACCTTTTAATTATCAATTCTTCAGCTCCAGATGGATACCTACAGTTTTATATAAGCCTATTTGATAATCTTCAAAACACTGTGGAGGTAGAAAGAGTACTGTTTGTGGATAAATTCTTGCTTTATATTCTCCTGCTTCGTCTGGAAATCAAAAACCAACCAAAGATACATCTTCCCCTTCTTCAATAAGATTGTTATTTTTCAGTTCGGTTATAGCAACTGACTCTGTAACTGGATCACTTCCACTTGAACCAGGTATGAAATATCCTTCTTTTTCTTTAGTGCTATATGTCATCATACCAAGACCATCTATATAGGGATAAATAATAACATGGTTGTCTTTCTTTTTTATTATTTTATTATCTATTAGGTACTCTTTATGTGTATTATTAGTAATATTATTAATTTGTAAAGAGGCTTCAACAGTAATATCCTCTTTTGTTGCCGATGGTTGAATATTACTATATACCACAATTATTATAGCTACTAAAAATACTATAGCAATTAAACTTGCTTTATACTTGCTGAACATATTATTTACCTCCTATTTCTTAGCACAACTCTATTTCAAGTAACACAACTTTTTTAAATTCACATAAAAAACATCCTCCTGTTATTCCACCATCGGAAGACAAAACTTTACATAAAATATTTTACAACCTTGAGCTTTTTCAAGGGCTATCGTACTTTGTGGCCATTGATAGACCATATTAGTTAATAGTAGTTTTTTTCATATAGAATATTACCGTTGGCATCCAAGCCTCTTAACACTTTCGGCTTATATTTTGTTTCATTATCATTCCAGTAAAATATGAAACCTCTATGGTCTTTTAATTTATATTCCAAAATCTTATTTTCTGTTCCATCTTCCTTTATCCACTAAACTTCCAGAGTAACCGTTGTAATATCAGGATTACTTACATAGCCGTATACTTTATATAAAAAATAATCCTCTGATATTCTGCTGCCTGACCATGTGCTGGATATCCCCTGGCTTTCTTGAATTGGATAACCTCCTACGCCGCTACCTGGATACCACTTTATTAGTCTTTTTATAATCGTATCAAGCGGTAAACCATTTATCATACTTACATAGGAATATTTTCCCCTTTGGAAAATCAATGACCTCCAGGATTTCTGATGGACCATAATGATAACTTTTCTCAGACTTTTGGTGAGCTTCTAATGCAGAAAAGCTTCCATAATATACATAAGGATATACTGCTGTTACCAGCAATATAACAGCTATTATCCATTCAATAATCGACTGTAGCCTTTTATTCACCTTGTCCACCTTCTTCCCCAATCGGAATAACAAATTTCATATACCTATTGTACTCGTCATATTCAAGAATCAGTTCTTTTGCATCCTGATTCAATGGTCCTTTGTATTTTACACTTGCATCCTCTCCCCATATTTTCCCTGAGCTATAGTAGCCACCTATCTTGTATTCTTCCCCCTTGTCATCATATAAACGAAATGAACCCCAGCGAAAAGTCCATCCCGATCTCGATGGAAACGATACACTCCTAAACTGGACATAAATATTTCTATCTTTATCGATAATTATTTTTCTTACAATAATAGTTCTGTCATCAATTTTCGCTTTTTGTTCAGTACTAATCTGTATAACAGCACTATCATCGATATCCCTTTCTAAATCACTAAAGCCATGACTATTAGTCGGCAAGTTTTCAAACACAGAGATGAGTGTCATTATCCCGCAGATTATAATTATACTTCTTCTTAATGTTTTCATGGTACTCACTCCTATATAACCCCCTTAAAAACATTGATTCACATTATATTTAACAACTTTTTATTTTTTATTTAGTCTGTAATCTAAACACCATTTTATAAATTGAAGTGTAATACCTGAAATCAGAACAAACCATGTATTTTTCCAGATTGTTAGGTACAGAATTACCACAACACACCATAAAAATAAGAAAAACAAAGTTTAAAGTTTCTTTTTCCATAATAATCCCTTCGTTCTGTAATATTATCCCATATTTTTCTACTGCTAAGTAACTTTAAATTTGTTTATCGCATTTGTTCTGCATCATATCTCAATTTGTAGAAGTATTTTACAAGTTCATTCTCGTCTTTTATCGATTCTTTAAGCGTGCTTAGCGTTCTTTCCCCGGCTCTTCTATCAATTAATGCCAATGCTTTAATAATAGGACTATCTGATTTCAACGACTCTTTATGAATTCTTTTTTCATCAGATAAATCCCCCTACAAGAGTTTCTTCAATTCTTTAAGTTGCCATTCCCGTTCAAAAGTTATTTCATCAATATCGTTCGAACTTATCAAGCCTATTACTTTTACAGCATAATCTGAAGCAACCATTGCATGCTCTTTCATATGGCCACTTGCCACTGCATGACCAGCAACCCTTAATGCTGTTCTCTTTATTTCCGAGTCATATTCGCGGGCAACCTTGTGGATCTTAAAACCAGCCTGCCTTACATCATATACTCTTGCTTTCCCTCCTTGCCACAATTCATTTATTTTGAACCCTTCTACTATTTCCTCTATTGAATTAAAATCGATACCAGCAATATCCAATATATGTTTTGCCATTGCCAGTGACCACTTTGCCAAACTTATCTGGCTTGCCTTTTCATATAGTTTGCATATTTGCTCTCTTAATTCGCTATTATCTTTTATCTTTATTTTGGGTTTTGGTGGCATGTTATGCCTCCTTAAGATAGAAAGAATACTTACTTCAAAAAATACTAATTCACTCCTGTTCTGCAAATTTAAAATCTAAATTACCAACATTGGCTGTATAATCCAATATTGTAAGACAATAGCCTTCTCTTTTAAGCAACCAGCTTTAATTTGGCGTATATATCCATCAAAGGAACATCATTCTTTGCATGGTAATAGGCAAAATCTACAAAATCTTTGATAGACTCCTTCTTCATGTGCTGTATCGTATCCCCTATCGTCTCAAGATTTAGATGCTTTTGCGTTACCCTGTAATATTCTAAAAAGTTATAGGCCAGAAAGCAAAGTAACATACATCTTTCAATGGAAGCGAGGTTCCTTACTTTGTACTCATCAAAACCTAGATTCTCCTTTAAATACTGATAACTGGTCTCTATCGTCCAACGTACTGCATAATACTTCAATATCGTCTCGCTATTAAGCTCTATATCAGTAGAAAGAATACACACTGGCGCTTCAAAGCCATCTTTCTTAACCTCATAGGAGATTAACAAAACAGCATTATCAAATGTTCCAACTTTCCCCTCATATCGATATACCCTGTACTCCTTACCCTCAACGGTAACCAGGTCAAGGGTGGATGGCTCAATGTACTTGATAAACTCAGAAACCTTAATCTTGACTCCATAAGGTGATATCGTCTTATTGGATTTAACGCACCCAATAACATGATACCCCTTACTTAAAGCTTCTTCTATTAATGAGGTACTCGTATACCAGCCATCAGTTAAAACATAAAGCTATTTTATATTCGATGGAGTATGAAATTCATTTATAAATCCTTTGGCAATATCTACTTTATTCTCAAACGCTACCCCTAGCTCCTTACACTTCTCCTCCCTGTAATAGGGTTTGAAGTGAAAGGGCATAGCATATGGTCCAGATACAAAATTTGAAGTTACCACACAATGAGACCAGCAAATCTTGCCTTCAGTATGGAAGTAATGAAAATCTAACCCTTCCATATGTTTAGTTCTTATATCTTTCAAGTTGGTGGTATCATCAATAACCAGAAAACCAATCTCACCTGGCCTGATGTTATGTTCCAGATGATATCTAAGAAAGCTTATACGATTTCTGTTTAGCAGCTCCTCATCTTAGGGGGATTCACTTAAAAACCTGTAAATACAGCTTTCATCCTTTGCCATAGCAATATTCTCTGCTATCTTGGATATCGATATTTTGCCTTCAATTTGAATGTTACCTTCCACCATTGTAATTAGGTGATTAAACTGTGCTTTATTCATTCCATAATTTACATCTTGCAAAAAGTCGATTAATTCGTTATTATGATTTACAATGGTGGTTGGCATAGTTACTACCCCCCTGTGATGAATTTTTGATAGATAAAATTTATCACAGCTTTAGTAACTATGCCATATTTAATTTTTGGTAACTTTACCAATTCCACTTCCATTTTTGCAGAACAAGAGTGAAGAAATTGCATGATATCATGATATTATGAAATAATTCTCCCCATCTATATATGAATAAACAATCTTAACCCTCAACTATGGGAATATTCCCGTTACAGCTTAACTTATACACAGCACGGTAAAAAATAGATAACAAAAGAAGATGAAAATTCTAGTAGTGTTTCTGTAAAAACAAATATTTGAATGTCAAAGTTCTATATAGTATTTTCTTCTATATAAAAATAAGGCTCTGTTAAAGTATTGTGTTGTTTTTGCTATAATTTTTTAGACTGCACATCCCATATTTACGGAAAGTGCAGGCTAAATTTGCAATTTAAAAATATTGTGCAATATTTATGCTTTCATTTTTTTCTATTTATATTCTTATCTCGGTAAGTTTCTATCAGCATACCAGTACAACAACAGATTACTGTAGAAAGTATTACCGTTCCTATAAGTATAAACCCCTGTGTGTCTGTAGCCATAAGTAAGTTTTGTAAAATAATAAATGCAACAAAAGATAAAACTCCCCCAGCAATTCCATAAAATATTCCTAAATGTTTCATATTTATTCCCCCTTAAAATAGTGAAACAATAAGGCTTGTGCTATTATTCTACATTAACAGAGAATGCATAATGCGCACTTCCCTCGTGCCATTTCGCGTAGATTTCATATACTACAAGACCCTTTTGCTGTGGTGCAATTACTACTCCATTACTTGTTTGTTGAAGTATTCGCTTATCTCCCTGCCATATAAAAACCTCATAATGATTTGGTGTTCTTTCGAATTTGAGTATTATTGAAGATTGTGGTTTTATATTCAGATCTTCTTTCTGATATTCAACCAGTTCAGGTGGCGATACCGAGTCAGCTTCAGTATTTTTCCAACTATATGTTCCTAGAACAGCAGAAATACTCTTATTATCTACCATTATAGTTAGTTCTGGTGGAGTTGGATCTCGCTGACTGCATCCAACAACAAGGATTGTTAATAGTAATAAACTAAGCACCCTTTTCATTTTTTCCACCTCCTATTCTCATATTGTACGCTCTCGAAAAGTCCGAGAGCTTCATTTTTGCATATTTCAGGGCTCAGGTTTTCAGATTCACCCCTACTTTTTATACGATTTTCATACACAAATTCCCAGCTACTATCCACCTTATATTACCCACTTTTCCCTCTATTTCCTTATATTACAGCTTCACTTTTTAAGCTTTTTCCCCCAAAATAGTTTTATGTTCACTAATTCTATTTCGCTTGGGGGTTTTACATGCTAAGAAACTGGCAATCTCATTCTGATTATCAACAGCATCTTATACAACGTCTATCTGCCTATGATCAAAAAGAAAAAAGCAGGCTTATCCTCCTCGATAAAGCTATCTCTAAGCTCTATCTATATCTACTTAACCTGGATAACCTGCTCCCAATAATAAAACCACTTTACCCTAACTTCGGTCGCCCCGCTATAAATCAGCAGGGCATTATACGTTCGTTAACACTTATGCTCGACCAACATGAATATTCTATCACAAAATGGGCCAAAACGGTACAACAAGATGACCTCTTTTTCGATATTTGTGGCTTCGATTCTAACAAGGCTCCTGGCGTCGGCTCCTACTACGACCTACTCTGGCGCCTCTGGCTTGCCATGGCCAAAAACCTCCTCAGGATTGTTTGTGTTCCAATAGCCCCTATGGCAAAGTCATTTATATAAAACCAAACTATGACCCCCGAATGTTTCCACCTGTGCCACGTCATACCAAAGCTTTCAAGGATAAATTCAAGAGCAGAACATCGGTGGAACGTACTAACAAAAGACTGTTTATTGACTACTCTATTGAAAGGGCTCGTTCCAGAAGCAATATGATGAGGTTTGCCATGGCTACCTTTGCTGCAGTCAATGTCCATCTTGATGCCTGGGTTAAACATACAAACTTTAGTTTTGTAGATACCTTTATCGGAGCGGCGTAGATAGCTTGGTTTACAACTTTTATAGTTTTAACTAGAAGCTTTAAAAATCGTATCCCTTAAAGCTTAGGTTCTTATACCCTTTTTTCGGTTATCCAGGTAATACCATATGAATTTTTCAAGGTTCATTTCTAATATTCCCTGATAATACCTATAATTTTGTTAATATAACCCTTTTTTACCTGCCTTGTAATTATTCCCAGTTACTTTTCGAGAGTGTTCAAAATAAACTTCTACCACAAAAATCCCCACAAACCGCACCAAATCAATGTTTGTTATTATATCCCATAACTTATCTATTTTACCAATTCTCTTAATATTATTGGATTATTATTCCATATACTGGGATATTATTCCTCCAAAAAGAAAATAAAGTTTTATTAGATTTGAGTGGGAATAAAGTTAAAGGATCAAGTAAAAAGGGAATAAGGTTCCTTATACCTTATTCCCTTAAAGTCAGTAGTATCAATGGTTAGAGGGAGTAGGGTTATTCATTCAGTCCAATAATTTCTCACAAAAATCCTCCCACTTTTCCCTAGATCCTTATCCCTTAACTCCTTAACCCTAATAGAACTTTATTTTATGCGGTGAAACTTTATTTTTTTTGAGTAAAGTTTATTTGATTTCGACAAAAAATTGTCCTGTTACTACATCTCACGGCGGCCTTCCAACGCTTTGGATAGGGTAACCTCATCGGCATATTCCAAGTCCCCACCCACAGGCAAACCGTGGGCAATACGGGTAACCTTTATGCCCATGGGTTTAAGCAGCTTGGAGATATACACAGCCGTTGCTTCGCCTTCCACATCGGGATTAGTAGCCAGTATGACTTCTTTTACCGTATCGTCGCTTACCCGCGCAATGAGCTCCTTTATCTTTATATCATCGGGCCCTATACCGTTCATGGGGGATATAACGCCATGAAGCACGTGATAAAGGCCACGAAAATCCCGCGTCTTTTCCATTGCAATGACATCGCGCGGATCCTCCACCACGCAGATTATAGAAGGGTCCCTTTGAGGATTGGTGCATATCCTGCAAGGATTCACATCTGTAATATTCTGGCAAATAGAACAATATCTTATCTTATTCTTCACTTCGGCAATAGCGCTGGCAAGCTGGCCCACCTGTTCATCGGGCATATTAATGATGTAAAAAGCCAGCCTTTGAGCAGTTTTGTTCCCTATACCCGGAAGTTTAGACAATTCGCTGATAAGCCGTGCAATGGGTTCAATGTAGTAGTCCATACCATTACCTCTCTCAAATTATTTCTTTGTTATTTTTATACAAAGCATATTGCGAACCTTCCCAAATCATTTATAATCCCATAATCCTCAGATATAGCTCTTTTTTATACGCCAACCCCATCATTAAATACACTGTTAATGTTAAGTGCTCAGCGTATGGATACAAATCCGGCCCAGCATCACACTGCTGTGCAAATTCACCACATCCGGGCGGTTCACTACCTTCCAAAAGTAAAGCCTTACAGCTAGTTTTTACTAGAACAAGCCAGGTATAGACAAACCTCCGGTCAGCTTGCTCATCTCTTCCTGTACCATCTCTTCCGCTCGCCTCAAAGCCTCATTCACAGCCGCTAATATAAGGTCTTGAAGCATTTCAACATCATCGGGATCTACAGCCTCAGGTGCAATCTTTATCTCAACCACTTCCTTCTTCCCATTCGCCACAACAGTAACTACTCCGCCACCTGCAGAAGCCTCGACGGTCTTTTGCTCCAGCTCCTCCTGAAGCTTGGCCATCTGCTCCTGTATCTTCTTGGCTTGCTTCATGAGCTGGTTCATATTGCCTATCCCGGGGAACCCACCTGGGAATCCGCCTTTTGCCATGATTTTATTCCTCCCTTTCCACTCACATAAGTGCAATCCTTTTCTCTATTATATTGGCTTTACAATCAATCATCAACTATTTCCACAAAATCCTCACCAAATATATCTATGGCTTTTTCTATTATATCCTCATTCTGCGATTTCTCTTCAGGCTCTGTACTGGTACTTTTCCCTTCAACCAAGGTACATCGAACCTTCACCTGTCTTCCAATTACTCTTTCAATAGCTTTTTCAACAAAATTTCGATTGTCCTCTCTGTTTATAGATTCCATAAAAAATTGCTGATCTGCAGGGAAACTCAAAACCGCTACGCCTTTTTCATCCAGGACAAAACCGCAATCCTTTAAAAAACCATATAATGCTATGCGCTCTTTTTTGATAATCCCCAGCACCTCTTCCCAAACATGAGCATCTGCCGTACCTCCACCATCATTACTGCCGTCATCTCCACCTTCTTTTCCTACTGTACTGCCCCCATCAACCGCTTGGGATTTGCTTGCAGCACGTGCACCTTTTCTAGAAGGCGATGTCTGTTTGACCACTACGCCACCCTCAAGCTGCTGTTCCAACTTTGCCACCCTGTCCATCAGAGCATCCAGCATCACTTCCTGCTCGGGCCTACAAATCCTAACCAGGGCCATCTCCAGCGAAACCCTGGGCTGGGTGCTCCACCTCATTTCAGCTTCCGCAGCACACAAAATCTCTATAGCCCTCATCAACCTTTCTTGGCTAGCCTTTTGCGCCTGTTCCGTATAAGCTTTGAAGGTATCCTCACCCACATCTATCAGCTCTGCTCCATCATGGCACACCTTTATAACCAATAAATTCCTGAGATGGTGTATTAAATCCTTCAAAAAAACGATTACGTCTCGCCCATCCTCTATCAACTGTTCAACCTGATAAAACAGGTCCGACACATTTCCCTCGATGATGTTCTCTGCCACAGCAAAGATAAACCCTTGATCCGCCGTCCCCAGCACAGCCAACACATCTTCATTGGAGACAACATTGCCACCAAACCCTATGCACTGATCCAAAAGGCTTAAAGCATCTCTCATGCTGCCCTCCGCCCACCTGGCTATGGTGTACAAAGCCTCGCGCTCAACCTGTACCCCTGTGCGTTTGGCTATCTCCGCCAGCCTGCTTACAATCGATTTGTTGGCTATCCTCTTGAAGTTAAATCTCTGGCATCTTGACAGAATAGTGGCTGGCAGCCGATGCGGTTCGGTGGTAGCCAGGATAAATATTATATGCTGTGGGGGCTCCTCCAGCGTTTTAAGCAAAGCATTGAAAGCTCCAGTTGAGAGCATGTGTACCTCATCTATGATATATACCTTGTAACGTCCCACCACAGGAGGATACTTGACTTTATCTCGTAATTCCCTTATCTCATCCACTCCATTGTTGGAAGCAGCGTCTATCTCAATTATATCCATGCTGCTGCCTATTGACAGTTTTTGACACACTTCGCATTTAAGACATGGATTGCCATCTATTGGATTCAAACAGTTGACAGCCTTTGCAAAAACCTTGGCCGTGCTCGTCTTGCCTGTACCCCGTGACCCACAAAACAGATACGCATGAGCAATGCGGTTGCTCTTTATCTGATTTTTCAGTATACGAATGGTGGCATCCTGCCCCACCACTTCATCAAAGGTTTCAGGCCGCCATTGGCGATACAGCGCCGTATATCTCAAAACGCTCACCTGCTTCCCGTATAGGATTAAGTTAATACTGATTTAGGAAATTTCAAATATCACATAAATTCGCTTTCACGTTAGGTTATATCCACCATACATGCTACATTTAAATGCAACTCTTTCTACAAAAAGCAAAACATATAAGGTACCACTAAATATTCCACTTAATTTATTATAACACAAACAGCCATAAAATGTAGTCAAAAAATAGACAAGCCGCGATTTGATCGCGGCTTGTTATAATGGTAATGCCGTGCACCTGCCTTCGATTTAACACCTACAGGCGGGAACCGAACAGTTTACTCCGACCAGGCTACCCTGCGGCACACGAAAACATCTACTTACTGCTGCTTCCTTCCGGACCTGACAGGGTTCGTAGAGTTTCGTTGCACAGGACCCAGTCATCCTCGTAGCTTATTCGACCCCGGCCCCTACAGGTGCAAACCTCCAGCAGGAATTCGACCCCGCTATAGCGGATTGCGGGTTACAGGGCACCGCTAACTCCCCATCTAGCACGGCAAATTTTTTACTTTTTAAATATCATTAGAGATAGTGTTCCTTCTGGCATATTAATTATACTATTATCTCACATCATTTGCAATACAAAAATTCTTACAATTTTACAGAAATATCCATCCTTTTAAACCAAATAATATTCATTATGCCTCTTGATTTTTTGGGTTTTACGAGGTATACTATTAAAGCGCTAGGAGTAATATATTCGACGCGGAGAGATGGCTGAGTGGTCGAAGGCGCACGACTGGAAATCGTGTGTACCCCCAAAAAGGGGTACCGAGGGTTCGAATCCCTCTCTCTCCGCCAAACAGAAAGGCTTCCAGATAACCCTGGAAGCCTTATATTTTAAGCAAGCTACCCTCTTACTGGAATGGCGGAAAACAAGCTGTGCAACTTAAACAGCGTACAAACGATATGACCAAGTCGGATGGTTGAAATAGCGGAAATCAAGCTGTACAACCCATTCACATAGCTGGGCAATGAGAAGTATAAGGCCCCCTCATTCCACATTAAAATAGTTAAAAACAGATAGGGAGGAATAAATATGAGTTTCACCTTCGCGGTAATAACCTGTTCAGATAAATGTTCACAGGGATTGCGAGAGGATCTAAGCGGCAAACAACTAATTGATGTACTCCAAGCTCAAGGTTTTTTAAAGGTGTACTACAAAATAGTGCCCGATGAAAAACAGCAGATAAAAGAGGCTATAGTTGAAGCAGCCAGCGCCGGAGCAAACCTTATTCTGACAACCGGCGGTACAGGATTTTACCAGAGGGACGTAACTCCCGAGGCCACCCTTGAGGTAATTGAAAAACAGACACCTGGAATATCTGAGCTTATTAGATATGAAACGGGAAAGATAACAAAAAGGAGCTATCTTTCCCGCGGCATTTCGGGTATTTATAAAAACAGCCTTATAATCAACCTTCCCGGCTCACCGAAAGCTGCAGTGGAATGTATCCAGGCAGCCCTTCCCATACTGGATCATGGGTTGAACATCCTTCTCGAGAATGAAAGGGAATGCGGCCGCGACGGCAATTCATAGACGGCATTCCTCAATTGATATTACTTGCAGAAAATTCACGTGAACTGCCAACCACCTATAGAGGCGGTGGCTTCATGAGAAGTTTGATAGTCTAAGCTACCCTTATTCTCACAGGGTGGTTCACACACCCACTACTGACTATCCGCTCAACTGCAGACTCGCCAGCTACTTTGAGTTTTGTACATTAGCTATCATCTGAGAAATATTTTATTACATTTTTAACAATTCACCTCCATCTTGTAGAAGATCAAGTCTTCTTGCGTATTTTTGGATAAACACAAACACGTGCTTTTAAAAACAATGCTCAAGCCATAACCTCTATACAATCTCCTACCTTTATTTTCCCGCCCTTAAGTACCCTGGCAAACAGGCCTTCTCTGGGCATTATACAAACCCCCACCGTCCTGGCTATCTCGCACCCATCCCCATGACATTTTTTCCCTATTTGGCTTATCTCAAGCACCACATCGTTCCCAATTTTAAGCCTTGTGCCAATATCAATTCTGCTCAAATCAAGCCCCTCGGTTGTAATGTTTTCGGCAAACTTGCCAAAGCAAAGGCCCTTTAGCCCGTATTTCTCCATCTTCCTTATGCTGGAAACATCAAGCAGGCTTACCTGCCTGTGTCCTGCTCCTGCATGGGCATCCCCCTCTATCCCAAAATCCTTAATTAACAATGCCTCGTCTGCAGGCTGTTTGGGCGTACCCTTTTGCTTGCTTATGTTAATCGAAACGACCCTGCCCAGCACCCTATCGTTTTTGCCAAATGCGCCGTCAAATGAGCAATCGCCCGACTTTCCACCCTTTTTCTCGATCACCCTGACATCGGTTATCACCATGTTTTTTTCTATTGCCTTGCACATATCGTATATCGTCTCTAGAAATATCAAAACAGCAGTAAGGGCTTCCATTTCGGCCCCGGTCTGAGCGCTGGTCCTCACCTCGGATGTGGCTTCTATATAACCCTCCTCCTGGTTTACAGAATACGAAATATCGATGTATGACAAAAATATATTATGGCAAAGCGGAATAAGCTCCGACGTCTTCTTGGCAGCCATTATACCGGCAAGCTTTGCGGTAGTAAATATATCTCCTTTTGGTATGTCAGAATTCTGTATTGCGGCCATGACCCTGTCACCCACATAGATCCTCCCGCTTGCTTTGGCAACCCTATGCGTTACATCCTTTTGAGACACATCGACCATCTGAGGCAAACCTTCACCGTTTAGATGAGAAAAATCCATTGTTTTTCAACCTCCTATCTTAAACATCATTGAGTTTGTGGTTGCGCTCCTTGTAAATTTCTTTTTCATAACGAACTGCTTTATCCTCTCGGCCAAAACATCCTCTGAGCTGAGGTGTTCTTTAAGGTCAAGCCCATCTTCATCAAAAAGGCAGTTATAAAGAATACCTTTTGATGAGACCCTCACCTTATTGCACCGGCTGCAAAAATGATCCGATATCGCATTTATAAAACCCACGACGCTGTCAAAATCTTTGATGTAATAGTATTTTGCAACAGATTTTTCACGGTCATCAATTCTTTGAAAATCTTTAAACCTTTTTAAGACGTCGTGCGTGCTTACAAACTCCTTCTCAAAAATGCGGTTTGCCACTCCAATCGGCATGAGCTCAATAAACCTGATGACAGCATTGTTGTCTTTGGCAAATAAAATTAAATCCTCCACCTCATCGAAATTTATCGTTTTCAATAAAACCGCATTGAGCTTTACCCTCTTAAACCTCGACAATGTTTGAATGGCATTTACCACCACATCAAGCCCGTCCACACCGGTTAATTCACGGTATTTTTGTCTGTCCAGCGTATCAAGAGAAATATTGACACCGCTCAAACTGCTTTCAATAATCCTCTGAATACAGTCATCATGCAAAAATCCGTTGGTGGTAACGTTTATATTCTGTATCCCCAAATCATACGCAAAGTCTATTATGTCAAATACATCATTCCTCAAAAAAGGTTCACCGCCGGTAAGCCTGAGCTTCTTTATGCCCAGCTTTTTAAAAGCGGAAATTATCCTGAACACGTCTTGCTTTGTAAGCTCCCCGGCATCAGTATCACAAGCGCATACATCCCTTGTCCTGCAGTACCTGCAGAAAAAATTGCACCTCTCGGTTATTGAAAGCCTCAAATATTCAATTTCTCTGGAGAATCCGTCTCGCATCTTACCTCTCACCTTTTTAAATCAATTTAACCTCGACAAGGCTTCCCTCTTCCAATAGATCCGCATTAACGGGGATCACTATATATCCGTCTGCCCTTTTTAAGCTCGATATCACGCTTGCACCCCTTTTAAGGACCCTGGCCAAATTTCTGCCCTGGTCATTTTCTATACTCACCCTGATGTACTCCTCAGCTCCCATATCCGAAAAAAGCCTTCTCTCAAGCAATGCCCAAATCGTCTTTTGCTTTGGGTTTAAGTTATAAGCATTGAAGAATGCCTTCAAAAACAACTCCTTTACTGCAAAAAACATCGAAACAGGATATCCCGGAAGCCCCATGACGAGCTTTTTGTTTACCCTGCCTATGATGGTGGGTTTGCCGGGTTTTATTGCCACGCCGTGTACAATGACCTCTCCAAGCCTGGAAACAGCCTCAGCAGTTAAGTCCATATCTCCCTTTGAGGATCCACCATTTATAAATAATATGTCATATTTTTCTAAAAGGGTTTCTATCCTGCCTGTAAGTTCCGCTATATCATTGGGTGCAGGCTCAAAAATGCTTATATCAAACCCGTATTTTTTTAGTAGATTGCTAAACAGCACCGAGTTAAATTCTACAAGCTGGTTTTCCCTTTCAATCACGTCCACAAGCTCATCGCCGGTGGGCAAAAAAGCCAGCCTTGGCATTTTAAACACCTCGACTTCCCTGTACCCCCCTGCCTTCAAATACACCTGCTCAAACTCGGTAAGCAGCTCTCCCTTTTTCACTATCACCTGGCCTCTCTGTACGTCCTCGCCTTTCAATCGAACGTTCTGGCGCGGATAATAACTTTTAAAAATCTTTATACCCCCATCCTCTTTTTGCGCCTCTTCAAAGGGTACAACAGCGTCAAAGCTTTTTATGCTGTGCCCAGTCTGAACGACCTCAAAGTTTTGAATCATCTTGGGCTGCGCATCGGTGGCATCATACGTTTCCTGCGCGTTTACCGCATATCCATCCATGGCAGCAACATCAACAGGCGGACAGGTATTTACCGAAAAATAATCCTGGGAGGCAAAACGATTACCGGCTTCGTATATTGAAATTGTTTCTTTCCCCAAAACCAAATATTCCTTTAAGATTTTTTCTATGCTATCCCTTGCCACATCGGGCAACACAGCAGTGAAATGATAATCCTTCACAGCAACACCACCTCAACCAAATCCCCCGGCTTCAAACCCGTCCTTGTTGCCTCAATCTTGACATACCCCGATGCATTGTTCAGAAGATTTATCGAACCGGATTTTCCGTACAAAGGCTCTGCTAAAATCTCATCCGAGTAAATCAGCTTTACAAATACGAACTCGGTCCTGCCGCTTGAAGCAGCAAAACCCGATTTCAGCCTTGCCAAAACCTTACCACCGGCTGTATCCTGTTGATGCAGCAGGATATCAAACAACTTTTTAACAAAGAATTTAAATATAAACAGGCACGACACCGGATGCCCCGGAAGTCCAAACACTGCTTTATTGCCTGCCTTTGCTATAATGGTGGGCTTCCCGGGCTTTATTGATATCCCATCAACCAGGATTATGGCCTCATCCAAACTTTGTATGGCCTTCAGCGTGTTGTCATACGTTCCAACCGAACTGCCACCGGATATCAGCACAACGTCGTTTTCCGAAACAGCTCTTGAAAGAATGCCTACCAAAGCCTCATAATCATCCTTTACAATCCCGTACAACTTCGGAACGGCATACTCCTGTTTCAGCGCGCTGTACAGAGTGTATGAGTTTACATCGTAAATTTTTGCTCCCTCCAGGGGCTGGTCCTGCATGATTATCTCGTCGCCGGTTGAAATGATCCCCACCTTGAGCCTTGAGAAAACCTCTACTTCCTTCTGGCCCACCGCTGCCAAAACGCCTATTTGAGGTGCTCTCAGTCTCTGATATTTCTTCACAACTGTACAGCCTTTTCCCACATCTTCGCCTTTTTTCAAGATGTTCTCATTCGGCCTTGCCGGCTTAAAGACGAAGACCCTCCCCTCCTGCTCAACGGTATTCTCTAGCATGACCACAGCGTCAGCACCTTCAGGGACGGCGCCACCCGTAAAAATCTTTGCCGCCTGACCCTCTTGTATTTTAAAATCCGGTATCTCCCCCGTCTTAACCTCCCCTATAAGGTCAAAAACGGCCGGATTCTCATCGTTGGCCGAAAATGTTTTTTGGCATCTAACGGCATATCCATCCACCGTTGACTTGTCAAAATGTGGGACATCTATATTTGCTTCGATATCCCTTGCACAAATTCGATCAGACGCCTCATACAGCGGCACTGTTTCAGTGCCTAGAACAAAATCCGAAAACTCTTTGTGTAAGATATCAAATACCTCAGAGTCGGTTTTAAAAACCTTCATCTTTTTACCACCCACTTCTGCTTATTTTTCAATATCACAAAACAACAAATTAGAGTCATAAAATGTACAGAGACACCGCTCGAGTACACCTAGGTTCTATCCCAAAATTTAAGATTTTATCTGACAATCCTCAAACCAGATAGTTTTGGCCGGGACAGCTATTGTGGAGTCATGGGTTACCGCTATTATGCATCTCTTACTTGAGTCCTGCAATATCAGTTCAAACATAAAGTTTTTAACCCGGCTATCCAGGTATGTGTCTGGCTCATCCAAAAACAAGACTTCCGAATCAATGTAAAACGCCCTTAAAAAGGCAACAAGCTGTTTTTGGCCCAGCGAAAGCGAAGAAATATGGGCATCAGGGTCAATCGAAAATTTATCCAGGACCTTACGAGCTTTAGCAAGCCCGTCGCGTTTTGCACCCGGCGATATGTTGTAAAGCACGCTTCCTTTGAAAAAGTATGGCTGCTGAGGAAGCATAACTCTTTTGTCAAACGCATTTTTAATCACACCTTTAAAATCCCCATCCTTGCCAAACAACATTCTTAAAAAAGTGGTCTTGCCGCAACCGTTTGGCCCCTTTATGATATACAAACCTCTTTTCTCAAACTTTAAACTTTCGCAGTAAAACAGCAGCTTATTCCCTATATATTTTTCGACGTTCTTTACCTCAATCAACCATATCACCCTGCAATACCTGCAAAGCTGTATTAAACCCAAAAGATATAGCAAGCAGAATCAGGCCCAGCAAAAGCGCACGAGAAAACTCGCCCTTTGAAACCTCGTGGATTATAGCCGTTGTCAGTATTCTCGTCTCGCCTTCGATGTTGCCACCTACAATGAGCACCGCTCCGACCTCGGAGATTGCTCGGGAGAGCCCCAATACCGACGCATAGATCAATTCCCGTGAATACTCCCGTATCATAATGAGGTATCTTCTCTTGCCCCTTATATCCAGGTAATCAAGATTATCCAGCAGTACAAAGATATTTTTAAGCCCCGATAAGGTGTACAGTATTACAATGGGCACTATCAAAATCACCTGGGCAATAACCATAGCCCACTTGGTAAAGAGAATGTTCAAAAATCCCAGCGGCCCTTTATTAGAAAGCATCATATACACCACCAGCCCGGCCAAAACCGGCGGCAGTCCCGACAGGGTATACACCGCTCTAATTATAAACCTTCGCCCTTTAAACCTTTTAATTTTGAGAATATACCCTGCGGGTACAGCAAGCAGTATCGAAATCAAAGTTGACGGAATACATACAACCAGCGTTGATATGACAATATTGCCCACCATTGCCCCTACCTCAAGGCTGTTTTTAAATTATTCGCACAATTTATAAACCGGATTTTTAAAGTACTTCTGATTAAATCCTTCAACCAGCGCTCTAAACTTGTTACCTTTAAAAAATTTCTCAAAAATGGGCGCCTCCTCCCTCGCAGAAGAAAGGGCAAAATAGTAAACATTCATTAAGACCTCTTCATCCGGGCCTTGATAAATTACATCCAAGCTGTCCAGCTTGTCTTTCATCTTATAAAAAGTAGCTTCATCAGTAAGGATAAAAGCGCGCTTTTCATTTGCAAGATTTAAGCTCATGCCCATGCCCTGTCCAGATTTTATATAGCCATCGAAATCGGGCTGGGTCCCCGCTAAATCCCATATCTCAAGCTCCCTTATATAAGTCGCCGAGTTGTCAGCGCGAGACACAAATGGCAAATCATTGTTTTTGATTATCAAAAAGGCCTCCTGAATGGAACCGGCATTTTCAAACAAACTTTTTGCATCCTCAGGACCAGCAAGTATAAAACGGTTATAAACCAAAGGGATATACCCATTTATATATCCTTCATCCAGGAGCTCATCCAAAAATGATTTCTCGTGGATGATTATCCCGTCAACGTCTTTATTTTTAAACATCTTAACAGCCTGACCGCTGCCAACGGAAATAAAATTGAGCTTAATGCCGTAATCGTCCTCAAAGGGCGGAAACACAAAATCCAAAAAGCCACTGTCATATATGCTTGTGGTGGTAGCTATTTTTAATGTAGTTGCAGGCTTTAACCTTTGACAGCCTGTAAATAATACAGCTAACATCAAAAGTAACATCGCGTACCTTTTCATTGCCAAAGTGCCTCCCCTTTAAAATTCTACATATTATCATGAAGTAAACCACCATCTACCATAGGGACATGAGCTCCAAGAGAAGCTGGGCAGCCAACTCCCCCTTATTCTGCTGCAAAGGAACCCGTTCCAGCGGCTCTCTCGTAGCTCACATACGTAATCACACGAGCATATTGGCTCCCGGGGCGAGCACCCTCACTCTCTCAGTATTGTTCACATACCCATCACTGACTGCCTGACAACATCAAGATTTGCCAGATATTTTCTTTCATGCAGTTCATCTCACACTCGCAGAAGATGAAGTCCTCTTGTCGAGTTGCAACTAAAAAAGGGATACCCTCCGCTTTGGAAAGGCAAAAGAGCATCCCTTTTATGCCGTCCTTCCTTTCCAAAGCGGGAGGCACAGCGGTTTCCCGCAAACTGCACCCTATCGGCCACAGCACCATAAAGGAAAACCTAAAGAACGACTGGGTTTCCCTTCTTAGGCTGCAATGGCTCGGAAAGACTTTTAAAATTCAAAAACCCTGTATTCATTTGTCAAAAGATTGACAACCATGCATTTGCCTACAAGGGGCTCTCCCTTACCCGATATAAGCTTACAGAACTCGGAAAGCTCAAGGGCTGCCGTCAGCATCGGTGCAAATACGGGATTCCCAAGCTGCTTTTCAGCCCCTTGGGCACTGGTACCTCCAAAAAGCTTTTCTATAGACGACGTATATTTAGTTATTACTGCAACCTGTACATACCATCCCGCACATCCGCCATGAATCAGAACTTTGCCGGTATTTTGCACAAACTCAGAAAGCTCTTTCCTTATCTCGATATTATCCGTCGCATCAAATATATAATCTGCTTCACCCAGAAAATCCGGAAGATTCTCCAGACAGGCTTTTTGTCTGATGGGCAGAAAACGCACGCCTGGATTTATCTCCTTCACCCTTTTTTCTGCCTCGATGACCTTGTGGTTGCCCAGATTGTTAACATTGGACAGGGCCTGCCTGTTCAAGTTCATCTCATCGAATACATCCATATCGACCGCTATGATTTTTTTCACTCCAAGGCGTGCCAGCCCTTCTATCACGAATCCACCGATCCCCCCTGCACCGACCACAGCAACCGTCGTTTGAAATAGCCTGTTTTGCCCTTCGCAGGTAAGCGTACCAATGTTTTTTATATATCTTTTTTCCACTTTAAGCATTACCCTCCAATCGCAAAAGGCAAAATATGCACTTCATCGCCTTCGGAAAAGACGTAATCAAAGTCCACCCTTTTTTGATTTACGATTACAAAGCCAACCCTGTCCTGTGGTATATTCAGCTTTTGAAGCAACTTTTGCACATTAAAACCTGGGTCAATCTCCATTTCAAATTTCCCAGTTTTGCCGCCGTATTTTTCAAAAAAATCATTGACCTCTACTCCAATCCTCATATTCCTTCTCCACCCTATCGATATACATCCTCAAAAGCCTGTTTAACCTCTCTTCGTCCATCCTGCCCCAGAGAGTGGGCGTCTCAAATACCCTCTTCGGGAACCTGTAATTTTCAAGGGAATAGCCAAGTTCTTTCTTGATCCTGAGCTTTGTAAAGAATATATCATTCCCCAACCTTGTCAGGTCATCATCCGTCCAGTCAATGCCGATAGAATGCAGAGCCTTTAAGATAGTTGGCCTGTCATACACCTTTCGCGCAAACAGGCAGATACACAGCGACGTCAAGACGTTCCTTTCCTTCTCCTCCTTTATCACATAATCCACTATTTCTTCATCCTTGAGCTCTTTTGCGCTCTGATCGTATGAATACCCTGCATTGTCAAGATGCGAATGCCTTGCTCCAACCGTCTGGCCCAGCGCAAAACCATATCCGGTATGATAGCCCGCCATCTCATTCCCGCCGTACAGCAGCGCAAATTCCTGACCACCGTATTTTTTTACCGCTTCATTCAAGCCGTTCCCTATGGTGTAATAAAACTCGTTTGCCCTGTCTGCAATATAATCGATGGCCTTGATGTACTCCTTGGTATTCCCAAATTCAAGGTCTGCCAAAGTGTCTTCCTTTGTTATAAGTCCCTTCTGTAAAGCCTCGGTGGCCCATGCCAGTACAACACCCGTCGTCATTGCATCAAGTCCCGCAAGCTCTACCTCTTCGATTATCTCCAGCACCTCATCGCTGGTCCTTATTCCAAGCAGGCTGCCAAGGGCATAAACGAGCTCATGGTCATATGAAACAGCTATGGACTCATACTCATACCCCTTGTCAAACTCCCTTCTGAATTGCCCTATGTGAATGCAGCCTATTGGGCAACCGGTGCAGGAGACCTTTCTTATGAGATTTTTCTCAGCAAACCTTTCGCCCGATATGTCATCTGCATGCTCAAAGGTCGACTGCAAAAGATTCTTCGTTGGCAGAGAATTTATGGCGTTCAGCACTTTTATGTTCAGGGGCGTTCCAAGCTCATGGTATTTGGCCATGGCATCGGTCTGGGTTGCTTTTTTATATATCTCCTGATAAGTCTTAAAATATTCCTTTAAGTTGGAAATTGGCAGGTCCCTCTCACCCATGATTATCATGGCTTTCAGGTTTTTGCTGCCAAACACCGCACCCATGCCCAGCCTTCCAAAGTGCCTGTAAGTATCAACATTGACGCATGAATACGTAACAAGATTTTCTCCTGCCCTACCAATTCTTATAATGCTTCTTTTACCCGGCCCTGGCTCTCTTTCTCTAACCACCCTGCCTACCTCTTCTATATCAAGACCCCACATCGCCCGAGCATCCTTAAACTCTATATTCCTGTCAGTTATTAACAGATAGGTAGGTTTATGCGCCCTGCCGGTTATAACAATAGCATCATATCCCGCATTGCGCATGGCCATGGCCAACCTCCCACCAGCATGGCTTTCACCATACTCGCCCGTGTGGGGCGATATAAAGGTTGCAACTGCCTTGGTAACGACAGGGAATATAGTGGAAAGCGGGCCAATTGAGATTATAAGCGGCTGCTCTTCATGTAGCGGCGGCAGACCCTTCTTCATGTTCTCCTCCAAAAGCTTTGCAGCCACACCGGTCCCGCCCAGGTATTTATACAAGTCCTTTCTCTCTCTAATATCTGCCTTTCTGTTTTCAAGGTCTATATACAATACCCTTACAAAGTCTTCCCCTAGCATCTACTCCGTCACCTCTTCCATGCTCAAACAATTATGCGGGCACATCCTTACACACGCCCCACAGTGCTTGCATATGATTGGTATTTTTCTGTCATAGTCCATGTGAATTGAACCAACTATGCATGCAGAAACGCATTTTTCGCATGCAATACACCTTTCGCGGATCAATTTCACTCCCCCACCAGGACGCCTGACAAGCGCATTTGTGGGACAGGCTTCAGCACAGGCAGGCTCCTTGCAGGCAACGCAAATCGTTGCCGCAAACTTGCTCTGAAGCCCTCCTCTCGTCTTGACCTTTATGGAGCTTTTAGCAAGATTGTGGTTATTATGATTCACGGCAGCGCATGTAAGCATACATGTAAAGCATCCGAGGCACTTGTTCATGTTGTCGGCTCTCAATACCTTTGGCAACCAAATCACCACCTGAGATCTATATTGTTTCCTCAAACATTGTTTTATTTTTAACAAAGTTTATTATAGCATTAAGTATGTGTATTTACAACAACAAATTATCATAATCAAATATTTCTTTCCCAAATCGTTAAACAATGATAAAATATAGCCATTCATCGCCATAATCCTTGTTGCCCAAACGCTGTTAATCATCTACTTAATAAAAAAATGGCTTTTGGATATTTTTTATCATTGGTTCCAAAAGCCACTTACTGTATATGCCGCTATTGATATATTCTTTTCAGGAAATAACTCCATTCCTCCATTGCGGTTTTTACGAACGATTATTCTCATTAATGAGACAATCTGTTAATGTATTATATTGGTAGAAATGTAATCATATAGCTTCCTGCTATAAAGCTTACCAAATTGGCTGTCAACACATATAAAACTGTATGCCAACGACATGATTTTATAACAGTTAAAAAAGCTTTAATTTCGGCTATAAATACCAATATTTCCGCAGCTACAAGATTTAAAATCAAATAACTTTCTATAGGAGTAAACCCATTAATCCAGATATTCAATGCTCCCTGAGTAATTATATTTATTATAAAAAAAGCAATCCAGTAATCTTTATTTCTAAAACCAAACAACCAGAATATAATGCCTTCTATCATCAATGTTAGGATTAAGCGTGTTAAAACTAATAAAATTGACCTTGATAATAACTTTCCCGGCGTTAATGTTCGATTTTTCAAGTTCAAAGTATAAATATTATTGTATGATTTGAGAGGCTTTTCTATTGCTATTTCATAACTGTCATCCCCAGTAGTAATTTTAAAAACATAGTCCCTAGTATTTCCTAGCTTGCTCGAATAAAAAATATAATACCTTTCTATAACTTTCTCTACTACAACTTTATCCACTTTATTAGCTTCTACATATGTATTGCCCGTATCAATACTAATTTCTAAATCGGATGGTGGATTAGGAACAATAATCAGAATTGATGGTGGCTCTGCTGAGTTACCATAACATGTTGAGGCGGTAAAAACAAATATCAATATTGATAACATTATAACAACTATTGATTTTAATTTTTTATACATATAAGCAATCTCCTTCATACTTAAATTCTTTTTGGATAGAAAAATTTGCATCATATACACAAGCACAATAAAATTTACTATGTACAGAGCTAAGACACTGCCATTTGACAACCGTCCCATCCTGATTTATTCCAGCTTCTTCGGAGTCTAGTGCAGAACACCTACCACTCAGCAACCGTTCCATCCTCGTTGCGCCACACAGGATTTTTCCAGTTATGCCCTTCTTTAGCTGCTTCTAGCACCTTTTGCTCATCGATCTCAATCCCTAATCCAGGACCTTTTGGAATATCCACAAACCCGTTGCTGTATTTAAATACGCTTGGATCCTTCAAATAATCCAGAAGATCGCTGCTCTCATTATAGTGTATACCAAGGCTCTGCTCCTGTATAAACACGTTGGGCGTACAGGCATCAAGCTGTATGCAGGCAGCAAGGGCTATTGGCCCCAACGGGCAGTGTGGCGCGACAGCAACATCAAAAGCCTCCGCCATGGAAGCGATCTTCTTGCATTCCGAGATCCCGCCGGCATGTGAGAGGTCAGGCTGGATTATGTCCACATAACCATCCATTAGAAGGTTTTTAAAATCCCACCTCGAAAACATCCGTTCGCCTGTTGCAATGGGAGTGGATGTATAGCGCACAATTTCCCTTAAAGCCTCATTGTTTTGCGGCAGCACCGGCTCCTCGATGAACATCAGCTTAAACGCATCCAGCTCCTTGGCCAATACCTTTGCCATGCTCTTATGTACACGGCCATGGAAATCCACGGCTATATCCAGGTCATAGCCAAAGGCATCTCTAAGAGCCGCAATCCTATCAATCACTTGCTGCACTTTTTTAAAAGAATCTATATAGTGCATCTCCTCGGTCGCGTTCATCTTTACCGCCGTAAAACCGGCCTCTATCTTTTCCCTAGCAGCCTCTACTATGTCGCTGGGCCTGTCTCCCCCTATCCACGAGTAAACCCTGAGCTTTTGCCGGCACAAGCCACCCAGCAGCTCATATATGGGTGCATTGTAATACTTGCCCTTTATATCCCACAGTGCCTGGTCAATGCCTGAAATAGCACTCATCAGCTCCGGGCCGCCCCTATAAAACCCTCCTCTATAAAGCACCTGCCAGTGGTCCTCTATGTTTAGAGGATTTTTGCCAATCAAATAATAGCTTAATTCTTCCACCGCTGCCTTCACCGTAGCCGCCCTGCCTTCTACTATAGGTTCACCCCATCCAACAATCCCCTCATCGGTTTCTATCTTCAAAAACAGCCATCGAGGCTTCACGGTATAGAGCTTTAATGACGTAATCTTCACGTTTTATCCCCCTTCGCATCATTATTCCTCTTTATTTTTACAACCGGAAATGTAACCCTTGATTATTGATTTATTGAATTTTTGTTCCGTTATATTCTTTTTACGGAATATTATACCATGTATCATATTCTGATGCTAGTACCTATAAAGTTTTCGCTTACTACAGACGGGATTTTTAGACTAAGATCAACGGTTTAATCCTTGTACAAACTTTTTAAAATTTAAAGAGGATTTTACAAAAACATGGCGAAATATGTTTTAATAGGATAGGTTGATCCCTGTAAATATATATGTAAGGGGGATATCAGGATTTATGGTGTTAGACAACACAAAGATTCAAGAATATGAATCTTTCCTAAATAAAATTCCGGGGATTATATCCTCAAAAATAGTACTGAACCAAGAAGGCAACATAATTGAACTTCATATATTGGCAAGTACAGCCCGAAATCCTAAACAAATTTCTCGAGACGTACAGTCTGCACTCATGGCAAAATACGGCATCCCCCTTGACCACAAGGTGATAAGCATTGCACAGATACAAGATGAAAGTGAAATATGCTACAGTAACTCTCGCCTTGTTCTCAAAAACATTTCCATAAGTATGGAAGATTCACAAATTGAAGCAAGAGTCGTCCTAACAAAAGACGACAAGGTGTTTGAAGGCGTCTCCCGGGGGATAAACTTTACTCAGGGGCGCTTTCGAGCCCTGGCCGAAGCCACAATAAATGCCATACAGCAATTTCTAGGCGGCGAGTGTGTGTTCAGCGTGATAGATATACAGAAAACCACAATTTCAGGAAAACCCGTTTGCATTGTGGCAGTTTCTCAAGTTGCTGAACAGATTGAAAACTTTCTTGTAGGTTCATCCCCTATAGAGCAAGATGACAATAAAGCAGTTGTGAAGGCTGTGCTGGACGCATTAAATAGAAAATTAGGTAAATATGCTTGAGAGTAAAATAACAGCGACTTCCAAAGCACTAGACGTCCTAATGTTCTTGCCAAATAGGCCAAACCCCGGTTCTTCGCTTAAATTTTCTGATTTTTATAAGCGGAGCGGAGAAAGGCCTGCCTGATTAGCGAAGGGCAGAGAACTCAAAACAGGAGGGTGTAAAGCCATGAAAAAGGTCCTGGGGTTCATAGTCGCCCTGATTTCTCTCATTCTGGCAGGCGGTGCGGGATTTTATTGGTTGTAATTTGAACTGAACCAGGGGTTTGGCCTTTTAAGTACTAATCACAAAGCGGAGGTAGTACAGCATATATGAACAGAAAAGCAGTCTTCTTTTTAAGCATAATATCCATAATAGGAATATCAATAATACTTCTTTCAATGAACAATATACTTCGCACACAAATATATGACCTGATATTCTGGATCATACTTGCAGGAATGAGCCAGTCGTTTTCGGTGAAGTTTATGAATGGAGGTGCACTAAGCGTATCCTTTGCCATTATATTCGCTTCACATTTATACCACGGAACATATTTTGCTGTAATAGTAGCATCTATCAGTCATTTTTTCTTTTTTAACCGTCCTAAAAAAGGTGTGTACGAACACGTATTCAACAGGCCGTTTTATAAAACTCTTTTCAATATGGCAAACCATGCGATAAGCGCATTTATATCGGGTAATATATATCAGACAATGCATTACAAACTCAATGCAGGTCAAAACCCGTATTTATATATGCTCTGTTTACTTACATATACAACCCTGTTTTTATTTTTTAATTCTTCTATACTTATTCTTCTCATGACATTCCTCAAGCAGGAATCGTTTTTTAAATTGTGGAAAAACAATATCCTGTGGGCAATACCCAATTTCTACGCTCTCGCTCCTTTTGGGTATTTTATATACCTGCTCTACCAAATCCCCAACGGCCATATATATGTAATATTGCTGTTTGGTCCATTGCTTCTTGCACGTTATTCCTTTCAGCTTTACCTTGACTCGAAAAAGAGGTATTATCAAATCATACAAACCCTTACGGCGGCAATTGAAGCAAAAGATAAATATACAGAAGGACATTCCAAGCGAGTAGAGATGTATGCTGAAAAAATTGCCCAAAAGCTTAAACTGCCCTCATCCAAGATTGAATCTATAAAGGTGGCAGCCCTATTGCATGATATAGGTAAAATAGGAATAGAAGATTTCATTTTACGCAAGCCCCAGTCACTCTCCGAAGAGGAATGGGAAAAAATCAGGCAACATCCCAATATTGGGTTAAAAATACTAGAAGATATAGATTTTTCCGATGACGTAAAGGAATTTATAAAGAGTCATCATGAAAGATACGATGGAAAAGGTTATCCACAGGGCCTCAAAGGTTCAGAAATACCAATTGAGGCTTATATCATTGCGGCAGCCGATGCCTATGATGCCCTTACCTCCGATAGGCCCTACCGTAAGGCTTTTACCCCACAAGAAGCCCTGGATATCATCAAGCAAAACAAGGGAACCCAATTTCATCCACTGGTGGCAGATGCCTTAATCAGCGTAGTACAAGAAAATATAAATAACTCTTTTGTTTAACTAAAGCACCCTAAAACACCACAGAAAGGATGAAATTTTTTGCCATGGTAGCAGTTATAGTTATTGCGTTAAGCCTTTTTTTAGCTTTCATCAGAGGAGGACAGCTAAACAGGCTAAAAAATGTTGAGCTTCGTTTACCGTATCTAGCAATTATGTCCTTTGCTTTAGACTTTTTGCTTTATCATCATTTAAACTATATC
This sequence comes from Caldicoprobacter oshimai DSM 21659, assembly GCA_000526435.1. Lineage (GTDB taxonomy): Bacteria > Bacillota > Clostridia > Caldicoprobacterales > Caldicoprobacteraceae > Caldicoprobacter > Caldicoprobacter oshimai. The sequence goes on from JAGB01000004.1 coordinate 112,158, forward strand.
CCCTCATGGGCATTGTTTATAATATTTATAGTTAAATATGCATTGTTGTTTATATTTATATTTTTTAACACGAAACATAAACACATGAAAATCATAGGTATGGGGGTTCTGATGAACTTTTTAGTAATACTTTTTAATGGTGGAGCCATGCCGGTATCCCGCCGCGCACTCGAAATTCCCTCCCTGGCCAAACAGGTGGAAATGATCCAATCCGGCGTACTTTCCAACTATACCTTGATGACCGATAAAACCCCCCTATGGATTTTAGCTGACATAATCTACATCCCTTGGCCTAAAGAGCAATTCATCAGCATAGGGGATATCATAATAATGCTTGGCATATTTCTGTTTATACAGCACACAATATTAGCTGATTAGAGACACGTCAACGCTATCCCTTCCTTGCCAGGAAGTAGCACTGTGATAGTGCAGCTCCTTTTAATGTAACTTAACCTATTGCAGTAAGGTACTACATTGACTATGTAAAAGGCACAGTAACCGAAAGAGTTATGTCGAGCACCCGGTTTGACCCACCGGAAGTAAACTCCAAGCTGCACAACCTGGTCATGAAAACCCCCTTCAAGCAGGGGGAAACATGGAGCCACAGCACTAGAATAAACGGGAAGGAATACCATCCAGCAACAGGTAGAATGAAGGTGACATACACAGTCAAGGGCGTACCGGGGTACTCCCAAAACACCTATATATAGGAACGTATATTTGAGCCAGGCTGAGGCATGGTAGGATTTTCTAACCTTATGCCAGGAGATATACCTATAAGTAAAGCCGATGCAAAAGACAGCAAAAAGCTAGAAGAAGCGTTGGTCAATCACTTGTTTGGATATTCGCTAAACCCAGAGTTTTAAAGCTGGGGCAAATGCTCCGGCTTTTTCGCATACATTGTGTTTCAAAGCTTTTTAAAAAGCTGGCATCGCAGAATCGCAAGATTTTACTATGCCTTCATCCACCAGCAAGCCTATAACCTTGTCATGCGGGTATTATACAAGCCTTTTTGTCCATTTTTGATAATTTAAAGAGTATATTGCTTATCAGCACTCCAACTATTGTAATACATCATTCCATTTCCTATAATTTTTAATACAAATCTTCATGTAATAATTTGCATACATCCTTTTAAAGGGGGGAAATCCCATGGACTGCAAACCGCGTAAAACCTTTAATCAAACGGCCATCAAGTCTCTTGATGACTTCGTATATGGAATCGCTCCCCATCCAGTTAAAACAAAAAACGGAATGATAATAGGCGGGGGAACTGTCTATCCTGAAATTAACATGACCCTACCACCCATGAAGATTGAACCAAGCACTATCTCGGAAGTATACCGACAGTATGCAGAAATGATTGAAGGCATTTTAAAGCGTGCAAGAGACTTACACGCCTCTGGAATCATCGTGGAAGTGGAATTGCTCCCAGATACAACGCGGGAACCAAAATGGGGGATCGAGATTAACAGGATTTTGCTACAGCACATGAGAGAATACGAGGCAAAATACGGGCTTAAAAGCATATTGAGATGTACGCCCAACGACATCAGAGAAATGGTACGCCCATCATTTATGAGGCAGGGCCAGCTCCTGGAAAGCATGCTTGTCACATTCCAAAGATGCGCTGAAGAAGGAGCTGACATTCTGTCCGTAGAGTCCACAGGCGGCAAGGAGCTCCACGATGAAGCGCTAATCAACTGCGATATGAGAAAAGCTGTTTTCGCTCTTGGCGTTTTGGGAGTTAGGGATATGCGATTTCTGTGGTCACGCATAGTACAAATAGCCGAGACAACCGGCTCTATCCCAGGCGGAGATACGGCTTGTGGTTTTGCCAATACTGCTATGGTACTAGCCGAACAGGGCATGATCCCAAGAGTATTTGCAGCGGTGGACAGGGTGGCGTGCGTCCCCAGGACGCTGGCTGCTTACGAGATGGGAGCAGTAGGCCCAAATAAAGATTGCGGTTATGAAGGCCCTTATATGAAGGCCATAGCTGGAGTTCCTATATCAATGGAGGGGAAAACGGCTGCATGTGCCCACCTGAGCGCGCTGGGCAATATAGCAGCGTGTGTTTGCGACTGCTGGAGCAACGAGTCGGTGCAGAACATCAAGCTTTTGAGCGCTCCTGCCCCAGTCGTTTATACAGAGCAGCTGATCTATGACTGCCGCTTGATGAACCAGGCAGCAGCTGAAGGACACGATTACGCTCTAAAGATGCGCGATTGGCTGGCCAAATCCGACGATAAGTTTGACCCTCAAGCTTATGTCTTAAGGCCGGACATTGTGCTGGAAATCAGCAAGGAACTGGTAAAAGAGAAAGACGCTTTTATGGCAACCAAGAAAGCAGCAGTTCTTGCAGTGGATGTAATTAAAAGAGGCATTAAAAATGGAGATGTTATGGTGCCCCCACGGGAACAAAAATGGTTGGACATCATAAGCGCCCAGCTTGAAACCATACCCGACGATGAAGAGAAATTTTGGTACGAAATAAAGAAAGAAGTAGACCTGACAAAATGGAGACCTGAAGAATATGGCTTAAAATGAAAATATCACATTTAAACTGCAGTTCTATAAACTGCAGTTTTTTGATGCAAAATCGGGGTTATAATAATATTAACTGGGCACCAGCAGTAGATACCAGAGATGCTTGGCTCCAATAGCTATCTTAGTTAAAATGGGAGCCATAAGATGCGTATTCCCACAAATCACAAAGGAGGCGATTTCGTGAGCGAATTCATAAACAATCGTGAATACAGAAAAAAGGTACTGAAAGAGCTGATCAAAGAGCTACATAACGGAAAAACCGTAGAAGAAGTCAAACCCAGGTTTGAAGAGCTGATCAAGGGGGTATCGGCCGAAGAGATAGCTGATATAGAACAAGCCTTAATCATGGAAGGCATGCCTGTTGAGGAAATACAGCGATTGTGCGATGTGCACGCAGCTGTTTTCAAAGGCTCCATAGAAGAAATACATCGACCGCAAAAGCCGGAAGACGCTCCCGGCCACCCTGTTCACACCTTCAAACTTGAAAACAGGGAACTCGAAAAGCTCATAAATACCCGCATAAAGCCGCATATTAAAGACTTTGAAACTTCAGATAGCCCAGGCAATGTCAGCACGCTGGCCGAAGACTTCAACATGCTTTGGGAAGTCGATAAGCACTATGCCCGCAAAGAAAACCTGTTGTTCCCCTTCCTGGAAAAATACGGGATTACAGCCCCACCAAAGGTGATGTGGGGTGTGGATGACGAAATACGGGATGGAATCAAAGAAGTTTGCTCTCTGCTCTCAAACTACAAAGGCAACAAGGACGAAGTGGTAAACAAGGCCAACCAGGTAATCGACAAGGTCATCGAAATGATTTTCAAAGAAGAGAACATACTCTTCCCAATGGCGCTCAATACGCTGAGCGAGGACGAATGGATCAAGATAGAAGAAGAAAGCGAAGGGATAGGGTATTGCCTCACGCGGCCTGCAGGAAAATGGCATCCAGCCCGAGAAAACATTGAGCAAAAAGCACAAGTTGAAGGCCAGCAGCTGGTCGAAAGCGGATACATAAAGTTTGAAACCGGCATACTCTCACAAAAGGAGATAGATGCCATCTTCAATACGCTTCCGGTAGACATAACCTTCGTTGACAAAGACGGGGTAGTAAAATATTTCTCACAGGGCAAGGACAGGATATTTGCTCGACCCAAGACTGTCATCGGCAGGCGCGTAGAAAATTGCCATCCCCCTGCCAGCATACACATAGTTCAAAAAGTTATAGAAAACTTGAGAACCGGCAAAAAGGACCATGAGGATTTCTGGATTAAGATGGGCGATAAATATGTCTTTATCCGCTATTTTGCCGTAAGGGATAATTCCGGCCAGTTCCTTGGCATCCTGGAAGTGACTCAAGATATCAAGCCCATACAGGAAATAACAGGTGAAAAAAGGCTTCTCGATGAGTGATTAATAATGATTAATAATAATGATATATAGCATACAAGCGTTTAAAATGAAAGATGCCTTCTTATTTGCCTGACAATATACAGGGGAAATAAGAAGGCATTTTTGCATTAATCCTCTCCTTCCTTCTCACAAGACCGTCCTCCATACAAATCCGCCATGCCTTCCAGCTCTTCCCTTATGCTTCCCACAAGCTCCTCAGGCTTTTGCACTACTGCCAGCTTCCCGAAGCTCAGCACCCATCTTTTTATGTCAATAAGCCCTTTCACCTTGGCCTTGAAAATGATGGAACCATCCTCTAACACTTTAATCTGTTGGTTGGGAAGCCATCTCTTCTCCCTAACCCATACACTGGCAGGATGGAAAAACCGGATCTCCACATCATATTCTTCCCCTTCAATTACGCTAAAGATGTTTGACATATATTCTTTTACCGAAAAATCGCAGGGATATACAAAGGACGTATCCAATATCTCGATGTGCTCTATCCTGACCAGTTTGAACGTGCGTATCTGCTCCCTCAAATGGCAGTATCCTATTAAGTACCACGAACCCTCACGGTATATCATAGCATAGGGGTCCACTTCTCTTACCTTCTTTTCATCTCTAGCTGGAGTATAGTACAGTATCCTTATGCGCTTACGCTGTTTTATGGCCATATAAATGGTGGTCAATATCTTATTGACGTTGTCCCTTAAATCGACTTTACCTAGGGAGAGCATCAATTCATCGGTGGGAAGAGGAAAAACATTCACAACAGTGTCACCCAAGGCACACCGAATCTTTGCCACTGCTGTCTGCAACTCATTTGCCAATGGGAATCCGTTTTTGTGCGTCAGAAGCTTTTCGGCCAGCATCAGGGCAGAATATTCCCCTTCATCCAGCTTGGGTACATCAAAATAATAGTTATCGCTTAAATAGTACCCTCCCCCTCTTCCAGTCATCCCTTGAATTGGCACTCCTGCTCTCTTTAAATATTCAATATACGCCTTTACATTCCTAGGAGTAATCCCCAGTATTTCTGCTATTTCCCGGGTTGACAGCATCTGCCGGGTCTGAAGGAGTGCAATGATCTTCAAGCACTGGCTCAACTTACTCATAATTCACACATCCTTATATTAAAATTATTTGACCAAGCTGCAGGCCAATCGCAAAGTTGTCTATCGTTCTAATCAACAGGCGTTACAAATAAATTATTACTAAACTTTAAAGTCGATGATTTTAGAAAGGAGGTAAACGTGGCTTCGTTTAAAAAAGCCAATTAGTTCGCATAAGAAACTCAAAAATGGCACTAATATCCTACCAATGTGAAAAGCGCCCAGCCTATTGGGGTGTGACATACATAGACGATAAAACCTTACATTGCGTGCATCACTCGTTTATATCACCTTACAAGCACTCATGCTGGAACTGCGGTGCACCTGTAGATAGCTCGACAGACGCTACCTGTCCCGTCTGTCACTGGGTCAAATGCCCTGTATGCGGTGCATGTAGAAAAGGGGGATGCATAAAAGACGAATTCACAAACCCCTGATCAATAGCCGCATCCGCCCTACATCCCCCTTCAACGCCTTTTTTCAATCCCTGCTTTCCACCTGATTAGATAAACCTGCCCAATATGGCAGCAACCGTCATGGTCAAACCTGTTAGCTGATAAACCTGTACCATCCTCAAGTTGGCTTCTGTCAATCTAGGAATGTCATTATAATACTGCCCGGCAACCTTGACGGCCCTTACAGCCAGAGGAACGCTGACCAATCCAAGGAGCCAGAAAGGATTTCTTAAAATGACGGCCAGCAGGATAAACCATAGATAAGCTGCTAAAAACAACAGCGCAAACACCTTTACGCCCTTTTCCTTGCCCAGCCTAACCAGCCAATTTCTCTTGTTGCCCTGAGCATCGGCCTCATAATCGGGGAATTGATTTATCCACAGCACGTTTGCTATCAAAATTCCGATGGGTATGGACACCCACAAAGCCGATAAATCCACTCTGCCTGTTTGCAAACAGTATATACCTAGAACTATAAGAGGCCCAAATGTCAGACCAACCGTTACCTCGCCTAGCCCGCGATAAGCCAGTTTAAACGGCGGAAGGCTATAGAATATGGACAGCAAAACGCCGGCAATGCCTATCCAGAATATGCCCATTTCCTTAAAAAACATGATATAAAGGCCTATCCCGCAGGCAACCGCAAATGTGACCACGGCAATCATAACGACTTCAGGCAGCGTAAGCTTCCCGTCCACGATGGTCTTTTTACCCCCACTGAAGGGGGTTCTTTTGTCGGGGGTTATAAACCGATCAACCCCCGACTTATAATCTACCCATTCATTTACCGCATTTTTCCCGATCTCTATGCAATAAACAGCTATGAGAGCCACAATAAACCAGTAGAGGTCAAACCTTCCCGTGCTACCAAAGGCAAACGCCGCACCTACAACCATTGGCACTGTAGAAGCTATCCATATCTTAGGGTCAGCCAATTGCCAGAAACCCTGCCATACACGCCTTACGTCTGCATTCATATTCGATTCCCCCTATATCGGCAGCTATTTAGGTCCCTTGCCATTTAAAAAGCCTTTAAGGCAACATATTTTAACTCATCAACCATATTATAACCTCAATCGATAATCTCATCAATAGGCGCTCCTGGCGGAACCATGGGATACACCATCTCATCCGGGTGTATCATGCACTCTATCAACACGGGCTGCTGCATCTCAAGAGCTTGCTTGAGCGTGCCCTCAACCTCTTCATTGGAAGTCACTCTGAACCCTTTGATTCCATAAGCATCGGCCAGCTTTACAAAATCGACATCGGAGCCCAAAGTAGTATACGAGAATCTCCCGTTATAGAACAACCTCTGCCATTGACGCACCATACCTAGAGCTTGATTATTTAGAACCAGCTGGATTATGGGCAACTTGTATCTTGAAACTGTAGCCAATTCAGTCGAATTCATTTTAAAGCTTCCATCCCCTGCGACGTTTATCACCCTTCGGTCAGGCCTTCCAATGCATGCTCCTATGGCTGCCCCCAGGCCATAACCCATGGTGCCCAGACCCCCGGAAGAGATAAAGGTACGCGGCTCATCAAACTTGTAAAATTGGGCAGTCCACATCTGATTCTGCCCCACTTCGGTGGTGATTATAGCCTTTCCCGCAGTAAGCTCATAGAGCTTCTCTATGATGTACTGCGGAGTCAGTTTCCCTTTGGGAGTACCATACCTCAGCGGATGTGCCTTCTTCCAATCCTCTATCTGCTTATTCCAGCCATTGGGCTGCTTTTCATCCACTAACTCGATCAACCTCTGAAGTATCTTTTTCACATCGCCACAAATCGGGATATGGGTATCAATATTTTTGCCCAGCTCTGCAGGGTCAATGTCTATATGAATTATCCTGGCATGGGTAGCAAACTTCTCCGCCTTGCTTACAACGCGATCGCTGAACCGGGCACCTATGGCTATCAGCAGATCGCAGTTGGAAACGGCGTAGTTGGAAACACGCGTTCCGTGCATACCCACCATGCCCATAAAGTACGGATGGGTACCCGGGAAGGCGCCTAGACCCATAAGCGAACAAGTTACAGGAGCTTTTATCTTTTCCGCAAAGGCTACCAGTTCACGGTTGGCACCCGAGATGTTGACTCCACCCCCCGCGTAGATCACTGGCCTTTCACATTTATTTATAGCCTCTACTGCTTCCTGAACGCTTCTCTCTATTTCTTCCTTGCGATAAAACTGAGGATGAAAGATATCCTCATTCACATAGCTGGTATCCACCTGAGCGGGCTGATAATCTATTACGGCATTTTGTATATCCTTTGGGATATCGATCAGAACAGGACCGGGCCGACCGCTTCGCGCTATCTTGAAAGCCTGCCTTATAATATCCGGCAAACGCTCAGCATCCTTGACAATATAATTATGCTTGGTAATGGGCGCAGTTACGCCAGTTATATCCACTTCTTGAAATGAATCTTTGCCAAGCAGTGAAGAAGCCACCTGACCAGTAAATACCACCAGAGGCACCGAATCCATATAAGCGGTTGCAATACCGGTTACCGTATTGGTGGCTCCTGGGCCCGATGTGGCAAACACCACGCCAACTTTACCTGTAGCCCTGGCATACCCATCCGCAGCATGGGTAGCCCCCTGTTCATGGGCCGTCAAAATGTGGGTGATGTCCTTGGCATCATACAATGCATCGTATACCGGGAGAATCGCTCCCCCGGGAAACCCAAAAACGATATCCACACCCTGCTCTCTCAAGCATTCTATGACCGCCTGTGCACCCGTCAACTTCACTCCTTCATCGCCCCCTTTACCGAAAAATAAGTATTAAAAAACCCTTCATCCCTTGTTAAATGGGACGAAAGGTTTACTTCCGTGGTACCACCCATATTCGCCGTTGCTTCGCAGCAACAGCCTCATCAGGATACGGCCTTGCACAAGCTCAGGCTTATATCCTTGCACTGTAACGGGTGCATTCCCGTCAGAGCTTACTAGCACCGTTTCAGCCCTGCAGCTCCAGGACGACTTCGCCATTTCCCCGGGCACCGGTTCGCAGCAACCACCGGCTCTCTTAAGCCCGCCTGAAAACGCTACTCTTCCCTTCATCGCCTTTTCGATGCATAATTATGTATAATTAGGTATATTTTAATATAAATTATCCAGAAAAGCAAGTAGTTTTTTGAGAGAAAAAGCTTACCCTGGGAAGGAATTTGATTCTATTTATAGAATAATTTTTATGGATTTACATCAAACAATAACACAAGGAGTGGAACTTTATGAATGGAGCGTTTACCTAGAAAAGACGGAGTAGTCAAAATCATATATTAAGTTTTGCTATTAGTAGAATGTTAAAATCTCCTTACTTAAATGTAACCATAACATGAATCATAAACACAACACAAAGGTGGAATAGCTTATGCCAAACCAAGAAAATTATATAATAGCTCAGGTTGAAGACTTCATATGCCCTATCACTATTATAGCTTCTGTTAGAGGAGTCAGGGGAATACACTTTACTTCACTTGATGCTATTATAGAAAAATTGACTCAAGAAAACATACCCCATATCATCGATTTATCCCATCCTGCAGCCATTGAACTCCGTGAGTATTTTCAAGGGCATCGAAAACATTTCGATGTACCCATCGACATAGATGGTACTCCATTCCAGCTGAAAGTATGGAAGGCCTTGCAGTCAATACCTTACGGCAAGGTGCGAAGCTACAAAGACATTGCCATACAGATCGGTCATCCCAAAGCCTTCCGTGCAGTGGGCCAAGCTTGCGGCGCCAACCCCATACCCATAATAATACCCTGTCACAGGGTACTTACAGCCAGTGGGAATTTGGGAGGCTTTAGCGCAGGAATTGAAATAAAAAAGGCTTTGCTGGATCTAGAAGGAATATCCCACAATAAATACCGATAAACAATGCCGCCGTTATTGCACTGCCATCAAAATCTGTTTAGCAGCGACATGATACAACGGCGGCAATTTCACAGTATATTGTCACTTAACAAGCTCGGCAATGGCGTGGGCATAGATTTTAGCATTCATCATCAGGTCCTCGATTTCTATATACTCATTCCTCTGATGTGCCATCTCGGGCTTTCCAGGGAAGACCGCTCCAAAGGCAACAGCATTTTTAATCGCCCTGGCGTAGGTACCGCCACCTATAGCAACAGTATAGGCGGGTTGCCCTGTTTGCTCCGCATATACCTTCTTCAGCGTTTGCACCAAGAAGTGGTCCTCGGGCACATAAAGAGGGCCCTGATGGTCTAAAACCTCTACCTCTACGCCATGCATGTCAGCCACCATGTGTATGCGTGCCAGTATTTCCTGTTCTTCAAAGCTCACTGGATAGCGTATATCGATAACGGCACGCCCGACCTGGCTGTCCACTTGAATCATGCCTAAATTGAGGGTGAGCTTCCCCGAAAGCTGATCTTCCAGCGCCAGCCCCATGGATTGGCCGTCAACCTGCATTCCAATGGCCTCACTGAGAAAAGCGATGAACCTCTCCATCTCGCTATATCCCAGTCCCAGAGCTGACAGGCAGAGCAGCATCTGACCAATGGCGTTCTTCCCTTTTTCAGGCATGCTGGCGTGAGCGAGTTGACCAATAGATTTAACGATTACAGTATCTCTATCACCCAATTCAACCTCTATCGTATATCCCGATTTACTTTTTAGGTTTTCAATGTCTTTAATCAATTTTTCCCTATCAACGCCTGGCCCAAAAACGCAGATGCACTCGTCGGGCACCACATTTGGCCTCTGGCCCCCGTATATTTTTTCAATCCCGATAGAAGATTTTTGCCCACTGGAAAACTTCTTACACAAGGCTATGTGCAAAATTCCCTTTTCGGCGTTGATAATAGGATAGCGTCCGTCAGGGCTCATCCCAAAATCGGGTACTGCCTCTCGCTTAAAATAATATTTGAGGTCCTCCCAGCCGCTCTCCTCATCGGTGCCCAGTATTAGTCTCACCTTCTTATTTACCGGGATCCCGGACTGCATAACGGCTTTCATGGCATAAAGCACCGCAATGGTTGGCCCTTTATCGTCAATTGCTCCTCTGCCGTAAATCCTGCCATCGTGAATCTCCCCGCCATACGGTGGATAAGTCCACCCACTTCCTTCGGGCACCACATCCAAATGCGTTAATATCCCCAGCATCTTTTCCCCTTGACCGAATTCTATATGGCCAGCATAGCCATCTACGTTTTTCGTCTCAAACCCGAGCCTTCTGCCAAGGGTCAACACGTAGTCAAGCGCCCTGTAGACATCCTCGCCAAACGGCTTGCCAGGCTGTGGCTCCCCCTCTACGCTGGGTATGGCCACCAGCTCCTGAGTCGAACGTATTATTTCGTCCCTGTACGATTCAATGATGTGGTTCAAATCCATAAAAAAATCCCTCCCTGAATTTAAAATTTATCCTCAACACTGAACCCCGCTGTTGTGCTCGCCAGTTTTTTACGGCCTACCCTAAAAAGGTTTAAAGTACCTCCTCAACGCTGAAGCCTTTTCCCTCTACTTCCCTGGTATCTATTATTGACATAAATGCACCAGGATCAACCTTGTGCACCACTTCCCTGAGCTTTGACAGCTCCATGGTTCGTACCACCATGTATATAATAAGCAGCGATATGATGTCAGTACCGCCTAGCGAACCACGGTTCCTTATTATGATGCCCGTTCCCGTTCCCGAAATCAATCCACCGAAAATGGCTGCAATCATAGTATCCTTTACATCTATTGTCCACTACTATTCCGCTATTTGCAACTAATCTATATTATAACACAAAAATACCGTTTATGTATTTTTAAGCCAATTATCAGAAATTTTCGTTTCTTTCTAAAAGTTTTTGTACAAAAGGGGCTGCATCGGCGTGCAAAACATGGTAAAATAAGTTGGGGGTCATGCTAATTCTAACTGCAGTGGCCTGTTCAAAAGCTGGCTGGTAAATCTTACATAAATTTGTTAGCCGATAAAATGCGTGCAAACGGTATCCACCGAATTTTTTGATAAAATCATTCAAAACCACAAAATCATTAAAAAGGAGTGTTCAAATGATGAAGATCATAATATGCAAAAATTATGAAGAGATGAGCCAAACGGCAGCTGAAATTGTGGCCAAACAAATAAACAGCAATCCCCACACTGTTCTCGGCCTGGCAACCGGCAGTACGCCTGTGGGGATGTATAAAAATTTGGTTAAGATGAACAAAGAAGGCAAAGTTGACTTTTCCAACGTGGTAACCTTTAATCTCGATGAATATGTGGGGCTTGACAAGGACCATCCCTGCAGCTACCACAGATTTATGGACGAAAACCTCTTCAATCACATAAACATAAAGAGGGAAAACATACATCTGCCCAACGGTACAGCTCCCTCCCTGGAAGAAGAATGCAAAACCTATGAAAAGATGATAGCCCATGCTGGTGGCATTGATTTGCAGGTGTTGGGCATCGGACATAATGGCCACATCGGCTTTAACGAACCGGGTACCCCATTCCATTCCCTCACGCACGTTGTGGAGCTGGCACAGCGCACCATCGAAGCAAACTCCAGGTTCTTCAACTCACCAGACGAAGTACCGCGTAAAGCCATTTCAATGGGCATAAAAACCATTATGCAGGCACGAAAGATCCTGCTTTTGGCCTCTGGAAAGGACAAAGCAGAGATTATAAGCAAAGCACTTCATGGGCCTATCACCACCGATGTGCCCGCCTCGGTACTCCAGCTTCATCCAAATGTAACAGTCATCCTTGATGAAGACGCAGCATCCGCTTTGGACAGGTAAAGGTGAAAAACCTTCAAGGCTTAAAAATAAAAGAAAGGCTACTGATCAACTCGGTAGCCTTTTTTATAAGCAAGGTTAATACTTATTTTGTCAACATTTTCCATGCCTCTCTTCCTTCATCCAGAATCTCCTGCAAACCTACTGCCTTTAGCTTTTCATACTCGCTATAGAATTCCTCAATGCTTATCTCACCGGTTATACACTGAGCCAGCAGCCCCTCTAATTTGGGGAATATTTGCGCCTGATATTCGGTATATGCCTTGGTATTCAAGACAGGAATCGGTGTGAAGAAATACTCTTTCCCAACATATAGGGCGTCATAGAATAACTTCATAGGTTCGGAAATCTCTTCATAAGTTTTGCCGCCCAACAAAACTTGCATATAGGCATCTTCTGTGAACAAATGAGGGAAAGGTGTAAAGTTCAATCCGGCTTTTCTGAATTCAGCAAAAGACTCATTATAAGGCGCCTTCAATACCGGTTTCCCATCTACAATTTCATGATGCACCCCTTCAATACCATAGGACATCAACCTTATTCCTTCTTCACTGAATACATAATTGAAGAACTTGATTATATTTTCTGCTTTATCTTCAGCGGCAACAGTAATGGCAGCACCACCGCTCACTCTTACTCTGGACGGTATACCCCTCTTCCCTTGTGGTCCCTGTATAGGTTTTACTCCTATCAACGTGGCTTTTGGATCAATTTCCCTAAGCACTTCTGTTGTGGTTCTTGTATTGGCAGCCCAGGTCATCATTGAGCCTGCAAGATTGGCTTGAGCTACCTTTTCTAACTCAGGATTATTGACAAACGTTCCTCTTGTAGCAAATTCTTTATCCAACAATCCTTCTTTGTACAATGCTCGCATTTCTTCCAAGAAAAGTTTAAATTCTGGGAGCTCATACATTAAGGTATAATTCCCTTCAGCATCCAGCGTAAATCCTATCTTATTAGCAACGTTTATCCCAAAGGCAGGCAATAGCGAATAAATATCACCAGCATATGGAACTTCATTGGTTGGATCCCCATCACCATTGGCATCCTGCTCTTTAAAGGCTCTCCAAGCAGCCTTCCACTCATCCCATGTCTCGGGTATCTTATCTATTCCTACATTTTCTAGCCAATCCTTACGAATTTGCATTGCATAAGCAGGATCAAAATCAAGAATAAAAGGTATATGGTATATTTTACCATCTACCACTTGCCTCACATGGAAATAATCCTCCTCTTTTAAACTGTTTAAAATATTCTGCCCGTGCTTTTCTAATAGTTCATCTAATGGAATTATTGCTCCTTCATTGATTAGCGTAGGTATGCTTGCTCCAGCTATCATGTCAGGTATATTCCCAGAAGCAAGCGTAACCGATACCTTATCCGCATAATTAGCCGCTGGGTACCACTGAAACTCAATTTCTGTATTGGTCCTTTTCATCAATTCATCAAAGATTGGATTTCCTTCTTGTGGATGGTCTCCCCAAATGCTTCCCATATAACTAAATTTGAACGTTTCTTTAAATAAGGTATCATTTTTCTCTTCACCCTCATTAGTCTCTTCAGAAGGAGTTGTTGCATGCTGTTCTGTTTCTGTACTAACTTTATCATTGGTTTTATCTTTTGAACAGCCAGAAAAAATAGACACTAACATAATAAAAACCGTTAGCAACACTGCAATTTTTCTAAATCCTTTCACTTTAAAACACCCCTTTTACCTTTTAGTTTTCTATATAAAAACTTTAAAAATACATATTTATATGTGTTGTTATTTAGCCTGGTTTAACAAGAATCAGCCTTTTTATAAAATCAACCTTTTATAGAACCGATCATAACGCCTTTTACAAAATACTTTTGAATAAACGGATAGATAACAAGCATAGGTAACATAGCAACAAAAATAACCGCGTGTTGCACTTGCTGAGGAATCAGCATCGACCCTTCCCCAGTCTGTACTACATCTGTAAGCTCATATATGGCCCCTGAAGCTTGCAAAACGATATCATATAATACTATCTGAAGCGTATATTTCATTCTATCGTTTAGATACATAAGAGGCGGCAAGAAACTATTCCAATGCCCAACAATATACCACAAAGATATAGTTGCCAACACCGGTTTAGATACGGGTAATACAATTTTAAACATGCATACAATATCGTTGGCTCCGTCAAGTTTAGCTGACTCTATCAATGATTTGTGAATAGTGGAAAAAAAGCTTCTTAACACGACTATGTAGTAAGCCGGAGCCAGGAAATTTAAAATTAACGCCCAATGTGAATTTATTAGTTTCAGCTTTTGCATCACCAAGTATGTTGGTATTAACCCCCCGCCAAACCACATAGTGAATAAAATCATATAGCTATATACTTTTTTACCATAAAAATCCCCGAAGGCGAGCGGATAAGCTGCAAAACAAGTCATAATAAGTCCTATTATACATCCTACACTTGCTACAAAGATAGTATTTCCATAAGAAATCCATATGTATTTGTTACTAAATATGTTTTCGTAGCCCTTAAAAGTTAATTGCACAGGATAAAACGAAACCTCACCACGCAAAATAGGGCCGCTTGAGCTCAACGAAATTGCAAGTACATTAAGCACCGGATAAATAAAAGCTATACCAAGTAAGCACATTATAATAACATTGACCGAGTCGAATATTTTCTCCCCTATGCTGTTTTTATTTCGGATAGACATCTGAGAACCTTCCTTTCTCTCGCCCGTGTCTGTCTCTAGATTAAACTTATCTCAGAGTATTTTTTACTTAGCTTATTGGCCAACAATACAAGAATTAAACTAATCACGCCATTGAACAATCCAACCGCTGTAGCAAAGCTATAGTTACTTCGAGTTATTCCCATTTTGTATACATAGGTAGATAAAACCTCTGAAACTCGAATATTTTGCGCATTTTGCAATAAATATACTTTCTCAAAACCTACTGATAGTAAATTCCCTATTTGTAATATAAGCATTATTATAATAGTTGTCGAAATACCAGGTATTGTTATATATAATATTTGTTGATAGCGTTTTGCACCATCAATAACTGCAGATTCATATAATTCTGTGTCTATTCCAGAAATAGCAGATAAATAAATAATAGAATTCCACCCAATCCCCTGCCAAATACCCGATAAAATCATAATTGGTCTAAAATATTCTGGATCACCAATGAAGTGTATAGGCTCATACCCCAAACTTTTTATAATACTATTCAATGTACCGATAGAAGGCGATAAGAAGGTTTTGATCATACTGACCACAACCACTGTAGATAAAAAGTAGGGTAAATAACTAACGGTCTGAATAGCTCTCTTAAATTTGCTATTAGATAATTCGTTTAACAATAAGGCAAAAATGATGGGTGCCGGAAAGGCAAAAATTAAGCTTAATATGTTAAGATATATGGTATTCCATATGATTTGAAAGAAGTCGGGACTTTTGAAAAAGGCTATAAAATGTTTCAACCCTACAAAATCACTTCCTTTAAACCCTTTCAAAATTTTGAAATCATAAAACGCTACTCTCAGCCACCACATTGGCCAATATTTGAATATTATATAATAAACAACAACAGGCAAAATCATAAGATAAATATATCGATCAGCCCATAGCTTTGTTGCAACCTTTCTATAATTTATATTTTTGAATCTCCTCATTCACACCCTTCTTTCCATGGTAATTTCTACTGTCCATGTCGCCGATAATATTAAATGAGGAAATCAAATGGCATTATTACATTGCTTTAAATGAGGTCTCTCATCACCCTCTTCATTTCTTATATTAGCAAATAATCAAGGTTTTGTCAACTATATTTCATTTTTAAAAACGATTTTTTGAAAAAAATTTTTGTAAACTGTTACGCCTTATGGTTTACGGTATACTGGGATGTCCTGGTAAGCAAATCCTTCACATTTTCATATTCCTTATTCGCAACCCCAGTAAATAAGATGTCTATTACCGTAAGCTGCGCAATACGTGATCCCATAGCACCGCTTCTTTTCTCAATCTCTGGTGTGCTGATAAAAAGAGTTATATCGGCTTTGCTGGCAATTGGATTCTTGCCGTATTTAGTAATGCTTATCACTGTACAACCCAATTCTTTAGCAATCTCAAGGCACTCTATCATCTCCTTGGTACGCCCTGAATAAGATATTATAACCGCCACATCATTTTCTCCCAATAAATAAGTATGAGTCAACTGCATATGGAAATCCGTTGGTGCTATAGCATTTTTGCCTATCCTTACAAACTTATAGGCAGCGTCTTGAGCCACCAGTCCAGAAGCTCCAACGCCAAGAAACAAGATCTTTCCGGCTTTGCTGAGAGCATCTATGGCCTTTTTGACGCTATCAGCATCCAGTATCTTTTGTGTATCCGATATTGCTCTACCATTTAACAAACTCACATTGTCAATAATGCTTTCTATACTGGTATATCCTTTAATATCCGTATACAGCTGCTCTTCTTCACCAGCTTCGCTTTTCTCCCTGGCAAGGCCATTCATGACATAAGCCTTTTTGAAATCCTTAAGCCCTGAATAGCCCAATAACTTACAAAATCTAACCCATGCCGCTTCACTAACCCCTGTTTTCTCAGCTAATTCTTGAATTGAAAGGGTAAACACTTCCTCAATATTGTTGAGAAGATAATCGGCTATCTTTTTCTCGGTAGGATTTAGTTCATTATATATATTCTTAATCTTCAAAACATAATCGTGTTGAGCAGACATAAACTCAGCCTCTTCCTTTCTTTAGTAAATTTTTAAAAACCATATTCAGTCAATATTATACCTCATTCATCATCTTTTGTCATACATACCTTATTGTTTCAATTACTCAAACACCAAATCTCATAATGTGAAATCTCCTGGTCACTTTAAAGCCCGTCTTCCTTATACAAATTCCCTGCCGCGCTTTTTTCAGACGTCCATAAACATCTCAAACTCCCCCTTACATACAAATTTTCCCCATTACCACCGGATGTTTGGCGCCCGTAGCTTTGGGTATATTGTTAAAATGGCCATTTATAGCCTCATTTGCAAGAATGGCAAAAGCTACAGCTTCCTTGGCATCGCTATTGAACCCCATATCCTCTTGTGTCATTACTTCCATCTCAGGTAAATACTCTTTTATCATCCTAATCAGCGTTTTATTATAGCTTCCTCCACCGCTGATAATCACCCTATCAATCTTGTACAATGGTATTATAAAATCCCTATAGCTGTTTGCTATGGATTTTGCAGTTAGGGCGGTTACCGTAGCGACCAAATCGCATTTATCGAGATTTAATCTGGCCGCTCTTTCCATAAGCCTGTCCACATAGGATGCCCCAAAGTACTCTCTGCCCGTTGTCTTAGGAGGCCTTTTAACAAAATATTCATCCTTTAATAATTCATCCAACAGCTGGCTGTTAACCCTCCCTTTGCTTGCCAAATGTCCGTCTTTATCATATTTCAATACCCCTCCTGTAACCCTTTTGACCACTTCATCAATAACCATATTGCCAGGGCCTGTATCAAAAGCCATTACATCTTCAACTCCACACGCAGCAGGCAATACAGTGACATTAGCAATTCCGCCGATATTCTGCAAAGCTATAGTATTTTCTGGATTGCGATACAATATATAGTCGGTATATGGTACCAGCGGCGCTCCATCTCCCCCTGCAGCCACATCCCTTACCCTAAAATCGCCAACCGTCACAATGCCGGTTCTTTCGGCAATAACCGCTGGCTCGCCGATTTGAAAAGTGGATTTAATCCTATAACTTAAATCCTCAATTATTTGAGGAATATGGTAAATGGTCTGGCCGTGCGAACCTATAAGGTCAACGTTATTGGGGCTCATATGCGCTTTTTTAATGATTTTCAAAGCTGCTTCAGCAAACAACTCTCCCAGCAAAAAATTCATATGACAAATCTTTTCTACAGTGCTTGTTGATGGCTCAAACAATTCGAATATTCTTTCCCTTACATGATCATCGTAAGAAAAATTTTCAAATTCCAACAATTCTATCTTTGTATCAAGCCCTTTCCCCCTAATCCTTACAAGGGCAGCATCAATCCCGTCAACAGAAGTACCCGACATAAGCCCTATGACTAACCTTTCTTCCTTTCGGTAAATCTCAATAAGCCTATTCATACCTCTTACCCTTCCCCGTATGCTTAAATAAGCTTGATAGACTTCAAAGCCACTATCACAGCTCCTCTTGAAGCGTCTGCCTTTGCCTTTTCAACGGTCACATTTGGATACTCTTTGGTAAGCAGCTTGACGAACTCCTTATAGACCAAAAGGTTGTTTATTAAAACGCTGCCGCTTACCACGACCATTATAGCATCCTGCTCCGCCTTTATCCCTCTTATAGCAGCCTTTGCGAGCAAAAAAAGCTGCTCTGCCGCATCCATAAGTATCTCCTTAGCCTTGTTGTCACCCTTTTTGTGCGCCTGGTCAACCACTTTTGCCAACGCCGCAATCTCGCTCTTTCTTATATCCTTTCTGTACACAAACCGCACAAACTCCTCAGGAGTGGCTATGCCAATCTCCTCCATCAGCATGGGTAGCAAATGGGTGTAAGGTTCTCTTCCGTCATAACATCTCAAAGCGGCTTTTATGGCCTCAAGGCCAATATAATAAGCGCTTCCCTCATCTCCAACAATATGCCCCCATCCACCAACCCTTACCCTTTCACCGTTCTTACCAATCCCATAGGCTATTGACCCCGTACCTGCAATAACAGCAATGCCTTCCCTTCCACCTGTCATCTCTGCAATAACTATTTCGGCGTCGTTGGTTATTACAATATTCCCTTTTAGCCCTAAAGATTTCACGTAGTCCTTTATAACCTCTTGTTCTTCCTTCCTGCCCGCTCCCGCGCTACCAATACATATAGCTTTGCAATCTTCTATGTTTAAACCAGCATGTTCCACTGCATTCCCTATCAAGGACTTCAGGGCATCATATACCTGAGATTCTTCCTGGGCCCTTATATTAGTAGAACCGCCGTATTCAGTGAGGATAATATTGCCCCGCAAATCAGCTATCGAAATGGCGCTTTTTGTACCGCCGCCATCAATGCCAATGACGTACTCCACGCCTCCCCACCTCTTCATAAAGAAACAGGCAATCTGCCCCGAGGTGTATGGTTCCCACTCAAAACCTCCATAACGCTTTGCACCGAAAGAGGGGTGTATTCATAAGCACACAAATATGTCGAGATCCCCTTGAATTTTAACAAATCATAAGGATCTCTCAAAGCCACGACGACGATGTGTTTGTTAACCTCCAGCAATGCGTTTACCAGCTCAGCCTGGCCTTCATTTAAATTAGCATTATATGTTCCTACTACAACGAGTTCTTTCCCCTCTGCCTCTCGCTTGATGGAATCTATAAACGCTCTGTCTGGATTTACAGGAATGGTCCTCCCTATCCCGCCAAACCTCTCTACAAAAGAATTGGCGAAAGATAATTTCGTCGTCACCTTATCATCAACGGCTGAAACTGGAGTCATTTCAGGAGATATAGCCAAAATTTTTTGCCCTTTTATAGGCAAAAGCCCCAGTTCATCCTTTACCACCGTAATGCTGTTTAAACTTATCTCCCTGACGATCTCCTGGTGCTCCTTACTTCCCAATAGTTCAATGCTGCTTTCATCGGGATATGGGTCTTCAAAAAGCCTGTATTTTTGTTTTAGCCTTATTATCCTGTCAACAGATTCATCTATCCTATCAATGGATATCTCTTCCCTTAAAACGGCCCTTTTAATTTCATTAAAGACTTCAATCTGAGTATTTTTGGTGTGGGACACTAAAACTATGTCGGCTCCCGCTTTTATTGCCAGTACGGCTGCTCTGGCGATGCCAAAATATTTAGCGATTGCATTCATTTCCATGGAGTCTGTGATGATTATGCCTTTAAAGTTGAATTCCTTTCTTAAAACATTTGTGAGGATGTTGTACGACAATGTAGCTGGCAGCCTGTTTTCCTCCAAAGCAGGAAAGAGTATGTGAGCCGTCATCACAGCATCAACGCCATTTTCTACAGCCTTTTTAAAGGGATAAAGTTCAACTTTATACAGCCTTTCTCTGCCATGTGCCACCAAGGGCAGATCAAGGTGAGAATCTACAGACGTATCCCCATGCCCTGGAAAATGCTTGGCTGTAGCAATTACGCCCCCGCCTTGCAGCCCCTTTATGTAACTTACCCCAAAATTCGCTACTTTTTTCGGATCTTCCCCATAAGATCTAACGCCTATTACGGGATTCAAAGGGTTATTGTTTACATCCAAAACCGGTGCAAAATTCATGTTTATGCCCAAAGCCCTGAGCTCTTTGGCCGCTATCTCGGCTACTTTACGGGCATTTGCGGGATCGTGCGTAGCTCCCACCGCCATGTTGCCAGGCAAATAGGTAGCATCTTTATAGATCCTGGTAACCATACCTCCCTCCTGGTCAATGGAAATAAAGGCAGGAATGCCGGTATGCTCAAGGACGTTCCTTTGAATATCGACGCACAGGTCCCTGGTCTGCTTAGCGTCCTTAACGTTTCGAGAAAAGAGTATGACATTGCCTATTTTATACTCCCCAACCAATTGCTCAATATGGTCATCATAAAAGATAGAAGGGAAGCCTACCATTAGCATTTGGCCTATCTTTTGATCCAAAGTCATGTGATCAATTCTCATAACCTTCCATCCTTTCCATCAATTATTGGTAAATATGATATTTCTCCTTTGTCATCTTAAATTCTTCGCTCTGGTTTTTCCACTTTTCAACAAGCTCGTTTTCTTCATATTTCATGAGCCGCAGTTCATCGGTTCCAGCAAGATAATCAATGAAATAGTGCCTGCTGTCGCCGGAGGGGGCTACCCATTTAAAATTCTCGCCGCTCATCTTGACTATGGTATACAAAAGCCTAATCCCTACTTCTACCGCATTGACGCGTTTTCTGTCGGTTACGTGGATCTGCACGCCTTTACACAGCTCATTTTTGTGCTTTGAAAAATACGGCACAAAATGTACCGGCCTAAATATGACCCCGCTTAAGCCTTTCTCATTCATCTCATCAGCAAGCTTATATGGATCAAGCCACGGTGCCCCTATAATCTCAAAAGGCCTCGTAGTCCCCCTGCCCTCAGAAATATTGGTGCCCTCAAAGAGGCAGGTACCGCTATATAAAACGGCGGCATCAAGAGAGGGGATGTTAGGCGATGGATTAATCCACAAAAGTCCTGTTTCATCATAATACATATCCCGTTTCCAGCCCTCCATAGCTATAACCTCAACATCACAGCCTATACCGAATTCCTCATTTATAAGCAAGGCCAGCTCCCCTATAGTCAAACCGTATCTTATGGGAATGGGATACATCCCAACAAAAGAAGAAAACCGGGTATCAAGTACATTTCCCTCTACCTGTAGTCCTCCTATCGGATTTGGCCTGTCAAGCACCATGAATTTCTTATCAAGTTCACTGGCGGCCTCCATGGCATACGCCATGGTATACAGATAAGTATAGTACCTCACCCCTACATCCTGGATATCGAATATGAGCACATCCACATCTTTCAACATTTCTGCAGTGGGCTTCTTGGTTTGCCCGTACAGGCTGTATACTTTAATACCCGTCCTCTCATCTACATAATCGAGCACATGGACACCTGCCTGTAAATCCCCTCTTACCCCATGCTCAGGAGAAAACAGGCACCTCAATTTTCCCACCTCATTCAATATATCGATGGTACTCCTTAAGTTTACATCTACTGCCGTGTAATTCGTTATAAGCCCTATCTTTAGCCCCTCTATCTTATTGGCCTGCTCTTTGAGCACATCTATACCGCATTTTACACACGCCATTGATTTAACCATCCTTCCTAATGAGTTTAAATTTGGTTCCAGGACCTATATAATCCAGTAAAAAGCCGTTGCTATCGTCCACTTTTCCCACCACATTTACCCTGTGATCCCGCGGAAGTGGCCTTTTCACTATTTGCAGCTCCCCCATGTATCTACCCATTTTTTCATTATCGATGGTGATCACATTGGAATCCCGCGCTATACAGTTAAAAGGAGATATAGGAGAAATCGCCTTACTTCTGGAAATCGATGAGCGTATTACATATTCGGAAGCGTCCATCCTGTTTAAATGATGTGATAAAAACAGGATCTCCCGTTCAATATCGGATATGCCTTCAAAGATTTGTACCTCAAGCTCAACCACATGAGGGTCCACGCTTAAAATCCCCTTGAGCTCTTCATATGATGCATAAGCATCGCCAAAATATACCGCATCCACCATACCGCTATATGCCAAATCCTTGGCGGCCAAAACAGGGGATTTTACCCTATGGTCTTCTATGGTTGGCAAACCTTCGTATAGCGGCCCCCTCTTCCCTGCCTGTGACGGGATAAAGGCCGCCACCTCCAGTCCATATGATTTCAGCATGGCCGTCTTCTCGGCAAAAAATCCTTTCGAGAGACCGGTATAAGGACGGGGATAGAAATTGTGACACGCTCTTATATTTTCTACTTTTCCTCCTGCCCTTATAATCTCCTCTACCCAGCCGGCCGTAGCGGTGCTGGCATTTATCACAATATCTATACCCGCAGCGTTTGATGACATTACAGCTATCGCTTGTGCATCAAATCCATAGTCACACCTTATTGCTGACACGCCCATCTGATAAAAAGGCCCAAGGTCAACAATATCCGCACCCACCAATTTAAACGCTTCCGGAGACACATCCACCATAACGTCCATGTCTTTACTCTTTGCATACTTAACGATATGTACAACTTCGTCAAAAGCCAGTCTATTGCCCATCGCAACATTAAAAGAAGTGAATAGCCTGGTAACCCCCAAACTGCTGGCCATGTCTATGTATTCCATGTTGGCCCTCATCGTGTAACAATCGCCTGAATACACAGATATACCCACCTTCAATTCAATAGCCCCCTACCTGAGCCGTTTAATTATATATCGCAGACGACAACACGGCATTGTGAAACGCACGCCTGAACCTGATTATGCTATCGTTTTGCCTTGAAGGATGTACCCTGTTGGTAAGCAACACCACATATATATCATGCGGTATATCCACCCATATAGATGTACCCGTAAATCCGGTGTGCCCAAACGCAGAAGGTATCCATGTTAAGCTCAATTACAGACGGGTATATGCAGGCCTTGCCGTACCGCCAAACCCCATAAAGCCCATTCTTATGGCCAATGGCCACAGTGGCTCCCGGAAAATATCCTTTATCAACCGCCTGCCTCACAAGAGCCAATGCATCATCAAGTAGGCTTTTATCTATTTCCATATACCATACCCTCTTCTATAGCTTTTGACACAAACCCTTCGTTCTTTTCCAACAGCCTACAGGCTGTCTGGCAGTCCACTCCAGCTTTTATCATTACTATTGCTACCTTAGCATTTCCATTGCTCAATTCAAAATATTTTTCGGCTTCTTCATAAGAGACGTCAGTTGCCAGCATTATGATCCTCTTTGCCCGTTCGATAAGCTTTTTGTTTTTGGGCCTTACATCCACCATGAGGTTTTTATATACCTTACCCAGCTTCACCATGGTAGCCGTGGATATCATATTCAGTATCATCTTCTGCGCAGTCCCCGCTTTAAGCCTGGTAGAGCCCATTATCACCTCAGGCCCCACTACCACGTTTATGTTTATATCGGCTATATTATCTATAAGCGCGCGGTCATTACATGAGATTGATACAGTAAATGCCCCTCGCCTTTTAGCTTCCTCCAACACGCCTAACACATAAGGTGCCCGGCCGCTGGCCGAAATCCCCACAACGCAATCCAAGCTGGTGACCTCTTTTCTCGATACGTCTGCTATACCTTCCTCTTTATAATCTTCTATATCCTCCCTGGCAACTTCAAACGCCCCAAGGCTTCCACCTGCCATCACGCCTTGCACCATTTCGGGAGGAGTTCCAAAAGTAGGCGGGCACTCGGCCGCATCCAGTATGCCCAGCCTGCCGCTTGTGCCGGCACCAAAATACAAAAGCCGCCCACCTCTCTTTATTCTCTCTACTATCTGATCCACAGCCATTGCAATTTGCTCAAGTTTTTCTTCCACTGCATAAGCAACTCTTTTATCTTCTTGATTCATAATCTTTAAAATGCTTAAAGTATCCATCCTATCGATATCGTTGCTATTTGCATTTGGCTGTTCAGTGGTCAAGGAATGAAGCAATTCGTCCATCTTCACAACAACTCCCATTTTAATAAATTTTTTAGGTGTGCACACCTACTATTGCCTATCTAGGCCTACCTGTTATTTTGGTTGCTATTTTTACCCAGCAATTCATCTACCCCTGATAAAATACTGAATCTTTCCCCCGGGTTTTATTAAATATCATCGCAGTTATTTTACTAGAATCTAATGACTCTATTAGCTCAAATTGTTTATAATCAACCCCGTTAGCTATTAGTGGTAATTAAGGTATTTAATCATGCCAAAAACCTATACTTTTTCAATCTTTATTATTATCAGCGCTTATATATATGACTTATGCTTTAATAATAACATATCCGCAAAAAAGTTTCAATATATTTTTGAATTTATATAAATATTATTTCAAGATACACTACAAAAAAGAGCCGATTCTCTCGGCTCTTTTTTGTAGTTAGTATTATATACCGCTGCACCCCATCTTGTCTTATTTCTTTGTCGCATACAGGAATACCTTGAACCCTAATGGATCATAGTAGAATCCTTTTATTTTAGGATTTATCAAGTACAAATCTGTATAATAGTAAATAGGAATTATGGGCATCTCTGTCATTAAAATCTCCTCAGCCTTGTGCATGGCTTCCATTCTTTCCTTTTGATCCCCTGATCTCTTGGCCAATTCAATGAGTCGGTCATATTCGCTGTTCTTCCACCTGGCGTCGTTCTGCCCGCTCTTGCTGTGCCACATATCAAGCATGGTCATGGGATCAACATAGTCACCCACCCAGCCATGACGTGCAATTTCATAGTTGCCCTGTGTACGGGTCTCCTGAAATACCGCCCACTCCTGGCTGTCCAGCTTTACATTTATACCCAAGTTGTTCTTCCACATCTCTTGAACAGCTTCGGCAATAGTCTTATGACCACCCTCCGAGTTAAAGAGCAGCGTCAGCTCAGGGAATCCCTCGCCGTTGGGATATCCAGCTTCAGCCAAAAGCTTTTTGGCTTCTTCAACATTTTTCTTATAATCTTCACCTATATAATTCCCTCCAACTTTCCTGAAATCAGAACCCTCCTTTGCATCGGGCATCCCTGGGGGAACCCACGCATAAGCGGGAAAAGCAGAGTTCTTGGCTGCATTGTCAATGATGTACTGCCTATCAATAGCAAGAGCTAATGCCTTCCTTACCTTGGGGTTATCCAATGGGGGCTTCTCTACATTGAGGCAATAGAAGTAAGTCCCCAGTTGAGGTTTTACGGTGAGTTTCCCTTCTTTCTTTAATCTAGGAATCTCTTCAGCAGGGGGGCTATCAGCAAAGTCAATTTCTCCAGCCTCAAAAGCCGAAAGCTCAGAAGCCGGGTCAGAAATCATGGTAAACACCAGTTCATCAGCCTTTATGGCATCCTTGTTCCAGTAAGTATCGCTCTTCTTTAAGACAATCTTTTCATTGACAACAAATTCAGTAATCACCATGGGTCCATTTGTAATGTAGGTTTCAGGGTTGTTGGCCCAACCATCGCCGTACTTCTCAATAATATCCTCTCTTACAGGAAACAGCGTAGGGAAAGCAGTCAGCTGTAGGAAATATGCACATGGAGCCTCCAGTTCAACCTCCAAAGTTTTATCATCAACAGCCCTTACACCCAATTCTTTGGGGCTCATCTTGCCTTCGGTAATGGCCTGAGCATTCTTTATATACCACAGTTGATAAGCGTATTCGGCCCCTGTGTTAGGATCTACAGCCCTTCTCCAGGAGTACACAAAATCATGAGCTGTCACTGGTTTGCCATCGGACCACTTGGCATCGCGCAAATAAAAGGTATACTTGGTTCCATCATCGCTTATATCCCATCGCTCTGCCATACCGGGCTGAATCTTCCCCTCTGCATCCTTACGGGTTAACCCTTCAAAACAGTGCACGATAACACTTCCTGCCTCAACTGCATTATTTAAGTGAGGATCAATAGTTTTAGGATTAGCTCCCATGTTGTAAGTAATGGGTTTGTTATCAGAACCACTTGATGCACAAGCTGTAAATAGCGAAACGATCACTGCCGTACAAAGCAATAATACAATTGCTCTTTTAATCATGGTTTCTTTTCCTCCTTTTCCCTTTTATTTGTTTTCTTATTCTATCCAAAAGCCAAAACTGGCTTTAGAAACACAATTTTTTAACCTACCATCATTCTATGAAATGACAGGCCGCCATATGTCCACCACCATAGTCTTTCATAACAGGTTCTTCTTCTGCACACCTTTCACGAGCTATAGGACATCGCGTCCTGAATCGGCATCCCGACGGCGGATTTATAGGCGTAGGCACATCTCCTTTGAGAATTATGCGATTGCGCTGTTTTGCAGCATCGGGATCAGGAATAGGTATGGCCGAAAGCAGAGCCCGGGTATAAGGATGAAGCGGCTTATCGTACAATTCAGCACTAGGAGCGATCTCCACCAACTTCCCAAGATACATTACCCCAACGCGATCAGATATGTGTTTAACCATAGATAGGTCGTGCGCAATAAACAGGTACGTAAGCCCCAGCTCATCCTGTAAATCCTCAAGAAGATTTACCACCTGTGCCTGTATAGAAACATCCAAAGCGGATATAGGTTCATCACAGACAATAAAATCAGGATTGACAGCCAGTGCTCTTGCAATGCCTATCCTTTGCCGCTGACCACCGCTGAACTCATGGGGATAGCGGTTGGCATGCTCACTGCTTAAGCCCACCTTGTTTAAAAGGTCATATATAAGGGCCTTTCTCTCTTCCCCCTTGGCAATCTTATGAATATCGATAGATTCGGCGATTATGTCACCCACTGTCATCCTGGGATTCAACGAGGCATAAGGATCCTGAAATATGATCTGCATCCTCTTTCTGTACGGGCGCATCTGCCTGTCATTCAGATTGGTGATGTCGTTACCATCAAATATAATCTGACCGCTGGTGGGCGAATACAACTTTAAAATTGTGCGCCCAATCGTTGTTTTACCGCAACCGCTTTCTCCTACTAAACCCAGCGTTTCACCTTTATAGATACTGAAGGTAACCCCATCAACCGCTTTAAGGACCTGATTTTTATCCCTTATAAGCCCGCCTCTTACAGGAAAATACTTTTTAAGATCTCTTACTTCTACCAATACCTCATTTGAACGACTCATCCAAAATTCACCCCTTCCCTATCCCACGTAACAGCAGGTGCACGGGGATCAAGCAGCCAGCACGCCGCCTTATGGCTTTCAGAAACCGAATACAGCCCGGGACACTGTTCCTTGCATATCCTCATTGCGTAACGGCATCGAGGCATAAACGGACAACCTTGGGGTGGTTTCAATAAGTCAGGCGGCTGTCCATCAATTGGAATCAATCGTTCTTTCGATAGTATATTAATCCTTGGGATGGATTTTAAAAGCCCCCATGTATACGGATGCTTTGGATTGTAAAATATCTCCCTTGTAGTCCCCTCCTCCACAATAATTCCGGCATACATTACTATTACCCTGCTGCAAAGGTCAGCCACAATCCCCAAATCATGAGTAATAAGCATTATGGACATGTTAAACTCTGCTTTAAGCTGTTTCAAAAGCTCCAGTATTTGGGCCTGTATGGTAACATCCAAAGCCGTGGTAGGCTCATCAGCTATGACAAGTTCGGGCTGACAGCTTAAAGCCATTGCGATCATTACCCTCTGGCGCATGCCTCCACTGAACTCGTGGGGGTATTGATTAAGCCGCCTTTCAGGATCGGGAATCCCTACAGCTTTGAGTAGCTCAATAGCCTGCCGGCGTGCAGATTTAGCATCCATCTTTTTGTGAATCCGGAGAGGCTCCATGAGCTGATCCCCCACAGTATACACCGGATTCAACGAGGTCATGGGGTCCTGAAACACCATAGAAATTTTATTTCCCCTGATCTTTTGCATCTCTTTTTCGCTTTTTTTAAGCAAGTCCTCACCTTTGAAGTATATCTCCCCACAGATGATCTTACCTGGCGGCGGGACAAGCCTCATTATCGAAAGGGAAGTAACGCTCTTACCACAGCCCGACTCGCCCACTATACCTACAGCCTCACCCTGATATATATCAATATTTACACCTCTGACAGCTTTTACCTCACCTACATGGGTAAAAAATGATGTATGCAAATTTTTAACCTCTAAAACTTTCTCCACATCATCACCTACTTCCTCATATGGGGATCAAGGGCATCCCTCAATCCATCCCCGAGCAAATTAAACGCTATCATTGTAATACAGATACAGGCCGCAGGGAAAAACAGCAAATACGGATAGCTTCTGATCCCTCTGTATGCATCGCTGGCAAGGGTACCCCAACTGGCCATAGGAGCACTTACACCTATACCGATAAAGCTTAAAAATGCTTCTGTAAAAATTGCCGAAGGTATGGCCAGGGTTACAGTCACAATAATGGGACCAATGGCATTGGGAATAAGGTGTTTCCAAATAATGCGCCAAGCGCTGGCTCCCTGAGCTTTGGCCGCCAGAACAAATTCTTGATTCTTAAGGCTTAAAACCTGACCGCGCACTATCCTGGCCATGTTTACCCAGTACACCAATCCAAGCACAATGTATATCAATATAAGATCAGAGCCTATGCCCTTAAATACTCTTAAAAATGATGTTTCAAAGGCCTGTTCAATTGGTTTCTCTAAAACAACCTGAAGCAATATAACATACAATAGCAACGGGACGCTATACAATATATCCACGATTCTCATCATAATGTTGTCCACACGGCCACCAACATATCCCGATATACCACCGTACAACACTCCAATAGTAAGATTTATAAGGCTGGCAACCAGCCCTATGCTGAGCGATATTCGGGCACCGTACATCACGCGGATGAACAAATCCCTGCCCAGGCTATCAGTCCCAAAGGGGTGCTCCCATGAAGGACCCTGGTTCTCATGTCCACGGATTTGAGTAGCATAATCATAAGGCCAAAACATAGGAACAAAGATAGCAGATAATATTATTATTATAACCGTCACCAGTCCAATCATAGCTGGTTTATTCTTTTTAAACCGTCTCCAGGCATCCTGCCAGTATGTGATGCTGGGACGCACAATTTCATCTGCAACATCGGTTCTACCTCTAATCGGCTCAAACAGGGATGGATCTATTTGTACCTGCATATTTACCTTACCCCTCCTTTGTACCCATCAACTTAATCCTCGGATCTACCATAACATAAATTATATCTACAATAAAGTTCATGACAACCAAGATAACGCTATAAAATATAGTAGAACCCATAATCATGGTATAATCACGGTTTCCAACGCTGTTTACAAAGTAACCACCCATTCCAGGTATCGAAAACAGCTTTTCTATAACAAAGCTTCCAGTCAAAAGCCCTGCTGCCAAAGGCCCTAAATAGGTAATAACTGGAATTATTGCATTTTTTAAGGCGTGTTTGTATATAACCTTAAACTCGCTTAACCCCTTTGCCCTGGCCGTCCGTATATAATCCTGCTTTATGACATCCAGCATGCTGGATCTCACCAGTCTGGCAATAAAGGACAACGAATATCCCGAGAGTGCTATAACCGGTAGTACGTATTCAATAGGCCTGGTCAACCTGCCGCTGGTAGTCGGAAATATCTTCAATACCACCCCAAAAAAGTATATAAGTACGGTAGCCAGTACAAAGCTGGGTATGGTAACACCTAGAGTTGCAATAAACATGGTAGTGTAATCCTGCCACTTCCCCTGGCGGAGTGCCGAAAGAATCCCCAAGGGTACGCCAACAAGTATAGTAAATACGATAGCCACTATGCCCAGCCTGGCAGTAATGGGGAACCCCAGACCAATAAGCTCGTTAACAGTACGGTTTGTCAACTGAAACGAAGGACCTAAATCTCCCCGCAGTATATCCTTCCAGTAATCCAGATACTGCTTCCATACAGGGTCATCGAGATGATACTTCTCGTTGAGGGCTTTAATAATAGCCTCTGGAAGAGGTTTCTCACGGGTAAACGGTCCACCTGGTATGGCATGCATGAGAAAAAAGGTAATAGTAATTATAAAAAAAAGTGTAAGCGCCATAGAAACTAATCTATGAATAATATATCTACCCACCAGACTTCCCCCTTGAGTTTTATTGTTTATCCTCTGAAAAACTCATTTTTATTTAGTGCTTATTTAGTGCTTTATGTTTATAAATTAACATTGTTTATTATATCATTTTTTGCTTCATATAACAACTATTTTTAAAAGTCAATTTGATAAAACCAGCTAGATAGACAATTAGCTGCCTCACTTTTAATACACCCTACGATGATGTACAATGCATAATAATACAAAAAAATTTATAATTAAGTTGCTGGTTTTTATAGAATTCTATCATAATTTCTAAAATGCTTTTGCTATTTAAATATAAACTGCTGTTCATAATTATTCAAAGTCAACCCATACTGTAAAATAACTTTACATTGTAAATTTATAACTTTTATGATTGAAAAAGTAACAGAAATTCCTTTTGTTATTACCTCAAAATAACATTTAAATAAAAAAATTGGCAACCAAGTCCCTTTACGATACCAAACTCCATAAAACGGAACCGGTTGCCTGCAACAGGTATAAAATCAAGTTACAATCTTTCAATATAAGCTATTTCAACACCGCACCAGTGCTGGCCGAAGTAACCAATCTTGCATACCTTCCCAGGTAGCCGTGTTTTACCTTGGGCTCAGGTGCCTTCCACCTGGCCAGCCGCTCCTTGAGCTCCTGCTCGCTTATCTTTATATCCAGCCTGCCCTCGGGAATATTGATGCTTATGATGTCGCCTTCTTGCACCACTGCGATGGGCCCACCTTCCATGGCCTCAGGGGATATATGGCCTATGGAAGCGCCTCGGGTTGCCCCTGAAAAGCGCCCATCGGTGAGAAGAGCTACGTCCTTATCAAGCCCCATCCCTGCAATGGCCGATGTGGGAGACAGCATTTCCTTCATTCCAGGCCCACCCTTTGGCCCTTCATAGCGAATGACAACCACATCTCCCTTTCTGATCCTGCCACCCAGTATAGCTTCAAAGGCTTCCTCTTCCGAATCAAAAACCCTGGCCGGCCCCTCGTGCACCATCATCTCGGGAGCAACGGCAGACCTTTTAACCACAGCGCCATCAGGCGCAAGGTTGCCCCTTAATACCGCTATACCTCCTGTGGGGCTATACGGATTATCGATCGGCCTTATGACATCGTGATCCAGAACCTGTGCTCCTGCGATGTTTTCCCCTACTGTCTTGCCAGTAACGGTTAAAAGCTCAAGATGCAAAAGTCCTTTTTTGGATAGCTCCTTCATAACGCCCTGAACCCCACCGGCTGCATACAGGTCTTCAACATGATATGGCCCCGCAGGGCTTAGCCTACAGAGGTTGGGCGTACGCTCGCTTATCCTGTTCACGATATCCAGATTAATGTGAACGCCCGCTTCATAGGCTATGGCAGTCAGATGAAGGACTGAATTTGTGGAGCATCCCAGTGCCATATCTACGGCCAATGCGTTTTCAAAAGCCTCGGGGACCAAAATGTCCCTCGGCCGTATATTATCCCTCACCAGCTCAACAATCCTCATGCCTGCCCTTTTGGCCAGGCGCACCCTTTCAGCATACACCGCCGGTATGGTACCATTCCCGGGCAAAGCCAGGCCCAAAACCTCTGCCAAACAATTCATGGAGTTTGCCGTAAACATGCCCGAGCAGGAGCCACATCCCGGGCATGCATATTCCTCTATCTCCTTGAGCTCATCAGGAGTCATCTTCCCGGCAGCCACCGCCCCTACCCCTTCAAATACCGAATTTAGATCCAAAACCTTACCGGCCTTTTTACCGGCCAGCATAGGCCCGCCGCTTATCACGATAGAAGGGATATTGAGCCGGGCACAAGCCATCAACATACCTGGAACTATCTTGTCGCAGTTTGGAATGAGCACCAGACCATCGAACCCGTGAGCCATGGCCATAGCCTCTATGCTGTCGGCTATCAGTTCCCTGGAAGCCAGGGAATATTTCATACCCACGTGGTTCATGGCTATCCCATCACACACCCCGATAGTGGGAAACTCTATCGGGGTTCCGCCGGCCATGCGTATCCCATCCTTGACAGCCTGAGCTATGGTATCCAAATGCAGATGCCCAGGCACCACCTCACTGTGAGCGTTGACAACGCCTATCAAAGGCCGCTCAAGCTCTTCATCGATATAGCCCATGGCCTTAAACAAGGACCTGTGCGGCGCTTTTTCAATACCTTTCTTTACCCTGTCGCTTACCATAACACACTACACTCCTTTTTCGCATTTGTAGCTTCCTCCCGCTTCCAAAGAAGACAGGCTTCCTCTTTTATCGAGGGGGGACTTACACGGATATAGGGATTGTTCCCTAGTAGCCGCGCATCGGCCTCCCTTGCCAGAAGCTTGAGTTCGGGCCGGTCCAACCCTACACCTGATCATGGCTCACACCAAGCTTCTTAAAGCGCCTTGCGTCCCACCTTTAAAAGAGGCGAGCTTACCTGGCGGACCTTGGTAAGGCCGCAAAAAACAGACATAAAGGATGTCCTTTTCGACATAAAAACCAGCTGCAAATTTTCTTTACCGGCTATTTATCCTGTTTACATGCATTATGTCTTCCAGCCGTCGTTTTGGCACGTGTAGCACACCGTTTTCATCCTTGTAATACTTTATTGAGCCCTGTTCATCTTCGACCACCGATTTTTCAGCCGCATACCCCAAAGCCACAACGCAGTCGATGATGTATTTATCCGGAATCTGCAGTATTTCACGCAGCCTATCCCTGTCCACAGAGCCAATCCAGCAACACCCTATGCCATACTCCTGCGCGCCCAGCAGTATGTTTTGAACAGCAGCCCCTACATCGTGTTTGGCCCATGCGCTGTCCAATTCGCGATTTATGAGCACCACAATATAAGCCGTAGGCTTTTCCCCTTCCTTGGGCGTCCCATGGGGTTTGATATAACCGGCCCACCCCAATGTACTGAATACCGGCTCCAAAAGAGACGGATCTTCCACAATCAAGTATTCCAGAGGCTGGCGGTTTGCAGCAGACGGCGCCAGCCTGGCTCCGTCCACCAGCTCTTTGAGCACCTCCAGCGGGATCCTCTCCTGCTTATACTTTCTGATGGTCCTCCGCGCCCTTATGGCTTCTTTAACAGTCATAATATCGCCCTCCTCACTCAACATCTACCTTGTTTTTCTCCCACATCTTCAGAAAAGGGTAGGGATTGACCGCCATCTCTTCCTTCCCTTCATACATCCCAAAGTGAAGATGGGGATCAAATTTTCCCGTGGTACCTTCTTCTCCATATCCTGAATCTCCCACATAACCTATAACCTGTCCTTTTTTTACCCTGCTGCCTTGGCGTATATCCCCATGATATTGGGACAGGTGTGCGTAATAGTAATATATGCCATCCTTGCCCCGGATACCCAGACGCCATCCACCCAGCTCCAGCCATCCTTTCTTCTCAACCACCCCATCGCACACCGACACCACCGGTACACCCTTATCGCACATTATATCAATCCCTTCGTGGGTACGCTCCCCTCCATAAGTACGAGCTTCCCCAAATCCATCCTTATAATCATACTCGTAACCCTGAGCTATGGGAAACACCTTATCTTCGCAAACCCGGCGTATGCGCTCCAGCTTGCCAAGCTCCTCTCGCACCTTTCTATAAAACTCCTTGTCACTCCTGTACGCTTCGAGAAACTGTTCAAGCTGCTTAGAATTCTCTATCCCGCGAAGCTGTATGGCTATTCGGCCTATCCGTTCAGCGGTTATATCTTCCGCCATCACGCCCTCTGCCTTATCTACAGCGGCCAAATAGTACCATGGCACGCCCTGCTCCTCACCAATGGTAAAGTACATCTCCAAATGCTCAGGGGCAAAATCCGATATCTTGTAGTAAGAGCCAAACATTTTACGGGCTACCCACGACGGTAGCCCAAGCATCAAAGCAATGAGTATACCCGCACAGATAATAGTGCATACAAAACGCCGCTTATTTATCGAATACCTTCGTCTAATCCTCGGGGAAGCATACACCCCTCTTTCCCCCTTACAGCAGATATTAGCCTCTTACACAGAATCGGACATTTCCACCAGTTTATCGCACTACTCCATTATATCATACATTCTTACACACCTATGTCATCGCAGCACACATTTATTCCTCTTATACCAAGCATTTATTTTGCCGTCATTATCAGCCGACCAGCAACTATAGTAATATTTTTATTCTCATGATATGACAAGTTGACCGGCCACTTTAAGGCATGCGAGTTCACCTTTACCCCGCCATGTGAATTTTTGATAAAAATTCAAAGCCATATTTTTACAAATTTTGGGCAATAAGGTGCCCCATCTCTCGAGTGCCCACAACGATAGTGCCAGGCGTGGCAATATCCGCCGTCCTGTACCCCTGCTCAAGCACCCTGCTCACTGCATCCTCTACAGCCTGGGCCTCCTGCTCCAGGCCAAAGCTGTAACGCAGCATCATGGCAGCGCTCATGATGGTGGCTATGGGGTTTGCCTTATCCTGGCCGGCAATGTCGGGCGCAGAACCATGAACCGGCTCGTATAGCCCCAGCTTGCCTTCCCCCAGGCTGGCCGAAGGAAGCATCCCCAGGGATCCTGTAAGCATGGCAGCCTCGTCGCTCAAGATATCACCAAACATATTGGTGGTAAGTATTACGTCAAACTGGCTGGGGTTTCTTATGAGCTGCATAGCGGCATTGTCAACATACATTTGGTTCAGCTCCACATCTGGATACTGCTGCCCCACCCGCGATACCACCTCGCGCCACAGCCTGGAGCTCTCCAAGACGTTGGCCTTATCCACCGAGGTGACCTTGCGGCGCCGACCCCTGGCAATCTTAAACGCCACATGGGCTACCCGCTCAACCTCATGCGTAGAATAGACAGCGGTATCCCACGCCTTCTGACCGCCGGGGATTTCTGCCCTTCCTTTGTCGCCAAAGTAAACATCGCCTGTCAGCTCGCGCACCACCAGTATATCGAGCCCTTCCCCCAGCACCTCTTCCTTTAAGGTAGAAGCCGATTTGAGCTGGGGGAATACCTTTGCGGGCCTTAAGTTTGCAAACAGATTAAGCCCTTTACGTATCCCCAAAAGCCCTGCTTCTGGCCTTAAATGCCCGGGCAGGTCATCCCATTTGGGGCCTCCCACCGCTCCCAGCAGCACGGCATCGCTTTTTAAGCATACCTTTAGAGTCTCATCCGGGAGCGGCACGCCCACCGCATCCAGCGCCGCTCCCCCCATGAGCACCTCCTGAAACTCAAACCGGTGCCCGAATTTCTGTGCCACAGCCTCAAGCACCACAATTGCCTGCTTGACCACTTCAGGCCCGATGCCATCACCTGGTATTACAGCAATTTTCATCCTTGTGCCCCCATCCTTCCCTTGACGTATTCAACCAGACCGCCAGCCTTTATGAGCTCCTGCATGAACTGTGGAAATGGTGCGGCTTTGTAGGTTCGCCCGGTGGTCAAGTTGGTGATCTCACCGGTTGTCAGATCTACAGCCACCTGGTCACCATCCTTTATATCCCTGGCAGCCTCAGGGCATTCCATTATGGGCAATCCTATGTTTATGGCGTTGCGATAGAATATGCGCGCAAAGGTCTCGGCTATAATGCAGCTTATACCCGAAGCCTTGATTGCAATAGGAGCATGCTCCCTGGACGAACCGCATCCGAAATTGGTACCGGCAACTATTATGTCCCCCGGCTGCACCTTATTCTTGAACTCCGGATCCAGGTCCTCCATACAATGCGCCGCCAGCTCCTTCGGGTCAGCCGTATTCAAATACCGAGCAGGGATAATTACATCGGTATCCACATTGTTCCCGTATTTAATCGCTTTTCCCTGTATCATTTCACTACCTCCTCGGGCGAAGAAATCTTTCCGGTGATAGCCGAAGCCGCAGCCACAGCCGGGCTGGCAAGGTAAACCTCGCTCTCCACATGCCCCATTCGTCCCACGAAATTCCTGTTGGTGGTGGCCACTGCCCTTTCGCCTTTTGCCAGTATGCCCATGTGTC
Organism: Caldicoprobacter oshimai DSM 21659; assembly: GCA_000526435.1. Taxonomy (GTDB): domain Bacteria; phylum Bacillota; class Clostridia; order Caldicoprobacterales; family Caldicoprobacteraceae; genus Caldicoprobacter; species Caldicoprobacter oshimai. The sequence goes on from JAGB01000004.1 coordinate 148,742, forward strand.
CACCCAGACAGGGACCGCAAGTAGGAGTGCTCACAACAGCACCGGCCTCTATGAATATTTCCAGAAGCCCTTCTCTCATAGCTTCAAGGTATATCCTCTGGGTTGCAGGAATGATGATTGTACGCACACGAGGATGCACCTTATTGCCCTTCAGTATCTGTGCCGCAATCCTGAGGTCACTAAGCCGACCATTGGTACACGACCCTATTACTACCTGGTCTATGGGAATATCGCCTATCTCGTCAAACGTCCTAACATTCTCAGGAAGATGTGGGAACGCCACGGTAAGCGGGATAGAAGACAAGTCTATCTCAAACACCTTCGAATATCTGGCATCCTCATCGGCTTTGTATACTTTAAATTCCTTGGTGGAATGCTCCTTTACATATTCCAGCGTCTTGTCATCCACCTCAAAGATGCCATTTTTGGCACCTGCCTCTATGGCCATATTGGCAATGGTAAACCGGTCATCCATCGACAGGCTGGCCAGACCCTCACCGGTAAACTCCATGGACTGATAAAGGGCGCCATCCACTCCGATCATGCCTATGATGTGAAGTATTACGTCCTTGCCGCTCACCCATTTGTTCAAACGGCCCTTGAGCACAAACTTGATGGCTTCGGGCACCTTAAACCATGCCTGGCCGGTGGCCATGGCAGCCGCCATATCGGTGCTGCCAACGCCGGTAGAAAATGCACCCAGCGCTCCGTAAGTGCAGGTATGGGAATCGGCGCCAATGACCACATCCCCCGGCACCACCAACCCCTTCTCGGGTATCAGCGCATGCTCTATGCCCATCTGGCCCACTTCAAAATAGTTCTCTATTTCCATATCATACGCGAACTCGCGGATGATTTTGCACTGCTCAGCCGACTTGATATCCTTATTAGGAGTAAAGTGATCAGGTACCAGCGCCACCTTTTTTCTATCGAAAACCCTCTTGGCACCCATTCGCTTAAACTCGCGAATGGCCACGGGGGCAGTAATGTCGTTTCCCAGAACCAAGTCCACATTGGCCATTATAAGCTGTCCTGGTTCAACTTTGTCCAACCCTGCATGAGCGGCGAGTATCTTCTGAGTCATGGTCATCCCCATATATTCCAGCTCCTTTCTACATCCCCATCTCATTATAAAGGAAATATTCGATAGAATCAACCAACGCATTCCAGCTTGCTTCAATGATGTTGGTGGATACTCCTACAGTACCCCACACCCTTTCTCCATCAGTGGATTCTATATGAACCCTCACCTTGGCCGCAGTGGCCTTTGAGGTATCCAGCACTCGAACCTTGTAATCAGTAAGGCGCATTTTCTTAAGCTGAGGATAGAAAACCTCCAGAGCTTTACGCAGTGCCTTATCCAGGGCATTTACCGGGCCATCGCCCTCTGCAGCCGTAACCTCTTCAACCCCGTCTACTCTTACCTTGATAATGGCCGAGGCGCTGTAATCCCCCTGCCAGGGTTCCTCGCACAGCACGCGGAAATCTTTTATCTCAAAGAATTTATGATCCTTGCCCAGCGCCCTTCTCACCAGGAGCTCAAATGAGCTTTCGGCTCCCTCGAACTGGTAACCCTCATGCTCCAGGCGCTTCAACTCATCTATTATCTTTTGCACTTCAGGCGATGACTTTGTAACCCAAGGTGCCACCTTTTGAATCTTGCCCAGTATGGTACTGCGCCCCGCGACCTCGGACATCAGTATGCGCCTCTCATTCCCCACTGACTCAGGCGGAACGTGTTCAAAGGAAGCAGGATTTTTGAGTATGGCATCCACATGCATGCCGCCTTTATGTGCAAAGGCACAGTTCCCCACATAGGGATCACGTTCATTGGGCGCCATGTTGGCCAGTTCGCTTATATAGCGCGACACGCTGGTCAGCCCAGCTATGCTCTGCGGCGGAACGCAGTAAAAATTGCGCTTGAGCTGCAAATTGGGAATGATGGTACACAGGTTAGCATTTCCACATCGCTCGCCATATCCGTTAAATGTACCCTGCACCTGGACTACTCCTTGTTCCACCGCCATTATGGAATTGGCAACCGCCATTCCACCGTCATTGTGGCAGTGTATGCCTATGGGAATTGATGAAAACCTGTCAACCACCACTTTTACAATCTGGGCAATCTCAGAAGGGAATGACCCTCCGTTGGTATCGCACAACACCAGCCAGTCAGCTCCGGCCTGTGCAGCCACCTCAAGGGTCTTCAAAGCATATTCCGGATTGGCTTTATAACCATCAAAGAAGTGCTCGGCATCGAATACGACCTCTTTGCCGTTTTGCTTCATATAGGCAATCGAGTCATATATCATGTTAAGATTCTCATCCAGGGTGGTTCTAATGACATCAGTGACATGAAAATCCCAGCTTTTACCAAATATGGCCACCACAGAAGTTTCACTTCGCAGCAGGGCGGCCAAATTGGCATCCTCATCTGGCTTTATGCCAGCCCTTCGCGTGCTGCCAAACGCCACCAGCTTGGCATTGGTAAACTCGATATCCTTGACCTTCTCAAAAAACTCAACATCTTTGGGATTGGAACCAGGATTCCCCCCTTCGATGTAATCGACACCAAATTCATCCAGTTTTTTTGCTATTTTCAACTTATCTCCTACAGTGAATGAAATTCCTTCAGCCTGAGCCCCATCCCTCAAGGTTGAATCATAGATAAAGATCTTTTTGCCGTTTACATAATTCCCATCTCTCCATCAACTCCTTATCCCTGAAGTTTTTATGATTTTTATTGTAATAACAATTGAACTTTATTGCAATAATATATTGAAAAAAGCAAATCGCTAGAAAATTTAAAATAACACTCCGCTATTGGACTGCCGTTATACCTAAAACGAATCAATTTACTTGCTTCATCCATCAGCCCTGTGTGTTCTTTAAAACGGCTGATGTCCGCAAGTGCTATGCAAGCGCTAATCTAATCGCCTTTCTCCTCCCCGTTATGTCCATTCTTGCTGTTCTGTTCCATAACCATCTTGTTTATCGCGTTTATATATGCTTTAGCGCTGGCCTCTATGATATCGGTACTGAGTCCGCGGCCAATGTATACATTCCCGTTCTTCCCTATTTTAACAGTTACCTCTCCCAGGGCATCCTTACCGCTGGTCACCGCTCTCAGGTAATAATCCTTCAGCGTGACCTCTATACCAATTGCCCGATCAATGGCTTTGAATGTGGCATCCACCGGTCCATCTCCACATGCCGCTTCCTCGAATATCTCATTGTCCCGCCTGATCTTCACGGTAGAAGTGGCAATGGAGGTATTGCCGCTGGATATATGGAAATATTCCAGCTCATAGGTCTCAGGCACCTTTAACACTTTTTCATTCACAAGGGCCTCTATATCTTTATCCATCACGTATTTCTTTTTATCTGCCAGGTCCTTAAACTTCTCAAAAGCGGAGTTTATCTCCTCGGGCGTAAGGTTGGTGAAGCCCAGCTCTTTCAGCCTTTCCTCAAAGGCGTGGCGTCCCGAATGCTTGCCCAGCACCATCTGGCTCTGCTTCAATCCAATCGATTCCGGCGTCATAATCTCGTAGGTCTGACGATTGCTCAACACGCCGTGCTGGTGGATCCCCGACTCGTGTGCAAAGGCGTTTGCGCCGACAATGGCTTTATTGGGTTGGACATGCACACCGGTTAAATGGCTGACCATGGTGCTGGTACGGTATATCTGCTCGGTCACTATATCGGTAGAGTAGTCAAAGTAATCGCTCCTCGTTTTAATGGCCATGACGATTTCTTCAAGAGCGGCATTGCCCGCTCTTTCTCCCAATCCGTTTATGGCGCATTCCACCTGCTGGGCACCATTTCGGATGGCTGCGAGGGAGTTGGCCACCGCCAGCCCCAGGTCATTGTGGCAGTGTACACTTAACATGACCTTGTCAATGTTTCGAACGTTTTCCCTGATACTCCTTATGAGCGCGCCGAACTCCTCGGGCATGGCATAGCCCACCGTATCCGGTATGTTGATCACGGTAGCGCCGGCATCGATGACAGCCTCCAGCACTTTAAAGAGAAACTCCGGCCGTGTCCTGGTCCCATCCTCAGGCGAAAACTCAACATCTTCGCAGAGGGATTTTGCATAGGATACCATCTCTACAGCCCTTTTCAAGACTTCCTCGGGCTCCATTTTAAGCTTATACTTCATGTGGATATCGGAAGTGGCAATAAAAGTATGAATACGGGGCCGGGCAGCGTACTTAATGGCTTCCCATGCCCTGTCTATGTCCTGTTTCACAGCACGGGCCAGTGCTACTATAACCGGCCTTCTAACATTTTGCGCTATAGCCTTTACCGCCTCAAAATCGCCTTTCGAGGCAACAGGAAATCCCGCCTCTATTGCATCCACTCCAAGGCGCTCAAGCTGCCTGGCTATCTCCAACTTCTCCTGAACATTTAAGCTCACACCCGGCGATTGTTCTCCATCTCGAAGGGTTGTATCGAATATATATACCTTTTTCGGCACCTGTCATCCCCCTTTATCATTTATTCTGAATCCACGGCATCATCTTCCTGAGCTCCTTACCCACCTTTTCTATTGGATGTTCCTGTTCCCTCTTTCGCATGGCGTTAAAGTGCGGACGATTGGCCTGATTTTCAAGTATCCACTTTTTGGCGAAAGTACCGTCCTGTATCTCGGCCAAAACCTTCTTCATCTCCTTGCGCGTCTCCTCGGTTATAATTCTCTTGCCAGTTGTGTAATCCCCAAATTCGGCAGTATCGCTTATAGAATATCTCATGTAGCTCAATCCACCTTGATTTATCAGATCCACTATGAGCTTTAGCTCGTGTAAACATTCAAAATATGCGCACTCTGGCTGATACCCTGCCTCCACCAGCGTTTCAAACCCTGCTTTAATAAGCTCTGAAAGGCCGCCGCACAGCACAACCTGTTCTCCAAAGAGGTCAGTCTCGGTCTCTTCCTTAAAGGTGGTCTCCAGCACGCCAGCACGCGTACCACCTATTGCCTTTGCATAAGCCAAGGCAAGGTCTTTAGCGCGGCCCGAGTAGTCCTGATGAACCGCTATCAAGCACGGCACCCCTTTGCCCTCCTGGTATTGGCTGCGCACAGTGTGCCCCGGCCCTTTGGGCGCCACCATGGCCACATCCACATACTCCGGCGGGGTAATCTGGCCGAAATGGATGTTAAATCCGTGAGCAAACATGAGCATGTTGCCCTCTTCAAGGTTTGGTTCTATGCTCTCCTTATACAGCTTTGGCTGCTTCTCATCGGGTATCAAAATCATGATTATGTCAGCCTGCTTTGCAGCTTCAGCAGCTTCCATAACCTTAAGCCCGGCTTCCTCGGCCAGCTTCCATGATTTGCTGCCCTTGTATAGGCCTACCACCACATCAACTCCGCTGTCCTTAAGGTTGAGCGCATGAGCATGGCCCTGGCTGCCGTACCCTATTACGGCCACCTTCTTACCACTCAATAATTCCAAATTGGCATCCTGATCATAATACAGCTTTGCCATCGCTTATTCCTCCTCCACATCGTAAATTTTAATTTTAAACAGTAAATTTTATAAATTTTCGTCTTTAATGAGTTTGTTCCCCCTGTCAACGGCTATGATGCCTGTGCGAACCATTTCCTTAATCCCAAAGTCCTTTAGCATCTCCTGCAGTGCATTGACCTTTTTCTCGTCGCCGGTTATCTCAATAATCATGGAATCCTTGCTTATATCCACAACCTGAGCCCTGAATACGTTGACGATCTGAATTATTTCGTTTCTCGTTCCAGGGTTTGCCTGTACCTTTATCAAAGCAAGCTCCCTGGTCACCGAATCCTCCGCTATGTCGGCCACCTTTATGACATCGATCAATTTGTTGAGCTGCTTTGCCATCTGTTCAATCACCTTTTCATCCCCATCCACAACTATGGTCATTCTCGAAATGCTGGGGTCCTCAGTTACGCCTACCGCTAGACTTTCGATGTTGAATCCCCTGCGGCTGAAAAGCCCTGCCACCTTTGATAGAACGCCCGGCTGATTGGCTACCAACACGCCCAGTATGTGTTTCATCGTTGTCCTCCTTTCTTATCCCTGCTTAAAACCATTGACCGTAACGATATAACAAAAAAACCTTTCGCCCTGAAGGGACGAAAGGTTCTCTTTCGTGGTACCACCCTACTTTGCCTGTACCTCACGGTACAAAGCCTCACCAGGTTCTAACAAACCCTGGCCTGTAACGGGACCACCCGTAAAGCCCTACTGAAGGTGACTTTACAAGGCACACCCTTATAAAGCTACCCCTTTCAGGCTTTCTCCTCGGGAGTGAGCATACAACCTATCCGCCCACCGGTTCGCACCGTCCACCGGCTCTCTGAAGATGGCTGCAATAGGTCTTATATCTCCGTCATCGGATTTTGTTTTAGTAAAATATTTTCATAAATGTACATGCGATATAGAATAAACCCTTTCAAAAAACCTTTATACAATAATTTTAAAGAACAATTTTTCGCCACCCTACAGTTTAACTTTATTTTGCTTAATCATCTAAAACCATTCAGTAGCCAGCAATCAACAGCAATATAATAAAACCACAAAATCTTATGTATACTCTATCTCACGTCAACCTATATTTTGAGTTGGATCGTTTATTATTTAACAGCCGATAATAATTATAACAATGCCCGACAACAGAACCTTCCTTCGTGTAGAAACAGCCTGCCGCCGGGTCTTTTGTGAGTTTGAAGGATATTTTATCAAGTGCTGGAGCTGTTGTCAATAGGTTTCTTTAAAATTTGTTGTTATTCTGTGATAATGTCATATTGAAATTATTCTGATATAATGTCATACATGAGAGAGGAGATATTCAACATGACACAAAAAGAAATGACCCGTTTAAGAGTCATAAATCAAACAATTGATAAAGTTATAACCATCAGAGAAGCTGCTGAGCTTCTAAACCTCAGTGAACGCCAAGTAATAAGGTTGAAAAAGGGGGTTTTGAAAGAAGGACCTGCGTTCATCATCCACAAAAACAGAGGTCGAAAGCCCCAGCATGCTCTCTCTGATGAACTTAAAAACACCATCATTAACCTTAAAAAAAGCGAAAAATACTGTGACGTAAACTTCAACCATTTCGTCGACTTACTTATGGAAAATGAAAACATTAAAGTAAGTTATTCCTCTGTATACAGAATTCTAACAAAAGAAGGTATTAGCAGCCCTAGAAAACACCGTAAACGTAAAGCCCACCACAGAAGAAAAAGGATGCCCCAGAAAGGTATGCTCGTCCAAATAGATGCTTCTAAACACGATTGGATAGATGGACTCCCACCTTTTACCCTCCACGGGGCTATTGATGATGCCACAGGCGAAATACTCGCTCTATTCTTCACTCAACAAGAGTGTATGGAAGGATACTTTGAAATCATACGTCAAATAATCACTAATCATGGCGTTCCCTTAAGCCTGTACTCTGACCGCCATACCATCTTCGTCTCTCCCAATGATGGTAAACTTTCTATCGAAGAACAACTTGCAGGAAAAACAGTTAGCCTTACACAGTTCGGCAGAGCTATGGAAGAACTCGGCATCAATATAATCAAAGCCAGATCCCCTCAGGCTAAAGGGCGTGTCGAAAAACTCTGGGATACTCTTCAGGATAGGTTGAAAGCCGAACTTAAAATCTATGGTATCAATTCAATTGAGGCTGCTAATGCTTTTTTACCCAGATTTATTCAATCCTACAACAAAAGATTCGGGGTTGAGCCTGAAAACCCACAGCCTGCGTTCAGGCCTCTTGACCCTGCTATCAACCTCGACTATATCCTGTGCATCAAGGAACGTCGCACCATCATCGAAGGCTCTGCCTTCTCATACAAGGGGAAATATTATCAACTGGTCAAGGACGGCAAAAAAGTCCCTGCTATGCCCAAAGCTAAACTTACCGTCCTATTCAGCCCTAAAATAGGCGTAAAAGCTTTCTATGCCGGTACGATATATGATACCCTAATACTCGAAGAACGACCTAAAAAACAAGCTTTACAGCAGTCTGAGCATAAATCAGAGAAAAAGCATAATCCCGTAAAACCGGCTCCTGACCACCCATGGAAACAACAGGCTCAAAAAAGGCCTAGAATCTCTTACGAAGAAACTGATCGCGAGATCCTTGAGATGCTAGACCAGCTGTTTAATTCCACACGAGCTTGGGCATAGCATTTTTATCTATCGCTTCTCCTATAGATTATCATACAAGCTTTGATAATATTTATCAAGGCCTAGTTTCTTATTGCCTTTTTTGCCCCCATAATATAGTATTAAAAAGCCCTAGACTCAGAGTGCATGTCAAGTGGACCGTGGAATAAGTTGGAGTGACCCTAGAGCTTTGCTGCTTATGCCGCGAAAGCCACTTGACATGCACCCCCTTGGGTAAGCTTTTGCCTATGCCGGTGGGTGTATTACACCCACCGGCCTGCCTAGCGGCGAGCGTCAAAATTTCTAATAGCTTTGCTATAAATTATCTCTGTAATATTTTTTAAAACCCATAGTTGACATTTTTACTGAATAAAATTATCCTTTTTGAGGTGACATTTTCACAGACTATTGACATAGGTTTCTTTAAAATTTCCAATTTAGGCACAAGATTCTTGACACCTCTCTTATTATTGCTATAGAATACAAGGTAACAGCAAAGACTAGTATGCATAATAATGGTATTGATAATGTCTGCTGTTTGCTTAGATTAGAGTTAATCAATAATATAATGGAGGAATACAGGAATGAATGATAATTTAAGCGATAATGAAAAATTCATAATAATGATATTGTTTGGCGCACTACTCTTTATTTACCTTGCATTCGGAATATTCGACTCACCCATTCATCCTCTGATAAAATTGCTGCCTTTTTATGCATTAACTATCTATGTCATTATAAGAAACCGGTTAAAAAAACATAAAATCGAGTAGGAGGGGGCGATTAACCCCCGTCCTCTCACACCACCGGACATGCGTGTCCGCATCCCATGCATGTCCACATCCGGCGGTTCACCAAGCTTGACGAAGTCTCTGATAACGTTCGATTAAGCTCGTCAGACCCTGGGTTTGCCAGTAGGCGTTGCCCAGGGCTATATTCATTGACCCATGAGCCATTCGCTATGGCCCTTACGAGCATTAGCAAATTCTTGCACTACTTGCTCTGGTAGTCCCAGTGCCGAAGTTCGCGATATTTTGTTCGCACTCGCTTCCACTCTTTCCATAGACACATGCACAGCCGCCGGCGTATCCAGCCGTCAAGTTCTTTGAATATGCTGGGCGTCTCGGTCTACCCCCGTATGGGGTTCTTGTTCATCGAGCCGTGGTTTTGCCTCCGGCTTCCTTCGGATTCCACCTCGCGATGGACACCCTTGCCTTTGGCTAGCAGACTAGTGCTGCCTTGCCTGCAGTTGACTTTCACCACCGAGTTAACGCCCATGCCGGGCGCACAAAAACAAAAAAAACCTGGCTGAAATAGCCAGGCTTTTTTTAAATTGAACTCCGGCAACGACCTACTCTCCCAGAGGGTCTCCCCTCTAGTACCATCGGCGCTGAAGGGCTTAACTTCTGTGTTCGGAATGGATACAGGTGTTTCCCCTTCGCTATTGTCACCGGAATCTCTCTTTCCCTCTTCATTTTTCTCACTTCATTTTTCTCAAGGTGCTAACCGCGCCTCCTTAAAGCGCTCACTGCACCCTCAAAACCGCACAATGCAGAGCTACTCGATCAAGCCCTCGGCCTATTAGTATCCGTCAGCTAAGTGCATTGCTGCACTTACACCCCGGACCTATCTACCTCGTCTTCTTCGAGGGGCCTTACTCCGCTTACCGGATGGGAAATCTTATCTTGGGGTGGGCTTCACGCTTAGATGCCTTCAGCGTTTATCCCTTCCGTACTTAGCTACCCAGCTGTGCCACTGGCGTGACAACTGGTTCACCAGCGGTACGTCCATCCCGGTCCTCTCGTACTAGGGACGGCTCCCCTCAAATTTCCTGCGCCCGCGACGGATAGGGACCGAACTGTCTCACGACGTTCTGAACCCAGCTCACGTGCCGCTTTAATGGGCGAACAGCCCAACCCTTGGGACCTGCTCCAGCCCCAGGATGCGACGAGCCGACATCGAGGTGCCAAACCTCCCCGTCGATGTGGACTCTTGGGGGAGATCAGCCTGTTATCCCCGAGGTAGCTTTTATCCGTTGAGCGACGGCTCTCCCACTCGATACCGCCGGATCACTAAGCCCGACTTTCGTCCCTGCTCGAGGTGTCCCTCTCACAGTCAGGCCCCCTTCTGCCTTTGCACTCACCAGATGGTTCCCAACCATCCTGAGAGGACCTTTGGGCACCTCCGTTACCCTTTAGGAGGTGACCGCCCCAGTCAAACTGCCCACCTGACACTGTCCCCTGCCCGGCTCCACGGCCCAGGGTTAGAACCCCAGCACTGAAAGGGTGGTATCCCACCGTCGGCTCCCCATACACTGGCGTGTATGGTTCCACGCCTCCCACCTATCCTGTACATCCAATGCCAAAGTCCAATATCAGGCTGCAGTAAAGCTCTACGGGGTCTTTCCGTCCAGTCGCGGGTAACCAGCATCTTCACTGGTACTACAATTTCGCCGGGCCCCTTGTCGAGACAGCGCCCAAGTCGTTACGCCTTTCGTGCAGGTCGGAACTTACCCGACAAGGAATTTCGCTACCTTAGGACCGTTATAGTTACGGCCGCCGTTCACTGGGGCTTCGGTTCAGGGCTTCGCTTTCCGCTAACCCTTCCCCTTAACCTTCCAGCACTGGGCAGGCGTCAGCCCCTATACTTCCTCTTACGAGTTAGCAGAGACCTGTGTTTTTGTTAAACAGTCGCTTGGGCCTGTTCCCTGCAACCCACCTCCCGGTGGGCACCCCTTCTCCCGAAGTTACGGGGTCAGTTTGCCGAGTTCCTTGACAAGGGTTCCCCCGCTCGTCTTAGGATCCTCTCCTCGCCTACCTGTGTCGGTTTGCGGTACGGGCACCTGCACCCTCGATAGCAGCTTTTCTCGCCAGTGTGAGCCCGGCAGCTTCCCTACTTACCTTCGGTCCCCTTAACGGCTCAGCATTTACGGCAAGTGGTACTTCACTCACTCGCCTGCCTCGCCGCTTGGACGAGCCCTACCATCAGCTCGCTCTGCCTGCCCTCCTGTGTCACTGCCTCTCTCTGTCGGGTACAGGTGGTATCGGAATCTCAACCGATTACCCATCGCCTACGGCTCTCGCCCTCAGCTTAGGTCCCGACTTACCCTGAGCGGACGAACCTTCCTCAGGAATCCTTAGGCTTCCGACGGGGTGGATTCTCACCACCCTCTCGCTACTCATGCCGGCATTCTCTCTCGTATACAGTCCACCCTGCCTTCCGGTCGGGCTTCTGCCCTGTATACGATGCTCCCCTACCGCTCTACCTTATCGGCAGAACCCACGGCTTCGGTGTCAGGTTTGAGCCCCGAACATTTTCGGCGCAGGACCGCTCGACCAGTGAGCTGTTACGCACTCTTTAAATGTATGGCTGCTTCTAAGCCAACATCCTGGTTGTCTTCGCAGTCCCACATCCTTTTCCACTTAACCTGAACTTTGGGACCTTAGCCGGTGATCTGGGCTGTTCCCCTCTCGACCACGAAACTTATCTCCCGCAGTCTGACTCCCAAGGAACAAACCGTGGCATTCGGAGTTTGATAAGGTTCGGTAAGCTCTCGCCCCCTACCCCATTCAGTGCTCTACCTCCACGGCTCTTCCCCTTGAGGCTAGCCCTAAAGCTATTTCGGGGAGAACCAGCTATCTCCAGGTTCGCTTGGCATTTCACCCCTATCCACAGGTCATCCCCTGGTTTTTCAACACCAGTGGGTTCGGGCCTCCACGAGATCTTACTCCCGCTTCACCCTGCCCATGGATAGATCACCTGGTTTCGGGTCTACAGCAGCATACTTACTCGCCCTATTCGGACTCGGTTTCCCTACGGCTCCAGGCCTTCAAAGCCCTTAACCTCGCATGCCACTGTAACTCGCCGGCCCGTTCTGCAAAAAGTACGCGGTCGCGCTCCTCGCGCTCCCACTGCTTGTAGACACAGGGTTTCAGGTCCTATTTCACTCCCCTCCCGGGGTGCTTTTCACCTTTCCCTCACGGTACTCCTTCGCTATCGGTCACCAGGGAGTATTTAGCCTTGGGAGGTGGTCCTCCCTGCTTCCCACAGGATTCCTCGTGTCCCGTGGTACTCTGGATCCCGACCAGGCCAACTGCCAGCTTTCGCCTACAGGGCTGTCACCTTCTCTGGCCCACCTTTCCAGGTGGTTCGGCTAGCCGCACTTGACCTATCCGGCCGGTCCTCAACCCCGCACTGGCGTAAGCCAGTACGGTTTGGGCTCCTCCCCTTTCGCTCGCCGCTACTCAGGGAATCGATCTTTCTTTCTTTTCCTCCGGGTACTAAGATGTTTCAGTTCCCCGGGTTCCCCTCCATGCCCTATGTGTTCAGACATGGATACCTGGCCTTACCGCCAGGTGGGTTCCCCCATTCGGAGATCTACGGGTCAACGCCTGCTTGCGGCTCACCGTAGCTTTTCGCAGCTTGCCACGTCCTTCCTCGGCTCCTGGTGCCAAGGCATCCACCCTGTGCCCTTCCTAGCTTGATCCGCCAGCGAAATTGTAGCACTGTGCCTTAAAGCACCGCTACACCCGCTTCCGCTCCGCATTGTGCAGTTCTCAAGGTGCAGTCAAGGGACATGGTCCCTCAAAACTAAACAGTGGCTTTGCCAGGTCAATCCCCTCTTTGCTCCTTAGAAAGGAGGTGATCCAGCCGCACCTTCCGATACGGCTACCTTGTTACGACTTCACCCCAGTCATTGGGTTCACCTTCGACGGCTCCCTCCCTTTCCGGGTTAGGCCACCGGCTTCGGGTGCCCCCAACTCCCATGGTGTGACGGGCGGTGTGTACAAGGCCCGGGAACGTATTCACCGCGGCATGCTGATCCGCGATTACTAGCGATTCCGACTTCATGTGGGCGAGTTGCAGCCCACAATCCGAACTGAGACCAGCTTTTTGGGATTCGCTCCGCGTTACCGCTTCGCCTCCCTCTGTACCTGGCCATTGTAGCACGTGTGTAGCCCAGGGCATAAGGGGCATGATGATTTGACGTCATCCCCACCTTCCTCCGAGTTCTCCCCGGCAGTCTCCCTAGAGTCCCCGCCATAACGCGCTGGCAACTAGGGATAAGGGTTGCGCTCGTTGCGGGACTTAACCCAACATCTCACGACACGAGCTGACGACAACCATGCACCACCTGTGTCCCCTGTCCTATACCCGAAGGCATAGGCCGTACCTGTTTCCAGATACTTCAGGGGCATGTCAAGCCCTGGTAAGGTTCTTCGCGTTGCTTCGAATTAAACCACATGCTCCACCGCTTGTGCGGGCCCCCGTCAATTCCTTTGAGTTTCAACCTTGCGGCCGTACTCCCCAGGCGGGATACTTATTGCGTTAACTTCGGCACAGAAGGCTCAATCGCCCCCTACACCTAGTATCCATCGTTTACAGCGTGGACTACCAGGGTATCTAATCCTGTTTGCTCCCCACGCTTTCGTGCCTCAGCGTCAGTTACAGGCCAGGAAGCCGCCTTCGCCACTGGTGTTCCTCCTGATATCTACGCATTTCACCGCTACACCAGGAATTCC
>JAGB01000005.1 GCA_000526435.1 Caldicoprobacter oshimai DSM 21659
CCAGCGTTCGTCCTGAGCCAGGATCAAACTCTTCACTTAAAATCTATATCCTAAACTCGCATCTTGCCGCAAATGAGTCTTACCTCTCCAGAATTGACCTGGCCTTCCAACCACTGTTCAGTTTTCAAGGACCATTCCCCGCCGCCCCTTAAAAGCGGCGAATTATATACTATCAAATCAATTCCCCTTTGTCAATACCCTTTTTTGAAATTTGAAGCCTGTTAATGCTGAAAAACATGCACTTTCAAGATTCTATTATAGCTTAGCATACATCATCCATGCCTGTCAATATATCAAAACCATCTTTATATTTGGATCTTACATTTTTAACCTGATAGAGATACAGGTAACATAATTAAACGTTTTTGATACCATGAGAGTGCCGTCAAATACCGTTCCAGAAGAACCGATTCTCGTTTGCACCTCACCAGTGAAATTTTCATTACAAATTTTTGATGCGATTCGATATGCCTTCATTTTTGATAGCCAAGTCTGCTATATAAATCAAAAGCAGGTGTCATCAGACACCTGCTTTTTCCAGCTTTTCAATCCCTATCCTTATCCGCCTCAAGGACTCTTCTTTACCCAGCAAGTCCAGCAGCTCTATAGCCCCACCCGGCGTATACTGCTTTCCCGATATGGCAGTACGTATGGGCCACAGCACCTGGCCATTCTTGACGCCCAGCTGCTGTATAAGCTCCATCAATACTCTATGGATCTCCTCTTCATTCCAGTTATCAAGCTTCTCCAGCACCTCATAGCTCTTTTTAAGGTGCTCCAGGGAGTTTTCCAGATTGGTCTTCATCTTCTTATGTACAAACATCTGGACATCGTAATCTGGGAGCTCATCTATAAAATCAACGCTCTCTATTATGTCGTTTAAAATCTCTATACGGGTCTGCAACAGGCGGCTCAACTTCATCAAATCAATATCCTGCCTCTTTATAGCCTTCTTGTAGTAAGGCAGGGCCAGCTCATAAAACTCCTCCAGGCTCTTCTTTCTGATATACTCGCCATTCATCCAGCGCAGCTTGTTTACGTCAAAAATGGCCGGAGATTTGTTAAGCCCCTCTATGGAAAAATGCTCTTTAAGCTCCTCGAGGGTGAAAAACTCCCTGTCTGTGCCAGGGCTCCATCCCAGCAATGCGATGTAGTTTATTATAGCCTCCACGAGATACCCCTTGTTGTAGAAATCTTCAAAAGAGGCATCGCCTTCGCGCTTGCTGAGCTTTTTGCCCGCTTCCTTCATCACAGGGGGTAGATGAATGTAAGTGGGAATCTCCCATCCAAACGCCTGATAAAGCAGATTGTACTTGGGAGTAGAAGAAAGGTATTCGCTCCCCCTCACCACATGGGTTATTCTCATCAAGCTGTCATCGATTACATTGGCAAAGTTATAGGTGGGCATACCATCTGATTTTATGAGCACGCCTTCGTCCAAAGTTGAATTCTCCACCGTTATGGTACCAAATACCTCGTCATGAAATGAGGTGGTGCCTGTCGATGGTATCCTCTGCCTTATAACGTATTTCTCGCCGTTTCGAATCCTCTGCTCAACCTCTTCTCTGGTCAGGTTCTTGCAGTGCCCATCGTATTTAAACGGAATCCCTCTCTTCTGGCACTCCTCTCTCAGGGCTTCCAACCTCTCTTTGGAACAGAAGCAGTAATATGCCCCGCCCATCTCCACCAGCTTCTTTGCGTATTGCTGGTAAATCTCCTTGCGCTGGCTCTGTATGTAAGGCCCGTAAGGTCCCCCAATATCAGGCCCTTCATCGTAGTCAAGCCCCACAATCTTCAGCGTCTTGTATATCACATCTATAGCTCCTTCCACAAACCTCTCCTGATCCGTATCTTCAATGCGCAATATAAACTTCCCACCCTGGCTTTTGGCAATCAGATAGGCATAAAGCGCTGTTCTCAAGTTACCGATATGCATATAACCTGTAGGGCTTGGCGCAAATCGCGTCCTGACTTCACTCATCGGCCTTATGGCGTTAAATCCCAAAATGCTCTAAAATGGGAAAACGCCTTTTCCTCCTTTCGTTTTTTAAATCCCTTTTACCCCGACAACCTTTTATAACTTACAAAGCCTTCCACCCTTGTCGCAGGGAGAAAGGCCGCCTTTTACCAGTCTATTCCCAAGTGTAGTATAATACTATTATAGAAAATCTGTCAAGCCGATTATTCCTTTAGGCCAAGAAATTGCCGATGGTTATTGTTATTTGACGTAGCAGTGTGGTATTATAGACTATAAAGAAAAAATTAAGGAAGAGGAGTAGTGGCCATGTTCGACGTCAAGGACATTATTGCACAGGCAATACATAAACAGCTTCCCGAACTGAGCCGTGACCAGATTTACGATATGCTGGAATATCCTCCTAACCCTGAGATGGGCGATATAGCCCTGCCGTGTTTTAAGCTGAGCAAAACGCTCAGAAAGCCTCCGGTGCAGATTGCTCAAGAACTGGCATCAAACATTTCAGATATGGAATTTATCGACAAGGTGGAACCCGTATCCGGATACCTCAATTTCTTTTTCAACAAGCCCCTGTTTGTAGAGCAGACTTTAAAGCGTATATTAGAAGAACAGGAAAGGTATGGTTCCCAACCCATCGGACAGGGCAAGACCATCGTCATAGATTATTCGGCCCCAAATATAGCCAAGCCTTTCCATGTGGGGCACCTTCGCTCTACGGTCATCGGTAATTCCCTGCGCAAAATTTTTGAGTTTATGGGATACAGGTGCATCGGCGTAAACCACCTGGGTGACTGGGGAACCCAGTTTGGCAAGCTTATAGTGGCGTACAAGCTATGGGGCAATAAAGAGGAAGTAGAAGCCCATGGCATAAAAGAGCTTATGCGCCTGTACGTAAAATTCCATGAAGAAGCCGAAAAGGATCCAAAGCTGGAAGATGAGGCAAGAAGCTGGTTTGCCCGCATGGAAAAAGGAGACAGCGAGGCTTTGGAGCTGTGGCAGTGGTTCAAGGACATAAGCCTCAAAGAATTTCAAAAGGTATATGACCTTCTCGACGTACATTTTGATTCATACGCCGGCGAAAGCTTTTACAACGATAAGATGGATGCCGTAATTGAAGAGCTTAAACAAAAGAACCTGCTTAAGGAAAGCGAAGGTGCCATGATCGTAGATCTAGAAGAATATGGAATGCCCCCCTGTATGATACTAAAGAAAGATGGCAGCAGCCTGTATGCCACACGCGATATAGCTGCCGCCATATACCGCAAAAAGGCATATGATTTCCATAAATGCATATACGTAACGGGCGCTGCGCAAAGCCTTCACTTCCAGCAGTGGTTCAAAGTCATAGAACTCATGGGATACGAGTGGGCAAAGGACCTCATACACGTTCCCTTTGGGCTTGTAAGCCTAGGCGGAGAAAAGCTGTCCACACGCAAAGGGAAAGTGGTACTGCTTGAAGATATACTATCCGAGGCCATCAAGAAAACCCTTGAAATAATCGAAAGCAAGAATCCCGACCTGGAGAACAAGGAAGAAGTGGCCCGTTATATGGGGGTGGGCGCCGTCATATTCAGCGATCTGTACAGCAATCGAATCAAAGACGTATCCTTCTCTTGGGATGAGGTGCTGAACTTTGATGGAGAAACAGGCCCGTATGTACAATACACTCATGCAAGATGCTGCAGCGTCATCAGAAAGGCCCCTGAACAGGAGGACAGTAGCTTTAATCCCTGCCTGCTTCAGACCAAAGAGGAGTATCAGCTATGCAAAACGCTGTACCAGTTCCCCGAAAAAGTTATGATGGCTTTAACCCAGCTTGAACCCTCTATCATAACCCGTTATCTCGTGGATGTGGCCCAGGACTTCAATCGCTTTTACCACGAACACCCCATCCTGGTGGATGACCAACAGCTGAGAACTGCGCGATTGGCACTGGTGAAAGCCACGCGGATCACGCTGGCCAATGGGCTTAAACTCATAGGGCTCAAACCCCTCGAAAGGGTGTAGGAGGTAACATCATGAAAAGAATAGTACTAACCGGCGGGGGCACGGCAGGGCACGTGACCCCCAATATAGCGCTCATCCCAGAGCTTAAGCGCAACGGTTGGGAAATCCATTATATAGGCACAAAAAGCGGAATCGAATACAACCTCATATCAAAGCAAAGTGGGGTCATATATCATGCCGTACAGTCGGGCAAATTAAGGCGATACCTAGACGTTAAGAACTTCACCGACCCGTTTAAAGTCGCGTACGGTATAGGCCAATCTATGCGCATAATACAAAAGATAAAGCCCAATGTCATATTCTCAAAGGGAGGGTTTGTGTCGGTTCCGGTTGTAATCGGCGGGTGGGCAAACCGTATTCCTGTCATCGTACACGAATCCGATATTACTCCTGGATTGGCAAACAAGATAGCTTCCTTGTTCGCACAGGTTATATGCACCACATTCCCTGAAACTGTCTCTCAATTTAAAGGAAACAAGGCCATATATACCGGCACTCCTATACGTAAAGAATTATTTCAAGGCAACGCTGAAACCGGTAGAAAGCTCTGTGGTTTTACACAAGAAAAGCCGGTTATAATGGTAATGGGAGGAAGTTCCGGAGCAGTAGCAATAAATAACTGCCTGCGTAAGATAGTCAAAAAACTGCTCACCAGATTTCAAATCGTACACATATGCGGTAAAGGAAATGTAGACTCGAATTATGCAGATATTCCGGGCTATGCCCAGTTTGAATACCTAGATAAAGAGCTACCACACGTCATGGCTTTGGCGGATATAGTGGTATCCCGGGCTGGATCCAATTCCATCCACGAATTTCTGGCCCTTAAAAAGCCCTGCCTTTTAATTCCCTTACCCCTCAAAGCCAGCCGTGGAGATCAAATCTTAAATGCCAAATCCTTTGAAAAGAAGGGCTACAGCAAGGTTCTCATGCAGGAGGATATGACAGAAGATTCGCTGTACCTCTCAATCCTGGACCTTTATAACAAGCGACACCAGTACATAAATGCCATGTCTGCAGAAGACCATACCTCGGGTACAAGAAACATCATGGAGATAATCAATAGATTCGCATAAAAGAGTAAAAGAGCTCCTCGCCTCAAGCGAAGAGCTCTTAATTTTTATCAACCACATGCCTCCAAGAAAACATTACCCACCTGCTGCAATCCTTATCATCGCCTGGTGGTCCGGGTCTATCCTGTTTGTACCATGGGTCCGGCTGCCATAAAAGTGTATACAAAAATGTCCCGGGAAACTGTTGTTCCTTATGCTGTATCCACCATGTGGCATACCATTCATGGAAGCCGCCATCTTCTTCCCATTCACCTGCACTATTATGGGTTTACGATCCCAGCTAAAGGTGCCTCCGTATATTCGCTTAATAACAGCGGTGTCAGCCGCAGTCAGTGGCTCGCAATCAGCATGATTTGTTCCACCATACCGTATTACATAAAAAGTCAGTCCCGTCCCCACATGGGTAACCTTTGCGATAGACCCTCTGGTAAAAATCCTGTTTGCTCCACCAAACCAAGGCATCATCTCCACACCGTCTCTTGATATGGGTGTAAGGTCTGACGGCCTTGTATAGCTGCGGTTAGCTGTACGTGCAACCGGCCTGTCTTTTGTACCTATAAGCTCTATTTGATCCACCGGCTGCTTTAGTATGGTTTCGCCTATCTTCTCACGGGATACCTCGACCCCATTCTCCCTCGTTATATAGATCTCAATCTGCTTCTGGCCGTTCTGACCTTGCTGCTCTATCCTCTTCTCACCTTTATAGAGGTCAGAGGTATTTTTCACAACGGTATTGAACGGTATCTCCTCGGTATACGTCACTTTTTCGCGCATCACAACCGTCACAAGGCTTTTGGGAGCTTGAAGCTTGAGCTTTTGGCCGGGCTTTATCATCTCGGGATCCAAATCTGGATTGGCTGCCTGTATATCCGACACGTGCAGGTCATGCTGGCGGGCAATGCTCCACAGCGTATCCCCTTCTTTTACTTCGTATTCTTCAACTTCTACTGTGCCCGTCGTAACTATCTTAAAGGCCTTATCAACGTCAACAATATTGCTGTACAACACCGTCTGGGGTTTAATTTCCACGCTTTCTTTAAATCCTATATTCTCCAACACCGCATTTTCAGACTGTTCAACCATTGACCGATATGAATTCTTAACCCTTTCCAGTACCTCCTGGGCCTCCTCATAGGTCTTTAAAAAACACACGGGCTCTCCATTTATCACTATGGCAAACGCATCAGTCTTTACCTCTATGACTTCCTGGATGGCCCCTGCCAAATCGTATTCGCTGGTAAATTGACCGCTATGTACTACCCTTTCCTTAAAATAGACTTCGGCATTTATGTATATTCGCTGACCCGCGTATTTATGCTCTACGCCTTCTATAACTTCATCGTAGATGCTGAGCCCCTTGGCTGCCGATTTCAACACACCCACTTCCACATCGTTTACATACATGACATAGGCCGTTGTGTTGCGGTCCCTCTCATCGCTATAAGTAAAACCCGTCAAAAACATGAAGCATACCGTCAAAAATAAAATCACAGCAATGCTTTTCTTTCCCATTTTGCCCTGCCTTCCGCTACACCTTCTTTCTCTTTTAAAATTGTTAAATATATTTTACGAAATTATTACAAATTTATACTTCTACAAGTTTTCTAAAAATCCTTCTTTTCAGTTAAATTTTTTACAAAAAATTTTTGATTTATTAAAACTCGATTTTAGGAGAAACTATTCAAAGAAAGGAGGATAGGGAAGGATGGAGCTCACAAATAAAGAGAGGATATTGCTGGAAGATCAGCTTCGGGCTGAATACATGTGCATAAACAAATATAGGGCATATGCCGCACAAGCGGTGGACCCAGAGATCAAATATCTTTTTGACCTGGTAGCAAAACAGGAAGAACAGCACGCAAATACTCTCAAAATGTTGCTCCAGCAGGGTGGCTTCAATCCACCAAAACAGCAATAAAATTGTACAGGGAGGGAAGGACTATGCCTCAAAATCAACTGACTGAAAGAGAAATGCTTTACGATTCGATTATGACCGAAAAATACGTTTCAGACGCGTACAACAACACCGTCATGGAATCCGTCAACCAAAACATAATCCAAGCTTTACAGCATATCCAGCAGGAAGAACAAAACCATGCACAGCTGTTTTTCGAAGCCATGCACCATCGTGGGTGGTACACCGTAGAAGCCGCCCATCCCAGCCAGGCTGCCAAGCAAGAAGTGGACCAGCAGATTTCAAGCCAAATGCAGAACAGGCGACAAGAACTCGAACAAAAAGTACAAAATTAAAGATAAAAATCAGTAAAAGGGGTATTTATACGAGTACCCCTTTTACTGAACCAACTAGCATATTTTCTTTACCCAGTTGAACTTGTCTTCCTCTCTGCCATACTGAATACCGGTTAGCTTGTCGTACATCAGCTTAGAAAACTCTCCCATCTGACCATCGTTTATCTTTATCACCCTGTCATTCCAGTTGAGCTCGCCAACAGGGGATATGACAGCAGCAGTGCCTGTACCAAATACTTCCTCAAGCTTGCCCTTTTCGTGGGCCTCAAACACCTCTTCAATTGAAATCAACCTCTCTTCCACCTTATAGCCCATGGACCTTGCAAGGGTAATCACCGAATCGCGAGTGATGCCCGGCAATATGCTGCCTCCTTCCAGCGATGGCGTCACCACCACACCGTCTATCTTAAAGAATATGTTCATGGTACCGACTTCCTCTACGTATCTGTGGTGACAGGCATCCAGCCACAACACCTGGGTATACCCTTTCTTCTTTGCCTCTTCGGCAGCATAAAGGCTGGCAGCATAATTGGCAGCAGCTTTGGTATAGCCCAAGCCACCTCTGGCGGCCCGTACATACTTGTCTGTAACATATATCTTCACGGGCTTAAACCCTTCCGTATAGTATGCCCCAACAGGAGAGAGTATGATAAACAGCTTGTAGGTATGCGAAGGCCTTACTCCCAAATAAGGATCTGTAGCGATAATGAAAGGCCTGATATACAAGGCTGTACCTTCTGCCGCAGGGACCCAGTCTTTTTCAATCTCCAGCAGCATCTTTAAACCTTCCCACAGCAGCTCTTGGTCTACCTGAGGAATACACAGCCTTTCGGCCGAGCGGTTCAACCGAGCGATGTTGTCCATGGGACGGAATGTAACCACTTCTCCTTTTATATTCCTGTATGCCTTCAAACCTTCAAAAATGGCCTGCCCATAATGGAATACCATGGTAGACGGTTCGAGGCTGATGGGACCATAAGGTACGATTCTGGGGTCATGCCATCCTTTTTCTACACTGTAATCCATGACAAACATGTGATCAGTAAATATGGTGCCAAACTTGAGCTCATCGCTTTTGGGCTTTGGCTTTGGATTCTGGTTCCTTATGAATTGAATGTTGCTCATAAATATGCCTCCCATTGTCTTGATTTAGGGATGTATAAAAATTCATCATCTGTAAATTATATCACCTCTGTGCTTGCTTTTCCATATAACAGATTCATTTTTTGAAATTTTCATAAAAAATGAGCCTACCAAAAACGGCAGGCCTCTCAATCCTCGGAATCTTCAGAGCGCTTAACTCTTGCAACTGAGACCACCGATACGCCTCCATCCAGCTTCATCAGCATGACTCCCTGGGTATTTCTGCCGGTGCTGGCAATCTCCCTGGAATCTATGCGTATAACCGTTCCCTCCGAGTTGATGATCATGAGGTCATCATCATCGGTAACTACCTTCAAAGCGACCAGCTTGCCGGTCTTTTTGGTGACGTTCATGGTTATAATGCCTTTTCCACCCCGCCCCTGCACCCTATACTCGTCAACGGCCGTCTTCTTGCCATATCCATTTTCACTTATTGAAAGGACATAAGCCCCTTCCTTTACAAGCTCCATACCGATAATATAGTCTCCTTCATCGAGCTCCATGCCTTTCACTCCCATAGCTGTCCTGCCCATGTGGCGTACCTCCGATTCATGGAAGCGTATGGCCATCCCATTATGCGATGCCATTATTATCTCCCTGTCGCCATCGGTCAGCTGCGCCTGTATCAGCTCATCGTCGTCGCGAAGAGTGATGGCCACAAGACCTCCCTTGCGTATATTTATAAATTCATCCAGCAGGCTTTTTTTGATGTAACCTTTGCGGGTAGCCATCATGATATATTTCTTGTCGTCGATATCCTTTACAGGGATGACCGCCTGTATCCTTTCCCCCGGTGCCACCTGGATCAAGTTTATTATGGGGGTCCCTCGGGCCTGTCTTCCAGCTTCGGGTATCTCATAGGCCTTGAGTTCATAAACCTTCCCCAGGCTGGAGAAGAACAACAGCCTGTCATGGGTGGAAGTAACGTATATGTCCTCCACAAAGTCGTCTTCCCTGGTTTGAAGGGCCACAATTCCCCGGCCCCCACGGTGCTGGCTCTTATACACGCTAAGAGGAGTCCTCTTTACATACCCATAATGCGTCAAGGTGATTACCACATCCTGCTCCTGAATTAAATCCTCGATATCTATTTCATCAGATGCCGAGGAGATCTGCGTTCTTCGCTCATCCCCATACTTCTCTTTGATGGTCAGCAATTCCTCCTTTATAATGTCGTACACCATGCGTTCATTGGCCAAAACTTCCTGCAGATATTTTATGGTATTTTGAAGCTCTGCGTATTCCTGCTGAACCTTTTCTCGCTCCAGTCCAGTGAGCCGCTGCAAACGCATGTCCAGTATGGCCTGAGCCTGTTTCTCAGTTAACGAGAAATTCTTCATCAGCCCCTCTTTGGCGATCTGAACGGTTCTGGAACTGCGGATTAACGAAATCACCGCGTCGATATGATCCAGAGCAATGAGCAAGCCCTCCAATATATGCGCCCTTGCCTGTGCCTTGTCCAGGTCATAACGGGTACGACGGGTTATGACCTCCTTCTGGTGAAGGATATAATGGGTCAGCATCTCTTTGAGATTCATGATTTTGGGCTCTCCGTCCACCAAAGCCAACATGATGACACCAAAGGTCTCCTGCATCTGGGTATGCTTGTACAGGTAATTTAAAACTACGTTAGGATTGGCGTCTTTTTTAAGCTCGATTACAATCCGCATTCCAGATTTATCCGATTCGTCCCGTATATCCGATATGCCCTCTATACTCTTATCGCGTACCAGTTCGGCAATCCTTTCGATCAATTTTGCCTTGTTTACCTGATAAGGTATCTCAGTAACTACTATACGTGCCCTACCGTTCTGCATCTCTTCAATCTCGGCTTTGGCCCTGGTTATTATTCTCCCTTTTCCGGTGGTGTAAGCTTCACGGATACCTTCTTTGCCAAGGATTATCCCACCGGTTGGAAAATCTGGCCCCTTTATATATTTCATAAGCTGCTCTATGGTAATGTCTGGGTTATCGATAAGCGCAATGGTGCCGTCTATCACTTCTCCCAGGTTATGAGGAGGAATGTTGGTGGCCATCCCTACCGCAATGCCCGACGAACCGTTGACCAGCAAGTTGGGGAACTTCGAAGGAAGCACAGTGGGCTCCTTGAGGGTTTCATCAAAGTTGGGCATGAAATCCACTGTTTCTTTACCTATATCGGCCATGAGCTCCATGGCAATTTTAGATAACCTGGCTTCGGTATAGCGCATTGCGGCAGCCGAATCGCCGTCTATGGAACCAAAATTCCCGTGGCCGTCCACAAGAGGATATCGAATAGAGAAATCCTGTGCCATGCGCACCATGGCTTCATAAACTGCTGCATCGCCGTGGGGATGGTATTTACCCAGCACATCGCCCACGATTCTGGCCGACTTCCTGTACGGCTTATCGGGAGTGACACCCAGCTCAAACATCGAATACAATATCCGCCTGTGAACGGGCTTTAAACCATCCCTAACATCGGGAAGCGCCCGGCTCACTATAACGCTCATAGCATAATCGATGAAAGACCTCTTTACCTCATCTTCTATGTTTACCTCTATTACCTTCTGGTTTGTGAGCTCCATAGCAAACATTCCCCTCTACTTTCGAGTTTTATATATCCAGATTCTTTACCAGTTTCGCGTTTTTCTCAATGAATTCGCGCCTAGGTTCAACCTTTTCTCCCATGAGTATTGTGAATATCTCATCGGCTGCTATAGCATCCTCCATCTTAACCTTTAGTATAGTCCTGGTTTCAGGGTTCATGGTGGTCTCCCATAGCTGTTCCGGGTTCATCTCACCTAAACCTTTATACCGCTGTATTTCAACGCCGTCACGGCCTATATCGTTGAGCAGCTTATCCAGCTCCGCATCGCTGTACACGTAATATTCATCCTTGCCCTTGGCCACCCTGTACAGAGGCGGTTGGGCTATATACACATGCCCATTCTCTATAAGAGGTCTCATGTATCGATAGAAGAACGTAAGGAGCAGCGTACGTATATGGCTTCCATCCACATCAGCATCGGTCATGCATATGATGCGATGATACCTGAGCTTGCTGATATCAAACTCATTGTCGATGCCCGTTCCAAAAGCCGTCACCATGGCTTTTATCTCTTCGTTGGCCAGTATCTTGTCAAGCCTGGCTTTTTCAACGTTTAAAATCTTACCCCTCAAGGGCAACACAGCCTGAAAACGCCTGTCCCTGCCCTGTTTTGCAGAACCGCCTGCTGAGTCGCCCTCCACCAAAAATATCTCACTGAGCGCAGGGTCCTTCTCGGTACAATCGGCCAGCTTGCCGGGCAGAGAAGTGCTCTCTATGGCGTTCTTTCTCCTCACCAGCTCCCGCGCTTTTCTTGCCGCTTCTCTGGCCCTTGCTGCGCTTATGGCTTTCTCGATTATTGCCCTGGCAATGACAGGGTTTTCCTCTAAGAATACGGTCAACCCCTCATAGACAATGCTGTCTACCAGTCCGCGTACCTCGGTATTGCCGAGTTTCGTCTTGGTCTGTCCCTCAAATTGCGGCTCAACCAGCCTTACGCTTATAATAGCCGTAAGGCCCTCTCTGGTATCCTCCCCTGTCAAGTTATCATCATTCTGCTTCAGGATGTTGTACTTTTTAGCATAATCGTTAAGCGCACGGGTCAGAGCCGATTTAAAACCTATAAGGTGCGTGCCGCCTTCATGGGTGGCAATATTGTTGGCAAATGAGTATATATTTTCCATGTACGAATCGTTATATTGAAGCGCTACCTCCACGAAGGTAGTATTCTTCTCGCCCGAAATATATATGGGCTCTGGATGCAAGGTATTTTTATTCTTGTTCAGATACTTAACAAAAGATGCAATTCCTCCATCATAGTGGAACTCCTTCTTTATCCCTTCGCGCTCATCTTCAAACACAATGCGCAGCCCTTTATTTAAAAAAGCCAGTTCACGCAGGCGATTGCCCACCGTTTCACTGCTAAAATTTACCTCTTCAAATATCTCGGCATCAGGTTTGAAAGTTATGGTGGTACCCGTCTCATCGGTATCACCGATTATCTCTAGATCTGAGACGGTTTTGCCGCGCTCATATCGCTGTCTGTATATATGGCCATCCCTTTTTACAACTACTTCCAGCCACTCCGACAGAGCATTCACCACTGAAACGCCCACCCCATGGAGTCCACCCGATACCTTGTAACCCTGTCCGCCAAACTTTCCGCCTGCATGAAGGACTGTAAGCGCAACCTCAACGGCCGGCTTGCCCATCTGGGGATGGATGCCCACCGGTATACCTCTACCGTTATCCGAAACGGTAACCGAGAGGTCCTTATGGATTATGACGCGTATATGATCGCAAAAGCCTGCCATGGCTTCATCAATGCTGTTATCTACAACCTCGTAGATAAGCTGATGAAGGCCCTTGATGCCTGTACTTCCAATGTACATTCCTGGCCTTTTTCTGACCGCTTCTAACCCTTCCAAAACCTGGATTTGAGTCTCGTCATACACGGGTACATTATCTTTCCTGTGGTGCTCCATCTCATGCTCCCTCCGTCTCTTTACTATCCAAAGCAATCCCGTCTATAAATGAACTCCTTTTAAGAAGGGTAGAAGAAGAAATAGGCGACAAAAACACCACGCTTTTTTTATCGATTTCAGCCAGTATAAAGGTTTTGGGCTCATCATCGGATATCCTTCGGACAAAGCCCTCTTCCTCAGCAATATGCAAAAATTCCCGGTTTATACGGGATGCATTGATGGTCTCTATATCAAAGATTGCAATGATATTCCTCATTGAAACCACTACGTCTCCTCCAAGGTGTAATATCATGGTTATTCCTCCAATACGGCCTAAAATCACGCTTATAGCCCTATTATAACTGTTTTTTGCCCAGTTTTAAAGCCCTGTTTTTGAATATCAGTCATTTTACTCGTAAATTTGCCTTTTTGTTACTTTACCTTCTTCTACCTCGTAAATATCAAACTTTTCTAACTCGCACGGCGGTATGCTATTCAAATCAGTTGCTGTGACAAACACCTGAACATCCCCCAGCTCCTCAAACAACCTCCTATGCCGCCACTCATCAAGCTCCGACATTACGTCATCCAATAATAGAACGGGGTACTCCCCCGTTTCCCTATACATGAGCTCGATATCAGAAAGCTTGAGCGATAGCGCCACCGTTCGCTGCTGCCCCTGCGATCCAAACACCCGCACATCCACGCCGTTTATCTCAAACCCAATATCGTCACGGTGGCAACCTACCCCGGTACTCCCGCGCTGTATATCTTCCCACTTGTTCTTTTCCAGAGCCGCAAAAAATTCTTTCCGGATATCGCCAGCATCCAGGCTGCTGGCCCTAATCGATGGCCTGTACTTTATATCCAGCCTTTCAGCTCCCGAAGAGATCCTAGCATGAATTTCCCTGGCTATTTTAGAGAGGCTCTCTATAAATTCATACCTCTGCTTTATTATGAACGCCCCCACCTCAGACAGCTGTTCATCAAAGACCGCCAGCATTTTTTTGGCCTCAGGGTTTTTGTCGATCTCTTTCAAAAGATTATTGCGGTGCGCCAGTATCCTGTTATACTGTTGAAGGTTATAGAAATACTGAGGCCTTATCTGAGATATCTCCATGTCCATATACCGCCGCCGCTCTGAAGGAGCCTCTTTCACCAGCCTCAAATCCTCTGGCGAAAAGATGACGGCATTGAAGTGGCCCATCAACTGTCCCAGCTTCTGTATTGTTACTCCATTTATCTTTATCCTCTTCTTATCCTTGAGGCTCAAAAAAACCTCTATTGAGTTGTATCCCACCCTTCTCTCAACCAGTACCTTTATATAGCAGCTATCCTGCCCCCATCTTATAAGCTCGCTATCCCTGGGCGTCCTGTGAGAACGCCCTGTACATGTGAGGAATATAGACTCCAGTATGTTGGTCTTACCCTGCGCATTTCTACCGACAAATAGTATTCTACCGCCGTCAAATTTTAAACTAAGACTCTGGTAATTTCTGTAATTGTTCAGGGTCAATTCCTTCAGATGCACCCTCAGCACTTCCTCCCCCGATAACGCAATATAGGCCCGCACCTTTAACCTCGACACAATCGCCAGGATACAACTTTCTGCCCCTTCTTAATTCCACCTGCCCGTTTACCTTAACCATACCGCTTCTTATCATCTGGTTTGCTTCAGAACCCGTAGCAGCTATATTAGCCCACTTTAAAAACTGAGTAAGCTTTATGTATTCGGTGTGTATCCTAATTTCCTGCATATTTCCATCTCCTAACTGTATAGTCTAACAGGAAGCACAAGGTAGCAGTAGGCCTCTCCTTCCAGAGGACGCACGATACATGGGCTGACGTTTGTAGTAAAATCCAGGCAAATTTCGTCATCCTTTATAACGCGCATCACATCTAACAAATACCGCGCATTAAAAGCAATCTCGATATTCTTCCCCTCTACAATTATTGGAATCTGCTCGTATATCTTACCTATGTCTGAATTCGATGTGATCACCAGCTTGTCATCCTGAACGTTCAGCTTTATCAGGTTGTTTTCAAGCTCACGCGACATCAAAGACGCCCTTTCAAGGCTCTGTTGCAGAAGGAACCTGTCAACTTTAACCCGCGTTTTATATTCTTGAGGTATTATCTGCCTGTAATTTACAAATTCGCCCTCCAGCAGCCTCGATATGATCTGGGTATCTCCCAGGTCAAAATGTACGTGCTTTTCTCCCACATTTATATATAAGTCACGCTCTTCGTCTTCCAGTATTCTGCTGATCTCGTTGAGGGACTTGCCCGGTACAATTATGCTGGTATTTACAGTATTTTCAGGAAGAATTTCCTTTCTTAGTGCCAACCTATACCCATCAAGGCAAACCATTACAATCGAACCATTTTCTATCTCCAGCAAGGCACCCGTCAAAATCGGCCTGGTTTCATCTGTAGCCACAGCAAAGGTGGTTTGTTGGATCATTTTTTTAAATACGTCTTGTCTCAGCTTTACCTGTTCCTTTTTTTCCACCTGCTGTACTTCGGGATATTCGTAAGGTTCCAGCCCCTGCAGAGTAGTGAATATGCTGTCTTCACAGATTATGTCCATTTGAAATCTTTCGTTGAGCTGCACCGTTATGTCAGCCTCGGGAAACTTCTTTATGACATCTCCAAAGATGCGTGAAGGCATGACAACAGAGCCTTCTTCAATGACCTCTGCGGGTATGCGCGTTTCAATTGTGATGTCAAGGTCAGTACCTGTCAGCTTTACTGTGTTTTCTTTTGCTTCTACCAGTATGCCCTGTAGTACGGGCAGCGTGCTACGGGTTGGAACGGCCTTCTGTACTGTGGCTATTGCGTTAGATAAGTTTTCTTGGAAGCATCTGAATTTCATGGCATACCTCCTGATTGTAGTTGAATTTTATCTTGATAGCTAGGAGTAATAGTAATAAGGATTGTGGATATGTGGATTTTTATGTCGAAAGGGGCGAAATCCACAAAACCCCTGTGGATAGTCATGGGGATATCCTTGTCCATTTTGTCCTACTTTGTCCACATGTTGTGCATATTTAGCCCTCTCTGATCTTTTTCTTGAGCTCATCGATGGTCCTTCTGAGCTGGCTGTCTTTTTGCATATCCTCCTGGATTTTTTCGCATGCATGTATAACTGTTGTGTGGTCGCGCCCCCCAAACTCTTCTCCGATTTTTGGCAGCGATTGGTCGGTGAGCTCTCTGCACAGGTACATGGCGATCTGCCTTGGGTATGCTATGGGCCTGCTCCTCTTTTTGGACTTAAAATCGTCTACTTTCAGATGGAAGTAATCGGCCACCACCTGCTGTATCAACGGTATGGTTATTTCTTTGGGCTGAGCAGTGGACAATATATCCTTTAGTGCTTCCTCGGCTATGGATATATCCAGCTTGTTGTTGGTAAGAGAAGCGTAGGCCATAATCCTTATTAGGGCGCCTTCCAGCTCTCTGATGTTGGATTCAATGCGTTTGGCAATGAATAAAAGTATTTCGTCATCGATTTCTATGTTTTCCAGTTCTGCTTTTTTCTTTAGGATGGCCACCCGGGTTTCAAGGTCTGGGGGCTGTATATCGGCGATTAAACCCCATTCAAACCTGGAACGCAGCCTGTCCTCCAGCGTTGGGATCTCTTTTGGTGGACGATCGCTGGATATTATGATTTGTTTGTTTGCTTCATGCAGCGCGTTGAAGGTATGGAAGAACTCTTCCTGGGTCCTTTCCTTGCCGGCTATAAACTGTATGTCGTCGATCAGCAACACGTCGATGTTGCGGTAGCGGTTGCGAAATTCTACGTTTTTGTCATCGCGTATAGAATTTATTAACTCATTTGTAAATTTTTCGGATGTAACGTACAGCACTTTGGCTTTGGGGTTACGGGCCAAAATGTAATGCCCAATGGCATGCATAAGATGAGTTTTCCCCAATCCTACGCCCCCGTATATGAAGAGCGGATTGTATGCTTTTGCAGGAGCCTCAGCTACTGCAAGACACGCGGCATGGGCAAATCTGTTGCTGTTGCCTACTACAAAAGTATCAAAAGTGTATTTCGGATTTAATACGCTGTGAGTTTGGGTGTTGTCCACATCTCTGCTATTTATGCTTTCAAGGTAATGTTCTACCTCGTTTTCTAAGATAAATTTGACGTAAATAGGTATTCCTGCCACTTCTCTTAGAGAACCGGCTATTGTCTCCATATATCTCGATTGAAGGATGTTCTTTGTAAATTCGTTGGGCACGCTCAGCACGATTTCGTTGTCCTTTAAAAGCAATGGCTGTATGACCCTTATCCATGTATCAAAGCTGACATCAGATAATTGGGCTTTCATGTATTGAAGAGCTCTGGCCCACAAGTCGTTGATGTTTTTACTCATCAAAAAAACCTCCTACGATTTTGGGAAAACTTTCTAAGTTATATTTTTGCCAAAATTATCAATAATAATATTCGTCAGTTAATTTTGAACAACAGTTGAAGTCGATTATCAACATTATCCACATAGCTAAAATCTTTAATTTTTAAGTACGGCTGGGGAAAAATTCAGAAGTTATACACAGAGTTATCCACAACGTGTGTATAACTTTAGGGGATTCCTTCCTTATTATATATCCCAAAGTTATCAACAAGCAATAATATAATATCAGATTATTTGTGGATAATCAATGTTGAAGTATCTTGATTTTCTTGACATGCTGGAGATGTTTCGCTTATAATACTATCGTACTCATACTATCGTACTCAAGTATTGTAAGGATGTTATGGGGAGTGGAGGGCGAATTTTAGCAGGAAGGAGGGTTGAAAGGGATGCTGAGAACGTACCAGCCCAACAATAGAAAGCGTAAGAAGGTACACGGTTTTAGGAAGAGAATGAGCACAAAGAGTGGTCGTATGGTAATCAAGAGAAGGAGGAAAAAGGGCAGAAAGGTTTTGACAGCATAATAAGGCCGCTGGTAAGTGGCCTTTTCTGACATTAAGCGGGTTATTCTCTGGAGGAGAAAAGTGAAGAAGATTTACAGGTTGAGAAAGCGAAGAGACTTTAATTATACTTATAAAAAAGGAAAGTCAGTTGCCAATCAGTATTTGGTACTGGTGTATCGTCGTTCGGGCCTTCCTGTTACCCGCGCAGGTTTTTCGGTAAGCAAAAAGTTCGGTAAGTCTGTTAAGAGAAACAGGATAAGGCGTCAGCTAAAAGAGATATATCGTAAGAGGATTCCGTATGTTAAAGAGGGATTTGACCTTATCTTTGTAGTGCGAAAGAATGCTCGTGATGTAGAGTTTTCTAAGATTGAGGAAGCAGTGAACAATCTGTTGAGAAGGGCAGAGCTTTTCAAGGAGATGGGTTGATTTGATAGTCGCATTGATGAAAAGTTTTTTAATAGGCATTATACGTTGCTACCAGCGAGCGATTTCGCCTTTGCTGCCCAATAGCTGCCGTTTTTATCCCACATGTTCCGAATACGCTGTACAAGCAGTGGAAAGGTATGGCGTTTTAAAAGGACTGTATATGGGAATAAAAAGAGTGTTAAAGTGTCATCCATTTCATCCGGGAGGCTATGACCCGGTAGAGTAGTCAATGGGGGTAGTGAATGTAATGGATCAACTAATGCTAAATATAGTCGTCGTTGCGGAGGCGGCCAATCCAGGATTATGGGGCTCATTTGTCAATTTTTTGGCAAACGTATTGCAGCTTATAAATAACATAACCAACAATTACGGCCTTTCAGTGGTGCTGTTTACTATATTGATGAGGCTTGTGTTGTTACCTCTGGATTTAAAGGCCAGGGCTTCGACAAAGAAGATCAACGAGCTACAGCCTCTGCTGAAAGAGATAAATGAAAAGTACAAGTATGACCCTGATAAGAGGAACAGAAAGACTGCTGAATTGTATCAAAAGCACGGTGTGAATCCGCTGGGGGGTTGTCTTCCTTTATTGATACAGATCCCGATATTTTTTGCTCTGTTTGCTGCTTTAAGGCAGATTTCAAGCATGGAGCTTGGGAGCTTTTTGATCGATGTGATCAAGCATCATGACCCTTCAATAATACCTGTTTTGGATCAAATTACAAAAGCTGTTGAGTCTTCGAGCGCCATTAAGCAAAGAATGGTGGATATCATACCTCAATTATTTATCAGGACCGATTTACCAATCGTTGACCAGATGAAAGAGATTGCGGGGGCAGAAAATGTCTCCTTGCTTTTGGAGGCAATCAAGAACATAAGCAATCAAGAAATATACAGCTTTCTCAATGCGCAGTACGGCGCTTACAGATTTCTCTGGATTAAAAACATATGGATTGCTGACTCTCCCCTTGTAAGCGTGGTGGGAAGACCTATAGAGCTATTTTCAAATGAGTGGAACGGCCTGTTCATACTCCCCATTCTTGCAGGTGTTACGTCTTATTATCAGACAAAGCTGGCAAATGCCTCGTCTGGTAATCAACAAACAAGTGGGTTCACTGCAATTTTTCCTATTTTGTCAGTATGGTTCACTGCTATGTATACAGCGGCATTTGGCGTGTACTGGGTGACCAATAATATATTTCAAATAATCCAGCAAATTGTATATAATCGAACAAATTCACCTAAAGGGGAAGGTGTAAAATCGTGAGAAGCGTGGAGACCACCGGCAAGACCATTGAAGAAGCTATTTTGATGGCTGTGGCAAAGCTGGGTGTACAAAGGGACAACCTAGATATAGAAATTCTTGAAGAGCCCGTTAAAGGTTTATTCGGAATAATAGGTGGTAGGAATGCCAGAATTCGAGCTACTATAAAGAGGAGCGTGAAGGACGAGATAAAGGAGTTTTTGTCCAGGGTTTTAGAGTTGATGGGGATTGAGGCGAAGATAGAGATAACTGAGGAAGAGTCACAGATAATGGTAAAGCTGAGCGGTCAAAATATGGGATTGGTAATAGGTCGTAGGGGGGAGACGCTGGACGCACTTCAATACATTACAAATCTCGCTGTAAATAGGAATAAGAGCGATTACAAGCGGATCATCATAGATACTGAAGAATATCGTAGCAAGAGGGAGGAGACTTTGAGGAAGCTGGCGAAGCGGCTGGCCAATAAAGTGCAGCGTACCAAAAAGAGCATCGTACTTGAACCAATGAATCCTTATGAGAGGCGCATCATACATTCTACTCTTCAGAATCATCCATATGTGACCACATACAGCGAAGGAGAAGAGCCGTACAGAAAAGTGGTTATAAAGCTGAAATAATGGCTATTTTTTCATGTTAACCCAGTAGATAATTACTGGGTTAATATTTATGTTTAAAATGATAAACTTAGTAAATACTATTTTGCTAGGCAAGTAAAAAGAGGATGAGATGTTATGGCAATGGCTTTAGAAGATACGATTGCGGCAATTTCAACGCCTATCGGTGTAGGCGGCATTGGCATCGTGAGGATGAGCGGAGGTAAATCCCAGGATATCTTAAGGAAGATGTTCAGAACCAAAAGCGGCAGACTGCCGGCCGATTTTGAAAATCGTCGATTTTATTATGGGCATATAGTAGATGGCGATGGGCGGATCATCGATGAGGTCCTTGTGGTAGTCATGAAAGCCCCCCATTCTTACACTAAAGAGGATATAGTCGAGATACACTGTCACGGTGGGATTATTCCACTCAGGCAGATACTGAGGCTTGCCATTGAGTACGGGGCTAGGCTGGCAGAGCCAGGAGAGTTTACCAAACGGGCGTTTTTGAACGGGAGGATTGACCTGGTCCAGGCCGAGGGAATAATGGAGCTTATATATTCCAAGACGGAGGCCCAGGCCAGGGCATCGGTACAGCACATGGAGGGCGCTTTGTCTGAAAAAATCCGCCGTATAAGAGGGAAATTGTTGGATATTATGGCACACATAGAGGTAACCATCGATTACCCGGAAGAAGATATAGAAGAAGTGCCGGTAGAGGATTATTTGCAGCGACTCAATGACGCGGTAAAAGAGATTGACTATCTGTTAAGTACGGCCGAACAGGGCAAGATAATCAGGCAGGGTGTCAAGGTAGTGATTGTGGGCAAACCCAACGTGGGCAAGTCTTCGCTTCTCAACGCTTTACTTAGAGAAAACCGCGCTATCGTTACCGATATACCTGGTACCACCAGGGATGTGATCGAGGAATCGCTCAGCATAAACGGCCTTTTGGTGAGGATACTCGATACGGCAGGTATAAGGGAGACCACTGATGTGGTGGAAGGGCTGGGAGTTGAACGGTCAAGGAAAAGCATTGAGGATGCAGACTTGGTATTGTGGGTGCTAGATGCATCCAGGCCATTTGATGATGAGGACAGGCGAATTATGGCTGAAATAGCCAGCAAAAGGGTAATAGTGGTGCTCAACAAGACCGATAAGCCTATCGTTTTGGATTTAAAGGATATTGAATTGGATGCGCCCGTCATACACACTTCCATGGTTTTAAATAAGGGAATAGAGGATATCGAGAAATGCATATACGATACCGTAATGGAGGGCAAAGTAGAAGCAAACGATGGGGTGCTCATAACCAATCTGCGGCATCAGGAGGTACTGCTAAGGGCAAAAGAGCATGTTGTGGAAGCGTTACGGGCTTTGGAAAGCGGTGTGCCGGTGGATCTGGTCTCAATTGATATACGAAGTGCTTGTGATGCGCTGGGCATGATTACCGGAGAAACGGTGACAGAGGACCTGATTGATAAGATATTCTCAGAATTCTGCGTAGGAAAGTAGGGGTTGAATGCGGCTATGGAATTTTATGCAGGGGATTATGATGTAATTGTAATAGGAGCTGGTCATGCGGGATGTGAGGCAGCCCTTGCCGCGGCGCGATTGGGCTGCAAGACGGCCGTTTTTTCCATAAGCCTCGAGGGAATAGCGCTTATGGCGTGCAATCCTTCAATAGGCGGTACTTCCAAGGGTCACCTGGTGAGGGAGATAGACGCTTTGGGTGGGCAGATGGGTATAAATACCGACAAGACCTTTATCCAGATAAGGATGATAAATACCGGTAAAGGCCCTGCCGTCCATTCCTTGAGGGCTCAGGCCGATAAGAGGAACTATCACCTTCAGATGAAGCAGACGCTGGAAAGGCAAGAAAATCTTGATGTAAGGCAGGGTGAAGTGATTTCGATAAAGGTTAAGGGAGGGACTGTTGAAGGCGTCGTTTTAAGCACCGGCGAGTATTACAGTTGCCGTGCGATTGTGGTAGCTACTGGCGTTTATTTGAAGTCACGAGTGATCATAGGGGAGTATTCTGTAAACAGCGGTCCTTCCGGCCTTTTCCCTGCCAACTATTTATCCCAGTGCCTAAAGGACCTGGGTTTTAGGTTGAGAAGGTTTAAAACAGGGACTCCCGCTAGGGTCAATCGTAAAACCATAGATTTTTCAAAGATGAAAGAGCAACCCGGAGATGAGATTATAATACCCTTTTCGTTCTTGCACGATACCATAAAGAGGGAGCAGGTGTCCTGCTGGCTTACCTATACCAATCAGCGTACCCATGAAATCATCTTGGAGAATCTGCACCGTTCGCCCTTGTATTCGGGCGTTATAGAGGGAATTGGGCCACGGTACTGTCCTTCCATAGAAGATAAAGTGGTCAAATTCAGGGATAAGGAAAGCCATCAGGTATTTATAGAGCCTGAGGGATTCAATACGCTTGAGATGTATGTGCAAGGTATGTCCACCAGTATGCCCATCGATGTGCAGATTGCCATGTATCGAACTATCCCTGGACTGGAAAACGTCCAGATTATGCGGCCCGCCTATGCTATTGAGTATGATTGCATCGATCCCACTCAGCTCAAGCTGTCACTGGAAAGCAAGGAAATAAAGGGTTTGTTCTTTGCCGGGCAGATAAACGGAAGCTCGGGCTATGAGGAGGCTGCAGCTCAAGGAATTATAGCCGGCATAAACGCTGTACAGTATATAAAAGATCAGCCTCCGTTGATTTTAGACCGTTCACAGGCCTATATAGGGGTATTGATTGATGACCTTGTTACTAAAGGCACCAATGAGCCATACAGGATGATGACCTCGCGTGCCGAGTATCGCTTGCTGCTCAGGCAGGACAACGCTGATCTAAGGCTTACAGAAATAGGCCGAAAAATTGGGCTGGTGGATGACAGAAGGTACGATTTGTTCATGCGAAAAAGGGAGATGGTAGAAAAGGAACTGGCCAGGCTGAAGGAAGTAGTGGTAGGACCTACTGATAAGATACTCGATTTTCTGAGAAAAAAGGGGTGTTCACTGATAAAGAGTGGGATTACGCTGTATGACCTGCTCAAAAGGCCTGAAATTCAATACAGCGACTATGAAGAGCTGGGGCTTGCCAATCCTGAGCTGACCAGGCAGGAAAAGGAGCAGGTCGAAATCCAGGTAAAATATGAAGGATATATTAAGAAGCAGATTCAACAGGCGGAGCAGTTCAGAAAGATGGAAAATAAGCTAATACCGGAGGATATAGCCTACGACGATATACCCGGGCTTAGAAACGAGGCAAGGCAGAAACTCAAGGAGATAAGGCCGCGTTCCATAGGACAGGCCTCCAGGATTTCTGGAGTATCGCCGGCTGATATATCGGTTTTAATGATTTACATGGAAAAGATGAGGAGGAAAAAGGCCAGTGAAGAACTTCAGCAGTGAAGTTGAACTTTTGAAAAGCGGCCTTTTGCAGTGGGGTATCGAGATAGATGACGTAAAAGTTGAACAGTTTAGGAAGTACGTCTATCTTTTGGTCGAATACAACGAAAAGGTGAATTTGACTGCCATTACAGAACCCAGGGAGATTATAATACAGCATTTTTTGGATTCTCTTGGCCCTTTGACTATGGACATTTTGCAGCCCGGGATGAGGATAATGGATGTGGGCTCTGGTGCCGGTTTTCCTGGCATTCCTATAAAGATAGCCATTTCCGAATTGGATATGGTGTTGCTAGACGCTTCTAAAAAGCGGGTGAACTTCTTAAACTACGTCATAAGATCTTTGGAGCTTGATGGGATAACGGCTGTTCATGGAAGAGCGGAGGAGTTGGGACGGTCTCAGTATAGAGAAGCGTTTGATGTGGTGGTATCCCGGGCGGTGGCTCCTCTCAGGGTGCTTTGTGAATACTGCATCCCTTTTTTGCGCCCGGGAGGATTTTTTTTGTCGTATAAAGGGCCTGGTGCTTTGGAAGAGCTTGAAGCGTCAAAAAACGCGATTGATGTTCTGGGTGGGAATTTTGTTGAGATAAGAAATATTAAAGTGCCGTTTTCAGAGAAAACTCATAATATTGTGGTGATACGAAAGGAAAAAAGGACTCCGAATAGATATCCTCGATCGCCCGGAAAACCTCAAAAATCGCCATTGTGATGGCGATTTTTTTGTGTCAACATACAAATATAGAGAAAAATGAAGAAAAATGAAAATAAAAAGAGAAAATTTTAATAATATAATAATAAACAAAAATTTCAAAAAAATTTAAGCAATTAAGAAGGAATTTAAGAATTTATGGCGAATATTATAAAGCGAATGGGGGCGATAGAGGTGTTAAGGGTTATAAGAAAAGGCGTATCGGGTAACTGCATGATGGTGCAGCAGATCCCGATTGATAAGATAAGGCCAAATCCTTATCAGCCCCGAAAGGAGTTTTCAAAGCAGGGGCTGGAAGAGCTATCTCAATCCATAAGGCAGTATGGGGTGCTGCAACCAATAACTGTTAGAAAGGTCGGCTCTGATGCTTATGAATTGATTGCTGGCGAAAGGCGATTGCGCGCCTGTCAAATGATAGGGATGGAGTATATACCTGCAATAGTCCTAAACATCCATGAGAGGGATTCGGCAATTATAGCTATGATAGAAAACCTTCAGAGGGAAGATTTACATTATTTAGATGAGGCAATGGGGTATGCCTGTCTGATACAAGATCATGGCTTTACCCAAGAGGAGTTGGCCAAGAGGATAGGGAAAAATCAATCTACCATTGCCAATAAGATGCGCCTTCTCAAGCTCCCGGACAATATAAAGAAGATGTTGTTGGAGAATAATCTAACCGAGCGGCACGCCAGGGCATTGCTCAGATTGCCCGATGATGATTTGAAATTGAAGGTTTTAGAGCAGGTCATAAGCAAAAAATACAATGTAAAAGAGACTGAAATGTTGATAGAGAGGATATTGAGAAAGCTTCAGTCGGACAAGCTTGGGACCATTAAACGCACAAAGGTGAAGCAGGCATGCAAGAAAGATGTGAGGATTTTTATAAATACTATTAAGAAAGCTGTAAACATGATAAAAGAGTATGGGCTTAATCCACAGATGACGCAAATTGACAACGAGGACAGTGTGGAAATAATTGTAAAAATACCTAAGTATTCGTAAAGGTAATGCTGCGCGTTAAACGGAAGTTATTAAAATTCATATTTTATAAAAAAGTAAAATACGGCATAACCGCAAAAATTGGTGATGCCGTATTTTGTTTTTATTGCCCTTTAAATTGATGTGATATTTTAATATAATATAGTTTAAAGAACAGTTATTCTCTGCTTGAAAATGAAATGAAGGGGTTGTTATTTCATGTCAAAGGTGATTTCTATAGCCAATCAAAAAGGTGGGGTGGGTAAGACAACGACAAATGTAAACTTAAGTGCGTGTATAGCGGCTCTAGGTAAAAGGGTATTGACTATAGACATAGACCCACAGGGTAATACCACAAGCGGATTGGGAATTGATAAGAATAAAATTGGCTGTTCTATTTATGACGTATTAATAAATGGAATTGATGTAAAGCAGGCTATATTGTCTACCAAAATAGATAATCTCGATATCATACCTTCAAATATACAGCTTGCAGGAGCTGAAATAGAGATGGTACCCATGATTGCCAGGGAAACCATTCTTAAAAAAGCTATTGAACCCATTAAGGAAGAGTACGACTATATTTTTATAGATTGTCCCCCTTCTTTAGGGCTTCTTACTATAAACGCTTTGACTGCTTCAGATAAGGTTATAGTGCCAATTCAATGTGAATACTATGCCCTTGAGGGTTTGAGCCAACTGATCAATACAATTAACATTGTAAAGAAGAACTTAAATCCGTCTCTGGAGCTTGAAGGCGTTGTATTGACCATGTTTGATGCCAGAACCAATCTTTCAATACAGGTCGTGGAAGATGTAAAAAGGCATTTTCGCGATAAGGTGTATAAGACCATTATTCCTCGCAATGTCAGATTGGGTGAAGCCCCAAGTCATGGGATGCCCATAACGCTTTATGATCCCAAATGCGTAGGGGCTGTTGCATATTGCGAGCTTGCTGAAGAATTCATAGAGAATGATAGGGAGGCGATTTAGTTGGCTAAACGCGGATTGGGAAGAGGGTTGGATGCCCTTCTTCAGCCTTATGATGCGCAAATGATTTCCTCTGGCCGGGAAGCTATTCAAGAGATAAAAATAACCGATATTGATCCAAACGTCAATCAGCCCAGAAAGCGGTTCGATGAGCAAAAGATAATGGAACTTGCCCAGTCTATAAAGCAGTACGGCGTCGTTCAGCCCATTATAGTCAGGCCAAACAACGGCAGATACATAATCGTTGTGGGAGAAAGGAGATGGCGAGCGGCACGGCTTGCCGGTTTGACCCATATACCAGCTATTGTAAGGGATGTGGACAAGCGCGAGCTGGTAGAGATAGCCTTGATTGAAAACTTGCAGCGTGAGGATTTGAATCCAATAGAAGAAGCACAGGGAATACGTCAGTTAATCGAGGAGTACGGGCTTACTCAAGAACAGGTTGCCGAAAGGATAGGGTGGAGCAGGTCAGCCGTGGCTAATGCTTTGCGGCTTCTTTCTTTGAGCGATGAGATCAAAAGCTATTTGGAGGATGGCAGATTGACATCGGGGCATGCGAGGGCACTGCTGGCTGTCGAAGATGAGCAGATGAGGTTAATGCTTGCAAAGAAGATAGTTGAAAAGGGCCTGAGTGTTAGGGAAGTTGAGCAAATAGTCAGGAATTTAAAGGGGCGTATAGGAGATAAAGAGAAGAACAAAAAGACAAGTACAAATAAGCCTGGCTATATTTTAGAAATTGAGGCTAGCCTGGAGGAACGCTTTGGGACTAGGGTTCAGATTACCCCAGGGAAAAAGAAGGGCGTAATTCAAATTGAGTATTATAGTGACAGCGATCTTGAAAGGATAGTGGAGAAGCTGATGTCATAGCATTGTTTCACGTGAAACATTCCAGAATTGTTTCACGTGAAACAATTAAAGGGATTCGTTTATACGAATCCCTTTATAAAATTAGTAAATATGTTTAGTTTGAAGAAAAACTTTCCTAGAAAAGAGTTCTCTATTGATGAATAGATCATGTCGAGTGGAACCAGAGCCAATATAACTGGTACTAATGAGAACAACAGAAACATTAAAAATATCCCTCTTATCAACCCAATTCCAGCTCCTGCAACCCAGTCATACTTCTTTAAAGCAGGTAAACCTATAACCTCCCTTGTAATGGATATGATGACCTGACAGGTTATTTTAATCATTACAAAGAGCGTTATAAAGCATAATATATTGAGTATTATATATGCCACGCTATAGTTGAAGTATTCGCCAACAGTAGTAAGATGCGGCAAAGTGCCATTCAGCATGTTAAACATCAATAAACGATCGAAAGGGGGAGGTAGCTGGGCTCGAGTCACTATGTCTATTATTTGCTCTTCTGTCAATGAGGATACATGGAGAGCTTGTTCTTCAATCGACTGAACTTTGGATGCACCTTCTGTATAATATACGAGCTTTTTTATTAAATCGGGGTACCGATGTACAAGAAATTTTGAGAGCAAGGGATGAAATATAAGGGAGGCCAACCATGAAAAAAGGGAAGACAAAAAACTCAGAGCCGAAGCCACAAAACCATTGTATATACCGATTAGTGCACATATTGATAAAACAGCCAAGATTATGTAGTCAATATAATTCATCATATCCGAGCGCAGGAGACTCCATCTTCTTCAAGATGGAGAGGTATGCGCTCTTCTCTCCTTTCTAACATTAGAGTCTTGGTTTTCTCCACAAGTCTCAATCTGCTATGTTTTGCACTGTCATGTATCTTCTTTTCTGAAAGACTTCTTATAGCAAAATACCCCCCGCTACTCCTTAAACCCGCTATTATCCCAAGCATGCCTCCGTATTTTACTCTGTCATATTGCCTAAAACCATCTGCTTCCTTGATCGTGTTAAGAGGCTAGTCAATCATGGCTCCTCACAAGCCCTCACTTTCTTTAAGCGGAGGGTTGTTGACTCTTTCAAGAATTAACTTTATTTAACGCATATATATGTAGCATATTATCTCTGCTTAATACATAAAAACGATCAGGGGCAAAAGGCGACCAATATACTTTTGTTGGATGTACATCTAAAGTATAAGCCTTGACGGTGTTTCCGTTTTTTCCTATAATGATCAAATCGCCGTTTCTGTTCAGGGCGATGAGTTGCTGCTCTTTGTATGGCTGTAAATTGGTCAGTCCATATGGAAGTTCCAATAATTCCTTTTCCCCGTTGCTGCGTACATACACAGCGTTGGCCTTATTAAACCTTGCCTTTGGGAAATAGAGCACCAGGTCGTTGCCTAAAGCTGCATACTGATGGATATAACAGTTGGGGGCATTGATGCTCCATTTAATTGAACCATCAATATTGTAACATATTATCTGATGTATGCCAACCAAAACAATGCTTTTTTGGGTCCTGTAAATCTTGTAAAACATTGAATCGTTCAATGACAGCATTCCTTGCGGGGAATCGCCATCGATGAAATTAAACACACGCGTCGATGGGTATGGAGTATCAGTAGCTAGGGTAAGAATAGAGAAACCCTTGGTAAGAGGATCATAGGACGCATCCATATAATGTGAATGGTCCATACCTTCTAAATTGATGGTATACACATTGTCTTTTTCAAGGAGTAACGGTTTTAACAGGTTACCTTGTGTCTTTAATACCACCAAGAGCATATCACCCAGTTCACGTATATCAAATCCTTCACTTCCTTCTTCAATGGTATACACCAACCTGAAAGGTGTATGTGAAGTCTCATATACGAATCTATTGTTTACTAGCGCATATCGAGAAGTAGATTGATTGATAACAGGGGAATTGCCCACCACTGCTATATCTTCTGGTTTAAAGGGCAAGCTCATCTCTTTACCATCAAACGTGTAAAATTTGGTATTAGTACCTGAAACTGCAAATCCGTCTTTAAAAAAATGTACATGCGCGTCTTGTTCTACCTGTATAGGCCCGTTTAATAAGTTGCTGGCCTGTAGGCTTTCATGTCTATAGAACAATGTCTCATACAGTCGAGTATGCATTACTATGCCGATTGCGAGAACAATTAATGTAATGAGTAAGGCTAGTTTTATCTTCTTCATCTTATCCTCCATTAATTGATAATTTCATCAGAAAAGAAAATACGAAATTAATATTGATATTTCGCCAAAAAGTGAAAAAATCCTGCTTTTAACATG
Organism: Caldicoprobacter oshimai DSM 21659; assembly: GCA_000526435.1. GTDB lineage: Bacteria > Bacillota > Clostridia > Caldicoprobacterales > Caldicoprobacteraceae > Caldicoprobacter > Caldicoprobacter oshimai. The sequence continues at coordinate 29,432 of JAGB01000005.1, forward strand.
GCCAATTATTTTTTTATGGCCCAAGCATTATGTTTCAGTCAGGTTTCATAAAAATTATATTGAATGACTTTTTGGGTAGCAGGAAAAAATGAGATAAAAAAGGTAGGAGGAATTTAAGGCAGTGCAAGCAATAGAGAATAGAATTATCGATATTAAAAATCCCAATGCATTACCGATGTTCACTGAAAGATTTATTTTTACTTTTAGAGAAGCGTACAAGATGGAATGCACCAGCATTGTCGTGTTGTGTATTGGCACTGATCGATCAACGGGAGACTGCCTTGGCCCTTTAGTGGGATACAAACTCAGTTCGATGGTCAAGTGGCAAAACGTATTTGTGTATGGTACTTTGGAGAATCCAGTACACGCCAAAAACCTGCACAGTACGCTTAGTACGATAAAAACAAATCATAAACGTCCGTTTATAATAGCTGTTGATGCATGTCTGGGAAGCCATGAAAAGGTTGGGTGTATAATAGTGGATAAAGGTCCCATTGTTCCGGGGGCGGGCGTTAACAAGAAGCTACCCAAAGCAGGAGATATGTACATAATAGGAATAGTAAATGTGGGCGGTTTGGCAGAATATCTCATACTGCAAAACACCAGGTTGAGCCTGGTCATGAATATGGCCGATATCATCAGCAGAGGAATGTATTTGAGCTTTTCAAAGTTGGCAGAGGCATCGGTTTGGACTTAAAATAAAGGGCTGTATACGCGCCTTTCGATTATTTGAACGATCTCGTCTATATCCTTGTCCTTTGCATTGATCAAGATGGCGCCAGAATAATTATAGGCAGGAGTTAGCATTGTATACTGCTGAGATAGATATTTGTTAATATTAAGCAGAGTGTTGTCGTTGTTTTCTTCAAGGTATATCAATGCATCAATGGGGTAATTGGCTTCGTCATAAAACACCGCTTTATATCCCAGCTGGTTTAACTGATTTTTTATATAATCCAGCCCCCTTTGAACGGCTATGACTTTCATAAAAAAACACCTCCACTGATATTTTTTCTCAAGGAGGTGTTTTCTATACACCATTTATATTTGGTTTTACAGCTAATTAGATCTTAGTAGAAGGACTGTTTTGGTTGATGGCTCTATTTATAGCTTCAATTTCTTCTTGAGATAAAGGATAGGTAGAGGTACCATTTTGGATTGGTTTTGCGTATATGGAGGAAGAACTTCTGGTGAACAACCCTGTCAGAACTACTCCATTATTGTTTTTATCCAGTAAGGCCACCGAAAAGCTCAAATCGCTACCCATCTGTTCAAATGGATTGTACCGTATAATTCCTACCCTTTGTACGCAGAATTCTAGTTCTTTCGCTAAATTCTGGTATCTCTGTTCTAAATCCTGGATTTTAACGGCATTATTTTTGACGCAATCAAGGTGATGCATCAGCAACGCTTCAAGATTTTTATTGTCCATGCCCCTCATCAAACGCTTATATTTTCTGATAATTTTTCGAGTTTTTATCGAGTAAACTATTACGATCGTAAACGCCAGTACAGATAAGGCAGCCGAAATAGCTGTGATCAAGTAGCCGTATTCTTCCCAAATTATGTACAAGTCCATATGTTACCCTCTCCCCTTGCAAAAACCTCTAGCAAAATACAAGGATACCCTGATTTAACACAGAAAATTGGACAGGGGTTGTCGCGATTATATCGCCATCTCCGTTTACCGGAAGGCTTTCATTGCTGTGTATTTTCACCTTTTTGCACCTGTAAGCCTTAACATAAGGCAGATCCAGGTATTTCCCCGATACGAATTTCCAAAACAAAAAAGGGAACTTAAACCGCGGGACGGGCGTAATCAATATTGCATCGATGTATCCGTCATCTATAGAACCGTTGGGATTTACGTTCATTCCTCCTCCGTAATAGGTACCATTAGCAATAGCAAAAAGTAGTATTTTCGCACTAATTTTGGTATTATCGATCTCGAGTATAACGTCTTTGTGCCTGTAAGTGATGAACTTAAGGAATGCCGCTATGTAGTAAGCCGCTTTACCGGAAATCCAGCGTTTAACCTTTTGTATATCGCGGGCTATCTCGGCATCAAAGCCTACGCTGGCAACGTTGAAGAAATAACCATCACCGTAAGAGACTGCATCTATGTATTTAGGTTTACCATATGCGATAATAGATAGGGCCTTATCTATTTTGGAAGGAATGTTTAGGCTTTTTGAGAGGTCATTGCCTGTACCTGTGGGCAGGATGCCCAGAGGAGTTAATGAGCCAACCAGACCATTTGCAACCTCCATAACGGTGCCATCGCCTCCTACTGCCACAACGGCATCGTATGACAAAGAGATGGCACTCTTTGCCAGAGCTGTGGCATGTCCCTTGTATTGAGTTTTTGTTATCTCATATTTAAAACGGCATTGTCTGCAAAATTGTTCAATTAAAGGTATGGCACCAAGCGCTGTGCCATTTCCTGCAGCAGGATTTACAATGAACAGCAGTTCTTTCATATCTACTCCCCTGTTTCTTCAAAATATGTATCTCTTTTTCCTTTTATTTCTTCGTCTGCGTATCATATACATTATTATAATTAGCAGCAATATGCCTATAAAAACCAGTTCTACTGGAACATCATAACCCAATATGTGAACATATTCAATATTATCATCGTTGGTTTCGACGCTATTGTGGGATTCGGTTTGGTCATCTGCGGTTTCATCCGTTTCTTCTAATTCTTCAGGAGGAGGCGGTGGGGGAGACAGCCTTTTGATCTCATCTTCCACCCATTTTATAAAAATGGCATTGTTTTTTAAAGAGGGTTGTACCCCTTTGAGGTAATCTAGGATTTCCTGTTCCCTTCCCATGAGTTTCAAAAGGGATACCCTGTCATAGATTATCTTGTTGCGTATCACATTGGAAAGAGGCTCTTCAAAGCCAGGGGAGGCTTGAAGCTGGTCAAATATTTCAAGGGCCATCCCCGGCTGATAAAGCTCCATATGGCACAGGGCTTTTAAATATTTCAATTCATTATTTAATTCAAAAGAAGGATTCGCCTCCAGGAATTTGGCAATCGATGCAACGGCATCATCATAGTCCATTTTTTCGTATGATTTGACTATGTCGATCACGTCGGTATTATTTTGCGCTTTTTGTTTTAGATAGCTTGCCACAGCCAGCTCAACAGGGTAAAAATAAAGCTGCAGGTCTTCGGCTTGCCTGACATCCAAAAAGCGCCATATCAACCTGCCTCCGGTATCGTATTCAGAAGGCATGGTTGAGGGATTGGGTTCAAACACATAGGGGGGATAAAAGTCCAAGTCTGCTATAACCTGAATGTAGTTAATAGGTCCCTTCCAAAGGCTAAGAAGTCTTAGAGGAACATATATAGTTCGAAGTTCGGTCTGATCAGATTTGTTATCTATCGTAAAAGAAGATTTAATGGCTTTAGATTGGCCGGGGGCTAGTTTCACTGTAAATGTACTCCAATTGGGAGGCAAAAACATATCGGGCATTTCTGGATTTTGAGCGGCACGTACCGTGGTAAGCCTTTGACTTTGCCCCTCAACTATTACTGAAGGCTGTTTTACGGCCACTATGTCATCATATTTCGAAGGTATGCCCACTGTAATGCTTGCCTCTGAAGGGCCGTCATTCCTTATGACCATGGACGTATCAACAGCTGTGAATGTCGGCCGCACTCTCAGGGTGGCCTGAAATGAAACCAGGGTTATGTTGTCGCTTTGAATCGGATAGGCCCTTCTTCTGGATATCTCCACTGGGACTTGTATGGCATATGCGGGGATGGCAAAGACAAACGCACAAATAAAAATTGTGACCCAGACAAACAGCCTTTTCCTCAATTTTTTATCCCCCCAATCGTTAACCCATAAAACAACACCCTTTTAATTAGTCTAGCATAACTTACTGCAATGGACAAGGAGTGTTTTAGGAACAAATGACAATTAAAATTATTAAGGTAAGACCGTATAATATGCATTATATGCGGTCTTACCTTTTTTGCCTATTTTATAAACCTGCCTGAAATCAAGGTCCCTGAAAGCCCCAATACAGCAGTCAATACAAATCCCCATGTCAATCCCAGCATATCGCTTATAAGACCTGTAAAGGCTGGTCCAAGGAACATGCCTATGGCGTATATGGCCTGGAAAAAGCCCATGGCGGTGGCTCTTTTGGAGTCTTCTACCGATTTTATGCTCAGCGCCATAAGCAGGGGGTATACAAGTCCACGGCCTATTCCTCCGATGGCCTGGGATATGTACAGCAAATATATATTTTTAATAAATGGGATTGCGGCACAGGCGGCAGAAATAATGACGAAGCCCATAGCAATCACTTCCTTTTCACCGTAGCGTTTTGAGAAGAATGAGCCGCTTGCAGCCGAGGCAAATACCGCAGGAAGGGCAGAGAAAGTGGCCAAAAGCCCCAGCTGCGCATTGCTGGCGCCTATGTTTTTGGCTGCAACCGGCGTAAACCCGTAGGTGGTTGCAAAGGTGATGAACTGGACGAGTATTGCAAGCCCCGAGACCAGCAGCAGTTTGCAATCCCTTGATACTGAAAGGAGCTGCGATACGGTAAGGGGCTGGCGATCTACGTTTTTGTTTTCTACTATGAACAGGCTCAATAAAAGACCTATTAACCCGCCAAAAGCTGCTACCGTGAAAGTGCTGGCTTGTCCGAAATGTTGCGCTGCGTAACCACCTATCAGCGTGGCCGACATCTGGCCTATTGTGGTAAAGGAGTTTATAATTCCTACGGCTTTAGGGGCGTTCTGCTGGGCAAAGTAGCTCGAGAACAGGACTGTATATGCTACCCAGGCCGAGGCAGCAACTCCTGCTAGGGAGCGAAACCACAGCAGCCAAAACGGCGCCTTGAAAAACCACATCCCTACAGCGCTTATGAGAGAAGCGGTAATGCCCATGATTATAAAAAATTTTCTATTGCCCATTTTATCCGAAAGGATTCCCAGGGGAATCCTGAGCAGCATTTGGGTAAACCCATACGATCCTACGATGAGGCCTATCATCTTGTAGGATGCCCCCAGGGATTTGGCATAAGGCGATAAGATGGGCACGTAGGAATACATTGAAAACCAATACAAGCTGGTTGCAATGCAAAACAGCGGTATGCGGCAAGAACCCTTGTTCATTACATCCCCCGGTTGCTCTCAAAGGATTTCAGAATTAATTATCCTAATTATACCATTAACCATGCTCAAAATCTAGTGAAGCCTGGCCAAGGAATCTTCAATTTTTGACAGGTAATATTTTTCTTCCCGTGCCATGTGGTTTGCAACCAGGGGAATGAGGTAGAAGCCATATAGTCTTTTTCCTTTGAAGACAGCGCGCTTTGCAAAAATATGGCATGATCGCGCATAACGCTCAGCCAGAAGAGCATCTCCGCTCTTGTATTGTACACTGCAATCCCTCCCTTTTCCATATTGGATTTATTACAGTATATTCATGAAAATATGTTCAGGTTCAGGGCAACTCATTAAATCAAAAAAGAGTTTAAATATGGTGAAAATCGTACAAGGAATTAACTGATCCATGGCGAATATAATGAATTGACACCGAAAAAGGAGATGGTAACAAATGCGGTTTGCCCATATCTATGACCTGGCAAAGAGGGTAAAATCAAACATACAGCGGGTGATTGTGGGAAAAGAGGATATAATAGACCTTTTGCTGGTGGCGTTGATTTCATCGGGGCATGTGCTTTTGGAGGATGTGCCGGGTATGGGAAAGACCTTGCTTGCCAAATGCTTGGCAAAGTCCTTGGACTGCACCTTTAAAAGGGTTCAGTTCACGCCCGACCTTCTGCCCAGCGACTTGAGCGGAATAAACTATTTCAACCAAAAAATCGGCGAGTTTGAATTCAGGCCTGGCCCAATTTTCACAAATATACTGCTGGCCGATGAGATAAACAGGGCTACGCCCAGGACGCAGTCCAGCCTCCTCGAATGCATGGAGGAAAGGCAGGTCACCATCGACGGTGAGACCATGAAGCTGCAGCAGCCTTTTATGGTTATCGCCACCCAAAACCCTATAGAAATCCAGGGGACTTTTCCGCTGCCTGAGGCACAGCTGGATCGTTTTTTGCTAAAGGTTCAGATGGGCTATCCATCCACTTCGGAGGGAATTGAAATCTTGAAAAGGTTTAAGGAGAGAAACCCGTTTGACGAGATCTCCCCAGTCGTCAGCCGGGAAGAGATTATAGCCGCTCAACGGGATTATGTGAACGTCTTTGTGAGCGATGACATTCTTCGGTATATAGTGAATATCGTTGAGATGACCAGAAAGCACAATGACGTGCATTTGGGCGTAAGCCCCCGGGGAAGCCAGGCACTCCTTAGGGCATCACAGGTATATGCAATACTGCAAGGGAGGGACTATGTCATTCCCGATGACGTCAAGGCAATGGCAAAGCCGGTACTCAGGCACAGGATGATTTTGAGAAATGTAATGGCCGCCAAGGGCGGTCAGCAGGATGAAATCATTGATCAAATACTGCGGCAGGTTCCGGTGCCCACCGAAGAACGGCTGTGGGAAAGGGAAGGTTAAACCATGTCTGTTCAGTGGTTTATATTTATAACCGTTGTCATTGTGATGATACAAGGGCTGGTATTCAGAAAGTGGGGGCTAAAAAACCTCAAATACCATAGGTATTTTAACGTTCCGGCCGTGTTTGAGGGGCAAGAGGTGGAGATGGTTGAGGTGATATCCAATGAAAAGCTCTTGCCTGTCCCATGGCTCCGCATAGAATCCAAAATCAGCGCAAATCTGAAATTTCAAAAGCAGTTCAATCTCGATATACAGCATCAACAGTTTCACAAAAGCCTTTTCAGCTTGATGCCGTACACTCGAATCATCCGGCGGCACAAAGTGAAGTGCTTAAAGAGGGGATGTTATTATCTCAATTCGGTTACGATGACCTGTGGTGATTTGTTTGGATTTCAGGAAGTGTCAAAGGAGTTTCAGCTGTCGGCACAGCTTCTGGTATATCCCAAACTCATACCGATGGAGGATATTCCTTTGCCGTCTCACAGCTGGCAGGGAGATGTGACGGTGAAGCGCTGGATAGTGGATGACCCGTTCATGGTGGCGGGAGTAAGGGATTATGCTTACGGCGATCCTCTAAACCGCATCAACTGGAAAGCCACTGCCCGTACTGGCAAGATAAAGGTCAATAACCTCGATTTTACTGCAAACCCCAGGTTGATGATATACTTAAACGTTGACATTTCCGAAGAGATGTGGAATGCTGTCACTGAACCCGAAAGGATTGAAAAGGGCATATCCTATGTTGCTTCCATTGCACAGCACATTATTTCCCGGGGAATAGAGGTGGGGTTTGGAAGCAACGGATACCTGATAGACCGGCCAGGGGAACCGGTGCGCATCTTGCCGAGGTGCAGCCTGGAGCATCTCACCACCATATATGAAGCCCTGGCTAAATTGGTTATAGCAAGGAGCGTGACATTCTTTACATTTCTGGAACAGGACCTGGCAAGAGGGGTTACGGGGATGGATTTTCTCATAATCACCTCTTACGTAAGCCCGCGGATGGAGAACCAGATAAGAAAGCTGAAGGAATACGGCAATGCAGTGGAATTTCTTTGGCTGCACCCGCAACAGGATATAAGGAGTGAAGAGCATGAAGAATCAGGCATTGGCGTTTCTTAAGCGGAGCATGCAGGCCGCAGTAGAACTCATCGCTTTTTTCCCTTTAATTTTGATGCTAGCGGCTTTTGCTTTTCCCGAATCTGTAGCGCTTGGCTGGGTGACCTTTTTAGTGGTGTATTACATTACGGGAATCCTTTTGAGGACCGTTTTAAGGAAAAAGCCGAAGATTGCATCTGTACTGTTGGGCGTCATCATTACATTTTCTCTGGCATATAGCGTTTTCGGCTGGGGTCTGCCGCTGTGGGCTTCATACAGCGTAGGGGTTGTGCTGCTTTTCAGAGGGATGTCCTTTGTTGAGCGCAGGTGGGAGGAGGTTTTCCCCTCTGCTGCCTTGTGGGTGGGGATACTGATATATTTTGTAGCCTACTTTTTCTACAAGCATTCAATGACGCTCATGCCCTATGCAGGTTTGGTAGCGCGGATGGGCTTTATTTATACCGGCATAAGCCTTATCATATTTAACCTACAACAACTCAAAAGAGCGACTCTATCCAGAAACGGTGAGCCTGTGCTTTCTTCCGGGCTTTTGCGGCACAACAGGCTGCTGATTGCCCTGACATTTATATTGATAGGCATTGTAGCAAATTTGAGCCGCCTTAAGGAAGCGGTTTTATGGCTGGTTAATGCCATAATTTTGTTGATTGTCAAGGTCATCTTATTTTTAAGCAACCTTGTGCCTATGAGTGAGCCGGGAGGGGAGATGCCGCCGGATGGTGGGATGCTGGATATGCTGCCCGAGGCAGAGCCTAGAGCTCCAAATATCTTTGACTACATATTCGAGGTTTTGGCTTATGTTTTAAGTATAGCGTTTGTAATTGCGTTGGTTGCTGCACTTGCCATGATGTTGTATAGAGTAATGAGGAGGCTTATCAAGCTGCTGGCAAGGTTGATACAGGAAGGGGAGTGGATGGGGACTGATGCTGGATATGTGGATGTGAAGGAAAAGGTGATCGACCTAAAAACGTTGGGAAAGGAATATGCCAGTAGGTGGAAGCACTGGCTGACCTCCTTGATTGAGAGGGAGCCGCGGTGGGAAGACCTGTCCGATGTCACCCAGAAGGTGCGGTATCTTTACAGGCGATTTCTGATTCGCTGTATCAGCCTAGGATACCGGCCCAAAAGCTATATGACGCCCAACGAGATAAAGGAGGATTTAAAGGCGTGGAACGAGAGGAAGGGACGTCAGGCCGATGTGCTCATCCCACTATATAACCTTGTGAAATATGGTAAAGACGCTGAGAAGCTGATCGACCATAGAAGTCTTGACGAGCTAGCAGACATGATAGATAAACGCTTCGGCGACTGATTTTTAGCACGATTTATCGCATTTTTGACACGCGGAGTGGGGAAATGCTGGCTGGCAGGGGTTTACGTGAACCATGACGTCTTTTACATCCCCCACCTTTGATATTACAGCACTTCTTACTTCATTGGCGATGTTGTGCCCATCTAGCACGCTTATGCGGCGGTCAACAACTATGTCCACATCCACATATATCATGTTGCCATGCCTGCGCGTCTTTAAAAGGTCTATGCCTTTGACGTTTGGTACTGAAAGTATGATTTGGCGTATGGCTTCCACCTTTTCGGGGGGAGCCGAGGAGTCCATCAGCTCTGAGATAGACCTTGCATATATCTCATATGCCATCTTTAAAATGAGCATGGCACCCAATATGGCTGCTATCGGATCAGCTGCGGCATAGCCCAGCCTGGCTGCACCAATCCCTATCAGGGTTATCATAGAGGTCGAGGCATCCGAGCGATAATGCCAAGCGTTGGCTTTGAGTGCCGTGCTGTTTATCCTTTTGGCGGTAAAGATGGTATACTGAAATAGCATTTCCTTGACGATTATAGTTAGAATGGCCGCATAAAGGGCAAGAACGCCGGGCGTTTCGACATCGCCTGTGATCAGGTGCTGTATTGCCTTCCATCCAATCGCCAGCCCTGCTGCCAGTAGGAATCCGGCAACGAATTTTGCTGCTATAGCCTCAGCCTTTTCGTGACCGTATGGGTGCTCCTGATCGGCTGGCTTGTTTGCTATTTTCAATCCCAATGCTACAATCAATGTGGTCAATATATCTGAAGCCGATTCAACGGCGTCAGCGATCATGGCAGTGCTGTGGGCCACCAAACCTGCTAACAGCTTCAGCAGCGTCAACAGAGCGTTTGTTATAATGCCTACTCTGTTGGCTCTCTGCCCTGCATCGTATCGAGCATTTCCCATGTTTAAAACTCCTTTCATTTTCAATTAAGAATAAAATTACTATTATATTATTTCATTTCATGGAGAAATGCAACATAAAATAGCTTAAAAATCAACAAAAATTATTTGAACGGCAAACAAAAGATAATATTCATCATTATCAATTGAGAATAATTATTGCAATCAAATCTTTTTACAAAAAGAGGGGGAATAAGGCATAAAAATGTGATAAAATAGTCTCCGTAAATTTAGCATATTGTACAGGGCCTATGAGTTAAAGCGTGGCTCTAAAATAGAGGAGTATAAAAATAAAACGGGGTTGCGTAACATGGAATAAAAAGATATTATGATGAAAATGGGAGTGTAGGGAGCATGAGGCCTTTGATAGGTATTACCTGCGATTATGATTTGGAGGCTGATAGGATTCAGCTGCACAGCGACTATTGTAGGGCCATATACGCGGCTGGAGGGCTGCCTGTGGTGTTGCCATATATCGATGTTGAGGATGTTTGTTCTTTGGCCTCCAGACTGGACGGCATCATGTTTACAGGAGGCGGCGACATAGACCCCCATTACTTTGGCGAATATCCCCATTACGCTTTAGGGCAGGTAAATCCAATTCGTGATGAGGCAGAGATAAGGCTTTGCGCCTGGGCTATGGACAATGACAAGCCTGTACTGGGCATATGCAGGGGGATTCAGGTGATGAGCGTGGCTATGGGTGGGACGCTTTATCAGGATATAGCCACTCAATTGAAATCTGAAGTTACCATAAATCATCGTCAAACAGCGCCCGGGTGGCATCCCATTCACGGGGTCAGGCTTGAACCCGGTTCCAGGATAAGCTCTATAATGGGGCAGCAGCATATACGGGTAAACAGCTTTCATCATCAGGCTGTAAGAGAAGTGGCTCCTCCTTTTTGTGCCACCGGCCGAAGCGATGACGGCGTCATTGAGGTTATCGAATCCACAGAGCATACCTTTGCGGTAGGGGTTCAGTGGCATCCTGAGCGGATGTATAGGCATCATCAAAACATGTTGCTACTATTTAAAGCTTTTGTGGAGGCGTGCAGCAGGAGCAAGCCATAAAAGATAGGGGCGTTTAATGAGGAGAAGGAGGAATCAATATTGTGAAGGAATTTTTGCTTAGCATTGGCAGGGAACTGAATGCCTGGATTGAAGGATTCACAATAGAAAACTACCAACATTTAGCTTTCATAGCTTTGAAGATATTGGCCATATTGTTTTTGGCAGGCGTTGTATACAGGATAGTCAAGGTTTTAATAGATAGATTTTTTAATGCACAGATTCAGTCGAAAATTGGTATAGATGTAAGAAAGGTAAATACCCTTCGGGCTCTGGCTCATAGCATATTGAAATATACCGTATATTTTGTTACGGGCCTTACTGTTTTGGGGCAATTTGTGGATACTACTTCTATTTTAGCTACGGCTGGCATAGGGGGATTGGCCATAGGCTTTGGAGCTCAGAGTTTGGTAAAGGATGTGATCAGTGGATTTTTTATATTGTTTGAGGACCAGTATGCAGTGGGAGATTTTGTTACTATAGGCGATACGACAGGCACGGTGGAGGAAATAGGTTTAAGGATTACCAAGATACGCGGTTTTAAAGGCGATTTGACCATCATACCTAACGGACAAGTACAAAAAGTGGTAAACTATACGAGGGGCAATGTGCTGGCTGTGGTCGACATAAGCGTGCCTTACGAGACCGATATTGATAGGGCCATTAAGCTCATAGAAGACGTTGCAAAGAGGTATGCTCAGGAGAATAAAAACATAGTTGAACAGCCCCAGGTTTTGGGGGTTATGGACATGGGAGATTCCCAGATAACCATTCGTGCCGTAGCCCGTACTTTGCCCTTGAAACATTGGGAAGTAGAACGGGAGTTAAAAAAGCGAATCAAAGAGGCTTTCGATGAAAACGATATAGGAGTACCTTATCCCCGCAGGGTTATAATTCAGTCCGAAAAGGAGGAGAAACAGTGATGCCAAATCAGTATTCGGTAGGTGATATCGTACAGACGCGCAAGCAACACCCCTGTGGCAATGACCAATGGGAAATAATAAGAGTGGGAGCAGATTTCAAGATAAAATGTTTAAAGTGCGGTAGAATAGTCATGATGGACAGAGAAAAGTTTGAAAAGAGGGTAAAAAAGCTGATAAAGGAAGAAGGGGAATAAAAAAAGGGCTCACTCTTTTGAAGCCCCTTTTTTTGATGCATTGTACGTTTGAGAGTAATAAAGCTCAATCAGTTTGTCCAGCTTTTGACTGTATTTGACTACCGGTTCACTACACAGCTTTTGGTTTTTTAATATTATATTGTGCAGTTCTTGGCGTAGCGTATTTATCTCTGTTACCAATTCCATATGATCCCTCACTCTTTCCTTGTCAAAAGTCAATACAAAAGTCAACGAATCGAATTATAGCTTAAAAGTGCGATAGGGTCAAGATGTTTATCACCATTATTTACAAAGTTTTAACAAAAAATTAATACAGTTCCTCTCAATTAAGCGACATAATGTGCCACAACTTTATGCCCAGGGCGTTGCAAGGTTTACGCGATAAAAATTAGTTTTAGAGGGGTAGAGGCTGGTTATACTTAAGATATAAATTTAAAGGCGTTTTAAATGGGGAACCTTTGGAGGTGAAAACCTGTGGACTGTTTATTGGTCATATTTGGTGGTACCGGTGATTTGGCTCATCGAAAGCTGTATCCTGCTGTTTACAACCTCTTTTTATCAGGGCAACTGTCTCAGCATTTTGCTGTGGTCTCGGTGGGACGCAGGGATAAGACCGACGAAGAGTTCAGGCGGGATGCCGTTGAAGCGATAAAGAAGTTTTCAAGGCCCAACAGCGGCACTGATGAAGATTTGAATGCCGTTGTATCCAGGTTCTATTACTATAAATTGGATATAAGTGATTCCTATGGATATGTGGGCTTGAAGGAATACCTGTCTAGGCTGGATGACCGTTATGGAACGCAGGGCAACAGGGTATATTATCTGGCGGTGGCGCCTGAGCATTTTAAAACGATAGTTCAGCACCTCAAATCTGCCGGTATGGTGCTAAACGACGGATTGAGCTGGCAGAGGCTGATTATAGAAAAGCCATTTGGCAGCGATTTAAGCTCGGCAATAGCCTTAAACAATGTCATAACCAGCGTGTTTAGCGAAAGGCATGTATACAGGATAGATCATTATCTAGGGAAAGAAATGCTTCAAAACATAATGGCCATACGTTTTGCCAACGCCCTCTTTGAGCCGTTGTGGAATAACAAATATATAGACCATGTTCAGATTATATCCAGCGAAACAGTGGGGGTTGAGAACAGAGGGCCTTATTATGAAAAGGCAGGGGCGCTGAGGGATATGATACAAAATCACATGCTCCAGCTTTTAATGCTAACTGCCATGGAACCTCCTGCACAGCTGGATACCGAGTCTATAAGGGACGAAAAGGTCAAGGTGCTAAAATCGCTGTCGGAAATGACTCCTGCCAAGGTGCGGCGGGACGTGGTGAGGGGGCAGTACGGCGGGGGCTATATAGATGGGAAGCCTGTTGTAGGATATCGGGAGGAGAGCAGGGTGTCGCCTTTTTCCAACACCGAAACCTTTGTGGCCATGAAAGTGGAGATTGAAAACTTCAGATGGGGTGGGGTGCCGTTTTATCTGCTGACTGGTAAGAGATTGCCCGAGAAGTTTACTGAGATAGTTATACAATTCATATCCCTGCCCGAGGTGCTGTATTTTAAGGAACTAAAGGGGCTCAAACCCAACACTCTTTTGATACGGATCCAACCCCGTGAAGGAGTGGAGCTGTATTTCAACGCCAAGAAACCCGGAGTTAAGAACGAGATAATACAGGTGGGGATGGACTTTTGCCAGAACTGTGCCGTCGATGCCGTGTCTCCCGATGCCTATGAGCGGCTTTTGCTGGATGCCATGAAAGGCGATTCTGCGCTTTTTACGCGCTGGGATGAGGTGGAATATGCCTGGCGCTTTGTGGATAACATAGCCAAAGTATGGGCAGAAGAGGAGCCTGATTTTCCAAACTATCCGGCTGGGACATGGGGCCCTCCTGCAGCCAAGGAGCTGATAGAAAGGGATGGGAGAAAGTGGAGGATGATGGGATAGGGCTTTTGTAAATAAAAGTTATTTGAACTTTGTATAATATCCTGATACAATATAAAGGTAAGATAAAAATTGCCAGTACAAGAACTTATTGTTTAAAGTGAATGAGGGGGGTTTTAATCATGGATATGTCTAAATCAGAAAGGGAAGAACTTTTAAAGCTTTATGAAGGACTTCGCGTGGCTGATGTACGGGATGGAATGGATTGGAACATGATGCATGGCTATGGCAGCATGTCTCATGAGATTCGTCCGCTGTTTAGAACAAGAGTAGTAGGGATTGCTAGGACGGTACGATATCTGCCTTATGAAGGCTCGGTCCCCAAAATGAGTCCTGAGGAATATACCGAATGGGTAAGCTGGTATTACAACAACGTATGTACCTATCCTTGGATAGAAGATATCCAGCCGGGTGATTTCATAGTTATTGACCAAAGCGGGGTAAATGCAGGGCTTATGGGGTCTCATAATTCTCTGGAAGGTTTTAGAAGGGGAGCCCGTGGTTATGTGATAGAGGGTGGAGTGCGAGACACTGACGAGCTGATTTTGCAAAAGATTCCTGTGTGGTCGAGATTTATATCTCAGGCAATGGTACAGGGTAGGTTGCGTTATGACGCCAAGGATATTCCCGTATCGGTGGGCGGTGTAATTGTACATCCCGGAGATGTGGTTGTAGCGGATGGGGACGGAGTAATTGTAGTTCCTAGAAAGATGGCTTATGAAGTAGCTAAATATGCCAGACGCGAGTTAAACAATGATAAGATTCAAAGAAGGAAGTTGTATGAAGCCATGGGCTGGGAGCTGGATGACACTGTCAAATAGCTGAGGGGGGGATGCCGTTTATGGAGTATTTTTCAACACAAGAAATTGGCAGAATATTTATACTAAGGTTAGACCAAGGAGACATGGTGCTTGAGAGCATAAATGAGCTGATCGTCAAGGAAGGGATTAAAGATGCGGTGGTGGTATCTGGCATAGGAACACTGGACAGGTGCACACTGCATATGGTCATGACCACCGGTTATCCGCCGGTTGAGCATTTTGAACGCTGGGATGACAAACCTCTTGAGCTTGCGTCAATAGACGGCATAATAGCGGATGGAAAGCCACATTTGCATGCCGTGGTGTCTGATCGTGAAAAAGCCTATGCGGGGCATCTTGAGAACGGCTGCAGGGTTTTGTATTTGGCAGAAATAGTTATAGTGGAGGTAAAATCACTGGACCTTACCAGAGTACCCAATGATAAGAATATTTTAGAGCTTATAAGCCGCAAGCGGCAATCATGAGGTTAGGCTGTAGGCGGCAGTTATGAGGTTAATAAAAATATAAGGCTTCCCGTAAGTTTTCCTTGATGAGAGTAAGAAAGGATATTAGGAAAACTTTTAGGGGAAGCCCGATAGAGCAAAAAGAGGTTGATTTACCAACCTCTTTTTGCTTGATTTTTGTGATTATTCCTGTGAAGTAACTATTTTAAATTCTTTGAGCATGTGGTAGAATCTTGCACCATGGCCCTCTGCTGCCTCTAAAAAGTACTGTTGCTTTATTACAAAAGTGCCCCCCTGTTTATCATCTACGAGGTAGTACCTGACTATGGTGGAATCATGTTTAAGGCCGTTTCGAGCATGTAGAGATATTGATTCAACAGGGTCTTCAACGATGCCATAATTTTCAACAGTTTCAAAAGAAGATTTAAGCTCGGTTTCCAGCTGTGCGGCCATCTCCTGAGGAGATTTATTCGCCACTCGCTGAATTTCCATGTATACCTCCGGCAAATTGTCGCCCGGATCCACGTTTGGAATGATTCTATCCTTTCCATCCTGTTTTACTACGTGATACATGCTTTCATCGACGTATATAACGTATCCGGGTCCTTCGTTAAGATTTACTTTGGTGTCCTCCTTTTGCCCTTCTATATCCTGGACTATGACCTTTTCGGGAGCAAGTATTTCCCTGATTTTAGCAACTGCGGCTCTGCCTGCATTCGTAGACGTGAAAAATGCTATGCCTAAAGCTGCCGCTGTCAGGGTTATGGCGGTGAAGATGGATTTAATCTTACTCTTTTTCATGGTTTTTACTCCTTTCTGGCTTTCATAATATTCGATTTTGGATTCAATACCTTCCCATATATCCTTTTTGAGGTTTAGGGATGCGTCTGTCGCTTTCAAGAGGGCGTCTTTGATCTCTTGGTCAAAAATTTTTTCCTCCATTTTTTCTCCTCCCTTCCTTGATTTTTAACAAAGCCTGTTTAAGCCTTTCACGCCCTTTGAAAAGCCTTGATTTTACGGTATTTATATTTACATCCAAAATCTCAGCAATTTCTTTTTCCGAAAAATTATTGAGATATTTCAGTATAATTGGTATCCTGTTTATTTCTTTAAGCCCCTGTATTGCAGCATACAGCTCCTCGTATTCCTCGAATTTATAGTCGTCCCTCTGTGAGCTCATAGGATGGTCATCTAAGTACTGGTCTATCGGTATCACCTTTGATTTGCGCTTCATGATCCGGTTGCATTCGTTCACCAGTATTCTGTAAAACCAGGGTTTGAAGGGTTTTTCTTCATCATAGAAGATTATGTTTCGGTAAACCCTTATAAAGGCTTCTTGAACGGCATCGGATGCATCGGCGCTGTTTTTGGTGATGGCAAATGCCGTACGTATAGCATATTCTGCATATTCGTTGTACAGCTGTTCAAAGACTTGTTTATCGCCTTCTTTAATCCTGGCAATCACATCCTTTTCCACCCGTGCACCTCCTTTTCGGTCTTTCTATATAAGATACCCTTTTAAAAGGAGAAAAGTTTTCGAAATTGAGATATTTTTCCTCTTCTTTTTGCTCTTCTGCGTATAAAGCCTTGGAAGCCGGATGCTCATATTGAGATGAAAAGAATCAGCAATAGAGATGTTAACTGTTACACGATTTATTAATAAAGATAAATGCAGCGTAAGTAACATAATAAAATGCTTTTTATAAAAAGAATATTGACAAGCAGGGGTTGTGTGTGATAATCTATAACGGCCGTTGGCCAAGGGAGCTGATGGCGGCTTAAGAGAGCATAATAAAAGAGGAACAAAAAAAGGGTATTGACAAAGGGGAATTGATTTGATAGTATATAATTCGCCGCT
>JAGB01000006.1 GCA_000526435.1 Caldicoprobacter oshimai DSM 21659
GCTGCATTGGAGTTTCAATCCCTTATAGGTAGACTAAAAACACTTTGACCGGAAGTGGGACTGTGGTTTGTGGACCAGTTTCAATCCCTTATAGGAGACTAAAACGGAGAGAGGAGACGGGACGAATCTTCAAAGTCCGTTTCATCCCTTATAAGTAGACTAAAACCCTTTTTCGCTGACCCTGTTCTTTTCCGGCGATCTTGTTTCAATCCCTTATAGGTAGACTAAAAACACTGATTGGGTACAAGCTGGAAGCAGGACAGAGGTTTCATCCCTTATAGGTAGACTAAAAACAATTCATCGGATAGGGAAGGCACCCGAATTTCGAGGCCGCTTATGGTGAGAAAAACCCGCGACCCGTGAGCCTCCGGTGCTTGAAGTTTCAAGTCCCTTTAAGTAGATAAAATCGTGCCACAGCGGAGCCAACGCCGGCAGGCAACCCTTATAGGAGACTAAAAACTTCGGCAGATGCTACCCAGGATGGTTTGGTGGGGTTCTGCCTTATAGGTAGACTAAAAAGCGGGAGCGAAGCTGGCGAAGGCGAAAAGGAAGTGTCCATCCCTTATGAAGTAAAACAAATAACACTGGCGCTGTCAACAAATGGGATGACAAGTTTGCCTTATAGGAGGAAAAACAAAGAGATTGAGATAAAACGTTGAATTTCTGGGATTCAATCCTTAAAGGTAGAGAAAAAGGTTTTACATTACCCAGATGTGTGCGGATGTTTGTTTCAATCCCTATAGGTAGACTAAAACGTAATGGCCGGGCTAAAAGGAAAGACGCAGTTTATCTTTAGGTAGACTAAAAACTGATAGCTCAGCGGTGCAGCGGGCACGTTTCTTATAGGTAGACTAAAACGATGGCCGAATCCAGCCGTTCTACAGCTATTCTGTTTCATCTTATAGGTAGACTAAACGAATAGGGATAAGCACGGCTGAAGTGCTGGAGCCGTTTTATCCTTATAGGAGATAAAACTGATAGGATGCATAAAAAAGCTGAGGCGTGCAATCCCTATATGTAGACTAAAAACACGGAAGCCACAAAAGCAGGCCCGCCTCGTATTCGTTTCAATCCTTATGGTAGACTAAAACTTGCATTCTTCCGACCATCTCTAATCGGTGCGTTTAATCCTTATAGGTGGACTAAAAACTTGAGAATGCCAGGCTCCAGGGCTCGAAGGTTTCAATCCCTATAGGAGATAAAAGCGTTTTGGGCTACCACATCATTGCCCGTGATGGATGTTTCAATCCCTTATAGAGGACTAAAAAACTTGTAGGTCGCCTGGTGCTCAGGGGTCTTCCGTTTCATCCCTTTAGGTAGACTAAAAACTTGGTAAAGAGGCTGCAGGTCAAATGTATGTTTAATCCCTATAGGAGACTAAAACAAACATGTTCATTTTGGGGAGCAGGGAAAATGTTCAATCCTTATAGGTAGACTAAAAAACTAGAGAAAAAGACTTCCTTATCAATCATAGGTTTCAATCCCTTATAGGTAGACTAAAAACGATTTTAGCCAGCAAGTATTAGAATAAACTAGGTTTCAATCCCTTAGGTAGCAAAAAACCTGGGGGCGCTGATTTCCGCTCAACGCCGAAGCATTCAATCCCTTATAGGTGGCTAAACCTACGGCGCCCAAGCTATTGAACTAGCAGAAGAACAGGTTCATCCCTTAGGGTAGTAAAACCTGATAACCCTTGCTGTCGCATACTTCCATTAATCCCTTATAGGTAGACTTAAAACAATGTTGCATTATCCCTTTATTGTTGGTTGGTTGTCATCCTTTAGGTGACTAAAAACGTGGGAAGGCGGATATCACGGGCCGGATCCGTTTCATCCCTTATGTAGAAAAACATTCTGCAACTTTCTTTCTCGTGTCCGATTTCTGTTAATCCCTTATAGTAGACTAAAACAAACGGCAAGCGCGTTACGGATGGTGGGTGTTTTCAATCCCTTATAGGTAGACTAAAAGAATTCCCTCTGTATATATCCTTGCTGATTTTGCAGTTTAATCCTTATAGGTAGACTAAAAACTATCTCGGAGGGCGTTTTTAGAGGTAAACTTTTGTTCATCCCTTATAGGTAGACTAAAACGTATTGCATTTTGCATCCTGTTTGGCAGACTAAAGGGTTTCAATCCCTTATAGTAGGACTAAAACTGCGCGGCGCAGGCTTTAGCAGAGAAGAAAGAGCCGTTTCATCCCCTTATAGGTAGATAAAAACCTGCATCGCCGTAAGATTGCAAAAAGAACTTTTCAATCTTTAAGTAGACAAAACTGGAGCTTTCGGCCTCGGCCCTTGTAAAAATCGAAGTTTCACCTTATAGGAGCAAAAACGTTTTGGCGCTACCAAGTTTTGATGGAGGTGAAAGTTTCAATCCTATAGGTAAGACTAAAAAACGTCCTGGAGTTCATCTTTACTTGGCCTGGAGGGTTTCATCCCTTATAGGTAGACTAAAAATGCGGGAAATGGTTTAGCGCTGCAGGCGGGACGGGTTTCATCCTTATAGGGACTAAAAACACCTACAGCTTTTCTAGCCGGTCATTCTTCATGGGTTTCATCCCTATAGGTAGACTAAAAACTCATCATTCTGCAGCGCTTCCTTGAGCCTTCTCCAGAGTTTCAATCCCTTATAGGTAGACTAAAAACCCTGGATAACATACGAGACCTTTGGCTGCGAAACCGGTTTCAATCCCTTATAGGTAGACTAAAAACTGGGCGCATAACCGGGATTTTTGAGCACTTTGTTGGTTTCAATCCCTTATAGGTAGACTAAAAACCCACAATGCTTGTGCGTCGGCAGGAATTGGATTCGGTTTCAATCCCTTATAGGTAGACTAAAAACGCCCTGCGCTGCGACCTGCTCCACGTCGATGCGATTTGGTTTCAATCCCTTATAGGTAGACTAAAAACGGAACTACAGCCCAAAGCGGAATTCTTTGATGCAGGTTTCAATCCCTTATAGGTAGACTAAAAACCCGTTACAAGCCGCTTTTAATAAGGCTTGTTATTTTTTGTAAAAGTTATTATACCTACTGCTTTTAAGGTCTATTATAGCATTTATTTCCCAAAGAATAAAGATTCTATTGCAAAAGCAAAAACAAAAAATTGTCGTCGATCTCCAGGGATTTTTGCACTATTGAAGGTCGACGACAATTTCAAAGTAACAAGCTATCCTATTTATTCCTCTCAAAAGTAAACAC